>NZ_JNCK01000001.1:0-2400000 GCF_000731955.1 Halomonas zincidurans B6 | reverse complement strand
CTCGGCGAGGAAAAGGGCTTCGAAGTGGTGAGTCTGGCCGGCGAGGATGGCCAGCAAGTGCTCAGCGCTATCGACAACTTGAACTCCCAGGGCGCTCAGGGCTTCGTCATCTGCCCGCCCGACGTGCGCCTGGGGCCGGCGATCATGAACCGTGCCAAGCAGTACGGCATGAAAGTGGTCACCGTCGACGACCGTTTCGTGGGCGCCGACGGCGAGCCGATGGAGGGTGTGCCGCACCTGGGCATGTCGGGTTACAAGATCGGTCAGCAGGTGGGCGATGCCATCGCCGCAGAAATGGAACGTCGCGGCTGGGATCCCGAGAACGTGGCCGCACTGCGCATCACCAATTATGAGCTGCCCACCGCCAAGGCGCGCACCGATGGTGCCACCGACGCGCTGTTGGAGTCCGGCTTCAAGAAAGCCAACATTTTCGATGCACCGCAACAGAACACCGACACCAGCAGTGCCTTTGCAGCTGCTTCGCCGGTGTTTGCCAAACGAGGCGATTTCGAGCGTTGGGTGATCTATGCCCTCAACGAAGAAAGCGTGCTGGGCGGCGTGCGCGCCAGCGAACAGTATGGGCTGAGTCCCGACCAGGTGATCGGGGTCGGCATCAACGGCTCGGGGGCGGCCTTCGCCGAGTTCTCTCGCGAGAAGCCCACCGGTTTCTATGGCACCGTGGCGGTGAGTTCGACCATGCACGGCCGCCAGAGCGCCGACAATCTCTACACTTGGATCACCGAAGGTGAGAAGCCGCCGGCCAATACCGAGACCACCGGTACGCTGATGACTCGCGACAACTGGGAGCAGGTCCGCAAGGACTTGAATCTCTGAGTCGTCCGGCCCATGGCGAGGCGTGTCGTGGGCCCTGTCCATCCCTGCGGAGTCTAGATCCATGTCCGAACCCTATCTTCGCGTCGACGGCATTACCGTCGAGTTTCCCGGCGTGCGCGCGCTCGATGACGTCAGCTTCAACGTTCGCGCTGGCGAAGTGCATGCCCTGATGGGCGAGAACGGCGCTGGCAAGTCGACCCTGCTCAAGGTGCTCAGCGGGGTCAACAAGGTCACCGCCGGGGCGTTGTGGATCAACGGCGAGCGCCACGTCTTCAGCAATGCCCGCGAGGCGCTCAATCAGGGCATCGCGATCATCTATCAGGAATTGACGCTGTCGCCGAACCTGTCGGTGGCCGAGAACCTGCTGCTCGGTCAGTTACCCGAGCGCCACGGCTTCATCGACCGCCGCCGACTGCGCGAGCGTGCGCTCAAGGTGCTCGAGGATCTCGGCGAGGCGAACATTCACCCCGCCACCAAAGTTCGCGATCTGTCGATTGGCCAGCAGCAGATGATCGAGATCGGCAGGGCGTTGCTGCGCGACACCCGGATCATCGCCTTCGACGAGCCCACCAGCAGCCTGTCCGTGCAGGAGATCCGCCACTTGAAGCGCATCGTTGCGCGGCTGCGTGACGAAGGCCGGGTGGTGCTCTACGTCACCCATCGCATGGAGGAAGTCTTCGAGATGTGCGATGCGCTGACGGTGTTCCGCGACGGCCGGCACATCGCCACCCACGACTCGCTCGCCGGGCTCGACCACGACACCCTGGTCAGCGAGATGGTCGGGCGCGAGATCGCCGACGTGTACGGCTACCGTCCACGCCAGCACGGCGAGACGCTGATGCGCCTCGAGGGTCTCAAGGGCCACGGCGTGCGCGAGCCGGTCAGCTTCGAGGTCAAGCGTGGCGAAGTGCTGGGACTGTTCGGGCTGGTCGGCGCCGGGCGCAGCGAGCTGATGCGGCTGGTCTGCGGCGTCGAGAAGGCCAGCGAGGGCGCGGTGCGCTTCGCCGGCGACACGCGCCGCTTCGCCAGCCCCCGCGAGGCGATCCGCGCCGGCATCGCCATGTGTCCCGAGGATCGCAAGTCGCAGGGCATCTTTCCGGTGGCGAGTGTCGCCGACAACCTCAACATCAGTTGCCGGCGCTTCTTCAAGCGCTGGGGGGTGTTCCGCCATGCCCGCCGCGAGACCGACAACGCCAACGATTATATCCGCCAGTTGAGCATCAAGACCCCGGGGCCCAGGACCCCGATCAACAACCTGTCGGGGGGCAACCAGCAGAAGGTGATCGTGGCCCGCTGGCTGGCCGAGGAGATCGAGCTGTTCGTGATGGACGAGCCGACCCGCGGCATCGACGTCGGCGCGCGCCGCGACATCTATTCGCTGCTCTACGACCTCGCCGAGCAGGGCAAGAGCGTGGTGGTGATCTCCAGCGACCTGGCCGAGGTCAGCTCGATCTGCGACCGCATCGGCGTGATGCGCGACGGTGCGCTGATCGACATCGTCGACCGCGACGAGGCCACCCCCGAACGCCTGCTGGGCCTGGCGCTGCCGGCCTGACGAGCGTCGAAGCTTTCAGAGAGGAATGACCCATGTCCAGTGAAAAAGTCGTCTCTTCAACGGCGGCGCAGCCCGAGGGACGGCGCGGCCTGCCCAAGGTCCTGCGCACGCTGCTCGATACCTCCGGGCTGATCGCCATCTTCATCCTGCTGTTCATCGGCCTGTCGGTGCTGGTGCCGGACTTTCTGACCGGACGCAACATCGTCGGCCTGCTGCTCTCGGTGACGCTGATCGGCACCATCGCCACGACCATGATGATGGTGCTGGCGCTGGGCGAGGTCGACCTGTCGGTGGCCTCGATCGTCGCCTTCGCCGGGGTCGTCGCCGCGGTGATCACCTCGACCTCGGGCAGCGTGGTCATCGGCGTGCTCGGCGGGGTGGCCGCCGGCGGCGCGGTGGGCGCCTTCAACGGCTTCGTGGTGGCGCGCTTCGGCATCAACTCGCTGATCGCCACCCTGGCGGCGATGGAGTTCGTGCGCGGGCTGGCCTACATCACCTCCGGCGGCGACGCGGTGATGATCAGCGTGCCGGGGTTCTTCGACCTGGGCAGCGCCTCGTTCCTGGGCCTGACCCTGCCGGTATGGACGATGATCGTGTGCTTCGTGATCTTCGGCGTGCTGCTCAACCTGACCGCCTTCGGCCGCAACGTGCTGGCCACCGGCGGCAACGCCGAGGCGGCGAGCCTGGCCGGGGTCAACGTGCGCCGACTCAAGATCACCGTGTTCGCGCTGCAGGGCGTGGTCGCCGGCATCGCCGGGGTGTTGCTCACCTCGCGCATGGGCCTGGGCGATCCCAATACCTCGCTGGGTCTGGAACTCGCGGTGATCTCGGCCTGCGTGCTGGGCGGCGTGTCGCTGTCCGGTGGGGTGGCGTCGATCACCGGCGTGCTGGTCGGCGTGCTGATCATGGGCAGCGTGCAGAATGCCATGGGCCTGCTCAACGTACCGACCTTCTACCAGTACCTGGTGCGCGGGGCGATCCTGCTGTTGGCGGTACTCTTCGACCGCTGGAAGCAGACCCGCCGAGCTAAGACGTAAGGAACTGATTCATGACCAATGTGAAACGCCCGCTACGCACTCAAGAGAAACCGCTACGCTCGGCCGCCTGGTTCGGCAGCGCCGACAAGAACGGCTTCATGTACCGCAGCTGGATGAAGAACCAGGGCATCCCCGATCATGAGTTTCAGGGCAAGCCGATCATCGGCATCTGCAACACCTGGTCGGAACTGACCCCCTGCAACGCGCATTTCCGCAAGCTTGCCGAACACGTCAAGCAGGGCGTGCTGGAAGCCGGCGGCTACCCGCTGGAGTTCCCGGTGTTCTCCAACGGCGAGTCCAACCTGCGACCCACCGCGATGTTCACCCGCAACCTGGCGAGCATGGACGTCGAGGAGGCGATTCGCGGCAACCCCATGGACGCCGTGGTGCTGCTGGTCGGCTGCGACAAGACCACCCCGGCGCTGCTGATGGGCGCGGCGAGCTGCGACATCCCCACCCTCGTGGTCACCGGCGGGCCGATGCTCAACGGCAAGCACGAGGGCAAGGACATCGGCTCCGGTACCGTGGTCTGGCGGCTCTCGGAAGAGGTGAAGGCGGGCAAGCTCTCGCTCCACGACTTCATGGCCGCCGAGGCCGGCATGTCGCGCTCCGCCGGCACCTGCAACACCATGGGCACCGCCTCGACCATGGCCTGCATGGCCGAGTCGCTGGGCGTTTCATTGCCGCATAATGCCGCGATCCCGGCGGTGGACTCGCGGCGCTACGTGCTAGCGCATCTCTCCGGCAACCGCATCGTCGAGATGGTCGACGAGGACCTCAAGCTGTCCAAGGTGCTGACCAAGCAGGCGTTCGACAACGCCATCCGCACCAATGCCGCGATCGGCGGCTCGACCAACGCGGTGATTCATCTCAAGGCCATCGCCGGGCGCATCGGCGTGGACCTGACGCTGGACGACTGGACGCGCATCGGTCGCGGCACGCCGACCATCGTCGACCTGCAGCCCTCCGGGCGCTTTCTGATGGAAGAGTTCTACTACGCCGGCGGCCTGCCCGCGGTGCTGCGGCGGCTCGGCGAGGCCGACCGCCTGCCCCACAAGGATGCCCTGACCGTCAACGGCCGCACCCTGTGGGACAACGTCAAGGACGCCCCGCTGTACAACGACGCAGTGATCCGCCCGCTCGACAACCCGTTGCGCGAGGACGGCGGCATGTGCGTGCTGCGCGGCAACCTCGCCCCCAACGGCGCGGTCTTGAAGCCCTCCGCCGCCACCCCCGAGCTGATGACCCATCGCGGCCAGGCGGTGGTGTTCGAGGATTTCGACGACTACAAGGCGCGCATCAACGATCCCGATCTCGAGGTCAGCGCCGACAGCGTACTGGTGATGAAGCACTGCGGGCCGCGCGGCTATCACGGCATGGCCGAGGTCGGCAACATGGGCCTGCCGGCCAAGCTGCTCGAACGGGGCGTCACCGACATGGTGCGCATCTCGGACGCGCGGATGAGCGGCACCGCCTACGGCACCGTGGTGCTGCACGTCGCCCCCGAGGCCGCCGCCGGCGGGCCGCTGGCGGCGGTACGCAACGGCGACTGGATCGAACTCGACGCCTACGCCGGCATGTTGCACCTGGAACTTGACGACACGGCGCTCGCGGCACGGCTGGCCGAGACGGATCCTACCGCAGCGTCGCGGACCATCGCCGCTAGCGGCGGGTATCGTCAGCTCTACATCGAGCGGGTGCTGCAGGCCGACGAGGGCTGCGACTTCGACTTCCTGGTCGGCTGCCGCGGCGCCGAGGTGCCCCGGCACTCGCATTGAATTCATCCACGTTCGGTATCGATAGGGACGCGCAATGATCGCCATCAATACCCTCGAGTGCGTCTGGGCGGGCCGCGCGTCATCGCTTCATGGCCGACGCTCGAGGAGTCGGCTGGCAACCGCTTCAGCGCACCTGTATCACCGTCGACGGCGCACGCAGCGCGGTCTATCACGACTGAGTAGCCATCGGTCGGTCCCCGCCAAGGCCTTGGTGCGGTATGCTGTGGCGATCGATTTCAGCGGAGTAGCCAGGCAATGACGATTACGCTCGAGAACACCTTGCTGCGACTCGAGGTGGCGCCGGCCGTGGGCGGTTCGGTGGTGCGCTTCGAGGCGCTGCGCAAGGATGGCGACATCGCGCTGTTCCGCCCCGGCGACAGTGCGACCGACGATCCCAACGAGATGGGGCTGTATCCGCTGGTGCCGTGGTCCAACCGCATCAGCGGCGGCGGCTTCGAATGGCAGGGCGAGCGTTATCCGCTGCAACCCAATCGCCAGGGCGAGCGATTTCCGATCCACGGCGATGGCTGGCAGGCGGCGTGGCGCGTCGCCCACCGTACCGCCACCCAACTGACCCTCGAACGCGAATCCAGCCACCAGCCGCCGTTCGACTACCGCTCGCGGCTGATCTATCGGCTCGACGGCGCGGCGCTGACCGTGGAACTGGTGATCACCCATCGGGGCGAGGCGCCCGCACCCTACGGCATGGGCGTGCATCCCTGGTTCCCGCGCAGCGTCGGGGTGACTATCGAGGCCCCGGCGGATGGCGTGTGGGACGTCGACGCCGCGCAACTGCCCACCGGCTGGCGGGCCATCGACGCGGCGAGCGAATGGGATTTCCGTCACGGCGGCAAGTTGCCGGCCGGGCCGATCGACAATCTGTTTACCGGCTGGAATGGCCACGCACGGCTGGTCTGGCCCGAGCGCGACCTGACGTTGTATATCGACAGCGACCCGCCGTGCCCGCGCTATCTGGTCTATTCACCGGGTAGTCAGGCCGACTTCTTCTGCTTCGAGCCGGTCAACCACGACGTGGACGCCCATCACGGCGCCGCGCCGCTCGACCAGGGGCTGGTCGGGCTGACCAAGGGCCAGACCCTGCGGACCCGCTATCGCTTCCAGATCATGGCTTAGGCGTTGCCCGAAAACTGCCCGCGCTCGCCAACGTTCAGACAAAATCTAGCAGACCGAGAAGCCAGCCAGGCCGGCGGTGTATGGTGGATCGATTCGGCGCTCATACGCGTTGCCCCCATACGGACAAGGCTCATGAGCATTGTCTAGCTCATGCTTGGGTATCGACGAAACGCGCTGCCGGCACCACGGGCAGCGCCTCGAGTTCCGGGCGGGCGAAGAAGTAGCCCTGCTGGCGGACGACCCCGGCGCGCTTGAGCCAACGTGCCTCGGCCAGCGTCTCGATGCCTTCGGCGATCAACTGACAATCCAGTTCGGCGGCCATGGCGACCACTGCACGGACCATCGCCTGGCGGCGCGGGTCGCGATCGATCTGCATGATCAGCTGACGATCGAGCTTCAGCGTGTCCAGGCGCATCTCGGTCAGCAGGTCGAGATTCGAATGACCGGCGCCGAAGTCGTCGAGCGCGGTGGAAAAGCCCATCTCGCGATAGCTGTCGACGATGCGCTTGAGATGAGCGCGGTCACTGACGGCTTCGCTCTCGACGATCTCGAAATTGATGCGCTCGATGGGCCAGTCGACACGCCGCGCGGCATCCAGCGTGGCCTGGATGCAGGCGGCGGGTTCGTAGACGGCGTTGGGCAGGAAGTTGATCGACAGCTTCTCCCGCATGCCCAGCCGGCTGGCGAGCTCGATGGCCTTGACTCGGCAGGCCTGATCGAAGCGATAGAGCAGCTTCTCGTCGACCTGGCCGAGGATCTGACCGGCCGATTCGCCCCGGGTGCCGCGTACCAGCGACTCGAAAGCGACCACTTGACCTCGTTCGACATCGACGATCGGCTGGAAAGCCATGGTGAAATCGAACGGCAGCGGCGTATCGCAACGTCCGCAGTGGCCCTCGACTCTTGCGCAATGATTCATGGTGTTCTCGCTCCCCGGTTATTATCTAGCGCATGGGCGCGCAGCCCGCCTCACGGGTATACCGTAAACGTCGCACTGGATGACATAACCTGGGTCGCTGCGGCCCTCCATCGTTTTATCGGCAGCTAGCGGCGAGTCTTGGGGGTGGCCTGGCCACGCGATACCAGTACCACCCCGAACAGGCTGATCGCCATGCCGGCCAGCGCCACCGGCCCCAGCGTCTCGTCGAACAACCACCAGGCTTCCAGGGCGGTGAGCGGCGGCACCAGGTAGAACAGGCTGGCGACCTTCGAGGCCGCGCCGCGTCGGATCAGCGCCATCAGCAGCAGGATCGCCGCCACCGACAGGCCCAGCACCAGCCAGGCGAGCGTCGCGACGAAGGTCATCGTCCAGGTCACCTCACGGCTTTCCAGCAACAGCGCGCCGGCACCCAGCGCGACGCCCGCGGCCAGGTACTGGATCACGCTGCCGGTAAGCAGCGGCATGCCGGTGCAGAAGCGTTTCTGATACAGGGTGCCGGCGGAAATCGCCATCAGCGAGGCGAGTACGCTGACCAGCGCGCCCACGCCGAAGCCGTCGAACAGGCGGCCGGCGGCGGGGGCGAGCTTGCCGCCGAGCACCAGGGTGATGCCCACCAGGCCCAGCAGCAAGCCAAGCCACTGACCGGCCGTCAGGCGCTCGCCGAGCAGCGGCAAGGCCAGCGCAGCGGTGAGCAGGGGTTGTAGCCCGACCAGCAGCGACGCCAGCCCGGCGGGCAGCCCCAGTTCGATGGCGTGGAACACCCCGCCCAGATACACGGCATGCACCAGCAGCCCGGTCACCGCGACATGCGCGCAGAGCACCCGGGAGTGTGGCCAATACGCCTTGAGCAACCACACCAGCGGCAGCAGCACCGCGAGCGTCAGCATGAAGCGGATGAACAGGAAGGTGAACGGCTCGGCATAGGGCAGCCCGAACTTGGCGCCGATGAAACCGGTGCTCCACAACAGTACGAACAGCCCCGGCATGGTCTTCAGCCAGGGCGATTCGGCGCGGGCGTCGGGTGACGGGGAGGCGCTCATTGGTGCTGCCCCGAGTCGCGCTGACGCATGGGCATCAGCAGGGGGCGCAGGTGGCGGGACATCGTCGGCTCCTCGGCGTAATGGATCGGACAAGCACACCAGATCGCTGCCTGGCATGCCAGTGCGGCGTCAAAATAGCCTCACAGGGGTCGTGCTTTGGTCTAAAACGTGATTTCGATGGTCAATTGGTCGGACCAGAGCGGCCCGCCAGTGGCGCGGCTGGAGATCATTTTGGCCGTATTTTCAGACGGCTGGGGCGCTTTTAGCGTTGAGGGAATCGATGGCGAGCCAACGCAACTCGGCTACTGTGATTCTCGGGACACACCGCCGCCCACGGCGGCAAGCGCATGATAACTGCACAACAACAAGGCTCGCTCGCTTCGGGTGGGCTCGACTCCCCAGGAGATATCGCCATGCACGACAAGACACACCAGCCGGCGACCACCGCCGATCAGGATAGCGCCTCTCAGCCCACCAGCGCAGCCACCAAGCCCGCCAGCCGGCGCACCTTCCTCAAGGGGGCGGCGCTGGGTTCGGCGGCGGCGGTCGCCGCGCCGTGGGTTGGCAGCGTCCAGGCGCAGCAGGGTATTCGCATCCGCATGCAGTCCTCGTGGCAGCCGGGCACTACCGGTTACAAGACCTTCGAGGCGTGGGCCAAGGGGGTGTCCGAGGCGACCAGCGGTGAGGTCAGCATCGAGCCGTTTCCAGCCGGTGCCGTGGCCGGCGCCTTCGAGGTGGCCGATGCGGTACGCAACGGGGTGCTCGACGGCCAGAACTGGTTCACCGTCTACTGGCCCGGCAAGATGCCCGCTGGCGTGTTCCTGACGGCTTATCCCATGGGCCTCTCCGCGCCGCACCAGTGGGACATGATGTTCGGCGCCTACGGAGGCTTCGGGATCGCCAAGGATCTGTACCGCAAGCAGGGCCAGGAGCTGCTGGGCTACGTCCAGCACGACCTCAACCTGATCCACTCCAAGATTCCCCTGCGCAGCTTCGACGACTTCAAGGGGATCAAGCTCCGCATGCCCGGCGGCATCGTGGCCGAGACTTTCGCCTCGATCGGTGCGCGAACCACGCTGTTGCCCGGCTCGGAGGTCTACCCGGCACTCGAGAAGGGAACCATCGACGCCGCCGACTACACTGGCGCGGCGGTCAACTATGAGCTTGGCTTCTGGCAAGTCGCGGACTACATCATCATGGGGCCGCCCTCCACACCCTGTCTTCATCAGGCCGTCGATCTGATGGACATCGCCGTCAATCGTCGCGTCTTCGAGCGCATGTCGCCGCAGACCCAGGACCTGATGCATGATCTGGTGTCGGCCTACTCCCGTGAGCATTACGCCGCGATCCAGAAGGCCAATGCCGAGGCCTGGCCCAAATACCGAGAGAAGGGTGTGGAAATCATCCACCTTTCCGAGGCGGATGCCAGCCGCTTCCGCGAAGCCGCCATTCCGCTGTGGTTCAAGTGGGCCAACAAGGATCCGGACGCCGCGCGCCTGTTCAAGGCACACCTCGACACCATGATGGACCCGGCGGTGGCGCTGGTCACCGGCGAGGACATCAAGGACTACCAGCTTAACCTGTAAATCCCCAAGGTGCCCGCCGGTGGCCGTCTAAGGACGGCATCGGCCGGGCCGATGACAACCCATGCACCCCGCCATTCTCTGACTCATTGATCCGTTGCCATCGCCGGAACGAGATGGCGCAGCGGAGGAGTGTTCATGAATCTCGACATTGATTTTGTCCTGCCCCACTGGCTCTACTGGGCCGTGCTGGCCCTGTTGCCGCTGGTGGTGATGTTCTGCGTCGATCGCAGCTTTCGCCGCGGCGCCGTGGTCAGCGGCGGCGATACCGCCGAGATCCCTGCTGAGGCCCCGGTAGAGCGCTACCATCCGCCAGGCAATGTCTTTACCGCCGTCTCCGACAGTATCTCGGGCTTCTTCGGCCGCTATGTCGCCTACTGGTCCATGATCGCGCCCTTCGCCTACACCTATGAGGTGCTGGTGCGTTATGCCTTCAACTCGCCGACCAACTGGGTTCACGAGTCGATGACTCTGATGTTCGGCATGCAGTACCTGATCGCCGGCGCCTTCGCCCTGCGCGAGGGTGGCCACGTGCGGGTGGACATCCTCTACCAGCGCGCCCGGCCGCTGACCAAGGCAGCCCTCGACCTGCTGACATCGGTGTTTTTCTTCATCTTCACCCTCGGCCTGGTGGCGACCGGGTGGAAGTTCTTCTCGCAGTCGGTGAGCGACACGTTCTTCTTCGGCTCCAGCTATGCCAACGAAACTTCCTTCACCGAATGGGCCATCGAGTTCTATCCGGTGAAGTTCATGCTCTTCTTCGGCGCTCTGCTGCTGCTGATGCAGGGGATCGCCCAACTGATCCGGGACTTGCAGACTTTCCGCCACTATCGTGCCTGCGAACGCCAGGGACGCGGCTTTGCTCACCTGCTGGTGGCGTTGGGCGCTGTGCTGGCTGCCTGGATGGTGTTCGAGATAGTCAACATCAGCGTCACCGACTACCAGAGCCTGGCCGGAAGCCTCGAGAACAGCCTGAGCAGCGTGGGAATCGGCGGTCTGACCTTGGTGATGTTCAGTAGCCTGATGGTGGTGCTGGTGGCCGGTCTGCCGCTGGCCTTCGTCACCGGCGGCCTGGGTGTGGCCTTTCTCTATCTGGTGGGCGACCAGGCCATGCTCAACCTGATGCCCTCGCGCATCTTCCCGATGATGACCAACTATCAGCTTTCGGCGATCCCGTTGTTCATCTTCATGGCGGCCGTGCTGGAGAAGGCTGGCATCATCGAGGAGCTGTTCGATACCGTCTACAAATGGATGGGCGGGCTCAAGGCCGGGCTGGCGATCGCCACCATAATCGCCTCGACGCTGCTCGCCGCCATGGTCGGCGTGATCGGTGCCGCGGTGGTGACCATGGGCCTGATTGCCCTGCCGGCGATGCTCAAGCGCAACTACGATCCCGAGATCGCGATCGGCTCGATCATGGCCGGCGGTACGCTGGGGATCCTGATTCCGCCGTCGATCCTGGCGATCATCTACGGCGTGATTGCCCAGCAGTCGGTGGGCGAGCTGTATCTCGGCTCGCTGATTCCCGGCCTGCTGCTGGCGGGCATGTACGCCCTCTACTGCTGGCTGCGTGGCACAATCAACCCCAAGATGGCGCCACCCATGCCGGTGGAGGATCGCGTCGACACGGGCGAGAAGCTGCGCCTGCTGCGCAACATGCTGGCACCCATCGTGCTGGTGATTCTGGTGCTCGGTATCATCTTCACCGGCATCGCCACGCCGGTGGAGGCCGCCGGCATCGGCACCTTCGGTGCCCTGGTGGTTGCGGCAATGCACCGGCGCCTGACTTGGGCCAACTTGCATGCCGCCTGCATGACCACGCTGGTCGCCTCGGCGATGGTGATGTGGATCATCTTCGGCGCCAGCATCTTCGTCGGTTTCTATATTCTTCAGGGCGGTCAGGATTTCGTCCAGGCGTTGATCTCCGGTGCCGGGCTCGGACCCTACGGTGTGCTGGCGGTCATGATGATCCTGCTGATAGCGCTGGGCATGTTCCTCGACTGGGTGGGTATCCTGCTGCTGGCGGTGCCGATCTTCGTGCCGCTTATCCAGCCGCTCTCCTTCGATGGCCTGCTGGGGCTGCCGGGGGTCGGTGCAGGAGACGTCTCGCTGTGGTTCGGGGTGATCTACCTGGTCAACATGCAGATGTCGTTCTTGAGTCCGCCGTTCGGCTATGCGCTGTTCTACATCAAGGGGGTCTGCCCGCCGCACATCACCATGGCGCAGATCTTCCGCTCGTCGCTGCCGTTTTTGGGCATCCAGGGGGTCGGTCTGCTGCTGGTGATTCTGTTCCCGGCCCTGATCACTTACCTGCCCAATCTGGTCTACGGCTAGCCGGGCGGCAAGACCCGCAACGGGCGCCTTATGACGCCCGTTGCAGTCTGTGGCGGCGATCAGAGCCAGGTCGAGAGGGTGATCGAACCAAAAGCGATCGGCTTCGTCCCGGGCCTCGAACCCATGGCTGCGCCAGGCGTTGGTGAAGGCCAACTGCCAGGCACTCATCGGAAGAAAATTTAATTCCAATAATGCAAATTTATTTGCAATAACGTCGCCTTCAACCTACTCTCCAGTCAGTACTCTGGCCAGTCAGTACTCTGGAGAACCCATGGACACCAAAGCGCTTGAACCGCCCGTCAGCCTCGCCGAATTGCAGGCGTTGGCTGCGCGTATTGCCCGCCAGGATCAGGGCGCGCCGAGACTCTCGGCCAGGGCACAGACGGTGTTGAAGGCGTTGCTTGCCAGCCCCGAACGCGTCGGGCTATCGACCATTTCGCAACTCGCCGAGCAGCACGCCGTCAATCCCTCGAGCCTCACGCGATTGTCGCGGGCGCTGGGTTTTTCCGGCTTCAAGACCTTCCAGGCACTGTTCCGCGAAGATCTCTCCGGCGCCACTTACTATTCCACGCGCGCCGAGCGGCTGCTGGATTTCGGCGAAACGCCGACGTTGCGTCCCGGCGGCGCGCAGCGGGCGCTCTGGGAACAGGAAATGGCCAATCTATCGGCCGCGGTCGAGGGACTCGATGACGCCATGCTCGAGCGTGCCGCCGCGGGGCTTGCGACCGCGCGCCGGGTTCAGGTGATCGGCCTGCGTGCCAGCTTCGGCGCGGCGCATTATCTGGCTTACTACCTCGATTACCTGCGTGACGACGTGCATTTGATCGCTGGCGAGGCCGGCGTCGGCGTCGAGCGGGCCCTCACGCTCGATTCCGACGATCTGGTGGTGGGCATCGCCTTTCGCCCCGAGACGCGGACCAGCGTCGACTATTGTCGGCTGGCCGTGGAGCAGGGCGCGCGATTGGTGGCGCTGACCAATCACCCGCGTTCGCAGTTGGCGGGCCTTACCGACTGCCGGCTGGTGGCGCCGGCCGAGGGGCCGTTCTTCTTCAACCCGATGAGCAGCCTGTTCCTGTTGGTGGAGCTGTTGCTGTCGCGCGTCGCCGTGCGGCTCGGCGAACACGCCGTGGCGTCGATCCGGCGGCGCGAGGCATTGATCGCCCGGCTGGGCGTCGAGTGAGCCGATGTCCGTATTTTCCGATTATTTACCGTTCCGTGCCTTCGAGGAGGCCCGCATGACCCGCGCAACCGATGTTCCCGTTGAATCCGGCAATCCCGTCGCCGCTCGCTTGCTCGCAAGCTATGCCGATGGCGATGAGGCCACGCCATCATCCGATACGCTACTGATCAACGAGCAGTCGCGGTTGCTCGAGGCGAGTGGCCAGCGTATCTACAAGTTCGGCTTCGGTCAGTCGCCATTTCCGGTGTTCGCCCCCGCGGTGTCGGCGCTCGCCGCGCACGCCGCGCACAAGGCCTACCTGCCGGTGCAGGGGCTGCCGGCGCTGCGCGAACGGGTCGCGGCGTTCCAGAGTCGCGTCGATGAAACCTACTGGGACGCCCAGCGCGTGCTGATCGGTCCGGGCAGCAAACTGCTGTTGTTTGCGTTGATCAAGGCGCTGCCGACGGCGGATATCCTGATACCCGCGCCGGCCTGGGTGTCCTACGCACCGCAGGCGCGCATGGCCGGGCAGCGCGCCGTGCGTCTCGAGGCCAGTTACGACCATCGCTGGCAAGTCACTGCCGAGACGCTCGAACGGCATTGCCGCGAGCGGCCCGAGCGGCTCAAGGTGCTGATCCACAACGCACCGGGCAATCCCACCGGGCTGGCACCCGATGCCGAGACTCAGCAGCGCCTGGCCGCGGTGGCGCGCCGCTATGGCGTGGTGGTGCTGGCCGATGAGATCTACGGCTTGCTCCATCATCGCGGCGCGTATCGCGCCTTCGCCCGCGACTATCCGGAAGGCACGGTGACCACCGGCGGGCTGTCCAAGTGGTGCGGAGCCGGTGGCTGGCGGCTGGGTGTGGCGCACCTGCCCGCGGCGCTGGGCGGCGAGTTGTTCCAGCGCCTGCTCGGTGTCGCCTCTGAGACCTGGTCGAGCGTCGCCAGCCCCATCCAGCAGGCCGCGATCACCGCCTATACCGCGAGCCCCGCGCTCGACGCCTACCTGCAACGTCAGCGCACGGTACTCGCTGAAGTCGGTGGCTGGTGCGCAGCGCGGCTCAACGCCGCCGGGGTGCGCACACACGCCCCGGATGGCGGCTTCTATGTGTTTCCGGATTTCGCCGCCCACCGCCAGCGCCTGGCGGCGCGAGGTATCACCAGCAGCGGCGAGCTGACCCGGCGGTTGCTCGCCGAGGCGGGCGTTGCGTTGCTGCCGGGCAGTGCCTTCGGCTGCCCGCCGGAGCAACTGACGGTGCGGCTCGCCTACGTGGACTTCGACGGCGGCGAATTGCTCGCCAGCTCCGGCGAGGTTCTGGGAACCCCAGCGCTGCGCCAGACTCGAGCGGGGATCGAAGCGATCGTCGCCTGGCTCGAAGATCAGTGAGTCGGCCGGCAGGATATTTACATTTAGTAACAAAAAGATTGGAACCTTCCCTCCACTAAGGTCGTCCCAGTTCAGCACACGTTCGAAAAAGTATTTGGAGATTTACATGCGCAAGATCACCGCACTGTTCGCTGCCTCGCTACTGAGCGCCGGCATGGTTTCCGCGCCGGCCATGGCTCAGCAAAGCGGCGATAATGCCGCCCAGCAGCAGACCCAGCAGGCCGCGCCGAGCGCTGAAGACTTCACGGACGAACAGCTCCAGCAATTCGCTGATGCCTCGCAGGAGATCGCCGCGATCTCGCAGGATTACACCCAGCGTCTGCAGCAGGCTGAAGACCAGTCCAAGCAACAAGAGATCCGTAAGGAAGCCAACGACAAGATGGTTGCGGTCGTCGAAGACAGCGGTCTGACCGTCGAGACCTTCAATGCCATCGGTCAGACGGTTCAGCAGGATCCCGAGCTGATGAAGAAGGTTCAGGGCATGGCCGGTCAGTCGTAATGTGACCGCGTCGTAGCCGTAGCCGATGTGCCGAGACCGACGCTGAATCGGTGGCATGCCGGCATGAATAAAGAAGGGCCGCCCCAGGTTAGACCGGGGCGGCCCTTCTTTGGTTATGCTTCGTGTTTCTAGACATGACCTGTCGCGACCTCGGCCTGACGATGAACGTCATCAAGAGGCCTGGAAACGGCGAGGGATTGTCGTCGACCTCGTGGAGAGCGAATATCGCTGCATGCTGCGTGGCGCTCGCTCGAGTGGTCGCGGACCGGGTGATCCACGCGCAGGACAATAACGGAGGCCGATTATGATGATCGTCGACTTGATCGATGGCGATGACTTTCGCGCGCGCATCCAGGCGCTCGGCGTGCGAGTGGGCGACGATGCCTGCCCGCGAACCTGCGCGCGCATGGCGCTGTGCAAGCATCGCGAGGTCGGAGTGCCGGGACTCGAGGATACGGTGCGCGAATTGATGCGGCAGCGCGATGTGATGTTGCCCTCGGTGCGTCAGGCGATCGAGGCGTTTCTGCTCACGGAATTTTCTCGCACCTGACGCTCTGCTCTTTGATCGCATAAGCGCCAGCGAGCGGGCCGTTCAGGTTGGTCGTTCAAGCGAAAAATGTCGGAGTGTCGTACGATACAGCGGCTTGGCGATGTCCCTATCGCTCGGTTACATAGCGCGAGAGTTACGAGCGATTGTGGGTGGGCGCCGCGGCGGACGGTTGTCTGCGCGCGGCATCCACCGATGCCAGAGCGACACGATCGCTCGATTCGGCCACGCAAACTGCATGCACGAGGATGTGCTGATAACTCAGACGCCGACCGGCCGGCCAGGGAGCCGTGATCACCGGCAAGATCGCCAACATGCCATGGCCGGTAGCGGGGAAATTGTCGATCAACGTAGAATAGCCGGCGCTCAGCAATAGGTTGTAATGCAATTGACTGGTCAGCCACAGTCCACTGGTGTACGCGAGCGCGCCAGCCATGACTGGCCGTCCTGGACAGGGGCGGTAGCAATCGCGCTGACGACATGCAGGCCGATCGCCGCGAAACGCGTCGGCAGGTGGGGCCAGCCACGCCAGGCACAGCTCGCCGAGCCCGGAAGGGAAGCTTCAGCGGGCGGATGCGGGCGAGCTCCTGGTCGACCCGCCACAGGCAGGCGATGATAGCCGCTGAATCAGCCGCGAGGTCAGCCAGGTAACGTCCCGGCCGACGTTATCGACTAACAAATGATAGGCTGAGTGGAATGGCCGAGTAGCCACGGGGCGAGTAGCACGAAATTGATGGCGAGCAAAGCCAACAGATCATGATACAAAAACTTACGCCACGCTTGGCAGACTGCTGACCATCGAAGCGTGGCGGGTTTCATGCTATGGCATCGACGCACCGATAAAAATCAATCGGCATAGTTTGCAAGGACTGAGTTTGCAAGAACTGAGTTTGCAAGGACTGAGTTTGCAAGGACTGAGTTTGCAAGGACTGAGTTTGCAAGGACTGAGGGGTCGCATTGGTCCATTGAGGGAATGAGGAATTACACATGAAGGTGTGGCAATGCCTGGTGCTGGTCGGCCTCTCGTTGGGGGTGACCGTCGCCGAGGCCCAGGAGCAGCAACCCGCTGATCAGAATCAGCAGGAACGGGGGAGCGACGCGTCGCCGCAGGATAACGGCTCGTCCGAGGCTTCGGCTGCGAACGGGCAGGCCGATGCTTCGGCTCAGCAACCCCAGCCCGAGCCGGAAATGACCCCCGAGAAACTCTTCGAGCGTGTCATCGAGCGTGCCAAGGCCTTGGCGGGCAGCGCCTACAGCGCTCCGCAGTCGCCGTTGCCGGACAAGCTCAAGAATCTCAGCTACAGCGACTATCGCGATATTCGTTATCGCAACGAGTATGCGCTATGGCGCGACGATCGCTTGTTCGAGGTGCAGTTCTTCCATCCCGGCTTCCTCTACGACCAGCCGGTCGAGATGTATGTGCTCAAGGGGGGGCGCATCGACGAAATCGGCTTCGACCCGGCGATGTTCAACTACGAGAATGGCGCTGCACCGCTCAAGGAGCTGGTTGCCGGGATCGATCCCGAAAAGATGGGCTTCGCCGGGTTTAGCCTGCATTACCCGATCAATACCCCTGACGTTAAGGACGAGATCGTGGCGTTCCTCGGCGCGTCCTACTTCCGGCTGGTCGGTCGGGGGCAGGAGTACGGCGTCTCGGCGCGCGGGCTGGCGGTCAATACGGCAACGCAGGGGGGGGAGGAATTTCCGGCCTTCCGTGCCTTCTGGCTGGTGCGCCCCGAGCCCAACGATGCCGAAATGACGCTGTTCGCGCTGCTCGACAGCCCCTCCGTGACGGGGGCCTATCGCTTCGACGTGCATGCCGGCAACAATACCGTCATCGATGTCGATGCACGGCTATTCGCCCGTGAGAACGTCGGCAAGCTGGGCATCGCGCCGTTGACCAGCATGTTTCTTTACGGCGAGAACAGCCAGCAGTATTACGACGATTTCCGTCCCGAGGTGCATAGCTCCGACGGCGTGCAGATGTACACGTCCAGCAACCAGTGGCTGTGGCGGCCGTTGTCGAATCCGCCGGCACTCAACGTCACCCAGTTACGGGACAATTCGCCGCGTGGTTTCGGCCTGATGCAGCGTGACCGGAATTTCGAGCACTACCTGGACCTGGAGGCCGATTACCAGAACCGTCCCAGTCTGTGGGTTCGTCCGTCCGAGGGCGATTGGGGCGAGGGCGGCGTAGAGCTGGTCGAGATTCCCACCGAGAAGGAAATTAACGACAACATCGTTGTCTACTGGGTGCCCGACGCCGAGTTCCGTGCCGGCGACCAGCGTCGTTATCAGTATCAGATTTCCACCTACGGCAAGGCGCTACCCGAGAATACCTTGGGTCAGGTCGTCAGGGTCCGCAATGGCTGGGGGGCCAATCCCGACCAGACGGATCCGCCATCGCGCGACTTGCGCCGCTTCATCGTCGACTTTCGCGGTGGCGACGAGCTCTCGAGCCTGGCTGCCGCGCAGCCGGTCGAGGCCAATCTCAACGTTTCGCAGGGCAAGATCAGCGAGCTCAAGGTTCGCCAGCTGCCCGACGGCAAGACGTGGCGTGCGTCCTTCAAGCTGGCCACCCAAGGCAAGAACGCGGATATGCAGCTCGAACTGCAGTTGCGTGGTCGGCGACTGACCGAAACCTGGAGCTACCTGTGGAATCCCGATGTGTTGTGAAAACGATTCCCGTGACCGGGCGCTGAACCACGATGCCGATTCGCCGGTTGTCGAACAGGCGGGTCGGGCGAAAGGCATGCCAGGGGGCGCCGCAAGCGAGGCCCGGCCAGGGGGGGGCGATCGCCAGCGCATGCCGTTGCTGGGGCTGCGCCGGTTGGTCTTCTTCATCCTGTCGTTGCTGACCAGCCTGCAGGGCGCCTACATGATGTTCGACATCCTGCGCGCCAATGGCCTGACCGTGCTCGAGCTGTCGATCCTGGTGCTGTTCGTGTGCATGTTCGCCTGGATCGCGGTGTCTTTCTGGACCGGCATTGCCGGGTTCCTGGTGGTGTTCTCAAAGCGCGACCCGCTGACGCTCAAGCGCGCCGCACCGCTCGACGAGGCCCTCGACCCCGAGCGGCGCATCGCCTTGCTGATGCCGGTCTACAACGAGGATACCGAGCGGGTGATCGCCGGACTCGAAGCAACCTGCCTGTCGCTGGCCGACACCGGCAAGTCGGCAGCTTTCGATGTCTTCCTGTTAAGCGACACCACCGATGCCGAGGTCGCCGAGGCCGAGCGACACGCCGCCGCCGCGCTGCGTCGGCGACTGCCGGCCGGCCTGACCCTCTATTACCGCCGTCGCAAGCGCAATATCGGCCGCAAGGTGGGCAACCTGGCGGATTTCTGTTCGCGCTGGGGGCAGCACTACGAGAGCATGCTGATTCTCGATGCCGACAGCGTGATGGGGGGGCGCACGCTGGTGAGAATGGCGGCGACGATGCAGGCCAACCCGCGCCTGGGACTGCTGCAGACCGTGCCGTTGCCGGTGCGTTCGAACACCTTGTTCGGGCGTTTCCTGCAGTTCGCGGCAACCCTCTACAGTCCCATGCTGGCGGCCGGGCAGAGCGTCTGGCAGGGCGACACCGCCAACTACTGGGGGCATAACGCGATCATTCGCATCGAGGCCTTCGTCAAGCACTGCGGGCTGCCGTCGCTGCCCGGCAAGGCGCCGATGGGCGGCGAGATCCTCAGCCACGATTTCGTCGAGGCGGCGCTGCTGCGGCGTGCCGGCTGGGAGGTGCGCCTGCACGCCGGTCTCGAGGACAGCTACGAGGAACTGCCCGGCAACATGGTCGATTACGCCAAGCGCGATCGACGCTGGTGCCAGGGCAACATGCAGCACCTGCGGCTGCTGTTCGCCAAGCGCCTGCACCCCATCAGCCGCCTGCATTTTCTGCTCGGCGCGCTGGCCTACGTTGCCTCGCTGCTGTGGTTGATCATGCTGAGCCTGAGCACCGTGGATGCGGTCTTCAATGCGCTGGCCAAGGTGCGCTTCTTCAACTCGGGTTACCAGCTGTTCCCCGAATGGCCCGAGTCGCGGGTGGCGATGATCGCCTCGTTGCTGGCGATCACCGTGATCATGCTGCTGTTGCCCAAGCTGCTGGGCATCGTCGTCGGCCTGCAGCAGCGTCGCCGCGACTTCGGCGGCGCTCTGCGGCTGACCGTCAGCGCGCTGATGGAGATCGTGTTCTCGGTGCTGATCGCGCCATTGATGATGGCGTTTCACGCCTGGTTCGTGATCAGTGTGTTGAGCGGACGCACCGTGTCGTGGAGTTCCCAGGTGCGTGGCGGGCGGCTGATTCCGTGGAGCGTCGCCTGGCGGCGAACCGGGGCGATGACGCTGGTCGGGATCATCTGGGGGGCGGTCAGCTATTACTACGCGCCGCTGTTCTTCTGGTGGCTGTCGCCGGTATTGCTGGGCATGGTGCTTTCGGCGCCGTTGCTGCGCTATACCAGCAGCATTCGCGGCGGCGAACGGCTGCGCCGGTGTGGCCTGATGTGCATCCCGGCCGAGGTCGATACGCCGGAGGTGCTGAAGAGACTGGCGGCCCTGGAGCAACAAGACCTGGCCCATGCCGCTGTCGGCGACACCCCGGTCGAGGCGCTGCTGCCGGCAGGCGAATGCCACCAGGAGATGCCCATCCAGTCGTTGAGGGCGCCCTGGGGGCTGGGCGGCGCGCCGTACCCGGGCAAGCAGGATGTTTAGGGCAGGATCGCCATGCCTCTCGATGCCTGGATAGCGCTCGCCACCGTCATCGCCGTGTTCGTGCCGACGGGCACCACCTGGCTGGGTGCCGATATCATCCGCTGATCGGGGCCACGGCGTTGCTGATACCCTGCTTCTGCTCCTTCTGATCGTTGCTGGACGGCATGATAGGCTGGCGCACAATGACCCGCGAGTGAGGAGAACGCATGTCTCGAGAACCACTGATCATCGAGCCGCGCGATGGCAGCGCCGCCAACGCGGCGCTGATCCTGCTGCACGGGCTGGGCGCCGACGGCAACGACTTCGCGCCGCTGTTGCCGGCACTCAACCTGCCCAAGGGCCTGGCGCTACGTTGCGTGCTGCCGCACGCGCCGCAACGTGCGGTGACCGTCAACGGCGGAATGCGTATGCCGGCCTGGTACGACATTCTGGCGATGGATCTTTCCCGGGAGGTCGACGAAGCGCAGCTCAAGGCCTCGGCGGGCTATGTTCATGAACTGATCGACGCCCAGCGAGCTGCCGGCATCGACAGCCGGCGGATCGTCGTCGCCGGTTTCTCGCAGGGCGGCGCGGTGGCCTACCAGGCGGCCCTGAGCTATCCCGAGCCGCTGGCCGGCCTGCTGGCGCTGTCGACCTACTTCGCCACCGCTGATTCGCTGCAGCTGGCAGCCGCCAATCGCGGCCTGCCCACCGCCGTGCATCACGGCACCTTCGACCCGGTGGTTCCCGAACAGCTGGGCCGCGCGGGCTATGAGAAGGTCCGTGAACTGGGTGTGCCGGCCGAGTACCGTCGCTTTGCCATGGCCCACGCGCTATGCCCGGAACAGATCGGGGTGATCGGCGACTGGCTGGGCCAGCGGCTGGGCTGAGCGCGCCGGCCCCGGCTGCTCAGTGCTTGAGCCGTTCGAGATCCTCGCGCGCGGGCAGCGCGGCGTAGGCGCCCGGCTGGGTGACGGCATGCGCGCCGCAGCGGCAGGCGATCCGCACCGCGCGCTTGAGTCCCTCGCTGTCATCGCACCACTCGGCAAAGCCGGCGGCATCGACATCGGCCTCGGCGAGCATCGCCAGCAAACCGCCGATGAAGGCATCACCGCCGGCGGTGGTGTCGATGGCCCGGACCGCGGGTGGGACGATCTCGAAGCGTTGGCCGAGACGCTGCACGCTCACCGGCTCGGCGCCGTCGGTGATCACCACCAGTCGCACCCCGGCGGCCAGGCGCTGGCTGATCCAGGCGTCCACCGGATGATCGCCGCGCAGCGCCTCGACCTCGTCGGCGGAGAGCTTGACCAGTTGGGCGCGATCGAGCAGCGCGGTGACCCGAGCGATGTCGACCTGGCCGTCGGGCCACAGGTTGGCGCGCAGGTTGGCATCGACGCTGACCAGGCTGCCCGAGCGCTGGGCGATGTCGGCCAGCGCCAGGGTGGTCTCGGCGATCGTCTCTTCGGTCAGGCTGTTGCTGCACAGATGGACGATCGCCGGTTCGGCGAACACCCCCGTCGGCAGGTGTTCGAGACGATACAGCAGATCCGCCGCCGGTGGCCGGTAGAAGTCGAAGGTGCGCTCGCCGTGGGCGTCGCGGGAGACGAAAGCCAGCGCGGTGCGCGCATCAAACGTGGTCACCACGCCCGAGACATCGACGCCGTGGCTGGCCATCTCGGTGGTCAGGAATCGCCCGAAGCGATCCGCGCCGACCATCCCCAGAAAGCGACTGGGCACGCCCAGCCGAGCGCAGGCCACGGCGACGTTGGCCGGTGCGCCGCCGGCGTAGGGGGTGAAGGTTTCCGGGCCGCTGGCGTCGCCCAGGCGGCTCGATAGCATGTCGACGAGGGCCTCGCCGAAGGCGATCACGGGCGTCATGAGTGCTTGCCTTGCCGGTTGGTGGATGGCTTCTTCGCGGTCTGCTTGGCGGCCGCCCCGCGGCCCGCCATCTCGGCGGGGCGGTGTGCCGGAAAATGTTCGCGCATCAGCGCCAGCAGACCCTGGGTCGAGGCGTCGAAGTCCTGAGTGCGCTCGTCGATGCGCTCGCTGATCTCGCCGGCGATGCGCTTGCCGAGCTGCACGCCCCATTGGTCGAAGGAGTTGATGTTCCAGATCACCCCCTGGACGAACACCTTGTGCTCGTAGAGGGCGAGCAGCGCGCCGAGGTTGCGCGGCGTCAGCTCGTCGAGCAGCAGCGTGCTCGACGGCCGGTTGCCCGGGCAGCTGTAGGGGTCGAGCTGACTGCGCTCCTGGCTTCCCCCCTGGCTGCCCTCCATGAAGGCGTTGGCCTGGGCGAGCATGTTGGTGAGCAGCGCGAAATGATGCTCCTCCACGCCTTCGTCGGGCTTGAGCGAGGCGATGAAGTCGATCGGCACGTAGCGGGTGCCCTGGTGCAGCAGCTGGAAGAACGCATGCTGGCCGTTGGAGCCGGTCTGGCCCCAGACGATCGGCCCGGTCTTGTAGTCCACCGGATGACCGAAGATGTCCACCGACTTGCCGTTGGATTCCATGTCGAGCTGCTGCAGGAACGACGGCAACTGATGCAGCGCCTGGTCGTAGGGCACGATGGCCTGGGTCTCGGCGCCCTGGAAGTTGATGTACCAGATGCCGATCAGCGCCATCAGCACCGGCATGTTGCGCTCGAAGGGCGCCTCGATGAAGTGCTGATCCATCTCGTAGGCGCCCGCGAGCAGCTCCATGAAGCCGTCGAAGCCGATCGACAGGGCGATCGGCAGGCCGATCGACGACCACATCGAATAGCGCCCGCCGACCCAGGCCCAGAATTCGAAGACGTTCTCCTCGCGGATGCCGAATTCCATCGCCGCGCGGCGGTTGGTCGAGGCGGCGATGAAGTGCGCGCCGAGATCGGCATCCTCGCCGGCGTTGTCGAGGAACCAACGCCGCGCGGTCTTGGCGTTGAGCAGCGTCTCCTGGGTCGAGAAGGTCTTGGTCGAGACGATGAACAGCGTGGTCGCCGGGTCCAGCGTCCTCAGCACTTTCTGGATGTGCGCGCCGTCGACGTTGGAAACGAAGTGGAAGTTGAGCTCGCTATGGCGGTACTTGAGCAGCGCCCGGCAGGCCATGTTGGGCCCCAGGTCCGAGCCGCCGATGCCGATGTTGACCACGTCCTTGATGCGCTGGCCGTTGTAGCCTTTCCAGCTGCCGTCGCGCACGGCCTCGGAGAAGTCGCGGATCTGCTCGCGAGTGCTGCGGATCTCGGGCATCACGTCCTTGCCGTCGACCATCAGCGGCGCGTCGGCAAGGTTGCGCAGCGCGGTATGCAGCACCGGGCGGTCTTCGGTGACGTTGATGATGTCGCCGGAGAACATCTGCGCGCGGCGCTGCACCAACGCCGAATGCCTGGCCAGTTCGAGCAGCTTGGCGAGCACCGCATCGGAAATGTGATGCTTGGAATAATCCAGAAACAGCCCGCCGACGCGCAGGCTCATCGTGTCGAAGCGTGCGGGGTCGGCGGCGAAATAGTCGCGGATGCGGTCATCGGCGGTTTCCCGGTACAGACGTTGCAGCGCCTGCCAGGTCACGCTGCGGGTGAGTTGGAACATGGGGCGTGTCCTTATATTGCCAGCATCTGATTAGAGGGCGTTAACAAAAGGGTTGCGCTCGACATACAGCGTTAAAATCGTCCTCAAAATACGCATTTACTCCGTGTAAACTCCGTTTTTTCGTTCGATTTTGCCTTGTCTTGCCTTCGCTCGCCTGTTTTGTAAACGCCCGCTAGGGGCCTGCGCTGCTATAGTCCATCGTGTATCGGCAGTGAATCGTGTCACACGATGATCTCAGGCGGCGCTGTCACGAGCAATCCGCCATTCGCCGAAGCGTCATCGGCTCGACGTTCAGGCGACGCGATGGCCGCGCGACTCCTCGAGCAGCATGAACCAGGTGGCGCGGTCGATGGTCAGGTTGCTGTCGGCGAGTAGCGCCTGGATACGTGCGGCCTTGAGCGTGCCGATCACCGGCACCGGCGAGCCGGGAATGCGCCGCAGCCAGGCCAGCGCGAGTCCGGCCCGGCTGACGCCAAGTTCCTCGGCCAATGAACTCAGCGAGCTGCCGAGCACGTCCTCGAAGACGCTGCCGCCGCCCAGCGGCGACGATGCCAGCGGCTGGTGGCCGTCGTTGAGCACGGCATCGAAGAGCCCGTCGAACAGCGGCTCGGCATGCGCCAGCGAGAGTTCCAGCTGGTGGACGTGCAAGTCGTGACGCATCGCTCTCTGCAGGCGTCGCCACTGCTCGGGCATGAAATTCGATACGCCGGCCGCGCCGATCTTGCCGGCGTCGATCGCGGTGTCCAGCGCCTCGGCGGTTTCTGCAGGCTCCATCAACGGATCGGGACGATGCAGCAGGAAGTGATCGAGGCGCTCGACGCCCAGTCGTGACAGCGAGGCGTCGATCGCGGCGGTGAGGTACTCGGGCGTGGTGTCGTAGTGCTTGACGGCGTGGCCCGACTCGTCGAGTCCGGGCAGCACGATGTCCGCCTTGCTCACCACGCGGACGCGAGACGCCAGCGCCGGGCGTGCCCGGAGGGCTTCGCCGAAGCGCGTCTCGCTTTCGCGGCTGCCGTAGATGTCGGCATGGTCGAACCAGCCGAGGCCCTCGTCGAGGCGCGCCTCCAGCCAATCGGCCAGCGCCGTCGGCGTCGACAGCTCAAAGGCGTTGTGAAGACGCATCATGCCCAGCAGGAAGGGCACGTCGAACGTCAGCGGGTCGTTCATGCAGAGTCCCCGTCGCGGCTGATGGTGGTCGACAGCAGGTGCTGGGCGCCGGGCACCAGCCACACCGGATCGACCCGCGTGCAGGCGGCCTCGACGCACAGGAAACGCTGCCCGGCGTCGGCGGGGATGTCATCGGGCAGCGCGCTGTCGGGGTGCCAGACCACCGTCGAGTCGCTGCCCTGCTTGGCGATGCGCAGGCGTCGCGTGCCATCGTCGAGAATCGCCTCGCGGTTGGACTGGTAGATGCGATCGACCGGCCCGCGGATGCCCAGCTCGCCCTGCTGGACGTGCTCGGCGAAGCCCTCGAGCTTATCGAGATAGCGTGCGCCGGCCAGGCCCTCGACACGGCATTCATGACAGTGCCTGACGCTGAAGTAGCTGTGCAGCGCGCCGGTGTACTTGACCGGTGTTTCACCGACGTGCTCGGTGATCACCTCGACATGCAGGCGCTGGGCGTTGGCCTGGACCACCACGCGGGGCACCAGCTGCTGATGCAATCGCGCAACCGGCGACAGATGCAGCTCGACGCCCTCCTGATGCTCGTCGACGGCATCGAGTCGCCAGTCGGCCGTACGCGCCGGGCCGTGCATCGGGCCCTGGCCATCCGGCGATTCGTCGGCAAATCTTTCGTCGGCAAACCACGGCCAGCAGACCGGAATGCCGCCGCGAATCGCCCCGGGCAGCGCCTGGGGCGTCGGCGTCACCCACAGCCAGCCTTCATCGGTCTCGGGGGCGAACGGTAAATAGTGAAGGACTTGAGCGCCCTGCAGCGAGACGGCGAGTTCACCCCAGGGCTCGTTGGCCAGCCACACCTCGCGGCCCTGCCATTCGGCGCGGCGTCGGCCGTGGGTGTCATCGATCAGTTGGCGCAGACTTGCGGGGATCATGCAACCTCCTGGTTGTGCAGGGCTTCGCAGGCGCCGAGCAGGCCGGTCCAGGGCGCCGTGACCACCCACACCGGCAAGCTGGCGTTGAAGTCGCTCATGCGCCCCTTGTCGGCGAAGGCGCGGCGAAAATCGCTGTGCGGCAGCCAGTCGAGCAAGCGCGGCACGACACCGCCACACAGATACACGCCACCGCGCGCGCCGAAGGTCAGCGCCGCGTCGCCGCAGACGTCACCCAACATCTTGAGAAAGCGCAGGATCGTCGCCTCGGCGACGGGGTCGCCGTCGCGCGCGCCATCGGTGACCGCCGCCGGGCTGTCATGGCGAGCCTCGATACCGGCGTCGTGAGCGTGGGCGCGATACAGGTCGAGCAGCCCCTGGCCGCACAGCACGCGTTCCACCGACACGCGACCGTAACTGCCGCGCAGGAATGACACCAGTTGCTGCTCGAATTCATCGGTGGGGGCGAAGGTGACATGACCACCCTCGGTGGGCAGCGGAATCCAGTCGTGCTGGCCGGGGAACAGCCCGGCCATGCCCAGGCCGGTGCCGGGGCCGATCACCAGACGGGCGCGGTGCGCGTCGGCCTGACCCGCGCCGACCGCGACCAGCTGGTCGGCGTCGACGTGCGGTATGCCCAGCGCCTGAGCGGTGAAGTCGTTGATCACCTTGAACAGCTCGAGCGCCAGGTCGGCCTTTACCCGGCGTTTGGAAAAGCGCCAGGCGTTGTTGGTCAGGCGCACGTCGTCCTCGTGCACCGGACAGGCGAATGCCAGGCAAGCCTCGCGTGGTGCGCGCTCGCCGACGGCGCCGACACGCGCCAGGTAGTCGCGCACCGCGGCTTCCAGCGTCGGGTAGTCGGCACAGCGCAGGGTCTGGATAGCCTGCAGGTCGAAGGCGTCGGGGGTCACCAGCGCGAAGCGCGCATTGGTGCCGCCGATGTCGCCGATCAGCGCCGGACGCGTCATGCGGTACGACCTCCCTTGTCGACGTCGCGGGCCTCGAAGCCGCCGAAGGTGGCGGCGCCATCCTCGGCCCCGCCGACCAGGCTGCGAAAACCGGCGAACAGCTCGCGCCCCATGCCGTAACGATAGCTCTCGATGTCGGTGGCGGCGGGTTCGCGAGCTTGCCATTCGGCGGCGGCGACCAGCGCCTGGAGCGTGCCGTTCTCGGGATCGAGGCGCACCACGTCGCCCTCGCGCAGGCGCGCCAGCGGGCCGCCGTCGTAGGCTTCGGGGGTCATGTGGATCGCCGCCGGGACCTTGCCGGAAGCCCCCGACATGCGCCCGTCGGTGACCAGCGCCACCTTGTGGCCGCGATCCTGCAGCACGCCGAGATAGGGCGTCAGCTTGTGCAGCTCGGGCATGCCGTTGGCGCGCGGCCCCTGGAAGCGCACCACCACCACCACGTCGCGGTCGAGTTCGCCGGCGTCGAAAGCCGCCTTGAGCTCGTTCTGGTCGCTGAACAGGCGCACCGGGGCTTCGACGCGGCGAAACTCGGGCTTGACCGCGGAGATCTTGATCACCCCGCGGCCCAGATTGCCGTCGAGCACGGCAAGGCCGCCGGTGGGCGAGAACGGGTTGCTGGCCGGGCGCAGCACGTCCGGGTCGAGGCTCTCGGTGGGGCCCTCGCGCCACACCAGCTCGCCGTTGTCGAGGAACGGCTCCCGGGTGTAGTCGGACAGGTCGCCGCCGAATACGCAGTCGATGTCGCGATGCAGCAGGCCGGCATCGAGCAGTTCGCGGATCAAGAAACTCATGCCGCCGGCGGCCTGGAAATGGTTCACGTCGGCCTGCCCGTTGGGGTAGATGCGGGTCATGCTGGGCACCACCGCGGACAGTTCGGCGAAATCGTCCCAGTTGATGGTGATGCCGGCGGCGCCGGCCATGGCGACCAGATGCAGGGTATGGTTGGTCGAGCCGCCGGAGGCCAGCAGGCCGATCATGGCGTTGACGATCGCCTTCTCGTTGATCTGCTTCCAGAACGGTCGATAGTTGCCGCCCGGCTCGCTGTTGCGGATCGATTGCTCGGCAGCGTAGCGGGTCAGCGCCTCGCGTAGCGGCGTGTTGGGATTGACGAAGGAGGCGCCCGGCAGGTGCAGGCCCATCATCTCCATCATCAGCTGGTTGGAGTTGGCGGTGCCATAGAAGGTGCAGGTACCGGGGCCATGATAGGACTCGGATTCGGCCTCGAGCAGCTCGCCACGACCGACCTTGCCTTCGGTGTAGAGCTGGCGCACGCGAGCCTTCTCGCTGTTCGGCAGGCCGCTGGTCATCGGGCCGCCGGGCACGAGCATCGCCGGCAGATGGCCAAAGCGCGCCGCGCCGATGAACAGGCCCGGCACGATCTTGTCACAGATACCCAGGTAAAGAGCGGCGTCGAACATGTTGTGCGACAGCGCCACGGCGGTCGCCATGGCGATCACGTCGCGCGAGAACAGTGATAGTTCCATGCCCGGCTGGCCCTGGGTGACGCCGTCGCACATGGCCGGCACGCCGCCGGCGAACTGGGCGGTGGAGCCCATCCGGCGTGCGGCTTCCTTGATCATGTCGGGGAAGGGCGCCAGTGGCTGGTGAGCGGACAACATGTCGTTATATGACGAAACAATGCCCAGATTGGCACTGTTCATCAGTTTCAGTTGATTCTTGTCCTGCGGCCCGCAGGCGGCGAAGCCATGGGCCAGGTTGCCGCAGGACAGTTCGCCGCGATGCACGCCCTGGCGGTGCTGATCCTGCATATGACGCTCATAGGCGGCGCGCCGCTCGGCCGAGCGCTGGCGAATGCGCTGGGTGACGCTGGAAACGGTGTCGTGGATAGCCATGGACAACCCCTAGTCACTGTCAGATAAGTATGTGTGTAAATTTACCAAAAAATTTACTTGAACGTCGTCATTCTTTGGGCCAGATTGTGCATAAAGCGTAGGATTATTTCATGATGATCGCCTCTTGCTCCAACAGCCGCGCGAGAGGCGATCGCTTAGCGAGTTCACGCCACCACGTTGCTTTGAAGGAGGCCACCATGACACTGCGTGTCGCCATCAACGGGTTCGGACGTATCGGTCGCAACGTTCTGCGAGCGTTATATGAAAACGGTTATCGGGACCGCATCCAGGTGGTCGCCATCAACGATCTGGGCGATCCGGCGCTCAATGCGCATCTGCTCAAGCACGACAGCGTGCATGGTCATTTTAGTCACGCTGTCAGTCACGACGACGAGTCGCTGTCGGTCGACGGCGATCGAATCAGCACCCTCGCCCAGCGCGATCCCGCCCAGTTGCCGTGGCGCGAACTCAAGATCGATCTGGTGATGGAGTGCACCGGGCTGTTCACCAAGCGCGATGCGGCCGCCCAGCATATCGAGGCCGGCGCCGAGCGGGTGTTGATCTCGGCGCCGGGTACCGACGTCGACGCCACGGTGGTCTACGGCGTCAACGACGGCATATTGACCGCCGAGCATCGCGTGGTTTCCAACGCCTCGTGCACCACCAACTGTCTGGCGCCGGTGGCCAAGGCGCTCAACGACGCGCTGGGTATCGAAAACGGCCTGATGACCACCGTGCATGCCTACACCAACGATCAGCATCTGTCGGACGTCTATCACAAGGATCCGTACCGGGCGCGTAGCGCGACCCAGTCGATGATCCCCACCAAGACCGGTGCCGCCGCCGCGGTGGGCCTGGTATTGCCGGAACTCGACGGCAAGCTCGACGGTCTGGCCGTGCGCATCCCGGTGATCAACGTCTCGCTGGTCGATCTGACCTTCACCGCCAGCCGCGAAACCAGCAAGGAAGAGGTCAACGCCATTGTCGAGAAGGCGGCGGCCGGTTCATCGATCCTGGCGGTCAACGCGCAGCCGCTGGTGTCGATCGACTTCAACCACGATGCCCATTCTTCCACGTTCGATGCCAACCATACTCGCGTCAACGACCGGCTGGTCAAGGTCATGGCCTGGTACGACAACGAGTGGGGCTTCTCCAACCGCATGCTGGATACCGCCTTGGCGATGCAAGCTACGGTTCGCTGAGTCAGGTCTTCCCACCAGGTGTGGCGGCTTGCCGGTGAGATCTCTTCGCGCTCTCACGGCTTCGCACGGATGTCGCATCGGCAGGCCGCCGCCATAGGCTGGCGTGCCAAGTCCGCCAACAAAGGTGCGCCGGGGGCCGATGGCATGACGGTGGACCAGTTGGCCGACCACCTGAAAACGCACTGGCCGACGCTGCGCGAGCGGCGGCTGGCCGGGGAGTACCCCCCCCAGCCCGGTCCGAGCCGTCGAGATTCCCAAGCCCAAGGGCGGGACGCGACAGCTCGGCATTCCCACGGTCACCGACCGGCTGATCCAGCAGGTGCTGACGCCGCTCTTCGATCCGGATTTCTCCGAGTCGAGCTACGGTTATCGCCCGAAGCGCAGCGCCCAGCAGGCCGTCTCGGCCATGAAGGCCCACGTTGAAGAGGGCCGCCGCTGGGTGGTCGATCTTGACCTGGAAGCCTTCTTCGACCGGGTGAACCATGACCTGCTGATGGCGCGGGTCGCGCGATGCGTCCACGATAAACGGGGGCTGCGCCTGATCCGTCGCTACCTGGAAGCCGGGATGTTCCAGGACGGCCTGGCCGCGCCACGCCGGCAGGGAACGCCCCAGGGTGGGCCGCTCAGCCCGCTGCTGGCGAATATCCTGTTGGATGATGTGGACTAGTTAGGATCGGTGTCTCCGCCACTTCACCCAATATAGGAACTGCTGGAGGGACCGCCTTCCTCCACAGGCGGTTTCGAAGCCGATAACCGCCCAGCATAGTTGCTGGCTCCCCGGGTGGCTAAACGAGATCCGAGAGCCAGCACCTGGCGTCCTCCACGGCAATACGGTAGCCCTTCCAGCCAGCCTCGCCATGCGTTTGAGCGCTTGAATTTTCTCTTCGGTTGTTCTATAAAAGGAACATAGTCCCTTTTAAGGAACGAAAGAAGTGCAGCATCTCGCCACTCTAGCCAGCAACCTGAAACGTGTTCGCCTGCACAGGGGGCTAACCCTCTCCGGCCTGGCCCAGCGCTGCGGTATCGCGAAATCCACGCTATCCAGGATGGAATCGGGCCAAGGAAACCCTACAATCGATACCTTATGGCTACTTGCCGACGCGCTTGGCGTGCCCTTCGGCGACTTGGTGGCCAATGATGGAAGCGGCCCAACCGAGCCTGGCGAGTTCAGCGGGCAGGGCGCGTCTGTTCGCTTAATCGAACGACATGATAGCAACCCGGTCGTCGAGACTTACCGTCTGGCACTGCCGGCCGGACACATCAGGCGCTCTGCACCGCATGCACCAGGCGTTCGCGAGCGGGTGGTGGTGCAACAGGGAAGCATGCTGGTGGGTGATGCCCTGCGCCCCCAGCGACTCAATCCTGGAGAATCCTGTGAGTATGCTGCAGACGTGGAACACCTCTACGGCGCATCGGACGAACCAGCCGTGGGAATCGTGTTCATCGAGTACCCCACTGATGCCAGCCACCTCCATCTCGTGGACCAAGCCATCGACTGGCCCGACACGCCGCAGGAATGGGAAGGCGCCCGCAGCCTGTTTCACCGGTTGGCGATCGAGACCTCCACCGGGCTCACGGGCAGCCTGCTACGTTTGCGCCATGCCCCAAAAGATAGCAACGATATAGGTGAGCAGGTCATCGAGCATGTCGGCTTGCGAGCAAGTGATGCCTGGCCAATCTACTGCGTGGCTGGCCACGACTCTCACGACGCCTTCTGGGCAGTCGTACCACTGACAACCACCTCGGCCTTTGTGGCCAGTCCTCTCGAGGGAGTTGACGATATTCTGGACGAGGCCAGACGGCTCGCGCGCCTGGCCGAATCTCCTTTCCTGCCTGACACCTCGGTCCGGTCGGAGAAACACCGTCACTCTCCATACATTGTCCTTGACTGCCTGACGAGTGAAGTCGCGTTACAGCGTGGCGACATAGCCTTGCCCGGCACGGTCACGCTCGAAGCCCCCTTCAATCGACACGCAACCTCTCAGGAAGCAGAAGCCTTTTCGAGCAGGATCGATTTCGACCACTACGCCGCCTATGAGTTAGTGCACCCAGCTTACGCTCGCCAGATGGTCGCTATGGCAGAGGACATCCTGGCCTTCGGCGGCGACTTGGCAACCGGCAACGCCATTGACATCGGCACGGGCCCGGGCACCGCCCTGCTGATGCTGACCGAGCTACTGCCAAGACTAAGGGTAACAGCCGTCGAACCCGATGACGTCGCCATCGCCCATCTCAAGGCGCTCTCGAAAGGACAAGAGCGTATCAAACCTCATCACGGGGATTTCCTTGCACTCGATACACCTCCGGCCAGCCAGAGGCTCCTGACCTCGGTGGGTGCCTCACATCACTTCAACACCCCCTTCATGCTCAAGAAGTGTCAGGAGCTTTTACAACCCGGTGGTCTGCTATGCGTGGCCGACGAGTTTCTTCCCGAATTTCATGATCGGGAGACCCGGCTGCGCGCCTTAGTTCTTCATCACAGTGCCTATATCCTGGCTAGCACAGCATGCCTGGAGCGCGCTGATCTCCGAGCATTTACGGCAGATACCCGAAGCTGCCACGACGATATTCGCCAGCCCCTCTGCCTGGCGGTACTCGAGGCGCAGCGCGGCTTGGTCAACGAAGCCGTCACGCGCTGCCGGAGCTTGCTATCCCGACTGAATAGTCAGGGTCTGGAACAGGCCGCTCACTGCCCGCTCGGCGTCTTCGTCAGATTCTTTCGACTAGAAATGCAAGCGATGGTGGCCGGCTTTGATTATGAGGTAGAGCGCAAGACGTATACTCGGCGCTTCCTGGAACTGGCTCGATTCAATGGGTTCGAGCTGCTGCATCATCGTCGCGTCTTTGCTACCACGGGTACAGATGACTGGCAAGGTGGTACTCATGTCTTCACCTTCCGTAGGCATGGGGGCGCACCATGAATGCCTTCCTGAGAGGGCTCGCTGGCAGTGCCTCCGTCGCTGCTGGCTATTTGCCCATCGCCTTTGGCTTCGGCCTGACCGCGCTACAGGCGGGGCTGTCGCCCCAGTCCACCCTGCTGATCTCCATGGTGGTATTCGCCGGCGCAAGTCAGTTCATCCTTGTCGCCCTGCTGACATCAGGAGCGGGGCTGCTCGGCACCCTCGTCGCCGTGCTGCTGATGAATGCCCGCCACTTGCTCTATGGCCCGGCTCTGATGCCACAGCTAATGGCCCAGGGAAAGCGGTACCCTACGCCCCTGCTGGCATTCGGTTTGACAGATGAGGTCTTCGCCACGGCAGCTGGACGTCTCGACCAGCTTGCGCCAGAGGATCGACAAGCGTGGCACCTGGGCCTGCAACTCGGTGCTTATGGCGCCTGGATGGCAGGCACGCTGATGGGTGTGACGTTCGGTGGAGAAATCGACCAGCTTCCTATCGCCCTGGCGGCGGCCCTGGAGTTCATCCTGCCGGCGTTGTTCTTCGTGCTGTTACTGGAGATCGGCGTACGGAAGTGGCTCGGCACTATTGTGGTTACGGTACTGGTTACAGCCCTGCTCCAGACGATACTGCCAAGCTATCACGCCCTCACATTGGGGATGCTGTTAGGAGCGGCCTCATCACAGCTCAGGAGGAAGCCATGCTCTCGACGCTCCACCTGACGATTCTGCTTGCCGGCATTGTCACCTTTCTGCTGCGGTGGCTGCCGGTCATGCAGCACTCAGTGCCTCGCCGCAACTTGCCAGGCTCCGTCAGGCAGCTGCTAGCGGCCATTGGACCTGCGGCATTGGCAGCGTTGCTGACGATCTCGCTATTTCCCATGTTGTTTGACTCCCCCTTCGCGCCACAGGACTGGAACATATACGTAGCACTATTGACTATTATCTTATGCAAGAATTTTTTTGGTGGCATCGCCATACCGACTGTCCTTGGAACGTTTTTTTATGGAATATCCACATATTTTATTAACGGCTTTTAATGTCTCAGGTCTTTCATGCCACCCATTAATATTATCCTGAATCCGTGATGCCGCCGCAGACACTCGCCCTGTCTCCACCAATGAGCGTTTTTTGAGCATTTGGATCGCATATCGATGGATGCGCTGGTCCATATCACCAAAAATTCCCGTGCTGAACGGTCCAGATAGCCTGATTTTGCCGGCTTTGCCCTCTGCCAGACACGGCCAGCCTGGCGATCGATGATCGCCACTCGCGCACCGCTGGTGGATAACCTCCGGCAGCTGGTCAGCAGGGCGATCCTCGCGGGTAACGCAGCCGGCTCCGCAGGGTGTTCAACACCCTCATGCGGCCAATGTCCTGCCCGACATCGAGGATGATCTGACGGGCCTTGTGGACTACCACGGCGGCACGATGGACCAGTTCCTGCAATACGGTGCGTATCCGGCGCCGCTTGCCGGGACGCAGCTCCAGGCCCTGGCACCAGCCTTCATTGCCCAGATAGGCGGCGATCGACGTGTAGCCATCGACCTTCTCCTTCCGGGCGTCCACCTCGCTGTTTCGTCTCGAACTGATCGAGAGCGATACGCTGCGCGAGCGAGCTACGAAGATCCTTGCCGGGCGCGACATCTTTACCCCTGGGGCACGAGTGGTGGCCGAGAGTGGTGACGGTCATTAGCGAGCACGATATTGCTCGCGGAGAAACTACCGAGCGTTCCTCCCACCACGGTGCAGGATAGTCAACGAAGGCTACCCGCAATGCCGGGCTCATTCGGTGGCCGATTCCGGCAGCTTCGCTATCACCTTGATTTCAAAATCGAAGCCATAGAGCCAGGTGACACCCACGGCGGTCAGTGTCGGGTGCGGCGCGCTCCCCCAGAACTCTGGCACCACCTTCCAGGCCGTCTCGAAGGTCGATTGGGGATCGACCATGAACACGGTGACATCGACCACGTCGTCGAAGGTGCATCCCGCTGCTTTCAGGATCGCCACCAGATTGTCGAAGGCGAGCCGGACTTGTGCCTCCAGGTCCGGCTCGGGGGAGCCGTCTTCGCGGCTACCCACCTGGCCCGAGACGAACAGGAACCCATTGGATCGAATCGCCGGCGAATAGCGGTTCCGCTCGTAGAGCGCCTGGCGCCCGGCCGGGAAAACGACGTCACGCTTGGTCATGGTCTTGTCTCCATCAGCGGGCCGAAGCGACCCGTGTCAACGATGGTGATAATTTAGGAGCCGTGGGGGCGCGGATAAACGAGCAAGCCTGGCCATCACTGTTTGCAGATCACGAACAATCACGAAGAGCCCTGGGTCACTATTTAGGGAAGCCATGGACCGTTTCGATGCAATGCAGGCGTTTGCGCGGGTGGTGGAAACCGGCAGCTTCACCAAGGCCGCCGACACCCTTCACATGAGCAAGACCAGCGTCACGCAGCTCGTGCAGCAGTTGGAGGCACGCTTGCGCGTTCGCCTGCTGAACCGCACCACGCGCAAGGTCAACGTGACTGCCGACGGCGCCGCCTACTATGAGCGCGTGCTAGGGTTGCTGGCTGACCTGGACGATGCCGAGACCAGCCTGTCCGGCGCCTCGAGCGTACCCAGGGGGCGGTTGCGGGTGGACGTTCCCAGTCCACTGGCGCGCATGATTCTTGTACCGGCGCTACCTGCCTTCCATGCCCGTTACCCGGAAATCCAGCTGGACCTGGGCGTCAGCGATCGCATGGTGGACATCATCGACGAGAAGGTGGATTGCGTGGTGCGCGGTGGCGAGCTTACCGATCAATCGCTGATGGCGCGGCGCATCGGCGACCTGCGGCTGGGGGTCTATGCCTCGCCCAGCTATTTGGAGCGTACCGGTTCGCCCGCGCATCCTGGCGAGCTGGAAAATACCCATCACCGAATCGTGGGCTTCCTGGGGTCCCGTCTCGGCAAACCCTTCGCCATCCATCGCCATGAGGAGAGCATCAAGGTGCAGGGCCGCTACGTCCTGTCGACGGACGATGGCAATAGCTATCTTGCGGCGGGCCTGGCCGGCTTGGGCATTCTCTGGCTGCCGGACTATATGGCCAGGGAGCATCTCGCCTCGGGTGAGTTGGTAGCCCTTTTCGAGGATTGGCGGCTCGACCCGATGCCGTTGTACTTGGCGTTTCCGCCAAACCGGCATGTCAGCGCGAAGCTGCGCGTATTCATCGACTGGATCGCCGAGCTCATGGCGCGGCATGCGCCCGTCATCCATCCACCTCTTTCGTGACGGGCCCGGCTGCCGGTTCGGTGTCGAAGTCGAGCCTGTCGGATTCGTCGGAGAGGGCGTGCTATGGTCGGTTGACGGTGAACTCACTCGAACAAGACCGACATGAGCGAACAACTTCCAATCCTTATCTATCAAGATGCCGAGAAGGCGGTCGACGTGCGTCTGGACGAAGGCCAAGAGACCGTATGGCTGACGCAACGGCAAATGAGCGAGGTATTCGACGTCAAGCCGCAGAACATCACTATCCACTTGAAAAATATTTACGCAGAGGAAGAGTTGGTGGAAGAGGGAACTTGTAAGGAATTCTTACAAGTTCAGATTGAAGGGGGCAGAAAGGTCAAGCGTGCGAGGCTGCACTACAACCTCGATGCCATCATTTCCGTGGGGTACCGCGTCAACTCTCGGCGGGCGGTCCGCTTTCGCCAATGGGCAACTCGCGTTCTCCGGGATCATCTGACTCAGGGCTGGACGCTGCACCAGCAGCGCTTCGAAGCTAACGCGCGGGAGCTTGAGGCCGCTATGGCGGGGGGTGACCGCTCAATCTGGACGGACCGCATGTTGGCGGCGCTGGATAACGGCGTCAAAGGACGTAAATGGTTCAGCCTGATCGACAAGGTACACCGCTCGTCGACCCTAGCGAGTGCCTGGCTACAGGTCTACCGCAACCAGGGTGCAGCGGGGGTCGATCGGCAAAGCGTGTCACGCTTCGCCGCGCAGTCCGGACGCCACCTTGAGGAGCTCCAGGCCGACCTGGCGGCGGGGCGGTACCGCCCACAGGCGGTGCGGCGGATCGAGATCCCCAAGGGCGGCGGCAAGACACGCCCGTTGGGTATCCCTACCGTCAAGGACCGCATCGTTCAGGCGGCGCTCAAGCGTGTCATCGAACCGATTCTCGAGCACGAGTTCCTGCCGATGAGCTATGGCTTCCGACCAGGAAGAGGCTGCAAGGACGCCTTGCGGGCCGTCGATGATGGCCTCAAGGCCGGCATGACCTGGGGGGTCGACGCCGATTGGCTGGGTTTCTCCGACAGCATCCCGCATGACCGCCTCATGAGCCGTGTTGAGGAACGGCTCAGCGATGGTCGGTTGTTGTCACTGCTGCGTACCTGGCTGACGCAGGACATCGTTAGCGAGATGAACTGCTGGAGCCCCACCGCGGGAGCGCCGCAAGGAGCGATCATCAGCCCCTTGCTGGCGAATCTCTACCTGCACCCGCTGGACCAGGAGATGACCCAGCGCGGCTATCGCATGGTGCGGTATGCCGACGACTTTGTCATCCTCTGTTACAGCGAGCAGGAGGCCCGGCAGGCCCTGGCCCACGTGCAGGACTGGGTGATGACGAATGGCCTGACCCTGCACCCCGACAAGCCCCATATCGGTGACTGTCGACAACGCGGCGAGGGCTTCGACTTCCTGGGCTAGCGCTTCGAGGCGGGAAAGCGCTGGGTACGTAGGAAGAGTCTCAGAGCCTTCAAGGACAAGGTGAGAAGCAAGACGCGGCGGACGGAAGGCAAGAGTCTGCGGCAGATCATCGCCTCACTCAATCCTCTGCTAAGAGGCTGGTTCGGCTACTTCCGACACGCCTATCGGACAACGTTCCGGCCGTTGGATGGCTTCATCCGCCGACGGCTTCGCGCCATCCTGCGCAAGCAGGAGAAACGCCCTGGGCGTGGCAACACCGGAACAGACACGCGACGTTGGCCCAATAGGTTCTTCGCCGCTGCCGGGCTTTTCACCCTAGCCGAAGCCTGGCAGCAAGCGAGCCAATCACGATGTTGAAACCATCGACTGGAGAGCCGTGTGCGGGAGAACCGCACGCACGGTTCGGAGGGCGGGGAGGCGAAGCCTTCCCGACCCCTATCTCGATGTGCTCGCGCATGACGCTCCGTGCCGTGCCGGTCTCGGGTTGGCGAAGGCTAAGTCCGGTTCGAGGACTCGGGGCTTGCCTGCTAAGCTTGCGTGTAACGTATCCCGTCGTGCCGGAGCAACCAGCCCATGCAGAGAAACCATGAACACAGGCATTGATCAGGCCCATCGATTGATCGCCGTACGGCCGCGGCCAGGCCTGAAGCGCCGCTAGCCCGGATGTTGCATCAGGTGCCATGATGATCGTGCAGATAATGGGTTTAACAGAGGTTTTTCTGATTGAGCGCCGTACCGGGGTGTGCGGTCGAGTGAGGAAGAATTGTCTGTGGAATCAAAGAGCAAGCGAGAGCGCGAGCGATCTGGTGCTATATTCGGGCTAGCAACGACGCGGTTACAGGGAACTCACGTGGGGGCCGCAACGCATGCCGGCATCGTCATTGCAATTATTGCCGCGCTTCATGGACGCGCTATTGGGTGCATCGCCCGCCGTGGTGTACGCCACCGATCGCGACTGGTGGCTGGGGCGGATGCATTACCTGAGCGTCAATGTTGCCGATCTGTGCGGTCTCGAGCGGCAGGCGCTGCGCGAACGGCCTCAGCTATGGCTCGAGCGGCTCGATGGCGACGCGCGGGACACGCTGTTGGCGCGCCTCGACGAGGCGCGCAGCAATGGCAAGCGCCAGTTGAGCCTGCACTATTCGCTGGCCCACCGCGACGGCAGCGTCTGCCACCTGCAGGACGACATTGTCTTGCACCGTGACGACGCCGGCGAGGTGACCGAACTGGTCGGGTCGCTGATCGATGTCACCGAGCGCCAGGCGCTGCTCGAACGTTTCGCCAAGCTCGGCGAGCAGTTGCCCGGGGCGCTCTACCAGTGCCGCCTGAGCGTTGATGGCGAACTCAGTTTTCCGTTCGTCAGCACCGGGGCCCAGCGTCTGTTCGGGTTGCCGGCGCAGGCCGTCATGAGCGATGCCTCGGCGGCCATCGGACGCGTCCATGGCGACGATCTCGAGGGCCTGTGGCATAGCGTCCATCGCAGTGCTCGGCGGCTGAGCGTCTGGCGCTACGAGTTTCGCTACCGCCATCCCGACGGCCATCCCCGCTGGGTCCAGGGGCGCGCGACCCCGGAGCGTCAGCTCGACGGCAGCGTGCTGTGGCACGGCTTCTGCGAGGACGTCACGTTGCGCAAGCAGGCCCAGCTGGCACTGGCCGACAGCGAGCGCCGCTACCGTTTCATCGTCGAGAACGTCAGCGATCTGATCCTGCTGGTCGATGCCGACGGCCTGTGCCGCTTCGCCTCGCCCTCGGTCGAACGCATCCTCGGCCATACCCCCGATACGCTGCAATTGTGCGCGCTGCTCGAGCTGTTGCCGCCCGATGATGCGCCGCATGTCCAGCGCCGCATCGCCGAGGCGATAGCCAGCGATCACGGGGCGCAACTCGAGATGCGTGCGCGTCACGCCCGGGGGCACTATGTGTGGCTGGAGGTCGGCTGTTCGCCCTACGTGAACTCGCTGAACGGCCAGCATGACTGGCTGCTGGCCGTCGCCCGCGACATTACCGAGCGCAAGCAGCGCGAGGTCAAGCTGCACGAGTTGTCGACCACCGACAGCTTGACCGGCGCGCTCAATCGCGGCGCCTTCCTGGGTTGTCTGCGCGGCGAACTGGAGGGGGTGGAGCGTCGTGACACCCGGCTATCGCTGGTGTACTTCGACATCGACCATTTCAAGGCGATCAATGATACTTGGGGCCACGCCGCCGGCGATCTGGTGCTTGCCAGCCTGGGGGAGATCTGCCGCAGCACACTGCGCGCCGACGATCTCTTCGGGCGCATCGGAGGCGAGGAGTTCGCGCTGATGCTGGATGGCCAGTCGCTGGTCGAGGCGGCCATGCTCGCCGAGCGGTTAAGGGGCAAGTTCGAGAACGTGCGGGTCGAGTTTCACGGCCATTGGCTGAATTTCACCGTCAGCTTCGGGGTTGCCGAGCGTCGCGACGATGAGTCGCCTGACGCGCTTATGCACCGTGCGGATATGGGCTTGTACGAAGCCAAGCGCCAGGGTCGCAACCGGGTTCAGCAGGCGCTCGCCGAGCGGCGTGCGGCGCCTGAGCCCGTGCAGTCAGGCAAAGACCATAAATGAGGAAAGCTATGCGTAGCCTGTTCAAGCTGATGTGGTTGCTTCCCGCGCTGGCCCTTGCTCCGCTGGCGATGGCAGAGCAAGCGACCGGCGAAGCGGCCGCCGCACCCACCGTGGCCATCGACCAGGGGCCGCGGGTTCAGGGCGAAATTTTCGAGTACGCGACCGGCGGCAAGACCTACCAGGGCTACCTGGCGCGTAACGCCGCCGACTCGGAGCCGCGCCCGGCGGTGCTGATCGTCCATGAGTGGTGGGGGCTCAACGATTACGTCAAGCAGCGGGCCGACCAACTGGCCGCGCTGGGCTTCGTCGCCCTGGCGGTCGACATGTACGGCAATGGGCAGACCGCCAGCCGCCCCGACCGGGTGCGTGAGTTCTCCAGCCAGGTGATGCAGGATTGGCCGACGGCCCGCGCGAGCCTCGAGGCGGCGATGGCCAAGCTGCGCGAAAATCCGGCGGTCGACGGCGAACACATCGCGGCGATCGGCTACGGTTTCGGCGGCGGCGTGGTGATGAACATGGCGCTGGCCGGCATGCCCATCGACGCCGCGATCAGCTTTTATGGCAGCCCTACCCAGGCGGTTGATCAGCCGCAGCCCTTCGACGGCATCGTCCAGTTGTACAACGGCGCCGAGGATCCGCTGGTCAAGCGCGACGCGCTGAAGATCATGGCCGCCAAGCTCAAGGGTCAGGGCGCGACGGTCAAGGTCGTCAACTACCCGTACGCCAAGCACGCCTTCACCAATCCCGACGCCACCCAGCTAGGCCAGCAGAACGGCCTGCCGCTGGCCTACAATGCCGCGGCGGATGCCGCCTCCTGGCAGGCGGCGTTGCTGGCGCTGGACAAGGCGCTCAACGACAACTGATGCGCGAGGCGTCCGGCTAGCGATACGCCGTTACGATTCCCGCTCTCCCGAATCGCTCGCGCCACCTGGCGGCGGAGTTGGCGTCTGAGCGCGCGTGTCGTGGGGGCCCCTTATCATTGCCGGCGAAACGACAGCCGTGCAGCAAGCGTTCGTTACCAGGCGCAGTGCAGCGACAGGGAGGATGGGATGCAGTGGGAGATCGAGACGATCGCCGCCATGGAACAGGTGTCGGTCACGGATTGGAATGCGCTGGTGCCGGCCGATCAGCCTTTTCTGCGTCACGAATTCCTGCATGCCCTCGAGGCCAGCGAGGCGGTGAGTGCGGCGAGCGGCTGGACGCCGCGACACTTGCTGGTCCGGAGCGGCAGCGCGCTCGTCGCCGCGCTGCCGCGCTATCGCAAGGATCACTCCTATGGCGAATACGTCTTCGACTGGGCCTGGGCGGATGCCTGGGAGCGCGCCGGCGGCGATTACTACCCCAAGGGCCTGACGGCGATCCCCTTCACGCCGGTGCCCGGCCCGCGGCTGCTGCTGGCGCCGGGCATCGAACGCCAGGCGGTGATCGCGGCGCTGGCCGGGCACTGCTGTGACGATGCGCTGTCCAGCTGGCACCTGCTGTTCGCCGAGGACGACGAGGTCGACGCCTGGCTGGCGGTGCGCCCCGAATTGCTCGAGCGCCAGGCGCTACAGTTCCAGTGGCGGGATCGCGGCTTCGGCGACTTCGCGGGCTTTCTCGCCGCGCTGAGCGCCAAACGCCGCAAGGAGGTCAAGCGCGAGCGCCGACGCGTCGCCGAGCAGGGCCTGACCATGCGCCGGCTCTCCGGTCAGGCGATCGACACGGCCGCGCTGGCGCATTTCTATCGCTGCTACCAGATGACCTATTTCGAGCGTGGCCAGCAGCCCTACCTGACGCTGAATTTCTTCCGCCGTCTGCGCGCGACGATGCCCGAGGCGTTGCTGCTGATACAGGCGCGCCACGGCGAGCGACCGGTAGCCGCCGCGCTGTGCCTGCAGGGCAGCGAAACCCTCTACGGGCGCTACTGGGGCAGCGAGGTCGAAGCCGATTGCCTGCATTTCGAAACCTGCTACTACCAGGGCATCGAGCACTGCCTGGCTCACGGCCTGACGCGGTTCGACCCCGGCACCCAGGGCGAGCACAAGCTCAGCCGCGGATTCGCGCCGCGCCGGCTGCGTTCGCTGCACCATATTGCCCATCCCGGCTTTCGCCATGCTGTCGCCCGCTTCTGCGCCGAGGAGCGCGCGCATGTCGCCGCCTATCACCTGGCCGCCGAGGCCCGCCTGCCGTTTCGCCGCGATTGAGCGAGCGCCGCTGCCTGGCCGAGCGACTGGCCGCGCCGGCAGACGCTATTTCAACGCTATCCATTGCTCAACCATCTGCAAGTGTTCGGCGGCGGCTATCGCAGCACGGTGATGCGCAGCATCGCGAACTCGCCTGAGCGCTGGATGGGCTGGCTTGGCCTAGGAGCGCGTCGGACTTGACACTGACCTGCTGCGAATCCCGGCCTTTCGGCCAATTCCATCGATCCATTTCGTTAAATAGCGCGCTATTCGCCTCAATCGATCGATAAATTTGACTCGAAACCCGTGCTTCTCGTGACGATCGGCCAAGCCCGACAGACTCCTAGCTAGCCGGCGTCGTGGCGTATCAACTTGAACAGGGTGTCGACGATCGGCCCGCCGCGTTCGCGCAACGAGTGATTCTGCGGATCACGCAGCCAGTCGTGAAACAACCCGCCGAGACAGCACTGCAGCAGCTCCGTGGCCATCTCCGGCGTTATCGACGCTTCCAGTTGGTCGTATTGCGCGGCCTGCCGGAACTTCTCGCGCATCGCGCCGAAGCATTCGCGGCTCAGCCGGCGCTGCATCTCCAGGGGGTCGATGTCGCTGAAGAATTCGCAACGATGGATAAGGATCGAATGGATGCGCTGATAGCTGGGTTGTTCCAGACGCTGAAAACTCTCGTGACAGGCCAGGCGGATGCATTCCAGGGGCGAGGCGTTGCCATGGGCGGCCTCGATATCCTCGGTGAGTTCCTCGAAGGGTAATCGCACGCGCTCGAGCAGGGCGTGGAACAGATCCGCCTTGTTCTTGAAGTGCCAGTAGACCGCGCCGCGGGTCATGCCGGCGTGACGGGCGATCTGCTCAAGCGAGGTGCGTGCGACGCCCTTGCCGTGAAACAGCGCTTCGGCGGCGTCGAGCAGCGCCTCGCGTGTGGCTTCGGCTTCGGCTTTGGTGCGTCTGGGCATGGCGCTTACGTGCTCTGGGTTCGAAATGGGGGCGCTTTCTTGAAGTCAGTTTAACGTAACGGGCGAGTGTTTACATTCACTGGTGTATGGATGTAGGCTTCCAGCCCACTGAGACAAGACCAAGGGATAATGCGATGCGTACATCGGTGAGCGCAGGCCGCGCGGGCTGGATATGGCTGGTGGTTCTGGCGCTGGGGCTGGCCGGCTGTAGCGAGGAGTCCTCGCAACAGTCGGGCGGCGGCCAGCAACAGCAACAGCCGCCGCTCAAGGCGCAGGTGCTGGAACTCGAGCCGCGCGATCTGCCGGTCGACAAGCAGTATTCGGCGCTGCTGCGCAGCGAGCAGCAGGTCGACGTGATGGCACGGGTCACCGGTGTGTTGCAGAAGCGCCAGTTCGACGAAGGTGCCAACGTCGAGCAGGGTCAAGCGTTGTTCGTCATCGAGCCGGATCGCTATCAGGCGGTGGTCAGCCAGCGTCAGGCCGGTCTCGAGAGCGCCCAGGCCGAGCTGTACCGCGCCCAGCGCAACTGGGAACGCTATCAGCGTCTCTACCAGCAGAATTCGGTCAGCCAGCAGCAACGCGACGAGGCGCGTGCCGATCTGCTCGCCGCCCAGGCGTCGGTCGCCCAGGCCCAGGCGGCACTCAACGATGCCCAGCTTGATCTCGATTACAGCACCGTCGAGGCGCCGGTCGCCGGCCAGATCAGCTTGAGCGAGATCAACGTCGGCAATCTGGTTCAGGCCCCACAACTGCTCGCCACCATCACGCCGTTGAAGACGCTGCAGGCGCGTTTCTCGCTGCCGCCCGAAGACGCCATGGCGATTCGCCTGCAGCGTCGGGCGAGTGACGCGCAACAAACGATCACGCCGATAGCCACGTCGCGTGACGGGCTGGGCGATGACCGCCTGACTGGCGAACTGAGCTTCCTCGGTTCGCGGGTCGACCCGGACACCGGTACCGTCCAGGCCCAGGCGACCTTCGACAATCCCGATGCGCTGTTCCTGCCCGGCCAGTTCGTGCGTCTGACCCTCGATGGACTGGTGCTGCCGAACCTGCTGGCGGTGCCCGAGATCGCCGTCACCGAAGGCCGTGAGGGGCCGCAGGTCTACATCGTCGACGCCAGCGGCAAGGCCAAGCCGGTGACGGTCGAGCTGGGTGAGCGCTCCGGCGCGTGGATCGCCATCCAGAGCGGCCTCGAGGCCGGCCAGCGGGTGATCGTGTCCAACGTGCCCAGCGCCCAGCCGGGTCGGGCGATCGAAGCGCAGCCCTTCGACGGCAAGGCGGACAGCACGCCGGCGTCGGCCCAGCAGAATCAGGGCGACGGCCAGCAGCAAGCCCAGGGCGCGCAGAACGCCGCGCAGAAGGAGCCTCAGGCGGGTGGCGGTGAGTCCGGCAGCGCCGCGAAAGGAGCCAACGGCTGATGAATGTATCGAGTTTCTTCATCCGGCGCCCGGTGTTCGCCACCGTGCTGTCGATCGTCATCGTGATTGCCGGGGTGATGGCTCTGCGGGTGCTGCCGGTCGAGCAGTACCCGCAACTGGTGCCGCCCGAGGTCCAGATCAACGCCACCTATCCGGGGGCCAGCGCCCAGACCATTTCGGAGACCGTGGCGGCGCCGCTGGAACAGGCGATCAACGGCGTCGACAACCTGCTCTACATCAATTCGACCAGTGCCGATAGCGGGGCGTTGTCGCTGGCGGTGACCTTCGCCATCGGCACCGACCCCGACCAGGCGACGATCGACGTCAACAATCGTGTCCAGCAGGCCATGGCGCAGTTGCCCAGCGTCGTCCAGCAGCAGGGCGTGCAGGTCCAGAAGCGTTCGTCGAGCATTCTCCAGGTGGCCACGCTGTCGTCGACCAACGGCGAATACGATCCGGTGTTTCTCAGCAACTATGCGCTGGTCAACGTCATCGATGCGCTCAAGCGCACCCAGGGGGTGGGCAACGCCCAACTGTTCGGCGCCAAGGATTATTCGATCCGCGTATGGCTCGACCCGGCGAAGATGGCCGATTACGACATCACCGCCAGCGAGGTGGCCGATGCCATCAGCCAGCAGAATACTCAGTTCCCGGCCGGCAAGCTGGCCGCCGAGCCGATGCAGGACCCGCGTCCGTATACCTTCACCATCACCACCGAGGGCCGCTTCACCAGCGTCGATCAGTTCCGCGACATCCTGCTGCGTACCGACGAAAGCGGCGGTTCGCTCAAGCTCGGCGACGTCGCGCGGGTCGAGCTGGGCGCTCAGGATTACTCGTTCGTCGGGCGGCTGAACAATCAGCCCACCGTGCCGATCGGGATCTTCCTGCAGCCCGGGGCCAACGCCCTGGAAACCGCCGCGGCGGTCAACGAGACCCTGGAAAGGCTCTCGGCGAGTTTTCCCGAGGGCATGCAATATTCCGTTCCCTACGACACCACCGAGTTCGTCAGGCTGTCGATCGAGGAAGTCGTGCAAACCTTCGTCGAGGCGCTGGCACTGGTGGTGTTCGTGGTCTTCGTGTTCCTGCAGAAGTGGCGGGCGGCGATCGTGCCGATCGTCGCCGTGCCGATCTCGATCGTCGGCACCTTCGCCGGGATGTACCTGCTGGGCTATTCGATCAACCTGCTGACGCTGTTCGGCATGATCCTGGCGATCGGCATCGTCGTCGATGACGCGATCATCGTCATCGAGAACGTCGAGCGGATCATGGAAGAGGAAGATGTCTCGGCCAAGGCGGCCGCGCTCAAGGCGATGAGCGAGATTTCCGGGCCGATCATCGCGGTCACCCTGGTGATGGCGGCGGTGTTCATTCCGGTGGCGTTCCTGGGCGGCATCTCCGGCCAGTTGTACAGCCAGTTCGCGATCACCATCGCCATCTCGGTGCTGATCTCGGCGATCGTCGCCCTGACCCTGTCGCCGGCGATGTGCGCGCTGTTCCTCAAGCCTCACGACAAGCAGCCGGCAGCGCCGTTTCGCTGGTTCAACCGGGTCTTCGAACGCGCTACCCGCGGTTATCTCGCCGGGGTGAGCTTCATGATCAAGCGCGCGCTGCTGGGCGTGGTGCTGTTCCTGGGCTTCTGCGCGATCACCGCGCTGCTGTTCACGCGGCTGCCCAGCGGGCTGGTGCCGTCCGAGGACCAGGGCTTCTACCTGGCGATCACCCAGTTGCCGGCGGCCTCGTCGCTGCAGCGCACCGACACCTATAACCAAGGGGTGATCGACGACATTCTCGACTTCGACGGGGTCAAGAGCGTGGTCTCGTTCGCTGGCTACGACATCCTCGCCAGCGCCCAGCTATCCAACGCCGGGGTGGCCTTCGTGACCCTCGAGGACTGGGCCGAGCGTGAGGCCACCGCCTCGGAGCTTGTCGGCCGAACGATCCAGATGGGCGCTCGCCATCCCGAGGGCCGGGTGATCGCCTTCAATCCGCCGCCGATCCAGGGCATGTCGACCACCGGCGGTTTCGAGGGCTTCCTGCAGTCCACCGAAGGCGCCTCGCCGCAGGCGATCGAAGCCAGTGCGCAGGCCCTGGCCAAGGCCGCCAATCAGCGCCCGGAGTTGTCGCAGGTGCGTACCACCATGAACACCCAGGTACCCATCTACAGCGCCACGGTGGATCGCGACAAGGCGCGCAGCATGGGGCTCTCGCTGGACGACGTCTATGCCACCATGCAGAGCACCTTCGGCACGCTGTACGTCAACGATTTCACGATGTTCAGCCGTAACTTTCAGGTCAACCTGCAGTCGGAGGGCGAGTACCGCGACACGCCGGACGATCTGGGCAAGATCTACGTGCGCGCCGATAGCGGCGAGATGGTGCCGCTGTCCAGCGTGGTGACGATGACGCGCAGCCAGGCGCCGAGCATCATCCAGCGTTTCAACCTGTTCCCGGCGGCCAAGATCCAGGGCCAGCCGGCCGAGGGCTACAGCTCCGGTCAGGCACTGGCGGCGATGCAGTCCGTGGTCGACGAGGTGGTCGGCGACGGCTATCGGCTGGGCTGGACCGGCGAGGCGTACCAGCAGCAGAGTTCGTCGGGCAACTCCATGCTGGCGTTCATCTTCGGCGTGGTGATGGTGGTCTTGATCCTCGCCGCGCAGTACGAGCGCTGGTCGCTGCCGCTGGTAGTCATCACCGCGGTGCCGTTCGCCATGCTCGGGGCGGTGCTGGCGATGTATCTGCGCGGCCTGGCCGGCGACGTCTACTTCCAGGTCGGCCTGCTGGTGCTGATCGGCCTGGCGGCCAAGAACTCGATCCTGATCGTCGAATTCGCCGTCGAGCAGCGCCAGGCCGGCAAGGGCATCGTCGAGTCGGCCAAGGAGGCCGCGCGGTTGCGTTTCCGGCCGATCATCATGACCTCGTTCGCGTTCATCGTCGGGGTCATACCGCTGGCGATCGCCTCCGGGGCGAGTTCGGCGAGCCGCCACTCGATCGGTACCGCAGTGATCGGCGGGATGCTCGGCGCCACGTTGATCGCGATCTTCTTCGTGCCGATGTTCTTCATGCTGGTGATGCGCTTCGAGGACTGGTTCGACCGCAAGCGCGGCAAGTCCGCCAGTGACGACGACGCCCCTCGGTCCGCGAGCGACAGCCCCGGCGGCTGACAGGCCGCAGCGGTATCCGATAAAAGCCAAGGCCCCGGTCTTGGCTTTGTCGTGATCAGGCGTCAGGCTTGCTGATCGCGAAGGCCATTTATAGAGGGAGATGACATGCCGGGCAGGGCGCTTCTCAGACGGCTGGTCGGGGTGGTCGGGGTCTGCCTGGGGCTGGCGTTCTCCGCCACGGCGCCGGGCCAGGGGCTAGCGCTCGACGCCTTGACCGGAGGCGGCGGCAACGCGGACGGCAACTCGCAGGCCGAGCCCGAACAGCTGAGCGAATCGCTGGATAGCGTGATCGCCACGCTCGAGGACGACGCGCGCCGCGCTGACCTGCTCAAGCAGCTCAAGACGCTACGCGAGAGCACCGGGGCGCTGAAGACCGACAAACCGGGCGACTCGCCCCAGGGCCTGCTGGGCGCGCTGGCCGACTCGTTCACCGATCTTGGCGAGCAGGCCGACGCCGGTCAGTCGCCATTGAATGTCTGGGCGCAACGCGCGAAGCGCGCTGCGGACGACACCGTCGAACTGGCCGAGTCGATGGGGCGTCTCGAACTGATGCGTCAAACCGCCGAAGCGGCCATGCTGATGGCGGTGTGGTTCGCGCTGCTGACGCTATTGATGGGCGCCGGTCGCTTGTTGGCGCGGCGCAACGGCTGGCCTCTGACATTGCCCCCCGAGCCACCCGCCTGGCTGCTGGTCGTGCATTTCCTGCGCAAGGCCCTGCCCTGGATACTCGCCTTCCTGGTGATGCTGACCAGCCTGCGCTGGCTTTCGGCACCCACCCCGGCCCGCGCCACGGTGCTGGTCATCGCCTACGTGACGCTCTGCGGACGGGGCCTGTCGGCGGTGTTCGACGTGGTGATCTCGGTCTTTACCCGTGGACATCGTCGGATGGCGGTGGCCATCCTGCGCCAGCAGGCGCCGCGCCGGCTGTTCATGATCGGCGCGCTGGCCGCGTTCGGCGACGCGGTCAACAGCGAGCGGTTGACGACGCTGCTCGGCGGCGACCTGGCCAGTTGGCTGTCGGTGCTCGCCAACGTGCTCGCCGGGGTGATGAGCGGGGCGCTGGTGATCCGGCTGCGGCGCCCGGTCAAGCATCTGATCCGCAACCGGCCCTACGCCGAGCGTCGCGATCAGAGCTCGCTACGCGATCTGGCCATCATGCTGGGCAATTACTGGCACATTCCCGCGCTGCTGTTGATCGGCGTCTCGCTGGCGGCGATCTTCGTCTCGGCAGGCGAGGCCGACGGCGCCTTCACCCGGGCGATCCTGGGCGCTGCGCTGCTGGTGCTGACGCTGGTCGTCAGCGGCGGGCTGCGCCGCCATGCCGAGCGGGTCGGCGCGGCCAAGCGCACCTCGCAGTACCGGCGTCGGCTCAAGCGCTTCTTCTCGACCCTGGCGCAGTTTTTGTGCTGGGTGCTGTTCGCCGAGCTGTCGCTGCGCATCTGGGGCTTCTCGTTGCTGGGGATCGGCGACGAGGGCGCGATCAGCGCGCGCATCGGCCAGGCGCTGCTGCGCATCGGACTGACCGTGCTGCTGGCCTGGCTGGTGTGGATCTTCGCCGATACCGCCATCCAGCGGGCGCTGCGCAGCGCCTCTGGCACGCGCGGGCGACGCATCAACAGTACCCGCGCCCAGACCATTACGCCGATGGTCCGCAACGTGGTGTTTTTCACCATTCTGGTGATCGCCTCGATCGTCGGGCTGGCCAATCTCGGCGTCAACGTCACGCCGCTGCTCGCCGGTGCCGGGGTGATCGGCCTGGCGATCGGCTTCGGCGCCCAGACGCTGGTCCAGGATCTGATCACCGGGCTGTTCATCCTCATCGAGGATTCGCTGTCGATCGACGACTTCGTCGATGTCGGCGAGCACATGGGCACGGTCGAAGCACTCAGCCTGCGCACCGTGCGGCTGCGCGATCTCGATGGCATCGTGCATATCATTCCGTTCAGCCAGATCAAGGGCATCCAGAACTTCGCCCGTGAATTCGGCATCGCCCTGTTGCGCATCCGCATCCCCCACACCATGCCCATCGACGACGCCATCGCGCTGGTCCGCGAGGTCGCCGACGAGCTGCGCCAGGACCCGATGATGCGTCATCACATCTGGTCGGCGCTCGAGCTGCAGGGTATCGATAGCTTCGATCAGGGCGCGGCGATCCTGCGCGTGCGCATGCGCACCAGCCCGCTGATGCAGTGGGACGTGGCGCGGGCCTTCAACCTGCGCCTCAAGCAGCGCATGGATAGCGATGGCGTTGACCTGTCGCTGCCGCGGCTCAGCGTGGTGTTCGAGAATCCGCCCTTCGGGGATGGCGGCGGCGGCCCGGGGCGCGGCTCGTCCCCCGACGCCGCGCGGACCATGAGCGTTCCCGGCGAGACCTCGCGCGCCCAGGAAGGCGCCCAGGAGGGCGAGGCGCCGCAGTAGTCGTGGCTCAGGCGGAGGGCGACAACACCCATTCGCGGAAGGCGCGCATCGGTTCGCTGAGGTGCCGGTGCCGGGGCATGAGCAGCGAGAGGCGTCCGCGGCTGGGCAGCGAGGCTGGCATGGCGCGCACCAGGGTGCCCTGGTCGAGCTCGGCGGCCAGCAGTCGCGTCCAGCCCAGCGTCACGCCTTGGCCGGCCAGGGTGGCATTCATAAGCAGCTGGAAGCTGTTGGCGCGCAGGGTGTGGGCGGGCGGATGCCAGTCGAAGGCCAGCTCGCGATACCAGGTCTCCCAGGTCAGCCAGTCGTGGTAGTGGTCCTCGACCACCATCAACGTGTGATGGGCGAGCAGATCGCTCGGATCGCGCACGCCACCCTGGCGCTCCAGGTAGACCGGGCTGCAGACCGCGGCTACCTCTTCGTGATCGAAGATCGCCTCGGCGTTCAGGCCGGGCGGGTCGACCTCGTTAGGCACGTGGTAATAGATACCGAGATCGAATTCCGCCAGGTCGAGACGGTGGGGGTCCTCGACGGTGAGAATGCGAATCTCGATATCGGGGTGGGCGTGCTGGAAATCCGGCAGTTGTCGCGCCAGCCAGATCGAGGCGATGGTCGGGCTCGAGGCCAGCGTGAGCTGACGCTCGCCGCTGCGTCGGCGCAGCCGTGCCGTCTCGTCGCGGAGCTCACGCAGCACGCCCTGGACGATGCGGAAGTAGTGCTCGCCGGCGGGCGTCATACGCAGGCCGTCGTGATGACGCTCGAACAGCGGGCGGCCGAGGTCGCCCTCCAGGCGCTTGATCTGGCGGCTGATGGCGCTCTGGGTCAGGTGGAGTTCGCTGCCGGCCTGCGTGAAGCTGGCATTCCGCGCGGCCGCTTCGAAAGCGCGCAGGCAGGACAGCGGCGGGAGAGGATCGCGCGAGGGCATGAAAGCATCCGGAGCCATGGGATCACGGCTCCGGAGCATAACACGGCAGGCCCCGGAACCGGCCCCCGTGGGAGGAGTCACCGTCAGATGGCCGTACGCGGAATCTCCCGTGTCCACGACTTCTCGCTCACTCGGACCTCGCCTTCATGGGCGATCTGCTCGGCGGAGAGATAGAAAGTGTGTTCGTCGCAATGCAGGCGATAGCGACTGGTCACTTCCACCGCGAACTGCGCTTCTCTACCGCCATGGGCTTCGTCGCGGCTGGCACGGTAGACCCACTCGATGTCGGCGCGGGTACGCGTGGCATCGGTCGGGTGGCTGATATAGACCTCCTTCGCCCGCTGCTCGACGCGCAGGCCGTGATCGGTGAAGCGGATATCGCCCATGTCGTCCTCGACCGTCACCGTCACCTCGCCGCTGCCGACATCCTCGCTGATGGTGCGCCTGGGCTGGCCGGCACGCAGGGTGTCGACCCGGCAGGGCCGGGCGCTTTCCGGCGGTTCGAACGGCATCGCGATATAGTCGGCCCTGGAAAGCGGCAGCTCCAGTATTGGCTGGCCCGCCTTGAGTGTCAGATCGGCGCGTTTCCGAGGTGACCACACCAACGGAAAGCTGGCGCTGGAGAGCGCCACGCGCAGGCGGTGGCCCCTGGGCAGGCGGTAGCCGATCAGGTCTAGCGCCACCCGCACGTCCATTGGCTCACCGGGTACCGGCGGGACGATCGTGCCCGGGTCGTCGCGCAGGTTGAGGTTGAGCGTGGCGTAGCTGATCAGCGCGCTTTCCCCGCTGGGGGCGACGTCGCACAGACGCACGTGGAACTGGCCGCACGCATCGCTGCTGGTCAGGGTCACCGACACCGCCGGCTGGCCGAGGATGTCGAGCCCCTCGGCGTAGGGCGCGGAGTCGAAGGTCAGCGAGAGGCCATCGTCGCGGCGCTGATCCGGCGGAAAGTCGGCGCCGAACCACAGCGGAATGTACTCGCCCTGCAGCGAGCCGGCGGTGAGCGGCGAGGCGATCAGGCGGTCTTCACTCAATCGGCCGCCGGATTCCAGGCCGTGATCGCCAAGGCCGAGCGCGACCGTCTCGATCTCGTCGGCTGGCGAGGGCCAGCCGTGGGTGCGCACCCACTGGCCGGGGCGTTCGAGATACTTGGGCGCCGGCGGTACGCCATCCTGCAGGTAGAAGGTGCATTCCGGCTCGTCCATGATCCCGGTGTCGACATCCTTGAGCCAGTAGTCCCACCAGCGCAGCGCCTCCTGCAGGAAGCCGATGGCCGGATCGGGGGTCGCGAAGTGCGGATACTTGTGCATCCACGGCCCCAGCAGCGCCTTCCTGGGGCAGGAGAGATTCTCCATCATGCGCGGGATCGTATTGATGTACGAATCCCCCCAGCCGCTGATCATGTAGACTGCGGCCTCGATATCTTCGTAGCTCTCGCAGATCGAGCCGTGACGCCAGTAGTCGTCCCGGTGCTGGTGACTCAACCAGGTCTCGGCCAGCAACGGCATGTTGTCGAGCCGCTGCTGCCACATCTCGCGCCAGCGGTCGCCGACCAGCGCGGGGTCGGGCACGGCGGCGGAAAAGCTCAGCATGGTCGCCGCCCAGCCTAGATTCTCCAGCAGCATGTTGCCGCCCTTGTAGTGGATATCGTCGGCGTAGCGGTCGTCGGTGGAGCATAGCGTGATGATCGCCTTGAGCGGCTCGGGCCTGAGCGCGGCCACCTGCAGGCCGTTGAAGCCGCCCCAGGAGATGCCCATCATGCCGAGCTTGCCGTCGCACCAGGGCTGGCTGACGATCCAGCCGATCACTTCCAGCGCATCGGCCTGCTCCTGGGGGGCGTACTCGTCCTCCATCAGGCCGTCGGATTCGCCGTTGCCGCGCATGTCGACCCGCACGCAGGCATAGCCGTGGCCGGCGAACCAGGGGTGGGTCAGCTCGTCGCGAACCGCCGTGCCGTCCCGCTTGCGGTAGGGCAGGTACTCGAGGATCGCCGGCACCGGCCTTGACTCGGCATCCTCCGGCAGCCAGATTCTGGCGGCCAGGCGAGTGCCGTCGGCCAGCACGATCCACTGGTTCTCGATTTCGCGCACGCGGTGCGGGAAGTCCTGTCTGATCTTCATGCCTCGTCCTTGGCGGTGGTGGGTGAGGGGGTCTTGCGTGTCGGCACCGTGTCGAGCCGCCCTGGATGCTTGAGCCAGACCCACAGCGAACCGCTGGCCAGCAGCACGATCAGCATGGCGGGCAACCCGCCCAGGTTGGAGAGCATCTTGATGCCGTCGATTCCCACGAAGCTGACCATGACCCAGGAGACCACGCCGACGATCACGCCCCAGATCACCTTCATCGGCACGCCGGCATTGAGGTCGGAGTCGGCGGTCAGGCCGCGGGTGCAGAGATTGCCGATGGCGTCGGTCTGCGAATCCGCCGCGGTGACGTAGGAGATGTAGGCGATGAACAGCAGCAGCGGAATCCACACCTGCGAGAACGGCAACTGGCGGAACAGCTCGTAGAGCACGTTCTCGACGCCGCGATCGTTGAGCACGGCATACAGATCGGCGCCACCCGTGTCGAGATGCGACTGGAAGTAGAGCGCGGTGCCCGAGAAGATCAGGATCCACACGCTGGCGAACAGCGCCGGGTAGAGCAGGTTGACGCGCAGGAACTCGCGCACGGTATAGCCCCGCGAGATCTTGCCCAGGAACAGCGCCGCCACCGGTGCCCAGGCGAACCACACCGCCCAGTAGAAGATCGACCACCACTGCGGCCACTGGTCGTTGCCCGCGGCGCCGGTGAACAGGCTCTTGGTGAAGAAATTGTCGAGATAGACGCCGAACGACTCGACGCCCAGCGCCAGACAGAACACCGTCGGGCCGACGATGAACATGAATATGCCGAGAATCAGCAGCAGAATGGCGTTCAGCGACGACAGCCGGGCGATCCCCTTCTGCAGACCGCTGGCCGCGGAAACGACGAAGGTCACCACGATGATGGCGATGATCACGCCGAGCCGCAGTGGGCTGGTCTCGCCGCCGAGATACTGGCCCGCGCCGCCGGCCAGGGTCAGTGCGCCGGTGCCCAGCGAAGACGCCATGCCGGCCACCAGCGCATAGAGCGCGACCGCATCGATCAGCCCGCCGAAGCGCTTCACCCTGGGGCCGAGGATCGGCTCCAGCATGCTCGAGATCGAGAAGCGCAGACGCAGGTTGTAGAAGGCCAGGGCGAAGATCAGCGCCGGCACGGCGTAGATCGCATAAGGCGTGAACGACCAGTGCAGGAACATGGTCGACATGGCGAACAGCATGGCGTCGCTCGAACCGGCCTCCAGGCCGCTTGAAACGGGTGGCCCCATGTAATGGTAGAGCGGCTCGGCGGTGGTCCAGAACAGTACGCCGACGGCCAGGGTGGTACACAGCGTGATCGAGAACCAGCGCAGGCGGGAAAGCAGCGGCGTGGCGTCCCGGCCGCCGATACGGATACGGCCAAGCGGAGAGAAGTAGACGATCACCGCCATGATCAGCAGGTAAAGGCTACCCAGGCTGAAGAGCCAGGAAAAGTTGGTCAGCACCGCATCGTTTAGCGCGCTGGCGGTCGCCAGGAACGCCTCCAGATCGATGTAACTGGCGATCACTGCCGCCAATAGCACGAGAAAAGTCGGCCAGAATACCAGTGGCCGTAGGGAAGTCTGCATCACTCATCTCCGTTGTCGTTATTGTACGGCGCATCTGCCGTCAGCATGGCGAGCCACTCTACCGCTGCTGCTGGAGGGATTCCCAACGCAACCTGGGAATGAGGCCATGCGTGTAGCGCATGGCCGGCGGGAGCGTTGCAGAAACCGCGTGGCCGGGTCACCCGGTAACAGCGGGACGACAAAGGAAGGCAGGAGAGTAAAACGCTGAAGCGACAGTGTGGGGGCGGTTCGCTGGGCGGGTTGGCTGCCCGCTTCGCCTAGAGGCCGCCGCTGATCCAGCCCAGGGCAAAGGCCGCGCCTCCGAGTGCCGTGACCCCAGCCAGCAACCACGGCATCCGCCGCCGCTGGTGCCTCAGCGTCGCCTGCGCGGCCATCGCAGCGTCGAGCTTGGCGATTAGTTCGTCGTGGCGCGACTGGGCGAGATCGGGGGCCAGCGAGAAGTCGTTGGCCACGTCGCCCCGCCAGTACGCGCCGTGGGTCAGCCCCAGCCGCGCACGCAGCCGGCCCAGTTCGCTGAGCATGCCGTGCAGGCCGTCATAGGCTTCGCGTCGGGCGCCGACGCGCAGTACCGCGGCGGCGTCGGCCTTCAGGGCGCTGTTGTCGCAGGCCTCGATGGCCGCGCCGATCGAGGCGTCGTCGGCGCTCGGTTCGATTTCCAGGCGTTTATACAAATCGCGCATCTTGCATCAAATACTCGTAGGCGTTCTTGATCCGCTGGAAGCGCTGCGAGGCGGTTGCCATGCGCCGCTCGCCGTGGCTGTAGAAGCGATCGGGGTGGTGGGTCTGGGCGAGCCGCCGATAGGCCTTCTTGATGTCGCCGCGGGTGGCCTGGGCGTCGAGACCCAGCACATGCAGCGCGCGCAGCGAGCGATCGCCCGGTGGCGGCCGAGCGTCACGATGGCGCTTGTCCCGGTCATCGGCGCCCTGGCGGTGCGAATGATGCTGATAGGCATGCTCTTCGCGCGCTCTACGCTGATGCGCTTCACGATCCCTGTGGCGACTTTCGTCCTGCTCGTCGCGCTGGCGTTGCCGCGATTGCTGTTCTTGTTCGTGCTTTCGCTCACGTTCTCGCTCGCGGGCCTGTTCGCGCTGGGATTGTTGCTGACGGGCGTGCTCGCGGGCCTGCCAGTAATCGGCGCGGCTCGGGTCTTCGGGGCTTTCCAGGGGGCGTCCGGCGACCTCCTGGAAAAGCTGGTTGAAGGCCGCCGGGGCGACGCCCAGCAGATCGGCGAGAAAGCGCAGGATATGGTTGTTGCTGGCGGCCAGCCGAGCGTTGCTGGTGGCCAGGCCGATGGCCTGACGCAGGAACGGGAACGACCGCTCGTTCCACCGGTCCTTCTGCAGCACTTCGGCGGCCAGCTGGATGGCGCTCATGTCCTGGCCGGCGGCGATCTCGACCAGCGGGTCCAGGGCGTGGCCGTGGCGAAAGCCGTCGGCGAGGGTCTCCAGGTAGTGCTTGTCCTCGGGCAGCACGTTGCCCTTGCTGACCATCACCCAGGCCAGCAACAGCAGAGCGGCAGTGTCCGTCTGGTTGCGGCTCTTGAGCAGCAGCAGCTCGAACGGCGAGAAACGCGCTGAGACCATCGACGACTCCGGGCGGATTGCAGATTGAGGCGAGCGAATCACGGAAGGCCGAGTATACCCAAGTGCTGCGTTGGATGGGCGGGGCGGCACTGCGCCGATGGTCTCACGCAGCGCCGCTTGAGCGGGGCGGGGCTCGTTCAGTCGTGCATTGGCGAGGGCTTGCCGATGTTCTCGGGGCCGAACGAGTCGGGCAGCAGGGCATCCATGGTGTAGCTCTTCAGCCACTGCCCGCGGCCATCGAGGACGTGGATGCGCGTCGCCGGCGAGGCGAATTCGCGCATCCGTTGCCGGCAGTCGCCGCAGGGCGTGCACAGATGTTCGGCGGGGCCGATCACGTAGAGCGTGTCGATGCGCCGTTCGCCGTTGGCGACCATCGCGGCGATCGCCCCGGCCTCGGCGCACAGCCCCTTGTAGTTGGCGATCTCGACGTTGCAGCCGGCGTAGCGCCGGCCGGCGGCGGTCTCGATCAACGCGCCCACCGGATGCTCGGAATAGGGCGTGTAGGCCTGGTCGCGCACCGCCAGCAGGCGCTCGACGACGCTCGGGTCGATGGTGCTCATGGCCGGGTCTCCTGGTCATCTCTGAGCAACCCTTCCAGGGTGATCGCCATCATCTCGGCAAAGCCGGTCTGGCGCGCCTGGGCGTCGAGCGCGTCGCCCTCGAGGATATGGTCGGAGACCGTGCACACGGTCAGCGCGCGGGCGCCGAATTCCGCGGCGACGCCGTACAGGCCGGCGGCTTCCATCTCGACGCCGAGAATGCCGAGGCGCTTCAGGGTCTGGAAGAACTCGACGTCCGGCGTGTAGAACAGATCCGCCGAGAACAGATTGCCGACCAAGACCTTGGTGCCACGCTCCCGGGCGGCGTCGGCGGCATGCCGGGTCAGCTCGAAGTCGGCGATGGCGGCGAAGTCGTGGCCATTGAAACGTGCGCGGTTGACGCCCGAATCGGTGCATGCGCCCATGCCGACGACGATGTCGTTGACCGCCACGTCATCGCGCACCGCGCCGCAGGAGCCGACCCGTACCAGGCGCTTGACGCCGTATTCGGTGATCAGCTCCTTGGCGTAGATGGACAGCGACGGGATCCCCATGCCGCTGCCCATGACGGATAGCCGGCGGCCCCCGTAGGTGCCGGTGAAGCCGAGCATGTTGCGCACGCGGTTGACGCACTCGACCTCTTCGAGAAACGTCTCGGCGATGAACTGGGCGCGCAGCGGGTCGCCGGGCATCAGCACGGTATCGGCGAAGTCATCCGGCTGGGCGTCGATATGGGGGGTGGGCATGGGGCTTCCTCAGACGGTTCGTGACGCAACGGTGGGCTTGGCGCCAAACGCCGCGGCATCCGGCGCGTTGCCGATGCCGAAGAAATCGAGTACCAGCACGAGGGCGCGTTTCATGAGTATCCTCCGGGTTCGGTTACACGACCGTCGGGGCCGACGATGGCATGGATCAGCAGGCGCGGCGGGGGTGCCTCGCCGAGCTGCATGGCCGCACGCAGGCTGGCCGCGGCGCGCTCGGCGTCGGCCTCGCTGCGCGCGTGGACGACGGCCAGCGGCCGCTCGCCGTCGACACGTTCGCCGAGCGCGACGATCTCGCTGAGCCCCACCGCGTGATCGATTGCCGCGCCGGCCTGGCGGCGTCCGCCGCCCAGTTCGACCACCGCCATGCCCAGCGCGCGGGTGTCCATGGCGGCGAGATGGCCGCTTTCGCCCGCGTAGACCGGACGCACCACCGGCGCCTTGGGCAGGTAACGGTCGCTGCGCTCGACGATGTCCGCCGGGCCGCCGAGCCCCGCGACCATCCGCGCGAAGCGCTCGGCGGCGGCCCTCGAGGCGAGCGCCGTATCGAGTCGCGTGACCGCCTCGGCGTCGTCGTCGGCCAGTCCGCCGGCCTTGAGCATCTCGACGGCCAGTGCACGGGTCACCCGGTACAAGCGGCTGTCGTGGCGCTCGCCGCGCAGCACGGCGAGCGCCTCGGCGACCTCGACGGCGTTGCCGGCGCTGCCCGCCAGCACCTGATCCATGTCGGTGATCAGCGCGCGGGTCGGGGTGCCGGCGCCGGTGGCGATGGTGGCGATCGCCACCGCGAGTTCTTTAGAGGCGGAGTGCGTGGGCATGAAGGCACCGCCGCCGGTCTTGACGTCCATCACCAGCGCATCGAGCCCGCAGGCGAGCTTCTTGCCGAGGATCGAGGCGACGATCAGCGGGATCGATTCGACCGTCGCGGTGACGTCGCGCACCGCATAGAAGCGCTTGTCGGCGGTGGCCAGATCGCCGGTCTGGCCGATGATCGCCACGCCCGCGTCCTTGACCAGCTGCCGAAACCGCGCGCTGGAGGGGGCGATATCGTAACCGGGGATCGACTCGAGCTTGTCCAGCGTGCCGCCGGTGTGGCCCAGCCCGCGCCCGGATACCATCGGCACGTGGCCGCCGCAGGCGGCGACCCAGGGGCCGAGCACCAGCGACACCACGTCGCCCACGCCGCCGGTGGAGTGCTTGTCGATCACCGGACCGGGCAGGTCCATGTCGCGCCAGTCGAGCACCTCGCCCGAGTCGCGTATCGCCTCGCTCAGGGCGATGCGCTCGACATCGTTCATGTCGTTGAGGAATATCGCCATGGCGAAGGCGCCGATCTGCTCGTCGCCCACGCTGCCGTCGGCGATACCGCTGACGAACTGGCGGATCGCTGACGCGTCGAGGGCCTGGCCGTCGCGCTTGGCGCGGATGATCTCCGAATTGAGCATCAGTAGCCTCCCGATGTCGTCTCGTCGCCGGGCTGGGCGATGTCGAGGATCTCGAGCAGATTGCCGAGCAGGCTCGAGGCACCGAAACGAAAATGCGCGGGGGCGACCCAGGCATCGCCCATCAGCCGCGCCGCCAGATCGAGATACTGGGCGGCGTCGTCGGCGCGGCGCACCCCGCCGGCGGCCTTGAAGCCGACCTCGCGACCGCTGTCGCGGATCGCGGTGAGCATGATCTCGGCGGCCTCGAGGGTGGCGTTGATCGTGACCTTGCCGGTGGAGGTCTTGATGAAGTCGGCGCCGGCGGCGATGGCGATCCGGCTTGCCCGGGCTATCAGCGCGGTATCGGCGAGCTCGCCGCTTTCGATGATCACCTTCAGGCAGCGCGCGCCGCAGGCCGCCTTGCAGGCCTCGACCAGCGCGTGGCCAATCGCTTCGTCGCCGGCCATCAGCGCGCGGTAGGGAAACACCACGTCGACTTCGTCGGCCCCGGCTTCGATCGCCTGGCGGGTTTCGGCCTCGGCGGCGGCGACATCGGCCGCGCCGTGGGGAAAATTGGTTACCGTGGCGATCGCCACCCGGCCGGCCAGTCCGGCATCGGCGAGCGCCTGGCGCGCGGTGGCGATGAACCGCGGGTAGATGCAGACCGCGGCCGGGTGGCCGGCGGGCGTGGCCGCCTGACGGCACAGGGCGACGATCCGCGCATCGGTGTCGTCGTCGTTGAGGCTGGTCAGATCCATCAGGGCCAGGGCCCGGCGGGCGAGGTCTTGGCGTACTGTCATCGTTAGGTCACCGTTGTAGTAGAGCGCTGCAGGAGCGACGGCGAACCGAGCGCGCCGGGCGCTCGATCCGCCGACCCCGGCGGTGATTCAGGCCAGGCTGATGAACAGCCCGGCGATCACCGCGGACATCAGGTTGGACAGCGTGCCGGCGAGCACCGCCAAGAGGCCGAAGCTGGCGATCTCGTGGCGGCGGTTGGGGGCCATGCTGCCCAGCCCGCCGAGCAGGATGGCGATCGACGACAGGTTGGCGAAACCGCACAGCGCGAAGGACAGCACCGCCTGAGTGTGCTCGCTCATCACCTGGCCGGTGGACGCCACCATCTGTTCGCCCTCGATGTAGGGGGCCAGATTGATGAAGGCGACGAACTCGTTGACCACCAGTTTCTGGCCGATGAACGAGCCGGCGACGATGGCCTCGTCCCAGGGAATGCCGAGCAGGAAGGCCAGCGGCGCGAACAGCCAGCCGAGAATCATCTCCAGGCTCAGGCTATCCATGCCGAACCAGCCGCCGATGCCGCCGAGCAGGCCGTTGATCAGTGCGATCAGCGCGATGAAGGCGAGCAGCATGGCGCCGACGTTGGCGGCCAGCAAAAGCCCCGAGGACGCCCCGCCGGCCGCGGCGTCGAGCACGTTGGAGGGCTTCTCCTCGGCCTCGATCTGCTCGACCTGCTGGGTGTCGTCGTTGGGCTTTTCGGTCTCGGGCATGATCAGCTTGGCGAACAGCAGGCCGCCCGGGGCCGCCATGAACGAGGCCGCAACCAGATACTCCATGGGAATGCCCAGCGCGGCATAGCCGCCGAGCACCGAGCCGGCCACCGAGGCCAGTCCGCCGCACATCACCGCGAACAGTTCGGAGCGGGTCATGTTGGCGATGAACGGACGCACCACCAGCGGCGCCTCGGTCTGGCCGACGAAGATATTGGCGGTGGCCGACATCGACTCGGTCCGCGAGGTGCCCAGCACCTTCTGCAACGCGCCGCCGAGAAGGCGGATCACCCACTGCATGATGCCCAGGTAATAGAGCACCGCGATCAGCGACGAGAAGAAGATGATCACCGGCAGTACCTTGATGGCGAAGATGAAGCCCACGCCGCTGCCGGGGTCGGCGAGGCTGCCGAACAGAAAGCTGATGCCGTCGTCGGCGTATTGCACGACCTGGTTGACGGCGTCGGAGATGGTCTTGAGCACTGTCTGGCCAAACGGCACATAGAGCACGAAGGCGCCGATACTGGCCTGGATGACGAAGGCGCCACCCACGGTACGCAGCCGGATGGCGCGTCGGTTGCTGGAAAACAGCAGCGCGATCAGAATCAGTACCGCCATCCCGACCAGGCTCATGATAATGGTCATGGGGCTTCCTTTTGTTAACGTCTTGTCAGCTCGAACGGTTCGTCACGCGTCAATGACGACGAGGCTCGCCCATTAGGCCTCAAAGGAAGTTAAATTTCAGCGTGTAGAGGCATTCAGCAGGCTGTCGGACTCCTTGGATGGCAGCGGCTTTGTCAGTGCGCGCATGGCAGCAAGACGGTACGCCTTGATCCTGTAGCCACTAGAGGGTTTAGAGTCGACTCGACCAATGATTTCGAGGTGATTTTCATGACGGCTGAAGTTGGCAAGCAACCCGACAATACCTACCAGTGGACCGTTCAGGGCATGGACTGTCCAAGCTGCGCCGGCAAGATCCGAGGTGCGGTGGAACGCCTGAAAGGCGTTTCCGACGTTCAGGTTTCGGTGATGAAGGAAACGCTGACGCTTGGGCTGGACACGCAGCGAACCTCGACGGAGCAAGTCGAGAAGACGGTCAAGCGGCTCGGCTATGGCGTCCAGTTCAAGCCCGCTGCCGCCGGACAGGACAGTGGTCCGGACGAGAGTCATTCAGCCGGCGGCTGTGACGGTAGCCACGCTCACGACCACGACCACGGCCACGACCACGACCACGGCCACGACCACGCCCACTGTCATGGACATGATCACGACCATGACCACGATGTGACGATGGCGACAGCCGAGGAGGCCGATACCGAGGGCGCGCTCAGCTGGAAGGTCGGCGGCATGGACTGTGCCAGTTGCGCGGCGAAAATCCGGGGCGGTGTGGAGAAACTCCCGGGTGTCTCCGATGTCAAGGTGTCGGTGATGAACGAGACGCTCACGCTGAAGCTCGATGAGCAGCAGACCTCGCCGGACAGCGTCGAGAAGTCGGTCAAGCGGCTCGGTTACAGTGTGACCCCTCGCACCGCCACAACCGGTAATGGCTCGAATGGCGCCGGCACCACCGCTGACGAGGGTGCCGCCGAGGCGGCATCGGCACCCCCCAAGCGCTGGTTTCAGCATGGCAAGGGCCGGCTGGTGGTCATGACCGGGGCCGTCCTGCTGGCTGCCGTGGCGGTGCGCCTGGTGGTCTCGGAGTCGCTGGCTTATTGGGGCTTCGTCCTGGCCTGCCTGGTCGGGCTGGTCCCGGTCACGCAGCGTGCCTTCGCTGCCGCGCGCGCGGGCATGCCGTTCACCATCGAAATGCTGATGACCATCGCCGCCGGGGGCGCGCTGTTCATCGGTGCCGCCGAGGAAGCGGCGCTGGTGGTCTTCCTGTTCGCCGTCGGCGAAGTGCTTGAAGGGGTAGCGGCGGATCGCGCCCGCTCGAGCATTCGCGCGCTGGGCGACCTGGTGCCCAAGACGGCGCTGGTCGAAGACGCACAGGGGGCGACCCGCAAGGTCAATGCCGCGAATCTGAAGATTGGCCAGGTCGTCGTCACGCGACCCGGCGACCGGATTCCCGCCGACGGGCAGATCATCGAAGGAACGTCGTCGATTGATGAATCGCCGGTGACCGGCGAATCGGTGCCCAAGAGCAAGACCACGGACGAGCCGGTGTTTGCCGGATCGATCAATAATGATGCCGTGCTGCGCATCAAGGTTACCAAGGCGCCTGAGGACAATACCATCGCGCGGATCATCCGCCTGGTGGAAGAAGCACAGGAAGCCCGTGCGCCCACCGAGCGCTTCATTGATCGCTTCAGCCGTATCTATATGCCGGCTGTGGTTGGTGTCGCGATACTCGTTGCGATCATTCCACCGCTGTTTTTTGGCGGCGTCTGGGGTGAATGGGTTTATCGTGCGCTGGCGCTGTTGCTGATCGGCTGCCCGTGTGCGCTGGTGATTTCGGTGCCGGCTTCGATCGCCTCGTCGCTGTCCACCGGGGCACGCCGCGGGCTGTTGATGAAGGGCGGTGCAGTGATCGAGTCCACCGCCAAGGCCAGTCTCGTGACCTTTGACAAGACCGGCACCCTGACCGCCGGGAAGCCGGTCGTTACCGACGTGATAGCGGCATCTGATGACCGCGAAGAAGCCGACGTCATTGCCTTGGCCGCCAGCGTCGAGGCCGGCTCCAGCCATCCGCTCGCCGAAGCCGTGTTGAGCCATGCCGAAGCGCGTCATGTCACGTTTTCTCAAGGGACGGACGCGCGCGTCATCGCCGGCCATGGTGTCGAGGCAAGCGTTGACGGCCAGCGCAGCTATGTCGGTTCGCCACGCTACGCCGAAGAGCAGGGTGTGCTGACAGAGGCGTTGAAGGCGCGGCTCGCAGCGTTGGAGGAGCAGGGCAAGACCGCCGTTGTGGTGTTCCAGGACGGTGCAATCATCGGGCTGATCGCGATGCGCGACGAGCCGCGTGCCGATGCCGCCCAGGGCATCAAGGACCTCCAGGCACTGGGCATCCGCTCGGTGATGCTGACCGGCGACAACCCGCGTACCGCCAGGGCCATTGCCGGTCCGCTGGGCATCGAGTTCCAGGCGGGGCTGCTGCCTGACGACAAGGTCACGGCAATCAAGGGAATGGTCGCTGCGGACCGGGTGATCATGGTGGGCGACGGGATCAACGACGCACCCGCGCTGGCCACCGCCCACGTCGGCGTGGCCATGGGGTCGGGCACCGATGTCGCCCTGGAAACGGCCGACGGGGCCTTGTTGCGGAATCGCGTGACCGACATAGCGACCATGATTCGTCTGGCTCGCGCCTCCATGAACAACATTCGCCAGAACATCACCATCGCGCTGGGCCTGAAGGCGGTCTTCCTGTTGACGACCATGTTTGGCCTGACCGGGTTGTGGGTAGCCATCATGGCCGATACCGGCGCCACCGTGTTGGTGACACTGAATGCGCTGCGTCTGTTAGGCTTCGAGAATCGACAGGGCCCGACACGCGGCGGTGGAGCCTCCGTCAAGGTGTCGCCGGAAAGCTCGGCCCCGCCCGCTTCGCCGGCAAGCGCTTGAAGGCGGATAGCTAGGAGTCTGTCGGGCTTGGCCGATCGTCACGAGAAGCACGGGTTTCGAGTCAAATTTATCGATCGATTGAGGCGAATAGCGCGCTATTTAACGAAATGGATCGATGAAATTGGCCGAAAGGCCGGGATTCGCAGTAGGTCAGTGTCAAGTCCGACGCGCTCCTAGCATCGACCAGGGAAGGTGATCATGGATAGCATTTGGATGGTGCTTGGCCTGGCGTTGCTTCCAGCGCTGGGAAACTTCGGTGGCGGGCTGGTTGCGGAGGTCTCGCGGACGACCGGGGGGCGTCTCAATTACGCCCTTCATGGCGCCGCCGGCCTGGTCATTGCGGTGGTGGCGGTGGAGATCATGCCGCGTGTACTGGAGAGCCTCTCAGCCTGGCTGATTGCGCTCTCCTTCGCTCTGGGCGGCATTGCTTATATAGGCATCGAGAAACTCGTCGAGGCCATTCAAGGGCGGCAAGACCAGCAGGGAGATAGCGACCAGACGAGCGTCTGGATGATCTATATCGCCGTGTCCATCGACCTGTTCGGCGACGGCCTGCTGGTCGGAGCGGGGTCGGCGGTCTCGCTGTCGGTTGCCTTGATCCTGGCGGTGGGCCAGGTCCTCGCGGATATTCCCGAGGGCTTCACGGCAATTGCCAACATGAAGGACAAGGGGTTTCCGCGCAGCAAGCGCCTGCTGCTTTCTGCCTCCTTTGCGATTCCCGCTCTCTCGGCAGCCGTCTTTGCCTATTTCGTGCTCAGAAACCAACCGGAGGCGTTCAAGTTCGCGGCACTGACATTCACCGCAGGCCTTCTTACGGTTGCCGCCATCGAGGACATGATATCCGAGGCTCATGAAAGCGTCGACGACACCCACGCCTCGCCGCTGGCTTTCGTGGGTGGCTTCGTGCTGTTCGTTCTGGTCTCAGCGGGCCTGGAAGGGGTCTTGCCACAAGGCTGATGTGCCGCGATGGCGCTGCAGCACGACCAGGGTCGACTGACGCGAAGGTGATGCACTGGCGCAACAGCCCTCGCTGCGACATTACGCAGCCACTCCGGACAGCCGAGCGAATGAGTTGACGGGATTTGATCAAGCGGAGCAGAAGCATGAGTGACAGGATAGGTCTTGTCTGCGGAGGCGAGAATGGCTGACGATAACCGCGCGTTATTCTCTGGCCTCTACACGGGCGTGCGCGACAGGCCGCTGCTGAAAGGGCTGCTGGCACTGCTGGCAGGGGGCAGCCTGCCGCTTGCCTTTGCCCCTGTGGGCTGGGCGTGGTTGGCGGTGATCGCGCTGGCTGCGTTTTTTGCCCTGGCCGCGCAGCCTTCGAGGCGCCAGGCGTTGTGGTCGGCCTATCTCTTCGGCCTTGGTTACTTCGGCGTCGGTGTTTCCTGGGTCTTTGTCAGCATCAGCCAATACGGCAATGGCCCCGTGGTGGCCATGCTGGCCACGGCGGCTTTCGTCTCGCTACTCGCCCTCTTCCCCTGGTTTGCCGTGTATCTCGTGCGCCGCCTGTGTCCTGAAATGGATGGAATGGCGCTGTGGCTAGGGCTGCCGGCGGCATGGGTACTGAGTGAATGGATGCGCACCTGGTTCTTGACCGGCTTTCCCTGGTTGTTTGTCGGCTACAGCCAGTCCGATACTTCACTGGCGCTCATCGCGCCGGTGTTCGGGGTGCTTGGGGTAAGTCTTCTGGTGGCATTGCTCGCCGGCGGGCTTGCCTGGATCGTGCTGGGCCCCAGCCTGCGCCGTGTTACGCTGGTCGGTGGCGTGTTGGCCGCCGTTCTCGCCGGTTTGCAACTGCTGGACCGCGAGTGGACGCAGCCAGCCGGCGAGCCGATCGATGCGGCCCTCTTGCAAGGGAACATGGCGCAAGATAAGAAATGGGACCCGGATTACCGGAATGTCACGCTTGAACGCTATAAGGCGCTTACCGAGCAGCAACTCGGGGCCGATATCGTGATCTGGCCGGAAGCGGCGATTCCGGTATGGTATGACCAGGCCACAGAGTATCTGGCGGGACTCGAGGCACTCGCCGACCAGGCCGGCACATCGCTGATGGTAGGTGTTCCGGTACGCGAGGCGGATGGCCGCAACTACAACGCCGTGGTCAGCCTCTCCGATCCGCCGGGGTTCTACTACAAGCGCCACCTGGTGCCTTTTGGCGAGTATGTACCATTTCGGAACTTGTTGGGGTCGGCCCTCGACGTGCTCGGGGCGCCCATGTCCGATTTCACGCCGGGCCGGGAGGCGCCTGTGCTGCAAGCGGCAGGAGTACCCGTCGGGGCCTTCATCTGCTACGAGGCAATCTTTGGTGCCGAGGTCACCGAGCTGCTGCCCGAAGCGCAGCTGTTGGTGAATATCAGCAACGATGCCTGGTTCGGCCGCTCGCTCGGTCCCCTCCAGCACTTCCAGATGGTGCGCATGCGGGCCATCGAAACCGGACGTGATCTGCTCAGGGCTACCAATACGGGGGTCACTGCAGCCATCGGTCATGACGGCAAGGTGATCAAGCGTGCGCCGCAGTTCGAAGTGGCCACCCTCAACGCCGAGGTTACGCCGCGCACTGGCGCGACCCCTTACGTGGGTTGGCGTGACTGGCCAGTGCTCGGCCTGATCGCACTCGGACTAGGCTTGCTCCTGGTCAGCCGGATCCGCCGGCATCATCGCTCGGATATATGATGTTTGCCGCTCCGCGGCGAGCAGGTTCTAGATCTGGATCAGGAGGAAAAGAGGATATGTCCACTTATAGCCAGCAGGTTGCGGAGCAAGGCCGCGAGCCGGGAAGGGCCATGCACTGGTTGTGGCTCTCGCTGCTGCTACTGCTGGTGGACCAGGCAAGCAAGTACCTTGCCAGGGTCATGCTTGCGTATGGAGAAAATGTCCCTGTCACCTCCTTTTTCAACTGGACTCATCGTCATAATCCGGGCGCGGCATTCAGCTTTCTCGCGAATGCCGGTGGTTGGCAGCAGCCGTTTTTAATCGGGCTGGCGCTTGTCATCTCGGTGCTGCTGGTGTACTGGCTTTGGCGCTCACCGCGCATACTGAGTTATCGGTTCGCGCTCAGCGCCATCCTCGGCGGGGCGTTGGGCAATGTCATGGATCGCTTGCGCCTAGGCTACGTGGAGGACTTTCTCGACTTTCACTACGCTCATTGGCACTGGCCGTCGTTCAACCTGGCGGACGTGTGGATTGTTGTGGGTGCCGTGCTGTTTGTCTGGGCGGAAATACGGCAACAGCCAGACAAGCGTCGTCGCTGACTCCGTTGCCAATCAGCAGTGGTCCTGATACAGACCAAAGGATTGCGTGACTGTCAAGGTGCGCAACCCTGCGGCAAATCGTCCCTTCTCATGAGTGCTCGATTCGAGCACAATGTCCGCGTTTCGCGGTGTGTGGACTCGCATGTCGGTCATGCTTGCCGAGCCCAGTCCACGCCGGATTATCGAGTCAGCACGTCATTTCTAATAAGCCACTGCCCAGCAGTGCCCAGGCGGTCTGCGGTATGCACCGGACAGGCACCTTGGCAACAACGTCGTGCCGACGGCACTCAAGGGTCGTGTTCCTGGCGCACCTGTTGCCGATGGTCGTCTCCATGCTCTGACGAGGTCGAGAGATGAGGAAAAAGAAATACTCCCCCATTTTAACTAGATTGCCGCTATTGCTGCTGCCAGTGCTGTTGAGTGGCTGTAGCTCGGCGCTGATGGATCCGCAGGGCCCCGTCGGGGAAGCGCAGAAGACACTGATCATCACGGCCTTCTTGCTGATGATGATCGTGGTGATTCCGGTCATCGTGATGACCGTCGTCTTCGGCTGGCGTTACCGCGCCAGCAATCTGGCTGCCAAGTACACGCCGGATTGGGCCCACTCGAACAAGATAGAGATCGTTGTCTGGCTCATACCCAGCGTGATCATCCTGATCCTGGCCATCATCACCTGGAAGACCTCGCACTCGCTGGCGCCACAGAAGCCACTCGGGACAAAGGCCGAGACGCTCGAGATCCAGGCCGTCTCGCTGGATTGGAAGTGGCTGTTCATCTACCCCGAGCAGGATATTGCCACGGTCAACGAGGTGGCCATTCCCGTCGACGTGCCCGTTCACTTCCATGTGTCTTCGGGGTCAGTGATGAATTCGTTCTTCATACCCGCCCTGGGTAGTCAGATCTACGCCATGGCGGGCATGGACAACGACGTCAACCTGATCGCCAGTGAGGCGGGTGTCTATGATGGCAGGTCGTCCAACTACAGCGGCGCCGGCTTCTCGAAGATGCTCTTCGACGCAAGGGCAATGCCCCAGGGAGAGTTCGAAGCCTGGGTCGACAAGGTCAAGCAGGCGCCCAAGTCGCTTACATTCAACGACACGTACCCGACGTTGGCGGAACCGTCAACCAATGTTCCGGTGCTCTATTTTTCCGACGTATCGCCCGAGCTCTATCGCAATATCGTCGAGAGCTTCAAAAACGCTGGACGTGAGGCGGGTGGAAACAACGGCGGTGATGGCGAGGCATCCATGAGCGCGGAGGCAGCGGAGTAACATTATGTTCGGAAAACTGAGTCTTGACGATATTCCCTATGATCAGCCAATCCTCGTGGTCACCGCCATCGTTATCGCGCTTGGTGGCCTGGCTATCCTTGGCGGGCTGACGTACACCAAGCGCTGGAAATGGCTGTGGTCGGAGTGGCTGACCACCGTCGATCACAAGAAGCTCGGTATCATGTACTTCCTGGTGGCCCTGGTCATGCTGCTGCGGGGGTTTGCCGACGCCATCATGATGCGTACCCAGCAGGCCATGGCCGCCGGCGGCGCCGAGGGGTATCTACCTCCCGAGCACTATGATCAGATATTCACCGCCCACGGCGTGATCATGATCTTCTTCGTCGCCATGCCCATGGTCATCGGCCTGATGAACCTGGTGGTGCCGCTGCAGATCGGTGCGCGCGATGTCGCCTTCCCGTTCATGAACAACCTGAGCTTCTGGTTGTTCATCGCCGGTGTGGCGTTGACCATGATCTCGCTGTTCGTCGGTGAGTTCGCCAAGACTGGCTGGCTGGCCTACGCGCCCTTGTCGGGGATCAAGTACAGTCCCGGCGTGGGGGTCGATTACTGGATATGGGGGCTGCAGATATCGGGAATCGGTACCACGCTGACCGGTATCAATTTCTTCGTCACCATTCTCAAGATGCGCACCAAAGGCATGACGCTGTTCCGCATGCCGATCTTCACCTGGACAGCGCTGTCCACCAACGTGCTGATCATTCTGTCCTTCCCGATTCTGACCGCGACCATCGCGTTGCTGACCCTTGATCGTTACCTGGGGATGAATTTCTTCACCAACGACATGGGCGGCAATATAATGATGTACGTCAACCTCATCTGGGCCTGGGGCCACCCTGAGGTGTACATCCTGATTCTGCCGGCGTTCGGGGTGTTCTCCGAGGTCGTCGCGACGTTTACCAAGAAACGCCTGTTCGGCTACACCACCATGGTCTGGGCCACAGCGGTCATTGCCTTTCTGTCGTTCACTGTCTGGTTGCACCACTTCTTCACCATGGGCGCGGGCGCCGATGTCAACTCCTTCTTCGGGATCGCGACGATGATCATCGCCATTCCGACCGGGGTGAAGATCTTCAACTGGCTGTTCACCATGTACCGTGGCCGGCTGTCGTTCACGTCACCGGTGCTGTGGACGATCGGCTTCATCATTACCTTCACCATCGGTGGGATGACCGGTGTGATGCTGTCGATTCCTGCGGCCAACTATGTGCTGCACAACAGCCTGTTCGTCATCGCCCACTTCCATAACGTCATCATCGGTGGCGTGGTGTTCGGCATGATGGCGGGGATGACTTACTGGTTCCCGAAGGCCTTCGGATTCACGCTCAACGAAAAATGGGGCAAGCGTTCCTTCTGGTTCTGGATCACCGGTTTCTATGTGGCCTTCATGCCGCTTTACGTGCTGAGCTTCTTCGGTGCCATGCGTCGCATGCAGTCTTACGCCAATCCCGACTGGCAGCCGTACTTTATCGTGGCCTGGGTGGGGGCGATACTGATCCTGCTGGGCATCGCCTGCACCGCCATCCAGTTCGTCGTGAGTGTTCGCGATCGCAAGAAGAATGTGGATATCACCGGCGACCCGTGGGATGGCCGGACACTCGAGTGGGCGACATCGTCACCGGCACCGCACTATAACTTCGCGCATCTGCCGCATGTCGAATCTCGCGATGTTTTCTGGGAACTGAAGAAGCACGGCAAGTTCGAGCAGTCAGCGCCGCCCTATGAAGATATTCACATGCCCAGAAATACGGCGGCGGGCCCGATCATCGGCGCGTTCAGTATCGCCTTCGGCTTTGCGTTGGTCTGGCATATATGGTGGCTTGTCGGCGTGGGTGCCGCGGGCATGTTCATCGCCTTCATGATGCGGGTCTTCAACGACGACATTGACTACTACGTCCCGGCGGCGGAAGTCGAGCGGATCGAGAAAGAGCACCATGCACGACTTGTCAATGCCGGCAGCGATGCCCGTAACGAGTCGGATGATAACCTGGGGGTGCAGGCGTAATCATGGCAACCGATACTCTTAACAAGCACGACGCTCATGCCCAGTCCGGGCATGAGCACCACGATGCCTCAGAGATAAAACAGTTTGGTTTCTGGGTCTATCTGATGAGCGATCTGGTGATCTTCGGGGTGCTGTTCGCTACCTATGGTGTGCTCTTTTCGGGCACGGCGGGCGGCCCGACACCGGACGAGATCTTCAATCTGCCGTTGATCCTGATCAATACCCTCCTGCTGCTGGTGAGCAGCTTCACCTTCGGCATGGCGGTGCTGGCGATGAACGCCGACCGTGTATCGCAGGTCAAGGTCTGGCTGGTGGCCACTTTCCTGCTGGGCGCCGGCTTTATCGGCCTGGAACTCTACGAGTTCACGGAGTTGATACTCGAGGGCTTTGGGCCTGATCGCAGCGCTTTCCTGTCGGCCTTCTTCACGCTGGTGGGGACCCATGGTCTGCACGTGACCTTTGGTCTGATCTGGATCCTGGTGATGCTGGTCCAGTTGCAGACCAAGGGCCTGAACGAGATGACACGATCGAGGATCATGTGCCTGAGTCTGTTCTGGCACTTCCTGGATATCGTCTGGATCTGCGTTTTCTCCCTGGTCTATTTGATAGGAGTCCTGATATGAGCGGACAAGCCTCTCACGATCAGCACAGTCATGGCAGTGTGCGTTCTTATGTGATCGGTCTGATCGTTTCTCTCGTGCTGACCGCGATACCGTTCGCGCTCGTCATGACAGGCGCTTTCAGTACCTTGACGACGGTGCTCACCATCCTGGTGACGGCCGTGTTCCAGATCGCGGTGCAGCTGGTGTTGTTCATGCACCTGAACGCCAAGGCGGACGAGGGTTGGAAACTCGCGACATTGGTCTTCACCGTGGCGATTCTGATCCTGATTGTCGGCGGTTCGATATGGATCATGCGCCAATTGCATGCGAACGTGATGCTCGGTGGGTAAGCCGTTTCAAGTGAAAGCCAAGGCCTTTGTTTCCCTCACCAAGCCCGGGATCATCTTCGGCAATCTGATTTCCGTGGCCGGGGGCTTCTTCCTGGCCTCGCAGGGCAACGTGGACTTCTTGCTCCTGTTGGCCACGATGATGGGCATTGCGCTGGTGATCGCTTCCGGCTGCGCGTTCAACAACTATATCGATCGCGATATCGACCGGCTGATGGAGCGCACCCAGGACAGGGTGCTGGTTCAGGGGCTGGTGTCGCCCCGAGCGACACTGGTCTTCGCCACGCTGCTGGGGCTGGCCGGTTTCGGTGTGCTGTACATCGGCACCACGCCGACGGCCCTGTTGTTCGCGGCGATCGGCTTCGCGATCTACGTGGGGGCCTACAGCCTCTACCTGAAGCGTCACTCCGAGTACGGTACGTTGATCGGCAGCCTGTCGGGAGCGACACCGCCGGTGGTCGGTTACTGTGCGGTCAGCAACGAATTCGACCTGGGTGCGCTGACGCTGCTGCTGATCTTCTGCCTGTGGCAGATGCCGCACTCCTACGCGATCGCCATCTTCCGTTTCAAGGACTATCGCGCTGCATCGATTCCGGTGCTGCCGGTCATTCGAGGTGTGCAAACCGCCAAGCACTATATCGCCGGCTATATCGTCGCGTTCCTCGCGGCGACGCTGCTGCTCAGCGTCGCCGGCTATGCGGGCTATGGCTATCTCATCGTCGCCGCGGCGATGGGCGGCTACTGGCTGTACATGGCGCTGGCCGGTTTTCGCACGACCAACGACGAGGCATGGGCGAAGAAGGTCTTCATCTTCTCGATCTTCACCATTACCGCCTTGAGCGTGATGATGGCCATCGATTTCCAGCTACCCGGTGCGCCGGTGTTATGGACCTCGTTACGCTGAGACGCGTATCGCTGACAAGCTATAGCGTCTCCGCACCAGGAGCGTCTCCGTACCAGGAGTGTCTGCGAACGAACCAAGCCACACGCGAGCGTGTGGCTTTTTTTCGTGGGTGCGCCAGGCATGGCTCACGTCTAATTCGGCGAGGTCTACTCCGGCGGAGTCTGGACTGAACTGGTTGCCACTTGGCTGTAGAGTGACGCCAGCGGCGGCTCGGGCAGCGGGAAGGGGCGGCCGGCGAGCGACAGTGCGGCGGGCATGCCGTCGGGGGCTTCGAGCTGCTGTTTCAGGCGGCGATAATCGACCAGGAAACGCCGGCCGGCCGCTGCCTGAGTCGCGGCATCCAGGGCTTCGTCGAGGCGTGCATCGGCGTTGTCGGCGCCGGCCTGAGCGGGGTAGACCTCGGGGTAGACCTGGGCATGGAGGATGCCGGCGTTATCCCAGCCGAACTTGACCGGCTGGTTGATCAGGCGCACCGAGGTACCGACCGGGACGCGATAAATCAGATCGGCGATATCCTCCGGCAGCATACGGATACAGCCATGAGAGACGCGCATGCCCACCCCGGCCGGGCGGTTGGTGCCGTGGATCAGATAGCCCGGTATACCGAGGATCATGGCATATTTGCCCAACGGGTTGTCGGGCCCGGCGGGGATGACGGAAGGCAGCTTTTTACCGTTTTTGGCGCTTTCCTCGATGACGCTCTGCGGCGGATACCAGGCGGGATCCTCGACCTTGGCGGTGATCGTCGTGCGGCCGAGCGGGGTTTGCCAGTCCATGCGGCCGATGCCGATGGGATAGGTCTCGACACGGGGCGTCTCGCCCTTCGCGGTGTCCGGATAGTAATACAGCCGCATCTCGGCCAGGTTGATGACGATACCCTCGCGCGGACCCGGCGGGAGGATGAAGCGGGTGGGCACCACCACCTCGGTGCCTTCGCCCGGCACCCAGACATTGGTCTCGGGGTTGGCCAGGACCATGGGATTGTAGCCGACGCCATTGCGCAGGCCGATATCGATTAGAGTCTCCTCGCCGCTGGCCTCGACGGTCCGTGCCTGGCCGACGATGTCGCTCGATTCGGGCAATGGGTAATGGCCCACCGGCTCGTTCGCCGGGGCCTCTACCTGGGCCATGGTCAGCCGCGACAGCGCCAGCAAACCCACCAGTAGACCGAGCGTCTTGCCGCCTAGTGTCTTGTGCATCCTGATTTCCTTTGTGTGCCGGTAGCCATCCGGTGTGTCATCGCGGGTACGCTATACCAACCCGCGTTCCGGGTCCATGGCAAGGCGCTTCGAGAGTCCGAACCAAAGACGCCGCGCGACTGGTGTGGTCGGCGCGGCGTCGTCAGAGGTCGACGCGGCGCTCAGACGTCGCGATAGAGCTCGCCGCCCTGCTCGCGGAATCGCTCGGCTTGTTCTTCCATGCCTTTGATCACCGCTTGCCGGTCGCCGTCCAGGCCGTGTTCGGTTGCATAGTCGCGGACCTCCTGGCTGATCTTCATCGAGCAGAACTTGGGACCGCACATGGAGCAGAAGTGCGCCACCTTGGCCGAGTCCTTGGGCAGGGTCTCGTCGTGGTATTTCCGCGCGGTGTCCGGGTCGAGGCCGAGGTTGAACTGATCCTCCCAGCGGAACTCGAAGCGCGCCTTGGACAAGGCGTTGTCGCGCCTCTGTGCGGCCGGATGACCCTTGGCGAGATCCGCCGCGTGGGCGGCGATCTTGTAGGTGATGATGCCGGTCTTGACGTCGTCCTTGTCGGGCAGGCCCAGGTGCTCCTTGGGCGTGACGTAGCAGAGCATCGCGCAGCCGTACCAGCCGATCATCGCCGCGCCGATGCCGGAGGTGATGTGATCATAGCCCGGGGCGATGTCGGTGGTCAGCGGTCCCAGAGTGTAGAAGGGCGCTTCATCGCAATACTCGAGCTGCTTGTCCATGTTCTCCTTGATCAGCTGCATGGGCACGTGGCCGGGGCCCTCGATCATCACCTGGACGTCGTGCTGCCAGGCGATGCGGGTCAGCTCGCCCAGGGTCTCGAGCTCGGCGAACTGGGCCTCGTCGTTGGCGTCGGCCACCGAGCCCGGGCGCAGGCCATCGCCCAGCGAGAAGGCGACGTCATAGCGCTTGCAGATCTCGCAGATCTCCTCGAAGTGCTCGTAGAGGAAGCTCTCGCGATGGTGGTAGAGGCACCACTTGGCCATGATCGAGCCGCCGCGGGAGACGATGCCGGTGACGCGCCTGGCGGTGAGCGGCACGTAGCGCAGCAGCACGCCGGCGTGGATGGTGAAGTAGTCGACGCCCTGTTCAGCCTGTTCGATCAGGGTGTCGCGGAAGATTTCCCAGGTCAGGTCCTCGGCTGCACCCTTGACCTTCTCCAGCGCCTGGTAGATCGGTACGGTGCCGATGGGCACCGGGGCATTGCGGATGATCCATTCGCGGGTCTCGTGGATGTTGGCGCCGGTGGACAGATCCATGATGGTGTCGGCACCCCAGCGGATGCCCCAGGTCATCTTGTCGACCTCTTCCTCGATGGAGGAGGTGACCGCCGAGTTGCCCAGGTTGCCGTTGATCTTCACCAGGAAGTTGCGGCCGATGATCATCGGCTCGGATTCCGGATGGTTGATGTTGCAGGGAATGATCGCCCGGCCCGCGGCAACCTCATCGCGCACGAATTCCGGGGTGATCTCCTCGGGCAGGCGGGCGCCGAAATTTTCGCCCGGGTGCTGGTGGCCGAGTATCCGTTCGACTTCTTCGGTACCTGCGTACTTTGTAGAGAGTGCTTGCCGGCGCTGGTTCTCGCGAAGGGCAATAAACTCCATTTCCGGGGTGACGATACCTTGACGGGCGTAGTGCAGTTGGGTGACGTTGCGCCCGGGCTTGGCGCGCCGTGGCGTACGCGTCAGGTCGAAGCGCAGCGGGGCCAGCGTCGGGTCGTTGGCGCGGCGGTGGCCATACTCGGAGGTGGGGCCGTCGAGCCGCTCGGTGTCGTCGCGCTCGTCGATCCAGGCGCGGCGCAGCTCAATCAGGCCGCGGCGCAGGTCGATGTCGGCCTCGGGGTCGGTGTAGGGGCCGGAGGTGTCGTAGACCAGCAGCGGCGGATTGGCTTCATCGACGCCGGAAGTTGTGGTTGGTGAGAGGCTGATCTCACGCAACGGCACGCGGATGTCGGGACGCGTACCCTCGACGTAGATCTTGCGCGATCCGGGCAAGGCCTGGATGGCCGCTTCGTCGACTTGGGCCGTTTCGGCGAGGAAGTGGGTGGTCTTGCTCATGGTGTTCTCCCTTGGGTAGGCGCTGTCAGGGAGGACCGCCGGGAGGACAGAGGCAGGCCGATGGAATCCGGCTGCATGTCGCTTGATCCCTACGCTGGTCCTAGCCAGTTCAGGTTCAACGGGCCCCGCCATGACGCCACGGCGTATTGCCGTGCCATAAGGCGATCTCAGCCGGTTCCACCGGCACCCCGTCAAGCGTGTGCGGGAACGCGCCCGCACAGTCGGCAGTGTGGGTAACGCCGCGGCGCCGGTCAAGCGGCGTGCGAAAGGAAGGCGGCCTTCGCGCCGCGTGCGACAGCAAGGCCCGGCATCATGCGCCCCGAGTAGCCGTGCGGGTTCAGCGATAGAGCCGGTGGCGGCGGTAGTCGCTGCGCTGTTGCTGCTCTTCGGGGGTCTTGCGGTAGCGCTTGTATTCCCACTGATACTGCGCCGGATCGAGGGCGATCGCCGCCTCGACGCTGGCATTGACGCCGCGTGCGGCGATTGCCTCGTCGGCATCGTAGACGCGCTCGTCGGCGGCGAGGAAATGGATCTCGAACCCCTGTGGCTGGCCTTCGCCGGCTTGTCGGCGGCGGGCCACGCCGGTGACCACTCGGGCCTGGGTGCGCGCCACCAGCTTGGGCAGCAGGGTGCCGGTATAGGCCGGGCGATGAAAGAAGTCGGCGAATACCCCGCCCCGCCAGTCGGGCTCCTGGTCGGGCAGGATGCCCACCGCCTCGCTACGCCTGAGCGCCTTGAGCAGCGCGGCGACGCCACGTGAATTGGTGGGCACCAAGGCCGCGCCCATGCGCTCGCGGCCCTGGCGGATCAGCGGATCGAGCTCGGCGATCTTGGGCGGCTCGTACATCGCCGTGAACGGGAAGTGTGCGGACAGCCAGAAGTTGAGGACTTCCCAGTTGCCGAAATGCGGCGCCAGCACGATCACCCCGCGGCCCTCGGCGCGGGCCTCGTCGAGCAGCTCGCGGCCGTGCACGGCCTGGATCGAGGCCTCGACCCGGGCCGGATCGGCCATCCAGGCGAAGCCCAGCTCGAGCATCGTCGCGGTGGAATGACGGAGGCTGTCGCGAGCCAGCCGAGCGCGCCGCGTGTCATCGAACTGGGGGTAGACCTCGCGCAGGTTGATATCGGTGACCTTGCGCTCGCGGGCGCTGAAGCGATAGATCAGCGGCCCCAGTCGGCGCGCCAGACGCCACAGCGTGATGGGTCGGGCGTGCGACAGCAGGCGCCACAGGGCAGCGATCAAGCGCGCTTGCAAGGCGCTGGGGTAGGGTCGGTCACTCATGCGGGTCGACGGCTTCAAACTCCGGGGCGAGCATTTAACGGGTTGCGCCGCGGGCTTCATGCAGCGCTTTCGGTCGGTGTCGTGTCGTCACGCTACCACAGCCAGGTTTCGATATTGCTCGGCGCGCGCTTTTCCTGAAGGCCCTTGAAGCCCTTGACGCAGCGCACGATCAGCCAGATCGCCAAGCCCAGCATCAGGATCAGACCGATGCCGATCAGCGACAGCAGCGCGGCGACGATGGCATACAGCAGGCCGATCCAGAAGGTGCGGATCTGGTAGCGGTAATGCCCATCCAGCCACGGCGGGCCCTTGCCGCGATACACGTAGGCGATGATCACCCCGACGATCGGCGTGATGCCGACCACGAAGCCGGCCAGCAGCAACGCGTAGACCACCATGGCCATGGTGGTGTCGGCAGGCTGCGGGGCTTCGTCGGCGAACGTTTCGGGGCTGTCGAAAAGCGGATCGGCCATGACGGATCTCCAGGTCGATGAAGGCGGGGGGATGGAAACTATTGACGATCGGGGCGGCACAGTTCGATCAGGTTGTTGTCAGGATCGCGCAGATACAGCGAGACGATCGGCCCGCCGGCGCCCTGACGGGCCACCGGGCCGGTCTCGACCTGAATGGCCAGGGCATCCAGGTGCGCCTGTACCTCGTCGAGCGGCAGCAGGCTGCGAAAGCAGATGTCCAGGCTGCCGGGCATCGGGCAGCCGGCGCGCGGCGCGATCGAGGTATCGACCGGATGCAGGCGCAGGGCGATGTCGCCGAGCACCAGGTCGACGCGCTCGGCGTCGCGATAGCGCGCCTCCAGCCCCAGCACCCGGGTGTAGAAATCCACCGCCCGGGGGATGTCGGTGACGGTGACGACCAGATGGTCCAGGCCCGCTAGCATTGGCATGTTCCTCATGGGCTTTCATGGCTGCGCAGCCGCCGGTCGGCGACGGCGACCCGGCTTGTTCTCGGTATTCCAGCATACGCTGATACGCGCGTCGCTGTCCCGCGTCACCGAGTGACCAGTGGCATGAATCGCCAACCGCTAATACGCTGTGACAACGGGCGGTGCTGGCCGCGCAAAAGTGCTTTGTTGCCGGCAGGCGCCGGCGTATAGTCGCCCGCGAAATTGCGCTACTTCCATGACAGCGTTGTCCGTCTGGCGTTCCACCTTGGCGTGGCACCGCCGTTACCATCGATCGTGAGGCATCCATTTCATGTCGCCCCAGTTACTGGCCATGGCCCTGGCTCCCCTGTTGGGTCTTTTCATCCTGGGGATCGGCAACGGCTTTCTGGCAACGCTGATCACCCTGCGTCTGGACGCCGCCGGCGCCTCGGCGGTAGTGATCGGCTGGGTCTCGTCGGCGTATTTCATCGGCCTGGCGATCGGTGCGCTGCTCAACGACCGGCTGTTGCTGCGCATCGGCCACATCCGTGCCTATGCTTGTTTCGCCTCGCTGGTGGCGGTGACCGTGCTGCTGGCGGGGTTATGGCTGAATCCCTGGTCGTGGTTCGTGCTGCGGCTGATCGGCGGCTGGGCGACGGTGGGTGTGTATCTGGTCATCGAGAGCTGGCTGTTGACCGCCTCCGACACCCGGGTGCGCGGCCGGCTGCTGGCGCTGTACATGATTTCGCTGTATGCCGCCGGGGTGATCGGCCAACTGCTGCTGGGGGTGACCGATGCCGCCGGCGCGCAGGTGCCGTTCATGGTGATCGGGCTGCTGGCGTCGCTGTCGGTGCTGCCGATGGCGATGATTCCGCGGGTCTCGCCGCTGCTCGAGCACGCCGAGCCGCTGCCGCCGTTGCGCCTGATCATGCTCACCCCGACCGGGGTGATGGGCTGCTTCGGATCGGGATTGGCGGTCGCCGCGCTCTATTCGCTGCTGCCGCTCTACCTGCAGCGCAGCGGATTCAGCGTTCAGCACATCGGCCAGATGATGGCGGTGATGGTGCTCGGCGGCATGTTGCTGCAATACCCCATCGGCCGCTGGTCCGACCGCCATGACCGCCAGCTGGTGCTGATCCTGATCGGCATCGCCAGCCTGGCGCTGTCGCTGGGCGCGCTGTCGCTGGCCGACTGGCCGTGGCTGCTGGCCGGCGTGCTGTTCCTGCTCGGCGGCGGCGTGTTCGCGCTGTATCCGGTGGCGGTGAGCCACGCCGCCGACCGCGCCCCGGCCGGTGCGCTGGTGCGCATGAGCCAGGGGCTGTTGCTGATTAATGCACTGGGTTCGACGCTCAGCTCGCCGTTGATCTCGCCGATCATGGCGACCCTCGGCGACGCCGGGCTGTTCTGGTCGCTGGCCGCGCTGGGCGCGGCGCTGACGCTGTTCTTCACCTGGCGGCGCAGCCGCCGTCCCGCGCCGCTGCCGGTGGCGCCATTCACGCCCAACCCGCCGCAGACGGTGGTGGGTGCCGAGCTCAGCGTGACCGACGAGCTGGTGCAGGGGGCGATCGATCACGAGCACGCCGAGGATCTGTCGCAGGCGGTACCCGACGTGGATGTCGCCGCGCCGCTGGTCGGCCCGCCGCCGCCGACTGACTCGCAACCGCCGTCTGGCGAGTCCCCGCGCGAGGCGCGCAGGGCCGAATTCGAGGAAGAGACCGGCGACTGGCGCAGTTAGCGATACCCGAGTAGACCGCCGATAGTGCAATGTCGCGCGCAGCGCGACGCGGTTATGCTGAGGCTGGATACCCCAATCGCGGAGGACGGCATGAGCGAGGCATTGGTTAGCGTCAGCGAGCACAGCGGCGTGGTCCGGTTGACGCTCAATCGACCCAAGGCGCTGAACGCGCTGAACAGCGAGTTGCTCGGCGAGCTCGAGCGGGTGCTCGACGACCTGGCCGCACGCGACGACTTGCGCGCGGTGCTGATCACCGGCGCCGGCGACAAGTCCTTCGTCGCCGGGGCGGACATCGCCGAGATGCGCGACAAGAGTCCCGACGAAGCGCGCGACTTCGCCAGCCAGGCGTTGGCGACCTTCAAGCGTCTCGAGCGCCTGCCGGTGCCGGTCGTCGCGCTGGTCAACGGCTTCTGCCTGGGTGGTGGCTGCGAACTGGCGCTGGCCTGCGACTGGGCAGTGGCCAGCGACAACGCGCTGTTCGGCCAGCCCGAGGTGCTGCTCGGGGTGATTCCCGGCTTCGGCGGCACCCAGCGGCTGCCACGGCGTATCGGCCCGGCGATGGCGCTCGATCTGATCACCACCGGGCGCAAGATCGATGCCCAGGAAGCGCTACGCGTCGGCCTGGTCAACCGCATGGTGCCGCAAGCGGAGCTCGAGACGCTGGCCGAGGAATTGACCCGGCAACTCGGCGCCAACGGGCCGCAGGCGATCCGTGCCGCCAAGCAGGCCATTCACGCCGGCCAGGGTCAGCATCTGGACAGCGCACTGGCGCTGGAAACCAGCCTGTTCGCACTGGGTTTCGCCGGCCCCGAGCAGCGCGAAGGGATGAGTGCTTTCCTGGACAAGCGCCCGCCCGACTTCCAGCGCTGACCCCGCAGCCGTGCCCGGCGGGTCAGCGCGCCGGGTCGATCACGCCGCAAAGCGAGGCGTTGCGGCGAAACCAGCCGGCGATGCTGGTACGCGGATAACGGGTCGGCAGCACCGCGTGCGGTACCCGGTCGGAGAAAAAGCATACCAAGGTGCCGGCTTCGGGACGCACCCGCGCGAGTTCGCGGGTGTCGTCGTGCTCGGCATAGATGGCCATCTCGCCGCCGCCGTCGGACGGCCAGTCGGGGGTCAGATAGAGCACCGTCGAGATCACCCGGTTGGCGCGTCCCTGAAAGCTATCGAGGTGGGTGCGGTAGAAGCTGCCGGGCGGGTAGTGGGCGAAGTGCGCCTCGAACTCGAACAGCCCCAGGTAGAGCGCCTGGTTGATCTGACCCTGCAATTGCGCCATCAACGCCAGGTAGTCGCGCTGGGCCTGGCTGTCGCGATTCAGCCAATGAATGGCGTCGCCTCGGATATCGCGGCGCAGCCGGTGCGCCTCGCCGCGGCCGACCCCCGCGGCTTGCAGGGCACTGTGTTCGGCGAGCGTGTGGACCTCGGCGTGCAGGGCGCGGCACAGCGCCGGGTCGAAAAAGCGCTCGCCGACGAACCAGCCGTGGTCGACGAGCCGGTCGACCAGCGTCGTCAGCGCGGTGCCATCGAGCCCCGAGAGCGGATTGGCGGAATCTGGCGCAAGCATTGGGTGGCCTAAGCGTCGATGTCGGGAATCGTCCGGCGGCGTTCCGGCCGGTAGCGCAGCGGGCTGTCGGGCGGCGCGTGGTCCAGACTCACCGGGCAGCCGAAGCCCTCGGCGAGTAGCTCGACCAGCATCATCGCCGACAGCCCCCAGATGACATGCCCCTCGGCGGGGTAGCTGGGCACGTAGCGCGGTACGCCATCGACCTCGATGACGTCGGTATGGCTGCGCCGATCGTCGAGGAAGAAGCGCAGCGGCACCTCGAAGATGGTATCGAGCTCGCCGAGTTGCGGGCGCAGCGCCAGGTCGGCGGGGATCACCCCGACGAACGGGGTGACGCGGATGCCGTGCAGCGAGATCACGTCGCTCAAGCGGCCGAGCAGACGCACCCGCCCGGGCGCCAGGGCGATCTCTTCCTCGGCCTCGCGCAGCGCGGTGGTCAGCAGGTCCGGGTCCTGGGGTTCGCGCTTGCCGCCGGGAAAGGCCACCTGACCGGCATGCTGCTTGAGATGCCCGGCGCGCCGGGTGAACAGCAGCGTCGGCTCGGCACGCTCGACGATCGGCAGCAACACTGCCGCCCGGGGCAGGGCGAGGCCGACCTTGCGCGGCGTGTGCGCTTGCAGGCGCTCGTGAAGTGTCTCTAACATGGGCGTTCCGAGAATTTAATGTTCTTATTATCCAGCCGGCCAGCCGAAAAAAGAAGGCGTCAAGCGACGTCGTGCCGCCCGAGGAGCCCATGAATTTCTGCAGTCACTGCGGCCAGCCCGTGCGTTTCGCGATCCCCGAGGGCGACGACCGCCCGCGCTATCTGTGCGACACCTGCGGCACCATCCACTATCAGAATCCGCGCATCGTCGCCGGCACGCTGCCGGTGCGCGACGAGCGCGTGCTGCTGTGTCGGCGTGCCATCGCCCCGCGTCACGGTTACTGGACGCTGCCGGCCGGGTTCATGGAAAACGCCGAGACGACCCGCGAGGCGGCGACCCGCGAAACCCGCGAAGAGGCCTGTGCCGAGGTCGAGCTGCAGGATTTGTACACATTGATCAACCTACCGCACATCGACCAGGTCTACATGATCTTTCGTGCCGAGCTCACGGGTGGTTTCGCCGCCGGCCCGGAAAGCCTGGAAGTGGCGATGTTCGCCGAGCACGAGATCCCCTGGGACGCGCTGGCGTTTCCCACCATCGAGCGCACCCTGCGCCATTATTTCAGCGATCGCCGTCAGGGCGACTTTCCGCTGCATGTCAGCGACATCGGCGAGGAAGACCGCGAGCGCTATTTCGGCAGCGCCTGACCACTGAGCTTCTGCGCACTGTCATCGGGAATAAATGGGTTCTTCGCAGATCAGCGTGAAACGTCAAGGCCTCGCTATTGGGAATAAATTGCCTCCCACGCGACCCGGCCTGGATGGCCATTTGGAGCATGGGGCCGGGGATTTTTGTGGGAGGGAACTCGTTCCCGATTGGCGCCGTGCGATTCACCCCAGCAGTTGCGGGTTGAGTTGCCATACGCTGTAGGTCAGCGCCATGGCCAGCGACACCCAGACGAGATAGGGCAACAACAGAAGTCCAGCCAGCGGGCGTACGCGCCAGAAGGCGATGAACATGACGAGGATCATGCTCCACAGCAGGATGACCTCGACAAGGGCCAGCGCCCCCAGGTGCCAGACGAAGAACAGCCAGCTCCATAACGCATTGACGGCGAGCTGGACGAGAAACAGCGCCAGCGCACCCCGCTGCCGGCGCCAGCCGCCTTCACGCCAGACCAGCCACGCAGCGATGCCCATCAGCGCGAAGAGCGTCGTCCATACCGGCCCGAAGGCGCCGGCGGGCGGCGCCCAGCCGGGTTGCGTGAGCGCGGCGTAGAAGCGAGTGGCGTCCACCGAGGCAATGGCGCCGACCCCGGCGGCCATGAAGCTGACCGTCAGCCAGCCGGCGAGACCGAGGGTCTGATGACGCCGATGTAAGCGTCTTGCATTTGCCTGAATGCTTCCATATCTATATGTCATATGTCCTCCAGCCGCCACACTTCATAGGCCGGTTCCTCGTAGGGGTGGGCCAGCTTGAGCGCGGCGACCGCGGCGTGGATGCGCTCGTCGCGGCAGACCAGCTCGACCTTGAGCTCGTCGACCCGTTCGAGCTGGCCGACCCGGCCGATATGCGGGTCGGCGCCGCCCATGGGGCGAAACTGGCCGGTGCCCCGAGTCTGGAAGCAGCACGCTTCATAATCGCCGATGCGTCCGGCGCCGCTCTCGAACACGGCCTCCTTGACGGCCTCGGCGGCGTCGACGGGGATGAAGAACGCGAGCTTGTACATAAACGTCTCCAGTGGGCTTACGGGTAATGACGAACGCACAGCAAAGCCGATCAGCGATGGGGCCGGGCGTCGGCAATTGCCGCTTCATGATGGCATAATGCCCGGCGTTGCCTAAACCGAAACGGGATGCCCCGCATGCTCAAGTGGCTTGGCGTATTGTTGATCGCGCTGCTCGGCCTGCTGCAGTACAGCCTGTGGTTCGGCGAGGGCGGGCTGCGCGAGCTGACACTTATTCGCGCCCGCGCCGATTCGCTGGCGGCGGAGAACGACACCCAGCGGGCGCGCAACGAGCGTCTGGCCGCCGAGGTCGTCGATCTCAAGAATGGCCTCGATGCCATCGAGGAGCGCGCGCGCAGCGACATCGGCATGGTGCGCCAGGACGAGCAGTTCTTCTGGGTGCCTGGCGTCGAGGGCAGCGCTGGTGAGTCGGGCCGGGCCCCGAGCACCGGGAGCGGCTCATGAACGGGACGCCGTTGTGGCTGATCGTGCCGGCCGCCGGCCAGGGGCGGCGGATGGCCGCGGATCGCCCCAAGCAGTATCTGCAACTGGCCGGCCGGCCGGTGCTCGCGCAGACCCTGGCGCGGCTTCATGCGACCTTCCCCACGGCGCGCTTGTTGCTCTGCCTTGACCCCAGGGACGCCTGGTTCGATCCGGCCTGGGTGCCGTTCGCCGACTGGCGGCGCGTCGACGGGGGCGTCGAGCGCGCCGCGAGCGTGGCGCTGGCGCTGACGGCGATCGCCGAGGAGGCCGCTGACGAGGATCTGGTGCTGGTCCACGACGTTGTCCGGCCCTGCGTGCATGGCGACGACCTGACCCGGCTGCATGCCGCGCTGGTCGACGAGCCGATGGGGGCGCTGCTGGCCGTGCCGGTGGCCGACACCATGAAGCGCGCCGATGCCGCCGGCCGGGTCGCGACCACCGAGCCGCGTGACGGGCTGTGGCACGCGCTGACGCCGCAGGGTTTTCGCTATGCGCTGCTGCGTCGGGCACTCGACGAGGCCGGGCGCAGCAGCGTGGCGATCACCGACGAAGCCTCGGCCGTCGAGGCGCTGGGCCTGTCGCCGCGGCTGGTGGCCGGGCGTCGCGACAATCTCAAGATCACCCATCCCGAAGACCTGGGCCTGGCTGAGCAGATCCACGCCGCGCAGATTCTCGCGGCCCAGCACCCGGCGTCCGCCGGCCGCGTGCCGGACGCCGACCACCGCAACCCTGGAGAGACCCGCGCATGATGCGAATCGGCCACGGCTTCGACGTCCATCGCTTCGGCGATGGCGATCATCTGATGATCGGCGGCGTGCGCATCGCCCACGATCACGGCTTCATCGCCCACTCCGACGGCGACGTGCTGCTCCACGCGCTCTGCGATGCGCTGCTCGGCGCCTGTGCGCTGGGCGATATCGGCCACCTGTTTCCCGACGACGACGAGCGCTGGGCCGGCGCCGATAGTCGCGGCCTGCTGCGCGACGTCGTCGCGCGCCTCGCCGCGGCCGGCTGGCGGATCGCCAACGTCGATGCCACGCTGATCGCCCAGGCGCCCAGGCTGGCCCCGCATATCGCCGCCATGCGCGCAGTCATCGCCGAGGACCTGGGCGTGGCGCTCGGCGCGGTCAACGTCAAGGCCACCACCACCGAGCGGCTGGGCTTCACCGGGCGCGGCGAGGGCATCGCCGCCGAGGCGGTGGCGCTGCTCGAAGGCCGCCAGGATGAACGCAACAACGGCGAGCCAGCGCATGGCTGAAGCCGCCGAGACCCCGCGGCCGGGCTGGCCGCCACACTGGCCTTGCGCCCACGGCGGCCCGCTGGCGGCGGGCGACTACCGCGCCAGCCCCGAGGACTTCGTGGTCGAGGAGTGCCTGGATTTCGCCCCCGAGGGCCACGGCGAGCATCTCTGGCTGTGGCTCGAGAAACGCGACCTGAGCACCGCCGAGCTGGCCCGGCGCCTGGCCCGGGCCTGCGCGGTCACGCCCCGCGACATCGGCTTTTCGGGGATCAAGGACCGTTTCGCGGTGACCCGTCAATGGCTGTCGGTGCATCTGCCGGGACGTGAAGCGCCGGACGATCTCGACGTGCGCCTGGGCGACATGCCGGTCTGCGTGCTGGCCCATGCGCGCCACCCGCGCAAGCTCAAGCGCGGCGTGCATCGTCGCAACCGCTTTTTGTTGCGGCTGAGCGGCCCGATCGTCGCCCATCCCGAGCTCGAGACGCGCTGGCAGCGCCTCGTCGCGGCCGGCGTGCCCAACTATTTCGGTCCCCAGCGCTTCGGTGTCGAGGGCCGTAACCTGACCCGCGCCTGTGGCATACTCGCCAGGGGCTGGCGCAAGCGCGACGACCGTCAGGGAATGATGCTATCGACCGCGCGCAGCTATCTGTTCAACGAGCTGTTGGCGGCGCGCATCCGCGCCGGCGACTGGGCGATGCCGCTGGCCGGCGACGTGGTGATGCTCGACGGCACGCAGAGCCAGTTCGTCGCCGATGCGGACGCCGGGTTGCCGGGCGGCGCGCCGCTGGCCGCGCGCGCCGCGCGGCTCGATCTGCATCCCGCCGGGCCGCTGTGGGGCGCGGGGGTGAGCGAGGCGAGGGCCGAGCCGGCGAACCACGAGCGCCGCCTGGCAAGCGACAATGCCGCGCTGTGCAGCGCTCTTGAGCGCAGCGGCGTGCGCCTGGCCCGGCGCGCGCTGCGCATCCGGCTGATCGAGCCGCGTCTCGAACGCCGTGGCGCGACGCTCGAGATCGATTTCGAATTGCCGCGCGGCGCCTTCGCCACGGCGGTGCTGCGCGAACTGATCGTGCATCCCACGCTGTAGCGTCGGGATATAAAGGAGACACGATGCGTAAATTGCTGCTTTCCAATGACGATGGCGTTCATGCGCCGGGACTCAAGGCGCTCTACGAGGCGCTCAGCGTGCATGCGCGGCTGCGCGTGGTGGCGCCGGATCGCGACAAGAGCGGGGCGAGCAACTCGCTGACCCTGTCGAGGCCGCTGGCGCTTTCGGCCCTCGACAACGGCTTCTACAGCGTCGACGGTACGCCAGCCGACTGCGTCTACCTGGGGGTCAACGGGATATGGGACGAGAAGCCCGACCTGGTGATCTCGGGCATCAACCACGGCGGCAACCTGGGCGACGACGTGCTCTATTCGGGCACCGTGGCGGCGGCGATGGAAGGCCGCAACCTGGGCATGGCGGCGATCGCCGTGTCGCTGGTCGGCGCCCAGCATTTCGAGACCGCCGGGCGGGTCGCGGCAAGCCTGGTGGGCGCGGCGGATACGTTGTCGCTGCCGCCGCGCAGCCTGCTCAACGTCAACGTGCCCGACCTGCCGTGGGAAGAGATCCGCGGCTTTCGCGTCACTCGCATGGGTTATCGCGGTCCGGCGCAGCGGCCGCTCGAGGTCGAGGACCCGCGCGGACGTACCCGCTACTGGATCGCCCCGGTCGGCGAGAACGCCGACGACGGCCCGGACACCGATTTCGCCGCGGTCGAGGCCGGTTACGTGTCGATCACTCCGCTGCACACCGATCTGACCCGGCATGCGGCGATCAGCGATGTACGGGGCTGGCTGGATGCGCTGTCTGGACAGGGGTGAGCTCAGCGGGATCGGCATGACCTCGCAGCGCACCCGCGATCGCATGGTCGCGCGGCTCGCCGAGGCCGGCATCGACGAGCCGCGGGTGCTCGAGGCGATGGCCCGCGAGCCGCGCCATCTGTTTCTTGACGAGGCCCTGGCGCACCGCGCCTATGAGGACTCATCGCTGCCCATCGGTCATGGCCAGACCCTGTCCCAGCCGTGGATGGTGGCGCGAATGAGCGAACTGGTGCTGGCCACCGAACCCGAGCGGGTGCTCGAGATCGGCACCGGCTCGGGCTATCAGACGCTGATTCTGTCGCGGCTGGTGCCGGCGGTCTGGTCGCTTGAGCGCATCCGGGTGCTGCAGGAACGCGCGCGCATGCGACTGGCGCGGCTGAGGGTCCACAATGTGCGGCTACGCTTGACCGACGGCGGTCATGGCTGGCCCCAAGCGGCGCCGTTCGACACCATTCTGCTCACCGCCTGCGCCAGCGAGCTGCCCGATGCGCTGCTGGCGCAACTTGGCGATGGCGGGACGTTGATCGCGCCGATCGAGGACGACGACGGCGAACAGTGGCTGACCCGCGTCGAGCGGCACGGCGAGCGCTACGAATATCAGCGGCTCGAGCGGGTCCGTTTCGTGCCGTTGCTGGAAGGCGTGATTCGTTGACAAGACGTGACTCAAGGAGCCAGCCATCGGCTGGTCGGGTAAAGCATGCAAGGAGTTCATCATTGAAACGAACAGTCTCGCTGTTCTTCAAGGGCGCCGGGATGGGCGCCGCCGATGCGGTACCGGGCGTTTCGGGAGGAACCATCGCCTTTGTCACCGGCATCTACGAAGAACTCATCGACACCATCCGGCGCTTCGGCCCGGACGCCTTGGGCGCCTGGCGTCGCGATGGCGCGCGCGGTCTGACGCGCCATCTCAATCTGGCGTTCTTGATCCCGCTGATGCTGGGCATCGCCATGAGCCTGGTCAGCGTCGCCCACCTGGTCACCTACCTGATGGACAATCAGCCACTGTTGCTCAACGCCTTCTTCTTCGGCCTGGTGCTCGCGTCGGCGGTGGTGGTCACCCGCCATATCGACGGTTGGCGGCTGTGGCATGTGCTGCTACTGGGGCTGGGCGTGCTGCTGGCGCAGCTGTTGCCGGGTCTGATGCCGGCGCTGGGTGGGCTCGGCGCTCTCAAGCTGGTGGTTGCCGGGGCGATTGCCATCAGCGCCATGCTGCTGCCCGGCATATCGGGCAGTTTCCTGTTGCTGAGCATGGGCCTTTACGGCACGGTAATGACGGGCATTAAGAGTCTTGATATAAGCCTGATCCTGCAGTTCGGACTCGGCTGTTTGATCGGGCTGGTGACGTTCTCGCGGCTGCTGGCGTGGCTGTTTCGCCATTACCATGCCGCCACGTTGCAGCTGCTGGCCGGGTTCATTGTCGGCTCGCTGCCGTTGCTCTGGCCATGGCGAGAAATGACGCGTTACCAACTGGGCCCCGAGCAACAGCTCATACCGCTCGACTATCGCTTTCTGTGGCCCCAGGAGTATGCCTCGCTGACCGGTGACCCGGCCCAGTTGTGGTCGGCGCTGGCGCTCATGGCCGTTGGCCTGGTGCTGGTACTGGCGGTGGGCGAACGTTCCACGTCATCCTTCAAGGAGCATTGAATTCATGCGCAAGGCCTTTCTGGTTTCGCTGCTGACCCTGACTGTGGCGGGCTGCGCCTCGTCCGGCAGTGCCCCTCAGGTCAGCGACCTGTCCGTCAGCCGCAATCAGCAACCCAAGCAAGCGGTCACCGTGCAGTCCGGCGATACCCTCTACGGCATCGCCTGGCGCAACAACATGGACTTTCGTGAGCTGGCGCGGATCAACGGCATCTCGCCACCCTATCGTATCGAGCCCGGCCAGACCCTGCGTCTAGACGCCGGGGCCGGCTCCCGGGGTCAGGCGCTGGCGTCCGCGGGGGCGTCGGGTACGCAAGCGAGCGCGATGGGCAACGCGTCCTCTGCCCAGGCGGCTGAACAGAACCCCGACTGGCTGGCCCCGGACACCCAGACGATCGAGCGTAACCGGCGACTGTCCGGCGAACCGCTGGACGGGGGAACGGCATCGCAGGCGCCCAGCAGCCAGGTGCTGGCGGGCGTCGGTGGCGCTGCCGGCCCCGGCCCCATCTACAACTTCGAGAGCCCGGGCGCCGATGGCCAGCTCAGCGAGCGCGAACGTCAGGAGCAGGCCGCTATCGCCCGTGAGCGGGCGCAGCGTGCCGCAACCGAAACCGCGAATACGGCTGACCGTGCCGCGAGCGAAAACTCGGTGGCAACGAGCGACACACAGGCGTCATCTTCCTCGGCTATAACGGACAGCCAGCAGCGTTCGACGCCCGCTGGCCAGAGCGCACCGGGTGCGTCGCAGTCCGGTTCATCGACCTCGGGCGCGACCGACGCCGGCACGGCGGTCGCCGGTGAGGCGAACGAGCCGAACGCGCAGCAGCGCAGCTACTCGCCGGTCGAGAATATCCCCTGGCAATGGCCCGCCGAGGGCGAGGTTGTTGGACGTTTTGGTGATGGATCTAACATCACCGCCGGCATTGATATAGCCGGGCAAAAGGGGCAACCTGTCAAAGCGGCAGGGCCGGGTATCGTGGTCTACGCAGGAGACGGCGTACGTGGCTATGGCAATCTCATTCTTATCAAGCACAACGATCGTTTTCTGAGTGCCTATGCGCACAACGACAGCCTTAAGGTCAAGGAAAACGACGTGGTCAAGGCGGGAGAAGTGATCGCCACCATGGGTAATACCGATGCCGATGGCGTCAAGTTGCACTTTGAGGTACGCAAGGAAGGCCAGCCTCAAGATCCCCTCGAGTACCTGCCATCGCGTTGAGGGGATCGTGATCGCCAACAGGGACGGACGACCGGTAATGCCGGTCGCCCCAGCCAGGCCAGAACAATAATTCGAGCCGGCCGATGGCTGCATTGAACGCAGCAGACAAACGGGGTAGCGACATGAGCATGCTTGAACGGGACCTTCAAGAAGTCGATCTCAACGAAGTGAATGCCGGCGTCGAGGTCGTCGACGACGGCGATGCCAAGCAGGAGGAAGCCTTCGAGAAGGCGCTTAGCCGCGAAGAGAGCAGCTACCACCAAAGCCTCGACGCCACCCAGATCTACCTCAATGAAATCGGGTTTTCCCCGTTGCTGACGCCCGAGCAGGAAGTGCATTTCGGGCGCCTCGCCCAGAAGGGCGATCCCGCCGGGCGGCAACGCATGATCGAGTCCAACCTGCGACTGGTGGTCAAGATCGCCCGACGTTATCTCAATCGCGGCCTGTCGCTACTGGATCTGATCGAGGAGGGCAATCTGGGCCTGATTCGCGCGGTCGAGAAGTTCGACCCCGAGCGCGGTTTTCGTTTTTCGACCTACGCGACCTGGTGGATTCGCCAGACCATCGAACGGGCGCTGATGAACCAGACCCGCACCATCCGCCTGCCGATTCACGTCGTCAAGGAACTCAACATCTACCTGCGCGCCGCCCGCGAGCTGACCCAGAAGCTCGACCACGAGGCGACCGCCGAGGAGATCGCCGAATTCCTCGACAAGCCGGTGGGCGCGGTCAAGCGGATGATGGGACTCAACGAGCGTGTCTCGTCGGTGGATTATCCGCTCGGCGGCGAGAGCGACAAGCCGCTGATCGAGACCCTGGCCGACGAGAACGACAGTGGTCCGGAATCCTCGCTCGTCGATGGAGACGTCAAGCAGCATGTCGACGACTGGCTGGCCGAGCTGACCGACAAGCAGATGGAGGTGGTCGTCCGCCGCTTTGGTCTGCGTGGTCACGAGGCGGCGACGCTCGAGGAGGTCGGCGAGGAGATCGGCCTGACCCGTGAGCGGGTGCGTCAGATCCAGGTCGAGGCGTTGAAGAAGCTGCGCCGCGTGCTGGATAAGCAGGGCCTCTCGCTGGACGCAATCTTCGAGTGAGGCGGAGTTGCCCACAAGAATCGAGGCATCGGCAAGCGCGGGCCCTGGCCCGCGCTTGCCGTTAGGCCGGCCATGCATTCGATGTGACTCTTTATTGTCCTTGGCCAAGCAAGGTACTGTCATTTGCTAAGCAAGCTAACATGCGGCATTGTATGTATAATGTCTGCCGTTATCGCTTGCTATCGAAAGGAAACATCGATGCCGTCACGTTCCGTCTCACTTCCGCACCCGTCGCCGCGGTCGGGCTTTGCCCGGCGGCTATTGTTCGTGCTGGTCGCTTCCGCATTGGGTGCCCAGGCCCAGGCTGCCGATCTCGCCACGATTGCCCGCGATGCCATGAAAAACAATGCCGATCTGGCCTCTTCGCGCGCCACGTTCAAGAGCGTCGAGGAAGCGCGTGATGTCCAGCGTGGCGATCTGTTGCCGCAGGTCAACGCTACCGCCAATGCCGCCAACAACCGCACGTTCGAGAGCCAGACAAGCACTGCGCGCGCCGGGGCGTCGCCCAACGACGATAACTACAATTCGGCAAGTGTCGGTATCGAGGCCACCCAGGCGTTGTTCGATGCGACCAACTGGTACGAATTGCAACGCGCCGAGGAGCAGATCGGCCAGCAGGCGCTGGTGCTGGAGGGCGAGCGCCAGCAGACGCTCTACGACGTTGCCGAGGCGTACTTCAATATCCTTCAGGCGCGCGATATCCTCGCTGCGCGGGTCGCCCAGGAGAAGGCGATCAGTCGTCAGCTCGAGCAGGCCCGCGAGCAGTTCGAGGTCGGCTTGATCGCGATCACCGACGTTAACGAGGCGCAGGCCAGCTATGACCTGGCGCGTGCCCAGCGCATCGCCGCCGAGAGCGATCTGCAGGTCAGCTTCGAGTCGCTCGAGCGGCTTACCGGCAAGCGTTACGACGCCATCAGTACGCTGTCCGAGACATTGCCCATCGAAGTTCCCCAGCCCAGCTCCCGGGATGCCTGGGTGACCCTGGCAATGGACAACAGCCCGATCCTGCTGGCCGCCAACCAGGCCATCAATGTCGCCAATCGCGACGTCGATGTCGCGCGGGCGGGCTACCTGCCGAGTCTCGACGCCTACGCCAGCTACGACTACGCGGACAGCGACAACGAATACCTCGTGGGCGAGAGCTCGGGTGCCGAGATCGGCCTGCGCGGTTCATGGGCGATCTTCAACGGCGGGAGCACCAGTGCCCAGATAAATAGCAATACCTATCAACTCGAGGCCACACAATACGACTTCGAATCGCAGCGTCGCTTGACCATTCAGCAGGTTCGCTCGCTGTACACTCAAGTGGTCAACGACGTCGAGACCGTCGAGGCCCAGCAGCAGGCGATCGTCTCCAATCGCAGCGCCCTGGAGGCCACACGCTCCGGTTACGAGGTAGGCACGCGCAACATCGTCGACGTGCTCGACGCCGAGCAGCGCCTGTATACCGCCCTGGCCAACTATGCCGAGGCGCGCTACAGCTACGTCATCGACCTGTTGGCCTTGCGCCGTGAGTCGGGCATTCTCGAGACCGCGACCTTGCAGGCCCTCAGCGAGTGGCTGCAGACCGGCGAGGAAGTTCGCCTCGCTCTGCCCAACGAAGAGGGCGGTCGCTACAAGGCGATGATGGACATCGGCGAGCCGCCGACGCCACCCAGCGAATAACGGCCGATTTGCCGTAGCCCCAAAGGCCGCCAGAAGCGCGACAATTCAGCGACCATCGCTGGATTGTCGCGCTGTTGAGTTCAGCTGCGTGAAATCATGATTCCGTTAGCAAATAATGGGTCCTTTGAATCCCGAACACGCCGTCTCAGGAGGCTCGCATGGCCCGGCCGCTCCATGCCGATATCGATCTCGACGCGCTTCGCCACAATTATCGCCTGGCACGCGATCTGGCGCCTTCCAGCCAGGCGCTGGCGGTGATCAAGGCCGATGCCTATGGGCATGGCGCCGTGGCCTGTGCCCGGGCGCTCGAGGATCTGGCGCCGGCCTTCGCCGTTGCCAGTCTCGAAGAGGCCGCCGTGTTGCGCGAGGCGGGAATCGCCAAGCCCATCGTGCTGCTCGAGGGAATCTTTGCCCATGACGAGCTCGAACGGGTCGATGCATGGGGATTGTGGCTCGTCGTGCACAGCGAGTGGCAGGTCGCGGCGCTGCTCGATTACCGGCCGCGCCGGCCGATTCCGACCTGGCTCAAGGTCGACTCCGGCATGCACCGGCTGGGCTTCGATCCGGCGCGGGCTAAGGCGCTATGGCAACGCCTTCGCGCCGTGCCCGAGCGGGTCACGGCGCTGCACCTGATGACCCATTTCGCCACCGCCGATGCGCTGGAGCCGGGCTATTTCCAATACCAGCTAGGGATGATCGAGGCGCTGGCGCAGCGACTCGGCGCGCCGACCTGTCTGGCCAACTCGCCGGCGACGCTGGCCTGGCCACAAGCGCATGGCGCCTGGAATCGCCCCGGGGTGATGCTCTACGGCAGCAACCCGCTCGTGGGCGAGAACGATGCCACGCGGGACCTCAGGCCGGTGATGACGCTGCGCTCCGAGTTGATCGCGGTCCGCGAGATCGCCACCGGCGAGCCGGTGGGTTACGGCGGGCGCTGGCGAGCGCCGCGGCCGTCGCGGATCGGCGTGGTCGCCGCCGGCTATGGCGACGGTTACGATCGCCACGCCGCCGACGGCACCCCGGTGCTGGTCGACGGCCAGCGCTGTTCGCTGGCCGGCAAGGTCTCCATGGATATGTTGACGGTGGATATCACCGATTTGCCCGGGGCCGACATCGGCAGTCGCGTGGTGCTCTGGGGCGAGGATGCGGCCGACGGCACGCGGCTGTCGATCGACGAGGTCGCCCGGCACTGCGACACCGTCAGCTATACGCTGCTGACCGGGATATTGCCACGGGTGCCGCGGCGCTACCGCCAATCCTGAGGGGATGGGTGATTTTGTGGGAGGGAACTCGTTCCCGATTGGCGCCGCCAGGCGCCCGGCATGGCCCGGCAGGCACAGTGGCCACCGCTATCGCGAATACATTCGCCCCCATCAACAGGCTGCACTGACGCTCCCCACGCCGATGGGTAAACTAGCCACTTTTCGCAGCATGACGGAAGCGCTTTCCATGACCGATACGACTTCGCCACGCTCCTTGGCCCATCCGCGCTACTGGCCGACCTGGCTATCGATCGGCCTGATGCGCCTGGGCGCCTGGCTGCCCTGGTCGCTCAAGCTGGCCGTCGGCCGGGCCATTGGCTGGTTGGCCTGGCGCTTCGGCAAGCGCCGCCGGCACATCACCGAAACCAACCTGCGGCTGTGTTTTCCCGAGCTCGACGAGCACCAGCGCGCCGGGCTGGTCAAGTCGACCTTTCTGGCCAACGGCATCGGCATTCTCGAGACGGCGACCGGCTGGTGTCGTGACCCCGAGCACCTGCGTCACCGCGTCACCTTCCGTGGTGAAGAGCACATGCACCGGGCGCTCGCCCAGGGCAAGGGCGCGCTGATCATCGGCATTCACTTCTCGACGCTCGACCTGGGCGGCGCGCTGCATTCGCTGTATTTCCCCGCCGACGTGGTCTATCGCCCGCACGACAATGCACTGTTCGAGCGCTTCATGACCCGCGCGCGCTCGCGGATCTTCGGCCAGGCGATCGACCGTCGCGACCTGCGCGGCGTGGTACGGCGCATCAAGGCCGGCCATGCGGTGTGGTATTCGCCGGACCAGGACTTCGGGCGCGATGCCAGCGTGTTCGCGCCGTTCTTCGGCGTCGAGGCGGCGACCGTCAAGCTCACGGGCAAGATCGCCCGCATGACCGGAGCGCCGGTGATGCCGCTGATCTTCCATCGCAACCCCGACGATCGCAGCTACACTCTGGAATACCTGCCGGCGTTGGAAGACTTCCCCAGCGGCGATGAAGTGGCCGACGCGACACGCATCAATGCGGTGATCGAGGCGGCGATCCGCCGCCAACCCGAGCAATACCTGTGGTTGCACCGGCGCTTCAAGACGCGTCCGCGTGGCGAGCCCGGCCTGTATTGACGCGCAGCGTCAATACAGGCCGGGCGCTGTAAGCTATAAGAAACCCCCACGACCCTGAGGTCCGTGGGGTTTTACTTACCGCTATAAGCTTACAGCTTATAGCTCCGGCGAAGCCGGTCAGGCGTCGATGCGCTTGTACTTCATGCGCTTGGGCGTATCGCTGCCGACGCGCTTCCTGTGATCCGCCTCGTAGTCGGTGTAGTTGCCCTCGAAGAACACCACCTGCGATTCACCCTCGTAGGCCAGGATGTGCGTGGCGATGCGGTCGAGGAACCAGCGATCGTGGGAGATCACCATGGCGCAGCCGGGGAAGGCGAGCAGCGCCTCCTCAAGGGCGCGCAGGGTCTCGATGTCGAGATCGTTGGACGGCTCGTCGAGCAGCAGCACGTTGGCGCCCTGCTTGAGGGTCTGGGCCAGCTGCAGCCGGCCGCGTTCGCCGCCGGACAGCTCCGACAGGCGCTTCTGCTGATCGTTGCCCTTGAAGTTGAAGCGACCCACGTAGGCCCGTGACGACACTTCATAGCCGTTGATGTTGAGCATGTCCTGGCCGTCGGAGACCGCTTCCCACACCGTCTGCTTGTCGTCGAGCGCATCGCGCAGCTGCTCGACATAGGCGATCTGGACCGTATCGCCGAGCACCACCTCGCCGCTGTCGGGGGTCTCGCTTTTGTTGATCATCCGGAACAGCGAGGACTTGCCCGCGCCGTTGCCGCCGACGATGCCGACGATCGCGCCCCTGGGTACCTGGAACGACAGGTTCTCGAACAGCAGCTTGTCGCCGTAGCGCTTGGCGACGTCGTGCAGTTCGATGACCTTGTCGCCGAGCCGCGGGCCGGGTGGGATGTAGATCTCGTTGGTCTCGTTGCGCTTCTGGAAGTCGCCGGACTGCATCTCCTCGAAGCGATTGAGGCGCGCCTTGCTCTTGGCCTGGCGGCCCTTGGCGTTGCTGCGCACCCACTCGAGCTCCTGCTTGATCGCCTTGTTGCGCGAGGCTTCCTGCTTGGCTTCCTGTTCGAGGCGCTTCTCCTTGGCTGCGAGCCAGTCGGAGTAGTTGCCTTCGAAAGGGATGCCCTGGCCGCGGTCGAGTTCGAGAATCCAGCCGGCGACGTTGTCGAGGAAGTAACGGTCGTGGGTGATCGCCACCACGGTACCCGAATAGTTGTGCAAGAAGCGCTCCAGCCAGGCCACCGATTCGGCATCCAGGTGGTTGGTCGGCTCGTCGAGCAGCAGCATGTCGGGATTCGACAACAGCAGCCGGCACAGCGCCACGCGGCGGCGCTCGCCGCCCGAGAGCACGCCGACATTGGCGTCCCAGGGGGGCAGGCGCAGCGCTTCGGCGGCGACTTCGAGCTTGCGCTCCAGGTTGTGGGCGTCGGCGGCCTCGATCAGGTTTTCCAGCCGCGCCTGCTCGGCGGCCAGCGCGTCGAAGTCGGCATCCGGCTCGGCGTAGGCGGCGTAGACGGCGTCGAGTTTTTCCTGCGCCTGCTTGATCTCGCCGACCGCTTCCTCGACGGTTTCGCGCACCGTCTTGTTGTCGTCGAGCTCGGGTTCCTGCGGCAGGTAGCCGACGTTCAGCCCCGGCATCGCCCGAGCTTCACCGTTGTATTCGGTATCGACGCCGGCCATGATCCGCAGCAGGGTCGATTTGCCCGAACCGTTCAGGCCGAGCACGCCGATCTTGGCGCCGGGAAAGAAGGACAGCGAGATATCCTTGAGGATCTCGCGCTTGGGGGGCACGATCTTGCCCACCCGGTTCATGGTGAAGACGTATTGCGCCATGGAAATCCGGTCGGTTGGAAATGAACGATGGGCCTCGATGATAGTGGCGGTCCAGCGGAAAGGCCAGCCAGCCGGTCTTGTGGGAGGCAACTTGTTCCCGATTGGCGCCGTCAGGCGCCCGGTATAGCCCGGCAAGTAAAGCTGCCCACCCGATCGCGAATAGATTCGCTCCCACGCGACCCGGCCCGGATGGCTCATTGGAGCATGGGTCGGGGGTTTTAGTGGGAGGGAACTTGTTCCCGATGGGTGTCAGCTATTCCACCGCCAATGAACCGCTCCCACGCAACGTCTACTCCTCCTCGTCGAGCCCGGTGAACCAGTCATCCTCGATGGCTTTCTTGAGGCGGCGCTCCTCGAGCAAGGCTTCGACCTGGCGGCGTGCGCGCAGGCTGTCGGCGCGACTGGCGCGGGGGCGTGTAAAGTGTTCGTCGTTGACGGCTTCGAAGAAGTCCTGCTCTTCGCTGGCCTGTTCTGCGATGAAGGATTCACGGCTCATGACCACCTACCTCCCTGACGCGGGTAGCTTCCGGGCATCCCGATGATGCCTTGGTCGCTATATAACGCCACCCGGCGCTCTGTACAAGAGGCTGAGGCCAATAAAATCCAGGCGCGTCGTCGTATGTGGGGCGGCCTCACTCGTGGCCGTGTTTCGTCCGTTCTTGCAACTCCTGTTGTTTCAGCCTGAGCGCCTCGAGTTCGGCCAGGGCCTCGGCGAGTTGCGTGACGTCTTTCTGCACGCCGATGAAGTAGGTCAACTGGTCCTGCTCGTCGAACAGCGGGGTAATCGACAGCTCGTTGTAGAACAGCGTGCCGTCCTTGCGATAGTTGCGCAACACCTCGCGGCACGGGCGATGCTCGCTGAGCGCCTGGCGGATGCGCGGCAGGGCGGGTTGATCGCGGTCGTCGTTCTGCAGAAAGCGGCAGTCGCGGTAGAGGATCTCGTCGGCGCTATAGCCGGTCAGGCGCTCGAAGCCCTGGTTGACGTAGATCAGAATGGTCTCGTCGCCTTCCTGTTCGGCGACCACGATACCGTCGGCCGAGGCATCGACGATGCGTTCCAGCAACCGGGCGTCGATCATGGCGGGTCTTTTCATGCGCTTTGCTGTCCTGTGACGTTGGCGTGCCGCGCGTACGCTGCTACAGAATTAGCATCATGGCCAGAGCGGACAGGGATTTCAACGCGTTGAGCGTACCGGCCGAGTTGTTATCATCGGGTCATCGGCGACCTGCAAGGCGATGTAAAGGAGATCCGCGATGGCCTCGGTTCGCATTCAGTATTGCACGCAATGCCAATGGCTCCTGCGTGCCGGCTGGTACGCCCAGGAGTTGCTGTCCACGTTCGGCGAAGAGCTCGAGAGTGTCGCGCTGATACCCAGCCACGGCGGGCATTTCGAAATCAGCTACGACGACGAGACGCTCTGGGAGCGCAAGCGCGACGGTGGCTTTCCCGACATCAAGGAGCTCAAGCGCCGCGTGCGCGATCGGCTCGACCCGCAGCGCGATCTGGGGCATGTCGATCGATAATCGCGAATAAATTCGCTCCCACGAAACCCGCAGCTCGCTGCCCGTAGCTCGTCACTGCAATTCACCACCAATGCTTGCGCTTGAGCAGCGCCATCACGGCGATGCCTATCGCCACGGTGATGACGACGAACACCGTGAAACCGAGCGGGCTGTCGGCGCCGGGAATGCCGCCGACGTTGACGCCCAGCAGCCCGGTCAGAAAGCTCAGCGGCAGAAATACCGTGGTGACGATGGCCAGCATGTACATGCGCTGATTGAGCTGTTCGTTGTGTTCGCTCCACAGCTGCTCCTGAAGAATCAGCGCGCGCTCCTGCATGGCGTTGAAGTCCTCGACGTAGCGCGACAGCTGATTGGCGCTCTCGCGAATCGACACCTTGCTTTCGTCGTCCAGCCACAGCGGGCCCTGGGCGAGCTGCGACAGGCAGTCGCGCTGCGGGCCCATGAAACGCCGCAGGGTGATCAGCGGCCGGCGGATGCGGGTCAGCTCGTCGGCGTTGAGGTTGCCGCGGGCGGCGAGCTGGGCGTCCTCGAGCTCGGCCATGCGCTCCTCGAGCTGATGGGTGACATCACCGACCTGGTCGACCAGCGTCTCGGCCAGCCAGGCGACCAGGTCGGGAACCGACAGCGCGCCTTCGCCGGCATCGATGCGCTCGCGGACCACGTTGACCGCATGCAGGGTGCGTCGACGCAGGGTGATCAGCCGCTTGGGGGTCATCCACACGCGCAGCGAGATCAGGTCGTCGGGGGCCGCGCCCGGGTTGAAGTTGATACCGCGCAGGGTGGTCACCACGCCACGCCCGAAGCGCGCGACCCGGGGCCGGGTATCCGCTTCGAGCAGCGCCTCGATTACCGCCTCCTCGAGCCCGGCCAGCGACCCCAGGTAGTCGGTGACGTCGTCGTGGCGGAAATCCAGGTGCAGCCACAGCGGGGCATTGTCGCTGTCCCAGGCGCGGTGCAGGGCCTCGTTATCGAGCTCTACGCCGCCCCCGCGGCCATCGAGACGGTAGGCGGTGACGAAGGCGCTTTCGACGGCTGTCGGCAATTGACTCGGCATGAACGGTTCCTTGTGGGCGGCGCCCCGGACTCGCCAGCGCTCGGCGGCCCGGCTAGGCTGTTCGCCTCATCCTAATGGAAGCCGCGCCAGGCGTGGAAGCGGGGGAACGAGATGACGCGCGATCAACGGGCGATGCTTTGCGGCGTCGGGGCGGTGGGGCTGTGGTCGACGGTGGCCACCGCCTTCAAGCTGGCGCTGGCCGGCATGACGCCGGCCGAGCTGATGTGGCTTGCCGCGCTGGTTTCGTGGTTGCTGATCGGCGTGCTGGTGGTGCGCCGCGGGCAACTGGCCAGCGCCCTGCGCCATGGCTGGCGGACGGCTTTATGGGCCGGGCTGATGAACCCGGTGGCGTATTACCTGACGCTGTTTGCTGCCTACGACCGGCTGCCCGGGCAGGAGGCAATGGCGCTCAATTACACCTGGGCGCTGGCGATGGCGTTCCTCGCCGTGCCGATTCTCGGCCAGCGACTGACCCGTTTCGATGTGCTCGCGGGGCTGATCGCCTACGCCGGGGTGTGGACCATCGCCACCCGCGGGCAGGTGCTCGACGTGGCCTTCGCCGACCCGCTGGGGGTGGCGATGGCGCTGCTCTCGACGCTGCTGTGGGCGCTCTACTGGCTGCTCAACACCCGCGATCATCGCCAGCCGCTGGTGGCTCAATGGCAGAACTTCAGCGTCGGCCTGCCGGTGCTGACCGCCATCGTCGCCTTCGGCCCGGGGTTCAACTGGCACGGCTGGGCGAGCCTCGGCGCGGGCGTCTACGTCGGGCTGTTCGAGATGGGCTTCGCCTTCGTGCTGTGGCAGATGGCGGTGCATCAGGTCTCGCGCACCGCCAAGGTCTCCAACCTGATCTTCCTCTCGCCGCCGGTGTCGTTGCTGCTGCTGCACTTCATCGTCGGCGAGCCGATCCTGGCCTCGACGCTGATCGGCCTGGTGCTGATCCTCGCCGGGCTGGGTCTGCAGCAGTTGCAGAAGGCCCCGCTGCCGGTTTCAGAGCCTTAACGCAGCAATTGATACTCGAACAGCAACTGCTTGAAGTCCTGGCGCTGGTGGGCAAAGAGGTAGATGGAGACCTGGTTTTCCTCGGGCCAGAAGCGATAGATGACCCGATAGTCGTCGACCAGCAGCTCGCGATAATGGTCGACGCCCATTTCCAGGGCGATGCGACAGATACGATAGGTGCCGGGTCTTTGCGACAGCCGCTCCAACGTGCTTGAGAGCAATCGCAGGGAAAGCGCCTGGGCCTGATCGATCGGCATCTCCAGCTTGTCGATCAGAAAGTGCTCACAGGCCTCGAGCGTCGCATCTGCGGTTTGCTCGAAGGTGATCTCGACAGGCGAGTTCACATCGACTCGCCTCTGTCGGCTTCGTGGCGAGCTTCCAGCTTCGCCATGAATTCCTCGGCGCTCATGGTCTTGCCTTCCGCGCGGCTCTTTTCGCCCAGACTCAGCAGCTTGAGCAGGGCAATGGCTTGCTCCCGGCGCTCATGGGCGGCGTAGGATTCGACCACATAGGTCGGCTTGCCCTTCTGGGTGATCACCAGTGGTTCTTGCACATCCAGAGTGGCGGCGTTTTTCTTCAGGTAGCTGATGGTTTCGACACGCATGGCTCGCTTCTCCAGTTGAGTGGTCTTATCTTGGTCTTTTTTTAGTCTTTAGGCAATGTGGCCTCGGCGATGGCCTGCTCGGGCAGCAGCTTCTCCAGCGCCGGCCAGATGTTGTCGAGGACCAGGGGCTGCGCCTCGGCGGTGGGGTGGATGCCGTCGTCCTGCATCAGCGAGTCGTCGAGCGCGATGCCCTTTAGGATGAACGGCACCAGCGGCACGTCGTAGCGCTCGGCGAGGGTGCGGTAGACCCGACTGAAGGCATCGGCGTAGGCTTGCCCGTAGTTGGGCGGAATGCGAATGCCCAGCAGCAGCACTTCGGCGCCGGCCTGCTGGCTGGTCTCGATCATGTCCGCCAGGTTGGCGCGCATTTGCGGCGGCGGCAGGCCGCGCAGGCCGTCGTTGCCGCCGAGCTCGAGCAGAACGATGTCGGGCCGATACTGTCGCAGAAGTTCGGGCAGTCGCGTGGCGCCGCCCGAGGTGGTTTCGCCGCTGATGCTGGCGTTGATCACCTCGATTTCGTCGGCGAGCCGCTCGTCGAGCAGCTGCACCCAGCCCGACTCGCGCTCGATGCCGTAGGCCGCGCTCAGGCTGTCGCCCATCACCAGCAGCTTGGGCGCCGCCATGGCCGGCCCGGCCCAGGCCGCCAACAGCAGCCATAACAACAGCGCCGCCAGCCAGGTACGTTTACCATTGTGGTCGGACCATCGCCCAACCAAGCCTCGCCCAACTATAGATTGCCCAACCACAGGGAACGTCTGCATCATGTCCAACTCCCAAGCGCGTGAATCATCGGTGTCCTCGGTACCCATTCTACAGGCCCGGGGGCTCAGCAAGCATGTCGACAGCGGCGAGCGCCGGTTGACCATCCTCGACCGGCTCGACATCGGCGTGACGGCCGGCGAGAGCGTGGCGATCCTGGGCAGCTCGGGCTCCGGCAAGTCGACCCTGCTGGGCCTGCTGGCCGGGCTCGACGTGCCCAGCGCGGGGAGTCTCGAGCTGTTCGGCGAGTCGCTGCCGGCGCTCGACGAGGACGGTCGGGCGCGGCTGCGTGCCGGGCGGGTCGGCTTCGTGTTCCAGAATTTCCAGCTGCTGCCGACGCTGACCGCGCTGGAAAACGTGCTGCTGCCGCTGGAACTCGCATCCGATGGCGATCCCGCCGCGCGCGGGCGTGAATGGCTACAACGGGTCGGGCTCGGCGAGCGTCTCGACCATCTGCCCAAGCAGCTGTCCGGCGGCGAGCAGCAGCGCGTCGCTGTGGCGCGGGCCTTCGTCACCCGGCCCGAGCTGGTGTTCGCCGACGAACCCACCGGCAATCTCGATCGCGAGACCGGGCGGACCGTCATCGACCTGCTGTTCACGCTCAACCGCGAGGCCGGCACCACGCTGGTGCTGGTCACCCACGATCATCACCTGGCGCGGCGCTGCGGGCGCTGCCTGCGTCTCGACGCGGGGCGGCTGGTGGCGCTGGATCGCGACGAGGTCGAGGCATGAACGGCATGCTCGGACTCTCGCTCAAGGGGCTGCGCCGCGACCTGCGCGCCAGCGACGTACGGGCGCTGTTCATCGCCCTGGCGCTGGCGGTGGCCGCGTCGACGATGATCGGCTTCTTTCTCGACCGCCTGGATCGCGGCCTGACCCGCCAGGCCGGCCAGCTGATGGGCGGCGACATCAAGCTCGAACAGGGCCAGCCGTTCGACGAGTCGCTCTACCAGACGCTGCGCGACGCCGGGCTGACGCTCGCCGACCAGGTCGACATGGTCTCGATGATCAGCCGTGGCGAGGCCTTCCAGCTGGCCAGTCTCAAGGTGATCGACGCGGCCTATCCGCTCTACGGCGAAGTCCGCGTCGACCTCGGAGACGGCCAGATCAGCCAGTTGCCCCGGGGGCCCGAGCCGGGCTCGGTGTGGATCGCGCCGCGCCTCGCCCAGCTGCTCGGCGTGGGCGTCGGCGACAGCGTGCAGGTCGGTCAGGCCGAGCTCACGGTCAGCGGGCTGATCGAGCGCGAACCGGACCAGTCGGCGGGCTTTTCCAGCTTCAACCCGCGACTGATGATGCGCATTGCCGATCTCGATGCCACCGGACTGGTGCGTCCCGGCTCGCGCATCGAGTACGAACTGCTGGCCAAGGGCCCGCCCGAGGCGGTGGCCGGCGTCGACGCGCTGCTCGAGCGTCTCGCCGGCGAGGGCGTCGATGTCGAGGACGTGCGCGACGATCGTCCGCAGCTGGGCAGTGCACTGGAGCGCGCCGAGAAATACCTGAGCCTGGCGGGGCTGGCCGCGGTACTGCTCGCCGGGGTCGCCGTGGCGATGGCCACCCGCCGCTATGTCGACCGCCACCTGGATACCGCTGCGCTGCTGCGCTGCTTCGGCGCCACCCAGTCGCAGCTGTCGAGCCTGTTCGCCTGGCAATTGCTGTGGCTGGCGCTCAGCGCCTCGGCGCTCGGCGCGCTGCTGGGGCTGGCCGGGCAGGCGGGCTTGCTGGCGCTGCTCGCACAGTTCCTGCCAATGGAGCTGCCGCCGCCGGGCTTGCTGCCGCTATTGATGGGCATACTCACCGCGCTGGCGGTGCTGGTGGGCTTCGCCGGGCCGACCCTGCTGCGGCTCAAGCGGGTCAGCGCGCTCAAGGTGCTGCGCCGCGAACTCGACCCGCTGCCCGCCTCGGCGTGGCTGGTGGTGGCGGTGGCCAGCCTGGTGTTCGGCGCGCTGCTGTGGCTGTATTCCGGCGATCTTGCGCTCTCTGCGGGGCTGCTGGTCGGCGGGCTCATCGCGCTGGCGCTGCTGTGGGGGCTGGGCGGGCTGCTGCTCGGCCTGGTGCTGCGGCTGGCCGGGCGTTCTAGCGTCGCCAGTGGCAGTTTCGCCCAGGCGCTGCGGCTCGGCGCTCGCCAGCTGGCGCGGCGCCGCCAGGCGAGTCTCGGTCAACTGCTGGCCTTCGCCGTGACCTTCGCGGCGATGGCGATCATCACCCTGGTACGCGGCGATCTGCTGAGCGCCTGGCAGGCGCAACTGCCCACGGACACCCCCAACTACTTCGCCATCAACATCCAGCCCGGCGAGCGCGACGGCTTCGTCCAACTGCTCGATGGCGCGGTGGATGCGCGCACCGCACTGTATCCGATGGTGCGTGGCCGGCTCACCGCGATCAACGGCGACCAACCCCGCGAGGCGGTGCCTGAAGAGAATCGCGGCGACAACGCCCTGCAACGCGAGCTCAACCTGACCTGGCGGGCCGACGTCCCCGAGGGCAACCGCGTGGTCGCCGGCGAGTGGTTCGCTGACGACAGCGGCGAGCCGGTGGGCGGTGATAGTGAACGGCCGGTGCCGATCTCGGTCGAGAACGGCCTGGCCGAACGGCTCGGCGTGGGGCTCGGCGACACCCTGAGTTTCACCATCGGCAGTGACCGGGTCACCGGCGAGATCACCAGCCTGCGCGATCTCGACTGGGACAGCTTCCGGCCCAATTTCTTCGTGATCTTCCCGCCCGGGGTGCTCGAGCGCTACGGCCACAGCTACATCACCGCCTTCAAGCTCGATGCCAGCGAGAACCGCGACCTGCTGAGACGCGTGGTCGAAGCCTACCCCGGCGTGTCGCTGCTCAACGTCGATGCCATTCTCGAACGGGTTCGCGAATTGCTGGCACAGGTCACCCGCGCCGTGGAACTGGTATTGATATTCGTGCTGCTGGCCGGGATCAGCGTGCTATACGCCGCGCTCACCGCCAGTCACTCGCTGCGCACCCACGAAAGCGGCCTGCTGCGGGTATTCGGCGCCGGCGACCGGCTGATCTCGCGCATTCAGGGCGTCGAATTTGCCTTGCTGGGGCTGACCAGCGGGCTGATGGGCGCGCTGCTCGCCGAGCTCGCCGCGGCCGGGGTGTATGTCGGCTGGCTGGACCTGGCGCCGCGCCTGCACCTCACGCTGTGGCTGGTACTGCCGCTGGGCGGGGCGCTGCTGATCGGAGTAATCGGTCATCTGCTGTCGCGCGGTGTACGCCGACAGACTCCGATGGCCAGCCTGGGGCTGCTGGGCGAGGCGTGATTCAAGCTAATGGCGTTGGCGAAACCGTCTGTAAAGTAATAACATAGTTATTACTCGGTTCGACCAGGAGAAACCATGAGAACGACATTGCGCAAGATCGGCAATTCACGCGGCGTGCTGATTCCCGCGCTACTGCTCGATGAGTGCGGTATCGATGGCGAGATCGAGCTGCACCAGGAAAACGGACGCATCGTCATAGAGCCGATAAAGCCGGCCCGTCAGGGATGGTTCGACGACTATCAGGAACAGCGAGATACCGACGCCTGGCAGGGATTGCCCCCCGATACCGACAGTGACGATTGGGAATGGTGAAACGGCCAACATCGATCCGGCGCGGCGATGTCTTCTGGGTGAACCTGGACCCGACCCTGGGCAGCGAGATACGCAAGACCCGGCCCGCGCTGGTCGTCTCGCCCGATGACATGAACGCAGCCTTGCCGCGTGTCATCGTGGCGCCCATCACCAGCAAGGGCCAGCCACTGGGTTGTCGGCCCGAACTGACCTTTCAGGGCAAGCGAGCCCGCATTCTGCTGGACCAGGTGCGCTGTATCGATAAAACCCGCCTGCTGGGTCGGCTGGGCGAGATCGACAAGGCGTTATGGCATCCACTGCTACTGGAAATGTTCGAGTAGCGAGGACATGGGTGTCCAAGGTGGCCAGCCGCACTCATAGTTCGACGTCGTCGAGTGGCAGCAAGCCGTCGTCGACGTCTCCCAGCGACTCATCGAGGAGCTCGAGACGCTCTAATGTCTCCAGCAGGCCCGGTTTCAGATTCGTTCGGTCCACAGGAATCTCCATCCTCATGTTCCAATAGCTACCCACGCCCCGGGTTTCGTGGGAGCGAATGTATTCGCGATGGGGTAGGTTAGTCCTATCGAGGCAGCTCCAAGCACCAGTTTGTACTCAAAATGCCCCAGAACAACAGGCCAGGTTACAAAGCTTTGCGGGCGGGCCGGCGTTCGGTAACGGGCCATGCCTATCACATAACGACCTGCACCCATCAACGCCAATCCTTATTTACCGATTGGTGGTTGGCCAGGCTAACCATCCATTCGATGAAGGACCTGCATGACGATCAGTGGGTGGGCTCGCTATGTTTCGTTATCATGCCGGATCATGTTCACTGGCTTTTCACTTTGAGTGACGGTCCACCCCTGAGCCAAGTCGTGAAACGTTTCAAGGGACGCTCGGCGCAGGCTATCAACCGGTACTTGGCCCGACAGGGTGCGGTTTGGGAAGAGGGCTATCATGATCACTTGAGCCGAGCGGAAGAGGATTGGCAGGCAATAGCTCGCTATATCGTGGCCAACCCACTGCGCGCAGGACTGGTCGAGAATATCGGTCTCTATCCTCACTGGGATGCTATATGGCTGTGAGCCTATCCCATCGGGAACAAGTTCCCTCCCACAAAAATCCCCAGCTCCATGCTCCAGTGGGCCATCCACGTCTGGGTTTCGTGGACGCGAATTTATTCGCGATGGGGATAGCCGAAGCCAATCGGGAACAAGTTCCCTCCCACAAGGACCCCAGGCAATCGGGCCAGCCCAGCGCCTCCTTCCAAATCCTGCCTCTGCCAGCCCCAAGCCTTCAGTTTGGCTAAACCCAAGGTGAGAAATTCTCGGGTCGGCGTGACCGGCTTTCATGTGAAAGGCCCGGGGCGCTGGGGTATCATGGCGGCTGATTTTTTCGCTTTGAGCCGAGGATTATCGCCGATGTTCACCCGTGATATGCAGGTTGCCGGATTCGACGACGCGCTGTGGGATGCGATGCGCAACGAGGTCGCCCGCCAGGAAGCGCACATCGAGCTGATCGCCTCCGAGAACTACGCCAGCCCGCGCGTCATGCAGGCTCAGGGCACGCAGCTGACCAACAAGTACGCGGAAGGCTATCCCGGCAAGCGCTATTACGGCGGCTGCGAGCACGTCGACGTGGTCGAGCAACTGGCCATCGACTACGCCAGGCAGCTGTTCAACGCCACCTACGCCAACGTCCAGCCGCACTCCGGCTCGCAGGCCAACGGCGCGGTCTTCCAGGCGCTGGTCAAGCCCGGCGACACGGTGCTGGGCATGAGCCTCGACGCCGGCGGCCACCTGACCCACGGCGCCAAGCCCAACTTCTCGGGCAAGCACTATCACGCCGTGCAGTACGGCCTGGGCGAGAACGGCCTGATCGACTACGACCAGGTCGCGCGCCTGGCCCGCGAGCACCAGCCGAAGATGATCATCGCCGGCTTCTCGGCCTATTCGCAGATCATCGATTGGGCGAAGTTCCGCGCGATCGCCGACGAGGTGGGCGCATTCCTGCTGGTCGACATGGCGCACATCGCCGGGCTGGTCGCCGCCGGTGTCTACCCGAGCCCGCTGCCCCACGCCCATGTGGTCACCACCACCACCCACAAGACCCTGCGCGGCCCGCGTGGCGGCTTGATCCTGTCCGCCGAGGGCAACGCCGAGATCGAGAAGAAGCTGCAGTCGGCGGTGTTCCCGGGCGGCCAGGGTGGCCCCTTGATGCACGTCATTGCCGCCAAGGCGGTGTGCTTCAAGGAGGCCATGGAGCCCGAATTCAAGGCCTACCAGCAGCAGGTGGTCGCCAACGCCAAGGCGATGGCCGGGGTGTTCCTCGAACGCGGCTTCGACGTGGTCTCCGGCGGTACCGAAGATCATCTGTTCCTGCTCTCGCTGGTCAAGCAGGGCCTGACCGGCAAGGACGCCGACGCCGCGCTGGGCCGCGCGCATATCACCGTCAACAAGAACGCCGTGCCCGGCGATCCACAGAGCCCGTTCGTCACCTCCGGGCTGCGCATCGGTACCCCGGCGGTCACCACCCGCGGCTTCGGCGAGAGCGAGTGCCGCGATCTGGCCGGCTGGATCTGCGACATTCTCGACGCCATGGGCGAGGGCGACTCCAACGTCGCCGAGAGCAAGATCAAGGCCAAGGTCGAAGCGGTCTGCGCGCGCCTGCCGGTGTATCGCTGAGTGACGTGAAGGCTTGACGCTGCATGCGGCGTCACCAAGGCTCGGGCCATGTCCCCGCAAGGGGCATGGCCTTTTCGTCTGCTGGCCTGACAATAGTCCCTTTGCCGGGTGGTGCGTAGAATCGTGAAGGATAGGCAGTAGCGAGCGCCAGGCGCGCCGTGGCAAACCACAAAGGGGATGGTGATGGCGGACGATATCCGCTGGCAACAGCGATTTTCCAACTATCTCAACGCGTTATCACAGCTGGAGCAGGCTGTCGAAGCATATGGCGATACGGAACTGGATATCATCAAGGAGGGTGTCATCCAGCGCTTCGAGTTCACGCACGAACTCGCCTGGAAGGTCATGAAGGATTACCTCGAGCATGAAGGTATCCAGAACGTGACTGGATCGCGCAGCGCGGCCCGCCATGCCTTCAACATCGGCCTGCTGCAAGATGGTCAGGTATGGATGGACATGATAGAAACCCGCAATCACACAGTGTATGCCTACCGCCGCAGCATCCTGGAAACCGAGTTCCAGAAGATCGTCGAACGCTATTGTCCGGCGTTGAAGCAGTTTCGGGAGATGATGGAGCAATATCGCTGATGTTGGGGCTATCAGAGACCACGAGCGAGGCCATTCGCCGAGCCTTGGCCGAGTGCTGCGCGCCAGTAACGAGCTTCGGGCTGGAAGTTGCAAGATGAAAGTGTTGGTGCATTATTTTTGTCTAGCCCGTAGCCGCTCTTCACAGCGCCCCGAACCTGGCGCTCGAAGCCGCTCTTCACAGCGCCCCGAACCTGGCGCTCGAAGCCCGTAGCTGTTCTAAGGAGTCTCATTGACCGATTTCATAACCACCGCCATACGCAAGCGCCTCGTCGAGGGCATCCGCGAAGTCGGCGAGACGGTGCTGGCCATCTACCGCCGTGACTTCGAGGTGGAAACCAAAAGCGACGACAGCCCGCTGACCGAAGCCGACATGGCCTCGCACCATGCCCTGGTGAAATTGCTCGAGACGCTGACGCCCGGCGTGCCGATTCTCTCCGAGGAATCCGGTGAGATCCCCTACGCCACGCGCCGGTCATGGGCGCGCTACTGGCTGATCGACCCGCTGGACGGCACCAAGGAATTCATCAAGAAAAGCGGCGAGTTCACCCTCAACGTGGCGTTGATCGAGTCGGGCGTGCCGGTGTTCGGCGTCGTGCACGCCCCGGTGGTTGGCGAAGGCGGTACCACCTGGTTGGGGCAAGTGGGCGAGGGCGCCTGGAAACAGCAGGGCGATGAAGCGCCGTGCGCGATTCAGGTGCGCCGCCTGCCCGACCCCGCGCAGGCCGTCTGGAAGGTCGTCGGCAGCCGCTCCCACGGCGGCGCTGAATTCGAGGCTTTCTGTCGCCACCTGCCCGCCAACGAGCGCGTTTCCATGGGCAGCTCGCTCAAGCTCTGCCTGGTCGCCGAGGGCAAAGCGGATCTCTACCCACGGCTCGCGCCCACCTGCGAATGGGACACCGCCGCCGCCCAGGCCGTGGCCACCGCCGCCGGCGGTGAGGTGCTCGACGTCGAAACGCTCGAGCCGCTGCGCTGCAACCAGCACGACAGCGTGCTCAACCCGTTCTTCATCGCCTGCAGCCAACGCGACGAGCGCTGGGAACGAGCGCTGTGCCTAAGTCTAGGAGATGTTAACAATTGCTGATGAAGGTCAGTCTGATTTAGCATGGCGGGACAGGGTAATCGTACACCCGGAATGAATCGCATTTGCTCAATGTAGCCTGAAGCGCTATAGCTGGGGCATTTGAGACTCGCTCCCATGTCCCAGCTCCCTTCGCTTGTCGACCCTGTACTCCAAGTCATCCCGCCAGCACCACCTGTACTAGAACAGCGCCATACCTGGCGCACCATAAAAAACCGCCCCTAGGTTGTAATGCCAGTCAGTTAGCGCTGACTGGCATTTCTTGTGGTGGGGTACTTCTGTGGTCTGGGCCTGACCGATCGGGGATACGATCGTTCGCGTCGTTCTGGTAGAACGAAGGCCGGTGCCATGTCCAGCATCGACTGAATCACGCCGGGCGCTCGCCCGGCGATACCCAAGGCAGTATCGTCAGCTCCTTGATGAGCCAGTGGGCGGCCTGGTGGAAGCTGAGCTGATTCGGGTGAACGCCCTTCAGGCTATAGGCCATGCGCGCCATCTGGAAGCGGATCAGGTTGTAGGCCAGCAAGGTGCCCCAGAGCTCCTGGCGCACCATCTCCGGGGTGCTGGCGATGAGCTCGGGCGTCAGCTCCATTTCACTTGTCGCCACACTGTCGAAGGCCGAGCCCGTCAACAGGTCAGGTGGCTGGTCAGCTCCATCTGACACACCATGCGCACCTGCGGGTAGCTCGCGTCCCCCTGGGCATTGCGCGTGCGGGCAAACGCCGCCTGGTTCTCCGGGGAATCGGGGGTGCGCCAGACCACGCCATCGACGCCCAGCAGCGTCAGCCCGCACCAGTGAGGGTGAGGGGTCTGCCGATGCCACAGGGCCTGGGTCTGCGCGAAGACGCGCTTGACGGGCTCGACCCCCAACCGTTGGCGCGCCTGAACCACGGCGCTGGGCGCGACGAAGGGGCGCTTGCCGGGCAGCAGGATGTCGAGGTGGTTGACGATCTGCCCCATGGGAATGTGGCGGAACATCGCCATCCCGACCACGGCCCAGACCACCATGTCCAGCGGCAGGCGACGCTTGCGCAGTGTGGCCACGCCGGCTTGCTCAAGACAGGTGTCGATCAGTTCGGGCGAGAGAACCTCGGAGAGGCTGGAGAAGTCGTCGGGTGCCACCTTGGCGATGGCATCGATGGCGTCGCTGAAGTGCATGGATCGTCCCGTGTCAGTGGATCTGACACGGGACGATCTCATCCTCATCATCAGCTTTTTGAGAATAGACTTAACTGACTGGCATTACCCCTAGGTTGAGGAACGGCTTGCCAAATGCAAAGCGAAAGACCCTTCAAGCAGGGCCATCGTCATTGCTCAATACACGTCGAAGTTAGCTGCCGATAGATCGTTGCTGTCCGTGCCGGTCAAGGTGGCGATTTGTTCACGCCCCGCGCTATCGGACCAATCCTGGTCATAGTAGATCTCGGCATTACCCGAATCCGAGTTATTGGCGACCAGGTAGAACTCGGCGGCGGCGCCAGCGCTCGTCATCAGCTGATCAGCGGTCATCGACTCATCGAGCGATACGACCTTCTGATCATCGGCCGTGGTGGTATTGGCCAGCGACGTACGCATCTGGAAGTCGCCGGCAGCCAAGTCGCTGTCCCCGCGGACGTCATCGGTGCTCGAGTTGGCGAACTGGATGGCGCCGTCTTCAGTGTCGAGGAAGGAGATCACGTCGTCGTTGACATCGAAATCAGTGATCGTGTCCACCCCCACGCCGGCATCGAAATGAAACTCGTCGCTGCCCAAGCCCCCGGTCAAGGTATCGTTGCCGGCGAGGCCGCCAAAGATATCGTTACCGTCGCCGCCATCGAGACTGTCAGCACCATCACCACCGACCAGCAGATCGTCGCCCGCATCGCCATTGAGGGTGTCGTCGCCTCTACCCCCGCGCACCGTGTCGTTGCCGGCCCCGGCATTGACGGTCGCCCCGGCGTTGGCTGCGTCATCGCTATCGGCAATGGCCAGGCTATCGTCGCCACTACCCAGGTCAGCGGACGTCAACGCCGCACCTGCCGTCAGCGAGATGTTGCCCTGGGCATCGCCGGCGTTGACCGTCTCCAGCGCGTCGAAAGCTCCGGGGTTGAATTCCGTTTCTAGATTCAGTCCATCCACGGGGCTGACCGAGGTCGCGCCATCGACGGCACCCGTAACCAAATTGACGTTGCCTTCGCCCGTCACATTGAGGGTCGTCGTATTGCCGGTCCCGGTAATACCCAGGGTGTTGTTACCCGTTGCGTTGACGGTCAGCGTTTGAAGCGTGCTGTTGTCGGCAACCTGGTTGCCCGCCTCATCACGTTGGATGTTGGCAAGCCCGAGCGCTGCCGTGGAGTTGTTCGCGTCGATCGTGATATCGCTGGTTTGGATATCATCGAAGTCGACCACGGCCAGATCGCCATCGGCTTGTGCCGCCACATTGGACAGCGCCAAGGTAAACGCGGAAGCAGCCACGCTCTCGAACCCGACCGTGGTGCTCTGGTTGGCGACCCTGAACGACGAGATCCCGCCCAGGTTGGTGACGAACCCGGGTGAGCTACTGCCCGTCACGCCAACGGACGCCACACCACTCGCATTACTCAAGTCGAGTGTGGCACCCGGCTCCCCGGCAAACCCGACCTGGACGTTTTCAACGCTGTTCAATTCCGGTGCCGCGGTGCCCGGCCCGCTCAGTGTCGCCCTCAGCGTATCATCGCCCCCCAAGCCATTGAGCGTGTCGTCACTGGTCAGCGTATTGGCGCCATTGTCATCCAGTGGTGCCATGAACAGATCGCGGTCGGCCGTACCACCCAGGGTATCGGCAGCCGCGGTCAGCGGTGTCACGTTGCCATCCACCGGATTCAGGTTCGCAATCGCCGATTGTGGGTCGGCGGCGGCAGCCGATGACGGATCGGTTACCGGGTCCAGGTAGTCGCGCCCCACCATCACGGCATCGGCGCCTTGATAAGCCGCCATTTCGGCCGGCGTGTCGAGGGCGTCGGTAAAGTCACTCGCGGCGCTCACCTTGGCGTCACGGGCCACCATGTCATCGCCCTGGGCCGCCTCAGTAATCGCCACCGAAATGTCGGCCAGTGAGCGTTGTCCGGACTGAAGTTGGTCGACCCAATACTGCAGGCCTTCCGGTTCGGCTTCACGGTTGAACAACTGTTGGTAGAGGTTGTCGACCATATCCTGGGGCGATTGCGACCCGAAACGGGTCGTGAACTCCATGGAATTGCCGAAGGCGTCAACGATGCTTTCATTTCCCTCATCGTCGACCCTGTTCGCCCAATAGGCGAGACCGTCGGGATCCGCCGGGCGACCGTAATAGGCGACGTACATGGTTTGAACGAAATTCTCAGCAGCTTGTGTAGCCATGGTTGTACCTCTTTGCTGTCCTTGAGCATTTCAGCACCGGTAGCGAATGGCGCTCACCAGTACTGGATCGGGCTGAGCCTGGCCCACCCTCAGCGTAGGCGAGTTGGCCAGTTCCTCAAGCCTCTCAGGGCATACGTGCGAAGGGATGGTTTGGTTTCAGCCATCTGGAAATTTTTTACGACCCAACCGACTAAAAGCATTTCAAGGCCGCTATCGGGATCATTACAAGGCCCGTTCACTCTCGAAAGGTCGTCTCTCACTCATTGCGGGTAGCTCGTATGCGTCCGGTGATCGGCAGGATTGCGGCAAAGGCGTGACATCCGCCATTGTAAGCTGCTGCGGAAGGAGCGATCGCACCGCATCCGGTGTCTTGGCGCGTGGCAGGTGTTCGAAGATGTAGGTCAGGTAGGCATGGGGATCCAGGCCTTGGCCTTGGCCGTTTCCACCAGTGTGTAGAGCATGGCACTGGCGTCGGAGGCGGATGGCATTCTCGGTGGCGTTATTGTCGAGGACCAGGTGGCCCTCCTCCAGGTAAGTGCCTAATCGAGGCCTCGCCAAGCGATGCCACGTTCTATTCCATGGTCCTCTCCTCTCATGATATCGACGAGAATCTGATATCCTTGGCGCTCGGTCGGTCCGGGCCTGGGCGCCTGCCGACGCAATACCCTGTTCCTCATCCTGTTTCTTCGTCCAATAGCGAGCGATTGCATGGCCACCCAGAAAGCAGCCACCGATCTGCAGCGCGCCTTGAAAGTGTGCCGCGGGTCTTTCTTTTCGGTGGGGTTTTACAGCATGTTCATCAACTTGTTGATGCTGGTGCCCCCCTTGTACATGCTGCAGGTCTACGACCGGGTGATCAGCTCGCGCAGCGAAGAAACCCTGTTCATGCTGACCTTGGTGGTGGTGTTCCTGTTCATGGTCATGGGTGGACTGGAGCTGGTGCGCTCGCGGATCCTGATTCGCGTCGGCAACCGGTTGGACAAGCTGGTCAACGAGCGCCTTTACAGCGCAATGTTCCGGCGCAGTGTGCTGACCCAGGGCAAGCAGACCGCGCAGCCGCTGAGCGATTTGACCAACCTGCGCCAGTTCCTCACCGGCAACGGGCTGTTCGCCTTCTTCGATGCGCCCTGGGTGCCGATCTACCTGGCGGTTCTCTATCTCTTTCACCCTTGGCTGGGCGTGTTTGCCACTGTAGCGGGTATCGTCCTGCTGGTTCTGGCGATCGTCAATGAAAAGGCCACCAAGACGCTGCTGGCCGAGGCCAATAACGACCACATCAAGGCCCAGGATCTGGCCAACAGCAATCTGCGCAACTCCGAGGTGCTGTACGCCATGGGCATGCTGCCGGGCATAATGGGGCGCTGGGCCGGCAAGCATCACGAATTCCTCTCCAAGCAGTCGCAGGCCAGCGATCGCGCGGGCGCGCTGACCAACGCCTCCAAGGTGCTGCGCATGCTGTTCCAGTCGCTGATTCTCGGCCTGGGTGCATTCTTGGTGCTCAAGGGCGAGATGACGCCGGGCATGATGATCGCCGGCTCGATCCTGATGGGACGGGCCCTGGCGCCGATCGATCAGATGATCGGCAGCTGGAAGGGCTTCGTCAGTTCGCGCAGCGCCTATTACCGCCTCAACGAACTGCTTGATCAGATTCCCGACGAACAGCGCCGCATGTCGCTGCCCGCGCCGCGTGGCGACATCGCCATCGAGACCGTCGCCGCCGCGCCGCCGGGGGTGCGCATGGCGACGATTCGCGGTATCAACTTCACGGTCGGCAAGGGCGAGCATATCGGCATCATCGGCCCCAGCGCTGCCGGCAAGTCGACCCTGGCACGGGTACTGCTGGGCATCTGGCCCTCGCAGGTCGGCACCGTGCGCCTCGACGGCGCCGATATCGTCCAGTGGAACCGCGACGAACTCGGCCCGCATATCGGTTATCTGCCCCAGGACATCGAGCTGTTCGACGGCACCATCAGCGAAAACATCGCCCGCTTCGGCGAGGTCGATGCCGGTAAGGTCGTCGCCGCCGCCCGGAAGGCCGGGGTGCACGAGATGATCCTGCAGCTGCCCAACGGCTACGACACCTATATCAATGCCGCCAGTGGCGCGCTGTCCGGCGGCCAGCGCCAGCGCGTCGGGCTTGCCCGCGCGTTGTATGGCGACCCGGTGCTGGTGGTGCTCGACGAACCCAACTCGAATCTTGACGACAGCGGCGAGCGCGCGTTGGGCGAATCGATCAAGCAGCTCAAGGCCGAAGGCGTCACGCTGTTCGTGATCAGTCATCGCAATAGCGTACTCAAGCATGTCGACAAGCTGCTGGTGCTCAAGGAGGGCCAGGTCAGCATGTTCGGCCCGCGTGATCAGGTGCTGGCCCAGTTTGCCAAGACGCCGGCGCAAAGGAGCAACGCCGCGCTGGGGCGTTCAAGCACCGGCCGGCTGACCGCCGTGCAAGGGGCGAGCAATTCCGACAAGCCGCAACCTGGGGAGTACGAGTAGCATGGCAGGCGACAATTCCCGCAGTATCGATATTACGCCGCCTCGGCAGTTGAGCTCGGGCGAGTCGGCGCCGGCCAGTTCGCTACCCACCAGCGACAAGCGCTATCGCTGGCTGGGCCTGGCGATCCTGCTGGTCGCCTTCGGCGGCTTCGGCGGTTGGGCGGCGACCGCCGACCTGGCGGTATCGGTGGTGGCCCCCGGCGCGGTATCGGTCGAATCGTTCAAGAAGACCATCCAGCACCTGGAAGGCGGGATCGTCGAGAAGATCAACGTTGAAGACGGCGACCATGTCGAAGCCGGCGATACCCTGCTGGTGATCGACAATACCCAGGCGCGTTCGCAGCTCGAGATATCGCGCTCCCAGTACCTGATCAATCGCGCCGCCGAGATTCGCCTGCTCGCCGAGCAGAAGGGTGCCGATTCGCTGACCTTTCCCGATGAACTGCTCGCGAGCGACGCCCAGCGCGTCAAGGATGTGCTGGCCGTTCAGCGCGCCCTGTTCCAGGCCCGTCGCGGCGCACTCGAGGGGACGCTCAGCGCGCTCGACGAGCAGATGGCCCAGATGCGCGAGCAGATCGACGGCCTGCAGGGCATGATCGAGGTCAACCAGCAGCGCGTGGCCTCGCTGCAGGCAGAGGCCCAGGACTACCGCGCGCTGTTCAAGGAGGGGCTGGGCGACAACCAGCGCCTGCGCGAGCTGGAACGTCAGGTCATGCAGTACCAGGGCGAGATCGCCCAGAGTCGCTCCAAGATCGCCGAGCTCAAGTCGCAGATCAGCGAGAACAAGGTCCAGAAGCAGGTCAAGATCCAGGAGTTCCAGAAAGAGATCGGCGAGCAACTGCGCGAGGCCCAGGCCAACATTGCCGATGCCGAGGAGCGCATCACCGCGCTCAGCGATCAGGTCAAGCGCACCACCGTCACCGCCCCGGTGACCGGCACCGTGGTCGGCTTGAAAGTGCATACCGTCGGCGCGGTGATCAAGCCCGGCGATCCGATCATGGAAATCGTCCCGTCCGGCGATAACTTCGTCGTCGAGGCGCGCGTTCCCGATCGCGATATCGACAACATCTATCCCGGCCAGTACGCCGAAATCCGCTTCAGCGCCTTCAATCAGCGGCTGTCCAACGTCATCGATGGCGAAGTCATCAACGTCAGCGCCGACTCCTTCGAGGACGAAGCCACCGGGGCCAAATACTACAAGGCGCGCGTCAAGGTCACCGAGGAAGGCAAGCGCGAGATGACCGAGAACATGCAGTTGCTCGCCGGCATGCCCGCCGAAGTGCTGATTCGCACCGGCGAACGGACGTTCGCCAGCTACATGACCAAGCCGATCACCGACATGCTGGCTCGCGCCATGCGGGAGGAGTGAGCATGCAACGCCCACGCACGTTGCGCACGGGGCTGCCCGGCCTGTTGTTGTCCGGCCCGTTGTTGATAGCGCAGTTGTTTGCGCCACTGGCTGTCGCTCAGGCGACGACGCTAATGGATGAGATCGATGCCAGTCTGCCGGCGCTGGACGGCCGGGCTGTTGACGCCGCCAGGCTGTCCGGCGCCGCCACACTGCCCGAGGCCGCCGCGCCGACGGCTGGCGGGCAGGCCGAGACACTGCCCTCGCTGCCGCGGCTTTTCGCCCTGGCGCTACAGAACGATGCCGATCTGGCCAGCCAGCGCTACGATGCCGAGGCCACCGCGCAGCAGGTGCCCATGGCACAGGCCGGGCTCAAGCCACAGATATCGGCCAGTGCCGGCTACGTCTACCAGGAGTCGGACAACTACTATACCGATAATCCGGCCTACGATCCCGATAACGAGCTCAGCGGCGCCAGCGACGATTACCAGGCGCGCTATCAGGGCGTCACTCGCGACGAGACCTGGCAGGTGCAGTTGACCCAGCCGCTGTTCAGCCTCGAGCGTTGGCGCAAGGTCGACAAGGCTGAGGCGCAGAGCGATGCGGCGCAATTGACAGTCGCGGTCGCCGAGCGCGACCTGGCGCTGCAGGTCGCGAAAGCCTACCTGGACGCCTTCGTGGCCTCGCGCAAGCTCGGCTTGCTTGCCTCGAAGCAGGAATCGCTGACGCTTCAGGTCAAGCAGGCCCAACGCGCCTACGACCTGGGCGTCGGCGATCGCATCAACCTGCTCGAAGCCCAGTCGCGGCTCGATCAGGCGGTCGCCGATACCGTCAGCGCCGAGAACGAACTCAACAACGCGCTGAGCATGCTGGAGCGCTTGACCGGGCAACTGCCCCAATTCGCCGGTAGCGGCCTGGGCGATCTCGGCGGGCTGACGCTGTCGGGAAGCTGGGACGAGCCCGAGCCCTGGCTCGCGCGCACGGTCAACAACGTCGAAGTCGCCCTGGGCAAGCAGCAGATGGAAATCGCCCGGGCCGACACCGGTGTACGCCGCGCCGGACGCTACCCCGAGCTCAATCTCAATCTTTCGTATTCGGATCGCGCCTCCAACGACCCCTTCCGCGAAAGCAGTGACACCTCGGCCAGCTTGCGCCTGAACGTGCCGATCTATCAGGGTGGTTACACCAGCGCCAGCGTCAAGCAGGGCGAGCTTGCTCAGCAAGCCTCCCAGGCGGGCTACATCAATGCGCTCAAGCTGGCGCGCCAGGAGGTTCGCCAGCGCCTGCGTAGCCTGCAAGGCGATGCGCGTCAGATCGAAGCGCTCAAGCGCTCGATCGAATCCGCCAGCCTGTTCCTGGAGGCCGCCGAAAAGGGCGAACAGCTGGGGCTTCGCGACCTGGTCGACGTGCTGAATGCACGCGCCGATCTCTACGACCTGCGTATCCAATTCGTCGACGTCGTGCGCCAGTACCTGCTCGACCGGTTGAACCTGCAAGCCGCCGTCGGCGATCTCGGCACCCAGGATCTGGTCGACAGCATGGCGCTGCTGTCGCGTGTAAGCGGTTAAAAAGACATGGCGTCGCGAACGAGCAATGAAATGTTGCGTCTGGTCATGCGCGGCTTCGATGCCGCCCTGGCCATGGCTGTCGGCGCCTTCTTCCTGTGGTGTCTGCCCAATCTCGACTATATCTACGGAATCGAATATCCCCTGTTGATCATCGCTGGGGCTCTATTGTTACCCGCGGTAGGTGAGATGTTCGGCCTCTATCAGGCATGGCGTGGTCGCAGCATATTCAGCATGTTCGGTACCTACGTCATCAGTTGGGCGGTCACCGTTCTGCTGATCAGTGCCTTTCTGGTCGTCACGCAGAGCGGCTATATCTATTCGCGCTTATGGATGGCGCTTTCCAGTCTGGGCGTCCTGGCCATCGGCCTGTTGGCGCGGGGGGGGCTGTACGTTTACCTGCGTCGCCTGCGAGCGAGCGGACACAATCTCAAGTCCGTGCTATTCATCGGTCGTCCCGAGAACGTCGACCAGGTGCGCCAGCGGCTGACCGAAATCCCCTATGCGGGCTATCGCATCGACAGACTGATCGTGCACGAGGATGAGGCTCAGGTCCTCAATCAGGTTCGCCTGTTGGTCAACGATTCAGTTTTCAGTCGTACCTTCGACGAGATATGGCTGAGCTATCCACTGAATCACGGCAATACCGTCAAGGCACTGGCCGATCAGTTGATCGCCGTGCCGGTCGACGTGCGCTACTTTCCCGATCTTTCAGATGTGCGATTGCTCAATCATCGCATGACCCAGGTCGCCGACATGTTTTCCATCGATCTCAACTACAGCCCCTTGCGCGGTCCGGCGCGGATTGCCAAGGCGATAGAAGACCGGTTGCTGGGGACGTTGCTGTTCGCGCTCTTCGTGCCGGTCATGCTGCTGATCGCAGCGGTCATCTGGCTAACCATGGGGCGCCCGATATTGTTCAAGCAGTACCGCCACGGCTTGGATGGCAAGCGTTTTCGTATCTACAAGTTTCGTACCATGCACAAGCATGAGACGGGCAGCAGCACCCAGCAGGCTCAGCATCTGGATGGTCGCATTACTCGGCTTGGGTATTGGCTGAGGCGAACCAGTCTTGACGAGCTTCCGCAGTTCTATAACGTATTGCAGGGCCGAATGTCATTGGTCGGGCCCAGGCCCCACGCAATGGATCATAATGCCTTGTACAAGGATATGATTGGTGCTTACATGCAGCGTCATCGCGTCCGGCCGGGGATTACTGGCTGGGCGCAAGTTCATGGCCTGCGTGGTATCACCGAAGATGTCAGCGACATGGAAAAACGTATCGAATATGACCTGTATTACATCAATAACTGGTCGCTGGGATTTGATCTCAAGGTACTGTTGCTGACAGTTACGCGGGGATTTGTCAACGACAAACCCTAAATTCAGGAGTTTTCATGATCATACCCGTCATCTTGTCCGGCGGCTCCGGCTCGCGTCTGTGGCCTGTCTCACGCGAGCACTATCCCAAGCAGTTCCTCAAGCTGAACTCCGATACCCACAGCCTGCTGCAGGAAACCGTGCTGCGCCTACAGGGCCTGCCGGATTGTCGGGAACCCTTGATCGTCTGCAACGAGCAGCATCGCTTTCTCGTTGCCGAACAGCTCAATAGCCTGGGTGTCCCGCCGGCGCGCATCCTGCTTGAAAAGGAAGGCCGTAATACCGCACCGGCGCTAGCGCTAGCCGCCATGGCCGCGCTGGAAGTCGAGGACGATCCTCAGTTGCTGGTGATGCCGGCCGACCATGTCATCGAACGGCCGGAAGCCTTCCTTGCAGCCGTATCCGATGGTTTTTCCATGGTCGCAAGCGGCAGCCTGGTGACCTTCGGTATCCAGCCGGCGACCGCCAATACGGGCTATGGCTACATTCGCAAGGGCGCGCCGCAGGGAGCGGGCTTCAGCGTGTCCGCTTTCGTCGAGAAGCCCGATGCAGAGCGGGCCCAGCAATACCTGGAAAGCGGCGACTATTTGTGGAACAGTGGAATTTTCCTGTTTCGGGCACGCCAATACCTGGCCGAGCTCGCCGAGCACGCGGCGGACATATTGCAGTCTTGTGAAACCGCTTATCACAATCGCAGTGAAGATCTCGATTTTCTACGTGTCGATAACGCTGCCTTTGGTGAATGCCGCAGCGACTCCATCGACTATGCGGTCATGGAGCGTACCCGGCACGCGGCCGTCATCCCCATGGATCCGGGCTGGAATGACATTGGCGCCTGGGACTCTCTGCATGACCTCAAGGCGAAACACGCCAACGCCGAGGGCAATGCGATCCAGGGTGACGTGCTGTTGCATGCATCGCGCAATAACTTCGTGCGCAGCGAATCGCGGCTGGTGGCCGCCGTCGGCGTCAACAACCTGATCATCGTCGAAACCGACGACGCCGTCCTGGTGGCCGATCGCGACCATGCCCAGGACACCAAGCAGATCGTCAACGTGCTCAAGTCGCGCAAGCGTAGCGAGTGCCATAGTCATCAGCGCGTCTACCGGCCCTGGGGGCACTACCGCACCATGGTGATCAGCGACGGTTTCCAGGTGAAGGAGATCGTCGTCAACCCGGGGCATACGCTATCGCTGCAAATGCACCATCATCGTGCCGAGCATTGGGTCATCGTCCAGGGGACCGCGCGAGTCACCCAGGGGCAAGGCAACGACGACACGCTGAACAGCTTCCTGCTCTCCGAGGATGAGTCGACCTACATTTCGCTGGGCACCGTACATCGGCTGGAAAACCCCGGAAAGATTCCGCTGCGACTGATAGAAGTGCAGACCGGCAGTTACCTGGGAGAAGACGATATCGTGCGTTTCGATGACGTCTACGGGAGGGTCGAGACACTCGTGGCCGGTGTCGATGCGAATGCATGAAGTCTCGCTTGAACCGACAGACGTCTCAGACAGTACGACCGTGAATGCCTTGGAATCGCTGCGTGATTCGGCAGCCTCATTACGCGTGGCCATCGTCCATGACTGGCTGGTTGCTCGTGGCGGGGCGGAAAAGGTGCTCGATGCACTGCTCGAGGCGTTTCCTCAGGCCGCTATTTATACCGTTGTCGACTTTATGCCCGAGGAGATACGCGAACGTATCTCTCGGCATCGCGTCCACTGCAGTCTGATCCAGCGCCTGCCGTTCGCGCGGCGGCATTACCGGCATTATCTGCCGCTGATGCCCTATGCCATCGAGCAGCTCGACCTGCGCGATTTCGATCTGGTCATTTCCTCCAGCCACGCCGTGGCCAAGGGCGTCATGACCCATCCCGGCCAGGCTCACGTGTGCTATTGCCATACGCCGATGCGCTATGTGTGGGATATGAAGGAAGCCTACCTGGCCGATTCCGGGGTCAAGTTTCCGCCGTTGAACTGGCTGATGCGCTATACGCTGCATCGTTTGCGGCAGTGGGATTACATGACGGCCGGCCAGGTCGATCTGTTCATCGCCAACTCGCAGAACGTCGCGCGACGCATTACCAAGTACTACCGGCGCTCGTCGGCCATCGTGCCTCCTCCTGTCGACCTGGATGCGTTCTCGTTTTATCCCGGCCCACGCGAAGGTTATTATCTCACCGCCTCGCGAATGGTCCCCTACAAGCGCCAGGATCTGATCATCGAGGCGTTCCGCCAAACGCCCCAGCGACGCTTGCTGGTAATCGGCGATGGTCCCGAGCGCAAGCGATTGGAGCAACTGGCGCAAGGCGCGGAAAACATCGAGATATTGGGGTATCTACCCATCGACGACTTGCAACAACGGCTGTCGCGCGCGCGCGCATTCGTCTTTGCGGCTGACGAGGATTTCGGCATCGCGCCGCTCGAGGCTCAGGCATGCGGCACGCCGGTCATCGCCTACGGCAGTGGCGGAGCGTGCGAGACCGTGCGTGGCGAGGAAGGCGCAGAACACGCCACGGGCTGTTTCTTCGAGGAACAGACGGTGACCAGCCTGCTGGCGGCCCTTGAGCGTTTTGAAGCGCGCACCTTCGAGGCCGTGGATTGTCTGAGCCAGGCCCGTCGGTTTCGCCACGACGCCTTTTACCATAACCTTCATCAGCAGTTGGCTGGCTGCATGCCGGCGCTTGCGTTCAATGACTGAGTCGCCCATGCAAGTCATCGTCAATCTGCAACCCCTGCTGAGCCCCTTGACCGGCGTTGGCCATTACACGCGGGAGCTGACCCGTGAATTGGCGAGCCGCCAGCAGACGGCCGGGCCTGTGTCGTCGCTGCTCGGCCTGGCCGGGTTGAGGCTGAACGCCGTGACTGCCAATCACCCGTTGCTGGATGCCGCCGCTTCGCAGGGCATCGCCGAGCCGGGCAGTGCGAATGCGGCACGTGCTCGTGTCGGCGCCTGGCAATTCGCCAGGCGGTATCTGCGCAATTCGGTGACGCGGTTTGCCTATCGCCAGGCATTCGCTCAGCGTCTGCGTGTGCATGCCCTGACCAGCCGGGACGTGCACGACACCCTCTACTGGGAGCCCAATTTCATCCGCCTGCCGTGGCCGGGACGCAGTGTCGTCACGCTTCACGACCTGTCGCATTGCCGCTTTCCCGAATATCACCCCAAGGAGCGAACGACCTTTTTCAATCGGCATCTGGCCCGGAGCGTCGCCCGCGCGACGCGTATCAACGTGGTTTCGCAATTTACCGCCAATGAAGTGGTCGATCTGTTCGACGTTCCTCCCGAGCGGATCGACCTCGTGTCGCCGGGCGTGGCGCCGCGTTTCTTCGACGTCGATTCGGCTCGGCGTGACCGGGTTCGCAAGATTCATGGATTGCCCGCCCGTTACTGCCTGAGCGTGGGAACGCTCGAGCCGCGCAAGAACCTGACGACGCTACTGCGTGCCTTTCTCAGCTTGCCTCACGAACGCCAGCGTGACTGCCCGCTGCTGGTCGTCGGCATCACCGGATGGGGCGACGAGCAATTGCCGGACGGTACGGCGCGAGCGCTCGAAGAAGGGCGGGTACGTCGGCTCGGTTATGTCAGCGACCAGGACCTGCCGGCGCTGTATGCCAACGCGACGGTTTTCGCCTACGTCTCTCGCTACGAGGGCTTCGGCATGCCGGTGATCGAGGCCATGGCGGCCGGCGTTCCGGTACTCACGGCGGACCGGACAGCGACGCGCGAAGTGGCCGGCGAAGCGGCGCTCACGGTTGGGCCGGACGACGTCGAGGCCATTCGCGGTGCGCTGATCCGGCTCCAGGACGACACCGCTCTGGCCCAGCAACTACGGAAAGCAGGGCGACAACGCGCCCAATCCTACACCTGGCAGAAATCGGCCGATGCCCTGGAAGCCTCGTTCCTGCAAGCCACGCGTTAACAAGCCATCTTTTAACTAGCGATACGTCTTCATGCGACAACGCCTTAGCGCTATACGTGCCAGCCTGCCGGTCATCCTGCACCTGACACGGCAAGATCTCATCGAGCGCCATTCCGGTTCGTTGCTCGGTGCAACCTGGACCTTCATCGCGCCACTGGTCAATATCCTGGTGTTCGTGCTGGTCTTTTCGCGCATCATGGGCGCCAAGCTGGAAGGCTTCGGTGCCGAAATCGATCAGTACTCCTACAGCATCTACCTGATCTGCGGGGTACTCGCCTGGACCGCCTTCGCCAACAGCCTCGGCCGCATCACCAACCTCTACAAGGATCAGAGCCACCTGGTCACCAAGGTCAGCGTGTCGCTCCTGGCGTTGCCGCTGTCGGTGCTACTCGCCGAAACCATCGTCTATATCATCAGCATGGGTTTCTTCATCGGCTTTCTGCTGCTGATCGATTTTCCGCTGTCGGCCTACTGGATCGGGGTACCGGTGATTTTTGGCCTGCAATGCCTGAGCGTCTATGCGGTCGGCCTGAGCCTGGCGATCATGGCGGTCTACCTCAAGGACATCAAGGAAGTCGTCGCCGTAGTGCTACAGGTCTGGTTCTGGGTCACGCCGATCGTCTACGTCACTCAGATCCTGCCGCCCTGGGTGCTCGGCTGGATGCAGCTCAACCCGTTCTTCACGCTGGTCAACGCCTACCGCGACCTGATCATGTACCAGCGCTTGCCCGAACTGCTGCCGCTCGGCATCTTTACCGCAGTCACTGCGCTGATACTGTGCCTGTCTTTGTGGTTGCTGGGCCGCACCGAACGCGACCTTCGCGACTGCCTCTAGCTTCGTCTGAAAAATAGGCGAGCGATGCTCAGACAAGGCAAAAATCAGCGAGAAACGGATTGGACTCGCACACGAGTTTACATGGTGTAAATGAGTATTTTGAGCTGATTTTTAACGCCGTATGAGTGAGTGCAGACATTTTTCAGGCTAAGCGTAGGGAGAGAGCCATGATCGAAATCCAGGGACTCAGCAAGACCTTCAAGCTCTTTCACCGCCCGCTCGACCGGTTTTTCGAAGCGGTGACCGGCAAGTGCCGGCACACCAGCTACCATGCCCTGCAGGACATCAGCTTCCAGGTCGCGCCCGGCGAGGTGCTCGGCGTGCTGGGGCGTAACGGCGCCGGCAAGTCGACGCTGCTCAAGCTGCTCACCGGGGTGCTGCTGCCCGACAGCGGCACGATCCACATCGACGGACGCATCACCGGTCTGCTCGAGCTGGGCACCGGCTTCAATCCCGAACTCACCGGGCTGCAGAACATCACCGCCAACGGCCTGATGCTGGGTATGAGTCACGAGGAGATCGACGCCAAGCGCGACACCATCGTCGAGTTCTCCGAGCTCGGCGGCTACATCGACGAGCCGCTGCGCACCTATTCATCCGGCATGTCGATGCGCCTGGCTTTCGCGATCGCCATCCACGCCGACCCGCGCTGTTTTCTGGTCGACGAGGCCCTCTCGGTGGGCGACGGCTACTTCCAGCAGAAATGCATGAAGCGCATTCGTGAATTCAAAAACGGCGGCGGCTCCATCCTGTTCGTTTCGCACGACCTCAACGCCGTGAAGATGCTCTGCGACCGCGCGCTGGTCATCGAAGGCGGGCAGCTGGCCTACAACGGCAACGCCGACGACGCCGTCAATCTCTACAACCGCATCATGGCGCGCCAGGCCGAAGAAGAGGAGGGGCGCCACCAGCAACGTAACGATCGCGCCTACGGAAGCGGCGAGATCAGCGTGGTCGACGGCTCGCTGTTCGGCGAAAACAGCCTCAGCAGTACTCTGGCCAGCGGCGAGCGCCTCGAGCTCGACCTGACGCTGGAAGCCCGCGAGGCCGTCGACGACGTCACCCTCGGCGTGCTGATCCGCGATCGCTTCGGCCAGGACATCTTCGGCGTCAATACCTTCCAACTGGGCCAGACGTTCAGCTTGCGGGCGGGCGAGCGCCAGCAGGCCCGGCTACGGCTCGACGCCAACATCGCCCCCGGCAAGTACACGGTCACCGTGGCGCTGCACAGCCGCGAGCATCACCTCGAGGACTGCTACTGGTGGTGCGACAGCTACCTGCAGTTCGAAGTGGCCGGTTACAAGCAGCATCTCTTCTCCGGCATCTGCCGGCTCCCCACGGACATCCAGATGACCCCGGTCGCCGCCGCCCAGCACGCGGGCCAGCCGACCGAACGCCAGGAAAGCCAGTCATGACCCAGACTTTCGATTCCATCGACAGCCTGATCGGCCGCCTCAAGGCCGTGGCCCGGCAAGTCGAAGCCGACGAAGCCACCACCGAGCCGCCGCCGTTCGCCTACCGCGAGCGCTTCGGCGAACTGCTCGACGACACCGTCGACCCGCTGCGCGTCAGCGATCCGCTCCGGCCAAGGCTCGAAGAGCTCGTCGCCGCCCGCCATGGCGACGAAATCTTCCTGCAGCGCGTTTACCGCACCCTGATGGGCCGCGACGCCGACCACGACGGGCTCAGCCACTATCTGGGCGTTTTGCCCCGCGCCGGGCGTCTGTACGTACTCGCCGAGCTGCTGTGTGCCAACGAAGCGCGCGATTACCTGGCGCGTCACGGCGTGACCGTGCCGCGGCGGGGCATGCTCACGCTGCCGTTTCGCCTGGTTGGCCGCCTCGGGCCGCTGGGTCGCGCGCTGCGCCCGCCGATGCGCCTGGCCTACCGGCTGGCATCGATCGCCCTGCGCCCGCGCATGCGCTTGCTGGAGCGCATCGCCTCGCTCGAGGATCGCGCCGAGCGTCGCGATACCCTGATGCGCGATGTACTGATCGAACTCGACGGCGAACTGCAGCGTCAGCAGGCCGCCGGCAACGTGCATGAACAGCGTCTGAGAGCGCACGACGAGCGCTTCACCGAGCAGCTGGAGTCAGCCCAGCAGCAAAGTCAGCGAATCGACGAGATCGAGCGCCACCAACCGGCGCTGTGGAGTGCGCTGCAGCAGCACCGGCGCGCCGTGGAACGCCTCGTCGAGCCCCCCGCGACGCCACCCACGGCGCCAGCGGGCGAATTGCTCGACCAGGACCTGCTGGACGCCTACTACCTGGCGTTCGAGGACGCCTGCCGCGGTAGCGAGGCGGCGATCTACGCGCATCTGCGCCAGTACCGGCCACAGTGGGACCAGGCCCTGGAGGTCGGCAACCGGGCACTGGACCTGGGCTGCGGCCGCGGCGAATGGCTCCAGCTGCTCGCCGAGCAGGGCTTCGCGCCGCATGGGGTCGATCTCAACGTCGCCATGATCGATCATTGCCGCGACGCCGGCTTCGAGGTCGAGCACGGCGACATCATTCAGGCATTGCGCCAGCAGGGCGCCGATAGCCATGCGCTGATCAGCGCCTTTCATCTCGCCGAGCACCTGCCGTTCGCTGCGCTCTACGCGATGATCGACGAAGCCCAGCGCGTGCTCGCCCCCGGCGGCGTGCTGATCGTCGAGACGCCCAATCCCGAGAACCTGCTGGTGGGCAGCCACACCTTCTATCACGACCCCACGCATCTCAACCCGCTCACCCCCACGGCGATGAGCTTTCTGCTGCGTTACCTGGGGTTCGCCGATGTCGAGGTGCGGCGTTTCAATCCCTACCCGGAAGAGGCCAAGGTGCCCGGCGACGACCCGCTCACCGAGCGCGTCAACGGCCACCTGTGCGGCCCGCAGGACTTCGCCGTGGTCGGCCGCAAGGCCGCACCGGCCGATGCACGCCGGCTGGAAGCCGCCAGCGATGACGACACGCCGGCCGAGGAGGCGCAGCCGTGAGAGTGCTGGTTACCGCCAATCTCGTTCCGTTCATGCGCGGCGGCGCCGACTACCACATCGAGGGCGTGACCCGTGCATTGCGCCGGCACGGCCACGAGGTCGAACTGCTCAGGCTGCCGTTTCGCTTCCAGCCCGAAGCCGACATCCAGCGCGCCATGGACTACGCCGAAACGCTGGATTTCACCGCCCCCAACGGCGTGGCCATCGACAAGGTCGTCAGCCTGCAGTTTCCCGGCTACGGCGTGCGCCATCCCGATCATGTCGTGTGGGTGATGCATCAGCACCGCGCCGTCTATGAGCTTTGGGAAGACGAACCGGGGAAAGACGAATCGGGGGAAGACGATCAGGCCAGCGCCGCCCAGCGCGAACTGCGCGATGCCATCCACGCCTACGACAACCGCCACCTGGCGCGCGCCAGCCGGCTGTTCGCCAATTCGCGGCGGGTCGCCGAGCGCCTGGCGCACTACAACGAGCTTACCGCCACGCCGCTGTATCATCCGCCGTTCGATGCCGAGCGCTTCTACTGCGACGAGGACTGGGGCTACGTGTTCTGCCCCAGCCGCCTGGAAAGCCTCAAGCGTCAGGACCTGTTGATCGAGGCCGCGCGCCACCTCAAGAGCCCGGCGCGCATCCTGATCGCCGGCGACGGCGGCCAGCGCGGGCACTACCAGCAGCTGATCGAGCGTCACCGGCTGCACGACCGCGTGCGCCTCACCGGGCGCTTCAGCGAGGCCGAAAAGCGCGCCTGGTACGCCCACGCCCTGGCGGTATTCTTCGGCCCGCGCGACGAGGACTACGGCTACATCACCCTCGAAGCGATGCTCTCCGGCAAGCCGGTGATCACCTGCGAGGACAGTGGCGGCCCGCGTGAATTCGTCGAACACGACGAAACCGGATGGGTGCTGCCGGCCGAGCCCGAAGCGATCGCCGCCGCCATCGACCAGGCCTGGGCCGACCGCGCGCGCAGCGCCGAAATGGGCCGCGCCGGCCAGGCCGCCTACCACCGCGCCGGCATCGGCTGGCAGCAGGTCGTCGCCACGCTGCTCGGGGAGGGTGCATGAAGATCGCCCTGGTCGCGCCCAGTGGCGTGCCGTTTGCCGTCGGCGGGGCCGAAAAGCTGTGGTGGGGCCTGCAGCATCACGTCAACCAGTTGAGCGATCATCAGCTCGAGCTGATCAAGCTGCCCAGCGCCGAGCGCAACTTTCCCGAACTGATCGCCAGCTACCGGCGCTTCGCCGAGCTGGACCTGAGCCATTTCGACCGGGTCATTTCCACCAAGTACCCGGCCTGGATGGTCGAACACCCCGACCATCACCTGTACCTGCAGCACACCCTGCGCGGGCTCTACGACACCTACCCCTGGCCGCAGCGCGCCGAACACGCCCCTTTCGAGCCCCAAGCCTGGCCGGGCGAGAAGGGCCGCCAGGCCATTCGCCTGCTGCGCCACCACCCACGGCTCAAGCGCCTGAAGCACCTGCTCGAGGCCACGCCGGAGCGTGCTCAACTGCCCGAGCTGTTCGGCATCGTCCACGCCCTGCTGAACGGCAGCGGCCTGCCCGAGGCCGCCCGCGACGGGTTGTTCGCCTTTCCCGGCCCGCTGACCCGGGCGATCGTCCATCACCTCGACGCCATCGCCCTGGCGCCGAGGGCGATCCGCCGCTACGCCGCCATCTCGCGCAACGTCACCCGTCGCGCCGACTACTTTCCGCGCGGCGTGCCCATCCAGGTGATTCACCACCCCTCGGACCTGCCGGTATTCGAAGGCCGCAATCACGACTATCTGTTCACCGTCAGCCGGCTCGACGGCCCCAAGCGCATCGACCTGTTGCTGCGCGCCTTCTTGCGCAGCGAGGCCGACATCGAGCTGCGCATCGCCGGCACCGGCCCGCAGGAAGCCGAATTGAAGGCGCTCGCCGGCGACGACCCGCGAGTGCGTTTTCTCGGCTTCGTTCGCGACAGCGAGATCGTCGCCCAGTACCGCGACGCGCTCGCCGTGCCGTTTCTGCCATATGACGAGGACTACGGGCTGATCACCGTCGAGGCGATGGGCGCCGGCAAGGCCGTGATCACCTGCGCCGATGCCGGCGGCGTCAACGAATTCGTCGAACACGGCGTCACCGGCTGGAGCGTCGCCCCCAGCGAGCAGGCGTTGGCCAGGGCGCTGAACGAGGCCGCCATGGACCGTGCGCGCACCCGGCAGATGGGCGACAATGCCCGTGTGCGCGTCGCCCACGTCAATTGGCGCCAGACGCTCGATCACCTGCTCGCCGAGGCCCCGGTCGAACGCCCGAGCGACCCGCAGTTCCCTGTCGTCACCGGCATCGGCGGCGGCGCGCACTGGCTGGTGCTCAACACCTTTCCGGTCTATCCGCCGATGGGCGGCGGCCAGAGCCGCATGTTTCACCTCTACCGACATATCGCCAGCGAGCTCGGCGTGCGCGTCACGCTGCTCTCGTTGACCGGCCCCGACGACGAGGAGCGCGAACAGACCATCGCCCCCGGCGTGAGCGAACATCGCGTGCCGCTCAGCCGCGCTCAAGCGCGCCGCCTGCACGATCTGACCCAGGCGCTCGAGGCGCCGGTCGACGACATCGCCGCCATCCACGGCTGGCGCGACAACCCCGCCTTCATCGCCGCGCTCAAGCGTCACGCCGCCCACGCCACGCTGGGGGTATGCGCCCACCCCTACCTCGTCCACGCGCTGTGCGAGCACTTCGACGGCCCCTGGCTGTACGAATCGCACAACGTCGAGCGCGACTTGAAGCAAGCGATCCTCGCTGATGCGCTCAGCCGTGGCGTCGCGGAGGCGCAAGCCGCGCTGGCCGACGTCGAAGCCGCCGAGCGCCGTGCCTGTCAGGAAAGTAGCGAAGTGCTGGCCTGCGCCGAGGGCGACCTGCGCCTCTTCCGCGAGCGCTACCAGCTTCCCGCCGACAAGGGGCGGGTGGTGCCTAATTGCGCCGACCTCGCGGCGCTGCCAATGATCGACCTGCCCACCCGGCGGCGCTGGCAGGCGCGGCTCGGCCAGCACCGGCCGGTGGCGCTGTTCCTGGGCAGTTGGCACGGCCCCAACCTGCAGGCCGCGGAATTCATCTGCCGGCGGCTGGCGCCGGCCCACCCGGGGACGATCTTCTATCTTGCCGGCAGCCTCTGCGATCACCCCGGTTTTCGCCATCTGCCGCCCAACGTGCGCGCCCTGGGCCGGGTCGGCGATGCCGAACTGCGCGTGCTGCTGGCCAGCGTCGACGTCGCCTTGAACCCCATGACCAGCGGCTCCGGCAGCAACCTCAAGATGCTCGACTACACTGCCAGCGGCGTGCCGGTGCTTACCACGGCGTTCGGCAACCGCGGGCTGGACTTCGCCGCCGACGCCGTGTGGCTGGCCGAGCTCGAAGCGTTCCCGCGCGCCCTGGGCGAATTGCTCGCCTGCGACGACGCGGCGCGCCAGGCGCGGGTCGCCCGCGCCCGCGAGCGCACCGAGCGCCACTTCGCCTGGGGCTCGGCGGTGCGCGTACTGGCGAGCGTCGTCTGAGGCATTGGCCGGCAAAAGCGATTTTTTGACGAAAGCTAAACGTGTGCAACGCGTTTAGTCTTATAAAACAAGCGTTTATTAGCCATGCCGAAAGTGCTGATGAGCGTTATTCCATGCGTCGCTTTCGGCATTATTTCTTGGCTGTGGCAAATGGCTTACAACCAAAGTGGGTCGCTTTTCACCGAGCTTTCGGGTCGCCACACGCTGCGCTAAGTTGAATGTGAGTGGCCGCTTCTTTCGCAGGCCGCATGAAGCGATAAGGGTTGAATAGAGGTTTAATGCCGCGAGATGATTTTTCCACCCCCGCGCTGCAATAAAATGTCACATGCGCTATACTGCCGGCTCAAGGAAACAGTGTTTTCTTCAGCCAGATCAGCGGCTTGCGAAGGGCAGGCGAAAGTTGCAAAAAAGTAAGCGTTCACTCTCGCCATGAGCCCGGATATAAGCTAATCTCGCTGTCAGTGGCAGGCTTTAGGTGACCCCATCAGGCGCTCCCGAGGCGCACTTTCGGTCATCGGCATGTCACGAAGAGAAGGGTAATTTGTCGATTGTTCGTTAGCATCGCTCGTTGACTTGGTAGGAGCTGCGTCATTACATTAGCCGGTATCCGCATCCCTCGCGGTGGTTCATGTGGTGACCGGTCCTAAGGAACAATCGGCACGACACAACAGCAATCACTGGCAATCGGGTGCGGCTCACTGAGCAGAGCTCGAGCGCTCACGCAGTGTGAACGGTTGGCGTTACTAGGCCGCCAACTTTGCAAACGTTAGGAGACTATAGTCCCATGGCAACACAAGCTAATCTTGACCTGGCCCAGCAACTTTATGTCGCCTACTACGGTCGCCCCGCCGACTCAAAAGGTCTGACTTACTGGGCCGACCAGATCGAAGCCAACGGTGTGGAAAGTGTCGTCAATGCCTTCGGCACGTCCGAGGAATTTGACGCACGCTTCGGTGACCTGACCAACGAGCAGCTGGTCAACAACCTCTACAACCAGATGTTCGGCCGTAACGCCGAGCTGGAAGGTCTGAACTACTATTCCGAGCAACTGGCTTCCGGCGAGAGCACCTTGGCTGAAATCGCTCTGGACATCGCCAATGGCGCCCAGAACGAAGACGCAACCGCGCTGAACAACAAGGTGGCTGTGGCCAACGAGTTCACCACCAACATCGACACCACTGAAGAAGTGTTGGCCTACCAGGGGACAGGCGCTGCCCAGGCCGCTCGCGACTTCCTGTCCACAGTTGATGAAACCACCGACCCGGCGGCTGTCAATGTCGAGGCCGAACTCGCTGAGTTGGTCAATAACAACGACCAGAATCCTGGTCAGACCTTCACGCTCACTGCAGGTACCGACGAATTGACCGGTACTGCTAACGACGACACGTTTACAGCGACTGCTGTTGCAGATTCCGCTGGTGGCGGCGCATTGGTGGACTCTCTGCAGAGCGTTGATATTCTGGACGGCGCAGAGGGCAACGACACGCTGAATGTGACGCTGAACGGAGGTGCGCAAGTTACACCTTCGCTTGAGAATATTGAAAACGTTCAGCTCCGTTCTACTGCAGACGGTGCGGATCTGGCTCTTTCTGCCTCTACTGGCGTTGAGCAAGTAACCGTTGCCAATAGTACTGGTACGTCTACTGTAAGCGGCCTTGGTGCCGTTAGTACCCTGAACGTGGCTAACCAGTCTGAAAATGTCACTTTCTCCGGCTCGACAGCTTCTACTCTGGCACTGAGCCTGAGCAGTGTTGCTGCCAGTGCTGCGACGACCGTTGATCTGGACGATGCTACTGCAGGAACTCTGAATCTTGAGCTTACAGGTAATGACGATAACCTGCTGACCCTGAGCCAGGCCGCTGCTTCTGCTGTAACGATCAATGCCACTCTGTCTGGCGACAACGTGATCGACTTCAACACTGTCGATGATGCCGCCACCACGCTGAATGTGGAAGGGGAAGGTTCACTCACTGCTGATGTGACTACCTCGTCCTTTACTGCTTTGACTGACCTGAACGTGACAGGTGATGCGTCGGTTGATCTGGATGCCTTCGCTGCCGGCGCTCTGGAAACAGTAGCCGCAGGTGGAACCACTGGCGATGTGGCGGTCCAAGTTGATGATACCGCGACTGCCATCACTACCGGTTCCGGCGATGATTCCGTTACCCAGACCGCTGCACTCGCCGCAGACACTGCTTATGACCTCGGTGCTGGTGATGACACCTATGTAGTCGGTGCTGCTACCGACGATACTACTGCGTCTGTTGACGCTGGCGAGGGCGAAGATACCCTGTCCATGACAGCGGCTATGGCAGGTACCGTGTCAGGTACTGCCAATATTGCTGATAACTTCACAGGCTTTGATACGCTGAGCATCAGTGATGTTCTGTCTGGTGGCACCAGCATCGACGTCTCTGCCTTTTCTGGCGTTGATAGCTTCACTGCTGCCAATGGCGTTGCTGCCACTTTTACTCCCACCGTATCGGGTGTCGGTGAAGGCGCCACGGTTACCTTGGCCGGCGATCTTGTCACTAACACTGGTACTCTTGACGTCGATTTGGCCTCTACCTCTGGCTCCGCTGACAGCCTGAACTTTGTTATCAATACCGACATCGCGGTTACTGATGATGGCAACGTTGATACAACTGCTGCTACGGCAACTGCCGACACATCAGGTGTCGAAACGCTGAATGTCGAGAGCACCGGCACTCTGGATGCGACCATCAGCGATGGTAATCCTCTGGATGTTGCAGATAACACGCTGGCCCTGACCAACGATGACCTCGTTACTCTGAACATCTCAGGCGATCAGGCTCTGACTTTCGCTACTGCTGGATCTCAAGATCAGCTTGAGACCATCGATGCGTCTGCCAACACTGCTGGTGTTGAGATCAACGCATCAGCGTCTGTTGCTGGTTCTCCGGCGCTGACCATCACCGGCACTGCGGAAGCAGATGTCATCACTGGTGGTGCAAACGGCGATACCCTGAACTTGGGCGGTGGCAACGATATCGTTGACTTTAATGTTGGCGGTGTATCCAAGATTGGTACTGGTGCCTTTGACACCATTACCGACTTCAACGCCAACACCTTCGGCTCTGGTACTGACGGTGCCGCTGGAGACGGCGAGGCTGCTGGTACTCAAACAGACTGGACTGGTGATGTGCTGCGCTTTACTGCTGATGCCGATGCTGCTGCAGGCGGTGTTAAGGCTGACGTACTTGGTAGCGCTGCCGATGCGACAACCTTCCTGTCCAACAACGCTGGCTCTGCTGAAGGCCTGGTAGCTGCGCTGGACTCCAGCACCGGCAACCTGTACGTCGATAACACTAATGATGGTGTTTCCGACTACTTCATCCAGCTGCAGGGCGTGACCACCATCGACGAAGCTGCTTTCGCTCTGGTGTAAAGCTCTCCCTGAGAAGGATGCCTATCTTCGGATAGGTTAAAGTACCTAAACCCCCGGCCTCGGCTGGGGGTTTTCTTTGCTAACGAGGATTGCATGACCATCAAGGAATTCGAAGAAACCGTCTGGCGCCTGGAAGGCATCCGCCTGGTGGTGCGCGAGACCGTCGATGTCCAGGTAGACGACTACGACTATCAGAACGCCGCCAATCGCACCTGGTCGATTGCCGAATGGCTGCGCAATCGCATCGAGCCGCGCCTGCCGGGCAGCGAGATCGTGGTACTCGACGGCCAGGGCGAGCAGCCCAACCGCCGCACACGGCTGGATAACCTGCGCGGAAGCTATGCGGTGGACTGAGGCGGTACCCGTCGTTGCCAACCGGCAGGGCGTCAGCGCCTCGCGGTGATTCTGACCACGGCGGTCGTTCGATCAAAAAAGACATCCCCAGCTGATCGTTCAAGGCTTGATCGCATCGATACCGATGAGGATTGGAAGCGATGGCTTTGTCGACAGAAGGTCTCAAGAGAAGGGAACGAACAATGAAATTTATCGAAGGCGTGGTGTTGGCGACTGCGGCGACGGTTTCTATCAATGCCTATGCGTTCGATGAAGCCGACGCCTCTCGCCTGGTACAACGGTTTAGCGAAATCGTTGCCTGCCAGCTCCCGGCCCCCGACGAAAGCACGTCGCTGCAGTACAAGGCCGTACAGGTCAGGCAAGGGATGGACCAAGCGGACGGATTCGGCGCTCAGTATATCGTTTATTGGGAAGGGGACGACGGTTGCTACGGGGGGAATGGAACGCAGCGCCCCAATTTTACGGTCGTCGAGCGCAGCGGGTTTGGTTCTGCCGATCCTGTCGTCAAGACCGAATACACGATACCTGAACTAGACCTTGTCCGCGTGACGGATTTTTATGCGGGCAAGAGCGAGGGGAGCGTACACATCGAAGGGCTGGCGTACGGCCCTGACGACCGTCAGCACGATCCGAGCCAACCCGTTGAGTACGTTGTCGAGCTGGGGTTCAGTGGTTTCAAGGCTGTTTCGAAGGGCAATTGATGCCCGGTAACCGGGTGGGGGGGCTCACGCATGACTGGCTTTCCGTGAGGCCCCAGCAATCATAACCCTCTTCGGCTAGTGCTTCATGTGTCGCTGCGGCTGGATTGACCGGTGCAGCTGCGCGCTATGCCCACTTCGGGCGAAAATGTCTGCGCGACGCGGTGGAAGCGGTACCGACAGGGCGATGAGTTCGCGCGTTGAGTGCGCGGCGTCAGGCCCGATGCGAGCCGGGTTTTGTTACCATGGATAGTTCATGCATCACGCGAGAGAGTCAGCATGCCGGAATGGACCGCGGTATCCCGCACCCAGCACGCCGATAGCTACTTCTGGCCCCGCCAGGGCTATGGCTTCGCCGCCCAGGAACAGGTCGTGCCTGTGCTGATCGCGGAACTCACCAAGCTGTTGCCGCATTACACGCTGGGCTTCATCCAGCAGGGCGAAGGCGCTCACCAGCGTTACCAGCCGGTAGCCCTGACCGGGCTGGGGGGCGAGCGCAACCTCTATTTACACTCCGACGGACGCTGGCTGGCCAGCTACGTGCCGTCAGTGCTGCGTGGCTATCCGTTTCGCATGGCCAAGGCCGATAACGACCAGCAGGTACTAGCCATCGAGCAGGACAGCCTGACCGTTGAGCCTTCCGCCCATCCGCTGTTCGATGATGACGGCAACCTGAGCGAGAAGGTCCAGCAGACATTGGATTTCCTGACCCAATGCGAGAACAACCGTCAGGTGACCGCAAAGGCCTGTCAGCTACTGGGCGAGACTGGGTTGATCGAGCCATGGCCGCTCAAGCTCGAACGCGGGGAAGGGCACGAACCGTTGAGTGTGCAAGGCTTGTACCGCATCAACGAGAAGGCCTTGAACGAGCTTGCCCCAGAAGCCTTCGCCGAGCTGCGCAAGCACGGTGCATTGGCGTTGGCCTACGCCCAACTGTTCTCGATGAACCAGCTATCGCAGCTGACCGAGCGGGCGAAGTTCCATGAAAAGCACCATGCCAAACAGGCCGACCAATCAGCCAACCGGGACATCGATAGTCTGCTGGATGGCGACGACGACGATCTGACCTTCGATTTCGGGGATTGATCCCGTACCCTTGGTGGTTCACTTTCAGGCAGATAGGGAGTTTTTCCCATGGCAGATACCGATACCCAAGCAAACCAGACCGTGACCATCGACGGCACCGACTATAACGTGGCGGATTTGTCCGAGAACGCGCGTAGCCAAGTCGTGAACCTGCAAGTCACCGATCAGGAAATCGCCCGTTTGCAGCAACAGCTGGCCATCTACCAGACGGCGCGTACCGCCTATGCGCGGGCGCTGAGCGAAGAACTGCCCCATAAGGAGACCCATTGATCATGATGCGATTGATTGCAGTGGCCGCCACCGGACTCCTGCTGGGTGGCTGTGTCCCATTTGTGCCGATTATTTGATGGCACTCAAAAATAGGTTTTGGCTGCGCTGGGATACAGGCAGGGTGCTGAGAGGAGAGTAAATGAGTCAAGACGTATTTGAAGCGCAAGTCACGAAGCTCCTGCACCTCCATGCACCGGTAAAGGCACGCCAGCTAGCGACCATTCTGGGGGATGAGTTCGGCCTGCATGTTGATCGAAGCGACGTCAATACGCTGCTATACCGTCTACGCACGGAAGGCAAGGCAGAGATCGATGCCTCATACCGCTGGCGTCTGGCAGGGGCCGCCACCCAGGCGGGCGACGGCGCCGACACTAGTGTTGCGTCCGTGCCTGCTGAACCTGCTCAGCCGACCATTGCATTTACCGATGAGCAGCAGGCGGTGATTGATCTCGATCCTACTCAGCACTTGCTGGTTCGTGGCCAGGCGGGTAGCGGAAAAACCACCGTGCTGGCCGCCAGGGCGGGCAGGCTGCTCTCGGCCATGGCCAAGGGGTCGCTGCTGTTTCTGACCTACAACTCGGCCCTGTGTGCCTACGTCAAGAAAGCGTTTCGCCAGGCGGGGATGAAAGGGGAGGTAGACGTCAGAACCTTCCATGACTGGTCACGCAGCACGGCCAAAGCAATGGGATTCGAATTCACCGGCTGGGTCGATGGTAAGGCGCGTGGCGATCAGCTCAAGCGGCTGGTTAAGGAGGCGGAAGAAGAGGTCGGCAGCCATCGGCTCTTCGATCTTAAGGAAGCGCCGGATCTGCTGGGCTGGTGGGGCGACGAAATCGCCTGGCTGTTCGGTCAGCACGTCACACGGCTCGAAGACTACCTAGCGGTTGAGCGCACGGGGCGGGGCACCGCGGTGCGGGTCACGCAGGAGGATCGACGCTTCATCTGGTGTGTCTACGAGCTGTATCAGGAATGGCTCGAGGAAACCCGGCAGGAGGACTATGACAATCCGGCCGGCCTGTTATTGCGCGTCCTGATGGAACGGGGCGGGGATCTCCCTAATGAATACCGCTATGACCATGTCATGATCGACGAGGTGCAGGACTTCGATAAGAGCTGGTTGCTGGTGGCCGCGAAGATTCCACGTGTGTCGCTCAGTATGGCCGGAGACATGGCCCAGAAGATCTATCGGCGTAGCTTTACCTGGACATCGGTCGGTATTCAGGTGCAGGGCGGTCGTTCCCGGCGTCTATCCGCCAGCCATCGCACTACGCGGCAGGTCATGGACGTGGCCGAATATCTATTGGCGGGCAATGACGTGACCGAGAATGTCGATTATACGACGCCGGTGCGCCCGAACAAGGAGGGCGAGAGGGTCAGGTTGCTGCTGGCCTCTGATGCTAGACAGGCCTATGACAAGGGCTACGATTTTGTGGCCAGTGAGTTCAAGCGGCTGCGCACGACGTCCGTGGCAGTGGTGCTGCCGTTCTCCCGCCAGCTCTATCCCGCTCAGAAGGCATTGGAAAAGCGCGGCGTAAAGGTCAAGAAGGCCAAGGGCGCAGGACTTGGCGGCTTTACAGGAGGGGTGGCCGTCACCACCTATCACCAGCTGAAGGGTCTCGAGTTCGACCATGTGGTCGTCATGGGCCTGCACGATGCTCAATATCCCGGCCGCATTCTCGACAGTATCGCCCGAGAAGATATGGAACAGGAGGCCAGCCTGTTACGGCGTGTGCTGTACGTTGCCGTGACACGTGCCAAGCAGAGCGTCACTCTGGTTGGGTCCCTGCCGTTCTGCCGGTTCTTCGAAGACGTGCCGGAAGAACTGTTCGACAGCCTTTGATGGGCAGGACGGTTTCTTGCTGTTCGGAAGCCTGACCAGCCGCTGGCAGTGTGGGTAACCGTTTCGTGCGGTTGGCCCGGGGCGGGCACCGGCTGAACATCGCCGCATGCGGCGCACATCGCCTGCTTTAGAGAGGGTACCCTCAATGAAGCAGCGCTTGGCGGTGGGCTGATATCATTGCGGTGGTACACGTGATGCGTGCCGCTCGTGCTGCCCCATGTGGCGCTTTATGCCGCGACCTACCATTTCCCTACCTTACGGCATAAACGCGGCCCACGGGCCGCTGCAGCTGCTATCATGGCGGCATGACCGACTCCCCTGATGCCCAGGGCCCCGATGCGGCCCCGATCCCTCCCGAGACCCGCGAGGCGCTGCTGGCCACGCTGGCGGGCTACGAGCACCTGCTGTTCGAGTCGATGGGCCAGGCGGATTACGACGCACTTCGTGCCCTGTACGCCGACTGGGTCGAACGGCTGGGTGATTCGCCCGAAGCCATCGCCATCTGCGATGCCCTGGACGACTTCATCGATGCCAATGTCGAGGAAGGCGACGCGGAGCGGGCCTACTTCGACCTGGTAAACGCGGTGCAGCAGGGTGGGAAGTAGGGCATCCTGTCAGCCATGAAGATTTCCAACGCCCCCGTCAGTTACCAGACTCACGTCCGCCCCGCGCAGGTGCGGGACATGATCCGCCATTGCACGGCCTTGCAGGCGGCCTACGATCGTCTGACCCGCGCAACGATCCAGCATCCGCAATACTTCCTGAACGTCAGTGCGCAGCCTGACGGGCGTGTCGTGACCATGCAGTGGGCTTCGCAGCCGGAAGTCACGGCTTTCCGGGAGGCTGCGCTCAACAATCACTTTGTCTGTGCCAACTGGAAGCCGTTCGATCAGCTCCAGGGGGAGGCGTACCGGTCACGGGAGGCGTTTGTCAATGGCCATCGGAAGTGACCCACCTGCGGTCATTAGTTTTGACCCACCCATGACCGTCAGCTGAGCGTCTTCTGCTTCAGCCGATAGCTCTCCCCGCCGAGCAGGTAGAGGTGCGAGTGGTGGATGATCCGGTCGACGATCGGCACCGCCACGTTGTCGTCGTGGAAGAACTCTCCCCAGCTGGTAAAGTCCTTGTTGGTGGTGATGATCAGCGAGTGGTGCTCGTAGAACCGGTTGATCAGCTGGAACAGGGCGTAGCGCGCCTGCCGGCTCATCGGTAAATACCCCAGCTCGTCAATGACCAGGGCGTCGACCTTGGCAAGCTTGTGGAGCGTCTTCTTCAGCGCGCCTTTCATCTCGGCGAGTTCCAACTCCTCGACCAGGTCCAGGGCGTTGCGGAACAGCACCCGGTAACCGGCCTCGATGGCCTTCTGACCGATGCCGATGGCCAAGTGGGTCTTGCCCACGCCCGGCGGGCCGATGAACACCAGGTTCTCGCGGTTGTCGAGGAAGGCGAAGTCGAGCAGCGCGCTGACCTGGCGCTTGGTGATGGTGGTCTGGTGCCGGTAGTCGAACCCCTCCAGCCGCTTGTCGCTGGGGAAGCCGGCCTGGCGCCGGTAGAGGTCGATCCGCTTGGCCTCGCGGATCTGGCGTTCGTGCTCCACCAGCATGTCGGCGAAAGCCAGGTAGGAGACCTCGTTGGCCTCGGCCTGGGCCAGCAGGACGGTGAGATCCCCGGCGATGGCGCCGAGGCGCAGGCTGCGGTAGCGCCCGGCGGTCAACTCAAGTTGCCCCATGGGTCACCTCCTGCTGGCCGCTGGAGCGGCCAAGTCGGGCGTACTGGCTCAGGTCCGGGGGCGGCGTGACGGGGTCCGCCGGGGCATCGGCGTCGCAATCCCGCCCGCGTGCCTTGGCCAGCCGGGCCGCCGCCAGGCGCTCCTTGAGCCCGCCGGCGGTGAGACGCTCGCGGGTGACCCAGTCGCCGATCAGTACCCGGTCCAGCTCGGGCTCGCCTTCCAGCAGCTTCCTGGCGCCCCGCAGCTGGTCTCTATAGTGGCGCGGCATGCTCTCGCGCAGGCGCGCACAGAGCTGCCGCCCCAGGGACTCGCCGAGGCACCGCTCGATGGCCTGCTCCAGGTCCGCCTCCTGCTGGCGGTGATCGCGGTAGTGGTTCGCGTTGCGCCGCGTACGACCCGTGCCCAGGTGCAGCGAATGGGTGGCAATCTCGTCACCGCTCTCCAGGTCGTGAATCGCCAGGCGGTCGTCCTCTTCCCGGGCGCCGACACGCCCCTGCTGGTAGGCCATGGGCACCGAGTACTTGTTGGCCTTCCAGGCGATCAGCCCGGTCTTGTCGACCTTACGCGGGGCCAGGTCGTCGACGCCTCGCGCCACACAGGCCGGCGTCAGGTAGGGTCCAAGATGCGCCCGCTCCGCGGCCTCGAAGTGGGCCCTCGGCTGCTGGCCGGTGGTGCCGTGGGTGCGCACGTTGGCGACCTCATCGAGCCACTGCTGCACATGGCGGCGCAGGTCGGCCTCGTCGCGGAAGGTCTCGGCGTAGAAAGCGTCCTGCTTGGCGTACTTCACCCCGGCCTCGACCTTGCCCTTGCTCTCCGGGTCGTAGCCACAGCAGGCATGGATCCGGAAGCCAGCGGTAGTGGCGTACTCATGAAAGCGCTGGTTGACCGCCAATTCGCGAAACTGCTCGCTGATCACCACCATCTTGGTCTGGTCGTAAACGCACTCCTCGGGTAGGCCACCGAAGTAGCGGAAGGCCTCGTCGTGCAGGCGGATGAAAGTGGGGGTATCGAGCGGCGCCAGGCTGACGCCGATGTAGGACAGGCGCGAGTAGGCGAGCACGAACACCACGAAAAACAGCGTGCGCGGCTCGCTGCCGATCATCACCTCGCGCAGCTCGCCCGGATCCACCTGGCACTGCACACCGGGCACCATGTCGAGCACCGGCTCGTAGTAGCGCCGCTGCCGGCTGGCGACGGTGCTCTTCACCTGCTGCACGTAACGGCGCAGGGTGCGTTCGGAAACCGCCAGCTCCCCGACCTTATCGCGCAGCTTGCGGGCGACCTTGACGCTGCTCAGCCGAGGGAAGGTGCGCAGCAGGTAGACGATGTAATCGCGGTGGACGTCGAGCTTCTTCTCGCGTTCCCGGTTCGACTGCGCCGCCTCGATGGCGGCCTCGTCCTGGCGCAGGTACTTGCGCACGGTGTTGCGGGAGAGGCCCAGCTCCTGGCCGATGGCGCGGATCGACAGGCCCTGTCCGTCATCATGTAACGCTTTGATCTTGTGAATCATACCCCAGTCCTTCACGTCCCCATCCCGACCCTTGGCTGAGCCGACACGGTAGGTGGATGGTGGCAGCGCTGCCACCTCGGGGGTGGGTCAAAAGCGTTGGCCGGTACTGGGTCACTTTACTTGGCCATTAACAGCGTTGCTGCAGGGCCGTCCCTTGGTGCCGATGGAGGCCGATTTTCCCTGGCTGCGCCGCTTTATCCACTCCGTGGTGACGTGGGAGAGGGACAAGGCTGACCCCTGTCCCCCGACATTGTGGGTGGCGGCAGCAAACCGAGGCTGGACATTGGTTGCCAGCGCCTTGCAGCAGGAGCTGAAGGCGTTTGTTAGCGGTGACGATTCCTGGGCGGAGCTGGGTCGCTGAAGCCGCTTGCGGTATTCCGGGTTGGGGGAGAGCAGTATCCACATCAAGAATGCGAGGAGCGGCTCCCCTTACTCAGGCTTGATCAAATAATAGCCACTAGCATTGACTACCCCTCTCGCGTGTGGATCTTGGTAATACTGTTGTTCATCAAAGAACGGTAAGGCTTCGACACGGTACTCTACGCCGTTGCGTAAGGCAGGCTGGTCGGGGCCGGCGAAAATATTTTCACGCATCGTGTATTGCTTGTGTCTATCCATTTTGACATGACCCATCTTTTGGAGCAGTTTCACGGCTTCACGTAGGCGTTGGTCATTTTCTCTGCCACGCAAACGGTAGGGACCGTATTGCTTTAAGTTCGTCATGGTGAATGTCCACTGCCTACCACGAGCGAGATGCGAAGGGAGTTCGGGCGAGGATAAATAGGGTTGTTGGTTGCCTTTATCAGCCCATTCGAGCAGCGTCTTTGCCAGCTCGTTGGCATCGGAGACGACTTGCGGCTCTCCGGCAAGATAACGTTGGAAATGTTGCGAACATTTTAGAACAAACTCGTAGCAGAACTTCAAGGTGTCATAAGAAATTTCGTCATCACCCCCCTCGAAGTGGTGCAGGATAGCCGCCATGCGGGTGATGTTTTCCATCAGTTTGGATGCGTGGTCTTTATAATAAAAGTAGGGCTGATTTTCCTGCATGGCATCTTCAATGCCTTGATGGTATTTTTCCCATTGGCTGCTAGCCATCGCCGAGAATTGCACGACCTTTTTATTTTTTGTCCTGTCGTCCGGATGCGGGGTGTCTGTCGTGGAATCGGTTAGAAGCGCTTCGACACGGCGATTGAATTCATCAAGATGAGGAAGGGGGCCGAGTGGGCGTGTTTGGCGAGTCCCTGCCTTTTCTTCTGGTTTGACGACCAGAAAACGAGCGAGAAACCCCATTCCTCGGGCTTCCTCGCCGCGCTTGGAGAGGAAGCGGTTAATCACGCTCGGTTGTGTCATTAACGCCATGGTGAGACGTGCACCGGAAAGGATAAAGCTTGGACGTGTCATGCGATCCACGATCACGTCCCCGCCATCCCATAGCGTGTTCAGCTTATCGAGTTCCTGGAGTGCGCGCCCGCTAAAAACGCTGTTGGCTTCGCTAGTCAACAGGCAGCCATGGGGAGAATAGTCATTCAATAACTGCACGAGTGCTTGAGGCGTTGTGTCATCGTAGAGTAATCGTGGGCGCTGAGGGAAAGCGGGCTGTTTCTTTCTCAGCTGCTGTAACGTCTCCTTGGCTTTCTGGCTTGTAGCGTCATCACCGTTCTTGATGGCTTTTCGGTAGGTCCCTTCCCAGGCGCGTACCTCTTGCTTCCAGAGAGCCTGCTCATCCATGTAATGGTCGAGGCGCTCATCCGCGACCTCGGCCGCCTTCCGGTTGAGGGTGGTGATAGCCGCGAAAAAACGATTTTGCACCGTTGTTTTGCGCTCTCCGGACTCTGCTAGCGTCAGGAGCATCAGCGGGGTCTGAACGCAATTCCCTGTCGGGTACTGCACATCGATCCAGCCTTGGCAGGCGACAGACATGGCACCCAAGGCCGACATCATGGCCATTTCCCTGGGCACTTGAAGGGCCGACTCTGCTTCTAGCACCGCTGACCAGAATAGGCTGTGTTCACGATACTCGGGCCAGTGATCGGGCCGGGTGTTGGCGAAGGGAACCTGAACAGCCTCGTCCGCCCTGCTGTCACTACTCTCCATTATCTGTTTCCTATCCAGTTTTTACCCTGCTATACCGGCTAGAGTATAGCGGTTATAGCAGTGTTTATAGCCTTTTGTGTTTTTATTTTTTGGATGCAAGGTCAATACTGGGCAAGGCGTGAACCGGCCCAGGCAAGCAGCGACACCCTATTGCCACTGTTGGCCGGACATGCATTCTTGGCGGGTTACCCCGGGCGACCCGGACTCAGCTCCTTGAGTCCCCGTTCCAGCAGGGTCCGGGCGGGGCCCGAGGGGCACCGGCGTCCCTGCTCCCACTCCTGCCAGGTGCGCACGTTGATCCCTAAGCGATAGGCAAAGGCGGCCTGGGTGTCTCCTCGCGCCCGACGCAGGCTGATTGCAGCTTGGAGTAGGGCCTGAATATCCTGGGAACGGCGCTTCTCGCTCTGCGTTGAAGTTGCCGAGATGGGACAATGAGTGGTGGGCTCTGGGGCCGGCCTGCTTGCAAAGGGCTGTAATTCCGGACTGAATGTTTTACGTAGGGTCTGGTGATAAGCGGCTACGGTTTGGGGGTTTTCAGCTTCGAACTGACGTACCCAACGATCGGCAAGACTGTCCATGAGTTCTCTCCTCGGAATGAAAAAGGCACGGCGCTGCCGTGCCCGATCATGCGTTAAATGCGGCTTGTGCCGAATACATGCACGCCTTGATTGAAGGGCTTGCTGTGCGCCTTGCACAGGTAGCTGAGGTTGAAGACCGCTTCCTCCTGACCCATGAAGTCGTCGCGATGCAGGCAAGCCGTATAGGGATAACCTGTAATGGGATTCTCGCCGACCTGAACCAGCCCTTCGACATCGCAGGACATATAATCCAATGTCTTGGCCCAGGCGCGTACGATTTGATGATACAGGCCTCGTCCTTCATACCCGCCGCCTTCCGAGGGCTTCAATGTGCCCAGTTGATAGTAGGCGTCGTAGTTCACGTACACCATGAGATGGTAATGCGGCTTATCGCTGCTTTCCTGCTCCCGGCACCACACATAGCGAATCACCGTCGAGTATTTGGTATTGGCCTTGGCGATCTCTTCGTTCAAATAGCGATAGAAGGCGCTGAGCCGTGTGTTGTCATTCGTTAAATCGATGGCAGGCATCCACTCTGGAAAGCGTAGATCAATACGGAAAGCCAGTACCCGGGTGTAATGATTAAGCGCTCGGTTTTGCGTAAGAAGTCCTCTCTCCAGGTGGTTCTCGATCAAGGGTGCCTCTGCATGCTGATTGACTTCGAAACCCCGATAATATGGATTATAAAAACAGTTCAGTTTGGTGTTCATTGGATGACGCTTGGGCTGTGATTCAAACATGTTGTGGTTCCTTGTGACGTGCAGGATTAAGCGTCAAGCGCATGGCGCTGACGCGATAGGCGGTCAATGTGTGGAATGGATTAACGCCCTCAGGGGAGGGCTGGCACTTGAGAGCGTGTCATCGGCAATACCCGATGACGATGCTTAATGGACACATCAATCCTCTTGGAGGAATTGAGTTATCAAGGAGTTATTGCTTAGGTTGTTATCCCTCTTGTTAAGTGACTATAGCCAGTGAGTTATGTGTATACTACTTACCCGTCATGGAAGCTGATCAATACGTCCCGGAAAGACTGGGGATAACGAATTCAAAGCCCGGGGCGTACCGGGGTTTGGTCATTGGCCCACTTTCTAAAAACTTTCCATTGGGTGAACGCTACGATTGCAATGCTTCTCATGGGATGCGCACGGTCTGTCAAAGAATACGTGAGTGCCGTAGTCGGCATTTGGGCGGGCCTATCCCCAGCATTTTCCGTCAGTCACGGACCGGCCCTGACGGATAGCGGAAACGATTCAAAAAAATCTCAGCCCTGTATTACCTCCTTGAAGCGTCCAAAGGAACGCTTCGATCGATGCATCCAATCCATCTTTCAGGAGGTAAGCCGATGTCGATTACGTGTCCAAACTGCGGTTCACGTCGCATCCGCCCGCGTCACCGAGGGCGACAAGTCGGCGGCAGTCTCGGGTGTGCGGCGGGAACGGCCAGCGGCGCAGCCGGAGCGCTCAGCGGGGCCGAGACCGGTGCCCTGGTGGGTGCCTGGGCCGGGCCGGTCGGGATCACCGTTGGCAGTCTCGCCGGGGCGGTCTTCGGCGGTCTAGTCGGTGGGACGGCCGGGGGTGTCGCCGGTGCCCGTCTCGGCAAGCAACTGGATACCCAGGTGCTCGATAACTACGCCTGCCATGGCTGTGGCCGCACTTTCCGCCCCCACATCGAGTAGCCCCGTCGCCTAGAAACGGCGTGAGCGGTCAGTGAGCGGCCAGTTCATTGAAAAACGCCGGGTTGTCCTGGATCGTCGCCAACACCTTGGCCGCCAGGCCGGTCGGGTTGCGGCGTTTGGTTTCCCAGCTCTTGATCGTATCCACGCTGGTTCCCATGGCGTGGGCAAACTCGATCTGGGAGATCTGCAAGCTAGCCCGAATGGCTTTCACGTCCGCGACCTCGTGGTGGGTCACGCGGGCGGGCTGGGCCTTGCCGTGCTTGATGTCGACGGCTTCCTGCAGCGATGTCTGGAGTTCGTCAAAAATGCTCATTCTAAAACCTCCCCCTTCAACTGATGGGTCAGTGTTTTCAGCGTGGCCTTTTCGGCAGGCGTCAGGCTGTCCTTCACGCTCTTGGGATAGGCCAGTATCAGGTAGACGACTTCGGCGGTGGCCAGGAAGTAGATGATCCGAGCACCGCCTTGTTTACCTTGATGCCCCAGCGCCATGCGTATCTTGCGTAACCCACCCGTGCCCTGGATCAGGTCGCCCTTGTCGGGCTGGGCGATCAGGATGCGCTGGAGTTCCTTCAGCTCATCATCCGTCGCCATGGCCTGGATCTGCCGGGTAAAGGTCGGCGTTTCGATGAATTCAATGGCATGACTCACGTCGGGCGTATCCTTCGACCAGTGCACTTCATCGTGTACATAGTACATAAAATAGTGCAAAGCGTCGATTCTGAACAACCCCTTTCCTCGAGCGCTAAGCGCGTTCAACGCAACCGTCCCACTGCAACCACCCCCATGCACGGCCAGCCCGCTTCCTTCGGGGAGCGGGCCGTTATGCCGTGTCAGACAGACCGTGTCAGACAGACCGTGTCTGCCCTTCAGGAGATTGACCATGAGCCACAACACCTACTCTCACACCCCGTCGTCCCCAGCGTCTGCCGAGCCGGTGAAGCGCACCGTGTTGTTTCCGCTCGATCAGACGGAGCAGGAAGCACCCGACGCCGAGTCGGCGGCCATCCCGCTCTCGGCCAAGGCCAAACCCGGCAGCGTGACGGCCTCGGTATTAAACGCCATCGAGCAGAGTGGCATGCCCGCGCCGGTCAGCCGGGACGCCCGTATTAAGCGTCCTCCGGCCCCTCAGCGCCGTTACCGCGACCAGGCCCGGCGTCTGGTCGATACCCGGGCCCTGGATCGCAAGGCCTGGCTGGCGATCCGCCAGAGCGGGATCGGCAGCTCCGATGCCGCCGCGGCGGTGGGCCTCAACCCTTACAAATCCCAGCTCGAACTATGGATGGAGAAGACCGAGCGGACCGACACCCACCGGGAACCATCGGCGGAAGACAGCCTGACCAGTCCGCTGCATTGGGGCCAGGTGCTCGAACCTCTGGTCGCCGATCATTACGCCCGGCACACCGGTTACCGGGTACAGCGGGTCAACGCCATCCTGCAGCATGTCGAGCATCCCTGGATGCTTGCCAACCTGGATCGCGAAGTCGTGGGCAACGACGCCGTGCAGATCCTCGAGTGCAAGACCGCCGGGCTATTCGGTGCGCGGCTGTGGAAGGAGGGGGTGCCCGAGTACGTCCAGCTGCAGGTGATGCACCAGTTGGCCGTCACCGGCCAGCAGGCGGCCGATGTGGCCGTGCTGTTGGGCGGCCATGAGCTGCAGATCCATCGCATCGAGCGTGACGAGGCGATGATCGAACAACTCATCGCCCTGGAACGCCAGTTCTGGGATTACGTCGAGCGTGACACGCCACCCCCGGCGGATGGCAGTGACTCGGCCGACCGGGCCCTGCGGGCGCTGTTTCCCCAGGATAATGGCGAGACCATCGATCTAAGCCATGACGTGATGCTCAGCCAGGCGTTCGTCGACCTGCAACAGGTACGCCAGACCCTGGATGATGCCAAGAAGGCGGAGTTGCGGCTCAAGCACCGCCTGCAGCAGGCCATGGGGACTGCCACGTTGGCGACGTTCCCCAGCGGTAGCCTGAGCTGGAAGCAGACCGCGCCGGTCAATCGGCTCGATACCAAAGCACTGCAGCAAGACCATCCCGAACTGTGCGCGACGTACCTTCGCTCGCATCCCGGCTCACGGCGCTTCGTAGTGCGTCAGTGACTGGAGCGACAACCAAAGCCTTACCTCAGTCGACGCAACGCCTCAGAGCGCCTTTACGGGCCATCTGGGGCGTTTTGCGTTATGAGCCACCCGACACGTCATCAAGGAGGTTCCCATGCTCAAGGGACTCGCCATTACCCCACCGATTCTGGGGCGGATCACCATCGGCAAGGTGGTCGAGAATAACGGCAAGCGCCTGCCCCAGAAGGACGACCAGTTCACCCTGACCTCACAGCTCCAGACCAAGGAGGGCTGGATACGCCACCCGCTGGACGAGCAGCTGCGCAGCGAGCAGGAAGGCAAGCTGCGCCGCATTCCCATCCGTCTACTGTTCAACGATCCTGATCTCAACCTGCGTGCCGAGTACGCGCTGTTCGATCGCCAGACCGCCCGCCCCTTGTGCGTGGGTGATGGCGAGCAGTGCAAACGCCGCACCCGCGACGGGATGGAGACGCTGGACTGTCCTTCCCCCGACGGCTGCCCGTTGGCCCAGGGCGGCGCCTGCAAGCCCTATGGCCGCCTGAACGTGCTGATCGGAGATGACGACCCGCTGGGCAGCTTCATTTTCCGCACCACCGGCTTCAACTCGATCCGCACGCTCGCCGCGCGACTCGCCTACTTCAAGGCGATCTCCGGCAACCGCCTGGCCTGTTTACCGTTAGAACTCCGGCTGCGTGGCAAGTCCACCCGCCAGAGTCGGGGCACGGCGATCTTCTACGTCGACATCACCCTGCGCGAGGGCTGGACGCTGGAAGAAACGCTTTCAGAGGCCCAGCGGCTGGATGAACAACATCACGCCACAGGCTTCGACCAGAAGGCCCTGGATCGGGCCGCCAAGGCGGGCTTTGCCAACGGCGCGTTCGAGGACAGCGCCGAAGAATCCGCCGAGGTCGTGGAGGAGTTCTACCCCGACGCGCCCCAACACCCACCGGGCGGACAGGACGCCAACGCCCCGCTAACCCTGGCCGACAAGCTGCAGGCCAAGAGCCAGCAGCAGCCCCAAGGTAGTACCGACCCCAAGGCTTCCCTCGGAGAGGCTGATACCTCGCAAAGCAACGATGTCCAGCAATTCCAACCCCGCCAGGCCAAACGGGTCTGAGTGCATCTCAACCGTTCCCGACTCACCCCTGCTTTCGATTCATCCCACGCCACCGCACTGACGACGTCCGCTGCCCTTGAAGGCGCGGGCCGTTATGCCGTGGCTGACCGATAAGGAGACTCACCATGCGCATTCTCACTCACGACCAGCTGCATCGCGCAGCGCCCGCTATCTTCGCCAGCCAGCCCGATCAAGCCGTGTCCGAGCGCTACGGCTTCGTGCCCACCATCAACGTGGTCGACGCCCTGCAAGCCGAGGGTTGGTACCCGGTGCGGGCCCAGCAGACCAACGTGCGCCAGGCCGAGCGTCAGAGCGTGGCCCGGCACCTGATCCGCTTCCGCCAGGACCCCGACCGTCAGATCGCCGTGGGTGACAGCGTCACCGAACTGGTCCTCACCAACAGCCACGACCGCACCGCGGCGTTTCAGCTCGATCTGGGTCTGTTCCGGCTGATCTGTCTCAACGGCATGGTCACGCCGGTGGGCGACGTGGGCGGTATCCGCGTGCGCCATGGCAAGCAGATCGTCGACGAGATCCTCGACGGCTCGCTCCAGCTCAGCCAGCAGGTACCGCGGATTGCCGAGGGCGTAGAGGCGTTCCGATCCACGCTGGTCAGCCAGGGCGAAGCCCAGCTGTTTGCCGAAGTCGCATTGTCGCTGCGTTACGGCGACGACTGGCAAACCACCAGCCCCATTCAGCCGGGTGACGTGCTCGAAGCCAGGCGCAGCGAGGATGCCAACGGCTCGCTGTGGAGCGTGTTCAACCGCACCCAGGAAAATCTCTTCAAGGGCGGGCTGCGCGGGCGTTCCCAGTCCGGCCGGGCCACCCGTACGCGGCCCATCAACAGCGTCACCGAAGACGTGCGTCTCAACCGCGCGCTGTGGACGCTCACCGAGCGCTTCGCCGAACTCAAGGGCGCGACGGCCGCCGTCTGAATCCCGACAACTGACAAGGAGACCGACCATGACCTCAGCGACAACAGGCCTACCCGACTCGGGGTTCCACCAACTGAGGGCCGGGGAGGAGCCCGGCACCTACCGCGTCAACGGCGACATCACCGACACCCAGCTTCTGCACCTGGCCAAGCTGATCGCCCAGAAGCGACTGCGCAAGGGCAACCCGCTCGGTCGTCCCGAGGAAGTCCACCGCTGCCTGCAGACCCTGATGCTCGACTACCCCCACGAGGTCTTCGGGATGCTCTGCCTGGACACCCAGCACCGGCTGATCGCCTTCGATGAGCTGTTCCGAGGCACCCTCGATTCGGCCAATGTCTACCCCCGTGAAGTGATCAAGCACGCCATCGCGCACAGCGCGGCGGCTGTGATCCTGGTGCACAACCACCCCAGCGGCGACCCCGAGCCCAGCGATGCCGATCGACGCATCACTCAGCGACTCAAGGAGGCGCTGGGCCTGGTGGATATCCGCGTCCTGGATCATATCGTGGTCGGCCACGAAGGCTTTGTGTCCTTCGCTGAACGGGGGTGGCTGTAAGACAAGCGTGTCCACCTTTCGCAACTCATCCAGCGGGGACACTGGCCCGCTCGCCACCGTCTCCGCCTCACGGCTGCCCTAACCGGCGCCGTGGGGTGGGGCACCTTGACGGGCGCTATTTTTTCTTTACGTAACTGGGGGATGGAATGAGGGAGAAAACCACTTGACAGGCCGCGCTGTGGTAGAATCGAGGCATTGAGATAGGAGCATTAATGAGCGAGCTACTCGACCCCACCAATGACTACGTCTTCAAGCGGCTGTTCGCGGAAGCTCCGGATTTGCTGGTGGACCTGATCAACGATCTGCGCCCGGATCTACCTGATATTGCCTCGGTGGAGATACTAAATCCGAATATCGAGGCGACAGAGCTTACCGGCAAGTACATCATCCTCGACGTATTGGCCCGTGATGGCGACGGCCACTGCTACAATGTCGAGGTTCAGGTACGTCGGTATGGTGCCTGGCATAAGCGGGGGTTGTTCTACTTGGCCCGCACGCTGGGCAGCCAGCTGAGCGCCGGAGAAGACTATCAGGAGCTGCGGGCGACTGTCGGGTTGCACCTACTTGATTTCGATCTGTTCATGGCGACAGACGCTGAACGCGGGCAGGCTGTGTGGCGGTTTGAGATGCGCGATGAACGCCAGCCGGATGTGTCGCTGGGGAACATCCTGCAGATGAACCTGATCGAACTGAACAAGGCGGATCGCTTGGGCTTGCCAGAGGGGCCGTTGCGCGCCTGGATAATCTTCTTCAAGCACTGGCAGGAGGAACTCACCATGGCCACTGTTGCCCATGAACCGGTCAAGAAGGCGATGAGCCGTATCCGCGAGCTCAGCGCCGATGAAGAAACCCGCCGCCTGGCCTTCGTGCGAGAGCGGGCGCTGCGGGATGAGGTGTCGCTGTTGAATGATGCGAAGCGGGAAGGCCGTGAGGAAGTCGCACGCAATTTGATTAAAATGAAGGTATTGAATGATGCTCAGATCGCTGAGGCGTCAGGCTTGGGTGAGGCTGAAGTGAAAGCACTTCGTTCTGAGTTGGAACATTGAAGCTATGAAACGCATTCGTCAGCTCAGTGCCGATGAAGAAACCCGTCGCCTGGCCTTTGTGCGGGAACGGGCACTGCGGGATGAGGTGTCATTTCTTAACGATGCTCGCCGGGAGGAAGCCCAGCGCATCCTGCATAAGCAACTTGGCCTAAAATTTGGGGATCTCCCTGGTTGGGCGGAGCAGCGTCTGGAGCAAGCGACACCTGAGCAGTTAGAAGACTGGTCGGCTGCCATCCTGACTGCCAATTCCCTCGACGAGCTGTTCAAGCAGTAACAGGCTGTTCCTTCACCTCCTTATCTGACGCGCAAAAAGGGCAGCCCTGGTGGCTGCCCTTATGCTATCTGACTGATTTCTTTTTTATTTTGTTGTTTCACCGTCCGGTGGCTCTCCGCTGGGAGGCGGTGACAGCGTCTGACCGGGCGGGGCATCGCGGGGTAGGGCGGGTTGCCTAGCCGGCTGTTGGGTTCGGGTCCCCGGCAGTACGGTTGCTGCCGGGTCTCCCTTAGATTCTTCGTCTCGCGCTCCGCGATCCCATGGCACTGCCATGGCGGCCGTGTCCGCTGCCGACAACAGCGAGTCATGGCTGAGGTGAGCATAGCGCTGGGTGGTCTTCACCTGGGTATGACCCAGCAGCTTCTGTACCTCATACAACGAACGCCCCGCATTGATCACATAGCTGGCAAAGCTATGGCGCAGATCATGAATACGCACGTCGCCTAACCCCGCCTTGTACCGCGCCGTGTCCCAGCTGTGAAAGATGCTCACGAACGGCTTGCCGGTCTTGGGGTTGGGAAACAGATACTCATTGCCCGCCACGCGCGGCAGTCTCTCCAGCAACGTCAGCATCCCCTGCGACAGCGGGACGTGTCGCGTGCGCCCGGTCTTGTTGAACTCGATGCGCCACAGGCGCTTGTCCCGATCCAGATCCGACCAGGTCGCATCCAGCACTTCGCGCTTGCGCGCCCCGGTCAGCAACAGCATGGCGATGATGTACGGCAGCAGTGGGTTGGGTGAGGCTTCCAGGGCCTCGAACAGCCGCAGCGCCTCGTCGTCCTTCAGATAACGCTCCCGCTTGTTGTTCTCCGGGTACAGCGGAATCCCCGCCGTGGGGTTCCGGCTAATGCCCTCCACCTCCCATTTCAGCGCGCAGTTGAAGATATAGCGGCACAGGATGATCACCCGGTTCGTGGAGCCCGGTTTATGCGTGGCGCGGTGCGCGCTGAACACCTCAATCAGGTGCTGTCGCTTGATCTCGTCCAGGTACAGCTTGCCGAGCTTGGGCAGCACATGGTTACGCAGCAGGCACTCATCGGTCGACCAGCTGCGCTTGTAGCCCTTGATGTGCGGCATGTACGCCGTCTCCACGAAGTCGGCGAACGTCGGAACCTGCTTCAGGGTACGGCGTTGCTCGAAGGGATCTTCTCCCATCGCCACCTGGGCCAGGACATCGTTCGCTGACTTGCGCGCCTCGCTCAGCTTCATCACCGCCGTAGTGCCCAGTTTGCGCTCCACCAGCGTGTCTCGGGCATCGCGGTAGCGGATATAGAACGCCTTGTGGCCGGAAGCCAGCACCTTGAGCGATAACCCCTTCACCTTGTCATCGTAGTAATCGATGCGCGCCTTCCCGGCGGGGCAGGCGGCATGCTCGACAAAGTGCTGACTGAGCGCGGCTTTAGGCATTATGATCTCCATCGGTTGTTAAATTGGCGGATAAGTCACAAAAGCTATCTATCGATGTATTTAGTGGCATATTAGCCCAATCGATCCTGGAGTCAAGACACCATGTACGAAACGACCCGTTTGGCCATCGCCCTGCGCATGGCGCGTGCGGCCTGCCAACTGACCCAACAAGAGCTGGCCTCCGCGTTGGGGGTGACCAAAACCGTGATCGCTCGCAACGAAAAACCCGATATGGCGATGCGTGCCGATACCTTGGTGCGGCTGATCTACGTCATGCGCGAGCACGGCGTCGAGATCGATGTGTTCAGCACCCTGGACAGCGTAAGGCTGTACACCACCGGGGAGCATCTCGATGCCACCGCCATGCGGGTCGCCCGTGCCGCGCTCAATCTGAACCAACAGGCGTTTGCCGACACCCTCGGACTGACCAAGCCGATCGTTACCCGCGGCGAGCGTCCCTCCAGCATCATGCGCTCCGATGTCATGGTCACGATGCGCCATGAGCTGAATCAGCGTGGCATCCAGATCGACTGGATACCCATCGTTCAGGATCTGACGGTGACGGTGCGTCCGCGCGCGGTGGCAGCCATCGACGCCCTGCAACAAGGTGAGGCGCTACCCGGCGAACCGAACGAGGAACTAATACCGACCTCACTGGCCGAAAAGCTGCGTGGTGAGACCACGGCGAGCCATCGGGTCGAAAAGCGTCAAAGACACACCGATAGGGAGTAACCGTGACATTTCGGCGCCAACGGCCTGGGACAGCCCAGTGGAAATGTGATGGAAAAGTGGAAAGCGATAGGAATCCAATAAAAACAGCCGGTTAGGCTGAAATAGCGGTCTCGGAAGGGAGGCGGTGTGGCGGATAAAAGTGGAAATGTGATGGGAAACGCCAGAAACGGCTGTTGAAGCAGGGAAAAAGGGTAATTAAAACAGTTAGTTGCTTAAAGCCGATGCTAGGACGCTCACTACAGGTGTCGATAATCTGACCGGTACTGAGGGCGACGACACCTTCTTGGCGGCCGAAGTCGACGTTTTCAATAATTTCGATTCTATCGATGGTGGTGCTGGCCGTGACACGCTTCGCATCGATGCTAGCTCTGCAAATGCTATTAACGGTGACATTTCCAACATCGAAGTGCTGAGTGTTGAGGGTGACACGTCCGCTACTTACGATGTTTCTACTCTTGATGGCCTTGAGCAGATCAACTTTGTAGGTACGACGTCAGCGCCTAGCGTTACTGGCTTGACCGCTAACCAGACGGTTAGCTTTACCGATAGCGAAGATGCAAACGCCACCGGCGGTCTTGTATTTACCAACTTGACCGTGGCTTCCGGCTCGACTGTCAATGTGGCGCTGCAGGATTCCATGGTGAATTTCAATATCACCGCAGCTTCCAATGCCGTCGACACATTGAATGCCACCACCAAGGGTACCTCTACCCTTAGCTTGACCGGTGGGACAGCTCCCGCTCTTGCAGCTAACTTGGCTACTTTTGCTGTTGCAGCTTCCGGCGAGCTGACCCTTGCGGGCGGTAGCATTGGTTCTGATGTGGATGGCGAGGTCACCTTCAACGCCTCTGAGTCAACTGGCAACATCACAGTTACAGATGCTGTTTTGGATAACGTGACCAATGTCATGGGTGGCGCAGGCAACGACGACTTCGGTGCGCTCAACGCAGCAACTTCCGTCGAAGCCGGTGCCGGCGATGACACCATCGACCTGTCTAATAACAGCGCAGAAAGCATTACCGTGAACGCTGGTGCCGGAGACGACCGCATTCTTGTGGGTGGCCTGGCTACCGTTTCAGGCAGCATCGATGGCGGTGAAGGCAACGACACCGTCGTCCTGTCCGATTCAAGCTTCAGCACCCAGGGTTACGATCAGTTCAGCGTCCTTCAGAATGTCGAGAGTCTTGAGTTCACCGCTGCGGATGCCACCGTTGATGCCGCTCAGCTGTCTGGATATAGCCAGTTCACTTTCACTGCTTCCGCTGCGAACGTGACTGTCAGCAACCTTTCAGCTCAACAATCAGTGATTGTTGAGGGCGACAACGCTGGCACAGCGCAGACGCTGAATCTTACTGAAAATGTGGCGAGCACAGTCAACGTGGCCTCTCAGTATGACGCAACCGTTGATGCAAACACGGCTAGTACTGTCACGCTGACTGTTGCAGATGCTGATTCTGCAGTCACTGCCGACACGCTGAACCTGTCGGGCAACGGCAACTTCAGCTTCGATAATAGCGCAGGCGAAACCTTCGCATCCGTCGATGCGTCTGCCATGACCGGTGAGCTGACTTACACCAACGTGATGGCTGTTGAAGAGTCCATCACGCTGGGCGCCGACAATGGTGTCGACACGCTGAACGTCGCTGGTGGTTCTACCTACGGCAGCATGGATGTCATCACCAACTTCGACAGCACTATCGACGGAGATGCGGATATTACCGCTGATATGCTGACCGGCATCACGGGAGCGTATGCTTCGGTTGACGCTTCCGAGGCCACCAGCCTTAATGACGCTTTCGCCACCGCAGCGGCTGACGGTGCAGCGTCTACTGGTGTGTTCTTCCAGTTCGAAGATAATACCTACGCATTCTCCGACACTAGCGGCAACAGTCAGTATGACGACGCTGATTTTGCTATCCAGATCGTCGGTACTCACGACCTGTCTGCTAACAACGACGCATATACTGCTCCTGCAGTATAAGCTAAGTTTTAAACAGACTTTTCGAACGAAACCCCCAGCTTCGGCTGGGGGTTTTCTTTATGGCGATACCTCGCGAAAATCTCCTGAACTCTCGTTCCACGCCAACCCAAAGGAAACCGCATGAGCCAATGGATCGCGGTATCCCGCACCCAACACGCCGACAGCTACTTCTGGCCCCGCCAGGGCTATGGCTTCGCCGCCCAGGAACAGGTCGTGCCGATCCTGATCGCCGAGCTGACCAAGCTGTTGCCGCATTACACGCTGGGCTTTATCCAGCAGGGCGAAGGCTCTCACCAAAGCTCTCATCAACATTATCAGCCCGTCGCCCTGACCGGGCTGGGTGGGGAGCGTAACCTGTATGTGCATTCCGATGGTCGCTGGCTGGCGAGCTACGTGCCGTCGATCCTGTGGGGTTATCCCTTCCGGATGGCCAAGGCCGACAACGACCAGCCGGTGCTGGCGATCGAGCAGGACAGTCTGACCGACGAGCCTTCCGCCCAACCGCTGTTCGACGAAGAAGGCAACCTGACCGACAAGGTCCAGCAGACGCTGAACTTCCTCACCCAATGCGACAAGAATCGGCAGGTCACCCATGCGGCCAGTCGTGTATTGGGCGAGAGCGGGTTGATCGAGCCTTGGCCGCTCAAGCTCGAACGCGGGGAAGGGCAGGAACCGCTCACGGTGCAGGGGCTGTATCGCATCAACGAGAAGGCCTTGAATGAGTTGGACGCAGAAAGCTTCGCCAATCTACGTAGTCATGGTGCGTTGGCGTTGGCCTATGCCCAGCTGTTTTCCATGAGCCAGCTGTCGCAACTGGCTGAGAGAGCGAAGTTTCACGCCAAGCAGCAGACAGGCCAGCCGGAAGCCGAGAATATCGATAACCTGTTGGGAGGTGATGACGACGATTTGACCTTCGATTTTGGCGATTGATCCTGCCGAATCATCACCAAGGAGCCACTTTATGGCAAAGCAAGACGTGAAACAGCAAACGATCCCCCCACTGTCAAGCTAGTTGGAGCCTCAGCAGCTGTTAGACTCTGAACGATGTGGGGCGTGACGAGGTTCCGATGAAGTACTCCGATGAACGCCGGGAAGCCATCCTCAAGAAGCTGCTCCCGCCGAACAACCGCACGATGTCGGAGGTCGCCCAGGAAGAAGGCATCTCTGCAGCCACGCTGCACACCTGGCGCAAGAAGGCTCGCCAAGCGGGCCGTTTGCTACCTGACCAGAGCGATGATCCCGAGGGCTGGAGCTCGCAGGACAAGTTCCATGCCGTGCTGGAGACGGCGGCCCTCAGCGAGACCGAGCGAGCCGAGTATTGCCGGCAGCGTGGCTTGTATCCCGAGCAGATCCAGCGCTGGCGGGCGAGTTGCGAAGGCGCCAACGACCGGAGCGATGCCGCTTCGAAGCAGCAGAGTGACGCCCGCAAGGCGGAGCGCCAGGAGAACAAGGAGCTCAAGCGTGAGCTACGCCGCAAGGAGGCTGCGCTGGCAGAAACCGCGGCCCTGTTGGCGCTGCGAAAAAAGGCCCGAGCGATCTGGGGGGACGAGGACGAATGATCAGCCCCTCAGATCGCCAGGATGCCATCAAGCTGATCGATGAAGCGCGTGCCCAAGGGGCACGCCTGCAACCGGCATGCGCTGAACTCGGCATCGGTACCCACACTTACCGCCGCTGGATACGGGGCGATCAGGATCGCCGGCCTCAGGCCGTGCGGCCCGTCCCGCGCCACGCGCTGTCGCCGGAGGAGCGTCAGCAGGTACTGGAGACCTGCCATCGTCCCGAGTTCGCCAGCCTGCCGCCTGGTCAGATTGTGCCGCGGCTGCTGGACGAGGACGGCCGCTATGTGGCGTCAGAGTCCAGCTACTACCGCATCCTCCGGGCGCATGGCGAACAGCATCCTCGCGGTCGCGCTCGTGCCCCACGTCCCAAGGACGATCCGCAGCGGCACCGCGTGACACGTCCCAATACTTGTTGGAGCTGGGATGTCACGTATCTGCCGACTCAGGTGCGTGGGCAGTTCTATTACCTCTACATGATCGTCGACATCTACAGCCGCAAGATCGTCGATGCCGAGGTCTTCGACCAGGAGTCCATGGCCAACAGCAGCGAGGTCATACAGCGCGCCGTGCTGCGGGAGGGCTGCATCAACCAGCCGCGGGTGTTACACGCCGACAACGGCTCCGCCATGAAGGGCTCGACGCTCCAGGCGACACTGCAGCGGCTGAACATCACTCCGTCGTACAGCCGCCCCCGGGTTTCCAATGACAACGCCTTCTCGGAGTCGCTGTTTCGAACCTGCAAGTACCGGCCCGACTACCCGAAGGACGGCTACGAGAGCCTGTCAGCAGCGCAGCAGTGGGTGACGCGCTTCGTGCACTGGTACAACCACGAACATCGCCACAGCGCCATTCGGTTCGTCACCCCGGGTGAGCGGCATGCTGGCCAGGATGATGAAGTGCTGGCCAGGCGAGACGCCATTTATGCCGAGGCCAAACGCCGGAGCCCAGGGCGCTGGAGCGGTGCCACTCGCAACTGGTCACCGCGCCGGGCGGTCTGGCTGAACCCGGACCAGGAAGACCCGCTGGTTCAACGCGATCAGCGATTAGAAGCCGCCTGATTACAGGTGCCAACAAGCTTGACAGGCATCGCCCGCAAGGGGCTAAAGCGAGTGCCACCTGTTACTCGCTGATCGAAACCGCCAAGGCCAACGGCCTGGAGCCATCCGCTTATATTCACCATGTGCTAACGCACATAGCCGATGCGGTTACCCTCGAACAACTCGAAACACTCTTGCCCTGGAACGCGACGCTGCCCGCTTCAAAAAAAGTGGCTCAATACGGTTAGGGCAAGTGGGTCGGTTTAACGGCGCTTACGTTGCGTCTGGCTCAAGCGGGGCCTTGTGGTTACGTTTGGCGGGTGTCGCTGGTATTCTGCTCCACCACCAAGTCACCAGGTTATAGCTTCGATAAGTGATAAATCAAAAATACACATGACCCATATAGAGAAAATATTTTATGAAGGTTAGAGCTTATTATTGGCACCATGGAGTAATGCCTAAGTGGAAAATAAAGATTAGAGACGTGGTCAGGCGGGATGGGTTTAAATATTTCGAGACTGGTAACGCGGGCGATATCTTAAACAGAAACATTATTGAGTCTAAATATAACGCCAGCCCGGTAAATATCTCACAGGAAGGGCGGCGGTTGCTAATGATAGGCTCCGTTTCTCATAGGGTTAAAGATGGAGATGTAATTTGCGGGGTTGGTACTCAAGGGAAAGCTGATGATATTGAAAAAAAGAGCGATGTAAAGATTTTTGGCCTTCGAGGACCAATAACGTATGATGAGTTTAAAGAAAAAGGATATGACGTATCTAATGTGAGCTTCCTCATGGATCCAGGGCTTCTTGTGCGTTTTATGTACAGTGATGAGTCAATCCAGCCGGAGAAAGGTAAAGTGATTTTTATACCTCATTATAAAGAGAGGAGATATTATAGGGCTCTTCGACGTTTCATGTGGATTTGGCCTGATCCAGCAGGCTCCCCACCGGGCTGCCAATCAGATAGATCATGGTGATGAAGTAGCCCTCGTTGCGGTACCCGCGAGCCCGTGATCGGGCGGCTTGAAACAAGCTGTTCATCCCTTCCAGTCGTGCATTGGTCAGCGCCGATAGCCAGCGCCGAATGACCCGGTCGGCATGCCGTTCCAGGGTGTTCAACGCCTTCCTGACCGGCGCCAACAGGGCCTTGTCCGCGATCGCCTCCCGGGCGAAATTAAGGAAGTGGGTGATCCGCCAGCGGGCCCCGCGAGGGGTGGGCGCCTGCTGAATCCAGCGCAGCTTCTCCTTGATGATCCAGGCATCGGCCGTGGCGCTTTCGTCAGCCAGCAGTTCCTGCAAGGCGGTGATCTGGTGGGGCGTCAGGTTGTCGGATTCCGCGTTGCGCAGGACGGCCCAGCGCAGGTGCTTGGGGTGTGGCTGTTCGCGCCGCTCACGCTTTCTGACCTCATCCAGGGCGCGCGTGAAGGTCTGCACGATATGAAACCAGTCAACGGTGACCTCGGCGTTGGGTAACTGCGCTTCCACACCCTTGAGGAACGCCGGCGACATGTCGCAGACCACCTCCAGCACGTTGCCGGGATCGCCCTGATGCGCGGCCAGGAAGTCGCTGAAGGCCTCGACCGTGGCCTTGCCACGGCCCGGCACGGCGAAGAGCACGGGCTCGGTCTTGCGCTGCATGTCGAGGAACACGGTGACGTAACGATGGCCGCGCTTGGCCGCGGTTTCATCCAAGCCCACGGCCTTGACCTCGGATAAATCGAGTTGCTCGAGCATGCAACCGACATAGTGATGCACGATGCGCCACAGACGCTTGTCGGTGATCTCGATCAGGCGGGCGGCGGCCAGCACCGGCATCTCCCGGACCAGGGCCATGGCGGCCTGCTCGAACAGCAGGGTGAAGTCGCTCCCGGGACGCGCCCAGGGCACCTCGACACGTTTGATGCCATGTTCGGGACACTTGGCGCGGGGCACCCGAGCATGCAGGTAACAGTGATGCTGAAAGAAGTTCAGATGGCGCCAGGTCCTGGTGGTGAAGTCATGCGCAGGACAGGCCTTGCCGCACTCAGGGCAGGGGTAAAGACTACCTCGCTCGGCTTCGACATGGAGGTCCAGACGGTGAGGTGACACGGCAGTATCCAGGTGCTGATCCTTGAGAGTCCAAGGTGCTTCAAGGCCCAGGCCAAGGGTCAGAATCTGCGTACTGTTCATGTCCTGCCTCCTGTCCATGTGGAGGTCATATCCTGGCCCAGTTCAAGGGACGAATTCCACACCCAACGACGAAGAGCCTATTATAGAAAGATCGAAGGCAAAGGCAATATGAAGATGGTTGATATAGATGCTTCTCCTGAAGATATATGCCGTGAAATACTAAGCGCTGAACACGTATTTAGCTCATCTCTGCATGGCATTGTGTTTTCGCATGCATTAGAGAGACCTGTTACGTTTGTACAGCCTATTCATGAATCCTTGTTGAAATTTAAAGACTATTATTCTTCTATTGGAATAGATTTGCCTAAGCCATTAGAGGGGTTTGAGGGAAAATTCATGTCAGGGGTTGGCCTGAGCCCTGTAACGCTTAATTATATGGAAGAGGATTTCTTAATGCCTGGCCCTGAATATCTCAAGAGTGCAGGGGTTATGGTTCGGTAACTATAGTATATTCTATTTGACAAGAGATACCATATATCTCTTTGCAATTTTTTTTGTTATTTTTATATCGCCGTTTTTCCTGGCCTTTACAAGCTCGCTACGAAATTCGGAGTATCTTTTAAGCTTGTACAGGGCGTTTAAGTAGGAGTTTAGGTTTAGCTTTAAAAAATCGGACAGTATTTTTGGCGAGACTCGCTCTTTAAGCAGTTGATTTGATTTTATTGCGTTTAAAAAGCCGTAACCTTGCTTGGCTATATGTTCATAATCGTGTCTTGCACGGTGATGATCAACTGATCGCATCTGAGAAGTAGCATAGCCACAGTATCGAGTTTTCATGTGGCAAAGGGCGCGAATAAAAAATTCGATATCTTCTTTTTGTCGCAAGTTTTCTTTAAAGCCCTTGAGTTTTAAGAATTCCTGTGTGGGCATCATTATCGTATTGGTATGAATCCATCCCCGGTCGGAGAGGTATTCGTTCAGAGAAATTGCGTCCAATCTTTCTTTCGGTGAGGGCAATGTTAGGGTCTTGTTCTCTGAGGTGATGTTTCCCCCAACAACGATTTCCTTGTAATTTTGGGTCTCTATGTATGCTGAGGCTCTATATTTTATAGAGCCTTCAAGAAGAAGGTCGTCTGAGTCGAGAAAGCATAGCAGTTCCCCAGTAGCCAGCCGCGCTCCAAAATTTCTAGCAGCAGATTGCCCCGCATTTTTAGATAATTCTCTTACGGATACCTTTTCCTCGGAAGAGTAGTGCTGTGCTATTTTCTTGAAGCTACCATCGGTGGATGCATCATCGACAACGATGCACTCTATGTTTTCATAGTCCTGTTTGATAACACTATCGATTGCTTCGCATACATGTGGCCAGCGGTTGTAGCTGGGAATGACAATGGAGACTCGTGGGCAAGCTTCAGGTTGGCTATTCATAATATGAGTTTTGTGGAGTATATGTGCATGTTATTTTGCCTCAGATGGTTTGGCAATGATAGGACTCGAGGTCACTCTCACCCCCCTCCACCTTGCATCATCGGGGCCCAGGTTCCTTCCATAAGATCCTCGAATCGGGGTTTCGTGGAAGCGAATTCATACGCGATGGAAGCCTGCGCCAAATCGGGAACAAGTTCCCACCCACGAAAGCCTTTAGGCTGACGGCGCGTGATTCTCCTTGCGGTCGATCCTGATTTCAAGCTGCATCGAGGCGGTTGAGGGTGACGGGACGGTCGGGCTCTAGCGCTGCGAGACCATGCGGTTCTCGCAGCATTTGATGACATCTTTCAATGTTCCTAACTGATTGACTTATACCTGAATCCGTGAGACTGACCCCCTGCAGCGCTTCTAACCTACTGACCTGCATGGCAATATAGCGAATATCGTCATTCACCCAGACAGTGCCATGCCCAACGTCACGTTTCGCGCCAGTCGCCGTACCCTCACCAGCCACGCCGGGCTATCCCGGATATTTCATCAGACATGAAAAAAGCGGCTGAAAATCGGTTATAATTCAAGCTCCTACACAAGAATCAACCGCATCAACCGCCATGACGAAATGTACCATGCCGACCGCCTCGTTTCCACGCTGTAAAGGCCGCCAGGTCACCGCCGGTTTCGACGGCGGTGAGATCACCTCCGATGGCGGTGTCCTGCTGCTTCGCCAGCTCATCTATCAAGCGATAGATTTCGGACTTTGCACCCACATCGACGCCGCGCGTCGGCTCATCGAGCATGAGGACCTTCGGGTTGGCTTCCAGCAAGCGTGCCAGCAACACTTTCTGCTGGTTGCCGCCCGATAGGGCGCCCACGGCCTGCCTGGGCGAGGACGTACGAATGGCGAGGTTTCCGATCGCCTTCTTCGCCCGTTCGGCGGCGGCGGCGATATTGCGGATGCCGCCAGGTCGGGCATCGTGCTCGGCCACGGCCATGCTCACGTTGTCGGAGATGGACATGTCGAGAAAGAGCCCCAGGGCCTTGCGGTCCTCGGTGAGGTAAGCGATGCCCTTGTCGAGGGCATCACGCGGCGATTTCGGCGTTACGGTTTCACCGTTCAGGACCACCTTGCCGCTCGTGGCGGGGTCGGCGCCGTAAATCAGGCGCAGCAGCTCGGTACGCCCCGAACCAACGAGTCCGGCCACGCCCAGGACCTCGCCCCTGTGCACATCGAAGGAACAGCCTTTGACCGTCTTGCCGTCCCCCATGTTTTCCACGCGGAGAACCACGTTGCGATTCGCTTCGGCAGGTTCATGCGCCTTCTTGTAGAAGGACGAGATATCGCGCCCGACCATCATCGCGACCAGGCGTTCGGCATCGAGTTCGTCCTGTTCAAGCGTGCCGACATAGGTGCCGTCGCGTAGTACCGAGCACCGGTCGGACAGGCGATAGACCTCTTCCATGCGGTGAGAGATGTAGATGATCGCGATGCCCTCGCGCTTGAGCCCTTCTATGACCCTGAAGAGGTTTTCGGTCTCGCGGCTCGACAGCGAGGTCGTCGGCTCGTCCATCACGATGATTCGGGCATCGGTGGATAAAGCTCTTGCGATTTCCACGAGCTGGCGCTCACCCAGGGACAAGCGGCTCACGGGCGTCTCGGGAGAAAAGCCGATGCCCAGCCTGTCGAGAATCGGCCGTGATTCCGCTTGCATGGCGTGACGGTCGACGACACCGACGCGCGCCTTTTCCGCGCCCAGGAATATGTTTTGCGCCACCGTCAGGTTCGGCGCCAACGAGAGCTCCTGATAGATGACGGCGATGCCGTGAGCCTTCGAGAGCCGGGTATCGCCGGTCGGCATCACGCGGCCCGCGACGCGCACTTCGCCACCGCTGTCGGGAGCGAGGGCACCTGACAGGACTTTCATCAGGGTGGACTTTCCCGCGCCGTTCTCGCCCATGAGGGCATGCACCTCACCGGCCCAGGCGGTCAGCGCCACGGACTGCAGCGCCTTGACGCCTCCGAAGGTCTTGCAAATGTCGGTCATCTCCAGGAGAGGTTCATCGCTCTTGTTCATCAACGCCTCCCGCCGTCTTGGCGATCGTGTAGCGAACGCCTTGGCTCTCCAGCAGCTTTGCATCGTTGTCGTCGAGGCCGTCGTCGGTGATCAGGTGCGACACACGCCGGAAGGGCAGTGCCACGAGGGGAGGGGACTCCTTGAACTTGCGGCTATCGACGAGAAGCACGACTTCGTTGACCCGGTCGGCGAAGTGCTGCACGAAATGGACAAGCAGCGGATGGGATTCGAGGATGCCCTGCGCGCCGACCCCGAGGGCGCCGACAAAGAACTGCGAAGCGAAGAAGGTCTGGTCGTCGCCGGCCGGATCGTGCAGGATCCCCGGCTCGCGATGCAGGTCGCCGCCGCCCAAGGTCAACTGGCAGCTTCCGAACTCGGACAGATAGGCGGCCAATGGCATCGAGTGCGTCAGGATGCGCACGTTCCAGTCGGCAATGAGCACGCCGAAGTGGAAGCAGGTCGAACCGGCGTGAACGACGATCAAGCTGCCTTCGCGTACCCGCTGGCTGGCCTCGCGGGCAATGGCCCGCTTGGCGTCGACGGCGATGTCGCGGTTGTCGGAAAAGGGCAGGGCGACGGCGCGCTGGTGCGCCGACTCGATGGCAGCGATACCGCCGTACACCTTGCGTGCCAGTCCCGCTTCGTCCAGCTTGTCGATGTCGCGGCGTATGGTGGCCGCCGAAACGCCCAGCATGTGCGTTAACTCTTTCACCGACATGAAAGGACGTTCTTGAAGGATCAGCTCGATCTTGGCTTGGCGCGCATACTCGCTCATGAATTGGCCTGAATGATTCTGCTTGTTCATAGGTGATTGAGAATCATCATATGCGCGGACGAGGGGTTTTGCGCATTGAACTTTATGCGCGAGACTTTGGTATGGGTGATCGAGCCGGATCGTCACGGCGAGTCGCGTGAGGGAAGACCTTCATGGGCGCCCGCGTTGCGCTCCGGGCGGGCTCCCGGGCGGTTGCGGACTCGGGCGCCGCCGGGTCGGATGAGGCGGTTTCGCGGTTTCGCGGTGTCCCGGGCAGGAGGGCTTGGCGGATGCCCGGCTCATCTCGCACCCGGCCAGGTGGCCCGCGCAAGCCGGGACGCCTGCTTCTGCAGGGCCGGCCTCAGGTGTCCGTGTCTTCCCGGGCGGAGAGGCGCGGATCCTCGGTCTCCTCGTCGAGCCAGGTGCCGCAGCGCCGGCAGTAGCGGGCGTCGTGATCGTGGTGGTCGAGGCCGCAGCCGGGGCAGGCCTCGTTGGAGTAGCGCTGTTCGCGCAGCGAACGAATCACCTCGGCGGAGAACACCCCGGTGGGCACGGCGATGATCGAGTAACCGACCAGCATGACCACCATCGAGAGGAACTGCCCCAGCGGGGTGACCGGGGTGATATCGCCATAGCCCACCGTGGTCAGGGTGACCACGCCCCAGTAGACCGCTGTGGGGATATTGGTGAAGCCCGCTTCGGGGGGCTCGATCAGATACACTACGCTGCTGAAGATAATCACGATCATCAGCACGGCGAACAGGAACAGCAATATCTGATGCCAGCTTCTCTTCAGGGCATCGATCAGCAGCCGGCCCTCGCCGACGAACTGCATCAGCCGCAGCACGCGGAAGATGCGCAGCACACGCAGCAGCCTCACCACCAGCAGCGACTGGCCCCAGGGGAGCAGCAGGGCTAGCCAGGTGGGCAGGATCGACAGCAGGTCGACCACGCCGTAAAACGACGTCAGGTACTTGAGGGGCCGCTCCAGGCAGTACAGGCGGGCCGCCAGTTCCAGCGTGAACAGTAGCGTGAAGACCCACTCCGCCTCGTAGAAGAGCGTGCCGAACGCACCGCGATAGCCTTCGACGCTATCCAGCATGACCACGGCCACGCTGGCCAGGATCATCAGGATCAGTACGACATCGAAGCCCTTGGCCAGGCGGCTGTCCGACTCGAAGATGACCTGAAATAGCTTCGTGCGCAGGCCTGCCTTGGCAGGTCGTAAAGAAGACAAGGGCGCTCTCCTGTCAATGTGGTCGCTCGTCGGGGAAGGCGCGTCTACTTCTTCCAGAACGTGGGCGTGAACAGCACGATCACGGTGAGGATCTCCAGGCGTCCCATCAGCATTCCAATGCTCAGCAGCCACTTCGCCGCATCGGGCAGCGAGGCGAAATTTCCGGCCGGTCCGATCACGTCGCCGAGCCCGGGACCGACGTTGGCCACTGCCGTGGCCGCGCCCGAGAGCGCGGATACCATGTCGAGTCCCAACATGGCCAACCCGAGGGCGAGACCGGCGATCGTCAGGAAGAAGAAGAACGAGAACGCGATAACCCCCCTGATCACTTCATCCGGCAAGCGCCGCCCATTGTAGCGTTGGGGAAAGGTGCCGTTGGCGTGCACCAGAAAACGCAACTGATTGGTCAGCATGACCTGGCCGATCTGGAAGCGGAATATCTTCATGCCGCCGCTGGTCGAGCCGCTGCAGCCGCCGATAAAGGTCAGATAGAAGAACGCGACGATGAACAGTGCGCCCCAGGTCGTATAGTCTTCAGAGGCGTAACCCGTCGTGCTGACGATGGAAGTCACGTTGAAGGTGACCTGGGTCAGCGCCGCAAAAGGCTCCGTGCCCTGGGCGATCCTGTAGCCGGTAAGAATCGTTATGGCAACCAGCAGCAGGTAACAGAGGCCGATGACCTGCTGGTCTCGCCAAAGGGCGCTGCGGGTCTCGCGCAGCGCGCGTATGTAGATGACGAAGGGCAGTGAGGCGCAGAACATGAACAGCGAAGCCAGCCAGAGTATTTGCGGCTGGTTGCTATAGGCGCCAAAGGATGCATCGGTATTGGCGAAACCGCCCGTGGCGACCGTGGTCATGGCATGCACGATGGCATCGAGGGGAAGCATGCCGGCCAGCCAGTAGGAGATCGTCACGATACCGGTGAAGCCCAGGTAGATGGCTCCAGTCGCCTTGGCGATCCCACCCGCACGGGGCAGCACCTTGTCTGACCAATCGGAGGACTCCGTCTGGAACAGGCGCATCCCGCCGACCTTCAAAAACGGCAGAATGGCGATCGCCATGACGATGATGCCGATGCCGCCCAGCCACTGCATCATGCCTCGCCAGAGCTTCAGCCCGTCCGTCAATCCATCGATGCCGACCAGGATGGTGGAACCCGTCGTGGTGATGGCGGAAACGGATTCGAACACGGCATTGGTCAAGGAGAGATAGGGCGTACCCAGAATGAAGGGCAGGCTGGCGAAGCTGGAGATCATCACCCAGCTCAGGGTAGTGAGGATGAACATCTGGACGGGGCGCAGCTCGATGGGGATGCCGCGGGTCAATACCAGCGTGGGCAATGCAACCGCCAGGATGATACCGATCGACAGCGCGAACGCCCGGGCTTCCAGAGCGCCCTGCAGGGTCAGGAGGATCAGCGGAGCCAACATGAATAGCGCCAGCACCAGCAGCAGCACGGCCAGTATTTTCGCGACCGGGGCGATTGCGTGAACCGCCTTCGAGGCATGCCGTCGAGTCAGGCTGGGCAAAGGAGGATCTCCTGCGGTCTATTTGCCCGCAACGCCATGTAGGCCGTTCATTGGGCTGGCTTAAAAATAGCTTGCTTTGACCTGTAAAAGGCGTTCGATTTCCTGGATGCGACGCTTGTCGAGAAGGAAGAGTATGAGGTGATCGTCGGTTTCGATGACGACGTCGCTGTGGTCCAGAATGACCTCGTCACCTCGAGCGATGGCACCGATCATCGTTTCGGCGGGAAGCGGAATGTCCTCTATTCTGCGGCCAACCACTTGCGACGAGTCTGCATCGCCATGGGCAACGGCCTCTATGGCCTCGGCCGCACCGCGGCGCAGCGAATGAACCTTCGCCACATCGCCACGCCGAACATGTCTCAGTATGCTGCTGATGGTCACTTGCTGCGGAGAGATGGCGATGTCGATTCTGTCGCCCTGGATGAGCTCGACGTAGGCCGGGTCGTTGATCAGGGTCAGGACCTTTTGCGCGCCGAGTCGCTTGGCCAGCAGCGACGACATGATGTTGTCTTCGTCGTCGTTGGTCAGCGCGCAGTAGATATCGCAGTCGTCGATGTTTTCCTCGACGAGCAAGTTCTTGCGCGTCGCGCTGCCGTTGAGCACGACCGTTTCCGTCAGGCGCTCGGCCAAGGTCTGAGCGCGCGCCGCGTCGATCTCTATCAGCTTGACATGATGGTCGCCTTGCAGCTTTTTTGCGAGTCGCTCGCCGATGTTGCCGCCGCCGGCGATGATCACACGACGATACCCCTGCTCCGCCCTGCGCAACTCCTTCATGACCGCGCGAATATCCTTGCGGGAGGCGATGAAGAAAACCTCGTCATCCGTTTCTATGACGGTGTCGCTCTGCGGGGTGATCCCTTTGCCGCGGCGATAGATGGCCGCCACGCGTGTGTTCACGCTGGGTAAATGCTCTCTCAAGGTGGAGAGTTCCTTGCCGACCAGGGACCCGCCGTAGATGGCCTTGACGGCGACGAGCTGGACCTTGCCCTTGGCGAAATCGAGCACCTGCAGGGTGCCGGGGAATTCGAAAATGCGATAGATGCTATCGGTGACGAGTTGCTCGGGGCATATGGTAAGCTCGATTCCCAGCGCCCGTTCCGAGAATAGTTCGTCGTGCGCCAGGTAATCATTGTCGCGCACGCGCGCTATCTTGGTCGAGGCGTTGAAGAGGGTATTGGCGACCTCGCAGGCCAGCATGTTGAGCTCGTCGGAATCGGTGACGGCGATCAACAGGTCCGCCTCATCGCATCCCGCTTTCCTGAGTACGCTCGGATGAGACACCTTGCCCTCTACGGTGCGTATGTCGAGTCGCGCGGTGAGATCGCTCAGCCGGCTGGCAGAAATGTCGACGACGGTAATTTCATTACCTTCACGCGCCAGGTACTCGGCCAGGCTGCTGCCAATCTGATCCGCACCCAGGATAACGATCTTCATAAGTTTTTCCTAAACCAATCGTTTGGGCTCACCGTAAACCACTCCATGACTTGCATGCTCTCACAAGGGCGCTCCACAGCGCACTGCCCATGGGGGCGGCTCAACGCGCATCCAGCGCAGCGAGCAGGGCGAGGCTGTGCTGGCCGAACGAGGGCGTCAGCCATTGCGGCTCGGCGAGGGCGTCGATGAGCCGGCGGGCCGGCTGGCGGATCGCCGTGGTCAGGCTGGTATCGTCGGCGAGCGAGTCAAAGGCCTCCCGGGCCCGGGATAGGCATTCACGCTCGCCGCTGTCACTCAAGGCATCGAGAGCGGCGATCGCCAGGTCGCAACGTTGTCGCGGCGTGGCGGCGCGCCGCTCGGCGGCGCTGGCCAGGGTCGGCCGGCGGCCATCGCACAGCAGCGCACCGCGGGCTGCCTTGCTGGCATTGGCCGGACGCAGCGCGACATGGTCGGCGAGCGCCTCGGCAAGTCGCCACAGCTCGCTCGGCGCGCCCCGCTTGAGCTCGAGTTCCAGTTCGTTGATGGCCACGCGGCGTTGTCCGGCGCGGATCTCGCCCTGGTCGAGGGCAACCTCGATCGTCGTCTCGGCGTCTTCGACCAGCCAGCGGGTGCGCGCGAAGTCGGTGGCAAAGCGTGGCTCGAGAGCGAGCAGCACGTCGCGGCCGAGCGCCTGCATCGGCGGCAATGCCGCGAGACCGGCAAGGTCGAGAGCCTGCTCGCTGACCGGCCATTCCCATTCGCCGCGCGAGGAGAGCCCGCCGGAGCCTTCGCCGGCGGTCTTGAGAGTCTGCAGGATGCGCTGCGGAGTGCGCCGCAGGCGCAGCGCCACGCGCTGACGCTGCAGATCGCCGGCGGGCGTGTCGTAGTAGCTGTTGATCAGCGTTTCGCGACGTGCACTGAGCCCGGCGAGACGCGGATGAGCGGCGAGCCGCTGGGCTGCGCTTTCGCCCAGGACCAGCTTGAGTTCGATTTCCCTAGCCATCGTGACGCTCTCTTGCAAGTAAAAGCGATTAATTTTTCATGACGTTGCGTGTCGCAGTCACTATACTGTCGCCGCCATTTCCAACCGACGAATGATGCTCATGGTGACTTCCAACCCCTTCTCGTCGTTGTTCGGGCGATCGCCGTTTCAGCCGTTGCTGGCGCACATCGTCAAGACCAGTGAGTGCGCCGATCAACTGTTGCCCTTCTTCGACGCCTCCCAGGCCGGCGACTGGGACGAGGCCGCCAAGTATCGCGAAGCGGTCACCGATCTTGAGCACGACGCCGATATGCTCAAGACCCAGTTGCGGCTCAACCTGCCCAACACGTTGTTCCTGCCGGTGTCGCGCTCCGACCTGCTGGAACTGATCAGCGTGCAGGACAAGATCGCCAACAAGGCGCGGGACATCACCGGCATCATGCTGGGCCGGCGCATGCAGGTGCCGGCGGAAATGGCCCAGCCGATGCGCGACTACCTGCGTACCGCCGTGGCTACCGTAGCGCAGGCGCGCAAGGCGCTGGAAGAGCTCGAGGAGCTGCTCGAATCCGGCTTCGGCCGCAATGTCTCCGACCTCATGCACAACCTGATCCGCGAGTTGCACGAACTCGAGCATCAGGCCGACGACCAGGAGATCGCCATTCGCCGCCAGCTGTTCGAACTCGAAGCCAAGCTGCCGCCGGTGGATGTGATGTTCCTCTATAACATCATCGACTGGATTGGCGATCTCGCCGACCGCGCCGAACGCGTCGGCAGCCGTCTGCAGATCCTGACCGCACGCTGAGGCTGCGGCGCTCGACGCGCACCGGTCTCGCTTCACGCCACCCTAAAGAACGCGTGCCTATGTCCATCATTGCGCAGTACGGCGATGTATTCATCATCCTCGCCAGCATCTTCGGTTTCTTCATGGCCTGGGGGATCGGCGCCAATGACGTCGCCAATGCCATGGGAACTTCGGTCGGCTCCAAGGCCATCACCATTCGCCAGGCGATCCTGATCGCGGTGGTCTTCGAATTCCTCGGCGCCTGGCTGGCCGGCGGTCAGGTCACCGAGACCATCCGCAAGGGCATCATCGATCCCACCTTGTTGACCGAGGAACCGCAACTGCTGGTCTACGGCATGCTGGCTTCACTACTGGCCGCCGGGCTGTGGCTGTTGATTGCCTCGACCCGCGGCTGGCCGGTGTCGACCACTCATTCGATCGTCGGCGCGATCGTCGGCTTCGCGGTCGTCGGGCTGGGCTTCGATGCGGTGAGCTGGCCCAAGGTCGGGAAGATTGCCGCCAGTTGGGTGGTGTCGCCGCTGCTGGCCGGCACCATCGGCTTCGTGCTGTTCCGCTCGGTGCAGCTGCTGATCTTCGAAAACCGCGACCCGTTCGCCGCGGCCAAACGTTATGTCCCGGGCTACATCTTCCTGGTCGGCTTCATCATATCGATGGTCACGCTGGTCAAGGGGCTGTCGCATGTCGGTGCCGACTTTTCGTTCATCGAGAGTCTGCTGATTTCGATCGCCATCGGGGTCGCGATCATGGTGCTGGGGATCTTTCTCGAGAATCGCGTCAATCGCGACAAGAAGCGTCGCGGCGACAGCTTCGGCTTTTCCAGCGTCGAGCGGATATTCGGCGTGCTGATGATGTTCACCGCCTGCGCCATGGCCTTCGCCCACGGTTCCAACGATGTCGCCAACGCCGTCGGTCCGCTTGCCGCAGTGATCAGCGTGGTCCAGTCCAGCGGCGAGATCGGCAAGGCCGCGGCGCTGCCCTGGTGGGTGCTGGTGCTGGGCGGTGGCGGCATCGTCATCGGCCTGGTCACCTATGGCCACAGAGTGATCGCCACCGTCGGCACCGGCATCACCGAGCTCACCCCGAGTCGCGGTTTCGCCGCGACGCTGGCCGCGGCCACCACCGTGGTGCTGGCCTCGGGGACCGGGTTGCCGATTTCCACCACCCATACGCTGGTCGGCGCGGTGCTCGGCGTGGGCCTGGCACGCGGCATGGCGGCGCTCAACCTGCGGGTGCTGGGCACCATCATCATGTCTTGGCTGATCACCCTGCCGGCTGGAGCGGGGCTGGCGATCCTGTTCTTCTTCATGTTCAAGGGGATGTTTGGCTGACGAGCGACGAGCTGCGAGCTGCGAGCTGCGAGCTGCGAGCTAAATGCTGCCGAAGCCCGAAGCCGCTCTTTACAGCGCCCCGAACCTGGCGCTCGAAGCCCGAACGGCGGCACCCGAGAGGTGCCGCCGTTTTCGCGCCTCTGATATAGTCCCTCTGATATAGTCGCTGCTTACCCGCCATGCGCCGCGATGCGTGGTCGCTATCTACATTCCGCCTCCGGGGGCCCGGCTTGAACACGCGCTTTCCCTTCGTCGACTGGTTCCGCAACTCATCGCCCTACATCAACGCCCATCGCGGGCGTACCTTCGTCATCCTCATCGAAGGCGAAGCGATGGCCAACGGGCGCGGCGAGCAGTTGATCCAGGACCTGGCATTGCTGCATACCCTGGGCGTGCGGCTGGTGGTGATCTACGGCATCCGCCCGCAGGTCGACGCGGCGCTCGACGCGGCGGGCATCGTGGCCGAGCGTCACGCCGGGCGCTGGGTCGTCGACCACGCGATCATGCGCTGCGTGGAGCGTGTCGCCGCCGAACAGCGGCTGTGGCTCGAGGCGCGGCTGTCGTTGGGGCTGCCCAACACGCCGTTGCATGGCGTCGAGCTGACCGCGGTGTCGGGCAACCTGGTAATGGCCAAGCCGCTGGGCGTGCGCGGCGGTATCGACTTCGACCACAGCGGCGAAGTGCGCCGGGTGCGTGCCGCCGCCATCGAGTCGCTGCTCGACCGCGGCACACTGGTGGTACTGCCGCCGCTGGGTTTTTCCAGCACCGGCGAGGTGTTCGACCTAGACGCCGCCGAGGTGGCTCAGCAGGCCGCCGTCGCGCTCAAGGCCGACAAGCTGATCCTGCTCGGCGAGGCCGACGGCCTGCGCGACGACAGCGGGGCGTTGCAGCGCCAGCTGACCCCGGGCGATGCCCGGCCGCTCGGTGAGGCCGCCGCGGCCGGCAGCGAGCTGGCCCGCCACCTGGCGGCGGCTTGCGAGGCGGCGCGGCACGGTGTGGCGCGCACCCATCTGATCTCCTGGCACGACCATGACGCGCTGCTCGGCGAGCTGTTCACCCGCGACGGGGTGGGCACGATGATCACCCAGCATCGCTATGAGCAGCTGCGCCCGGCGGGGCTTGGCGACATTGCCGGCCTGCTCGAGCTGTTACGCCCGCTCGAGGAGCGCGGCATGCTGGTGGCGCGTTCGCGCGAACGCCTCGAGCACGAGATCGACGACTACCTGGTCATCGAGCGCGACGGCATGATTATCGGCTGCGCGGCATTGCATGCGTTCAACGACGCCGCCATGGCCGAACTGGCCTGTGTCGCCGTGCACGACGACTATCGTGGCGGTGCACGCGGCGCGTTGCTGCTCGCCGAGCTCGAGCGACGCGCCAGGCGCGACGGGATCGCCGCGCTCTTCGCGCTGACCACCCATACCGCCCACTGGTTCTTCGAGCACGGCTTCGGGCTGGCGGATATCGAATCGCTGCCGCCGCTACGCCGCGAGGCCTACAACTATGCCCGCAAGTCGAAGATCCTCGTCAAAAGCCTGAATTGAGCCCGCCTTGAGGCCCGTTCAGCGCTCGGGCTGTACCCGTCATGCTCGCTTCTGCCCGATCGTTGCTAAATGGATACGCGCCAAGCTTATGAATTAAAAAGTGTTTGTGCGTAGCTTCCTGGGAGTGTCTTCGATTGCAGACAGTTTGCGCTGTGCAATGGCGCTTCTTGCCATGCTTTCTTCGCGCCAAGCTTCCGGCAATCAGATATTCTATTTTTAAGTTATTGAAATTAAATAATTAACTATCGTTCTGGCACGCCATTCGCAATGATATAGGGCGAGCAACGGGAAGTGGTTCAACGGCTCGATCCACTACCCGACCGGGCTCCAGGCGGTCTTCCACGACCCTGTGCCGAGACCGCCAACCGCTCGGTAGCGTCTGCTCCACGCGATGTGTGACTTAGGTTGCGATGAGACGGGTACTGCTAGCCAGCAAGGATGTGTACCTGCAGGGCATGGATGCCCAGGCAAGGATGCCACTCCCCCTCACGGGGGACATATTGACGGCGCGACGCCCAGGCGACGCGTCAACCGGACGAAGCCAGGCGGTTCGCCGCCAGAAGTGAAATCGCAGTCCCTGGCAGACTCAAGGCGATTTCACGGTTTCGGGCTCCCACGGGGAGCCGACTCCGAGTCTCATGCGTGTCTGGCCAGGCAGATCATCGTGAGTACTCACATGACCCTTCAGTTCCCTGCGTACCTTGGGCCGGCTCTGCCGGCCCGCTTTTTTCGTGGCACCGGTGTCCCACCGCTTACCCGAACGGTAACTCTGTTATGCTGTGCGGAGAGAATGAATGACGTTGACCTTCTTTCTGCATAGAACTGTTTCCATGACCTCCCAGGTCTCGCGCCGCTGGCGCCCGCGCTCGCTATTGCAGCTCGTATTGCTGGCCTTTCTGGTCGTGATGCTGCCCCTCGCCGTCCTGATGTTTCAGGCCGGCGAAGTCTTGTCGGAACTCTCGCAACTGGCCAACGTCAGCGCGCGCCAGGCCGTCGATCAGACGCGCCGGGCCCGCGAACTCTCCAATCTGGCCGTGGAGATGGAGCGCAGTGCCCGCCAGTATGCGGTCGTCGAGCAACCCGGCCTGATGGAGATCTTCAGCGACAAGGCCGAGGCGTTTTCCAAGCTGCTCGACGAGCATCAACGCCTGCTGCCCGGCAATCCCGACCTGATCGCGTTGCGCCAACAGCTCGATTGGCTTACCGGGCTCCCCGCGCTCACCCCCGAGGCAGTCAGTGAAGAACTCGACCGGTTCGCCAGCTTCGCCACGCATACCGAGGCGCTGCGCAAGGCCACCAACCGCCAGATCGACAATCGCATCGAGTCGATCAGCGATCGCGCCGGCGAGGTTCAGCGGCGGCTATGGCTGCAGACTGCAGCGCTGGTCTCGGCGAGCCTGCTGTTGATGCTGCTGTTCACCTGGCTGATCATCCGCCCGATCCGCCAGCTCGAGCGGCGCATTCTCAGCCTGGGCAGCGGGGCGGAGCCGCCCCTGGCGCACCATATCCAGGGCCCTGCCGAGCTGGTCAGCCTCGGCGAGCGGCTGGACTGGTTATCGGCCCGGCTCAACGAGCTCGAGGCCCAGAAGCAGCAATTCCTGCGCCACATGTCGCACGAGCTCAAGACGCCGCTGGCCAGCGTGCGCGAAGGCACGGCGCTATTGAGCGACGACGTGGCCGGCGCGCTGAGCCCGCGCCAGCGCGAAATCGTCGAGCTGATCGACGCCAGTGGCGAGGAGCTGCAGACCCTGATCGAACAGCTGCTCGACTACAATCTGCTACAGCACAATCAGGGCGTGATCAACGAGCGTTTCGATATCGCCACGGTGATCAAGGAAGTCCTCGCCAAGCATCAGCTGGCGCTGGAGAAGAAGGGCATGCAGGTGATCGCCCACCATCAACCGCTCGAATGGCGCGCCGATCGCAGCCGCACCATGCGCATTCTCGACAACCTGGTGTCGAATGCCATTGCCTACGGCGAGGATGGCGGCGACCTGGAGCTGCGCGCCCAGCGCCGTGGCCGCACGCTGGCGATCGAGGTTGCCAACAGCGGCGAGCCGATCGCCGATGAGGATCGCGGACAGCTGTTCGATGCATTCTACCAGGGCCGGGCGCGACGCAAGGGCGCGCTGAAGGGCTCGGGTATCGGCCTGTCGGTAGCCGCCGATTGCGCCAAAGCCCAGAACGGGACGCTCACGCTCAATGATGATGACCCGCTCGACGTGTGTTTTCGGCTGACGCTGCCGTGGAATGCCGAAGCGGGCAACGAGACCAATACGCCGCAAGCCAGGCTCACAGCGGTAAGCAATGACGCAAGGAACTGATCAATGAAGCATCCGATACTCATGGCCGGCGTGCTGAGCGTTTCGCTTGTGCTGGCCGGTTGCCAGCAATTGTTATCGCAGCGCGACGAGCCCCTCGACATGACGACCGACCAGTGCCTGTCCGAGATACCCAGCCTCGAAACCAACAGCTGCCTGATCGAATCGTGGATCGCTTTCGGCCTGGCCGCCCAGCGTGGCGATGCCGTGTGGCGCGAGAACACCTTGGCCGAACTCGAGGGCAATACCGCGCGCCAGCGCCTGGCCCGCGCAGTGGTGCTGTCGTGGGCTGAACGCGAGCGCTGGAAGGATGCCTCGGAACTCTACAAGGCCGACCTGGCCGCTGCGCCCAGTGAATTGCAGCCGCTGTTGCGCCAATGGCTTAACGGCCTCGAGGGTCGTCGCGCGCTGCTCGACGAGATCGCTGCCAGCAAGAGCGCGCGCAACAAGGCGATCCAGGAGCGCGACGCGCTGGCCGAGAAGCTCGACGCGCTGACGGCGATCGAACAAAGCATCAATTCGCGCCAGCAATAGTCCGAGCCCCCAGAGGGCGGCTGGCGCCCTGAACTAAGCTTTGCCTGAAAAGTCGGCGAGCACTTTTCACAGAGCGGAGGAGCGACACCGTGAAGCACGCAGCCCACATCCTACTGGTGGACGACGATCCCAGCCTGCTCAAATTGCTGGGTATGCGTCTGGAGAGCCGCGGTTACCGGGTGACCACCGCCGATAACGGCCGCCAGGCGCTGGAGTGCCTGGAGCGGGCGCGCCCCGACCTGGTGCTTTCCGACCTGCGCATGGACGAGATGGACGGCATGGCGCTGTTCCAGCAGTTGCAAAAGCGCGTTCCCGGCCTGCCGGTGATCATCCTCACCGCTCATGGCTCGATTCCCGACGCGGTCAGCGCCACCCGCCAGGGCGTGTTCAGCTTCCTGACCAAGCCGGTCGACCGCGACGAGCTGTTCGCGGCGATCGACGACGCCCTGACCCAGACCCCCGGTCCCAGCGTCGAGGGCGACGATGCCTGGCGTTCGGCGATCATCACCCGCAGCCCGCACATGGAAAAGGTGCTCGAGCAGGCGCGGATGGTCGCCGGCTCCGACGTCAGCGTGCTGGTCACCGGCGCCTCCGGCTCGGGCAAGGAGCTGCTCGCCAGCGCCATTCACCAGGCCAGCTCCCGGGCCGGCAAGCCGTTCATCGCCATCAATTGCGGCGCGTTGCCCGAGCAGTTGCTGGAAAGCGAGCTGTTCGGCCACGCCAAGGGCGCCTTCACCGGCGCGATCAGCCAGCACGAAGGGCTGTTCCAGGCCGCCGACGGCGGCACGCTGTTCCTCGACGAGATCGGCGACATGCCGCTGCCGCTGCAGGTCAAGCTGCTGCGCGTGTTGCAGGACCACCAGGTACGCCCGCTGGGCTCGACCACCTCGATTCCCATCGACGTGCGGATCATCTCGGCGACCCACCGCGATCTCGACCGGGCGATGGCCGAGGGCGACTTCCGCGAGGATCTCTACTACCGCCTCAACGTCGTCAACCTGCGCCTGCCGCCGCTCAAGGAGCGCGCCGAGGACGTGCCGCTGCTCGCCAAGCACCTGGTCACCCAGGCCGCCGCGCGGCACAAGCCGTTCGTCAAGGGCTTCTCCTCCGGGGCGCTCAACCTGCTGGCCGGAAGCGCCTGGCCGGGCAATGTCCGCCAACTGGTCAACGTGGTCGAACAATGCGTGGCGCTGACCAGTTCGCCGATCATTCCCGAGGCGCTGGTCTCCCAGGCGCTGGCCGCCGAGGAGAACGCGCTGCCGTCGTTCAACGACGCCCGCGCCGGCTTCGAGCGCAGCTACCTGATCAAGGTACTCAAGATCACCGAAGGCAACGTCACCCAGGCGGCGCGCATCGCCGGGCGCAACCGCACCGACTTCTACAAGCTGCTGGGCCGCCACTCGCTGGAACCCGGCGCCTTCAAGCCTGGCGCCGACGCCGAGCAGCTCAATCAGGCTTGAGTGTCACTAAGCGTCTGTCGGACGCTCAGCCCTTGTGCAGCCGCCGCTTCACTTCCAGCCTGAGGCGTCCCTCGCCAAGCCGCGCGGTCAGCATCTGGCCCGGCTGGGTGTCGGCGGCACTGCGCACCACCTGCCGCTCGTCGTCCTCGAGGATCGCATAGCCGCGCCCGAGCACCGCCAGCGGGCTGACCGCCTGGAGCTCGCGGGCCAGGGCGCCGAGCCGTTGGCGGCGCTGTTCGAGCTGGCGCGGCATGGCCTGATACAGCCGCTGCTGCAGGCCGTCGAGCTGGCCGCGGGCGCGGGCCACGCGGTTCGACGGATCGTAGCCGGCCAGCCGGCGTTGCAGATGCTCGACACGCATCCGTTCGCCGCGCAGGCGCTGATCCATGACGCGGCTCAGGCGGCTTTCGAGCTGGGCGAGGCGCTGGCGTTGCTGGGTCAGCCGCTCGCCGGGATGGCGCAGCCGCGCGCGCAGATGATCCAGGCACTGCGCCTCGCGCTCCAGGCGCGAGCGCTGGCAGCGCAACAGGCGGCGTTCGGCATCCTGCAGGCGCCGGCGCAGGTCGCGCTGGTCGGGCACCAGTTGCTCGGCGGCGGCGGAGGGTGTCGGTGCGCGCACGTCGGCGGCGAAATCGGCCAGGGTGGTGTCGACCTCGTGGCCCACCGCCGCCATCACCGGCAGCCGCGAATGGAAGATCGCCCGCGCCAGGTGCTCGTCGTTGAACGCCCACAGATCCTCCAGGCTGCCGCCGCCGCGAGTCACCAATAGCGCATCGAAGCCCGGACCGTTGGGCATCTCGGCAAGCCGGTTGGCGATGGCGATGGCGCGGATGATCGCCGGCACCGCCTCCTTGCCCTGGACCGGCACCGGCAGCAGCGTGACCGGTACCAGCGGCCAGCGCGCCTGCAAGACCGCCAGCACATCGCGGATCGCCGCGCCGCTGGCCGAACTGATCACCGCCAGGTGGCGCGGCGGGCAGGGCAGCGGACGCTGGTTGGCGAACACGCCCTGGGCGTCGAGCTGGCGCTTGAGGCGTTCGAAGGCGGCGAGCAGCGCGCCCTGGCCGGCGGGCTGCACTGCCTCGACGATCATCTGGTAATCGCCGCGCGGCTCGAAGATCGACACCTTGCCGCGCAGCCGCACCTGGTCGCCGTTGTCGAGCGGCGAGGTGAAGCGCGCGCGGTTGCGAAACAGCGCGCACTTCAACTGGGCGCGATCGTCCTTGAGGGTGAAGTAGACGTGCCCCGAAGCCGGCCGCGCCACGCTCGAGACCTCGCCCTCGACCCAACAGTCGCCGAAGCCGCGCTCCAACAGCATCCGCGCCTGGCGGTTGAGCTCGCTGACCGAAAGGGTCGGGGTGCCGGTGTCGTCCATCGCGGGCCTCGCAGGTCGGGCAGTGTGGGAAGGGCAGTCTAGCATTCTGGCTACGAGCTACGAGCTACGAGCTACGAGCTACGAGCTACGAGCTACGAGCCGGTGCCTCCGCTATCGGGAATAAATTCCCTCCCACAAAAAAACCTCAAGCGCTGAGTTCGCGGAAGGGTTTCGCGAGAGCGAATTCAGCCGTGATGGGGTTGGCCTGGCCCCGCCATGGTCGACCAAAGGATAAAGGCGCTGTGCCGGCGATTGTTTGATTCTATGTCGGACATAGTCAGTATCTAGTCCTACAAGGAAACGTCGGGATCCGATGAGCAACGCCCCTGCCGCCACAGGTCGCAGCCCGCGACCGGACATAGCCGAATACCTCGCCGAAGCCATCTTCAGTGGCCGCTACGCGCCGGGGGAGTTCGTGCCCAGGGAACTGGACCTGTGCGAGCAGTTCGGGGTCAGTCGCAGTACCGTGCGAAGCGCGCTACAGACCCTGGTGGCCGCCGGTCTGCTCAAGCGTATCTCGGGGCAGGGCACGCGGGTGCGGGCGCTGCAGGAATGGCACCTGCTCGATCCCCAGGTCAGCGCCTGGATGGCGCGTTTCGCCCAGCCCAACCCGCGCATTCAGCGCGAGATATTCGCCTTCCGGGTCGCCGTCGAGCCGTTCGTCGCCCGGCTGGCCGCGGAGAACGCCACCGCCGTCGATCTGCTCGCCATCGAGACCGCCTACGAGGGCATGATTCGCGCCCTCGACGATGAGGGCCTATGTTGGCAGGGGCAGACGCACGATGAATACGACGTGGCATTCCATGAAGCCGTGTTCGCCGCTTCGCACAATCTGGTCTGGGCTCAGATCAGCCATGTGCTCAAGCCGGCGATCGCCTTGCTGGTCGAGCGCTCCAATCATAGCGCCGACGAACTCAACGACAGTATGGAACGCCATCGCCGCGTGATGGAGGCCATCCGTCTGCGGCAACCCGAACAGGCCGCACAAGCGGCGCTGGTGGTGCTGGATCGCACCGGGCGGGATCTCGGCCTCGAGGACTTGACCCGTCAACTTCCCACTCTCGAAACCCAAATAACAAGCGATTAAAGGACGCCTATCCCATGACGCTAAGCACTCCGCTCAAGACGCTAACCGCTGCCGTTCTCGGTGCCATGGCCTTCAGTGCCCAGGCCGCCGAATACGAATGGACCTTCCAGACATCCGAGACCGCGGGCGAGCCGCAGTTCGAGATGAAGAAACAGTGGGCCGAGAACGTCGAGACGATGTCCGACGGCCGTATCTCGATTGAAATCCTGCCGGTCGGTGCCGTCGTTCAGGCCAACCAGACCCTGCAGGCGGTGCGCTCCGGCATCCTCCAGGGCCATCTGACCGATCCCAGCTACTTCAGCGGCCAGAACCCGGCGTTCGGCATGATGGGCAACCTGGTGGGGGCCTGGAGCGACCCCTACAATTTTCTCGATTACATGAACAACGGCGGTGGCGAGGCAATCTACGACAAGCTGGCCGAACAGTACGGCGTTCACCTGATCGGCGCCGCCGCGACCGGCCTCGAGTCGCTCCCCTCGACCCGGCCCATCAAGAGCGTCGAGGATCTTCAGGGGCTCAAGTTGCGCACCCCCGAGGGCATGGTCTCCAACGTCTTCGAGAAAGCGGGCGCGACGCCGGTCAATCTGCCGGGATCCGAAGTCTATACCTCGCTCGAGAAAGGCGTGATCGATGCCGCCGACTACACGGTATTCGCCACCAACCAGGCACAGGGGTTGCATGAGTTCGCCAATTATCCGAGCTATCCGGGCTTCCATTCGCTGCCGATGGTCGCCGTGTCGCTCAACAAGGAGATCTGGGAGGGGCTGCCGGAGGATCTCAAGACCATCCTGACCACTTCGGTGGATGCCATGGCCTACAAGATGGTCGGCGAGCTCAAGACGCGTGACCTCCAGGCGGTACGCGAAGCACGCCAGGATCCGGACATCACTATTGTCGATCTACCCGCCGAGGAGCGCGCCAAGTTTCGCGCCATCGCCAAGAAGGAGTGGAGCGAATGGGCCGACAAGAATGAAATCACCCAGGAGTTCTACAAGTCCGTGGTGAGCTATCTGGAAAATCAGAACCTTCTGCAAGCCGAGGGCGGCGCATCCGCCAAGGCAGGCGAGAAAGCCGCCGACAAATCCTGATCCCGGCATGCCGTGACAGCTGAACGCGACGGGGCCCCTTGGGGCCTCGTCGCGCGTCACGACGACCCGAATTTTCATCGTGGAGAGTACATTCCATGTCTTCCCAATCCCGTAACGACGACCGGGCCGCCGCGGTCCCGAGCGAGCCCGAGTCGGCGCCGGATGTGGCGCGCAGCGCCTTCGACCGTGGCGTGCTGTGGTGTGCCCGCGGCGCTGCCTGGCTGATCTTCATTGCCATGGCCATCAGTGTGTTCGAGGTGGTCATGCGCTATGGCTTCAATTCGCCGACCTCATGGGTTCACGAGTCCACGGTGATGCTGGTGGCGATTGCGTTTGCGCTGGGCGGGCCGGCGGCGCTGGCCAGTAACCGGCATATTCGCGTACGGGTGCTCTACGACAGTGTCGGGCCGCGCTTCAAGTTGTGGCTCGATCGTTTCAATGATCTTGTGACCTTCGGCTTCTGCCTGGTGATGAGCTATGCCGCCTACACCATGTTCTGGGACGCCTCCCACAACCCCTTGGGCGAATGGTCGCTGGAACGCTCCGGCACGGCCTGGAATCCGCCGTTCCCGGCGCTGGTCAAGGGCATGATCATGGTCGCGTTGATGGTGATGTGCGTGCAGGCCTTCATTCACCTGATTCAGTCGCTGCGCGGCAAGCCGGCCCCGGCGCCCAGCGATGAGGGAGCGGTCTGATGAGTATTGCCGACGGAACACTGTTGATGGTCGTGGCGATCTTCGCCCTGCTGGTCACCGGGCTGCCGCTGGCCTTCATTACCGGCCTGGTGGCGCTGGCGTTCACCTTCGGCTGGTTCGGCGAGATGGCCCTGCCGCTGGTCACCACCCGTGTCTACGGTTTCGTGACCGAGTATTCGCTGGTGGCGGTGCCGATGTTCGTGTTGATGGCCTCGTTGCTCGACCGCTCGGGAATCGCCAAGGATCTGTTCAACGCCATGCGGGTATTCGCCGGCCGCTTGCCCGGCGGTGTGGCGATCCAGACCGTGGTGGTGGCGTTCTTCCTGGCCGCGCTGTCGGGGATCATCGGCGGCGAGATCGTGCTGCTGGGCATACTGGCCTTGCCGCAGATGCTGCGCCTGGGCTACGACAAGCACCTGTCGATCGGCGTGGTGTGCGCCGGCGGCTCGCTGGGCACGATGATGCCGCCCTCGATCGTGCTGATCATCTACGGGTTGATCGCCAGCGTATCGATCGCCGACTTGTTCACTGCGGCGATCTCCCCGGCGATGCTGCTGATGGGCAGTTATATCGCCTACGTGCTGGTGCGCTGTCTCAAGAACCCCAAGCTGGGGCCGCCGTTGACCGAGGCCGACCGCGAGGAATCTTTCTCCAATCGCTGGCAGGCGCTGCGGGCGATCATCGTGCCTGGCTTGATTGCGTTTCTGGTGCTCGGCTCGATCTATGGTGGCGTGGCGTCGGTGACCGAAGCGGCGGCGATGGGCGTATTCGGGGTTTTCCTGGCGGTGATCGCGCGCGGCGAGTTCTCGTTCAAGATGTTGCATGCCAGCCTGAATCAGTCGCTGATGACCTGCGGCATGATCATCTGGATCGGCATCGGCGCGGCGGCGCTGGTCGGGGTCTACAACCTGATGGGCGGCAACCGCTTCATCTCGAGTGTGATCCTGGGGCTCGACGTGGCGCCGATCGTGATTCTGCTGGTAATGATGGCGATCCTGCTGGTGCTGGGGATGTTTCTCGACTGGATCGGGGTGGCCATGCTGACGCTGCCGATCTTCGTGCCGATTGTCGAGCAGCTCGGCTATAGCCCGATCTGGTTCGGCATTCTGTTCGCGGTCAACATGCAGGTATCGTTCCTGTCACCGCCGTTCGGCCCGGCCGCGTTCTATCTCAAAGGCGTGGCGCCACCGAGTATCAGTCTCAAGGACATCTTCGTGTCGCTGTTGCCGTTCATCGCCATCCAGCTGGTGGTGCTGTTCATGCTGCTGTTCTTCCCCAATCTGGCCATGTGGCTGGTGTGAGGGCTTTTGTGGGAGGGAACTCGTTCTCGAAATGGCAAAGTTTCTGAATAGGTGACTCTTGAAAATTACCAAGCTGAAAACCTGGCAGGTGCCGCCGCGCTGGCTGTTCCTCAAGATCGAGACCGACGCGGGTTGCTACGGCTGGGGCGAGCCGGTGGTGGAGGGCCGCGCGGCCACCGTCGAGGCGGCGGTGCATGAGCTTTCCGATTACCTGATCGGCGAGGATCCGCATCGTATCGAGCATCTCTGGAATACCCTGTATCGCGCCGGTTTCTACCGGGGCGGGCCGATCCTGATGAGTGCCATCGCCGGTATCGACCAGGCGCTGTGGGATCTCAAGGGGCGCGACCTGGGCGTGCCGGTCTATCAGCTGCTGGGCGGCAAGGTGCGCGACAAGATGCGCATGTACGCCTGGACCGGCGGCGACCGGCCGAGCGACGTGGGCGTCGGCGCCAAGGCGCTGGTCGAGCAGGGTTTCACGGCGTTCAAGATGAACGGTACGCCGGAGCTTGCGATCGTCGATTCGCACGCCAAGGTCGACGAAGCGGTGGCCCGGGTCGCCGAGGCCCGCGAGGCGGTGGGGCCGGATGTCGGCATCGCCATCGACTTTCACGGCCGCGTGCATCGGCCGATGGCCAAGGCCCTGCTGCGCGAACTCGAACCGTACCACCCGATGTTCGTCGAGGAGCCGGTGGCGCCCGAGCACCTGCCGAGCCTCAAGCACATCGCCACCGGGCTGGGCTATCCGATCGCCACCGGCGAGCGGCTGCACACGCGCTTTCAGTTCCGCGATCTGCTCGCCGAAGGCATGGTCGATATCGTCCAGCCCGATCTCTCGCACTGCGGGGGAATCAGCGAAGGCATGAAGATCGCCTCGCTGGCTTCCTGCTTTGATGTGGCGCTGGCGCCGCACTGCCCGCTGGGTCCGCTGACGCTGGCGGCTTCGCTGCATGTCGATGCCGTGAATCACAATGCCTTCATTCAGGAACAGAGCATGGGCATCCACTACAATCGGGACAACGACGTGCTCGATTACCTGGTGGACAAGTCGGCGCTGTCGATCAAGGACGGCTTCTGCGAGATTCCGCAGGGTCCCGGCCTGGGCGTGGAGATCGACGAGGCGTTCGTCGAGGAGCGCGCCAAGGTCGGCCATCGCTGGCGCAACCCGGTGTGGACGCACGAGGATGGCTCGATAGCGGAGTGGTGACCGAATCGGGAATACATTCGCTTCCGCAAGGGCGGAAAACCGAGCCTTTTCGACAACGCATTAATGGGAGGCGATATGAACGAGACACGCCGGGCCGCACTCGATGCGGCTTTCGAGAAGTTACCGTTGGTGGCGATCCTGCGCGGCGTCAGGCCGGACGAGATCGACGCTATCTTCGATGCGCTGGTCACGGCGGGCTTCAGAATGATCGAGATTCCGCTCAATTCGCCGCGCCCGTGGGAAAGCCTCGAGCGGATCGCCAAGCGTTGCCCCGACGACGTGGTGATCGGCGCCGGCACCGTGCTCGATCCCAATGTCTGCCAGCGTCTGGCGGATCTCGATGCCCCGTTGGTGATCACTCCCAACAGCGATCCGCTGGTGGTCGGCGAAGCCGCCAGGCTCGAGCTGGCACCGATGATCGGCTGTCTGAGCCCGACCGAGGCCCTGGCCGCCGCCCAGGCCGGGGCGACGGCGCTGAAGCTGTTCCCCGCCGGCAGCCTGGGCACGGCCTACTTCAAGGATATCAAGGCGGTCATGCCGCTCGACCTGCCGATATTCGCGGTGGGCGGCATCGACATTCACAACATGAGCGACTGGATCGCCGCCGGGATCGACGGTTTCGGCTTCGGCGGCAGTGTCTACAGACCCGGCTGGTCGGCCGATGAAGTCGGCGAGAAGGCGCGCGGGCTGATCAGTGAGTGGCGGCGCGTCAAGGAGGGCCTGAGCCAGGCCTCGGAACTCGAGCGCGAGGCCGACGCATGAGCGCAGCAGCGAACGACAGCCCCGCTCGCTTGATCGCCATCGACTGGGGGACCAGCAACTTTCGCGCCTTCCTGGTCGATCGCGAGAGCGGTAAATGCCTCGATAGCCGACGCTCCGAGGCGGGACTGCGCTCGCTCTCCAGCGCCGAATTCCCGCACTACTGCGCCGCCCAGGTCGGCGACTGGCGCGAAGAGGGCGGCGCGGCGTCGGGCGCTAAAGAAGAGGGCGGCGCGGCGTCGGGCGCTAAAAGCGTGCCGATCTATCTGGCCGGGATGGTCGGTTCCAAGCGCGGCTGGAGCGAGGCCCCGCAGCTGGATCTACCGGTGAGCGCCACCGACCTGGCGGCACATGTCGTGGCCGCGCCGGGGGTCGACAATGCCTGGATCGTGCCCGGGGTGAAGATCGTCGCTGTCGAGCATGTCGACGTGATGCGCGGCGAGGAGATCCAGGCCTTCGGTGCGCTATCGCTGTGCGCTACCCGTGAGGCGCTGTGTTGCCTGCCGGGTACGCACAGCAAGTGGGCGCGGCTTGCCGACGCGCAACTGGTCGATTTCACCACCGCAATGACCGGCGAGCTCTATCATGCGGTGCGCTTTCACACCCTGCCCGGCGAGCCGGCACGCGAGTCGGCCGAGTTCGATGCGGCGGCCTTCGACCAGGGGCTGGAGGCGGCCGGTCACCCGGCGGGCATACTCCACGCGCTGTTCGAGGCGCGCAGTCGTCACCTCTATGCAGGGTTGGCCAGCGAGCAGGTGGGGAGCTATCTCTCGGGGGTGACCATCGGCAGCGAAGTGCTGAGCCAGCGACGTATTCATCCGCAAGCCGGCGAGGTGATTCTGGTCGGGTCGAGTACCCTCAACGCGCTTTATCGTCGGGCAATGACTGCAGTGGGTTTCGGCGTCCGCGAGATCGATAGCGACCAGGCGACGCTGGCCGGTCTGTGTGCCTTGGCGGAACGGCATGGGCATTAGATTCCCACTCAAGAGCTCCCGGGTTCAGGGCTCGGTGCCTTGATAATCGGGAACAAGTTCCCTCCCACAAAAGCTCCCGGGTTCAGGGCTCGGTGCCTTGATATTTGGGAGCAAGTCCCTCTCTCAAAAACCACCAGATTGCATGGCCGGTGGGCGAGTTCATTCGAGACGAAGGTAGCTTTCGAACTGCTCGACGATGGCCTTGGGCGATTCGCGAATATCGATGCGACAGGCCTCGTCGGCAGTCGGTGGCTGCAGCGTGCTCAACTGGCTGTCGAGCATATGCTCGCCGGAAAAGAAGTGCGATCCGCGGCTGTTGAGGCGTTGCAACAGGACTTCGCGGCTGCCGTGGAGATAGAGAATCTTCAGGTTGGGCGCTCCTTGGTGCAGCACGTCGCGATAATGACGCTTGAGTGCCGAGCAACCGACGACCACGTGGCGGTTCTCGCTTCTATACCGCTTGAAGATGTCGGCTAGCGTGGCCAGCCAGCCCTCACGATCATTATCGTTGAGGGGTTCGCCCCGCGACATCTTGGCGATGCTCAGCGCACTGTGGTGATCGTCGGCGTCGACGAATTCGGCACCGATCGATGCTGCCACGTCGCGCCCGATATGCGACTTTCCCGATCCCGAAACCCCCATGACCAGGATGCAATGCGATGTGTTTTCCATGTCGGGAATCACTCGTTTCTTGAAGATAATTTGGCCCCGATACTAGCATTTTTCAGCGCCCAATGGGCGGGCTGTCGACCCTCCGTTCCGGCGGGCCGCGCCGGGTCCGAACTGACGCCGTGGCCGCTCTGGCGTCGCGCCGATCCGCAGGCGCTTTCGGGTACCTGAACGAAGCGCAAGTATCGGCTATCGTGAGGGAGTGATCGGATCCCCGCTGGCTCGCGAGTCGCCACGCATTCCTGGAGGCCGTAATGACGCAACCCACGCCACAACGCCCGCGCCTGATCTTCACCGGTCTGGATGGCTCGTTGCTCGATCACTACAGCTATGACTGGTCACCCGCCGTGGCGTGGCTGAAGCGCCTGAAACAGGCCGGTGTCCCGGTGATTCCGGTAACCAGCAAGACCCGCGCCGAGCTGATGGCGCTGCGGCTCGACCTGGGGCTCGGCGACGCGCCGTTCATCGCCGAAAACGGTGCGGTGATCGGTTTGCCGGCGAGCTGGCAGCACGCCCGGCTGGATCGCGACCCGCGCAACCTCGACGGCTTGTGCATCAAGCTGCCGAGCGTGGACAGCGACTTCCTGTGGCGGCGTCTCGAGGTGCTGCGCGAGCGGCTCAAGCTGCGCTACCGCTGCATGCGCGAGATGACCGTCGATGAGATCATGCGCGCGACCGGGCTCGACGAGCCGCAGGCCCGTCAGTCGCGCATCCGCGAGGGCAGCGAGCCGCTGCTCTGGGACGATAGCGACGAGGCGCTGGAGATCTTCCGCAGAGCCTTGCACAACGACGGGCTGACGCTGACTCGCGGCGGGCGTTTCTGGCATGTCGTGGGCGATGTCGACAAGGGACGCTCGCTGCGCTGGCTGATGGCCCGCTTCGAGGCGCTGCGCGGCGAGGTGCCCGCGACCCTGGGCCTGGGGGACGGCCCCAACGACACCTCGATGCTCGAGGCGGTGGACCAGGCGGTATTGATTCGCGGCGCGCATCGCCGGCCGGTCACCATCGCCAATCCGCACCTTTATCGCACCCGCAATCCGGGGCCGGCGGGCTGGGTCGAAGGGCTGGACTACTGGCTCGGCGAGTCGTTCTTCGAGCCTTCATCGCACGAAGACGAGCCGGCATGAGCGATTCGGGACCTTGATCGGGAGCAGGCCCCCGCTGCCATAAATCGTTTTCTCGCGCTGAGGATCGCTCTACGCTAGCGTTTGCAGTGAAGAACATGAATCCGCAAGAGAGCGAGTCGATGAGCGAGACGAATCAACCCTGGAACCGGCCGATGCCGGAGCAGCAGTTCAAGCTGATGCGCGAGATCCTCGACGCACCCAGCCCGGTGGGGCTGGAAGGCGCGATGACTTACGGCGTGCTCAAGCCGCAGTTCGAGTCGTTCGCGCCCGGCGACTGGCAACTGCACCAGTATCAGGGCCATGCCGGCGTGGTGCTGGATACCCATCCCGGCCGTGACGACCTGTTCAAGGTGATGCTGATCGGGCATGCCGACAAGATCCGCATGCAGGTGCGCTCGATCGGCGACGACGGCAAGATCTGGATCAACAGCGACTCCTTCCTGCCTACGGTACTGATTGGCCACGAGGTCAAGCTGTTCAGCGAAGATCCCGAGAATCCCGGCAGCTACCGGGTGATCCAGGGCGGCACGGTGGAGGCGCTGGGCGCCATCCACTTCGCCGACCCGGCGGTGCGCTCCGGCGAGAAGGGCATCAAGAAGGAGCAGCTCTACCTGGAGCTGCAGATCCACGGCGAGCACAAGAAGCAGCAGGTCTTGAATCTCGGCGTGCGCCCCGGCGACTCGATCATCATGGATCGTCCCATCCGCCGCGGCTTCAGCCCGAACACCTTCTACGGCGCCTACCTGGACAACGGCCTGGGCTGCTTCGTCACCAGCGAGGTCGCGCGGCTGATCGCCGAGGCGGGCGGCACCCGGCAGGTGCGGGTGCTGTTCGCCATCGCCAGCTACGAGGAGATCGGCCGCTTCGGTAGCCGCGTGCTGGCCGGGGAGCTCGAGCCGGACGTGCTGATCGGCGTCGACGTCAACCACGATTACGTGGCGGCGCCGGGCATCGGCGACCGGCGCATGCAGCCGCTGGAAATGGGCAAGGGCTTCACCATGGCGGTGGGCGCGATCGTCAGCGAGCAGCTCAACCGAATCGTCGAGAGCACCGCCAAGCAACACGACATCCCCATGCAGCGCGACATGGTCGGTGTCGATACCGGCACCGACGGCATGGCCGGGGTGCTGGCGGCGGTGGACTGCGCCGCCACCTCGATCGGCTTTCCGATCCGTAACATGCACACCATCTCCGAGACCGGCAATACCCAGGATGTGCTGGCAGCGATCCATGCGCTGACCTATACCGTCCAGGCGCTGGATGCCCTAGACGATCCGCATCAAGAGTTCCGCAACAACCACCCGCGTCTCGACCGCGCCACGCCGCTGAGCCACCAGGGCTCGGCCAAGCCGGAGGGTGAAGGCGAAAGCGAAAGCGAGAAGAAGGGCAAGGACGCCTGACCGGCGGACACAGGGTGACGAAGCGGCGTCCGACGACGGCCCGTGACGCCCAGCCCGGGCGTCAGAGTGTCGGATAGCAATCGGTCAGGCGGGCGCAGGTCGATGCCGGCCCGCTCAGCCTGCATGCTGGCGAGGTTTGGCGTCGCTGACGTCGATGTTCGCCTCCACCATCATCCCCGGGCCGATCAGCTCGATGGGGCCGTCGTCGAGGGCGATGCGCACCGGGATGCGCTGGGTGATCTTGGTGAAGTTGCCCGAGGGGTTGGGGTTCGGCAATAACGCGAACTGGCTGGTGGCGGCGCGGCCAATGACGCTGACGTGGCCCGCGAAGGTCGCGTCGGGGTAGGCGTCGACGCTGATTGCCACCGGCTGACCGACACGCAACTCGCCGATGTCGGTTTCCTTGATGTTGGCTTCGACCCACAGCTTATCGGGGTCGTGCATCATCAGGATCGGCTGGCCGGCGCTGACGTATTCGCCCTCGTCGATCAGCGTCTTGTTGACCACGCCATCGATTGGACTGGGTACCTGAAGATCGGCGATGCGCAGCTTTTCCTGCTCGAGCTTTGCCTGGGCCTGGGCCAGTTCCTGGTCGGCGATTCGTAGCTGGATACGCAGCACCGATGGGTTGGGCAGTGGCATCTGCGCGCCGTTGAGAAAGCCCACATGGGCGTTGTCGGATTGCGCCTGGCCGACGGCCACTTGCTGTTGCGCCTGGCGGTACTCGGCCTGGGCCGCGAGATAGGCATAATAGTTCTCGTCGCGTTGCTGCTGCGAGATCGAGCGCTTGTCGAGCAGCGCATCCGAGCGCTGATAATCCTTGCGCGCCTGGACCAGCCGCGCCTTGGCGGCGGCTTCGGCGGCCTTGAACGATTCGAGCTGCTGGGCGGCGATGTTCAAGCCGCCCTGGAACTGCTTCTCGGCGAGCTCGAGCCGGGCCTGCTCGTAATCGCGTCGCGCCTGCATGGCCGCCACACTGGCCTTGCGCATCGCGAGCTCCTGCGCGTCGGGTTCGCTGTAGAGGCGGGCCACCGTATCGCCCTTGGCGAGCCGGTCGCCCTCGGTGATCGAGAAGCCGGTGACCCACCCCGACAGACGGCTGCTGACGGTGACCTGGCTGGCCATGACCCGGGCGTCCTGAGCGCTGACGTGGGACAGGCCGTAATAGATCGCCTGGGCGCCCCACAGCAGCACCAGAATCAGCACGATCGCGAGACCCGCGAGCTGATACTTGGCCTTGGTGGTGAAACGACGTAGCGGGTTGGTCGACGACGATGTCATGTTCAGGGATCCTTGAGACAATCACGAGTGCGGGTCAAACCTGACCGGCCCGTTGCCAGCGGCTTAGCAGTATGGAAGGAATGGTGACGATCATCAGGCTGCCGACCAGCAGCCAGAAACCATCCTGATAGGCCAGAATCGATGCCCAGATCGCCTCCACGCGCCCCATCAGGTAGCCGGCCATGGCCTGCTGATGCGTGGCCGACACGCCCAGGCGAGCGGCCAGCTCGGCCAGCTCGCCGAGTTGCTGCTGGGCCATGGCGTTGCCGGCAGTCACGCCGGCGTTGAGATGCTGGCCGTGCTGAACGGTCTGACGATCGAGCAGGATCACCAGCCCGGCGGTGCCCAGTGCCCCGCCCAGTTGCATGGCGAAGTTGATCGCCCCCGAGCCATGGCCGGTCAAATGGCGCGGCAGGGCGGCGATGGCGTTTGACAGGGTCGGCGGGGGAAAGGACGCCATGCCCACCGACATCACCGCCATCGCACCGGCCAGGTAGGCGAACGAGGTGTTCCAGTCCATCTGCGCCATGTGCCATACCGAGAATAGCGTGCAGGCCAGCCCCGGCAGGGTGATCCAGTGCGGCGGGTAGCGATCGCTCAGCCAGCCCACCAGCGGCACCAGCACGCCGAGTACCGCCGTGGAGGGCAGGAATATCTGCCCGGCGGTGACCGGGCTGTAATGCAGGACCGACTGCACGAACTGCGGCAGCAGGTACATGATGCCGTAGAAGGAACCGCCGAACAGCAGCATCGCCAGGGTGCCGACCACGAAGATGCGGTAGCCGAAGATCGACAGGTCGAGCAGCGGATGCGCGGTACGTTTCTGCCAGGCCACGAATACCGTGGCACAGACCAGCGCGAACAGCACCAGCTCGGGCACGCGCGGGTCGTACCAGCCCCAGCGCTGGCCGTTGGAGAGCGCCGCCAGCAGCGCGAACACCGCGGCGAACAGCAGCACCACGCCGGCCCAGTCGAAGGGCGGGCGCGGCCCCTTGTGTTCGCGGGTGGGCAGGAAGAAGTAGCCCATCACCGCCGCCGCCATGCAGATCGGCAGAGTGATGAAGAATACGTAGCGCCAGGTGAAGTTCTCCACCAGCCAGCCGCCGATCACGGTGGCCAGCGTCAGCGGCAGACCCAGGCACATGCCGTACATGGCGATGGCCATGCCGCGCCCCTCGGGCGGGTAGGCGGCGAACAGCGCCTGCATGGCGACCGGACGAATCAGCCCGGTCATCGCTCCCTGGACGACCCGCGCGGCGATCAGCGCCATCATCCCCTGGCCCAGGCCGCCGAGGATCGACGCGCCGATGAACACCGCCAGCAGGCCGATGAAGGTGGCGCGCTGGCCGATGGCGGACACCAGCCACGGCGCGACCAGCAGCGATACCGTGGTCGAGGCCAGAAAGCCGGTGGAAAGCCACTGCACCTGGGAATCGCTCATGCCGAAGGCGCCCTTGATGTAGGGAATCGCCACGTTGACGATGGTGATCGACATGCCCAGCGCCACCAGGCCCAGCATGACGGTGAGCGTGACCCACAGCTTGTAGCGCGGGCCGTAACGCTCGAACAGCTGCTCCACCTGACTCATGACCTGAACCTGCGGCGCGGGCGCGCCGCCTGCGTATCGGGAACGAACACGGTCTTCCTTTGGGCGTTGTATTGCTGGGATGGGCGCATAAACGACGCTCCACGGCCTTGTCGGTCGGGCCGTGGAGCGTATTCAGCTGCCGGCGTTCCGGAGCCGCCTCCGGTAACGCGCTAGTCGCTAGTGAGTATATCGTTTGTTGGCTAATAAATTAACCCGCCAAAGACAGCGGCCCGTGAGTGCGCGCAGCCGGACGTCGAGCGATCATGAAGTCGCCTGGGCGGCTCAAGCCCGGCTAGCCGTCATCCGGTCGATAGAAATCGAACGCGTCGGTCTCGGCGGTCTTGGTGAATTGGCTCGCCCAGCTGGGCGTGACGCTCTTGCTATGGAAGAACAGCGCGCCATTGGTGGCGTCGGCGAGCGATCCGTTGAGCGCGCGACGGGCGATCTTCTTGGACTCGGCGTAGGCCCGTTCCTCGAAGGCGCTGTCCGAACGGCCGTCGCACCACCAGGAGAACTGGCAATTGCCCTGCTCGGAGCCCTGGCGGACGACCTCGCAGACCGTGTTGGGGAAATCGGCATCGCCGAGCCGGTTCATCACTACATTGGCGACCGCTTCCATCTCGCTGGCACCGACACCGCGAGCCTCCCAATAGATGGTTCGCGACAGGCAGGTAATGGGGTCGTCGAGCGGGGCGTCACCCTGCGGGTCGACCGCCTGTATGCCGCTTGGCGTCAATGCCTGGCGGGGGGCGGGCGGCGTCTCGTTGGGCTCGGCCAAAGCTTTCTGTTCGAGTATTTCGGCCTTCCGCTCGGCGGTCTCGGCCATCTGGGTTTCGCTGGCCCAGGCGGGATCCGCAGCCATCCATGGGAGTGTCACGCTCAGGGTCAGACTCAGCAACACGGAATAACGGCGCACGGGCATGTCGGTTTCTCGTCGAGGCGTAGCGCAATCCTACGTGGCCCGGTGGCCAACGGCCATTCGCGCTGCCAACGCTCGATGCCCTGAGGACCGAACCCCCGCCGGTCCGCCGAGCTTATACCCTGCGCTCCACGTACGAACGCAACGGCGACCAAAGACTGAGGGGCGTGACGAGGGGTCAGTCGTTTCCCTGAGCCGGGGTCGCCCATCGGCCTGATCTTGCTTCCTCCAACGCTGCACGATGCATGGCTTCGGGCCTCGCCGTGCGCACGTCTCGCCGGCGGGCGCCCCCTCGCGGGAATGGAACTGCGACCAATGTCTAGTTCCCTGAAAATTGCATTGCTCGAACCGCTCTTATACAACTGTACAAGAACTTAGTACGGACGAACATGGGCGGGCCTGGTGACCACAGTAGCAACACCCTCAGTCAAGGAAAGGCTGCTCGCTTCGGCGCAGCGGCTGTTTTCGCAAAGCGGCTACAACGCCGTTTCGATGCGCGCCATCGCCAAGGAAGCGGATGCCAACGTGGGCAGCCTGACCTACCACTTCGGCTCCAAGGCGAGCCTGCTGCGCGAGATCTACATGCGCCATACGGCGCCCATGAACCAGCGGCGCGGAGAGCTGCTGGAGCAGGCCGTGTTGCTCAAGGACGACGATGAACGACTCAGGTTCGTACTGCGGGCCTACATCCTTCCGGCGTTCTCCATGTCGGAAAACAGCGTCGGGGGCGGCGCCGAGTTCACGCGCATGCGCGCGGTGCTCTCGGCGGAAGGCAACAAGGACGCCAGCGCGATCATCGCCGAGTCGTTCGACGAAACCAGCCATGCCTTCATGCGCGCCATCGCCGATTGCGTACCCGGCGCCAGCCAGGAAGGGCTTTTGTGGTGCAGCCAGTTCCTGCTCGGCTCGCTGTATTACGCGCTGATCAACCCCGAGCGCATTACCCGTCTGTCGGGCGGGGAGGTCGACGGACACGACCGTGATGCGGCCATCGACGCGCTGGTCAATGCCAGCTTCGCCAGTTTCCGCAACCTGTCGTCCCGCTGAGAGCGACATCCGCTCGGCCAGACCGATCGAGTACAACAACCGCGAGCCAACGAATCGCGAGCACGTTAATCGAGAGAGGAGTGCATCATGAAATTCTGGAAATCCATCGCCACGCTGACGACCGGCCTGATGCTGGCCAGCGGCGTCGCCAGCGCCGACGAGCGTCTCTCTATCGGTACCGGCGGTACCGGGGGGCTGTTCTACGTGATCGGCGCCGGGGTGGCGGACACCCTGAACAAGCACATGCAGGACACCACCGCCCGGGCGGAAGTCACCGGCGCCTCGATCGAGAACGTGCGGCGGGTCGCGGCCGGGCAGATGGCCCTGGGTTTCTCGTCCTCGTCCACGCTCTACGAGGCCGTCCATGGCGAGGGGCCGTTCGACGGTGAGCCGCAGGCGATCCAGAGCATCGCCTACCTGTATCCCGCGGTGCTGCAACTCGCGACCACCGCCGACACCGAGGTCAAGAGCATCGCCGACCTGGCGGGCAAGCGAGTCAGCCTGGGGCCTCCAGGCAGCAACTCGGCGGTCCTTGCCAAGCGCATCCTCGAGGCCTACGGGGTCTTCGATTCCATCGAACCGCAGTTCCTGTCGTACACCGAAGGGGTCGGCGCGCTGATGGACGAGCAGGTCGATGCGACGGCCGTGTTGGCCGGCGCCCCGACCGCGGCGCTGATCGACCTGAGCTCGCAGCGCGACATGCGGCTGTTGCCGATCGAGAAGGACCAGGTGCAGGCGATGCTCGACCAATACCCCTACTACCAGCTGTATGACATCCCCGCCGGCACCTACGAAGATCAGGATGAGCCGATTACCGCCATCAACGACCCGGCGATCCTGTTCACCGCCGAGGACGTCGCCGAGGACACCGTCTACGGCGTGACCAAGACGCTGTTCAGCCATCTCGACGAGTTGGGGGCGGTGCACCCGCAGGCCAAGAAGATTTCCCGGGAAACTGCCGAGAATACGCCGATCGACCTGCATCCGGGCGCCCAGCGCTATTTCCAGGAAGCCCAGCAATGATCACGCTGTGATCGAGGCGTAGTCATGCAACTCATCGAAAAACTGTTGCTCGACGACGGCGCATCCCGGCGGGGAGAGCGGGTGGTGATCTCACTGCTGTTCGCCCTGCTGGCCGTGGCCGTCACGGCACTGGTCATCTACGGCGCCTATTACGGCGGCATCACCGCCCTGATATTGCGCTCGCTGTTCTTCTCGGCGGTGGCGGCGGCCGGCTTGCTGTACGCCGGGCTCCGCGCCCGGCCGATCGCCCTGAAGCTGTTCTGCTACGCGCTGGTGGCCATCGCGCTGATTCCCGGTCCTTACCTGTGGCAGACCTACATGGACATCATCATGCGCGGGGCCATGTCCACCGCGCTGGATCGCTACCTGTTCGTTGGCCTGATGCTGGTGGTGGTGATGCTGGTGCGGCTGTATGTGGGCTGGGCGCTGGTGGTGCTGATCGCCGCGGCGCTGGGCTATGCTTATTTCGGCTATCTGATCCCCGGCAAGTACGGTCACGGCGGCTACGACCTGTCGCGGCTGACCTCGACGCTGCTGCTGTCGACCGAGGGTTTCTACGGCGTGCCGATGGGCGTGGCTGCCGAGTACATCTTCCTGTTCGCACTGTTCGGGGCGCTGTTGACCAAGATCGGCACCGGCGAGGTGTTCGTCGACATCGCCCGCGGGCTGACCGGCCGCGTGCAGGGCGGCCCGGGGCTGTCGGCGGCGCTGTCGAGCACCCTGCTGGGCTCGCTCAACGGCAGCGCGGTGGCCAACGTGGTCACCACTGGCACCTTCACCATTCCGCTGATGAAGCGGGTCGGCTACAGCCCGACGCTGGCCGGCGCCATCGAGGCCGCCGCCTCCTCGGCGGGGCAGATCATGCCGCCGGTGATGGGCGCCGCGGCCTTCCTGATGGCTGAGATCATCGGCGTGCCCTACGCCACCATCGCGTTGGCGGCGCTGATACCCGCGTTGCTCTACGTGGCGGCGCTGATGACCGCCGTGTACCTGGAGGCTGGGCGCTTGAACCTGGCGCGCGACAGCTCGGGCGGCCTGCGCTTTCTGGGCGAGACGCTGCGCAAGCGCGGCTACCTGCTACTGCCGCTGATCTGCCTCATCGCGCTGATGGTGATGGGCAAGTCGCCGACCCAGGCGGCGGTGCTGTCGATCGTCGTCGGCCTGTTGATCAGCCCCTGGCAGAAGCTGACCCGCATCGGCCCGGTCGACCTGGTCGAGGTGTGCAAGGACACCCTGCTGGCCACATTGCCGATCGTCGCCGCCGTAGCCGCCGCGGGCACTGTCATCGGGGTGCTCAACCTCACCGGCATGGGGCTGATGGTCTCCGGGCTGATCGTCGAGGTGGGCGGGGCGAGCCTCTGGGCGGTGCTGCTGCTGACGGCGGTGGCGTCGTTCGTGCTGGGCATGGGGCTGCCGACCTCGGCGGCCTATCTGCTGCTGGCCGTGCTGGTCGCCCCGGCGCTGACCCAACTGGGCATGCAGCCGATCGCCGCGCACATGTTCATCTTCTACTTCGGCCTGGTGTCGGCGATCACTCCGCCGGTGGCACTGGCCGCCTACGCGGCCGCGAGCATCGCCGGTTCGCCGGCCAATGCCACCGCCGTGGAGTCCATGCGGCTGGGCTTCGTCAAGCTGCTGGTGCCTTTCCTGTTCGTCAACATGCCGGGGCTTCTGATGCTCGGTGAGCCGCTGGATATCGGCGTCGCCGTCGCCCTGTCGTTCCCCGCGGTGATCGGCATCACCATCGCCTTCGCCGGCTGGCTGTCGCGGCCGCTGGCCGCGGTGGAGCGGCTCTTGTTGCTCGCCGCTTCGATCGCGGTGGCCTGGCCGGTTCCGGCCACGGACTTCGACCCGCTGATTCTGGCGATCCGTGGCGCCGGGCTGGTCGTGCTGGTCGTGGTGCTGGCAAGAATCTACCTGGCCCACACGGCGACAAAGTCGTCGCAGGTATCGCCGGTGGGAGCGCTCGACAAGACCTCACTGAGGAAAGAGTCATGAATGTAGTTGTGCAGAATATCGAAAGGGCCGATTCCGAGGTTATCAAGGGGCTCACCGAATGCGGCGTCGCCACAGTGCATGAGGCTCAGGGCCGCAAGGGATTGCTGGCGGAGTATCTGCGTCCCCTCTACTCGGGCGCGCAAGTGGCGGCTTCGGCGGTGACGATCTCCGCCGCGCCAGCGGACAACTGGATGGTTCACGTCGCCATCGAGCAGGTACGTCCGGGGGACATTCTGGTGCTGGCGCCGACCTCGCCATCGAGCGCCGGCTACTTCGGCGACCTGCTGGCGACCTCGATGCAGGCGCGCGGCGGCGTCGGGTTGATCATCGATGCCGGGGTTCGCGATATCCGCGATCTCACCGAGATGCGCTTTCCCGTTTGGTCGAAGGCGATCTTCGCCCAGGGCACGGTGAAAGAAACGCTGGGCTCGGTCAATGTACCGGTCGTCTGTGCCGGCGCGCTGGTCAACCCCGGCGACATCATTGTCGCCGACGACGACGGCGTCTGTGTCGTGCGTCGTGAAGAAGCGGTGGAGGTACTGGAAAAGGCCCGCGAGCGCCTGGCCCGCGAGGAGGAGATGCGTCAGCGACTTGCCGCCGGCGAATTGGGACTGGATATCTACGCCATGCGCGCACGCTTGAAGGAGAGGGGGCTCAAGTATGTCTGACGGTATTGCCTGCCTATGGATGCGCGGCGGCACCTCGAAGGGCGGCTTCTTCCTGGCGAGCGATCTGCCCGCCGACAGCGACGCCCGCGATGCCTGCCTGTTGCGCATCATGGGCTCGCCCGACCCGCGCCAGATCGACGGCATGGGTGGCGCCGATCCGCTCACTTCGAAGGTCGCCGTGGTGGCGCCTTCCAATCGCCCCGATGCGGACGTCGAGTACCTTTTTCTACAGGTCCATGTCGACCGGGCCCTCGTCTCCGACGCCCAGAACTGCGGCAACATGCTTGCCGCCGTCGCTCCGTTCGCCATCGAACGAGGGCTGGTCTCGGTGCAGGGCGAAACGACCGATGTGCGCGTCCACATGAAGAATACCGGCCAGGTCGCGACCAGCCGGGTGCAGACGCGGGGCGGCAAGATTGCCTACACCGGCGACACCGCGATCGACGGTGTGCCCGGCACGGCGAGCCCGATACTCATCACCTTCGAGGACACCGCCGGCTCCAGCTGCGGAGCCCTGCTGCCCACCGGCAATGCCCGGGACGAAATCGACGCCACGCCGGTCACCTGCATCGACAATGGCATGCCCAGCGTGCTGTTGCGCGCCGAGGATCTGGGCATCAGCGGGCGGGAGGAGCGCGCAACGCTCGATGCCGACGAGGCGCTGAAAGCGCGCCTGGAAGCGATCCGCCTCAAGGCCGGGCCGCTGATGAACCTGGGCGAGGTGCATGAAACGACCGTGCCCAAGATGGTCATCGTCAGTCCGCCCAACGGGACGGACGGCACGTTGTGCACGCGAACCTTCATTCCGCACCGTTGCCACGCCTCCATCGGCGTGCTGTGCGCGGTCTCGGTGGCCATGGCCTGTGCCATTCCGGGCTCGGTGGCTTACGACCTGGCCGTCATGAATGGCGATGACGCCAAGCCGCTGTACATCGAGCAGCCCAGCGGGCGCACCGAGATCGTGCTGACGCGGGACGCCGCCGGCCAGGTGGCGTCCGCGGCGGTGTTGCGCACGGCGCGCAAACTCTTTGATGGCGTGGTCTTTGCGCACTGATCGTTGGAGTCGTTATGGATACCGATTACCTGGCGTTTCACGCCAATCCCAAAAAGCCGGCTTTTCAGCCGCCGGCCGGGGCGGTGGACGCCCACTGTCATGTCTTCGGCCCCGCGTCGGAGTTCCCGTTTTCGCCCGCCCGCAAATACACGCCCTGCGACGCCGGCAAGGACGAGCTATTCGCCCTGCGCGATCATCTCGGCTTTGCGCGCAACGTCATCGTCCAGGCCTCCTGTCATGGTACCGACAACCGGGCGTTGCTCGATGCGCTGACCGCTTCCGGCGATCGGGCGCGCGGCGTGGCGGTGGTCGATTCGTGCATCGGCGCGGACGAGCTCGAGGCGATGCACGCCGCCGGGGTGCGGGCGGTGCGCTTCAACTTCGTCAAGCGCCTGGTCGACAACACCTCGTGGGATGACTGCCTGCGCATCGTCGACAAGATCAAGCCGCTGGGCTGGCACGTGGTGGTGTATTTCGAGGCCGACGATCTCGAGGAGATCAAGCCGCTGCTGCGGCGCCTGGAGACCATCGTGGTCATCGATCACATGGGCCGACCCGATGTCGCCAAGGGCGTCGATCACCCCGATTTCCAGGCGTTCATGGCGCTGCTCGGCGAGCACGACAATATCTGGACCAAGGTCAGCTGTCCCGAGCGGCTGACTCGTCAGGGGCCGGATTACACCGACGTGGTGCCCTTCGCCTGCGCGCTCGTCGAGGCGTTTCCCGGGCGCGTGCTGTGGGGCACCGACTGGCCGCATCCCAACATGAAGAGCCACATGCCCGACGACGGCGAGCTGGTGGAGGTGATTCCGCGGATTGCCGTCACCGCCGAGCTCCAGCAGTGCCTGTTGGTCGACAACCCGATGCGCCTTTACTGGAGCGACGCTGGCTAGCGTCGCCCGGCGACATCAACGAGGTCAACGGGGCGGCTCGCCCGTCCGCCATCAACAAGGGATTTCCCATGATCATCGATTGTCACGGCCACTACACCACCGCGCCCCAGAGCCTGGGCGACTATCGCGAACAGCAGCGTCAGGCACTTGCGGCGGACCCGGACCATCGCTCCGTGAAAGGGCAGCTGGCCATCTCCGACGACCAGATCCGCGAAAGCATCGAGAACAACCAACTGCGGTTGCAGCGCGAGCGCGGCACCGACATGACGATTTTCTCGCCGCGCGGCAGTTGGATGGGCCACCACCTGGGCAACGAGAGCACCAGCCTCGCCTGGACGGAGCATTGCAACGACCTGATCAAGCGGGTGGTGGGGCTGTTCCCCGAGAATTTCGCGCCGGTCTGCCAGTTGCCCCAGAGCCCGCTGGTGACGCCCGAGGCGTGCGTCGCCGAACTCGAGCGCACCGTCAACCAGATGGGCTTCGTCGGCTGTAACCTCAACCCCGACCCGTCCGGCGGCTATTGGAAGGACAAGCCGCTGCACGACCGGTTCTGGTACCCCATCTATGAAAAGATGGTCGAACTGGACATACCGGCGATGATCCACGTCAGCGGCGCCTGCCACGAGGCCTTCCATACCACCAGCTCCTACTACCTGAGCGCCGATACCACCGCCTTCGTGCAACTGATGATGTCCGACCTGTTCAAGGACTTCCCCGAGCTGCGCTTCATCATCCCCCACGGCGGCGGCGCCGTGCCCTACCACTGGGGGCGCTTCCGCGGCATGGCCCAGGACATGAAGCTCGGCGATCTCGAGCAGCGGGTGCTCGACAACATTTACTTCGATACCTGCGTCTACCATCAGGCGGGCATCGATCTGCTGCTCGAGGTGATCCCCGACAAGAACATCCTGTTCGCCTCGGAGATGATCGGCGCGGTACGCGGTGTCGATCCCCAGACCGGCCATTACTTCGACGACACCAAGCGCTACATCGATGCCAACCAGGACCTGGATGCCGGGCAGAAGCAGGCGATTTTCGAGGGCAACGCGCGGCGCGTCTTCCCGCGCCTGAATCAATACCTGTGACGGGGCGGGGCACTCAACGCCCCCGCTGTCGTGTGCCACGCTCCGGGAAGTCGGAGCGGATGGATTACATGACGCCGAAGGTCCTGAACGCTTCGACCGTGCTCATGCCCTGAAGAATGGCGTCCCTGACCTGATCCTCGGCGTCGCTCTTCTGCAGGGCCCGGGCGATGGTCTCCTGCTCGATGGCCTGCGGAATGACGACGACCCCGTCGACATCGCCGAAGAGAAGATCGCCCGGGTCGACCCGGACCCCTTCGATCTCGATCGGTACCCGGTAATCGATGACCTTGCCCCGCGGCCCCTGATCCTGTCCGTAGCTGCCGTAGGAGAAGACCGGAAACGCCGTCGGGAGAATCTCCCGGGTATCGCGGGAATAGCCGTTGAGCACCGCACCGGCGGCGCCGAGCTGCAGGGCGCGCAACGTCATCAGACCGCCCCACAGGGCGTAGCGGGGCGAGCTGCCGGAGGCGATGTACACCTCGTCGGGGCGCAGGTCGTCCAGGGCCTCGAGCATCAGGCCGAACGGTTTCAGGCCCAGCGGATTGACGCTTGAAGCGTCCTCGGGCGTCAGGTAATCGCTCTCCAGCACCGGCATCGCCCGGCCGGCCAGGGGCTTGTCGGGATCCAGCGCGCGAATCCGCGGCGGCAGGAATTGCTGTCGGTAGCCGAGGTTGTCGAGGATATCGCCGATCAGGGACGACGTCAGCCGTTCCCTCACCTGCACCAATAGCGTCGTGTCGTCATCGGCAATCATGGTCGCTCCTTTGGCGAAGTGATGGCTACGAGCGTGTCGAGCGGAACTCAGAAGGTGCCCGGATAGCTGCCTCCGTCGAGCAGGATGTTCTGTCCCGTCAGATAACCGGCCTGCTGGCTGCACAGGAAGGCGCAGACCTCGCCGAACTCCTCGGCCGATCCAAAGCGCCGGGCCGGGATGCCCGCCAGGCGCTGCTCACGGATCCGCGCCACGTCCTCTCCTGAGGCCTTCGATGCCGCATCGAGTCCGCCGCGCAGGCGCTCGGTATCGAAGGCGCCGGGCAGCAGGTTGTTGATGGTGACGTTGAGGCTCGCCAGTTGCGGCTGGCGGGCTAGGCCCGCGACGAAGCCCGTCAGTCCGCTGCGCGCGCCGTTGGAAAGCCCGAGTACGTCGATCGGCGCCTTGACCGCGCCCGAGGTGATGTTCACCACCCGGCCGAAGCCGCGCGCAGCCATGGCGTCCACCGTCGCCTTGATCAGCTCGATCGGCGTGAGCATGTTGGCCTCCACGGCTTGCAGCCAATCGTCCCGCGTCCAGTCGCGAAAGTCGCCGGGCGGTGGCCCGCCGTTGTTGGTGACGAGAATGTCGACCTGCGGGCAGGCCTCGAGAATGGCCGCGCGGATAGCATCGTCGCCGATGTCGCCGGCGACGGCGCGGACCGCGATCCCGGCATTGATCTCGCGCAGCGAACGGGCCGTCTCCTCGAGGGCCTCGGCACTGCGCGAATTGATCACCAGATTGACACCTTCTCGGGCCAGCGCTCTGGCGCATCCCTGGCCCAAGCCGCGGCTTGCGGCACCGATCACGGCCCAGCGGCCGGCGATTCCCAGATCCATTTTGAAATCTCCCGAGTTAGTGAGTTGTCGATTGTGTCGATGTGGCTGGATTAGTCTGCTGCATTGTTAAAGCCATGAGCGTCAGTAAGTAGCGCGCCCACCGGAGAGATCGAAGGTCGCTCCCGACTGAAAGGTGCAGGCGTCGGAGACCATCCAGGCGACCATCTCGGCGACCTCGTCGGGACGTCCGAGCCGGCCCTGGGGCGACTTGCCGATCATCGTCTTGACATGCTCGCGGCTCATCTGCTTGAGCAGCTCGGTGTCGATGGCGGCCGGCGCCAGCGCATTGACGCGCAGGCCCGTCGCCGCGCACTCCTTGGCCAGAGACTTGGTCAGCGCCATCACGCCCGCCTTGGCGGCGCTGTAGGCCGAGGCGCTGGGTGTGCCCTCTTTGCCGGCTAGCGAGGCCATGTTGACCAGCCAGCTGCGCGGCTGGTGCACAAGCAGCGGCACAAAATGCCTGCACACCTCGTAGGTGCCGGTCAGGTTGACATCGATGATCTGCCGCCAAGTCCCCGGCGGGTAGTCGACCAGCGCCAGGGTCGGCCCGGAGAGGCCGGCGTTGTGTACCAGAATATCGAGGCGTTCACTCTCGGCGATCAGCGTCTCGGCGGCGCGCGCGAGCGTCTCTGGACGGGTGACGTCCACCGCTAGCTGGCGCGGCGTGTCGTCGGGGGCGATGTCCAGCACCCACACCGTGGCGCCGTCGCGGCTTAGCCGCTCTACTATGGCCCGGCCCATGCCTCGGCTGCCGCCGGTCACCGCAGCGACCTTGCCGTGGAAGTCGTAGCGCGGCAGGCGGGACTCATAGATCGCGTCGTCGGGAATTGAGGTTGTCATCGTTTCAGGGTCCGTTCGGCAAGTTGCGTGCAATCAGCGGGCCGAGTAGCCGCCGTCCACCGGCAGGACACTGCCGGTCACGAAGAGGGCGTCGTTGGAGGCGAGGAACAGCGCCGGGCCGGCCAGATCCTCCGGCGTGCCCCAGCGGCCCAGCGGCGTGCGCCCGACGAGTTCGGCCGAGCGCTCCTCGTTGGCGGTAAGCGCCGAAGTCAACTCGGTGGCGATCCAGCCGGGCGCCAGGGCGTTGACGCGAATGCCGTCGTCGGCCCAGGCGATCGCCAGCGAGCGGGTCAGCTGGGCGACGCCGCCCTTGGAGGCGGAGTAGGCGGGCACGAAGCCGCTGCCGAAGAACGACAGCATCGAGGCCGTGTTGATGATGCAACCGCGGGCGGCCTTGAGCGCGGGGTAGGCCGCCTGGCAGCAGCGCTGGGTGCCGTTGAGGTTGATGTCGACGACATCGGCGAAGCCCTGTGGGGAGAACTCCTCGCCGCCGCGGCGGATCACCCCGGCGCAGTTGACCAGCACGTCGATCCGCGCGAAGCCGGCGAAGAACGCCTCCACCGCGCCTGGATCGCGGACGTCGAGCTGGTGCTTGCCGGCGACGGCGTCGAGGGACATCGCCTCGGGCGCTTCGATTCCGGTGATGTGCACGTCGGCACCCTGGGCGACGAACGCCTGAGCGATCGCGCGGCCGATGCCCGTGCTGCCGCCGACTACGATAACGTTTCTCATAGACGTTTCCTTGTACCGGCTTCAGGTGGAAGAGGTTTCGTGACGTGCCTTGCGCATGCCCCAGACGCTGGAGAGCAGGATGCCCGCCCAGACCAGCAAGGCCAGACAGCCCAGGGTGGCAGCGATGGGCCGGTCGAAGAGGGTCAGCAGGTCGCCCTGGGCCTTGATCATCGAGCGCAGGAAGTTGCTCTCGATGATTGGGCCAAGGATCACTGCCAAGATCATGGGGCCGATGGGGAAGTCGTTTTCCACCATGAAGTAGGCCAGCACCCCCAGCCCGAGCATGATCCACACGTCCAGCATGCTGTTGTTGGTGGCGTAGGCGCCAACGATGCAGAACAGCAGAATGAGAGGGTAGAGCACCCCCGACGGGATCGACAGGATGTGCCGGGCGCCGCGCACCGCCAGCAGGCCCAGCGGCAGCAGCAACAGGTTGGCCAGCAGGAAGACGATGAAGATGGCGTTGACCAGGGCCGCGTCGTTGGTAAAGACGTCAGGGCCCGGGGTGATCCCCTTCATCATCAGCACCCCAATGATGATCGCGGTGATGGTGTCGCCGGGAATGCCGAACACCAGTGCCGGGATGTAGGCGCCGGAAAGCGCCGCATTGTTGGCCGCGCTGGCCGCGACCAGCCCCTCGGGGTGCCCGGTGCCGAACTTCTCGGGCGTGCGCGAGAGCTTGCGCGACAAGGCATAGCAGATCCACGAGGCGATGTCCGCGCCGGCGCCGGGCAGCGCGCCGATCAGCGTGCCCAAAAAACCGCTGCGCATTACGCCGCCCTTGTAGCGCCACATTGCCTCGCCCACGCCGGCGAACGGCTTCTTCACCGGCGGCGGGCGAGGGATCGAGATCCGGCCGACTTCCGGGATCCGGCGCATCAACTCGGCCACCGCGAACAGCCCGATCAGCACCGGCAGGATCGAGATGCCGCCCAGCAGGTCGGGAACGCCGAAGGTGAATCGGGCCTGGCCCGATACCGAACTCATGCCCACCATCGAGATCAACAGGCCCAGCAGCATCGAGATCGCCCCCTTCAGGGCATCGCCGCCGGAGACTAGCACCGCGCAGGACAGCCCCAGCAGGGCCAGCCAGAAGTACTCGTCGCTGGTGAACTGCAGCGCGAACTCGGCGATCAGCGGCGAAAAGAAGGCCAGTATGATCACCCCGATCACGCCGCCCACCACTGAGCAGGTGAGGTTGATTCCCAGCGCTTGGCCGACCTTGCCTTGGCGACCCATCAGGTAGGCCTCGTCGGTGTAGGCGGCTGAGGCCGGCGTACCGGGAATGCGCAACAGCGCGCCGGGAATGTCACCCGCCACGATCGCCATCGCCGTGGCCGAGACGATGGCGCTGATCGCCGGTAGCGGGTCCATGAAGAACGTCACTGGCACCAGTAGCGCGGTTCCCATCGTCGCCGTCAGCCCGGGGATGGCGCCGATGAAAAGGCCGAACAGCGAGGCGCCCAGGATCACCGCTAGCACGTCCCAGGAGAAGACCATCGACAGGGCTTGTTGAAGTTCTGCCATCAGTAGATCACCTTCTCCAGAACACCCAGCGCCAGTGGTACGTGGAGTAGTTCGGCGAATGACAGCCACACCAGGGCGGTTGTCACCGCTGCCATGAACATGGCGAGAAGCCAGCGGCCCGCAGTGAGCCAACCGATCATCAGGGTCAGCATCACCAACGACATGATCGGAAAGCCCAGCACCGGAGTCAGCAGGACATAACCGGCGACGGCGGCGATGAGCACCGCGATGCAGGTCATGACACGGCGTGCCGAGAGTTCGCCCTGCCAACTGAGCAGGGCGCCGCCGAGGCGCCAGCCGCGTAACGTCAGGAGGGCGCCGAGCGCGATCAACAGGCCGCCGATCAGGGTGGGAAAGGTCCCCGCGCCATAGTCCTGGCGCGGGAGTGCGGGAAAGTCTCGCGAGGCCCAGATGGTGATGGCACCCAGCAGTGCCATCACCACACCGAGCAGGAGATCATTGACGCGCATGACGACTCCTGTCTCATACGGTGGCGGGGGTTACTGGGCCAGCCCCAGCTTGTCGATGATCTTGCCGTTCTGCTCGTCCTGCTCGGCCATGAAGTCGGCGAATTCCTGCGGCCCTTTCCACTCGGTGCCGAAGCCGCGCTTGGCCATGAACGACTGGAAGTCGTCGGACTCCCAGACCTTGTGGGTCGCCTCGGCGAGGGTCTCGACGACGTCCTCGGGCAGGCCTTCCGGCCCCACGACCCCGCGCCAGGTACCGGCGGCCCAGGCCTGGCCGGTCAGTTCCTCGGCGGTGGGCACGTCGGGGAAAGCCTCGAGACGCTCGTCGGCGAACACCGCCAAGGCCTCGACGCGGTCGGCCTTACGCATTGACTCGGCTTCCGGCAGAGAGGAGAAGACGATATCCACGCCGCCGGCGGCCAGTTCCTGAAAGCCCGGCGCAGCACCCTCGCTGGGTACCAGGGCGACGCTGTTGGGGTCGATGCCCTGCTGGTCCAGAAAGCCGGCGAAGGCGAGATGATAAGCCGCTCCCGGACCGGAGCCGGAAACTGTGTACTCACCGGGATTCGCCTTGATGTCGGCCAAGGCCTGATCCAGCGTATCCCACTCGGAGTCGGCGCTGACATTGAACGCCGCCGAGTCGAAATTAATCATGGCGATGGGCGTCAGGTCCTCATACGAGATGTTGGAGGTGCCTATATTGCGATAGGTGCTGATTTCGGCCGTCACCAGCCCCAGGGTATAGCCGTCGGGTTCGGCCATGGTCATGGTGGTATGCCCGACGATACCGCCTCCGCCGGTGCGGTTGAGCACGTTGACCGGCTGGCCGAGCTGCTCCTGCAGACCGTTGGCCAGTTGCCGGGCGACTGCGTCGGTGCCGCCGCCGGCGGACCAGGGCACGATCAACTGGATGGGCTTTTCGGGATAGTCGGCATGGGCGGCGCCGATCGACAGACCCAGGGCGATCAGTCCGGCGGAGAGTGCGAGCGGGGTTATCTTGAAGGTCATCAGAGAGTCTCCTTGAGTACTTGTTGTATTCCCCGAAGGGAGAGTGCCTGTACCGTGCATTCAGCGAATGAACTGGTCGACGTATTCCCGCCCCAGTCCGCACGCCTCGTAGTGCTTGCGGCACATGTCGACCTTGGTGAAGACGTCCTCGAAGCCCAGATGCTCGCCCCAGGGGTCGACGTAATACATCACGCCGTTGACCTGGAAGAGGGTGATCATCTCTTCCACGTCCTCGTCCACGACCAAGGTATGGGTTTCGCCGGGGGGCTCGTAGACATAGCTTCCTTCGCTAGCGACCCAGTCGTGTTCCAGGTAACGCCACTTGCCTCTGAGCACCATGCCGTGGACGGGGTTGGGGTGGCGATGGCGGCTCAGCACGCCCGACTTGCGAACGCGCAGCAGATTTACCCAGTAGCCCTGGGAGACGTTGAGACACAGCGGGCGGAAATCGACGTTCTCCGCCTGTGGCACCCAGATCCGTTCGTCGTCGGGCAGCGCGTTCGGCACCACGATGTCGGCAGAGGCCTCTGCCGGCTGCGGATACTGATAGGGCATGCGCTTGTGTTGGTCGTAGTTGACAGGCATGTTTCCTCCGTCCACTATATGGACATTAGATCACAATATGGACAATGTGGAATCAAGGTAAGCGGGGACCATCAGCCCGTCAATTCGTCTCGAGGCTTCGTGACCTAGACATTTGTAGTAGGACTCCACATGAGCGCGGATAGAAACGAGCCATCGCGGCCGGCCCAGGTGCAGGGCGCAGCGGCCGTGACCAAGGGGTTGCGACTCTTGCAGGTGATCCCCGAACTGGGTGAGGCGGCCAGCGCCCGGGCCATCCAGCAGCGCCTGGAAATGCCCAGGCCGACCGTCTACCGGCTGCTGAACACGCTGGAGCAGGAAGGCTTCATCGAGCGCAATCCGCTGGGTGGCGAGTACGTGCTGGGGCGGGAAATCCTGCGGCTGGCCCGGCAATCGATGACGCAGGGCAGCCTGCAGGCGCGCTTTCGGCCCACGCTGCAGGCGATCGGCAAGGCCACCGGCGAGACCGTTCACCTCGGCGTGCCGTACGGCTGCCACATGACGTTCATCGACAAGGTCGAATCCACCGACATGGTGCGCATGGCCTCCTATGTCGGTATGCCCATCCCCATGCATTCGACCTCGGTGGGCAAGGCGTATCTCGCCGCGCTGGGCGACGCTGAATGCGAGCAGTACCTGGAGAAGCTGCGCCTGGAGTCGATCACCGAGCGCACGCTCACCTCACTGGACGCGCTGCGCGACGAACTCGCCATCACTCGGGAGCGCGGCTACGCCATCGATGACGAGGAGAACGAACAGGGCATCATCTGCTTCGGGCGTGCCATCCGCGCCGCCGACGGGACGCTCGCCGGCGGGATCAGCATGAGCGTGCCGCGCTACCGGCTGCACGACGATGTCAGGCAGAAGGTCATCGACGCCCTGTTCCGGCTGATCGAGTAAGCGGATCTTATCGAGATGCCCCGGCGCCGGCCTGGCGTGTCACGCGGAGCACTTGTGCGGCTCACCGTTCCTGTTCTGCGGCCCCGGGCATTGCGATCGGCTCTCACCCCATACCGGTGATTAGCCCCACCACGCTGACCAGAATCAGCACCACCCCGAGCACGCGGAAGAACAGCGAGGCGTCGGCCGAGAGCATGTAGCGGTGAACGCGCTCGCCGAGCAGGTGGCCGACCAGCGCGCAGGGCAGCAGCCATAGCTGATGGATCAACTGCAGGTCCACGCCGGCGATCACGAACGACACCATCTTGATCACCACCAGGATGAACCACAAAACGAACAGCGTATCGCGCAATTGATGCTTGGCGACATGACTGGCGAAGACCGAGACGATCAGCGGCGCGCCGATCAGCGAGGTGCCGCTGACGTAGCCGCCGAGGGCCAGCAATACGCAATCCAGGGTCTTGCTCTGGCTGCGAAACGGCTTGTTCAGCGCATAGCTCGCCCCGTAGACGATGACGATCACGAAGATCACCGTGGTCATGATGTTGCCTGGCAGCGTCAGCAGGCCCACCACCCCGATCAGCTTGGGCACGATCATGATCTTCAGTGCCTTGGTCAGATAGCGCCAGTCGATGTTGCTTTCGGGCGCGGTCGATCCGCTGGCGGCACGCAGCTGGCGATGACCGCGCCAGGCGATCCAGCTCGAGAAGATCAGCAGTTGAATGGCAATGATCGGCAGGAATAACAGCGGCTCATCGACGACCAGCAGCAGGAAGGGCAGGGCGAGTACCGCGCCACCGAACCCCAGGCTGGTGCGCACGAAACCGCTCCAGGCGAAGATCAAGCCGATCAGCGCGTACTGGTACCACAACAGATCCGCCATGTGCTCCCCTAATCAAGCGGCCAGTGAAAGACGAGCCAAGACTATAACGTGAGCCGCGACGTGGCGAAGATGAAAAGCGCGCTTAGGCTGGCGCCAGCCTGGAGCGCTATGCTAGCCGATACATTCACGATGCAAGAACGGGGCGCGAGATGAAGCAATACGCCGTGGTGGCTTACGACTACACCGACGATGAGACGCTCGAGCGGCGCCTGGCCAATCGCGAGGCGCATCTGGAGGGCATTCCGGTGTTCGTGTTCCTGGCGAGCCAGGATGCCTCGTTCACCGCGGCCAGACGCCTCACTCCAACGGTGGTAGTGTGGTCAACGGCCGAGACGAGGCCGAGTTCCGCTCGTTGCACAAGGCATGATTGCGATGAACCACAAGATTACTCAACAGCCCCGACGCTGGCTCGATAGCGCCATCCATCACCACTGGCTGACCCGCGAAGGGCTGGCGCTGCTCGACTTTCACCGCCAGGCGCGGCTGGCGTCCGGCGGCTTTGCGGCGCTCGACGGCAACGGGCGCATTCCCGCTGGCGCCGGGGCGGACACCCTGATCACCGGGCGCATGGCGCACAGCTACGCCCTGGCGGCGTTGCAGGGCGTCCCGGGAGCCGCGGCGCTGGCCGAGCACGCCATCCGCGCGCTTCGCGGGGTGCTGCGCGACGAGCGTCACGGCGGCTGGTTCGCGGCCGATCCCGCCGTCACCGAGGACCGCACCAAGCAGTGCTATCTCCACCATTTTGTCGCTCTCGGCGCCGCTACCGCGGCCCACGCCGTCATCCCCGGCGCGGCCGCGCTGCTCGACGAGGTCGTCGAGGTGATCGAGACCCGCTTCTGGTCGGCCCACGAGCAGGCTTTCGTCGAGCGTTACAGCCAGGACTGGAGCGAGCTCTCCGACTACCGCGGCGGCAACAGCAACATGCACGGCGTCGAGTTGTGCCTGGCGCTGGCCGATGTGCGCGACGAGCTGGCGTGGCTCGACCGGGCGCTGGCCATCGTCGAGCGGCTGATTCATCGTCACGCCGCCGCCCGCGACTACCGGATTCTCGAACATTTCCATGGCGACTGGTCCGAGTGGCCGGACTATAACGTCGACCGGCCCGACGACGGCTTCTACCCCTATGGCGCCACGCCGGGGCACGGCTTCGAGTGGTCGCGGTTGATGCTGCACCTGGAAGCGGCGCTGGAGTCTCGCGGCCGGGCGGCACCGCCCTGGCTGTTTGCCGACGCCGCGGAGCTGTTCGACGCCAGCCTGCGCGATGGCTGGGCTAGCGACGGCGCGTCGGGGCTGGCCTATACCGTGGACTGGCAGGGCCGGCCGAATTCCCGTCGGCGGCGCCACTGGACTCATGCCGAGGCACTGACCGCCGCGGCCGCGTTCCTGAGGCGCACCAACGAGGCCCATTACGAACGCTGGTATCGGCAATTGTGGGATTTCATCGCCACGACGTTCATCGATCGCGCGCGGGGCGGCTGGCAGCAGGAACTCGATAGCCAGCTGGCGATCGATCCGGCCGAAAGCGACGTCAAGCCCGATCTCTACCACGCCTACCAGGCCACGTTGCTGCCGCGACTGCCCTTGACGCCCAACCTGGCGCTGGCCGTCGAAGGGTTGTAACGCTCATTCGAGGTGTCGATGCTTCTGACGCTGTCATCTCAGGGCACGGCAGGAGAGCCTTTGGCTCGATGTCTGGGTTGGACTGGAAAGCGGTGCTGGCAAGGGGGAATTTCGATACGGAGACTGAGCCGAGCAAGATTTTGTGGCAGCAGCAGGATCCTTCGTCGCCCGTGAATTGTCTGTTGACCCGGGTTGGAAAAGGGCGCTTATCCTTCTTATACTTTATTCTAGCTGTTCCTGCTCCGTTCCAATCCAAGGAGTCACCCATGCGCACCACGATGTTCATTTCTGTCGCCGCCTTGGCGCTCGGCGTCTTGTCCGCCGCGCCATCCTGGGCGCAGGACCAGACCAAGCTCATGATGAAGAACAGTTCCGAGTACGGCGACTACGTCACGGACGGCAAGGGCATGTCCCTTTACATGTTCGAAGCCGATTCCCAGGGTGGGGGCAGCTCGCAGGCGAAGTCGACATGCAAGGGCTATTGCGCCACGGTTTGGCCGCCCCTGATCGTCCAGGACCCAGCGCAGGCCGGCGGCGACAAGGTGCAGGCCGACAGGATTGGCACGGTCGAGCGCGACGACGGCACCATGCAGGTCACCTATGGCGGCTGGCCGGTATATTATTATAATAAGGACCAGAACCCGGGCGACACAAATGGCCAGGACGTCGACAGCTTTGGCGCCGAGTGGTACCTGGTGGCGCCCTCCGGCGACAAGATCGAGGAGTAGGATGAAGCCGCGGAGGGCAAGAAGAACTGACATGCGGCCAAGCTGACAAGACGCAGGAGCTGAAGCGGGCCTACCTGGTCGGCTCGAACTATGTCTGAGGCTGGGAGCGCTGCGGCGGGCGGGTATTCCAGCGCGCTCACAACGTCGAGATCATCGGCGAACGCTACGTGCCGCCGGGACCGGCGTCAGCTACCCCCAGGGTGGCTTCCTGCTGTGGCTGGAGTTGCCGGCCGGCGTCGATTGCGTGCGCCTCAACGAGCGGCTGGCGGTCTCGCGGATTCGCATCGCACCGGGCTCGCTGTTCTCCGCCTCCGGCAAGTACCGCCACTGCCTGCGTCTGAATTACGCCTCGCCGATGACCGCCGAGGTGGCCGAGGCCATCCGCGTGGTCGGCGCCACGGTGACGAGCATGGTGGCCCAGGCCGCCGCGCTGCAGGAGCCGGGCGTTGTCTCGTGAGCCGAAGTGCGTCCCTATTCAGTGCGTCGGTTCAGCGCCGCCAGATACGCGCGAATCCGCGCGGCGTTGGTGCCGACGTCGCTGCGTCCGACCCGCGAGGCCGAGCGTACGTCCACCCGCACGCCGTCCGCGACCTCGCTCAGGCGGATCGCCACGTCGTCCTTGAAGCCGAACCAGCGGGTGGTCGCGGTGGCCTCGAGCGTGGTATCGCCGACCCTGATCACCTCCCAGCCCTGATTCCGCGCGGTCGCCTCGGCGGCGTCCATCGCCTCGGCCAGCGGCAGATCCAGGGTGATCGGCTGGATGTCCGGATAGGCCTCGCGCTGCTGGCGCGCGGTCGCGTCGCCGGGGTAGGCCACGGCGTTGGGCGCGGCTTTGCGCGCCGGCGCCAGGGCGACGAAGGCGGGCGGGTCTTGCATGTCGGTGGTGATGTCGTGGATCGGCGGTACCTCTCGGGCGCGCTGCTGCATCTGCCAGGGCACGATCATCATCGCTGTCACCGCGACGAGCACCAGGGCGCCCACCAGCGCCGGCTTGAGCCGCCTGCACAGGCTTGCCACCAGCAGCGTCGTCAGCCCCAGAACCGCCGCGCCGAGGGCCAGGTACGCCCCCTGGCGCAACAGTCCGAAAGCCGCGCCCAGGTCGATCAGTTCCAGCCGGTGGGCCGGCCCCGTGACGCCGAGCAATAGCGCCGAAGAGATCGCCACCAGCACGCTCAGCCAGGCCAGAAGCCTTGGCCAGCGCCCTCCGCGCGGCCGAGTTTGGTATGAAGAAGTGGCCATGTGCGCTCCCGCTCCCTGCGTCGTGTGGTTTATTCAGCATACGCACCGTGGAGGCACTTATCCTGTCCGTATGCCATTTGCGCAATAATGTCCAAGCCGCCGGCATGTCGGTCGGCCCAAGCTAGGCAGGTCAGCATTCAGGGAGGTGGGGCATGGCGAAGCAGACCAGCCAGTTTCGGTTCTTCAAGAGTCGGCACGTGCCCGAGCTTACCGTGCTGCGGGCGGCGATGAGCGATTTTCGCTACGATCCCCACGCCCATGACGAGTACGCCTTCGGCGTCACTCTCGCCGGGCGCCAGGATTTCTTCAGCGGCGGCCGGTTTCATCGCAGCCCGCCCGGCAACGTCATCCAGTTCAATCCCGGCGAGGTGCACGACGGCCAGCCGGGCGGCGACAGCACGCTGGGCTACGTGATGGCCTATGTATCGCCCGCCCAGCTCGAGGCGGTATTTGCCGATGCGGCGGGGCGCGCGAGTGCCGGCCGTTTCAGAAGCCGCGACACCCTGATACAGGACCCCGCGTTACGCGACGCCATTCTGGAACTGGTGCGTCTGGTCACCCAGCAGGTCGGCAGCCGTATCGATCAGGAATATGCCCTCTACCGAATCGCCGGACGCCTCGTCCAGCGTGCCGGCCGGTTCCAGCCGGGTGCTACCGCCGGCCGGCCCGATGCGCTGCTCAAACGCGCCAAGGACTATGTGCTCACTCACCTGGAGGAGGATATGTCGCTTGATGACCTCAGCCAGGCCGCGCATCTCTCGAAATACCATTTCCTGCGGTTGTTCCGGCAGCAGTTCGGCATGACGCCGCACCAGTACGTCATCAACTGCCGCATCAACGCCGCGCGTCATGCCCTGGAAACCGGCGCGCCGCCCAGCGAGGTGGCGTTCCGTTACGGCTTCGCCGACCTCAGCCACTTCAATCGCCGCTTCAAGCGCATCTACGGCATGACGCCGTACCAGTACCAGCGCAGCGTCACCCCCTAACCGAGAGCCCGCCATGTTAGCGATCGTCGCCTATGCCCTGGGCGTCATGTACACGCCTGGGCCCGTGAATCTGCTCGGCCTGAATGCCGGGCTCCAAGGCCAGGCCAGGGCCTCGCTGGGGTTCTACCTCGGGGTGGGGCTGGCCATGCTGATCCTGTTCCTGCTGTTCGGCTGGGCCGGCGCCGCCTGGGTGCAGGACGACATGCTCGCCATGGTGGGCGCGCTGGGCTGCGGATACATCCTCTACCTGGCCATCAAGATCGCCCGCTCGAGCATCGACCTGGGGGCCGTGCGTCAGGCGCCGCGGACGATGCGCTTTCGCGATGGCCTGGTCATGCAACTGTGCAACCCCAAGGGGGTGGTCGCGACATTGCCGATCGCCACCCTGCAGTTCCCCGCCGTGGGCATCCACGGCGTCAGCCTGGTGCTCTGGTCGCTGGGCCTGGCCGTGTTGGCGGTCGGCGCGCCCGGCAGTTATGCGCTGGTGGGGTCCCTGGTGGGGCGGCGGGTCGCCGATCCCCGCGTCTTTCGGGGCTTCAACCTGGCGATGGCTATCCTGCTGGCCGGCGTGGCGCTCTCGATCGGCTACGAGCATGTCTATCGGCCCTGGGTATCGTGACGGGCGTGCCGCTCGCCGACGCGAAAGGCCAGCGTCTTGGCGATCTGCCCGGGTTCGACCCCGTGCGCCTCGGCGGCCAGCGCCACCGTCGCGGTACTGCTTACCAACTCGATGATCTCGGGAGCGGAGGCAGTAGCGGCGAGGAAGGTGCGAACGGCGTCGCGGCTCATGTGAGGCTCCCGGACTCTGAATGGACCGACATGAATAACCCGAAAAGGGGGGAGATCGCCAGTCGGCGGCCGGACGGGATTGTCCGGGCAACGAGCGTGTGAACGGCTACCCTGTGAGATAGCCGCGAACGCGAAATAGCGGCGAAAGACGTCATCACGAAACTGCCTCTTCAGGGAAGACCTTCATCGGCGACAAGGAGCCAACCATGTCAATTCGTCACGACAGGGAGTGCGTACGCTGCTCGGGAATCGGTACGGCCGGGGCCGTCGGTCTGGGCCTGGTGGCCGGCGTGGCCGCGGCGGCGGGCGTCCTGGTGGGCCGCAAGGCCACCACCTCGGCGCGGCTGGGCAAGGGCCACCCGCTCAAGCACCGCATGCTCGACGTGGCTTCCGGCGCCCTGCAACGCAAGGTCCCGCTGGAAGCGATGAGCACCTATCTCAACGGCTTTCACATGTACGCCGACGAGATGGGGCGACAGGTCGAGGCCTCGCACTTCTGCATCCACCTCGAGCCGGATCTCCATCAGTGCGTGATCTTCGACTCCAACCGACCCGACGCCCGGTTGATCGGCATCGAGTACATCATCAGCGAAGCGCGCTTTCGCGCGCTGCCGGAGGAGGAGAAGCGGCTCTGCCACAGCCATCACTATGAGGTGAAATCGGGTCTGCTGGTGGCGCCGGGCATCCCCGAAATGGCCGAGCATGCCTATTTCGAGGACCTCGTCACCACCTACGGCAAGACCTTCCATACCTGGCAGTACGACCGCGACGATTTCCCCTACGGCGTGCCGCAACTGATGATGGGCTTCACCGACGATGATCAGGCCGATCCCGAGCTGGTCGCGGCCCGCGACCGGCGGCTGGGCATCTCGAGTGCCGAGCGACGCCGGCAACGTGGCGACATCGCCACTCCGGTGGTGGCGCCCGGCGCGAACAGCTGGGAGAGCGGGCGGGCCGTGCAGATCACGCTGGAGGAGCGACCCTTCAAGCGATGACCGAGGGGCGTCGAGGGTGGAGCGCCTGACCCGGCAGGGGTAACCGGCGACACGCGCTTGAGACATCGGGCATCGGCCCGATGTCTCAAGCGCGGCACCATGCCCCGTCAAGCCCGGTATTCGCCGCTCGCCGGCAGATCGCTAGCCGGCAGATCGCTCGCCTGCGGTTCGCGCTGGTCGCGTTCGACCAGCTTGCGCAGCGCCACGTAGAACACCGGGGTCAGGAACAGCCCGAACAGGGTCACCCCGAGCATGCCGGCGAACACCGTGATGCCGGTGATCGAGCGCACCTCCGCACCGGCGCCGGACGACAGCACGAGCGGCACGGTGCCGGCGATGAAGGCGACCGAAGTCATGACGATCGGCCGCAGGCGCAGACGGCTGGCTTCCAGCGCCGCCCCCGCGATCGTCCTGCCTTGCATCTCCAGTTCGCGGGCGAACTCGACGATCAGGATAGCGTTCTTGCACGCCAAGCCCATCAGCACCACCAGCCCGACCTGCACGAACACGTTGTTGTCGCCACTGGCCAGCCAGACTCCGAATAGCGCCGAAAGCATGCTCATCGGCACGATCAGGATCACCGCCAACGGCAGTGTCCAGCTTTCATAGAGCGCGGCCAGCACCAGGAACGCCAGCAGCACCGCCAGCGTGAACACCACCAGTGCCGTGCCGCCCTGGGTGGACTGCTGGTAGCTCAGGTCGCTCCAGCCGATTCCCATCCCCGCCGGCAGAGTCTGTTCGGCGAGTGCCGTGACCACGGCCATCGCTTCGCCCGAGGACATCACGCGCGGGTCGGCATCGCCCAGCAGGTCCGCGGCCGGGTAGCCGTTGAAGCGGATCACCGGGTCCGGGCCATAGCTCTGGCGCACCTCGACCATGGAGCCCACCGGCACCATCTCGCCCGCGGCGTTGCGCGTACGCAGGTTGGTGATGTCCGACACCTCGTCGCGGAACGCACCGTCGGCCTGCGCGATGACCTGCCAGGTGCGACCGAACATGTTGAAATCGTTGACGTAGGCGGAGCCGAGGTAGGTCTGCAGGGTGTCGAACAGCTCGGTCAAGGGCACGCCCTGCGCCTTGGCCTTGGCGCGGTCGACGTCGACGTCGAGCTGCGGCACGTTGGCCTGATAGCTGCTGATCGGATAGCCGAGCCCAGGGGTCTGCGCCGCCGCGCCCTGGAACGCCTGCACCGCGCTCTGCAACTCGCCGTAGCCCAGCCGTGTGCGATCCTCGACGAACAGTGACCAGCCCGAGCCGTTGCCCAGCCCCTGGATCGGTGGCGGCATGAACGCGAAGGTGAAGCCTTCCTGGATCGTCGCGAACTTCCGATTGAGCTCGGCGGTGATCTCCTCGGCCGTGCGCGAGCGCTCGCTGAAGGGTTCGAGGGTAAAGAAGATCACGCCGTTATTCGGCGTGTTGGTGAACTGCAGCGGGTTGAGGCCCGGGAAGGCGATCTCGCTGGCGACGCCATCGGTCTCGTCGGCCAGCGCCGCCATCTTCTTGAGTACTGCATCGGTGCGCTCGATCGAGGCGCCTTCAGGCATCTTTACGCCGGCAATCACGTACAGCTTGTCCTGTACCGGGATGAAGCCCGCGGGCACGGTCTTGAACATCAGGCCCGCGCCCACCAGCAGTACCGCGTAGACCAGGAACACGACGCCGCGACGGCCGAGCGTGCGCGACACGGCGTTCTCGTAGCGTGAGGAGCTGGCGCTGAAGAATCTATTGAACGGACGGAACAGCCAACCGAACAGCCGGTCGATCAGCCGCGAGGCCCGGTCCCTGGGCGCATCGTGAGACTTGAGCAGGATGGCCGCCAGGGCCGGCGACAGCGTCAGCGAGTTGATTGCCGAGATCACCGTGGAAATCGCGATGGTGACGGCGAACTGCTTGTAGAACTGGCCGGTGACGCCGGTCAAAAACGCCATCGGCACGAACACCGCGCACAGCACCAGCGCGATCGCGATGATCGGCCCGCTGACTTCCTTCATTGCCAGGTGCGCGGCGGCCAGTGGCGTGGCGCCCAGCTCGATGTGGCGCTCGACGTTCTCGACCACCACGATGGCGTCGTCGACGACGATGCCGATCGCCAGCACCAGACCGAACAGCGTCAGCGTATTGATCGAGAAGCCCAGCAGGTAAAGTACCGCGAATGTCCCCACCACCGAGACCGGCACCGCCAGCAGCGGGATGATCGACGCCCGCCAGGTCTGCAGGAACAGGATCACCACCAGCACCACCAGCAGCGTGGCTTCCAGCAACGTGGTGACGACCGACTCGATCGAGTCGCGAACGAAGATCGTTGTGTCGTAGATCGACTGGATCTCGACCCCGGGCGGGAGCGTAGGACGCAGCTCCTTCATCTTGGCGACGACGCTGTCGCGGATCTCCAGCGCGTTCGCGCCCGGCGCCTGGAAGATGCCGATGGCGGCGGCGTTCTTGCCGTCGAGGCGCGCGCGCAGGGTGTAGTCGCCGGCGGCGAGCTCGATGCGGGCAACATCGGCCAGGCGCACCAGTTCGCCGTTGGCACCGGCTTTCAGCACGATATCGCCGAATTCCTCGACGCTCTCCAGCCGGCCCTTGGTGTTGATCGGCAGCAGGAAGTCGCTCCCGTTCGCCATCGGCTCGGCCCCGAGCTGGCCGGCGGAGACCTGGACGTTCTGCTCGCGCACCGCCCGCAGCACGTCGCTCGCTGTCATGCCGCGCGCGGCGATGCGCTCGGGGTCCAGCCACAGGCGCATCGCGTAGTCGCCGCCGCCGAACAGCTGCGCGTCGCCGACGCCGTTGATCTTCGCCAGTTCGTCCTTCACGTTCAGCCGCATGTAGTTGCGCAGGTACAGCGAGTCGTAACGGCCGTCGCTGGAGGTCAGGTGCACGACCATCAGGAACACCGGCGACTGCTTCTGCGTGGTGATGCCTTGGCGGCGCACGTCCTCGGGCAGCCGCGCCTGGGCCTGGGCGACCCGGTTCTGCACCCGCACCGCGGCATCGTCGGCGTCGGTACCTGGCTTGAACGTCGCAGTGACCTGTAGCACGCCGTCGGAGCCGGCGACGGACTTGATGTACATCATGTCCTCGACGCCGTTGATGGCTTCCTCGAGGGGCGTCGCCACGGTCTCGGCGATCACCTTGGGGTTGGCGCCGGGATACATGGTGCGCACGACCACCGATGGAGGCACTACCTCGGGATATTCGCTGATCGGCAACAGCGGCAACGCAATCAGACCGGAGATGAAGATGACGAGCGACAGCACCGCGGCGAAGATCGGCCGGTCGACGAAAAACTTGGCGAAGTCCATGGGCATTACTCCATCGTCGGCCCGGGCCTTGCCCCGAGCCGGAGAGACAGGTCAGGCGCTCGTCAATGAGCCGCTGAGAGCTCCATCGAGGGCGTGGAATCGCGCATGGCGACGCTTTGCGCGGCCACCGGCATGCCGGGGAAGAAGATCCGCTGCGTGCCGCGCACCACGACGCGATCGCCGCTTTCGAGCCCGGACTCCACCACCCGCAGACCATCGACCTTGCGGCCGAGCTGGATGTCCTTGCGCACCGCGAGCCCCTGCGCGTCGACGATGTAGACGAACTTGCGATCCTGATCGGTCAGCACCGCCTTGTCGTCGATCAGCACCGCGCGATCTTTGCTGCCGCCGCGCAACTGCACGCGGGCGAACATGCCCGGGGCGAAGTGGCCGTCGCGATTGTCGAGCACGGCGCGCATCAGGATGGTGCCGGCCGCCGCATTCAATTGGTTGTCGACGAAGTCCACTTGCCCCGCGTAGGGATAGCCACTGTCCGAGGCCAGGCCGATCCGTACCGGGGTGCGCTCCTCGCGGGAGCTGGGACGTTCGCCGGAACGGGCCATCGCGTCGTAGCGCAAATAGCTCTGCTCATCGGCGTAGAAATACACATAGGCCCGATCCATCGACACGATGGTCGTCAGCGGCGAGGCTTCGGAGACCAGGTTGCCGGTGGTGACCAGCGCGCGGCCAGTGCGCCCGGCGATCGGCGCGCGTACCTCGGTGTAGGCCATGTCCAGGCTGGCCCTTGCGACACCGGCCCGCGAGGCCAGCACGTCGGCGGCCGCCTGGGCGCTCGCCGCGCGACGCTGGTCGAGTTCCTCGCGGGCGATGGCGCGGCTCTTGGCCAGGGTCTCGGCCCTGGCCGCCTGGGCGCGGGTGAGCTCGGCATTCGCCTCGGCGCGCTTGAGCTCGGCCTGGGCCCGGGACAACTCCGCTTGGTAGGGGCGCTGGTCGATGACAAACAGCACGTCGCCTGCCTCGACGAGCTGGCCTTCGGTGTAGTTGATGCGCTCGATATAGCCGCCGACACGCGGACGCAGGTCGACCGATTCCACCGCCTCGACATGGCCGGTGAATTCGTCCCAGTAACGCACGTCCTGCACCAGCACCTCGGCCACGCTGACCTGGGGCGGCGGCGGAGCCTGCTGGGGGCTTTCCGCCTGGGTGTCGCAACCCGCGAGCAGGGCCAGCCCCAGCAGGGCGGGAATCGTCAGCGTCGCGCGCGGATGGCGCAACGAACGGAACATCTTGTGGACGTTCATGGGTGGGCCTCTGTAGCCAGTCGCTTATCGGCACCAACGCCAGCCAGCTTGTGGCGGGTAATAGTTGTCGTGCCCGGGTTTCGCAACAGTCGTTGCGGGGCGGAGAAAATCGACAGTCGGTGTTGGTTGAGCGGAAAGATTAAACAGATTAACCCGACTTGATTAGTCGGGTTTGGAGGGAAATACTGTTCCAGCGGCGGGATAGTCTTCGTGCCCCCGTTGCCCCGCGGTATCCTCAAGTCCACGCACGGCAAGGACAACGCTATGGTGCAGGATCTCAACGACGCCTTGATCTTCGCCAAGGTCGTGGAACAGGGCAGCTTCACCGCCGCTTCTAGGCTGCTGGGCATCCCCAAGACCACGGTCAGTCGCAAGATCCAGGGGCTCGAACAGCGCCTGGGTGCCCGCCTGCTGCAGCGCACTACGCGTCGGCTGAGCCTCACCGAGGCCGGTGGCGTCTACTACGAATACTGCAGCCGGATTACCCAGGACTTGAGCGAGGCGGAAAGCGCCGTGCACCAGCTCGAGGGCAGCCCTCGTGGCTGGCTGCGGGTCACCGCGCCGTTCACGATGTGCACGGAATTCACCTCGACGCTGGTTCGCGATTTTCGCGAGCTCTATCCCGAGGTCAGGATCGACCTGGTGCTGTCGAACGAGCACCTGGACCTGGTCGCCCATCAGATCGACGTGGCGCTGCGGGTCGGCAACCTGCCGGATTCCAGCCTGGTCGCCCGGCCGCTGGCCCGCTACCGCTCGTTCGTGTATGCCAGCGAGCGCTATATCGACCGGCACGGCGCGCCGCGCACTCCCGACGAGCTGGCCCGGCATCCGGTCCTGGCGAAGAGCAGCGACCGGCGCAACCAGCGTTACTTCTGGCAATTGCACAACGGTTCGCACCACGAAGAGGTCGCGGTCGAGCCCATCGCCGTGGCCAACGATCCCTTCGTGCTGCGTCGCCTGCTCGTCGAGGGCCATGGACTAATGCTGGCCAGCGAGATCGTGGCGTGCTGGGGCCCGGAAGGGGAACAGCTGCATCGCGTGCTGGAAGGCTGGTCGGGGCAGGAAACCGAGCTCAACGCGGTGTTTCCCAGCGGCAAGCTGATCTCGCCCAAGGTGCGCAGCTTCGTCGATATGGTCGCCGAGCGCATCCAGATCGATAGCGGCTTCAGCGCCAATCACTGGCAGTTGCCGGCAGTCGCCGATGCGGCGGATCTCGACGCGACAGGCGTCAGCATGCTCGGCGTCGAGGAAATCGAAAAGGCCGAGAAAACCGAGCAAGTCACGGCCATCGGCGAGACGGCCTGAGGGCTCTTCGTCGTTTCATGTGGATTTGGCCTGATCCAGCAGGCTCCCCACCGGGCTGCCAATCAGATAGATCATGGTGATGAAGTAGCCCTCGTTGCGGTACCCGCGAGCCCGTGATCGGGCGGCTTGGAACAAGCTGTTCATCCCTTCCAGTCGTGCATTGGTCAGCGCCGATAGCCAGCGCCGAATGACCCGGTCGGCATGCCGTTCCAGGGTGTTCATCGCTTTCCTGGCCATCGCTTTCCTGGCCATCGCTTTCCTGGCCATAGCTTTCCTGCATCGCGGCGGTCGGCAAGATTCATTGTTAACTGGCTAATTAGTTCCTAGACTTTGGTCTACATCGGCGAGCCACCGTGGCTCGCTTTCGTTTTGGCCAGACCCCATCGTTAAAAGGAGTTCGCTACGTGGCTTCGTTATTCGAACCGTTCGATCTTGCCGGTACCCGCCTGAACAACCGCATCGTCATGGCGCCGATGACCCGCTCCCGCGCCCCGGAGGACATCCCCACGGAGCTGGGGGCGCTCTACTATCGCCAGCGCGCCAGTGCCGGGCTGATCATCTCCGAAGGCACGCCGATCTCGCGCCAGGGGCAGGGGTATCTCTACAACCCGGGTATCTTCGGCCCCGACCAGCTCGCCGGCTGGGCCAAGGCGACCCGCGCGGTGCATGAGCGCGGCGGCGTGTTCTTCGCCCAGATCTGGCATGTCGGGCGGGTTTCGCACACTACCGTGCAGGTTGCCGGCGCCGCGCCGGTCGGCCCCAGCGACAAGCCCGGCGGCATGGCCTTTGGCTACAACGAAAACGGCCAGCCCGACATGCTCAAGGCAAGCCGGCCCCGCCGGCTCGAAACCCGGGAAGTCAAAGACATCGTGCGCGATTTCGCCCAGGCGGCGGTCAATTCACGCGAGGTGGGCTTCGACGGCGTCGAGATCCATGGCGCCAACGGCTACCTGTTCGAGCAGTTCCTGAATCCCGGCGTCAACGACCGCGACGACGAATACGGCGGCTCGCGGGAAAACCGCTGCCGACTGCTGCTGGAGGTGGTCGACGAGGTCAGCAAGATGATCGGTGCTCGCCGCGTCGGTGTGCGTCTCTCGCCGCATGGCACGCTGTTCGACATGCCGGAGTACGACGATAACGGCGAGACCTACCTCCACCTGGCGCGTGAGTTCAACAAGCGCGGCCTTGCCTACGTGCACCTGCACGATCAGGGCGGCCAGGGCATGGCACCGATGCCGCGCGATTATCTGCGCCAGTTCCGCGACGTCTACGATGGCACGTTGCTGCTCGCCGGCAACCTCGACCAGGCCGAGGCGCAGAAGCTGATCGAAGAAGGAGTCATCGACCTGCCGGTGTTCGGTCGCCCGTTCACGTCCAATCCGGATCTGGTGGAGCGCATGAAAAACGGCTGGCCGCTGGCGGATTTCGATCCGAATACCTTCTATGGCGGCGATGCTCGTGGCTACGTGGACTTCCCCACCTACGCGGAAGAGCAGGCGCGGCTCGAGCGCGAGAAGATGATCGAGGAACAATCCTGATCAGGTGCCCAGCACGAGACACTGCCGAGCAATAACGCTGCGTAGCAACGAAGACACCTAGAAGTGGCAGCGCCCCGGTCCGAAGATCGGGGCGTTTTTTTGTTTGGGGTATCTCGCCTGGCGGGCCAGCGCCATCGGCAATAAATTCTCTCCAGTGCATGATGGCGTGCCATGAGCTTCTGCAGTGCTTCACGCGTCAATTGATAGTGTGAGGGCATGTTGGGTCAGTTCTGACCTCGGGATTCACCAATCTCTCCAGAATAAATCCTTTCATTGCCTGGGCCGCCGGCGACAGGCTGCGCCTGGCAAGTTTCAGCAAGCCGATCTCGCGCTCCACGCGGGGCACTTCGAGTGGGATGAAGCGTAGCTGCCGGTGTTCCTCGGCAAAGGCCAGGCGCGGTAGCGTGGTAATGCCGATGCCGGCCTCGAGCATGGCTGTCAGCGAAATCATGTTTGAAATGAAGAAGGCGCTCTGCGCCAGCAGAGGCGCCGCAGCGGTATCTTCCAGCAGGCGCGACGTGCCGTTGCGAATAAATGATTCCCCTTGCAAGTCTTGCCAGGACAAGGTCTTGCGCTCGGCGAAGCGATGATCCTCACGGCACACGACACCGATCGCATCGTGCATCAGGGGGGTGAAGTCCAGCGCATCGTCGTCCTGCCATAGGCTGGTGATGCCCAGGTCGACCTCGCCGTTGCCGACCAACTGGCGCACGAAGTCCGAATTGCCATCATGCAGGCTGACTTGAATATTGGGATACGCAGCGATGAATTCGGTGAGCAGGCGAGGAATCACGCGGCTGGCAACTGACGGCACAGTGGCGATATCGATATGCCCGGCCTGAACGTCGGCCTGAGCAGCGATATCACGGCTCAAGCGGTCATGCTGGGACATCAGCTCGCGAAAGCGGGGTACGCAGTATTCGCCGAAGGGAGTGAGGGTCGCGCCTTTCTCGAAAAGTCGCTGCCCCAGGCGCTGTTCCAATTCCTTGATCGCCATGGACAGTGCCGGTTGGGTGCGGTGCAGGCGTCGTGCGGCGGCGTGAAACCCGCCGTCATCGACGATGGCCAGAACGTAGCGCAACTGATGAATCTTGAGTTCGGCAAGCATCTCGCTCTCGATCCGTAAAGGTGGTAAATAAATATTATCATAGTATTTTTATTATTGATTATATTTATCAAAGAGCCTCTCTTAGGATGGCGGTAATGTCATTCAGGAGGTTTTCATGTCCCGTGTTCATTCCCTTTATATCGACGGTGCCTGGGTCGACGGCTGCAACAGCCTGGCCAACGTCAATCCGTCGGATGTCAGTGATGTGGTTGGTGAGTTTGCCCAGGCCGATGCCGATCAGGTACGCCAAGCCATTGACGCTGCCAGGCGCGGCGCGGCGCAGTGGCGCCACAGCGGCCTAGAGGTGCGCTACGGCGTGCTGATGGCGATCGGCGACGAGTTGATCGCGCGCAAGGAGGAGCTAGGCCGGCTGCTGTCTCGCGAAGAGGGCAAGACCCTGGCCGAGGGCATGGGCGAAGTCCACCGCTCCGGGCAGTTCTTCCACTATTACGCTGCCGAAGTGCTTCGCCAGATTGACGAGCGCGTCGATTCCGTGCGTCCGGGGGTCGAGGTCGATACGCGCCGCGAGCCGGTGGGTGTGGTGGGAGTCATCAGCCCCTGGAATTTCCCGCTGGCCACGGCGGTATGGAAGATCGCTCCGGCGCTGGCCTTCGGTAACGCGGTGGTCTTCAAGCCGGCCAACCTGGTGCCGGCCAGCGCTTGGGCTCTGGCCGAGATTATCAGCCGCCAGGAGCTGCCCGCCGGGACATTCAACCTGCTGATGGGCCCCGGCGGCAGCGTCGGCGATGCGCTGGTCGCGAGCCCCGACATTCAAGCCGTGAGTTTTACCGGCTCGCTGGAGGTGGGGCGCCGGGTGGCGGCGGCAACCGCCGGAAACCTGGTCAAGTGTCAGCTCGAGATGGGTTCCAAGAATGCGTTGATCGTGGCCGATGATGCCGATCTGGAGCTGGCCGTAGAAGCCGCCTTCGCCGGCGCCTACTCCGGCACAGGCCAGAAATGCACGGCGTCGTCGCGGTTGATCGTCACCGAGGCAGTGCACGATGCCTTCGTTGCCAAGCTGATTGCCAAGCTCGAGAGCATCCGGGTTGGCCATGCCCTCGAAGAGGGCGTGCACATTGGCCCGGTTGTGGACTCTCGCCAGCTGGAATCCAACCTGGCATGGATCGAGCGCGCCCAGGCCGACGGCGCAACGCTGGCCCATGGCGGCGAGCGCCTTGAGCGCGATACCGACGGCTATTTCATGGCGCCGGCACTGTTCACCGACACTACCAATGCCATGGCCATCAATCGCGAGGAGGTCTTCGGTCCGATCGCCTGCGTGATCAAGGTGCAAGACTACGAGGAGGCCATCGCCACCCTCAACGACACCAACTTCGGTCTTACCGCAGGGATCATTACCGCGTCGCTCAAGCTCGCCAACGACTTCAAGGCACGTGCCGAGACCGGCTGCGTGATGGTCAATCTGGCCACCGCCGGCACCGATTATCACGTGCCCTTCGGCGGCCGCAAGGACTCGAGCTTCGGCCCCCGCGAGCAAGGCCGCTACGCCCGCGAGTTCTACACCGTGGTCAAGACCTGTTATGTCAAAGCCCACTGATCCCAGGCCCGAGGAGCGTCATCATGACTAAAGAGATGCTGATCGTCGACGGTCTGCAGTATTCCAACTGGTCGCGGGAGATCTTCGAGCAGATGCACGAGGGCGGCGTCGATGCCGTGCATGCGACGCTGGTCTATCACGAAACGACCCGTGAGACGTTGTCGCGCCTGGGGGAGTGGAATCGGCGCTTTGAGGCCCACCATGACCTGATTATGCCGGTCCGGCAGGCGGCGGATATCGAGCGCGCTCGCCAGGCCGGCAAGGTCGGGATCTTCCTCGGCGCCCAGAATTGCTCGCCGATCGAGGATGACATCGACATGGTCGCGGTGATGCGCGAGCTGGGGCTGTTGATCATGCAGCTGACCTACAACAATCAGAGCCTGCTGGCGTGTGGCTGCTACGAGGCCGAGGACAGCGGTATTACTCGCTTCGGCCGCCAGGTGATCCGCGAGATGAACCGCGTCGGCATGGTCATCGACATGTCGCACAGCGCCGAACGCTCGACACTGGAGGCGATCGAGCTCTCCGCACGCCCCGTGATCATCTCGCATGCCAACCCAAGCTCCTTCCATGCCGCCAAGCGCAACAAGTCGGACCGGGTACTGCGGGCTATTGCCGAATCCGGAGGTCTGCTGGGCTTTTCGGCCTATCCGTTTCATCTCAAGAACGGCCCCGACTGCACGCTGGAAGACTACTGCGACATGATCGCCAATACCGCCGACCTGATGGGTATCGAGCATATCGCCATCGGTACCGACCTGTGTCAGGCTCAGCCGCCCTCGGTTCTGGAGTGGATGCGCAACGGCCGTTGGTCCAAGGAAATGGACTATGGCGAGGGCAGCCCGTCGAACGCGGGATGGCCGCCTCCGCTGGCCTGGTTCCGAGACAATCGAGACTTTCCCACTCTAGTTGGCGGCTTGCGTCAACGCGGGTTCGATGATGCCGAGGTGGCTCGCATCATGGGCCGTAACTGGGTTGGCCTGCTGGAGCGTGCCGCCTCGCCGATCACGCATTGAGCAACGCCGGCCCAGTAGCGAACTCGCGCAGGACATAACGCCAACAACAAAAAGGCTTTTACTTATGAAAGATGATAGCTCATCACTTTCTTTGTCCTCCCAGGCGAAGACCTCGCGCTTGGGGGATCCTGTGGTACTCGGCCTGAGTATTGGCTTTGTGCTGCTGTTCGTGATTCTGTCGCTCTACAATATCGACATGGTGGCGGACGGCATCGGCGCCGGTTTCGCCTGGACCGCGCGAACACTGGGTTCCTATTTTCAGCTGTTACTGTTGCTGACGTTTTTCATCGGCATGGGGCTGGCCGTCACCCCGGCGGCGAACGCCCGGATCGGCAACCGCGATACGCCCGAAATGAGCACCTTCAAGTGGCTGTCGATCATCATGTGCACCCTGCTCGCCGGTGGGGGCGTGTTCTTCGCCGCCGGCGAGCCGGTGTATCACTTCGTGGTCACGCCACCGGCATTCTCCACCGGGGCGGGCACCGCCGAAGCCGTGCCTGGAGCGCTGGCCCAGTCGTTCATGCATTGGGGCTTTCTCGCCTGGGCGATTCTCGGCTCGCTGACCGCCGTGGTCCTGGCGCACGCCCACTACGATAAAGGCCAGCCGCTGCAACCGCGCACGCTGCTGATCCCGGTGCTTGGCGAGCGTCTGATGCAAGGCTGGCTCGGCGGAGTCGTCGATGCGTTGTGCGTGATCGCGGTCGTCGCAGGCACCGTCGGGCCGATCGGCTTCCTGGCCACCCAGGTCAGCTTCGGCCTGCACGAGCTGTTCGGTTTCTCGCAAGGCTACGGCACGCAACTCGTTATCCTGGTAGTGCTGGGCGCCGTCTATGTGACCTCGGCGGTGACTGGTATCGACCGTGGTATCCAGATGCTCAGCCGCTTCAATGTGTTTCTGGCGCTGGCGATCGCGGCGGTGATCTTCGTCTTCGGGCCAACCCTGTTCCTGACCAACTCCTACACACAAGGCTTCGGTGAATATCTGTCGTCGTTTTTCCGCATGGCGACCATGACCGCCGAGACCGCCCCCGCCTGGTGGATGCAGTGGTGGACGGTGTTCTTCTTCGCCTGGTTCATCGGCTATGGCCCGTTGATGGCGATCTTCGTGGCGCGCATTTCCCGTGGTCGCACCATCCGTCAGACGATCCTGAGCGTGGCGGTGATGGCGCCCCTCGCTACCACGGTCTGGTTCACCCTGCTGGGCGGCTCGGGCATCTACTATCAGTTGACCGGGGCGATCGACCTCACCGAGGCGCTCAACAACTTCCAGTTCGACATGGCGACGTTGACCGTGGCTCAGGCCTTGCCGGGCGGTACGCTGATGGCGCTGGCGATTCTGCTGTTGACCACCATCTTCGTCGCCACCACCGGCGATTCGATGAGCTATGCCATCGCTGTCGTCGGCACCGGTCACGATGATCCCAGTCCGCTGATCCGCGCCTTCTGGGGAATCGTCATGGCCTTGATGGCGGCGATTCTTCTGTACATGGGGTCAGGGCAGATCAGTGTCCTGCAGCAGTTCATCGTGATCACGGCGATCCCGGTATCCCTGGTATTGCTGCCATCACTTTGGACTGGCCCTCAGGCGGCCTATGCCATGGCCCGCGAGCAAGGGCTGATAGTCGGACCCAAGGAGAGAAAACATGGCTGAACGCGTTCCCCAGACTGACCGTCAACTGCACTATCGACCCGCCGAGCGGGTCATGGACCTCGAACGTCTGGGGAGTCTGCACGCCAGCCGCCTGAGCTTCGTGCGTAGTCTGGTACGCCAGATGGCGCGGGAGCGCTGGCAGATCAGTCGTGTTCGCTTTGCGCTGGACGAGGAGGGCTATGGTACCGCCATCTATCGATTGCAGACGCCCCAGGGCCGGGGGGGGGGCGCCCGTTCCGACCGGGTGATTGCCGAGGCCTGGGACACCACCTTCGGCGTGGTCGAAGGGGATGTCGACGAGGTATTGCTCGAGCAGATGGCGGCTAATGTGCCGTTGCAGGAGGCGGGTCGTCAGCATCCCCGCCTACTGGTGCTGTCGCGTGCTAACAAGAGCCTGCGCAACTTCGCCCATTTTGTGGAAGCCCTGGGGGAGGGGCGACAGCCGGAGCCGGACTGGCTGACCCGAGTCGGCTATCTGTATCGCACCACCGCCGTCTACGGCAACGGCAAGTTCGGTATCGCCGATTTCGTGCGCCTGCGGCGCAATCCCGACTTCAGTCGCCCGTTCTCGGCCCAGATGCTGGCGGTGTATCTATTGCGGCATTTTTCCATCGAGCAGGTGGAGCATATCGCCAGCGCCCGCGCGCCGCTAACCGCCGTGCCGTTGTGCCGCGAACTGCGCCGCTATCTGGGCATCGGTAATTCCACCGGCTTGGGGATGGCGCCGTTCTTGATCAACCATCCCCAACTGGTCCAGCAGTGGGTGACATGCCGCGAGACCGCGCTGGCCCTGGCTCTTGAGCAAGTGCCCGACGAAGCACAGCGCGAGCGATTGATCGAGTTGACCCGGCGTGCCATGCGACACATGCAACAAACCGTCAGCGCCGATGCCGAGCAGAGTGAGCGCAACACGGCGACCGTTAACGCTTTGCCAGAGGTGCTGGTCTGGCTGCAGGAAGTGGCGCTGGAGCCGGACCTTTGGCAACAGCTGGTGGCTTGGGCTGAACGTACCTTGCCGCTGGAAGCCCAGGAGTTGATCAATACCCTGCTGATCGAGCTCTATCCGAGCCTGGTGGATCCACTTGAAGAGCGCATGGGCATCGATGAGGGGCTGGAACTGACCCCCGACATGCCGCTGGTACGCTTGAAGCAGCTCATCGATACCCATTACGACTGGGCGCTGGACGAGGATTTCAACGACCCGGACGCCTGTTATTGGTTCTGGTATCGCTCGGCGGAGAAGGAGGAGCCGCGTCTCGGCGTACGGCATGCCGAGCCCGGGGCCGAGAAAGAGATGCCGCTGGCGATCGCCCCTCGGGTGCGCCAGGCGTATGACGCGGTGTGCGCTTTTCTGGAAGCCAACCCCCGAGCGCTGGTGGTGGAGTTCCTGATCGCCCGCCCGCGGTACAAGGACATTCTGCGACGTATCCAGAGCATGGCGGAAACGCCCTATGGGGAAATTCGCGCCAATCTGTGGCACCACGACATGAAACCCATGCATCTATTACGCGCCAAGCTGGCGTTTTTCGGTGCCAGTCGCTTCGACCCCAAGTCCGATCGCTGGGTACGCATCACGTTGTTTCAGGGCGCGCCGCTGGTTGAGGAACTCAATGCCGAGCCGGCGGATCTAGCCGGTTTCGATGACTGGAGTTTTCCGCTGGAACCGAGCCGTGTTGAGCCCGAGCGGACCAGTGATCAGGGAGGTGAACGATGAAGGTGTCTTACAATGAGCTACAGGGACTATGCCGCAAGGCGTTCACAGGGATGGGCTTCGACGAGGGCGATGCCGCGGATGCCGCGGATATGGTGGCCTGGATGCAGTGCTATGGCCTGGGTGGGCTCGAAGCGCTGAACCGCGGGCTGGATTTTCTGCTCGGCGAGGACCCCGAAACGTTACCCAGCGTTTTGTATCAGGACGGCGACCTGGCGGTGCTCGACGGCCATGGTCACAGCGTCTTGCGCAGTTCGAGCCTGGCCATGGAACTGGGATTCGCCAAGGCGCGTGCACGAGGCTTGGCCGTGGTCAAGATTTGCCACTGTCACAACCGCCAGCTGATCATGGGCTATCTCGCGCGACTGGCAGGCCGTGGAATGAACGTCACAGCATTCTGGCGCAACGCGCAGATGCCGCTCACCGAACAGGTTGTCGGCTTTCGCGCCGGTAGCCCGGTGCCGGAAATCCGCGTCTACGCCGTGCACGACGTGCCCGAGGAGAACGAACCCAACGACGGTGTCACCTTGGTGATGGCCAACCATGTCGATCTCCTGCCCTCCATGCGCTCGGACTTTCGCTTTGACTTGCTGGCTCGACACGAGGAATCCGACCTGCTCGCCTGCCGCGACCAGGCCTTCGCCGAAGGCATCTCCGTGGATGAGGCGCACTGGTCGCGTCTGAAGCAGCTGGCCACGCGGATCCTGGTTGAACCTAGCGATGCCTCTCGCAGTGGCGCTGGAGCCGGCACTAGCGATAACGATTAGCGGTGCGGCTATCCCCGCGCATGTCACAGCCTACGAGTATTCCAACGAGACCTCTTATCGTGATTACCCCAGTCAAGACCAATCTTTTTGCCTCCCAGGCCCCTTTAGAGTGGGCCGTGATCGGCAACGGTCTCCTGTTCACCGCCCAGATTCCGATCGACGCCGATGGCCAGGTGGTCGAAGGCGGTATCGAGGCCCAGGTGCGCCAGACCCTCGACAACCTTGAGCACACGTTGAGGAAGGCTGGCGCCGGCATGCACGCCCTGACCCAGGTGCTGATCTACGTGACCCGCCGCGACGATCTGGCTACGGTCAACCGGGTCTATGCCGAGTATGTGCAGGAACCGTATCCCAACCGTGCGGCGATCATCGTTTCCGGTTTCGCCCGCGAGGAGATGCGGGTGGAGATGGTCGCCTATGCAGCAATAGCAGCAGAGTAATGTACGCGGCTCGGAAGGAATCTGTGTAGCTGACTGAGCTGATGCCCGCCCGTAGCCGATCGACGGTTGCATTGAGTGAAAAACGGCCGAGGTTTATAATGGTTGATTAACTCTCCAACGCCCCGTCTCCCACCATCTGCTCATTGGGTGTTTCCGATATGCTACGTATGGCGCAAGAAGCTCTTACGTTCGACGACGTATTACTCGTTCCCGGCTACTCGGATGTCCTGCCCAAGGACGTCAGCCTCAAGTCCCGCCTGACCCGCAACCTCACGCTCAACATCCCGCTCGTCTCCTCCGCCATGGATACCGTGACCGAAGCCCGGCTGGCGATCGCCATGGCCCAGGAAGGCGGCATCGGCATCATCCACAAGAACATGTCGATCACCGCCCAGGCCGCCGAAGTGCGCAAGGTCAAGAAGCACGAGAGCGTGATCGTCAAGGACCCGGTGACCGTCGCCCCGCAGGCCAAGCTCACCGACCTGCTGGCGATGGCCGACGAGTACGGCTACTCCGGCTTCCCGGTGGTCGAGGGCGAGACGCTGGTGGGCATCGTCACCGGCCGCGACATGCGCTTCCAGCCCGACCACAGCGATCACGTCGAGGCGATCATGACGCCTCGCGACAAGCTGGTCACGGTGCCCGAGGGCACGCCGCTGGACGCCATCAAGGCCAAGCTGCAGGAAAACCGCATCGAGAAGATCCTGATCGTCGATGACGCCTTCCGCCTGCGCGGGCTGGTCACGGTGCGCGACATCGAGAAGGCGCGCACCTACCCCAACGCCGCCAAGGATGCCGACGGCCGCTTGCTGGTCGGCGCCGCGGTGGGCACCGGCGCGGAGACCGCCGAGCGCATCGCCGCGCTGGCCGAGGCCGGCGTCGATGCGGTGGTGGTCGATACCGCCCACGGCCACTCGCGCGGGGTCATCGAGCGGGTGCGCTGGGTCAAGGAGCACTTCCCCGACATCCAGGTGATCGGCGGCAACATCGCCACCGCGGACGCGGCGAAAGCGCTGGCCGAAGCCGGCGTGGACGCCGTCAAGGTGGGCATCGGCCCCGGCTCGATCTGCACCACGCGCATCGTCGCCGGCGTCGGCGTGCCGCAGATCACCGCCGTCTCCAACGTCGCCGAGGCGCTCAAGCCCTACGATATCCCGCTGATCGCCGATGGCGGCGTGCGTTTCTCCGGCGATCTGGCCAAGGCCGTCGCCGCCGGCGCCAGCACAGTGATGATCGGCGGCCTGCTGGCCGGCACCGAGGAAGCCCCGGGCGAGGTCGAGCTCTACCAGGGGCGTACCTACAAGGCCTACCGCGGCATGGGCTCGATGGGCGCGATGTCGCAGAGCCAGGGCAGCGCCGACCGCTACTTCCAGGACAAGTCCGAAGGCGCCGAGAAGCTGGTGCCGGAAGGCATCGAAGGCCGCGTGCCCTACAAGGGCATGATGAGCGCCATCGTCCACCAGCTGATGGGCGGGCTGCGCGCCTCGATGGGCTACACCGGCTGCCGCACCGTCGACGAGATGCGCACCAAGCCCGAGTTCGTGCAGATCACCGGTGCCGGCTTCGCCGAGTCCCACGTGCACGACGTGCAGATCACCAAAGAGGCTCCTAATTACAGAGCTGGCTGACCAGCCCCGAAAATAGATAAAGAAGAAGGAAGAGGTAAGAGGGAAGAAACGGCTTCTCCCCCTTCATCCTTCCTTCTTCTACCTTTTGTCCCTTCTCGTTTCTCTGGCGGTGGCCCCCTCCATGACCGACATTCATGCCCACAAGATCCTGATCCTCGACTTCGGCTCCCAGTACACTCAACTGATCGCGCGGCGCGTGCGCGAGATCGGCGTGTATTCCGAAGTGCGCGCCTTCGACATCACCGAGGAAGAGATCCGCGCGTACGCGCCCAACGGCATCATCCTCTCCGGCGGGCCGGAATCCACCGTCGCCAATGGCTCGCCGCGCGCCCCCGAGTGCGTGTTCGAACTCGGCCTGCCGGTGCTGGGCATCTGCTACGGCATGCAGACCATGGCCATGCAGCTGGGCGGCCGGGTCGAGGGCTCCAACAAGCATGAATTCGGTTACGCCCAGGTCAAGGTCGACGGCGACGACGACCTGCTCGGCGGCATCAAGGACCACGTCGACCACGACGGCAGCGCACTGCTCGACGTGTGGATGAGCCACGGCGACAAGGTCGCCCAGGCGCCCGAGGCGTTCAACATTACCGCCAGTACCCCGAGCTGCCCGATCGCCGCCATGACCTGGCCGGAAAAGCGCTTCTACGGCGTACAGTTCCACCCCGAAGTAACCCACACCCTGCAGGGCCAGCGCCTGCTCGAGCGCTTCGTGCTGGGCATCTGTGGCGCCGAACAGCTGTGGACCCCGGCCAAGATCATCGAGGACCTTTCCGCCCGCGTGCGCGACCAGGTCGGCGACCGCCACGTGCTGCTCGGCCTCTCCGGCGGAGTGGACTCCTCGGTGGTCGCCGCGCTGCTGCACAAGGCGATCGGCGACCAGCTGACCTGCGTGTTCGTCGACAACGGCCTGCTGCGCAAGGACGAGGGCGAACAGGTGATGGAAACCTTCGCCCGGCACATGGGCGTGCGGGTGATCCGCGTCGACGCCGAGGACGAGTTTCTCAACAAGCTCAAGGGCGTGGACGACCCCGAGGCCAAGCGCAAGGCGATCGGCAACACCTTCATCGACGTGTTCGACCGCGAGGCCGCCAAAATCGAGGGTGTGGACTTCCTCGCCCAGGGCACCATCTACCCGGACGTGATCGAATCCGCCGCCAGCAAGACTGGCAAGGCGCATGTGATCAAGTCGCATCACAACGTCGGCGGCCTGCCCGAGACCATGAAGCTCAAGCTGGTCGAACCGCTGCGCGAGCTGTTCAAGGACGAGGTGCGCAAGCTCGGCCTGGAACTCGGCCTGCCCTACGACATGGTCTACCGCCACCCCTTCCCGGGGCCGGGCCTGGGCGTGCGCATTCTCGGCGAAGTGAAGAAGGAATACGCCGACATCCTGCGCGAAGCCGACGCCATCTTCATCGAGGAACTGCACAACGCCGACTGGTACCACAAGACCAGCCAGGCCTTCGCCGTGTTCCTGCCGGTGAGATCCGTCGGCGTGGTCGGCGACGGCCGCCGCTACGAATGGGTCATCGCCCTGCGCGCCGTGGAAACCATCGACTTTATGACTGCCCGCTGGGCGCACCTGCCGTACGAGCTGCTGGAGAAAGTCTCCAATAGGATCATCAACGAAATCAGCGGTGTATCGCGGGTGACGTACGACGTGAGCAGCAAGCCGCCAGCGACGATCGAGTGGGAGTAATGGCCGAGTAGGGCAGACGAGAGCCGCCTAGCCCCGCTGCATCGCCCGTCTCATACGAAAGCCTGCCTTTACTGGCTAATGCCAGTCAGTTAAGCCTATAACCCAACATCTGATGACCCTGTGTGTCAACCTGAATCCATACACCGGCTCAGTGAGTTAAGCTCAATATCAGAGCCCGAGGTTCAGGAGCCCGTATCATGCCTAAACCGCCAACCGAGCTGCCCGACCATCAGGTCACGCCGAACCCCAAGCTGGAGAAGCGCACCCGTCGTCAGTTCTCGACCGAGTCGGAACCTGTCAACCTGATTCGGACAGATCGTTAAAAATTAGTGTCGATTTCGTCGCGGTGCCGCTTGCCGCCGCCAGTGTCGGGAAGTTCACCGCGCTGTAGGGGCCGGGTCGTCGTCATCGGGCTGTACCGGATTGATCGAGACACTGGCCGGTGGCATCGCCACCTTGGGGCGTCCGCGTAGGAACCGCTCGGGGTGCGCCTCGAAGCTGTCGACGGACCTCCGCAATCTCGCGATATCGGCCGGTGAAGACCTGCTCCGGGGTGAAGCCAGCCCGCTGTGAGGGTGCTGCAGGTTGTACCAGTCGACATAGGCGCGGTACCACTGCCGGGCATGGACAATGCTTTCGAAGCGCCCGGGATAGTCGGGCTGGTACTTGCTGGTCTTGAACTGGCTTTCGCTGAACGGGTTGTCATTACTCACCCGCGGCGGCGGTCTGGCTGATCCACGGCATCAACACCTTGAAGAGACTACCCACCACCGCGCGGCTTTTGACGCCATGATCGAACAGCGCCGTACGCGCGAGACCGGGGTGAGCCGCCAGGCTGGTCAGCCCCCAGCCTTCATCGTCGCTGTGGCGTTGCAAAGCCTGGCTGAACAGCAGCATGGCGAGCTTGGACTGGCGATAGGCACGCCAGGGGTCGTAGCGGCGCTCGCCCTGGAGATCGTCGAAATCGATCTGTCCGCCGCGGTGCGCCAGGCTCGAGAGTTGCACGACGCGGGGTGCCGGGGCCGACACCAGCAGGGGCAACAGCAGGCTGGTCAGCAGGAAATGGCCCAGATAGTTGACGCCGAGCTGGCGCTCGAAGCCATCCTGGGTCAGCTTTCGCAGCGGCAACGCCATGATGCCCGCATTGTTGATCAGCAGCGCCAGCGAGGTTTCGCTGGCGCGCAACGTGGCCGCGAAGTCACGCACCGAGGCCAGACTGTCCAGGTCGAGCGGCTCGAAGCGAACGTCGACTCCCGGGCTTTCACCGCGAAGCGCACCGACCGCCGCGTGGCCCTTGTCCGGGTTGCGCGCCGCCACGATGACGCGGTAGCCCTCGCTCAGCAGGCCCTTGGCGGTTTCAAGACCCAGCCCGGTGTTGGCGCCGGTGACGACCGCCAGCGGCGGCCGATCGTGGAGCTCAGTCATGGGCGAGTTCAGGCATCGTTGTTCTTGGCGATGGTCTGGATGACCTCGAAGCCCTCGAACTTCGGCGGGCCGAGATAAAGCCCCTCACGGCGGCTCTGGCCGGCATTGGCATGTGCGGCGCGAAACGCCTCGGAGTGCGTCCAGGCCTCGAAATCCTCGCGCGAACGCCAGAGGGTATGCGAGGCGTAGAGCACGTGGTCTTCCTCCTTGGGGCCGCGTAGCATGTGAAACTCGATGAAGCCGGGCAGGCCCTGCAGGTGGGTCTCCCGCTCGAGCCATATCTGTTCGAACTCATCAACTCTCTCGGGATTCACCCGGAAACGATTCATGGCGATGAACACGGGGCACTGTCCTTATGGTCGCTGGGTAGTCGATCCGACCGACGATGACAGCTTACCCGATGAGCGACAAGCGGGCGCCTGGGACCTGCGAGCGGCAATGCTCGCGCTCGTGCTGTGAGCCGGGCGCCGAGCCAGCGACTCGGCTGTAGCTGTGGCGGCTGTCATGGGGCTGTCATGGAAATCTCCTAGCCTCAGGGCCTCGCCCCAGACTCAGGAGATTCGACTTGAAATCACTCGCAATGACATTGATCGCCGGTAGCCTGCTGGCATCCGCCACCGCCCAGGCCCAAAATGTGTTCGACTACCCGCAGACCGAGGACGCCCCGGCAACCTTTCATGTGGTCAACGAAATCCCTGCTGGCAGCTTTACCAAGTACGAGATCAATACCGAGAACGGCCAGCTGATCGTCGATCGCTACGTCTCGATGCCGGTGCGTTACCCGGCCAATTACGGCTCCATCACCAGCTCGGCGGGTGGAGACGGCGACCCGCTCGATGCCCTGGTGCTGACCCGTGATGCCATTTACCCGGGCGCGGTCATCAAGGCCAAGGCCATCGGGGTGCTGCGCATGATCGATGACGGGGAGAGCGACGACAAGATCATCGCCGTACCGGCCGACGACGTGGACCCCACCTACGCCGACATCGACGAGATGGACGACCTGCCGAAAATGGACGTAGAGCGATTGAACGCCTTCTTCCGCGTCTACAAGAATCTGCCCGACGGCGGCAACATCGAACTCAATGGCTTTGGCGACGCCAGCGAAGCGCGCGACATCGTCTCCGGTGCCCTGAACGACTACCGTAGCGCCCAATAACCACCGAACCCCGTCGGCCGCCCGCGCCCAGTGGCCCAGCGGGCGGCCGTGGCCAGTAGCGCAAGTAATGAGCGCAACGAGCGTAGCGAGCAATAGGCGGTGAACGCATTGGCCGGTGTACCGGCCAATGGCTTGAATAATGCGATGGTATCAGGGGGTGGCGGCGCCTTTAGACGGCATCGCCAGCAGCAGCGGCTCGCCGGCAAGCGCCTGGTGCAGGCGGCTGGCGAGAATGTCGACGATGGCGTCGTTCTCGCCCACCAGCCGCGTCGGGGTGACGCTCAGGCCGGGGGAGCGCGCCATCGCCTGCTCGCAGATTTCCGCGATGTCGCCGCCTTCGCCGGCGTGGCGGCCCGGCGACAGGAACAGCATGGCCAGGATTACCTCGCTGCCGGCCAGCGCCGGCGAGGCCAGCAGGTCTTCCAGCAGTGGTTCGTTGAAGCGGTAGGCCTCGCCTTCGCGCCGCTCCATCGAGGCGAATGTCACGCAGCCGGCTTCATCGGCGAGCAGCGCGCTCAACTGGCCGGCCAGATAGTTGCGCACCGCCGTGACCTCGGGGATCGGGCTGCCGTGATCGACCAGCACCACCCTGGGGTGCGTCAGCCCCGCCAGGCGCTCGCGCACATTGCCCGCCAACAGCTGCGCCAGGCGCAGATCCGGCGTTGCCTGGCTGTCGACCAGCGGCAGGGCGACCTTGACGCCGAGTTGCGGGTAGTTGGCCTGTACCTCGGCCAGGCGCTCCGGCATATAAGTGGTCAACGCCCGGCTGGGGCCGAAGAAGAACGGCAGAATGACCAGCTCGGTCACGCCCTGGGCGGCGGCCCGTTCGGCCAGCGGCCCCAGTGTCACGGCCTTGTGGCCGCCGAGCTCCTCCGGGGGGATCTTGTACGAATGCAGCAGCGACGTGGCCTCGACCGCCTCGCCGGTGGCCTGGCTCAGGGCATGTGCAAGGCGACGCAGGTTGAGCGTGGCCTGGGGGCGCAGCGAGCCGTTGTCGACGAGCAGAATCTTTCGCATTGAGGCCTCGGGGCGATATGACAGAGGGCCTCATCACACTACCGCCACGGGTGGCAGTCAAGTCGCATCGCGGCGCGCGGCCTTGGTCTTGGAAGGCGTGGCGCCTGCCGGAGAATGCCGGCCCAGTTGACTCCCAGCTTAGATTACCATCTCCGGCAGCCTGGGCCCTGATCAGGGCATGCAGGACTCGTAGGTATCAGCTCATCGGAAAAAATCAGGGAGCCAAGTCGATAGGGCGGGGAAAAATACTAGCAATAGTATTCCTGAATCCGTGAATCCGTGAAGCCGGCATCGGCACTTTCCCTGTCACCGCCAGCGAGCATTTTTTGACCTCCGATCCCGTCTCAATCGCCGAACGCATGTCTGCGATGGCCAACCATTGCCGCGTCGGCCGGCGACGATGATCCGTTTTGTCATGCATTTCTACCCGCCGGGCATGGCGATGCTGGCTGCTGGTGACCATCAGCCCTCTTCCAAGTGACATTCCCCCACAGGCGATCAGCAGGGCGACCCTCGCGGGTAACGCAGCCGGCTCCGCAGGGTGTTCAACACCCTCATGCGGCCAATGTCCTGCCCGACATCGAGGATGATCTGACGGGCCTTGTGGACTACCACGGCGGCACGATGGACCAGTTCCTGCAATACGGTGCGTATCCGGCGCCGCTTGCCGGGACGCAGCTCCAGGCCCTGGCACCAGCCTTCATTGCCCAGATAGGCGGCGATCGACGTGTAGCCATCGACCTTCTCCTTCCGGGCGTCCACCTCGCTGTTTCGTCTCGAACTGATCGAGAGCGATACGCTGCGCGAGCGAGCTACGAAGATCCTTGCCGGGCGCGACATCTTTACCCCTGGGGCACGAGTGGTGGCCGAGAGTGGTGACGGTCATTAGCGAGCACGATATTGCTCGCGGAGAAACTACTGGGTAGTCGATCCGACACGGTGCAGGATAGTCAACGAAGGCTACCCGCAATGCCGGGCTCATTCGGTGGCCGATTCCGGCAGCTTCGCTATCACCTTGATTTCAAAATCGAAGCCATAGAGCCAGGTGACACCCACGGCGGTCAGTGTCGGGTGCGGCGCGCTCCCCCAGAACTCTGGCACCACCTTCCAGGCCGTCTCGAAGGTCGATTGGGGATCGACCATGAACACGGTGACATCGACCACGTCGTCGAAGGTGCATCCCGCTGCTTTCAGGATCGCCACCAGATTGTCGAAGGCGAGCCGGACTTGTGCCTCCAGGTCCGGCTCGGGGGAGCCGTCTTCCCGACTACCCACCTGGCCCGAGACGAACAGGAACCCATTGGATCGAATCGCCGGCGAATAGCGGTTCCGCTCGTAGAGCGCCTGGCGCCCGGCCGGGAAAACGACGTCACGCTTGGTCATGGTCTTGTCTCCATCAGCGGGCCGAAGCGACCCGTGTCAACGATGGTGATAATTTAGGAGCCGTGGGGGCGCGGATAAACGAGCAAGCCTGGCCATCACTGTTTGCAGATCACGAACAATCACGAAGAGCCCTGGGTCACTATTTAGGGAAGCCATGGACCGTTTCGATGCAATGCAGGCGTTTGCGCGGGTGGTGGAAACCGGCAGCTTCACCAAGGCCGCCGACACCCTTCACATGAGCAAGACCAGCGTCACGCAGCTCGTGCAGCAGTTGGAGGCACGCTTGCGCGTTCGCCTGCTGAACCGCACCACGCGCAAGGTCAACGTGACCGCCGACGGCGCCGCCTACTATGAGCGGGTGCTAGGCTTGCTGGCTGACCTGGATGATGCCGAGACCAGCCTGTCTGGCGCCTCGAGCGTACCCAGGGGGCGGTTGCGGGTGGATGTCCCCAGTCCACTGGCTCGCATGATTCTTATACCGGCACTGCCTGCCTTCCATGCCCGTTACCCGGAAATCCAGCTGGACCTGGGCGTCAGCGATCGCATGGTGGACATCATCGACGAGAAGGTGGATTGCGTGGTGCGCGGTGGCGAGCTGACCGATCAATCGCTGATGGCGCGGCGCATCGGCGACCTGCGGCTGGGGGTCTATGCAGCGCCGAGCTACCTGGAGCGTGCCGGTTCGCCCTCGCACCCTCGGGAACTGGAAAATACCCAGCACCGAATCGTGGGCTTCCTGGGGTCCCGTCTCGGCAAGCCCTTCGCCATGCATCGCGATCAGGAGAGCATCAAGGTGCAGGGCCGCTACGTCCTGTCGACGGACGATGGCAATAGCTATCTTGCGGCGGGCCTGGCCGGCTTGGGCATCCTGTGGCTGCCGGACTACATGGCCAGGGACCATCTCGCCTCGGGGGAGTTGGTGGCCCTTTTCGAGGATTGGCAGCTCGACCCGATGCCGTTGTACCTGGCGTTTCCGCCAAACCGGCATGTCAGCGCGAAGCTGCGCGTATTCATCGATTGGATCGCCGAACTCAAGGCGCGCATCCTGAAGGGCATCGGTGAAATGAACGCGGCCCCGGTTGTCTTCCGCTGGAAGCAGTTCGACTTGGAGGGCGCATAATACGTAAGCGTATTGTTGGAACGCTCTACTAGGTCGCAGGGGCGCGAGCGGGTGTACCGATGAGCCAGGGGCAATGATGCAGTAGACTGGCGCGCATGAGGGTGCCGAGGTAGGCGACGAGACGAGGAGGTTCACAGCCAGGGATGACCAATATTCGTAAGGTGGCCGAGTTGGTCGGTGTGTCGGTGGCGACGGTGTCGCGCACCTTGAAGACCCCTGACATCGTGTCGCCGGGAACGCGCGCCAGGGTGCTGGCCGCCGTCGAGCAGGCTGGTTACCGGCCGAATCTCATGGCGGTGCAGTTCCGGTCGCAACGCACCCGCAACCTGGTGGTGCTGGTGCCGACCATCGCCAACACCTTTCTTTGCCCGGGTGATTGGCGGCATCCAGGAAGCGGCGCAGCGGCGGGGGTAGGGCATTCTGCTGTGCAATACACTCGGCGATGAACGGAGCATCGGAAACGGATGTCGTGGCTTCTCGGTCACGAATTGGCCACGAACACCCCTATCGCCTGGGGTGTCCGCTCCAAGTGGATCACTTCACAAGCATGGGATCAGTGCTGATCCTCAGAAGTTGATACCCATGCCGAAGGTATAGGCCCAGGCGCCGTCGTCGTAGTTGTCTTCGGCACTGTCGCTGCTATCGAACAAGAACTGGTACTCGGCTCTTGCCTGCACGAAGGTGGTGGGCAGCATATAGTACTTGAGGCCAGTTTCCAGGCCGGCGATGCCGGTGTCCTTCACGGCGTCACCATAAATGCCACCGAGTGAGGCACCCACGAAAGGCCGGGCCGCGCCTCGGCCGAAGTGGTAATCGGCAAAGCCCCGAGTGCTACCATTCCAGACGTTGTCATCGCCTTCCACGTCAGCAAAATTGACGCTCTGACGAATACCCATCAGCGTGCGATCCGACAGGTACCAGCCGTAGTCGCCGGAAATGCCGAAGCTGCCGTTGTCGAAGTCCTTGCTGCTGCTACCGGTACCGGAGAGGGAGAACTCCCTGTCACCCGTCTGCGGGCCTATCTCTTGGGCCATGGCAGAGGAGGCAAACAGAAGAGAAGCCCCAACCAGCACGGGGAGAGAAGAATTTACAAAAACATTCATGATGATACTCCTTGCTAACATCAGCTTTTAATGAAGTCTGTTGTCGTCTATGAGATTAAGACTTCAAGCTCCTTGTCGTCCGCACCATGCTGCCGACAACGGCCACCGTTTTTTGCTATCGATTCCTGTTTGTCGATTTATGCCAGAGAACCTTACGGTCACTACCCAGTGTAGAAGGCACCACTATTTTGCAAATAATAATTTTGGTTCTTCGCGGGCTAGGGTTTGTACGAAAAGTCGGCGAGCGAAGGCAAGACAAGGAAAAAATTGGCGAAAAAGCGGACTGGGCTCGCACGCGAGTTTACGGGGTGTAAATGAGCATTTTGATCGGACTCGCGCCCGAGCCGATTTTTAACGCCGTATGGGCGCGCACGCCAGGTCGTTCACGACGGTCACCAAATGGCCCGGATGCACGGTCTGACGTGACTGCTAGCGGCTTGCCCCTGACGTACTCAACGTCCGCCAGGTGGCGCCTTAGCTCGCGCTGCGTTTGCCCTGCTGATGGCGATGGAAGAAGCGCAGCATTGCCCGGGCGGCATCGGGGCCCTTGGGATCGGTATAGCTTCCCTTTGCGCTGCCTCCCGACCAGGCGTGGCCCGCGCCCTGTACCCGCCACTGCTCCAGACGCGGGTCGCCCCTGGCATCATGATGCGTGGTGCGCGTATAGGCATGGCCATTGGCCACCTGACCTTTTTCCACCGCGACCCTGGCGTTGCCCTCGCGCTCGCTGGCCGTCTCGACCTGTTTGCGCGCGGCGGCGTACTGGGCGGCAACACGATCCGCATTGCTGGGGTGCACGGTGGTGTCGCGATCGCCATGAAAGATGATGGCCGGCACCTCCGACGCCCACCCGCTTGCTTGCGCCGCGCCACCACCTCCCAGGGGGCCCGTGCCGCCCTGCATCGCCCCCAGGGCATCGGGAAGACTTCGCGCCACGCCGTGGGGCAGCCCGGAATGCACGCCCACCGCCGCGAAGAGATCCGGATAGGTCATCGCCAGGGTCGTCGCCATGGCCCCGCCAGCCGACAGCCCGGCGACATAGACCCGGCTGGCATCGAGCCCGTGCGTGTCGATCACCCGACGGGCCATGCCGGCGATGATCGCCGGCTCGCCGCCCTCGCGCTGCTGGTCTTCGGCCTTGAACCAGTTCCAGCACTTCGAGCTGTTGGCGGTCATCGGCTGGGCCGGGTAGAGCACGCAGAACAGCTGCTCCTCGGCCAGCCGATTCATGTCGGTTCCGGCGGCGAAGTCGTCGGGGTCCTGCGTGCAACCATGCAGCATGACCACCAGCGGGAGTGCCTGGCCGTGATGGCCGCTGGGGATATACAGCTTGTAATCGCGGGTGCCGACCGGGTTGGTGAATCGACCGGCAGTGAACGCGCCGGGCCGTGCCTCCTCGATGGTTCCCCGTGCATGCTCGGGCTGCGCGCTCTCGGGCTGCGCTATGGCGCCGCGAAACTTGAGCCACTTGTCGCGCCATGCGGCGGGCACGCCAATATCGCCGCTCGGGACTCCCCAATTTGAAGCCTGATTGGCAGGGCCAGCTGCGGACAGAGTGTCCGTTTGCGTTCTCGTTTCATCTGTCCGGCGCGATTCCGAATCAGGTTTCGAGGCCGTCATCTCCTCGTCGACGACCTGGCAGCTCCCCTCGAAGGTATTCCCCTCGAAGGTAGTCCCCTCGAAGGCCTCGCCGTTGCGGCACGGGTCCCTGGGCATCGCGCCCTGCAGGACGGCCATGGCCTCGTGCAGCTTTCCGGCGCGGGTCAGCCGCGTCGCTTCTTCGATTCGCTTCGTCATGGCGGCGTCGATCATCGTCAATATCCCTATTCAATAATTCAGTGGATTCGATCCGCCAGGGCGGCCTTGACCGCCTTGCTGGCATGCAGGGCACCCAGCACGACCACCGACTCGATGGTGGCGCGGGCAAGCTCCGGTGATACGTCGTCGGCAATGCTGGCCATCCCCAGGACCTGGATCTGCAACGTCTCGCCCGACGCCTGCAGGGCTTCCAGATCCTGGCGGCTGTAGTGCTCCAGCCCCAGCACGAAGGCCTTGCGGGTCACGGTCTCCCTGACCGCCTCGGCATGGGTCGCCAGCTGGTTGCGGATGGCCGTGCGGATCAGGTCGGTGCGATTGGAATAGAACCCTTCCTGGACCAGCAGATCGATCTGCCCCAGGTCGACGACCCCCAGGTTGATGGTGATCTTCTCGCTGGAGTCGCCGGTCTTGCGGCGCAGTTCATGCACGCTCATGTGTCCATGCCTCGTTGACTTGCTTATTGAACCATCCATAAAGAATCCATATACCATCCATATGGATGGTATAATGGGCCGATCGGGAAGGAAGTCAAGCGCGGACACGCGAGCGGGGGAACCCTTTACCACGGGATACCTGACCCCAGGACCAGGCCTTGCACCAGCTACGGTTGAGCAATTTCTATCGCTTGGCGGGTAGCAGCCCTCACGAAGGCGGTCGGGGATTGACCGAGCACCTTGCGAAACATGCTGGAGAAGGCGCCCGGACTCTCGTAGCCGAGTTCCAGCGCGGTTCGGGTAACGGAGCTACCGGCCAGCAGCCTGGGGAGGGCTGCCATCAGGCAGCCTGCTGGCGCCACACCGCGAACGACAGACCGGTCTGCTGACGGAACAGCCGATTGAAGGTGCGTTGGCTGCGATGCAGCTGCCGGGCCCAGTCCTCGGGCAGGCTATGGATATGCGGCCGGCCGAGGAAATCCTTGCACAGGCTGGCCAGTCGGGGATCCCGGGGCAGCGGGGCAAACAGCGGCAGGCGATGGCCAATCCGTTGTCGTTGCCGATGGCGGCGAGTGGCACAGCGACCTATGTGTTGCTGTCGGCCAGCGATACCGCCCTGGGCGCCTTGCTGGCGCTGGCGGCCGGTTCATGGCTCGGCATCCGCCTGGCGTCGCGATGGATCGAGCGCTTTCCCGATCGCATACATGCCGGGGTGTACCTGTTACTGCTGACGGTGGTGCTGGCGGTGATGGTCGTCATGCACTGAGCATGACTGTTGGTTCGATGCCGTAACCGATCCTGCCGGATTCGACGGAGAAGGCGTGCTATGGTCACTTGACGGTGAACTCACTCGAACAAGATCGACATGAGCGAACAACTGCAAATCCTGATCTACGAGGATGCCGACAAGGCGGTCGATGTGCGTCTGGACGAGGGTCGCGAGACCGTATGGCTGACGCAACGGCAGATGGCCGAGGTGTTCGACGTCAAGCCGCAGAACATCATGATCCACTTGAAAAATATCTACGCAGAGGAAGAGTTGGTGGAAGAGGGAACTTGTAAGGAATTCTTACAAGTTCAGATCGAAGGAGGCAGAAAGGTCAAGCGTGCGAGGCTGCATTACAACCTCGATGCCATCATTTCCGTCGGTTACCGCGTCAACTCCCGACGCGCGGTCCGCTTTCGCCAATGGGCAACTCGCGTCCTCCGGGATCATCTGACTCAGGGCTGGACGCTGCACCAGCAGCGCTTCGAAGCCAACGCGCGGGAGCTGGAGGCCGCGATGGCACTGGTGCGCAAGGCGGCACACAGCCCGGCGCTGGATCTGCCGGGCGGCCGCGGGCTGGTGGATATCGTCGCGCGTTATGCGTAGACGTTTCTGCTGTTGCAGCGCTATGACGAAGGGCTGCTGCGTCTGGTGGTCTGGCGTCTGACCGCGTTGAAGAATGGCGAACGGCCCACGCACCTGACGCTGGACATCGACGGCCTGCCGATCGAGGTTCACGGCCACCAGGGTGGCTCGGCGTTTCATGGGCTTTACGGCGCACGAATCTATTCGCCACTGGTCGCCTCGCTGGCCGAGACCGGCGACAGGGTCGGCGGCCTGCTACGCGAGGGCAACGCCGGTCCGGCCGAGAACGCCGATACCTGGATCCCGCATCTGGTGCGGCGACTCAACGAGAGCACCGGGGCCCAGGTTCGAGTGCGCATCGACGCCGGTTTCACCGACAACGACACGCTGCAGGCCCTCGAAGAGCGCGACATCGAGTACCTGGGCCGGCTGCGCAGCCACTCGGGCCTGCAGAAGTTGGCGGCGCCGCACCTGAAGCGGCCACGAGGCCGGCCGCCCGAGCAGCCTCGGGAATGGTGCCACGACCTGGAGTACCAAGCCGGTTCCTGGCCGACGCCGCGGCGTGTGGTGCTGGTGGTGCAGGAACGCCCCGATGACCTGTTGCTGCATGCCTTCTTCCTGGTCACCAACCTCGGCACGTTCGACTGGCCGCCGGAGAAGGTCCTGGCGCTCTACCGCAAACGCGGCAGCGCCGAGGCCCACATGGGCGAGGTGAAGTCGGCGCTCGACGTACACCTCTCATCGACGGATCGGGGTGCCTCCACCGTCCAGGACGTGATGGCCCGCAACGAGGTAAATCTGCTGCTGAACCTCTATGCCTACCAGGTCCTGCATGGGCTGCGGCGCTTGCTGGAGAGCCGCACGCATCAGGGATGGAGCCTGAGCCGGATGCGCGAGCAGGTGCTCAAGGTCGCCGCCACGCTATCGCTGCACGCCCGGCGGATCACGGTGCATCTCGGCGATGCGGCCGACAAATGGTGGCCCACCTTGCTGAAGGGACTGCCTCGGCTGACGGCCTTGATTTGATATTCGGCGTCATCACGATCCACATATCAGGCAAGGTGGCCACAATGGAGGTCGGCGGGTACGGCTGGGCCGGCGTCAGATATCTTTTCTCAATAGTTATGAAGCGACCGCCCATAAGCCGAATGGGGAATAAGTCAACCGGCTACTCAATAGCCTGATGACATCGAAGCGGGCCGATACTGGCAGCCTCTCGGTTCAGCACCCTCTTTCGGCACCCTGATGAATGAGGCGGGCTCATTGTAGTGTTCAAATTTGTCTCCTATGGAGCAACTACCGTTCATATTTGGATAGCTTGGATATGGTGTCCTCAGGTTCCAAACGCTCTGGCAGCCAGGTTGCGATGCCGCCCCTCGTGGCGCTTGCCTTGAGTAATCTCGGTCATGTTCTATCAATAGCGCGTCGCATGCGTCGATTAACGCAGGAGCACCTGGCGCAACGTATTGATACATTATTCATTACGGTCCGACGCATGATGCGAGTTCACGAACCGGGGCAGACCACACCGCGCGCACGAGCCTGCGTCCTCAGCAGCCATGCCTGCACGCCCATGTCCGATAGCGCCACGAGCCCGGCGGCTATGGAGAGCGCGTCGACAGGCATCTGTAGCGCTAGGCGAGCCCGCCGAGCGAGGCGCCGAGGGCGCTCTACAGCACGATTGATTCAGGTAATGATCACCAACTGCTTGGAGAATGAGCATTTAAAGTTTCATATAACGACCTTTTGGGTAATAAAATGCCCATATTCTTGCTATCTCATGCAGGCCGTTTCATAGTGAGCACTTGAATGCTCACAAGCTATATAATGAGTATTAAAATGCCCAATTTGACGAGATGGCAATGAAGCGGCCGCGCAGCTACTCCCGCGTCACCAGGCAGGCACTCTCGATCCTCGGCAAGCTGATCAAGGCTGGCCGCTTGGAGCGGGAACTCACCGCTGCGGAACTGTCCGAGCGCGCAGGCATCTCGCGTAAGACCCTCCGTAACATCGAAAATGGCGAAGCCGGCACCGAGATCGGCATCGTCTTCGAGGTCGCCACACTCGTTGGCGTGCGGCTGTTCGATGTCGACGACCGGGCGGGTGCGATGCATAACGCCCATCTCGAGGAAAAACTGACGCTGCTGCCGAAGCGGGTTCGCCCGGGCAGGCAGGAGGTCGATGATGACTTCTAGGCTGACGCAGCCACGAGAGGCCTATGTCTGGATCTGGTTGCCGGGAGAGACGCAACCCGTGGTGGCCGGTCGCGTCACGCAGCATGGCGATGGCTACAGCTTCAACTATGGTGCCAGCTACCTGGCGCGCGATGGCGCGATCCCGATCTATGACCCCGAACTGCCGTTGCGCCGCGGCCTGATCGAACCGACCGCTGGCCTGTCGATGGCCAGTTGCCTGCGTGACGCCTCGCCCGATGCCTGGGGGCGCCGGGTGATCATCAATCGTCTGATGGGGGGCAAGGCCGCTGGCGCCGCAGCTGACGACATCTCCGAACTCACCTATTGGCTCGAATCGGGGTCGGACCGGATCGGCGCCCTCGACTTCCAGCATTCCGCCACGGAATACGTGCCTCGCCTCAAGGCCGAGGCGTCTTATGAAGAGTTGCTGGAAGCGGCTGAACGGATCGAGAAGGGCGCCCCGCTGACGCCCGCCCTCGACCAGGCGTTGAACCACGGCACCTCGATTGGCGGCGCCCGCCCGAAGGCCCTGATCGACCATGGCGATCGCAAAATGATCGCCAAGTTCTCGTCGAGCACGGATATTTACAGCGTCGTGAAGGCGGAATTCATCGCCATGAAGCTGGCGGCTGCATGTGAGCTCGATGTCGCCCCGGTCTCGTTGACTGCGGCGGCCGGCAAGGATGTGCTGCTCATCGACCGCTTCGATCGCATCAAATCAGGGGCTGGCTGGCAGCGCAAAGCGATGGTGTCGGCGCTGACGATGCTCGGCCTTGACGAAATGATGGCGCGCTATGCGTCTTACGAGGATCTTGCCGAAGTCATCCGTCACCGCTTCACCGACCCCAAGCAAACGCTGCGAGAGCTCTACGCTCGGATCGTCTTCAATATCCTGTGCGGCAACACGGACGATCATGCCCGCAACCATGCCGCGTTCTGGGACGGCAGGATGCTCTCGTTGACCCCGGCCTATGACATCTGCCCGCAGGGGCGAACGGGCAACGAGGCGACGCAGGCGATGCTGATCAAGGGCGAAAACCGTATGAGTACGCTGCACAGCTGCCTCGCGGCCGCCCCGGATTTCCTGCTCAATGACCAACAGGCCCAGGCCATCATCGAGAACCAACTCCTCACGATCGCCGGTGCATGGGACGGGGTCTGCGAGCAAGCCAAGCTGACCGAGACCGACCGCAGGCTTTTTGCCGGCCGACAGTTTTTGAACAGCTACTGTGTCGAGGGCCTCGGCGCCGCGCATAGCACGATACGGGATGGCTTTGCGGCCACACGCGCGCAGTTACTCGGCTAACAAGGCGGCGAGGGCCAAGCCCGCCGGCCCGCCGAGTATCGCAATCTGCTCTGGATGCTGTTCACCGACCCCGAGCTGCGCCCGGTGATCGCCGACTGGCCGACCCTGGTGCCACGCTTTCTCTCCAGTTTCCGGCGCGACTACGCGCGGGCGGATGGCGATCCCGCCATCGGCATCCTGATGAAGGAACTTTCAGCGCACTCGCCCGAATTTTGCCAGTGGTGGCGCCGCCACGAGGTGGATGCCCCTTGCCAGAGCGTGCGCTCGATCTCGATGGCCTGGGCAAGGTCGGCTGTGAGCACACCCGCCTGATCGTCGACGAAGGTCGGCATCTGCGCCTGGTGGTCTACGCCGTGCAGGAGACGGCCCCCCCCCAAGCCGACGCCTTCGCCCGCTGGGTGGCTGGCGAAAGCGAGGGATAGCCGAGTAGCCGCCGCTACGGTTTGCGCGACCGAGCGGGCTGATGAGCGTCGCCCAGAATTGCCGGCTTCCCCAAACTTGCCGGTAAGTCTCATTGCAAAACGTTACCGAGCGAGGCTAAGTAGAGGTAAGCCCCTGGGCTAGCGGCCGATAGAAAATACGGCTCTTCGTCGTTGGGTGTGGAATTCGTCCCTTGAACGGGGCCAGGATATGACCTCCATATGGACAGGAGGTAGAACATGAACGGCACGCAGATTCTGACCCTTGGCCTGGGCCTTGAAGCACCTTGGACTCTCAAGGATCAGCACCTGGATACTGCCGTGTCACCTCACCGTCTGGACCTCCATGTCGAAGCCGAGCGAGGTAATCTTTACCCCTGCCCCGAGTGCGGCAAGGCCTGTCCTGCGCATGACTTCACCACCAGGACCTGGCGCCATCTGAACTTCTTTCAGCATCACTGTTACCTGCATGCTCGGGTGCCCCGCGCCAAGTGTCCCGACCATGGCATCAAACGTGTCGAGGTGCCCTGGGCGCGTCCCGGGAGCGACTTCACCCTGCTCTGGAGCATCAAGGAGAAGCTGCGCTGGATTCAGCAGGCGCCCACCCCTCGCGGGGCCCGCTGGCGGATCACCCGCTTCCTTAATTTCGCCCGGGAGGCGATCGCGGACAAGGCCCTGTTGGCGCCGGTCAGGAAGGCGTTGAACATCCTGGAACGGCATGCCGACCGGGTCATTCGGCGCTGGCTATCGGCGCTGACCAATGCACGACTGGAAGGGATGAACAGCTTGTTTCAAGGCGCCCGATCACGGGCTCGCGGGTACCGCAACGAGGGTTACTTCATCACCATGATCTATCTGATTGGCAGCCCGGTGGGGAGCCTGCTGGATCAGGCCAAATCCACATGAAACGACGAAGAGCCCTAAAAAAGCAATATGACGTACATTGGCTGACGGGGCAGTTTCGTGACGATGGCAGGGAGTCAATGTATCGCAGGTCCATCAAGACGAGGGTGCGACTCGAGTCCTCGCTTTCGTTGATCGTGGCGACCTTGATCTTTGGCATGTTCGCCATTACCGACTACTATCTGCTGGGCCTTTCCAGAGAATATTACCTGTTGATTGCCATGCGCAGCGTGGTGGTTGGTCTCTGCCTTTTCCTGGCATTGATTATCGCACGCAGGGGCAGCTATTCAAGAATATGGCTACACGCCATGCCGCTCTGGATACTTGCGACGGGCATCATCCTGATTGTTCCCCTGCGCCCCGAGAGCCTCTCCACGCAGATAACGGCGGTGGTGGTCGCTACCATGGCGTTCTATCTCCTGATCCCCAACCTGCTGACGGTGGTAACGTTCGCCAGCCTCTATCTGAGCATCGGCTTTCTGATCTCTGCGGTACTGTTTGCCGAGCTTGCGCCGGTGGATACGCTGCGCTTGGCGCTGTTGCTGGTCATGACCAATGTAGTGGGCTTCTGTGCCTTGCTGCGTCTGGAGAGCCTGCAGCGCAAGCAATTTGCGCTGCTTCACGAAGCGCGCGATAAAAACCGCCAACTGCTCAAGGAAATAGCGCATCGAAAATCGCTGGAAGAGCAGTTGCGCATGGTCGCCGAGCGGGATGCCCTGACGGGGCTGAATAGTCGGAGCCATTTCATGAAGCGAGCCAAGGCGCTGCTGCAGAATTCGCGATCGGAAAAGGTACCGTTCAGCCTTTTCATGATCGACGTGGATCATTTCAAGAGCATCAACGATACCTGGGGCCACAGTCACGGAGACTGGGTGCTGGCCAGGGTCTCGGAAGTTTGTACGCACGCTCTGCGCCCCACGGATGTGATAGGCCGTTTTGGTGGCGAAGAGTTCGTGGTTGCCCTGCCCGACACCGGCCCTGACGACGCTCTCATCGTGGCGGAGCGCTTGAAGACGAAGGTCGCCGAGCTGCCGCTTATGGAAGAAATGAGCGAGATGCGCCTGAGCGTCACCATCGGTATCGCTATTGCACACGATGAGGACGTCGACCTGCAGGCCCTGATCTCGCGGGCGGATGAGTCGCTTTACGTCGGCAAGCGCGACGGCAGGAACCGGGTGGTGATATGTCGCCAAGGAATGGAAGAGGGATGAGCAACCCCGAGCGTGACATTCGAAGCCCGGTAGCCGGCTGCAGCTGGACTCGATAGCCTATCCTGGCGCCCGATGGCCGACTTGTCAGGGAGCGCCTGAGTTAACCAGCGTGGCCGGCACGTCCGGCACGTCGAAGTACGAGACGCTGCTCGAACTGGTCGATCGGGTGAACCGGGAAACGCTCGAACGTGACCCGGTAATGGCCGAGCTCACTCGGTGGCCGATTCCGGAAGATTCGCTATTACCTTGATTTCAAAATCGAAGCCATAGAGCCAGGTGACGCCGACGGCGGTCAGCGTCGGGTGCGGGGCGTTCCCCCAAAACTCGGGCATCACCTTCCATGCCCGCGGTGGCGAGCTTACCGATCAATCGCTGATGGCACGGCGCATCGGCGACCTGCAGCTGGGGGGTCTATGCAGCGCCAAGCTACGTGGAGCGTGCCGTCCCTCACTGTCAAGCTGGTTGGACCCTCAGCAGCTGTTAGACTCTGAACCCTGTGGGGCATGGCCGCACGCACCTTCTTTGACTGACAAGAGTTCCGCATGATCAAGAGACTTGTTCCATCCTGGCGCCCGGCCCCTTGGCATTCGCCCCGTTGGCTTGCCCGGTCTGGCGGCCTGGCGCTATGCCTGATGGCGTTCTTCAAGATCCTCTGGCCCGAGGTGGGCGACCCCATTGAAACCCTGATGGCGGTAGCCGGGCTGATCGCGCTGTTGGCCTGCGGTCGTGGATTGCGCAACAGTGCCGCGCTCTGGCTGTTGCTGGCGGCCATTGCGGTGCAGGTGTTGTCATGGACGCTGGGCTATTTCAACCATCCGCAATGGATCTCGGCCATTCCCGAAGTCGATCGGCTGGCCAAGCTGTTCATCTTTATCGCCGTCGCCTGGTGGCTGGGCGGGAGTACGCACAACACGCTGCTTGTGTGGGGGCTGGCCGTGGTGGGCTATCTGATCGCCACGTACATCTATGGTGGCGGTTGGCAGGAGTGGTGGCGGGGGCTGCAAGGTCAGCGAGTGGGCTTTGGCATTCGCAATAATCAGCATGCTTCCATGCTGTTCGGTGTGGTCCTGGTCGGTGTGGTTGCGTTTGCGCCGCGCTGGATCGGCTGGCCGCGTGTTGCGACATGGCGCTTGGTGAGTTGGCTGGCGGTGCTGTTGCTGTGTGCCGTGGGTGTCGTCATCGGCCAGACGCGGGCCGTGTGGCTGGCGCTGGCGCTGGCCTTGCCCTTGATGGGGGCCATGTGGCTCGTCTGGCAGGTGCGTCACGTCGGGCTTGCGCGCTTGCGTCGCACGCTGCTGATTGCGGCAGGCGCAGGGCTGGTCGCTCTGACGGCGCTGCTTGCGGCATTTCAGGACACGTTGAGTGAGCGGTTGACGGCTGAAAGCCAGGTGATCGGCGAGGTGCTGGAAGGCAACCTGGAGAATGTGCCTTACAGCAGCATCGGCATACGCATTAATACTTGGGTGGCCGCCGCGGAGTGGATTGGCGAACGGCCGCTGGTCGGCTGGGGTGGCCAGGGTCGGAGCCTGGTCATCGACGAAACGCCCTGGTTACCGGAATTCGTCAAGAAGAACTACGGCCACCTGCATAATTTCTTTATCGAGACCTGGGTTGCCTACGGGCTGCTTGGCCTGGCAGTGATGGGCGCGCTGGTGATCTGGGTTGGTCGCGCAACCTGGCTGGCTTGGCGGGGTGGGGCGATGCCCAACGACATGGCGCTGTTCGCCTGCAGTTTCTTCGTTTACTGGGTGATCGTCAATCAGTTCGAGTCGTATCTGTCCTTCAGTACCGGGGTAATAGTCAACAATCTGATCGTCGGCGGGCTGGTGACGCACTATTGGCGATGGTTGAGCGCGCCCCCGTCGCCGAGTCGGGAGGAGCGGCCTGGCCAGTAGGCCCAACGGTATGTCGGGTGTCAGTGGCGCATGTTGCGAGCGCGAGCAACATCGCCCCGCGCAGCGGCAAGCAGCGCGGGGTCGTTTTCTTCCATGACCGTTTCGAAGCGGCGCTGAGGCTGCTGATGGTGGAGTCCGATCCTGCCAACAAGGAGACGATGATCCGGCTGGTCATGAACATGCTCGCCGCCGATACCGCGTCCGTGTGGATCACCGATGCACCCAATCCAGGTGCTCGAACGCGCCTCGGGCGTGGTCCTCGCGGAACATCTCGTGGTCCCGGCGCAGGCGGTCGGCGGTCTCGACGGCGAACGCCACCATGTCTTCGGCGAACAGCGTCGGCGGGCCGATGGCGTTCATGATCGCCGGTTCGATGTCGTAGTCGACCCTTCCGGAGTCGTCGGAGCGGGCGTGCACGCGGGCGAGCACCTGTCCGCAGATGCGGGCGTATTCCTTCCATTCGCTTTTGGATAGATCGTCCAGATCGATAGCGTCGCGGAAGGGCGCGCGCTCGCGTGACAGGTAGCTGTGGCCCTCGAACGTGACATGGCCGTAGAAGACATCGCCGCCTATCAGGTGCACCGCCTGGGCATGGCTGATGCGTTCGGCGAGGGTGTCCATTGCGTAGGCAGAGGGCGGTACCAGACCTGAGAGGGCAGAGTGCCGGGCCTGCTTGTACTCGATGATCAGATCGTCCGTGCCGTCGTGCTGTGGACCTTCGATCAGCACGTAATAGCGGTTGAGCCCCAGCGAGGCGGTGCCCTGACCGAGACGTATCGCCACGTCCTTCACGCGCATGCCATTCTCGTTCGCGCCTTTCCTGCGCAGGCTCCTGGCGCGTGCCGGCACGTCGATCTCGTTTTCTTCGATCAACCGGTCGGTGATCGCCTGGAATTCGTCACGGCGCGACGAGATCGGCACCAGCTTCCTGGTGGGGCGGAAGTGGCTTCGCGTCTCGTCGAGGTAGTCGTCGGCGAGCCACTCGGCGCGGTCTTCGTCGGCGTCCTCGAACAGCTTGCGGATGAGCTTCGGGGCGTTGTCGTGACGCATCTCTTCATCCTGCTCGGCGCCTTCCCGGGCCAGCCGCTGCATGGCCTCGATATAGCCTTTCACGAAATGCCGCACGACCTTGAGGCGCTGCTTGCACTTGAGATTGCCCTCGGTTGCCGAGGCGATCATGAAACCGACCGCGCCACGCTTGATATCCCAGGTGAAGGGCGCGTAGTAGGCCTCGTCGAAATCGTTGACCGAGAAGATCGGCACGTTGTCCATGTTGGGCATGACGCCGAAGTTGCCGGGATGGACGTCGCCGAGCGCGAGCACGGTCGGCATCCAGGCGTCGTCGCCGGCCATGTCGCGGTAGAACAGTAGCGCCGTGCCGCGAAAGAACGAGAATAGCGAGTCGGAGAGCTGATCGAACTTGGCGCTGGCTTCCTCGGAGCCGTCGGCGATGCGCATCCGATGATCCTCGCGCAGGGTCTGGCGCACGTGCCGACGACGCACGTAGCCGGTCAGTGCGCGCGGGCGCAGCACGAACTCGCCGGCCGCCACCGCTTCGGCCAGGCGTTTGAAGGTATCGAAACGTGTCGCCACCAGCGGAGCGGCGGACTCCTCGAACGGCTGCCGCTCGAGCGCCGCCGCCAGTTCCGCCTTGCTCATCGACGAACGTCCCGTGATCTCCTGCTGTTGCGCTTGCTCGTAGAGTGCCTTGCGTGTCGGTTCCGATTCCCGGCTCATGGATATTCCTCGCCTGTTGCCGTGATGTCGTTAGCTTCATGCCCACCAGCATGCACGACTTGGCTGGACGACGCATGTATTGCCGGGGGCGTTACAACACGTCGAGCGTCATGATCCGCTCACTCGCGCCCGGGCAAAATTAACGCTTGATGCGGGCCGGGCGGTTTCGCGACACTCAGATGCAATATTAGCGTCTGGCATCTATAGATCGAGCATGGACTACGATTCCCTCACCACGCTGCGCCGCCAGCATCCCGGCTGGCGGCTGCTGGCTGCCGACCATGGGCCGCTGGTGGCCGCGTTCCTGTATCGTTATTTCATCGAGCCGAATCAGCGTACCTTTGCGGAGGCGGAGCTGGCGTCCCGGCTGGAGGATTTTCTGTTTCATTTGCGCGAGCGGTTGGGCGAGGGCGCCTTTCCCAAGCCGGCACGTCAGTATCTGAACGACTGGGCGGCGGATGAGCGGGGCTGGTTGCGCAAGTATTACCCGCGCGACAGCGACGAGCCCCATTATGATCTGGCACCGGCCACGGAAAAGGCCGTGCAGTGGCTGGTGTCGTTGCAGGGCCAGCGCTTTATCGGCGCGGAATCGCGGTTGCTGACGGTGTTCGAGCTGTTGCGCGAGATCACCGAGGGCACCGAGACCGATCCCCGGGCGCGCATCGAGGAACTGACCCGGCGCAAGCAGGCCATCGAGCGCGAGATCGAGGAGATCGATGCGGGCCGCTTGCGGATGATGGACGATACCCGGCTGCGCGAGCGTTTCTTGCAGATGTCGGACACCGCCCGGGCGCTGCTGGCGGACTTCCGCCAGGTGGAGCAGAACTTCCGCGATCTGGATCGCCAGGTGCGCGAAAAGGTGGCGGCCTGGGACGGCGGCAAGGGCGATATGCTGGCGGAGGTGTTCGGCGAGCACGACGCCATCACCGACACGGACCAGGGTCGCACCTTTCGCGCGTTCTGGGACTTTCTGATGTCGCCGAGCCGGCAGGAGGAGTTGTCCGCGTTGCTGGAGAAGGTGCTGACGCTGGACCCGGTGCGCGAGCTGGAGCCGGATCCGCGCCTGCAGCGGGTGCACTACGATTGGCTGGAGGCCGGCGAGGCGACGCTGCGTACCGTGGCGCGGTTGTCCGAGCAGTTGCGCCGTTACCTGGACGATCAGGCCTGGCTGGAGAACCGCCGTATCATGCAGTTGCTGCATGACGTCGAACAGCACGCCCTGGCGGTGCGCGAGGCGCCGGCCCAGGCGCCGGGCATGACGCTGGACGAACTGGCGCCGGCGGTGGTGCTGCCCCTGGAGCGGCCATTGTACCGGCCACCGCTTAAACCGCGCATCGCGCAGAGCGCGCTGGCCACCGGCGATGCCGATCTGGACGCCGGGGCCCTGTTCGAGCAGTTTTACGTGGACCGTGCGGCGTTGCGCTCGCGGTTGCAGCGGGTACTGCAGACCCGTGATCAGATCACCCTGGTGGCGCTGCTGGAACACAGCCCCCTGGAGCGCGGCCTGGCGGAGCTGGTGGCCTGGCTGGCGCTGGCCGCCGACGATCCGAAGGCGCTGATCGACGAGGCCGGCGAGTGCCAGGTGAGCTGGCGCGACGATCATGGCATGATGCGCCGCGCCACCGTTCCCGATGTGCTGTTCAGCCGGTGATTGCATGAGTGAAACCGATATCGATACTTCATCTGACCTGTCGCCTTTGTTGATCCATCTGCTCAAGGGCGTGCTCTACCGCGATCAGCAGGAGGTGCTGTGGCAGGCCCTGCTGACGCTGCAAAGCCGGGTGCGCGATTATGTGGCGGTGCTGGGGCTGGAGCTGGTGCTGGACGAAGCGGAAGGCTATGCCTATTTGCGTCAGGTGGAGCGCGGCGAGGACGAGCAGGCCCCGCCGCGGCTGGTACCGCGCCGGCAGCTTTCCTATCCGGTCAGTCTGTTGCTGGCGCTGTTACGCAAGAAACTCGCCGAGCACGATGCCAGCGGCGGCGAGGCGCGTCTGATTCTGACCCAGGAGCAGATCGTGGAACTGGTGCGGCTGTTCCTGCCGGACACCGCCAATGAAGCGAAACTGGTGGACCGCGTGCAGGGCGACATCAACAAGGTGATCGAACTGGGGTTCCTGCGCCGGCTGCGCGGCCAGAGCGACCGTTATGAAGTGCGCCGCATTCTGCAATCCTTCGTGGACGCGCAGTGGCTGGGCGAGTTCGAACAGCGTCTACAGGACTATCGGGAGCAAGCCGGTGAACAGTGAGCGTCTGGGGCTGGGTGAGAGTCGGGGGCTGGGTGAGAGTCTGGGGCTGGATTTCGCCGCCTCCAACGAACAGGCCGGCTTTCGGTTGCAGCGCCTGGAGGTGCTCAACTGGGGCACTTTCGACCGCCAGGTCTGGGCGCTCGACCCGCAGGGCAACAACAGCCTGCTGACCGGCGACATCGGCTCCGGCAAGTCCACGTTGGTGGACGCGGTCACCACCCTGCTGGTGCCGGCGCAGCGCATCACCTACAACAAGGCCGCCGGCGCCGAGAGCAAGGAGCGCTCGCTGCGTTCCTACGTGCTGGGCTATTACAAATCCGAGCGGGGCGAGAGCGGGCTTTCCGCCAAGGCGGTGGCGCTGCGCGATCACAACAGCTACTCGGTGATTCTCGGGCACTTTCATAATGCCGGTTACGACCAGGACGTGACGCTGGCCCAGGTGTTCTGGATCAAGGACAGCGCCGGCCAGCCGGAGCGCTTCTACGTGGTGGCCGACCGGGCGCTGACCCTGGCCGGGGACTTCGCCGATTTCGGCAACGACATCGCCGATCTGAAAAAGCGCCTGAAAAAACAAACCGGCGTCGAGGTGTTCGATGCCTTCCCCGGTTATGGTGCTGCCTTTCGCCGCCGTTTCGGCATCGACAACGAACAGGCCATGGAGCTGTTCAATCAGACCGTCTCCATGAAGTCGGTGGACAACATCACTCGCTTCGTGCGCGATCACATGCTCGAGCCGTTCCCGGTGGGCGAACGCATCGAAGCGCTGATCCGTCACTTCGACGATCTCAACCGCGCCCACGAGGCGGTGCTCAAGGCGCGCCGGCGCATCGACATGCTCGCGCCGCTGGTCATCGATCTGGACCGCCACGACGAGCGCGAGCGGCAGGTGGCGGAGCTGCGACAAAGCCGCGAGGCGCTGCGGCCCTGGTTCGCCAGCTTGAAAATGGAGCTGCTGGACAAGCGCCTGGACAACCTGGCCGCCGAGGCGCAGCGGCTGGCGCAGCGGCGCAACGCCCTGGAAACCCGCCGCCGGGACCAACAGGCGCGCCGCGACGATCTGCGCCAATCCATCGCCGACAACGGCGGCGATCGGCTGCAACGGCTGAAGGCGGAAATGCAATCCTGCCAGCGGCAAAAGCGACAGCGCCAGGACAAGGCGGAGCAATACCGCGAACTGGCCCAGGCGTTGTCGCTGCCCGACGCCGACACCCTGGACCTTTTCATCGACAACCGTCGTCAGCGGGAGCAGCGGCAAGATGAATTGCAGGAGCAGCGCGCGCAGCTGCAGAACCACATCAACGAGGCCGGCGCCGACCTGCACGGGCTGAATCGTCAGCACGGCGAGCTGGAAACGGAGCTCGACTCCCTGCGGCGGCGCCGCTCCAACATTCCCGGCCGGGTGCTGGCGATCCGCGAGGCACTGTGCGAAGCGCTGCAACTCGACGACGACGAGGTGCCGTTTGCCGGTGAGCTGTTGCAGGTGCCCGCCGAGGAGCGCGACTGGGCAGGCGCCATCGAGCGCCTGCTGCACAATTTCGGCCTTTCGCTGCTGGTTCCTGACGCCTTGTACGAGCGGGTCTCCGACTGGGTCGAACGCACCCATCTGCGCGGCCGGCTGGTGTACTTCCGGGTTCGCGAACCGCGCGGCGAAGTGCCGGCGGCGGCGCCGGATTCGCTGACCGACAAGCTGCGCATCCAGCCGGACAGCGCCTTTTATCCGTGGCTGGAGCGGGAATTGGTGCGGCGTTTCGATTACGTCTGCTGCGAGGATCTGACCCGCTTCCGCCGTGAGCAGCGCGCGGTGACCCGTGCCGGGCAGATCAAGGCGCCCGGTGGCCGCCATGAAAAGGACGACCGTCATCGCCTCGATGACGCCAGCCGCTACGTGCTGGGCTGGGACAACCAGGCCAAGATTCGCGCCCTGGAAGCGGAGGCGGAATCCCTGGCCCGGCGTGGCCGGGAACTGGCCGGGCGTGTGCAAGTCTGGGAGACCGAGCGCAAGACCCTGGACGACGCCCTGCGCAAGCTGGATCAGTTGGCCATGTTCGCCGATTTCGAAGAGCTGGACTGGAAGCCACTGGCTCGGCAACTGGAACAGTTGGAGAACGAGCGCCAGGCTCTGGAAGCCGCCAACGACCTGCTGCGGGAACTGGAAAGCCAGCTCGAGGAACTGGAAAAAAGCCTGGGCGAAACCGAAGACGCCCTGTCAGCCCTGGGTAAAGACGAAGGCGCGAACCAGAACAAGACCGAGACCGCTAGCGCCCAGCGCGAGGAGAGCGCCGCGCAGTTGGCCGAAGCCGACGAGGCGGGGCGCGCCTGCTTCGAGACGTTGTCGGGCTACCACGACGCGGCGCTGGCCGGGCGCACCCTGACGGTGGAGTCCTGCGACAATCAGCAAAGCGAGCTGCGCGACTGGCTGCAAAAACGTATCGACCAGCACGACAGGCAGCTGAAAACACTGAGCGAGCGAATCGTCAGTGCCATGCAGCGCCACCAGCATGAATGGCCGCTGGAAAGCCGCGAGGTCGACGCCAGCTTGGCCGCCGGCGGCGATTACCGCGCCATGCTGGAGGAATTGCAGCGCGACGACCTGCCGCGCTTCGAGCGCCGTTTCAAGGAACTGCTCAACGAGAACACCATCCGCGAGGTGGCGGCGTTCCAGGGGCAACTGCACAAGGAGCGCCAGGCAATCCGCGAGCGCATCGACATCATCAACCGCTCCTTGAAGGGCATCGACTATAATCCGGGCCGCTACATCACGCTGCTGGCGGAGCCCACCAGCGACAACGAAGTACGTGACTTCCAGCAGGAGCTGCGCGCCTGTACCGAGGGTGCGCTCAGCGGCAACGAGGAAGAGCAGTACACCGAGCGGAAATTTCTGCAGGTGAAACACATCATCGAACGCTTCCGGGGCCGCGACGGCACCGGCGAACTGGACAAGCGCTGGACCCAGAAAGTCACCGACGTGCGCAACTGGTTCGTGTTTTCCGCCTCGGAACGCTGGCGCGAGGACAACCGGGAATACGAGCATTATTCCGATTCCGGCGGCAAATCCGGCGGCCAGAAAGAGAAGCTGGCCTATACCGTGCTGGCCGCCAGTCTCGCTTACCAGTTCGGCCTGGAATGGGGCGAGCAGCGCTCCCGCTCATTCCGCTTCGTGGTCATCGACGAGGCCTTCGGCCGCGGTTCCGACGAGTCCGCCCGTTACGGGCTGGAACTGTTCAAGCGGCTTAACCTGCAGTTGCTGATTGTCACCCCGCTGCAGAAGATTCATATCATCGAGCCCTATGTGCACAGCGTCGGTTTCGTGCACAACCGCGAGGGCCGCGAGTCCCTGGTGCGCAATCTCGGCATCGAGGAATACCGCACGGAAAAGACCGCCCGCGAGCGGATTCGCGTGCAGCCATGAGCTGGACCTCGCCGGCCGATCTGCGCCAGCAGATGGAGAAAGTCTGGCTGCGGGGCGATATTCTGCGCGCGCGTCTGAACGGCGAGCCGCTATTCCCCCTGACCTTGAGGCTGCGCAAACCCGCTGCCGGGGATATCACCGAACGTTTCGCCGAGGTGGCCGACTGGGTGCGCGTCCTGCGCGAGAGTTCCAAGGATAAGAAGGGCTTCGGCTATACGGTGCACTGGCGCCAGCGCCGCCATCGGGTGCAGGGCGCCAACGACCTGCCCGATGCGATCACCGTGGACACCGAAGACGATGCCCTGCGCTGGCTCGGCCGGCGTGATGACGCCGCGCGCTTTTCCCGACTCGCCGAGCGTAGCCTGGCGATGTTTCCCGCCTTGCGAAGCGGGTTGTGTCGACGCCCGCTGCGGGCCCTGGAACACGAGCCGGTGTGGGACGATCTACTCGCCGTGCTGGCCTGGTTCCAGGCGCACCCGAGGCCCGCTGTTTACCTGCGCGAGCTGGATATTCCCGGCATCCACACCAAGTTCATCGAAACCCATCGCGGCCTGCTCGGTGAGTTGCTCGACCCCGTGCTGCCGGCCGGGGCGATCGATGCCGGCGCCACCGGGGTGCGCGGCTTCAACCGCCGCTATGGGCTGCGCGACAAGCCGGTGCCGATTCGTTTCCGGTTGCTGGATGAGCGCCTGGCGATTCAGGGGCTCACCGACCTGACGGTGCCGGTGGAGCAACTCGCCCGATTCGACCCGGGGGCTGATACCGTCTTCATCACCGAGAACGAGATCAACGGTCTGGCGTTTCCGCCTTTCCCCAACGCGCTGGTGATCTTCGGCCTGGGCTATCGTGTGGAGGCGCTGCGTCACCTTCCCTGGCTGGCCGCTAAACGACTCTATTACTGGGGCGATATCGACACCCATGGCTTCGCCATTCTCAATCGGTTCCGCCACGCCTTTCCGCATGCGCGCTCGCTGCTGATGGACCGCGCCACGTTCGAGGCTCACCGGCCGGTCTGGGGACGGGAAGACGACGCCAAGCGCTTCAATGGGGCGCTCGCCAATCTGACCGAAGCAGAAAGTGACGTGTTTGAGACGCTCCGCGAGAACCGGCTGGCGCCGGCTCTTCGGCTGGAGCAGGAGCATATCGCCCAGGGCTGGTTGCTGGAGGCGCTGAATCGCCTCACCTAGCAGCCACCCAGCCGCTGACCACCAGAACTGGACGAGTAAAACCCGCTGCGCTGTACTTGACCGGCCACTGCTCCGGGTCGCTTGGCGCCAGCTGCGGCTCCGGCCGGGTCGGGTCGATCCGGTACCCAGTGGAGGCATGGATGACCCACGGAATCGGTAAGGGACGTATGAAGAAGAATGGCTCATGGATATTGTGGCTGGTGACCACGGTAACGCTCACTTTCTCCAGCCTGTGCGTGGCGCAAACCCCGGGCGCCGAAAGCGAAGAGACGCGCTGGTTCTCCGTCGATTCGCTGAACGAAGGGCTGGGCCACTCTCCCGAGGCGGTCAACCGAATGACGCCGCGAGAGTCGATCCGCAGCTTCCTGGAGCTGACGAAAAATCGTAGATTCGAGGCGGCGGCGCATATCCTCAACCTCTCCGAATTAGCCCCGGCAGAGCAGCGGGAGCGAGGAGACGAGCTTGCCAGGAAGCTGGCCGAAGTACTCAAGCGTGGCGAGTGGCTCGATGTGTCCGATCTTCCCGGCCGCCAGGATGCTGCCATCGAGGACTCGTCGGGTCAGAATCCCCAGGCGGGAGAGCCACGCCGCAATCTCAAGCTGGCATCGCTCACGGCCAATGGCGAAATCTATGACATTCGCCTGGGCCGATATCGGGTGGGCAACGAGGAACCGGTCTGGTTGATCATGCCGGATAGCGTTTCGTCGATTCCTCTGCTGTACGAGAACTACGGGCCTTCCTTGTTGGAGAAATATATCCCGGAGCGTTTCCAGGCCTCGTTCGGAGTGCTCAAGATCTGGGAATGGATGGCCATTCCGGTCTTCCTGCTGGTGGTTGGCCTGGTGGGGTGGAGCACTTTCCACCTGGTCAGGTTGATGGCGCTCTGGTTGCCTTCCGGCGCACCCAGCATCTTCGCCGGCCGAATCAAGGTGCCCACGGCGCTCATCGTCATGTCGCTGGTCAGCCAGATGCTGCTCGACTATGTGGTGTCCTTTTCGGCCGTGGTAGCGACGTTCTTTCGGGTGCTGTTGATCACCATTCTGGCATGGGGGGCCGGCACGGTAGCGCTTCGTCTCGTCGATACCCTCATGCTGAGAATGATGCGGCGTCTCATGGGGCAGATCGACGACACCAAACCCAGGGACGAGCGTAAATTACTGACGACACTCTACGCGATGCGCCGGCTCATCATCCTGATCACGGTGACCGCCGTTTCGGTTTACGTGCTCAGTCAGATCCAGCTCTTCGAGTCGCTGGGACTGTCGCTGCTGGCCTCGGCCAGTGTCCTGACGGTACTGGTGGGTATCGCCGGCCAAGCCGTGCTGGGCAATATCCTTTCTTCGTTTCAGTTGTCGTTGGCGAAGCCCATACGCATCGGCGATCTGGTGATGTTCGAAGGCCAGTGGTGCTATGTGGAGGGCATTTTCTACACCTTCATCCGATTGCGATCCTGGAATGAACGACGGGTGATCGTGCCGGTCACCTACTTCGTTTCCAAGCCTTTCGAGAACCTGTCGGTCAAGAACACCAAGGAGTACCGTAGCCTGGAGCTGATCCTTCATCTGAGCGCCGATATCCAGTGCATTCGAGAAAAGTTTCTGGAATACGCGCAGGAGGAGGATAACGTCATCGAGCACCACAAGTTGTGCTGTTACGTGACGGAGCAAACCGAGAGGGCCCAGCGGGTTGTCTGTTACCTGATGACCTCGGACCCCTTCGCCGGCTGGATCGCGGAAATGAATCTCCGGGAAAAACTGATGGCCTTCATCCGCGATAATCACCCCGAGTGGTGGCCGAGAGAGGTGTCGGTCATCAGTGAACGCGACGTCGCGCTCGGCGACGGGCCAGGCCCCCGGCCCGCTACAGATGCGGGCAGCGCCGATGGATGAGCTCATGGTCTCCCGCCGCTCGATCGTCCGATATGACGCGTCCGGTATTCGTATGTCTGTGATATCCGTTTGTTTGCCTTGGTGCCCACTGGCGCCAGATTGTTACGGCCATTCAGGCTGCCTGCATTGTGAGGGCTGCTTGTCGATTCTATACACGCTTGATGTGTTGGACGCAGACTGGTCGAGGGGCTACGATGCATATATGTAGTAAAAATGATATTTTTTGCAGGGAGATGCGCTATGAGTGCTGAAGCTATCAGCGAGCCGGCCGATTATGATGCTCCCGATACCTTCGATCAGTTCCTCGCTGACCTGAAAGCTCGGGCTCGGCAAGACAAGAGCCCCATCATCAGCCCCAGGATGTTCTGCCGCGCCTTGGGTATGGATATACAGACGCTGGCGGCTCGGGCACATGTGCATCGTGTGACCGTGAACCGCGCCCAAGGGTCCGAGAAGTTACAGGCCTACCTCCGGGATGCGGTACGAGTCATGGGCGCCGCAGCTGACATTAATGGCAGATTTCAGGATGCCGCGTTCTGGTTCCGTAATGAGCCGGTTGGCGCGTTCGACTTCAAGACACCAGAGCAGTTGGTTAGTGAGGGGCGTGCGGAGGATTTGTTACGTTACGTCCAATCGCTAATGGCAGGTGCGGCTGGATGATCCTCACCGGACTGACAGCTCGGCCGGCCTACCGAGTGATGTCGCACGCTGGTCGATCGCGCCGACTAGCGGTGCTGGCGCAGCCCAGCATGGCGGGTGTCTCAACCGTATCGGCGTTTTCGTCCTTCCCTTGCTCTTGAAGAGTTGACCGCGCTCGCGGAGTACCGTCAGCTCTCAACCCTTATGTCTCCGGGGATAATTGTTGTTAGCTACACAGTACAGTTGGCCAGCGTAGTGGATTTCAGCCACGGGTGCTCGGCCGACTGGGACGCGCCGTGGCAGGAAATAGGCTGTGACTGGCGCAGACTGTGGTTTAACGAGCACATCGAGCCTCCCAGCTGGTTACTCGGCGACCTGGCTCTGGAAGCTGGCGCCAGTGGAATTCTATTCCCATCGATTGCCAACCCGGGCGGTACGAATCTCGCGATCTACACCGACGCTCTGGGCAACCAGGATAGTCTGGAAGTCTACGATCCAGACGGCCGTCTGCGGGTTGACCAGACTTCCTGGCGTTGATTCTGACGCTGGCGGCAATCGAGGTGAACTTGCCGATACGCGCATACATCAGGTCGCCGTCACGCTCGGTGTAGCTGTAATCGCCAACCTCGACATGGTTGAGCACAAGCGATCGCCGATTTCCGTCCAGGCGCCCAACTGGCATGCAGGCGGGCCGTCGAGGCGACCGCCGGGGCTGGCGAAGGCGCATTTGAAGCGGGCTGAGTCGTCACGTCGTTTCCTCGCGTTCGAAGCCGGAGAGTCAAAACTCGATTTCCAGGCCATCCTCCGCCAATGACACGTTAGGCGGTAAGCGCAGTGGCTCATGCATGGCCTGGGCGTCGAATTCGTGGCTGAGGTGGGTCAGCCAGGCCCGGGCGGGCGCCAGGCGGTCGATAATGGCCAGGGCCATGTCGAGGCTGTTGTGATTGCGCGGCGCATGATGACCGGCAGGGTGGGTGGCATCGAGAATCACTGCATCCGGTTGCCACAGACGCAGAAAGCGCTCGGTACCGCCGGGCAGGCCGAGCGTATCGGTCAGGTAGGCCAGCTTCGTACCGAGCCCGGCGATGCAGTAGCCCAGGGTGGGTTTGCTGTGATTGAGGGGCACGGGAGTGACTTCAAGGCCATTGAGCGACAGTGACCGAAAAGGCTTCAGTCGGGGTCGGAAGGCCAGGATTCCCGGATTCTTGTGCAGATCGGCACAACCCTGGGCATCCTTGGGGCCATAGATCGGAATCGGTTCGCCCGTGCCCCAGCGCAGGTGGAACAGCCCCTGCACGTGATCGGCATGATAGTGCGTCAACAGAACGGCTGCGGGACGCTCACGCTCGCAACTCTCGGCAAGATCCATGCGTCCGGCATCCAGCACAATGCGCGCCCCGTCGACACGGATTTCGGCGCAGCACGGGCCGCGCCGGTGGCCGCTCAACACACGGGCCCGCTGGCAGGCCGGGCAATCACAACCGAATCGCGGTACCTGTGCGCTGTCCCCGGTGCCCACGAAGCGCAGCCTCATGCCGGGCACTCCGTCACGAGCAAGGCCTGCAACGCTGCAACGGTGTGCCGCAGTTCATGGCTGTTGTCGATGCGGTCGACGTCGTCGAGGGTCGCTGCCAGTTGCTGGTGACGGCACAGGCGCGCCTGGATCTCGTCCCGTGTCTCTCTGCCGCGCTGGATCAGGCGCTCCCGCAGCACCGAGGGTTGCGCGGTCACCAGCACCGGCAGCAACCGCTCGCCGAAGCACTCGCGTGCCGTGGCCAGAGCGCGGCGACTGCCGTTGACGATCACCACCTGGTCGCGCTCCAGCCAGGCCGGGATCTCGATGCCCAGGCCATAGTCGAGACCATGCGCGTGCCAGTCGAGGCAGAACAGGCCCAGGCGCCGCCGTCGTTCGAATTCTTCCGCCGACAGACTCACGCAGTTCTCGCTCGTGCCGCTGGGGCGCGTGATATAGCGATGGGCCACCAGCCATTCGGGGCGGTGCCGGCGCACTTCGCCGAGCAAGGTGTCCTTGCCGACCCCGCTGGCGCCCATCAGGTAAACGAGTCGGGCTTTTTTCGCACCCGGTTCCGTGCGTGTTTCGGCACTTGATTCCGTGCTCACTTCAGAACCTGGATCCGTGCGACTCATCAATGCACCTGCCGTCCGCAGGACCATGCCCGTTGCAGCATCGGGTGGCCGTCGATCAGGCGCACGCGCAACAGGTCGGCACGCAGCCCCGAGGCGAGACGCCCCCGGTCGGTGAGCCCCACGGCCTCGGCCGGACGGCGCGAGGCGGTGGCCACGGCGCGGGGTAGCGAGTAGCCGCCTGGCATGTCGGCGACCCTGAACACGGCATCGAGCAGGGCTGCCGGATAATAATCGGAGGACAGGATGTCGAGCACGCCGCGCTCGACCAACGTCGCCGCCGCGATGTTGCCGGAGTGCGACCCGCCGCGGACCACGTTGGGCGCACCCATCATCACCGCCATGCCGGCGCGATGCGAGGCCTCGGCGGCTGCGTGGGTGGTCGGAAACTCGGCGACACGGGTGCCGTACTCATGGCTCTCGGCGACGTGCTCCAGGGTCGCGTCGTCGTGACTGGCCAGCGCCAGGCCTCGCTTGTGACATTCGGCGGCGATGGTCTGGCGGTGCTCGGCACTGTAACGGCCGCTGTTGGCGAGCTGTTCCGCGACGAACGCTTCGAGTTCGGCGTCGTCGAGGCCGTATTTGCCCTGGTAGTAAGTGCGGTAGGCGTCGAACGAGGCGAACTGGCGCTGGCCCGGGGCATGATCCATCAGTGACACCAGGCCGAGCAGCGGCAGGTCGGCCAGCGCCTGGAAGCGCTGCAATGTCTCGGGCTGGCTGACCTCGCAACGCAGGTGCAGGCGATGGTCGACCCGGGCCAGCCCATCGGCGACGATGTCGCCGATGGCGGTGCACATTTCATGCAGCGCCAGGTGGCGCATGCTGTCCTTGTTGACGTCGCCGATCGACACGGCATCAAACACCGTGGTGATGCCGCTGGCCGCCATCTGCGCGTCGTGGGCGAGTGCCGCCTGACGGCTCGGCCAGGCGACCTTGGGGCGGGGCTGGAAATACTTTTCCATGTTGTCGGTATGCAGCTCGACCAGTCCCGGCAGCAGGTAGTCGCCATCGCAGTCGATCACCGCCGGACGCTGGCTGGGGGCGGTATCGATGTCGGCGATCATGCCGTCGCGAATCACCAGGCTGCCCGAGACGACTTCGTCGTCGAGTACCAGTCGCGCATGGGTAAGGATCTGTTCGCTCATGAGTGCTGTCCCGGGGGCGTGGTTCTGGCCGTCAGGTGGTCGTCGAGTAACAACAGGCGATCCGCCACCTGGCTGCGCACGTCCTGGTCGTGAAAGATGCCGAGCATGGCGGTGCCGCGTGCCTTGGCTGCGTGGACCAATCCGACCACTTCGGCGCGGTTGGCGGCATCGAGCGAGGCGGTGGGCTCGTCGAGCAACAGCAGGGGATGCTCGCCGATGAAGCCACGGGCGATGTTGACGCGCTGCTGCTCGCCACCGGAGAAGGTGCCGGGCGGTAGCTGCCACAGCCGTTCCGGCAGGTTGAGGCGGGCCAACAGCGTCTCGGCCTTGAGGCGTGCCTCCTGCGCATCGGCGCCACGCGCCAGCAGCGGCTCCATCACCACCTCGCAGGCCGAGACCCGTGGCACCACGCGCAGAAACTGGCTGACGTAGCCGATCACGTCACGGCGCAGCGGGTGCCAGGCGTGGGCGGGTAGTTCGGTCAGCTCCAGCGGACCATCGCTGAAATGCACACGGATACGGCCGTGCCGGGCCAGGTAGTTGCCGTAGAGCATCTTGAGCAACGTGCTCTTGCCGATGCCGCTGCGCCCGGCCAGCACCAGGCATTCGCCGGCATGCAGTTCGAGCGACAGATCACTCATGACTTCCAGGGCGGTGCCGCCCTGGCCGTGCAGCACGAAGTCCTTGTGCAGGTTCTCGACAGTGAGCAGGGGATTCATGATCGGGCTCCTCAAGGGGTGAGCACCGACGACACCAACAACTGCGTGTAGGCATGCTGCGGGTCGTCGAGAATCTGATCGGTCAGGCCGGCTTCGACCACCCGGCTACGACGCATCACCAGCAAGCGATGCGAGAGCAGGCGTGCCACGGCGAGATCGTGGGTGACCAGCACTACCGACAGGCCGAGCTGGCGCACCAGGGTACGGATCATGTCGAGCAGGCGCGCCTGCACGGAGACGTCGAGCCCGCCGGTGGGCTCGTCCATGAACACCAGGCGTGGCCGGGTGACCAGGGTGCGAGCGATCTGCAGGCGCTGCTGCATGCCGCCGGAGAAGGCTCGCGGCGCGTCGTCGATACGCCCCGGGTCGAGTTCGACCTGGCTCATCCAGTCCTGGCCGGCGGCACGTAGCTCACCGTAATGGCGCTGGCCCAATGCCATCAGGCGCTCGCCGATATTGGCGCCGGCGGACACGCCCATGCGCAGGCCGTCGCGCGGGTTCTGGTGGACCAGCCCCCATTCCAGGCGCAGCAACGCGCGGCGGCGTGCCTCGCTGATCGCGTAGAGATCGAGCGTGTCGTCGGTTGCGGCGCGGTAGGCCACCCGGCCAGTATCGGGGGCCTCCAGTCCGGCCAGCACGCGCAGCAGCGTCGACTTGCCGGAGCCGGACTCGCCGACGATGCCCAGCACCTCGCCGGCATGCAGTCGGAAATCGATCGCCTGGCAGCCCTTTTCGGGGCCATAGAGGCGGCTGACGTCGTGCACGTCGAGCAGGGCGGGACGCTCCAGGTCGGGTCTGGGAAGAACGCAACGATTCATGCCACCTCCCCGCGGCGTGTCAGGCAGTAATCGGTGTCGGAGCAGACGAACATACGGCTGCCGGCATCGTCGGTGATGACCTCGTCGAGGTAGCTGGTCCCGCTGCCGCACAGCGCACAGCATGCATCCCAGGACTGGATCTCGAAGGGGTGATCCTCGAAGTCGAGGCTTTCCACCCGGGTGTAGGGCGGAATGGCGTAGAGGCGTTTCTCGCGACCGGCACCGAACAGCATCAAGGCCTCGTTCATGTGCAATTTGGGGTTGTCGAACTTGGGGATCGGCGAGGGGTCCGTCACGTAGCGATCGTCGACCTTGACCGGATAGGCATAGGTGGTGGCGATATGGCCGTAGCGGGCGATGTCCTCGTAGAGCTTGACGTGCATCACGCCATACTCCTCCAGGGCGTGCATGAGCCGGGTCTCCTGCTCGCTGGGCTCGATGAAGCGCAGCGGCTCGGGGACCGGCACCTGGAAGACCAGGATCTGGCCGTGCGCGAGCGGCGCTTCGGGGATGCGGTGACGGGTCTGGATGACGCTGGCCTGCGCCGTCGCGGTGGTGGTCTCGACCCCGGCGACCCGCTCGAAGAAAGCGCGGATGCTGACCGCGTTGGTGGTGTCGTCGGCGCCCTGATCGATCACCTTGAGCACGTCGTCGCTGCCCAGGATGCTGGCGGTGAGCTGAATGCCGCCGGTGCCCCAGCCATAAGGCATGGGCATCTCGCGGCCGCCGAAGGGCACCTGATAGCCGGGAGTCGCCACCGCCTTGAGCAGCGCGCGACGAATCATGCGTTTGGTCTGTTCGTCCAGGTAGGCGAAGTTGTATCCGTTCATTGGCCCTCCTCCGCGTCGAATGCCGCTTGCTGGCCGTCCGCATGGGCACGGCGAAGCCGGCGCAGCAGGTCGAGCTCGGACTGAAAGTCGACGTAGTGCGGCAGCTTGAGGTGCGAGACGAAGCCCGAGGCCTCGACGCTGTCGGCGTGGGCAAGCACGAACTCGGCCTGCTGGGCCGGGCTGCCGATGGGTTCGCCGAGTTCCTCGGCACGCAGGGCGCGATCGACCAGCGCCATGGCCATGGCTTTGCGTTCGTTGTGGCCGAAGGCCAGCCCGTAGCCGCGGGTGAACTGCGGCGCGGCCTCACGCGAGCCACCGAACTGGTTGATCATCTGGCACTCGCTGACCGGAATTTCGCCGATGCAGACGCGCTCGCCGAGCTCCTGGACGGAGATCTCGATCTCCACCTGACCGAGGCGGATCTCGCCGGCGAAGGGATGGTTGCGCCCGTAGCCGCGCTGGGTGGAGTAGCCCAGCGCCAGCAGGTAGCCCTCGTCGCCGCGCGCCAGCATCTGCAGGCGGGTGGCACGATCGACCGGGTAGTCGGGCGGGTCGCGGGTGATGTCGGCGGGTTGGGCACCGTCATCGTGATCGCGCTCGATCAGCCCCTCGGCATTGAGCAGGTCGAGAATCTGCGGGCAACGCTCCAGCGCCACGTCAGCGCGTGCCGGTTCCGGCGTCTCGCCGTCGGCCAGCTGCATGAAATCCAGCAGGCGGTGGGTGTAATCGTAGGTTGGCCCCAGGATCTGGCCGCCGGGGATGTCCTTGTAGGTGGCGCTGATGCGGCGCTCGACGCGCATCGCGCTGGTGTCGAGTGGCTCGCTGACCGCCAGCCGCGGCAGGGTGGTGCGATAGGCGCGCAGCAGGAATACGGCCTCGATCATGTCGCCGCTGGCCTGCTTGAGCGCCAGGGCGGCGAGCTCGGGGTCGTAGAGCGAGGCCTCGGCCATCACCCGGTCGACGGCCAGGCGCAGCTGGCTCTGGATCTGCGCCACCGACAGTTCGGCCTGATCGCGCTCGCCACGGCGGCGGTCGGCGAGCAAGCGGTGGGCGTTATTGATCGCTTGTTCGCCGCCTTTCACTGCGACATACATGAGCGGTCCTCCGCCAGGTGTTTCTCGATCCGGCTGCTGCGCGGAATCGCCGTCAGCCGGGCGTCGCAGGCCAGCAGGGCATCGAGGCCACGCGGGAAGCGGGCACGGTTGGCGGCGAGACGTCGCATCAGCGGCTCGGCGTTGCCGACATCGAGCCAGCGTCGTTCAGGGATGCCGGGTCCGCTGAGCTGCCACGGGCCGTGGTCGGCGAGATGGTCGAGCGCCACCAGCAGGGTCGTGCTGCGATCGGGATACTCGTCGCTGCCGGTGGCGAAGGCGATGCCTTCGACCAGGGCGGTGGGCGTGACCAGGGCGAAATCGGCGCTGGCCGGGTCGTCGGTCGGGTGACAGCCGGTGTGGAACGTCAGCGCGTCGCGCAGCGCCGACGTGTCGAGCTCGCGGGCGATCCACACCCGGGTGTCTAGATCGCACAGGGTGAGCAGCACGCCCCACAGGGCGGCGCCGATCGGGACCCCTTCGGGCGGGGCGGCAACGTCCAGAATGTGCAGCGTGCCGGGTTCCGACATCGCCTGGAGACACTGGCGGAACAGCCGCTGGCTGTCGTGCACGGGGTCGGTGAGGCCAGGCCAGAGCATGCTCATTCCCCTCTTGCCATGGTGAAGAAATCCACGCGGGTGGCGGCGGCAGTGCGCGAGGCCTCGGCGTGGCGGGCGGCGAGCTCGTCGATGAGCGGCGCGATCAGCTCGCTGTCGATGCGCTCGCGGAGATCCTCCTGCTGCGAACAGGCGTCGATGAGCGCGATCAACTCGGCATGTTGCAGGTCGCGACCGCTTACCCAGCCGTGCCCCACGGCGCCGTCCTCCAGCGTCACGCTGGCGCGGGCCAGGGTCATTTCCCCCAGGTTGAAGGCATTGCCGGTGGCGCCCAGGCGCCCGCGGACCATGGCCATGCCGATTTCCGGACCACGTACGCGGCGATGCGGGCGGTCGATGCCGAGTGCGCTCCAGCGCGGCTCCAGACGCTCGCAGGGTGTCAGCGCCAGAACCCGCTGACGTTGGGATCGAGTCATTGAGAGACCTCGTCGATGTCGTTGAAATCGATGTGGTAGGCGAGCCGGTCGGCACGCGCACGACCGACCGAAATTTCCACTAGCATGGCGTCGGCATCGACGTTGTCGCTGGTGAGTTGAAGCAGCGGCGCGTTGAGCGGGCAGTGCAGCAGGCGTGTGTCGTCGCGGTTGGCGCTGCCGGCCTCGATGCGCACACGGCGGCGATACAGGCGCAGGTCGTAGTGCTGCTTGAGCAGCGCCCGGGTCGGTCCGCCACGGTAGCGGTGCGTCCAATCCGGCAGGCGCCGGTCGTCGAACCAGTGGCGCAGCAACAGCACGGGCGAATCGTCGACATGGCGCAGGGTGTCGACGCACAGCAGCGGTTCGCCGGGGTTGCGGTCGAAGCGCTGGGCGATGGCCTCGGGAGGCACGCGCAGACCCTGCTCAAGGCACAGGGTTCGCGTGGCGAGGCCCAGCTCGGCGAGGTTCTGGGTGACCTTGCTGCCGGCATTGACGGCGTAGTCGAGCCGGCGATCGACGACCTGGGTGCCGCGCCCCTGATGGCGGGTGACCATGCCTGCGGCGACCAGTTCGTCCAGGGCCCGACGCACGGTATGGCGATTGACGTCGAAGCGCTTGGCCAGCGCCGCCTCGGCGGGCAGCAGGTCGCCGGGCCGGTAGCTGGCGCGGACCTCGCGCGCCAGGGTGTCGGCGAGGGTGCGGTAGCGCGGTGCCTGGGTGAGTTGTCTAGACATGTTCTTTCCTGAAAAAGCGCAGCCGGAAGTCAGATGAAACGTTTGCGCACGGTTTGCGAAGCCATGTCCAGTACCGTCACGGCGACTATGATCACCAGCATGATCGTGGCGGTCTCGGGGTACTGGAAACCGCGCATGGTCTCCCACAACGACACGCCGATGCCGCCGGCGCCGACCATGCCCAGCACCGTGGCCGAGCGGATGTTCGACTCGAAGCGGTAGAGGCTGACCGAGATCCACAGCGGCAGGACCTGCGGAATCAGGCCGAAGACGATCTCCTCGATGCGCCCGGCGCCGGTAACCCGGATGCCTTCCATGGGGCCGGCCTCGGTGGCTTCGATGGCCTCGGAGAACAGCTTGGCGAGCACGCCGGTGGTATGGATGAACAGCGCCAGCGTGCCAGCGAACGGGCCGAGCCCGACGGCGACCACGAACAGCATGGCGAAGACCAGCTCATTGATGGCGCGGCAGGCATCCATCAGCCGGCGCATCGGCTGGTAGACCCACCAGGGCACGAGATTGTCGGAGGACAGCAGGCTGCACGGCACGGCAAACACGATGGCCAGCAGCGTGCCCCAGATGGCGATCTGGATGGTGACCAGCATCTGATCGATGTAGTAGCCGAGATTGTCGAGGCTGGGCGGCACGAAGTCGCTGGCCAGCGTGGCCATGTTGCCGGCGTTCTCAATCAGCAGCCCGGGTTGCATCTCGGTGCCCTGCCAGGCCCAGCCGAACACGGCCAGGGCAGCGCCCCAGCCGGCCAGATTGAGCCAGCTGCGCTTGCGCTGGGGGCCGGCGGTCATCGAAGGTGTCTGAGTAGTCATGGGGGCTCCGGGCGAAGGGCGCGTGGCCCTTCGCTTCGCTCGCTGGGGTTACTGGGTCGCCATGGCCGTGGTGTTCTGGGCGGCTTCGCGGGCCTGTAAGCGTTCGTCGAGTGACGCCAGCTGGGCATCCAGCTCGGCGAGGCGGGCCTGCCTGTCATCGGCGTCCAGCGAATCATTCGCGGCGACCTGTGCACGCTGCTTGAACAGTTCCAACTGGCGGATCGGCAGCAACTGGCCGTTATCGGACGGCTCGAAGCGTGACCACTGCAGCGAGGCGAGCTTCTCCTTCTGTGCCGGGGTTTCGCCATAGCCCATGAAGAACTCGCGCATGCGTGCCTTGAGGTCCGCGGGCAGGTCCTTGCGCCAGACCAGCGGGTCGGAGGGAATCAGCGGCGATTTCCAGATCACCTTGAGCTGCTCGGCTTTTTCCGGGTTAGTAATCTTGAGGCGCGCCATGCTTTCGGTGTTGAAGGTGGCCACGTCGACCTGCTTGTTGGCCACCGACAGAGCGTTTGTCTCATGGCTTGAGTTCATGGTGCGCTTGAAGGCCTGGGCTGGGTCGATGCCGTTCTTGGCGAAGATGTAGTAGCCCGGTACCAGATAGCCCGAGGTCGAGTTGGGATCGCCGTTGCCGAAGGTCAGCTCGGACGCGTTGGCGAGAATCTCGTCGACGCTGTCATAGGGACTGTCCTTGTTCACGATCATCAGGCTCCAGTAGCCCGGCTGGCCGTTATCGGGCACGGTCTGGGCGAAGATCTCGCCGTTTGCGCGATCGACCGCCTCCATCGCGGACTTGTTGCCGTACCAGGCCAGGTCGATCTTGTCGAAGCGCATGGCCTGGATCACCGCGGCATAGTCGGTGGCGAAGAACGGCTTGACCTCGACACCCAGTGACTCGGACATGTCGGCCAAAAACGGTTTCCACAGCGGCGCCTGGTTCTGGCTCGACTCGGTGGAGATGATGCCGAAATTGAGCGTGTCGTCGGCAGCCAGGGCCTGCTGGCCGATCAGACCAAGGCCGACAACCAGGGGCAGGACCAGACGGCTAAGGGAACGCATTTTCATGTTCGAACTCCTGAATCATGGGTGGTGAAGCGTGGGTTCAGTGTGGATGGCCGGGCAGGCCGTGGCATGGCCTAACCCGCAGCCGCGCGCAGCGTTGCTGGCGGTATGGGCGTGGCTGATGGCCGGTGGAGCTCGTCGAGCCCGGCGTTGTCGTAGAGCGCCCGTAGGCGGACATCGGTGAGTTGGGCAATCGGGCCGTCGTAGTAGAGACGCCCTTGCTTCAGCGCGATCGCTCGCTGGCAGTACTCGCGGGCGTACTCGACCTGATGCAGGGTGATCACGACGGTGCGGCCATCTTCTTCGTTGATGCGCTTGAGTATGTCCATGACTTCGCGAGCGCTGCGTGGATCGAGCGAGGCGATCGGCTCGTCGGCGAGAATCAGCTCGGCTTCCTGCATCAAGGCGCGGGCGATGGCGACGCGCTGCATCTGGCCGCCCGAGAGGGTGTTGGCGCGCTGATCGGCGAGTTCCGCGAGGCCGACACGCTGCAGGGCGCGCAGGGCCATGGCTCGCTCCTCGGCGGAGAAACGCCCTAGCAGGGCCCGCCAGCGCGGCATGCGGCCGAGCCGCCCCACCAGCACGTTGGTGAGGACACTGAGACGTCCGGCCAGGTTGAACTGCTGAAAGATATAACCGGTGCGGCAGCGTTCGACGCGGCTGGCGCTAACGAGCTTTCCAGCGCGCTGGATGTCGCGCCCCAGGACATGAACGCAGCAGCTGCGGTGACGGTTGGCGCGGGTGAGCCCGACCAGGTGGCGCATCAGGGTGGACTTGCCCGATCCCGACGGTCCGATGAGTGCGACCCGCTCGCCCTGGCGAATCTCGAAGCCGATCTCCTGCAGGACGGGGTGATGGCCGAACGTCTTGCTGAGCTGATTTACCGCGATGGTGGTCAGCGACATAACGCCTCCTTGATCTGTCAGGCGCTAGTCTGACGTCGCTATATGAAGGTAGGTTGTCTAGACAATTTCGATTCGATGAAAAGATCGCGGGCGATTACGTCGAGCCAGTGGCGGCCCCGATTTCATGGGTAATGAAAATAACGGGTTACGGCAAATGCTATAAATCTGTCATCCAATTGAAAGCGTCGCGTCATAACCGGACCGCTCCAAAGCGGTGCCGTGACATTGCCTCCATCCCCGGACCGTCACGCATCACCGCGGTGATGGCCCCGTGCAAGCAGCTTGCCACGTTGAGTTCAATCGCGAGTGGAGCGCGAAGATGAGGGCCCCTGCTGCTGTGGTAGGCTGGTCTCATGTCAGCCACGCCGTATCCACCGACCCTCCAGACAAGTGCGCTTGAGCGACCATGAGCATCACTCCTTTTCAGGCGTTGGCCTGCCCGCTGGACGATGAGCCGCTGCAGCGAGATGGCAAGGTGTGGCGCTGCGCCCATGGCCACAGTTTCGACGTCGCCCGCCAGGGCTACGTGCACCTGCTGCCGGTGCAGAACAAGCGCTCGCGGGATCCGGGCGACAGCAAGCAGATGGTGGCGGCGCGCCGACGCTTTCTGAATGCCGGCCATTACCGGCCGATCGCCGAGGCGGTCAGCCGGGCCGCGCTGGCGGGGCTGCCGACCGATGCCACGGCCAACTGCCTCGATGCCGGTTGCGGGGAGGGCTATTACCTGCGCGAACTGGCCGATGCCGCCGGCGAGCAACCGCTGGCGCTGCTGGGGCTGGACATCTCCAAGTGGGCAGTGCTCGCCGCCGCCAAGCAGGACAAGCGCGCCAGCTGGGTGGTGGGCAGCAACGCCAGGCTGCCCGTGCAGCCGGGCACGCTGGACCGGCTGCTGTGCCTGTTCGGCTTCCCGGTTTACGGTGAATTCGCCCGTGCGTTGAAGCCGGGCGGCGAGCTATTGCAGGTCGATGCCGGGCCGGATCATTTGCGAGAACTGCGCGAGATCATCTACCCGGCGCTGAAGCCGGAGCGCACGGCCGAACCGCCAGCGCCGGAAGGCTTCATGCCGCTTGCCGCCGAGACGATTCGTTACCCATTGGCGCTCACCGGCGCTGAACGAATCGCCGATCTGCTGGCGATGACCCCGCACCTGTACCGCGCCAGCGCCGAGGGCCGGGCGAGGGCGGCGGCGCTCGACTCGCTGACGGTCAGCGTGGACGTGCGGCTGAAGCGTTTCGTGCGTGATGCGACGGACTGACTGGTCGTCATGAATAGGTATGTCGATAAAGTTCCAAGTAGCGATTTTTGGAGGGTAGTAGGTGTCGGCGACACAGCTCGGCCAGGCGTTGGCGGTCTTCGTCACGAATGGCGTCGATCATGGCTTGATGCTCGTCGCGGGCCTGGACCAGGGAGTCGCGGTCGGTGATGGCGATAAAGCGGATGCCATGAGCCTTCTGGGCGAATTCGTTGATGGTGGCATAGAGGTAAGCGTTCCCACAGACCCGGAACAGGGTGCGGTGAAAGGCGATGTTCATATGAAATACCTGTCGTAGGTCGTGGGCATCCACGGCCTCGCTGTGGCGTCGATGGACCGCTTCCAGTTCTACAAGCCATTCAGAGGGCGCCGGTAGGGGGAGCGCGTTCACCGCGGCCAACTCGAGGATCTCGCGCATGGCGTAGATATCCTCGACTTCTTCCGGTGGAAAGCTCCTGACGAATGCACCCCGGTTTTTGATGCGCTCAGTCAGGCCGATGCTGTCGAGTTGGAAGAGAGCTTGGCGGACGACATGCCGTTTGCAGTCGAAGCGCTCCATCATGGCCTCCTCGACCAGACGCTCACGAGGGTGCAAGCGGCCGAGCACGATGTCCTCTTCCACGGCCGCCACAATGTCATCGACAGCGTTTGCGGGTGTGGAGGTTCGGGGCTCGGCGCCGCGTGAGATGAACGGCTGGACGGTACGGCTCATGATCGCTTTCTCAGCATCCATTGCAGGCAGAGAATGAAAGTGTATCAAGCTCGCCTGCAGGCTTCATGCTACCTCGGTATCCGGCAGGTGGGGTCCGGGCGGCAGGCTCGGAAGTCGCAACCTTGCTCGGCTTGGAGGATCTGCTCCATGAACAGGCGTCGATAGCCCAGCAGTGGAGCGCCATTCTCCTCGGCCTGAAAAATCTGGCGTCGAGCTTCAAGTTCCGCCTCGTCCACCTCTAGGTTCAAACGGTTGTTGGCGACGTCCAGCGAAATGAAATCTCCGTTGCGCACCAATCCCAGCGGGCCGCCCTCGGAGGATTCCGGGGAAACGTGGAGCACGATGGTGCCTGCCGCCGTGCCGCTCATGCGACCGTCTGAGATGCGTACCATATCCTTGACACCCTGAGTGGCGAGCTTCTTGGGTATCGGTATGTAGCCCGCCTCGGGCATGCCCGGCGCTCCTTTTGGCCCGATGTTCTGCAACACCAGCACGTCGTCGGCCTGTACGTCCAGGGCCGGGTCATCGATACGCTTGGCCAGATCCTCCAGCCCTGTGAACACCACGGCGCGGCCGCGGTGCGTCATCAGCTCGGCTGAGGCAGCCGACTGCTTTATGATGGCGCCGGCAGGGGCCAGGTTGCCACGCAATACGGCGATGCCGCCCTGGGCGTAGATGGGATCCTTCCTGGATCGAACGACTTTCTGATTGATGAGATGCACGGCGGCATCGATGTTTTCACCCAGGGTGAGGCCGTTGATGGTCTTGGTTTCCAGATGCAGCAGCGGTTTTAACTCGCGCAGCAGGGTGGGCAGGCCGCCGGCTCGGTGCAGGTCCTCCATATAGCCTTCTCCAGAGGGTTTGAGATCCATCAATACGGGTGTTCCCTGGCTCATGCGATCGAAAGCTTCAAGGTCGATATCGATGCCCAGGCGACCCGCGATGGCGCTCAGGTGAATCAGGGCATTGGTTGAACCTCCCAGCGCGAGCAGTACGCGCAAGGCGTTTTCGAAGGCCTCGGGCGTGAGGATCTGGTCAGGAGTAATGCCGGCATGGGCGAGTGCCACGGCCTGGGCCCCGGATTGCTCGGCGATGCGTTGACGGTCGGCATAGACGGCCGGCGCGGTGGCACTGTTGGGCAGCATCATGCCGAGTGTCTCGGCCAAGCAGGCCATGGTGCTGGCGGTGCCCATCACTGAGCAGGTGCCCACGGTGGGGACCAGCTTGTCGTTGACCTCGTTGATTTCGGCCTCGTCGATGTCCTTGCCGCGATAGGCGGCCCAGTAGCGACGGCAGTCGGTGCAGGCGCCGACACGCACACCACGGTGCGAACCGGCGAGCATGGGGCCGGTGACTACCTGTACCGTCGGGACACCGGCGCTGGCGGCGGCCATCAACTGGGCGGGGACGGTCTTGTCGCAGCCGCCGATCAGCACCACGGCATCCATGGGCTGGGCGCGGATCATCTCCTCAGTATCCAGCGCCATGAGATTGCGCAGGTACATGCTGGTGGGGTTTGCGAAGGATTCGTGAAGGGTAATGGTGGGAAAGTCCACCGGTAGACCACCAGCGAGCATGACGCCGCGCTTCACGCTCTCGACCAACCCCGGGACGTTGCCGTGACAGGCGTTGTAACCGCTGTAGGTATTGGCGATGCCGATAACCGGGCGGGAGAGGGCATCGTCGGTGTAACCCATGCCCTTGATGAAAGCCTTGCGCAGGAATAGCGAGAATTCCGCGTCGCCATAATTGGTCAGACGGTTGGACATGCCCAAGGTGGAGCTCTCGACGGCCGGTACATGACATTCGCTGTCTTTGCCATTGCTGTCGTTGTGGAAATCCTGGCTCATCGCGGTTACCTCAATGTTGTTCGCGGCTTGTCGGAGGGTCCGTTGATACGGCTCTTGAACGCTAGGCTAGGCGGTATAAATCTCATTGACAAGATTATTGACAATCTTGTTGATGGTGGACTACGTTGGATCGTGCAAGCTCGACTTGCACGCCAATGTGCAGCACAACGACAAACAGCACTTGAGGTAAATAACGATGAAAATCCGTGGAGCTTACGCCGCTACTCTTCTATCCACGCTCATGCTTTCCGGAACCGCTCAGGCCGAGTATTCAGCAGCCGATGAGATCAAGGTGCTTCAAGGGTTCAAGGCGGGTGGAGGCAGCGATGCCTTGGCTCAGCTGACCCAGCCGTTTCTGCGGGAGTCTCTGGGCGTAGAATTTGTTAATCAATATCTGCCCGGGGCCACTGGAGCGATCGCCTGGACTCGTCTAACTAAGCAGTCTCCCGAGGATGGCAGTGTCATCAGCATCACCAACACCCCGATGCTGATGACGAACTACATCATGAATGATTCCATCACCTACTCGATCGACGAGCTGACGCCGATCGCCAACGTGGTAACTGACCCGGGCATTATCGTGGTGCCGGAGGATAGCCCCTACAAAACCGTGGAAGATTTCTTCGCCGCAGCCAAGGGGCGTCCCGGTGAGGTCACGGTGGGCAACTCAGGTGTCGGTGGGGATGATTTCTTCTCAACCATCATGATTGAGAAAGCGACCGGCCTGTCCTTCCAAAAGGTGCCTTTCCAAGGCGATGGGCCTTCGGCCACGGCGGCCATGGGCGGCAAGATCGATGCCAGCTTCAACAACCTTGGCAACGTCTATGGCCAGATCCAGTCAGGCAGCCTGCGGCCGCTGGCGGTATTTGCCCGCGAGCGACTGGATATCCTTCCCAATGTACCCACCCTGGTAGAAAAAGATATCGATGTGGTGGCCGGCTCTTCACGAGGTTACAGCGCGCCAGCGGGCATTCCTGATGAAGCTCGCGAGGAGTTGATCGCGGCCTTTGAATCTCTCAAGGAAAATGAAGAGTTCCAGAAGACTGCTCAGGAGCGTGCCTTGAACCTCGATATCCAGACCGGTGACGACTATGGCCAGATGATGCAGGACATGGAAGGGCAGTTCGAAGTTATTTGGGCAGAGGTCAAGGATGAGGTCAACCAGTAAGGTGTCATGCTGGCTGGCAACGACATACGGTGACCGAGAAGGAGTGTGAGATGAATGCAAGTCGTCTGGTCTTGGGAATATTCGCCATTGGCTTGGCAGCTACATTCTATGTCACTGCGCTGGGCTATCCCGATAAGGCGGCAAACATACCCTTGATTTATTCGGTCGTCGTGGCCTTGCTAGGAGTGGCGATGGTAGGCCAGGAGGTGTTCAGCTCTGTACGTCGCCGCCAGGTATCGGCCAATGGAGCAGCACCATCCCACCCCAATGATGCTGCGACAGAGGAGGCACCCGCTAGCGGGCAGACCAGCCAGCGCAAGCCATGGAAGGCTATGCTGGCCTTCCTGCTGGCCGCGCTCTACCTCTATAGCATTTCGGTGTTGGGGTACCTGATCGCCACTGTTGGTTTCATGGTAGTGGCGTTGGCGATGATCGGGCACGTCTCATGGCGCTTCGCAGCAATAGGCATTGTGCTGCTGGTCACGGTTGTGTGTGCGGTTTTCATCGGCTTTTTGGGCCTGCCTGTGCCACTGCTGCCTCCGCTGCTTTCCTCATAACGACACATAGGACACTCATTCCCCGGCTCCGCTTTGCTTAGGAAGGCATCGTAGTGGGTTGGGGGGTGGGCGCCTGACGCCGGCTCCTGGAGTTTAGTCATATGGATAACCTTGTTCTGGTGGGCCTGACCAACGTCATCACGTTCACCAATATTTCTCTGATACTGGGCGGCACTCTGCTAGGGCTTTTCGTAGGGGCCATGCCGGGACTATCTGCAACCATGGCGCTAGCGCTGCTGTTGCCTTTGACCTTCGGTATGGATCCGGCCACGGGGCTCAGTATGCTGGCCTCGCTCTATGTGGGTGCCTCTTATGGTGGCTCGATCGCCGCCATTCTGTTGCGCACACCTGGCACACCTTCGGCTGCAGCTACAGTGCTCGATGGCTTTCCGTTGTCGCAACAGGGCCAGGCCGGGAAGGCGTTGGGGGTCTCGCTCTTCGCTTCTTTCATCGGTGGTCTGATGAGCGGCATCGCGCTGCTTACTGCGGCGCCATTGCTTGGCGTACTGGTGCTCAAGTTCGGCCCGGTCGAGCTGTTCGCGATTGCCGTGCTGGGCATCACAATCATTGGCTCGCTATCACAGGGTTCGGTAGTCAGTGGCCTGCTTTCAGGGACCTTGGGATTACTGGTGAGCACGGTAGGCATGGATCTGGTCACCGGCACGCCGCGGATGACCTTCGGCATCATTAACCTGTTCTCGGGTATCGAGTTCACCGTAGCACTGATCGGGTTGTTCTCGATCCCACAGGCGCTGATATTGATCGAGAATGCCCATGGTACCCAGAAGGTGGCTAGCAAGATCACCGATAGGTTGATTCCGCCTCTTGCCGAAATCCGCCGCTTGCTACCCAATATCTTCCGCTCCGGCGGAATCGGCATTATTACTGGCCTGATCCCGGGTACCGGCGGCGATACCGCCAGCTGGTTCGCCTATAACGAGGCCAAGCGCTTTGCTAAAGATAAGAGCCGCTTTGGCAAGGGTGACATCGCCGGGGTTGCGGCACCTGAAGCCGCTAACAACGCAGTGGTGGGCGGTGCCTTGATTCCAACCATCGCCTTGGGCATTCCTGGCAGTTCTTCTACCGCCATACTGCTGGGTGCGCTGATGGTCCAGGGCATCCTGCCCGGACCGAACCTGCTGACAGACTATGGGGATGTCACCTACACCCTGATCTGGGCGGTGATTTTTGCCAACGTTGGCCTACTGCTGGTGGGGCTGCTGTTCACCCGTCTCTGTGTGAGCGTGACGCGGGTGCCTGACAGTTTTGTGGCCTGCTCCATCATTACGCTGTGCGTGATCGGCGCCTTTGCCATCAACAACAGCCTGTTCGAGGTTGGACTGATGCTGGGCTTCGGGCTGTTCGGTTACTGGATGAACAAGGCCAGCGTATCACCGGCGCCGATGGTGATCGGGCTGATCCTTGGGCCGGTCATGGAGACCAGTTATCAACAATCGATGCTGATCGGACAGGGCAACCTTGGCATCTTCCTGACCAGCCCCATCGCGGTAGTGCTGTTGTGCATCGCCGTCCTCTCGGTGCTGCAGGCCACTCCATTCTTTCGCTGGTTGCGTGTCGCGCTGCGCACCCGTACCCAGGCGGAATGATTCACCTCCCAGACGAGGAATACATCATGACAACGATAACCGATGTGCATGCTCGGACGGTCAATGTGCCGCTGGACAATCCCACGAGCTTTTCCAATCGCCAGGTTCTCAAGCGCGATTACGTGCTGGTCGAAGTGGTGGGCGATGACGGGCATGTGGGCATTGGCTTCTGTTATGGTGGCAACAATGCCGGCTCGCTGGTGGCGAATGCAGTGAGAGAGCTGTTGCGGCCGGTGCTGGTGGGCGGCGACGCCCATGCCACTGAGGCGCTGTGGCAGGCGATGTATCAGGAATCGCTGTTGCACGGCCGCACGGGTTCGGTAATGCGAGCGATCAGTATCCTGGATACCGCGTTATGGGACCGTAATGCGCGGGCAGCGAACCTGCCGCTCTACAAGTATCTGGGCGCAAGTGATACGTACAGCGTGCCGGCCTATGCCAGCGGGGGCTACTACCTGGATGGCAAGTCACCCGAGATGCTCGGTGAGGAGATGGCCGGCTACGCGGCAAAGGGCTTCATGGCGGTAAAGATGAAGGTGGGTCGGGAGGATCTCGCCGGCGAGGAGGCACGACTTGCAGCAGTGCGCGAGGCGGTGGGCCCTAACGTGCAGGTGATGCTTGATGCCAATAATGCCTGGCGGGACCTGCCGTCGGCACTGGCCTTTATGCGTATGGCCGAGCCTTATGATCCGTTCTGGATCGAGGAGCCGTTCAGTCCCGATGATATCGACAACCATCGTCGCTTGGCGGAGCGCACCCCGGTGCCGGTGGCCACCGGCGAGATCGAGGCCGGGCGCTGGCGCTTCAAGGAACTGCTCGACAAGGAGGCGGCAATGATTCTGCAGACCGATGCGGCGGTCTGTGGAGGCATCACCGAGTTTCGACGAATCGCAGCAACGGCTGCCAGTTTCGGGGTGGACGTATATCCCCACTGGTTCCACGACCTGCACGTTCATTTGGTAGCCTCGGCCCCTAACGTGAACATGGTGGAGTTCTTTGCCGACGACCAGGTGCTCAACTTCCGAGGTCTGGTGGATACACAACTGGAGTTCGCCAACGGTCAGCTACTGCTGCCCACCGCACCGGGACTCGGCTTCGGCTTCGACCAGGCCGCGCTGGAGCGCTACGCCATCGAGCCCTGGCACTGATTGACTCAAACACAACAAGGAGAACGTCATGTCTCAATCGTGTGGCGATGTCTGGTCACCGGTGATTACGCCCTTCGGCGCCGCCCTGGCGCCGAACCCCCAACGTTTTGTATCGCACTGCCGGTGGCTCGCCTCGAACGGAGTCGGGTTGGCAGTGTTCGGCACCAACTCCGAGGCCAACTCAATGACGGTGGCGGAGAAACAGGGGTTGCTGGAGGCGCTTGTGGAGGGCGGTGTCGATCCCGTACGTGTGATGCCCGGCACCGGGGACTGTGCGATCGATGACTGCGTGTCGCTGACCCGCGAAGCGGTGGCGGCAGGCTGTGCCGGTGTGCTGATGTTGCCGCCGTTCTATTACAAGGGTGTCAGCGACGAGGGCCTGTTTCGCTACTACAGCGAAGTGATCAACCGTGTTGGGGATTCGCGCCTGCGGATCTATCTCTACCATATTCCGCCCGTCACCCAGGTGCCGCTCTCGCTCAAGCTGATCGAACGTCTGCGTGAAGCATTCCCAGGCGTCATCGCCGGCATCAAGGATAGCGGTGGAGACTGGGCCCACACCCAAGCCCTGGTCGAGCGCTTCGGCGGCGAGGATTTCGCTGTCTATGCCGGCAGCGAACGCTTCCTGCTGGATACCCTGCGGGCAGGTGGGGCTGGCTGCATCAGTGCCACTGCCAACGTCAATCCGGCGGCCATCGTTGAGTTGGCGAGGCGCTGGCAGGAGGACGATGCCGACGAGCGCCAGCAAGGCCTCAATGTCATACGCAACCTGTTCGAAGAGTATCAACTGATACCCGCCATGAAGGCCGCCACGGCTCACTTCTCGGGAGCGAACGAATGGCGGCGCGTGCGTCCGCCGTTGGTCGAGTCGGATGATTCCCAGACCTCCACTCTCGTCTCCGCCCTAGAGGCGCAGGGGTTCCAGATGAAAGGGTTGAAGGGGACGAATCATGGCTGAGGCGCAACGCCAAAGGCGTATCGTTGCCGTACGGCGACTCAGCGAGGACCAGTTGGCGGCGCTTTCTGCGATCGCCGAGGTCGAATACTTTGAGGACGTGAACGAGGCGAACCGTGCCGACTTTCTGTCTGCGTTGTCGCAGGCGCATGGCCTGATCGGAGGCAAGTTGCAGTTCGATGAGGCGATGCTGGTCGAGGCGTCGTCTTTGCAAGTGGTATCGACCATTTCGGTAGGCTATGACCATCTACCTCTCGAGGCGATGAATCGACGTGGCATCCTGCTTTGCAATACGCCGGATGTGCTCACCGAAACCACCGCCGACACGGCCTTCGCGCTGATCATGGCGACCCAGCGGCGTCTGGTGGAGCTGGCCAACCTGGTGCGCGAGGGGGGCTGGCGGTCACATATCGGCCGTGAGCACTTCGGCTTCGACGTACACGGTAAAACGCTGGGGATCGTGGGGGCAGGGCGCATTGGCGCGGCCATTGCACGGCGCGGGGCGCTGGGTTTCGGGATGCCCATACTCTACACAGCGGCTTCATCTAAGCCGGTGCTTGAGCAGGAACTGGGAGCCCAGCGGCGTGACCTCGACGCCCTACTGGCTGAAGCGGATATCGTCTGCTTGAGCGTGCCCTACAACGACGCAACCCATCACCTGATCGACGCCGATGCCCTGGCGCGGATGAAGCCTTCCGCGGCACTGGTCAATGTAGCGAGAGGCAAGGTGGTCGACGAGCCGGCGCTGATCGAGGCCCTGCGCTGCGGTAGGATTCGTGCGGCAGGGCTCGATGTCTTCGCCGAGGAGCCGCTGCCTGCCGACTCGCCATTGGCGACCATGGACAATGTTGTGACCACGCCGCACATCGGCTCGGCGACCCATGAAACCCGCGAAGCCATGGCACAACTGGCGGTCGATAACTTGGTGGGGGCACTGGCCGGCAGCGGCCCGCTTACCGCCGTCAATGAGGATGCCTGGCGGCGGACTGTCGCTGAAGCCAAGGGGGTATGATGTCTCGTCGTCTGGAACACATCCTGAGCCTCGACGATTTCGAGCGGGCGGCTCGGCGACATTTGCCACGGCCGCTCTTCGGTTACGTGGCCAGTGTGGCCGAGGACGGCGGTACCGCACGAGCCAGCCGGGAGTCCTTCGATAAGTACGCGTTTCTGCCGCGGGCGTTGGTGAACGTTTCCCAGGTGTCCACCGGAACCGAGCTCTTCGGACACCGCTACGCCTATCCTTTCGGCATCGCCCCCATGGGCATTAGTGCCCTGACTGCCTATCGCGGCGATCGTGTACTGGCGCGGGCGGCGGCCGATGCCGGGATCCCCATGATCGTCAGCGGAACCTCGCTGATTCCCATGGAGGCGCTGGCGGGGCCGGACGGCTCGGACTGGTTCCAGGCCTACCTGCCCGGGAGCCCCGAGGAGATCGACGCCTTGCTGGCGCGCGTCGAGCGGGCCGGATTCAGCAAGCTGGTGATCACCGTGGATTACGCGGTGCCACCCAATCCAGAAAACCATCGACGCGCCGGCTTTTCATCGCCGCTGAGGCCCAGTCTGCGCCTGGCCCGGGACGGCCTGGTGCGACCGCGGTGGCTATTCGGCACCTTCCTGAAGACTTTATGGCATCACGGTGTGCCGCACTTCGAGAACAACGCTGCGACCCGCGGCGTGCCGGTGCTGGCGAAAAACGTCAATCGTGATTTCTCGGGCCGCCGCCATCTCGACTGGTCGACCCTTGAGCGGGTTCGGGCGCGCTGGAAGGGGGCCTTGGTGGTAAAGGGCATCCTGCATCCCGAGGATGCACGGCGTGCTGTGAACGCCGGGGCAGATGGCTTGATTGTCTCCAACCATGGCGGTCGTCAGCTCGATGACACCGTGGCACCGCTGACCATGCTGCCCGAGGTATTGGCGGCGGTAGAGGGGGCTGTGCCGGTGATGATCGACGGTAGCTTCCGCCGTGGCAGCCAGGTGCTCAAGGCTCTTTCGTTGGGAGCCAGCTTCGTGTTTGTGGGGCGGCCCTTCAACTACGCGGCCAGCATCGCTGGCGAAGCCGGCGTGGAGAGGGCCGTTTCGCTGCTTGGCGCCGAAATAGAACGCAACATGGCCTTGTTGGGCGTAACAGGTGTGGAAGAATTGACTGCCGATCTGTTACGGCGACATTGACCTATGCCCAGCAAGAGATGGCCTCTGTTGTCACGGCATCGGCGTGTTAATCTGCCCCGCCCCGTTTTCGAATAACGAACGCCGTGAAAACCGATAGCCGTCTTTCCCGCATGCTTTACGTGCTGCAGCACATGGCACGCCAGGAGCGTCCCATCAGCTCCGAGCAGATCGGGACGATGCTGGACACCAACGCCGCCGTGGTGCGGCGGACCCTGGCAGGGCTGCGCAAGGCCGGCTACGTACGCGCCGAGAAGGGCCGCAACGGCGGCTGGCGGATCGGCTGCGACCTGAATCGCGTCACGCTGCTGGGCGTCCCCTGCGCCGAGATGCCCAGGCGCGGCGAAGATGACGTACCCAAGGGGCGAGCCTGGCCGGTTGCCCCGCCCGTGAAGAGCCTCTACCGTAACCAGCGTCGTTGGTTGAGGTAGCTCTGGTGACCGCTCGCGCCATCCTTTACCTATGTGTCGTCGTCCTGCTGTTTGCCGGCAACCTGCTGGTGGGCAAGCTGGCCACGGCCAGCCTGCCGCCGCTGACGCTGGCCCTGGCGCGAATGCTGGTGGCCTTCATTGCCGTGTCGGCGCTCTTCGGCCGAGCGGCATGGCAGCAGCGCGAGGCGCTGCGTCGGCAGGCCAGGGCGTTGACGGCGATGGCGATCACCGGGATGGCGCTGTTCAACGCGACCCTCTACTCCGCACTGCGAACGACCGAGTCCACCAACGTGGCGGTGCTGGAGAGCATGATTCCGGCGGTGACGGCGCTGGTCATGGCGCTGTTCTTCCGCGAACGGCTGGGCGGCGTGAAATGGGCGGGCATCGTCATGTCGGCGTTTGGCGCGGCCTGGGTGGTCACGGACGGCGAGCCGCTGGGTATCCTGCAGCGTCTTCAGGTCGGCGATGCCTTCGTGGGCGGCGCCGTCGCTTCCTGGGTGCTCTACATGCTGGCGGTTCGTCGCTGGCTGGGGCGGATTCCCTTCTACGCCTCGCTGGTGCCGATGACCGGTATTGCGGTGGCGTGTCTCGCCCCGCTGTCGCTGCTGGAAAACTGGTTGCTGGATACCAAGTGGCATCTCGATGGCCAGGCGCTGGCGGCGATGCTGTATCTGGGGATCGGGCCTTCGCTGATCGCGCTGGTCTGCTACAACCGCGCCTTGCTGCTGGTCGGCCCGAGCCGCACCGCGACCTCGCTCAATCTGTTGCCGGTGGCGACCATGCTTCTGGGTTATTGGCTGCTGGGTACGCCCATCACGCCCAGCCAGATCGTCGGCGCGGCAGTGACGATCGTGGGTGTTTCGCTGGTCACGCTCAATCTGCCGCGAGGCTGGTAAAGGGCAAGCGCGGAGCGGCCGTGCCAGGACGCGTTTCAGTCGTCGCTCAATTTCCGCGAGGCGGGAGTGACGCGCTTCGTCGAGGTGGCCTGGCGGCTGGTGCCGAAGCGTGCGGCGTGCCGCCTCGCACCGCGCAGTCGACCCCTTCGGCGATCAGGTCGACGAGCCGGTCGCCGCTGGTGACGACCAGTTCCAGGCGAGGGTAGCGAGCGTGGAAGTCATCGATGCGCGGCAGCACGATCCGGCTGGCGTGAATGCCGTGGAGTTCGACGCGCAATACACCGGCGGGATTGCTCGCCACCGGTTGCAGGATCGCTTCGGCGTCCTAGAGTTCCGCCAAAAGCTGCACACAACGCTCATGGTACGCCGCGCCTTCCGATGTCGGACGCACTGGAGAAACGCCAATACTCTCATGGCGCACGTTGGTAAGTGCTGTTCATTCCCGCTTTCAATCCGTGCTACGGAGACATCGAATCATGACCCACGCTACGCAGAAAGTCGCCCTGGTGACCGGCGCCTCTCGCGGTATCGGCCGCGCCATCGCACAAAAGCTCGCCGCCGACGGCTTTGCCGTGGTGGTCAACTATGCAGGCAGCGCTTCCCTCGCCGAGCAGGCCGTGGCCGATATCGAGGCCAATGGCGGCCGGGCGCTGGCGGTTCAGGCCGACATCGCCGACCCGGATGCGGTGGAGCGCTTGTTCGCGCAGGCGCTGGAGACGTTCGGGCGGCTCGACGTGGTGGTCAACAATGCCGGCATCCTGCAGATGGCAAGGATCACTACCGACAATGTCGGGCTTCTCGACAAGACGCTTTTGACTAACCTGCGCGGCAGCTGGCTGGTGATGGCGAAAGCCGCCGAAGTGCTCGAGGAGGGCGGCCGCATCATCGCGCTCTCTTCCTCGGTGCTGGGGAAATCGTTCCCCGGGTACGGCGCCTATATCGCCAGCAAGGCCGGCGTCGAGGGGCTGGTGAAGGTGCTGGCCAACGAGCTGCGTGGCCGGAAGATCGCGGTCAATGGCGTGGCGCCGGGGCCGGTGGCCACCGAGCTGTTCTTCACCGGCAAGAGCGAGGAGCAGGTCCAGTCGATCGCCAACCTGGCGCCGTTCGAGCGTCTGGGTCAGCCCGATGAAATCGCCGATGCCGTGGCGTTTCTGGCCGGGCCGCAGGGCGGCTGGGTCAATGGCCAGATCCTGCGCGTCAACGGCGGCATGGTCTGAAACCGATCTTTTCGAGGATAGAAACAATGCCATTTGCCAACTACAAGTTTCCCGAGGGCATCCTGGATCACGCCCGCAAGGAAGAGATCGTCCACCGCACCACCGACCTGTTCGTCGAGTATTTCGGCGAGGCGGTGCGCCCCTACACCATGGTGCTGGTGGAGGAGGTCGCCGATGGAGGCTGGGGGCGCGCCGATGAAATTCTGACGCTGGAGAAGATGGGGCTGCCTCCCGGCAGAACGTGACCGGCTGCAGGACGAGCCCACGCCGCCGGTCGCGACCGGCGGCGTTTGCGTGGACCCGCCTGGCTGAGATTGCTGAAATGTATGCTGCCCATGGGGACGCGAGGCCATGCGCGCTAGACTCATGGCTGTCTCCGTTTCCGCTACCATGGGTTGATGGCATGAACGACAAGGATATTTCCAGTCTCTATCGGGGCTACATCGCGTGTCTCAACGAACGCGACTGGTCGAATCTAGGTGCGTTCGTCGATGACGACGTGCGTCACAATGGCCGGCGAATCGGGCTCTCGGGTTACCGCGAGATGCTGGAAACGGATTGTTCGGAAATCCCCGACCTTCGTTTCGAGATTCAACTGCTGATCGCCGATGCGCAGGGCGTCGCGAGCCGCTTGAGCTTTCACTGCACACCCCAGGGACACTTCCTCGGCCTGCCGGTGAACGGCAAGAAAGTGCGCTTCACCGAGAATGTCTTCTACGCCTTCGAGAACGGAAAGATCGCCGAGGTCTGGTCGATAATCGACAAACAGGCGATCGAGGCTCAGCTCTGAGGATGGCGCGAAGCCAGGCGCGACGTTCAGGCTGAAATGTCTCAGGCTTCAATCCAGGACGATAAGGAGGCGCAGTGGAACGCGATTTCTGGCGATCCCGATGGCGGAACGAGCAATTGGGCTTTCATTTGCCCTTCGTGCATCCGATTCTCAAGCGCAACCTGCCCGGCTTCGAGCTGGCCGCGGATGCGCGAATCTTCCTGCCGCTGTGCGGCAAGACGCTGGACATCGGTTGGCTGCTGGAGCAGGGCTACCGGGTCGCCGGCGCCGAATTGAGCGAGATCGCCGTGGCGCAGCTGTTCGAGGAACTGGGCGTCGACCCGCAACCGAGCGAGTGGGCCGGTGGCCGGTGCTGGCGTCACGCCGGGCTGACGGTATTCCAGGGCGACATTTTCGCCCTGGCGGCGGCGGAACTCGGCCCGGTGGAACTGGTTTACGATCGGGCGGCGCTGGTGGCGCTGCCGCCAGCGATGCGGTCCCGATACGCCGAGCGGATCCTGGCGCTGAGCGATGGCGCGCCGCAGCTATTGATCACCTTCGAGTACGATCCCGCCGAGAAGGACGGTCCGCCGTTTCCGGTGCCGCCGGAGGAAGTCGAACGCCACTACGGTCGGCACTACGCGATCACCGAGCTGTCGCGCAAGGACGTGCTCCAGTCGTCGCTCAATTTCCGTGAGGCCGGTGTGACGCGGTTCGTCGAAGTTGCCTGGCGGTTGTCGCCGAAGCGTTGCGCATAGATCGCGGTGGCTTGAGGGTGGCTTCAAGGCAATTCCCTTGACAGGCGCAACGCAACGCGGCTCGTCAGGCCAGCTCAAGCTCGTCAAGCAGCACGGCGAGCCGTTGCCGGCTGGCTCCTTGCAATACCTTGAGCGGCAGCGGCAGGACGGGACGTTCTACCAGCCCCCTCAGTTCCGCGGCGGTGGCGATGACACGCAGGCTGCCGCCGTGCTGGCTGAACTGCGCCCATAAAGGTTGCAGTCGCGCGGACAGGCGCGAGGCTTCCTGCCTATCGCCGGCCTGTGCGGCGCGGGTGATGGCCAGCGCCGTCCTGGGGAACAGCCCGCCGATCACCGAATACCAGGCCTCGCATCCCGAGTTCAGTCCCGTTGCGGCGAAGGCATCCCCGCTGACGCCGAGCGTCACGTGAGAGGGGATCAGGGCGCGCAGGCGCTCGACATGCGCCCTGGCCGCATCCGTGTCCGACGGAACGCCGGGAATCTTGATGGAACGCACGTTGGGGAGGCGAGCGATCCGACGATACAGTTCGTCGTTGAACTCGAAATGCGTCGTACCCGGGTTGTCGTACACGCACAGCGGCACGGACAGGGAGCGGGTCACGGTTTCGTAAAGCTCGAAGACTTCATCGCTGGATAGCCTCTGGTACGACATCGGGGCCAGCAGCACCGCGCTCGCCCCCGCGTGCTGCGCGTCTTCGGCCAGGGCCAGCACATCGCGCGTGCGCAAGGCGCCGATGCCGACGAGTACCGGCACGTTGCCGGCATGTTTCACCGCCAGTTGCGCGATACGCGCACGTTCGGCTCGCGTGAGATAGGCATAGCTGCCAGTCGATCCCAGGGCGCCGATGGAGTCGACGCCGGCATCGGCCAGACGCTCGACCAGTCGGACAAACGCCGCTTCGTCGATGCCGCTCTCGTTCGTGGGGGTCAAGGGAAATGCGCTGAGGCCGGAAAACATGGGTCGATTGTCCTCGTGTCGATGACGGTGAGAAGTCGCAGGGCTATCGCAGCCAGCGTTTACGTTCGGGGTTGACCCGTCGACAAGCTTGCGTGGAGGCGCTGTAACTTCCATGTACGCTACCGACGCCATCTGACCGCCATGGACGGCGGAAATGCCGGAAAAGTCAGGAACTTTCTTTTCGGCCATGGCGTCGGACCTTCACTTCAGCGTGTCCCTGGTGCCCTCATTGGTTCAACGGCGATAGCCCTGAAAGAAGGCGGCGGCGAGTGGCGGCGACGCGTCGTCGCGGGCCTAGGCCAGCAGGTCCGCCACCGAGTCGAGAATCTCCCGCGGGCGGAACGGGTAGTTCTGGATGTCCGCCTGGGTGGAGATGCCGGTCAGCACGAGTACCGTGTGCAGGCCGGCCTCGATGCCGGCGATCACGTCGGTATCCATGCGATCGCCGATCATCCCGGTGCGCTCCGAATGCGTGCCGAGCTTGTTCATCGCCGAGCGGAACATCATCGGATTGGGCTTGCCGACGTAGTAGGGCTCGCGTTTGGTGGCGGCGGTGATCAGCGCCGCCACCGAGCCGGTGGCGGGCAGCGGTCCTTCGGGGCTGGGCCCGGTGACGTCGGGGTTGGTGGCGATGAAGCGCGCGCCGCCATTGATCAGCCGGATCGCCCGGGTGATCGCCTCGAAGGAGTAGGTGCGGGTCTCGCCGAGCACCACGAAGTCCGGGGCGACGTCGGTCATCACGAAGCCGGCCTCGTGGATCGCCGTGGTCAGCCCGGCCTCGCCGATCACGAACGCCGAGCCGCCGGGGGCCTGGTCGCGCAGAAAGGCGGCGGTTGCCAGCGCCGAGGTCCATAGGCGATCTTGGGGCACGTCGAGGCCGACCCGCGCCAGCCGGGCGCTGAGATCGCGCGGCGTATAGATGGAGTTGTTGGTGAGCACCAGAAACGGCGTGCCCGCCGCACGCCACTGCTCGATGAGTTCGGCCGCGCCGGGCAGAGCGTGGTCCTCGCGGATCAGTACGCCATCCATGTCGGTAAGCCAGCAATCGATCGTGCGTTCGGTCATCGCCTGTGTCCCTGTCATCGAATGATTAGGGGTTCAGAATACTGATATGCAGGCCGCTGTGCAGCCGCCGTCATGACTCATTTATCGGAAAGGAAGGGAATCGCATGACACACGACTGGATCGCCTTCGCCAAACAGCTGCGCTCGATCGCCCAAACGGGCCAGACCTACACCACCAACAAGTACGAGCTCGAGCGCTATCGGCAGCTCGAGACGTTGACCAACCAGATGTTCGCGGTGCTCGCCGACGTGCCCGTCGAGCGGGTCGAGGATTTCATCATCCCCGATGCCGGCTACGCCACGCCCAAAGTGGACGTGCGCGGCGCGGTGTTCGAACGCGGCCGGGTGCTGCTGGTACGCGAGATCAAGGATGGCCGCTGGGCGCTACCGGGTGGCTGGGCGGATGTCAACGAGGGACCCTCAAGCTGCGTGCTGCGCGAGATCGTCGAGGAATCAGGCCATCGCGCCGCCAACCCGCGCCTGGCGATGCTCAAGGATCGTAGCCTGCACTCCTACACGCCGGTGTCGCCGGATCACATCTACAAGCTGTTCTACCTGTGCGACCACCGGGGTGGCGAATTCGTCGTCAACAACGAGACCGACGCCGCCGAGTTCTTCGCCCTCGACGATCTGCCGCCGCTCTCCGAGGGGCGCACGCTGGCCGAGGATATCCATCAGTGCTGGGAATTCGCGCAGTCCGGCGCGGCGGGCGTGTATAGCGATTGAGAGGCTGCTTACGGTCGAATGTTAATAATTACTAGGCTACCTTGGTGGTCATCAAGCCGGCCGTCGGCGTCGGGCAGTCGCCTGGGCCGGTCTGCCGAAATGCCATCAGCAAGGAGTTTCCATGAGTCAGGAAAACGCATATAACCCGCCGCAGGTCTGGACCTGGGAGAAGGAGAGCGGCGGCAAGTTCGCCAGCGTCAACCGGCCGGTCGCCGGGCCGACCCACGACAAGGCGTTGCCGGTCGGCAAACACCCGTTCCAGCTCTATTCGCTGGCCACGCCCAACGGCGTCAAGGCGGGGGTGATGTTCGAGGAGCTGTTGGCGCTCGGCCACGAAGGCGCCGAATACGATGCCTGGTTGATCGATATCGGCGAGGGCGATCAGTTCGGCAGCGGCTTCGTCGCGGTCAACCCGAACTCCAAGATCCCCGCCTTGATGGACTACAGCACGCCGGAGCCCACCCGGGTGTTCGAGTCAGGCTCGATCCTGCTGTATCTCGCCGAGACGTTCGATGCCTTGCTGCCCAAGGCGCATGCCGCGCGCACCGAAGCCCTCAACTGGCTGTTCTGGCAGATGGGCAGCGCGCCGTTCCTGGGCGGTGGCTTTGGCCATTTCTATGCCTATGCCCCGGAGAAGCTCGAGTACCCCATCGACCGCTACGCGATGGAGACCAAGCGTCAGCTCGACGTGCTCGACCGGCGCCTGGCCGAGACTCGCTATCTGGCCGGTGACGAGTACACCATCGCCGATATCGCCAACTGGGCGTGGTACGGCCAGCTGGTGCTGGGGCGGCTCTACGACGCGGCGGAGTTCCTGCAGGTGCAGGAATACGCGCACGTGATGCGGTGGGCGAAGGAGATCGACGCCCGCCCGGCGGTGCAGCGCGGGCGCATGGTCAACCGTACCTTCGGCGAGCTTGAGACCCAGCTCCACGAGCGCCACGATGCCAGCGACTTCGAGCTGAGAACGCAGGACAAGCGCGAGGCGCAAGGCTGAACCGACGCACGCTCGATACGATCACGACGCCCGGCATCATCTCTGGTGCCGGGCGCTGTGTTTCGTCGGTCACGAAAGCTTCGCTCGGCCACGAACACTGGAACGGCTGCAGGTTAAGGCCTGTAAGGTGCTGTGCTGGTCGCGGTAGGGCTGTTCGGCGTCAGTTGATCTGAGTGACCAGCACCGGCGCGGTGCCCCGCTTGAGCATGCCGAGCTTCTTGGCGGCGCGTTTGGAAAGATCGATGATCCGGCCCTTGACGAAGGGACCACGGTCGTTGATCAGCACTTCGACGCTCTGACCGGTATCGGCCCGCGACACCCGTACCCTGGTGCCGAAGGGCAGGTCGGGATGCGCCGCGGTCAGCGCCTGCTGGTCGAATGGTTCGCCGCTGGCGGTGCTGGCGCCCTGCAGGCTGTCGCTGTAGTAGGATGCGACGCCTCGTTGGGTCTTGCCGGCGGCGTCGCTGGCCTGGGTATTCCCGACCGAGCCGGCCAGGATCAGGGCTGCCAGGCAGCAGCGGAGAAACGGACGGGATTGACTTCCCATGGTCTTGCCTCATTGTGCTCGGCTAGCGAGTCTTGCGTCCATCGATGCGATGAGGGGCCGGTTGGCGTTGGGATAGTAACCAGCTTTGCCGGCGCCGGCAATCGCTTCAGGCGCCGTGGAGAGAGGCGTGCAGCCCTCGTGAGATGAGTTCATCGGCCAGCGCTCGTGAAGCCAGGGTAAATTCGACCCGCGCCGCCGCCAGCGCGCTGTGATCCTTCGAGGCGACGTCACGCTCCAGGCGGTCGAGGTTGGCCTTGGCGCGCGCCAGTCGGCCGGCCAGGGCCGTTTCGGAGGCGCAAGCGCCGTTCGCGGCGTCGCCGAGCGGAGGGGGCGACATGGCGGCGTCGTTGGGCAGTTCGATCGACATGTGAACTCTATCCAGAGTGGCTCTATCCATCTCTTGTTCTCCTCTGCCTTCGCGGCGACGTTGCGCAAGCCGGGCTGGGCTCCTAGCATCCAACTGGGCCGAGGTGCTACCGAGCAACGTCACGCATGACACTTGCTCAGTCAATGGTATTAACGACTCCATGAGCAGGATCTTGAATTCGCACCGCCATTGCAAAGACCCGATGCGATCCTAAAGCATCACGATGGTGCGGCTATTCGTCGCGGCGCTGGTAACGCGCCGCGGGCGCGATCAGTGGTCGGTCGTGACGGCGCCTCCTACACCGGATCGCAGAAAAAGCACCCCAGCCGGCCAAGCCGGGTGGGGTGCACTTGCTACGCTATGCTTAGGATTACCGTTGGCGCTGATAGTCTTCCTTGAACAGGTCCGCCTTGGCGTGACGCATGACGTCTTCGCAGGCGGCCTGATGGGCGAGCTGGGTGAGCAACCCTTGGGCGACTTCGAAGCCCTTGCCCAGGCAGGTGTCGATATCCTGGCGGCTCACCTGCGGAGAGATGCTGCAGTCGATCTTGAGCGTTCTACCGCCACCGTCCAGCTTGTCGGCAAGCGCTCGAATGAACCAGGCGAGGCGCTCTTTTAAGTTGGCCGATTCTTCCGCGCCGTCGTTTACGTTAAACGTGCACTGCCATTCAGGTCTGTATACCTTCATGAGAACCTCCGGTGCTGGCTTGGTAAGAATGATTGCTCGTGGTGTCCGCTCCGCATGAAAAAATGATGCACCCTGATCATACCGAGTTTCAGCGCAGTAGCCAGGGCTCACGTCGGTTCGCCATGTTGCTGATATGAGCTTGCCAGGTAGTTTGCCGCATGGTCGAGGTTTCGGTCCGATGAATAGCACACGAGGATGCCGCCATGGCCTGGTTTAGCGCGCTTGTTGGTGGATGCCAGGGATTGCGGCCATCGACGGCCGGGCGGACGTTGGTTGCCGACGCCATGGGTAACACGCTGTGGCGGGTCAGTTCAGCTCCGTCCGCTGACCAACGGCCCTGCACGCTACGGGCTGCAGCGATAGAAATGCGCGGGCAGGAAGTTCATCGGTTCGAACTCTCGCGTCACCTTGGAGAAGGTCTTGCGTAGCGCGGGCAGGATATTGGGCGAGAACTGGTAGAGCAGGAAGGTGCCATCCGGCGAGATCACCTGGCGCGTCGCATCGAGGATGCTTTCCCGCATGGCGGCGGGCAGCGTACTGAAAGGGATGCCGGCGATCACGTAGTCGACCGCACCGAGACCGCGTTCACCCAGCACCCGCTGAATATCGGCTGCCGAACCGTGCACGACCTGCATCCGCGGGTCCGCGTAGGCGCTGTTGATGTACTCGACAAAATCCTTGTTGGTTTCGATCACCAGCAGCACTGCATCAGGGTGCATCTGGCGCAGGATTTCCCTCGTGAAGGTGCCGATGCCAGGGCCGTATTCGACCAGCACTCGAGTGCGTTCCCAGTCGACGTGACCCAGCATGCGTCTCACCAGAAAGGGTGAGCTGGGGATGATCGAGCCCAGCATCTTCGGGTGTTTGAAGAAGTTGCTGGCGAACAGGACGAACTGGCGGCGCAAGGATTGTTGGGAATTGCTCGCTGGCTGCTGATGCTCGTCCATGGCTTGTTTTTCTCATTCAGTGGGAACGGGACTCTCATTTTACCTCACGGTACAGCACCGCTTCGGTGAGTAAAAGAATAGCAAGACTCCGGCGTGCCAGCGCCCGGACGAGAAGCGTACGAGCCCGGACCATCAGGACGCGCGTAAAACGCAGGCACAAAAAAATGGGCCGCAGGGCGGCCCAAGGTACGCAGGGAACTGAAGGGTCTTGCTGGCTGGTCGCCATGATGCTCGGCGTCCAGCGGTAAAAAGGAGGCGTCCTTGCCGGGTTCCTTCCCTGGCCCGCCAATCCTTAGCGAGATCAAGGACCTCCTGTTACTGAAAAGGCGCTTTGCAAGCTGCCTCTTCAGCCATGTCCTTGCAATGCGAGATTGATGCCAACTGACATAATTTTATATCAAATACAGCAAGATAAATATTTATTGGCGAGGCCGTTAGACAAAGTGAAGGGAGTTGTTGCACAAAGCATCGGATAAGCGTCTCCAAAACGAGACATGAATAAGCGTAAATTATATGAAATTATAGATTTCAATGAGTTGCAGTGTTGCATTTTGGATACAGGGGTAGGTTGGGTCTTTCACCCAGCCACCGTCAATTGCGCTAAAGTGCCTTTCCAGACCAGGCCAACAGAGCGGAGCAATGACGATGCGGAATGACCAGCGGGCGAGGATGCTGACGGGTGAGCTCTACAATGCCGAGGATCCGCACTTGCAGGCGGCGCATCTGGACGCCCAGGCGCTATTGGCCACGTTCAATGCCACGCCCGCCGATGCGGCTGAAAAGCGTCAGGCGCTGCTCTTGGCCTTGTTCGGCGGTTTCGGCGTGGGTTCGGTGGTACGGCCTACCCTGCGCTGCGACTATGGCTTCAATATTACTCTCGGCAAACGCTGCTTCGTGAACTACGACTGCGTGCTGCTCGACTGCAATCGGATCACCCTCGGCGATGAGGTTCAACTCGCACCGGCTGTGCATATCTATACCGCGACGCACCCGCTGGAGCCGATACAGCGGCGCGCCGGCCTGGAATATGCCTTGCCGGTGGCCATCGCCGACGGCGTCTGGCTGGGCGGCGGGGCCATCGTATGCCCGGGCGTGAGCATCGGCGAAAACACCGTCGTGGGCGCGGGCAGCGTGGTCACGCGCGACCTGCCGGCCAATGTCGTGGCCGCGGGCAATCCATGCCGTGTCATCCGGCCGTTGCCGCACGCATGAAGTCAGTCCGCCCGGCGGCTGGCCCGGCCCGAGCGGACGCTTGGCGCCGCGTCAAGACCCGCGCCCGGCGCATGGCCAAGCCGGGCGTCGGCGGTGTGCCTCGTTCAGCGCTGGTGCGACTGAGCGATCTGCTGGCGTCGGTATTCGCCCTGGCGTTCGAACATCCAGCCGGGGTACTCGGGGGGCAATGCGCTGACGTCGTGCAGTTCGGCGAGTTCCTCATCGCTCAGCCCAACCTCGGCGGCGGCAATGTTGTCGTCGAGCTGGTCGATGCGCTTGGCGCCGACGATCACGCTGGTCACCGCGCGTTGATGAAGCAGCCAGGCGAGTGCGATCTGGGCGACGGAGACGCCTTTCGCCCCGGCGATGCGCTGCATTACCTCGATACAGTCGTAGGCCCGCTCGACGTCGACCGGCGGGAAGTCGAAGGTGGTCCGGCGGCTGCCGGCTTCGGCCTGCTTGTCGCGACCGTACTTGCCGCTCAGCAAGCCACCGGCGAGCGGGCTCCAGACCATCAGGCCGAGATTCTCGCTTTGCAGCAGCGGCACGATTTCGCGTTCCAGGTCGCGTCCGGCCAGCGTGTAGTACGCCTGCAGCGATTCGAAGCGCGCCAGACCATGGCGCTCGGCGATGCCCAACGCCTTCATGATCTGCCAGGCTGCCCAGTTGGAGACGCCGATGTAGCGCACATGACCATGCTCGACCAGCGTGTTGAGCGCCCGAACGGTCTCCTCGATCGGCGTGGCCGGGTCGAAGCCGTGGACCTGATAAAGGTCGATGTGGTCGAGCTGCAGCCGTTTCAGGCTGGCTTTCACGCCCTCCATGATGTGATAGCGCGTCAGGCCGCGGGCATTCACGCCAGGCCCGGTCTCGCCGAACACCTTGGTGGCCACGACCACCTCGTCGCGAGCGATGTTGAGATTCTTCAAGGCCTGGCCGGTGATCACCTCCGATTGGCCCTGCGAATAGACGTCGGCGGTGTCGATGAAGTTGATGCCGGCGTCGAAGGCGCGGCCGATCAGCTTGTCGGCATCGGCCTGTTGCAGGTCGCCGATCTGGCTCCACAGTTCGCCTTCGCCGCCGAAGGTCATGGTGCCGAGGCAGAGCTCGGAGACGAACAGGCCGGTATTGCCGAATTGTCTGTAACGCATGCAGTGGCTCCTGTGCGGGAGGGCTGAAATATCCGTCTGAGACCAGACGGGGACAACGCCTCTGAGTATGGTTCGCTGGGCGGCTGGCGGTTGGCTCGATTCTGTCGGGTTCATGCCCGATCCTGCGAAAACCGCTCGTCCAGTGACAAACGCCACCAGGGTCGCCCGGCGGCGTCGCTGGCTTTGCGCGATCAGGACTTCGAATTGTGTTTCGGCTTGTCCTTCTGCTTGGCCGAAGCCATCTTCTCCAACTCGTCTTCATCCATGGAGTCGTACATCGACTTCGCGGCACCTTCCAGTTCACTGGCTTTCTTCTTGCCACGCTTGGCGGCCAGTGCGGCTCCGGCGGCCATTTGCTGGGCTTCGGATTTGGCGGGCATCGTTCAACCTCCTGTCATGACATAGGGGCCGTTCCGGCGACGCCACCTCTTGCTCGGCGAAATCCGTTAGGCGGACTTCATGCTCAGGTTAGTCAGCGCGCATGGAGTTGGCCAAGAGAGCCGGCACGAGCGATGGCCAGGCGGTGGTAAGCAAAGAGCCCGGCTCGCATGAGCCGGGCTCTTTCAGCACTGAAAGGAGCGGGTTGCCGGGAGAGAATGGACCCGGCCGAGAGAGCTTACGCCGGCTCGGTCACTTCGGCGTTGTGGTAGACGTTCTGCACGTCGTCCAGATCGTTGAGCATGTCGAGCATCTTCTCGAACAGCGCGACGTCCTCGCCCTCGACCGGGGTGGTGGTCTGCGGCAGGAACTGGATCTCGTCGATCTCGAAGTCGAGTTCGCCGAAGGCGTCGGTCAGCGCCTGCTTGGCCTTGGCGTAGTCGGTGTGCGGGGCGAACACGGTGATCCGGCCGTTTTCGTTCTCGATGTCGGTGACCTCGACATCGGCTTCCATCAGCGCCTCGAGCGCCGCCTCCTCGTCCTCGCCGGGGTAAGCGAGGATCGCGCTGTGATCGAACATGTGGCTGACGCTGCCGGGGGTGCCGATCTTGCCCCTGGTCTTGTTGAAGCACACGCGCACGTCGCCGAAGGTGCGGTTGGGGTTATCGGTGAGGCACTCGACGATCACCATGCAGTTGCCGGGCCCGAAGCCTTCGTAGCGCGCCGGCGAGAAATCCTCGCCGCCGCTGCCCTTGGCCTTGTCGAGCGCCTTGTCGATCACGTGCGAGGGGACCTGGTCCTTCTTGGCGCGATCGATCAGCCCGCGCAACGCCAGGTTGCCGGACGGGTCGGTGCCGCCGGACTTGGCGCAGACGTAAATTTCGCGGCCGTACTTGCTGTACACCTTGGTCTTGGCGTCGGCCGTCTTGGCCATGGATTCCTTGCGGTTCTGGAAGGCCCTACCCATGTCTGTGTCCTGTCAGGTTGTCATCGACGCCTGGATTTTACGCAACATCGCCGCACTGTGGCAGGCTTTCTTTCGTGGTAGAGCGGCGCCCTCGTTCGCCCCGGGCGATAACCGGACAGCCGCGCGGCGATTCTGCTATTCTCGCGCCGGTCGCCATTGCAAAGCCTCCATCCGTCGACGCCTCGCGCACCCGCCGCCCGTTCTGCCGCCACGTTACAGGATTTGCCCGTGTCCGATCTGCCCCCTCAATCCGCTTTCGCCACCCTGCCGCTGGCGCCCGAACTGCTCGCCACCCTGGAGTCGCTGGGCTATCACGCCATGACGCCGATCCAGGCCGAGAGCCTGCCGGCGATTCTCGCCGGGCGCGACGTGATCGGTCAGGGCCAGACCGGCTCGGGCAAGACCGCGGCGTTCGGTCTGGGGCTGCTGTCAAGGCTCGAGATCAAGGCATTCCACGTGCAGGGCCTGGTCTTGTGCCCGACTCGCGAGCTGGCCGACCAGGTCGCCGGCGAGCTGCGCCGGTTGGCGCGCGGGCTCAGCAACGTCAAGGTGCTGACGCTGTGCGGCGGGGCGCCGTTCAAGCCGCAGCGCGATTCGCTGGAGCACGGCGCGCATGTGGTGGTGGGCACGCCGGGGCGGATCGAGGAGCACCTGCGCAAGGGCTCGCTGACGCTCGACGCGCTGACCACACTGGTGCTGGACGAAGCCGACCGCATGCTCGACATGGGCTTTCAGGCGGCGATCGAGGCGATCGTCGGCCAGGCGCCGGCCTCGCGCCAGACGCTGCTGTTCAGCGCCACCTATGGCGAGGGCATCCGGCCGATCGCCGCGCGCCTGATGAGCGAGCCGCTGAATGTCAAGGTCGCCTCGACCCACGACGATACCACTATCCGCCAGCACTTCTACCGGATCGCCGACGAGGAAGCGCGCGTGCCGGCGCTGCAGCGGCTGTTGCTCAGCCATCGTCCGGAATCCAGCGTGGTGTTCTGCAACACCAAGCGCGAGACCCAGCAGGTCGCCGATGCCCTGAACGCGACGGGCTTTTCCGCGCTGGCGCTCAACGGCGACCTGGAGCAGCCCGACCGCGATCGCATCCTGGTGATGTTCGCCAACAAGAGCGTGTCGATCCTGGTCGCCACCGACGTGGCGGCACGCGGGCTGGACATCGACGCGCTGGATGCGGTGTTCAATCATCAGATCGCCCGCGAGCTCGAGGTCCACATCCACCGCATCGGCCGCACCGGCCGGGCCGGCGGACGCGGCGTGGCCTGCACCCTGGTCGCCGACAATGAACTCTACCGGCTCGACAAGCTCGGCGAGTTTCTCGGCGAGGCGCTGACCTGCGAGCCGCTGCCGGCATTGCGCGGCAATCCGCAGCCGTTCACGCCGGGCATGGCGACGCTGCAGCTCGGCGCCGGCAAGAAGGACAAGGTGCGCCCGGGGGATATCCTTGGCGCATTGACCGGCGAGGGCGGTATCGCCGGTGACCAGGTCGGCAAGATCCAGGTCACCGAGCGCAGCGCCTTCGTCGCCGTCGAGCGCGATATCGCCCGGGCCGCGCTCGATCAGCTCGCCAACGGGCGGATCAAGGGGCGGTCGTTTCGGGCGCGCCGGATCACCCGCTAGACTGCCGGAGCCATGCTGGGCGCCTGGCGGCGCCAATCGGGAACAAGTTCCCTCCCACGATAGCCATCAGCCAGGCTCCCTTGGCCATCCGAGCCGGGTTTCGTGGGAGCCATGCCGGGCGCCTGGCGGCGCCAATCGGGAACAAGTTCCCTCCCAGTGCGCCCGTGAAGGCGTGCACACAACTCGGTGGAAGTCCGAGTCGGGGTAAGCCATGGCCCCGTAGTCGAAGGTAACTGCGTCGCCGCGAGGCGGGGTGGAGAGCAACCGGAGGCGAACTGGCGGTCCGTAGGATGACGAACTCGATTCGGCCGGGTCAGGTGGCGAGCTTGCTGGGAGACAGCGAAGCCTGAAACGCACCCGTCGCGCTGGGGTGGCGGCTAAAGCGACGGCAAGACACGCCCGTTGGCTATCCCTACCGTCAAGGACCGCATCGTTCAGGCGGCGCTCAAGCGTGTCATCGAACCGATTCTCGAGCACGAGTTCCTGCCGATGAGCTATGGCTTCCGACCAGGAAGAGGCTGCAAGGACGCCTTGCGGGCCGTCGATGATGGCCTCAAGGCCGGCATGACCTGGGGGGTCGACGCCGACCTGCAGGGTTACTTCGACAGCATCCCGCATGACCGCCTCATGAGCCGTGTTGAGGAACGGCTCAGCGATGGTCGGTTGTTGTCACTGCTGCGTGCCTGGCTGACGCAGGACATCGTTAGCGAGATGAACTGCTGGAGCCCCACCGCGGGAGCGCCGCAAGGAGCGATCATCAGCCCCTTGCTGACGAATCTCTACCTGCACCCGCTGGACCAGGAGATGACCCAGCGCGGCTATCGCATGGTGCGGTATGCCGACGACTTTGTCATCCTCTGTTACAGCGAGCAGGAGGCCCGGCAGGCCCTGGCCCACGTGCAGGACTGGGTGATGACGAATGGCCTGACCCTGCACCCCGACAAGCCCCATATCGGTGACTGTCGACAACGCGGCGAGGGCTTCGACTTCCTGGGCTACCGCTTCGAGGCGGGAAAGCGCTGGGTACGTAGGAAGAGTCTCAGAGCCTTCAAGGACAAGGTGAGAAGCAAGACGCGGCGGACGGAAGGCAAGAGTCTGCGGCAGATCATCGCCTCACTCAATCCTCTGCTAAGAGGCTGGTTCGGCTACTTCCGACACGCCTATCGGACAACGTTCCGGCCGTTGGATGGCTTCATCCGCCGACGGCTTCGCGCCATCCTGCGCAAGCAGGAGAAACGCCCTGGGCGTGGCAACACCGGAACAGACACGCGACGTTGGCCCAATAGGTTCTTCGCCGCTGCCGGGCTTTTCACCCTAGCCGAAGCCTGGCAGCAAGCGAGCCAATCACGATGTTGAAACCATCGACTGGAGAGCCGTGTGCGGGAGAACCGCACGCACGGTTCGGAGGGCGGGGAGGCGAAGCCTTCCCGACCCCTATCAAGAAGCGTCTTCTTCAATGGCCGTCCAGGCCCGGTTTTCGTGGGAGCGAATTTATTCGCGATAGGGGCAGCCGAAACCGATCGGGAACAAGTTCCTTGCCACGAGCTATACCCAATCTCGCATGGCGGTGAAAGGAGACGGCTTTGTCGGAGCGCGACTTGGAATCCATCCAGCGGCCCGGGATAATGGGGCGCATTGTGTCCGCGCCCGGGTGCGTCCCGGCCGATTGGAGAGTTCATGACCGACGACCATTCACAGGGCGCTACGCGCTTTACCGGCGCCGATGTCGAGCGGCTGGAAAGCGAGTCGCTGTATCAGGGGTTTTTCAGCCTCGAGCGTCGCCACCTGCGCCATCGGCTGTTTCAGGGCGGCTGGAGCCGCGTGCTCGAGCGCGAGGTGCATGTGCGCCGCGACGCGGTCGGCGTGCTACTCTACGATATCGAGCGCGATAGCGTGGTCCTCGTCGAGCAGCTGCGCGCCGGAGCGCTCGATGATTCGCTCAGTCCCTGGAAACTCGAGCCCGTCGCCGGGCTGATCGAAGCCGGCGAGGACCCGGCCGAGGTGGCGCGCCGTGAAGCCATGGAGGAAGCGGGTTGCCATATCGACGAGCTGATCGAGCTGTACAGCTACTATCCGAGTCCCGGGGGCAGCGACGAGCGGGTCACGCTGTTCTGCGGGCTCGTCGACAGCCGCGAGCTGGGCGGCGTGCATGGCCTGGAGGACGAGGATGAAGACATCCAGGTGCACGTGCTGCCATTCGTCCGCGCTCAGCAGTTGCTCGAGGCGGGGCGGCTGGATAACGCCATGTGCCTGATCGCCTTTCTCTGGCTGACACGCGAACGGGCCTCATTGCGAGCAAGGAGATAAGCCGTGGCCAGAACCGCGTATGTCACTGACCTAAAAACGCTGCAGGGCGAATGTACCGCCAACTACCTGCGCCTGACGCGGCTGCTTGGCGAGTTGGGGGCCGGCGAGGTGCGTGAGGTGTCGCTGACCGGCGGCGCCGGCTGTTTCGGTACGCTGTGGCTGGAGGTCGCCGAGCGCGCGCCCTACACGACCATCGTGCGGGTGGCCCAGACCGGAGTGCTCGACGGCATCATCGATTCGCCGCGCATGAACGTGCATCTCTATCACGACGTGCGCATGGCCGAAGTCACCGACTTCCAGCGTCAGCGTCATTTCAGCGGACGCTACCGCTACCCCAACCCGCGCATGCATCAGCCCGACGAGAAGCTCCAGCTCAACCGTTTCCTCGGCGAATGGCTCGAACACGGCCTGGCGCACGGCCACGCGACCGACCTCTCGACGACGCGCTAGCTACTTGCGGCAGGCCGCGAGCCTCGCGCAACTGCCGATTCCCTTCGTCTTGACCCTCGTTCGGAATACCATCGCCTACCGTGCGGCGGGCATGACACGCACTTTCGAGCCCAGGAGTGAATAGCCGATGCGGCTGGTCCAGGTCACCGATTGCCATCTGCATGCCGACCCCGCGGCCCGCTCGCGGACGGGCGTGCCGCATCGCCAGCTCCATGCGGTACTCGAACGGGCGCGCTCGCTGCGCCCCGATCTGCTGCTGGTGACCGGGGACATCAGCGAGGACGAGTCGCCGGCTTCCTATCGCCACGCCGCCGAGGCGTTCTCGGCGCTGGAGTGTCCCTGGTTCTGGCTGCCCGGCAATCACGACCGCCCGCGCTACATGGCCGAGGAGCGTGAACTGCTTGACGAGGTCGACTTGGGCGAGTGGCGCCTGTTGCTGCTCGATTCGCACGTCAATGGCCAGGCCCATGGGGAACTCGGCCAGGCCCAGTTGCAAGCCCTGGCGCTGGCGCTGGAGGAGGACGACCGACCGACCCTGCTGGCGCTGCACCATCCGCCGGTCGAGGTGGGCTCGGCGTGGATGGATGCCATCGGCCTGACCGATCGCGAGGCCTTCTGGCAGACCCTCGCCGCCTACGCGCAGGTGCGGGCGATCCTGTTCGGGCATATCCATCAGGCCTTCACCGCGCGGCATGCATCGAGGCAGGGCGAGATCGTCATCTACGGCTGCCCGGCGACCGCCGATCAGTTTCTTGCGGGTTCGCCGGAGTTCGCCATCGACGAGGCCTCGCGTCCCGGGCTGCGGGTGGTCGACCTGGACGCCTCGGGGATCCATACCTGGATCGAGCGCATCGATAGTTGATATTCCCTAATGCGATTAAAGAATGTTCCTTAATTCTTTGACGTTATCATCGCTCGCTCGGTAACGTATCCCCTTGTTCATCGTCTGTGGTCAACGTGACAAGCGGTGGATCGAAGCTCTAAGGACGGCGCTCTGCGCCTGAAGCGATAAGCTGTAAGCAACAACCGCCCAATCTTTTGAGGTTACTTACAGTTTACGGCTTACAGCTATTTCCCCATTGGCACAGCCCTGAATTCCCCTGGATACTCCATGATCGAGATCACCCCCGAACGCCAGACTCACCTCAAGCAGCTCGAAGCCGAGTCGATCCACATCATCCGTGAAGTGGCCGCCGAGTTCGCGAACCCGGTGATGCTCTACTCCATCGGCAAGGACTCCTCGGTGATGCTGCACCTGGCGCGCAAGGCCTTCTACCCGGGCACGCCGCCGTTCCCGCTGATGCACGTCAACACCACCTGGAAGTTCCGCGAGATGATCGCGTTCCGCGATCGCATGGCGGCCGAGGTGGGCATGGAGCTTATCGAGCACATCAACGAGGAAGGCCGCGCGGCGGGCATCAACCCCTTCGAGCACGGCAGCGCCAAGTACACCGACATCATGAAGACCCAGTCGCTCAAGCAGGCGCTCGACAAGTACGGCTTCGACGCCGCCTTCGGCGGGGCGCGGCGCGACGAGGAAGCATCAAGAGCCAAGGAGCGCGTCTACTCGTTCCGCGACAAGTACCACCGCTGGGACCCCAAGAACCAGCGCCCCGAGCTGTGGAACATCTACAACGCCAAGATCAACAAGGGCGAATCGATCCGCGTGTTCCCGCTCTCCAACTGGACCGAGCTCGACATCTGGCAGTACATCTATCTGGAATCGATCCCCATCGTGCCGCTGTACTACGCCGCCCCGCGCCCGGTGGTCGAGCGCGACGGCATGCAGATCATGGTCGACGACGAGCGCCTGCCGCTCGAGGAAGGCGAAGTCCCCGAGGAGAAATGGGTGCGCTTTCGCACGCTCGGCTGCTACCCGCTCACCGGCGCGGTGGAATCGAAGGCTGCCACGCTGCCCGAGATCATCCAGGAGATGCTGCTGACCCGCACCAGCGAACGCAGCGGCCGCGCCATCGATCATGACCAGGCCGGTTCGATGGAGCGCAAGAAGCGCGAGGGATACTTCTAGCGCGCCGTAGGCGCGCTGGAAAGCCGTAAGCTGTAAGCCATAAGCTTTAAGCAGCCCGGAGGACGCCGACATAAATTTCGAGAAACTCCAGGTCTGGAAGCGCTCAGCCAGGCTATCAGCCGAGCTTTATAAAACCCTGCGGGATTTACGTGACTTCGGTTTCAAGGATCAGATCACGCGTTCAGGCTTATCGGTTCCCAGCAACATCGCGGAAGGCATGAGCCGATCTACGACGAAGGATAAGCGCCACTTTCTAATTATCGCGCGCGGCTCGTGCTCCGAATTACGCACTCAGATCTATATCGGCATGGAAATCGATTACGTACCCCAGGACAAAGGCCGTGAATGGCTACAGGAAACGCGAGAAATTTCCTCCATGCTCGCTGGCTTGATCGCCACCCTGGATAACGAATAGACGCAACGCCGCAAGCGGCGGTTGGTTGGGGTTTACTTACCGCTTAAAGCTTACGGCTTACAGCTCAGGATCTTGCTATGTCACATAAATCAGCCCTTATCGCCGATAATATCGAGCAGTACCTCCAGGAACACGAGAACAAGGACCTGCTGCGCTTCATCACCTGCGGTAGCGTCGACGACGGCAAGTCGACGCTGATCGGTCGGCTGCTGCACGACTCCAAGATGATCTACGAGGACCAGCTCGCCGCCATTACCCAGGCCTCCAGGACCAGCGGCACCACCGGCGACAGGGTCGACCTGGCGCTGCTGGTCGACGGGCTGCAGTCCGAGCGCGAGCAGGGCATCACCATCGACGTCGCCTATCGGTACTTCTCCACCGACCGGCGCAAGTTCATCATCGCCGACACCCCGGGCCACGAGCAGTACACCCGCAACATGGCCACCGGCGCCTCCACCGCCAGCCTGGCGGTGATCCTGATCGACGCCCGGCACGGCGTGCAGACACAAACCAGGCGGCACAGCTTTATCGCCGACCTGCTGGGCATCCAGCACCTGGTGGTCGCCATCAACAAGATGGACCTGGTGGAGTACTCCCAGGCGCGCTTCGACGCGATCGTCGCCGAGTACCGGCTGCTCGCCGACAAGCTCAATGCCCGCGACATCCGCTTCGTGCCGATCTCCGCGCTGGAAGGCGACAACGTCGTCAACGCTAGCGAGAACATGCCCTGGTACCGGACCGACGACGGCCAGCCGGGCACGCCGCTGCTCGAACTGCTCGAGACCGTCGAGATCAGCCACGACAGCAATCTCGCCGACCTGCGCCTGCCGGTGCAGTACGTCAACCGGCCCAATCTCGACTTCCGCGGCTACGCCGGCACGCTGGCCGCCGGCATCCTGCGCCCGGGGCAACGAATCAAGGCGCTGCCCTCCGGCAAGACCTCCACCGTCGAGCGGCTGGTCACGTTCGATGGCGATCTCGATGCCGCCTACCCGGGCCAGGCGATCACCGTCACCCTCAATGACGAGATCGACGTCTCCCGGGGCGACTGGCTGGTCGCCGCGGACGCCGAGATCGCGCTGTCCAACGCCTTCGCCGCCGACATCGTGTGGATGCACGAAACACCGCTGGAGCCCGGCAAGCTCTACGATCTAAAGCTCGCCACCCGCGATCTGGCCGGCAAGGTGACGGCGATCGACTACCAGGTCGACGTCAACACGCTCGAGCATCACCGCGCCGAGCGGCTCGCGCTGAACGCCATCGGCCGTTGCCGGGTCGAGCTGACCGCGCCGGTGCCGGTCGACGACTACCGCGTCAGCCCCGGCACCGGCAGCTTCATCGTCATCGACCGGTTGACCAACGTCACCGTCGGCGCGGGGATGGTGCGCGGCGCGCTGGAGGGCGGCGGCGCGGCCGGCGAGGTCGACTGGCAGGCCTTCGAGGTCGAGCTCAACGCCCTGGTGCGCAAGTATTTTCCGCATTGGCAGGCGAAGGATGTGCGCGAGCTGCTGGGCAAGTAGACGGCGAAATCCATGCGCTACGTCACGTCGCCCCGCCGGTTCCGAAGCTGGCGGGGGCGCGCGTGTCTGTGACGGGGATTTGCCTACTCTATTGGCAATCTAACGTATCGTTAGAGTCGTTCAAGATCGATATAGTGTGCGCGCTTACCCGATTGAGATGACGCATGTATAACGATTCCGTGATGATGTCGCGCTGGCAGAACTGGCGCGAGTTGAACCGACAGCTCTGGCGTCTGGGGCTGATCGGGGTGGCAACGCTGGCCTTGATGCGTGTTCTGTTGTGGCAGTCGTATGCGCCCCCCACCCTGGAAGCGCCCGCCGGCGAGATGTGGCAGGCCTTCTGGATGGGGCTGCGTTTCGATGCCAAGATCATGGCGGTCCTTCTGGGACCCTGGCTTATAGTGGCTACGGTGTTGCTTCCCTTGCCGCGCGTCTTTCTGGCCGGCTGGCGTCGCTTGTGGTTGGTCTGGGCCATCGCGACCATGGCCTTGGTCAATCTCCTGGCACTGATTAATCATTTCTTTTTTAGCTTCTATCAAGGGCCGATCAATTCGCTGATCTTCGGGCTGTTCGAAGACGATACCCAGGCGGTGCTGAAGACGATATGGAGCGATTATCCCGTTTTTCCGTTGCTGATCGTCTTGATCGGCATGACGGGAATCCAGGTCGCCCTGATGCGACGCGGCCGTCGGCATGAACGGCGCCGGCTGGGATGGCCTCAAGCCACGCTGCTGGTGGCGGCTTCCTGGGTGGCACTGGTCGGGTTGGGGCGCGGCACCCTGGGGACATTCCCACTGCGCGAAATGCATATGTCGGTGTCGTCGAATGCCTTCGTCAATGACCTGGTGCCCAGTGGACCCGAAGCTCTTTATCTGGCCTGGAATGAGCGACAGGCCAACCGGATCGGTGACGATCCGCAGTCGGGGCTGGCGCGTTACGGTTTCAGCTCTTCCATGGCGGCGGCAAACGTGCTGGGCTGGTCGCAGGCCGATACGCCGCAGGCGGTTCTCGACCGCATGACCGTGACCACCCCTGTGCGACCCGCAGCAGAAGAAAAACCACCGCATGTCGTGGTCAGCTTGATGGAAGGCTGGGGACGTCATCCGCTGGATTTCGACGATGCCGAGAATAACGATCTGCTGGGCCGCTTGCGCCCCTGGGTGAAGGAGAAGGCGGACTACTTTCCGTATGCCTTGTCGTCGGGAAACGGGACATATCCCTCACTGGAAGGAATACTTTTCGATACGCCGATCAGCCCATTGACGCAGAGTCGTTATGGCTATCGTCAATATTCGACGTCGACGGTGCTGCCGTATGAGCGCGCGGGCTATCGCACTGTCTTCCTGACGGCGGGCTCGACGCAGTGGCGAAATCTTGACGATGCGCTCAAGCGTCAAGGCTTCGATGAAGTGTTGGGCGAAAACGCGATCCGTGAGCGCTTCCCCGAAGCCAAAGGCGGCACCTGGGGGCTCTATGACGAGTGGATGTTCCGTTACGCCGAGAAGCTTCTGGAGCAAGCCGAGGCCAACGATGAGAAGTTGATGCTGGTGATGCTATCGATCACCAACCATCCGCCGTACAAGATCCCGCAAGACTACGCTCCCGCGCCCCTGGGTGTCTCACGGCTGGGCGATGCGCTTGCCGTCTCGCCCCAGTTAGGCACCTCGATCCTCGAGACCTATCAATACGCCAATGACAGCATGGGGCGCTTTTTGAATCATCTCGAAGCCGATGGATTGATGGACCATACACTGTTCGCGGCCACCGGTGATCACAACACGCGTTCTCTCATTCAGTATCCCGATGCACATGACCTGTTCGACCAGTTCGGTGTGCCGATGCTGTTGTGGATTCCACCGGCCTATCGGGGAGAGGGTGAGGCACAGGTCGATGACTGGACCAGCCATCGGGATATCTTCCCGACGCTATGGGCGCATTCACTGTCCAATGCCCAGGTACCGTGGATGGGACGCGATCTGTACACGCCACAAGCATCGCCGATGGCGCTGACATTCAATCGTCAGGATGGTGGGCAGGGCGTCATGGTCAGCGACGCAGGCGCCGCCACGAATCTCGCCGACCCGACTTATTATCGTTGGTCGGGCGGTACGCTGCAGGCGGTTGAATCCCCCTCGCGAGCTCTCAAGGACCAAACCCGGCGCGCACAGGCGCGTATGGCGCTGGAAGGCTGGCGGATACGGCGTGAGGCCTTGCAGGCCGACGCGCGTGCAACCAATTGACGCCAAGCGCGGCGTTCCCTCCAGTGCCGTATTGAAGAGCGACAGCAAGAGAGGGCTCCTTCAGCATGCGAAATAACAATAAAAATTATCGTTTGCAATGAAGGGCGAGTCACTCGGGTTTGTGTGCCACCAGCACTGCGCGGCGCGGCGCCGGATGCCCCTCGACGGTCCGCGTGCGATCGTCAGGGTCGAGAAAATCGGTCAGCGACTGAAAGTTCATCCACTCGCTGCGGCGTTGCTCGTCGCAAAAGCCAATGGCTCAGGGCGGCCGAGGAGGGCAGAAAATACACGTTGGGCATCTGCGCGTAGCGCTCGCCGGGCATCAATACCGTCGTCGCGTCGCCCTCGACGACCAGCGTTTCCAGCACCAGTTCGCCGCCCGGGCGCAGCGCGCCGCGCAGTTGCAGCAGGTGGTCGAGCGGCGAAGGGCGGTGATAGAGCACGCCCATCGAGAACAGCGTATCGAAGGCCTCGAGGTCGGCCGGAACATCCTCGATGCCGGCCGGTAGAAAGTGGGTGCGCCCGCCGTCGGCGTCGGCGACGAAATGGCGCACCGCCTGGAACTGATAATAGAAGCGCGGCGAGGGATCGATCACCAGCACGAACGACGCACCGGCCCCGGCCATGCGCCAGGCGTGATAGCCGTTGCCGCCGCCGACGTCGAGCACCCGGCGGCCCGCCAGCGGCGCCAGGTGCGGGGCGACACGTCGCCACTTCCAGTCCGAGCGCCACTCGCTGTCGATGTCGATGCCGCCAAGCCGATAGGGGCCCTTGCGCCACGGCATCAATGCCTTGAGCAGGTTGTAACAACGCCGCCGGTCGGCATCCGAGAGCGATACATCGACGCTGACGGTATCGCGATCGAGGGCGACGTCGCGCGCCGCGGCGGGTTCGGGTAGCTGGGGGAGTTTGGCCACGGCCTTCTCCCAGCCGGGCAGGTCGCCGTGGCGCTTACGGTCCAGCCCGCGGGCGAACTGCTCGGGCAGGCGCGCCAGCCAGGCATGCAACTGCTGGTCGACGAAGGCGTGATAGAGCGCCTGCTGGGCGCGGTCGGTGTCGGCCATGTCAGCGCGGCCCCCCGGTCTCGCCCTGGGCGTCCCGATACTGGGCGTCCCGATACTGGGCGTCCCGATACCGGGCGTCCCGATACCGGGCGTCCCGATACCGGGCGTCCCGATACCGGGCGTCCTTGAACGCGATCATCGCGGCGAAGTTGAGATACTGGAACCAGGTCGTGGCGCGGGCGAAACCGGCCCGCGCCAGGCGTGCATGGTGGGCCTCGAGGGTGTCCGGCACCAGCACGTTTTCCAGCGCGGTGCGCTTCTGGCTGATCTCCAGTTCGCTGTAGCCGTTGGCGCGCTTGAAGTCGTGATAGCGCTCCACCAGCCAGGCGTTCTCGGCCTCGTCGGCGGCGACGATCTTCTCCGAGAGCACCAGCACGCCGCCCGGCTCCAGCGCCTCGTAGAGCGTCGTCATCAGCGCGTCGCGCTCGCCGGGGGCGAGAAACTGCAGGGTGAAATTGAGCACGATCATGCTCACCGGGCGGTAATCGAGATGGCGGATGTCGCCCTCGACGATCTCGATGGCATGCTCGGGGCACTCGGCGGCGAGCGTCTCGCGGGCCCGGGCGACCATGGCCGGCGACAGGTCGACGCCGGTCAGCGAAAACGCCTCGGGCGGCAGGCGCCCGGCCAGCGCCAGCCCCACCGCGCCCAGCGAGCAGCCCAGGTCGTAGACATGCCCGCCGTGGCGCAGGTGGCGCTCGGCGATCACCCCGAGCATGCCGAGAATCTGACCGTAGCCGGGGATCGAGCGGCGCACCATGTCGGGGAAGCAGGCCACCACCTGCTCGTCGAAGGAAAATCGCGCGACCCGGTCGAGGGGTGTCGTGAAGATCGCGTCACGGTAAGATGCATCACTCATGGGCATTCGCTAAGCAGGCTTGGTGAGGGCGGCGGGCGTCAGGCGCTGACAGTTTACCCACCGACCGCTCGGCTTGCACCCGCCGCGAAGCCGCCGAGCACGACCACCGTCGTGCGATACGCAAGGATCGTTCAAGGAGGAGCCGATGACCGAAACCGCGACGATCGACCAGCATCCCGCCTGGAAGGCGCTGCTCGACCACGCCGAGGCGATGCGCGACGTGCATCTCAAGGATCTGTTTCACGAATCCGACCAGCGCTATCCCGACTTCAGCCGCCGGGCCGCGGGGCTGATGCTGGATCTGTCCAAGCAGCGCTGGCGTCGCGAGACGCTGGACAAGTTGCTCGCACTGGCCCGCGTCGCCGGCGTGCCCAAGGGCATCGAGCGGCTGCTGGCCGGCGAGCGGGTCAACCTGAGCGAGGACCGCCCGGCGCTGCATACCGCGCTGCGTCTGCCGGCGGACGCGCATCTCAATGTCGAGGGCGAGGACGTGGTGCCGGGCGTGCATCGCACCCTGAAGCGCATGGCGGCGATGGTCGACAAGTTTCACGCCGGGCAGTGGCGCGGCGCCACCGGCAAGGCGGTCACCGACGTGGTCAACCTCGGCGTGGGCGGTTCCGACCTGGGGCCGCTGATGGTCACCCATGCGCTGGCCGACTATCGCCCCCGCGACATCCATCCGGTCGAGGTGCATTTCGCCTCGACCATGGACGGCTCGCAACTGGCCGACTACCTGACGCGCTTCAATCCCGAGACCACGCTGTTCGTGCTGTCGTCGAAGTCGTTCACCACCATCGACACGCTGTCCAACGCGCGCACCGCCCAGGACTGGCTGATGGGGCATCTGGTCAATGGCCGCGGCGATCGCGACCTGGTGATGCGCCAGCACTTCATCGGCGTCTCGGCGAGCCCCGAGAAGATGAGCGAATGGGGCATTTCTGATGCCAACCAGCTCGAATTCTGGGAGTGGGTCGGCGGTCGCTATTCGTTGTGGGGCGCCATCGGCCTGCCGATCGCCGTGGCGGTGGGCATGGACAACTTCCGCGAGCTACTCGCCGGCGCCCACGAGATGGATCGCCACTTCGCCAACGCGGCGCTCGAGGACAACCTGCCGGTGCTGCTCGCCCTGGCGGGCATCTGGAACGTCAACTTCCTGGATATCCGCGCCCACTCGATCCTGCCCTACGAGGGTCGCCTGGAATTCTTCGCCAGTTATCTCGAACAGCTGGAAATGGAATCCAACGGCAAGTCGACCACCAATTCCGGCCAGACCACGCCCTACTCGACCTGCCCGGTGCTCTGGGGGCAATTGGGTCCCAACGCCCAGCACGCCTTCTACCAGTTGCTGCACCAGGGCACCCAGCCGGTCGAGTGCGACTTCATCGCGCCGATGCGCCGCTACGATCGCATCGAGGACGATGCCACCCGCGCGCTGCTCAAGGAGCAGCACCGCTTGACCCTGGCCAACTGCTTCGCCCAGTCGCGGGTGCTGATGCTCGGCGACGAGGCGATCGAGGACGACGGCCCGCGGCCCAACCACAAGCACTATCGCGGCAACCAGCCGTCGACCACGCTGCTGCTCGATCGCTTGACGCCGAGCACGCTGGGCTCGCTGGTGGCGCTCTACGAGCACAAGGTGTTCGTCCAGGCGACCATCTGGGACATCAACCCGTTCGACCAGTGGGGGGTCGAGCTGGGCAAGAAGATCGCCACCCAGACCGAGCGGGTGCTCGCCAGCCACGAAGGCGTCGAGGCCCTCGACGAATCCAGCCGCCACTTGATCGAGGCGGTCTGGCGTGCCGAGGAACAACGCTGAATGCTGTTTATCCGTCCAGGTTTCAGGGTATGCTGAGTGGCCCCTTGCAGGCGGCCCCGGTCGACGGGGTGCTCTATCTGCACGGTTTCAACAGCGGTAGCGATTCGCCCAAGGCGCGTCTGATGCGCGAAGCCTGCGCCCGCATCGAGCACCGCGGGCCGTTGCCGTGTCGCACGCCGAATCTTTCGCACCGGCCCGCCGAAGCCTTGGCGAGTGCCGAAGCGGCGCTCGCCGAACTCGGCGACAAGGTATTACTGGTGGGTAGCTCGATGGGCGGCTTTCTGGCCAGCGTGTTGGCCGAGCGCCACGATCTGGCGGCGGTGCTGATCAACCCGGCGGTAAACGCCTCGCGGCTGGTCGACGCCTGGCTGGGCATGGCGTTCGTCAACCCTTATAGCGGCGAGCGCTTCACCATCGAATCGGCGCATCGCGACGAACTTTTGGCGCTCGAGCCGGTGCGGCTCACGCCCGAGCGCTACCTGCTGCTGCTGGGCAGCGCCGACGAGACGCTCGATTGCCGCGAGGCGTTCGCCGCCTATCGCGGTTGTCGCACGCTGATCGAGCCGGGCGGCGATCACGGCTTCAGCCGGCTGGCGGACTACCTGCCGGCGGTGCTGGCCCACGGTGGCCATGCCGCCGGCGCGCCGCTGGCGGCCATTCAATGACACTCGTTAGCCTGATGGACACCGCATGACGCAATACAGTGCCACTTCCATTGAAGTCCTTTCCGGTCTCGAGCCGGTGCGCAAGCGCCCCGGCATGTATACCGACACCACGCGCCCCAACCACTTGGTTCAGGAAGTCGTCGACAACAGCGTCGACGAGGCGCTGGCCGGCCACGCCCGGGAAATCCGCGTGCGGCTTTACGAGGATGGCGGCATCGAGGTGACCGACGACGGCCGTGGTATGCCCATCGACATCCACCCCGAGCACGGGCTTTCCGGGGTCGAGCTGATCCTCACCAAGCTACATGCCGGCGGCAAGTTCTCGCAGTCGAGCTACCGCTTCTCGGGCGGGCTGCACGGGGTCGGCGTGTCGGTGGTCAATGCGCTGTCCACGCGCCTGGAAGTGGAGGTCTGCCGCGACGGCGAGCGCCACGCCATCGCCTTCGCCAAGGGCGAGAAGGTCGAGGAGCTGGCGGTGATCGGCAGCTGCGCCAAGCGCGCCACCGGCACCGTGGTGCGCTTCTGGCCGGAGCTCGACTACTTCGATTCGCCGCGCCTGTCGCTGCCGCGGCTCAAGCATCTGTTGCGCGCCAAGGCGGTGCTGTGTCCGGGGCTCAAGGTGATCCTGACCGAGGTCGACGGCAGCGAGAGCATCTGGCAGTACGAGGACGGCCTGCGCGACTACCTGGCCCAGGCCACCGACGGCTACGAGGTGCTGCCGGCAGCGCCGTTCGTCGGCCACTTCGCCGACGACGAGCAGGCCTGCGACTGGGCGATCCAGTGGTTGCCCGAAGGCGGCGAGCCGTTGATGGAATCCTACGTCAACCTGATTCCCACGCCGCTCGGCGGCACCCACGTCAACGGCCTGCGCTCGGGGCTGCTCGAGGCGCTGCGCGAATTCTGCGACTACCGCAGCCTGCTGCCGCGCGGCGTCAAGCTGACCGCCGACGACCTGTGGGAGCGAGTCTCGTTCGTGCTCTCGGTGAAGATGCTCGACCCGCAGTTCGCCGGCCAGACCAAGGAGCGGCTCTCCTCGCGCACCGTCGCCGCGTTCGTCTCCGGGGTAGTCAAGGACGCCTTCTCGCTGTGGCTCAATCACCACGTCGACCAGGCCGAGGCGCTCGCCGAGCTGGTGATCAGCGCCGCCCAGCGCCGCCAGAAGAGTGCCAAGAAGGTCGCGCGCAAGAAGATCACCGCGGGCCCGGCGCTGCCCGGCAAGCTGGCCGACTGCTCGGGGCAGGACCCGGTGGCCAGCGAGCTGTTCCTGGTCGAGGGCGACAGCGCCGGGGGCAGCGCCAAGCAGGCCCGCGATCGCGAGACCCAGGCGATCCTGCCGCTGCGCGGCAAGATCCTCAACACCTGGGAGGTCGAGTCCCACGACATCTACGCCTCCCAGGAGGTCCACGACATCGCCGTGGCGATCGGCGCCGACCCGGCCAGCGCCGACCTGACCAAGCTGCGCTATCACAAGATCTGCATCCTCGCTGATGCCGACTCCGACGGCCTGCACATCGCCACGCTGCTGTGCGCGCTGTTCGTGCGTCATTTTCCGGCGCTGGTCGATGCCGGCCACGTCTACGTCGCGATGCCGCCGCTGTATCGCATCGACCTGGGCAAGGAGGTGTTCTATGCGCTGGACGAGAGCGAGAAGGCGGCGATCTTGAAGCGCCTTGAGGGCAAGCGCGGCACCCGGAAGGCCGGCCCCATCAACGTGCAGCGCTTCAAGGGGCTCGGCGAGATGAGTCCGCTGCAGTTGCGCGAGACCACCATGGCGGTGGACACGCGCCGGCTGGTGCAGCTGACCCGGGTCGACGGCGACGGCACCAGCGAGATGCTCGACATGCTGCTGGCCAAGAAGCGCGCCAGCGATCGCAAGGGGTGGCTCGAGGATTACGGCAATCTCGCCGATATCGAAGTGTGATCTCGGCTACGAGCCACGAGCCACGAGCCACGAGCCACGAGCTACGGGCTACGGGCTACGAGCTACGGGCTACGGGCCATGGGGTTCGAAGCCCGAAGCCCGAAGCCCGAAGCTCGCAGCTGTTCCAGAACGTATCGAACGGGCACCGCCCGTGAAGTTTCCATGAATGCAGATAGGGCCACGCACCCATGACCATGGATATCCAAGTCGCGGAGGGCGACGTCGAACGTCTGTCGCTCCGCGAATATACCGAGAAGGCGTATCTCGACTATTCGATGTACGTGATTCTCGACCGTGCCCTGCCGCATATCGGCGACGGCATGAAACCGGTCCAGCGGCGCATCATCTACGCCATGCGCGAGCTGTCGCTGACCGCCAGCGCCAAGTACAAGAAGTCGGCGCGCACCGTCGGCGATGTGCTGGGCAAGTTCCATCCCCACGGCGACAGCGCCTGCTACGAAGCCATGGTGCTGATGGCCCAGTCGTTCAGCTACCGCTATCCGCTGGTCGACGGCCAGGGCAACTGGGGCAGCCCCGACGATCCCAAGTCGTTCGCGGCGATGCGTTACACCGAAGCGCGGCTGTCGAAGTTCTCCGAGGCGCTGCTTTCCGAGCTCGGCCAGGGCACCGTCGACTGGATGCCCAACTTCGACGGCACCCTGAACGAGCCGGCGGTACTGCCGGCGCGCTTGCCCCACGTGCTGCTCAACGGCGCCACCGGTATCGCGGTGGGCATGGCCACCGACATTCCGCCGCACAACGTGCGCGAGATCGTCGACGCGACCTGCCACCTGCTGCGCAATCCCGAGGCCACGGTCGGCGATCTGGTCGCGTACGTGCCGGCGCCGGATTTTCCCACCGAAGCCGAGATCATCTCCCCGCGGGCCGATCTCGCCAAGCTCTACGAAAGCGGCCGCGGCTCGGTCAAGCTGCGCAGCCGCTATACGCTGGAGGAGGGCAGCATCGTGGTCACCGCGCTGCCCTATCAGGTCAGCGGCTCCAAGGTGCTCGAGCAGATCGCCGCGCAGATGCAGGCCAAGAAGCTGCCGATGGTCGCCGATCTGCGCGACGAGTCGACGCATGAAAACCCTACCCGGCTGGTGATCGAGCCGCGCTCCAACCGTGTCGACATCGAGGCGCTGATGGCGCATCTGTTCGCCACCACCGATCTCGAGAAGGGGGTGCGCGTCAACCTCAACATGATCGGCCTCGATGGCCGCCCGCGGGTGCTGGCGCTTCACGAGATTCTCGGCGAATGGCTGAAATACCGGCGCGCCACGGTGCGCCGGCGCCTCGACTACCGGCTGGGCAAGGTCGAGGATCGCCTGCACATCCTCGAGGGTCTGCTTGCCGCGTATCTCAACATCGACGAGGTGATCCGTATCATTCGCGAGGAGGATGAGCCCAAGCCGGCGCTGATCGACGCCTTCGGGCTCTCCGAGCGCCAGGCCGAAGCGATCCTCGAGTTGCGCCTGCGCCACCTGGCCAAGCTCGAGGAGTTCAAGATTCGCGGCGAGCAGGACGAACTGCTCGAAGAGCGCAAGCAGCTGAAGGAGCTGCTGGGCAACGACGCCGCGCTGACCGACCTGATCGAGCGCGAACTGCGCGAGGCCGGCGAGAGCTTCGGCGACGCCCGGCGCTCGCCGATCGTCGAGCGCGGCGAGGCCAGGGCGCTGTCCGAGGTCGAGCTGATGGGCGCCGATCCGATCACCGTGGTGCTCTCCGAGAAGGGCTGGATCCGCTCCGCCAAGGGCCACGAGATCGACGCCGCCGGGCTGGGCTTCAAGTCCGGCGATCGCTTCCATCTGGCGGCGCGCGGCAAGACCAACCAGCCGCTGGTGCTGCTCGACGACAGCGGCCGCAGCTACACCCTGGCGGCGCACAACCTGCCCAGCGCGCGTAGCCAGGGCGAGCCGATCACCGGGCGGGTCAATCCCGCCGCCGGCGCGTACATGGTCGGGTTGATGTTGGCGCCGCCGGAGAGCCGCTACCTGCTGGCCTCCGACGGCGGCTACGGCTTCGTGGTGCGCCTCGACGAGCTGGTCGGCAAGAACAAGTCCGGCAAGTCGGTGCTCAGCGTGCCCAAGGGCTGCAACGTGCTGCCGCCCCAGGCCGTGCCGCGCGACGCCGAGGCGCGCGTGGCGCTGGTCTCCAACGAGGGCCGCCTGCTGGTCTTCGCCATCGACCAGCTCCCCGAGATGGCCAAGGGCAAGGGCAACAAGATGCTCGACATTCCCGGCGCGCGGGCGGCGCGCCGCGAGGAGTTCGTACGCGACCTGGTGGTGTTGCCGGGCGGTACGGCGCTGGTGATCCACGCCGGCAAGCGCAAGCTGACCCTCAAGGCGAATGATCTCGATTACTACGTCGGTGAACGTGGCCGACGTGGCAGCAAGCTGCCGCGCGGCTTCCAGAAAGTCGATCGTCTCGAGGCGCAAGGGGAGGCGTCATGACCTGCGATACGCTGATTCTGACATTGTTCGCGCCGCGCTTGCCGTCATCGGTTCTCGCCGAGGTCGATGCGCTGATCGCCGCGCATGATCTCACGGTGACGCTGAGCGAGTGGTTGTCCGGCGACGGCTCAGCGGAAGATCCCCCGCCGCATGGCGTGTGCCTCGAGTACCGATTGCGTGGCGAGGCGATCGACTACCTGCTGTTGCGCGAGAAGGCCTTGAAACTCGGCGTCATGCACGGCGTGGACATCGCCCTGCAGGAAGATTCGATCTGGCGTCGCCACCGTCGATTGATCTGCTTCGACATGGACTCGACGTTGATCCAGGCCGAGGTGATCGACGAACTGGCGCGCCGCCACGGCGTCTATGACGAGGTGGCCGCGGTCACCGAGCGGGCGATGCGCGGCGAGCTGGATTTCAAGCAGAGCTTTCGCGAGCGCATGGCCAAGCTCAAGGGGCTCGACGAATCGGTGCTCGCCGAGATCGCCGAGAACCTGCCGTTGATGGACGGACTCGAACGGTTGATGACGCAACTCAAGCGGCTGGGCTATCGTACGGCGATTCTCTCCGGCGGGTTCAGCTACTTCGCCCGTCACCTGCAGGCGCGCCTGGGTTTCGACGAGATCCATGCCAATGAATTGCTGATCGAGGACGGCAAGATCACCGGCGAGGTGCGCGAGCCGATCGTCGATGCCGAGCGCAAGGCGGCGCTGCTGCGCGAGATCGCCGAGCGCGAGGGGCTGACGCTTCAGCAGACCATCGCCGTCGGCGACGGTGCCAATGATCTCAAGATGCTGGCGAGTGCGGGGCTGGGCATCGCCTTTCGCGCCAAGCCGCTGGTCAAGAGTCAGGCGCGTCAGTCGATATCCACATTGGGACTCGACGCGGTGCTCTATCTGATCGGCTACCGTCAGGCCGATCTCGAGGCCGGTCCCGGCGAACTCGGGAAGTGACGCAGCAACCATAACGATAACCGCAGCGGCTGCGCTCGTATCGAACAACGGCCGGCGCTGATTGATCCGGGAACAAGCATGGAGTCGATAAGCGAGACGCCGAACAGCGTCGTCGAACATGAACGCGAACTCGCGGCGCTGCTGGAAGAGCTCAGCCAGCCCGGTGACGTCTCGCTGGTCTTCGAGGGCGACGACGGCAGCGCCGAGCCGATCTCGGTGCTGCTGGTCGCCATCGAGCCGCAGGCGCGGCTGATCCTCGACGTGACCGCGGCGCCTGAGGCCGTCGGCGGGCTGCGCGCCGAGCGGCCCTTTCGACTGACCGGCCAGGCCCAGGGGGCGATGGTCGCCACACCTCCCTTGACCGCCACGCCGCTCGATGGCGTGGCAGGGCGTGTGCGCTTCGCCTGTGGCTATCCCGAGCGGCTCGATGTCTGGCATCGCCGCAACGCCTTTCGCGCCGAGCTTGGCCCGGGCATGGCGGTAACCATCGAGATGGATCTGGCCAGCAAGGACAAGACCGTGCATGGCGAGCTGGTCAACCTGTCGCTGGGCGGCTGCCTGATTCGCCTGCCGCTGGGCGAGGCGGTCGATCTCACCCAGGGCGAGCCGCTCAAGCGCCTCGAGGCGACCTTTCCCAGCGGCCAGCGCTTCACCACGCCCGGTGAGGTGCGCCACGTCCAGGCCGACGATCGCTGGCAGCAGGCGATGGTCGGCTTCGCCTTCGACGAGGCCACGCCGCGCCTAGAGCGTCAGGTCTGGTTTCTGGTCAAGGAGATCGAGCGCGAGCGCGCACGGACCGGCATCGAGGGCAAGTCGCTGTCGCCCTCGGCATTGTTCAAGGCCTCGGACAAGGCACCCGAGGCTTCGGTCAGCAAGGCCGTCAAGCCGCGCTACGCCACGCCCATGGCGCGTCGACTGACCAAGGTCGCGGATTTCCTCAATGGCCAGATGCTGTTGCTCAAGCAGGGCAGGCCGATCGACAGCGCGCTGCTGTCGCACAACGCCGATCTGCTGCTCGGCCTGCTCGAGGAGGATAGAGAGGCGCTGCTGTTCGCCAGCATCTGCCTGGTCCGCGAGCCCGCGGTGGTCCAGCACGGCCTGGCGGTGGCGATCCGCCTGGCCGATCTGCTCGACACGCGCAGCGCGCCGCGTGAGTTGCGCAAGGCGATTCTCGCCGCGGCGATGATTCACGACCTGGGCAAGGCGCTGTTGCCGGACAGCCTGCTGGAAAGCCGCGAACTGGACGCCGAGCAGCGTGCCCAGCTCCACCAGCATGTCGGTTGGCTCGCCGCGCGCGCCGGTGACTGCCGCTGGCTGGATGCGGGGGTCTTCGCCAACGTCGCCCTGGATATCAACGAGCGACTCGACGGTAGCGGCTATCCCGACGGCAAGCGCGGCGAGGCACTGCCCGAACTCAGCCGCATGGCGGCGGTGGTCGATGCCATCGATGCCATGGGCCGAGCGCGCGCCGACCGGGCGGCCTGGTCGACGGCGGCGATCTATCGCCACTTGCTGGCACAGGGGCAGGCCTACGACGTGCAGTGGGTGCAGCGCTACGTACGCCACTTCGGCATTCATCCGATCGGCAGCCTGGTACGCTATTCGAGCGGCGCGGTGGCCTGGATTCATCGCCTCGATGCGCAGCGTCAACCGGCCTTGGTGCATGTGGTGCGCAACCACTACAGCCCCAACAAACGCATCGATCAGTGGACCCAGGGCCGGGAGATCGCCCAGCTCGGCCGCATCGAGGCGGGGCTCGATCCGGCTACCGAGGTACTCAGACCGGTATAGAAGGCGTTAACCGCAAGCGAGCCTGACAAGGCCGCGGGATACGAGCGTCAGCTTGAGCCACACTGGAGGCAGGCACGCTTCTCGTCGCAGGTCCCAGGAGGTACACATGACTCGATCCGACGGCACGATTTTACATCCGGGCTTCACGCCCCCGTACATTCTCGAACGGCTGCGCGAGCATGGCAGCCCGCGTCAGCGTCGCTGCGCCGAGGCGACGCTGACCCGCGACCGGGGCTTTCGCGCGGCGCGCGGTCCGCAGCGTGCAGCGCGAAAGCCCGAGGCTTCGGCGCCGGGTCGGCCGGCCCGTTACATCCATTCCGCCGAGCATCGCGAGACGTTGCCGGGGCGGCTGGTGCGCGAGGAGGACCAGCCGGGCGGCGACGATCCGGCGGTCGAGGAGGCCTATCGCTGGCTGGGCGCAACCTACCGTTTCTTCTGGGAGGTCTTCGAGCGCCATTCCATCGATGCCAACGGCATGCCGCTGATCGGCACGGTGCATTTCGGTCAGGACTATGCCAACGCCTTCTGGAACGGCGCTCAGATGGTCTTCGGCGATGGCGACGACGAGCTCTTCCGGCGTTTCACCATCGCCGTCGACGTGGTCGCCCACGAGCTGGCCCACGGCGTCACCGAACGCGAGAGCGGGCTGGTCTACGCCGGGCAGTCCGGGGCGCTCAACGAGTCGCTGTCCGACGTCTTCGGCAGCCTGGTCAAGCAGTTTCATCGCGGCGAACGAGCCGCGCAGGCCGACTGGCTGATCGGCGCCGAGCTGCTCACCGAGGCGGTCCAGGGACGGGCGCTGCGCTCGATGGCCGAGCCGGGCAGCGCCTTCGACGATCCGGTGCTGGGACGCGACCCGCAGCCCGCGCACATGGATCAGTTCGTCGTCACCCAGACCGACAACGGCGGTGTGCACATCAACTCGGGGATTCCCAACCGCGCCTTCTACCTCGCCGCCCAGGCGCTGGACGGTTACGCCTGGGAGGTGGCCGGGCAGGTCTGGTACGCGACGCTGCGCGATTCCCGGCTCAGCCCGGACATTGATTTCGCGGGATTCGCCGCTCTCACCGTCGATAATGCCGACCGCAGCTATGGTCGCCAGAGTCGCGAGCAGCAGGCGATTCGCGACGCCTGGCAGGCCGTCGGGGTGAGGGTATGAGCGTTGCGGGGGACTCGTCACGGCCGGTTCTGGGGCCGCGTAGCCGGCTGATGATTCGTCGCGAGGGCGGCCTGGCGCACTTCCCCGGCCTGGCGGCGCCGCGCTGCATCGAGGGCAGCGAGTGCACGCCGGGCCAGCGACGCTGGCTGGAGAACCTGCTGGCCATGGCGCTATGCTGCGGGGCCGAGGGCGAAGCGAGCGGCGCCGACCGGCGCTTCTTCCGGTTGACGATCGACGAGCCGGGCGACGCGGCCGGCGAGGTCATGGATGACGCGGTACGACCGCGCTGGTCGCTGATCGTCGACGAGACCCGGGCACCGCGCTCGCTGGTGACGCTATGGCGGCACGGCGAGCTGGGCGAGGAGCCGGACGGCGAGTGAGCCGACTTATCCTTTCGTCAGGCGCTCGCTCACGGCGCACCATCCTGGCCTACAGTGAGCAGGTGGTTTAACGTCAACGGATTCAACGACAACAACGATGACCGAGGTGCCCATGGCCTTCACCCCCGAGATGTTCGAAGAACTCAACATCCTCTGCCTTTACAATCTCGACACCACCCAGGAGGGCATCAAGGTCCATTCCACGGCGGATGCCCAGCATGTGGCCGCAGCGCAGCGATTGTTCGAACGTGGCCTGGTGACTCATCCGGATGGCGGTTATCTCACCGGATTGGGGCGCGACGCCGCCGAGCAGGCGCAGCGGCTGCTGACGATCCTGGCCACGCCGGCCGTGACCACCGGCTAGCCCAGGCTTCCGGCCAGCCCTCGAACAGTCGCGCCCGCGGAAGCTACAGCGGGGTCTTGCTGGTCTCGCCGGGCACCTCGCGCACCAGCCGCGGGAGCAGGAAGCCGGCGACGCGTTCGCGCAGCGCGGCGTGCAGGGTGAGCGCCTCGTCATCGGGCACGTCGAAATGCGCCGCGCCGGCCACCGGGTCGAGCACGTGCAGGTAGTAGGGCAGCACGCCGGCGGCGAACAGCGCCTCCGACAGCTCGGCCAGCGTGGCCGCGTCGTCGTTGACGCCGCGCAGCAGCACGCTCTGGTTGAGCAGCGTCACCCCGGCGGCCTTGAGCCGGACACAAGCGGCGACGAGCGCGGCGTCGATCTCGCGCGGGTGGTTGATGTGCAGCACCATCACCGTCTGTAGACGTGTCGCGGCGAGCCAGCCGAGCAGCGCCTTGTCGATCCGCTCGGGAATCACCACCGGCAGCCGGGTATGGATGCGCAGCCGTGTCAAGTGCGGGATCTCGGCAAGCCGCTCGCACAGCCAGGCCAGGCGCTGGTCGCTGGAGACCAGCGGGTCGCCGCCGGAGAGGATCGCCTCGTTGATCGTCGGATCGTCGCGCAGGTAATCGAGCGTTTCCTGCCACTGCCCGCGGGACGGCGAATTCTCGGCGTAAGGGAAATGCCGGCGAAAGCAGTAGCGGCAGTTGATCGCGCAACTGGGGCTGGCGATCAGCAGCACGCGCCGGGCGTACTTGTGGATCAATCCGCGCCGCGGGGTATGTTCGGCCTCTTCCAGCGGGTCGCTGACGAAGCCGGCAACGGCGTCGCGCTCGGCGTCGAGCGGCAGCACCTGGCGCAGCAGCGGATCGCACGGATCGCCGGGGCGCATGCGCGCCAGGTAGGCTTCGGGGACGCGCACCTCGAACAGTGCATGGCCGGCTTGCGCACCGGGCAGCCAGCCTGCGTCCAGCTCCAGCCGGGCGAGCAGCTCGCGCGGGTCGCGGATCACGTCGCGCAACTGGGCCTGCCAGCTGCGTTCGACGGCGACCGGGATGTCGGCGGGGCGGTTTGCGCGCTGCAAAAGGTTCGGGCTTCGGGTTATCATTTGCCACCATTCAAGGAAGCGAAGGCCCGCGGGCGCTTCGCCGTTTCGTACATGTGCGTGGCAGGCCGGAGCCCGGACCACGCCGAGACCATCAGCGAGGAATCATGGCGAGCTATTCTACCAACGAATTCAAGGGCGGTCTGAAGGTGATGCTGGATGGCGATCCCTGCTCGATCGTCGAGAACGAATTGGTCAAGCCGGGCAAGGGCCAAGCGTTCAGTCGGGTCAAGCTGCGCAACCTGATTACCGGCCGCGTCTGGGAGCGCACCTTCAAGTCCGGCGATTCGCTGGAAGCCGCCGACGTGCTCGATCTCGACATGGAGTATCTCTACAACGACGGCGAGATGTGGCACTTCATGAAGACCGACGGCTCGTTCGAGCAGTACGCGGTCGACAAGCGCGGCCTGGGCGACACCGAGAAATGGCTCAAGGAGCAGGTCGCCTATACCGTGACGCTGTGGAACGACAACCCGATCAGCGTGACGCCGCCCAACTTCATCGAGCTGGCGGTCACCGAGACCGATCCCGGGGTCAAGGGCGACACCGCCCAGGGCGGCTCCAAGCCGGCGACGCTGTCCTCGGGTGCGGTGGTGCGGGTGCCGCTGTTCATCAACGAGGGTGAGGTGTTGAAAGTCGACACACGCTCCGGCGAGTACGTCTCTCGCGCCTGAACTAAGCTACGAGCTTGCGAATTTTCAGTGTGTGCTGATGCTGGGTTTCGCGGCTCGCGGCTCGCGGCTCGCGGCTCGCGGCTCGCGGCTCGCGGCTTCGAGCAGCGACTGTATAATTTGGCCACGCTTGCGCGTGGCCTTCGTCGTTTTAGAGGTGAATCGTGTCTATCGATTGGCAACCTTCGGCGCGTATCGAGACGCTGCGCGAGCGGGCGCGGCTACTGGCGCGGGTGCGCGGGTTCTTCGCCGCGCGTGACGTGCTGGAGGTGGAAACGCCGGCACTCGGCCATGGCGGCAGCACGGACGTGCATCTCGCTGCGCTGTCGCTGAGCGCCACCACCGGCGCCGGGCGCGAGCGGCTGTGGCTGCAGACCTCGCCGGAGTTCGCCATGAAACGCCTGCTGGCGGCGGGCAGCGGGCCGGTCTTTCAGCTGGCGCGCTGCTTTCGCGACGGCGAAGTGGGCCCGCGCCACAACCTCGAATTCACCATGCTCGAGTGGTATCGCCCGGGCTTTTCATTGGCCGAGCTGATCGACGAGAGCGTGGCGCTGGTGCGCGAGCTGCTGCCCGAAGCCGGGCCGCGGCGGCTGCGCCGTTACCGCGAGCTATTCCGCGAGCAGTTGCAGGTCGACCCGTTCACCGCGCCGCTCGACGCGCTGCGCCGGCTAGCCGGCGAGCGCGGCGGGCTGGATATGCACGATGCCGACCGCGACGGCTGCCTCGACCTGCTGATGGGCCTGGTGATCGAGCCGACGCTGGGCCGCGAGGGGATCGACGTGGTCATCGACTATCCGGCCAGCCAGGCGGCACTGGCGCGGCATCATCGCGACGGCGAGGGCGAGCTCGTCGCGGCGCGCTTCGAGCTCTACGTGGCCGGCCTGGAGTTGGCCAACGGCTATGACGAACTCACCGACGCCGCCGAACAGGCGCGCCGCTTCGCCGAGGACAACGCCCGACGGCGCGCGCTGGGCAAGCCGGAAGTGGATGTCGACGCGCGGCTGCTCGCCGCGCTCGAGGCCGGCATGCCGGAAGGCAGCGGCGTGGCGCTGGGCATCGACCGGCTGATTCAGCTGGCACTGGGCAAGGCCCGCGTCGAGGACGTGATGGCGTTCGCCAGCCCGCGTTGCTGAAGGCGTGCCGGGCTACGCGCATCACAGGCTATACGTAGGTGCCGGGAATCGCCTCGTCGTCATTGTCCGGCGCTACTCCCGGGGCGCTGCCGAGGCTCTCGCCCATGCTCACCAGGGTGGCGTCGGCGCTCAGGTCCTGGCGGAAGGCGATCGGCGAGGCGCTGCACAGGATGACCGTCGAGCCGAGCTTGAAGCGACCCATCTCCTCGCCCTTGGCGAGCCGAATCGGCGTGTCGAAGCGGGTGGTTTCGACGTTCCCCGAAAGCGGCGTGACCTGACCCGACCAGACCGTCTCGATCGCCGCGACGATCATCGCGCCCACCAGCACCATCGCCAGCGGCCCGTGGGGCGTGTCGAAATGGCACACCAGCCGCTCGTTGCGCGCGAAAAGGCCGGGCACATGGGCCGCCGTGGCCAGGTTGACCGAGAACAGCCGGCCCGGCACGTAGGTCATCGAGCGCAGGGTGCCGTCGAGCGGCATGTGCACGCGGTGGTAGTCGCGCGGGGACAAGTAGACGGTGGCGAAACTGCCCTGACGAAACGGCGCGGCCGCGTCGGCATCGCCGCCGAGCAGTGATCTCAGCGAGTAGGTCTGGCCCTTGGCCTGGATCAGCGTGCCGTGCTCGATGCGCCCCGACTGCGACAGCACGCCGTCAGCCGGGGAAACAAGGCCTTCGCCGATCGGCCGGGCATCAGGCTTCAGCGCGCGGGTGAAGAAGTCGTTGAAGCAGGGGTAGGCGCGTGGATCGGGCTCCCGGGCCTGGCTCATGTCGACGTCGAAGGTGCGAATGAAGCGCTCGATCAACAGATCCTTTAGCCACGGCGAGCGGCACTCGGCAAGCTGGCCCACCAGCCGTGAAATCAGATGATGGGGCAGGGGATACTGGATGAGGGAAAACAGTTCGGCGCGATCCACGGCTCGGCATCCACGTCAACGAAGAGAGCCCGCCACCTTAGTCGCCGCGGCGGGAGGTCGCAATACTTTGGCTTCGAGCTTCGAGCTTCGAGCTTCGAGCTTCGAGCTTCGAGCTTCGAGCTTCCTACTGCTTTTTTCAGTCCATGGCTCATAACCTGCCGGTTAGCGTTCGATCGGCGTGTCGTCGCGGTTGCCCCATTCCTTCCAGGAGCCGGCGTAGCCGCGCATGTGCGTAAAGCCCAGCGCCTTGCCGACCAGCCAGGTGAAGCCGCTGCGATGGTGGCTCTGGCAGTGGGTGACGATTTCCATGTCCGGGGTCAGCCCCAGCGCGTCGAGCTCGGTGATCAGTTCGGCGTAGTCGCGGATGCGCAGGTCGCGCTGGCGATCCATCGCTTCGGTCCACTCCATGTTGACGGCCCGGGGGATGTGGCCGAGATGCCGGTTCTGGCCCTTCTCGCCGCGGTACTCCTCCGGCGAACGGGCGTCCCACACCGCCAGCTGCTTGTCGTCGAGACGCTCGAGCAACTCCTCGCGGCCGATCTTCACCGCGGGATTGAGGATCTCCGCCTGGTAGTTGCTGGGCTGCGGCTGACGCGGCTCGCGGGATTGATTCAGGCCGGCGGCGCGCCAGGCGTGAATGCCGCCGTTGAGGTAGGAATAGCGGGTGTGACCGATCAACTCCAGCGTCCACAGCAGGCGCCCGGCCCAGCCGCCGCCTTCGTCGTCGTAGGCCACCACGTGGGTATCGCGGCTCAGCCCCAGCGACGAGAACAGCGCCGACAGCGCCGCCTCGTCGGGCACTTCGTTGGGCACCTCGCCGCGGCCGGCCAGCAGCCGGTTATGATCGAGGAAGACCGCGCCGGGTACGTGGCCCTCGGCATAGCTGTCGGCCTTGAGCGGCACGTCGACGATCAGCAACTGGGGCGATTCGAGATGCTCGGCGAGTTGCTCGGGCTCGACGATCAGCGGTAGCAGATTCGCTTCGGAACTCATCGGTGACTCCTTCTGCGGGAAGGGAATGATCGGTTGGGTTGCTGCGATCATGGCACAGCCGGCATGGTGCGGGCGACTCGGAGCGTCAAGTCGCTCAGCCGGGTGCCAGGCCGTCGAGGATGCGCCGGTAACTGGCGAAGCGCTCGGCGCTGATCGCCTCGCGCTCGACGGCGTCGCGCAGCGCGCAACCCGGCTCCTGGCGGTGGCGACAGTCGCGGAAGCGGCAACGGCCGAGGTAGTCGCGAAACTCGATGAAGCCGTCGGTGATCTGCCGCTCGTCCAGGTGGGCGAGGCCGAATTCGCGAATCCCCGGCGAGTCGATCAACTCGCCGTCTTCCTTCGCGAGGGGCGAGGGCAGGCGGTACAGCCGCGCGGTGGTGGTGGTGTGGGTGCCCTTGCGGGTGTCCTCGGAGAGCGCGCCGATGCGCAACGCGGCGTCCGGCAGCAACTCGTCGATCAACGAGGACTTGCCGACCCCGCTCTGGCCGACAAACACCGAGGTACGCCCGGTGAGCCGTTCGTGCAGTGTGTCCAGCCCGCCGTCGCGGCGCGTGCTAGCCTCGATCACCGCGTAGCCCAGCGCTTCGTAGCGCGCCAGCAGGCCTCTGAGCTCGCCGCCGTCGGCGGGTAGCAGGTCGATCTTGTTGAGCACCAGCACCGGCTCGATGCCGGTGGCCTCGGCGGCGACCAGGTAACGGTCGATAAGATTGGCGAAGGGCGCGGGTTCGACGGCGAAGACGATCAGGATCTGATCGATGTTGGCGGCCACCGGTTTGAGCTGGCCGCGCGCGTCGGGGCGCTCGAGGACGTTGTCGCGGGCGTCGCGGGCCACCACCACGCCGCTGGCGTCGCTGGCCTCGCGCCACACCACGCGATCGCCGGTGACCAGGCTGTCGAGATTGGCGCGCAGGTGGCAGCGGTGCAGCGCGTCGTCGTCGGCGCCGCCGACATCCAGGCTGCGCCCGAAGTGGGCGATCACCCGCCCGGGCTTCTCCCGACCGTATTCGCCGCTCTCCAGTGCGTCGTTCTGGTGGACGTCGTGCTTGGTGGCCCGCGCCTGACGTTCGGCCTGGATCTTCTCGATGCGCCAGCGCTGCTGGCGCGACAGCTTGCGTTTGCTCATGCGACCTCGGCTGGGCGTACAATGGCTTCATTGTAACCAGCCTGGCCGCGGCTGTCCGACCCATTGTTAACCATGGGCGGGATGCCGGCGGGTCAAGCCACTACGTACGAAAGGAGCCTTCGATGCCCGCGCAAGCCGCCCCCCGCAACGATCTGCTGGTCTGGATCGATCTCGAGATGACCGGCCTGGACCCCGACAAGGAGCGGATCATCGAGGTGGCGACGCTGATCACCGACAACGAGCTCAACCCGATGGCCGAAGGCCCGGTGCTGGCGGTCAAGCAATCGGACGAGCTGCTGGCGGCGATGGACGAGTGGAACACCAAGACCCATGGCGAGTCGGGGCTGACCGCGCGGGTCAAGGCCAGCAGCGTCGATACCGCCGAGGCCGAGCGCCGCACGCTGGCGTTTCTCAAGGCGTACGTGACCCCCAATTCATCGCCGGTGTGCGGCAACAGCGTCCATCAGGACCGGCGCTTTCTCGAGCGCGAGATGCCCGAACTGCTGGCGTTCTTCCATTACCGCAATCTCGACGTCTCGACGCTCAAGGAGCTCGCCAAGCGCTGGAACCCCGCGGCGCTCAAGGGCTTCGAGAAGTGCAACACCCACCAGGCGCTCGACGACATTCGCGAGTCGGTCGACGAGCTGCGTCACTACCGGCGCACCTTCCTCAATCTCGAGCCGCCACGCCGCGACGAGGAGGAGTAAGCGCTTGCCCAGGCTTGGGGCTGGTTTGGGGGGTGAAATCCATCGGGAACAAGTTCCCTCCCAGTGCGCCCGTGAAGGCGTGCACACAACTCGGTGGAAGTCCGAGTCGGGGTAAGCCATGGCCCCGTAGTCGAAGGTAACTGCGTCGCCGCGAGGCGGGGTGGAGAGCAACCGGAGGCGAACTGGCGGTCCGTAGGATGACGAACTCGATTCGGCCGGGTCAGGTGGCGAGCTTGCTGGGAGACAGCGAAGCCTGAAACGCACCCGTCGCGCTGGGGTGGCGGCTAAAGCGACGGCAAGACACGCCCGTTGGCTATCCCTACCGTCAAGGACCGCATCGTTCAGGCGGCGGTCAAGCGTGTCATCGAACCGATTCTCGAGCACGAGTTCCTGCCGATGAGCTATGGCTTCCGACCAGGAAGAGGCTGCAAGGACGCCTTGCGGGCCGTCGATGATGGCCTCAAGGCCGGCATGACCTGGGGGGTCGACGCCGACCTGCAGGGTTACTTCGACAGCATCCCGCATGACCGCCTCATGAGCCGTGTTGAGGAACGGCTCAGCGATGGTCGGTTGTTGTCACTGCTGCGTGCCTGGCTGACGCAGGACATCGTTAGCGAGATGAACTGCTGGAGCCCCACCGCGGGAGCGCCGCAAGGAGCGATCATCAGCCCCTTGCTGGCGAATCTCTACCTGCACCCGCTGGACCAGGAGATGACCCAGCGCGGCTATCGCATGGTGCGGTATGCCGACGACTTTGTCATCCTCTGTTACAGCGAGCAGGAGGCCCGGCAGGCCCTGGCCCACGTGCAGGACTGGGTGATGACGAATGGCCTGACCCTGCACCCCGACAAGCCCCATATCGGTGACTGTCGACAACGCGGCGAGGGCTTCGACTTCCTGGGCTACCGCTTCGAGGCGGGAAAGCGCTGGGTACGTAGGAAGAGTCTCAGAGCCTTCAAGGACAAGGTGAGAAGCAAGACGCGGCGGACGGAAGGCAAGAGTCTGCGGCAGATCATCGCCTCACTCAATCCTCTGCTAAGAGGCTGGTTCGGCTACTTCCGACACGCCTATCGGACAACGTTCCGGCCGTTGGATGGCTTCATCCGCCGACGGCTTCGCGCCATCCTGCGCAAGCAGGAGAAACGCCCTGGGCGTGGCAACACCGGAACAGACACGCGACGTTGGCCCAATAGGTTCTTCGCCGCTGCCGGGCTTTTCACCCTAGCCGAAGCCTGGCAGCAAGCGAGCCAATCACGATGTTGAAACCATCGACTGGAGAGCCGTGTGCGGGAGAACCGCACGCACGGTTCGGAGGGCGGGGAGGCGAAGCCTTCCCGACCCCTATCAAAACCATGGGGGCGTCGTCGGGAAAAGTTTCCCACCGACTACGAGCCGCTCGCTGCTCGAAGCCCGTTGCTCGTGGCTGATTCCAGCGCCTCATCGACGATCTCGATCCAGTGCCGCACCGGGGTGCGGCCGGCGCCGGCGAGGTGGGTCTGGCAGCCGATATTGGCGGTGACGATCAATTCCGGCTCGCCGGCCTCGAGGGCGTCGAGCTTGTCGTCGCGCAGCCGGGTGGCGAGTTCGGGCTGGGTCACCGAGTAGGTGCCCGCCGAGCCGCAGCACAGATGGGCGTCGCGCACCGGCGTCAGCTCGAAGCCGAGCCGGGTGAGCACGCCTTCCACCAGGCCATTGAGCCGCTGGGCGTGCTGCAGGGTGCAGGGGCAGTGGAAGGCCAGTCGCCGCTGGCCATGCATCGCCAGCGGGGCGAGATCCTCGTCGCGCAGGATCTCGCCGAGATCCCTGGCCAGTTCGCTGACCCGGGCGGCCTTCTCGGCATAGTCCGGGTCGTCGGCGAGCATTTCGGCGTACTCCTTGACGAAGGCGCCGCAGCCGCTGGCGGTCTGGACGATGGCTTCCACTGCGGCTTCGCCGGCGGTGTCGATATGCGGCCACCAGGCGTCGATATTGGCGCGCATGCGCTCGCGCCCGGCCTGCTGGGCATTGAGATGATAATCGATGGCGCCGCAGCAGCCGGCCTGGGGCGCCGGCGTCAGGCCGATACCCAGCCGGTCGAGTACGCGTGCCGTCGCGGCGTTGGTGTTGGGCGACAGACCCGGCTGCACGCAGCCTTCGAGGATCAGCATCTGCCGGGCATGGCGACGACCGTCGGGGCGCGTGCCGGCATCCACTGGCCTGGCCGGCAGCTTGTCACGCAGCGTGCCGGGCACCAGCGGGCGGAAGGTCTGGCCCAGGGCGAGCAGGGCCTTGAAGCGCTGCGGGTCGACCAGCGCCTTGCGCAGGCCGAAGCGCAACGCGTGCTCTTTCGGCGTGCGATCGACGCGCCGTTCGACTTCGGCGCGGCCGATGTCGAGCAGCTTGTGATACTCGACCCCCGACGGGCAGGTGGTCTCGCAGTTGCGGCAGGTCAGGCAGCGATCCAGATGCAGTTGGGTCTCGCGGGTGACCTGGGCGTCATCGTCGCGGCTTTCCAGCAATTCCTTCATCAGGTAGATGCGCCCCCGCGGGCCATCGCGCTCGTCGCCGAGCAGCTGGTAAGTGGGGCAGGTGGCGTTGCAGAAGCCGCAATGCACGCAGCTGCGCAGCACGCGGTCGGCCTCGCGCAGGTGCGGCTTCTCGAGATCGGCGTCGGTGAAGTGGGTCTGCATGTCAGAGGGCCTCGTAGAGCCGGCCGGGATTGAAGATGCCGTACGGGTCGAGCCGTTGCTTGAGGCGCTGATGATACTTGGCCAGCACCGGCGGCAGCGGCATGAAGGGCTCGGCGGGGTGCGCGCCATCGCGCTCGCGAAAGCAACTGGCGTGGCCCCCGGCGCGGGCCGCGGCCTCGCGGATGGTCGCGGTGGGGGCGTCGCTCTTCAGCCAGCGCTGGGCGCCGGCCCAGTCGTAGAGCACATCGCCGTCGAGCGCCAGCGGTGGCACATTGTTGGGCAGCGACAGGCGCCACAGCGGGCGCGGATCGTCGGCGGTGAACAGCGCCAGACGCTGCTCGCGAAGCGCGCTCCAGTAATCGGCTTCGAGCGCCTCGCCACCGAATTGCTCCGCAGTCTGCGCCACCGAGCTGACGCCGCCCTCCAGGCGCAGGTTGAGCGCGCCGTCATGGTAGCTTGCGGCACTGATCGGCCATGGCTTGCGGCCCCACTCGGCGAGGCGTTCGAGCGCGGCCTCGAGCGGCATCGCCAGGCGCAGGTTGCGTGTGGCGGCGGGCTTGGGCAATACCTTGAACGAGACCTCGCTGAGCACGCCCAGGCAGCCCTGGGCGCCGACCATCAGGCGCGACAGATCGTAGCCGGCGACGTTCTTCATCACCTCGCCGCCGAAGCGCAGTGGCGTGCCGTCGTGACCGATCAGGCGAATGCCGAGCACGAAATCGCGCACCGCACCGGCCCAGGGGCGGCGTGGTCCGGAAAGCCCGGCGGCGACCATGCCGCCGACCGTGGCGGCCGCGCCGAAATGCGGCGGTTCGCAGGCGAGCTGCTGGCCCTCGGCGTCAAGCGCCGCCTCGAGCGCACTCAGGCGCGTCCCGGCGCGCACCGAGACGACCAGCTCGACGGGATCGTAGTGGACGATGCCGTGATGCGCGGTGGTCGAAAGCACCTCGCCGTCGACGGCACGGCCATAAAAGGCCTTGGTGTCGCCGCCGACGATGCGCAGTGGCGTTCTGTCCGCATGCGCCTGGCGGATGCGTTCGGCGAGCGCCTCGCCGGCATCGTGGCCCGCCGCCGGGTCCGGTTCGGCATGTCGCGGGCGTCGCTCCTGTTCATGGTGATCGGGGCCTGGATGGCGCGGATCGCCTCCGCGCGCGTCGTGTGAATCCTGGTTCATCGTCACTCCTCAGAAGCGCGGCAGCTCGGGGTGCGCCAACTCGCCGTTGTGCACGTGCATGGCGCCGAACTCGGCACAGCGGGCCAGCGTCGGCACGTTCTTGCCCGGGTTGAGCAGGCGCGACTCGTCGAAGGCGGCCTTGACGGCGTGAAAGACGCGCAATTCGTCGGGCTGGAACTGGCTGCACATCTGATTGATCTTCTCGCGACCCACGCCGTGCTCGCCGGTGATGCTGCCGCCGACCTCGACGCACAGCTCGAGGATCTTGCCGCCGACGGTCTCGGCGAGCTCCAGCTCGCCGGGTCGGTTGGCGTCGAACAGGATCAGCGGGTGCATGTTGCCGTCGCCGGCGTGGAAGACGTTGGCCACCGCCAGGCCATAGTGTCCCGATAGCTCGGCGATGCCCGCGAGCACCCTCGGCAGCTCGCGGCGCGGAATGGTGCCATCCATGCAGTAGTAGTCCGGCGACATGCGGCCCACCGCCGGAAAGGCGGCCTTGCGACCGGCCCAGAAGCGCGCGCGCTCGGCGTCGTCGCGGGCCTGATCGATGGCCGTCGCGCCGGCCGCCTCGAGCACGCCGCGCACCGCCTGGCAGTCGTCGTCGACATCGGCCTCGACGCCGTCGAGCTCGCACAGCAGGATCGCCTCGGCCTCGACCGGGTAGCCGGCCTTGACGAAGTCCTCGGCGGCGCGGATGGCGAGCTTGTCCATCATCTCCAGTCCACCGGGGACGATTCCCGCGGCGATGATGTCGCCGACCGCCTTGCCGGCCTTGGCGACGTCGTCGAAGCTGGCCATCAGCACCTTGGCGCTCTGCGGCTTGGGCAGCAGCTTGACGGTGATCTCGGTGATCACCCCGAGCATGCCCTCGGAGCCGTTGAACAGCGCCAGCAGGTCGAAGCCGGGCGCGTCGAAGGCTTCCGAGCCCAGCGTCATGCGCTCGCCCTCGATGGTGATCACCTCGACGCGCAGCACGTTGTGCACGGTCAGGCCGTACTTGAGGCAGTGCACGCCGCCGGCATTCTCGGCGACGTTGCCGCCGATCGAGCAGGCGATCTGCGACGAGGGATCGGGCGCGTAATACAACCCATGAGGCGCGGCGGCCTCGGAGATCGCCAGGTTGCGTACGCCAGGCTGGACGCGCGCAGTGCGCGCCCGGGGATCGACCTCGAGGATCCGCGCGAAGCGCGACATCACCAGCAGCACGCCCTGCTCGAGGGGCAGCGCGCCCCCCGACAGGCCGGTGCCAGCGCCGCGGGTGACCACCGGTACGCCGAGCGCATGGCAGCGGCGCATCAGTGTCTCGACCTGCTCGAGGGTGTGCGGCATGGCCACCAGCATCGGCAGCACGCGATACACCGAGAGGCCGTCGCATTCGAACGGGCGCAGGTCTTCTTCGCGATGCAGCAGGGTCATCTCGGGGAGCGCCTGCTGAAGGTCGGCGAGCACGCTGGTCTTGTCAGGGGTCGCCAGCGCCCCGTCGAGTCGCGCGTCGTAGAGAATGTTCATGACGTGCTCCGGCTATCCGGGCGCGGCCCAAGTCAGGCCGCCGCCGCACGATTGGTTTGCTTGTGTCCTACAATTTGACCTTTGAAAACACCACTGTCCAGTCATTGGTTCACTGGTCGGACCAGCCATTGGTCGTATTTATGAAATAGCTTTCCAGGTCTTCAATAGGGCCATGCGCTGGGCCCGTTCGCCCAGCATTCAAGCGCGTATAGGGCGCCGCGGGCGTCCAGGGAGGGCTAGCATGGTTGCGGATTCCACGATGCCAGGCGGTACCCGGACGCCCGATGCGGTGGCCGCCAAACTCGAGCAACTGGTGCTCGACGGGATCATCCGCCCCGGCCAGCTGCTGCCTTCGGAGCGCCGCCTGTGCGACAAGCTGGGGGTGTCGCGGGCCTCGCTGCGCGAAGGGCTACGCGTGTTGCGCGGCAAGGGCATCATCGAGACCCGCCAGGGGCGTGGCTCGGTGGTCGCCCGGCTGATTCCGCGCCGCGACGACAGCCCGTTGATGCATCTGTTCCGCGATCATCCCCGTACGCTCTACGACCTACTCGAAGTGCGATCGTTGCTCGAGGGCGAGTCGGCACGGCTTGCGGCGCTGCGTGGAACCCCGGCCGATCGGGTGGTCATCGGCCATCGTTACGAGGCCATGGCGAACTATGTCAGTCAGCCCGGCGAGATCGATGTCGAACGCCTGGCGCGCTACGACCACGGCTTCCATCTGGCGATCTGCGAGGCCTCGCACAATCCGGTGCTGGTCTACACCCTGCAGAGCCTGACCGACTTGCTGCTGAGTTCGGTATTCGCCTCGGTCAAGAACCTCTACCACCGCCCGGCGTCGCGCGAGCGGATCAATAGCCAGCACGAGCGGCTGTATCGCGCGGTGATCGATCAGGACGCCGACGGCGCCGAGCAGGCGGCACTGGAGCATCTCGAGAGCATCGGCAACAGCCTGCGCGAGATCGAAGCCGAGAACGAGCGGCTGGTGCGTGCGGCGATGCGCCTGGAGGCCTGGCAGTGACGGCCTGGAGTCAGGAAGAGGCCGCCCGGGAGGAAAACTCGTCTTCCTCCGCTTCAATCATGCCCTCGAGGGAAGCGACTTCGAGCTTGTTGCACAAATGTTCGCGAAGAATGCGCCCCAGCATGAGGCCATCACGTTTTTGCAGTGCATCAATCATGGCCTCATGGTCTTCAACGGCACGTCGCCAGAAATCATCCGTCATCTTCTTCGAATAACGGACACGCTTTACGCGTTGGCTGAGGTTACTGTACATCTCTTCGAGCACCTCGTTATCGGCCGCTGCAATAATGCGTTCATGAATCTGCTGGTTGACCCGAAAATAGGGCTGCAATTCGCGCTTTCGGTAGTGATCGAGCATCGTCTCATGAAGCTGCTGGATAACCGAAAATTCCTGTTCAGTGATGTTCTGGCAGGCCAATTCACCTGACAGGCCTTCCAACGCGGCCATTACATCATAAGTGTTGCGCACCTTCTTTACGGTCAGGCGCGTGACCCGCGCACCACGGTTGGGCAGCAGCTCCACCAAGCCTTCCGAAGCCATCACCTTGAGCGCCTCGCGTAACGGGGTACGCGATACCCCGAACTGTTCGCAGAGCTTCTTTTCCGAGATGCGCTCGCCTGGGGTCAAGGCACCCTGTTCAATCAGTTCCCGAACACGATCGGCAACTTCGCGGTAGAGGTTTCTATGCTGGATTTTTTCCATTGTCGGTTCTTGATCGGAGAAAGGCAGTGGCGAAAACGCACAGAGTCCAGCGGCGTCGCCTTGACTTGAATCTCTGAAAGGTATTATGAATTCAAAATCAAGACAACAATAATCCATTGTCGCAAGGAACCGCCCATGGCTGGCAAGGTGTTTCGTTCCCACGTTCAGATTTCCCGCCTACAGGCTCGCCAGATTGTCGACACGGCATTCAGCGAAGCCCGCAATACCGACATGGAGCCGTTGACCGTCGTTGTGCTCGACATGGGCGGCAACATCATTGCCGCCGAGCGAGAGGATGGTTGTGCGCCGCTGCGCTTTGCCGTGGCCAGGGGCAAGGCCTATGCCGCACTCGGCAATGGCATTGCCAGTCGTATCGTGGGAGAACGCAATCAGCAACGACCGGCCTTTCTGGCTTCGGTGGCTGCAGCCGCGGAGGGGACATTCGTTCCCGTACCCGGTGGGGTCGTGATTCTGGATGAAAATGACCGGGTGATCGGGGCGGCAGGTGTCAGTGGTGCCTCCTCGGACGAGGACGAGCAAGCGGCCCTGGTCGGCATTCGTAAGGCTGGTTTCCAGGCCGGTTTGGCGCCGGACTGACCTGCTGCACACTTCTGCAACCGGGTGACGGTCCCCGGTCACGCTGCGTTATTGACCGCCCACCTCTGCTAGAACCTTGCGAGCCGCGCCCCTCAGGCGCGGTTCGGCGCTGGATGTCTCATCCATATGGATCTATAACCTTCTGATTAAAATTGTTTTTTTAGATTTTGCAAGCTGAGTTGCCAGAGTACTAAAGTATAATTTCTAATTTTGAATTATGTATCCATATTCAAATTGCGGTTGGTTTCGGTGCACCATGACACCAGCACAACAAGGAGCGACCGAGCCGGCCAGATGGAAGCTCTCGCAGACGGGCTTCGGTAGGCCGCTGCCATGGCTGACAAGGTTCGTACTGATGGCGGTTCAGGACCTACAACAATAACGAAACTTCGGAGATCGACATGAAAGCCATAAAGATAGCTTTACTCGCCACTGCGCTTGCCCTTGGCGTACAAGCAGCCGGCGCCCAGGAGCGTGAGATCAAGTTCGGTCACGTGGGCGGCCCCGGTTCCCTGTTCGAGATTACAGCCAACGAATTCGCCAAGATCGCCAATGAAAAACTTGAAGGAAAAGCTGAAGTGGTCGTTTACGGCTCGAGCCAGTTGGGTAGTGATTCCCAGATGCTCAATAAGCTTAAGCTGGGCACTATAGATCTCTCCTTGCCTTCCTCGATCATGAGCAGCGTAGCCCCCGAATTCTCACTCTTCGAGATGCCTTATCTCATCGAGGATCGGGATCATATGCGCCGGGTACGCGATGACTTTCTGCGCGACACGCTCTACGAGGCTGCCGAGGGAAAAGGCTACAAAATTATCGGTATCTGGGAGAACGGCTTCCGCCAGATTACCAATAATGTCCGACCGATCTACGTGCCCTCTGATCTCGAGGGTATCAAGCTGAGAACACCCAACGGCGTGTGGCGTGTAGAGATGTTCAAGAGCTACGGCGCGAATCCTGCGCCGATGGCCCTGTCGGAGGCCTTCGTTGCCCTCCAGACCGGCGCCATGGATGGTCAGGAAAACCCGCTGATCCAGATCTACTCCCAGCGCTTCCAGGAAGTTCAGGACTATCTGTCGCTTTCCAATCATGTCTACACCCCGGCCTACGTGCTGGCCGGCGCCAGCTGGAATCGCCTGCCCGAGGATGTCCGCCAGGTGCTGGTCGAGACGGCCGAAGAAGTCGAGGAATATGCTCTGGAACAGGGCGCCAAGCTTGACGACAGCCTGCTTGCCAAGTTCGAAGAGGCAGGCATGCAGATCAATAAGGTGGATACGCAAGCCTTCGTTGATGGCTCCGCGGCGATCTACGAGAAGTTCGGCAACGAAGTGGAAGGCGGCAAGGAGATGATCGAGAAGGTCGACGCACTTCGCTGATCTTTTCAAAGTCAGTGATACCGGGCATGCCACGCACAGCGATCCTGTCGCGGCGGGGTATGTCCGCTCCCTTCTTCTTTACCGGAGATGCTCGACGTGTCCTTAAAACAAGTAAAGTCGGTTTATCAGAAATTTCTGGAATTTGTCGTTTTCCTGAATGTCGTGGCGCTGTCGGGAGTGGTGATCATCGGTTTCATGTCACGCCTGCTTGGTTCGCCTTTCAGCTGGTACGACGAAGTCGCTTCGGTAGGATTGGCCTGGTTGACCTATTACGGGGCGGCCCTGGCCGCGGCCAAGGGCGCTCACATAACCTGCCCCAGCATCATCAATATGGCATCGCCGGGCATTCGCCTTCCAGTAGCATTGCTGGCGGAAGCCATCACCATCGCGTTCTTCGTGCTGCTCGGTTACACCGGCTACCAGGTGGTGGTGATCCTGGAGGGCTCGACACTTGTGAGCCTGACCAGTATCTCGCTGCAACTCACTCAGTCCGTCATTCCCATCGGTTCGGCGCTGTTCATCATTGCGCAGCTGCTGCGCTTGCCTGAAGTAATCGAGAGCGCCCGTGGGGCCGGTTTCATCGACCATGAACTGGAAGAGGCGGGTATCACTCCCGGCGATGCTGGCGCGGAAGAAGATGTTCGTGGGGATGGGCCGACCGGTAGCCGGGCTTCCAGTCGGACCTGATGGGTATCAGCGAACCAGCGGAGAGTAAACAATGATCATATTATCGATGTTCGTGGGGCTGATACTGCTGATTCTCATCAACGTGCCGGTTGCCGTGGCGCTGGGGATCGTCGGCGCCCTGGCCACCGTGGCAAGCTTCGGGGCCTTCGCGTTGCCCAATGTCGGCATGGTGATGTTCGACGGTGCGACCAAGTTTCCCCTGATTGCGATTCCGCTGTTCATACTGGCCGGCGCGATCATGAACGCCTCCAGTATCTCGCGCCGTCTCATCGACCTGGCCATGGCCATGGTCGGGTTCATCAAGGGCGGCCTGTCCATGGTGACCATCGGCGCATCGATCTTCTTCGCCGAGATTTCCGGCTCGGCAGTGGCCGGCGTGTCGGCCATCGGCAGCATCCTGATTCCGGCGATGCGCAAGAAGGGCTATTCCAGGGAATTCTCGGCGGCCATCTCTTCTTCTGCCGCCAGTCTGGCGATCATCCTTCCGCCATCGATTCCCATGATTCTCTATGCGGTCATGTCCGGCGAATCGGTGGTCAAGATGTTCATCGCGGGTATCTTCCCCGGCCTGCTGGGTGCCATGGGGCTGGCTGGCATGTGCTACTACCTGGCTCGTAAGCATGACTTCCCCTCCGAGGGAAAATTCCAGGCCAAGCGACTCTGGGAGGCCTTCAAGGGGGCGATCTGGGCACTGCTGATTCCGGTCATCATCCTTGGCGGGATCTTCGGCGGCATCGTCACCGCCACCGAAGGGGCAGCCCTTGCCGTTGTCGTCGCCATTTTCATCAGCGCAGTGGTCTATCGTGAGTTCAGTCTGAAGATTTTCTACAAATCCTGCGTCGATGCCGGCATTCAGACGGCCGTCGTGATGCTGCTGGTGGCCAGTTCCGCCGTGGTGGGGCTCTATCTGACCGAGACCCAGATTCCCCAGCAAATGGCTAACTCCATCAGCGAGCTGACGGACAACAAGTACATCATTCTCGCACTGCTCAATGTCATCTTCCTGATCCTGGGCATCTTTCTGCATTCGGCGGCAGCGATCATTCTCGTCGTGCCGATCGTGCTGCCCCTGGTGACGGCGGTGGGGATCGATCCGCTGCACTTTGGCCTGATCGTGACGCTGAATCTGGCCATCGGCCAGCAGACGCCGCCTGTGGCGAGTGTGCTGATTGCCTCCTGTTCGATCGCCAAATCGGATATCTGGGCCACCACTCGCACCAACATGTGGTTCATCGGGGTACTGTTCCTGATCCTGATGATCAATACCTACATCCCGGCTTTCGCACTGTCCCTGGTCAACTTCGTCTATGGCTGAGAGCAGTCACGATGCTATCGAAACCTGACACGTCAGCCTACGCCAGCGGCGGCAATATCAACGGAGAATCACGATGAGTGGTAACAACCTTCTTTTCGAAGTAGGCGAAGGAGTGGCCTGGATCGGTTTCAACCGGCCCGAAAGCCGCAATGCCATGACCTGGGATATGTACGACGCATTGGAGAAGGTCTGCGAGCGGCTTGCGGACGACGATGGCGTGCATGCAGTCGTGCTGCATGGCGTCGGCGGTGAAGCCTTCGTGGCGGGAACCGATATTACTCAGTTCGCTGCCTTTAAAGCGCCGGAAGATGCGACTGGGTACGAGCGGCGTATCGACCGCGTCGTGGGTAAGCTGGAGGCTTTACCCAAGCCCACCATTGCCATGATCGAAGGCTACTGTGTCGGCGGTGGGGCGGCGTTGGCCATGGCCTGTGACTTTCGTTATGGCACGCCATCACTGAAATTCGGCGTGCCGATCGCCAGAACGCTGGGTAATTCCCTATCGATCACCAACGTTTCGCGGCTGATCGACATGGTCGGCATCGCCCGCACCAAGGAAGTGCTGATGATGGCCAAGCTGCTCAATGCCGATGAGGCGCAGCAGGCAGGCCTGGTCAACGGCGTCTTCGAGGCGGAGGTGATCGCTGATGAAGTGACGTCGATCGCCGCCGAGTTCGCTTTCCGGGCGCCGCTCACGCTGCAGGCCAGCAAGGCGCTGGTAGGGCGGGTAGTGGCCCAGCGAAGAGCGGCTGCCGATGCCGGCGACGATTGGGTCATCACTTGCTACATGAGCGATGACTTCAAGGCTGCAGTCAACAAGTTCATCAACAAGACGCCTTTCGCCTGGACTGGAAAATGACCGGTCCTGGCTGCTGCCAGGGAGAGATTCGATGCTTGCTTTGAATGGCTTGAAAGTACTCGACGTGTCGCAAATCATGGCCGGCCCGTATTGCACCATGGTGCTGGGCGACATGGGCGCCGCGGTTATCAAGGTGGAAAAGGTCAACGGCGGCGATGATAGCCGGCAGATGGGTCCTTATGTCAACGACGAATCGACTTGCTTTTCACAGATCAATCGCAACAAGAAGAGCATTTCCTTGAATCTCAAGGACAAGCGTGCTCGGGCAATCTTCTATCGCCTGGCCGAAGAGGTCGATGTCATCGTCGAGAACTATCGCCCCGGGGTGGCCCAGTCACTGGAAATCGATTACGACACGATAAAGGCCACCAATCCCGGCATTATCTATTGCTCGATTTCCGGCTATGGCCAAACTGGTCCCAGCCGACACAAGGGCGGCTTCGACCTGGTGGCACAGGGCATGACCGGGCTGATGTCGATGACCGGTGAACCGGGACGCCGGCCACTGAAAACGGGCATCGCTGTCTACGATATCGGTGCCGGCATTACGGCGGTCTATTCGATACTGGCCGCTTATATACACAAGATGCAAAGCGGCGAAGGCCAGCACATCGATATTGCCATCACCGAATGTGGCCTGCCCTGGTATACCTGGGAGGCGGCGGCCTACTTCGCCGAAGGCAAGGTGCCCGAGCCCACTGGCTGGAGACACCGAGTCTCGGCCCCTTACCAGGCGGTCAAGGCCCGCGACGGCTACCTGATGCTTGGTTGTGCCAATCAGCGCACTTGGGAGCGGTTCGCCCAGGGCGTGCTGGGGCGGGAGGATCTGCTGGCCGACGAGCGCTTCCTGACCAACCACGCTCGTGGCCAGCATGTCGAGGAGCTCGAGTCGCTGCTTGAGGGGATCATGGCCGATCGCGATGTCGACGACTGGCTCGAACGTTGTGATGCAGCCGGGGTGCCGGCCGGTCCGATCAACGACTTTGCCCAGGCCATGCAGGATGAGCATTACCTGGCCAGGGGCATGGTGCAGGAAATCGAGCACCCCAAGATCGGCAAGATGAAGACGATCGGCTTCCCCAGCAAATTCTCGCGTACGCCGTCACAGATTCGCCAACCGGCACCGCTGTTCGCGCAACACACCGATGAAGTGCTGTCCACCTTGGGTATTCAGGGCGAGGAGCTTGAGCGCTTGAGGGCTGAGGGCTGCATCAAGTAATTTTTTGACGTCCATATTGCATTCATTATCCAAAAATAACGAATCGGAGAGCTGCCATGCTGAACCTCGATTTTCACCCCACCGGGCGTCACTTCTTGCAGATCCCCGGTCCTTCACCGGTACCGGATCGCATTTTGAGGGCGATGAGCCTGCCGACGATCGATCATCGTGGCCCCGAGTTCGGTGCGCTGGGACTGGAACTGCTGGTCAAGATCAAGCAAATCTTCAAGACCGAGAACCCGGTGATCATCTACCCGGCTTCCGGCACGGGCGCCTGGGAGGCTGCGCTTGTCAACACGCTGTCGCCGGGCGATCAGGTGCTGATGTTCGAGACCGGCCACTTCGCCACGCTATGGCAGAAGATGGCTCGGCGGTTGGGTATCGAGCCCGAGTTTCTGTGGCTGCCTGGTGATCAGGGTTGGCGGCAGGGGGTGCAGGCCGACATGATCGAAGCACGTCTCAAGCAAGATATTGATCACGAGATCAAGGCGGTCTGCGTGGTTCACAACGAGACTTCGACCGGCGTCACCAGCGATATCGCTGCCGTACGCCGCGCCATCGACGCTGCCGGCCATCCGGCGCTGTTGATGGTGGATACGATTTCCGGCCTGGCCAGTGCCGATTACCGCCACGACGAGTGGGGGGTCGATGTAACGATTTCAGGCTCCCAGAAGGGCCTGATGCTGCCCCCGGGGATCAGTTTCAATGCGCTGTCCGACAAGGCCGTCAAGACAAGCAAGTCGGCGCGGTTGCCCAAGAGTTTCTGGGCCTGGGACGAGATCCTCGAGGCCAACAAGCATGGCTACTGGCCCTATACGCCGAATACCAACCTGCTGTATGGCCTGAATGAATCCCTCGACATGCTGCTGGGCGAAGGACTCGAGCATGTGCTGGCGCGTCACCAGCGCTGGGCCGCCGGTGTACGCGCTGCGGTCAACGCCTGGGGGCTGGAAATCCAATGTCAGGACCCCGCCGTTTATTCCCCGGTCTTGACCGGCGTCGTCATGCCGGACGGCGTCGATGCCGATGCCGTTCGCAAGCTGATCTACGAGCGCTTCGATCTGTCGCTGGGCATGGGACTGGGCAAGGCCAAGGGGCGCATGTTCCGTATCGGCCATCTGGGCGACTGCAACGACCTGACGCTGATTGCCACCCTCGGTGGCTGCGAAGCCGGCATGAAGCTTGCCGGAGTGCCGCTCGAGGACAGCGGCGTACTGGCGGCGCTGGACTGTTTCGCTCGCCATCCGCTCGATGCCAATCGTTAACAGCGCGATCGTCGCAAGCCGCATAGGGAAGACACGATGACCTCGTTATCCGCAAAGCGCTCACAGCCTCGCAACGCCCGTATCCGGCCTGTCTCGGAGATGGCCGCTCGCCTGCAGCGTGAAATCGCCGGCGAGGTGCTGTTCGATCAGGCCTCCCGGGGGCGCTATTCCACCGATGCCTCGATCTACCAGATCATGCCGATCGGTGTAGTCGTTCCACGTCATCAGCAGGATCTGGCAGTAGCGCTGGATATCGCCCGTGACGCCGGCATGCCGGTGCTGCCGAGGGGCGCCGGTACCAGCCAGTGCGGCCAGACCGTGGGCGAAGCGCTGGTGCTGGACACCAGCCGCTGGCTGAACGGCATCGTCGAGTTCGACGAGCAACGGCATACCGTCATCGTCGAGCCCGGCATCGTCCTCGATCATCTCAATGCCTGGCTCAAGCCCTACGGGCTGTGGTTTCCGGTCGATGTCTCCACCAGCGCCCAGTGCACCTTGGGCGGCATGGCCGGCAACAACTCCTGCGGGTCGCGTTCGATCAAGTACGGTAACATGGTGCACAACGTGCTGGGCATCGACGCATTGCTGGCGGACGGCTCGCCGGCCTCGTTCGGCCTGCTCGACGAGTTGCCCGACGACGCCAGGCTGCGCCACATCGCCCAGCGCGTTCGCGACATCGCCCAGCGCGAGAACGCCTCTATCCGCGAGCATTTCCCCAAGGTGCTGCGCCGCGTCGCCGGCTACAACCTGGACCTGTTCGATTGCCAGAACCCGCGGCCCTATGACGCTGAGGGTCGGGTCAACCTGGCCCACCTGCTGGTCGGTTCCGAGGGCACGCTGGGCCTGACCCGGCAGCTTACGCTCAAGCTCGAGCCGTTGCCCGAGCACAAGATTCTCGGGGTGGTGAACTTCCCGACCTTCTACCAGGCGATGGATCTGACTCAGCATATCGTCACGCTTGAGCCATCCGCGGTGGAGCTGGTCGATCGCACCATGATCGAGCTGTCGCTGGAGAATCCCGCGTTCCGGCCGGTGATCGTGAAGGCTCTGACCGGTAAGCCCGAAGCAGTACTGCTGGTGGAGTTTTCAGGCCAGGAGCGTCAGCCGCTGCTTGATAGCCTGCGCCAGTTGAACGAGCTGATGGCCGATCTGGGCCTGCCTGACTGCGTGGTCGACATGCCCGACGCCGGCGAGCAGAAGGCGCTGTGGAATGTGCGCAAGGCGGGGCTCAATATCATGATGAGCATGAAGGGCGACGGCAAGCCGGTCTCGTTCATCGAGGACTGTGCGGTGCCGCTGGAAAACCTCGCCGAGTACACCGACAAGCTGACCCAGGTGTTTCACAAGCACGGTACCGAGGGCACCTGGTACGCGCATGCCAGCGTAGGCACGCTGCACGTGCGGCCGATCCTCGACATGCGACGCGACGGCGCGCGCAAGATGCGCGAGATCGCCGAGGAGGCCTCGACGCTGGTGCGCGAATACAAGGGGGCTTACTCGGGGGAGCATGGCGACGGTATCTGCCGTGGCGAGTGGGTGGCCTGGCAGTTCGGCCCGGCGCTCAATGCCGCCTTCAAGGAGATCAAGCAGCTCTTCGACCCTGCCAATCTGTTCAACCCCAACAAGATCGTCGATACCCCGCGGATGGACGACGAGCGCTACTTTCGGTTCCCCAGGCATTATCAGACGATTCCGCTCACCCCCGCGTTCGACTGGACGCCCTGGAACGTCAAGCGCGACCCGCTGACCGGCGAGCAGAGTAAGCCGGGCAGCGCCGGAGATCCCACTCATGGCTTGGCCATGGCGGTGGAAATGTGCAACAACAACGGCCACTGCCGCAAGTTCGATGCCGGCACCATGTGTCCGAGCTATCGCATCACTGAAGACGAGCAGCACCTGACTCGTGGGCGCGCCAACACCCTGCGCCTGGTGCTCTCCGGCCAGCTCGGCGAGGCGGGCCTGGCCAGTGACGAGGTCAAGGAGGCGCTCGATCTGTGCGTGTCGTGCAAGGGGTGCAGGCGCGACTGCCCGACCGGCGTCGACATGGCCAAGTTCAAGATCGAGGCGCGAACTGCGCGAGCCCGGACCAGAGGGCTCGCGCTGCGGGACCGTATGGTCGGCGAGATGCCGCGCTACGCGCCCTGGGCCAGCAAGTTGTCCAGCCTGCTCGAGGCCGCCGAACGGGTGCCATTTATTGCGCGCGGCATCAAGCGGACGCTGGGCCTGGCTCCCGAGCGTGCCCTGCCGGCCTTCGAAGGCAACTTTCTGGCGCGCCATGGGAACACCGCTGAATTGGCTGATGACACCCGCGAGGTGCTGCTGTTCGTCGATACTTTCAACAACTACATGGAGGGCGACAATGCCCGAGCTGCCAAACGGGTGCTGGAAGCGGCCGGCTACTGGGTGCATCTCAACATTAGCAAAGGGGAAAGGCCGCTTTGCTGCGGACGTACCTACCTATCATCCGGTCAATTTGACAAGGCAAAGGCCGAGGCGCGGCGCACTCTCGATCACTTGATGCCATTCGTACAGCGCGGGGTGGCGATCGTCGGTCTCGAGCCCTCCTGTCTGCTGAGCATGCGTGATGAGTTTCTGCAGTACGGTTTCGGTGCAAAGGCGAAGGCCCTGTCCGAGTCGGCCTACCTCTTCGAGGAATTCCTGGTCAAGGCTCATGATGCCGGCGAGCTGGCACTTGAGCTCAAGTCGCTGAACCACCCGCGGGCCCTGTTGCATGGCCACTGCCACCAGAAGGCCTTCGATGCCGTGCGCCCGGTCGAACAGGTGTTGGCGTGGGTTCCCGGCCTCGAGGTGGAGACAATCGAGTCCTCCTGCTGCGGCATGGCCGGCAGCTTCGGCTACGAGGCAGAGCACTATGACGCCTCCATGAAGATGGCCGAGCTGTCTCTTCTGCCGAAGATCCGTGACGCCGATAACGATGCGGTGCTAGTGGCCGATGGCACCAGCTGTCGCCATCAGATCCATGACGGCAGCGGGCGAACGGCCCTGCATGTGGCCCGGCTCCTGGAGCGGGCGTTGGCTTGATCTGCTCCGCCCGCCAGGTATTTTCGAGACAAGATCGGCCCGTTTAGCTGGCTCGGCCGTTCGTGCCATCTAACGATTCGGGAGGAAGCCGTATGGCGATCTACAGATATGCAAAATGGATACCGGTCATTGAAGAGGGCGTCTACGTCGCCGAGACAGCCGATGTGATCGGCCAAGTCACCCTGAAACGCAATGCCAGCATCTGGTACCAGGCGGTGCTGCGTGGCGATACCGAGCATCTTGAAGTCGGTGAGGGCAGCAATATCCAGGACGGGGCGGTGCTGCACGCCGATCCGGGTTTCCCTCTGGCGGTAGGCAATGGTGTCACGGTCGGCCATCAGGCAATGCTGCATGGCTGCACCATCGGTGATGGCAGCTTGATCGGAATTCAGGCAGTAATTCTCAACGGTGCGAGCATCGGTAGCAACTGCCTGGTCGCAGCGGGGGCCGTGGTCAAGGAAGGCGCAAGCTTTCCGGATAACTCGCTGATTGTCGGTGCACCGGCCCGGATCGTGCGCGAGCTATCTGCGGAGGCTGTGGAAGGCCTCAGAAAGAATGCGCAGAGCTATGTCGAACGCGGCCGATGCCATGCGGGGCAGTTGGAGCGGATCGGTTGATCCGTGTGCTGGCCGCTGCCAGATGGCTACAGCGCGAAACGCCTCCAAGCCCTATCGCACTATCAATACGACCAATACGACCAATACGACCAATACGACCAATACGACCAATACGATCTATAAAAAACTGCCCCGGGTTAGCCGGGGCAGAGCATTGATGATAAGGATATCAACTGATCTTCAAGGCGTCGCCAATACCCAGTGCGTAGAAGGCGATCAAGCCCAGCAGGCCGGTGAAAGTCACATAGTACAGCGTCGGCAGGATGGTCTTGCGCAGGGTCGTGCCTTCACGGCCGAGCAGGCCAACCGTAGCTGATGCCGCGACCACGTTGTGGATGGCGATCATGTTGCCGGCCGCGGCGCCGACAGCTTGCAGTGCAACCATCATCGCCGTGGACAGTTCGAGCGCCTCGGCAACGCTGAACTGAAAATCGGAGAGCATCAGGTTCGATACCGTATTGGAGCCGGCAATGAAGGCACCCAAGGCCCCTACGGCTGGAGCGAAGAGGGGATAGATACCGCCAACGCTATCGGCGACGAACTGCGCCATGGCCACCGGCATGGAAACCAGGTCGGCCTGGTTGACGCCGGAGTTGATCAGGATGCGTACCATGGGGATGGTAAACAGCAGCACGAAACCGGCACCCAGCAGCGCACGGGTCGACTCTGAGAAGGCGGCCTGTACCTGCTGGCCACGCATGCGATGCAGCGCCATGGCAATCAGCACTACCATGACCAGGATCCCGCCGGGCAGATAGAGCGGTTCGAGGCTCCCTGAGATATCGCTCTCGCCGAGGATGCCGCTCCAGCCGAAGCTCAACGAGAGCAGCGCTTCCTTGACTGGGGCCACGGTGCGCGAGATGACCAGCAATACGGCCAGCAGCACATAGGGTAGCCAACCCATGAACACCGACATCGGTGCACGCCCGGCCACCTGGTCGAGCTTGATGTCCAGCTTGCCGATCCACTCGTCCGGCCAGGAAGATGACTCGGGAAAGTCCCAGGTTGTCCTGGGCATCAAAAAGCCCCGACGCGCGGCCGGAACGACGATTGCCAGGCCGACCATGGCGCCGATCATCGACGGGAACTCCGGCCCCAGCAGGACCCCGGCCAGCGCATAGGGAACCACGAAACAGACACCGGCAAACAGTGCAAACGGAGCTATCTCCAGGCCCTCGCGCCAGGAGCGGTTGGCTCCGAAGAAGCGCACCATGACCGTGACCATGATCAGCGGCATGAAAAGCCCGACGATGGCGTGGATGATCGCCACCTCGGAGGTGATCAACTGAAAATAGGCGCCCCAGCTGGAGCCGCCGGTGGTCAGCGCCTCGCTTATGCCGGCTTTATCGAGGCCGCCGGTGACGCCCACCACGATCGGCGTGCCGACAGCACCGAAAGAGACCGGCGTGGATTGAATCATCATGCCGACCACGACGGCGGCCAATGCTGGAAAGCCCAGCGCCACCATCAATGGCGCCGCCACGGCGGCCGGCGTGCCGAAGCCTGACGCCCCCTCGATGAAACTGCCGAACAGCCAGGCAACAATAATGGCCTGAACGCGGCGATCCGGGCTCACCCCGGAGAAGCCGTTACGGATTGCGGCGATCCCGCCCGAGTGCTTGAGCGTATTGAGCAGCAGAATGGCGCCGAAGATGATCCAGAGTATCGCCACGGTCAATATCAGGCCCTGGAAAGTGGAGGCCACTACACGGGTGAACGTCATATCCCAGGCGATAAGGGCGATCAGCGCCGTAACCACATACACGATAGGCATCGCGGTGCGAGCCGCAATCCGAAAGCCGATCAGTAAGACCCCCGCCAAGACCAATGGCAGGAAGGCGAGTATTGCAAGCAGTGTTTGATTCATCAGGCACGGCTCCTCTTGTTCTGGTGCAGCGTCACACTTGGCACGATATGTCCGGTGTTTTAGTGGTAGGCCTGCCTGACCGGGCAGGTGTGGGCACGATAATCGGAAATGGACGCTTTTGCTAATCATGGCCAATTGGTCTTACCAATATAAGGGTACCTCTGGATTTTCCTGCCATGTCATTGTTAAAAAAAGGAGAATAGGGTTTTGTTGCTAGTTTGCCGGGGTCCGAAAGGGCAGGGCAAGGTAAGCCGATTAGACTAATGGATAGCAATCAGGACCGACTGGACAAGGAGTGGCGGCATCGCGGGCATGATGGTAGCGTCTGCAGACAACGCTGCTGATGCCGAGGATGCTATGCCACGAGTACTGTATGACCTGTGCGGTATCGACGAGAATCTGCGCTTTTCTCCTTACTGCTGGCGCGTCAAGTATGCGCTGGCCCACAAGGGGTTGGATTACGAAACCCGACCCTGGCACTTCACCGACAAGCCGGCGATCGGCTTTTCCGAGCAGGGCAAGGTGCCGGTGCTGGTCGACGGCGAGCAGACCGTGACCGACAGCTACGAGATCTTTCGCTATCTCGACCGCACCTACCCCGACAAGCCGTTGCTGGGCAGCGGCGAGGCAGAAGCTCGGGCGCGCTTTCTCAAGTTCTATGCCGAACGCAGCCTGGCTCCGGGGATGATGAAGACCATCGTCATGGATCTGTACAACGCCCTTGATCCGCGCGACCGCGAGTATTTCCGCGAGACCCGCGAGAAGGCTTTCGGCCGTGCCCTCGAGGAGGTTCATGCGCCGAGCCGCGGGCTGAGCCAGCTCGACCAGGCGCTGGAGCCGCTGCGCGGGCGGCTCGGTGAGGCGGATTTCGTCGATGGCGAGGCGCCGGCCGCTGCCGACTACCTGCTGTTCGGCAGCTTCATGTGGGCGCGCTGCGTCTCGACTGCCGATCTGGTGTCGAACGCCGACCCGGTCTACGCCTGGATGGAGCGCATGCTCGATGTGCATGGCGGACTGGGACGCAACGCCATGCGCATCGTCGATATCGAGGGCGCCTACGCCAACTGAAGCCGGTTATCGGGGGGAGCAGTTCAGCGCCGAATTTCTGGAGATCGCCCCAGCAACCGGATTCCGACGATCGTCGATCGTTATCCGGCCGATGGCGTCAAGCGCGGCTGCGCGCGTGTCGATAAGATCAACCGGCAGGATGGGGTGAGCATGGATGCGGAGGCGCGCAAGCACCTGTTCGATTAGAAATGCTCCATCTCTGGTGACGCGACGCCGATCGAGACTCAGCGATCCCTCGCCGTCTGGCGCTCGGCCTGCTGCCTGAGAGTCAGCTCGAGACGCTCGAGCAGACCCTGCAACAGCGACCGCTGCTCCCCGGGCAAGGCGTCATGGCGGGCGACGGCTTCCTGCAGGGTTTGCGCGGCCCGGGGCAGCCCGTCACCGATGGGCCGTCCGACGGCGCTGTCGGCGTAGGCCTCGGCCAGCGCTTGGTGAACGCGGCGCTGGGCACGCTTCACCGCGGGGTGGGGCGTGTCGTCCAGCCATGAACGCAGGCGCAGGCTGCTGTTGCCCATGTCGAGTCCGGTCAGGCCCAGCGCGAGCAGGTAGCGTTGCTGTTCCGGCAGCGTGTCGTCGTGGCGGGCCATCGACAGGATGCGATCGGCCATGCGCCCGGCAAAGCGCGTCTCGGTGGCGTGACGCGAGTGGCGATCGATGCGCCGCAGGTCGCGGCTGATCGAAGCGACCAGGCGCCGCTGGCGCAGCGTCGCACCCAAGCCGGGCAACAGCCGAAAGCTCATCACCACTGCACTGAGCCCGACGATCACGCCGATGGCGCGATTGGCGAAGCTGTCGAACGAGAAGTCCATGCCATTGCCGGGCATGATCAGCAGGATATTGAAGATGGTGAACGCCAGGCAGTGGCCCATGGTCCTGGGGTTGCCGGCGCCGAGCAGGCCGAGGAACAACGGTGTGCCGAGCAATAATGCCAGCAACGCAAAGCCCGAGGCCTGCGAAAGCAGCACGTGACCGAACAGGAAGGCGCTGGGGAGGGCGAACAGCATGCCCTTGAAGAACGCCAGGGTCAGCGCGATCGGATTGTCGCGACTGGCGAAGAACGCCGAGAACAGCGTGCCCAGCAGCATCGCCACCTGACCGTTGGACCAATGGGTGAGTATCCAGAACGTCGCCAGGCTGGCGAACACGATACCCGCGCGCAGGGCGTTGACGCCGGCGGCGAGGTGGTCGCGGTGCCAGGACAGCTGGCCGCTGCGTAGCTGACGGTCGCGGGGGCGGGTGATCGCCTCGCGGGCGTCGAGCATCACGATGGCGTGACCGAGCGCCTCGCGCAGCCCCAGCACGATGCGTCGCTGCAGCGGGGCAAGGTTGGCGGTGTCCTGCCGGTGAGCGCGGTGGCGCAGGGCCTGAAGCCCTTCGCGGGCCGCGCTCACGCCGCTGGCCTGCTCGGCCTGACGAAAGCCCGCGGCGATCTCGGCGATGAGTTGGCGAATATCGTCATCGATCCGCGTGTCGTGATCGCGCAACAGGCGCTGCATGGCCTGTAGCGTGGCCAAAAAACGGAGCGTACGTCGGGTCAGCACATGTGTGGCGCGCACCCGGCCCTTGCCCACGGGGCCCTCGTAGCGTGCCGCCTGACTGTCGGTCTCGAGCGTCGTCAGCGGCTCCAGGCTACCGGTCAGCGAGGCCTGCAGCGCCGCTTCGTCGTCGCTGGCCTCGAGGCGCTGCGCGGCCTGGACGAATGCCTGGTTGACCACGTTATCGGCCTGGGCGGCCAGATGGTCGCTGACCCGCGAGGGCCACAGCAGCGAGCTGACCAGGGTCGCGCAGATCGCACCCAGGCCGAGCTCGGAAAGCCGCGCGACGGCTACGTCGAAGACGCTTGCCGGGTTGCTGCCGGCGATCACCACGATCAGCATCGCGGTCACCGCGGCCATGATGCAGCCGTAGGAGAAGTTGTTGCGCAGCAATGAACTGCCATAGGTGCAGAGCATGATCCAGGCGGTCAGCGCGATGAGCGCCGGGACCCGCGCCTGAACGAACAGCGCCATGATCGCGATGCCGGCCACCGCACCGATGGCGGTGCCGCCGATCTGGCACAGCCCCTTCTCGACGACCATGCCGCTCATCGGGCGGATCTGCAGGAAAGCCGCCGAGATCAGCGCCCAGTAGGGACGGTCAAGATCGAGCCACAGCGCCAGGTAGAGCGCCAGGAACATCGCCAGGGTAGCCTTGATGGCGAACTTGACGGCGCTCGCCGAGGGCGTCAGGTAGGCATCGAGGAAAGCCGACATCAGGCTGAGCTCACTTGCCGGCGGCGTCGACGATGCGCACCGTTGCGGTCATCCCGGCGCTCAACAGGACGTCTTCGGGAACGTCGTCGAGGGCGATGCGCACCGGAATGCGCTGGGCCAGGCGCACCCAGTTGAAGGTCGGCTGGACCTGGGGCAACAGCTCGCTATTGGTCGAGGTGTTGGTGTTGGCGATGCCCCGTCCGATGCCGGCGACATGCCCGCGCAGGCGGGTGTCGCCGCTCATCAGCGTGACCACGGCGGCGTCGCCGAGATCGATGAACGGCATCTTGGTCTCTTCGAAATAGCCGGTGACATAGAAGGAATCCGCCTGGACCAGTGCCATCGTGCCCTGACCGGCGTTGACGTAATTGCCCGCATTGAGGTGCATGTTGAGGATATGGCCGGTCACCGGCGCCTTGACGACGGTGCGTTGAAGGTCGATGCGCGCGCTTTCCAGGTCGGCCTCGGCCTGGGCCAGGTTGGCCGCGGCGACCCGCGTGTCGATGCGGGCGATCTCTCGATCCTCGGCGCTGATCGCCTGGCGGCTGAGGCGCTGGCGCCGGGACTGCTCGTTGCGTTTGAGATCGAGAGTCGCCTGGCGCTGGTCGACCACCGCCTGGGCACGTTCGAGCGCTGCCTGGAAACGCGCGTCATTGATCGTGAACAACACCTCGCCTTGCTCGACGCGGGCATTGTCCTGCACCGCCAGCGTGTCGACCCAGCCGGAGACGTCTGCGGCGACGGTGATCACGTTGGCGCGCACGCGGCCGTCGCGGGTCCACGGCGTGTAGAGATAGTAGTGCCACAGCCATAGCCCGGCGGCGATGGCGATGGCGACGATCAGCAGGGTAATGAGAATGCGTAACGACGTGCGCATCGACTAGCTAGCCTCACCGAGAACGGAAAAAAGGAAGGCGGCGAGCGCCGTGAAGATGATGAACAGGGCGGCATCGAACCACGCCTCGTACCATAGGATATGCTGGCGCAGGAGGCGATGCAGGCAACTGCGCACGATGACGGCGCTGATGAAGCCGACTAGCGCGTAGCCCAGCAAGGGGCTCAGATAGATGCCGCCGAGGGCGATTTCCTGAAGTCCCATGCGCGTCCTTGGCTGGTTAAGCGGCGAGGTGACGATCCGCGGCAAGTATTAACATGCTAACTAATTGCCCGGCCATGCGCGACTCCCTCGTTGCCACGCCTGGCGAGCGTTGACTGCCGCGCTACGCGGTGCTTTGTCTATTGCCAGCGACCCGCTTATGCTGGACCACGGGTTGATGTCAATGAAGGGTCACGCCCACCGATCAACCAACAATCAAGGTCAGCAAAGGAGTCTCTGCCATGACCGTCAAGAAACCGCTTATCGGTGCCATTTCCGCGGTGGCCTTGGCCACCAGTCTTTCCGCCCTGGCCGCGCCGCTCAAGATCGGCGTGCTGGTGCCGCTGACCGGCGATCTGCAAAGCTATGGTGAGCCCGCGCTCAAGGCCGCGCAACTCGCCGCCAAGGAGATCAATTCCGCCGGCGGTGTGCTCGGCGAGGACGTCACAATCAGCAGCGGCGATACCCAGACCTCGCCGCAGCCGGGCGTCGCCGCGGCCCAGAAGCTGGTCAACATCGAAGGCGTCAACGCGATTTTAGGCGCGCTTTCCAGCGGGGTGACCATCCCTGTGGCCCAGAGCGTCTCGAAGCCCGAACAGGTGCCGCAGATCAGCAGCGCCTCGACCTCGCCGGTGATCACCTCGCTGAATGATGGCGACTTCCTGTTCCGCACCGTGCCGTCGGATGCCTTCCAGGGCGTGGCGCTCTCCGAAGTGACCCAGGAAAAGGGCTACGAGAACGTCAGCATCATCTATATCAACAACGACTACGGCAAGGGGCTTGCCGAAGCCTTCACCCAGGCCTTCGAGAAGGCGGGCGGCACGGTCTCCGCGTCGGTGGCCTACGAGCAGGGCCAGGCGGCCTACCGCGGCGAACTTCAGCAGGCCGCCAACGACGACGCCGAAGCGCTGGTATTGGTCGGTTACCCGGAGAACGGCCAGACCATCCTGCGCCAGTCGCTGGAGGGCGGTTTCTTCAGGAACTTCGTCTTCACCGACGGCATGAAGGCCCCCGAACTGGTCGACAATCTGGGCGCGCAGTACCTGGAAGGTTCGGTGGGCACCGTGCCGCAGGCCCGCGCCGACTCGCCGGGGGCCCAGCACTTCAGCAGTGCCTACGAAAGTGAATACGGCTCGCTGCCGCCCAAGCCCTACCTGGATACCGCCTACGACGCCTTCTATCTGCTCTCGCTGGCGGCTCAGGCGGCCGGCACCACCGACAGCGTGGCGATCCGCGATCAGTTGCGCGCGGTCGCCAACCCGCCGGGCGAGCAGGTCGGCCCGGGCGAATTCGAGAAGGCCGTCAAGCTGCTCGAGGCGGGCAAGGAGATCGATTACCAGGGCGCCTCCGGCTCGGTCAACTTCGACGACAACGGCGACGTGCCCGGCACCTTCGGCGAGTGGACCTTCAAGGACGGCAAGGTCGTCACCAACCGGATCTTCGAGCCCAAGATGTAAGCAACGCGCGCCAGGCGATCGAGTGTCGCCTGGCCGTCGCGATGATCCTCAACGACAACGCCCGGCCTAGGCCGGGCGTTGTCGTGATGGGCGCAGGCCGGTTGCGGCTCAGCGTTTCCTGGCGAGCAGCTTGGGCGGCTTCTCGGGCAGGATCCCCTCGGGACGCAGGACCAGAATTACCTGCAGCAGCACACCGATCAACAGCACGCGCAGTGCCGCGGCCTGGGTGGCGTACTCGGTGGGCAGCAGGTCGGTGAGCAGCGCGGTGCCCGACCATACGCCCCACACCACCACGGCGCCGAGAATCGCGCCGCGGTTGTTGCCACTGCCGCCGGCGATCAGCATCACCCAGACCAGGAATGTCCCGTAGAGCGGCATGAACGCCTCGGGGCTCAGGAAACCGAAAAAGTGGGCATACAGCCCGCCGCCCAGGCCCATGATCGCCGAGCCCAGCACGAATGCCTGCAACCGGAAGCCGGCGATCGACTTGCCGGCCGCCGCGGTGGCCGGTTCGTTCTCGCGGATGGCGCGCAGCACGCGGCCCCAGGGCGAGGCGTAGGCGCGCTCGACCAGAAAGTACACGCCGGCGACGAACAGCGCCACGATCACCAGATAGGCGAACGGGCTATCCAGCGCGGTGCCGGCCAGCGGCCGGTCGATGCCGGCGATGCCGCGTACGCCATTGGTCAGCCAGTCCTCGTTCTTGACGAACAGCCGGACCATCTCGGCGATGCCGATCGAGGCGATGGCCAGGTAGTCGGTACGCAGCCGCGCGGTGATCAGGCCGACGATCAGACCGAGCAGCGTCGAGGCGACGATCGCGCCGGCCAGGCCGACCAGAAACGGCATGCCGAAGCCGCCCAGGTAGGCGGGGCTCGACGGCGTGGTGAGGATCGCGCTGGTATAGGCGCCGACCGCGAAGAAGCCGGCGATGCCGATATTGAACTGGCCGGTGAAGCCCCACTGCATGTTGAGGCCCAGCGCGAGCACGGCGTAGACGCCGGCGAAGGTCAGAAACGAGACCAGGTACGAGGCGATGCCGGTGAATTCCATCACACAGTCCCCTTGAAGATACCCTGCGGACGCAGAATGAGCATGCCGACCATGATCGCGAAGGCCACGGCGGGCTTGTAGGCGGCGGGGATCAGCAGCGTCGACATTTCCATCGACACGCCGATGATCATGCCGCCGGCGATGGCACCGTAGGGCCGGCCGATGCCGCCGAGGATCGCTGCGGCGAATACCGGCAGCAGCGTGGTCCAGCCCATCACCGGGTGCAGACGCGTGTCGATGCCCAGGAATACCCCGGCCGCCGCCGCCAGCGCGCCGCCGATCACCCAGGTGACCATGATCACACGCTCGGCGGGAATCCCCGAGACCAGCGCCAGGTCCATGTTGTCGGACATCGCGCGCATCGCCTTGCCCAGCCGGGTACGCGTCAGGAACAGATGCACGCCGGCGACCAGGCCCAACGAGATCAGCATGATCCACAGCTGATCGGGCTTGAGGCGCAGCCCGCCCAGCCAGTCGAGGCGCCAGGGAAACTGGATGCCCGAGGCGTAGGTCTGGTTGTTGGAACCCCAGATCAGCTGCACCAGGCTGCGCAGGATCAGCGCCATGCCGAACGAGGCGATCAGCAGGATCACCGGCTGGGTGCGGCGAATGCGCCGATAGAGTACCTGGTCGATGAATACCGCGATCACCGCCATGCCGACCATCGCCGCGGGCAGCGCCCACCATGCGCTCAACCCGAAGGCCGAGATGAAGGACAGCCCCAGGTAGGCGCCGAGGGTCATGAAGTCGCCATGCGCGAAGTGCGCGAAGCGCAGGATGCCGAAGATCATCGACACGCCGATCGCGCCCATGGTCAGCACGCTGCCCAGTATCAGGCCGTAGACGAGCAGTTGCAGAATATCGGACATGGTTCAGCCTCCCAGGAACATTTCGGCGACTTCCGGGTTGGCCAACAGGTTGGGGCCGGTGTCTTCGTGGCGGTTACTGCCGGTGGCCAGCACGTAGCCGCGGCTGGCGATGGCCAGTGCCTGCTTGGCGTTCTGTTCGACCATCAGCACGCCGATGCCCTGAGCGTTGATCTCCCGGATGCGTTCGAAGGTCTCGTCGATCAGCAGCGGCGAGAGGCCGGCGGTGGGTTCGTCGAGCATCAACAGCTGCGGATCGATCATCAGCGCGCGGCCCATGGCGACCATCTGGCGCTCGCCGCCGGACATCAGGCCAGCCTGCTGGCGGCGGCGCTCGGCGAGCTTGGGGAACAGCGTGTAGACCGTGTCGAGGCGCTTGGACAGGTCGCCTTTCATCAGGTAGGCGCCCATCTCGAGGTTCTCGCGCACCGTCATCGACGGGAAGACGTTCTTCTCCTGGGGCACATAAGCGATGCCACGGCGAACCATCTGTTCGGGCTTTGAGTTGGTGATCGCCTCGCCATGGTAGAGGATCTGGCCTTGGCGAATCCGCAACAGGCCGAACACCGCCTTCATGGCGGTGGACTTGCCGGCGCCGTTGGGGCCGACGATGACCACGATCTCGTCGCTCTCCACGCGCAGGTCGGTGCCCTTGAGGATGTCGGCACCGCCATAGCCGCCGTAGAGACCCTTGGCTTCGAGCAGGCTGCTCATGAGGGCGCTCCTTGATCGGTTGCGGGCTTGCCGGTCGCTTCGCCCATCCGGCCGCTGGCGCCACCGCCCAGATAGGCCTCGCGGACCTCCTCGTTCCGGCGCAGCGCCTCCATCGAGCCGGAGGCGATCAGCGCGCCGTTGGCCATCACGTGAACCGGCTCGCACAGCGCCGAGATCAGGTCCATGTCGTGTTCGATGACGCAGAAGGTGTAGCCGCGCTCGCGGTTGAGCCGCAGGATCGCCTCGCGAATCTTGCCGAGCAGGGTGCGATTGACGCCGGCGCCGGGCTCGTCGAGCAAGACCACCTTGGCGTCGGTCATCATCGTGCGGCCCAGATCGAGCAGCTTCTTCTGACCGCCCGACAAGTTGCCGGCCAGCTCGTCGGCGACGTGGGTGATCTCGAGAAACTTGAGCACATCGTCGACGCGGTCCAGCACCTCGCTGTCCTGCCGCTTGACCTTGCCCCAGCGCAGCCAGGTGTTGAACAGGTTCTCGCCGCTCTGGTCGGGCGGAACCACCATCAGGTTCTCGCGCACCGTCATGCGCGAGAATTCATGCGGAATCTGGAAGGTGCGCACCAGGCCGCGGTGAAACAGCGTATGCGGCGGCAGCCCGGTGATGTCCTGGCCATCGAGCAGCACGCGGCCGCTGGAAGGCGAAAAGAGGCCGGCGACGATATTGAACAGCGTGCTCTTGCCGGCCCCGTTGGGGCCGATCAGCCCGGTGATGCTGCCTTGCGTCACCTCGAAGGAAACGCCCCGTACCGCCTGCAGGCCGCCGAACGCCTTGGAGACGTTGTCGATTCGAATCAAGGAAGAATTCCTCGTAAGCGTCTTGTTGTGGTGTTGCACTCGTGTGCTTGCGGCCAAGGCGGATATGCCGGGGCTCCGCCCAACCTTGGCCGGCAACGCTCTTCACGGTGTGACTGGTGCGACGAGAGTCGTCGCCAGACCTTACAGCGCGACGCGTAGGAGCGACAAGCGCTTGCTGCCGCGTTGATTAAACGCTGCATCGGCGGCCAGTGGCAGGGTGCCAATGCCTGGTACCCGCGTTCGAGCGCATCGCCGCGCGGATTATACTCGATACCCGATGTCATCATGGAAGGGGATGTTGCAATGCAGCAATGACTTTGCTATGCTGCATTGCAGCGGAGGTCGAAGCCCTTTGAGCAAAGGTGCTTCAGAGCAACCCTCCGAGTTTAGCCAACCATCACTCACGGAGGTGAATCATGGCGACCAGCAACAATTTCGACCAGGCAACCCAGCAGTTGGAATCGATGTTCCTCGGCCCGGCGCGCGCCTACGCGGCAATGACCGTGGATTACACCGAGAAGGTGCTCAACACCCAGCTCGATTTCGCCAAGGCCTGCACCGACACCTACCTGGGTCAGGCCCGCTCGATGCTCGACGTACGCGATGCCGAAGGCCTGCGCAATTACGTCCAGCAGCAGCAGAAGACGGCCAAGGATCTGGGCGAGCGTTTCAAGGACGACGCCGAGAAGGTCGTTGCCCTGAACCAGGACTTCGCTCAGAAGAGCCAGAAGCTGGTCGAGGACAACATTCAGACGGCCAGCAAGACCGCCGCCAGCAAGACCAAGTAAGCGCCTCGAATAGCTTGACGCCGACGCTTGCGCCGGACGTCGTATCGACGGCCGCCGGACATTCCGGCGGCCGTTCTTGCATGTCTGCGCGACGCGGATTCATGTCAGCCGTTCGGCGAAGGCCACGCTGCGCACCAGCGCGACCACCGGCATGCCTTCCTCGAGCCCCAGTTCGTCGAGGGACTTGCGCGTCAGGCGCGCGCGTAGCGGTTGCTCGCCGAGGCGCAGGCCTACCTCGACGGCGCTCTGTTCGCCGGCCCGCTCGCTGTCCGGTCGGTCGATGCGCTCGACGCTGGCCGCGAGCTGATTGCGGAAGCTGGTGTGCGCGAGGGGCGTCAGGGCCAGCGCGACATCGCGGATCGGCACGCGCAGGCGCAGCCGGACGCCCAATGGCGCATCGACCCGGGGCACGGTCAGCGTCTGGCCGTCGGCGAGGCGCAGCGTGCTCAGCGCATAGCGCTCATCATGGTCGGCCAGGTGCGCCTCGAGCAGCGAGGCGGCATCGAAGCCGCCCAACTGCTCGGTCAGGTCGAAGCGCAGCAACAGCTCCTCGAGGCGGCCCTGCGCGCGCACCCGGCCGTGTTCGAGCACCACCAGGTGATCGGCGATCGCGGTGAGTTCCTCGGGGACATGGCTGACGAACAGGATGGGAATGTCGACGCGCCTCGCCAACTCGCCGATGTAACGCAACAGCTCACGCTTGCGCGGCGCGTCGAGCCCGCTCAGCGGCTCGTCCAGCAGCAGCATGCGTGGCTGACTCAGCAGCGCCCGGCCGATCGCCACCCGGCGTGCCTCGCCGCCCGAGAGGGTGCCGGGCAGGCGATCCAGCAGCGCCCCGATGCCCAGTAGCGCGACGACGGTCTCGAAATTGGCGCTCGCAGCGCCACCCGGCAGGCGATTGGCGCGCGGCATGCCGTAGCTCAGGTTGCCGCGTACCCGGTAATGCGGGAACAGCCGGGCTTCCTGAAAGACCACCCCCAGGCGGCGGCGATGCGCGGCCACGAACACGCCGCGCCGGGTATCGACCAGCGTCTCGCCGGCGAGTCGGATACGCCCGCTGTCGGGGCTGTCGAGACCGGCGATCAGCCGCAGCAGACTGGTCTTGCCGCTGCCCGAAGCGCCGAACAGCGCGGTCACGCCGCTGGCCGGCAGCGCCAGCTCGGCCGCCAGTTCGAAGTTGCCGAGGCGCTGGGTCACGTCGAGCGCCAGCCCCCCCGAGCCGGCGTCGTGCAGGCGGCTCATCCGTCGCGCTCGCTGATGCGTCGCCGGGCGCGCCGGGCCAGCCACTCCGAGGCCAGCAGTGCGAGCATGGCGATGGCGATCGACAGCACGCTCAGCCGAGCGGCGGCGGCCTCCTGGCCGGGGGTCTGGATCAGGCTGTACAGCGCCAGCGGCAGGGTGCGCGTCTCGCCGGGGATGTTGGCGGCGAAGGTCATGGTGGCGCCGAATTCCGACAGCGCCCGGGCGAAGGCCAGCAGGGTGCCGGTAATCACCCCGGGCAGCGCCAGCGGCAGGGTGATGGTCGCCAGCACCCGCCAGCGGTTGGCGCCCAGGGTGCTGGCGGCGGCCTCGAGCTTGGGATCGACGGCCTCCAGCGAGAGCCGCACCGCGCGCACCAGCAGCGGAAACGCCATGATCCCGCCGGCGATCGCCGCGCCCTGCCAGGTGAACGGCAGGCTGATCCCGAACAGTCGATCCAGCCACTGGCCCAGCCAGCCCTGACGGCCGAGCGAGAGCAGCAACAGATAGCCGACCACCACCGGCGGCAGCACCAGCGGCAGATGCAGCATGCCGTCGAGCAGCGCCTTGCCGCGAAAATCGCGACGCGCCAGCAGCCAGGCCAGAGCGATGCCCGGCAGCAGTATCCAGCCCACCGCACTGCCGGCGACCTTGAGGCTGATGGCGATGGCCTCGCGCTCGACTTCCGAAAGTGGCGGCATGACGGAATCAGCGCTCGCCCGGCTTGATCGTGGCGAAGCCGAAGTCCTTGAAGATCGCCAACGCCTGTTCGCTGGCCAGCCAGTCGCGGAAATTCCGGGCCGCGTCGCTGGGCGACTCGCCGACCAGCGCCAGCGGGTAGGTTATCGGCGTATGGCTGTCGGCGGGGAAGGTGGCGAGTGCGCGGACCCGGTCGCTGGCGCGGGCGTCGGTCTGATAGACGATGCCCAGCGGCGCCTCGCCGCGCTCGACCAGCGCCAGCGCGGCGCGCACGTTGTCGGCCCGCGCCAGGCGCGGCTTCAGCGCCTGCCATTCGCCCAGCGACTGCAGGGCCTGCTTGGCGTAGATGCCGGCCGGGACGTGGGCGGGATCGCCCACCGCCAGGCGGCGTCCATCGCCGAGCCGCGCCGCCAGCGCGTTCCCGGCGCCCAGGGTGATGGGCCGAGTGTCGCCGTCGCGCGGAGCGATCAGCACCAGCTGATTGTGCAACAGGTCGCTGCGCTCGGTCAGCGCGATGCCCTGTCCGCCGAGCCAATCCATCCAGCGCTCGTTGGCGGAGAAGTACAGCTCGGCGGGGGCGCCGTTGGCGATCTGGCGTGCGGCGGTCGAGGAGGCGGCGTAGACCGGCACGATGTCCACCCCGCGGCGGGCCTCGTAGCGGGCGATGGCCGCGTCCAGCGCGTCGCCGAGTGATGCCGCGGCGTAGATGTACACGCTGGTTTCGGCGCGTGCCGTCGGGGCCAGGCCGAGTGCCGCCATGAGCACGGCGATGAGCAGCCACGGCCCGGCGATGCCCGGCAGTGAAGGGCGGCAACGCGGGTGGGTGACTCTTGCCGGCAGGGTGGCCATGGTGAATTCCGTTATGTATAAATGGATATAGCGGGTTCACTGTAGAATGCGCAGCGCGACTTGCCAAGCCCACGTGGAGCCAAGCCCGCATGGAATGACGCTCAGTGCGGCGTGGCCTGGCGCCGGTCGACGAGCGCCAGCAAGGACCTGGCTTCCTCGCAGTGGGCGGCATCGAGCGTGCGTTGCAGCGCGCGATAGCGCTCGACCACCTCGCGACCCAGCGGGGTCAGTCCGGCGCCGCCCCGCTGGTTGCCGCCGCTGGCGGTCGTCACGACCGGCCCGGGCAGATGGCGATTCATGGTATCGATCAGTTGCCAGGCCTTCTTGTAGCTCAGGCCCAGGGTCCGGCTCGCGGCGGCGATCGAGCCGCTGGCGTCGATCGCCTCGAGCAGCGCCGCCTTGCCGGGGCCCAGCACCACGTCCCGGTCGGCGACCAGGCGTATCTGCAGGCCGGGACGATCGTGTCGGGTACGTGTCATGGGCGTTCCGCTAGCGAATGAAAATACGTTGTACCATGCACCTCGCGTCCGCTACAGGTCGAGCGCCCCGCCATTCAGCGATTTCCGGTGCGTCTACAGCGGGGGTCGATCGGCAAAGCGTGTCACGCTTCGCCGCGCAGTCCGGACGCCACCTTGAGGAGCTCCAGGCCGACCTGGCGGCGGGGCGGTACCGCCCACAGGCGGTGCGGCGGATCGAGATCCCCAAGGGCGGCGGCAAGACACGCCCGTTGGGTATCCCTACCGTCAAGGACCGCATCGTTCAGGCGGCGCTCAAGCGTGTCATCGAACCGATTCTCGAGCACGAGTTCCTGCCGATGAGCTATGGCTTCCGACCAGGAAGAGGCTGCAAGGACGCCTTGCGGGCCGTCGATGATGGCCTCAAGGCCGGCATGACCTGGGGGGTCGACGCCGACCTGCAGGGTTACTTCGACAGCATCCCGCATGACCGCCTCATGAGCCGTGTTGAGGAACGGCTCAGCGATGGTCGGTTGTTGTCACTGCTGCGTGCCTGGCTGACGCAGGACATCGTTAGCGAGATGAACTGCTGGAGCCCCACCGCGGGAGCGCCGCAAGGAGCGATCATCAGCCCCTTGCTGGCGAATCTCTACCTGCACCCGCTGGACCAGGAGATGACCCAGCGCGGCTATCGCATGGTGCGGTATGCCGACGACTTTGTCATCCTCTGTTACAGCGAGCAGGAGGCCCGGCAGGCCCTGGCCCACGTGCAGGACTGGGTGATGACGAATGGCCTGACCCTGCACCCCGACAAGCCCCATATCGGTGACTGTCGACAACGCGGCGAGGGCTTCGACTTCCTGGGCTACCGCTTCGAGGCGGGAAAGCGCTGGGTACGTAGGAAGAGTCTCAGAGCCTTCAAGGACAAGGTGAGAAGCAAGACGCGGCGGACGGAAGGCAAGAGTCTGCGGCAGATCATCGCCTCACTCAATCCTCTGCTAAGAGGCTGGTTCGGCTACTTCCGACACGCCTATCGGACAACGTTCCGGCCGTTGGATGGCTTCATCCGCCGACGGCTTCGCGCCATCCTGCGCAAGCAGGAGAAACGCCCTGGGCGTGGCAACACCGGAACAGACACGCGACGTTGGCCCAATAGGTTCTTCGCCGCTGCCGGGCTTTTCACCCTAGCCGAAGCCTGGCAGCAAGCGAGCCAATCACGATGTTGAAACCATCGACTGGAGAGCCGTGTGCGGGAGAACCGCACGCACGGTTCGGAGGGCGGGGAGGCAAAGCCTTCCCGACCCCTATCGAAACCTCAAGCGCCTGTCTCGGTGGGTCATCAAGGCCCGTACCCTTAGGTGAATTATTCACAATTAACGTTCACAGAGGAGATAGCCTGAATGGATGCCGAGCTCGCACAGCGCCTGCATCGCTTGCTCGACCGGCTCGAGGAGGCCCTGCCGCCGCCGGCCCCGGCGGTCGATTGGGAGCGCGATATCGCCGCGCTATGGCAGCGCAACGCGCTGGGCGGCCAGCTGATTCCGGTCGCCACCCGCGACGACGTCAGGCTCGACGACCTGATCGGCGTCGAACGCCAGAAGCAGGCGCTGCTCGCCAATACCCGGGCGTTCCTGCACGGCCGGCCGGCCAACCACGCGCTGCTGTGGGGCGCGCGGGGCAGCGGCAAGTCGTCGATGGTACGCGCGCTGCTCAACAGTCTGGCCGGCGAAGGGTTGCGGCTGATCCAGGTCGATCGCCACGATCTGGTCGGCCTGCCGGCGATGGTCCAGCGGCTGCGCGATACCCGCCATCGCTTCGTGGTGTACTGCGACGATCTGTCGTTCGAGGGCCACGACGACGCCTACAAGGCGCTCAAGAGCGTGCTCGACGGCACCCTCACCGGGCCGCCGGAGAACGTGCTGCTGTATGCCACGTCCAACCGCCGCCATCTGCTGCCCGAGGCGATCGGCGACAACGACGCCTCGCGGCTGGTCGACGGCGAGCTGCATCACGGCGACGCCGTCGAGGAGAAGATCTCGCTGTCGGATCGCTTCGGCCTGTGGCTGGCGTTCCATCCGTTCAACCAGGACAGTTACCTAGAGGCCTGTCGCCATTGGGTGGCGCAGCTCGCCGATGAGGGATGCTGGAACGAGGCCGCGCGGGGCGAGGCGATCCGCTACGCCACGCTGCGCGGAGTGCGCAGCGGGCGCGCCGCCTGGCAGTTCGCCTGTTACTGGGTAGGCAGCGCGCCGGAGCGCTGAGCCCGGCGCGGGGATCGCCGCTCAGCGGCGGTTCTTGCGCGCTTCGCGGCTGCGTCCGAGTTCGCGCTTCTTGGCCTTCTCGCGGTCGCTGGCGCCGGCGTCGGGGTCGTAGGGGTTGTTGCCGGAGCGGAATTCGAAGCGGATCGGCGTGCCGCGCACCTTGAGCACCTTGCGGAAGGTGTTGGTCAGGTAGCGCTTGTAGGCTTCCGGCAGCGCCTGGGTCTGGTTGCCGTGGACGACGATGATCGGCGGGTTGCTGCCGCCCTGGTGGGCCATGCGCAGCTTGATGCGCCGGCCGTGGACCAGCGGCGGCTGGTGCTCGCTGACCGCGTCCTGCAGCAGGGTGGTCAGGCGGTTGGTCGACCAGTGGGCGGTGGCGGCCTTGAAGGCGCGCTCGATCGACGGGTAGAGATCGCCCACCGCGGTGCCGTGCAGCGCCGAGATGAAGTGCAGGTCGGCGTAGTCGGCGAAGCCCAGCCGGCGCTTGATCTCGCTGCGCATCTTGTCGCGCTGTTCGCTTTCCAGGCCGTCCCACTTGTTGACCGCCAGCACCAGCGCGCGCCCCGAGTTGAGCACGTAGTCGAGCAGGTGCAGGTCCTGTTCGACCAGACCGCTGCGGGCGTCGAGCACCATCACCGCGACGTGGCATTCCTTGATCGCGTCCAGGGTCTTGATGATCGAGAACTTCTCGGCGGTCAGGCTGACGTTCTTGCGCCGCCGCACCCCGGCGGTGTCGATCAGCACGTAGCGCCGTCCACGACGCTCGAAGGGGATCTCGATGGCATCGCGGGTGGTGCCGGCCTCGTCGAACACCACCACGCGCTCCTCGCCGAGCAACCGGTTGACCAGCGTCGATTTGCCGACGTTGGGCCGGCCGATCACGCCGATGCGGATGCCGCGCTCGGCGTCGGGGGGCGGCGCGTTCTCCTCGCGCTCGGGAAAGGGCGCCAGCACCTCGTCGATCAGCGTGGTTACGTTGCGCCCGTGACTCGCCGCGATCGGGTGAGGGTCGCCGAGGCCCAGCGTCCAGAACTCGGCCATCGCCGAGTGCTCCTCGAGGCCGTCGGTCTTGTTGACCACCAGCCAGGTCTTCTTCTGGTTGACCCGCAGGTGGTTGGCGATCGCCTCGTCGGCCGGGATCAGCCCGCTGCGCGCATCGACCAGGAACAGCACGATGTCGGCCTCGTCGATGGCCAGCAGCGACTGCTCGGCCATGGCGGCGTCGATGCCCTGTTCGTCGCCGCTGATGCCGCCGCTGATGCCGCCGGTGTCGATGACGGTGTATTCCTTGCCGCCGAGCTGGCCGTTGCCGTACTTGCGGTCGCGGGTCAGGCCGGGAAAGTCCGCCACCAGCGCATCACGTGAGCGGGTCAGACGATTGAAAAGGGTCGATTTGCCGACGTTGGGCCGACCGACCAGGGCGATCACGGGATTCATGGGGTGGCGAAGCTCAGAAATGGGTCAGAATGGGGAGGCGAATGCCTGGGGCGCGATTCTATCATCGCCGACGCCCGCACGCCCACTCATTGCGAGGCGGGCTAGACCGAAGGAAACCGGCGGGCCAGGGGGCCCGCCGGCCGCCGACTCAGTCGCTGGCGCGCTCGTTCAGGCGATAGGCGGCAAGTTCGCCGCTGTCGTCCATCACGTAAAGGCGCTGGCCGTCGGCGAGCGGGGACAGGCTGATCGCCGTGCCGAGCTCGCTGCGCCCCACCAGTTCGCCGCTCTCGGCGTCGAGCAGGTGGACGTAACCCGCAAAGTCGCCCACCGCGATGCGCCCGTCGACGAAGGCCGGCGCGGTCAGGCTGCGTCCCTCGAGGGCGTCGGATTCCCACATCACGCGGCCGGAAGCGGCATCCAGCGCCAGCACGTGGCTGTCCTCGTTGACCGTGAACAGCACGTCGCCGACCAGCAACGGCGTCAGATAGCTCGAGGCCTCGCGCTCCCAGAGGATCTCGCCGCTGGTCGCCTCGAGCGCCAGCAGGCGGCCGTTGTAGCTGGTCACATAGAGTCGTCCGTCGCGGGTCAGCAGCGGCTGGCCGTCGAGATCGACCAGCCGGTCGACTTCGGTGCGTCCGGAGGGAACGGCGACACGCATGTCCCACAGCGGCTGGCCGCTGCGGTTGTCGAGCGTCACCAGTCGGCCGTTGGCAAAACCGGCGAAGCTGACCTGGTTGATGACCCGCGGCGTGCCCGTGCCGCGCAGGGTCAGCGCCGGCTCGTTGCTGGTGTAGGTCCAGCGCTCCTCGCCGCTGGCACGATCGAGCGCGGTCACCGCGCCATCGACGCTCTGTACCACCAGCAGCTCGCTGTTGGGCTGCGGCGCGGCAAGCACCTCGCTGGACACCCGTGAACGCCAGACGATCGAGCCGTCGTCCTGATTCAGCGCCAGCACTTCACCGTTGCGAGTACCCAGGTAGATCTGCCCGGCCACCGCGGTGAGGCCGCTGGAGACCGGCGTGTCGAGCTCGATCTGCCATAGCGTCTTGCCGCTTGCGGTGTCGATGGCGCGCAGCAGGCCCGACTGGTCGGCGGCAAACAGCCGGTCGTCGTCCAGCGCTGGAGTGATCGGATAGCGGGCCACGCCCAGGCCATCGCCGACGTCCTGGCTCCATTCGCGGGTCAGTTCGACCTGGCGGTCGATATCGGTCAGCGGCTTGGGCGGATACTGCGGCTCGACGTTACCGGCGCAGCCCGCCAGCAGCGCCGCCAGGGCCAGGGTCGGGGCGAGCAGTTGAACGAGTTTCATAGGGTGGCGTCCTCCGCACCGAGATTGTCGAGCTTGAGCTGCACGCCGTAGACCGGTTGCTCGGACTCGCGGGACAGCGTGAGTGCCTGCTGGTAGGCCTTGCGGGCCTCGTCGTTACGCGCCAGCGCGACCAGCGCGTCGCCGCGGGCGATCGCACGCGGCGCGGCCAGGCTCGCGGGAATGCCGGCCTCGAGGGTGGCGAGCGCCGTCTCGGGCTGGCCGTCGGCGAGCTGGATGCGTGCCAGACGCAGCCGCGCCAGTCCCTTGAGGTAGTCGTCGGCGTCGCCGTCGATGACCCGCTGCAAGGCCTGGCTGGCGCCGGCCAGGTCGCCATCGACGATCTCCAGACGGGCCTGGATCAACGTGGCCAGCTCGGCATAGCGGGTGTCGCCGTAGTCATTGACCAGGGTGTCGATCAGTCCTTCGGCACGGCTTAGCGCCTCGTCCCCCAGGTCCTGCTGGCCGGCCAGCGCAAGCAACTGCTGATACTGCGCCGAGGCCGCCTCGGCCTGCGAATCCTGGTAGTTCTGCCAGGCCTTCCAGGCGAACACGCCGGCCGCGGCGACGACCACGCCGATGATCAGCGACGTGCCATTGCTCTTCCACCAGCGCTTGATCGCGTCAAGCTGTTCTTCTTCACTTCTAAGCTCCGCCACGGGCGGTCTCCTTTACTGTGCATTCGGCGCCACTGGGCATCCGGGTCCTTACAGCCGAAAATCGCCATCCCAACCGGGCGTCAGGCGAGCAGCGCGGCGAGCCGGTCGAGGGCGGCCTGCTGGTCCAGGGTTTCCTGGTCGCGCTGCTCGCGCAGGAACTTGATGCCCAGCAGCCCCTGATCGATTTCGTCATCGCCGAGAATCAGCGCCAGCCGCGCGCCGCTCTTGTCGGCCTTCTTGATCTGGTTCTTGAAGCCGCCGCCGCCGCAGTGGACCTGCAGGGTCAGGCTCGGCAGCGCGTCGCGCAGCCGCTCGCCGAGCAGCTGCGCGGCGTGTTCGGCACGCGCGCCGATGGCCAGCAGGTAGGCATCGGGGCCGCGGCGGCTCTCGGCGGGAACCAGCTCGAGGGTCTCGAGCAGCAGAATCAGCCGCTCGACGCCCATCGCGAAACCCACCGCCGGGGTCGGCTTGCCGCCCAGCTGCTCGACTAAGCCATCGTAGCGGCCACCGGCACATACCGTGCCCTGGCTGCCCAGCGCCTCGGTGGTCCACTCGAACACGGTGCGGCTGTAATAGTCCAGACCGCGAACCAGGCGCGGGTTGATGCGATAGCCGATGCCCGCGGCATCGAGGCGCGCGGTGAGCGTCTCGAAGTGCGCCCGGGATTCGGCGTCGAGATGGTCGAGCAGTTGCGGCGCGTCGGCGAGCATCCCGGCCATGTCGGGATTCTTGGAGTCGAGGATACGCAGCGGATTGCTCGACAGGCGGCGCCTGGCGTCGTCGTCGAGCAGCTCCTGGTGCTGCTCGAAGTAATCGACCAGCCGTTCGCGGTAGGCCCCACGCGCCTCGGGCGAGCCCAGCGAGTTGAGCTCGAGGGTGACGTGCTCGTACAGGCCGAGCTGCTTCCACAGCCGCGCCGAGAGCAGGATCACCTCCAGATCGATGTCCGGGCCGTCCATGCCGTAGGCTTCGATGCCGACCTGATGGAACTGGCGGTAGCGACCCTTCTGCGGGCGCTCGTGGCGGAACATCGCTCCCTGGTACCACAGCCGCTGGGTCTGGTTGTAGAGCAACCCGTGCTCCATGGCGGCGCGCACGCAGGCGGCGGTGCCTTCGGGGCGCAGCGTCAGGCTGTCACCGTTACGATCGTCGAAGGTGTACATCTCCTTCTCGACGATATCGGTCACCTCGCCGATCGAGCGCGCGAACAGCGCGGTCTGCTCGACGATCGGGGTGCGTATCTCGCGATAGCCGTAGCGCTGCATCAGCGTCCTGACCTGGCCCTCGAAGTATTGCCACAGCGGCGATTGTTCGGGCAACAGGTCGTTCATGCCACGGATGGCCTGGATCTTCTTGCTCAACGGGGTTTGCTCCTGACAACCGGCGGCGCGGCACCGCCGGACCACTTCGGGTCGTGCGATCTGTGGATTAACGCGCGCGAACGATCGTGTCCTGCTCGGCCTGTTGCTTCTCGCGTACCTTGTCGCGGATCAGTTTCTCGAGATCGTCAACGAGATGATCGTTGCGCAGCTTGGAAGCCGGCTTGCCGTCCAGGTAGACCAGATTGGCCGGGCTGCCGCCGGTCAGGCCGACGTCGCTCTCCTTGGCCTCGCCGGGGCCGTTGACCACGCAGCCGATCACCGAGACGTCGAGCGGGGTCATGACGTCCTCGAGGCGCTCCTCGAGGGCATTCATGGTGCTGATGACGTCGAAGTTCTGGCGCGAGCAGCTCGGGCAGGCGATGAAGTTGATGCCCTTGGCGCGCAGCTTGAGGCTCTTGAGCATGTCGAAGCCGACCTTGACCTCCTCGACCGGGTCGGCGGCCAGCGATACGCGGATGGTGTCGCCGATGCCGTCCATCAGCAGTAGCCCTAAGCCGATCGACGACTTGACGGTGCCCGAGCGCAGCCCGCCGGCCTCGGTGATCCCTAAATGCAGCGGCTGTTCGATGCGGCTGGCCAGGTCGCGATAGGCGCCCACCGCCATGAACACGTCGGAGGCCTTGACGCTGACCTTGAAATCGGGAAAGTCGAGGCGATCCAGATGATCGATGTGGCGCATCGCCGATTCCACCAGCGCCGCCGAGGTCGGCTCGCCGTACTTCTTCTGCAGGTCCTTCTCCAAGGAGCCTGCATTGACGCCGATGCGGATCGGGATGGCGTTGTCGCGGGCCGCCGAGACCACCGCGCGCACGCGATCCTCGCGGCCGATGTTGCCGGGGTTGATGCGCAGGCAGTCGACGCCGAGCTCGGCGACGCGCAGGGCGATCTTGTAATCGAAGTGGATGTCGGCGACCAGCGGCACCGGCGACTGGCGCTTGATCCGGCCGAACGCCTCGGCGGCGTCCATGGTCGGCACCGAGACGCGCACGATGTCGGCGCCGGCAGCGGCCAGGCGCTTGATCTGCTCGACGGTGGCGGCGACGTCCAGGGTGTCGGTGTTGGTCATGCTCTGCACGGAGATGGGCGCGTCACCGCCCACAGCGACCGAACCGACATGGATCTGGCGCGACTTGCGCCGCTGGATGGGGGACTGAGCGTGCATGGTGATTACTCTCCCAGCGTAAAGCGGGCGACATTGTTACCGCCGGTGCGGGCAGCGAGGTCGACGGCTTCGCCACGGTAGTTCAACTCGACGCCAGTGGCGTTGCCGATGGTCAGGCGAAACGGCGGGTCGCCCTCGGCCGTGGCCTGGGTGCCGGCGGACTGCAGGCCGACCAGGATGCGGCGGTCGTTGGCGTCGTAGATTTCGGTCCACGACTGCTCATTGAATGTCAGCGATAGTTGCCGTTCGTTGACGGCCGGCGTCTGGGTGGCGCTCTGCTCGGCCGGCGGCGTGGCGCTGTCGGCCTGGCTGGCGGTATCACTGCCGTCTGAACGGGCTGTGCCGGTGGCGGAGCTGTTATCGGTTTCGGCGATGATCGGGTTCGGCGTCTGCGTCGTGTCGTCGGGCGCCGTCGCGGTGGCGGTGTCTTCGCTCGTGGCGGGATCCTCGACCAGCGGCGGCTCGCTCGCTCCGGCGTCGGCTGCGCCACCCTCTGACGCGACCAGACCCAATTCGCCGTCCTGATCGGCGACCGGGGGCATGCCAGCGTCTTGACCGTCGGTACCGCTGGCCCCAGCGGGTCCGTCGTTCATCGACTCGGCGACATTGCCTTCTCTGGAGCCGCTCAGGCCGAGCAGGTCGTTGCCGTTGCGGCTTTGCCACCACAACAGCGTCAGGCCGATCAGGCCGAGAATCACCAGCAGGGTGAACAGCTTGAAGATCCAGGCGCCGACCCGCGACGGCTTGCGCGCGTGCTGCACCGGGGTGACACGCCGCTCGACGTCGCTGCGGGTGTCGCCGTGCTGGGCATTGTAGGCGGCGACCACCGGGCCTTCATCGATGCCCATCAGCCGCGCGTAGGCGCGCAGATAACCGCGGCGATAGGCGGCGACCGGCACCTCGTTGTACTGATCGGCTTCGAGACCGTTGACCACCGCCGGGCGCAGGTTGAGCTGAACCGCGACTTCCTCGATGGTCAGGCCCTGGCGCTCGCGTTCGCGCTTGAGCATCTCGCCGGAAGAGTGCCGGCCGGATGAGAGTTCGGGGTCGAGACTGGCTTCCTGTCGTTGGTGTGCGTCGCTCATGACTGAGCAGTCCTCTCTTATCTTGTGATCAGGGAGCGCGCTGAGACTCGTTCAGCTGCTGCGAATAGAAAGCGGCACTGGCACTGTCACCGCGAGCGCTGGCGATCTGCTCGGCCAGTCGAAGACTCTCGGGGGTGGTGCCGGTCAACCGGATGAAGCGTTGCAACTGGTCCCAGGCGCGATCTTGCTCGCCCTGTGCGGTGAGTGTTCTCGCCAGCGCCAGATAACTGGGCGCGTAGCGTGGGTCGATGCTTTGGGCGCGTTGGAGGCTCTCGGCGGCGTCGGCCAGCGCGCCGCGCTCGAGCCGGCAGCGGCCCAGGTTGGTGAATAACTGGGCGCGGTTGTCGTAATTGATGTCCTGACTGGCGCGTTCGAGCTGTTCGCAGGCCGCCGCGATCTCGCCCTGGCGGTAGAGGAATGCCGCGTAGTTGTTGCGCGCTCGGGTCAGGTCGGGGTTGGCGGCCAGCGCGCGCTTGAAGAACTCGCGAGCCAGCCGGTTCTCGCCCTGGCGCTGGTAGAGCAGCGCATTGGCCTGCAGCGCGTCGGCATTGCCGGGATCGATGGCCAAGGCGCGTTCGAGCTTGCGCTGCGCGCGGGGCAGGTTGCCCTGTTCCATGTACTCGATGCCCATCGCCACGTTGAGCTCGGCCGCCCGGTCCGGGTCCGCAGCGCTTTCCAGGCCGTCCTGCTGCGTGGCGGCGCAGCCGGAAAGCCACAGCGTTGCGAACATGACGGCACCCAGCCGGGGTGCGGGTAACGAGCATGGGCGACGAATCATGCACTCCTCTCGACGGTGGCGGATCGTTCGGCGCGAACGGCCTGCGGTCGACTCTCTGGGTTGTAAGAAACCGCTTGCGCGACACGGCGCGGCCAAGCTTTGAGCGTACTCATAAAAGCGCTGCGACCAGTCGAAGTCAAGGTCGCTGCCCACGGGCGGGACCGCTCCATCAATCGGCGTCGAGCTGAATCGACTGGATATAACGCGCGTGACGCCGCGTGCGGTCCTTGACCCGGCCCACCAGCTGGCCGCAGGCGGCATCGATGTCGTCCCCCCGAGTGGCGCGAATCGGCGCGGTGTAGCCGAGATCGAACAGCCACTGCTGGAAGCGCATGGTCTGGTTGCGCGAGGGTTTCTCGTAGCCTGAATGCGGGAACGGGTTGAACGGAATCAGGTTGATCTTGCACGGCAGTTCCTCGAGCAGCGCGGCGAGCTGTTCGGCGTGCTCGCGCTGGTCGTTGACGTCCTTGATCAGCGTGTACTCGATGGTCACCAGCCGGGTGTCATGGCACTTGGCCAGGTAGCGCTGGCAGGCATCGAGCAGCTTGCGGATGTTGTACTTGCGGTTGAGCGGTACCAGTTCGTTGCGCAGCTCGTCGTTGGCGGCGTGCAGTGAAATCGCCAGGCTCACGTCGATCTCGTCGCCGAGCTTGTCGATCATCGGCACCACGCCCGAGGTCGACAGCGTGACGCGACGCTTGGATAGCCCGTAGCCGTTGTCGTCGAGCATCAGCTTCATCGCCGGCACCACGTTGTCGTAGTTGAGCAGCGGCTCGCCCATGCCCATCATCACCACATTGGTTACCGGGCGATTGGCGGTATCGCGGCGCGGCCCGCTGCTGCGCTGCGCCACCCACACCTGGCCGATGATCTCGGCGGCGGTCAGGTTGCGCTGGAAACCCTGCTTGCCGGTGGAGCAGAAGCTGCAGTCGAGCGAGCAGCCGACCTGCGACGACACGCACAGCGTGCGCCGGGCGCCGTTGTCCGACGGAATCAGCACGGTCTCCACGTAGCTGCCGTCCTCGACCTCGAGCACCCACTTGCGGGTGCCGTCGTTCGAGGTGCCCTCGTAGACCACCCCCGGACCGCGCACCTCGGCTACCTCGGCGAGCTTGGCGCGCAGCGGCTTGGAGAGGTTGGTCATGGCCTCGAAGTCGTCACAGCCGTCGATATGGATCCACTTCATTAGCTGATTGGCGCGGAATTTCTTTTCGCCGATCGACAGGAAGAAGGCTTCCATCTGTTCGCGTGACAGGCCAAGCAGATTGGTGCGGGGGGTAATGGCGGTGGCGGTCATGGTGGTCAACCGGTCGGTGGGGCGTGATGAGGGACGGACCCGGACTGGACAACCGCGGGAGCCGGCCGGCTCCCGCGCGTCGACTCAGCGCGGGCAGATCTCGTCGGCGCCGAAGAAGTAGGCCACTTCGCGCTCGGCGGATTCCGGGGAATCGGAGCCGTGCACGGCGTTGGCGTCGATGGATTGCGCGAAATCGGCACGAATGGTGCCCGGCGCGGCTTCCTTGGGATTGGTGGCGCCCATCAGTTCACGATTCTTGGCGATGGCGTCGCCGCCTTCCAGCACCAGCACGGTGACCGGGCCCGAAGTCATGAAGCCAACCAGTTCGCCGAAGAAGCCGCGCTCCTTGTGTTCGGCGTAGAACCCCTCGGCCTGCTCTCGGGACAGCTGCAGCATCTTGGCCGCGACGATCTTGAGGCCGGCCTTCTCGAAGCGGCTGACGATCTCGCCGATCACGTTCTTGGCGACGGCGTCGGGCTTGATGATGGACAGGGTGCGCTGGTTGGCCATGGTGTCGTTCTCCGTGAAAACAAAGGGTCGCTGATACGGCTGCGCGCCGCAGGGTAGCGGCGCGCAGAGGGTCGGGGTCAGGCGCCGCGCGGGGGCGGGCGCTGAGCGCGCGTTAGTATAGCCCTTCGTGGACGGCTACGCATCCGCGACGCGCAGGGTATCAGACGCTGCTGATTTTTCAGACGCTGAAACTTTCGCCGCAGCCGCACTGGTCCTTGACGTTGGGGTTGTTGAAGCGAAAGAAGCGGTTGAGCCCCTCGTTGACGTAGTCGACCTCGCTGCCGTCGAGCATGGTCAGCGCGTCGGGGGCGACGAACACCTGCACGCCATGCTCCTTGAACGAGACGTCGTCACCCGCCGCCTCGTCGGCGAAATCGAGCACGTAGCTATAGCCCGAGCAGCCGCTGGGCTTGACGCTGACGCGCAGCCCCAGGCCGTGACCGCGCTCGTCGAGGACCCGGCGAATCTGTTCGGCGGCGGTGGTGGTGATGGATAGGTGCGCCATGGTAAACCTCCTGACTTCTGTGCGGCGGCGACTACTGAATTAGTGGCCGGGGGTGCCGGAATATAGCGCCGCTAGCGGCGTAGTGTGGCGACGGCGTGTTGCAGGTCGGCGACGGCGGCGTCGATCTCGGCCTCGCTGGTGAAGCGACCGAAGCTGAAGCGCAGCGCCGTCAGCGCCCGGGCACGCGGCACGCCGATACCCGTCAATACATAGGATGGCTCGACACTCGCCGAATTGCAGGCCGAGCCGGTGGAAACCGCGATGCCGCGCAGCGCCATGAGCAGCGATTCGCCGTCGATGCCGTCGAACGACAGGTTGACGATATTGGGCACCGAGACGCTGGTGTCGGTGTTGCGGTGAATGCCCTCGAGTCCCTTCAGCCCGGCGAGAAAGCGGCTCGCCAGCGCCGCGATGCGCGCCTGGTCGGCTTCGCCCTCGTCGGCGGCCAGCGCGAAGGCCTCGCCCATGCCGGTAATCTGATGGGTCGGCAGGGTGCCCGAGCGCATGCCGCGCTCGTGGCCACCGCCGTGGATCAGCGCCTCGATACGGATGTCGGGGCTGCGCTTGACGTACAGCGCGCCGACGCCCTTGGGCCCGTAGACCTTGTGACCCGACAGCGACATCAGGTCGATGCCCTGCTCGACGACGTCCAGTGTCAGGCGTCCGATGGCCTGTGCGGCATCGACGTGAAACACCGCATCGCGGGCATGGACCACTGCCGCCAGCGCGGCCAGGTCGTTGATCGCGCCGAGCTCGTTGTTGACCGCCATCAGCGACACCAGCGCCGTATCGTCGCGCATTGCCGCGGCGAGCTTCGACGGTGAGATGCGTCCGTCGTGCTGCGGCTGAAGCCAGGTCACCTCGAAGCCCTCGGCCTCCAGGGCGCGGGCGGTGTCGACGACTGCCTTGTGCTCGATGGTCGAGGTCACCAGGTGCCGGCCGCGGGCGCGATTGGCGCGCATGAAGCCGATCAGTGCCAGGTTGTCGGCCTCGGTGGCGCCCGAGGTCCAGACGATCTCGCGCGGATCCGCGCCGATCAGATCGGCGACCTGGCGGCGTGCGCTCTCAACCGCCTGCTCGGCCTGCCAACCGGCCATGTGACTGCGCGAGGCCGGGTTGGCGAAGATGCCGTCGAGTCCCAGATAACGCGTCATCACCTCGGCGACGCGGGGGTCGACAGGGGTGGTGGCGGCGTAGTCGAGATACACGGGGGTGTTCATGGTTCTTTGCTTGGCCTCGGTAAGTGCTGCTGCTTCACGGTGGTGAGGTGGCGATGGTATTGGCGTCGAAGGTCTGGCGTTGCCGGGCGGCGATCTGCCGGACCTCCTGGCGCTTGACCAGTTCGCCCAGACTGATGCCGTCGAGGAAGCCGTGAATCTCGTGGGACAGTTCGCACCACAGGTGATGGGTGAGGCAGGTATTGCCCTGCTGACAGTCCGACAATCCCTGACAGCGCGTCGCGTCCAGCGACTCGTTGACCGCGTCGATCACTCGCGCTACTGAGACCGCGTCCGGCGTGACCGCCAGCAGGTAGCCACCGCCCGGTCCGCGCACGCTCTTGACCAGCTGCGCACGACGCAGGCGGGCGAACAGCTGCTCGAGATACGACAGCGAAATCGCCTGGCGCTGGGAGATATCGGCCAGGCTGATCGGCCCCTGCTTGCCGTGCAGGGCAAGATCGAGCATCGCGGTGACGGCGTAGCGTCCTTTGGTGGTCAGGCGCATAAGGGAGTCACAAGTCGCGTTGGATAATCGAGAACGGTGATCGCACGCATGGGCGCTCGAACGCTGATTGCTGAAGGCCTGCGGGTCGGCAGGCTGAAAAACCGCGCCCGGCGCGCCTTTCGCGGCGGGTCGGAGGCTATGCTGCGGCCATTATGGAAAAACCGAGTAGAACGGTCAACAATTGCCGCGGACTCAGCGCTGCCCGCCCGAACGTCGCCGTGGCGTCTGTTGATCGTCGGACGACGAAGCCGCGGCATCGCGTTCGGCGGCACGCGTCTCGGGAGCCTTGGAGGGTAGTGCCGGGTCGGGCGAGCAGCAGCTGTCGACGTCGGCGAGGATCTCGGCGAAATCCTCGTCGCGCAGTTCGGGCAGGTTGCCGGTGCGGTAACTGGCGTCGAGCTTGCATAGCGTGTTGCACATCATCTCGATGCGCTGATCGACGGCGTGCATGTGGTCGAGCATCGCCTGCATCGAACGCGCCACCGGGTCGGGCATGTCCTGGCTGACGCCGTAGGCATCGAAGCCGAATTTCCGGCGGATCGCCTCGCGCCGCTCGGGATCGAAATTCGGCACGTCCTCGCTGTCCGGGTCGGCGCGCTTGACGATCTTGCCGGGGATGCCGACCACCGTGGCGCCGGCCGGTACCTCCTTGGTGATCACCGCATTGGAACCGACCTTGGCGCCGGCGCCGACCGTGAACGGGCCAAGGATCTTGGCGCCGGCGCCGACGATCACCCCGTCGCCCAGGGTGGGGTGGCGCTTGCCCTTGTTCCAGCTGGTGCCGCCCAGGGTCACGCCCTGGTAGAGCGTGACGTCGTCGCCGACCTCGGCGGTCTCGCCGATCACCACGCCCATGCCATGGTCGATGAAGAAGCGCCGGCCGATGCGCGCGCCGGGATGGATCTCGATGCCGGTCAGCCAGCGCGCCAGGGTCGAGACGGTCTTGGCCAGCCACTTGAGGTTGTGACGCCACAGCCAGCTACCCAGACGATGGGCGAGCAGCGCATGCAGGCCGGGGTAGTTGGTCAGCACTTCGAGGAAGTTGCGTGCCGCCGGGTCGCGGTCGAACACGCTATGGATGTCTTCACGCAGGCGGCGAAACATGCAGCGATCCTTGTTGAACGACGGCGCGCAGCGGCCCGCCGATGATCGGGGTGGCCATACATTATTGGGGCGCGTCGGCCGGGCTGCAAGGTTGCCCGGCGACGCGGGCGCTCAGCGTCCTCCGGTGCGCTTCTCGATGGCGGTGAGAATGCCGCGCAGGATGCTGACCTCGAGGCTGTCGGGTCGCGCACGCAGGTACAATCGGCGCAGCCGGGCCATGAGCTGGCGCGGCCGCTCGGGATCGTGAAAGCCGATCGCCGTCAGCACGCGCTCGAGGTGCGCGAAGTAGCGCTCGAGATCGGCATGGCTGGCCGGCGGGTTGTCCCACTCGACGCCGCAGGGCGCCTCACCGAAGGGCACCTCGCCGGAGGGCGCGGCCGCTTGCCCGGCCTCGCCGGCGTCCAGCCAAGCGAGTCGGCACTCGTAGCTCAGCACCTGCACGGCGGCGGCCAGGTTGAGCGAGCTGAACTCGGCGTTGGTGGGGATGTGCACGTGACGATGGCAGCGCTGCAGCTCGGTGTTGGTCAGTCCGCTGTCCTCGCGGCCGAACACCAGCGCCACGCGGGCCTCGCGACGGGACAGCTCGGCGGGCAGCGCGGCGCCCAGCTGGCGCGGGCTGATCATCGGCCAGGGCAGGGTGCGCGAGCGGGCGCTGGCGCCGACCACCAGCGTGGCGTCGGCGACCGCGTCGTCGAGGCTCTCGTGCAGCGAAGCCGTGACGAGCAGCGCGTCGGCGCCGGAGGCGCGCGAGATCGACTCGCTGGTCTGGACCTCGCAGCGCGGCGCGACCAGGGCCAGGTCGGCGAGCCCCATGTTCTTCATCGCCCGGGCCACGGCGCCGATGTTGCCGGGGTGACTGGTGCCGATGAGTACGATGCGGATGCGCTCGAGCATGAGTCTGGACCTGCAGGTTGCCGAAGAGGATGGGCGAAATTCTATCATGCTGGCTTCGAGCTTCGAGCTTCGAGCTTCGAGCTTCGAGCTTCGAGCTTCGAGCTTCGATAGCGGCCATTGAGGGGATCTGCTAGGATTCGCGCCGACAGCTTCGATCCGAAGGCTATCCCGTTCTTTAACAGTTACCGAATCCTCAAGGCCCGATCATGCATCCGATGGTCCAATACGCACTGCGCGCCGCGCGCAGTGCCGCCGAGCAGTTTGTGCGCATCCGCGAACGTATCGACATCGCTCACGAAGAGCGCAAGATCGACCAGTTGCTCGAAGACGCCGCCCGCAACGCCGAGACGCTGATCGTCCGCCAGCTGGCGCGCGGTTATCCGCAGCACGGCGTCGCCGGTCGCTTCACCCCGCACCGCGATGGTGAAGGCGAAGGCCGCGACATGCTGTGGCGGATCGAGCCCTTCCACGGCTATTCCAACTTAAGCACCGGCGGCAACGGCTTCGCGCTGTCGCTGGTGTGCCTGGTCAAGGGGCGCCCCGAGCACGCGGTGGTGATCTGCCCGTTCAGCGACGACGAGTACCTGGTCAGCCGCGGCCGGGGCGCGCAGCACAACGGCAAGCGCATCCGCGTCAGCAAGGCCACCCAGGTCGAGGGCATTCGCCTGGCAATGGGCTTGCCGGAACGCTGGCTGCGTTCGCGCCATCTGCCGACTTACCTGACGCTGGCCCAGCAGCTCGGCCCGCGCATCGACACGCTGACCGCCAGCGGCTGCCCGCTGCTCGACATCGCCGAGCTGGCCGCCGGGCGCGTCGACGCGGCCTTCGTGCTGGGCCTCGAGGAACAGGACAGCCTGGTCGGCACGCTGCTGCTCAAGGAAGCCGGCGCGCTGATGGGCGGACCCGACGGTTCGCCCGGCGTGACCCCGGAAGGCCGGCTGATGGCCGCCGGCCCGCGGCTCTACAAGACGCTGGTGCAGACCCTGCAGCCGCATCTCTGAGGCCGTCGCCAGGCGTCTGCCACCAATGAAAAAACCGCTCGATTCGGGTAATGCCAGTCAGTTAACGCTGGCTGGCATTTTTCTTGGGTGCGCCAGGCATGGCGCGCAGCGCCGTGACTGGCGCTGTTCCCGAGGGTGGTGCTCCGGGATGACCTGGGTGAAAGTCCCCTGCACGCCCGGCAAGGGGAAGTGCTAGCCGACGGCAAGGGTGTCTCCTGCGAAGGGGAATCTGAAGGAAGCCCGAGGCAAAACGCGGGCTCGACGGGGGCGCCCAGCTGAACAGGAAGCGGATACGAGGCGTCATGATGGGGTGAGATGGCCCAATTCATCAAAGCCCAATACTTGCACGGAACGTCATGGCGTAGATCCGACAGGCATAAGCGGGACCAATTCGTCGGGAACGAATTTGAGCGTCAGCCTGAAAGGTGAGGCGCAAGGATGCGCCGAACAACGTCGCGCGTCTTACCCTGGGAGGTCGGGTGGTCTGCCGCTGTGCTCCCGGCGTCGTCATCGTGGACGAAAGCGGAGCCCGTCCCGCTCATGGAGGCCGTGGTAGAGAAGGCCAACATGGCGCGGGCTTACCGTAGGGTGGTGGCCAACCGAGGTTCACCGGGTGCCGACGGCATGACGGTGCAGCAGTTGGCGGGCCACCTGAAACAGTACTGGCCGACGCTGCGCGAGCGGCTGCTGGCCGGCGAGTACCACCCCAGCCCCGTCCGAGCCGTCGAGATCCCCAAACCGAAAGGCGGGACCGACGGGGCGGCCATCCGCAGCTCGGTATCCCCACGGTTACCGACCGGCTAATCCAGCAGGCGCTGTTGCAGGTACTGACGCCGCTCTTCGATCCGGATTTCTCCGAGTCGAGCTACGGTTATCGCCCGAAGCGCAGCGCCCAACAGGCGGTAAGGGCGATGAAGGCCCACGTGGGGGCTGGCCGCCGCTGGGTGGTCGATCTCGACCTGGAAGCGTACTTCGATCGAGTGAACCACGATCTGCTGATGGCGCGGATCGCACGCCGCGTCCGCGACAAGCGAGTGTTGCGCCTGATCCGCCGCTACCTGAAAGCCGGGCTGTTCCAGCATGGCTTGCCCATGCCGCGTACGGAAGGAACGCCCCAGGGTGGGCCACTCAGCCCGTTGCTGGCGAATATCCTGCTGGACGACATGGATAAGGAACTGGAGCGCCGCGGGCATCGTTTCTGCCGCTACGCCGACGACATGCAGGTCTATGTCGGCAGTCGACGGGCGGGAGAGCGGATCATGGCCAGCCTGAGTGAGTTCCTCGAGGGCTCGCTCAAGCTCAAGGTCAACCGCGACAAGAGCGCGGTGGACCGGCCGTGGAAGCGGAGCTATCTGGGGTACACGCTGACCCGGCACAAGCAACCGAAGCTGACGCTGGCCCCGGCCCCGCTCCCGCCGATGGCACCCGCGGCCGTGGCGATGGTCCGCCCGGAGCCGCCGCCGATCTGATTGCCCAGCAGGCCGCCGATCACGGCGCCGCCGAGCCCACCGAGCACGCCGCTGTTCTGGTCGCAAGCGTGTCACGCTTCGCCGCGCAGTCCGGACGCCACCTTGAGGAGCTCCAGGCCGACCTGGCGGCGGGGCGGTACCGCCCACAGGCGGTGCGGCGGATCGAGATCCCCAAGGGCGACGGCAAGACACGCCCGTTGGGTATCCCTACCGTCAAGGAGCGCATCGTTCAGGCGGCGGTCAAGCGTGTCATCGAACCGATTCTCGAGCACGAGTTCCTGCCGATGAGCTATGGCTTCCGACCAGGAAGAGGCTGCAAGGACGCCTTGCGGGCCGTCGATGATGGCCTCAAGGCCGGCATGACCTGGGGGGTCGACGCCGACCTGCAGGGTTACTTCGACAGCATCCCGCATGACCGCCTCATGAGCCGTGTTGAGGAACGGCTCAGCGATGGTCGGTTGTTGTCACTGCTGCGTGCCTGGCTGACGCAGGACATCGTTAGCGAGATGAACTGCTGGAGCCCCACCGCGGGAGCGCCGCAAGGAGCGATCATCAGCCCCTTGCTGGCGAATCTCTACCTGCACCCGCTGGACCAGGAGATGACCCAGCGCGGCTATCGCATGGTGCGGTATGCCGACGACTTTGTCATCCTCTGTTACAGCGAGCAGGAGGCCCGGCAGGCCCTGGCCCACGTGCAGGACTGGGTGATGACGAATGGCCTGACCCTGCACCCCGACAAGCCCCATATCGGTGACTGTCGACAACGCGGCGAGGGCTTCGACTTCCTGGGCTACCGCTTCGAGGCGGGAAAGCGCTGGGTACGTAGGAAGAGTCTCAGAGCCTTCAAGGACAAGGTGAGAAGCAAGACGCGGCGGACGGAAGGCAAGAGTCTGCGGCAGATCATCGCCTCACTCAATCCTCTGCTAAGAGGCTGGTTCGGCTACTTCCGACACGCCTATCGGACAACGTTCCGGCCGTTGGATGGCTTCATCCGCCGACGGCTTCGCGCCATCCTGCGCAAGCAGGAGAAACGCCCTGGGCGTGGCAACACCGGAACAGACACGCGACGTTGGCCCAATAGGTTCTTCGCCGCTGCCGGGCTTTTCACCCTAGCCGAAGCCTGGCAGCAAGCGAGCCAATCACGATGTTGAAACCATCGACTGGAGAGCCGTGTGCGGGAGAACCGCACGCACGGTTCGGGCGGGGAGGCGAAGCCTTCCCGACCCCTATCTCGATCACTGGACCGAGCGGGTGGCGTCGATCGCCGAGCGCAGGCAGTTTTCGGACAAAGCCTAGTGCTCGTGGTCCCCTTCGCCATGCACGTGGCCATGCTCGAGTTCTTCGTTGGTCGCTTCGCGGACCTCGGCGATCTCGACGTCGAAGTTGAGCTTCTGGCCGGCCAGCGGGTGGTTACCATCGACTACAACGGTGTCGCCCTCGACCTGGGTCACGGTGACCATCAGCGGGCCGCCCTGCGTCTGGGCCTGGAACTGCATGCCCGGCTCGACGCTCTCTACACCCTGGAAGGCATCGCGCGGCACTTCCTGAACGAGTGCCTCCTGCTTTTCGCCGTAGCCTTCTTCGGGAGCGACATTCACCTGCAGCTTATCGCCGCTCTGGTGGCCCTCGAGTTCTTTCTCCAGACCCGGAATGATGTTGCCTGAGCCATGGAGATAGGTCAGCGGCTCGCGGCCTTCCGAGCTGTCCAGCACTTCACCTGTATCGTTGGTCAAGGTGTAGTGGAACGCGACAACGGAATTCTGCGCAATCTGCATGATGTGATGGACCTTTCGGTGTGTATGTCATGACCATGGTAACGTGTCCCCCGAGGGCTGTCAGGGGATGCGCTGTTTTTTTCATGTCTGTGCCGCGTGACTTGACGTCTGTTCAAGGGTGCCTGCCGGGCGCTCGGTCATCCCTGGGAAGCAGCGGCCTGGGACGGGCCGGAGGGCCGGTTGCGCGGCTTTCGAGGCGGGGGTACCCTGCGAGCAGGCAGTTGATGCTGATCCCCGTTTTGGTCCTATCCGCTTGCCGCATTGAGCCTTATTCCGATTGAACCCTTCAGGAGCTGATTCATGACCGTGACCCTGATCTGGCTGATCGCCTTCGCCGTGATCCTGTTTCTGTCTTTCAAGAACTGGGACGGGGCGTACGGCCACTTCATCGATCGCCGGATACCCAAGATGTTGCGTAGTCGCGACGATCGCTGGGTATGGTGTGTGGCATTGGCCATCGTCGGCGCCACCGCCATCGTCAATCCGGTGTCGATGCTGCTGACGTTGCTGATCCTGCTGCTGGTCGGCTGGGTCGTGCTCAAGCTGATCGGCTGGGGAATGAGCAAGACCAAGACCCGTAAATAGCCATTGGCCGTAAATAGCCATTGGCTACGTTGGTCCTGGACCCGGCCAGGACGCAAGCGACAACGCGAGAAGCCCCACGGCTTGCCGTGGGGCTTCTCGATTGCTACCGCTCGGTGTCAGCGCCGGCGCTGCGGGCGAGACATCGCCGCGCGACTCAGTAGGGCGCTACGCTCATGTTGGCGCCACTGCCGATTAGCCGAACGCGCTGACCGGCTTGCCAGTTGCGGTCGGCCTTCTGCACGACGATGACGCTGTCGCCGGTATCCCGACGTACTTCGAGTTCCCAGGCGTCAGTCTTGTTGGCGGTATCCTCGACTTTCTTCCCGGCCACGCTGCCGCCGATGGCACCCGCGGCCGTGGCGATGGTCCGCCCGGAGCCGCCGCCGATCTGATTGCCCAGCAGGCCGCCGATCACGGCGCCGCCGAGCCCACCGAGCACGCCGCTGTTCTGGTCGCCGCCCTGGATCTGCACTGGACGTACCGAGACGATGGTGCCGTAGGTCACGCGCTGACCGGTCTTGGCCTGGCTGCCGCTATAGACATCGCCCGAGTAGGTGTCGGTGTTGGCACAACCGCCAAGCGTCAGCAGGCCCAGTGCCAGTACCGGTAAATAGTGCGTTCGCTTCATTGCGATCTCCTGCAAGCTGCTTTAAAAACGGCGTTCTTTAATGAGTCTAGCGTGATTGCCGCGCTTTGACCATGGCTGCGAGATAGGTGCCCGCAGAGCCAGTGTAGTCTGCCAGCGGATACGAAAAAGGGAGGCCGAAGCCTCCCCGAAGCGTGCAGCGCGACGTTAGCCGAACTGATTCATGGTGTTGTCCTTGCCGCTGGCCTTCAGTGCTCGGTCGCTGGAGAAATATTCCTTGTGATCGTCGCCGATGTTGGAGCCGGCCATCGCCTGGTGCCTGACGCAGGCCAGCCCCTGACGGATCTCGCGACGCTGCACGCCCGCGACATAGGCCAGCATGCCTTCCTCGCCGAAATAGCCCTTGGCCAGCTCGTCGGTGGACAGCGCCGCCGTATGGTAGGTCGGCAGGGTGATCAGGTGATGGAAGATACCCGCCTCGCGGGCAGCGTCGCGCTGGAAGTCGCGGGTCCAGGCATCGGCCAGGGCGCCGAGCTCGCTGTCATCGTAACGCGCATCCATCAGTTGCTCGCGATCGTAGCCCGAGACGTCCTTGCCTTCCTGCTGCCAGGCGTCGAACACCTGCTGGCGGAAATTGAGCGTCCAGTTGAAGGAAGGCGAGTTGTTGTAGACCAGCTTGGCGTCGGGCACCACGTCGCGAATGCGCTTGACCATACCGGCGATCTGGCCAACATGCGGTTTTTCGGTCTCGATCCACAGCAGGTCGGCGCCATTTTTAAGCGCGGTGATGCAGTCGAGCACCACGCGGTCCTCGCCGGTGCCGGCACGGAAGCGATACAGGCCGTTGGCCAGGCGCACTGGCTTTCTCAGCTCGCCGTCGAGCTTGATGAGCGTATCGCCCTCGACGATATCGTGGTTGGATGAAATCGCCACGGTATCGAGGAAACTGGTGTACTGCCAGGCCATGTCGCCCCTCTCCTGGCTGACCGGGAGTTTCTGGGTGAGTCCCGCACCCAGCGAGTCGGTGCGCGCCACGATCACTCCGTCGTCGACGCCCAGTTCGAGGAAGGCGTAGCGGACGGCATTGATCTTGGCGATGAAGTCTTCATGTGGCACGGTGACCTTGCCGTCCTGATGGCCGCACTGCTTGACATCCGAGACCTGGTTTTCGATCTGAATGCAGCAGGCGCCGGCCTCGATCATCCGCCTGGCCAGCAGGTAGGTGGCTTCCTCGTTGCCGAAACCGGCATCGATGTCGGCGATGATCGGCACTACGTGGGTTTCGTAGCCGTCGATCTGGTCCTGGACGGTACGGGCCTTGATTTCGTCGCCCTGGGCGCGGGCCGTATCGAGTTCACGGAACAGCTGGCCGAGTTCGCGAGCGTCGGCCTGGCGCAGGAAGGTGTAGAGCTCTTCGATCAAGGCCGGAACCGAGGTCTTCTCGTGCATCGACTGATCGGGAAGCGGGCCGAATTCGGAGCGCATCGCCGCGACCATCCAGCCGGACAGATACAGGTAGCGGCCCTGAGTCGTGCCGTGATGGCGCTTGACGGCGATCATCTTCTGCTGGCCGATGAAGCCGTGCCAGCAGCCCAGCGACTGGGTGTAGCGCGATGAGTCGGCATCGTAGGCGGCCATGTCGCGGCGCATGATTCCCGCGGTGTAGCGGGCAATCTCCAGGCCGGTGCGAAAGCGATTCTGCAGCGCCATGCGCGCGGCATGCTCGGGGTTGATGTTGTCCCACTTGCCGGCGTGTGTTTCGCACAACTGGGTGAAGCTGTTCAGGGCATCCCGATAGGCTGACATGATGGCATCCTCGTCTTGGCTGATTGTCGTCGACGGCCATTGACCGCCTGTCGAACCGAGCGCTTCTGATGCGACGTTTCGAACCGACAAGGCTTCATGCTGCGATCGCGTAAAAGGCCTTGCCTTTTCGTGAGATGAGTCGCATTTAAAAACCCTCACCGGCGACGTTCGGCTCACTACAGGATTCGATGGATCTTAGGATATCGAGGCTGTAAAACGAGCGTTTTAACGTCGCCATGTAAGCCAATATGACCCATGAATGCGGGGCTCAACAATTATCATTTGGCGGCAGCAGGGGTTGTAGCTCGACTACAAGAGCGATCAATAAGACCGCTTTTGTGTAGTGATATTTCTTGAAGGTGGGATGTTTCAAGCGCTTCAGGCGAGATCGAGGCGCATATTGCGGTGCGCAATGCCGGCGTCGAGAAACTCGGGACCATAAGCTTCGAAGCCCAGGCGCCGGTAGAAGGCCAGGGCGTGGGTCTGGGCGGCGAGCTCGGCGTGGGCGTGACCACGCTCACGCGCCGCCTCGATCGCCGCCTGCATCAATGCCAGGCCGATGCCGCGTCCACGCCCTGCGGCGAGCACCGCGACGCGGCCGATATGGCCGTCGGGCAGCAGCCGGGCGGTGCCCACCGGCTGGCCATCGAGCCGAGCCAGGAAATGTAGGCATTCGTCGTCGCGGCCATCCCATTCCTCTTCCTGAGGCACGGCCTGCTCCTCGATGAATACCTGACGGCGTATCTCGCTGGCCTGTTCTCCGAGCTGGCGCCAGTCGCCCTGTTCGACTCTCGACGGTGCCGTGCTCATGGCTCGTCCTCGCTGGCATGATCGCCATCGTCTTCGTCATGGGGCGGCCAGCTCAGGCTGCCGCGGTCGAGCAAGTAAGCCAGTAGCATTGCGGCATCGGGGCGTTCGAGCAGCCGCACGTCGAGGGAGGCGTTGCCGGCCAGCCACCGCGCCAGATCGGGCGGGCAATCGATGCCGTCGCCGTCGACGAATAGCGTCGCCCGTGTCTCGTCATGGTCACGGTAGGCGAAGCGCGAACCCGGGGTGCGTTCGAGTTCCGCCCCGGCCTGTAGTTCCGCGACAAGCGTATCGACCTCGGTCGGGTGTTCGCTGGCCACGGGGTGGTCGGGGTATTTGGGCTGGGTCATTGCCCGGCCGAACCACTGCGCGAGCTGTGCCGGGTCGTCGAGGGAATCGAGGATCAGCGCACGCATGCGGGCCAGTGCCGCATCGTCGATCTCGCCCGGGTGCAGCGGGGCGGCCAGGTCGGGATCGGCGTAGCGCCGCGAGTCGGGCAGCTGTGCGCCGAGATAGTCGGCGAACGAGGTGATCGATTCATCGGCGGACAGGGCACGAAAGCCCACCGAGAAGGTCATGCAATCCTCGCTGCGACTGACGCCGTGATGGGCGATACCGGGCGGCAGGTAGAGCATGTCGCCGGGTTCCAGCAGCCAGTCCTCGCCGGGCTGGACCGCGAAGCGCTCGAGGATGCGTAGATCGATGCCGTCGACGATCGGCGCATCGTCGGTAACCGGTCCGCCGAGTTGCCAGTGGCGGCTGCCGCTGCCCTGGAGCAGGAAGACGTCGTACTGGTCGACATGCGGGCCGACGCTGCCGCCGGGCGGCGCATAGCTGACCATCACGTCGTCGAGCCGCCAGCGTGGCAGGAAGTGAAAGGCCTCGAGCAGCGCATTGACCGCCGGCACGTAATGATCGACGGCCTGGACCAGCAGCGACCAGTCGCGCTCGGGCAGGCGCGCGAAGGTCGCCTCGTCGAACGGGCCGTGGGTGACCCGCCAGGGCACGGCACGACCCTGGTCGTCGCGGCCGTGCTCCTCGACCAGGCGCGCCTCGACGCCCTCCTCGCAGGCTAGCCCGGCAAGCTCGTCGGGGCTTAGCGGGGTTGCGAAGTCGGGCAGCGCGCCGCGGATCAGCAGCGGTCGCTTCTGCCAGTAGTCGGCGAGAAACTGCGCGGCGGTCAGGCCGCCGAGCAGGGTCAGCGGGGTGTTGGCGGGCATGGCTTCCTCGCAGTTCGAAGGTGGCTTGCGGGCGTCGCGCCTGTCTATAGCGCGCGGGCCTGTTGCGCGGCGTTGCCCACGTAGCTGGCCGGGGTCAAGGCGCGCAGCTCGCGCTTGGCCTCGTCGGGCAAGGCCAGGCTGTCGATGAAGGCTTTGAGCCCGGCCTGGTCGATGCGCTTGCCGCGGGTCAGCTCCTTGAGCTTCTCGTAGGGCTTCTCGATGCCGTAGCGGCGCATCACGGTCTGGATCGGCTCGGCGAGCACTTCCCAGCTGTTGTCGAGATCTTCCGCCAGGCGCTGCGGGTTGGCCTCGAGCTTGCCGATCCCCTTGAGCGTGGCGTGATAGGCGATCAGCCCATAGGCCAGCCCGACGCCCAGGTTGCGCAGTACCGTGGAGTCGGTGAGATCGCGCTGCCAGCGCGAGATCGGCAGCTTCTGGGCCAGGTGGCCGAGGATCGCGTTGGCCAGCCCCAGGTTGCCTTCGGCGTTCTCGAAGTCGATGGGGTTGACCTTGTGCGGCATGGTCGACGAGCCGATCTCGCCTTCCACCGTGCGCTGCTTGAAATAGCCCAGCGAGATGTAGCCCCAGACGTCGCGGTCGAAATCGATGAGTATGGTGTGGAATCGGCAGATGGCATCGAACAGCTCGGCGATGTAGTCGTGGGGCTCGATCTGGGTGGTGTAGGGGTTGAACGTGAGCCCCAGTTCCTCGACCAACAGCCGGGCGTTCTCGGCCCAGTCGATCTCCGGGTAGGTCGCCAGGTGAGCGTTGTAATTGCCCACCGCGCCGTTGATCTTGCCCAGTTGCTCGGCGGACTCGATCTGGCCGAGCTGGCGGCGCAGGCGATAGGCGACGTTGGCCATCTCCTTGCCCAGCGTGGTCGGGCTGGCCGTCTGACCGTGGGTGCGCGAGAGCATCGGCTGATCGGCGTGCTGATGGGCCAGGCGCTCGAGCGCGGCGACGATCTCGCCCATCACCGGCCGCAGCACGCCCAGGCCGTCCTTGAGCATCAAGGCGTAGGCGAGGTTGTTGATGTCCTCGCTGGTGCAGGCGAAATGAATGAACTCGGTGACCGCATGCAGCTCGGGGAAGTCGGCGACCCGCTCCTTGAGGAAGTACTCGACCGCCTTGACGTCGTGGTTGGTGGTGCGCTCGATGGCCTTGATGCGTTCGGCGTCGGCGAGCGAGAAGTCGCCGACCAGCGCATCGAGAAAGGCGCTGGCCTCGGCGGACAGCGGCGGTACCTCGAGGATCTGCGGATGCGCGGCGAGGCGCTCCAGCCAGCGTACTTCGACGGTAACCCGGGCGCGGATCAGGCCGAACTCGCTGAAATGCTCGCGCAGGGCCTGGGTCTTGGACTCGTAGCGGCCATCGACGGGAGAGAGTGCGGTAAGCGGGGAGAGCTGCATGGGTGTCATCCGAAGAGTCAGGGCGCCGGTACGGCGCCATCGGTTCAAGGTAAGAGCTGTCTGTCGAGCTTCGACTTGAATGCCTGGCGACGCATTCAGAGCCGGTCCAGGGCCTTTTTCATGGCGCTACGTTGCACGAGCAGTTTCCAGCGCCGCCCACCCTGCTGGTGCCAGAGCAGGGCGAAGCGGATCCCGGCAAGCAGCGCCGTACGCACCCGCTCGGGCATCATGCGTTGCTGAAGCAGGCTGGGTTCGCCCTGGACCACGATACGCTGGCGAAACGTCGAGATGGTGTCCTGGTAGATTTCGCCGAGGCTGGCGACGACGTTCTCGTGCGTTTCGCCGAAATGCCGGGCCTGCTCCTGGACGCGGGTCAGTCGCTCGCCCAGGGTATCGAGCATGGCCGGCTGCTTGCGCAGCTTCTGCATCAGCAGCAGCAGGGTGAAACCGTAGCGTAGCACGGCCGGGTCGCTGCGCTCGCGCCCGACCACCGCATTGAGAACCTCGAGGCCCTGGCGCAAGTTGTTGGGGTGACCGCCGTAGATCGCCTCGAAGCTTTCCGGGTCGGTGTCGATGGTGGCGCGAATCAGGGTTTCCCAGCTGCGCTCGTCGGCCTGGCCGTGGCGCGCCAGCTGGTCGACCACCGCGGCCGCCTGGAAGACCCCGGCCAGGGCCAGCGTCTGGCGCATGATCGGGTCGTCCGGGGCGGTGTGAATGGGTGTGGCATTCATGCGGCTAGCGTCTCCCGTTGCCAGGTCGCGCGAATCACCCCGCCGCCCAGACAGATGTCGTCGTCATACAGGACCAGCGACTGGCCGGGCGTGACGGCGCGCTGGGGGGAATCGAAGGCCACCTCGACGCCGCCGTCCTGGCGGGTGGTCATGCGGCAGGGCACGTCGTGCTGGCGATAGCGGATCTTGGCGGTGAGCCGCCGCGCGGCGGCCGGAGGCTCGCCGGCGATCCAGTCCATGGCCTCGGTGACCAGGGCGTCGCTGTACAACAGCGGATGATGCTTGCCCTGGACCACGGTCAGCAGATTGTTGTCGAGATCCTTGCCGGCCACGTACCAGGGCGCGTCGGGGTAGTCGGCGAGTCCGCCGATGCCCAGACCCTGGCGCTGGCCCAGGGTGTAGTACATCAGTCCCATGTGCTCGCCGATGACGTCGCCCTCGGGGGTGACGATCGGGCCCGGCTGGGCCGGCAGGTACTGCTGCAGGAAGTCGCGGAAGCGACGCTCGCCGATGAAGCAGATGCCGGTGGAGTCCTTCTTGCGCGCAGTCGCCAGGCCGTGTCGTTCGGCGAGTTCGCGCACCCGCGGCTTCTCCAGTTCGCCGACCGGGAACAGTGTGCGGGCGATGGCGTCTTCGGCCACCGCGTGCAGAAAGTAGCTCTGGTCCTTGTTGGCGTCGAGGCCCTTGAGCAGGCGCTCGCGGCCGTCGCGGGTGCCCCGGCGCACGTAGTGCCCGGTGGCGATCGACGCCGCGCCGAGCATCTCGGCATACTCGAGGAATACCTTGAACTTGATCTCGCGATTGCACAGCACGTCGGGATTGGGCGTGCGCCCGGCGCGATATTCGGCCAGGAAATGCTCGAACACGTTGTCCCAGTACTCGGCGGCGAAGTTGGCGGTGTGAAGTACAATGCCGAGCTTGTCGCAGACCGCCCGGGCGTCCGCCAGATCATCCTTGGCGGTACAGTATTCGGTGCCGTCGTCCTCGTCCCAGTTCTTCATGAACAGGCCTTCGACCTGATAGCCCTGTTCGAGCAGCAGCAGCGCGGAAACGGACGAATCGACACCCCCGGACATGCCGACGATGACCTTCCCGGTAGCGGGCGGTGTGGGGTGCTGGGGCGAAGCCGTGACTTGCAATGACATGGTCACTCTCGGCTGGAGGCGTTGGAAACTGGCGAAGATGTTGGGAACCAACAATAGAGTGCGCGAGATTATACCCGAAAGCGGCGCATCGCTTCGAGCGTCAGCGCTCCTGGATCACGTCGAGGGGAAAAAGCCGGCCGCCACGCAGGTCGCGGACGCGGCGGATCACCAGCGGGCTGCGCAGCCGCTTGGCACGCTCGAGATCGTCGATCTCGTCGATGGTCAGCCAGTGGGCGGCGAGGATGCCCTCATCGAGGGCGTTGCCGAGGTGTGCCAGCGCCGTGCCGACGAAAGCATGGCTATGGAAGACCAGACCATCGGGGGCGCTGTAGGTATAAAGCCCCAGATAATCGGTGATGGCGACCTGCCAGGCGGCTTCCTCGCGGGTTTCGCGCACCGCGGCCTCGATCAGCCGCTCGTTGCGCTCCAGGTGCCCGGCGGGTTGGTTGAACTGGCTGAAAGGGCCGCCGCGATCCTCTTCGACCAGCAGGTAACGACCGCTGCGCTCGATCACGGCGGCGACGGTGATGCGGGGCGACCAGCGATTCATGAACGCTTTCTCCGTGTCGGTCGGGGCCGTTGTCGGCCCGAGGGTACGGGGGCGTGCAGCGTTTCGCGACGCCATTCGCCCGGCCCCAGGCCATCGATTCGCCAGGCCCCGATGGCGGCTCGCACCAGTCGCAGAGTCGGCAGACCGACCTGGGCGGTCATTCTGCGCACCTGGCGGTTGCGGCCTTCGCGCAGGGTCAGTTCGAGCCAGCTGGTGGGCCGTTGGCGGCGCTCGCGGATCGGCGGATCGCGTGGCGGGATCGCGGGCGGCGCGATGAGGCGCACCTGGGCCGGGCGGGTCGGGCCATCATTGAGCACGAGGCCTTCACGCAAGGCGCGCAGGGCCGCCGCGTCGGCGCTGCCCTCCACCTGCACCCAGTAGGTCTTGGGCTGCTTGTGGCGTGGGTCGCTGATGCGCTGGATCAGCGCGCCGTCGTCGGTAAGCAGCAACAGGCCCTCCGAGTCGTAATCGAGGCGCCCGGCAGCATAGATGTCCGGCACGTCGATCACGTCGGCCAGCGTGGCGCGGCCTTGATCGTCGGTAAACTGCGAGAGTGTGTGAAACGGCTTGTTGAGCAGGTACAGGGTACTCATCTGGGATTCGGTTGAGGCCAGGGAAGCGACCCAGACAGGCTACCGCGTCCTTGCCTGGTTGTCGCTGCCGAGGGGCAGGCATGGAGGCCGCCAGTATGCCATGAGCGCGCTTATTTTCACGGCTCCCTTGCAAGCGGGGTCCGACGGACGCATCTTCAAGGCATTGACCCGGATTCGTCAGGCCAGACCGGCGCAGGGAACCCGGGCGTTGCTTGGCGTTCTAATGGTTGCGTCAGTGCGCGTTCCGGCTTGTGCAGATGGATTCTGGCTCTTATGTTCAATAGAGACGAGAGAATGCCGATGGTTTTTGCGCAACACCCCGATGTGAAGGCCCGCCAGCGGTCCACGACGGTCCGGTCGGGCATGACGCGCCCACCCGAACACGAGGAGCAGGGCGATCTTTCGGTCAAGCCGGCGGATCCCGAGCTGGAAGAGCCGCCGCGCTACAAGGTGGTTTTGCACAACGATGATTTCACGCCCATGGAATTCGTCGTCGAGGTGCTGCAGACCTTCTTCAATATGGACCATGAAAAGTCCGTGCAGATCATGATGGCGGTACATACCCAAGGTAAAGCGGCGTGCGGCATTTTCACCCGTGACATCGCAGAGACCAAGAGTCATCAGGTCAACCAATACGCGCGAGAATGTCAGCATCCATTGCTGTGTGATATCGATAGGGCCGACTAACGTCTGGCAACGTGAAGTCCGGGGTTGCGAAACGCCCCAAAGTGCCCGATTGTGAAAGTGCCGACGATGCCCTAGGCGGCGAGGAAGGGGACCTGCCATGCTGAGCAAAGAACTTGAACTGACCCTTAACACGGCCTTTACGGTGGCGCGTTCCAAGCGTCATGAATTCATGACCGTCGAGCACCTGCTGTTGGCCCTCTTGGATAACGCTTCCGCGGCAGACGTTCTGCGTGCCTGCGGTGCCAACCTGGACAAGTTGCGCTCTGACCTGCAGGACTTCATCAACTCCACCACTCCGCTGATTCCGGAGGATCAGGAAGATCGCGAAACGCAGCCCACGCTGGGCTTCCAGCGCGTACTGCAGCGCGCGGTCTTTCACGTGCAGTCATCCGGCAAGTCGGAAGTGACCGGCGCCAACGTGTTGGTGGCGATCTTCTCCGAACAGGAAAGCCAGGCGGTGTATTTCCTCAAGCAGCAGAATGTGGCGCGCGTGGACGCGGTCAATTATATCGCCCACGGCATTTCCAAGGTGGCCGGCCATGGCCAGAGCCCGTCGCCGTCACAGGACGCCGAGGAGGGTGAAGAGGGAATGAGCGAAGGTAACACTCACCCGTTGACCGGCTATGCGACCAACCTCAACGAACAGGCGCGGCTCGGCAAGATCGATCCGCTGATCGGTCGCGACCATGAGCTCGAGCGCACCGTGCAGATTCTTGCGCGCCGGCGCAAGAACAACCCGCTGCTGGTCGGCGAGGCCGGGGTCGGCAAGACGGCGATCGCCGAAGGGCTGGCCAAGCGTATCGTCGAGGAGGACGTGCCCGACGTCATCAGCGATGGCATGGTCTATGCCCTGGACATGGGCGCGCTGCTGGCCGGCACCAAGTACCGCGGCGACTTCGAGAAGCGTCTCAAGGGATTGCTGGCCGAGCTCAAGAAACAGCCCAACGCGATTCTGTTCATCGACGAGATCCACACCGTGATCGGTGCCGGCGCGGCGTCCGGCGGAGTGATGGATGCGTCCAATCTGCTCAAGCCGCTGCTGTCTTCCGGCGAGCTGCGCTGCATCGGCTCGACCACGTTCCAGGAGTTCCGCGGCATCTTCGAGAAGGATCGGGCGCTGGCGCGGCGCTTTCAGAAGGTCGATGTGCTCGAGCCCTCGGTCGAGGACACCATTCGCATTCTCAAGGGGCTGCGTGGACGCTTCGAGGAGCATCATCAGCTCAAGTACACCGATGCCGCGCTGGACAGCGCCGTGCGGCTGGCGGATCGCTACATCAACGACCGCCACCTGCCCGACAAGGCGATCGACGTCATCGACGAGGCGGGTGCGCACCAGCGTCTACTGCCGCCGGAGGTGCGCATCGACACCATCGACGTCGAGCAGGTCGAAGCGATCGTCGCCTCGATCGCCAGGATTCCGCCGAAGAGCGTGTCGAGCTCGGATCGCAAGCTGCTGTCCAACCTGGATCGCGATCTCAAGATGCTGGTGTTCGGCCAGGACGAGGCCATCGACAGCCTGGCCTCGGCCATCAAGCTGTCGCGCGCCGGGCTGAAGGCTCCCGACAAGCCGGTGGGCAGCTTCCTGTTCTCCGGGCCGACCGGGGTCGGCAAGACCGAGGTGGCGCGCCAGCTGGCTCAGTTGATGGGCATCGAGCTGGTGCGCTTCGACATGTCCGAGTACATGGAACGGCACACCGTCTCGCGGCTGATCGGCGCGCCGCCGGGGTACGTCGGCTACGACCAGGGTGGGCTGCTGACCGAGGCGATCACCAAGCAGCCGCATTGCGTGCTGCTGCTTGACGAGATCGAGAAGGCGCATCCGGAAGTCTTCAACCTGCTGCTGCAGGTCATGGACCATGGGCGGCTGACCGACAACAACGGTCGCGAGGCGGATTTCCGCCACGTGATACTGGTCATGACGTCCAATGCCGGGGCCGAGCAGATCGCCCGTCGTTCAATCGGCTTCCAGAATCAGGATCACTCCACCGATGGCATGGAGGTCATTCGCAAGACCTTCACGCCGGAGTTCCGCAACCGGCTCGACGGGATCATTCAGTTCCACGGCCTGGCGCCGGAGGTGGTGCGTAGCGTGGTCGACAAGTTCCTGGTCGAGCTTCAGGCGCAACTCGACGAGAAGCGCGTCCAGCTCGATGTCGACGAAGCGGCGCGGCTGTGGTTGGCCGAGCGCGGCTACGATCCCGAGATGGGTGCCCGGCCGATGGCGCGGGTAATTCAGGAGAAGCTCAAGAAGCCGCTGGCCGAGTTGATCCTGTTCGGAGAACTGGCCGAAAACGGGGGCGTGGTGCATGTCACCGTCGAGGGTGGCGAGTTGCAACTGGCTACCGAAGCCGAGATGGCCTGAAGCGTTGCCGGGAGTCCGCTGGGCCCCCGGCTGACCGTAGCTTGACAGCGCCTCGTCGGAGCACGGCGGGGCGTTTTTTATCGGATGGCGATGAAGGCCGCCAACGGATTGCAGCGTTCGGCAATCAACGCGGGGGGGCGCGTCGATGGGCGGGGTGGCGGGCTCTGAGGCTCGACATTCCGGCTTTGGCGATTTTCTAGCGAGTTGACGAGGAAGGCGCGTGCCCGTTAACGGGAACGATAGACGATGCGGCCCTTGGAAAGGTCGTAGGGGGTCAGTTCGACCTTGACCTTGTCGCCGGTCAGGATGCGGATGTAATTCTTGCGCATCTTGCCAGAGATGTGGGCCGTCACCACATGCCCGTTTTCCAGCTCGACGCGGAACATGGTATTGGGCAGGGTGTCGACGACGACGCCTTCCATCTCGATGTGATCTTCTCGTGCCATATTAGGCGAATCCTCCACTGGGTTGCGATAGCGCGATGGCGATGTTCGTTGAGCGCGAATGCGGATGCCGTCGCTGATCAAGATAGCCCGTCATTCTGCCGCATGCCGCGCGTCAAGGCAAAGAAAGCGCATTTTACAGCGGAATGGCGCGTCGCCAATGGCGCCCGTCGAGGAACTCCAGCGGCTGAAAGGAGTGCTTGTAGTTCATTTTCGGCGATTCGCGGATCCAGTAACCCAGATAGACATGGGGCAGGTTCAGGCGACGCGCCATGGCGACCTGTTGCAGCACCGCATAGGTGCCGAGCGAGCGGCGCTCGTGTTCCGGCGAGGGGTCGAAGAACGTGTAGATGGCCGACAGGCCGTGGCTCAGCACGTCGATGGCAGCGACGGCCAGCAGTTGATGGCCGCGCCGGAACTCGAGCAGCCGTGCATAGGGATGATCGAGCGTCAGGAAGGTACGGTATTGCTCGTGGCTCGGCGGGTACATGTCGCCATCAGCGTGCCGGGCGCGAATGTACCGGGCGTAAAGGGCGTAGTGCTCGGCGTCGAAGATTGCCGAGCGTTCGTACACACCGAGATCGTCGTTGCGTCGCCACAGCTTGCGTTGGGTGCGGTTGGGCGCGAAGTCCTCGACGGGGATGCGCACCGAGATGCAGGCGCTGCAACCTTCGCAATGCGGCCGGTAGAGGTGTCGGCCGCTGCGCCGAAAACCGAGCAGAGCCAGCGCATCGTAGACGCCCTGGCCGGGCGATTCCTGAGGATCGAGGAACAGCGTGGTGGCTTCGCGATCGGGTAAATAGCTGCATGCATGAGGCACAGTCAGGAAAAAGCGCAGATCCCGGGTCGGCTGCTGTGGAGCGCGACTGCTCACGATCACGGACTCCTCATTCACTGGATGACGGGGGCAGCGCCCAGCTCAGCGCCGGCTTGCCGGCATACTGTTCAAGATAGACGAGGAAGCGATCGCGGGCGATGTCGCGCCCGCCCAGGCTGGCCAGGTGTGGGGTGTGCATCTGGCAGTCGATCAGACCGCCGCCGCTGGCCTGCAGGTGCCGAGCCAGGTGCACCAGTGCCACCTTCGAGGCATCGCTTTCGCGGCTGAACATCGATTCGCCGAAGAAGGCGTGGCCCAGTGCCACGCCGTACAGCCCGCCGACGAGTCGGCCTCCACGCCAGACTTCCACGGAATGGGCGTGGCCCAACCGATGCAGGCGCTGGTAGGCGGCCTGCATGGGCGCGGTGATCCAGGTGCCTTCGGCACCGCTTCGCAGCCCGGCGCAGGCCGCGATGACAGTATCGAAGGCCTGGTCGCGGGTAATCTCGAAGCCGGCATTGCGCAGGCGCTTGGCAAGGCTTCGCCGCACGCGCACTTCGTCGGGAAACAGCACCATGCGCGGATCCGGGCTCCACCAGAGGATCGGCTGGCCGTCGGAAAACCAGGGAAAGACGCCACGACGGTACGCCGCGACCAGCCATTCCGAGGTCAATGCACCACCGGCGGCAAGCAGGCCGTTGGGTTCGTCGAGGGCCAGGTCGAGATCGGGAAAGCGAACCGGATGAGCGGGTAACCAGGGCAGCATGGGTCGAGTCGTGTGGCGAGAGGGCATGGCGAAGCATGCCAAGTTTGCCGTTGCTAACCCGGCGACTCAATGCTGTGCTGCATTTTTGTGGCCAACTGGCATGCGCTGCCCCTGTGACCGGTCGGTCAGGCTCGGTATGATGGCGGTTCAGATGAATATAACCGGTTGGATGAGACCGGACGGTGGCGGACAGGCACGTCTCGCGCCGCATCGCCGGTGATGTGAAGGGGGTAGGGCCTTTTGAGTGTCGATAAGAAAACCCCGGGGCGGCGCGAGACGGCGTCCCAGGCCAAGGAGCGCGCTCGCCGCTTCGGTGTGCGCTTGCAGGGCGCATCCCGCGAAGGGGTGATCATCCTGCTGTTGGCGGGCTGCGTGTTTCTGCTGCTGGCACTGTTCAGCTATGTGCCCGCCGATCCCGGTTGGTCGCAGAGCGGGCCCGAGCAGGGCGTCGATAACTGGATGGGCTCGGTCGGCGCCTGGCTGGCCGACGTGCTGTATTCGCTGTTCGGCGCCAGCGCATTGTGGTGGCCCGGCATGCTGGGCTTCGCCGCCTGGCGGCTGATGCGTCGTCGCGAGGTGCGCGTGGAATGGGACGCCACGGCGCTGGCCGTGCGTGCGGCCGGCCTGGTATTGCTGCTGCTGGCCACCACCAGTCTGGGGTCGCTGCACTTCTTCAACCCGGCCAGCGAGCTGCCCTACAAGGCCGGCGGGATCCTCGGCGAAGGCTTGAGCGAGGCCCTGCAGCCGTTGGTCGGCCTGCGTGGCGCGACGCTGCTGGCGCTGGCAGCGTTTTTGTGCGGTTTCCCGCTGTTCTCGGGGCTCTCCTGGCTCTCGGTCATGGACGAGCTGGGCATGCGTACTCAGCGCGTGTGGGCCTGGCTCGCCGGGCAGTTCGGTGGCCCCCGTGAGCGCTCGAGAGGGGACGATTCGAAGGCCGATGACGCCGCGCCGGCTCACGCGGAGAAGACCGCCGACTCGGAAGCCATGGATGAGAGGCCGCCCGGGTGGCGTCGCTGGCTGAGATTGCGGCGTGCGGCCGATTGGCAGGCTGCGCCCGTGCTGGCGGGGGGGCAACGTCTCGAGCCGCAACTGCATGACGCCCCCCAGGAGGCGCCGGTGAGCGCCCGTTCGGCCGCCTCGACGCCCTCGCGCGGCGATGGAGAGCCGCTGCGCGCCGAGCGCGACCAGGCAACCGACATACCCTGGGACGTTCCCGAGCGCACACCCTCTGCCAAGCGTCCCGAAGCCGCCTACAGCGCTCAGGAAGCGCGAATCAGCGAAGCGATGTCGACCCGCCGCCATGTCACTCCGCAAGCCGCCACCGCTTCGTCGCCCACTGCCGGCGCTGAGACACGGCGTGTGCCCGAGACGGTACCCGAGCCGATCCTTCCCGATGACGATGAACCAGTGATTCCGGCCAGCGTAGCGCGACCGATCAGCGCCGAATCGGCGGATTCGTCGCGCCCCGTAGCCGCGCCGCCGGCACGTGGCGAAGCAATTGACGAGCGTGACGATGCCCGCGAGCCGAAATTGAGCTGGGACGTTGCGGCAGCCGGTGATGCCCGGCGTGAGCCGACACAGGAAGCCCCTGCCGAGAGCCATCAGCCGATCAAGAGCCATCAGCCGGGCGCGCCCGAGCCGGTCCGCGCGGATGACGACGATCAGTCACCGATGCCGCGTGTCGCTACCGCCGAGCAGGCCCAGGCGGCGGCCGACGATCCACAGGGGCCGGCGCTGTGGACCGTCGAGCACCTGCAGAGCCAGCGGCCGATCATGAACAACATGCCCGAGCCGGATGGCGAGTTCCCCTCGCTGCGGCTGTTGACGCCCCCCGACCTGCAGCAGCCCAATTACACGTCGGACCAGCTCGCCGACATGGCCGAATTGCTCGAGACGCGACTGCGCGAGTATGGCGTCAAGGCCGAGGTGGTCGAGACCTGGCCCGGGCCGGTGATCACGCGCTTCGAGATCAGGCCCGCCGCCGGCGTGAAGGTTTCCAAGATCAGCAACCTGGCCAAGGACCTGGCGCGCTCGCTGATGGTCAAGAGCGTCAGGGTAGTCGAGATCATTCCCGGCAAGCCGACCGTGGGCATCGAGATTCCCAACCCCAATCGGGCGATGATCCGGCTGCGCGAAGTGATCGACTCCGACGCCTACCAGCAGGCCGCTTCGCCGCTGACGCTGGCGCTGGGCCACGATATCGGCGGTGCGCCGGTGGTCGCCAACCTGGGCAAGATGCCGCATCTGCTGGTCGCCGGTACCACCGGCTCGGGCAAGTCGGTGGGCGTCAACGGCATGCTGATCTCGATGCTGCTCAAGGCCTCGCCGGACGACGTACGGATGATCATGGTCGACCCCAAGATGCTCGAACTATCGGTCTACGACGGCATTCCGCATCTGTTGGCGCCGGTGGTCACCGACATGAAGGAGGCTGCCAATGGCCTGCGCTGGTGCGTTGCCGAGATGGAGCGGCGCTACAAGCTGATGGCGGCGATGGGCGTGCGCAACATTGCCGGCTTCAACGCCAAGCTCGACGAGGCCGAGCGCGCCGGCGCACAGGTCGCCGACCCGCTGTGGGAGCCGCAACCCTGGCAGATGCACGAACAGCCGCCGGTGCTCGAGAAACTGCCCTACATCGTGGTGGTGATCGACGAGTTCGCCGACATGTTCATGATCGTCGGCAAGAAGGTCGAGGAGCTGATCGCGCGGCTGGCGCAGAAGGCGCGTGCCGCGGGCATCCACTTGATACTCGCCACCCAGCGGCCTTCGGTGGATGTGGTGACTGGTCTGATCAAGGCCAACATCCCCACGCGCATGGCGTTTCAGGTGTCGTCCAAGGTCGATTCGCGGACGATCCTCGACCAGGGCGGCGCCGAGGCGCTGCTCGGCCACGGCGACATGCTCTATCTGCCGGCCGGCGCGGGCATGCCGACTCGCGTGCACGGGGCCTTCGTCGACGACGATGAAGTCCACCGCGTGGTCGAGGACTGGAAGCGCCGCGGCGAGCCGGAATATATTGAGGAAATACTCACCGGTGGCGTCAACGCCGATGCCTTGACCGGCCTGGAAGCCGAGAGCGGTGGCGATGGCGATGCCGAGCAGGACGCGCTCTACGACGAGGCGGTGATGTTCGTCACCGAGTCGCGCCGCGCGTCGATCTCGGCCGTCCAGCGGCGCTTCAAGATCGGCTACAATCGCGCGGCGCGGCTGGTCGAGTCGATGGAGGCCGCACGGGTGGTGTCGTCGATGGGCACCAACGGCAGTCGCGAAGTGCTGGCGCCGCCGCCGGTGGGCGATTGAGCCGGCGGTTGCTCTGTGCAAGCCATGCGGAAGCCGGCGGCTCGCTGCAACGTCAGAACGCCGGTGCTGTCTATCGAGACTGCAGCGGTCGAGAGCCGCCGCGAAGCGATTAAAACCAAGGAGAAGGCATGAAACGGATCAAGATCCTGGTCGCACTGACGATCGTGCTGCTGCTGGCGCCGCTGTCGGCGAGTGCCGATTCGCAGGCGGCATCGCGCTTGGCGCAACTGCTCAAGCCGATCAACAACTATGAGGCGAACTTCGAGCAGTTCATTCTCGACGGCAGCGGTAACCGCCTGCAGCGCACCGAGGGCAAGATGTGGCTGTCGCGGCCGGGACGCTTCCGCTGGGAAGTCAACGCGCCCTATCGTCAGATCGTGGTCTCGGACGGGGAAAAGGTCTATCTCTATGATCCCGACCTCGAGCAGGTCTCGATACAGCCGCTGGATACCCGCGTCACGCGTACCCCGGCCTTGCTGCTGTCCGGGAGCGCCGATGCGCTTACCGAGAACTACCGGGTATCCCGCGCCCAGCAGGGCACGGCGGAAACGTTCACCCTGGTACCCAAGACGTCCGATACGCTGTTCGAATCGCTCAAGTTGACCTTCGATGGCGAAACGTTCGATGCCCTGCAGATGACCGACAGTACCGGTCAACAGACCAAGATCAGCTTCGACGAGGTCACGCTTAACCCGTCGCTGGAGGAGTCGCGTTTCACGTTCGAGATCCCCGACGGGGTGGACGTGATTCGCCAGGGTTGATGATGCGGCCCTGAGCGTTGGTTCATGCTCCCTCGTCATGCAACACAGAGCCCGGCAGATCGCGATCTGTCGGGCTCTGTTGCGATCGGGCAGGTCGAGCGCTCAAGGCTCGGCTGCACCGCCGTCGGCCTGGGCATCGAGCTCGGCACGGTAATCGAGCATCTGCCTGAAGCGCTTTTCCTGACCGTAGTCGCTCGGCGCGAAGAACTGTCGGGGCGGCAGTTCCCCGGGCCAGCAGTCGTGGGCGCGACCCGCCGGATAGCCCTGAGGCTCGTTGTGGGCGTAACGGTAGCCTTCGCCGTGGCCCAGCGAGGCCATCAGCTTGGTGGGCGCGTTGCGCAGATAATGGGGCACCTCGAAATCGGGATGCTCGGCGACGAAGCCCTTGGCGCCGCTCCAGGCCTGGTCGATGGCGTTGCTCTTGGGGGCCACGGCAAGGTGAATCGCGGCGTGGGCGATGGCGCGCTGACCTTCATGATCGCCCAGGCGCAGATAGGCGTCCCAGGCAGCGATGACCAGCGGCAGCGCGCGCGGCTCGGCGTTGCCGACATCCTCCGAGGCGATCGCCGCCAGGCGGCGGACCACGTCCAGAGGGTCACCGCCGCCCTGCATGAACTGCGCGATGTAAAGCAAGGCGGCATCCACCCGCGATGAGCGTATCGACTTGTGAATCGCCGACAGCAGGTCGTAGTAATGATCGCCCTGCTTGTCGAAGGCGCTGGCCTGGTAGCCGAGCACTGCGTCGAGCGCCGGTTTCTCGAGTCTCTCGCGTTCGCCTTCCCGGCGGGTGAAATCGCAGGCGGTCTCGAGCAGACCCAGTGCGCGGCGTGCGTCGCCGCTACTGGCCCGGGCGAGGATGGCCAGCACCTCGGGATCGACACTGATCGAGCGCTTGCCGAGACCGCGCTCCGGGTCCTCTAGGGCACGCTGCAACACCTCCACCAGATCGCTCGCCGCGAGTTTCTTGAGCACGTAGACGCGTGCCCGCGAGAGCAGCGCGGAATTGACCTCGAACGAGGGATTCTCGGTAGTGGCGCCGATCAGCGTGAGCAGCCCCGATTCGACATGCGGCAGCAGGGCGTCCTGCTGGCTCTTGTTGAGACGGTGGATCTCATCGAGAAACAACACCGTGGGCCGCTGCTGCGCCTGGGCGCCACGCGCGCGCTCGACGGCTGCGCGCAGTTCCTTGACCCCGGCCATCACTGCGGAGAGCTGCTCGAGGCTGGCCCCGGAGGCGTCGGCGAGTATTTCGGCGAGGGTGGTCTTGCCGACGCCGGGCGGTCCCCACAGGATCATCGAGCGCAACTGGCCGGTCTCGGCCATGCGGCGTAACGGCTTGCCGGGGCCTACCAGGGCCTGTTGGCCGACATAGTCGTCGAGTCGCCGCGGGCGCATCCGGTAGGCGAGAGGCGCGTTGTCGGCGCCTTGCTGGCTGAAAAGGTCCATAATGTCGTCGGCTCGTCGAGGAGGCTGAACGGCCGTTAGCTATCATTCAACGAGCATAACGGCGCTATTGCCACTAGGTTTATATACTTCAGGTTTATACGTCAGGTTTATACAGCGGGTTTGTCATTCGACATGGCGAGGGGCAGTTCGCCAAGGCTGTCTAACGCCGGTGACGTCAAGCCTGGCTACATGCCACGGCACATTGCCTACATGGGGTCTAGTGTTCTAGTACTTCCCCTGTCGGTCTCTAGCAGAGGAGGCTCTCACCATGCCAATGCTCAACCAGCTGCGCCAGGATCATGCCAACATGGCGCGCCTGCTGCACGTGCTCTCGCTCAAGCATCGAACCCTGGACGAGGGCGAGCGGCCCAATTTCCAGCTGGTGCGCGAGGTCGTCGACTTCATTCTCGATTACATGAGCGGATTCACGGTGCCATTGGAGCGCATCTTCGGCGAGCGCCTGGTGGAACGGCTACCCGAGGTGGACGATCTGGTGGTGCGCTTGACCGCCGACTATGAAGCCCTGCATCAGCGGTTGATGCGCCTTTCCGACGATCTCGACATGATCCTGATGGATGCCATCGTGCCCATGGATCGCTTTGCCGCTGACCTCCAGGCCTACCTGGAAGCGCATCGCGCCTATCTGCGGGCGGAACGCGAGGAGCTGTTCCCGTTGATTCGCGAGCATTTCGACGAAGCGGATCTGGCAAGCCTCGCCGAGGCGCTACCCGAAGGCGCCCAGGAAAAGTTGAGCCGCCTTCAGGAGGGCTATCCCGAGCTATACGCCGAATTCCGTGAAGCGCCGTCGCCGCTCGATCAGGAGCCATGACTGTAAAAATAGCCAGTTTGGCGGGGCGTGGCAAGCCCATCGGGTCAGCGGGCGTCGGGTGCGTTAGAATGAGCACCCACCAGGCTCGATGAGGTATCAATGTCATGTTCGGCAAGCAGGTGGCGCGTCTCGAGGCGTCGATCCGTCACTTCGATAGGGAGACGGCATGCCCGGGCCGATCCTGATCTTCGATTCCGGCGTCGGCGGGTTGTCGGTCACCGCGGCGCTGCGGGCACGGCTGCCGACTGCGACGCTGGACTATGTCTGCGACAACGCGATGCTGCCGTATGGCACCAAGGCCGACGCTTGGCTGGTGTCGCGTATCGTTGCCACCTGCACCAGCGCGGTCAGGGCCAGTGGCGCCGCTGGCCTGGTGGTGGCCTGCAATACCGCGAGCACGCTGGCCCTGCGGGAACTGCGAGCACGTCTGGCGATACCGGTGGTGGGTACCGTGCCGGCAATCAAGCCGGCGACCAGGCTCTCGGCCTCGCGGATCATCGGCTTGCTGGCGACCTCGGCGACGGTCAACCGGGCCTATACGCAGACCCTGATCGATGAGTTCGCCGCGGACTGTCGAATCGTGCGGGTCGCCGCGGATGGCCTGGTCGGCGAGGCCGAGCGTCAGCTTGCCGGCCTGGCGCCGGATGACGGCGTGCTCGAGGCGGCCTTGGCGCCGCTCTGGGCACAGCCGACGCTCGATACCGTGGTGCTCGGCTGTACGCATTTTCCGCTGCTGCGCCGACGCCTGGAAGCCAGTGCGCCGAGAACGATCAACTGGGTCGATTCCGGCGCAGCGATCGCGCGCCGGGTGGTCGACGTGTTCGATACTTCCGGCTATGCGCAAGGCCGCGAAGGCCGCGCCTGGGCGAGTGCGCCGAGCGCGAGGCTGGCGGCGACCCTGGCGGGCTACGGCTTTACCTCGCTCGAGGCGCTGGCACTGCCTGCCGAGACACTCACCTTGCCACGCTGACAGGCCGCCTGGCGGCCGCGTGTGCTTGCAAATCCGACCCCGACTTTACGCTTACAAGGAGCCTGCGTGGCCGTACCCGTTGTCGACCCCGAGCGCTATCCGGCGCAACTCGAAGCCAAGCGAGCGCGTATCAGTCAGCGCTTTGCCGGGTTATCGCCGCCGGCGCTGGAGGTCTTCGCCTCGCCAGCCAGCCACTACCGCATGCGCTGCGAGTTTCGCATCTGGCATGAGGGCGACGAGCTGTTCTATGCGATGTTCGAGGTCGATCCCGATGATCCCGGGCAAAAGCGGGTGATTCGCCTCGATCAGTATCCGGTGGCCAGCGAGGCCATCAACGCGCTGATGCCGCGCTTGCTGGAGGCCATCCGTGACCGTCCCCGACTGCGTCGCAAGTTGTTTCAGGCCGAATTTCTGACCACGCTGAGCGGCGAGGCGCTGGTGACGTTGATCTATCATCGCCCGCTCGACGCCGCCTGGGAGGCCGAGGCGCAGTGGTTGCAGGCGCACCTGGGGGTCGCGTTGATCGGCCGGGCGCGCAAGCAGCGGCAGGTGCTGGATCGGGACCATGTCTGGGAGCGCCTCGCCGTCGATGACATGACGCTGGTCTACCAGCAGGTCGAGAACAGCTTTACCCAGCCCAATGCCGAGATCAATCGCGCCATGCTCGGCTGGGCGCGCTCGGCGACCCGCGACAGCCGCTCCGGCGATCTGGTCGAGCTGTACTGCGGCAACGGTAACTTCACGGTAGCGCTGGCCGGCAACTTCCGGCGGGTGCTGGCGACCGAGATATCGCGCACCTCGGTGGCTTCGGCGCAGGTCAATCTCGCCGCCAACGGCATCGACAATGCCGTCGTGGCGCGAATGTCGGCGGAGGCGTTCGCCGAGGCGCTGGCCGGCGAAAGGCAGGGGCGGCGAGTGTCCGCGATGGCGCTCGGCGACTACGCTTTCACCACCGTGCTGGTCGATCCGCCGCGGGCAGGGCTCGATACGGCGAGTTGCGAACGCTTGCGCGAGTATCCGCGCATCGTCTACATCTCGTGCAATCCCGAGACGCTGTTCGACAATCTGCGCCAGCTTCACGACACTCACCGTATCGTGCGCTTCGCGCTGTTCGATCAGTTTCCCTGGACCGATCACTGCGAGTGCGGGGTCTTGCTCGAACGGCGCTGAGCCCGGCATGCTGGCAGGCTGCAGGCGTCTCCTGCGAGCGCTTGTAAAGTCAAGGAACGATGCACAACTGTCATGCATCATGAAGAAGCCGGCATGACGATGGGGAAGCGAGGTAGAGCTAGAGTAAGCTCATCGCCAGCGTGTGATCGACCGCGCCAATGAATATCTCCCGGCCGCAGGCAGCGGCTGGATGCAGCCGAGGTGATTGATGCAACACGTCGCAATCGATGGCAAACAGGAATTCCTGGCTCAACTTCGCGAGCAGCTCGCCAAGCGCCTGCCGCAGGAAAAGGTGGAGGCCGTGACGACCTTCGCCGAGGCTTTTTATGCAAGTGCGCCGCTCGAGGATCTAATCGAGCGTCACCTCGACGACACCTACGGGGCGACGCTGATGACCTGGCACTTCATCCAGCATCACGATCCGCGCTCGCCCAAGGTGCATGTCTACAACCCCGATTTCGAAGAGCATGGCTGGCAGTCCTCGCATACGCTGATCGAGGTGCTGCACGAGGACATGCCGTTCCTCGTCGATTCGGTGCGCATCGAGCTCAATCGCCGCGGCATCACCGTGCATGCCATCCACAATGCGGTGCTCGCCGTCGAGCGCGACCGCCAGCATCGTCTCAAGCGGACCGCGTCGCCGCGCGACAAGGATGCGCCGCAGGGGCGGGAATCGATCATGGTCATCGAGATCGATCGCCACTCGGACGCCCCGGTACTCGAGGATCTCGAGGCGAGCCTGCGCGACGTGCTGACCGATGTGCGCACTGCGGTCGAGGACTTCGAGCCCATGCTGGCGCGGGTCGGCGAGGCTCTGGAAGAGATCAAGGCCACGCGCCCCAAGCCGGTCAGCAAGGAGAATCACAGCGAAGCCATCGCCTTTCTCGAGTGGCTGCAGAACGACCACTTCACCTTCCTCGGTTACGACGAGTACGCGGTGATCGACAAGCAGGGCCGCCAGGAACTGCAGCGCGTCAAGGGCAGCGAGCTGGGGGTATTCAAGCTCGACCAGCCGCGCTATCAGGAGCGTATTCGTAGCGACCAGGGCATCGAGGACGATCGCTACGTACTGATTCCCGAACTGCTGACCTTCGCCAAGAGTGCCTATCACGCGCGCATTCACCGTCCCGCCTATCCCGATTACATTGCCATCGAACGCTACGACAAGGACGGCAACGTGATCGGCGAGCGGCGCTTCATCGGCCTTTACGCCGCGGTGATCTACAACGATTCACCGCGCCACATTCCGGTACTGCGCAGAAAGATTCAGGCGGTGCTGGATGCCTCCGGCGTCAACCCCAAGGGGCACAACGGCAAGCATCTCTTGCAGATCCTCGAGGTCTATCCGCGCGACGACCTGTTCCAGATCAGCACCGAGGAGCTGACCGAGACGGCGCTGGGTATCCTCAATATTCGCGAGCGGCGCCGGGTACGTCTGTTCGTGCGTGAGGATCGCTTTGGCCATTTCTATTCCTGTCTGGTGTTCGTGCCGCGCGACGTATTTTCCACCGACCTGCGGGTGCGTATCCAGAATCTGCTCTGCGAGGAGCTCGACGCCACCTTCGGCGATTTCAACACGTATCTGTCGGAATCGGTGCTGGCGCGCATCCAGTTCATTCTGCGCTTCAATGGCGACAGTCCGACCGACTACGATCTGCGCAAGCTCGAGAACAAGATCGCCGGGCTGGCCCGCAGTTGGCGCGACGACCTGCATAACGCCTTGGTCGAAGGTGTCGGCGAGGAACGGGCCAACCGGCTCATGGGTCGCTATCGCGACGCCTTTCCGAGCAGCTATCGTGAGGATTTCACGGCGCGCACCGCCGTCTATGACCTTAAGCACATCGGCGAAGTCGACGAGGGGGCGCCGGTCGCCCTGAGTCTCTACCGATTGGTCGAAGAGGACGAGGAGGGCGTCAACCTCAAGCTGTTCCATGGCGATGCGCCGATCCCGCTTTCCGATGTATTGCCGATGATGGAGAACCTGGGGCTTCGCGTCCTCGGCGAACGTCCTTACGGCATCCACCGGGCGGACAAGGCGTTCTGGATTCACGATTTCACGCTCGAGCATCATGGCCGCGAAGTCGTCAATCTGCAGGACATGCGCGATATCTTCATCGACGCCTTCAAGCGTATCTGGACAGGCGAGGCCGAAAACGACCCATTCAACCGCCTGATCATCGCCGCCAGTCTCGACTGGCGCGAGGTCGCGATACTGCGCGCCTACGCCCGTTACCTCAAGCAGATCCGCTTCGGCCTGTCGCAGCTGTATATCGCCAACACGCTGACCAGTTACCCGGAGATCACACGCGAGCTGATCCGGCTGTTCACGTTGCGTTTCGACCCGCAGGGCGAGCGGCAAGCCGAGCAGATCGACGCCAGTGTCGAACGATTGACGCAGATGCTCGACAGCGTCGCGAGCCTCAACGACGACCTGCTGCTGCGCCGCTACATCGATCTGATCCAGGCCACCTTGCGCACCAATTTCTATCAGTGCGACGCCCATGGCGCGGTCAAGGACTACATCTCCTTCAAGCTCGACCCGACGCGCGTGCCGGAGATGCCCAAGCCGCGTCCACTGTTCGAGATCTTCGTCTATTCGCCGCGTGTCGAAGGCGTCCACCTGCGTGGCGGCAAGGTCGCCCGCGGCGGGCTGCGCTGGTCGGACCGCCACGAGGACTTCCGTACCGAGATTCTCGGCCTGGTCAAGGCTCAGCAAGTCAAGAATGCCGTCATCGTGCCGGTGGGCGCCAAGGGCGGTTTCATCTGCAAGCGGATGCCCGACACTGCCGACCGCGACGCGATCCAGAAGGAAGGCATTGCCTGCTATCAGCTATTCATTCGCGCGCTGCTCGACATCACCGACAACCTCGATGGCGGCGAGGTCGTCGTGCCGCGGGATGTGGTAAGACGCGACGACGACGATCCCTATCTGGTCGTCGCCGCCGACAAGGGCACGGCGACCTTTTCGGACATCGCCAACGAAATATCGCTGGATTACGGCCATTGGCTGGGCGACGCCTTCGCCTCGGGCGGTGCCAACGGTTACGACCACAAGAAGATGGCGATCACCGCCCGCGGCGCCTGGGAGTCGGTCAAGCGCCACTTCCGCGAGATGGGGCTGGACACCCAGAAGGACCCGTTCAGCGTGCTGGGGATCGGCGACATGGCCGGTGACGTATTCGGCAACGGCATGCTGTTGTCCGACCGGATCCGGCTGATCGGCGCCTTCAACCACCTGCATATCTTCGTCGACCCGGACCCCGACCCGGCGAAGTCCTTCGCTGAGCGCAAGCGGCTGTTCGATCAGGCGCGCTCCAGTTGGGAGGATTACGACGCCGAACTGATCTCGGCGGGGGGCGGCGTCTTCAAGCGCAGCGCCAAGTCGATCGCCATCAGCGAGCCGATGAAGAAGGCCTTCGGCATTCAGGCCGACAAGCTTTCGCCCAACGATCTGATCAATGCCATGCTCAAGGCCCAGGTCGACCTGATCTGGAACGGCGGCATCGGCACCTACGTCAAATCCAGCCAGGAAAGCCATGCCGACGTCGGCGACAAGGCCAACGACGGCCTGCGCGTCAACGGTGATGAACTCAACTGCCGGGTGGTCGGCGAGGGGGGCAACCTTGGCCTGACCCAGCGTGGCCGCATGCAAGCCGCGCTGCGCGGGGTGCGCGTCAACACCGACTTCATCGACAACGCCGGCGGGGTCAACTGCTCGGATCATGAGGTCAACATCAAGATTTTGCTCGACGACATCGTCAAGCGCGGCGACATGACCGACAAGCAGCGCAACGCGCTGTTGGCGGAAATGACCGAGGAGGTCGCCGAGCTGGTGATACGCGACAACTATCGCCAGACCCAGGCGCTGTCATTGTCCGAACGGCTATCGAAGGAGGGCATGGGTCCCTATCGGCGCTTCATCAATGAGCTCGAGGCCAGCGGGCATCTCGATCGCGAACTCGAGTCCCTGCCCAGCGATGAAGCGCTGCTCGAACGCTCCAACAATGAAGAAGGGCTGACGCTGCCCGAACTCTCGGTGCTGATCTCCTATGCCAAGAGTACCCTCAAGGGCGACTTGATCGAATCGGAAGTCCCCGACGATCCGTACATCCAGTGTCACCTCGAACGGGCGTTCCCCAGAACCCTGGTCGAGCGGTTCCACGACGACATGTACGGCCACCGTCTCAAGCGCGAGATCGTCGCCACGCAGATCGCCAACGACCTGGTCGATCATATGGGCATCGTCTTCGTCCGGCGGTTGATCGACACCACCGGGGCCAGCCGGGCGGATATCGCGCGGGCCTATGTGATTGCCCGCGACAGCTTCAATCTCGAGGGGCTGTGGCAGCAGATCGAAGCGCTGGACAATCGCGTCGATAGCGGCATTCAATACCAGATGATGCTCGATCTGATGCGCCTGATTCGTCGCGCTACGCGCTGGTTTCTGCGTCAGCGCAGCAGCCTTTCGGTCAACGAGAGTATCGAGCACTTCGCGCCGCGCCTGTCGCAGCTTCAGGAGAGCATCGGCAAGCGCCTGCGTGGTCAGGAACTCGACCTCTGGCAGGAGCGCCGCGACGAGCTCACCTCGGCCGGCGTACCCAAGGCGTTGGCCAATATCGTCGCCGCCACCGGTAACCTGTTCGCCGGGTTGGGGATCATCGAAGCGGCCAAGCAGACCGACGAGAAGATCCAGCGTGTCGCCGAGCTCTACTACGAGATCGGTCACCGTCTCGAGTTGCCGTGGATGACCGAGCAGGTCGATGCCCTCAAGGTACGCGATAGCTGGCAGGCCCAGGCCCGTGAAGCCTTTCGCGACGATCTCGATCGCCAGCAACTGGCGCTGACCGTCAGCGTGGTCAAGATGGCCGATGCGCCCCGCGACGTGGAGCCGCGGGTCGATCAGTGGCTGGTGCGCCATGCCGATCTCCACGAGCGCTGGTGCGGGCTGGTCAACGAAGTGCGTGGTGGTGCTCAGGGCGGCTATCCGCTGTTTGCCGTGGCGATACGTGAGCTGGTCGATCTGGCCGAGAGCAACGGCGAGAGCTGACGCAGCAAAGTACTGTCATGGGTGGGGCCGCGGCGGCGGCGCACGACGTGCGTCGTCGCCGCGTTGCTTGTGCGGTATACTCCCGGCGCCTTTTGCCCTGTTGCTGCCGAGGAGCCCGATGTACGCGCTCGCCCGTTCACTGTTGTTCCGCCTGGACCCTGAAACCGCCCATGGCGTTACGCTACACGCCCTGAAGCTGATCCACCGATTGCATCTGCAGGGAATGCTCGGTGCCGGAGGGGCACTCGATGCCCCCTGCGAGGTGATGGGGCTGCGCTTCGCCAATCGAGTCGGCCTGGCAGCCGGGCTCGACAAGAACGCCGATCATCTCGATGCGCTGGGGGCGCTGGGTTTCGGTTTCGTCGAAGTCGGCACCGTCACGCCCCGCCCTCAGCCCGGCAATCCGCGGCCGCGGCTGTTTCGATTGCCCGAGCGCCAGGCGATCATCAATCGCATGGGGTTCAACAATGCCGGGGTCGACCGGCTCATCGCCAATGTGCGCAAGAGCCGTTATGCAGGCGTGATCGGCATCAATATCGGCAAGAATCTGACGACGCCGGTCGAGAGGGCGGTCGACGACTACCTCGTGTGCCTGGAGCGCGTGCACGCTTGCGCGCATTACATCACCGTCAATATCTCCTCGCCCAATACGCCCGGGCTTCGCGACCTGCAACTCGGCGCGCACCTCGATGGCTTGCTCGCTCCGTTGCGCGAACGCTGCACACAGCTCGACGACCAGGCGGGGCGTCGCGTGCCGCTGGCGGTCAAGATTGCCCCGGACATGGAGGAGGCCGCCATCGGCCTGGTGGCCGAGGCGCTCGCCCGCAACGCCATCGATGCGGTGATCGCGACCAACACTACGATCGCCCGCGACGCGGTGATGGGCTTGCCGCACGCCGAGGAGCAGGGCGGGCTTTCCGGGCAGCCGGTATTCGCCGCATCGAATCGTGTCGTCGCAGCATTGCGCCGCTACCTGCCCGACATGCCGATCATCGGAGTAGGGGGAATTACCAACGGCGACGAGGCAGTGGCCAAGCATGAAGCGGGCGCGGATCTCGTTCAGCTCTACACGGGGTTCGTCTACCGGGGGCCGGCGCTGGTCGGGGAGTGCCGACGTGCGCTGCGGTGACCGGCGCGAGGAGCCCGGTCGAATCGGACGCTTGGAAACTGTCGGAGATCAACAAGAAGGCCCGTCACCGAGACGGGCCTTGGGGGGTATTCTTCGTTCATTCAGGTTAGATCACCATGGGGTTCTTGTGGATGCCGGCAACCCCTATCATGCCGGCCCACTGATCCCCGCGACCTTCACGCCAACCGCTCATCCAGTATTCGCGTAGGTTGATATCCTGGCTGGGACAGTCATCTCTAGAGCGACCTGTCATACCTGCCTTGTAGCCATGAATATAGGCACGCTGAAAGCGATCACGTTTCTGTCGTTTCATCGGGTGGCCTCTTGTGAAGAACCGGGTTTTTATTGCGAGTCATCAAACGACAACGGTCAAGAAGACCCGTTGGCGCTGCTCTAGAGCCCGCGAACAGAACGCATGCGTTATCAGTAGCTACTAGGGTAAGTACTAGTCCAAAAACGTCAGTCGTGTCGAGTCGTTTTTGTTACAAAAATGTTACGCAAGTGAAATTAAAAGGAATATTCGTTCACATGCCGACCGAGTCGCCAGTGTCAGATGAGTCTTCAGGGTCAGAAGTGCCGAACGACGCGCTGCGGGATTTTTTTGCGACCTGCCCCAAGGGCATCGAAGCGTTGCTGGCCGACGAGCTGGCCCAGTGGGGCGCCACGATCACCAAGCAGACTGTCGCCGGCGTGCATTTTAGCGCTGGGCTGGAGGTGGCCTATCGCGCCTGTCTGTGGTCGCGCCTGGCCAACCGGATCATCCTGTGCCTGGCCCGGCAGGCCGACATCGAGACGCCCGAGACGCTCAAGGCCTGTGTCGAACGGCTCGACTGGGCGAATCATCTGCCCGCCGAGGCGACCCTGGCGGTGGACTTCCACGGCCAGTCAGCGGCGATCCGGCATACCCGTTTCGGCGCCCAGACGGTCAAGGATGGCGTCGTCGATGCATTGCGCCAGGCCGGCCGTGAGCGGCCGCGGGTCGAGTTGCCCGATCCCGACCTGCGACTCTATGCGCACTTGCATCGCGGGCGCCTGACGCTGGGCATCGACCTGGCCGGCACCAGCCTGCACCAGCGCGGCTATCGCCGCGAGCCGGGCCATGCGCCGCTCAAGGAGAACCTGGCGGCGGCGCTGCTGGTGCGCGCCGACTGGCCGGCCCGCGCCAAGCGCGGCGAGCCGCTGGTCGATCCGCTGTGCGGCTCGGGGACGTTGGTGATCGAGGCGGCGATGATGGCTGGCGACGTGGCGCCCAACCTCAACCGGCAACGTTTCGGCCTGCATGGCTGGGCGGGCCATGACGAGGCATTGTGGCAGACGCTCAAGCGCGAGGCCGAGGCGCGTGCCAACCTGGGTCGTCGGCGTATCGAATCGCGCCTGTATGGCTTCGACCAGAGCCCCCAGGCGCTTTCCGCCGCCAAGGCCAATGCCATGCGCGCCGGGATTCCTGCGCTGGTCACCTTCGCAGGCGGCGACGTGCGGCAGCTGCGGCGCCCCATGGAGATCACCGACCGGGGGCTGATCATTACCAACCCGCCCTACGGCGAACGCATCGGCGAGCTGCCTGAGCTGGTCTCGCTGTATGCGGCGCTCGGCGAGCGTGCACGACGCGAATTTCCCGGCTGGAGCCTGGCGCTGTTCACCGGCAACCCCGATCTCGGCCATCGCACCGGGCTGCGCGCCGACAGGCAGTATGCGTTCAAGAACGGCGCCCTGGACTGCAAGCTGCTGCTGATGGCGATTGCCGAGGCGGGGCCGGATGCCGGCGAATCGTCGCCGGCGGCGGATCGGCGCTCGCAGGGGGCGCAGATGTTCGCCAATCGGCTGGTCAAGAATCGCAAGCGGCTGGCCAAGTGGCTCAAGCGTAGCGGCGAGCAATGCTACCGAGTCTACGACGCCGATATGCCCGAATACGCGATGGCCATCGATATCTACGCCGAGCGCGTCCACGTGCAGGAATACGCGCCGCCGAAATCGGTCGAGCCGGCCCAGGCTCAGCGTCGGCTGATGGAAGCGCTGAGCGTGCTGCCCGAGGTGCTCGACGTGCGCGCCGAACGCATTCATCTCAAGCAGCGCGAACGCCAGGCCGGCAAGGCTCAGTACCAGAAACGCGATTCCAGCGGCGAACGCTTTCAGATCGGCGAGGGTAGCGCCCGTTTATGGGTTAATCTGCGCGATTACCTGGATACCGGGCTGTTCCTCGATCACCGTCCGGTGCGCCGGATGATCGCCGAGATGGCCGGCGGCAAGCGCTTTCTCAACCTGTTCTGCTATACCGGGGCGGCGACCGTGCATGCCGCGCTGGGTGGCGCCACGGATAGCGTCAGCGTCGATTTGTCGAATACCTACCTCGACTGGGCGCGTGACAACCTGGCGCTCAACCGGCTCGATCCGTCGCGCCATCGGGTGGTGCGCGACGATTGCCTGCACTGGCTGGAAACTGCCGAGAGCCGTTTCGACCTGATCTTCCTCGATCCGCCGACTTTCTCGAATTCCAAGCGCATGGAGGCGACGCTGGATATTCAGCGCGATCACCCGCGATTGATTGAGCTGGCCATGGCGCGGCTGGCGCCCGGCGGCACGCTGATCTTTTCCAACAACCAGCGCCGCTTCCGATTGGATGAGGGGCTCGCCGAGCGCTTCGCGGTGCAGGACATTACCTCGCGCAGCTACGATCCCGATTTCCAGCGGCGCCCCGATCTGCATCACTGTTTCCTGATTCGCCATCGTCAAGGCGGCGAATGAAGGCCATGCCAAGGGCTATTCGAGCAGCGACAGCTGGCGCACGGCGTCGCGGCCCTCGGGGCTGTCGTCGTGGGTCTCGAGTACCTTGCGAAAGCCCCGCGAGCGCTGAATGTGATCGACGTCGTCGAGCCACATCAGCGCCTGCTCGCGGCTTTCGGCCAGTTGATGCTTGAGGCCGCCGAACTGGGTGCCGATCTGGCCCCAGGTGCGGCTGAATATCCAGTCGCCGAACATGTCCTGATGGATGTGCACCAGCACATAGTCATGAGGGCTTTCCCAGCGGACGATCACGGCGGCTCCAGAGTCGATGGCAGAGAGTCGATGGCGGCTTGTCGCCCCCGATCACTCAGCCTAAGATGGCTGGCGATCGAGGCGCCATCATTGTAGCGGCCCGCCAGCCGGGGACAAGGAGCGAGCAGCATGCGCATTCTAGCCGACCAGAACATCCCGCTGGTCGATGAGTTCTTCGGCGAGCTGGGCGAGATTCGCCGGCTCCCCGGTCGCGAGATCGACGCCCAGGCGGTGGCCGGGTGCGACATTCTATTGGTGCGTTCGATCACCCGGGTCGACGCCGCGCTATTGGCCGGCTCGCCGGTGCGCTTCGTGGGCACTTGCACGATCGGCACCGACCACATCGATCTCGATTACCTGCATGAACGGCGTATCGGTTTTGCCAGCGCACCGGGCTGCAACGCCGACTCGGTGGTCGATTACGTGCTATCCAGCCTCTCGATGCTGGCCGAGGAGCAGGACTGCCGGCTCGATCGTTGCACCATCGGCATCGTCGGGGCGGGCAACGTCGGTGGCCGCCTGTGGCGGCGTCTGGCCGAGCTGGGCGCCCGCTGCCTGGTCTGCGATCCGCCCCGTGCGCTCGCCGAGAATCGCGACGATTTCGTCGATCTCGATGCGATTCTCGGCGAGGCCGACATCATCTGCCTGCACACGCCCCTGGTGACTACCGGCGATCATCCGACACGCCACCTGCTCGACGCAGCGCGCATCGCCGCACTGCGACCCGGCACGGTGCTGCTCAATGCCGGACGTGGCGACTGTCTCGATGGTCGCGCGCTGCGTGAGCGGCTGGCCGAACACGGCGACCTGTACACGGTCATCGATGTCTGGGAACACGAGCCGGCCATCGACGAGGCGCTCTATTCGCTGGTCGACATCGCTACGCCGCACATCGCCGGCTACAGCTTGGATGGCAAGATGCGCGGCACCGAACTGGTCTACCAGGCGATCATGCGTCATTTCGGCTTGCCGGCGCGACGCAAGCTCGGCCAGCTCAAGCCCGAGCCATGGCTGCGCAAGCTGATGCTCAACGGCTGGGCGCCACCCGGCGAGGCGCTCTCGCTATGCGTGCGCGCCTGCTACGACGTGCGCCGCGATATGGTCGGCTTTGAACGCTACCGGCGGCGTCTGGGCATGGCTCAGGCGTTCGATCGCTACCGCGGCGAATACCCGGTGCGCCGCGAATTCTCCACGCTGCGTGTCGATCTCAAGAAGAACAACAACGACCTGCGCGAGGCACTCGAGCGTTTCGGCTTCAAGGTCCGCCTGGCCAACAAGCAATGAACACGGCGATTGGTGGATTGTGGCGTCCATGAAAAGGCTCGCCGGAGCGAGCCCTGATCTTGCGGCCGAACATCATGGTCAAGCATTTCAATGCCTGCCCATCTCAGCGTTTACTGTCGGTAAGCCAATTCCTTGAGCGTCCGGATGCGATCGTCGAGCGGCGGATGGCTGGCGAACAGGCGCTCCATGAGCTTGCGGGTCTGGCCGGTGGTAATGGCGAAGGCGGTCAGCGTATCCGGCATCTGGTCGGGCAACTGGGTTTCCGCCTTGAGCCGAGCCAGGGCGTTGATCATCGCGCCGCTGCCGGCAAGCTGGGCACCGGCGGCGTCGGCGCGGTATTCGCGGAAGCGCGAGAACCAGGCGACGATGATCGAGGCGACCAGGCCGAAGATGATCTCGGCGACGATGACCACCACGAAGTAGCCCATGAAACCCAGCCCGCCGTTATCGTCGCGGCGCAGGAAGCTATCGATCAGTTGCGCGACGACGCGGGCGAAGAATATCACGAAGGTATTGAGCACGCCCTGAATCAGCGCCAGGGTGACCATGTCGCCGTTGGCCACGTGGCCGATCTCATGGGCGAGCACGGCGCGAATCTCTTCGGGACGCATGTGCGCAAGCAATCCAGCCGACACCGCAACCAGCGCGTCGTCCTTCTTCCAGCCGGTCGCGAAGGCATTGGACTGCTGGGCCGGGAAAACGCCGACCTCGGGCATCTTGATGCCGGCATCACGGGCCAGTTCGGCGACGGTATCGAGCAGCCACTGTTCCGTGCTGTTACGCGGCGTATCGATGACCTGGGTGCCGGTGCTTTTCTTGGCCATCCACTTGGAGATGAACAGCGAAACCAGCGAACCGGCCATGCCGAACACGAAAGAGAAGATCAGCAGGCTGTTCATGTTCAGCCCGTTGGCGTTGAGGTAGGGCTCGACGCCGAGCAGGCGCAGGGTAATGCTGGCCACCAGCACTACCGCCAGGTTGGTGGCCAGAAACAGGATGATACGCATCATGGGCGAATCCTCAGCAGTCAGGAGGGGTGTTATTGACGATTAGATTGGTCGCCGGCGCCCGGGTTTCAAGCGCCTTGATGAATGTTGTTGCCTGGTCGTCGCATCCTGGGGCGCTCACTGCCGATAGCGACTCAGAAAGCGTGCGAATCGCTCCAGGGCATCGTCCAGCTGTTCCGCCCAGGGCAGGGTGACGATGCGCACATGATCCGGCTCGGGCCAGTTGAAGGCGGTACCCTGCACGAGCAGGATCTTTTCCTGCAGCAACAGGTCGAGGACCAGTTTCTCGTCGTCCTGGATGTTGAATACGCTCGGATCGAGCCGCGGGAAGGCATACAGCGCGCCCTGGGGCTTGGTGCAGGAAACCCCGGGAATGGCATTGAGCTTCTCGTAGGTGATGTCGCGTTGCGCGCGCAGCCGCCCGCCGGGCAATACCAGGTCGTTGATCGACTGATAGCCGCCAAGCGCGGTCTGGATGGCGTGCTGGGCCGGCACATTGGCGCACAGGCGCATCGAGGCGAGCATGTTGAGGCCCTGGATGAAGTCCGCGGCGCGCTGCTTGCCGAGCCCGCCGGAAAGAATCATCCAGCCCGAACGGAAGCCGGCGCAGCGATAGCTCTTGGACAGGCCGTTCATGGTCACTACCAGTTGCTCGTCGCTGGCCAGCGCACCGGTGGAGACGTGCTCCACGTCGTCGTAGAGAATCTTGTCGTAGATCTCGTCGGAGAACACCACCAGGTCGTGCTGGCGGGCGATGGCCAACAGTTCCTTGACCACCTCGGGCGGGTAGACGGCGCCGGTGGGGTTGTTGGGGTTGATCAGCACCAGCGCACGGGTATGGCTGGTGATCTTGTCGCGCAGATCGGCCAGATCCGGCGCCCAGTCGGCCTGCTCGTCGCACCGGTAGTGCACCGGACGCCCGCCGGACAGGTTGGCGGCGGCGGTCCACAGCGGATAGTCGGGCGCCGGTATCAATACCTCGTCGCCGTCGTTGAGCAGCGCCTGCATGGCCATCACGATCAACTCGGAGACCCCGTTGCCGACGAAGATATCCTCGATGCCGACGCCGGGTATGGCCTTGCGCTGGCACTCCTGCATGATCGCCTTGCGCGCCGAGTACAGCCCCTTGGAATCGCAGTAGCCCTGGGCGGTGGGCAGGTTGCGCATCACGTCCTGGAGGATCTCCTCGGGCGCTTCGAAGCCGAACGGCGCGGGGTTGCCGATGTTGAGCTTGAGGATGCGCTGACCCTCGTCCTCGAGTCGCTTGGCATGATCGAGGACCGGGCCGCGGATGTCGTAGCAGACGTTGTCGAGCTTGTGCGACTTGCGAATCGGGTTGAGGGTCGTTTGCATGGAGTGTCCGTTGCGATAGGGCTTGGCGACTGGCTGGGGCAATGATGTGCGTCTGAGAGTTGCAGGCCGCCGATCTGGGCGCAGCCCAGCATAACCCGCCGCGCTGATCGGCAAAAGCGCCTGCATCGAGCCCTCGAGCCGCGCTCGGGCCGAATCAGGAGGAGGGGGCGGTAGGCAGCTCGGCTGTCGGTTCGACGATGTCGGCGGGAGTTTCCAGCGTCACCCGTCCGAGCTTGCCGTCACGCAACTCGTGCAACAACACCTCGGCGCCGCGATGCATGTCGACTTCGCCGCCGGCGCGCAGCCCGCCGCGCTTGGCGGCGATCGCCTTGACGATGGCCTGGCCGTCGTACCCGGCCTGTGCCATCAGGTCGAGCGCCGGCCCGCCGTCGACCTCGACACCGGCCGCCTGAGGGTCGGGCGCGTAGCCCGGTAGCGTCTTGAGCTTGAAGCGAGCGCTCAGGGCGTCGGGGTAGCGTTTGGTCAGCTCGGCGGCGGCGATCACCGCGACGTCCAGGTAGTCGATCGCGGTGTCGCGAATCGCGCCGCTGGCGGCCAGGCGATAGGCGCTGGCCTGGTTCTCGATCTTCGGCCACAGCACCCCGGGCGTGTCGATCAGGGCGATGCGCCCCTCGATGCGAATTTTCTGCTGGCGCTTGGTCACCGCCGGCTCGTTGCCGGTCTTGGCGATCTTGCGCCCCGCCAGGCCGTTGATCAGGGTCGACTTGCCGACGTTGGGAATGCCCATGACCATCACCCGCACGTCGCGGTCGGCGCGCACCTGACCGGCCAGTTCATGGCACAACGCGGGGATGCGCTTGAGTTCGCGGGCCTGGGTCGTGGTGACCGCCAGGGCGCGCGTGTCCGGCAGGGCGTCGAAGTATTCGACCCATTCGGCGGTGCATGTCGGGTCGGCCAGGTCGGCCCGCGAGAGAATCTTGAGCACCGGCTTGTGCTCGGTGAGCTCGGCGAGCATGGGGTTGGCGCTGGAGTAGGGCAGGCGGGCGTCGAGCACCTCGAGCACCACGTCGATTTCGGGCAGCGCTTCCTTGATCTGGCGGCGCGCCTTGTTCATGTGTCCCGGATACCAGCCGAGCATCGTCGTCCCCTATGCGCTGTTCTGGAAATTGGATCGGCACCTATCTTACCAGACCTGGCAGGTCGGCCGGGCCTGGCAAGAGGCTTGCCGGAAAGGCGTGTCACGGCAGCGAACGCTAGGCTTCGTCTGAAAAGTCGACGAGCGATGGCCAGGCAAGGCAAAAAAGCGCAGGCACTTTTCGGACAGAGCCTAAGCCGGGCGCCCGAAGGCGCCTTGCAGGGATCACTCGTCGGGATGGAAATCCAGCGCCACCGAGTTGATGCAGTAGCGCTGCCCGGTGGTCTGTGGCGGGCCATCGGGAAAGACGTGGCCGAGGTGGGCATCGCAGTGCGAGCAGACGACTTCGGTGCGCCGCATGCCATGGGACTCGTCGAAGTTCTCCTCGACCGAGCCCTTGCCGAGCGGGCGGTCGAAGCTTGGCCAGCCGCAACCGGAATCGAACTTGTGCTCGTTCTCGAACAGCGCCGCGCCACAGCAGACGCAATGATAGATGCCCTGTTCGTCGCTGACCTGATGATCGCCGCTGAACGGCGGCTCGGTGCCTTTCTCGCGGGTTACCCGGTATTGTTCCCGGGTCAGCTGCTGGCGCCATTCGGCGTCGCTTTTGTGCAGTTTGTTGCGCATGCCTTCCTCCTCGCAGGGTGTTCGTGGTTTCGATGCTCATGAGACAACAGACCAAGCTCGCTATGCCAGCCCCGCAGTAGCCGGCTGCGCCGGATTACAGCATAGTCGCCCGGTGGCGCGATGGCGGCTTGACACCCCCAGGCGGGCTAATTAATATACGCGCCACCTCGACGAGGCAGGCATGCGTCCCATTCGTCTAGTGGTCCAGGACACCGCCCTTTCACGGCGGTAACAGGGGTTCGAACCCCCTATGGGACGCCACTTCGTCGCAGGTGTTCGGAATCGGTGAAAACCAGTGCGGGAATAGCTCAGTGGTAGAGCATCGCCTTGCCAAGGCGAGGGTCGGGAGTTCGAATCTCCTTTCCCGCTCCAGTTTTCGCTAAGCGTGTCCCGTTCGTCTAGTGGCCTAGGACACTGCCCTTTCACGGCAGTAACAGGGGTTCGAACCCCCTACGGGACGCCACTTGCATCGCCAGTCCTCTCCAAGCGGGAATAGCTCAGTGGTAGAGCATCGCCTTGCCAAGGCGAGGGTCGGGAGCCGGCACGCCGGTCCGGCGGAAGGCCGCCCCGTCGATCTCGTTTCCCGCTCCAATCTTTCCTATTTTCCTGGCTGCAGGGGTATCGGCGCTTGCCGAACCCGCTCACGGCATGTGTGCTGTTGATTTTCGCTGCAACGACCTCATGTAGTAGTTCTTTGTCACGCTAATCGGAATGGTTAGGCGTGTTCGACGATTGACCGATGAAAGGGGCGTTCGATGGCGAAGCCTGCACTTTCCATCCGTGGACTCACGAAAGTCTACGGCAACGGTTTCCATGCCCTGAAAGGGATCGATCTGGACGTTCCCGAGGGCGACTTCTTCGCCTTGCTGGGGCCTAACGGGGCGGGCAAGTCCACCACCCTGGGGATCGTCTGCTCGTTGGTGCAGAAGACCGCCGGCAAGGTATCGATCTACGGCATCGACATCGATCGTGATTTCCCCAAGGCCAAGTACCACCTGGGCGTGGTACCGCAGGAATTCAACTTTTCCCAGTTCGAGAAGGTCGAGGACATCATCCTCGCCCAGGCCGGCTACTACGGCATGTCGCTACGCGAGGCCAAGCCGCGTTGCGATCAGCTGCTCAAGGAGTTGGGGCTATGGGACAAGCGCAATGGCCCGGCGCGCATGCTGTCCGGGGGCATGAAGCGTCGCCTGATGATCGCTCGCGCGCTGATCCACCGCCCGCGGTTGCTGATCCTCGACGAGCCCACGGCCGGCGTTGATATCGAACTGCGGCGCAGCATGTGGGAATACATGCGGCGGATCAACCGTGACGAAGGCACCACCATCATCCTCACCACGCATTATCTCGAAGAGGCCGAGAGCCTGTGCCGCAACATCGCCATCATCAATAATGGCGAAATCGTCAAGAATACCTCGGTGCGCGATCTATTGACCGAGCTCGACACCGAGACCTTCCTGCTCGATCTGGCGCGACCGATCGTCGCCGCGCCGGCCCTCGAGGGCTTCGAAGTCGAACAGGTCGAGGCCTCGCAACTGTCACTCGGCCTGCACAAGGGACAGCGTCTCAATGACGCTTTCTCGCAGCTATCGGCGCAGGGTGTCGAGGTCGTCTCGATGCGCAACCGGGCCAACCGGCTCGAGGAGTTGTTCGTGTCGATGGTGGAAAGCGACAACGCCGCGTCGCGCCCGGCCAAGGTCGCCGACGAGGAAATCGCCAAATGAACCCCCGTCAGATTCTGGTCTCGCTATGGACGCTGGTGATCAAGGAGGTGCGCCGCTTCACGCGAATCTGGCCGCAGACCCTATTGCCGCCGTCGATCACCATGACCATGTATTTCATCATCTTCGGCAATCTGATCGGCTCGCGCATCGGCGAGATGGACGGTTTCAGCTATATGGCGTACATCGTTCCGGGATTGATCATGATGTCGGTGATCACCAACAGCTATTCCAACGTCGCCTCGTCGTTCTTCTCCAACAAGTTTCAGCGCTCCGTCGAGGAGATGATGGTCTCGCCGATGCCCAACTGGGTGATCCTCGCCGGTTTCGTGCTCGGCGGCATGGCGCGCGGGCTGGGCGTGGGTGTGATCGTCACCGCTGTGTCGTTCTTCTTCACGGATCTGTCGATCCATCATCCGCTGGTAACGCTCGGCGTGGTGACAATGACCGCCGCGCTGTTTTCCATCGGCGGCTTCGTCAACGCGCTGCTGGCGCACAAGTTCGACGATATCTCGATCGTGCCGATCTTCGTGCTCACGCCGCTGACCTACCTGGGTGGCGTGTTCTACTCGATCGACATGTTGCCGGACTTCTGGCAGGGCGTGTCGATGGTCAACCCCATCCTGTACATGGTCAACGCCTTCCGCTACGGCATCCTCGGCGTATCCGACATCCCGGTGGCGGGGGCGCTGGTCGCCATTGCGGTCTTCATCGTGGCGTTCTTCGCGCTGGCATTGTGGATGCTGGAGCGCGGCAAAGGCATACGCAGTTGAGGTACACATGATGAATCGCCCCGAGACCCTCGCAGGCGCCCCGTTGGGACGTGAGTCCAGCTACCCCGAGCATTACGATCCCACGCTTTTGTACCCGATTGCCCGGGCCGCCAACCGTGCGCCGCTGGGAATCGCCGAGGAGCGGCTGCCCTTCGTCGGCGAAGACGAATGGCATGCCTACGAGCTTTCCTGGCTCAATGCGCGTGGCAAACCGCTGGTGGCCGTGGCGCGCTTTCGCCTGCCGGCGGATACGCCACGGCTGATCGAATCCAAGTCGTGGAAGCTCTATCTCAACAGCTTCAACCAGAGCCGTTTCGCGGACGCGAATGCGGTGCGCGATACGCTCACGGCTGATCTGTCGGCGGCGGCCGGCGGCGCGGTATCCGTCGAGCTGCTCGCGGTCGACGACCCGCTGCTGATGCCGCGGCGGTTGCCCGGGGAGTGTCTCGACGATCTGGATATCGCGATCAGCGACTACTCACCGTGCCCCGAGCTGTTGGCTGCGGGGCAGGGCATCGTCGAGGAGAGCCTCTATTCGCACCTGCTCAAATCCAACTGTCCGGTGACCGGCCAGCCTGACTGGGGGAGCGTGATGATTCGCTACCGTGGCCCGAGAATCGACCGCGAGGGGCTGCTCAAGTATCTGGTGGGCTATCGCCAGCATCAGGACTTCCATGAACATTGCGTCGAGCACATTTTTACCGACCTCATGGCGTGCGTGCGTCCCGAGAAGTTGCTGGTGCTGGCGCGCTATGTGCGCCGCGGTGGGCTCGATATCAGTCCTTGGCGGGGCACGCCGGGTGAACGGCCGCCCGAGCCGTTGCGGCTGGCGCGGCAGTGAACAGTTGCGGTAAGGTGCCCAGTCACTGAGACATGGTCTCGTTTGAGGAATCTGCCATGGAAGCGATGACGCTGCTCCACGAACGCAGCTCGATGGGCAAGCTGGCCGGTCCGGTGCCGGACCGCGAACAGCTCGACGCGCTCTACCGTGCGGCGTTGCGCGCGCCGGATCACAAGGAGCTGATGCCGTGGCGATTCATCGAGTTCAGTGGCACCGGGCTTGATCGCCTGGGCGAGCTGTTCGCCGAGAGCGAGGCGCACAGTAATCCCCAAGCCGACGAGAAACAGCTGGAATCCACGCGCAAGAAGCCCAAGCGGGCGCCGCTGATCATCGCCGTGATCGCCCGGGTGACGCCGGATCTGGCCAAGGTGCCGCCCATCGAGCAGGTATTGTCGGCTGGATGTGCCGCCCATGCTATCGTCCTGGCCGCCCAGGCGCAGGGACTCGGGGCGATGTGGCGCACCGGCAGCTTCGCGTTCGACCCCGTGGTGCGCGAAGGGCTGGGGTTGGCCGAGCACGACGCGATCGTCGGCTTCATCTACCTGGGCCAGCCCGGGGGGCGCTTCAGGACGCCACCGGTGCGCGATCCGGCCGATTTTGTCGAGTGCTGGAGCTGATGGCGGGGCGCGAGCCCGGCACGGCCTACCCGTCGTTGGCGTTGCCAGAACCAGGGCAGCAAGACGATCTGCTGCTTTTTCAGCAGTGGCTCGAGACGGCAATACCGATGGCGGGGCGTTTCGGCATGCAGCGCCTTTACTGGCAGGACGCCACGCTGCTTTGCGATGTATATCTCGCACCCAACCTCAATGACAAGGGAACCGGCTTCGGCGGTTCGCTGATGGCACAGTCGACATTGCTGGGGTGGTGCTGGACAACGCTCTGGCTGCGCGCACGAGGTTTTCGTCGCGATGTCGTCATCGCCGAGGCGACACAACGTTTTCTGGCCCCGGTCACGGCTGACTACCGGCTTTCGTGTCGTGCGGCGGAGCCTGAAGAGCCTACGCGTTTCGCGGCGCAGCTGGATGCGCACGGCAAGGGGCGCATCAAACTCGTTCAACAGATTCACGTCGACGATAGGCTCTGCTTCGAGGCTATCGGCGACTATGCGGCACGTCCTGTCGGCAGGCGGACTTGAGCCGGAAACCCGCTTGCAATCGAGGGGTTAGCTCGTTATTATGTGCGCCGTTCTGACGGACAAGCTGTGGCTTCGGTTCGCCAAGACAATCTGCGGAGGGGTGTCCGAGTGGTCGAAGGAGCACGCCTGGAAAGTGTGTAAGTCGCAAGGCTTCGAGGGTTCGAATCCCTCCCCCTCCGCCACAGAATATAGATAAGCCGCTGATTAAAGCGGCTTATTCTTTGCCTTGATGTTTTTGACCCGCACTTTGATCCACACCTACAGGCTGACTTCCTCTGAAAACTGCAGGATGCTTTTGGACAACCCTTCCCTTGCCTTACTCTTTTCCTCGCTGATTGGGCCAACCGGCGAATTCCGACTCATTGTCCAGCTTGATGGGCTGGACCGCACCCCGACGAGGTTTCAGTAGGCGTATCATGGCCGCTTTCGTCAGCTCCGCCGAGATCCTGGGCAGTCGTGCCGCCAGCAGATAGCCGCTACGCCGCTCGACCAGCGTGACCAGGCCTGATTGGTTTTGTCCTTGGATCACAGTGTCGGCCTCCCAGTGGCCGATGAAGCGCCGGCCATCGACCTCAGCCGGTCGTTGCTTAATGGTAAGCGCCGTTAAACCGTAAGCGTCTGGCGATCAGCAGGATTGCGGCAAAGGCGTGATATCGGCCATCGCTAGCTGCTGGGGCAGCAAGGCTCGGACGGCGTCTTCGGTCCTGGCACGCGGCAAGTGCTCGAAGACGTGGGTCAGGTAGGCATGGGGATCCAGGCCGTTGGCCTTGGCCGTTTCCACCAGGGTGTAGAGCATGGCACTGGCGTCGGCGCCCTTGGGACTACCAGCGAACAACCATCCCTTCCTGCCGATGACGAAGGGGTGGATGGTATTCTCGGTGGCGTTATTGTCGATGGCCAGGTAGGTGGTCAGCTGCGGCCAGAGGTTCCGCGCATAGCGGCTCGGAGGCCACGGACGGCCTGACCGTCTCGTTGCCTTCCCGCGCCACGGTGACGAAGGCACGCAGGGTCTGTAGCTTCTGCATGGTGACGTATCTCCCTCCCCGCGCGTCCTTTATATTTATAAAGCTTATATCACGGTTAGAAATTACTCGATTGATCCTGGTGACGATGCCGCTAGTCTGGGCGCCAATGGCATCTTTTCCGAAGCCAGGAAAGCCCCTGTCACGGATCTGACCAACGATACAATATGAGGTGACCATGAGCACAGCCAGCATCCAGCATTATATCAATGGGCAAATATCAGCCGGCGAGTCCGGCGCGAGCCAGGACGTCTTCAACCCGGCCACCGGCCAGGTGACCGGCCGGGTGGCCCTGGCGTCCCCGGCCGATGTGGACACCGCCGTGGCCGCCGCCCGGGCCGCTTTCCCGGCCTGGGCCGATACGCCGCCGATTCGCCGCGCGCGGGTGATGTTCAAGTTCCTTCAGCTGCTCAATGCCCACAAGGACGCGCTGGCCGCGGCGGTCACTCGGGAACACGGCAAGGTGTTCACCGATGCCCAGGGCGAGGTGGCGCGCGGCATCGACATCGTTGAGTTCGCCTGCGGCATCCCGCAGCTGCTCAAGGGCGACTACACCGAGCAGGTCAGCACCGGCATCGACAACTGGACGACCCGCCAGCCGCTGGGCGTGGTGGCCGGCGTCACCCCGTTCAACTTTCCGGTCATGGTGCCGATGTGGATGTTCCCGCTGGCCATCGCCGCCGGCAATAGCTTCGTCCTCAAGCCCAGTCCGCTGGATCCCAGCGCCTCGCTGCTGATCGCCGACCTGCTCAAGCGAGCCGGGCTGCCGGATGGCGTGTTCAACGTGGTACAGGGCGACAAGGACTCGGTGGAGGCGCTGATCGACCATCCCGACGTCAAAGCGCTGTCGTTCGTCGGCTCCACTCCGATCGCCAACCTGATCTACGAGCGTGGCGCCCGCCACGGCAAGCGGGTCCAGGCCCTCGGCGGCGCCAAGAACCACATGGTGGTAATGCCCGATGCCAACCTCGACAAGGCCGTCGATGCCCTGATCGGCGCGGCCTACGGCTCCGCCGGCGAGCGCTGCATGGCGATCAGCGTGGCGGTGCTGGTGGGCGACGTGGCCGATGAGCTCGTGCCGCGGCTGGCCGAGCGCGCGAAGGCGCTGAAGATCAAGAACGGCCTGGAGCTCGATGCCGAGATGGGCCCCATCGTCACGGCTCAGGCGCACCAGCGCATCACCGGTTACATCGACAAGGGCGTGGCCGAGGGCGCCGCGCTGGTGGTCGACGGCCGTGACTTCGACCCGACCACCACCGGCGAAGGCTGTGCCGAGGGCTTCTGGATGGGCGGCACCCTGTTCGATCACGTCACCCCGGAGATGACCATCTACCGCGAGGAGATCTTCGGGCCGATGCTGGCCTGCGTGCGAGTGCCGGATGTCGCCACCGCCATCCAGCTGATCGACGATCACGAGTTCGGCAACGGCGTCAGCTGCTTCACCGAGAGCGGCAACGTGGCCCGCGAGTTCGGCCGGCGCATCCAGGTCGGCATGGTGGGCATCAACGTGCCGATCCCGGTGCCGATGGCCTGGCACGGCTTCGGCGGCTGGAAGCGCTCGATGTTCGGTGACACCCACGCCTACGGCGAGGAGGGCGTGCGCTTCTACACCAAGCAGAAGTCGATCATGCAGCGTTGGTCGAGCTCCATCGAGCACGGGGCCGAGTTCGCGATGCCGACGTCCAAGTAACTTCTTCCTCAACGACCGACAGGCATGCCGGCCAGTCAGCTGTCTTCCACCCGCTGACTGGCCAGCGCCACCCCGCTGGGGGGCTACATGCCGAACGAGAGCATGCCATGGCTGAACACTCCAACGACAAGCAAGCCTTCGACTATATCGTGATAGGTGCTGGCACCGCCGGCTGCCTGCTCGCCAACCGCCTGAGCGCCGACCCGGCCAACCGGGTGTTGCTGATCGAGGCGGGGGGGCGCGACAACTACTACTGGATCCACATCCCGGTGGGCTACCTCTACTGCATCGATAATCCGCGCACCGATTGGCTTTTTCGCACCGAGCCCGATCCCGGCTTGAACGGTCGCTCGCTGATCTACCCCCGCGGCAAGACCCTCGGTGGCTGCTCGAGCATCAACGGCATGCTCTACATTCGCGGTCAGGCCCGGGACTACGATGGCTGGGCCGAGCTCACCGGCGACGATGCCTGGCGCTGGGAGAACTGCCTGCCCGACTTCATGAAGCATGAGGACCATTATCGCCTGGATGAGGGAGGCGATGCCGACGCCGCCCACCGTGACTTCCACGGTCACGGCGGCGAGTGGCGCATCGAGAAACAGCGCCTGAGCTGGCAGGTGCTGGATGATTTCGCCACCGCCGCCGTGGAAGCCGGCATGCCACGGACGCGCGACTTCAACCGTGGCGACAACGAGGGCGTCGACTACTTCGAGGTCAACCAGCGTGCGGGCTGGCGCTGGAACACCTCCAAGGCCTTCCTGCGCGAGGCCCAGAAACGGCCCAACCTGACCCTCTGGACCTCCACCCAGGTGCTGGGGCTCAAGGTCGAGAAGGGCGAGGGCGGCGAATCGCGTTGTCGTGGCGTGAAGGTCGAGCGGGCCGGCGAGACCGTCGTGGCGACGGCCAGCCGTGAGGTGATCCTCTCCGCGGGCGCGATCGGCTCACCGCAATTGCTGCAGCTCTCGGGGATCGGCCCGGCAGGGCTGCTGGCCGAGCATGACATCTCCGTGGTGGCCGAGCTCCCCGGCGTGGGGGAAAACCTGCAGGACCACCTGCAGATCCGCTCGGTGTACAAGGTGACAGGGGCCAAGACCCTCAACACCATGGCTAACTCGCTCATGGGCAAGGCGAAGATCGGCCTGGAATACGCCCTGAAGCGCTCCGGCCCGATGAGCATGGCGCCGTCCCAACTGTGTGCCTTCACGCGCAGCTCCGAGGACTACACGCACCCCAATCTCGAGTATCACGTCCAGCCGCTGAGCCTGGAGGCCTTCGGCCAGCCGCTGCATGACTTCCCGGCCATCACGGCCAGCGTCTGCAACCTCAACCCCACCAGCCGCGGCACGGTGCGCATCAAGAGTCGCGACCCGCGCCAGGCCCCAGCCATCGCGCCCAACTACCTGAGCACGTCCGAGGACCGCCAGGTGGCAGCGGATTCGCTGCGGGTCACCCGACGCATCGCTTCCCAGCCTGCCTTCGCGAAATATTCGCCGGAAGAGGTCAAGCCAGGGGTGCAGTTCCAGAGCAACGAGGACCTGGCACGGCTGGCCGGCGACATCGGCACCACCATCTTTCACCCGGTGGGGACCGCGAAGATGGGGCGAGACGACGACCCCATGGCGGTAGTCGACTCTCACCTTCGAGTGAAAGGTATCCAGGGCCTCAGGGTCGTGGACGCCAGCGTGATGCCAACCATCGTCAGCGGCAACACCAATTCACCGACCCTGATGATCGCCGAGAAGGCAGCGGAATGGATACTCGCATCTCGATAACGCCTCGAAAATGACTCTGCAAGAGAGGTAGGTAGGGCAAGTACGCGCAGGAAGCCTTCAAAAGTGCATGACGTTGTCTACCGGGCGCAATGCACCTGGATCAAATGGTTGAGGCGACATTCCCAGAGAGGATACTTCTCTTGGGGGAAGGCCAACGTACTGTTCAGACACCTACCCTTGCCAAAGGCAAGGGTTGTGCATCGGCAAGTCTTTCAGTGAATCTGATGATTGAGGAGCCGGGTGCGTCAATCGCGCATGCCCGGATCTGTGGGGGACCGGGTCGAGCAATCGCCCAGTTTACCCGACCGAATGATAACCTTCGAATCCGCCGGGTGATGCATGGCTTCTTCTGTAGACGATCGGAACCGGCCGGATTGCAGAACGATGTGCTCGTCGGGGCGATGATGCATCGAAGCGAGAGCAATTTTTGAGAATTTTATGGTCATGTCAGTGGCACGGTTAGCTGGCTTCAGGTGCGGGAAATGGTAGGCTCAGGTACTAGGTGGAGTTGCAAGTGACGGCTCTGGTCGGTTGGGAAATTTCCGGGAGAGTATATATGACAGGACGAATTGTAGCCGGCTTGATCTTGAGCCTGCTATTGATCCTGCCGTCGACGGGCCAGGCGCTAACGCCCCGACAGGGTGAGATCTGGCTGCTGATCGATGAGGCCACCTCGACGTTGCACGTCTATCGGGGCGAGCGTGAAATCGAGCGCTTTCAGCCCATATCGGTGGGACGGCGCGGCGTTTCCCAGACGCGCTTGCGGGGTGACATGACGACACCGGCGGGCGAGTTCCGGATCAACTGGATCAACCGCGACAGCGATTTCAATATCTTTCTCGGGCTCGATTACCCCAATCTGGACAACGCGCGCGAGGCGAAGCGCAGCGGTGTGTTCAGCGAAGTCGAATTCAATCGCTATCTTGATTATTATCGCCGAAACGGCGCGCCGCCACAGGATACCGTCCTGGGGAGCAATATCGGGATCCACGGGTTGGGCAAGTCCGATCCCGCGATCCATGAGCGATTCAACTGGACTGAGGGTTGTGTCGCGGTCACCAATCGCCAGATCGAACGCTTGGCGGATTTGGTGCAACTTGGCACAACGGTTATCATCCGCTAGTTTCTAGGATGGAAGTGATGCATAGTGGTCGGCATCATGAAAAACCAGATTCATGACGGCCAAGAGCCGATCATGAAAGCCTGCCCAGCAGGAATTAACCAAGAACCAAGGAATGATGGAGATGATTATGACAAATAGTCTCAGCAGCACTCTCAAGCTCTCCGCGATCGGTCTGTCCCTGCTGGTGGTGTCAGGCTGTGCCGCTCAGGGCGGCGAGCAGCAGTCATGGATGGACAAGACGGATTCCGACGTTGCAGAGGCACGCAGCATGGCTAACGAAGCTCTGGGCACCGCAAATTCTGCTCAGCGCGATGCCCAGGCTGCACTGAAGATGGCTCGCGAAAACCGTCAGGCCATGGATCGCATGTTCCAGAAGTCCATGCAGAAGTAAGACGCTGACTTAATCGTGCCGCCAAGGGCGGCACGATTAATGATGTTCAGGAAGGCCCTGTCGATTGTGATGGGGCCTTTTGCGTTTCTTCAACCTGGATCAGGCGGCCTCGGCCTTGCGGTTGAGGTTTTCCAGCAAGGTCTCGAGAGTGGCGAAACGTTGCTCGGGATCGGCCATCTCGGCGTTGAAGCGCAGGGTGTCGGCGCCGTCGAGTCGATAGTGTTGCGGATCCTGTTGAATCAACTGAACCAGCGTCATGGGATCGATCGCCGGGCTGGCGCCGAAGATGATGCGACCGCGCTCGTCGCCGGCCTCGAGACGCACGATGCCCAGGCGCTCGGCGCGCTGACGCAGCCGTGTCTGACGGAACAGCGTCTTGACCGGGTTCGGCAGCAGACCGAAACGATCGATCATCTCCACCTGCAGTTCCTTGAGGTCGGCTTCATTTTCGGCGTTGCTGATGCGCTTGTACATGATCAGGCGTTGCTGGACGTCGTGCAGATAGTCGTCGGGGATCAATGCCGGCAGGTTGAGGCTGACTTCGACCCCTTCGTCCAGCGGTGCCTCGATATTGGGCGTCTTGCCGGCACGAATCGCCTTCACCGCCCGGTCGAGCATCTGCATGTAGAGGCTGTAGCCGATAGTCTCCAATTGGCCGCTCTGCTCGTCGCCGAGCAGCTCGCCGGCGCCGCGAATCTCCATGTCGTGGCTGGCCAACGTGAACCCGGCGCCAAGATCCTCGGCCTGGCCGATCGCTTCCAGGCGCTTGATGGCATCCTTGCTTATTGCCTTGGGCGCTGGGGTGAGCAAGTAGGCATAAGCCTGATGGTGGCTGCGACCGACCCGGCCGCGCAGCTGATGGAGCTGGGCGAGGCCGAACTTGTCGGCGCGCTCGATGATGATGGTGTTGGCGCTGGGCACGTCGATGCCGGTCTCGATGATCGTCGAGCAGACCAGCACATTGAAGCGCTGATGATAGAAATCGGACATGATTCGCTCGAGGCTGCGCTCGGGCAGTTGACCATGCGCCACGCCGACCCGCGCCTCGGGAATCAGCTCGCGGACCTTCTCTGCCGTCTGCTCGATGGTCCTGACCTCGTTGTGCAAGAAGTACACCTGCCCGCCTCGCAGTATCTCGCGGAGCAGCGCTTCCTTGATCACCGCCTCGTCGCGCTGCTGCACGAAGGTCTTCACCGATAGCCGGCGCGCCGGCGGCGTGGCGATGATCGACAGGTCGCGGATACCGCTCATCGCCATGTTCAGGGTGCGCGGTATCGGCGTCGCGGTCAGCGTCAGGATATCGACCTCGGCGCGCAGGCTCTTCAGACGCTCCTTTTGGGAAACCCCGAAGCGGTGCTCCTCGTCGATGATCAAAAGGCCCATGTTGGGCAGCTTGATACTCTTGGAAAGCAGCTTGTGAGTGCCGATGACGATGTCGGCGCGGCCTCCCTCGATGCGCTTGAGCGTATCGGCCTGGCCCTTGCCGCCGGTAAAGCGCGAGATCAGCTCGACCTGGACGGCGGTGTCGGCGAAACGATCGCGGAAATTGTCATAATGCTGCTGAGCGAGCAGGGTGGTCGGTACCAGTACCACCACCTGGCGCCCCGAATGCACGGCGAGAAAGGCGGCGCGCATGGCGACTTCGGTCTTGCCGAAGCCGACATCGCCGCAGACCACTCGATCCATCGGCTGGCTGGCCGTCATGTCGCCGATCACCGCATGGATAGCGGCGCGCTGATCGGGGGTTTCCTCGAACGGGAAACTTGCGGCGAAGCGCTGGTACTCCGCCCCGGGCGGGTCGCTGGCGAAGCCTTCGCGTGCCTCGCGGCGGGCATAGACATCGAGCAGCTCGGCGGCGGTGTCGCGGATGCGCTCGGCGGCTTTCTTCTTGGCCTTGTCCCAGGTATCCGAGCCGAGCTTGTGCAGCGGCGCCAGTTCATCGCTGGCGCCGGCATAGCGCGAGATCAGCTGCAGGCTGTCCACCGGCACGTAGAGGCGTGCACCGTCGGCGTACTCCAGGGTCACGAACTCGGCGGCCTGACCGCCAACCTCGATGGTTTCCAGTCCCAGATAGCGACCCACGCCATGCAGTTGATGGACTACCGGCGCGCCGGGACGCAACTCGGAAAGATGGCGCACCGCCAGCTCGTTGTCGTCGGTGGCCTTCTCGCGGCGCCGGCTCTGACGCACTACCTCGCCGAACAGCTCGGTCTCGGTGATGATGGCGAGATCCGGCTCGTCGAGCACCAGGCCCTCGCTGAGCAGGCCCTCGGTGATCGCCAGGCGTTGATCGCCGGCAATGAACGTCTGCCAGTCGTCGATATGCGGCATTTCAAGATGCAGAACGGCCAGCGTTTCCTCCAGCGCCTCGCGCCGACCACGGGATTCGGCGACGAACAGCATGCGCTGCTCGGGATGAGCGGCGAGATACTCCTGCAGCGCGGCCAGCGGCTGTTGGGCGCGGGCGTTGATGGCGACCTGTGGCGGGGCCTTGGCCAGCGGCTGCTGGGCATGCGGATGAGCGTCGCTGTCGACCAGTTCGAGACGCGGCTTGGCCTTGATCGCGGCGAACACCTCGGCCACCGGGATGAAGGCCCGCGCCGGCGGCAACAGGGGGCGCGTCGGATCGACACCGAGATTCTCGTAGCGGCTTTGTATCGAGCCCCAGTGGTGTTCGGCAGCGGCATGCACGCCAGGCAGCAGGGCGACGCGGGTGCCCTCGGCGAGATGCTCGAAGAGCGTCGCCGTCTCCTCGAAGAACAATGGCAGGTACTGTTCGAGCCCCGGCGAGGGGATGCCCTTGATGGCGTCGCTGTAGAGCGGGCACTGGCGCGGATCGACGTCGAACAGCGTCTCGAAGCCTTCGCGGAAGCAGGCGATCGCCGAGCGCGACAGGGAATATTCGTGGGCCGGCAGCAACTCGACCGACTCGACCTTGTCGGCGCTGCGCTGGGTGTCCGGGTCGAAGCGGCGCAGGGTATCGATCTCGTCGTCGAACAGATCGATGCGCAGCGGCGTTTCACTGCCCATCGGGTAAAGATCGATCAGCGCGCCGCGCAGGGCGTATTCGCCGGGCTCGTAGACGGTCTCCACGGCCCGGTAGCCGGCACGTGACAGACGTTCGCGAAAGCCCTCGCGGTCCAGCGTCATGCCCACTGTCAGGGTGATGACCCGCCCGGCGATATAATCGGTGGGCGGAAGCCGCTGCATCAGCGTGTTGACCGGCACCAGGACGATGCCTTCGCGGGCTTCCTGCAGGCGGCGCAGGGTGCGCAGGCGCTCGGAGACGATGTCCTGATGAGGCGAGAAGCTGTCGTAGGGCAGCGTCTCCCAATCGGGAAACGGCAGCACCGGCACGCGGGCGAAAAAGCGCAGTGCGCTTTCCAGACGCTGCGCGCTGGCGGTATCGGGAGTGATCACCAGCAGCGGCGCATCGTCGGCCAGGCGGGCGAGAGTCAGCGGGCCTGCGGCGCCCGACGGTGCCCGGCAATACAGGGTATGACGGTGATCGTCGGGAAGCGGAGGAGCCAGGGGTGAAAAAGTGGGCATGGGTCTTTGCAACGTAACGACGTGGTGGCGATGCGCTAGATCATAACAGGGCGGCGCTATCGGCGGACAATCGGACCGTACGATCATGGATCGTTGTCGAAAATAGTGTCCGCCTTGCCCACAAGCGAGTTTGTAGTCAACCCCGCTTTTCTGTAGTGGTCCTACAGCGCATGCGACCATCCAGCGATTGAGCATTCTAGCCTGGCAAGGATAATGAACGGATCATTGTTCGCGATTCCGAGAAAGGGGCTTCCAGGTGGATCAAGACAAGGCGAGTCAGGACGCACGCGATATCTGTTTCCAGGAATGGCAGGAAAACGAGGCGCTGGCCGAGGAGATGATTCCGCTGCTCGGCCAGTTGTACCGCAAGTACAATGTGGTGCCGTCGCTGTACGGTCGTTCGCTGATCATCCGTTCGGTGATCCGCATCCTCAAGAACCACCGCTACGTCAAGAAGGTCGAAGGGACCGAGCTGTCGGTGCGCGATACCTTGCCGTTCATCAAGGCGATGACCGAACTCGAACTGGGGCCGGCGCACATCGATCTGGGCAAGCTGGTCGTCGCCTTCAAGCGCAGCGGCCGCAGCGATGTCAAGGCCTACCTGGGCGAGGAACTCGGCGAGCTGGTCGGCGCTCACGGTACCAACGGCATGGGCGGCGCACCCAAGGATGTGGTGCTCTACGGCTTCGGGCGTATCGGGCGTATTCTGGCGCGGATCCTGGTCGAGAAGGCGGGCGGCGGCAATCTGCTGCGGCTGCGCGCCATCGTCGTGCGCGGCGCAGGCGACGATCTGGAGAAGCGCGCCAGCCTGCTGCGGCGCGACTCGGTACACGGGCCTTTCGCCGGCTCGATCAGCGTCGATCATGAGAACAGCGCGCTGATCGCCAACGGCCAGGTCATCAAGGTCATTCACGCCGATTCGCCGGCAGACATCGATTACACCGAGTACGACATCAACAATGCGCTGGTGGTCGACAATACCGGCAAGTGGCGAGACGAGGAGGGCCTATCGCAGCACCTGGCCAGCAAGGGCGTCGCCAAGGTGATGCTCACCGCGCCGGGCAAGGGCAACCTCAAGAACATCGTCTATGGCATCAACCACACGGACATCGGCGACGACGACCGCATCATTTCGGCGGCGTCCTGCACCACCAACGCCATCGTTCCGGTACTCAAGGCGATCAACGACGAGTTCGGCATCAGCCATGGCCATGTCGAGACGGTGCACTCCTATACCAACGATCAGAATTTGATCGACAACTACCACAAGGGCGACCGCCGCGGACGCAGCGCGCCGCTCAACATGGTGCTGACCGAGACCGGCGCCGCCAAGGCGGTCGCCAAGGCATTGCCCGAACTTGCCGGCAAGCTGACCGGTAACGCCATTCGCGTGCCTACGCCGAACGTCTCGATGGCGATTCTCAATCTCAACCTGGCCAGGCCGGCCGACGTGGCAAGCGTCAACGCCTACCTGCGCCAGGTGTCGCTCGATTCACCGCTGCACAAGCAGATCGATTACGTCGATTCGCCGGAAGTGGTGTCGTCCGACTTCGTCGGCAACCGTCACGCGGGGATCGTCGATGCCAAGGCGACCATCGTCGATGGCAACAATGCCGTGCTGTACGTCTGGTACGACAACGAATTTGGCTATAGCTGTCAGGTGGTGCGGATCCTGCAGTCGATGTCCAACGTCAATTTTCTCTACCTGCCGCGTACCCGCGATTGAGTTCTCACTCCTTGGCGGCCACGGCGTGGCCGTTTGCACAGCGCTCCGTAGTGTTTCGACAAAGGCCACCGGTGCGCGTCGCTGGTGGCCTTTCGATGTGCCCCTCTATATAATGTTGGCGACTTTTGGCGCGGTCCGTATGGCCACGGGCCGCTCGAGACAACCTTCTGATAAGAAAAGCATTCGGGCACTGTGACAAGCGCCGTGACAGCTCAGCCGGACGCGGGGCTCGGCATCATGCTGTGCATCGAATCCCTTTCCTTGCTAATCAGATTCGATAACTGGGCGAGACTATGATCGAAGTCAAACGAGGCCTGGATCTCCCCATTGCGGGGGCGCCGGAACAGCGTATCGAGGATGCGCGGCCGGTGCGCCATGTGGCCGTCCTGGGCTCCGACTACGTCGGCATGAAGCCGACCATGGAGATCCGGGAAGGGGACCGGGTGAAGCTTGGCCAGCGCTTGTTCACCGACAAGAAGATTCCCGGCGTGTGCTTTACCGCGCCAGCGGCCGGGGAAGTGGTCGCCATCAACCGTGGCGAGAAACGTCGCTTGCTGTCGGTGGTGATCAAGGTGGACGAGCAGGGCGAACAGGTCGCGTTCACCGCGCATGGCGCCGCGGCGCTTGAGAGCCTGGAACGCCAGGCGGTCGTCGATCAACTGGTCGAGTCCGGGCTGTGGACCGCGCTGCGCACCCGGCCCTATTCGCGCACGCCGGCGCTCGACGCCCAGCCGACGAATATCTTCGTGACGGCGATCGACACCCATCCGCTGGCGGCCGATCCGGCGCTGGTGATCAGCGAGCAGCCCGAGGCGTTCAGCCAGGGGCTGAAGGTTCTCAAGCGGCTCACCGAGGGGCGGGTGTTCCTGTGCCATGCGCCCGATGCCAGCCTGCCGGGCAGCGATGTCGCCGGCATCCAGGCCGAAAGCTTCAAGGGCGCGCATCCCGCCGGCTTGGTCGGCACGCACATCCATTATCTGTCGCCGGTCAGCCTGACGCGTCAGGTCTGGCACGTTGGCTATCAGGACGTGATCGCCATCGGCAAGTTGTTCGCCGAAGGCATCCTCGATACGCGCCGGGTGGTGGCGATCGGCGGGCCGTTGGCCAATCGCCCGCGGCTGGTGCGCAGCCGGCTGGGGGCGAGCCTTCGCGAACTGCTCGACGGCGAGATCGGCGAGGCGGAAAGCGATGCCCGGGTCATCTCTGGCTCGGTGTTCGGCGGCAACATCGCCGAAGGCGCACTGAGCTACCTGGGGCGTTTTCATCAGCAGGTCAGTCTGCTTGAAGAGGGCACCAAGCGCGCCTTCATGGGCTGGCTGTCGCCGGGGCGCAACAAGCACTCGGTGCTCGGTATCTACCTGTCGCGGTTTACCGGGCTCGGCAAGTTCGCGCCGACCACCACCACCAATGGCTCCGAGCGCGCCATGGTGCCGGTGGGCTCCTACGAGACGGTAATGCCGCTGGACATCCTGCCGACTCAGTTGCTGCGCTCGTTGATTGTCGGCGACATCGAAATGGCGATGCAGCTCGGCTGTCTCGAACTGGATGAGGAGGACCTCGCACTCTGCACCTATGTGTGTCCGGGCAAGTACGAGTACGGCCCTATCCTGCGGGACAATCTCACCACGATCGAGAAAGAGGCTTGATGATGGGGATCCGACAGACACTCGACAATCTCGAGCCGCATTTCCACAAGGGGGGCAAGTACGAGAAGTTCTATGCGCTCTACGAGGCGGTGGACACGATCTTCTACTCGCCGCCCGACGTGACGCGGACGACGGCCCACGTGCGCGATGGCATCGACCTCAAGCGGATCATGATCACGGTGTGGTTGTGCACCTTCCCGGCGATGTTCTTCGGCATGTACAACGCCGGGCTGCAGGCCAACCTGGCGATCGCCGAGGGCTACAGCGCCCTGGGCGGCTGGCGCGAAGCCATCACCATGACCCTGGCCGGCGGCAACGACCCGAGCAGCATCTGGGCCGACTTCGTGCTCGGTGCAGCCTATTTCCTGCCCATCTACCTGGTGACCTTCGTGGTCGGTGGCTTCTGGGAAGTGCTGTTCGCGGTCAAGCGTGGCCATGAGGTCAACGAAGGTTTTTTCGTCACCTCGGTGCTCTACGCCCTGATCCTGCCGGCGACGATTCCGCTATGGCAGGTGGCGCTGGGGATCACCTTCGGGGTGGTGATCGGCAAGGAGATCTTCGGCGGTACCGGCAAGAACTTCCTCAATCCGGCCCTCACCGGCCGCGCGTTTTTGTACTTCGCCTACCCGGCGCAGATCTCGGGCAATGCGGTATGGGTCGCGGCCGATGGTTATACCGGGGCGACCGCCTTGTCGACCGTCTACGCCGGTGGCATGGATGCGCTTGATCAGCAGCTGAGCTGGCTCGATGCCTTCTTCGGTTTCATGGCCGGCTCGGTCGGCGAAGTCTCGACATTGGCAATCCTGATCGGCGCCGCGGTGCTGCTGTGGACCCGGATCGCCTCCTGGCGAATCATGCTGGGTACCTTCCTCGGCATGGTCGCCACCAGTGCGCTGTTCAATGCGGTCGGTTCCGAGACCAACACGATGTTCGCCATGCCCTGGTACTGGCACCTGGTGGTCGGCGGTTTTGCCTTCGGCATGGTGTTCATGGCCACCGATCCGGTCTCGGCGTCGATGACCGACAAGGGCAAGTTGATATTCGGTGCCTTGATCGGGGTGATGACCGTGCTGATTCGCGTGATCAACCCGGCTTTCCCCGAAGGCATCATGTTGGCGATCCTGTTCGCCAACCTGTTCGCTCCGTTGATCGATCATTTCGTCGTGCAGGCCAATATCAAGCGTCGCCAGAAGCGTGAGACCGCCGGCGCGATGAGCAAGGAGACTGCCTGATGGCCAGTAACAACTCCGTCAAGAAGACCCTCACGGTTGCGTTCGCGCTGTGTATCGTCTGTTCCGTCGTGGTAGCCTCGGCGGCGGTTGCGCTGCGTCCGATCCAGCAGAAGAACCAGGAGCAGGACCGCATGAGCAACCTGCTCCAGGTGGCCGAGCTCTACAAGCCCGGCCAGGACATTCTGGCACTGTACGACAAACTGATCACCGCGCGGGTCGTCAACCTGAATACCGGCGAATATGCCGAAGACAAGAACCCCGAGACCTTCGATCAGTTCGAGGCCGCCAAGGATCCCGCTCAGTCGCGGACCCTGTCCGGGGCTCAGGATCTCGCGGGTATCGGTCGCCGGGAAAATTACGCTACGGTGTATCTGGTCGGCGATCCGCAGAACCCCGACAAGATCATCCTGCCGGTCCGTGGGCAGGGGTTGTGGTCGCTGATGTCGGGCTACCTGGCGCTGAAAGGGGACGGCAATACCGTAGTCGGTCTGTCGTTCTACGATCAGGGCGAGACACCCGGGCTTGGCGGCGAGGTCGACAATCCCGACTGGAAGGCCCTGTGGGATGGCAAGAAAATCTATCCCGAGAACGGGATGGACCCCGCCATACGCCTGGTCAAGGGCGGGGTCGGCCCCCAGACGCCTGATGCCGAGTACAAGGTCGATGCGCTCTCCGGGGCGACGCTGACCAGTAAAGGTGTGACCAATCTTCTGCAATTCTGGCTGAGTGACGCCGGCTTCGCCGAGTACTTGGCTCGTTTTCGCGCCACGACGCAAGGAGCGTAAGCCATGGCTGCCTATACGCCCAAAGGCGTGCTGACCACGCCGATCTTCAAGAACAACCCGATTGCACTGCAGATTCTGGGTATCTGCAGTGCGCTGGCAGTGACCAATTCCATGAGCACGTCGTTGGTCATGAGCCTGGCGGTCATTGCCGTCACCGCCTTTTCGAGTTTCTTTGTATCGCTGATTCGTAGCCAGATTCCTTCGTCGATTCGCATCATCGTGCAGATGACGATCATCGCCTCGTTGGTCATCGTCGTCGACCAGGTCCTCAAGGCCTATGCCTATGAAATCTCCAAATCGCTGTCGGTGTTCGTCGGCCTGATCATCACCAACTGCATCGTCATGGGGCGTGCCGAGGCCTTTGCCATGCAGAATGGCCCGGTGATCAGCTTTCTCGACGGTGTCGGCAATGGCCTGGGCTATACCGTCATGCTGCTGGTCGTGGGCTTTTTCCGCGAACTGTTCGGCTCCGGCTCGGTGTTCGGCTACACGGTGCTGGCACCCGTCAATGAGGGTGGCTGGTACGTGACCAACGGCCTGATGCTGCTGCCGCCCTCGGCGTTCTTCGTCATCGGCCTGATCATCTGGGGGCTGCGCAGCCTCAATCCCGAACAGGTCGAGGAGAACGAGTTCAAGATCACGACCAACACCAAGGTCAAGGAGGCCGTGTAAAATGTTCGAACAGTACCTGAGCCTGTTCATCAAGGCCGTGTTCGTCGAGAACATGGCACTGGCCTTCTTCCTTGGCATGTGTACCTTCATGGCGGTATCGAAGAAGGTTTCCTCGGCCATCGGGCTGGGCATCGCCGTGATCGTGGTGCTGGCGATCACCGTGCCGGTCAACAACCTGATCCTGAATTACCTGCTGAAGGAGGGGGCGCTGAGCTGGACCGGTATCGAAGGGGCGGCGAGCATCGATCTGTCGTTTCTCGGGCTGCTCAGTTATATCGGCGTGATCGCGGCGATCGTGCAGATCCTCGAGATGTTCCTCGACAAGTTCGTGCCGGCGCTCTACAACGCGCTGGGGGTCTTTCTGCCGCTGATTACCGTGAACTGCGCGATCCTCGGCGCGTCGCTGTTCATGGTGCAGCGCGACTACAGCTTCGCCGAATCGGTTATCTATGGCTTCGGCGCCGGCGCCGGCTGGACCCTGGCTATCGCCGCGCTGGCGGGCATCCGCGAGAAACTCAAGTACAGCGACGTGCCGGCCGGCCTGCGCGGGCTGGGAATCACTTTCATCACCGTTGGCCTGATGTCTCTGGGCTTCATGTCCTTTTCCGGCATTCAGCTGTAAGTACAACGAGATATAGGAATTCGACATGGTCGATACATCGATTATCGTGCTCGGCGTGGTCATGTTCACCGTGGTCGTCATTGGCCTGGTGGCGATCATCCTGGCCGCGCGCAGCCGGCTGGTCAGCAGCGGCGACGTGACGATCCAGATCAACGAGGACCCCGACAACACCCTGACGACACAGGCCGGCGGCAAGCTGTTGCAGACCCTGGCGTCCAACGGCATCTTCCTGTCCTCCGCCTGCGGTGGCGGCGGCTCCTGCGCCCAGTGCAAGTGCCGGGTCACCGAGGGCGGCGGCTCGATCCTGCCGACCGAGGAGTCGCACTTCACCATGGGCGAGAAGAAGGCGGGCTGGCGGCTCTCCTGTCAGGTGCCGGTCAAGCAGGACATGCGCATCGAGGTTCCCGAAGAGGTCTTCGGCGTCAAGAAGTGGGAATGCGAGGTCATCGAGAACCCTAACGTCGCCACCTTCATCAAGGAGCTCAACCTCAAGCTGCCGGAGGGCGAGAACGTCGACTTCCGCGCCGGCGGCTACGTGCAGCTGGTGGCGCCGTCCTACGACATCAAGTTCTCCGATTTCGATATCGACGAGGAATACCGCGGCGACTGGGAGAAATTCAATCTCTTCAACGTCTCCCACAAGAACGACGAAGAAGAAGTGATTCGCGCCTACTCGATGGCCAATTACCCGGAAGAAAAGGGCATTCTCAAGTTCAACATCCGGATCGCCACGCCGCCGCCCGACTCCAGCCATCCGCCGGGGCTGATGTCGACCTACGTATTCAGCCTGAAGCCGGGCGACAAGATCACGGTGATGGGACCATTCGGCGAGTTCTTTGCCAAGGACACCGATGCCGAGATGGTCTTCGTCGGCGGTGGCGCCGGCATGGCACCGATGCGCAGTCATATCTTCGACCAGCTCAAGCGCCTCGAATCCAAGCGCAAGATCTCGTTCTGGTACGGCGCGCGCTCCTGGCGCGAGACTTTCTACAATGACGAGTATGACCAGCTGGCCGAGGAGTTCGACAACTTCGAGTGGCACCTGGCGTTGTCGGATCCGCAGCCCGAGGATAACTGGGAAGGCCCCACCGGCTTCATCCATAACGTGCTCTACGAGAATTACCTCAAGGACCACCCGGCACCCGAGGACTGCGAGTACTACATGTGCGGGCCACCGATGATGAACGCCTCGGTGATCAAGATGCTCACCGACCTGGGCGTCGAGCCGGAGAACATCATGCTGGATGACTTCGGCGGATGAGCGACGGCCAGCGTCGTACACCGACAGGGCCGCATGCGGCCCTGTCATTGATAGTGACACTGGTTGCGGCGTTGGCTCTGGTGTCGTTGGCGGGGTGTGAGCGTGCGCCACAGGTCGAGGCTCACCGCTTCGAGGGGCCGATCTTCGGCACTGGCTACAATGTGACGGTGTATGCCGCACTGGACGAGGCAACCATCGAATCGCTCGATGCGGGCATACGTAGCCAGCTCGAGCAGGTCGATGCGTTGATGTCGACCTACCGGGAAGACTCCGAGCTGTCACGGTTCAACCGCTACCCGGTGGGCGTGCCGTTCTTCCTGTCGCCGGCCACGGCGGAAGTGATACGAGAAGCGCTGCGCATTGCCCGGTTGTCGGACGGCGCTTTCGATGTCACCGTCGGCCCGGCAGTCAACCTGTGGGGGTTCGGGCCCAAGGGGCGTCCCGAGCGGGTGCCAAACTCCGCCGAGCTGGCCAAGGCATTGGCGCGGGTTGATATTGATGCGCTTGTGCTCGAGGGCGATACGCTGACCAAGCGCAAGCCCGTCTACGTCGATCTGTCGGGCATTGCCAAGGGGTATGGCACTGATCGCGTCGCCGACTATCTCGAAAGTCGAGGCCTCGAGGACTACCTGGTCGAGGTCGGTGGCGAGATTCGCACCCATGGCGCCAAGCCGGGCGGCAAGCCGTGGCGCATCGCGGTCGAAAAACCCATCTCCAGCGAGCGAAGTGTGCAGCGGGTCATCGATCTCGGCAACGTCGCGGTGGCCACGTCGGGCGATTACCGCAACTATTTCGTCAGCGACGGTGTGCGCTATTCGCACACCATCGACCCGCGTACGGGACGGCCCATCACCAATCGGGTGGCGTCGGTGACGGTCATTGATGAACGTTGCGCAACCGCCGATGCCTTGGCCACTGCGTTCACGGTGATGGGTGAACGGGCCGGGCTGGAAATGGCCAAACGTGAAAACATTGCAGTGTATTTCGTTGTCAGAACCGATGACGGGTTCGAAACACGCATGAGTCCGGCCTTCGCTCCTTATATGGAAGGAGCCGAGACGGTCGGCGAGGAGGAGGGATCATGACGCTCTGGTTGATAGTTTTCATAGCCATGCTGCTGCTGGTCGCGGCGATGTCGATCGGCGTGATTCTCGGTCGCAAGCCGATCAGCGGTTCGTGTGGCGGTCTGAACAATCTGGGCCTCAAGGATGGCTGCGATATCTGCGGCGGCAAGGACGAGGTCTGCGAAGAAGAAAACCGCAAGCGTGGCGGCCGGACGCGGCGCAGTGCCGATAGCCAGCGTGGGCTTGATCTCGGCTACGACGCCACGCAGCGTTAAGTGATTCGCGGCCAAGCAGTTACCACTCACAAGCAGTTACCACTCAGTAGAGGAGACGCGACAGCCAATGGCAGTGCATAACTACGATGTGGTGGTGATCGGTACCGGCCCGGCCGGTGAGAGCTCGGCGATCAACGCTGCCAAGCATGGCAAGCGCGTGGCGGTGATCGAAAAGCAGCCAGCGGTGGGTGGTAATTGCACGCACTGGGGGACGATTCCTTCCAAGGCGTTGCGTCATCAGGTCAAGCAGATCATGCAGTTCAATACCAACCGCATGTTCCGCGATATCGGCGAGCCGCGCTGGTTCTCGTTCCCCAGGGTGCTCGAGCGCTCGCGAGCGACCATCGAACAGCAAGTCGAGATGCGCACCACCTTTTATGCACGTAACCGGATCGATGTGTTCTTCGGCGTGGCGCGCTTCAAGGATGAGCACACCCTGGTGGTACGCGACAACCACGAAGGCGCCGAGGAACTGATCGCTCAGCGCATCGTGGTGGCTACCGGCTCAAGGCCCTACCGGCCGGGCGATGTCAACTTCCGTCACCCGCGTATCTACTGCTCGGATACCATTCTCGGCGTGTCCCACACCCCGCGAACCCTGATCATCTACGGTGCCGGGGTCATCGGTTCCGAATATGCCTCGATCTTCTCGGGGCTGGGAGTCAAGGTCGATCTGATCGATACGCGTGATCGATTGCTGTCGTTTCTCGACGACGAGATCAGCGATGCGCTCTCGTATCACCTGCGTCAGCACGGCGTGCTGGTGCGCCACAACGAGGAGTACGAGAGAATCGAGGGCGACGAGGCGGGCGTGGTGGTGCATCTCAAGTCGGGCAAGAAGCTGCGTGCCGACGCCTTCCTGTGGGCCAACGGCCGCACCGGCAACACCGATGAACTGGGCCTCGAGAACGTCGGCCTCGAAGCCAACGGACGCGGCCAGCTGCCGGTCGACGAGCATTACCGCACGATGATCCCGCACATCTACGCGGTGGGCGACGTGATCGGCTGGCCGAGCCTGGCGAGTGCCGCCTACGATCAGGGGCGCAGCGCCAGCGACGACTTTCTCGACGAGCCGTTCCGGTTCGTCGAGGACATTCCCACCGGCATCTACACGATTCCGGAAATCAGCTCGGTCGGCCAGAGCGAGCGCGAACTCACCGAGGCCAAGGTGCCCTACGAGGTGGCCCAGGCGTTCTTCAAGGACACCGCACGGGCGCAGATCACCGGCGATACCGTGGGCATGCTCAAGATCCTGTTCCATCGCGACAGCCTGGAGATCCTGGGCATCCATTGCTTCGGCGACCAGGCCTCCGAGATCGTCCACATCGGCCAGGCGATCATGCGTCAGCCCGGCGAGGCCAACAGCCTCAAGTACTTCATCACCACCACCTTCAACTATCCGACCATGGCGGAAGCCTACCGGGTGGCGGCTCAGAACGGTCTGAATCGCTTGTTCTGATTTCTCGAAAAGCCCGGCCCGTCGCGGCGGGCCGGTTCGCCCAATGACAGACAGGAGCCTTGCCATGCGCCGGGAGCGCCATGCCGACAGTCGCGACTGGACCTTCACCATCGGCCATGAAGAGCTGGTCATTCATCAGCGCTATGAAGTCCTCAGCATCGTCAACGACGTCATGCTCGGCGTATGGTTTACGGTGGGCAGCGTGTGCTTCTTCTTCGAAGGCAGCGTCAAGACGCTGGGGGTCTGGCTGTTCGTCATTGGCAGCCTTCAGCTATTGCTGCGCCCGTTGATTCGTCTGCATCGTTACGTGCGCTTCAAGCACCTGCCGGATACCGATCATGACGCCTGACGCCTATACGCTGCGGTATCGATAGACGCGCAGGCTGGGCAGGAAGACCTCGTCCTCGAGCCGTTCATCGCTGCGGCGTGCCCGCGTCCGGTCCCGGGGTGGGCGCGGTAACGGCTCGTTGTGATGGGGCAGGCGGCCATCCGCTGCCGGGATGAACAGCGGCAGCGGCAGGTTCATGGCGCGTCGCTCGCGGCCATCGGCCAAGGGCTCCTGAAAGAACAGGTTGGCGCGCATGACCGGCGCCTGACGCTGTACCTGGGCCAAGGGTTCGCCATCGGGGATGCCTGCCAGTTGCCTGAGCTGGATGCGCACGTGGGCGGCCTCGCTGTCGAGCGCCAGCAGCTTCTGCTCGGCCTCGCGTACCGTGAGCCGCTTGATCGAACGCCCGCTGCTGTACCAGGCCAGCCTAATCCGCGACAGTGGCGCGTCGGCCACCGGAATGTGCCGCCAGCATTGCTTGAGATGCAACCGCGCGAGACCCTGGCCACGCAGGTGGTCGTGCAACGCCGGGTGGCGAAACGGCAGTACCGCCTTGATTTCCGGAACGAGGATTGCCGCCTGCTGACGGATCTGCGCGAGCAGCGCGGCAAAATCGGCCTTGGTGCGGTTGACGCTGGCCACCGCCTCGAGGAGCGCTTCATCGGCGGCTATCAGCGCCACGTAACTGCGGGTGGTACGGCCGTCCTGACCATCCTGATACCAGAAGTCGAACAGCGCCCGGCGTAGCCAGTCGCTGCCGGGGTGAGGCTCGTCGAGCGCCCACGCCTGGCGGGGGGCGCGCTCATAGAGCGTGGCCAAACCCTCGACGCTTTCGATCAGCCGATCAAAGGCGGCTTCCAGTTCGGCGAGCAGGCGATATTGCAGTTCCATCCTTCGATTGACCTTTTTATACCGTTATCCAAGCCAATCATAGAAGCCGTGAAGAGATCTGTCACGGGCATGATGGTCTAAAAGACGCTATTGCCCCATGGATTGGGAATAGCGCCTCGGCCAGTCAGGCCTGCTCGGCGCGCGGGTCGCGGCCGATCGGATGGGGCTTGCGCCGCGCCTTGGCCAGGTCGATCTGTTTCTGGCGCTCGGCGGCGCGCGCGCGGGTCTTCTCGGGCAGCGCGTCCCAACAATGCGGGCAGCTGACCCCGGGGCGGTACTTGTGCGAGGCGCGATCCTGCTCGGAGATCGGCCGTCGGCAGGCGTGGCATTGGTCGAACTCGCCTTCGCTGAGATCGTGGCGCACGGTGACCCGGTTGTCGAACACGAAGCAGTCTCCCCGCCACAGCGACTGCTGCTCGGGGACCTGTTCCAGGTAGCTCAGGATGCCGCCCTTGAGGTGGTAGACCGACTCGAAGCCTTCATCGAGCAGGTAGCTCGAGGCCTTCTCGCAGCGAATCCCGCCGGTGCAGAACATCGCCACCTTCTTGTGGCGGGCAGGGTCGTAGTGGGCTTTGACGTACTCGGGAAACTCGCGGAACGAGCGTGTCCGGGGGTTGATCGCCCCCTCGAAGGAACCGATCTCGACTTCATAGTCATTGCGGGTATCGATCACCAGCACCTCGGGGTCGCTGATCAACGCGTTCCAGTCCGTCGGTTCGACATAGCTGCCGACCTTGCGATTGGGATCGACCTGAGGCACGCCGAGGGTGACGATCTCGCGCTTGAGCTTGACCTTGGTACGGTAGAACGGATGGGCGTCGCAGTACGACTCCTTGTGCGCGATATCGGCGAAGCGCGCGTCGCGCCCGAGCCAATCGAGCAGGGCGTCGATCCCGCCGCGGGGGCCGGAGACGGTGCCGTTGATGCCCTCCTCGGCGATCAACAGGGTGCCCTTGACGTCGTTGTCGCGCATGACCTCGAGCAGCGGCTCGCGCAGGGCCTGGTAATCGGGCAGCGTGACGAACTTGTACAGCGTCGCCACGACGATGGCTTGACTCATGTCGTTCTCCAGTGGGTCGTCCGCGTAAAGGACGGACCGGATGATGGTTCCGGCCGCCCTCGGGCGGCCAGGCGACTATTTTAAGTCAATCGACGGCGATGACAAACGCAGGGCGGCAACACGCCGCAGCATAGAGGCAGTGATTAAAGGAACGACGCCTAGCGGTCGCGGTAACGCTTGGTCAGGTCGCCATAGGCGTCGATGCGCCGGTCGCGCAGGTAGGGCCACATGCGGCGGACGTGTTCGCTGCGGCGCATGTCGAGTTCGACCAGCAGGTTTTCGGGCACGTCGCCGGCGTGGGCGAGCAGTTCGCCCTGCGGCCCGCAGATGAAACTGCCGCCCCAGAAGTGGATGCCTTCGCTGGCGCCGCTATGATCGGGCTCGTTGCCGACCCGGTTGGCGACCAGCACCGGCAGGCCGTTGGCCACGCCGTGGGCGCGCTGGACCAGCGTCCAGGCGTCCTTCTGGCGGCCCTTCTCGGGCAGGTCGTCGGGCGGATGCCAGCCGATCGCCGTGGGGTAGAGCAGCAGCTCGGCGCCGGCCAGCGCCATCAGGCGGGCGGCCTCGGGATACCACTGATCCCAGCACACCAGCACGCCGAGCCGACCGAGCGAGGTGTCGATCGGCTCGAAGCCCTGTTCGGCGTCGGCGTCGCCGGGGGTGAAGTAGAATTTCTCGTAGAAACCGGGATCGTCGGGAATGTGCATCTTGCGATAGAAGCCGACGCGCCCGTGATGACGATCCATGACCACGGCGGTGTTGTGATAGACCCCCGCGGCGCGGCGCTCGAACAGCGAGCCGACCAGCACGATGTCGAGCTCGCGAGCGAGTTCCGCCAGCCGGGTGGCGGTCGGGCCGTCGAGCGGCTCGGCGAGGTCGAACAGCTCGGCGTCCTCGCTCTGGCAGAAGTAATGGGTGGCATGCAGCTCCTGCAGCAGCACCAGCTCGGCGCCACGCTCGGCGAGCTCGCGGATGCCCGCTTCGCTGGCTTCCAGGCTGCGCGCCTTGTCCGGCCAGGCCTGCTGCTGGACCAGGCCCACCTTGAGGGTCTTTTGCATCTCAACGCTCCTCGTCGTTAGGTGAGAGCCCGGTATCGGCCAGGCTGCCTCGCGGAAGTTGCATGGTCAGGCAGTGTAGACTGCCGTGCTGGCGGATCACACTGCGGCAATCGATGGGGATCACTTCGCGCTCGGGAAAGGCCTCGGCCAGCGCCGCCAGCGCCCGGGCATCGGCGGGGTCGGCATAGACCGGCACCAATACCGCGCCGTTGATGATCAGGAAGTTGGCGTAGGTGGCCGGCAGGCGGTGGCCGTCTTCGGGGTCGAAGCAGGGCCTGGGCCAGGGCAGTGGAATCAGCCGGTAGGGCTCGCCGTCGGCGCGGCGCAGCGCCTCGAGTTCGGCTTCCATGGCGCGCAGTGCGGCATAATGCGAATCGGTCGGATCGTCGCAGCGTACGTAGGCGATGGTCTGCGGATCGCAGAAACGTGCCAGGGTGTCGACATGACTATCAGTGTCATCGCCCTCGAGGTGACCGTGACGCAGCCACAGTACCCGCTCGATGCCCAGCTCGTCGCGCAGCCGCGCTTCCAGCGCCTGACGATCGAGCCGCGGGTTGCGATTGGGATTGAGCAGGCAGGCCTCGGTGGTCAGCAGCGTACCTGCGCCGTCGCTGTCGATGGCGCCGCCTTCAAGTATCAGCTCGCGCGTCTCGACGGGCGCGGCGAACACGCCGGCGGCTTGGAGTCGTGACGTCAGCGCGTCGTCGCGCGCCGCCGGAAACTTGCCGCCCCAGCCGGTGAAGCGGTAGTCGAGTAGCACCACGCGGCCGTCGCGTTCGATGGCGAGCGGGCCATGGTCACGCGCCCAGCTGTCGTCGCTGGGCGCCAGCACGAACAGCAATCGGGCGCGCTCGATGCCCAGCTGGCGAAAGCTCGCCCCCAGGCGTTGGCGGGTGGCCTCGTCGGCGACGCTGATCAGCACGCGCTGATGGCGGGCGATCGTCACGACCATGGCCTCCAGCGTCGCCTCGATGCGTGGCAGGATCGGTGCCCAGTCGCTCTCCGCGCCGGGCCAGGTAAGCTGTATGGCATCCTGGAGGTGCCATTCGGGGAACAGACGCTGTGTCATGGGGTCTCCATGGTGGCTATCGTAGCGGGCGAGCCGCAAGCCGGGCGGCGCAATTGTAGTCGCCGCCGGGGTCGATGCAAGCCTTATCGAACGCGGCGGGCGAGGCGTCGTCCCGGGTCGCTTGGCCCGGCGATGCGTCGCCGCCAAAAAAACCGTACCATGGGTCGCCTGCCGACAAGGAACCGATGTTGATGCTGGATCGCCTCCCCTTTCTGATCGGGCTGCGCTACGTGCGCGCCAAACGACGCAATCATTTCATTTCATTTATCTCGATGACCTCGATGCTGGGCCTGATGCTCGGCGTGGCGGTGCTCATTCTGGTGCTTTCGGTGATGAATGGCTTCGATCATGAACTGCGTACCCGGGTGCTCGGCATGGTGCCGCACACGCGCATCGAGAAGCCGCAGGGCATGAGCGACTGGAAGCCGCTGGCCGAGCGTCTGGTGCAGCGCGAACATGTGCTGGCGGCCGCGCCCTACATCCAGCAGCAGGGCATGTTTTCGGTCGGCGGGCGCAACGAAGGCGTGCTGGTCTGGGGAATCGAGCCGAAGTACGAGAAGCGCGTATCGATCATCGACCAGAACATGCCGCAGGGTAACCTGGACGACCTGACCCCCGGCGACTGGAATGTCGTGCTCGGAGATCTGCTGGCACGCAATCTGGGCGTCGGCGTCGGCGACCAGGTCACCTTGCTGGTGCCCGAGGCCTCGATCACCCCCGGGGGGGTGTTCCCGCGGCTCAAGCGCTTCACGGTCAGCGGCATCTTCAAGGTCGGTGCGGACCTGGATGCGCGGCTGGCCTACGCCAATATCCAGGACATGCAGACCCTGGCGCGGATGGGCGACAACGTGGGTGGGTTGCGCCTCAAGCTCGACGATCTGTTTCTGGCCAGCGACTTGACCCGCGAGATCGTCCAGGATCTGGGCTATGGCTATCGCGGCATCGACTGGACCTATACCCAGGGCAACCTGTTCCAGGCGATTCAGATGGAAAAGCGCATGATCGGCCTGCTGCTGCTGGTGATCGTCGCCGTGGCGGCGTTCAACATCGTCTCGACACTGGTCATGGTGGTCACCGACAAGCATGCCGACATCGCCATCCTGCGGACCTTGGGCGCGACGCCGCGGACCATCATGGGCATCTTCATCGTCCAGGGGCTGACGATCGGCCTGATCGGCATCGTCGCGGGGGTGGCCCTGGGCATCGGGCTGGCGCTGACGGTGTCGGACATCATTGCTGGCTTCGAGGCGCTCACGGGTATCCAGTTCCTCGATCCCAATGTCTATTTCATCAGCTACCTGCCTTCGCAACTGCTGTGGAGCGACGTGGCCGTGATCGTCGCGGCGGCCTTTGGCCTGAGCTTCCTGTCGACGCTGTATCCCGCCTGGCGGGCGGCGCGAGTCCAGCCTGCGGAGGTATTGCGTTATGAATGAAGCATCTCGATCCACACTTTCTGTTTCTGCCGAGGCTGACACGCGTCAGGTCATGCTCGAATGCCGGGGGCTGGGCCGTACCTACCGCGAAGGCCCGCAGGACGTCACCGTGCTCGACGGGCTCGAACTCGCGGTGCGCGCCGGCGAGCGCGTGGCGGTGGTGGGCAGTTCGGGGTCGGGCAAGACCACGCTGCTCAATCTGCTCGGCGGGCTCGACCAGCCAAGTGGCGGCACCGTGCGTATCGCCGGCCAGGACCTGGCCGGGCTCGACGCCGCCGAGCTGGGGCGCTTTCGCAACCGGCATATCGGTTTCGTCTACCAGTTTCACCACCTGCTGGCCGAGTTCACGGCGCGCGAGAACGTCGCCCTGGCGCTGCTCATCCGCGGTCTCAAGCGCAAGGTCGCCGAGGCGCGGGCCGGTGAAATCCTCGCCAAGGTGGGCATGGCGCCACGTACCGACCACAAGCCCGGCGAGCTGTCCGGCGGCGAGCGTCAACGGGTGGCGATCGCCCGGGCGCTGATAACCGATCCCAGCGTGATGCTGATGGACGAGCCCACCGGCAACCTCGACCAGGCCACCGCCTCGAGCATCCTCGCGCTGATGGACGAGCTCGCCGCGACCGCCGCTTGTGCCTTCGTCGTGGTGACCCACGACCGCGGTCTGGCGGCTCATCAGGATCGGGTGTTGCACCTCGATGGCGGGCGCCTGCAGCCGGCGGGCTAGTTCGGTTCGGCGTGGCGGCGCCGCCGGGCACGGCGCTTCCAGCTGCGTGCCACGTGCCAGCGCCATATCAGGCGAATGATCAGGTTGCTGGCGAGTCCCAGGGTTACCGCCGCGACCAGCGAGCCGAGGATCAGCGGAGGCAGGATGTCGGCCATCTTGGCAGCGATCCAGTGAATGTTGATCTGCTCGGGGACGTGGCGCGCCGGGGTGTTCATCAGCCAGGCACCGAGGCGGTAGTTGGCATAGAAGATGATTGGTATGGTCAACGGGTTGGTCAGCCATACCAGGCCCACCGAGAGCGGCAGGTTGCAGCGCAGCAGCCAGGCGCCCATCGCGGCGACGACCATCTGGAAGGGAATCGGCAGCAAGGCGCAGAACAACCCGACCATGAAGGCATTGCCCACCGAGCGGCGAGTCAGCACCCATAGCGTGGCATTGCCGATCAGGCCGCTCATGAAGCGCAGCGAGCGGTTGCGCTTGAGAACGTCCGGGTGGGGCATGTAGCGCTGTAACAGGCGGCGCGGCATGATCTCGCTCGCTGGCTCGGGTTACGGCTATTATCCATGGTTGGTTGGCGTCCTGCCATGCTCGATCATTGGGAGGTTCCACGCACATCCCCGATCTTCGCTTGCCCCCCGTCGGCCTGGCGCCGCCCCTGGCCAGCGCCGCTATCCTGGGCGGCCTGCTCGGTACGCTGGCATTGCCCGGGCTCCTTGGCGGCCTGGCGCTGGCCCTGCTGATGGCCCTGGCCGTGCGACGTTACCGCCTGGCGCTGCTGATCGCCGTGCTGGCCGTGAGTGCCGGTCAGGTGCTGCTGGCACGCGGCTCGCAACTGCCGCAAGGACTGTCGCGCGCCGATTTGACGACACAGGTCCGGATTCTCTCGTTCAGCGACGAGGGGCGCTTCATGCGACTGCGGCTGGCCGTGGAGGCCTGCCGGCCGCGCGAGTCCGAACGGCCGAGCTGTGCCGCGCTCGACCAGGTACGGGTCAGCTGGTACGACCCGCCGGCGCTGGCAGTGAACGATCGCTGGCGGCTGACGCTGCGGCTGCGTCCGTCGGCCGGCTTTGCCAACCCGGATAGCTTCGATTACGGCGCCTGGCTGTGGCGCGAGGGCATCGATGCTACCGGCTACGTTCGCGATGCGCCGCCACCGCAGCGCCTGGCCGTGGGTCGGCCGGGGGTTCGCCAGACGGCGCTCGGTTATCTCGACCGGCATGTCGACGACCCGCTGGCCCGACGTTGGCTGGCGGCCTTGACGTTGGGTGCGGCCGAGCGGCTCGATAGCGCCGACTGGGAACTGCTCAATGCCACCGGTACGACCCACGTCATGGTCGTCTCGGGCCTGCACGTCGGCCTGGTGGCGGCGCTGATGCTGGGGCTGACGCGCGGTCTGGCCCGGTTGGTCACACCCCGGCGCTGGCGGCTGGCAACCTGGCCCTGGTGGTGTGCCGCGGCGGCGGCGATCGGCTACGCCTGGTTGGCGGGACTCGAGCCACCGGCCCTGCGGGCGATGATCATGACCCTGATCGGGCTATGGGTCGCCAGTGGGCGGCACGCACCCGGCCCCTGGCAGGGCTGGTGGCTGGCGCTGGCGGTCATCGTGTTGCTCGACCCGTTGGCGCTGTGGCGTCCCGGGCTGTGGTTGTCCTTCGTTGCCGTGGGCCTGCTGATCGTGATCTGGCAGGGGCGCACGCGACCCAGCGGTGGCCGGGGTTGGCTGCTGGCGTTGCTGCGCACGCAAGGCCTGCTGGCGCCGCTGATGGCGGCGGCGGTACTGCTGGCCTTCGATCGGTTGGCGCCGGCGGCGCCGCTGGTCAACCTACTCATCGTGCCTGTAGTGGGCAGTCTGATGGTGCCGCTGGGGCTGGCTGGCTGGTTGCTGGCCTGGGTGCCGCCGCTGGCCGAAGGCCTCTGGCAGTTGTTCGCGCTGCTGGCCCACGCGCTGCAGGCGCTGCTGGTCTGGGGCGAAAGCGTGATGCCGTTGTGGCAGCCACCGGCTTGGCAGGCCTGGCCGCTGGCCCTGGGGTTGGTCCTGCTGACGGCATTGTGGGCGCTGCCCGGAGTGGCGCGCACCCCGCGTTGGGTCGGTAGCGCGGCACTATTGCTGATGGCCATGACGCTGACGCCGCCGAATATTACGACCGGTACGCTGCAGGTGCGTGTCAACGACGTCGGCCAGGGGCAGCTGTTGGAGCTGCGTACGGCAAATCACCGCTTGCTGTACGATACCGGGCCGCGTTTTCGCTCCGGCTTCATGCCGCTGGAAACGCTCTGGCCGCCTGGCCAGGCCTTCGATGCGGTCATCGTCAGCCACAGCGATCGCGATCACGCCGGCGGCATGGCGGCGCTGCGCGAGTTGCACGATGTCGGACGCTGGTACTCGCCGGGCGTTGTCGGGCTGGGCGTGGACGATCGTGCCTGCCGGGCGGGTAGCCGTTGGCGCTGGGATGGGGTCGAGTTTCGTTTCCTGGGGCCCCCGGCGGGAGCCGACCTGGCCGGGCGCGAGTCCAACGACCGCTCCTGCGTGTTACTGGTCGAGGCCGGCGATCAGCGTCTGCTGGTCAGTGGCGATGCCAGCGCCGAGGTCGAACGACGCCTCGCGGAGGCTTTGCCGGGCCCGGTCAGCGTGCTGGTGGCGGGGCATCACGGCAGCCGCAGCAGCTCGTCGCCGAGCTGGGTCGCGGCCAGTCGGCCTTCGCATGTGGTGTTCAGCGCCGGGCGCGACAATCCGCTCGGACATCCGGCGGCGAGCGTGGTGCGGCGCTTCCGCGCCGCCGGCAGTTGCCTGTGGAATACCGCCACGGACGGCGCGGTGACCTTCCGGCTGGGGGGCCAATCGGCGCATCCGGTGGCTGTCGAACGCGAGCCGGCGGGCTGGCGTGGCGGTGTCGATGGGCGCTGCCATGCGGTAGAATCGCCGTACCGGGACGCCTTCGCGCAAGAGTAGCTTAGCTGCGTTCGGGGTGGTTGCGTTCGGACCCGTGTGGGTGGCTCTCGAGGAACAGGCAGGGCAATGATGGAGCCGCGGATAGATCGGCTGATGACCGGGAGATGGGCTGAATGAACATGTACGACGCTTTACTGGCCGGCGGCCTGTTGATGCTGCCCCTCGTGGGCTGCTCACTGTTCGCGACGCTGATCATCCTCGAGCGGTTGTGGAGCCTGCGCATTGCGCGGATCGCTCCGCCACATCTTGGCCAGGAGGTCTGCGAGCTGATCCAGCAGGGGCAGGTCAACCTCTACTGGCTGGAGAGCCACTCGCCACTCGGCGGCATTCTCGCGGCGGGGCTGCGCAATGCCCGGCTGGGTCAGGACCAGGTACGCGCCCGGCTCCAGGAGGCGGCGACCGCGGTGATCCACGACATGGAGCGCTTTCTCAGTCCGCTGGGGACGATCGCCTCGATCACCCCGCTGATCGGTCTGCTGGGCACGGTGGTGGGGATGATCCAGGTCTTCGCGGTGATCGTTTCCGCCGAGGGCGCCGAACAGACCGCCGAGCTCGCCGGCGGCATCTCCCAGGCCTTGGTGACTACTGCCGCAGGGCTGACCGTGGCGATTCCGGCCTTGATGTTCCACCGCTATTTTCAGCGGCGCGTCGAGGACATCACGGTACGCATGGAGGAGCAGGCCGGGCAGGTGGTCGAGTTTCTCGCCCATCATGGCAGCGAGCTGACACTGGCCGAGCGGCGCGACCTGCGTGGAGCGCGCCCATGAAGTTCGCTCGACGCCACCGGGAGCCGGCAGAGGTCAATCTCACGCCGCTGATCGACGTGGTATTCCTGCTGTTGATTTTCTTCATGGTCTCGACCACCTTCGAGACGCGCGAGGCGCTGGAGCTGACGCTGCCGGCGAGTGAGAGTGGTGCACCCGTCAGCGCTTCGCCGGTGACCGTGGTGGTGACCCGCGGCGGCGACTACCGGCTGGACGGTCGAACCTTCACGGCCACCGAGATGCTGCGCCAGGCGCTGAGTGAACGCGCCGGCGTGGCCCGCGAACAGGGGCTGGTGGTGGAAGCCGACGGTCAGGCCAGCCACGCGGCGGTGGTCGGAGCCCTCGACCAGGCGGCCGCGCTGGGTATCCAACGCGTGCGCATCGCTACCCGCGCGCCGTCAGAACCTCTCAACCAAGCGGAGACGCCGTGACCCAAGCAACCAGCTGGACCCTCTATCGGCGCTTGATCGGCTATGTGCGCCCGTACTGGAAGTACTTCACTGCGGCGTTCGTCGGCTACGCAATCTACGCCGCCTCGAGTACTGCGCTGGCCGAGATGATGAAGCGCCTGATCGAGGGCATTCAAAATCCCGATGCCGCTTTTCGGCTATTCCTGCCGCTGTTCGTGATCGGCATGTTCGCGCTGCGCGGCGTGGGGACCTTTCTCGGCACTTTCTACATGAGTAACGTGGCGCGTAACGTGGTGCATTCGCTGCGTTGCAGCGTGTTCAATCACATGCTCCACCTGCCCGGGCGCTTCTTCGACTCGCACTCGAGCGGGCACCTGATCTCGCGGGTCACCTATCACGTCGAGCAGGTCACCGGCGCAGCGACCAATGCGATCACCATCATCCTTCGTGAAGGCCTGTTCGTGATCGGTCTGATCGGCTATCTGCTGTGGACCAACTGGCTGCTGACCATGCTGTTTCTCACCGTGACGCCGCTGATCGGGCTGGCGGTGAGTTATGCCAGCAAGCGTTTCCGGCGCATCTCGCGACGCATCCAGCACTCGATGGGGGACGTCACCCATGTTGCCTCCGAGGCGCTGACCGGCTACAAGGTGGTGCGCACCCACGGTGCCGAGGACTACGAGAAGCGCCGCTTCGCCGCCGCCAGCGCCTATAACCGCGATCAGAGCCTCAAGGAAGCGCTGACCAAGGCGACCAGCACGCCGATCATCCAGTTGCTGGTGGCGATGGCGCTGGCCGGCCTGGTGTGGCTGGCGATGGCGCCGAGCCTGATGGCCAACATGACGCCCGGCGAATTCGTCGCCTTCATCACTGCTGCTGCGTTGATGGCCAATCCAATCAAGCAGCTCACCGACATCAACTCGGTCATCCAGAAGGGCCTGGCGGCCGCCAGCGAGCTGTTTCGCCTGCTCGAGGTGCCGGTCGAGATCGATGAAGGGCGGCGCGAGCCCGCGGCAATCGCCGGACGAGTCGCCTTCGAGGGCGTGCATTTCGCCTACGGCGACGATCAGCCCGACGTGCTCAAGGGCATCGATCTGCACGTCGAGGCTGGCGAGATGATCGCCATCGTCGGCCGCTCGGGTAGCGGCAAGTCGACACTGGTCAATCTATTGCCGCGCTTCTATCGGCCGACCCGGGGCCGCGTGACGATCGATGAGGTGGCCGTCGAGGACTATCGCCTGTCGCCGCTGCGTCGTCAGATCGCGCTGGTCTCGCAGCAGGTGACGCTGTTCAATGCCTCGGTCGCCGCCAACATCGCCTACGGCGTGCCCGATGCCGATCGCGAGGCGGTCGAGGTCGCGGCGCGGGCGGCCTATGCCGACGAATTCATCGCCCAATTGCCGCAGGGCTACGACACCGTGGTCGGCGACAACGGCGTGATGCTGTCCGGCGGCCAACGCCAGCGCCTGGCGATCGCCCGGGCGATCTTCAAGGACTCTCCATTGCTGGTGCTGGATGAAGCGACCTCGGCGCTGGACAGCGAATCCGAGCGCTACATCCAGCGTGCGCTGGAGGAGGTCTGCCGCGGACGCACCACCTTCGTCATCGCCCACCGCCTGTCGACCATCGAGCGCGCCGATCGTATCCTGGTGATGGAGCAGGGCCGGATCGTCGAGAGTGGCAGCCACAGCGAGCTGCTCGAGCGCGAGGGCGCCTACGCGTCGCTCTACCGGCTGCAGTTTCAGGAAGCGGCGGCATGAGTCGGCTGAGCGAGGCCTGGTATCGCGACGCCGCCTGGCTGCAGACGCTGCGACCCCTGGCCTGGCTTTACCGCCAGGTGGTCGGCGCCCGCCAGCGAGCCTACGCGGCAGGACGCAAGACCCGGTGGCGCTCGCCGGTGCCGGTGATCGTGGTCGGCAACCTGACCCTGGGCGGCACCGGCAAGTCGCCGCTGGTCGCCTGGCTGGCGCGCTGGCTGGCGGAGCAGGGCTGGCAGCCGGGCATCGTCTCGCGCGGTTACGGCGGCGATGCGCCGCGTTATCCGCTGTACGTCAACGTCGACAGCGATGCCGCGCAGAGCGGCGACGAGCCGTTGATGCTCGCCCAGCAGACCGGGCTGGCGGTGGTGGTCGATCCCGATCGCCCGCGCGGCGCGCGCAAGCTGATCGCCGCCGGTTGCGATATCGTGATCGCCGACGACGGCCTGCAGCATCTGGCGCTGGGCCGCGATATCGAACTGGTGGTGGTCGACGGCGCGCGCGGCTTCGGCAACGGCCATTGCCTGCCGGCGGGGCCGTTGCGCGAGCCGCTGGAGCGTCTGCGCACGGTCGACGCGGTAATAATCAACGGCGCGCCGACGGTGGCGGGCTTGCCGACCGGCGGGTATGCCATGACGCTGGCGCCGGCGCGCTGGCGGCATCTCACCGACGGCGTCTGCTATCCGGTCGAGCAGCTGCCGTTCGCCGGGCGTGTGCACGCGCTGGCGGGGATCGGCCATCCGCCGCGTTTCTTCGCCACGCTCGCGGCGCTGGGCGTCGAGCACGACGCCCATCCGTTGCCCGACCATCATCGCTATAGCGCCGGCGATCTGTGCTTCGCCGACAATCGTCCGGTGGTGATGACCGCCAAGGACGCCGTCAAGTGCCGACGGTTCGCCAATCAGCGCTGCTGGGCGCTGGATGTCGAGGCCCGGCCGGAGCCGGCATTCGTCGCCTGGCTGCGCGACCGGCTCGAAACCCTACAACCCGCGACCTGCGAGGTAACTCATGGATAAGGAACTGCTGGCCATGCTGGTCTGCCCGCTTTGCCAGGGCAAGCTCAAGTACGACCGCCAGCGCGGCGAACTCAAGTGCCACTTCGATGGCCTGGCGTACCCGATCCGCGACGACATCCCGGTGATGCTCGAGGAAGAAGCGCGCGTCATGGATGTCGACGAGAAGCTCCACAAGCGCGCCGGCCCCGGCGATGCGCAACCGGGGGCAGCGTCTTGAGTCGGATCGCAAGTCAGGACGTGGGCGAAGCCGCCGAGCACTTTGTGGTGGTGATTCCGGCCCGCTACGGTTCCAGCCGCCTGCCGGGCAAGCCGCTGCTCGACATCGCCGGCCAGCCGATGGTGGTGCGTGTCTGGCAGCAGGCGATCGCCAGCGGCGCGGGGCGGGTGGTGGTGGCCACCGACGACGCGCGCATCCTGCGGGCGGTGGAGGCCGCCGGCGGCGAGGCGCTGATGACCCGCGTCGACCACCCTTCGGGCACCGACCGGCTCGCCGAGGTCGCCGAGACGCTGGGGCTTTCCGCCGAGACCATCGTGGTCAACGTGCAGGGCGACGAGCCGCTGTTGCCGCCCTCGGCCATCGCTCAGGTGGCGCTCAGGCTGGGCGACGACGCCGAAGCTTCGATCGCCACGCTGGCCGAGCCGATCAGCGACATCGAGACGCTGTTCAACCCCAATGTGGTCAAGGTGGTGCGCGACATCCACGGTCGGGCGCTGTACTTTTCCCGGGCGCCGATTCCTTGGAATCGAGAGGCCTGGGACCGCGAGCAATTCGCTGCACGCCCCGAGGCCTTGGCGACCGATGCCTGGCTGCGTCACCTCGGGCTCTACGCCTACCGTGCCGATTTTCTGGCCGCCTACGTCGACTGGCTGCCGAGCCCGCTGGAGCAGTTGGAGCAGCTCGAGCAGTTGCGCGCCCTGCATCACGGCCGGCACATCCAGGTGGGCCTGGCTCGCCAGGCCCATCCGGCGGGCGTCGACAGCGTCGAGGATCTCGAGCGCGTACGCGGCCTCTTCGCAGGCTAGCCGCCAGGCTGCAGCGTTTCTTTCGCACTAGTCGCCGAGGCTCCAGGTCATGATCCGCGTACCGTTCGTCTGTCTGGGCAATATCTGCCGTTCATCCACCGTCGAAGGCGTGCTGCGCGCGCGGCTCGCCGCCGCTGGCCTGGACCGGCAGGTCGAGGTCGATTCCTGCGGGATCGGCGATTGGCATGCCGGCAAGGGCCCGGATCGTCGCGCGCTCGAGGCGGCGCCGCGATGATTCGTCACGATGTCGACCTCGGTGCGGCCAATACCCTGGGGCTGGCGTGCCGCGCCGAGCGTTTCGCCGCGCTCGCCGATCTCGACGAGGCGCGGCGGGTGCTTGGCGAGGCGCGCCGCAATGGCTGGCCGGTCAGCGTGCTGGGCGGCGGCAGCAATTTGATTCTGCGTCCCTGGCTGCCGGGGCTGGTAGTGCAGGCCGAGTTCGCCGACTGGTGGCTGGAAGCGCTCGACGCGAAGACGCTGCGCGTGCATGTCGAAGCCGGCATGAACTGGCATGCGTTGGTCCAAGCGCTGGCGGCGCACGAGCTGTGGGGAACCGAGAACCTGGCGCTGATACCCGGGCGCGTCGGCGCGGCGCCGATCCAGAACATCGGTGCCTATGGCGTCGAGCTCGCCGATCTGCTGGAGAGCGTGCACCTTATGTATCTCGACGACGGGCGCGAGGCGGTCCTGAGTCGCGACGAGTGCGCCTTCGGCTATCGCGACAGTGTCTTCAAGCACGCCCTCGACGGCCGGGTGCTGATTACCCGACTGGTGCTGCGCCTGTCCACCCGACCGGCGCCGCGGTTCGATTATGGCGATCTGGCCGCGCGGCTGAGCCCTTCGCCCAGCGCCAGCGAGGTGGTCGCCGCGGTCAGTCAGGTGCGCCGCGAGAAACTGCCCGACCCTGCGCTGCTCGGCAATGCCGGGAGCTTCTTCAAGAACCCGGTGGTCGCGGCCGAGCGCGCCCAGGCCTTGCTGGCCGAGTATCCGACGATGCCGCATTTCCCGCTCGGCGATGGGCGCGTCAAGCTGGCCGCCGGCTGGCTGATCGACCAATGCGGTCTCAAGGGACTGCGAGAGGGGCGGGTCGGTATCCATGACCGCCAGGCGCTGGTGCTGGTCAACCACGGCGGGGGCAGCGTCGATGAGTTGCTGGCGCTGGCGCGCCGCGTCGCCGACATGGTCGTCGAGCGCTTCGGGGTGACGCTGGAGCGCGAGCCGCGCCTGCTGGGCAGGGCATTGCCGTAAGCGCTGTCCATCAGGGCGGGAGGCAACGAAGACGCCTCGTCGGCGAACCGGCGAGGCGTCTGGTATAACTGGTGGCTACGCCCTGATTCGAACAGGGGACCCCATCATTATGAGTGATGTGCTCTAACCAGCTGAGCTACGTAGCCCTTCAACGGAGGCGAATATTACCCATAACACCTTGAGGTGTCAACGTTATCCGTACGAACAGCCGGGTGTTCAGACATTGAAGCGGAAGTGCACCACATCGCCGTCCTTGATCACGTACTCCTTGCCCTCGAGACGCCACTTGCCGGCCTCCTTGGCGCCGGCTTCGCCGCCCAGCGCAACGAAGTCCTTGTAGCCGACCACCTCGGCACGGATGAAGCCCTTCTGGAAATCGGTATGAATCACCCCGGCGGCCTCCGGCGCGGTGGCACCGACCTTGACCGTCCAGGCGCGCACTTCCTTGACCCCGGCGGTGAAATAGGTCTGCAGGCCGAGCAGGCTGTAGCCGGCGCGGATCACCCGGTCCAGGCCGGGCTCGCTCATGCCCATCTCGTCGAGGAACAGGCCGCGCTCCTCGGCGTCGAGTTCGGCGATCTCGGCTTCGAGCTGGTTGCACACCGGCACCACCACGGCGCCTTCCTCGGCGGCGATTTCGCGGACCACGTCGAGATAGGGATTGGTCTCGAAGCCGTCCTCGTTGACGTTGGCGATGTACATGGTCGGCTTGAGGGTCAGAAAGCCGAAACTCTTGACCTGGCGCTTGTCCTCGTCGGAAAGACCGAAGCTTCTCAGCGGCTGGCCCTCGGCGAGGTGTGGCTGGATGCGGTCGAGTACCGCCTTGGTGGCGGTGGCGTCCTTGTCGCCGCCCTTGACCGCGCGCGCCAGGCGCTGGCTGGCGCGCTCGACGGTATCCAGGTCGGCCAGCGCGAGCTCCATGTTGATGATCTCGATGTCGGCGCGGGGATCGACCTGGTTGGCGACATGGATGACGTTGTCGTTGTCGAAGCAGCGCACCACATGGGCGATCGCCTCGGTCTCGCGGATATTGGCGAGGAACTGGTTGCCGAGACCTTCGCCCTTGGAGGCGCCGGCGACCAGCCCGGCGATATCGACGAACTCCATGGTGGTCGGAATCACCTTCTCGGGCTTGACGATCTCGGCCAGCTTGTCGAGGCGCGGGTCGGGCATCGGCACGATGCCGGTATTCGGTTCGATGGTGCAGAACGGGAAATTCTCGGCGTCGATACCCGACTTGGTCAATGCATTGAAGAGCGTGGACTTGCCGACGTTGGGCAGGCCGACGATGCCGCAATTGAAACCCATGATGTGGTCCTGAAGATGCAGAAAGGCGTGAACGCAATGGCGGGTATTCTACGGGAAATGAGCTGTAAGCTGTAAGCCGTAAGAAACCCAAAACCCGGACCATTGCCTTGTATGGCGTCTCGTCCTGATTCCGTTGGTTTTTCTTCCAGCTTAAAGCTTCAAGCTTATGGCTACGCTTTTCAGCCTCAGGCGGAAAAGCTGTGCAGGCGATTCATGGCCTTGGCCCAGTCGCCGCCCAGGGCGTCGGGTAGCGTGCGCAGGCACTCGTCGAGCGCGGCATCGATGGCCTGGCGTTCGGCCTTGCCGGGCCGCCCCAGCACATAGTTGGTGACCTGCTTGGCGTCGCCGGGGTGGCCGATGCCGATGCGCAGGCGATGGAAGGCATTGCTGTTGCCCAGCGCGCTGATGGTGTCGCGCAGCCCGTTGTGGCCGCCATGACCGCCGCCGGTCTTGTAGCGAGCGGTGCCGGGATCGATGTCCAGCTCGTCATGGGCGACGAGCAACTCGTCGGGGGCGAGCTTGAAGAACTGGCAAAGCGCGGCGACAGCCGCGCCGCTGCGGTTCATGAAGGTGGTCGGATTGAGCAGGTGCAGATCGCGTCCGGCGTAGTGGATCTTGGCGTATTCGCCGAGGAACTTCTTCTCCATGCGCAGCGGCGTGTGGCTGTCGCGCGCCAGGGCTTCGACCAGCCAGGCACCCGCATTGTGCCTGGTTTCGGCGTAGTTCGCGCCTGGATTGCCCAGGCCGATGATCGCTTTGACGTGGCTCATGCAGGTGCCTTGCTGGTTGCGTCCCGGACAGGTGCCGATTACTCGGACTTGTCCTTGCTCTGTTCTTCGCCGCTCTCGTCCTGCACTGTGTCTTCTTCCTCTTCATCGGCAGCAGCGACTGTCGGACGGGTGATGCTGGCCACACCGGCATCATGCTCTTCGCCGTGAGACAGCTCGACCAGCGTCACGCCCTGCGGCAGCTTGAGATCGGACAGGTGCAGGGTGTCGCCGATAGCGAGTTCCGCAATGTCGACTTCCAGATATTCCGGAAGGTCCTTCGGCAAGCAGCTGACTTCGACTTCATTGGCCAGTACGTGCAACACGCCGGTCTTTTCCTTGATGCTCTGGTTGCTGTCTTCGCCGATCACATGCAGCGGCACGTTGAGTGTCATCTCATGCGTCGCGTCGACACGCAGGAAGTCGGCGTGAGTGACCAGTGCCTTGAAGGGATGGCGCTGCAGGTCACGGACGACGACCTGTTCCTTGGCGCCATCGACATCGATGTTGATGATCGATGAGAAGAACGCCTCTTCCTCGATCGCCTTGTAGAAGGCCGGCTTGTCGATGGTGATCGGCTGCGGTGCCTTTTCGCCGCCATAGATGATGGCAGCGACCTGCTGGTTCTCACGACGCAGGCGGCGGCTCGCACCTTTCCCCAGGTCGTGACGAACATTGGCGGTGAGTTGATAATCGGACATTGATGTAACCTCGCGGGTTTGAAATAAGGAAATCGCCATCGCCCGCGACCAGACGATGGCGTTTCCGGTAGCGCCTCGCGGCGCACGTATCCGAGGCAAATGCCTCAACGCGACGTTCAGTGGAACATCGCGCTTACGGATTCTTCGTTGCTGACTCGGCGGATCGCCTCGGCGATCAGCCCGGCAACCGACAGCTGGCGGATCTTGCCGCTGCGCCGCGCGGTTTCGGACAGCGGAATGGTATCGGCCACGACGAGTTCGTCAAGCACCGATCCGCTGATGTTGTCGACCGCGGGACCGGACAGGATCGGGTGCGTGGCGTAGGCGACGACGCGACGGGCGCCGTGATCCTTGAGCGCTTCGGCAGCCTTGCACAGCGTGCCGGCGGTATCGACCATGTCGTCGACCACCACGCAGGTGCGGTCCTCGATCTCGCCGATGATGTGCATCACCTGGGCGTGATTGGCTTGTGGACGGCGCTTGTCGATGATCGCCAGGTCGGCATTGAGCTGCTTGGCGATGGCGCGCGCGCGCACCACGCCGCCGACGTCCGGCGAGACGACGACCAGGTCGTCGTAATTCTGGCGCTCGATGTCGTCGAGCAGGATCGGCGAGCCATAGACGTTGTCGACGGGCACGTCGAAGAAACCCTGAATCTGATCGGCGTGCAGGTCCATGGTCATCACCCGGTCGACGCCGGCCTTGACCATCACGTCGGCGACCACCTTGGCCGAGATCGGCACGCGGGCCGAGCGTACCCGGCGGTCCTGACGGGCATAGCCGAAGTAGGGCACCACGGCGGTGATCCGCGCAGCGGACGCGCGGCGCAGCGCGTCCACCATGAAGATCAGTTCCATCAGATTGTCGTTGGTCGGGGCGCAAGTGGACTGCAGGATGAAGACGTCCTTGCCGCGAACGTTCTCGTTGATCTCGACCGCGATTTCGCCATCGCTGAACTGGCCGACCGTGGCATGTCCCAGCCGGTTGTCGAGTGCCTCGGCAACCTTGCGGGCGAGTTCGGGATTGGCGTTCCCGGCGAAAACCATCAATTTAGACACGCGCAGCCACCTTTGGAGTCTTCAGGGATCTCTGGAGCGGATTGAGCACTCGCGCAGGGAAATGGCTGGGGTACCAGGATTCGAACCTGGGAATGGCGGCACCAGAAGCCGCTGCCTTACCACTTGGCGATACCCCAGTAACCGTGCCCTTCACTAGCCGGCGACGCGCTGCGTCGCCGGCTTACCGCCTTGATCATGAAGCTGAGATCAGCGTCCCGATCGAGGCAGGCCCAGCGCCTGATGGAGGGGGGACGTGTTGCGACCGCGCGCCTTGAAGGCATGCCAGCCCTCGTCAACACGGGCGAGTATGCTATCGGCCTGGTCCTCGTGCGTCAATCGGCAAAAGACGCAGGCACCGGTTCCGGTCAGCAGGCTCGGGGCGAAGTCGGACAGCCAATCGAGCGCTTCGCCCACGCCCGGATAGAGCCGGCGCACGGTCGGCTGACAATCGTTGCGCCAGGCGTGCGGCCCCTCCTGCAGGGCGCGCGTCATACTAATGGGGAGGCTGTCGCGTGTCAATTGCGACGCCCCGAATACCGCGGGCGTGGCGATCTCGACCCCGGGATGAACGATCACGAACCAGGGGGTGTCGAGTTCGACCGGCGTCAGCCGCTCGCCGATGCCTTCGGCCCAGGCGGCGTGGCCGTGGACGAATACCGGCACATCGGCGCCCAGGCGCAGGCCCAGCTCGGCGAGTGCCTCCAGCGATACGGAAAGCTTCCAGAGGCGGGCCAGGCCGAGCAGGGTGGTGGCGGCGTTCGAGCTTCCCCCGCCCAATCCGCCGCCCATCGGCAGGCGCTTGGTCAGGGCGATGTCGGCGCCAAGGCGACAGCCGCTGCGCTCCTGGAGCAGCCGTGCCGCGCGCACGATCAGGTTGGTCTCATGATCGACCCCCGGCAGCGCCGGCGTCAGCGTGATCCGCTGGTCCTCGCGACGTCTCAGCTTCAGCGTATCGCCGTGATCGAGAAACTGGAACAGCGTCTGCAGCTCATGATAGCCGTCCGCGCGGCGGCCGGTGATATGCAGCAGCCGATTGAGCTTGGCCGGCGCCGGCAGGCTGAGCTCAGCCATCGCCGGGTTCCGCGGCGCCCGGTTGCCACTCGTTGACAACCAGCGTGGCGCGCCAGTCGGCGAAGCTCATCACCATGCGCCGCGGCAGCCACAAGTCATCCGCCTGGGTCCAGTCACGGTAGTCGATCACCCAGCCGGCCTGGCGCAGGCGCTGGGGGAAATTCAGCGCATCGCGGGTCAACTGGTATTCGACGATCGGCGACGGCAGTCCGCGCACCCAGTTGTCGAGCGCCGAGATCGGCAACGACCAGCCGAGCTGTTGCTCCATCAGTTGCTCGGGCGTATCGGCTGCGTAGCGACCCTCGCCGGTGGTCAACACCACGCCGTCAGGGCCGCCTTCGAGCACGCTGCGTCCGGCGCCGAACGGGCCGCTGATCAGCATGCGGTAACGCCCGGCGCGCTGCGTCCAGTCGAGGTTGGCGCTTTGCGCGTCGTTCGGCGTGCGCAGGCCCAGCTTGCCGGCCAGGCGCCAGCTGTCCAGTGCCTCGAGACGCGGCTTCTGATCGGCCCAGTCGCCCTTTTCGCGGGGTGATTCGGGAGCGGGCGACTGGCTGGCGCAGCCGGCCAGCAGCGCCAGGCCGAGAGTCATCGCGGCAAGTCGTCGCATGGCATTATTCCGTGTTGGTGATCGTCGTGGGGTCGAGTTCGGGGATGCGTTCGAGCAGCGCATCGACCCGTGGGCGCTCGGCATAGCGCTCGAGCGCCTCTTCGATCAGCGCACGCGCTTCATCGCGGCGTTCGAGTCGCCACAGCACTTCGGCCAGGTGAGCGGCGATCTCCTGGTCCGGCTGCAGACGATAAGCCTCGCGCAGGTAGGGCAACGCCTGCTGGTCGTCGCCCAGCTTGTGATAGACCCAGCCCAGGCTGTCGATGATCGCCGGGGACTCGGGTTGCAGGCGATAGGCACGCTCGATCAACTTGCGCGCTTCGTCGAGGCGCGACGTCTCGTCGGCCAGGGTATAGCCCAGCGCATTGAGTGCCATGGCATTGCGCGGCTCGCGTTCGATAATCTGACGAAGGTCGCGCTCCATGCCCGCCAGGTTGCCCTGGCGATAGCGAAACATGCTGCGGGTGAAGCGCAACGGGGTGTCGTCCGGATACCGGGTCACGGCCTGGTCGAGCAGTTGCCGGGCGGCGTCGATCCTGTCTCGCGCCTGGAGCAGATCGACTTCCAGGCCGATCAGCTCGGCGTAGGCGGTGGGATGGCGCAGGCGCTCGCTGCGCAGGAAGGTTCGCGCGTCGGCCAGGCGGCCGGTGTCGGCGAGCATCGACGCGGCGCGCTGGCGAGCCTCGATGAAGCCATCGCCGGTGGGCACCTGGCGATAGTAAAGCAGCGCATTGTCGATCTCGCCGGCCTGCTCGGCGATGCTGCCGAGCATGATGAAGGCCAGCGGCGGCGGCGTCGGCTGGCTGTCGACCAGCGCTAGCAGCAGGCGCCGGGCCGGCGCCGGATGCGCTTCCTCGAGATACAGCTGGGCCAGTGCCAGGCGCAGTTCGACGGAATCGGAATTTTTCGCGAGCAGGGTATTGATGCGCGCCTCGGCGCTTTCCACTTGATCGAGGCGCAGTTGCGCGCGGGCCAGCAGCAGGATGAAGCGGCTGTCGTCCCCGGCGTTTTCGAGTCCGCGCAGCGCGGCGTCGCGGGCATCGGTATTGCGGCCTTCCTGAAGGGCGATGCGCGCCCTTGCGAGCCACAGTCCGGCAAGTGTCGGATAGCTCTCGGCGAGCCGGTCGAGGCGAGCATCGGCACGTGCGGTTTCGCCGTTGGCGGCTTCCAGCAGGGCGGTGGCGAGTGCCGCATCGGGCTGCCCATCACGGGCCTGCAGATAGCGCCGTAGGCGCTCGATCAGCGGCGCAACGTCTATTCTCTTTTTGATGGCGGCCTCGGCGAAGCCGGTCAGATCGCCCTGGCCGCCGCGCTCAGCCAGGGCCAGGCGCTGCTCGAGGCTGGCTTGCCAGTCGCCGCGCTCCAGCGCCAGGTTGGCCAGCAAGCGGGCGGGGGCTTCGGCCTGCGGCGCCAGGCGTCGCCAATGCTCGGCGGCCCGGGCCTGCAGTTGCGGGTCGTCGGTGTAGCGTGCGGCCAAGGTGGCGCGCTCGGCCAGTGCCGGCGACTCATAGCGCTCGGCGGTTTCCAGGTAGCCGCGGGCGGCGCGCTCGAAATCACCGCGCTGGCCGGCGATCTCGGCGGTCAGCAACGTCGCCAGGCTCTGGGCGTCCAGGCCCTTTTGCACCGCTGGGGCCGAGGCCAGCGGATCGGTCAGTGGCGGCGGTCGGTCGGCCAGCCCCTGGCAACCGGCCACCAGGGCCGCTGCCAGAACAGTCACAAGCAAGCGTGCGCGCATGCTTCCCTCATTCCAGAGCCGGTAGTCATCCCGTGATCATCCCTGCTGCGCGGGGTGGGGGCGTGCCGTCAGCATACCGATTCGCCGACCCCGGGCAAAGCAAAGCCTTGTGCGGGCGGCCTTCGAAGCCGCGGCGTCTGTGATATTCTTGGCGGCTTGAATGGCGCCTCGCGCCTGGCGATTTTTCATCTGCGTGACGGGAGTGGTATGGCGTCGAAATCTATCTATCGGGTGGTCTTTCACAACCAGGGGGAAATCTGGGAGCTTTATGCCCGGGAGATCTTCCAGAGCGATCTGTGGGGCTTCATCGAGCTCGAGGCGTTCGTCTTCGAGGATGTCTCGAAAGTGGTGGTCGATCCTTCGAGCGAGAAACTGCGTCGCACCTTCGATGGCGTGACCCGCAGCTATATTCCGCTGAACGCCATCGTGCGCATCGATGAAGTGGAGCGCGAGGGCACGCCCAGGGCCGTCAAAGCGGACAGCAAGGTCGCCGAATTTCCGCGACCGATGAACTTGCCACCACGGGACGATCGCTGAACGGTCAAATTTTGACCGAACTGTGGCGTGGCCCGATCAGTCGCCGGGTCGATCGACAGCCATGGCGGGTTTTCCCAAGACTTATCCACAGAAAGTGTGGATGGCTGCAAAGCCCCGAAACAGGCCGGTGAAACAGGACGTGGCGGCCGCGGGGAATCGCGTGGAGTCGATGATCGAGAGCCTTCCGACAACCAGGAAGACAGTAAAAATGTACAAGATCAATAAGTTGATGGCCGGGCTGGCAGTGGGGCTGGGGCTGCTGGGAGTCGGCGAAGCTGCCTGGGCTCAGGCGGCGCAATCGACCCAGTGGGTCGCCGACGACCTGACCACGTTCGTGCGTAGTGGCCCGTCGAACGAATATCGAATCGTCGGGACCCTGTCGTCCGGTGCGGGCGTCACGGTGCTCGAGACCAACGGCGACTACAGCCGCGTGCGTGCCGGCGATGGCGACGAAGTCTGGATTCGCAGCGATCAACTGCAGGATGAACGCAGCCTGACGGAGCGCGTCCCCGAATTGCGTTCGCGAGTCGATTCGCTCAGCTCGCAGCTCGAGTCGATCAACGGCGAGTGGGAAGGGCGCGTGGCGACGATGACCGAAACGCTCGAGACGCGTCAGCAGCGTATCGCCGACCTGGAAAGCCGCAACGCCGCGCTCGACAGCCAACTGAGCCAGTCACAGGCGAGTCTGCGCCAGCTCAAGGCGCGCCTCGATACCCAGAAAGAGGACCTGTTGATGCGCTATTTCATGTATGGCGGGGGCGTGGCCGGCGCGGGGCTGGTCGTCGGCCTGCTGGTGCCCCACCTGCCGCGACGGCGGAGCAAGCGTGATCGCTGGTTCTAGTCGAAAAGCCGCCGAAGCGATGACGGGAGCGGGCGATGAGCAATGAATGGCTGGATCGCTGGAAGGAAGGCCGCATCGGTTTCCATCGCGATACCACGCACCCGGCCCTGGCGCACTACTGGCCGACACTGGGCGTCGCCCAGGCGGGCAAGGTGCTGGTGCCGCTATGCGGCAAGAGTCTCGACATGCGCTGGCTGGCCGAGCGCGGCCATCCGGTGCTGGGCATCGAGCTGGCCCGTGAAGCCGTCGAGCAGTTCGTCGCCGAAGGGCGCGGCGCTGTCTCGCGGTTTCGTCAGAATGTGTTCGATGTCTATCGTCAGGGCAGCGTCGAAGTGTGGTGCGGCGATTTCTTCCACTTTCACATTGATCAAGCGCTCGAGGTGCAGGCCTTCTACGATCGGGCCGCATTGATCGCGCTGCCGCCGGCGACGCGTCAACGTTATGCCTTTCACCTGACGCAATTATTGCCGCCCGGGGCGCGTGGGCTGCTGGTGAGCCTGACCCACGGTGGCGGCCCCGCGCAGGGCCCGCCCTATTCGGTAGAGGCCGGCGAGGTCGAGCGGCTGTTCGCCGCCAATTTCGAGCTCGAACGGCTGACGGAGACCCCGCCAGACGAGCGTGGCTGGCGCGAGCAGGTATGGTCGCTGGGGCGGCGCGGTCCGGGTCGCTGACGCGCCGCACGGACCGCTAGGCAGGCCCCGGTGAAGACCGGGGCGTGACTGGGTCGTGCGTGCCGGCTATTGGGCCAGCAACTGACCGATCTGCGGATCGCCGAACGTGCGATCCAGGGCGTTGCCGAGCAGCTCGCTGACCATCTGGTTGTTCTCCTCGTAATTCGGAGTCAGGGCATAGCTCTGCTCGCGCTTGGCGGTATAGATCCCGGTGTAGACGCTGCCCTGGTTCTCGACCACGGCCTTGAGCTTGGCGACCAGCACCGCCTTGTCGAGCATCGCCTGGGCCTCGGCTTTCTCATAGCTCAGTCGGGTCAGCGTCAGGGTCAGGCTGGGCCGGCCCTCGGCCGCCTGCGAGGTGGGCTCGAAGCCCATCTGGCGCAGCGCCGTCTCGGCCTGTTGCTGAAGCTTGGGCACCAGGGTGTAGGCGGGCACGCTGATGGTGTCGGTGGACATGCGCTTGCCGCTGCGCGTTCCGAGCACGTCGGATTCGCGACCGTCGACGGTGGCCAGCGTCACCGCCTGGCCGCTACCCACCTGAGGCAGGTTGCTGGAAACCGTCGGGCTGACGTTCAGGTATTGCGGGCTCTGCGCGCAGCCGGCCAGGAACAGCGCCGCCCCTAGCGCGGCGAGCCCGCTGGCTTGCTTGAAGATCTTGGCAATACGCATCTCGATTCATCTCCTGTTGTCGACCAATCCGGATAGCCGGCGCGCGCGTGGCGACGTTGCCCGCATCATTGCCCGCATCGTGTGGCAGTATAACCTTCGCGGCAACGACGGCGAGGGTGGCCGATCGAGGCATGCCCGATCAGGAGGAGACGAGGCTCCGGTCAGCCGGATGCAGGCCACGGCCGGTGGCGAAACGTCGCCAGCGACGCGGCTCCACGAATAGCCGTTGCCCGCGGCTGATCATCAGGCGTTCGAAATCGGCATGCCGCACGGTCGCCAGCCAGGGCTCGGCGAGCCAGTCGGCCTCGAGTTCGATGCGCACCTCGGCGCCTACCGGGGACACGGCAGTGACGCAGACCGGCAGATGGGCATGCTCGGTGGAGGCTTCGATCAGCCTGAGCTCGTGGGGTCGCATCAGCAACTCCTCACGGCCCTCGTCGAGTTCGACGGCGAGCCGCGCGGCGCCGCAGGTCAGCACGCCGTCGCGTACCTCGCCCTCGAGGCGATTGACGTCGCCGAGAAACTCGAACACGAAGCGATTGGCCGGGTTGCGGTAGAGCCTATCGGGCGCATCGATCTGCTCGATGCGGCCATTGCTCATCACCACCACGCGATCCGAGAGCTCCAGGGCTTCTTCCTGGTCGTGGGTGACGAACACGCTGGTGAAATTCAGTTCGTCGTGCAGATGACGCAGCCAGCGGCGCAGATCCTGGCGCACCTTGGCGTCAAGTGCGCCGAACGGCTCGTCGAGCAGCAGCACGTCGGGTTGCAGGGCCAGCGCCCGGGCCAGCGACACGCGCTGCTGCTGGCCGCCGGAGAGTTGCGCCGGATAGCGCTTTGCAAAATCCTCGAGCTGGACCATTTCCAGCAGCCGGTGGACCCGTGAACGGATCTCGCCGCCCGACGGACGTGTGCGGCGCGGCATGGCGGTCAGCCCGAAGGCGACGTTGTCGAACACGCTCATGTGCCGGAACAGCGCATAGTGCTGAAAGACGAAGCCGATGCGCCGATCCCGGACGTGCACCTGGGTGACGTCACGATCGCCGAAGTGAATCGACCCTGCCGGGTGGCGGTCGGGCTGCTCGAGCCCGGCGATGATCCGCAACAGGGTGGTCTTGCCCGAGCCCGAAGGGCCCAGCAGGCCGACCAGCTCGCCGTCGCCGATGTCCAGGTCGAGCGGTTCCAGCGCGGCGTTGCGATCGAAGGTCTTGGCGATGTTCTTCAGGCGGATGCTCATGCGGCAGTCTCCCGGCGCGTGGCGCGCCATTCCAGAAGGGCCTTGGCGGCCAGCGTGAACAGGGCGATCAGGGCCAGCAGCGCCGCGGCGGTGAAGGCACCGACGGTGTTGTAGTCCTGATAGAGCAGTTCGACATGCAGCGGCAGGGTATTGGTTTCGCCACGAATCGAGCCCGACACCACCGACACCGCACCAAATTCGCCCACCGCCCGGGCATTGGTCAGGATCACCCCATACAATAGCGCCCACTTGATGTTGGGCAGCGTCACGCGACGAAACAGCGTCCAGCCGGAGGCGCCCAGCGTCACCGCGGCCTCCTCCTCGCGCGAGCCCTGGGCCTGCATCAACGGAATCAGCTCGCGGGCGACGAACGGGCTGGTGACGAAGATCGTCACCAGCACGATGCCCGGCCAGGCGAACATGATCTGGATGTCGTGACTGTCGAGCCAGCCGCCGACCCAACCGTTACGGCCATAGAGCAGCAGGTAGACGAGCCCGGCGACCACCGGCGAGACGGCGAAGGGGATGTCGATGAGTGTCTGCAATAGCCGCCTTCCGGGAAAGTTGAAACGCGTCACCAGCCAGGCCAGGAACACCCCGAACATCAAGTTGACGGGAATCGTCAGCAACGTGACGAACAGCGTCAGGCCGATCGCCGCCAGGGTGTACTCGTCGCTGAGGTTGGCCCAGAACATTGCCAGCCCCGCGGCAAAGGCCTGGGCGAAGATCGCCACCAGCGGCAGCAGCAGGAACAGCGCCGCCAGGACCAGCGCCAAGCCGGTCAGCAGCCGGCGGATACGCGGTGCGTCACCGATACGTTGCATCAGCCCTTGCCTCCGTGCAGCCTTCGAATGAAGCGGCCCTGCCACAGGTTCAGCGCCAGCAGCAGTGCCAGCGACACCGCCAGTACCACCGAGGCGATCGCCGAGGCACCCACGTAGTCGTATTCCTGCAGCTTGACGAAGATCATCAGCGAAGTGATCTCGGTCTCGTAGGGCATGTTGCCGGCAATAAAGATCACCGCGCCGAATTCGCCCAGCGAGCGCACGAAGGCCAGCCCGGTACCGGTGACCAGCGCCGGCCACAGGTTGGGCAGGATGACCCGGCGGAAGGCGAGGGCGTCGCTGGCGCCCAGCGTCAGCGCGGCCTCGTCGATCTCGCTCGGCAGATCCTCGAGGACCGGCTGCACGGTGCGCACGACGAAGGGGATGCTGGTGAAAGCCATTGCCAGGGCGATGCCCACCCAGGTGTAGGCCACCTCGATACCCAGCGGTTCGAGCAGTTGCCCCATCCAGCCGCTCGACGAATAAAGCGTCGCCAGGGTGATGCCGGCGACCGCGGTGGGCAGCGCGAAGGGCAGGTCCATCAGCGCGTCCAGCAACCGTCTGCCGGGGAATTCATAGCGCACCAGCACCCAGGCCATCAGCAGCCCGAACAGCGCGTTGACCAGCGAGGCCGCCGCCGCGCCGCCGATGGTCACCAGATAACTGGCAACGACTCGCGGCTCGCTGATGATTGCCCAGTACTCGGCCAGGCTGAGACCGGCGAGCTGCCCGACCAGGCTGGTCAGCGGCAGCAGCAGGATCAACGAGACGAACGTCAGGGTAATGCCCAGCGACAGACTGAAGCCGGGCAGCACCCGCTTGGGTGTCGACCGGCCGAGCAGTGCGGAAGCGCTCATCGGCGCTGTAGCTGGTCCAGCATGCCGCCGCCAGCGAAGTGGGTGGCCATGACCTCGTCCCAGCCACCGAACACGTCCTCGACGCGCAGCAGTTCGGTCTCGGGGAACTGATCGGCGAATTCGGCCTGGACGTTCTGGTCATTGACGCGGTAGTTGAAACCGGCCAGCAGGCGCTGGGCCTCCTCGGTGTAAAGATAGTCCAGGTAGTCTCGGGCCAGCTCGAGGTTGTCGTTGCGCTCGGCATACTCCTCGACCACCGCCACCGGGAACTCGGCAAGGATGCTCACCGGCGGCACTACCACGTCGTAGTCGTCCTGGCCGTATTCCTTGCGGATGTTGTTGACCTCGGACTCGAAGCTGATCAGCACGTCGCCGATGCCGCGCTCGACGAAGGTGGTCGTGGCGCCGCGGCCGCCGGTGTCGAACACCTTGACGTTGCCCAGGAACTGCTTCATGAACTCGCGGATCCTGGTCTCGTCGCCGGCGAAGGCTTGGTCGGCGTAGGCCCAGGCCGCCAGGTAGGTGTAACGGCCGTTGCCCGAGGTCTTGGGGTTGGGGAAGACGATCTCGACGTCGTCGGCGACCAGGTCGTCCCAGCTGTCGATACCCTTGGGGTTGCCCTCGCGGACCAGGAACGCGGTGGTCGAATAGTAGGGCGAGGCGTTGTTGGGATACTGCTGCTGCCAGTCCTTGGCGACCAGCCCGGCCTCGGCCAATATGTCGACGTCGGTGACCTGGTTATAGGTCACCACGTCGGCCTTGAGACCCTGCATGATCGCCCGTGCCTGCTTCGAGGAGCCGCCGTGGGACTGCTTGATCTCGACGCTCGCGTCGTGCTTTTGCTGCCACCAGTCGACGAACTCGGGATTGAGCGTGGCGAACAGCTCGCGGGCGATATCGTAGGAGGAGTTGAGTAACTCACGATCGGCGGCCATGGCCGGGGAAGCGATGCTGCCGGCCAGGGCGGCGGTCGCCGCCGAGGCGATGGCACCGCGGCGTAGTGCGCTCAGGAATGTCATGAAAGCTCCGGTAATAGCGGGAATGGCTGAAGGCTAATCCAGCTATTATGGAATGACAATCCTTCTGCTTATTCTTTTTTTGAGATAACTTCCGAATATGGGGCTGTCTTCCGGGGCGCTTCAGGCGTTCTGGGTGGTATTGGGCAGAGCGCGACCGATCAGCCACAGACCGATGGCGGGGCCGGGCAGCAACAGCCAGGCCAGCCACTCGCCGAGTAGCGGCCACAGGGGCACCAGCAGGATCAGCGACAGCACCGAGACGCCGAAGCCGATGGCGTTCTGCAGGGTCAGCCCGGTGCCCAGCAAGTGGCTCGGGCAGGCCCGCGCCGACAGCGCCGAGAAATGCGCCGAGTCGACTACCGCCAACGCGCTCCACAGGCCCAGGAAGATCACCAGCACGGAGGGCGGCGCGCCGGTGAGCCAGGGGTAAAACAGGCTACAGCCGCCCGAGCCGATCAGGCCGAGCATGGCGACGCGCCGGCTGCCGATGCGCTGGCTCAGCCAGCCGCCCAGCCAGCACCCCGGCCCGCCGATGGCGATCAGCGCGAAGCTGCCCAGCGCCAGGCCGACCGGCGAGGCCCCGGGCCAAGCCTGAGCCAGCAGCAGCGGGATCAGCGCCCAGAGTGTATAGAGCTCCCACATGTGGCCGAAATAGCCGCCGGCGGCGCGCCGGTAGCCGGCGATGGCGAACACGCTGAGATCGAACGTCGGGCGTTTGCCGTGCGCCGAGACCTTCGCGACAGCCACCTCGGGTGCTTCGCCCAGCCGAGCGATCATCAGCGCGGCGATCAGCGCCAGCACCGAGGCGCCCCACACGCCGCTCGCCCAGGGCAGGCGAAAGGCGTCGAGCAGACTCAGCCCATACAGGGCGTGCGGCAGTGCGGTGCCGATCACCAGCATGCCGACCAGCCAGGCCAGCCCCAGCCCGGTGCGCCCGGGCGTCCAGCCGACCATCAGCTTCATGCCGATCGGGTAGATGCCGGCCAGTGCCAGGCCGGTAATCAGGCGCAATCCCACTGCCGGCCACAGCCCGCCGGCCAGCGGCAGCAGGGCGTTGGCGCTGGCGCCGAGCAGGCAGGCGGCGGCGAACAGCCGGCTGGCGTCGCGGCGGTCGGCCAGGCCGCTGAGCCCGATGCCCAGCGTGCCGAGCAGAAAGCCCACCTGAACCGCACCGGTCAGCCAGCCGAGATCGGTGGCGGCCAGCGACCAGGCCTGTTGCAGGTCGCCGATCACCGCATTGGGGGTAAACCACAATGCGGTGCCGAACAGCTGGGCGATGGCGATGACAACGATAGGCATGGCGATGGCCGGAGATGCGTGAATCGCCATTAGCGCATGTAGCGTCGCTCGCGTCGATGGCCGCAAGGCGCTCGGCGGCTATCTACAAACGCCTCGCAGTCGCCGGGGCGTAATCGAGGCATGGACAGGCCGTGTCGCTAAAGCTCCATCGCCGAGGAGGTCGAGCGCCGCGGGTCGGCGCCGCCGTAGAACACGCCGTCTTCGATCGCGATCGACTGTGCGGCGCAAATCGTCGCCCTGCCGGGGCTCGGTATACGCTAGAATGACGGCTTTTCGGCATGCTGCTTTCGCCAGGCTGCTTGCGCTATTTTTCGTGAACCAGATTTCGTGAACCGGATCGACGAGCCATGCCCGACGTGAAACCCGACTTCAAGATCGCCCCCTCGATTCTCTCCGCCAACTTCGCCTGCCTCGGTCAGGAGGTCGACGACGTGCTGGCCGCCGGCGCCGATATCGTCCACTTCGACGTCATGGACAACCATTACGTGCCCAACCTGACCATTGGCCCGATGGTCTGCGGGGCGCTGCGCAAGCATGGCGTGACCGCGCCGATCGATGCCCACCTGATGGTCAAGCCGGTGGATCGGCTGATCGGCGATTTCATCGACGCTGGCGCGAGCTATATCACCTTCCATCCCGAGGCCAGCGAGCACATCGACCGCTCGTTGCAGTTGATCCGCGACGGCGGCGCCAAGGCCGGCCTGGTATTCAATCCGGCGACGCCGCTGTCCTATCTCGACTACGTGATGGACAAACTCGACATGATCCTGCTGATGAGCGTCAATCCCGGCTTCGGCGGTCAATCGTTCATTCCCGGCACCCTCGACAAGCTGCGCGATGCGCGTTCGCGTATCGAGGCCAGCGGTCGGCCGATCCGCCTGGAGATCGACGGCGGGGTCAAGGTCGACAACATCGCCGAGATCGCCCGTGCCGGCGCGGATACCTTTGTCGCCGGCTCGGCGATCTTCGGTGCGCGCCGTGACGACGACGCGCACCGCTACGACAGCGTGATCGGGGCCTTGCGCGATGAACTGACCCGGTCGTGAGCGAAGCGGATCGCGGCGCTGAGCCGCTATGGTATCTCTACGTCGTCGAAACCGCCGGCGGGGCGCTGTATACCGGGATTACCACCGATGTCGAGCGGCGTTTTCGCGAGCATTGCCACGGCAAGCGCGGCGCGCGGGCGTTGCGCGGCAAGGGCCCGCTCAAGCTGTGCCATCGCCAGGCGGTCGGCGCGCGCGGCGAGGCGCTCAGGCTCGAGGCATGGTTGAAGAAGCAATCGGCAGCGCAAAAGCACGCCTGGCTGAAGCATTCATCGCAGGCGCTGAGTCACGTGGCGCCTGCTTGTCCTGAGAAACGCCAAGGAGGCGATGTGACGGTGCAGCTTGAGGGCATACGCCTGGTGGTCTTCGATCTCGACGGCACCTTGATCGATTCGGTCCCCGATCTGGCGCGGGCCGTGGATACGGCACTCGTCGCGCAGCGGTTGCCGCCCGCCGGCGAAGCCAAGGTCCGCGACTGGGTGGGCAACGGCGCGCGCAAGCTGGTCGAGCGCGCGCTCGCGGATGCGCTGGGCGCGGCCGAGGCGGCACGCCGGCTGGACGGCGCCCACCGCGAGTTCCTGACCGCTTACGCCCAGGCGCCGTGTGTCGATACCACGCTGTATCCCGGCGCGCGCGAGGCGCTCGAAGGGCTCAAGGCGCGCGGCATGCGGCTTGCACTGGTCACCAACAAGCCGCACGCGTTCATTGCGCCGATTCTCCAGGCGCTGGCACTCGACGGGCTGTTCGAGGTGACGCTGGGCGGCGACTCGCTGCCCGCCAAGAAACCCGATCCCGCGCCCTTGCTGCACGTGGCCGAGATGCTGGGCGTGGCCCCGCAGGCGGCGCTGATGGTCGGCGACTCGCGCCACGACATCGAGGCCGGCCGTCGCGCCGGGTTTCGCACCCTGGCGGTCCCCTACGGCTACAATCATGGTGAACCGGTGGCCGACGCCGGGCCGGATGGGCTGGTTGAATCGCTCATCGAACTCGTTTAGGGTGAAATCCGGCTGCGCTATAAGCGCCGCCAAATCAATAAGATTCGGCAATCAACGGAACCCCGCCATGCTGAATACCCACCCTGTTTCCAAGCGGATCGAGGCGCGTTGGCGCATACCGGCCAAGGGCCTGCGCCGCTGGCGATGGTGACGCCCCGCCGACACTGTAACGCCAATCCGATCAACGCCTTGAAGGATATGCTGGGTATGATGACCGCCGCACGTTTCGACGAACTGGCCCAGGCCGGCTACAACCGCATTCCGGTGACCCGCGAGGTGCTCGCCGATCTCGACACGCCGCTTTCCACCTATCTCAAGCTCGCCGACGCGCCTTGGACGTTTTTGCTCGAATCGGTGCAGGGCGGCGAAAAGTGGGGCCGCTACTCGATCATCGGATTACCGTGCCGCGAGCGCATCGAGGTGCGTGGCCACCAGGTCCGGCACATCGCCGACGGCGAGCAGCTGGGGACCAGCGAGGTCGACGATCCGCTGGCCTGGATCGAGCAGTTCCAGGCCCGCTTCAAGGTGCCGCGGCTCGACGACCAGCCGCGTTTCGACGGCGGCCTGGTGGGCTATTTCGGTTACGACACCATCCGCTACATCGAGCCGCGGCTGCGCGGTCCGCATGTCGCCGCCAAGCCCGACCCGCTCGGCGTGCCCGATATCCTGCTGATGGTCTGCGACGAGCTGGTGGTGTTCGACAACCTGTCGGGCCGCCTGACGCTGTGGACGCATGCCGATCCGGCCTTGGAGGACGCCTACCGACGGGCCGTGCAGCGCCTGGAAGCGCTTGAAGTGCAACTGCGCAGCGCGACGCTGAACAGCGTCAGTCCGGGTAGCGGGCGTCCGGCGGTGGAGGAGGGCGATTTCACTTCGGGCTTCACCGAGGCGGGTTTCAAGGCCGCGGTGGAGAAGATCAAGGAGTACGTGCTGGCCGGCGACGTCATGCAGTGCGTACCTTCGCAGCGCATGTCGATCCCCTACCAGGCGCCGCCGCTGGATCTGTATCGCGCCTTGCGCAGCCTCAACCCGTCGCCCTACATGTTCTTCTTCAACCTCGACGATCACCATGTGGTCGGCTCGTCGCCGGAGATCCTAACCCGGCTGGAAGACGGCGAGGTCACCGTGCGACCGATCGCCGGCACCCGCAAGCGCGGGCGCACCGAGGAGGAGGACCGCGCCCTCGAGGCCGAACTGCTGGCCGATCCCAAGGAGATCGCCGAGCATGTCATGCTGATCGATCTGGGGCGCAACGACATCGGCCGCATCAGCCAGACCGGCTCGGTGACGGTGACCGACAACATGGCGGTGGAGCGCTATTCCCACGTCATGCATATCGTCTCGCAGGTCACCGGGCGGCTGAAACCGGGGATGAGCGCCATGGACGTGCTGCGCGCGACCTTCCCGGCGGGCACGCTGTCCGGCGCGCCGAAGATCCGCGCGCTGGAGATCATCGACGAGCTCGAGCCGGTCAAGCGCGGCGTCTACTCGGGCGCGGTGGGTTATCTGTCCTGGCACGGCAACATGGACACCGCGATCGCCATCCGCACCGCGGTGATCAAGGATGGCCAGCTACACGTCCAGGCCGGCGCCGGCATCGTCGCCGATTCCGTGCCCGAGCTCGAATGGCAGGAAACTCTCAACAAGGGCCGCGCGCTGTTCCGCGCCGTGGCGATGGCCGAGCGCGGGCTCGACAACCTGGAATGAGTGCCGAGCCGCTGGGTGAGGTGCAGGGCAATCGCAGTTGAATTGACAAGAGGCCCCGGGGATAAGCCGAAGAGGAGGTCCGACGCCATGGATGGCGTCGGTAGCGTACATGGAGGTATTCACAGCGCCTCCTCGCAGGCTTGTCGACGGATCGGCCCCGAGCGACAACGCTATCTGCGATAGCCCTGGGGTGTGGCGTGGGCGTCTTGACACGTTTGGCCCCCGACCGCAGTATTGCGATATGAATATTGCACAGACACACAGGCCGATTCAGTGGTGGCCCTCCTGAGCGAGGGCGGCACGCTGACGACTGAAGAAAATGCCGCCTGCGGGGCGGCATTTTTGTGTCTATCGAATCCCGCACGGCTGACACCCTGACCGATCCGGGTACGATCCCGGGTAACAAGAGAGGCGAAATCAGCCTTATGCAACACAATCAGAGCGTTGAACCCATGTTCGTGCTGATGATCGACAACTACGACAGCTTCACCTTCAACGTGGTGCAGTACCTGACCGAGCTGGGGGCGGATGTCGTGACCTATCGCAACGACGCGATCACCCTGGCCGATATCGAGCACATGTCGCTCAGTCACATCGTCATCTCGCCGGGGCCCTGCACGCCCAACGAGGCGGGCATCTCGATGGACGTGATTCGCCACTTCGCCGGCAAGCTGCCGATTCTCGGGATCTGCCTGGGGCATCAGGCGATCGGCCAGGTGTATGGCGGCCAGGTCGTCCGCGCGCCCCAGGTGATGCACGGCAAGACCTCGCGCATTCGCCACCGCGGCGAGAGCGTGTTCGCCGGCCTCGACGATCCGCTGGAGGTCACCCGCTATCATTCGCTGGTGGTCGAGGCCGAAAGCCTGCCCGAATGCCTCGAGGTGACCGCGTGGGTCGATGATGACGACATTACCCCCGGGTTGATCATGGGGCTGCGTCACAGGACGCTGGCCATCGAGGGCGTGCAGTTTCACCCCGAATCGATTCTTACCCGCCAGGGCCACGAATTGCTGGCGAACTTTCTCGAACGCCGCGCCTAAGGAGAATCACATGCAGATGCGAGAGGCGATCGACGCGGTCATGCGCGGTCGGGACCTGAGTTATGCCGACACCCACGCGGTGATGCGCACGATCATGACCGGCGAGGCCAGTGACGCCCAGATCGGCGGTTTGTTGATCGGCCTGTCGATGAAGGGCGAGTCGATCGACGAGGTCACCGCCGCCGCGCAGGTCATGCGCGAACTGATGACCCCGGTCAGCGTGAGCTGTGACGACCTGGTGGACATCGTCGGTACCGGCGGCGACGGCGCCAACCTGTTCAACGTCTCCACCGCCTCGAGCTTCGTGGTCGCCGCTGCCGGCGGGCATGTCGCCAAGCACGGCAACCGCAGCGTGTCGTCATCGTCGGGCAGCGCCGACTTGTTCGACGTCGCGGGGATCAAGCTCGATCTCGAGCCGGCCCAGGTGGCGCGCTGCATCGAGCAGGTCGGCGTCGGCTTCATGTTCGCGCCGATGCACCACAAGGCGATGCGCCACGCCATCGGCCCGCGTCGCGAGATGGGGGTACGCACGATTTTCAATATCCTCGGCCCGCTGACCAACCCGGCCGGCGCCCAGCATCAATTATTGGGTGTCTACCAGGCCGAGCTGGTGCCGCTGATGGCCGAGGTGCTCAAGCGTCTGGGCAGCCGGCACGTGCTGGTGGTGCACGCCGAGGATGGCCTCGACGAGGTGTCGCTGGCGACGCCGACGCGGGTCGCCGAGCTGCGCGACGGCACGGTCGCGCAATACACCATCGCCCCGGAGGACTTCGGTATCGAGCGACGTTCGCTGGCGCCGCTCAAGGTGGTCACCGCCGAGGATAGCCTGCGGCTGGTTCGTGAAGCGCTGGCCGGCGAGGGCGAGGCGGCGGATATCGTCGCGCTGAATGCCGGCGCGGCGCTGTATGCCTGCGACATCGCCACCAGCATCAAGGAGGGCGTGGCGCTCGCCCAGGACGCCATGGACAGCGGCCTGGCCCGCGAGAAGATGAAGGAACTCGCCGATTTCGCGCGGGTCTTCGCCGAACACAACGGGGCACTTCGATGAGCCAGAGCCGCGCACTACCGACCATTCTCGCCAGGATCCTCGCCCGCAAGGACGAGGAGATCGCCGCGCGGCGGGCGCGGGTCGCCGAGGCGACGCTACTCGAGCAAGCCCGCGGGCAGAGCGCGCCGCGCGGCTTCGTCGAGGCGCTTGACCGGACCATCGCCGACGGCGACCCGGCGGTGATCGCCGAGATCAAGAAGGCCTCGCCGTCGAAGGGCGTGATCCGCGATGACTTCGATCCCGAGGCGATCGCCAAGGCCTACGCCGAGGCCGGGGCGAGCTGCCTGTCGGTGCTCACCGATGCGGATTTCTTTCAGGGCCACGAGGATTTCCTGATCGCCGCGCGCAACGCCTGCGAATTGCCGGTGATTCGCAAGGATTTCATCGTCGATGGCTACCAGGTCAGCGAGGCACGGGCGATCGGCGCCGACTGCATCCTGTTGATCGTCGCCGCGCTCGACGATGTCCGCTTGAAGGATCTGCATCAGCAGGCCGTGGCGCTGGGCATGGACGTGCTGGTCGAGGTTCACGACGCTCTCGAGCTGGAGCGTGCGCTGGCGCTGGAACTGACGCTGGTGGGCATCAACAATCGCGACCTGCACAGCTTCGAGACCAGCCTCGGCACCACCTTTCAGCTGCTTTCGCGCATTCCCGAGCAGGTGACGGTGATCACCGAGTCGGGCATCCATACCCGCGGCGATGTCGAACACATGCGCGAATACGGCGTCAACGGCTTCCTGGTCGGCGAGGCGTTCATGCGCGAGGCCGATCCGGGCTCGGCGCTGCGCCGGCTGTTCTTCTAATTTTGAGCACTTTCCAGCCGCGTTCAGCCTCGCTGCGCGCCGACTTGCGGGTATGCGAGATGGTGCCCTGAGCCAGGCCGAAGGCGACGAATTCATAGACCATCACCGCGCCGATCGCGCCCACCGGATCGATGAGGATGGCTTCCCGGCGCAGGTTCTGGGTAAGATGCTAACGCGCGCAGCGTCTGGACCAGCGGCGATACCACGGACGGTCCCGATTGCCGATCAGGCGCGCTTGATGGCCGCCAGCAGGCCCTGCAGCGGATGCGCCAGCGCCGTGTCCGAGAGCCGCCTGGCCTGGCTGCGACAGGAGTAGCCGGTGGCCAGCAGCGTGCCGGCATTGGCCGGGTCCTCGACCGGGGCGCGCCACGAGAGATCGTAGATCGCCTCGGAGGTCTCGCGGTTGCGCGCTTCGTGGCCGTAGGTGCCGGACATGCCGCAACAGCCGGTGGCGACCAGTTCGAGCCCGAGCCCGGCGTTGGCGAACACCTGCTGCCAGGCCTTGGGCGAGCCCGGCGCGTTGGTGCGCTCGGTGCAGTGCGAGAGCAGCTTGTAACCGGGATCGTCGGGGCTTATACCCGGGGGCAGCAGGCGTGCACCCAGTGACACCAGCCATTCCTGCAGCAGCAGCACCTCGGGCGCGTTATCCGCGCCCAGCGCCTGGGCGTATTCCTGGCGATAGGTCAGGGTCATCGCCGGGTCGATGCCCACCAGCGGCACGCCGCTTTCGGCCAGCGCCCCGAGGCGCCTTGCCTGCCTGGCGGCGGTGCGCTCGAAGGCGCCGAGAAAGCCCTGCACGTGGAGCGGCTTGCCGTTGGCTGCAAACGGCGGTATGAACACGCGGATGTCGAGCCGCGTCAGCAGCTCGACGATATCCATCACCAGTTTGGACTCGAAATAACTGGTGAAGGCGTCCTGGACCAGAATCACGCTGCGTGCCTTCTGGCGCTCGCTGAGCAGGCCGAGCGCGGTCGGCGTGGCCTCGCCGATGCCCCAGGCACGCAGCTGCCTGGCGAGACTCGCCCGCGACAGCCGCGGGCTGTCGACCATGCCGATGGGGCCGGCCAGCAAGCGCTCGACTCGGCGGTTGCCGAGCAGGGCGTTGTACGCCGGCGCCACCGGCTGCAGATAGGGCACCAAGAACTCCAGGCCGCCGATCAGATAGTCGCGCAGCGGGCGCAGGTAGCGGCCGTGATAGACCTCCAGGAACTGGGCGCGGAATTCGGGCACGTTGACCTTGACCGGGCACTGGCCGGCGCAGGACTTGCAGGCCAGGCAGCCGGCCATCGCCTCATGGACTTCGTGCGAGAAATCGCTTTCACCGCGACGCTTGGCCAGGGTGTTGCGCAGGCGCAGCGGGACGTCGCGAACGAAGCCCCAGGCGCCTTCGGTCTTCTTCCTGCGTGACTCTTCGAGTACGTCGATGCCGGCGTTGCCCTGCAGGCGCAGCCACTCGCGCATCAGGCTGGCGCGACCCTTGGGCGAATGGATGCGCTGCCGGGTAGCCTTCCATGACGGGCACATGGCATCGTCGGGGTCGTAGTTGTAGCAGGCACCGTTGCCGTTGCAGTACACCGCACTGGCATGTGCGCGCCACACCCGCTCGTCGATCTGGCGATCGAGTTCGCCGCGGGTCGGCACGCCATCGACGGTCAACAGCCCGGCATCGACCCACTTGACAGGCGTCTCGGCAACGTCAGGACTGGCGCCCGCCGGTGTGGCGATCTTGCCCGGGTTCAATTGATTATGCGGGTCGAACGCCGCCTTGAGGCGTTGCAGGCTGGGGTAGAGCTCGCCGAAGAACGTCGGCGCGTATTCCGAGCGCACCCCCTTGCCATGCTCGCCCCACAGCAGGCCATGGTACTTGTGGGTCAGTGCCGCGACCGCGTCGGACAGCTCGCGGATCAATGCCGCCTGTACCGGATCCTTCATGTCGATCGCCGGGCGCACGTGAAGCACGCCGGCGTCGACGTGGCCGAACATCCCGTAACTGAGTCCGCGGCCGTCCAGCAGCGCGCGGAACTCGGCGATGTAATCGGCGAGGTGCTCGGGCGGCACCGCGGTGTCCTCGACGAACGGAATCGGGCGTTTCTCGCCCTTGGCGTTGCCGAGCAGGCCCACGGCGCGCTTGCGCATGGCGTAGACGCGGCCGATCTGCTCGCGGCCCTCGGCGAGGGTGTAGCCCAGCCGCTCGACGCTGGTGTCCTGCTCGAGATGGCGACAGAAGGCAGCGACCCGCGCGTTCAGCGCCGCCGGGTCGTCGTCGTTGAATTCGACCAGGTTGATGCCGCGAATCGCCGGCATCTCGGCACGGCGCGTGGCCGGTGAAGTGACGACGTCGACACCCTCGCTGAGCGGCTCCGGGCGGTTGTTGTCCGGTGCGGGGAAGAACTCGGCGACGCTGTCCCAGACGAAATCCTCCATCGCCAGGGCCAGCACGCTGTCGTCGATGGTCTCGATCGAGGTCGGTTTGGCATGACTCGCCATCAGTGCCTTGGCGTCGCGCAGCGCATCCATGAAGCCGCTGTAGCGGATATTGACCAGCAGCGAATGGCGCGGGATGGGCAGCACGTTGAGCGTCGCCTCGGCGACGAAACCCAGCGAACCCTCCGCGCCGCACAGCACGCTGTTGAGATCGAAAAGCCCCTCGGCGGTGCGCAGGTGCGCCAGGTCGTAGCCGGTCAGGCAGCGGTTGAGCGGCGGAAACACCGCCTCGATCCGCTCGCGCTGGCTATCGATGATGTCGCGTGCAACACGATGGATCTCACCGACGATATCGTCGCGCGCGCAGAGCGCGGCGAGCTCGTCGTCGCTCACCGGCCGGCTCTCGAAACGCTCGCCGCCCAGCAGGATCGTATCCAGCGCCAGCACGTGATCGCGGGTCTTGCCGTATTCGCGACTGCCCTGGCCGCTGGCGTCGGTGGCGATCATGCCGCCGAGGGTCGCGCGGTTGGAGGTCGACAGCTCCGGGGCGAAGAACAGCCCGTGGGGCTTGAGCGCGGCGTTGAGCTGGTCCTTGACCACCCCGGCCTGGACCCGTACGCGGCGACGCTCGACGTCGATCTCGAGGATCTCGTTCATGTAGCGCGAGACGTCGACCATCAGGCCGTCGGTCAGCGACTGGCCGTTGGTGCCGGTGCCGCCGCCGCGCGGGGCGAGCACGATGTCGCGGTACGCGCCGTCCCCGGCCAGCCGCGCGAGGCGTTGCAGGTCGTCGGCGTCGCGTGGATAGAGCACCGCCTGGGGCAGGCGCTGATAGATCGAGTTGTCGGTGGCCAGCACGGCGCGGTTGGCGTAGTCCGGGGCGATATCGCCGCGAAAGCCGGCCTGACGCAGGGCCTCGAGGAACGCCAGGTAGCGGGCGTCGACGCGGGAGAGAGAGTCGAGTCGTGCGATCATGATCTCGGGAGTGTTGGCTGGCGATCGGTGACCGTCTACCTTAACCGAGATCGGCGATTGCCGCACGATGTCCGGCGGCGCTCGTTCCCTCGGCGTGGCCCATGGCCACGGTTTTTCTTACAATGGTCCGACACTCGCGTCGTGGGTTCGACGCCGATCACGCTTTTCTTCGCCTGTCACGTTAACGGAAAGGATCCCATGCTCGATCCCAAACTGCTTCGCAGCGAGCTCGATTACGTTGCGCAACGCCTGGCCCTGCGCGGCTTCACCCTGGATACGGCCGCGTTCGAGGCGCTCGAACGCCGGCGCCGCGACCTGCAGACCGAGACCGAGCAATTGCAGAGCGAGCGCAACACACGCTCCAAGGCGATCGGCCAGGCCAAGGCCGCCGGCGAGGACATCGAGCCGTTGCTTGCCGAAGTCAGCGATCTGGGCGAGCGGCTCGACGCGGCCAAGGCGCAGTTGAACGAGGTCGCGGGAGAGCTCGATGCGTTGCTGGCCAGCCTGCCCAACCTGCCCCACGAGAGCGTGCCCGCGGGCGCCGACGAGGCCGACAACGTCGAACTGCACCGCTGGGGCACGCCGCGGACGTTCGATTTCACGGTCCAGGATCATGTCGACCTGGGCGCCAAACTGGGCTATCTGGACTTCGAGCTGGCCGCCAAGCTGACCGGCTCGCGCTTCGCCGTGATGCGTGGCCCGATCGCTCGACTGCACCGCGCGCTGGTGCAGTTCATGCTCGACCGCCAGACCCTCGAGCATGGCTACGAAGAGTGCTACGTGCCCTACATCGTCAATAGCGACTCGCTGACCGGCACCGGCCAATTGCCCAAGTTCGGCGAGGATCTGTTTCGTCTCGAGGGCGACAGCGACTACTACCTGATCCCCACCGCCGAGGTGCCGCTGACCAACTTCGCCCGCGACACCATCGTCGAGGCGGCGGCGTTGCCGATCCGTCTCACCGCGCATACCCCGTGCTTTCGCAGCGAGGCCGGCGCCTACGGCAAGGACACCCGCGGAATGATTCGCCAGCATCAGTTCGACAAGGTCGAGATGGTGCAGATGGTCGAGCCCGGGACCAGCTACGCCGCACTGGAAGAGATGCGCGGGCACGCCGAGTCGATCCTCAAGGCGCTCGAGCTACCCTACCGGGTGGTCACGCTGTGCGCCGGCGACATGGGCTTCGGGGCCAGCAAGACCTACGACATCGAGGTCTGGCTGCCCAGCCAGCAGACCTATCGCGAGATCTCGTCGGTTTCCAACTGCGAGGATTTCCAGGCGCGGCGCATGCAGGCGCGCTATCGCAGCCCGGCGGCCAAGAAGCCGCAATTGCTGCATACCCTCAACGGCTCGGGGCTGGCGGTGGGGCGCTGCCTGCTGGCGGTGCTCGAGAACTACCAGCAGGCCGACGGCTCGATCACGGTGCCCGAGGCGCTGCGCGGTTACCTGGGCGGTATTGAAACCATTAACACCTGAGTTTCGAGCTGTAAGCTATAAGCTGTAAGTAGATATAAACCATATTGCTTACGGCTTACGGCTTACGGCTTACGGCTTACGGCTTACGGCTTACGGCTTACGGCTCGATCTCCCAGGCGACACTGACGCTGGCGTCGAGGGTGATCTCGCCGGGGCGATATTCGGGCGCGGCCTTGCTTTCCATGGCATCGCTGCGCATCGACATCATCTGCGGCGAGTAGCGTGGCGCCCCGGTTTCCTCGATCTGGATGACCTGGCCGAGTCCGATATCCAGGGCCTTGGCCATCAATCGGGCCTTGCGACGGGCCTTGTCCAGCGCCTGGCTCAAAGCCTTGTCGGTGGCTGCATCGCGATCCTTGAGGTCATAGGTGACGCCATCGAGGGCATCGACACCGGCCTGGGTCAGCGCATCGAGGATCGCCGGCAGTCGCGCCAGGTCGTCGATACGCAGGCTGATCGGACGTTCGAGCTGGGTGCGCACCAGGGCCTGACCGGGCTCGCCGTTGTCTCCCGGCTGCTGGATGTAGTCCGGACGCACGATTAGCGAGCCGGCGCTGATCGCCGCGCTGTCGATGCCTTGGCTTTCCAGTCGGCGAATCAATTCACCGGTGCGTGACTCCAGCCTGTCGCGGGCCTTGGCCAACGCGCCGGGATCGGCCCGTTCGCTGCCATCCCGGGCGACGCTCGGGGTGCGCTCCCACAGCCGGGCCTCGAGCGTCGCCATGTCGGGCGCCACGCTCAGCTCGGAGCGTGCCTGGACCTGCAGGCGATGCTCGGAGGGCGTGCCGGGGAGGCTCTGCGCCTGGGACGTGCCAGCGGCGCCGAGCAGCCCCCCGAGTAGCAGGGCGACAAACAGCGAGCGCGGCTGGAGTCGTGAAGCGAGGGCATGACGTGACGGCATGAAGCCTCCTTGCAGTTCGGCTATGAATGAACGGAACATGAAGAGAGTAGCGCGGTGGCTATGAGTTTCATACGCAGAGTGGCCGGAATAGTCGCGCTGTCGCTGGGGCTGGCCGTCGAGGCGCCGGCGGCCGTCACGGCCGTCGACGACAACGGCGATCGGGTGAGCCTGGATAGGCCGGCAACGCGCATCGTGGCGTTGGCGCCCCACGCGGTCGAGATGCTCTACAAGGTCGGGGCGGGCGATGCGCTGGTCGGGGCGATCGACGGCAGCGACTACCCGGCGGCGGCGCTCCGCCTACCGAGGGTGGGCAACTATCGTGGCATCCCGCTCGAAGCGGTACTGGCCCGGGAGCCGGATCTGGTGGTGGCCTGGGCGAGCGGCACGCCGCGTGCACTGATCGAACGCCTGCGCGAGCTAGGCATTGCCGTCTACGCCAGCGAGCCCCGTGCCTTGTCCGATGTGGCCGAGAATCTGCGCGATCTAGGCCGGCTCGCCGGGCGTGGCCAACGTGGTCAATACCAGTCGGCGGTCTATCTGGCGCGCCTGGCGGCCTTGAAACAGACCTTCGACGAGCCGCCACGGGTCTTCTATCAATTGGGGGCCAGTCCGCTGACGACGTTGGCCGGCGGGCACATCGTCAGCCAGGTGATTCGCGCCTGCGGGGGGGTGCCGCTATTTGCCGAGCAGCCGGTGCTGGTGCCGCAGATCGGCCGCGAGGCGCTGATCGCCGCGCGACCGACGGTGATTCTCAGCGCCGCGCGCGACGATGATTGGCAGGCGGCGTGGCAGCGCTGGTCGCTGGTGCCGGCGGTGGCGAACGGTCAGCTGTATACCCTCGAGCCGGACTGGATCAGTCGGCCGGGCCCGCGCCTGCTCGATGCCATGGCCCAGGCGTGTGCCGCGCTGCGTCGTTCGGCAGATGAGGGGGCAACGCCCGCTCAATAAAAGCCCCGCTCAATAATCGATACCGCGGCGTGCCTGGAGGCCGTCGTTGAACGCGTGACGAATCTCCTGCATTTCGGTCACCGTATCGGCCATGGCCAGCAGGTCGCGATGGGCATTGCGCCCGGTGACGATCACCGTCTGTTCGGCGGGACGCTTGGCGAGTGCCTGCTCGAGCGTCGCGAAGTCCAGATAGCCGAACTTGAGCATGTAGGTGAGCTCGTCGAGCACCACCAGATAGACCCCGGGATCGGCGAGCATGCGCTCGGCTTCGCGCCAGACATTCTGGCAGGCGGCGATGTCGCTGTCGCGGTTCTGGGTTTCCCAGGTGAAGCCGGTGGCCATCACCGCGACCTCCAGGTTGGCGTCCTCGGCCAGGCGCTCGCGCTCGCCGCATTCCCACAGTCCCTTGATGAATTGGACCACGCCGACCCGGTAGCCGTAGCCGAGCGCGCGAGTGACGGTGCCCCAGGCGGCGGTCGTCTTGCCCTTGCCGTTGCCGGTAAAGACCATGAGCAGGCCGCGTTGCTCGGTCGCGGCGGCGACGCGCCCATCGACATGGGTCTTGAGTTTCTGCATCGACTGCTGATGGCGTGCGTTTCGGTCTGTCATGCGTTCGTCCTGTTGCTCTTGAGGTAATCCGGCATTCATGAATAGCCCAGCTGCGTGCGGAGTCGGTTCGGATGTGAGCGTCCATGTTACCCGAACAGATCGCCCTGCCGTCGGGGCGGGCGAAAGTGCTTGCAATCCAGTAGGCTATCGCCCCGTTGCGCGAACCCCAGCCGGCGGCTGGCACGCCGGAAGCGCTGCGCCAGCATCTCGGCAAACACGCCTTCGCCGCGCATGCGCTGACCGAAGCGCGAATCGTAGTCGGCGCCGCCCCGCGACTGGCGAATCAGGCTCATGACCTTGGCGGCCCGTTCCGGGTAGTGCTGCTCGAGCCAGTCCTCGAACAGCGGCGCCACCTCGTGGGGCAATCGCAGCAGCGTCCAGCCGGCCGAGCTTGCGCCGGCTTCATGCGCGGCTTCCAGCAACCGCTCGAGTTCATGGTCGTTGAGCCCGGGAATCATCGGTGACAGCAAGGCGCCCACGGGAATCCCGGCGGCATTCAATTCACGCATGACCTTGAGGCGCGCTGCCGGAGAGGCAGCGCGCGGTTCCAGGCTGCGCTTGAGTTCGGCGTCGAGGCTGGTGAGGCTGACGAAGACCCGCACCAGGCGCTTGGCGGCCATCGCGGCGAGCAGCTCGCGATCGCGCAGGATCAGCGCGCCCTTGGTCACCAGGGTTACCGGGTGGCGACACGCCAGGAGCAACTCGAGAATTGCTCGGGTCGTGCCGCGCTCGGCTTCCAATGGTTGGTAGCAGTCGGTATTGCCGGACAGGTTGATCGGCCGGCAGACATAGCCGGGCTTGCAGAGCTCTTCGCGCAGCCGGTCGACGAGGCCGGTGCGGGCGATCAGCCGGGTCTCGAAATCGATGCCCGGCGACAGATCCCAGTAAGCGTGGCTGGGCCTTGCATAGCAATAGATGCAGCCGTGCTCGCAACCCCGGTAAGGGTTCAGCGAGCGATCGAAGGGCAGATCGGGGGAGCGATTCCACGACAGGGCGCTCTTGCTCGTCTCGTCTGTGACATGAGTGGCGATATGCTCGGGCACGGCGTCCTGCCACCAGCCGTCGTCGACGGCTTCGCTGACGGTCGGGGCGAAGCGGTTGGGAGGGTCATAGGTGGCGCCGCGGCCCTTGCGGGCGCGCGGCGGTTGGCGGGCGGTCATGAGAAGATCCTTTATACTGTATTTATATACAGTATAAGGAAAGCTGTGAAAGCAACAAGCCTATCGCTACGACTGCTTCTCTGACAGCAGGTGGCCGGGATTGTGCAGATCGCGGTCGTCGGCCGGCGGCGGCGTCCACTGGTAGATCCAGGTTTCGGTGAGCGGCTTGTCGCCGGCCTTGAGATAGACCCGCAGGTTGATCGGCTCGGTGCCGTCGCCGGGGGGCACCACATCGAACATTGCCCGGTAGCCCTGGATTTCGTTCAGCGGCCGGGCCGAGGTGATCTCGACGCGGCCGGCGGAATTCTCGATGACCGGTACGACCTCGACGTCCTGGTCGGCGTCGAAGGGGAAGGGGCCGCCCTGGAAGTCGATCACGAAGCGCCAGCTGAAGTATTCGCGGATCTTGCCGACCTCGCCGCCGATACCGGTGCGGGTCGCCACGCATCGGGCCAGCTCCGGCTGGGCGGGTGGGCGGTCACGCCAGTAGATGCGGTAGCCGAACAGCATCTCGCTGCCGGGCTTGATCGGCTCGTCGGGATTCCAGAAGGCGACGATATTGTCGAAGGTTTCATCGAGGGTGGGGATCTCGATCAACTGGATCGAGCCCTTGCCCCAGCCGGACTTGGGTTCGATCCATACCGAGGGGCGGCGCTCATAGAAGACTCCATCGTCCTGATAGTGGTCGAAATTGCGGTCTCGCTGGAGCAGGCCGAAGCCTCGCGGATTCTCGTCGGCATAGGCGTTGAAGCGTAACTGCGGCGGGTTGACCAGCGGCCGCCATAGCCACTCGCCATTGCCGGTATACATCGACAGACCATCCGAGTCATGAATCTCGGTGCGCCAGTCCCAGTTGGCCTGCTGGTCGTTCTCGCCGACCATGTACATGCTGGTCAGCGGGGCCACGCCCAGGCGCTCGATCGGCTTGCGCGGATAGAGTGCCGAGTCGACCTCCATGACCACCCCATCGTTGACGGTGATCGCGAAACGGTAGGCGCCGGCGACGCTGTCGGATTCCAGCAGCGCATAGACGTTGACGACATCGCTCTGGTCGGCGGGCTGCTCGAGCCAGAATCGCGTGAAATCGGGAAACTCCTCCGGCTTGCCGAGCCCGGTGTCGATCGCCAGGCCGCGGGCCGACATGCCGTACTGCATGGACTCGCTGACCGCGCGAAAGTAGCTGGCGCCGAGGAAGGCCACCATGTCGCGTTGCCAGTCACTTTTATAGAACAGCCGAAAGCCGGCAAAGCCCAGATCCTCGGGCAGTTTCTCGCCGTCGATACCTGAATTGCCATAGTCGAACATCGCCGGGTCGTAGGCGATTTCCCGAGCCTGGCCATTGACGATCTCGTAGATCTTGACCGGCTTCTTGAAATACAGCCCCAGGTGAAAAAGCTCTGCACGGAAGCTGGATTGCGCGTTATCCGCCCAGATATCCTGATCCTTGCTGAAGCTGATCGCCTGATATTCGTCCCAGCTCAAGTCCTGAAGCTCGGGCGGCAGATTGGGCTTGGCGCCCTCGCTGGCCTGGTTGGAGATATATCGGGCCAGGCCCTTGAGCCAGGCAAAGCTGAACGATTCGCTGGGGCCGATGGTCTTGGTGGAGCCGTCGACCGCGGCGAGGACCGTGGAGATAGGCAGGAAGGCGCTGCCCAGGACACTGGTGGCCTTCAGGAAATCACGTCGGTTCATCGTGCTCTTCCCTGGAACGAGATGGGTCATGCACCGCGTCTACGGCGCGCGTATAACCAGTCCGAAGCTAGGATTTTCAATAGGGGCGATGGTGCCCGGGAGCATCCCGCTAACGAACTCCTGTTAACGACCAACGTATAATGCCGGTAATGCATGGCGCGGGCTACCCATGCCATGCATACCGACACCACCGTGACTTTACAGGCGCAGGGTGATGCCTCCCTCGATATAGCGATCCTGGGTAGTGTAGCCATCGACCAGTTGATAGCGCTTGTCGAGTGCGTTCTCGAGCTTGGCGGAAAGCTCGATCATCGGCGTCACCTGCCAGGCGGTGCGCAGGTCGACTACACCGTAGCCGGCAGTGGTGGTATCACCGTAAGGGAAGGAGAACTGCGTATCGCGACGGTCACCAGCGGCGCGCAGGGTGGCTCCAAGGGACCAGGCAGCGAATCTGTAGTCGGCATCGAGACGACCGAAGATCCGGGCGCGACGCTTGAGGCGATCGCCGGTGTCTCGGTTCTCGGGATCCTGGTAGGTCAGGCTGGCGCGCAGGCTGAGGCCTGCCTGCTGCCAGCCGCCGCTCAACTCGACGCCCCGAATGCGCGATTCATCCACGTTGTAGGGAATATAAGTCGCCGCATCGTAGCTGATCAGATCGTCGATTCGACTCTCGAAGGCGGTGACTCGTGCGTCCCACGGGCCGCGATTCAAGGCCCAGAAGGCTTCCAGTGTCTTCGAGGTTTCGGCATCGAGATCCGGGTTGGTGCCGTAAGGGCCATAGAGATCGATCAGGTTGGGTGCCTTGAAGGCGGTGCCATAACTGACGCCGATCCGCTGAAACTGGGTCAGCCGATAGGCATAACCCAGATTGCCGGTGGTTTCGTCACCGAAACGCGAATCGTCGTCGTAGCGCAGCGATGCCGACAGCTCATGGGCGCCGTACTGGCGTTGAACCATGGCGTATAGGCCATAGTTTTCGCGACTGTCCTTCTGATATTGCGAGCCGTAGGCGTAATCGTCGTAATCGAGCCGTTCCTCGCGGTAGTCGAGACCTAGAACATCGACGCCATTGGTTCGCGTGAAGCGATGCTGCACTCCCAACTCGTTGCGGTGCGACGCCGTGCGGCTGTTGCGGTCGCCGGCATAACGCTCTTCTCGTTGCTCGTCGAAATGACCGGCGGTGAGAATCATGTTCCAGTCGGGCTCGAGAGCGACGTCAAGTTGTCCGCCAAAGGTCTGCAGATAACCTTTGGTTCGGCAGTCCTGTGAAGCTCCCGGGGCCCCGGCGGGGTAGCAGTCGTCATACTCGGTATCGATGTTCTGGCGCAGGGCGTTGAAGCTGAAATCAAGCCGATCGTTGAAACGCTGGGATAGACCCAGTTGGCCGCCTTCGCGCTCGAAGCCGTCACGTTCGCCGCTGGTGTCGGCCCGGGTCGCATTGAAGCCGTCGCCGTCGCGGCGAAACAGCGTGGCATCGAGGCGTGTGTCGGCGTCGCCGATGGCGAATCGCGCATTCTGACGGTAGCTGTCGTCGCTGCCGGCACGCGCGCTCAAACTGGCCTGAGTGCCGGTGGCCCGGGCATCGCGGGTGAATATCTGGATGACGCCGCCGATGGCATCGGCGCCATAGGCTGCGGCGCGGGGTCCGCGCACGATCTCGATGCGTTCGATGGCCGCTGGCGGCAGGAACTCCAGGCTGGCGCCGCCGCTGGCCGCCGAGTTGATGCGCACGCCATCGACGAGAATCAGGGTTTGATCGGATTCGCTGCCGCGCAGGAACAGGCTCGACTGGGCGCCCGGTGCGCCGTTCTGGGTCAGCTCGATGCCGGCGCGGCCCTGCAGCAGTTCGACCACCGAGCTGGCCTGCAGCCGTTCGATCTCCGCGCGTTCGATGACGGTGGTGCTGGCCATCACGTCGGCTTGCGATTGCGGCAGGCGGTTGGCCGTCACCTGGACGGTGTTCAGACGTTGCTCGGCCTGTGCCGTGTTGAGCAACGGAGCGGCGGTTGCCAGGCCGACAGCCAGCCAGAGCGAATGGTTCTGATAGTGCATGGAATGATCCTCAAGCGCGCAGAGTTATACGCGATGAGGAGGACACAGGGTGACGACAGCCCGGAAGGGTCGCGACGCGATCGCTCGCAAGAGGGAGAAGGACCACGCACGCCGGTCGTCACTGGCGAAGCCCTCCGCATCAGCCAGTGAAGAGACGCAGGCCGGTCTCCGGACTGACGCGCGCGAGGCGATTGACAGACGAATTGCATCTGTCGCCTCGCATCGATGACGCCTTCCCACCCGGCGGGCAGTGGCTTGATCGTTCGGGCTAGCCGGCGTTGCCGGTCATTTTGCGAGGCTTGGTCCGAAAAGTGCCTGCGCTCGACCATGCGGCGTTAAAAATTGGCTCAAAGTACTCATTTACAACCCGTAAACTCCGTCTTTTCGCCAATTTTTGCCTTGCCTGGCCATCGCTCGTCGACTTTTCAGACGAAGCCGAGATCGGTCATCGATGGAACGCGAACACCGTTGCGGGGGCAGTGCGGGGGTCTCACCCGCTTCCCGAGCACCCGTGTCTCGACGGTGGGGGATTCTGCGGGCGAGAGGCGGGCAAGTCAACGTGGCTGGCGTCTGGCAGCGCTCGCATGTCGCAAAAGCCCGGTCGTCCCTGACCGGGCATCGCGCTGTGCATCCTTGCTGTCCCGTTGGGCTTGTCCATGCTCAACGCAATAACAATGGCACAGCCGATAAAGATTGCTTTAACGTGGGTTAATTAGCCGCAAAAAAGTCGATGCCTGCTAAGCCAAGCAGCACTCGGCCGGCCTGCTATGCCTGGATGCTGGCCGGCGGCGTTGCATGCCCGTCAATCGGCGCTGGCAAGCCGCGCATATTCCGGGTCGAGACGCAGCGGATCGTCGCTGATCGCGCCGTCGACACCCCAGGCGCGCAACCGCTGATAGACGTTGCGCTCGTTGACGGTGTAGCACAGCAACCGATAGGGGCTGGCGGCGATGCTTCGCGCAAGCGCCGGCTTCAGGCGATGCCAGTCGACGTGCAGGCTGTAGGCGTCGAGCGCTTCGGCCTGCGCCAGCCAGGTGCGGGGCGCTCTGTCGTAGAGCAGGCCCAGGCGCAGTCGCCGTGCATCCGGCTGCATGCCCCGCAAGGCGCGCAGCGCGCGGATATCGAATGACGAGACGATCAACCGTTCGCTGGGCAGGCGTTGCAGCGTGGGGGGCAGGGCGGCGGCGACCAGCGCCTCTGCATCGCGACCGCGCCCGACCTTGATCTCCAGGTTGAGGCCCATTCCGAGACGCTCGATCAGCGCCAGCATTTCGTCGAGCGTCGCCATGCCCTCGCCGGCAAACGCCGGCGAGAACCAGCGGCCGGCGTCGAGTCGTCGGGCCGCCGCCAGATCGAGCCGGCTCAGGCGTCCGCCGACCCCGGCGCAGCGTTTCAATCCGCTGTCGTGCCAGATCACCGGAGTACCGTCGCCGAGCAACTGGACGTCGAGCTCGACCCAGCCGCAGCCGGCCTCGTGGGCCGCCTGCACCGCGGCCAGGGTGTTCTCGGGCGCGTGCGCCGATAGCCCGCGATGGGCGATCAGCGCCGGTGGGGCGTGGTCATCCGCTTCGGCTTCGGTGTGCGTCATAGGCTTAATGTGCAGGCTGGCGGTCATGGCGGGCGTTCTCTCGGGTGGCATCATTCGGCCTGCCCGTACCGCTTGATTCGAATTCAGGCAGTCGGGCAGCGCTAGCGTATCATTTATTCTGAAACGCGCATCTTGCCGTTGCATGACCATGGCGCGCGCAAGCGAGAAAGCGGCGAAAGCAGTGGCGGCGATGTGCTAGGCTGCGACGCCGATATCTCAAGGCCGTGATGAGCGGAGAATTCATGAGAGTAGTCAATGTGAAGGACAAGGCCCAGTGCGAAGCTTGCCTGGCGCGGTTGTGCGTCGAGGTCTTCGGCCGCGAGGCGGGCATCGTGCCGCTGGCGAGCTTCGCCGGTACGCTGGGTATTCTGATGCGCCAGGAAGCCGCCCAGGTGCTGGCGCTGACCGATCGCGACAGCCGGCCGGTGGCGCTGGCCCTGCTGGTGCTCGATGCCGAGGGCCGCAGCATGGAGCTGGCGATGCTGCAAGGCCTGCCCAGCGACAGCGTCATCCAGCCCGGCGAGGCGCTGGTCAGCGAGCTGGCCCACAAGGCCCCGTTGCGGGTCAACGCCGGCGACGCCGATCAGCAGGCGATGTTCACGCGCTGCGGGATCGAGCGCTGGTTCGACGAGCCATGCGGGCTACGCGTCGGTCTCGGCCCCAGGCACCCGGCCTCGGGGCTCGACGATCTGCCGCAGAGCCTGGGCTTCGATCAGGGTGCGATCATCCAGTCGTTCAAGCAGGATCGCGAGGTGTTCGAGGGCTACAAGCAGCGCTTCGTCACTGGGCTCGAGAACTTTCCCGAAAGGCTGTAGTGCCTGTCCATGCCGCGATTCTAGCCTTGCCCGTCGCGCGCTTGTAAGGTGAGACGATCCCATCGAGCGATAAAGGAAGCATTGCGTCATGGCCAAGCGAATCCAGTTTTCCCGCACCGGCGGCCCCGAGGTTCTGGAATACGTCGATAGCGAGCCCGGCGAACCCGCGGCCGGCGAGGTACGGGTCAAGAATCATGCGGTGGGCCTGAACTTCATCGACATCTACTTCCGCACCGGACTCTACCCGGCACCGGGCCTGCCCTCCGGCCTGGGTACCGAGGGTGCGGGTGTCGTCGATGCCGTCGGCGAGGGCGTCGCTCACTTGAAGCCCGGCGACCGCGTCGCCTATGCCCAGGGCCCGCTGGGCGCCTACGCCGAACTGCATGTGCTGCCGGCCGACAAGGTCGTGGTGCTGCCCGACGGCATCGACTTCGAAACTGCCGCCGCGGCAATGCTCAAGGGCCTGACCACCCAATACTTGCTGCGCCAGACGCATCGCGTCGAGCAGGGCGAGACGATCCTGTTCCATGCCGCCGCCGGCGGGGTCGGGTCGATCGCCTGCCAGTGGGCGCGGGCGCTGGGGGTCAAGCTGATCGGCACCGTCGGCTCGGCGGAAAAGGCCGAGCTGGCGATCAGCAATGGCGCCTGGGCGACCATCGACTACACCCGCGAGAACGTCGCTGAACGGGTGCGCGAACTGACCGATGGGGCGATGGTGCCGGTGGTCTACGACTCGGTCGGCAAGGACACCTGGGAAACCTCGCTCGATTGCCTGCAGAAGCGCGGACTGATGGTCAGTTTCGGCAACTCATCGGGGGCGGTCGAGGGCGTCAACATCGGCATCCTCAATCAGAAGGGCTCGCTGTTCGTCACCCGCCCGAGCCTCAACGGCTATGCCGACACCCGTGAACGCTTCGAGGCGATGTGCCAGGACCTGTTCGGGGTGCTGGAAAGCGGCCAGGTAAAGGTCAACGTCGCCCAGCGCTTCCCGCTGGAAAAGGCCGGCGAGGCCCAGCAGGCCCTGGCCTCGCGCCGGACCACCGGCTCGACCGTGCTGCTGCCGTAATATCGAGCGCTCAAAACTCAACGCCCGGCCATTTGGCCGGGCGTTGAGTTGGTCGATGCCGACGTGCATACCTAACCGGCCGCGTGCCAGACCACCTTGTCCTTCTCGGTCGCGAAGGCGTCGAAGGCGAAGTCGTCGACGCTGAGCATTTCCAGCACTTCCCGTTCGTAGGCGCGCATGAAGGCAGCGTCTGCGTCGTCGATCAGGCCCGCTTCCACGGCCGCTTCGAGGCGTTGTTCGGGATGCAGCGCCTCGGCGGGCAGGTCGCCCTTGGCGTAGGCCTTGCCGATCGCCCGGTACAGCGGCTCGGCACGCGGATAGTCGGCGAGCAGGGCGTTGTAGCGGGCCAGTGGATTGTCCTGCTCCTCCTCCTGCTGGGTGCTCCAGGTATAGGCGATCAGCTTGGCGCGCAGCGGCGTGGCGGTGGAGATCGCCTGGGCGATTTCTCGGGTCAGGGTGTCGTCGGGCTTGCGCCACTTGCGCCCCAGCGGCAGCACGATCACCGCCAAGGTGCGCGCCAGGCCCCGGGTGGGCAGGTTATCGAAGAGTTCGACGAAGGCCTGCTCGGCACGGTAGAGCAGCGTGCGACAGCTGTAGTGGAACAGCGCCGCCTCGTGCTCGACGTTGTCGCCCTCGTGCCACTGCTTGATCAGCATCGACGCCAGGTACAGATTCGAGAGCACGTCGGCGAGGCGTGCCGAGAGCATCTCGCGTTTCTTGAGGCTCGAGCCCAGGCTGGCCATGGCGGCGTCGGCGCACAGCCCGAAGCCGGCCGACAGACGCATGATGTCGCGGGCATAGGGCGTGGCGATCTCGTCGAAGGGCACGCTCGGCCGCGACAGGCCCAGCCCCTGGGTCAGGGCGCGGGCGGCGTTGCCGAAGATCAGCCCGACGTGGCGGAAGAACGCGCGGTCGAAGGCCTGCCGGTCGTCGCTGTCCTTGGCCGCCAGTTCCTCGAGCACGTAGGGATGGCAGCGAATCGCCCCCTGGCCGAAGATCATCAGGTTGCGGGTCATGATGTTGGCGCCCTCGACGGTAATCGATACCGGCACCGCGCTCCAGCCCAGGCCCAGATAGTTGCGCGGCCCGAGAGTCACCGCCTTGCCGCCGTGCACGTCCATGGCGTCGCCGAGGATGCTGCGCTGGAACTCGGTGAGCTGACTCTTGAGGATCGCCGAGGGCACCGAGGGCTTGACGCCGTGATCGATCAGGTTGGCGGTCTGCATCACCGCGGCCTGGGCGATGTAGGCGTGCGCGGTGAGCCGCGCCAGCGGTTCCTGCACGCCCTCCATCTCGGCGACGGGCATATTGAACTGGCGGCGGATGCGGGTGAAACCGCCCGACCAGCCGGCGGCATAGCGACCCACGCCGGCCGCCCCCGAGGGCAGCGTGATGCAGCGCCCCACCGACAGGCACTCGACCAGCATGCGCCAGCCGTGGCCGGCCATCTCGGGGCCGCCGATGATGGTGTCCAGCGGAATGAACACGTCGCGGCCAACGATCGGGCCGTTCATGAACGGACTGCCGATCGGATGGTGGCGGCGGCCGATCTCCATTCCCGGCGTGTCGCGGGGAATCAGCGCGCAGGTGATGCCCAGGTCGCTCTCGTCGCCGAGCAGCTTGTCGGGGTCGAACATCCGGAACGCCAGGCCGACCACGGTGGCGATCGGGGCAAGCGTGATCCAGCGCTTCTCGAAGGTCAGCTTGAGACCCAGCACCTCTTCGCCGTTATGCATGCCGCGGCACACCACGCCGACATCGGGCAGCGAGGTGGCGTCCGAGCCGGCGCGCGGCCCGGTCAGGCCGAAGCAAGGAATGTCACGACCGTCGGCGAGCCGCGGTAGATAATGGTTCTTCTGCTCCTCGGTGCCGTACTTGAGCAGCAGCTCGCCCGGCCCCAGTGAATTGGGCACGCCGACCGAGATCATCAACGTCTCGTTGACCACCAGCTTCTGCAGCACCGCCGATTGCGCCTTGGCCGAGAAGCCCAGGCCACCGTACCGCTTGGGGATGATCATGCCGAAGAAGCCTTCCCGGCGCAGGTAGTTCCATAGCGCCTCGGGCAGGTCGGCGCGCTCGCGGGCGATCTCCCAACTGTTGCACATCCCCGCCGCCACCGAGCATTGGTGTTCGAGGAAGTCGCGTTCCTCGTCGCTCAGGCCGTCGTTGCGGTAGTCGAGCAGGCGCTGCCACTGCGGGCGCCCCGAGAACAGCTCGCCGTCCCAGGAGACGGTGCCGGCCTCGAGCGCCGAGCGTTCGGTGTCGGAGACCCTGGGCGCGACTTTCTTGAAGGCCGCGAAGATGCTTGGCGTGAGCCAGGCCCGGCGCAATGCCGGCAGCCCGCAGGCGGCGACTGCGCCAGCGACGATCAGCAGCAGGATGCCGGTCACCGGCGCGCCGGTCAGCAGGCCGGCCAGGCCGAGTATGCCGGGCACGGCGACGGCGGCCAGCGCACCGGCTTCGCGTTGCATGACGATGATCAGGCCGACGGCGGCCAGGACGATGAGCAGGGTTTCGATCATGGAGGCTCTCCGGAGCGTGCAGCGATGAGCTGGCGGAACCGATTCGAACAGATGTTTGAATCCACTCAGCCTAGAGTATTTGCCGCGTCCTGCCTAGACCGGATGTTGCATCAGGTGCCGTGATGATCGCGCAGATAATGGGTTTCACAGAAGTTTTTCCGATCGAGCGCCGTACCGGGGTGTACGCTCGAGTGAGGAAAAATTGGGTTCTTCGCAGATCAGCGTGAAACAGGCAGGAGATCCTGCCGGGGCGCCGCGAGCGATCGTATTCGACCGGTCAGCCCCAGGCCACACAAGTACTGCGCCAAGAAAATGCCAGTCAGCGTTAGCTGACTGGCATTGTGCCTAAAGGCGGTCTTAAGTGTCACCGCAAGCAGTGACAGAAAGCGGACAGCTTACATCATGCCGCCCATACCGCCCATGCCGCCCATATCGGGGGCACCACCGGCTTCCTTCTCGTCCGGATCTTCGGCGATCATGGCTTCGGTGGTGATCATCAGGCCTGCCACGGAACCGGCGGACTGCAGCGCAGAGCGAGTCACCTTGGCCGGGTCGAGGACACCCATCTCGAACAGATCGCCGTATTCGCCGGTCTGCGCGTTATAACCGAAGTTGCCTTCGCCGTCCTTGATGCGATTGACGATGACCGAAGCTTCTTCGCCAGCGTTGGTCACGATCTGGCGTAGCGGAGCTTCCATCGCGCGCAGCGCGATAGAGATACCGTGAGTCTGGTCTTCGTTGTCGCCCTTGAGTCCCTGAATCTTGGTCAGGATACGGATCAGCGCGGTACCACCGCCAGGCACCACGCCTTCTTCGACGGCCGCGCGAGTAGAGTGCAGCGCGTCTTCGACGCGGGCCTTCTTCTCTTTCATCTCGACTTCGGTAGCGGCACCGACGCGAATGACGGCTACGCCACCGGCCAGCTTGGCGACGCGTTCCTGAAGCTTCTCGCGGTCATAATCGGAAGAGGTTTCTTCGATCTGGGCGCGAATCTGGCCGACACGCGCTTCGATGTCCCCCTCGGAACCGGAACCATCAATGATGGTGGTGTTTTCCTTGGACATGGTGATGCGCTTGGCGCTGCCCAGGTGATCCAGGTTGGCCTGCTCGAGGGTCAGACCCACTTCCTCGGAGATCACGGTGCCGCCGGTAAGGATGGCGATATCCTGGAGCATGGACTTGCGACGATCGCCGAAGCCGGGCGCTTTGGCAGCCGCAACCTTGACGATGCCGCGCATGTTGTTGACGACCAGTGTCGCCAAGGCTTCGCCTTCGATGTCTTCGGAGATGATCACCAACGGCTTGCCGGCCTTGGCAACGCTCTCGAGCACGGGAAGAAGCTCGCGGATGTTGGAGATCTTCTTGTCGACCAGCAGCAGGAGCGGGTCTTCCAGCTCGACCGCCATGGTTTCCTGGTTGGTGACGAAGTAGGGCGAGAGATAACCGCGGTCGAACTGCATGCCTTCGACGACTTCCAGCTCGTCTTCGAAACCACGGCCTTCGTCGACGGTAATGACACCTTCCTTGCCGACTTTCTCCATTGCCTCGGCGATGATCTGACCGATGCGCGCATCACCATTGGCGGAAATGGTGCCGACCTGGGCGATCGCCTTGGAATCGGTACAAGGCACGGCGAGCTGCTCGATCTCCTTGACGGCAGCAACCACGGCCTGATCGATGCCGCGCTTGAGATCCATCGGGTTCATGCCGGCAGTGACGCCCTTGAGCCCTTCGTTGACGATGGACTGTGCCAGGACGGTAGCCGTCGTGGTGCCGTCGCCAGCGACGTCGGACGTCTTGGAAGCGACTTCCTTGACCATCTGGGCGCCCATGTTCTCGAAGCGATCCTTGAGCTCGATCTCCTTGGCGACGGAAACGCCGTCCTTGGTGACGGTCGGAGCGCCGAAGGATTTCTCGAGCACTACGTTGCGGCCCTTCGGACCCAGCGTGGCCTTGACGGCGTCAGCCAGTACGTTAACGCCGCGCGCCATGCGCTTGCGTGCATCATCTGAGAACTTGATCTGTTTCGCTGCCATTTTCGTAACTTCCTGAAATTAGTGCGATGAACGAAATAGTGATAACCCTACGGGAGCGAGTACGAGCCCGCCCGTTGATCAGCCTTCAACGACGGCGAGAATGTCTGTCTCGCTCATGATAAGAACTTCTTCACCATCGATCTTCTGTTTCTCGACGCCGAAGCCTTCCTTGAAGATGACGGTGTCACCGACCTTGACGTCCAGCGGGCGTACTTCTCCGTTATCGAGAATCCGGCCGTTACCGATGGCGAGGACTTCGCCCCGAGTCGGCTTTTCCTGGGCATTGCCCGGAAGCACGATACCGCCAGCGGTTTTCTGTTCTTCTTCGACGCGACGGACAACGACGCGATCGTGCAAGGGACGGATGTTCATTGCTCACGTTCTCCTGATGGTTGCATAACTCAAACGCATTTCCCTGATGAGCAAGGCTCACGGGCGGCGAGCGATCCTCGCCGGTGTTGATGGTCTGCGGCCTGGCCGCCTACCGAAGCTTATCGCTGATCACTTGATGGGGCCTCGCCATGGCCTTTCAAGGCCTTCGATGAAAAAAATTCACCGCCGCGTTTCATCGCGTCCCAGGAAGTCTCCTTCCAGGGGGTCGTTGCTACGGGAGGTCATTTCCTCTGAAGCATCGCTGCTGTCCGATGTGGGGCTCACATCCTCGCTCCACCCCGTATTACCGGGTCGATAACGCGAGTGCATCGAGTAAACGCTCATTCGTCCAGGCAGCTTCTTCAATAGCCTGCCGAGCAAACGGCGCGAATTCGGCAACAGGCACATGAAGCCCAAGGCGTCGGAAAGAAAGCCGGGCGCCATGAGCAGGGCGCCGCCGAAAATCAATGCAGCACCGGTCATTAGCTCGTCAGAAGGAATTTCGCCTTGCGCGAACCGCTGTTGCGCACGCTGGAGCGTGGAGACGCCTTCCCGCTTGACTAGATGTAGTCCCAGAAAGCCAGTGCCTATGACAAGCACCAAGGTAGTCAGTAGCCCGATCTGCGAGCCGACCGAAAACAGGATGGCGAAGTCCAGCAAGGCAAATAACGTGAAGAACAATAAGATCGGCATAGGCTCTCCCATGAATTCATACAATCGAGATGAAGGCGCTTGCGCAAAAAGCAAGTTTGCTGGCCTTGCCCAGTCGCAATGATGGCAGGCGAACGGGATGGCGTGCTACCTTTCCTTATATTGCGCCGCACAACACTAACTGCTCGAAGGAGAACGTCATGGAACTCAATGGTGCCGTCATTGCGATAACCGGCGGGGCTCAGGGACTGGGGCTGGCCATGGCCAAGTTGCTAGGTGAGTGCGGCGCGCGGCTGGCACTCGTGGACCGGGACGAGGAATGCCTGGCTCAGGCCGCGGGGCAACTTGCCGAGTTGGGCATCGTTGCTGAAGCGTTCGTGGCGGATATCGCTCAAGAGGATGCTGTAGAGCGCTGCTTCGCAAAGATACATGATCGACTGGGACCGCTATCGGGGCTGGTCAATAATGCGGGCATTACCCGTGACGGCCTTCTGGTCAAGGTCAAAGACGGCCGGGTCGAGAAAACCATGTCCCTTTCCCAGTGGCAGCAGGTTCTCGATGTCAATCTGACTGGCGTCTTTCTCTGTGGGCGTGAGGCGGCTCGCCAGATGATCGACAACGGCCTGCAGGGGGTCATTGTCAATATCTCCAGTATCTCTCGTGCCGGCAACATGGGGCAGAGCAACTACGCCGCGGCCAAGGCTGGCGTCGCCTCGTTGACCGTGACCTGGGCAAAGGAGCTGGCGCGTTACGGCATTCGCGTCGGCGCCGTGGCGCCGGGATTCATCGAGACTGAAATGACATCATCGATGCGTTCCGGCGTGCTGGAAAAAATAACCAAGGGTATTCCGTTGGGGCGACTTGGCCAGCCCGAGGATATCGCTCAAAGCGTTCGCTATATTTTCGAGAATACTTATTTCAGCGGGCGCGTTATCGAATGCGATGGTGGGTTGCGCATCTAGCACCAAACCCGGCCATACCGGCGGGCATAACGGGCATGCTTGTCGGCATGCTCGTTATGCACGGATGGCATAGAAGTTAGAAAGTTATCTGTTCACGCAGGTTGTCGATGGTGCCTTCGCCGATTCCGTCGACGCGAGCGAGATCGTCAGCGGTTTGGTAACTGCCGTTGTTCTTGCGATCCATGACGATGGCGCGCGCCTTCACCTCACCGATGCCGGGGAGTTGAGCCAAGGTCACTTCGTCAGCGGTATTGACGTTGATCTGAGTCGTTTCCTGAGCTGCCACCGACGAGGATGCCATGGCAATGGCCAGCGAGATGAGCACAGCCTTGAGCAGTTGGGACATCTTTCCTCCTTTCTTGTCGTTCTGATGCTGATTTTATTGATTTCGGCGAGTTACCGTTCTCACCCTAAAGCAATCGGTACCGCGGCGATGTTGGCGTGTTCGTCATTTCATGTAAGCTATTGACGATAGATGGTGTCAGTCTTTTGCCATTTGTTGCTTGCCGTCAGGCTGCAGTTCGCTCGGGCGGGGCTGATATACTAGCGGTCATTTGTCGCTATTGGAGCCGCCATGCCTAGTCAAACCTCACCGCTGATCATCGCTCTCGACTATTCGTCGCTGGATGCGGCTCTGTGCATGGCGGATCAGTTGGATCCTGCACGCTGCCGACTCAAGGTCGGCAAGGAGCTGTTCACTCGTAGCGGACCCGCCGTTCTCGAAGCGCTGCATGGGCGGGGCTTCGAAGTGTTTCTCGACCTCAAGTTCCATGACATACCCAATACCGTGGCCGGAGCCGTTCAGGCAGCCGCCGAGCAGGGCGTATGGATGGTCAACGTTCATGCTTCGGGAGGGCGACGCATGATGCTGGCGGCTCGGGAGCGTCTCGATGCACAGCGCTTCAAGACACAACTCATCGCAGTGACGGTCTTGACCAGTCTCGAGCGACAGGACCTGGCCGAGGTCGGCCTAGACACAACGCCCGAGTCGCAGGTCGAGCGGCTGGCGCAACTGGCTCAGCAGACGGGGCTGGATGGGGTGGTGTGTTCGGCGCAGGAGGCCAGCCGGCTCGAGGATCTGTACGGCAAGGCCTTTCTCAAGGTCACGCCCGGCATCCGCCCTTCGTTTGCCCGGCAAGCAGACCAGCGGCGTATACTGACCCCGGCCCAGGCGCTAGCCGCGGGAAGCACTCATCTGGTGATTGGGCGCCCGGTAACCGAGGCCACCGATCCCATGGCGGCGCTGGAGGCGATCGAGCGCGAGCTGTGAGAGCGAATCATTCACCTTCCAGTCCGGTAATTGGCTTGGTTACGCCCCAGCTACGGCACCGAGGGCACTGCCAATGCAGGTGGGCGCCTTCAAAGCCGCAACGATGGCAACGAAAACGAGGCCGGGATTCGAGCAGCTTTCCGGTGTGCCGTTTGAGCAGCGAAAAATGCTGTTGTTCGGGACCTGCTTCGGCAATGTAGAGGTCCATCAGGTAGTCGACCCCGCGCAAGCTGGGCGTGGCAGCGAGCTGGTTGCTAATGACATTGGCGGCCGCGTTGATGCCTTCATGCTGTTCGGTCAGGCGGGCCAGCATGATCACTGTACTGATATGCGGGGCTTCGCTCACCCATTGATTCAGGCAACGTACCAGGCCTTTTTCGTCTTCGAGTTTAAGGTAGGCGTCTCGCAACGGTTCCAGAACGATAGGTGTGAAGTCATGGTCCTGGCGAGCGAGGCGTTGGAGCGTTCGGATCTCCGCCTTGTAATTGCCGGCTTCACGCTCCAGCTCGGCGATCAGCCAATTGGCGCGTACACAGCGATCATCGATGCTCAAAGCTTGGCGCAGACGCTTGCGAGCCAGTGCCGGGCTGGCGGTATGCCTGTCTTGCTGGGCCAGCTCGCATAGCCAGTGAGCGGCTGCACGGCGAATGTCGGCCTCCTCATGGATCAGTTGCGGCTGCGCTACTTCCAGGGCCTTGGCCCACTCACGTTCACGCTCGTACAGATCCACCAGCAGGAGCTTGGCGGGTTTCAGGCGGGCGGAATCGGGGCTGGCCCGCAAGAGTCCTAGAAGCAATCTTTCGGCGCGATCCAGAAGCCCCAGGTGCAGGAAGTCACGCGATAGTTCGAGCTGGACCTGGTCGCTTTGCAGAGCGGTCAACGAGGGCCGAGCCAGCAGGTTCTGGTGAATCTTGACTGCGCGATCGGCTTCGCCGCGTGAGCGGAACAAGTTGCCCAGGGCGATATGGGTCTCGATGGTGTCGCTGTTGACCTCGAGCGCCTGGACAAAAGTTTCGATCGCCCGGTCGGGCTGCTCGTTGAGTAGGTAGTTGAGGCCGACGAAGTAGTCACGCGACAACGGCGATGAGCGGTGTTGATGTCTTGCGTGTCGGCGGCTCTCGAGTCGGCCCAGCCACCAGCCAATGGCGATTGCCGCCAGTAACAGGACCAGCAGCTTTAGATCAAGCATCTAGGGGGTGTCCTTGAACTCCTGGATGCGCAGCCGATCGAGCTCCTTGCGTTGCTGCTGGTTATGGCGCTGGGCGCGGGTGAGCAGGGTGCGCAGGCGCAGATACACGCCGGTCATGGCGAGCATGCCAAGGATCACGCCAAGAGCGAGGGCGATGAGTAGCCAGAGCGACAGCGATGCCGGTGGCAACTCGACCCAGATCAAGTTCAAAGGCAACGCCTGCTGGTTATTGACGGCGAAGAGAATTCCCAGCAGCAGCACCACCAGCAGGATGATGGCGAGGAGCAGACCTTTGAGCCAGCGCATAGCGGTTTCCTTATGACAAAGCTGTATCGGGCATCAGTAATCAGTAACCCAGTGCGCGACTGGCGTTGACCTGTTCGCGCAACTCCTTGCCCGGCTTGAAGTGTGGCACGAATTTACCCGTCAGATCGACCGGGTCGCCGGTCTTCGGGTTTCGCCCGACGCGGGGCTCGCGATAATGCAGCGAGAAACTACCGAAGCCGCGAATCTCTACTCGGCCACCATCGGCCAATTCACCGGTGATGTCATCGAGGATGATGCGGACGGCGGCTTCGACTTCCTTGATTGACAGCTCGGGCTGTCGCATGGCGATTTGTTCGATCAACTCGGACTTGGTCATCACTTTCACTCCACACGGATGGCCTGCCTAAGGCAGGGCACGTCTTGTTGTTTTCGTCAGCATACTGCGCGAACTGTGAGAAAACAACGCATTAGAGTCCGGCGGGTGCGGTCGCAGTCATGTGGATGTCGCGCTGTACGGCTCGGTGCGTATAATCGCGGTCAGTTCCATCTTGAAAAGAGGCTAATGGTGACCGAAGACACCACATTGAAGCGCCTTTACTGGCATTCCCGCCGTGGCATGTGGGAGCTGGACCTACTCCTGATCCCCTTTCTCGAACATCGCTATGGCGATCTCGACGACACGGACCAGGCCGCCTATCAGGCATTGATCGAGCAGGAGGATCAGGATCTCTTTATCTGGCTGATGCGTCGCGATTGGCCGCAGGACGATACGCTACGGCGGATCGTCAAGATGATCGTCGAATATGCTGAAACGTCCGGTAACGATCAATATCGCACCCTCTAGGCTGGGATTGGCATGCTCGGCGCTGTTGGCATTGGCCGTGTGTGTCTTGATTGCCCGCTATGGCCCGCTATGGCTGGCAGCCGCTTCGGCTGCAAGCATGGCCGCGGGGCTCTGCTGGGAGTGGCGGCAGGCGCGTGGTCTGACGCTTCGCTGGGTGCCGGGGCAGGGTAACGGTTGGCAGCGCAGGCGGGAGCGAGGCTGGCAGCCGGTCGTCGTGTCCTGTATCTATCTCGGTCCGTTCTTGGCGGGTCTGAACGTGGCGGGCCAGCGTCACTGGCTGTGGGTGGATAGCGTCGAGCAGAGGCAGCGCTGGCATCTGCGTCGCCTGTTGCTCTGGAACGAATGAGCGCCATTCACGGCTGAGTGCCCACTGGGTATTCAAGGCTTGGCTGGTGGGCAATCGCGGTTGTAGTGCAGGCCACGCGATTCGCGGCGCTGTAAGGCAGAGTCGACTAATGCAGAAGCCACCATTAGTGCATGACTCAGCCGACGAGTGGCGATCGTCGCTCTATAACGTTCATTCAATTTATCGCTGTCGTCTTGCAGGGCCTGCAATAGGGTCCGAGCCGTCATCAGGCCGGCATCGCTGCGAACGATGGCGGCATGTTCGCTCATCACTGCGCGTAGCCGCTCGAGCAGGGCGTCCGCTTTGCCCCGAGAGGGGAGCGGTGCCTGCTCATTGAGCGGGATTGCGCCCCCCCCCTGGGTCGGCAATCGATACTGGCCATGATTCTCGCCATGGCGCAACGCCTCGGCGGCGGCACGTGCGAATACCAGGCATTCCAGCAATGAGTTGCTGGCCATGCGATTGGCCCCGTGTAGCCCCGTGCGGGCAACCTCGCCGATCGCGTAGAGGTGGGCTATGTCGCTGGCGCCGTGGAGATCCGTCATGACACCGCCACAGCTGTAGTGTGCCGCCGGCACGACCGGGATCGACTCATGACGAATGTCGATGCCGCGGGCCCGGCAATGGGCGACGATGGTCGGAAAGTGATGTTCGATCGTCTGCGCAGGCAGATGAGTGACGTCCAGCGCAACATGTTGACCATGCGCACGTTGCATTTCTGCCTGAATCGCGCGTGCGACGATGTCTCGCGGCGCCAGTTCGCCGCGCTCGTCATAGTCCGGCATGAAGCGTCGCCCCTGCGCATTGCGCAGGATGCCACCTTCGCCGCGTACCGCTTCGCTGATCAGAAACGCCGGTCCGTCGGGATCGAAGAGGCAGGTGGGATGAAACTGCTGGAACTCCAGGTCGGCCAGGCGCGCACCCAGCGCGGCGGCCATGGCCATGCCCTCGCCGCATGCCGGGCTGGGGCTCGTGGTGTGCCGATAGAGACCGCTGGCGCCACCGGTGGCCAGCACGGTATCTCGCGCCGATAGGCGTTGAAGGCGGCCTTCGCTGTCGAGACTCGATGCCCCACAGCAGCCCTGGCTGTCGGCACGGAGTTCGATGACCTGCAGCTCGGTGACCAGGCGCACCCGTGGATGGGCAGCCGCCCGCGCGAGCAACGTGTCGATAACGACTCGTCCCGTGGCATCGGCTGCATGAATGATGCGCCGCGTGCCGTGGCCGCCTTCGCGGGTCAAGTGATAGGGGTAGGGGGCCTCGGGGGAGGGATCGCGTGTAAAGGGTACGCCCTGGCCGATCAACCACTCGATGGCGGCGGGACCATTCTCGATGGTAAAGCGAACGGCTCGCTCGTCACACAGACCATCGCCGGCGACCAGGGTATCCTGGACGTGCGCTTCAAGCGTATCGTGCGGTGCCAGAACGGCGGCGATGCCTCCCTGAGCCCAAGCACTCGCGCCGATTTCATCACGCCCCGGGCGCAGTAGCGTGACGCGGCGATGATCGGCGAGCTCCAGCGCCAGCGTCAGTCCGGCAACGCCTCCGCCGATGATCAGCACATCGTGTTCACTTTCGGTCATCACAGCGGCTGCCTTAAGAAGAGAAAATCCGACGGGCCGGTTTTATCTGCCCCAGGGAACCTGCATTTTGCCTGATCTTCCTCCCAAACCTCAATTACAAGCTAGCCTGATCAGCTACTTACCGGTTTCCCGGGATGCCTGAGCAGATGGCTGATCGCCTAGGAGTCTGTCGGGCTTGGCCGATCGTCACGAGAAGCACGGGTTTCGAGTCAAATTTATCGATCGATTGAGGCGAATAGCGCGCTATTTAACGAAATGGATCGATGGAATTGGCCGAAAGGCCGGGATTCGCAGTAGGTCAGTGTCAAGTCCGACGCGCTCCTAGCGCAAGACTGCTCTGAGTCAGGGTTCATCAACGATTAACGTGGCGCCGACGCGGGTGGGCCAGCACCTCTCGCAACATCATCAAGTCTTGCTCGGAGTCGGCCTCGATGAATCTGGCAAGCGTTTGAGCCGCCTCGTTGCGGATGCGGTCATGTATGTAATTATCGTAGGTGGTGACGAATGCCTTGCAATAGCGGCAGTGAAGCTCGTCGGTCGGCTTTGGGTCGCCTTTCCAAAAATTGCTTCCACTGCATTGCGGGCAATCGACCCTTCTTGAGCGATTAAGCATACGATGAGACCTCCTGTCTCGTTGCCGATGTGCGCAGCCTAGCAATGTCGGGTGACGTTTTTATTAATCCAAGTTGATGATTAGGCAAACAGAAGAACCTGTTACGATATGCTCCTTTGAACCAATCGATACCGAGTGGTTCATTGCGAATATCGATAAAGACGGCGAGCGGCCGATGGCTCGGGGCATGAATTCAACGTTCGGCATTGCGGATTGCGCAACGTGCGGCACGCGGATTGGGGGACGTATCTCTGCAGCCAAGTGAGACTAGGGAGGAGGTGCGGGGGGTATCGTCGCTGCGCGGCCAACCAAAACGCGACCAAGATTGGAGGTGCCGAGGGACAGAACGACATAACTCATTGATTTGGTGCCCGGAGCCGGGCTCGAACCGGCACGGTGTTACCACCGAGGGATTTTAAGTCCCTTGCGTCTACCAATTTCGCCATCCGGGCGTCGGGAAATCTAGACAGCTCACAGGCGGGATAAGGTGGAGGCTGGAGTCGGAATCGAACCGGCGTACACGGAGTTGCAGTCCGCTGCATAACCACTCTGCCATCCAGCCTCAAAAGGCGCTTCGCTTGTCGCTGGAGCCGAAACTTGACTCCTTGGTCGAAACGAATGCTGGAGCGGGAAACGAGATCGATCGGACCGGCGTTCCGGCTCGCGACCCTGTGTCTTGACTCCTTGGTCGAAACGAATGCTGGAGCGGGAAACGAGATTCGAACTCGCGACCCTCGCCTTGGCAAGGCGATGCTCTACCACTGAGCTATTCCCGCTCGACTCGAGTGCGTATTATAAGGATAAGTGTGGCCATGTCAAACGCTTATCCTGATTTTATAGTGAGCGCGTGAGTTCCGGCCAGGCGGCACGCAGATACCGCAGCATCGACCATAGCGTCAAGATTGCGGCGAGGTAGAGCGTCATCATGCCGAGGTTGGCGACCCAGGTGCCCGGTGGTGTGCCGAGCAGCAACAGCAGGGCAACCATCTGTAGTGTCGTCTTGATCTTGCCGATCCATGACACCGCGACACTGGCGCGTTTGCCCATCTCGGCCATCCATTCGCGCAGCGCCGAAATAACGATCTCGCGGCCAATGATCACCAGTGCCGGCAAGGTCAGCAGTGCGGAATCGAAGCGCTCGACCAGCAGCGCCAGAGCGACGGCGACCATGACCTTGTCGGCAACCGGATCCAGGAAGGCGCCGAACGGGGTGCTCTGATCCCAGCGCCGGGCCAGATAGCCATCCAGCCAGTCGGTGATCGCGGCCAGTCCGAACAGCGCGGCGGTGAGTGGCAGACTCCAGGCGAAGGGCAGGTAGAACAGGATCACCAGCAGCGGAATGAAGACGAGGCGCGCCAAAGTCAGTAGGTTGGGTATATTCATTGCTGCCTGGGTCGTCCTTGCCGATGATCGAGAAGGCTCATTGTACCTGCCCGCTCGTGCCTCATCCATGCAGGGCCTGATGGATGGCCGTCGCCATGTTGACGCTGATGCCCGGTACGCGCGCGAGTTCTTCGCGGGTGGCGTGGCGCACCCCCTGCAAGCCGCCGAAAAAGCGCAGCAACTCGCGCCGACGCTTGGGCCCGACCCCGGGGATATCCTGCAGGGTCGAAGTGCGGCGCGCCTTGTCCCGGCGCTGGCGATGACCGGTAATGGCGAAGCGATGCGCTTCGTCGCGAACATGCTGGATCAGGTGCAGCGCCGGCGAGCCGCTATCCAGGTTCAGGGTATTGTCGACCGTTTCCAGGAACAGCGTTTCCAGGCCCGGCTTGCGCGTGGTGCCCTTGGCAACGCCGACAAGCTGCACGCCCACTATATCGAGCTCGGCGAAGACCTCACGCGCCATGTTCAGTTGGCCCTTGCCGCCATCCACCAGCAAGACATCGGGGCACTTGCCTTCGCCTTTCTGAAGGCGCTTGAAGCGCCGCTCCAATGCCTGCCGCATGGCGGCATAGTCGTCGCCTGCAGCCACGCCTTCGATATTGAAGCGTCGATAGTCCGATTTCATGGGGCCGTCGGGCCCGAAGACCACGCACGAGGCAACCGTTGCCTCGCCGTGACTGTGGCTGATATCGAAGCACTCGATACGCTGAGGGGGCGCATCCATGGCCAACGCTGCGCGCAAGGCCTCGAAGCGCCTGGAAAGCTGGCTACGATTGGCCATTTCGCTGGCCAGATGCTGCTCGGCGTTGGTGCGTGCCAGCTGCAGCCACTGGGCCCGGTGACCACGCACCTGATGGGCGACGCGCACCCGGCGCGCGGCGTGCTCGCTGAGCGCCGATTGCAGCAATTCGCTGTCGGGTAGCGCATGGCTGCCGAGCACCTCGCTGGGCACTTCGCGGCCCTGGCCCAGGTAATACTGGCTGATGAATTCGCCGAGCAGCTCGCCGCTAGCCAAATCGAGGCCGTTGTCCGGGGCATAGTTGCGTGCGCCGAGCACCCGCCCCTGGCGTACCGTCAGGACACTGATGCATAGCCCGCCGGGCCGCTCGGCCAGCGCGAAGGCATCCGCCTCGCCGCTGCCGGTGTCGACGATCTGACGCTCCTGCAGGCGACGCAGTTGCTGGATCTGATCGCGCAGGCGCGCGGCTTCCTCGAAATCGAGCGCCTGGCTGGCTGTTTCCATGGCCGCCGTCAGTTGTTCGGTGACCTGCTCGCTCTTGCCTTCGAGGCACAGGATTGCGTGGTCCAGATCGCGGCGGTAATCCGCCTGGTCTATGTAGTCGACGCAGGGGGCGCTGCAGCGATTGATCTGATACTGCAGGCAGGGCCGGGCGCGATGCGCGAACACGCTGTCCTCGCAATTGCGGATGCGAAAGATCTTCTGCATCAGGGCCAGGCTTTCGCGCACCGCGACGGAACTGGGGAACGGACCGAGATAGCGGCCATCGTTGCGCTTGTGGCGCACGCGCTTGAATTCCAGCGCCGGGTAGGGATGGCGCTCGCTGGCAAACACGTAAGGATACGACTTGTCGTCGCGCAGCAGGATGTTATAGGGCGGCCGCAGCTCCTTGATCAGGGTCTGCTCGAGCAGCAGCGCCTCGGTCTCGCTACGGGTGATCGTCACCTGCACGTCGGCGATACGTGACACCAGTGCCTGGGTCTTGGCATTGAGTGCGCCACGAAAATAGCTGGCCAGGCGGGCCTTGAGCCGCTTGGCCTTGCCGACGTAAAGCACGTTCTGATCCGCGTCGAGCATCCGATAGACGCCCGGCGCTTCGCTCACGGTCTTGAGAAAATGTTTGGCGTCGAAGCTCATGCCGGTTCACTTTCACCCATGAAAAGGTCGTTGGAAACGCTCTCGGGAAGGCGGATGGAGTAGCAGAGTCGGCTCGATGAGAGCTCAGGCCGGGTTCTCGTAGCCATCGACCAGGCCGAAGCGCAGTCCCAGGTGGGTCAGTTCGACGTCGGACTGCACCCCCAGTTTCTCGAAGATGCGATAGCGGTAGGTATTCACGGTCTTGGGGCTCAAGAACAGGCTGTCCGAGATCTCGCTGACCTTGTGGCAATTGACGATCATCATCGCCACCTGCAATTCCCGACTGGATAGCTGGTTGAAGGGGTTGTCCTGGCTCTCGAGCTTGGACAGCACCAGACGCTGGGCGATCTCGGAGCTGATGAAGCGCTGCCCGGCATGCACCTGACGAATCGCATGTACCATCTCGTCGAGCTCGCTACCCTTGCTGATGAAACCGCTGGCTCCCGCGTCGAGCAGGCGCTGGGCGAAGGTATCCTCGAGATAGGCGGTCAGCACCAAGACCTTTATGTCGGACATGCCGCGGGTAATCTTGCGGGTCGCCTCGAGGCCGCCGATACCCGGCATGCGAATGTCCATGAGCACGATATCCGGCCGCACCTTGCGACACTGGCTGATGGCGGCTTCGCCATCGGCGGCTTCACCGACGACACGAAGTCCCTCTTCGGCATCCAGCATGCGTGCGATGCTGGTGCGAACCATGTGATGGTCGTCTGCGACTAGAACCCGGATCAAGAACGCTCCTGCTGTCAACGCGATGCCGGTCTTGGCGTGCCGGCTTGGATGGCAATCAGATTGCCTGTTTTCTAAGTTTACTGGCAACCACCGTATCGATGCCAGAGACAGCTCTTGACCTGACCCGCTTGACTCGAATAGCGCGCTTGCTTACTATGCGCGCCGTTGCTTGGCAATTGCATGTGCATTGCCAAGTGCACGGGGCCTTAGCTCAGATGGGAGAGCGCAACACTGGCAGTGTTGAGGTCACCGGTTCGATCCCGGTAGGCTCCACCAGAAAGTTTCCACGAATCAGCCGCTTGGGGCCATGCTCCAGGCGGCTTTTTCGTGCGCCGGGAAAAACTGGGAAAATTCCACATGGCTGGCGGGCTCATCCATTGTCGAGAAGGCTCGTCATTCCCCCGGCCGGTGTCGGCACGCTGGGCCGGCAAGTCAGCTGACAAAGGTTATCGAGACGCTGGCTGGCGTTGTCTAAGCTATTGTTAAAGTTCGTCGATGTTCAGCTTGTATTCGGCGGCTATGCTTGGGTTGGCTGATGATCACAGTGGTCATAGGGAAATACGCAGTCCAAGAAGGCCTCGTGCAACGTCAAAGGATGACTCATGAGCAATACAGCGAAGTCGAGCCGTGATCTCCGCGACTGCCTGATTCGTCGCTTGCGACAGGAATTCCCGGCACCGGCCGTGACAATGGATTCGCTGGCCCTCCAGTTGCAGCGTTTGATCGACGCCGGAGGCGACCGCCTGCCGCCACCCGGCGGCGGCAATACGCTGGAGCGTTGGCGGATGCTCGCCGACGTCGCGAGTCACGACCTGGGGCTGGTCAAGCTCTTCGAAGGGCATACCGACGCGCGGGCGATCATCGGCGAATGGAATGCGCAAGCTTGCCTGCCCGCGGGTGGGCGAATCGGCACGTGGGCTGCCGAGCCGCCGTTCGCGAAGGTGTCGATCGGCACGGACTCGTCAGCATCAAACGATCAAGCGCCGGTGCGTCTCGACGGTCGCAAGGCGTGGTGCTCGGGCGCGCCGATTCTCTCTCATGCCTTGATCACCGCCTGGCAGGGCGAGTATCAGCGGTTGGTGCTGGTCGAACTCGATCAACCGGGCGTGACGGTCAGTGACGAGGGTTGGGACGCGGTCGGCATGGCCGCCACCGCCAGCGTCGACGTGCTGTTCGACGGCGCCCGAGGCACGCTGATCGGCCCGCCCGAGGGTTATCTTCAGCGCTATGGCTTCTGGCACGGCGGCGCGGGCATCGCCGCGTGCTGGTTCGGCGGTGCCCGCCGGCTCGCCGAGAGCCTGCGGGCCAAGGCGTCGCGCAAGGACGATCCCCATCTCAATGCCCATCTGGGCGCCGCCGATGTGGCGCTGGCCAGCGCCGCCGCGCTGCTGCGCGAAAGCGCGGATTGGATCGACGCCAACCCGCGCCGCGACGCCTGGCTGGTGGCCGAGCGCACGCGGGCCAAGGTCGAGCAGGTCGTCGAGCAGGTCATCCACCACTGCGGACGCGGTCTGGGCGCCGGCCCGTACTGTCGTGACCCGGCGTTCGCGCGGATGGTCGCCGATCTGCCGGTCTATGTGCGCCAGAGTCACGCCGAGCATGATCTGGAAGGTATCGGCCGGCAGATCGCCTCCAGCGAAACCTCGCGCTGGGAGCTTTAACGCATGCAGCACGCCGACGATCGACGCATCGAAGGGGCGGGGACCCCGGAAGCCGACTGGATCGGCCTCGAGGCGCTGCCCGCCGTCGCGCCTGACGAGCTGATCGCCCAGGGGCAGCGGGCGGTCATCGTGGCGCCCCATCCCGACGACGAGATCCTGGCCTGCGGCGGGCTCATGCTGCGCTTGCTGGAAGCACGCCGCGCGGTGCTGCTGGTCGCCGTCACCGATGGCGCCGGCAGTCACCCCGGGTCGCGTCTCTGGCCGCCCGAGCGGCTGGCCCGCGAGCGCCCTCGCGAGAGTCGCGAAGCCTTGCAACGGTTGGGCGCGGGCGCCGTCAGCGTCCAGCGTCTGGGGCTGAGCGATACCCGGGTCGCCGCGCAGGCGCGCCGGCTTCAGGCGTGGCTCGAGGATTTCCTGCGTTCCGATGACGTGATCGTGACCACCTGGCGCGGCGACGGCCATCCGGATCACGAAGCCTGCGGGCGTGTCTGCGCGCAAGCGGCCCAGTCGATTGGCTGCGGCCTGCTCGAGACGCCGGTATGGGCCTGGCATTGGTCGTGGCCCGGCGATCCGCGCGTGCCCTGGCAGCGCGCGCGACGCACCGTGCTGACCCCCGACCAGCTGGCCGCCAAGTGCGCGGCGATCGAGGCCCACTCAAGCCAGCTCGGCGAGGACGCCTCGACCGGGCGGGGGCCGGTGTTGCCCGCGACGGCGCTGGCTCGGCTGCTGCGCCCGTTCGAGGTCGTCCTGCAATGAGTTTCGGGCCGGACGACTTCTCGGCGCTGTATGCGCGCGACGCCGACCCGTGGAACTACGAGACCTCCTGGTACGAAGCCCGCAAGCGTGCGCTGACGCTGACTGCCCTGACCCGGGAGCGTTACGCCCGGGCGTTCGAACCCGGTTGCTCGATCGGCGTGCTGACCGCTGAGCTGGCTGCGCGCTGCGATGAATTGCTGGCCTGGGATACCAGCGAAGCGGCGCTCGATGCCGCGCGTGGCAGGGTGGCTGCGGCGGGTCGGGATGCCGGTGCCGTGACGTTCGCCTCTGGCTGGGTGCCGGCCGCCTGGCCGGGCGGTCGCTTCGAGTTGATCGTGTTCAGCGAAATCGGCTATTTCCTGTCGCGTGCCGAGCTGCTCGAAGTGCGCGCGCTTATCGCCGCCTCGCTGGCGCCCGGCGGCGAGCTGCTGGCCTGCCATTGGCGCCACCCGATCCAGGGCGGCGAGCTGGATGGCGACGGCGTCCACCGGCTGCTGGAGGCGACACCGGGTTTGCAGCCGGTCGTATATCATCGCGAAGCCGATCTGGCGATCGATCTATGGTCGCGGGCAAGCGATTCGTTGGCCCAACGGGAGGGCTGTTATGACGGATAAGGAACTCGCCACATGATCGGCGTCGTGGTACCGGCACACAACGAGGAGGCGTATCTCGAGGGCTGTCTGGAGGCGCTGCTTCAAGCAATCGACCATCCGCGGCTGAGGGGCGAAACGGTCAACGTGGCGGTGGTGCTGGATACGTGCCACGACGGCTCGGCAGCGATCGCCCGACGCCACCCGGTGACCGTGCTCGAGGTCGCCGGTCCCAATGTCGGTATGGCGCGCCACGCCGGCGCTCAATGGTTGCTGGCGCGCGGTGCGCGCTGGTTGGCGTTTACCGATGCCGATAGCCGGGTCAGCGCCGACTGGTTGGCCTCGCAATGCAGCGTGGGTAGCGATGTGGTTTGCGGGGGCATCCGGCTGGCCGAGTGGGAGCGCTTGCCGGTGGCCTTGCGGCAGAACTATCTGGGTTACGATCACGGCGAGCAGCGAATCTACGGCGCCAATCTCGGCGTCTGCGCGCTGGCCTATCAGGCGGTCGGCGGCTTCAAGCCGCTGCGCTGCCACGAGGACGTGCAACTGGTGCGTGCCCTGGAAGCCGGCGGTTACCGGGTCGCCTGGGATCGCACGGCGCGGGTCACCACCAGCGCGCGGGAGGATGCCCGCGCGCCGGACGGCTTCGGCGCGCTGATCAAGGCGCTGAAGTGAGTCTCCTCGGTGCGATTGAGGCGCCGAGCGCTCAGTCGACCCGGCCGAGCATCAGGAATTCGAGCAGCGCCTTCTGGGCGTGCAGGCGGTTGCCGGCCTCCTGCCAGACCACCGCGCGCGGGTCGTCGAGCAGGGTGGCGCTGATCTCCTCGCCGCGGTGGGCCGGCAGGCAGTGCAGAAACAACACATCGGCGGCGGCCTTGTCGAGCATCGCCTCGTCGACCTGAAAGCCCCGGAAGGCCTGGGCGCGCTTGGCCTGTTCCTCTTCCTGGCCCATCGACGCCCAGACGTCGGTGGTCACCAGATTGGCGCCGACGACCGCCTGCTGCGGGTCGCGCATGATCGAGACGCGCTCGCCGGCGGCGGCGAGGATCGTCGCGTCGGGCTCATAGCCTTCCGGGCAACACACGCGCAGTTGAAAATCGAACTGGCGGGCCGCATTGATCCACGAGTGGCACATGTTGTTGCCGTCGCCGATCCACACCGCGGTCTTGCCGAGCACCGCGCCGCGGCATTCGCTCCAGGTCATGACGTCGGCGAGCAGCTGGCAGGGGTGATAGGCGTCGGTCAGGGCATTGATGACCGGCACGTCGCTGGCCGCAGCGAAGGCTTCCAGGTCGGCGTGGGCGAAGGTGCGGATCATTACCGCGTCGACCATCTCCGCTAGCACGCGTGCGGTATCGGCGATCGGCTCGCCGCGGCCCAGCTGGGTGTCGCGGGGCGAGAGAAACAGCGCATGGCCGCCGAACTGGGCCATCGCCGTCTCGAACGAGACCCGGGTGCGGGTCGAGGATTTCTCGAAGATCATCGCCAGCGTACGGTTGGGCAGTGGCGTATAGGTCGGCCCGTGGGTCTTGAGGCCATTCTTGATGGTGACCGCGCGACGAATCAGGTAACCGAGCTCGTCGGGGGTAAGGTCCAGCAGGGTCAGAAAGTGGCGTGTCGCCATGGCTAGCTCCTGTCATCGGCGGGCCGCGAACGAAAAGGGCGCCGCACCCTGATGAGTCGTTGCCCACCAGCGCTAGCGGCGCCCCGGCCTTGATGCCTTGCATCCTACGGCCGTGCGAAAGACGACCATCCTAGCCACAGGCCGGCAGCGGCGCAACGCGCGGGTGCGATCTTGGCGGGTCAGGGCTGCTTTCGCCTGGCGACCCGCGTAAAATGGCCAGCACGCCAACATTCACCGGTAACGCGGCATCGTCGACTTCTCGATGCCCCGGTAAGGAAGGTCCCATGACTACCACGCTAGACAACATCCAGCAGCAGATCGCCGAAAACCCGATCCTGATCTACATGAAGGGCACGCCGCAGTTGCCGCAGTGCGGCTTTTCGGCGCAGACCGTACAGGCGCTGATGGCCTGCGGCGAACGCTTCGCCTTCGTCAACGTGCTCGACAATCCCGATATCCGCGCCGAGCTGCCCAAGTACGCCAACTGGCCGACGTTCCCGCAATTGTGGGTCCATGGCGAATTGGTCGGCGGCTGCGACATCGTCGTCGAGATGTACCAGAACGGCGAGCTCGAGACGCTGATCAAGGACGCTGCCGTCAAGGCCGGCGCCGAGCAGGGCGACAAGGCCTGATTCGATTCGCCGTCGATCTGGCCGCTAGCCGGGCCCGCGAGACGCTGACTCGCGGGCCTTTTTCCTCAGAGGAATTCGCTGCGTGGCTTGAGCGGATTCTTTGCGTGGGCCGGTCGCATGAAGCTGGCGGGATACCCTTGGATACGAAATTGCCGTACTTAAGTCGTTGAAATGCGCTTGCATGGCTACCACGCTGAGCCTTGGAATGGTCGAAACGATCGTTCACCCAAAGGGCATGATCAGGGAGGCTCCCTATGCAAGTACCATTGGAAATTACTTATAACCACATTTCCCGCTCCGGCTGGATCGACGAATACGTCAAGACCCGCGTCGAGAAGCTCGAGCACTTCAGCGACAACATCGTCTCCTGCCGCTTCACCATCGAGCAGACCCAGAATCCGCACCGTAGCGGCAACCCCTATCGTGCCCATGTGTCGGTTTCGTTGCCCTTCAAACGTGAACTGGTCGCCGAAAAGACCGATACGGTCACCGACATGCACGTTCAGCTGCGCCCGATCATCAAGCATGCCTTCGAGGCGATGGAAAAGCAGCTGAAAAAGGAGAGCGGCAAGCGCGAGGCCAAGAAGGTCAAGCACTCCGAGGGCGACGAGGTGGCGCCGCCGGTGGCTACCGTGGTCCGCATGTTCGAGGAGGAGGGTTATGGTTTCCTCAAGAATCTCAGCGGTGAGGAAATCTATTTTCACCGCAACTCCGTGTTGCACGATGACTTCGACCGGCTGACCGTGGGCGCCCAGGTGCGTTTCGAGCCCCAAGAGGGTGACAAGGGGCCCCAGGCCAGTACCGTTCAGGTCATCGACAAGCCCGGCGTGGCCGGTTCCCAGGATGCCCAGAACGATGTCAGCCAGCCGGCCGGCTGGGAGCGTCACTGAGGCCAGCAGGCAAATCCGGCGAGCAGCAGGCTCGCCGGTTTCCCTTGACTACACGACCTCGCCATTCCCGCCGAGCCGCTTCCGGTACAGGGCCGTCAGCCTTCTTCCATCCCCTGTTCGCGCAGCGCCAGGTTCCAGCCGCCGAGATCCTTGAAGCGGTTGACGATGGCGCAGAACAGCTCGGCGGTGCGTTGGGTGTCGTAGCGTGCCGAGTGGGCCGCGGCATTGTCGAACTCGATCCCCGCTGCGCGGCAGGCGCGGGCGAGCACGGTCTGGCCGTAGACGAGCCCCGAGAGCGACGCGGTATCAAAGCTCGAGAAGGGGTGGAAGGGGTTGCGCTTGATCCCGCAGCGGGCGATCGCGGCATTGAGGAAGCCATGATCGAAGGCGGCGTTGTGGCCGACCAGTATCGCCCGGGTGCAGTTGTTGGCCTTGATCGCCTTGCGTACCGGGCGGAAGATCTCGCCCAGCGCCTGGGCCTCGGTCAAGGCGACGTTCTTGCGTAGCGGATTGTCGAGATCGATGCCGGTGAAATCCAGTGCCGCCTGGTCGATATTGGCGCCCGGGAAAGGCTCGACATGAAAGGCGTAGGTGTCCTCGGGCATCAGGTTACCCAGTGCGTCCATGCTCAGGGTGACGGCGGCGATTTCCAGAATGGCATCGCCCTGGGCGTTGAAGCCTCCGGTTTCCAGGTCGACCACCACCGGCATAAAGCTGCGGAAACGCTGTGCCATCAGCCCTGGGGCGTTCGCTTCGGTCATGCCTCTCTCCCGTCCTGAGTCGCTCCTTCGCGGTCGCCCCGCGCACAATGGCCGAGAGTCTAGCATCTCGCTTGCAGGGCGTCCCCACCGTGGCGGTATTCGCCGCCCGGCCTGGGCGCTATAATCGGTCGATCGCAAAGCCGCGGTGGAGACGCCATTCACCGGCGTCATCGCCCATGTCATGAGTCACAAGGAGCCCCCGATGTCCGATGTCAAAAAGGTAGTCCTCGCCTATTCCGGCGGTCTGGATACCTCGGTGATCGTCAAATGGTTGCAGGAAACCTATGACTGCGAGGTGGTGACCTTCACCGCCGACATCGGCCAGGGCGAGGAAGTCGAGCCGGCGCGCAGCAAGGCCCAGGCGCTGGGCGTCAAGGAGATCCACATCGAGGATCTGCGCGAGGAGTTCGTGCGCGATTACGTCTACCCGATGTTCCGCGCCAACACCCTCTACGAAGGCGAGTACCTGCTGGGCACCTCGATCGCCCGGCCGCTGATCGCCAGGCGGCTGATCGAGATCGCCAATGCCACCGGCGCCGACGCGATCTCCCACGGCGCCACCGGCAAGGGCAACGACCAGGTGCGCTTCGAGCTCGGCGCCTACGCGCTCAAGCCGGGTGTCAAGGTCATCGCGCCGTGGCGCGAGTGGGATCTGACCTCGCGCGAGAAGCTCATGAACTACTGCGAGCGGCATGATATCCCGGTCGACTTCTCCAAGAGCAAGAAGACCTCGCCGTATTCGATGGACGCCAACCTGCTGCACATCTCCTACGAGGGCGGCATTCTCGAAGACCCCTGGGCCGAGGCCGAAGAGGACATGTGGCGCTGGAGCGTCGCGCCCGAGGCCGCGCCGGACACGCCCACCTACATCGAACTGAGCTTCGAGCAGGGCGACATCGTCGCCATCGACGGCGAGCGTCTGGCGCCCCACGACGTGCTCTCCAGGCTCAACAAGCTGGGTGGCGACAACGGCATCGGCCGCCTCGACATCGTCGAGAACCGCTACGTGGGCATGAAGTCGCGCGGCTGCTACGAGACCCCGGGAGGCACCATCATGCTGCGCGCTCACCGCGCCATCGAGTCGATCACGCTCGATCGCGAAGCGGCCCACCTCAAGGACGAGCTGATGCCCAAGTACGCCGAAGTGATCTACAACGGCTACTGGTGGAGCCCGGAGCGCAAGATGCTGCAGGCGGCCATCGACGAGACCCAGACCTACGTCAACGGCGTGGTGCGCATGAAGCTCTACAAGGGCAGCGCGACCGTGGTCGGGCGCAAGTCCGACGAGTCGCTGTTCGATGAATCGATCGCGACGTTCGAGGACGATGCGGGCGCCTACAATCAGAAGGATGCCGAAGGCTTCATCAAGCTCAATGCGCTGCGCCTGCGGATCGCCGCCGGCAAGGGCCGCCAGGCCGATTGAAGGCGGCCGGCCGGACCGGGTGTCCAGGCCGGCCGCGTCCTGCAAGGAGGAAGGCATGCTCAAACGGCTTATCGACGGTCTGTTTCGGACCGGCGACGTCAACGACGAACAAATCCCCGCGACCGACTATCGCGGCTACCTGATCACTCCGGACCCACAGGACGCCGGCGGCCAATACCGGGTCAGCGGCTGGATCCGCAAGCCGGTCGAGGGCGGCGAGACGCTCGAGCATCGCTTCGAACGCTCGGACGTGGTCGCCTCCCGCGAGGCCTGCGTGGAACTGACTCTGAACAAGGCCCGGCGATTCATCGACGATCTGGGCGGCGAGATCTTCAAGACGCGCTGAAGCCGACAGCCGGCTCGGACGCGGCCGGCATGACGCCACGACGGCACCTCATCGGGTGCCGTTTTTTATGCGCTCGCGGAGAGCCGCCTATCGCCGTGATTGGCTTCGGTGCGGGGCGAAGGGCACACTGGAGGCCGACTTCAGGAGGTTGATCATGATTGGCGTTCATCATCTGGAAAATTCGCGCTCGCAGCGTGTGCTGTGGCTGCTTGAAGAGCTGGAACTCGACTACGAGATCGTCGGCTATCGTCGCGATCCGCAAACGATGCTGGCGCCGGACTCGCTCAAGCAGGTTCATCCGCTGGGCAAGTCGCCGGTGCTCGTCGATGACGAGGTCAGCGTCGCCGAATCGGGGGCGATCATCGATTATCTGATCGAGACCTACGATCATCAGCGCCGCCTGGTGCCGCCGGCCGGCAGCGCCGAACATCGCCATTACCGCTACTGGCTGCATTACGCCGAAGGCTCGGCGATGCCCCTGCTGGTGATGTCGCTGGTGTTCACCCGGCTCGGCAAGCCGCCGGTGCCGGCGCTGATGCGCCCCTTCGGGCGGGCGCTGGCCAACGGCGTCAAGGCGAAATATCTCGAACCGCAGATGCGTCGTCATCTGGATTTCTGGGAAAGCCAACTGGCGGCCTCGCGCTGGTTCGCCGGCGAGCAATTCAGTGCAGCAGACATCCAGATGAGCTTTCCGCTGCTGGCGCGCGAGGCCCGTGGCGGGCTGGGTGAGCGTCCGAATCTCCTGGCCTGCCTGGCGCGCATGCGCGAGCGCCCCGCCTATCAACGGGCCATCGAGAAGGGTGGCGAGTTCTCGATGTAACCCACTGCATGGCCCCGGTGCGACTAGGCGATATCGAGCTTGTCCGGGAACTCGCAGAGATCCTCGATCACGCAGCTGCCGCAGCGCGGCTTGCGCGCCAGGCAGGTGTAGCGGCCGTGCAGGATCAGCCAATGGTGGGCGTCGCGACGGAACTCGCGGGGCACGTGGCGCAGCAGCTTCTGCTCGACCTCGACGACGTTCTTGCCGGTGGCGATGCGGGTGCGGTTGGAGACCCGAAAGATATGCGTGTCCACGGCGATGGTCGGCTGACCGAAGGCGGTGTTGAGAATCACGTTGGCGGTCTTGCGGCCCACCCCGGGCAGCGCCTCGAGGTCAGCGCGGGTCTGCGGCACCTCGCCGCCGTGCTGCTCGACCAGCATCCGGCAGGTCTTCATCAGGTTCTCGGCCTTGGTGTTGTACAGGCCGATGGTCCTGATGTGTTCCTTGAGCCCGTCGAGGCCCAGAGCGAGGATCGCCTGCGGGGTATTGGCCACCGGAAACAGCCGCGCGCAGGCCTTGTTGACGCCGACATCGGTGGCCTGGGCCGACAGCAGCACCGCGGTCAGCAACTCGAAGGGCGTGGTCCACGCGAGCTCGGTGGTCGGCTTCGGGGTATGTTCGCGCAGGCGGGCGAAGATCTGGTGGCGTTTGTGGGCGTTCATGGCATTCCGCATACGCTGCCGGCGGGTCGAGGCCGCTCGGTCAGCGGGTCAATGGTTTTGCCGCGCGGCGTCGCGCATCGCCTGGGCCTGGGCGATCTGCGCGTGGGCGGCGTCGATGGCCTGTGCGTCGTGCTGGCGCTCGGCATGGGCGAGTTGCGCCCGCGCCCGGCGCAGTGCCTGTTCGGCGGCGTTTTCCGCCAGGCGTTGGCGGTTGGCGTGGGCGGCCGGCTTGGCCTGGCCCTCGAGCTGGCGGGCGATCGCGTCGAGCCGCGTTCGCTGCTCGGCGATGCGCGCATCGAGTTCGCGGCGCTCGTCGTCGCTTCCGGTCCCTGTATTGGCCTCGGCCCCGGCCCTTTGACGCTTGCGCTCCAGTCGCTTGAGCGTCACCGAGAGCGTTGCCCGGGAGGCCTTGAGCGTGGCCGGATCGGTGGGCGGAGCGGAATCCACAGGCGCTGTTTGACGGGTCGTTGCCTGGCGCTGCTCGCGGCGTTGCCGGCGCTCCTCGGCCTGGCGCTGCAAACGGGCCTGGCGCGCCTCGAAGCGCTGGCGTCCGAGTGTTGCGCGGCGGGCGAGGAAGCCATCCCGGTCGGCCGACGTCAACGCCATCTGCCAGTCCGGGTGGGGCACGATGTCGATGCAATCCACCGGGCAGGGCGCGATGCACAGCTCGCAGCCGGTGCATTCGCCGGCGAGCACGGTGTGCATCTGCTTGGCCGCACCCAGGATGGCGTCGACCGGGCAGGCCTGGATGCACTTGGTGCAGCCGATGCATTCGTCCTCGCGGATCACCGCGAGCTGCGGCGATTCGGCCGGCTGCGCCAGCGGCTCGGCCGGCCGATCGGTGATCTCGGCCAGTCGCGCCACGGTGCGCTCGCCGCCCGGCGGGCAGCGATTGATCGCGTCGCCGGCGGCGATCGCCTCGGCATACGGGCGGCAGCCGGGATGGCCGCACTTGCCGCACTGCGTCTGCGGCAATTCGGCGTCGATGGCCTCGATCAGCGTGACGCTCATGGCTTGCACCTGCATGGAATCGCTTGCCGGCATTGACTCAAGTAACGCGCTGGCCGGGCTCGGCGCCGCTGTGCGGCTCCAGCAGATAGATGCCCCCATCCTGGCCAGAAGCGCCACCGGCGGCCAGCACCATGCCCTCGGAGACGCCGAAGCGCATCTTGCGCGGGGCGAGGTTGGCGACCATCACCGTCAGGTGACCTTCCAGCGCTTCCGGGGCGTAGGCCGAGCGGATGCCGGAGAACACCGTGCGCGTCTCGCCGCCGAGATCCAGGGTCAGCTTGAGCAGCTTGTCGGCGCCCTCGACGTATTCCGCCTTGGCGATGCGCACGATGCGCAGGTCGACCTTGGCGAAGTCGTCGAAGGCGATTTCCGCGGCGATGGGGTCGTCGGCGAGCGGGCCCTTGGGGGTTTCCTTCAACTTCTTCTCCACGGCGAGATCCTCCTTGGAGGCTTCGATCATGGCGTCGATCCGGTCGCTCTCGATACGCGTCATCAACGGCTTGAACTTCTCGATGCCGTGGCCTTCGAGCACGGCATGGCGGCTCTCCCAGTCCAGGCTGTCGAGATTCAGGAAGTCGCGGGCCTGCTCGGCCATGGCCGGCACCACCGGGGCCAGGTAGACCATCAACTGGCGGAACAGGTTGATGCCCACCGAGCAGATGTCCAGGACTTCCTGCTCGCGGCCCTCCTGCTTGGCCAGCACCCAGGGCTCGGCCTCGGCGATGTAGGCGTTGGCCTCGTCGGCGAGCTCCATGATCCGGCGCATCGCGCGGGCGAACTCGCGCGCCTCGTATTCCTCGGCGATCGCCTCGCCGGCATCGACGGCGCGCTGCACGAGCTCCGGCCGGCCGACACGCTCGGCGAGCTTGCCGTCGCCGAGCTTCTTGACGAAGCCGGCGCAGCGGCTGGCGATGTTGACCACCTTGCCGACCAGATCGGCGTTGACCCGATAGGCGAAGTCCTCGAGGTTGAGATCGAGATCGTCGACCCCGGCGGTCAGCTTGGCGGCGAAGTAGTAGCGCAGGTACTCGGGGTTCAGGTACTCGGCGTAGGTCTCGGCCTTGATGAAGGTGCCGCGCGACTTGGACATCTTGGCGCCGTTGACGGTGACGAAGCCGTGGCAGTTGACGCCACTCGGCGTGCGCAGCCCGGCGCCTTCGAGCATCGCCGGCCAGAACAGCGCGTGGAAGTAGACGATGTCCTTGCCGATGAAGTGATAGACCTCGGCCTCGGAGTCGTTCCTCCAGTAGCTGTCGAAGTCGATGCCTTCGCGGTCGCAGAGATTCTGAAAGCTCGCCAGGTAGCCGATCGGCGCGTCCAGCCAGACGTAGAAGTACTTGCCCGGGGCGTCGGGAATCTCGAAGCCGAAGTAGGGCGCATCGCGGGAAATGTCCCACTCGTTGAGGCCGGCTTCGAACCACTCCTGCAATTTATTGGCGATCTGCGGCTGCACGTGACCGGGGTGAACCCAGCTCTTCAGGAACTCGGCGAAATCGGGCAGCTTGAAGAAGTAGTGAGTGGAGCTACGCACCTCCGGTGTGGCACCGGAGATCGCCGACACCGGGTTGATCAGCTCGGCCGGGGTATAGGTCGCGCCGCATGCCTCGCAGTTGTCGCCGTACTGATCCGGCGTCTTGCACTTGGGGCAGGTGCCCTTGATGAAGCGATCGGCGAGGAACAGCCCCTTGACCGGGTCGTACATCTGCTCGATGTCGCGGGTCGAGATATGCCCGGCGTCGCGCAGCGCGGTATAGATGCGCTCGCTGTGCAGGCGATTCTCTTCCGAATGCGTCGAATGATAGTTGTCGAAGGCCACGCCGAAGCGCGCGAAATCCGCCTGATGCTCCTGCGAGACGCGTTCGATCAGCTGCTCCGAGGTGATGCCTTCCTGCTCGGCGCGCAGCATGATCGCGGTGCCGTGGGCATCGTCGGCGCACACGTAGTGGCAGTCGTGGCCGCGGCTCTTCTGGAAACGCACCCAGATATCGGTCTGGATGTATTCCAGCAGGTGGCCCAGATGGATCGAGCCGTTGGCATAGGGCAGGGCGCTGGTGACCAGAATCTTGCGCTTGGCGTTGGCGGTAGTGGGCATGGCGGCTCTAGTAGCGGTCATCGGAAACGGAGAAAAGGGCGTCGGCCAGGACTCGGGCACGAGCCAGGACGAAAGGGCGATTGTAGCCCGGCTGGCGGTCGGGTGCATCCGTGGGACAGGCGCAAGCCTGCCCCACGAAGCGATCAACTCAAGCGCTGCATATAGTCCACGTAGCCGAAGGTCTTGACCGTACGCACCGCGCGGCTCGTCTCGTCGACCCGGCAGATCGACGGCAGGCGAATGCCGTTGAAGGTGGTGGTCTTGACCATGGTGTAGTGGGCCATGTCGGTGAACATCAGCCGGTCGCCGATGGCGAGTGGCGCATCGAACGAGTAGTCGCCGATCACGTCGCCGGCCAGGCAGGTGGTGCCGCCCAGGCGGTAGGTGTGGGCCTTTTCATTCGGCTTGCCGCCACCGATGATCTCGGGCCGGTAGGGCATCTCCAGCACGTCCGGCATGTGCGCGGTGGCCGAGGTATCGAGGATGGCGTTGGGCACCTCGTCGTCGACGATGTCCAGCACGCTGCACACCAGGAAGCCGGTGTTCAGGGCGATCGCCTCGCCCGGCTCCAGGTAGACTTCGAGGTGCGGATGGCGGGCCTTGAAATCGCGGATTATCCGCACCAGCCGCGCCACGTCGTAGTCGGCGCGGGTAATGTGATGGCCGCCGCCGAAATTGACCCAGCGCATGGCCGGGAGAAACTGACCGAACCGAGCCTCGAAGGCGTTCAGCGTCGCCTCGAGGGCGTCGCTGTTCTGCTCGCACAGCGCATGGAAGTGCAGCCCCTCCAGGCCGTCGAGATCCTCCGGCTTCAGGTTCGCGGCCCGGGTGCCGAGCCGCGAGCCCGGCGCGCAAGGGTCGTAGAGGGCGACTTCGCCGGTGGAGTGCTCGGGATTGACCCGCAAGCCGCAGGAAATCCGGCGCGGCGCCGCCGCGACCGTGTCGCGAAAGCGCCGCCACTGGCCCGGCGAGTTGAAGCTCAGGTGATCGGCGTAGCGCAGCACCACGTCCATCTCCGGCGCGGTGAACGCCGGCGAGTAGACGTGGACCTCGCCGCCGAAGGTCTCGGCACCGAGGCGCGCTTCATCCTGGCCGCTGGAGGTCGTGCCCACCAGGTACTGGCTCACCAGCGGGAAAGTGTCCCACATGGCGAAGCCCTTCAGCGCCAGCAGGATCTTCGCCCCGCTGGCCTCCTGAACTTCGCCCAGCCGCTCGAGATTGCGACGCAGCAGGGCGTCGTCGACCACATAGGCCGGCGATGGGCAGGCCCCAATGTCAAAGGGGTAAGCGTCGAACGGGTAGCTCGCTTGCGCCATCACGAATCGGCCAGCGGATCGTCGTCGGGGTCGAGCTCGACCATCTGCCACGGCAGGCCCATGTCGCCGATGCGCTCCATGAACGGATCGGGATCGAGCTGCTCGACGTTGTAGACGCCGTCGCCCTTCCAGATCCCTTCCAGCATCAACATCGCGCCGGTCACCGCGGGCACGCCGGTGGTGTAGGAGATCGCCTGGGACTTGACCTCCCGGTAGCTCGCCTGGTGATCGCTGATGTTGTAGATGTACACCTTGCGACGCTTGCCGTCCTTGATGCCGTCGAGGATCACGCCGATGTTGGTCTTGCCCTTGGTGCGCGGACCCAGCGAGGCCGGATCGGGCAATACCGCCTTGAGGAACTGCAGCGGCGAGATCTGGCAGCCGTTGACGTTAATCGGCTCGATGCGGGTCATGCCGACGTTCTCGAGCACCTTGAGGTGGGTGATGTACTTCTCGGAGAAGGTCATCCAGAAGCGAATGCGCTCGATGCCCTTGATGTTCTGGGCCAGCGATTCGAGCTCCTCGTGATAGAGCAGGTAGATATCCTTCTCGCCGATACCGTCGAAATCGAATTTGCGCTTCTCGGCCAGCGGCGCGGTCTCCTTCCACTCGCCCTTTTCCCAGTAGCGGCCATTCGCGGTGATCTCGCGAATGTTGATCTCCGGGTTGAAGTTGGTGGCGAACGGATAACCATGATCGCCACCGTTGGCATCGAGGATGTCGATGCGCTGGATCTCGTCGAACAGGTTCTTCTGGCCGTAGGCGCAGTAGATGTTGGTCATGCCCGGGTCGAAGCCGCAGCCCAGCGTGGCCATGTTGCCGGCCTTGGCGAAGCGCTCCTGAAATGCCCACTGCTCCTTGTACTCGAACTTGGCCTCGTCCGGATGCTCGTAGTTGGCGGTGTCCAGGTAGGGCACGCCGGTACGCAGGCAGGCCTCCATGATAGTCAGGTCCTGGTAGGGCAGGGCCACGTGGATCAGCACGTCGGGCTTGAACGACTCGATCAGCGCGACCAGCGCCTCGACGTCATCGGCGTCGACCTGGGCGGTCTGGATGGGGCGGTCCAGCTGGTCCGCAATCGCCCTGCACTTCGCTTCGTTGCGACTGGCCAGACAGATTTCGTGGAACACCTCGGGGTGCTGCGCGCACTTGTGCGTGACCACACCGCCGACGCCGCCGGCGCCAATAATCAAGGCTTTACTCATGCGTTCGCCTCCAGATCGGAAATTCAACGGGGGTCGAATCGCGGGGCGCAATACCCGCCTACCGCGACCCGATGCCATCCTGGCCATGGCCACGCCCGGCCACCTGGCAAGAGGGGGCCGATAATCGCCCCGACGGCGGCGGGGCTCAAGTATTTTTCACCAAAAATGGCGAAATCCGAACGCTGCGTGACGCGTTCAACCCTATCACGCCTACCGCCGTGTCTTGAGAGGACTGATCTGAATGCCGGGATCAGGCGGACTGCGGTTCGAGCACCTGTTTATGCAGCGCCGTGCCGGCCGAATCCATCAGCGTCACCGTCAGGGCGTCGCTTTCGCCGTCCAGGTCGACCTGGCCGAAGAACTGGTAGCCCGCGGAGGGCGGCAGGTTCGATTGTCCCTCGGGCGGCGCCTTCTGGAAGACCACTTGCGGGCCGAAGGTGGCGTCGAGCTCGCCCGGGCCGAAGGTGCCGGCATGCAGCGGGCCGCTGACGAATTCCCAGAACGGCGCGAACTCCTTGAAACTGGCGCGTTCCGGCGAATAGTGATGGGCGGCGGTGTAGTGGACGTCGGCGGTCAGCCAGACCACGTTGCGGATGCGCTCGTCGCGGATCGCCTTCAACAGCCCGGCGATTTCCCGCTCGCGGCCCAGCGGCTCGCCGGGTTCGTCGTTGGCCAGCGCCTCGAAATCGTCGCCATCGCTTACCACCAGGCCGATGGCAGGTCAATGACGGGCGTATTACCGCTTATAATGGGCGGCTTGGATTGTTCGTTCACAGGGCCGGCCGAAGCAGCGTTGCCGGTCTCCTTATCGCCACCCCTGTCGAGAGAGCCCGAGATGCCGCATGGCTTCGTCCTGACCCGCCACTGGCGGGACACCGCGGTTGGCAGCGAAGTGAGCCTGTGGCTGGCCACCGATGCCGGCCCTCGCCACGTCCGCCTGCCGTTGCAGACCTCGGTGGCGTTCGCCCCCGCCGAGTTCCGTACGCGTATCGAACGGCTGGTTGGCGACGAGCCGGGTGTCGAACTTCGTCCGCTCGAGCTCTGCGATTTCCGCCATCGGCCGGTATTGGGGCTTTATTGCCGTCAGTATCGTCAACTGCTGAACCTGGAGCGGCGCCTGGCCGATGCGGGCATCGAGATCTTCGAGGCCGACGTTCGCCCGCCGGAGCGCTACCTGATGGAGCGCTTCATTACCGCGCCGGTGGAATTTTCGGGGGTGACGCAGGCGGACGGCTCGCTCGGCGATGCGCAGTTGAAACCCGCCCCGGATTATCGCCCGCGTCTGAAGCTTGCCTCGCTGGATATCGAGACCAGCGAGCGCGGCGAACTGTACTCGATCGCGCTGGAGGGCTGCGGGGCGCGCACGGTCTATATGCTGGGCCCGGCGAACGGGCAGGGCGGAGACGCCGAAGCGGGCCGCGACTTCGAGCTCCACTATTGCGCAAGCCGCAACGCGTTGCTCACCTGTCTCAATGCGTGGATGGCACGCCATGACCCGGATGCGCTCATCGGTTGGAGCCTGATCCAGTTCGACCTGCGCATCCTGCAGCGTCATGCCGAGCAACTGGGCATCCCGCTATTGCTGGGGCGCGGCGGCGAGCCGATGGAGTGGCGCGCCCACGCCAGCAATTCCAACCACTTCTTCGCCTCGGCGCCCGGCCGATTGATCATTGATGGTATCGAGATGCTGCGCCAGGCGACCTGGCGTTTCGCCTCGTTCAGCCTGGAAAACGTCGCCCAGGAGCTGCTCGGCGAAGGCAAGGCGATCGACGATCCCTACCAGCGCATGGACGCCATCAACCGCCTGTTCGCCGAGGACAAGCCGGCCCTGGCCCGCTACAACCTCAAGGACTGCGAGCTGGTCACGCGGATCTTCGCGCATACCGAGCTGATCGACTTCCTGCTCGAGCGTGCCACCGTCACCGGACTGCAGGCCGATCGCAGCGGCGGCTCGGTGGCGGCGTTCTCGCATCTCTACCTGCCGCGTATGCACCGGCTCGGTTTCGTGGCTCCCAACCTGGGTAGTCAGCGTGGCGAGAACAGTCCCGGCGGCTTCGTGATGGATTCACGCCCGGGGCTCTACGATTCGGTGCTGGTGCTCGATTTCAAGAGCCTCTATCCCTCGATCATCCGCACCTTCCTGATCGACCCGGTGGGGCTGGCGCAGGGGCTGGCCGAGCCCGAGAACGAGACGCTGCCCGGCTTTCGCGGCGCGCGCTTCTCGCGCACCCGCCATGCGCTGCCCGAGATGGTGGCGCGGGTCTGGCAGGGGCGCGAAGTCGCCAAGCGCGAGGGCAACGCACCGCTTTCCCAGGCGCTGAAGATCATCATGAACTCCTTCTACGGCGTACTGGGCGCCTCGGGCTGCCGGTTCTTCGACCCGCGCCTGTCGTCGTCGATCACCCTGCGCGGCCACGAGATCATGCACCGCACCCGCGAACTGATCGAGGCCGAGGGATATACCGTTATCTACGGTGATACCGACTCGACGTTCGTGTGGTTGGGTCGTGCCCACGAAGACGACGAGGCCGCCCGGATCGGCCGGCAGCTGGTCCAGCGCGTCAACGCCTGGTGGCGCGAACATCTGCGCCAGCAATACACGCTGGAAAGTGCCCTGGAACTGCAGTTCGAGACGCACTTTCGGCGTTTTCTGATGCCGACCATTCGCGGCGCGGAGGTGGGCAGCAAGAAACGCTACGCCGGATTGGTGCGCGAGGCCGACGGCAGCGAGCGGCTGGTGTTCAAGGGCTTGGAAACGGTGCGCGCCGACTGGTCGCCGCTGGCCAAGCGTTTCCAGCAGGAGCTTTACCGGCGGATCTTCGTCGGCGAGCCCCACCGCGACTTCGTGCGCGACTATGTGCAGCGTACCCTCGCCGGCGAGTACGACGAGCGGTTGATCTATCGCAAGCGGCTGCGTCGCAAGCTCGACGATTATCGACGTAACGTGCCGCCGCACGTACGCGCGGCACGTCTCGCCGACGCCTACAACGACCAGATGGGGCGGCCTCGACAATACCAGCACGGCGGCTGGATCAGCTACGTGATGACCTTGGCGGGACCGGAGCCACTGGAAACGCGGCGCTCGCCCATCGACTACCAGCATTACCTGACTCGCCAGTTGCAGCCGGTGGCCGATGCGATCCTGCCGTTCGTCGCTGACGACTTCGATGCCCTGACCGACCGTCAGTTGGGGTTGTTCTAGTCCAACGGCATTGCCGCAATCATGCCGATACAAAAACAAGGCCCCGCAAGAGCGGGGCCAATATCTTTCCATGATCATGTCGATCGGCATGAAGTGCCGTTTCACTCACTCAGGTGGATGCTTGCACCTGTGCGGATTCCTCCATGGGGGCCTCCCCCCTTGAGGTTTCCAGCCGGCGCGTTTCGGAGCGCTGCTGACTCGAGACGTCGATCTCGATCTCGCGCGGCTTCTGCGCTTCGGGAATCTCGCGCAGCAGGTCGATGATCAGCAGGCCGTTTTCCAGTTTCGCGCCGCGCACCTCGATATGATCTTCAAGCCGATAGGTCAGCTTGAAGGAGCGCTGGGCGATGCCCTGGTGCATGTACCGAACCCGATCGTCCTGCTCGGCCTGGGGCTTGGCGCCGGAAACGCTGAGCACGCCCCCTTCGAGCTGAATGCTCAGTTCCTGCTCGGTGAACCCGGCCACGGCCAGGATGATGCGGTACTCGTTCTCGCCATGCTTCTCGACGTTGTACGGCGGAAAGCCGGTTGTTGCGCTGCTTTCGAAGGCGCGTTCGAATAGATCGTTGAAGCGATCGAAACCGATCGAGTGACGGAAGAGCGGTTCCAGTGAGAATGCCGTATTCATAGTATGTTCTCCCCATTTGATGAGCGAAGCCATACCCCTATTGACGGGACCCACTTGGCGGCATCCCATGGCTAGGGATCTACCTTTCGGCACTTCATGAAATGGGGTCTGATACAACCGCTTCAATAGGCATATTTGTAAAAAATTGTATCAGGGCCTGTTGACGTTTTGTCGCGCTGGCTCCGTCAGTTGCCAGAAGCGGTACACGAAAGCTGTCAGTCCCGCCTGGATACTCTTTTGTCTGCCCGCGACATGTTCCAGCTTGAATGTCTTGCAAGTGATTGCTTACAAGTTCATATCCCAGCTATCGGCAGCCGAGGGAGAGGATTGGGCCGGGATGGGTACGAACGTCAACGCGTGGCGCGCTGCATGGCCTGAGCGCCGGTGGGCCGATCACAAGCCGAGCTGCCCAAGAAAGTGCGCCAGCAGCGCCGGTTCGAGTATCAGCGCGATGACCACGCCACCGAGTGCGCCGCCCAGGTGCGCTTCGTGAGCCAGCCCGCCGGCCTGGTCGGGGGCACGGCTGCGCATGGCGTACAGCGACAGGGCGACGAAGCCGATGGCGAACAGGATCGCCGGGATGGGAATGGCGAAGAACAGATAGAGCAGCCGGAAAGGTTCGTAGAGGCAGAAGGCGAAGACCACGCCGGTAATCGCCCCCGACGCGCCGACCGCCGAGTAGCGCGGGCTGTTGCGATGGACGATCAGCGCTAGCCCCTGGGCGGCAAGATCGGAACCGAAATACAAAAGCAGATAGCGCAGCGGCCCCAGAGCGGCTTCCAGCCAGGGGCCGAAGAAGTACAGCGTCAGCATGTTGACCAGTAGGTGCGCGCCGTTGACGTGCAGGAAGCCCGCGCTCAGCAGGCGATGGAACTCGCCGTGACGCAGGATGCGCTCTGGCCGAAAGGCCAGCGTGGCGAAGAGCTGAGGCCGGCGATGCAGCACGAACAGGCTGATGGCAACGTTGACGACGAGCAGCGCCAGGGTGATCGGCGCCTGGGTCAGATCAAGCATGGCGTTCCTCTGCTCTACTCTCTGCTGATGAAGCGCACCACGGCCTGCTGATGAAGCGCACCACGGCATTGTTGGCCACCAGTCATTGAGCATGCAACCTCTTCGTCGGGCACTTGTCGGAAAGATAGCCTTCGTCACTACGTATCGATCCAAGGAGACACCTCGTGCTCGACGCTATCCAGCAATTCTTTCAGCGTGCCTTGACCATGCCGGGAGCCGACGACGACCAGCGGCATTTGACCCTGGAACTGGCCACCGCGGCGCTGCTTTGCGAAATCGTGCGTGCCGACCAACGCACCGATCCCGCCGAACTCGACGCCTGGCGGGGCATGCTAAAGGCACGCTTTTCCCTGGACGATCAACGGGTCGATGAGCTGATGGCACTGGCGACCCACGAGACGAACCAGGCAGTCGATCATTTCCAGTTCGTGCGGCTGGTCAACGAGCATTACGACTACGCCGACAAGGTCGCACTGGTCGAGTTGATGTGGCAGCTGGCCTACGTCGACGAGGCGCTTGATGCCCATGAAGAGCACCGCATCCGCAAGCTGGCGGATCTGCTGTTCGTCCGCCACAGCGATTTCATCCGTGCCAAGCTGCGGGTCCAGGCGCGGCGCGGCGGTGTATCGGGGTGAAGAGCATGGGCATCGGGTTGGGGTGGCCCGCTCGGGCGAGCCGGGTTGGCTAGCGATGCGGACTCTGGTGCCAGGGCAGGCCGGCGCGAGCACTGCGTTCGAGCTCGGCGATCACCTGGGCGCCGAGCAGCAGGATCACCGCACCGATCTCGAGACTCAGCAGCACCACGATCAGCGTCGCCAATGAGCCGTAGACAGCATTGACGTAGGAAACGTTGGCAAAGTAGTAACTCAGGGTAAGCCGGACGATCTCCCACAGCAGGGCGGCGACAAAGCCGCCGATCAGCGCGCGATGGGGCGCGATGCGCACCACCGGCATGATCTTGTAGATGGCGCTGAACAGCCCGCACAGACCGACGAAACTCAAGACATTGAGCGATATTACAGCCACGCTGGCCGAGGGCAGCTCGATGTCGAACAGCATGATTACTATTTGATTGAAGGCATTGCCCATCGCGACCAGCACGGTCAGCGCCAGCAAGCCGGCACCGAGTACCAACATGAAGGCGTAGGGCAACAGCGCCGACACCCAGAAACGGCGCTTCTTGTCGACCTCGTCGGCCTGGTGGAAAATCAGCGCGATGGAATCCTCGAGCATGCGAAAGGCGAATGAGCTGAAGAACAGCAATACCAGAGTCCCGACGAAGCCCACGACATTGCGCGAATCGACCAGCGTACGCACCGCATCGAGAATCACGTCGGCGTGGGCCGGTGCCAGGTGCTGGGCCTGAATGGCGATGATACCCAGCAGGCGTTGTTCATCGACGATATGGGTCAGCAGCACGGAGAGCAGGGCGAACAGCGGAACGGTCGAGAGCAGGACGTTATAGCCGACGCCGCCGGCCAGAAGAATGCCGCGATTGTGCAGGAAAGCGGCGAGTACGCGCCATGAGAACTGCCAGACCTGGCGGGCCAGAACGAGACGTTGCATTCCATTCCCTTGCAGCTTGGAACAAAGGTCCCGAAACGATGTGCTTCGGGCAGTCGTTGACGGTTCCCTGCCGGGCGGCTGGCAACGAGGATGGCTGTCATCCGACACTGACAGTATCCGCCAGGAAGCACTCGAGCACCAAGCCGTGGCAGGCGCTGGAGCGCTTCATGCGGACACGCACGCCGGAGCCCGCCTGAATGAGGCGTACTCACTGACAAGCAATCGAGGAGTTCCTCGGCAGCGCCAGGCTCACAGGGAGGTGATGCATGCATGAGGAACATGAAGACGCAGAGCCGGAAAACCTAGAGCAATTGCTCGCCGAGCTCGAGCGGGCCGTCAGCGAAGAGCGCCAATCCGGCGCGCCGGTCAGCCTGGCGCTGCTGCTCGAGGCGGTGGGCAACCGGGCGTTCGGCCCGTTATTGATAATTGCCGGGCTGATCACGGTCATGCCCCTGGTGGGCGATATTCCCGGCGTGCCGACGCTGATGGCGTTGCTGGTGGCGCTCAGTGCGGGCCAGCTGCTATTGCGACGCAAGCGCCTATGGTTGCCGAAGTGGCTGTTGCGCCGCTCGCTGTCCCGGTATCACTTTCTCAAGGGGTTGCGCCGTCTGTATCCGCTGGCGTGCTGGACCGACCGATTGCTGAAGCCGCGTCTGACCGGGCTGACCCGGGGCGCCGGCCTGCAGTGCGTGGCGCTGACCTGCCTGGCCATTGCCTTGTGCATGCCGCTGATGGAGCTCGTGCCGTTCTCCGCAACCGGCGCCGGCGCGGCACTGACCGCCTTCGGCCTGGCGCTGATCGCCCGCGATGGCCTGGTGGCATTGATTGCACTGGGCGTGACCCTGGCGACCGCGGTACTGGTGGCCCAGTCGCTCTGGTGAGCTTTCGTCGGGTGCCGTAAAGTAGCGGGCCAATCGTCGACCGGAGGTTCCATGCTGGAAATTTCCCGCCAGGTCAGCCTGCCCGACAGCGAATTCGAGATTCAGGCCGTGCGCGCCCAGGGCGCAGGTGGCCAGAACGTCAACAAGGTCGCTTCAGCGGTGCATCTGCGCTTTGACATCGGCGCCTCGTCGTTGCCGGCCCTCTACAAGGAGCGCTTGCTGGTGCTGGCCGATCAGCGCATCACCCGGCAGGGCGTGGTCGTGATCAAGGCGCAGCGCTACCGGACTCAGGAGCAGAATCGCGAGGATGCCCGGATGCGGCTGCGCGAGCTGATCCGTAGCGTGGCCCGCGAACGTCCCAGGCGAATACCCACGCGCCCCAGCAAGGCGGCCAAGCGTAGGCGAGTGGATGCCAAGACGCGCAAGGGCAAGCACAAGGCGCTGCGCGGCAGGATCGATAGCGAGTGAATGGCCGCTGTACAAGGCGACGTTGAATTTTCGTTCTACTCAATTAGTGAATTCGTCTTGCCCATCGGGGTGTTCATGGCCATGGTGAACTGGTACGCAGCCGAACCTAGGAGATGATCCATGGCCGAGACACCGCCGGAGCAGTCCCAGAATAAGCCTCAGAGCCCTTTCAAGGACAATCGGGTACGCATCGTGGTAGTGGTCGCGATAATCGCGGTGATCGTGGCGATCTTCGTGGCCTCCAACGCCAGTTCGCAGAAGGAGAAATGGCAGGCTCAACGCGAGTCGATGCAGGCACAGATCGCCCAGCTTCAGAACGAAAAACAATCCCTGCAACAGCGCAACGCCGATTTCGAGAAGGCCTATTCAAGCGTCGAAGCGGCCCAGCAGGAGCAGCAGTCGCTCGAGCAGCAGAATAGCCAGGCGCAGGAGCAGCTCAGCCAACTGCAGTCGCAGGTCGAGGACGTGCAGGCCCAGCTCGAGGAAACACAGGCTCGACTGGCACAGCGCACACAGCAACTGAAAGCCTTGCAGGATCAGGTCGGCCAGGCCCAGGCCCAGCTCGAGGATCTCAATGGCCAGGCTCAGCAGGCCCAGCAGCGTCTCGACAGCGCTCAGTCCGAATTGAAGAAGACGCAGCAGCAAATCGCCGATGCCGAGGGCCGTCGCACCGAGCTCGAGGAGAACGTCAAGGCGCAGCAATCGCGTCTCGAACAGTTGGCCGAGCAGCTCGATACGCGGCAAACGGAACTTGCCGACATCGAAGGTCAGAAGACCACCGCCAAGGAAAATCTCGGACAGCTCAAGCAATCGCTGGCCGAAGTACAGCAGCGCGAGAAGTCGATGAGCGCCCAGGTCGCGTCCGCTGAGCAGCGCTTGAGCGAGCTGCAGGCGCAGATCCAGACGCGCACCCAGCGTCTCGGCAAACTCCAGACCTCCATCGCCAACATCCAGCAGGAGCTTTCCAGCATCGCCGCGATGCAGGAGACGCTGAACGAGCTCTCCCAGCGCATCGGTTCCGCTACGTCAGCCGGGGACGAGACGCCGTCAGGCGCGCAGGGCGCTTCGGACCAACCGCAGAATGGTTCTGAACCGGCCGGTGACGGCCAGCAAGATGGCGTCCAGAGTGGCGCGGACCAAAGTGGTAATAGCCAGAGCGGCGATTCCCGGGGCTCGCAAGGCGGTTCGGGCGCGTCGCAAGGCCAGGAGCGGTCTTCCTCCGGTCAGCAGGGCCAGCCGCAGGGCGATCAGCCACAGAGTGGATCCGAGACTCAGAGCGAGCAGAGCGAGGAGGCATCCCCGCAATCCTGATCATGTATTGAGTTGCTGATCTCATTTCGCCCGGCCAAATGGCCGGGCGTTTTATTTTCAGATCGGACCTAAGCGATGCTAAGCCATGCGTGGCACGCTATCCGTGGCCGGTATGCGCTACGCTCAAGCAACTGGGCAATATCGATAACAGCAACAATCACAGTACTGCGAGGCATTCATGAATAGATTGACTGTGGCACGGGCAATCTCGCTGATTGCTATCACCATCACGAGCGCCGTCACGGCGATGGCCAACGAAGACAGCCCCGCGACGGTGAAAATCACCCCGCTGGGAAGCCAGGACGGCGAGTTTTGCCGCTACGACCGGGCGCTGATCCTCGAGGATCCCAACGGCACCCGGTTGCTCTACGATGCCGGACGGACCGTGCGCGGCGGCGATGATCCGCGGCTCGGTGAAATCGATGCGGTACTGCTCAGCCATGTGCATGGGGACCATCTCGGCGATGTCTATCAGCCTACGGCCAACGCCGGCAGTTGCGCGTCGCCGGATTTTTCGGTGTCGGCCACGCCTGAATCCAATACCGTGCGCATTGCCGTGGCCAAGCAGGCCACGCTGCTAGTGGGCGGCGAGATGCCGGGGTTCTTCGAAAACAAGGTCGCTGCGGCCGGCGGTAGCGAAGAGCAGGTACAGTTGCTGCGCTTCGGTGGTGAAGCCGAGGTTGCAGGTGTCAAGATAGCCAGTGTGCCGGCCGTGCACAGTAACGGTCTGGGCCCGGCGTTCATCGAGGGCCAAGTCGGCGAGATGTTGGCAGCCAGCGGGCTGACCGCCTATGTCGGCCCGCCGGGTGGCTACGTGGTGAGCTTTTCCAATGGGTTGGTGGTTTATCTGTCCGGTGATACCGGGGTGACCGCCGAGCAGGATCTGGTGGTCAGACAGCTCTATGGCGCCGAGCTGGCGGTGATCAATATCGGCGATACCTTCACCACGGGCCCGAGCGAAGCCGCATACGTCATCGATGAAATGGTCCAGCCGAATGCGGTGATTCCTTCGCATGCCAACGAAGAGGCTACTCGTGATGGCGAATTGCTGCCTGATACGCGCACTGCAACATTCGCCGAGGCGGTCTCCGTGCCGGTGCACCTGCCGCTTAGCGGGCGCACCCTGGCTTTCGATGACCAAGGGCGCTGTGTCGGTGGCTGTCAGGGGCGCCGCTGAGCTGCCCACCGGGGAAGGACCCCCAGCGCTGCTCGACCGGTTCGTCTCTCGGCGCGCATGCGGTAGAACTCATCGGTGCCGTGCGAGGCTTCGCCGAGCAGCACGAACGGACGCTCGCCGACCTGCTCCATTAGCCGGTCGTAATCGCTGGGCTGGCCCGCCAGGCGCGAAGCGAGACCGTTCACACAATCGAGCGGCGTCATCATGGCCTCCTTGCTCTGGTAATGCCGACAGGTTGACTGTAGCCAAGCTCTTCAGGGGACGCATGGGCAGCGCAGCGCTCGGTGAGGGCGAGAAGGGCGGCTGCATGTACTAGGCTGATTGCAGAGTCATTGCGCCAATGGGCAGGGAGATAGCCACCATGCAACACGACGAATATCGCCACCACCTCGCGCCGCTGGCTGGCAGCGAGTGCGCCTTCGAGGAAGCGGAGCTACAGCGGCGTCGGGACACTGTCGTCAAGGCAATGAAGGACGCCGACATTGATGCGCTGTTGCTGACCGCACCGGCCGATATCTTCTACCTGACCGGCTACAGCACCTTCGAGGTCGCGGTCCACTCGGCGCTGGTGATGACCGCCGACCACATGATGCTGCAAGTGCCGTCGATCGAAGTGGGGCCGGCGGTGACCTGCACCCGCGTCGAGGATATACGCAGCTACCGCTGGGAGGGGCTCGCCGAGGTCCTCGCTCCGTTGACGAAGGTACTGGGCGAGGTGGGCGAATGCATCGGCATCGACCCGTGGCATGGCTCGCTGCGCCAGGGCGTGATCGATGCGCTGCGTCAGCGCCTGCCGGGCCACGAGTTCGTCGACGCCTCGGCGCTGCTGCATGGCATCAAGCTCGTCAAGTCGTCGGCCGAGCTGGAGTGTTTGACCGAGAGCGCCCGAATCACCGGGCGGGGCATCGAGGCGGCGGCCGATGCGGTGCGCGCCGACGCCACCGATAGCGAGATCGCCGCGGTGGGGGCCCAGGCCCTGCATCAGGCGGGCAGCGAGTTCATGAGCATGCAGCCGATCGTGGTGGCCGGCGTGCGCAGCAGTGTCGGTCATCTCAATCATCGTCGCCGGCCGATCGCCGCCGACGAGCCGGTATTCCTCGAGTTCGGCGCGGCCTGGAACCGTTACACCGCACCGATGATGCGCACCGTGGTCGCCGGGCGGCCTTCGGCGCGGATGGTCGAGGTGTTCGATACCTGCCGGCGCATCTACGACGCGCTGCTACCCGCGATGCGTCCCGGGGCCAGTTTCGACAGCGCGGCCCGCGACGCCGAAACGGCCTTCGAGTCGTTGGCCGGGCAGGCCTATTTCTCCGGGGTGTTCGGCTACGCGGTGGGCGCGCAGTTCCCGCCGTCCTGGGTCGAGGGTTCGGGGTTCATCGCCCGCGGCCAGAGCCGCTGCTTCGAGGAAAACATGGTCTTCCATCTGCCGTTGTGCCTGCGCTTGCCCGGCGAATGGGGCATCGGCTGCAGCGACACGGTACGCGTCAGCGCCGACGGCGGCGTGCCATTGACCGCCAACCCCTGGTCGCTGACCGCCGGCTGAAGCCAGGATCCGGCCGAACGCTTGGTCCTCGGCGCGCGGCGCGCGTTATACTGCGGCCAAGTTAGGAAAACCCTGAATAAATAGGCGAGCGGAATCAAGCGCAAGGCGTACGGAGCACAGGAACCGGAGCATATGGGTATATGTGAGGATTCCGCGCACCGCACAACGCAGCGATTTACCCGCGCAGACATTTATGCAGTTTTTCCTTAGGCATCGGTCGAACCCGGTGTCGTAACATTCAAGGAAAGGAGTCAGCCGTGATCGAGGGTGTGAAGCATATCGTGGCCGTTGCCTCGGGCAAGGGCGGGGTCGGCAAGTCCACGGTGACCGCCAATCTGGCGTTGGCGATGGCCGCCGAAGGCTACCGGGTGGGCCTGCTGGACGCCGACATCTATGGGCCCAGCCAGGCGCAGATGCTGGGCATTGCCGCGGGCACGCGCCCCGAGGTGGTCAGCGAGAACAGTTTCAAGCCGATCATCGCCCACGGCCTGCAGGCGATGTCGATGGCGCTGATGGTCGATGTCAACGAGCCCATGGTATGGCGCGGACCGATGGTTACCGGGGCCTTCCAGCAGCTGCTCAACCAGACGCTGTGGGACGACCTGGATTATCTGTTCATCGACATGCCGCCGGGCACCGGCGACATTCAGCTGACGCTGGCGCAGAAGGTACCGGTCTCCGGCGCGGTGATCGTCACCACGCCGCAGGACATCGCCTTGCTCGATGCGCGCAAGGGCATCGAGATGTTCCGCAAGGTTAACGTGCCGGTGCTGGGCGTGGTCGAGAACATGAGCCTGCACATCTGCTCCAACTGCGGGCACAGCGAGCCGATCTTCGGCGCCGGGGGCGGCGAGCGGATCGCCGCGCAGTACGACACCCGCCTGCTGGGGCAGTTGCCGCTGCAACTGTCGATTCGCGAGCAGGCCGACGGCGGCCGGCCCAGCGTGGTCGCCGAGCCGGACGGCGGGATCGCCGCGACGTTCCGCGAGGTGGCGCGGGCGGTGGCCGCAGGCGTCGAGAGCCAGCGCGAGGAGGGGCCGAGCATTTCGTTCGGTGAGTGAGGCGCTGTTGAAAGCGACTCGCTTTTGAAACGCCGCGGGGGCCGTTATGATGACGGCCCCTTTTTATCGATCCCGACCACGATCGCATTCGATCCCGACCACGATCGCATTCGATCCCATTTTACGACCGCATGACCCGAGGACGCCCGATGAGCATCAAATCCGACAACTGGATTCGCCGCATGGCCGAACAGCACGGCATGATCGAGCCCTTCGAGTTCGATCAGGTCCGCCACGTCGACGGCCAGCGGGTGATCTCCTACGGCACGTCCAGCTACGGTTACGATGTGCGTTGCGCCGATGAGTTCAAGGTGTTCACTAACATTCACTCGGCGGTGGTCGATCCCAAGAGCTTCGACGAGAAGAGCTTCGTCGACGTCAAGGGCGATGCCTGCGTGATCCCGCCCAACTCCTTCGCGCTGGCGCGCACCGTCGAGTACTTTCGCATTCCGCGCAGCGTACTGACCATCTGTCTGGGCAAGTCGACCTATGCGCGCTGCGGGATCATCGTCAACGTCACCCCGCTGGAACCGGAGTGGGAAGGCCACGTGACTCTGGAGTTCTCCAACACCACCAACCTGCCGGCGCGGATCTATGCCAACGAGGGGGTGGCGCAGATGCTGTTCCTGGAGTCCGACGAGGAGTGCGCGATCTCCTACAAGGATCGCGGCGGCAAGTACATGGGCCAGCGTGGCGTGACACTACCCAGGACCTGAGCCGGCCCGGCCTCCGGCCGGGAGCTATAAGCAATCAGCTTGAAGCTGTAAGAAAAAGCGAACCCCACGAGCCTTGGGCCAGTGGGGTTCGCTTTTGATTATCTGGCTTACAGCTTACAGCTCCTCGTCCAGCTCCTCGGCGGCATCGTCGTGCGACAGCCGCATGCCCTGCGGCGGCAGCGCCGTACCATCGAGGGTCGGGCCTTCGGTGCCGAGCTGCAGCCGGCCCTCGAGGAACCAGCGCACGGCGATCGGGTAGATCAGGTGCTCGCGGGCGTGGATGCGCGCGACGAGCCGCTCTTCGCTATCGCCGCGGCGTACCTTGAGGGCGGCCTGCATCACCACCGGTCCGCCATCGAGGTCCTCGGTGACGAAATGCACACTGACGCCGTGTTCCTCGGCGCCGTCGGCGAGTACCCGGGCATGGGTATCCAGGCCGGGGTACGCGGGCAGTAGTGACGGATGAATATTCAGCAGGCGACCGTAGTAACGTTGCACGAAGCGTGGGGTAAGGATACGCATGAAGCCGGCCAGCACCACCAGGTCGGGCTGATGACGCTCGATCACCTTGATCAGCGCGCCGTCGAAGGCCTCGCGACTGTCGTACTCGCGATGCGGCAGGGCGACCGCTTCGATGCCCGCGTCGTGGGCGCGCTTGAGACCGTAGGCGTCGGCCTTGTTGGAGATCACCGCGACGATCTCGCCGCCCAGTTCGTCGTAGGACTGGGCGTCGATCAGCGCCTGCAGGTTGCTGCCGTTGCCGGAAATCAGCACCACCACCCGGCGTGGCTCGGCGGCCTCGGCGGTGAAATCGTTGAGCGTGTCGCCGTTCGCGTCGTCCTGGCTCATGCCTCGAGGTTCTCCATGCGGACCTGCTCCTCGTCGCCGTCACGCGCGACGATGTCGCCGAGCTGGACGACCTGCTCGCCGGCGGCTTCCAGATGGCGCCGGGCTGCGTCGGCCTGGTCGGCGGATACCACCACGACCATGCCGATACCGCAGTTGAGCACGCGATACATCTCGCGCTCGGCGACGTTGCCCTGACGCTGCAGCCAGTCGAACACCGCCGGACGCTGCCAGGCGTTGGCGTCGATGCGCGCGGTGAGATGGTCCGGCAGCACCCGCGGCAGGTTCTCGGTGAGGCCGCCGCCGGTGATGTGCGACAGCGCATGCACGGCGACGCCGCTGTCCTTGATCAGCGAGAGCAGCGGCTTGACGTAGATGCGCGTCGGCGCGAGCAGGGCGTCGCCGAGGCTGCGGCCATCGATGTCGGTCGTCAGGTCGGCCGCGCTGACTTCGAGGATCTTGCGGATCAGCGAATAGCCGTTGGAGTGCGGGCCAGAGGAAGCCAGGCCGAGCAGCACGTCGCCCTTGGCGACCTTGCTGCCGTCGAGAATCTCGGCTTTCTCGACCACGCCGACGCAGAAGCCCGCCAGGTCGTAGTCGCTGCCTTCGTACATGCCGGGCATCTCGGCGGTCTCGCCGCCCACCAGCGCGCAACCGGCCTGCAGACAGCCCTCGCCGATCCCGCTGACGACGTCGGCGGCGATATCCACATCGAGCTTGCCCGTGGCATAGTAGTCGAGAAATTGCAGTGGCTCGGCGCCGGCGACGACCAGGTCGTTGACGCACATTGCCACCAGGTCGATGCCGATGGTGTCGTGACGGCCCAGCTCCATGGCCAGGCGCAACTTGGTGCCCACGCCATCGGTGCCGGTGACCAGCACCGGCTGGCGATAGCCGGCCGGCAGTTCGCACAGCGCGCCGAAGCCGCCCAGTCCGCCCAGCACTTCAGGGCGATGCGTCCGCTTGGCGACGCCCTTGATGCGGTCGACCAGGGCGTTGCCGGCGTCGATGTCCACCCCGGCGTCCTTGTAGCTCAGCGAAGGGGGCATAGGTTTGTCGGAGGCGCTGCGGGTCATGGCATGTCCTGTCAGTAGAAAGCCTAAGCTTGGCGTTAATTGCCCGTCGAGAATGACCTGGAGGAGAAAGCGCGCGCATTGTAGCATCGCGCCTGTCGCGGTGCATCGGCGTGCCGACGCGCATGGATGGAGTGAGTCGCATGACACGATTGCAAGTCTGGACGCTGCTGGGCGTGGCCGCCATGGTCTGGTTGCTGGTATTGCTCGGGCCGATCCTGATGCCATTCTTCGTCGGCATGATCCTGGCCTACCTGGGCGACCCGCTGACCGACTGGCTGGAAGCCAAGGGGCTGTCGCGTCGCCTGGCGGTCAGCGTGGTATTTCTGGTGTTGTCGCTGTGCCTGATAGTCGCCTTCGTGATTCTCATTCCGCTGCTGGGACGTCAGCTGGGGCAACTGATCGAGGCGCTGCCGGAGATGTTCAACTGGGTACAGACCATGATCCTTCCCTGGGTGCGTGAGGTCTCGGGACTCGATTTCAGCACCGACTTCGACCAGCTGCGTCAGGCGTTGATGGCCAACTGGAAGGAAACCGGCACCTTCGCGGCAGGCCTGCTCGCCCAGGTGTCGCGCTCGGGGCTGGCGCTGGCGATCTGGATCGGCAACCTGGCGCTGATCCCGGTGGTGACCTTCTACCTGCTGCTCGACTGGGATCGCCTCAAGCGGCATGTTCGCGATCTACTGCCGCGCCGCTACGAGCCGACGACGACGCGCCTGGCGATACAGTGCGACGAGGTACTGTCGGCTTTCCTGCGCGGTCAGTTGCTGGTGATGTTGAGCCTGGGCATCGTCTATGCCGTGGGGCTGACGCTGCTGGGTATCCAGTTCGGCGTGCTGATCGGCATCGTGGCGGGTCTGGCGAGCATCATTCCCTACCTGGGGGTGATCGTCGGCCTGGCGATCGCCGCGATCGTGGCCTTCTTCCAATATGGCGACGTGCTGTATCTGCTCGGCGTGGCGGCGGTCTTCGGTATTGGCCAGATGCTCGAGGGCATGCTGCTGCAGCCGCTGCTGCTGGGCGACAAGATCGGCCTGCATCCGGTGGCGGTAATCTTCGCCGTGCTGGCCGGCGGCCAACTGTTCGGCTTCACCGGCATCCTGCTGGCGTTGCCGGTGGCGGCAATGGTCATGGTACTATTGCGCTATCTACATGAGCGCTATAAAAACAGCCCCTTATATGAGGCCGAGGGTCCGCCCCGCGGCAACGAGGACAGTCAATGAGCACCGGGCCGGCGCAGCTGCCGTTGGGCGTCGGGCTACGCGACGACGCGACCTTCGGCAACTTCCTGCCGGGCGACAACGCCGCCCTGGTGGCCAAGCTGCGAGCCCAGCTCGACGACCACGGCGAAGCCTTCATCTATCTGTGGGGCGCGCCTGGGTCGGGGCGCAGCCACCTGTTGCAGGCCGCCTGCCATGAGGCCAGCGATCGAGACAAGCGGGCGCTCTATCTGCCGTTGAACGATCTGGGCCATTTTCCCCCGCATATGCTCGAGGACGTCGAGCGGCTCGACCTGGTAGTGATCGACGACATCGACCAGGTGATCGGGCGCAAGCGCTGGGAAGAGGCGCTTTTCCACGGCTTCAACCGCCTGCGCGATGCCGGCAAGCGGCTGGTGATCGCCGCCCCGGCCGCTCCCCGGCAACTGCGTGTCACGCTACCCGACCTGGCATCGCGCCTGACCTGGGGCGTGACCTTCCAGATCCAGCGCCTCGACGACGACGGTCGCTTCGAGGCGCTCAAGCTGCGTGCCAGGGTGCGCGGCATGCAGCTTCCCGATGAGGTCGCCCGCTACATCCTGCATCGCGGGCCGCGCCAGCTCAACGCGCTGTTCGCCATCCTCGAGCGGCTCGACCACGCCTCGCTCACCGCTCAGCGCAAGCTGACCATTCCCTTCGTCAAGCAGGCATTGGGCTGGTGACGAGCGGTTATTGGCCGTTCAATGTGGCCACGAGCTTGCGCGCGCCACCATGATCGCGATGTTCGCCCATCCAGATGCCTTGCCAGGTACCCAGTGCCAGCCTCCCCTTGTTCACCGCGATCGTCAGCTGCGTGCCGAACAGACTGGCACCGATATGCGCGGGCATGTCGTCTGGACCTTCGACGGTGTGGCGGAAATAGGCCAGGTCGCCGGGGGCGAGATCGCGCAGGAAGGCATCCATGTCGTGGCGCACGTCCGGGTCGGCATTCTCGTTGAGGGTCAGCGACGCCGAGGTATGCAGCAACTGTAGATGCAGCAGGCCGACATCGAGTTCGCCGAGACGCGGCAGCGCATCGACGACGTCGCCGGTGATCAGATGAAAGCCGCGCGCTCGCGGCTCGAGGATGATTCGTTGTTGGTCCCACATGCCGTTCTCCCGTGCCATTGATTGATGTTGCCAGTCTAGTGGCGTGGCGCGGCTGGTAAACTGGCAAGTCGGTCCGCCCTTGAAAGTCCCTCTTTGCGCTGCAAGGTATTCAGCAAGCCGTGCAAGCTATGCTGATCATTGCTGCAAGCGATTGGCCGAAAGCCGGATCAGCACAATACTCGCCTGCGCGAACCATGGATCCCCGCGACCACGGTCATTACCGCACCACCCGACAGGAGGTATTCATGAGCGACACCCGCATCGAACGCGACAGCATGGGCGAGCTGGACGTGCCAGTCAGCGCGCTCTACGGCGCCCAGACCCAGCGAGCCGTCAACAATTTTCCGGTCAGCGGCCAGCCGATGCCGGCGGTATTCATCGCCGCGGTGGCGCGGATCAAGCAGGCCGCCGCCGAGGTCAACCGCGATCTCGAGCTGCTCGATTCGCCGCGCGCCGAGGCGATCATCGCCGCCGCTCAGCAGCTGATCGATGGCGAGCATGCCGATCAGTTTCCCATCGACGTCTTCCAGACCGGCTCGGGCACCTCGACCAACATGAACGTCAACGAGGTGATCTCGCATCTGGCGTCGAAGGAGGGGCTCGAGGTCGGGCCCAACGACCATGTCAACATGGGCCAGTCGAGCAACGACGTGATCCCCACGGCGATTCACCTGTCCGCCGCGCTGACCGTCAAGGAACGGCTGTTGCCGGCGCTGGAATACCTGAAGGCGACGATCGAGCGCAAGGCCGGCGAGCTCGACGACGTGGTCAAGACCGGGCGCACTCACCTGATGGATGCCATGCCGGTACGCATGAGTCAGGAGCTTGGCGGCTGGGCGAGCCAGGTGGGTCAGGCCATCGAACGTCTGCAGAGCGGCCAGCAGCGGCTCTCGCGGCTGGCCCAAGGCGGTACGGCGGTGGGCACCGGAGTCAACGCCCATCCCGAGTTCGCCGCGCGCATCGCCAAGGCGCTGAGCCGCCAGACCGGACTGGAGCTGCGCCCCAGCGACAGCTTCTTCGCCAGCCTGGGCTCGCAGGATGCCGCGGTCGAACTCTCGGGGCACTTGCGTACCTACGCCTGCGCGGTGATGAAGATCAGCAACGACCTGCGCTGGATGAATTCCGGGCCGCTGGCCGGGCTCGGCGAGATCGAGCTCGAGGCGCTGCAGCCGGGCAGCTCGATCATGCCCGGCAAGGTCAACCCGGTGATCCCCGAATCCGCCGCCCAGGCCGCCGCCCAGGTGATCGGCCTGGACAGCGCGATCGGCGTCGCCGGCCAGAGCGGCAATTTTCAGCTCAACGTGATGCTGCCGCTGATCGCCAGCAACCTGCTGACCTCGTTGACATTGATGACCAATGTCAGCCGGCTGCTCGCCGATCGGGCGATCGCCACCTTCAACGTGCGCCGCGACAGCATCGACGCGCCGTTGTCGCGCAACCCGATCCTGGTCACCGCCTTGAATTCGGTGATCGGTTACAACGCCGCGGCCGCGATCGCCAAGAAGGCCTACCAGGCTGGCCGGCCGATACTCGACGTCGCCGAGGAGCAGACCGATCTGTCGCGTGACGAGCTCGAGCGCCTGCTCGACCCGGCCAAGCTCACCGAGGGCGGCATTCCCGGCTGAGCGGTATCCGACGCGCCGGCGAATGCGAGGCGCTATTCACAAATGACCAAGTCGGCGCTCAGCGCCGGCTTGGTCATTGTATGCATGTTGGCGAGGCTGCGCCGATCAGCCGTGTCGGGTCGCCTCGCCGTCACCTTCGCGGCGCGCCTCCTGAATGGTCTCGGCGGCCTGCTGGCGCTCCTCGCGGTCGGCCTCGGGGGAGTCGTTCTCGTCGGCGCGGGCCGGACGGTAGCAGAGCGTGGCGAGGATCGGAAAATGATCGGAGCCGAAACCCTCGAGCCGGCGCATGCCGCCCAGCGTGAAGTGTTCGCTGACGAAGATGTGATCGAGCGGCCAGCGCAGCAGGACATGGCCCGCATGGAAGGTACTGAACATGCCGCGGCCACGGCGCGGATCGAGCATCCCGCTGACACGACAGAATAGCCTTGTGGTGCGCGACCAGGCGACGTCGTTGAGATCGCCGAACAGCAGGGTCGGCTGCTCGTGCTGATGGATGCCCTTGCCGACCAGCAGCAGCTCGGCGTCGCGCCACAGCGACTCCTCGCTCTCGCTGGGCGCCGGCGGCCGCGGATGCACGGCGTGGATGCGGATCCTGACGCCGCACTGCATGCGCAACCAGGCATGAATCGACGGAATGTCGCTCTGGATCAGCCATTTGACCTCGACCTCCTCGAGCGGCTCGCGTGAAAACAGATGCATGCCGTAAAGGTTGTCGAGCGGTACCTTGACGCTGTGCGGCCAGTCGCCTTGAAGCGAGCGGGCCAACTGATCGCCCCACCATTCGTCGGATTCCAGCGTCAGCACCAGATTGGGCTGGGCGGCATGGATCTGCTTGAGCAGGTCCTCGGCATTGCGGTTGGGCGTCAGCACGTTGGCGACCAGCACGGTCAGGTAGCGCCACTCGCCGTCGGCATTGGCATCGGCGACCTTCTTGGTCGCCAGCGGCGTCCAGGGGCGGATGTGCTTACCCTGAACGGCGAACACGGCGGTGCAGGCGGCGATTGCCCACCAGCGCCACTCGGCGCTGCCGAACAGCCAGAGCAGCAGGCCTACGACCAGCGCCAGGCTGGCAATCTGCAGCCGCGGGAAATCGAAGCCGCGTACCCACCAGTGGCGTAGCCGCAAGAAGGGAATCAGGGTGGCAATCAGCAGTAGCGCAGCCGCGGTGCTCAGGCCGATGTCGATCATGCTTGCTCCGGGCAGACCGCTCGACATCCGCCTGGCCAGTGGCGTCACTCGCAGACGACGTGTTCGGCCTGGTAGATCGTGAGCGGCATGAAAATGCGTCACTAATAACACGGATGACAACCGCGGCGTAAGCGTCGCTTTTCAATCGAGTGACTCAGAGCGTGCCTGCATTCATGGCGATCAGTTGAACGCGGCCTGCATCGAATGCTGCGTCCGCCCGAGGTAGTCGGCGAGCCGCTCGCGCTGAGTGTTGTCAAGGCGCAGATAGCGCTTGGTACGCCGCCACAGGATGTCGTCGACGTCACGCGCCCATTCGTGCTCGACCAGATAGTCGACCTCTCGCTGTGACAGCCCGCCGCCGAAATCCTGGCCCAGCGCCTCGATGCTGGTGCAGCCCTGGAGAAAATGCAGGCAGAGCGTGCCATAGCTGCCGGCAAAACGCCGTGCGCGCTCTGCGCCGAGGAACGGGTAGTCGCGCAGTAGCCGAGTCTGGAAGTCCGCCTGGCTGGCGATATCGCCGCCGGGCAGGCGTGCCTCGGCCGTCCATGCCGGCCGCATGGCTGGGAACAGGGGGGCGAGTGTCTCGAGAGCGGTTTCGGCGAGCTTGCGGTAGGTAGTGATCTTGCCGCCGAACACGGAGAGCAGCGGAGCGCCCTGGCGATCCAGGTCGAGTGTGTAATCGCGGGTCATCGCCGCCGGATCGGTGGATTCGTCGTCGCACAGCGGGCGTACGCCGGAGAACGTGGTGACCACCTCGTCGCGGGTCAACGGTGTGCGGAAGTGCGCATTGACTACGTCGAGAAGATAGTCGACTTCGTCGTCGCTGGCCCGAATGGCGGCGGGGTCGCCCCGGTAGCGCACGTCGGTGGTGCCGATCAGGCTGAAATCCTGTTCGTAGGGCAGGACGAAGACGATGCGCCCGTCGCGGTTCTGCAGGATATAGGCGCGCTCGTCGGCATTGATGCGAGGCACCACCATGTGGCTGCCCTGGATCATCCGAATGGCGTAGCGTGAGTGATGCGAGGTGCGCTCGCTGATGAAGCGCTCGACCCAGGGTCCAGCCGCGTTGACCAGCACCCGGGCGCGGCGCTCGAAGCGTCGCCCGCCAGGCTGCTCCTCGAGCACCAGCCGCCAGTGGCCATCCTCGTCGTGGGCTTCGACGCAGCGCGTGCGCACCAGGATTTCGGCGCCGTTGTCGCGGGCCTGCAGGGCATTGAGCACGACCAGCCGGGCATCGTCGACCCAGCAGTCGGAATATTCGAAACCCTGGCTGATCTCTTCGCGCAGCGGGTTGCCGGCGGCGAAGCGCAAGCCCTTCGAGCGCGGCAGGCTGTCGCGCTTGCCCAGGTGGTCGTAGAGAAACAGCCCGGCACGAATCATCCAGGCCGGACGCAGGTGCGGCTGATGGGGCAGGATGAAACGCAGCGGCCAGATGATATGCGGGGCTTTTCTGAGCAGCACCTCGCGTTCGCGCAGGGCCTCGCGAACCAGCCTGAACTCGTAGTATTCGAGATAGCGCAGGCCGCCGTGGATGAGCTTGCTGCTCGCCGAGGAGGTCGCCTGGGCCAGGTCGGCCTGTTCGCAAAGGGTTACCGAAAGACCGCGACCGGCGGCGTCGTTGGCGATCCCCGTGCCGTTGATGCCCCCGCCGACCACGAACAGGTCGAGTAGCGGTGGCGTTGATGACGTTGCGCCCATGTCGGCTCCTTCGGGACACCCCGAGTGCGATGATGAAAACGGTGATTTTCATTATGGGCGAAATTTTCGTTTATGAAAATACTCATGGGTGAAAACGAACATCATCGCGATTGCTGAGCGGGTCCCGTATCGTCTTCAAGCGAGCCGGCAGTGGCCGGTTCTTCGGCGATATGCAGGGCGACGTCGTGAGCCTCGATCAGCTGCAACAGCCGTTCCGGTGGCTGACGGTCGGTGAACAGGGCGTCGATCTGAGCGATGTTGCCCTGACGCACCACGGCGTTGCGGTGAAACTTGGAGTGATCGGCGAGCAGCATCACCTGTCGTGAGTTGTGGATGATTGCCTGGGCGACGCGCACTTCCTGATAGTCGAACTCCAGCAGCGAGCCATCGTCGTCGATGCCGCTGATGCCGATGATGCCGTAGTCGACCTTGAACTGGTTGATGAAATCGATCGTCGCCTCGCCGATGATGCCGCCATCCCGCGAGCGCACCTGGCCGCCGGCGACGATGACGTTGAAATCCTCCTGATGCTGGAGAATGGCCGCGACATTGAGGTTGTTGGTAATGACTTCCAGGCCGTGGTGGTCGGCTAGCGCCTCGGCGAAGATCTCGTTGGTGGTGCCGATGTTGATGAACAGCGAGGTGTTGTCGGGAATCTGGCGAGCCAGCAGGCGGGCGATGCGCTGTTTGGCAGCGAGATTGAGGGTCTTGCGCGTCTGGTAGGCGGTGTTGACGGTGCTCGACTCGAGCCCGGCGCCGCCGTGGACGCGGCGAAGCCGGCCCTCGTTGGCCAGCAGGTTGAGATCGCGACGAATGGTCTGCGGCGTAACCCCGAAATCGCCGGCCAGTTGTTCGATGGAGGCGTAACCTTGGCGCCTGACGAGGGCGATGATGGCGTCGTGGCGGTTGCGCTGGATCATGAAGCGTTCCATTGAGTTATCGATGCAAAGCCCGCAGGCGGCATGCCGTCATAGTATCAGCTTGTGCCAACAGCGCGGCCGCCACCGGGCGGATTCGACCATGGTCTTAGGGTGAGCCGTGCCCGATGGTTTGTTGTTATGTGAAAAGCGGTTTAGCCTCTTTCAAGCAATAACGAACATGCGCAACCCGGCGTCGACATCGCCCCTCCGCTCGGGCAGAGAGACGACGCGCGCCGGATAACCGCCAACAATACGAGTACGCCATGGCTTCCTACCTGCTTCCCATCGACCAGGGCACCACCAGTTCACGGGCCATTCTCTTCGATCGCGATGGTCGAGGCGTGGCGGTCGCCCAGGAGGAATTCCCGCAGCATTTTCCTCATGACGGCTGGGTCGAGCATAATCCCGAAGACCTCTGGGAGTCGGTGCTGCGCACCTGCCGGCAGGTGCTGGACAAGGCCGGGGTCGACGCTTCGGCAGTAGCGGCCATCGGCATCACCAACCAGCGGGAAACCACGCTGATGTGGGACCGGCACACCGGCGAGCCGATCTACAACGCGATCGTCTGGCAGGACCGGCGTACTGCCGAGGCCTGCCAGGCGTTGACCGATGCCGGTCACGATACACTGATTCGCGAGCGTAGCGGGCTGGTAATCGATCCCTACTTCTCGGCGAGCAAGCTCCAGTGGCTGCTCGACAACGTCGACGGGGCGCGTGAGCGTGCCGAACGCGGCGAGCTGGCCTTCGGTACCGTCGACAGCTTTCTGCTATGGCGGCTGACCGGCGGGCAGGTGCATGCCACCGACGCCACCAACGCCTCGCGCACGGCGCTATTCAACATCCACGAGCAGCGCTGGGACGAGGATCTGCTGGCGCTGTTCGGCATACCCGCGAGTCTGCTGCCCGAGGTGCGCGACTGCAGCGGCGACTTCGGCACCACCCAGCCCGAGTGGTTGGGCGAAGCGCTACCGATCCGCGGCGTGGCCGGCGACCAGCAGGCGGCGCTGATCGGCCAGGCATGCTTCGAGCCGGGCATGACCAAGAGTACCTACGGCACCGGTTGTTTCATGGTTCTCAATACCGGGGATCGCGCGGAAACCTCGCGCAACCGGCTGCTGACCACCGTCGCCTATCGCCTCGACGGGCGGGTGACCTATGCCATGGAGGGCAGCATCTTCGTCGCCGGGGCGACGGTGCAGTGGCTGCGCGATGGTCTCAAGCTGTTCGCCGAGGCTGCGGAGAGCGAGCAGCTTGCGCGCAGTACCCGCAAGGGGCACGGCGTCTATCTGGTGCCGGCATTTACCGGGCTGGGCGCGCCGCACTGGGACCCGCAGGCGCGCGGGGCGATCTTCGGGCTGACCCGCGACACCGGCATCGCCGAGATCGTCGCCGCCGGCCTGCAGTCGGTATGTTACCAGACTCGCGATCTGCAGACCTGCATGAACGACGACGTCGCCGGACGTGCCGGTACGCTGCGCGTTGACGGCGGCATGGTCGGCAACGACTGGGTCATGCAATTTCTCGCCGACATGCTGGGGGTTGCGGTGGATCGTCCCCGGACGCTCGAGACCACCGCGCTGGGCGCCGCCTACCTGGCCGGACTGGCGATCGGCTGGTACGCCGACCTCGACGAGATCGCCCGGTTGTGGCACTGCGAACGTACCTTCGAGCCGCAGATGGCCGAGGAGGAGCGCGAGACGCTGTATGCCGGCTGGCAGGATGCGGTGGACCGCGTCAAATGCCGTTGAGTCGGGTGCGTCGGCGATGTCTTGACGGCCGCTGCTGTCAGACTGTCTGATGCTTGAGGAAACTGGAATTGTCCGCCGAATCAAGCACAAGGGCAGGGCGCTTCGCGGCGAAAAGTGCCTGCCGGGGGTTGCATTCGCCGCCGCCGAGGGTAGAATACGCATCCGTTGCCGGCCAGCCTGTGTGTGAGCGCCGCCGCCAACCCCTGCAGGACCGTAGCTCAGTTGGTTAGAGCGCCACGTTGACATCGTGGAGGTCAGCGGTTCAAATCCGCTCGGTCCTACCAGCAGGCTCTCACAGCATTGCAGGACCATAGCTCAGTTGGTTAGAGCGCCACGTTGACATCGTGGAGGTCAGCGGTTCAAATCCGCTTGGTCCTACCAGTTCCCGAGACGCCCGATTCGCTTGCCGAGTCGGGCGTCTTTCGTTGTATCTTGGCTGGCCAGGCGTGTCAGTCGCCATCGACCGGCGCATGCCCGTCGACGAAGCGGGCGATTTCCTCGAGTGCCCGATTGGCCGCATCGAGTAGCGGGGCGAAGCCGACGAACACATGCGGCATGTCGGCCCACAGGCTGAGCTTGACGGGGCTGCCGCTTTGTTGCGCCTGTTCGGCGTAGCGCCGGCTGTCGTCGAGCAGCACTTCCGCTTCGCCGCACTGGATCAGCATCGGCGGCAAGCCGGTGAGATCGCCCTCGATCGGCGACACTCTGGAGTCGTCGGCCTGGGCGACCGGCGCGCGACCAAGATACAGCTGGGTCAATTGCGGCAGCAGGCTGGCATCGAGGATCGGATCGACCGTGGCCTTGCGCGTCAGCGAATCGCTCTCCCAGCTCTGGTCGGTGGCCGGCGAGAAGGCAAGTACCGCGTCGGGCAGGCGCAGCGCTTCGCGCTTGAGAACATCCACACAGGCCAGCGCCAGATTGCCGCCGGCGCTGTCGCCGGCGAGCAGCAACGGCCAGTCGGAGTCTTCGCGGCACAGCCATTGCCAGGCGTCGAGACAGTCCTCGAGCCCGGCAGGAAAGGGCGCCTCGGGGGCCAGGCGATAATCGATGGCGATCACCTCGGCCTGGCAGGCTCGTGCCAGACGGGTCGCCAGCGGGCGATGGCTGGCCGGGCTGCCGGCGATCCAGCTACCGCCGTGAATGTACAACAGGCGGCGACGTGGCTCGTCGTCGGTCTCGGCCGGGCGTACCCGCTCGGCGGCGATGACCCCGGCACGGGTCGGCACCAGCAGCGGCTCGACCCGGCAGTGAGCGTCGAGGATCATTGGGTCGGCGGCGAAGTACAGATCGAGCAGGCGACGCTTGACGGTCAGGTTGTTACCGCTGGCGATATTGAGCGATTTGAGCCGCTCGAGATGGGTAAGCACGGCGTCCAACCCCTCGTGGGCGGCGCCGGGCGAGGGCGTGTGATGCATGAATGAGCCTCCCGGATTAGCGGACGTACAGCATGGCGTCAGCGAGAGGCGGCGGCAATGGCTAGCCCGAGAAGTCGCTGGCGGCGATGAACGTCGCGACCAGATGCTCGATCCCGGTCTGGTCGTCGCGAGTAAAGCGTGCCGGGCGTGGACTGTCCAGATCGAGCACGCCCCACAGCGCGCCATCGACGACGATCGGTATCACCAGTTCGGAACGCGACGCCGCATCGCAGGCGATGTGGTCGGCGATCGAGTGAACGTCATCGACGCGCTGAGTCTGGCGGGTGCGCGCCGCGCCGCCGCATACCCCTTTGCTGAAAGGAATCGGGTTGCAGGCCGGCTTGCCCTGAAAGGGGCCGAGGATCAGCGTCTCGGCCCGGCGCTGCAGGTAGAAGCCCGCCCAGTTGAGATCGGGGATCTCCTGCATGATGAAGGCGCAGGTCTGGGCCGCGTTGGTCAGCCAGTCGCGGCTGTCGAGCAGCGCTTCGAGCTGGCGGGCGAGGCGTGGATAATCGCTCATGGACACTTCCTTTAAGCGGGCCTGAAAGCAGACGGGCCGGCCCTTTCAGGTCGGCCCGTCGGTCACGACGAGTGGCGCTTACTTCCAGCCGGGAACGGCGCCGCCCTTGAACAGCTCCTCGGCCTTGTCGATCACCGGCTGGCTCTGGTAGGCGTCGACCAGCTGCTGGATCGCTTCGCGGTCCTGATCGCCGGCGCGCACCACGATCAGATTGACGTAGGGCGACTCGGGACCTTCCTTGATCAGTGCGTCGTCCAGGCTCAGGCCGGCCGGCTGGGCGAAGGTATTGTTGATGAACGCCATGTCGACGTCGGGCAGCACTCGTGGCAACTGAGCGGCCTCGATTTCGCGAAACTCGAAATCGCGTGGGTTCTCGGCGATGTCGATTGGCGTGGCTTCAAGATTACTCGGATCGTTGAGCTCGAGCAGGCCCTTGTTGTGCATCAGGATCAGCGCGCGGCCTTCGTTCGACGGATCGTTGGGCAATGCGATGGTCGCGCCGTCGGGTAATTCCTCGATGCTGTCGTACTTTTCGGAATAGGCACCGATCGGATAGACGAAGGTGCGCCCGGCAATCGCGAAATCGTAGCCGCGATCGCGGACCATCGACTTCATGTACGGCTCGTGCTGATAGGCGTTGGCATCCAGGCTGCCATCGGCCAGCGCGGCGTTGGGCGTCACGTAGTCGGTGAACTCGATGATCTCGACGTCGAGCCCGTACTTGTCCTTGGCGATCTGCTTGGCGACCTGCATGACGTCGGTTTCGGGCCCGGCCACGGTGCCGACCTTGATCTGATCGGCGGCGGCGCTGGCGGGACCGCCGACCAGGCCGAGGCCGAGCAGGGTGGTGCCGAGTGTCTTGGCGATGGCGTGCTTCATGATGTGTCTCCTTGCGATATGCCCGATGCCGCGGAACCGCGCGGCGGAATAGGGCGTATTTTAAGCTATAAGCAGAAAATTGGTAATGCCTTTTGGTTATTGGTTCGATTTGGCTGCTCGGGTCGGCTATTTATGGTCGGTTCGCCGCACCAGATAGTCGCCGAGCATCTGGAAGCCCTGCACCAGAACCACCAGAATGACCACCGTGATCAGCATCACGGTGGGGTTGAAGCGGTTGTAGCCGTAGCGAATGCCCAGATCGCCGAGCCCGCCGCCGCCCACCGCACCGGCCATCGCCGAATAGCTGATCAGCGTGACCACGGTAATGGTCAGGCCGGTGATGATGCCGCCACGCGCCTCGGGCAGCAGCACCTTGGTGATGATCTGCAGCGGCGTCGCGCCCATCGATTGAGCGGCCTCGACCAGCCCTGGCGGGACTTCGTTGAGCGCCCCCTCGACCAGTCGCGCGACGAAGGGAATCGCGGCGATGGTCAGCGGCACGGCGGCGGCGCTGGTGCCGATCGAGCTACCCACCAGCATGCGCGTGAAGGGGATGATCGCGACCAGCAGGATGATGAAGGGGATCGAGCGGCCGATGTTGGTGACGATCCCCAGGATGCGGTTGCTCAGCGGCTGGGCGAGAATCTGCCCCGGGCGGGTCACGTAGAGCAGTACCCCCAGCGGCACGCCCAGCGCCGCGGCGATGACGCCGGACACGGCGACCATGTAGAGAGTGTCGAGGGTCGCCTCGAGGATCAGTTCAAGCATCGCGCTGGACATGGCCGAGCACCTCCACTTGCAGGTCGTGGGAGTCGAGATAGGCCAGCGCCTTGGCGGTCTGCTCGGGCGTGCCGATCAGTTCGGCAATCATCAGTCCCAGGGTGCGATCCTGGATCGACTCGACCTTGGCCTCGAGAATGCTGACGTCGATGTCGCAGTCGCGGGCCAGGCGCGAGATCAGCGGGGTGGATACGGCATCGCCCTTGAATGCCAGGCGCACCACCGGGTGGCTGTTGTCGCCGGGGCGCGCCTCGAGCCGGTCGACCAGCGCCTGGGGCGGCTCGAGTTCGAGGAAGGCGTTGAGGAAATCGCGGCCCAGCCGGGTCGCTGGCGTGGTGAAGAAGTCACCGACGTCGGCTTGTTCGACCAGCTCGCCGCCGGAAATCAGCCCCACGCGATGGCAGATCGACTTGACCACTTCCATCTCGTGAGTGATCAGCAGAATGGTCAGCCCCAGCTTGCGGTTGATGTCCTGCAGCAGTTCGAGAATCGACACGGTGGTCTGCGGATCCAGCGCCGAGGTCGCCTCGTCGCACAGCAGCACCTTGGGACGGCTGGCCAGCGCCCGGGCGATCGCCACGCGCTGCTTCTGGCCGCCGGAAAGCTCGGCCGGGTACTTGTCGCGCTTGTCGGAGAGCCCGGTCATTTCAAGCAGCGGCTCGACGCGTTCGCGTATCTCGCGCTTGGCCACGCCCATCAGCTCCAGCGGCAGGGCGACATTGGCGAACACCGTGCGCGACGACAGCAGGTTGAAATGCTGGAAGATCATGCCGACCCGGTGGCGGGCGCGATTGAGTGAGGCGGCGTCGAGCGCGGTCAGTTCCTCGCCATCGACGTATACCCGGCCGGTGGTCGGGCGTTCGAGCAGATTGACGCAGCGAATCAGCGTCGACTTGCCGGCGCCGGACAGGCCGATGACACCGTGGATGGCACCCTGGGGCACGTGCAGGTCGGTGGGCTTGAGCGCATGAATGGCGCCGGCGCCGCTGCCGTAGGTCTTGGAAACGTGGTCGAGTGTGATCATGGTTCCGGTCGTGTCGGGGCGACGATCGGAGCGGGAAAACGGGCGGAGCGGACCAGGTCGCGGTACAAAAAAGGCCACCCTGGCGGGTGGCCATCAACGCTGGACACACCCTTTTAGCTGCACTTTCCAGCGCCTTGCGGCCCCGGAGGCGCCCGCAATCCGGGAACAAATCGGCGCCTTGAGATGATGCGCGAAAGTCTAGAGAGCCCTTCGGGGGCTGTCAACGACTTTGGTCTATGCCCTAATATCAAACGCCACCATGTAGCAAATCGCCATGTGAAAGGCTCCTTTCATAGAAGAAAAGCCTAAAAATTCATGGGTGACCCGCGGCCGTTGATGGCGGTTATCCGCCCGCGGCGTCGGTGGGCGCGACAATCGGCTTTCCTCCAGGCGCGGCTTTTCTCTAGACTCGGCTTTTCTAGACTAAGCGCCTCGCCACCCGGCGACTATCGAGAGGACAGCATGTTTACCGGAATCGTACAGGCGGCTGCCGAACTGGTGGCCATCGAGGAGCAGCAGGATTTTCGCAGCCATGTGCTGGCCATGCCGGGCGCGCTGCGCGAAGGGTTGGAGATCGGCGCCTCGGTGGCTCATAACGGCTGCTGCCTGACCGTGACCGGGATCGACGGCGAGCGGGTCAGTTTCGATCTGATGCGCGAGACGCTACGCCTGACCAACCTCGGCCAGCTATCGGTTGGCGATCGGGTCAACGTCGAGCGCGCGGCGCGGTTCGGCGACGAGATCGGCGGCCACGCCATGTCGGGCCATATCATCTGCATGGCCGAGCTTGTCGAGATCGACGAAGCGCCCAACAATCGCCGGCTGTGGTTCGAACTGCCGGTCAGTTATGCGCGCTTTCTGTTCGAGAAGGGCTATATCGGCGTCGACGGCATCAGCCTGACCATCGGTGAGGTGCGCGAACGGCGCTTCTGCGTCAATCTGATCCCCGAAACGCTGGCGCGTACCACGCTGGGCGATCGCGTCCCGGGCGACCGCGTCAATATCGAGGTCGACCCCCAGACCCAGGCGATCGTCGAGACCGTCGAGCGTGTCCTGGCGACACGTGCATCTTGCTGAGCGAGGCACTGGGCAGGCATTCGATCGGCTCGCGTCGATCGGGTGCTTTGGGTACCATTAGCGGCTTTTCGATCACCCCATAACAATGCGCGCAGGGCTAAGGCTGAGGGCTATGGTATGCTGAAACGGCAATTGAACGACTATTTCAAGCTGGACGAGCACAAGACCACCATTCGCACCGAGGTCATCGCCGGGATCACCACCTTCCTGACGATGGCCTATATCATCTTCGTCAACCCCAGCGTGCTGGCCGAATCGGGCATGGACTACGGCGCGGTGTTCGTCGCCACCTGTCTGGCGGCGGCGATCGGCACCTTGATCATGGGCCTGTGGGCCAATTATCCCATCGCCCTGGCGCCGGGCATGGGGCTCAACGCGTTTTTCACCTACAGCGTGGTGATGGGCATGGGCAAGAGCTGGGAAGTGGCGCTGGGCGCGGTGTTCCTGTCGGGGGTGACGTTCTTCCTGCTGAGTATCTTTCGCATTCGCGAGTGGGTGATCAACTCGATTCCGATGGCCTTGAGATTGGGCATCGCGGCGGGCATCGGGCTGTTTCTGGCAATCATCGCGCTGCAGAATGCCGGCATCGTGGTCGACAATCCGGCAACCCTGGTGTCGCTCGGCGATCTCTCCCAGCCGCCCGCGCTGTACACCCTGATCGGCTTCTTCGTGATCGCTGCGCTGTCCCACCTGCGGGTCACCGGCGCGGTGATGATCGGCATTCTCGGGGTCACCGTGGTGTCGATCCTGCTGGGCCACAATCAGTTCAACGGGGTGATGTCGGCACCGCCGTCGCTGGCGCCGACCTTCTTGGAGCTGGATATCGTCGGGGCGCTCGACGTGAGCATGCTCAGCGTGATCTTCGCCTTCTTGTTCGTCGATCTGTTCGACACGTCCGGCACGCTGATCGGCGTCGCCCATCGCGGCGGCTTGCTCGACGAGCAGGGCAAGCTGCCGCGCCTCAAGAACGCTTTGCTGGCCGACAGCAGCGCGTCGATGAGCGGCGCGCTGCTCGGCACCTCGACCACCACCAGCTACATCGAGAGCGCCTCGGGCATCGCCGCGGGCGGGCGCACCGGGCTGACGGCGGTGGTCGTGGCTATGCTGTTCCTGTTCAGCCTGTTCTTCTCGCCGCTGGCCGGTTCGGTGCCGGCCTTCGCCACCGCCGGCGCGCTGCTCTACGTGGCGGTTTTGATGGCCGGCAGCCTGGCGCATGCCAATTGGGACGATGTCACCGAGGCGGCGCCCGTGCTGATCGCCGCGTTGGCCATGCCGCTGACCTATTCCATCGCCAACGGCATCGCCCTGGGGTTCATCAGCTTCACCCTGATCAAGCTGCTGTCGGGGCGCCGCAGCGATCTCAATCCGGCGGTCGTGCTGCTGTCGGTGCTGTTCATTCTCAAGTTCCTGTTCCTCGACGGAGGCCATTGATGAGTAGTGTCTACGGCGATTACATCAAGTCGGTGATTCGCAGCGTGCCGGACTGGCCTCAAGCCGGGGTCAACTTTCGCGACATCACGCCGGTACTGCAGAACAGCGGGGCCTTCCGCAAGCTGATCGACAGCTTCGTGCATCGCTATCAGGAGATGGACCTGGACGCGATCGCTGCCATCGACGCGCGCGGCTTCATCATCGGCGCGCCGGTGGCCTATGAGCTCGGTTGCAGCTTCGTGCCGGTGCGCAAGAAGGGCAAGCTGCCGTTCAAGACCATCAGCGAGACCTATACCCTGGAGTACGGCGAATCCACCGTCGAGCTGCACTCCGACGCCTTCCGCGAGGGCGATCGGATTCTGGTGATGGACGATCTGATCGCCACCGGCGGGACCATGCTCGCCGCCGCCAAGCTGATCCAGCGTAGCGGCGGCCATGTCGTCGAGACCGCGACCATCATCGACCTGCCCGAACTGGGCGGGTCGCAGAAGATCCGCGACGCCGGCCACGGCGTGTTCGCGGTGTGCTCCTTTCTCGAGAGCGACTGACTCGAGAGCGACTGACTCGAGAGCGACTGACTCGAGAGCGACTGAGTTCGCTCTGTCATCACGTCATCAGGTATCACGCAACCGCTCGAGGCGACATATGTCACAGGTACCGCTACCCGAGAGCTGGGCGCACTACCTTGGCGGCGAGTTCGAAGCACCCTACATGCACACCCTGCGCGACTTCCTGGCCCGCGAGAAGGCGGCGCACAAGGTGATCTATCCGCACTCGTCGAACTGGTTCCGCGCCTTCGAGCTGACTCCGCTCGATCGGGTGCGGGTCGTGATACTCGGTCAGGACCCGTACCATGGCCCCGGCCAGGCGCATGGGCTGTGCTTCTCGGTGCGCCCCGGCGTGGCCACGCCGCCTTCGTTGCAGAACATCTACAAGGAGCTCGCTCAGGACGTCGCGTTCACTCCGGTGAATCACGGCTTCCTGGAAAGCTGGGCGCGCCAGGGCGTGCTGCTGCTCAACAGCGTATTGACCGTCGAGCGCGGCAATGCCGGTTCGCATCGCAATCAGGGCTGGGAGACATTCACCGATCGCGCCATCCAGGTGGTCAACGAGCAGTGCAGCGGCGTGGTCTTCCTGCTGTGGGGCAGCTATGCCCAGAAGAAGGCGTCGTTCGTCGATCGCGACAAGCATTGCGTCCTGCATGCGCCGCATCCATCGCCGTTGTCGGCCCATCGCGGGTTCTTCGGCCAGCGGCATTTTTCGCAGGCCAATGCGTTTCTCGCCGCGCGTGGCGGTCGGCCCATCGACTGGCAGTTGCCGGCCAGCGCGACGGGCTAACGCCGGGCGCGTGTGCGGTGCGATTGCCGCGGCCGCCGCTTAACCCGCGCGGCCCGGCGCGCTAGAATGCGCCCAGCTTTCTCACTGCCAAGCAAGGGTTCTCGCCATGAGCGTTCATGCCATCCAACATCCGCTGGTCAAGCACAAGCTGGGCCTGATGCGCACCGCCGACATCAGCACCAAGAGCTTTCGTGAACTGGCCGGCGAGGTCGCCAAGTTGCTGACCTACGAAGCCACCCAGGATCTCGAGCTCGAGGCGCAGACCATCGACGGCTGGAATGGCGAGCCGATCGAAGTCGAGCAGCTCAAGGGCAAGAAGGTCACCATCGTGCCGATCCTGCGCGCCGGCCTGGGCATGCTCGATGGCGTCACCGACCTGATTCCCAGCGCGCGGATCAGCGTGGTGGGGCTGTATCGCAACGAAGAGACACTCGAGCCGGTACCGTACTTCGAGAAGTTCACCAACGATCTCGACGAGCGTCTGGCGATCGTCATCGACCCGATGCTGGCCACCGGCGGCTCGATGGTCGCCACCCTGGACATGCTCAAGGAGCGCGGCTGCCCGCTGGTCAAGGTGATCGTGCTGGTGGCCGCCCCCGAGGGCCTGAAGCGGGTCCAGGAGGCCTACCCGGAGATTGACATCTACACCGCGTCGATCGACGAACGTCTCGACGAGAATGGCTACATCGTTCCCGGTCTGGGCGACGCCGGCGACAAGATATTCGGTACCCGCTGAGGCATGATTGCTTCAAAGATGATTGCTTCAAAGCCGGTACGCACCAGCTCGATGAGCTGCTAGCGCTCAGCCATGGTGGCTGTCGCCGCCGTCGGCGAAGCTCGGCGGGTTGTTGGCGCTGACGATCACGCAGTCGCTGTCGCCGACGTTGCGAAAGCGATGCGGCAGCCGCGAATCGAAATAATAGCCGTCGCCGGCGTTGAGTCGACGGACGTCGCCGTTGACCCACAGCTCGATGGTTCCGGCGACGATGATACCGCCTTCCTCGCCTTCGTGTTCGAGCATGTCGGCGCCGGTGTCCGAGCCCGGCGGGTAATGTTCGTGAATGATCGACATGCGCCGATTGGGACGCCGGGCACCGACCAGACGCCAGGAAAGGGTGCCGTCGCCGATCTCGGTGAGCTCCTCGGCGCGATAGAAGATCTGCTCCTGGGCCAGCTCCTCGCCGGCGAAGAATTCGCTGATCGAGATCGGGATGGCATCGAGGATCTTTTTCAATGAGCTTACCGATGGACTGACATGGTTCTGCTCGACGAGCGAAATGGTGCTGTTGGTCACCCCCGCGCGCTTGGCCAGCTCACGTTGCGAGAGCCCATTGTGCTGACGGAGTTGCTTGAGGCGTGTGCCGACGTCGAAACCGCTCATCGAGAATCCTTGTTGAACAAGCTGGCCGCGATGATAGCGTGTTAGACGTTTGAGGATAAGCATCGCCGGTGCCTGGCCTGGCGGGGCGAATGATGGCCCGCCATGGCCGGTCGGTGCTAGGCTGAATCATGGAAGCCGGCCGCCGCCGCGGATCGCCCGGCGGCATCGCGAGGCATGCAGAATGGACGAAGCGATCACCGCACTAGTGCTCGCCGGAGGGCGGGGGCGCCGGATGGGCGGCATCGACAAGGGCTGGGCGAGCTATCGGCAGCGCTCGCTGATCGAGTGGGTGCTGTCGCGGCTGGCGCGGCAAGTGGATCATGTGCTGATCAACGCCAACCGCTCCCGGACGGCCTACGAGGCGCTGGGCTGGCCGGTCATCGGCGATCGCTCGGGGGGGTATCAGGGCCCGTTGATGGGAATCTGGAGCGGGCTGTGTGCGGCCGAGACGCCTCTGGTGCTGGTAGTGCCCTGCGACACACCCTGTCTGCCGCTGGATCTCGTCGAACGCTTGTACGCGTCGCTCGGTGCCCACGATATCGCCGTGGCCCACGATGGCGAGCGCAGCCAGCCGGTGGTCGCGCTGCTGCGTCGCGGCTTGGCGGCGGATCTCGAACGGGCCCTGGCGGCCGGTGAGCGCAAGGTCGAGCGCTGGTATGCCCGGCATGCCTGGGTGAGCGTCGATTTCAGCGACTGCCCCGAGGCATTCGCCAATATCAATTCACCGCACGATGTCGTCAGCCTGACGGCCTCGTAAGCCGGGTACCTGGCTACGGGGATGCGCGCCATGGCGATGGCGACGGAAAGCTCTTATTAGCGGAGTCCGATGAAACTCGATCTGGACAGACAGCCCGTGCCCTTGCTGGGAATCGCCGCCTGGAGCGGGGTGGGCAAGACCACCCTGCTGGAAGCCTTGCTGCCTCGGCTGCGCCAAGCGGGCCTCAGGGTGGCGGTGATCAAGCATGCCCATCATCGCTTCGACATCGACAGGCCCGGCAAGGACAGTTATCGCCTGCGCCAGGCCGGGGCCACGCCGATGCTGGTCGCCTCGCGCGAGCGCTTCGCGCTGATGATGGAGACGCCATGTAATGAGACGCCATGTAATGAGACGCCATGTAATGAGACGCCATGTCATGAGACGTCCGGCGAGGAAGCGCAGGCATCGCCCAGAGACGAGGGGCCGGACCTGGCGGCACTGCTCGAGCACGTCCAACTGATGCGACCGGATCTGGTGCTCGTCGAAGGCTTCAGGCACTGGCCCTTGCCCAAGCTCGAACTGCACCGGCCGTCGCTCGGCAAGCCGTTGCTGGCTGGCGAGGACCCCTGGATCCAGGCCGTGGCCAGCGATGCCGAATTGGTCCTGCCGGCCGGCGTGGCGGCACTGGATCTCAACGACTTGGGCGCGCTGACCGCTTTCGTCCGTGATTGGCCGGCTGCCTGGGCGGGCTGCCGTGGGCCCCGGCCCGGCGGTGACTCGTCATGACGCTATCCTGCTTTGCGCTCGGCGAGCGGATGCTCGATGTCGACGAGGCGCTGACGTCGCTGAGCGAGCTGGTGGCCGCCCGCTTGCCCGCCGAACGCCTGCCACTGACGGCGGCGGCTCGCCGGGTGTTGGCCAAGGAGTGCATCTCGCCGATCGATGTCCCGCAGAACACCAACGCGGCGATGGACGGTATCGCGCTGGCCTGGCCTGCGCCGACACGGGTAACCCTGGTCGGCGAAGTCCTGGCCGGGCATCGCTTCGAGTCTCCGCTGGGCTACGCTGAGGCGGTCTCGATCACCACCGGCGCGCCGCTGCCGGAAGGGGCGGATACCGTCATCATGCACGAGCAGTTGGACATCGATGTCCGGTCGCGGCTGGCGAGGATCCATCAGCCGCAGCGGGTCAGCCGGGGTCAGAACGTGCGCCACGCCGGCGAAGACATCGTCCGTGGCAGTTGCGCCGTGGCTGCAGGCACGCGGCTGCGACCCCAGCACCTGGGCCTGCTGGCCTCGCTGGGGGTCGACAGCATCGAGGTGGTGCGTCGGCCGCGGGTGGCGATCTTTTCCACCGGCGACGAAGTCACCTCGCCGGGTGAAGCGCTCGGTGCGGCGGGCGTTTACGATGCCAATCGTTATTCATTGCGTGGGTTGCTCGAGGCGCTGGGCTGCGAAGTCGACGATCTGGGCATTCTCGCCGACCGGCCCGAGGCGATTCGCGACGCGCTGACAGGTGCCGCCACGCGGGCCGACATGGTCATCACCAGCGGTGGCGTCTCGAGTGGCCAGGCCGATTGGATCAAGCCGGCGCTGTCGAGCATTGGTCGTCTGGGATTCTGGCGAATCGCCATGCGTCCCGGGCGGCCGTTGGCCTTCGGGATGCTGGGCGAGAACGAAGTGCCGTTCTTCGGCCTGCCGGGTAATCCGGTGGCGGTCATGGTGACTTTCCTGCAGTTCGTCCAGCCATTGCTGCGCAGGCTCCAGGGCGAATACGCCTGGCAGCCGACGCGCTGGAGCGCAATCGCCGATGAAGCGATGCGCAGTCGCAGCGGTCGCGTCGATTTCCATCGTGGCGTCTATAGAATCGACGCGACCGGACAACTGCATGTGCGTACGACGGGGCATCAGGGCTCGGGGATTCTATCCTCGATGGCAGCGGCCAATTGCCTGATCGAGATCGAGGCGTCCCGTGGCGACATCGGCGAGGGCGAAACCGTATTACTGCAACCCTTTGGTGAGCTGACATGAGCCTGACCCACATCAATGCACGCGGCGAGGCCCACATGGTCGACGTCGGTGACAAGCAGACCACTCGCCGCGAGGCACTGGCGAGCGGTCGCATTCGGATGCAACCCGCGACGCTGGCGCTGCTCGCCGAGGGTGGCCTGCCCAAGGGCGATGTGTTGGCGACGGCGCGTATCGCCGGCATTCAGGCCGCCAAGCGTACCCACGAGCTGATTCCGTTATGCCACCTGCTGGCACTGTCGAAGGTGACGGTCGATTTCGAACTCGACGAGGCTGGACGTTGCGTCAACGTCACCGCGCTGTGCCGGCTTTCCGGCCAGACCGGGGTTGAAATGGAGGCATTGACCGCGGTCTCGGTGGCGTGCCTGACTCTCTATGACATGTGCAAGGCGGTCGACAAGACGCTGGAAATCGGCGAAATACGCCTGCAGGCCAAGAGCGGCGGACGCTCCGGCGACTATCGCTACGACGCCGGGGCGGCGTCAGACGAAATGGCTGCGGTCCAACCGGGTGCGGTCCAACCGGGTGCGGTCCAACCGGGTGCGGTCCAACCGATAGTGACCGGCGAATGCCAGGAGGGCTGTGTCGGTATCGCACCGCGTGCCGAAGCGCCCTGCATCCATGTCAAATGTCTCGCCGAATTACGCGAACGCCTGGGGGTCAGCGATCTGGAGATCCCCTTCGAGACACTGCCGACCCCGGATATCGCGGGCCTCAAGTCGGCCCTGGTGGCACGCGACGAGCGATTCTCGATGCTCTCGGAAAGCCGGGTGCTGTGCGCGATCAACCAGGTCATGAGTGGCGAGGACAACCATCTGACCGATGGCGACGAGGTCGCTTTCTTCCCACCGGTCACCGGAGGCTGAGATGATCCGTGTGCAGCATGAGTGCTTCGATGTTGGCGCCGAGCAGGCGACTCTCGTTGCTCAGCGAAACGATATCGGTGCGGTGGTCTGCTTTACGGGACTGGTGCGCGATTTCAACGAGCGGCCCGACGTCACGGCATTGTCGTTGGAACACTATCCGGGCATGACCGAGTCGGCTTTGGGCGAGATCGTCGCCGAGGCCGGACGCCGCTGGTCGCTCAATGGCGTACGGCTCATACACCGTGTCGGCCGATTGGAACCGGGCGACCCGATCGTGCTGGTTGCGGTTGCCAGCGCCCATCGACAGGCGGCATTCGATGCCTGTCTATTCATAATGGATTATCTTAAGACCCGCGCCCCTTTCTGGAAAAAGGAACACACCGCCCACGGCGATTACTGGGTCGCCGAGCGGGACACGGACAGGCAGGCAGCCGAGCGCTGGAGGTGATGATGACCCAGTTGATCGACAACTATCAGCGTAGCGTTCGCTATGTGCGGATATCGGTGACGGATCGCTGCGATTTTCGCTGTGTCTATTGCATGAGCGAGGAGATGACCTTTCTGCCTCGCGCACAGGTCTTGACCCTTGAAGAGTTGGCGCAAGTTGCCCGGGCTTTCATCGAATTGGGTGTCGAGAAGATTCGTCTGACCGGCGGCGAGCCCCTGGTCAGGCGGGGCATCGAGGATCTGGTGAGCGATATCGGCGCTCTCGATGGCCTCAAGGATTTCGCCATGACCACCAACGGCGCGGGTCTGGGCAAGCATGCCAAGGCGCTTCGCCAGGGCGGGCTTAAGCGCCTCAACATCAGTCTCGATTCACTGGACCCGGTGCGCTTCAAGCGCTTGACGCGCACCGGCGACCTGCACCGGGTCATCGATGGCATTCATGCCGCCCAGGATGCCGGCTTCGAGGGAATCAAGCTAAACGCGGTGATTCTGCGGGGACGCAATGACGACGAGGTTACCGAACTGGTCGATTTCGCCCGCGACGAGGGCATCGACATCAGTTTCATCGAGGAAATGCCGCTGGGCGATGTCTCGGATCATTCTCGCGCTGAAACCTACTGTTCCAGCGACGAGGTACAGCGCTTGATCGAGGCGCGGCATACCTTGCTGCCGACCACCGAGACGACACTGGGTCCCTCACGCTATTACCGCATGCCGGACAGTGCGTCTCGCATCGGCTTCATTTCTCCGCACAGCCATAACTTCTGCGCCAGCTGCAACCGCGTCCGGGTTACCGTGGAAGGGCGTTTGCTGTTGTGCCTGGGCAATGAGCATTCGGTGGACCTGCGCGAGGTTCTGCGGCGCTATCCGGGCGACATCGGTGCCCTCAAGGAGCGCATCGTCGGTGCCATGCCGCTCAAGCCCGAGCGCCATCATTTCTCGACCGACGGTGACGTTCAGGTGGTGCGTTTCATGAACATGACGGGTGGTTGAGTACAGCCTGGCTTTCTCTCTTTCAGCGCTTCCCCCCGGCCTTTTTTACGAGACTCCTGGTGAATATCGGGCGGCCATTATTGCGTAACTTTGCTTGCCAATCGGCCTTCAGGGCATATACTTTTTACATTCACACACCGTTTGCAGTAATTGACGCTTTGAATGGAGGAGGCCGATGTCTACCGAGTCCCTGGAAAAAATCGCTCGCAACAAGAATGTGGCGCGGGCAGCCGCTCGACAATTGAGCATGGAGCAGCTCCATAAGCTCGCTGAAGTGATTAACGAGGTGATCGAGCAAAAGCAGGATGAAGAACGTCGCCGGCAGGAAGAGGAAACGGTCAAGGCGCGCAAGCTCGAGGAGATTCGTGAAGCGATCAATGACGCCGGGCTTTCTCTCGACGACCTGGTTGGCGAACAACCCAAGCGTCGCGGTCGCCCGCCCAAGAAGGACACGCTCGAAAAGGCCTGAATGGCTTCGATCCTCTTCAGAAGATCGCTCGGGTGGCCTCGTTCCAGAAAGCGGATGCATTGCGTCCGCTTTTTTTTCCGGCTCTATTTGCTGGCGATTGTTGCTTAATCGACAGGCAAGTAAAGGCCGTCAAGAAGCCGTTTCGGCGGCGCTGATCTGCAGGTGCACGACCGGCGGACGGCGCAGGTGATCGTTCATCCATTGTACCAGGCGTGGCTGAAGCTGGTTGCGTAACTGCACTAGAGTTTCGGCGTCGAGTTGTTTGAGTGTGTCGTCCAGCCAGTCGGCGAAGGCCGTTTCGTCGAGCGAGGAAGCACCGGAATAATCGATCAGCAAGCGTCCCACACGATGCCAGCCATCACTCATCGCCAACACCGGCAAGACCAGATAGAAGCGACCCTCGCGGGGTTGTCTTGATTGCACCGCAGAATCCTCGAATCCTTTCAGAGCGTGCACTTGATCCTGGTGAACGATATGCGGGGTCTGTTCAATGTGTCGTTCGACGCTCAGCGTCGTGCGCTCGACACGGATCAGATCGCCATTATCGGGCGCGAGTGGCGCGTCGATGCCGCACGACTCGGCCAGGCGCTGGTGGGCCTCCTGATGGCGGCGTTCACCATGCACCGGAAGCAACCGCCGCGGTTTGGTCCAGCCATAAAAGGTCCGCAACTCATCCTGAGCCGGGTGACCCGAGGCATGCAACTCGGGGTGCCGGGTTTCCTCGAGTACCCCGACGTCCAGGCGTTTGAGCGCCAATTGAAGGCGCTCGATCAATCGCTCGTTACCGGGTATCGCCTTGGCCGAGAAAATGACCGTGTCGCCGGCCTGCAATTCCAGGTCGGGATGCCGGCCCTGGGCGAGGCGTGACAGCGCGGCCCGCGGCTCACCCTGGCTGCCGGTGGCGATGATCAGCACCTCTTCGGCAGGCAGGTAACCCAGGTCGCGCACCGGCACCAGTTGCGGTAAGTCCTCCAGGTAGCCCAGGTCGCGTGCCGTACGCACCATGCGTTCCATCGAGCGCCCCATCAGGCTGATACGGCGTCCGCAACGCGCGGCGGCACGCCCCACGGCCAGCACACGCGCCAGGTTGCTGGCGAAGCAGGAAACGATCACACGGCCCGTGCAGGCGCCGATGGCGCGTTCCAGCGCCCGCGCGACGTCGCCTTCGCTACGCGACCAGCCGGGCAGGGTGGCGTTGGTGGAATCGCCGACCAGCAGGTCGACCGGGGCCAGCGAGGCATAGAGCCGCTGGTCGACCGGGCTGCCGATCAGCGGCTCGGGGTCGAGTTTCCAGTCGCCGGTGTGCAGCACCCGGTGGTGGGGCGTGGTGAGCAGCAATGCGCAGCTTTCGGGAATCGAGTGGGTCAACGGCAGGTAGCGCAGCGCGAACGGCCCGCTCTCCAGCGCGTCGCCGGGCGCGACGATGCGGATCGCATCGACGGCCAGGCCGCGCTCCAGAAACTTGGCCCGCAGCAGGCCGGCGGCCAGCGGCGTGGCGTAGATGGGGCAGCCCCAATGGGGCCAGAGCCAGGCGGCGGCACCGATATGATCCTCGTGACCGTGGGTGAGGATCAGCGCGCGCGGCTGAATGCCCAGCGGCGTCAGACAGCCCACGTCAGGCACCTGGAGCGGCGAATCGGGCAGATCCTGACGCAGCATCATTCCGCAATCGATGGCGATCCATTCATCGCCGTAGCCATAGAGGCTGAGGTTCATGCCGATCTCGCCGCAGCCTCCCAGTGGCAGGAAGTGGAGAGGCGGACGTTTTCGGGGGCCGATCTGGACGCGGGATTGCAACATCAGTGACACGAGCTTGTGAGCAAGCCCCCACTATACGAGATGCGTCGCCTGGCTCACAACGAACATTAGCCAAGTCGGGGCAATTGGTTACAATGTGCGACCGTTCACGGTTTACCGAGAGTTCCCAGCCTTTCATGTCGCATTCTTACCGTCTTATCGTGTCCTGTCCCGACCGGGTCGGCATCGTCGCCCGGGTGTCCAATTTCATTGCCGATCAGCGTGGCTCGATCACCGAAGCCAACCAGCATTCGGACCTGGTTACCGGGCGCTTCTTCATGCGCTATGAAATTCGCTTCGATGTGGATGCACCGCCGATCGAGCAGTTCCGCGACACGTTTCAGCCGATCGCCGAGACGTTCGGCATGGACTGGTCGCTCCATGACAGCGCGCAGCGCAAGCGAATCGTGTTGATGGTTTCCAGGGCCTCGCATTGCCTGGTGGATCTGCTGCATCGCTGGAATATCGGCGAACTGGATTGCGAGATCCCCTGCGTGATTTCCAATCATGACGCGCTGCGTTCGCTGGTCGAGTGGCACGGCATTCCCTTCCACCATGTGCCGGTCGCGCCCGACACCAAGGCGGCCGCCTTCGACGAAACCGAGCGGCTGATCGGAGAAGTCCAGGCCGATGGCGTGGTGCTGGCGCGCTACATGCAGATTCTGCCGCCGGGGTTGTGCCGGCGCTATGCCGGTCGGGTGATCAATATCCATCACAGCTTCCTGCCGTCATTCGCCGGCGCCAAGCCCTATCACCAGGCCTATGACCGGGGCGTCAAGCTGATCGGGGCGACCTGTCATTACGTGACCGAAGAGCTGGATGCCGGGCCGATCATCGAGCAGGACGTGCACCGCATCACGCATTGCCACACCACCGAGGACCTGGTGCGCTTCGGTCGCGATATCGAGCGTGCGGTACTCGCCCGGGGGCTGCGCTGGCATCTGCAGGATCGTGTGTTGATTCACGGCAGCAAGACCGTGGTCTTTGCCTGAGAGGGGCGGCGCTCAATCAGCGAACAGCGACAACTGACGCGCGTCGCCGGACGGCGCAAGGCGCACGCCGACCCCGAGCAGGCGCACCGGTCGGCTACCGCGCGCCCAGGCCTCGTCGAGCAGGGCAAGGCAATGAGCGAGTTCGGGCCGCCGGCCGCCTCCCTCGAGCGTGGTCAACGTGAAATCGTTGAAGCGCACCTTGACGAACACGCCCTTGGTCGCCGGGTTGCCGTGCCGCGCCAGGCGTTCGTGAAGGCGCTCGATCAGCGCCGGCAGCTGTTCGCGGCAGGTGGCGAGATCGGGCAGGTCGCGATGAAAGGTGTTCTCGGCGCTCACCGACTTGCGTTCGCGCTCGGTTCGCACCGGGCGGTCGTCGATGCCGCGGGCGAGTTCATGAAGCCGTCGGCCGAACTTGCCGAAACGTTCGCTCAGCGCTTCCAGTGACCAATCCTGCAGATCGGCGCAGGTGACGATATGCAGCGCAGCCAGCTTGGCGGCGGTCGCCGGACCCACCCCATGCAGCTTGTCGACGGCCAACGTGCTGATGAAGGCGTCGACCTGATCGGGTGCGATGACCGTCAGCCCGTCGGGCTTTTCCCAGTCGCTGGCGATCTTGGCGAGAAACTTGCTCGGCGCCACGCCCACCGAAACGCCGATGCCGGTACGCCGCATCGCCTCGCGCTTGATCCAGCCGGCCATCCAGGTTGCGCTGCCACGGAAGCGGCGCACTTCGCTGACGTCGAGAAACGCTTCGTCGAGCGAGAGCGGCTCGACCAGCGGGGTCAGTTCGTGAAAGATCGCCTGGATGCGCTCGGAAACCGCCCGATAGCGGGGGAAGTCCGGCGGCAGCAAGGTCAGTTCGGGGCACAGGCGCAGGGCCTGGCCGGTAGGCATGGCGGAATGCACCCCGTAGCGCCGCGCCGGATAATTGCAGGTGGCGATCACGCCGCGCTGCGCGGTGCTGCCGCCGATTGCCAGCGGCACGTCGCGCAGGGCCGGGTTGTCGCGCATCTCCACCGCGGCATAGAAGCAGTCACAGTCGGCATGCAGGATCTTGCGCATGAATCACCCACTGGGCGGTGCCGCCGAGCGCCACCGCATGCTAACCCAGCGCCTGGCCGTTGCCACCGCGGATCACGCCGACGCCGACGCCCTCGATGTCCAGATGCTCATGGCGCAGATCGACCTGGATCGGTGCGAACTCGGGGTTCTCGGCGAGCAGCCATACGCGATGGCCGTCACGCTTGAAGCGCTTGACGGTCACGTCGTCCTCCAGGCGAGCCACCACGATCTGCCCGTCGCGGACCCGGTCGGTGCGGTGCACGGCGAGCAGGTCGCCCTCGAGGATGCCGACGTCGCGCATCGATAGCCCGCGCACACGCAGCAGGTAATCGGCGCGTGGCGAAAAGAAGTCGGCCGATAACGGGCAGTAGCGATCGATATGCTCGGCGGCCAGCATCGGGCTACCGGCAGCGACCTCACCGATGATCGGCAGGCCGCTCTCGCTGTCGGTGAGACCCGCTTCACTCTCGGGATAGGCCTGAGCGGCCTGGCTGGGCAGGCGGATGCCTCGCGAGGTGCCGGGAATCATGCGGATCACGCCCTTGCGGCTAAGCGCGCGCAGATGCTCCTCGGCGGCGTTGGGCGAGCGGAAGCCCAGTGCACGGGCAATCTCGGCCCGGGTCGGCGGATAGCCCAGTTCGTTCATGGTCTTGACGATGAAGTCGTAGACGTTCTGCTGGCGCGGGGTAAGAGTGTGGGTCATGCGGCCTCCGCTGGTCGCTTAACGGGTTCGTGGTTAAGTATACAGCATGGAATTGCATCCAGTAATCGGCAAGTCGGCGCTCGTCTCGAATAGTGCAGCGTGAACCCAACGTTTGAAACGGACCGGTTTGTTCAAGAAACGTTAACGAGGTAGAATCCTGGCCACGTTTAAAACAATCGTTTTTCAGCAGGGATATGTCATGGCTCAGACCGACACAGTGACGCGGATACTCAATACCGCCGAAGTGCTGTTTGCCGAGCGCGGTTTTGCCGAGACGTCGTTGCGTAACATCACCAGCAAGGCCAAGGTCAACCTGGCGGCGGTGAACTATCATTTCGGCTCCAAGAAGGCGCTGATTCAGGCGGTCTTCGCGCGCTACCTGGACCCGTTCACGGAGCGTTTCCACGCCAGGCTCGACGAACTCGAGGCCGACTATGCAGGCCAGCCCATCCCCCTGGAAGTCCTGTTGGAAAGCATGGCGCGCACCGTGCTCGAGGTGCCGGCCGAGCGCAACAGCCTCAAGGTGTTCATGCGCCTGCTGGGGCTGGCCTACACTCAGGCCCAGGGCCACCTGCGCAGGTATATCCAGCAGCAGTACGGCAGCGTCTTCACGCGCTTTGCCGAACTGGTGCGCAAGGCCACGCCGGAGCTTCCCGATAGCGAGCGTTTCTGGCGACTGCACTTCATGCTGGGTACGGTGATCTTCACGCTGTCCGGGCTCGATGCGCTGCGCGACATCGCCGAGCAGGACTATGGCGAGCACGTCAGCGTCCGTGAGCTGATCCGGCGCTTGCGCCCGGTGGTGGTCGCCGGCATGAACGCGCCGCTGCCCGAGGATCCACAGGCATTGGCGGGGTAGGCATGCGCACACCGCGACTCCACGAGCTGCCGCCGGCGGATGCGTTATGGCTCGAGATCGATCTGGCGCGTCAGTCGCTGACCGTGTGGCAGGGCCGTGACGCGCTACAGCGTCATGCCATCTCGTCGGGTACCGCGGGTAACGGGCAGCGCGACGGCAGTGGCCAGACACCGCTGGGCTGGCATTACGTGCGCGCGGCGATCGGCGGGGGCGAGCCGCCGGGCACGGTATTTCGCGGCCGTCGACCCACCGGCGAGGTGTATGCCCCCGCGCTGGCGGCGGCCCATCCGCAGCGCGACTGGATCCTCACGCGCATCCTCTGGCTGTGCGGGCTGGAGCGGGGTTTCAATCGCGGGGGTGCCGTCGACTCCCAGCGCCGCTATATTTACCTGCACGGCACGCCTGCCTCGGAGCCGATGGGCCAACCCGCCTCGCACGGTTGCATACGGCTACGCGACGCGGCGCTGCTCAGCCTGTTCGATCGAGCCGTGCCGGGTACCCCGGTGTGGTTGCACGACTGACCAACGCCTGTTGTCGGGGCCGTCATTGGTCTAGAATCGGCCCCCTCAAAGCCAAGGACTCCGACCATGACCCAACCGCTCGGCCCGGTGATGCTGGATCTCGAAGGAACTACTGTGAGTCGCGCTGAGCGCGAGCTGCTGATGCGGCCCGCAGTCGGCGGGGTGATTCTGTTCGCGCGCAACATCGCCGATGCGGCCCAGGTCGGCGAGCTGTGCGCCAGCCTGCGCCAGATTCGCCCGGATCTGCTGCTGGGGATCGACCAGGAGGGTGGCCGGGTCCAGCGGCTGCGCGAGGGCGTGACGCGGTTGCCGTCGATGGCCCGGCTGGGGCGCTGCTACGTGAGCGACCCGTCGCGCTGTCTGCACTTGTGTCAGGAGGCCGGATGGCTGCTGGGCATGGAGATGGCGGCCTGCGGGCTCGATCTGAGCTTCGCCCCGGTGCTCGACGTCGACGCCGGACTTTCCAGCGTGATCGGCGATCGCAGCTTCTCGGCGGATCCGCATGCCGTGGCGACGATGGGAAGGGCGTTCATCGATGGCCTCCACGAGGCCGGCATGGTCGCCGTGGGCAAGCATTTTCCGGGGCATGGTGGCACCGCCGCCGACTCGCATACCCACGAGGTCGTCGATGAGCGCCCGCTGCAGGCGCTGCGGGCCCATGACCTGATTCCCTTCGCCGAGCTGGCCGGGCGTCTCGACGGCATCATGCCGGGACACGTGGTCTATCCGGCGTTCGATGCGCGGCCGGCCGGTTACTCGCCGAGCTGGCTGGGGCTGCTGCGGGAGGAACTGGGCTTCAAGGGCACGATCTTCTCCGACGATCTGTCGATGGCGGCCGCGCATACCGCGGGCGATCCTGCCGCGCGCGCCCTGCAGGCGCTCGATGCCGGCTGCGACATGGTCCTGGTATGCAACGACCGCGACGCCGCCCGGGCGGTCATCGAGGCCTGTGCGGGGCGCGCTTCCAAGCGCCCGGCCAAGCTGCGCTACGGCCGCGCCCGGCCGGGGCTCGATACGTTGACGGTGCTGAGTCGCTGGCGCAAGGCCCACGCGCAACTCGAGGCGCTGGTCGACGAGCCCGCGGATCCCGCACCGCGGAATTGAGCGTGCTGTGACACTCAACGCCCACGAGAAGACGCCAAAGCGTCGCGATACAGCGGCGAACGGCCGCCTTCACCTTTGGATTCATCGTGCCACGCCGCTTCCATCGGAAGCGGACGTGGACCTTCCGCAAGCGACAGTGACACCAATTTCCGATGTCTGAACACGAAAGCACGCATCACGATTCCCTCACCTTCATGCGTGAGCTCATGGACAATGCCGATTGTCTGATCACCCAGTCCCAGGTCGAGCGCGCCCTCGATCGCATGGCCGAGGCGATTACCGACAAGCTGGGCGACAAGCTGCCGGTCTTCTACTGCGTGATGAATGGCGGACTGATCACTACCGGCCACCTGCTGACGCGGCTGGGCTTCCCGCTGGAGGTCGATTACCTGCACGCGACCCGCTATCGGGGCGGCATACGCGGCGGCGAGCTGTTCTGGCGGGTCTCGCCGGAAGTGCCGATGGCCGGCCGGCACGTGGTGATCGTCGACGATATTCTCGACGAGGGCGCTACGCTGGCGGCGATTCTGGCCTACTGCCGCGCAGCCGGCGCTGCCAGCATCTCGACCGCGGTACTCGTCGACAAGCGCCACGAGCGCAAGGCGGCACCGGATCTCAAGGCCGATTACTGCGGTCTCGAAGTCGAGGATCGCTACGTGTTCGGCTTCGGCATGGACTACAAGGGCTACTGGCGCAATGCGCCGGGAATCTTCGCGCCGAAGGGCATGTGACCGCCCCTTCGGGGCGAGCGGTAAGCCTTAAGCCGGAAGCTATAAGAAAACCCCACGGGCCTGACGCTCGCGGGGTTTTGCTTACCGCTTAAAGCTTACAGCTCAGGCCAGCCCCAACTCCTGGGTGGCGGTCTCGCGCATCTTGAACTTCTGGATCTTGCCGGTGACGGTCATCGGAAAGTCGTCGACGAACTTGACGTAGCGCGGCACCTTGTAGTGCGCGATGCGCCCCTGGCAGAACGCCCGGAGTGCCTCCTCGTCGAGTTGCTGGCCGTCGACCAGCTTGACCCACGCCATCACCTCCTCGCCGTACTTGCCGTCGGGGACGCCGATCACCTGAACATCCGAAATCGCCGGGTGGGTATACAGGAAGTCCTCGATCTCGCGCGGATAGATGTTCTCGCCGCCGCGGATGATCATGTCCTTGATGCGCCCGGTGATCGCCACATAACCCTCGGCGTCCATCTGCGCCAGGTCGCCGGTGTGCATCCAGCCGGCATCGTCGATCGCCTTGTCGGTGGCCTCGGGGTTCTGCCAGTAGCCGAGCATCACGCTATAGCCGCGGGTGCACAGTTCGCCGCGCTCGCCGTGCGCCACGATGCGCCCCGTCGATGGGTCCACCAGCTTGACCTCCTGATGGGGGTGGATGGTGCCCACGGTGGTCACGCGCTTGTCGAGCGGGGCGTCGGTCTGGGTCTGCAAGCTCACCGGGCTGGTTTCGGTCATGCCGTAGCAGATGCTGACCTCCTGCATGTGCAGCTTGTCGATTACCTGGCGCATTACCTCGATGGGGCAGATCGAGCCGGCCATGATCCCGGTGCGCAGCGACGACAGGTCGAAGCGGGCGAACTCGGGATGCTCGAGCTCGGCGATGAACATCGTCGGCACCCCGTAGAGGGCGGTGGCGCGCTCCTCGGCCACCGCCGTGAGGGTGGCCAGCGCATCGAAGCCCTCGCCGGGATAGATCATCGCCGCGCCGTGGGTCATGCAGCCCAGGTTGCCCATCACCATGCCGAAGCAATGATACAGCGGGACTGGAATCACCATGCGGTCTTCGGCGGTGAGCGCGATGCGTTCGGCGACGAAGAAGCCGTTGTTGAGGATATTGTGATGCGACAGCGTGGCGCCCTTGGGCGCGCCGGTGGTTCCCGAGGTGTACTGGATATTGATCGGATCGTCGAACTGCAGGCTGGCCTGCAGGGTGGCGAGCTGCTCGGCGCTCGTCTCGTCGGCGCGCTCGAGCAGCGCACGCCAGGTGAGCATGCCGGGCAGCGCCCAGTCGTCGTCGAGACACACCACGCGCTTGAGCTCGGGCAGCCGTTCGCCGGCGCGCGTGGCACCGGCGAGCGTCGCACCGGCCGTTTCATTGAGCGCGGGCACCAACTCGGCGATCATGTCGGCGTAGCGCGAAGTCTTGAAGGCGCCCTGCAGAATCAGCGTCGACGTGCCTGACTGGCGCAGCGCGTAATCGAGTTCGTGGCTGCGATAGCTGGGATTGATGTTGACCAGGATGGCGCCGATCTTGGCGGTGGCGAACTGGGTGATCGCCCATTCGGCGCGATTGGTTGCCCAGATTCCGACCCGCTCGCCGCTCGCCACGCCCACGGCGAGCAGGGCGCGTGCGGCGCGATCGACTTCGGCCTGAAGGCGGGTCCAGCTATAGCGCAATCCCTGATGACGGCTGATCAGCGCGTCGCGGTCCGGATAGCGAGCGACGGTGGCATCGAAACAGTCGCCGATGGTTTCGCCCTTGAGCGGCCGTTCAGCGACGCCGCTGACGTAGCTGGGGCGATTTTTCGGGACGGTGCGGGGGGTGGCTTGGCTTGTCATCGCTGATTCCTGCTTGTTTTTGTCGGCTCGGGCAAGGCTTTGAAAGCGGCGTGTCTGGAAAACGGGTTCAGGAACTCGCGCGTTGTCGCGACAGCGCGGCCAGCGAGTCGCGGCAGCGCGCCTCGACGTCGTCGAGCTCGCGCTGCAGGGCCTGGATATCCTGCCGTTGCCGGGTGAGCGCGGCGCGCTTCTCGTCGAGGATGTCCAGCATGCGTCGCAGCTGGCGCTCATCGCCGTCGGGCGCATGATCGTAAAGATGGATGACCTCGCGGATCTCGGCCAGCGAAAAGCCCAGGCGCTTGCCGCGCAGGGTCAACTTGAGGCGCACCCGGTCCTTGTCATGGTAGATGCGCGTCTGACCGCGACGCTCGGGCTCGAGCAGGCCTTCCTGCTCATAGAAGCGGATGGTGCGCGGGGTGACCTCGTAGCGCCGTGCCAGCTCGCCGATGGTATAGGTGCGACGATGGGTGTCGCGCGCGCCGACGGTGGCGGGGGTCGTCTCTAGCATGCGGCTGATCCTCGCAATCGGTGGGGATGACGCCGATGTCATCGTGCCCGTCGCCCTAGGCTAGAGGAGGCTTACGTTTACGTAAAGTAGACTAACGGCCGTCTTGTCCGCTCGCTGCGCGCTGCTAGGTTAGAGTCACGAGCCACCGAAAAGCCGAGGAATACCGCTCATGGACTTCGCCCTGAGTGACGACCAACGTGCCCTGCAGCAGGCCGCTGCCGACTTCGCCCAGGCCGAGCTCGCTGCGCACGCCGCCGAGTGGGACGCCACCGCGCACTTTCCCGTGGAGGTCATCCGCCGCGCCGGCGAGGCCGGCTTTCTGGCCATCTACATCGACGAGGCGCGTGGCGGGCTGGGGCTGTCGCGCCTCGACGCCGCGCTGATCTTCGAGCAGCTCGCCCAGGGGTGCGTGTCGACCACCGCCTACCTGACGATTCACAACATGGCGACCTGGATGATCGCCAGCTGGGGCAACGAGGCGCTGCGCGAGAGCTGGATCGAGCGCCTGGTCAGCGGCGAGCGGCTGGCCTCCTACTGCCTGACTGAACCCGGCGCCGGCTCCGATGCCGCCAGCCTGACGACCCGGGCGGTACGCGACGGCGACGAATACCGACTGACCGGCAGCAAGATGTTCATCTCCGGCGCCGGCGCCACCGACGTGCTGGTAGTGATGGCGCGTACCGGGGCGGCGGATTCCGGCGCGGCGGGCATCTCGACCTTCCTGGTGCCCGCCGACAGCGCGGGGATCGAGTACGGCAAGAACGAGGAGAAGATGGGCTGGAAGAGCCAGCCGACCCGGCTGGTCAGTTTCGACGACGTACGGGTGCCCGCCGGCAACCGGCTGGGCGAGGAGGGCGAGGGCTTCAAGCTGGCGATGAAGGGGCTCGATGGCGGGCGTCTGAATATCGCCAGCTGCTCGCTGGGCGCGGCCCAGCAGGCGCTGACGCTGTCCCGCGACTATCTTCAGCAGCGTAAGCAGTTCGGCCGCGAACTGGCGACGTTCCAGGCTCTGCAGTTCAAGTTCGCCGACATGGCCAGCGAGCTGCTCAGCGCCCGGCTGATGGTGCGCCATGCCGCCTGGCAACTCGATCGCGGCGATCCCCAGGCGCCGGCCCACTGCGCGATGGCCAAGCGCCTGGCTACCGACATCGGTTTCCAGGTCTGCAACGACGCCCTGCAGCTGCACGGCGGTTATGGCTACATCCGGGAATACCCGCTCGAGCGGCTGGTGCGCGACACCCGCGTTCACCAGATCCTCGAGGGAACCAACGAGATCATGCGCCTGATCGCCGCGCGCCGGCTGTTCGAGCCGGGCGTCGTCGAGCTGCTGCAATGAGCGCTGACGCGCTCGCTTCGCCGAGATTACAACCAACCGGAGACGCCGGATCATGACCGAGGATGCCGTGCTTTTCGACACGTGGCCGACCCGCGACGAGCGGCGCATCGGGGTGGCCACGCTCAATGCGCCGCGCTCGCTCAACGCCTTGTCGCTGGCGATGATCGAGGGGTTGCTGGCGCGTCTGGAACAATGGGCCGACGACCCATCGGTCGCCGCGGTATGGCTCGAGGGCGCGGGCGACAAGGCGTTCTGCGCCGGCGGCGATGTTGTCGCGCTGTACCGCGCCATGCGCGATACCGCCGGTGCGCGCGATGCGGATTTCGCCACGCGCTACTTCAGTGCCGAGTACCGCCTCGACTACCGTATCCACCGCTATCCCAAGCCGCTGATCGTATGGGGCGACGGCATCATCCTGGGCGGTGGCCTGGGGCTGATGGCTGGTGGCAGCGAGCGGGTGGTCACCGAAACCTCGCGCATCGCCATGCCCGAGATCACCATCGGGCTGTATCCCGATATCGGCGCCAGCTGGTTTCTGAGCCGCATGCCCAGTGGGCTGGGCGCCTACCTGGGACTGACCGGTGCCCAGTTGAACGCCCGCGATGCCTTGCTGGCGGGGCTGGCCGACCGCTTCATTCCCCGCGAGCGACGTGAAGCGCTGATCGCCGCCCTGCAGCAGGGCGAACTTGCCCGCCCGAACGCCGTGGGCGAGATACTGGCGGATTTCGAGGCGCGCAGTCAGGCGCCCGAAAGTCCACTGCTAAGGCAGTTCGATGTCATCCAGAACCTGGTCGGGGTGCCCCACGTCGCCGGCGCGGTGCGGCGCATCCTCGACGACGGACGCGACGATCCCTGGCTGGCCGCCAATCGCCGGCGTCTGGCGGAGGGCTGCCCGATCACCGCCCATCTGATCTGGCGCATGCGCGAACGCCACCGTCACTCGAGCCTTGCCGATACCTTCCGCGACGAGCTCAACCTGTCGGTGCAATGCACGCGGCATGCCGATCTCGCCGAGGGCGTGCGGGCGCTGCTGATCGACAAGGACAAGACGCCGCGCTGGTCGTATCCCGACGTGGCCAGCGTCCCGTCGTCGGCTGTCGACGACTTTCTGGCGCCGCTCTGGTCGCCCGCGGAGCATCCGCTGCGCGATCTTTGAGGCCGGATCAACACGGCCGTCGTTAACAACAACAAACACAGGAGCACAGTTATGACGAGCATGAAAGTCGCCTTTATCGGGCTGGGCAACATGGGCGCGCCGATGGCCGAGAACCTGATCAAGGCCGGCTTCGAGGTGACGGTCTACGACCTGGTCGAATCCGCCATGCAGACTTTGGAGCAGGCCGGTGCGCGTCGCGCCTCCTCGGCCAGCGAGGCCGCCCGCGGCGTCGAGGTGGTGATCTCGATGCTGCCGGCCGGCGCCCATGTGCGCAGCCTCTACCTGGGTGGCGACGCGCCGGGTCTGCTCGATGCGCTCGATGGCAAACCGCTGCTGATCGATGCCTCGACCATCGCGCCCGACGATGCGCGAACCGTCGCCGAGGCCGCCGCGGCACGCGGCCTGAGCTATCTCGACGCGCCGGTGTCGGGGGGCGTCGGCGGCGCCCGGGCCGGCACCCTGACCTTCATCGTCGGCGGCAGCGCCGAGGCTTACGTCCAGGCCCGACCACTGCTCGAGGCGATGGGCAAGAACATCTTCCACGCCGGCGCCAGCGGCGCCGGACAGGTCGCCAAGCTGTGCAACAACATGCTGCTGGGCATCCTGATGAGCGGCACCGCCGAGGCGCTGGCGCTGGGGGTCGGCAATGGCCTCGATCCAGCGGTGCTCTCGGAGATCATGAAGCAGAGCTCGGGCGGCAACTGGGCGCTCAACGTCTACAATCCCTGGCCGGGGGTGATGGAACAGACGCCGGCTTCCAACGGCTATCAGGGCGGGTTCCTGGTCGACCTGATGGGCAAGGACCTGGGGCTGGCGACGACGCTGGCGCTGGAATCCCGCGCGGCGATTCCGATGGGTGCCCAGGCCCGCAACCTGTATGCGTTGCACGCATCGCAGGGCAACGGGCGGCTCGACTTCTCGAGCATCCAGCGCTTCTATCGTGCCGGCGATAGCGACGCTGACCGGGAAGGGGACGACAAGGGGTGATGGCATAAATGGCTGCGGGAGCGATGCGCATTGATAGGCGCTGATGGGCTTCTATGCTGAGGGGAGGCCGCCGGCCGACAAACCACCCTGAAGCCGAGGAGGTAGCGTGATGCCCCTGGTACTGCTCGCGGTCGCCGATGGCAGCGAAGATATCGAGACCGTGACCCTGATCGATGTATTGCGGCGCGCCGACATCACGGTCAGCGTGGCCTCGGTGATGAGCGATGTCAGCGTGACGCTGGCGCGCGGCACCCGATTGGTCGCCGACAAGTGTCTATCCGCGATCGACCCCGAGAGCGAATTCGATGCCATCGTGTTGCCGGGCGGCATGCCCGGCGCCGAGCGTCTGCGCGACAGCGAGGCGCTGACGGCGCTGCTTAAGCGCCAACGCCGGCGCGACGCCTGGATAGCCGCCATCTGTGCCGCTCCCGGGGTGGCGCTGGCTGCCCACGACCTGGTGCGCGGCTACATGGTCACCGGCTTCCCGGCCTTTCAAGGGTCGCTGGTCGATGCCGGAGGCCATCTCTCGCAGCACCCGGTGGTCGAGGACGGTCGGCTGTTGACCAGCCAGGGCCCGGCAACGGCAATGGGCTTTGCGCTGCACCTGGTGGGCCTGTTGGTCGACGAAGCGACCGAGCGGCGCATCGCCGAGGGCTTGCTGGCCGCCAGCCAGGAATCGGCCCTGCAAAGACACTGAAGCCGGCTTCAAAGGAGACTCCGATGGCCGCTACGACCCCCGTCGATTGGCGCGATCCGCTGTGCCTGTCGGCGCAGCTGAGCGATGCGCAGCGCCAGGTCCAGCGCACCGCCCACGATTACTGCCAGCAGCGCTTGATGCCGCGAATACTCGAGGCCAATCGCCACGAGCGTTTCGACCCTTCGATCATGACCGAGATGGGTGCCCTGGGACTGCTCGGCGCGACACTCGAGGGCCATGGCGCGGCGGGGCTCGATTACGTCAGCTATGGCCTGATCGCCCGCGAGGTGGAGCGCGTCGATTCCGGTTATCGCAGCGCATTGAGCGTGCAGTCGAGCCTGGTGATCTATCCGATTCACGCCTTCGGCAGCGAGGCCCAGCGCGAGCGTTATCTGCCGCGGCTGGTCAGCGGCGAGTGGATCGGCTGTTTCGGGCTCACCGAGCCCGATCACGGGTCCGACCCCAACGGCATGGCGACTCGCGCCCGGCGGATCGAGGGCGGCTGGCGTCTCGATGGCAGCAAGACCTGGATTACCAACGCCCCGGTCGCCGACGTGTTCGTGGTGTGGGCCAAGGACGACGACGGCCGGCTGCGCGGCTTCGTGCTCGAACGCGGCACGCCGGGGCTGTCGACGCCGGCGATCGAGGGCAAGTTCAGTCTGCGTGCCTCGAGCACCGGCCAGATCGTGCTGCAGGACGTGCAGGTCGACGACGGCGCCTGCCTGGCGAACGTCAGTGGGCTCAAGGGGCCGTTCTCATGCCTCAATCGGGCGCGTTTCGGCATCGCCTGGGGCAGTATGGGCGCCGCCGAGTTCTGCTGGCAGGCGGCGCGCGACTATACCTTGGCGCGTCATCAGTTCGGCCGGCCGCTGGCCGCCAACCAGTTGATCCAGAAGAAGCTTGCCGACATGCAGACCGAGATCACGCTGGGCCTGCAGGCGGCGCTGCGGGTCGGCCAACTGATCGACGCGGGCCAGTTGATCCCCGAGGCGATCTCGCTTATCAAGCGCAACAATGCCGGCAAGGCGCTGGACATCGCCCGCCAGGCCCGCGACATGCACGGCGGCAACGGAGTCAGCGACGAGTACCACGTGATTCGCCATCTGATGAACCTGGAGGCGGTCAACACCTACGAGGGCACCCACGACATCCACGCGCTGATCCTGGGGCGCTGCCAGACCGGCATCCAGGCCTTCAGCGCGGACTGAAGCGCCGCTGCAGACCGGTCTCGGCGATCAGCTGGGTGGAAATCTCCTCGATCGAGAAGCGCGTGGTGTCGATGTAGGGGATGTGATAGCGGCGATACAGCGCCTCGGCCTGCTGGATTTCCTGCAGGCACTGATCGATCGAGCAGTAGCGGCTGTTGGGCCGGCGCTCGCTGCGGATCGCCGCCAGCCGGCGCGGGTCGATGGTCAGGCCGAACAACTTGTGGCGATAGGGCGCCAGGGCGGCCGGCATCTTGAGATTGCCGTCCTCGTCCTGGTCGTCCTCGGTCAGCGGGTAGTTGGCCGCGCGGATGCCGAACTGCAGCGCCAGATAGAGCGAGGTCGGCGTCTTGCCGCAGCGCGATACGCCGGTCAGGATCACGTCGGCGCTGTCGTAGTGCTGGGTGCGCGCGCCATCGTCGTTGTCCAGCGCGAAGTGCACCGAGTCGATGCGATGCATGTAGATGTCGTCGCGACCGATGGCGTGGGTGCGTCCCACCGAGTAGGAGGAGTGGACCTTGAGCTCCGCCTCGAGCGGCGCCAGGAAGGTGGTGAAGACGTCGACCTTGAAGCCCGGCACGCGGCTGATGATGTCGCGGATGGTCTGATCGACGATGGTATCGATGATGATCGGCGTCTCGCCATCGCGCGCCGCAGTGGCGGCGATCACCTCGGCGAGCTTGTGGGCCTTCTCGGTGCTGTCGATGTACGGCTTGGTGATCATCTTGATTTCGAGGCTCTCGAACTGGGCCAGCAGGCTGCGGCCCAGGGTCTCGGCGGTGATGCCGGTGCCGTCGGAGATGAAGAAGGCGGTGCGGGACATGCCGGTTTTCTCGCGGGTAGTGGACTATGACGGTTCGCTGCATTGTCGATGCTCGACGTCGGCGCGACAAGCCGCCGACTACAGGAAGGAGGGTGAAAAGCGGCAATGTTGTAAAAATACTCCAGTGACTTCGCTATTAGACTAATGGCGAATACGACCTTCGCTTGGTAGGGTGCTGACATCTGCCAGGATGGCGCATTCGGCGCCCAGGCGCCATGGACCGAAACGAGGGGACCTCTCTTGGAACACTATATCGAATGGTTCGATAGTCTCGGTATGGACGATGTCGAGCGGGTGGGCGGCAAGAACGCTTCGCTGGGCGAAATGATTTCCAACCTGGCCGGCGCTGGCGTCACGGTGCCCGGCGGCTTCGCCACCACCGCATTCGCCTATCGCCAGTTCCTGGCCCATGAGGGGCTCAACGAGCGTATCAATCAAGCGCTGGTGCGTCTCGACGTCGACGATGTCAACGAACTGGTGCGCGTGGGCGGCGAGATACGCCAGTGGGTGATCGATACGCCGCTGCCGCCGGAATTCGAGGCGGCGCTGCGTGACGCCTATCGCGAACTCGAGTCGCGTCACAGCAACTTGAAGGTCGCGGTGCGCTCGTCGGCGACCGCCGAGGACCTGCCCGACGCCTCGTTCGCCGGCCAGCAGGAGACCTTTCTCAATATCGAGGGCTTCGACAACGTCAAGCGGGCGGTTCACGAGGTGTTCGCCTCGCTGTTCAACGACCGCGCGATTTCCTATCGCGTGCATCGCGGCTTCGATCACGACCAGGTCGCGCTATCGGCGGGCATCCAGAAGATGGTGCGTTCCGAGACTGGCGCCAGCGGCGTGATGTTCACCCTGGATACCGAATCCGGCTACCGCGATGCGGTGTTCATCACCGGCTCCTGGGGGCTGGGCGAGACCGTGGTGCAGGGCGCGGTCAATCCCGACGAGTTCTACGTTCACAAGTCGACGCTGGCCGCAGGCCGGCCTGCGGTGCTGCGCCGCACGCTGGGCTCCAAGCTGATCAAGATGACCTACACCGAGGACGCCTCGGCGGGCAAGTCGGTGCAGACCGTCGACGTCGCTCCCGCCGATCGGGCACGTTTCTGCATCGACGACGAGGCGGTGATGGCGTTGGCGCGCCAGGCGGTGACCATCGAGCAGCACTACGGCCGGCCGATGGATATCGAATGGGCCCGCGACGGCGACGACGGCAAGCTGTACATCGTCCAGGCGCGCCCGGAAACCGTGGTTTCCAACCAGCAGGGCGGCAAGCTCGAGCGCTTCCAGCTCAAGGAGAAGGGCCGGCTGCTGATCTCCGGCCGGGCGATCGGCCAGCGTATCGGCCGCGGGGCGATCAAGGTCATCGAGACCTCGGCGCAGATGGACAAGGTCAATAACGGCGACATCCTGGTCACCGACATGACCGATCCCGACTGGGAGCCGGTAATGAAGCGCGCCTCGGCGATCGTCACCAACCGCGGCGGGCGTACCTGTCACGCGGCGATCATCGCCCGCGAACTGGGCATCCCGGCGGTAGTCGGCTGCGGCGATGCCACCGACGTGCTCGAGGACGGCCGCGAGGTCACCGTGTCGTGCGCCGAGGGCGATACCGGGCACGTCTACGACGGGTTGCTCGACTACGACTGCACGACCACCAGCGTCGACAGCATGCCCGATCTGCCGTTCAAGATCATGATGAACGTCGGCAACCCCGACCGCGCCTTCAACTTCGCCAGCCTGCCCAATGCCGGCGTCGGCCTGGCGCGGCTCGAATTCATCATCAATCGCATGATCGGCGTGCATCCCAAGGCGCTGATGGAGTACGACCGGCTGCCTGCCGATCTGCAGCAGATCATCGACGTGCGCACTGCCGGCTATCGCGATCCAGTGACCTTTTACGTCGACAAGCTGGTCGAGGGCATCTCGACGCTGGCGGCGTCGTTCTATCCCAAGCCGGTGATCGTGCGGCTGTCGGACTTCAAGTCCAACGAATACGAGAATCTGATCGGCGGCAAGCTCTACGAGCCTGGCGAGGAAAATCCGATGCTCGGCTTCCGCGGCGCGTCGCGCTACATCTCCGAGACGTTCCGGCCATGTTTCGAGCTCGAATGCCAGGCGCTCAAGCGGGTGCGCGACGAGATGGGCCTCGACAATGTCGAGATCATGGTGCCGTTCGTGCGCACCCCGGACGAAGGCCGCCAGGTGGTCGAGCTGCTCGAGGCCAACGGCCTGAAGCGCGGCGATCGCGGGCTGCGCATCATCATGATGTGCGAGCTGCCGACCAATGCCTTGCTGGCCGAGGATTTTCTTCAGTACTTCGATGGCTTCTCGATCGGCTCAAACGACCTGACTCAGCTGACGCTGGGCCTGGATCGGGACTCGGGGATCGTCGCCCATCTGTTCGAGGAGCGCGATCCGGCGGTCAAGAAGCTGCTGGCGATGGCTATCGCCGCCTGCCGCGAGCAGGGCAAGTACGTGGGAATCTGCGGCCAGGGGCCGTCGGATCATCCCGACCTGGCCAAGTGGCTGATGGAGCAGGGTATCGATTCGGTATCGCTGAACCCGGACGCGGTGCTCGAGACCTGGTTCATGCTGGCCGGCGAGACGCTGGCCTGAGCGACCGCTCCAGCGCTGACGCCGCCCGGCACGTCACGCAACGTGCCGGGCGGCGTCGGTTGCGGCTGACGTTTCCAGGTCCTGTATCGCACTCAGACTAAGATTTGCGTTGGGGCTCAGAAGTGCAGCCAGTTGCGCAGCTTGAGCAGCAGCAGTTCGCCATCGCTGAGCTCGTGGCGCTCGGCCAGCACCTCGGCGAGCAGCGCCGGACGGTCGGTGATGATGTTATCGACGCCGAGATCGATCAGCCGCGACATCTGCGCCCGGCCGTTGACCGTCCAGGCGTGCAATGCGTAGCCGCGGCGATGGATGGCATCGGCGAGATCCTCGCTGATGCGGTTGTAGCGCAAGCCCAGCGCATCGATGTCGCCCAGATTCAGGCCGCCACGGACCACGAACTGGGCGAACAGCGTGGTGCGCAGCGTCGGCTCGCGGCGTTCGACCGCGCGGATCGCCGCGGGCGACAGCGAAGCCAGCACGAACTGATCGTAGCGCTGACGCGGGAGCTGAGCGAGTACCGCGTCCGCCAGCCGCTCGGCGTTGTCGCCGAGCGGCTTGAGCTCGATATAGAGCTTGATGCGACCGCGTGACAGTTGCAGGACCTCCGCCAGGGTGGGGATGCCCTGACCGACGAAACCATCGCCGAACCAGCTGCCCACATCGACCGCGCGGATCGCCTCGAGCGTCATCTCGCTGAGCCGTTCATCGAGTCCGACCAGCCGCTGAAGACTGTCGTCGTGAGCCACCACCACCTGGCCGTCGGCGCTCAGTCGGACGTCGAGCTCGATATAGTCGGCGCCGTCGTCGATCGCCTGCTCGAAGGCCGCCAGCGTATTCTCGGGGGCGACGGTCGAGCTGCCGCGATGGGCGGTGATGGTCACGTCGTCGCGCAGTGTGAAGCTGTTGAGCACGAAAAAAGCCTGGCTGGCGGCGAACGCCAGCACCAGCAATTCGGCACCCCAGGCGACCCAGGCCGGGTGATCGTGCGGCGTGGGCGCCGGCGGACGCGGCCGGCGATGCGCCAGGCGTAGATAGATGCAGCCGATCACCAGGCTATTGACGGCGACGCCGATGAATGTCACCGCCAGGGTCAGCAGCGCGTACAGGGTCAGGTAGCCGAGCATCGCCGGCAGCAGCACGGCGACCCGCTCGGGCAGCCACAGCAGTAACGGAGTCGCCAGCGTGTCGAACAGCGCCGAGGCGAGCACCGGCAGGGTGAGAATCAGCAACAGCGGCAAGCCGACCGGCAGCGCCAGCCGCCGCAGCCGGCGGTAGGTCAGGGCCCGGCTGCGACGCAGGGCGGCAAGTGGGCCCAGGTCCTCGAGGATCAGGCTCGGCAGTGCCAGTGACCAGCGCAGGTAGGCGTGCAGTGCACTGAACAACCAGATCAGCGCCGGTAGGCTGGCCGCAGCCAGAAATTGCCACAGCGCCGGTGGCTTGACCTGCGTGATGTAGTAACTCTCCATGTCGCCGAGCAACCATTGATAGAGCGCGCTCAGCAGCAACAGGAGCGGCAGGGCGATCGCCAACTGGATACCCACCTGGATCAGCGTCAGCGCGACGATCCCGGGTAGCCGGCGGAACACGCTCCACAAGGCATCCAGGGCCAGGCGATAGCGATAGCCCGAAGGGCGCGCCGCGACCAGCAGCATGCCGGCCTGCTGCAGGCTGAGCAGCAGCGTGGTGAAACCGATTGCGCCCAGCAGCCAGACCAGGCCGGAGGCGGACAGGACGGTGTCGAGCAGTTGCGAGCCGGTCAGCACCGGGCGACCGACCTGGCCGAGCAGGGCGGTCAGTGTCGAGGCCCCGGCCGGGAGCAACAGGGTAGTGGCGAGTAGCGTGAAGAACAGATGAAAGGCGACCAGTGGCCGCCAATGCTCGCGCAATGAGAGCCCCGCCGCGGTGATCAGCCCGCGCGGTGTCAGTGTCGAATCGTTGTCAGGCATGCGGCAAGGATGGCATCGCCGATACCGGCTGGCAATCAAGCCGATCTCCAACGAGAAACGCCGGGAACGAATCCCGGCGTTATGTCTGGCAGACCGTGGTCAGAAGCGCCAGCCCACGGAAGCGGTGAGGGTGTCGATCTTGTAATCGCTGTCGAAGTCGTAGCGTTCGTACTCGGTCCTCACCAGGAACGGATCGAAGTTGAGCTGCGCGCCGACGCCGTAGACTGGATCGGTGCCATCCTGGTCCTCGAGATCGGCGCTCAGTCCACCGAGGTTGCCGTCGACGTCGGTCTCCCACTTGGCGATCCCGGCCTTGGCGAAGGCGGTGAACCAGGAGGTGATCGGCAACTGGCCGACGGCACTCACCCCGTAGGCGTTGGATTCGAGATCGGTGTTGGCGCCGTCGTTGCCTTCGAGCCGGGTCTTGCCCAGATCCGAATAGAAGACTTCGGTGGCGAAGTAGGGATTGAACTCGTAGCCGACGAAGCCCTTGAAGACGGTGTCGTCGTCGTCGATATCGAAATCCTCGACGCCTGACTCGATGAAGTTGTCGACGTCGTCGTTGTCGTTCTTAAGCGAGCTGAAGCCGGTACCTATGCCCAGGTAGAGCCCTTCCCCGGCGTCGGCTGCCAGGACGGAGGGGGCGGCGGCGACCAGGGCCGAGGTTGTCAATGAGGCGGTAAGCAGCGGTCTGATTTTCACGAGTGTTCTCCTTGATCAATGCTCACGTTCAAGCAACTGACGAGACGGCGACCCGGTGCCTTTTCAGGGCACCTTGACGGGGGCGGTCGTCTCGCGGGAATGGCGTCCTGCCGGGTTCACGCGCGAGGTGACATACGCTCGATCGAGACCTCGTAAGGTTATGCCGAACACTGTTCGATGGCAAGCCGATGATGGTTACCGAAGGTAATGGCGGGCTCACGACAGATCATAAAAAACGCCCCGCGACAGCGGGGCGTTTCGGTCATCGATTGACGATGTTGCGAGCATCGGAATCGAAAGGTCAGGCTTGTTCGGCGAGCGGAATCACGTTGGATGCCGCTCTCTGGAACTCCTCGATTTCGTGGAAGTTCATGTAACGGTAGATTTCGCCGGCCATGGCGTTGAACTCGCCCATGTAGCCGCGGTATTCCTCGACACTCGGCAAACGTCCGACCACTGCGGCGACCGCCGCCAGTTCGGCCGAGGCGAGATAGACGTTCGCCCCGTCGCCCAGGCGATTGGGAAAGTTGCGAGTCGAGGTCGAAACCACCGTCGATTTAGGCGCGACGCGCGCCTGGTTGCCCATGCACAGCGAACAACCGGGCATCTCCATGCGCGCACCGGCACGCCCGTAAATGCCGTAGTACCCTTCCTCCGTCAACTGATGCTGGTCCATCTTGGTCGGCGGTGCAAGCCACAGGCGCGTCTTGAGACTGCCGGCTGGCAGTTTCTCGAGCAGCTTGCCGGCGGCGCGGAAGTGGCCGATGTTGGTCATGCACGAGCCGATGAACACTTCGTCAATGGTCTCGCCGGCGACCTCGGAGAGCAGCCGGGCGTCGTCGGGGTCGTTGGGCGCGCAGAGCACCGGTTCGGTGATCTCGGCAAGATCGATCTCGATCACCTCGGCGTACTCGGCGTCGGCGTCGGCACGCATCAGGCTGGGAGAGTCGAGCCATTCCTGCATCCCGGCGATGCGCCGCTCGATGGTCCGGCGATCGCCGTAGCCCTGATCGATCATCCACTTGAGCAGGGTGATGTTGGATCTCAGGTACTCCGCCACGCTGTCCTCGGCAAGCGTGATGGTGCAACCGGCCGCGCTGCGCTCGGCGGAGGCGTCGGAGAGCTCGAAGGCCTGCTCGGCGGTAAGGTCCTCGAGCCCTTCGATTTCCAGGATACGACCGGAGAAGGCGTTCTTCTTGCCGGACTTCTCGACGGTCAGCAGACCCTGCTGAATGGCGTAGTAGGGGATCGCATGGACCAGATCGCGCAGCGTGATGCCCGGCTGACGCTCGCCCTTGAAGCGCACCAGCACCGACTCGGGCATATCCAGTGGCATCACCCCGGTCGCCGCGGCGAAGGCCACCAGGCCCGAGCCGGCGGGGAACGAGATGCCCAGCGGGAAGCGCGTGTGCGAATCGCCGCCGGTGCCCACGGTGTCGGGCAGCAGCATGCGGTTGAGCCACGAGTGGATGATGCCGTCGCCCGGACGCAGCGAGACGCCGCCGCGATTCATGATGAAATCGGGCAGGGTGTGGTGGGTCTCCACGTCGACCGGCTTGGGATAGGCGCTGGTATGGCAGAACGACTGCATCACCAGGTCGGCCTGGAAGCCCAGGCAGGCCAGGTCCTTGAGCTCGTCGCGGGTCATCGGCCCGGTGGTGTCCTGGGAACCCACGGTGGTCATCTTCGGTTCGCAGTACATGCCGGGACGCACGCCGTTCATGCCGCAGGCCTTGCCGACCATCTTCTGCGCCAGGGTGAAGCCGCGGCCGGTGTCGACGGGCTGCTCGGGGGTCTTGAACACATCGGAGGGACCCAGGCCGAGCTCGTTGCGCGCCTTGTCGGTGAGGCCGCGGCCGATGATCAACGGGATGCGGCCGCCGGCACGCACTTCGTCGAGAATCACCCGGGTCTTGAGCGCGAAGGTCGAGATCACCTCGTCGCTGTCGTGACGGCAGACCTTGCCTTCGTGGGGGTAGACGTCGATGACGTCGCCCATCTCGAGCCTGGAGACGTCCATCTCGATGGGCAGGGCGCCGGCGTCTTCCATGGTGTTGAAGAAGATCGGCGCGATCTTGCTGCCGAAGCAGAAGCCGCCGGCGCGCTTGTTGGGCACGTGGCGGATGTCGTCGCCGAAGAACCACAGTACCGAGTTGGTGGCGGACTTGCGCGACGAGCCGGTGCCCACCACGTCGCCGACATAGGCGACCGGGAAGCCCTTGGCCTTGACCGCGTCGATCTGAGCCAGCGGACCCTTGGTGCCGGGCACCTCGGGCACGATACCTTCGCGCTCGTTCTTGAGCATGGCATTGGCGTGCAGCGGGATATCCGGGCGCGACCAGGCATCCGGCGCCGGCGACAGGTCGTCGGTGTTGGTTTCCCCGGGCACCTTGAACACCGCCAGGCTGATCTTCTCGGCCAGCGCCGGCTTGGCCAGGTACCATTCGGCGTCGGCCCACGATTGCAGTACGTCCTGGGCGACGCCATTGCCGTTTCTGGCGCGCTCGGCGACGTCATGGAAGGCATCGAACATCAGCAGCGTATGCTTGAGCTGTTCGCCCGCCTCGTTGGCCAGCGCGGCGTCGTCGAGCAACTCCACCAGCGTGGCGATGTTATAGCCGCCCTGCATGGTGCCCAGCAGCTTGACCGCATGGACCTTGTCGATCAGTGGCGATTCGGCCTCGCCCTTGGCGATGGCGGTCAGAAAGCCGGCCTTGACATAGGCGGCTTCGTCGACCCCCGGTGGCACGCGATCGGTGATCAGCTCGAGCAGGAACTGTTCTTCGCCGGCCGGCGGGTTCTTGAGAAGTTCGATCAGCGCGGCGGTTTGCTCGGCATTCAGCGGCTTGGGCGGTACGCCCTCGGCAGCACGCTCCTCGACATGGTGGCGGTAGGCTTCAAGCACGTTGGGGAACCCTCATCAATTATCGCAATCCAGCGGGGCAGAAAAGAGAGGCCAAGTAGTGACGAATGTTGCGTAAATGGCGGTTTTTTCTGTTTCCTCTGGCCCTGTCTGAGCCGAGCGCATTCTACGGGAAACTGTCGACAATGTTAAGCGAGACGGTTCTGGCGCACTGCAATACGCGCATTGGCCGCGCTCGGATCGGGCCGACCGGTCGCTGGCCGTGATCTGGCGCGTTATCATGAAGCCTCTGTCGGGAGGACCTGATGTCGCAACGTATTGTTTCGCCCTGCGTAGGGCTTTGTTCGACGACCGTGGGCGACGCGGTGTGCCGTGGCTGTCAGCGCCACGAGAGCGAGATCCGCGACTGGTTCGTCTACAGCGATGCAACGCGACGCAAGGTGATGCAGCGCCTGGATGCCTGGCGTGTAGAGATTGCCGGCGAGTACCTGCGGGTCAACGATGAAGCGCAGCTCGAGGCGCAACTGGTGCGTCATCGCATTCGTCACCGGGCGGATCAGCCGGCGCTATCGCGCGCGGTGGAATTGTTGCGGGTCGGCCGGGGGCGGATGCGCGATATCACGCGTTACGGATTGCAAGCCCACGGTAAAGGTTTGCATCTCTCGGCCGATGAGCTCTATGAGGCGATCGCGACGGCGCTGATGGCTCACGTCGAGGCTCGGCGGCATCATTCCGGCTTCACTCATTCGACGGGATCTTCCCCATGATTGCGATGCAAGACGGTTCCATGGAAGCCCTGTTGCCCGCCGAACTGCTGGCCTTTCTACCCTGTGCCACGCCGATGGGCTGGATCGAGGCGGCGTTGGCCAATCAGACGCTGCTGCTGATCGACCATGCGCAGTGCGAAAAGAAAGCGGCGTCCACGGCGATGAGCTTGATGTACCGATATGTCGATCGGCCGCTGCTGCTGATTAAGATGTCGCAGCTGGCCCGGGAGGAATTGCTGCATTTCGAACAGGTCGTCAAGTTGATGGAGGAACGCGGCATCCCCTATCGTCACCTCAGCGCGTCGCGCTATGCCGATGGCCTGCGGCAACACGTAAAGCGCGATGACCCTCAGCGGCTGGTCGATATGCTGATCGTCGGCGCGTTCATCGAGGCACGCAGCTGCGAGCGCTTCGCTCGGCTGATTCCGCATCTGGATATCGAGCTTGCCAAGTTCTATCGCTCTCTGGTTAAGTCGGAAGGGCGACATTATGAGGATTACTTGATGTTGGCCCAGCGCTTCGCGGACGGTCCCATCGAATCCCGTATCGCTTTCTTCGCCGATCGCGAGCGCGAGCTGATCGAAACGCCTGACGAGACGTTCCGTTTCCACAGCGGCCTACCCGCCGTGGCTTGAGTCAACGAACGCTGTCAGGGCTCGCTGTCGTCGACAGAGCAACGCAGGAACCTATAACAATGCTACGGACCCCTTCCGTCAATGCGCAGTTAACGCTGTTCGGTCATTTCTCCCTTTCGCTGGGTGACGACACCCTCACCCAATTCAGTTACGACAAGGTCAAGGCCCTGCTGGTCCATCTGCTGTTGCAGTGCCAGCCCGTCAACCGTGCTGCGCTGGCCGAGCTGCTGTGGCCCGATCAGGGACTGTCTTCGGGGCGCACCAACCTGCGCCACGCGCTGCACTGTCTGCGTCAGAGTCTCGGCGACGAGGCCGACCGGGTATTGGCGGTGTCGCGCCAGACCATAGCCTTCCAGCTTCCCGCCGACTGGCAGTTCGACCTGCACAGCATCGAGCGGTTGCTTGCCGAAACGCCGGATGTCGCGCGTCTCGAACGCCTGTTGACGCTCTACCGCGGCGATCTCGCCGAAGAGCTGCAGCTTGCCCAGTGCGCCGAATACCAGCGCTGGCTGGTGCGCATCCGTGGTGAATGGCGTCAGCGCGTGCTGGCCTATGCCGAGCAGGTTCTGCAGGAGCTCGACGAGCTGCCCGATCCGTTGCTGCGTACATTGGTCAGTCGCTTTTCCGGCTATGGGCCGTTCCACGAGGGTCTGATTCGCCAGTTGATCGAGCAGGGCCAACCGGCGGCGGCCCACGAGGAATATAACGCTTACCTGCAATTACTGGCGTTGTCGGGCCAGCAACCCGAACCGAACATACTGCAGTTGGCGCGCTACTGGTCGGATGCCAGCACCAGCGAGCTGCAGCCGATGTCGCCGCAGGGCGCTTTCTCGCGGGTGCTGGCCGCCGACAGCCAGCCGGTGCGCGACGACGAGATCGAGCATCGGCAGTTGTCGGTGATGGCCATTCGCCTGCGGCTGCACGGCGAATGGGAGGAGCGCGGCGAGGTGCGCGCCTGCCTTTCCCTGCAGATCGAGCTGCTGCGCTGGCTGGAACGTCAGTGCAACCACTTGGGCGGGTTCTGGTTGCCGGGTGCCACGGGCGGGCTGGGGCTGGCCTGTTTCGGTACCCATGGCCCGGCTCACCAGCTTGCCGAGCTGGTCGCGCTCTACGAGCATTGCCGTCGCGTGCTGCCCGAGGAGATCGCCCGGCAGTGGAGTGGCGAGGGCAAACTGCCGCAATTCGAACTGGCAGCGGGGTTGGATAGCGGGCGGGTGATCTATCTGCCCGAGCGGCAGCTGGTCGACCCGCTGGGACAGGTCACCCAGCGTTCGCTCGATCTGATGAGCCTCGCCGAAGGCAGCGAGCTGGTCATCTCCCAGGAAGCGAGCCAGCACATGCCGCCGGCGCTCGATCTGCAACCGCGCCTGTCGTCGCGGCTGATGGCGAGCGACGGCAAGGTGCGCCTGCGGGCATTGGTGCTGGGCATCAACGAGGGCGGGCGCAATGCCACCCCGCCCGATCTGGTGGGCCGCGAAAGTGCGCTGCGCAAGCTGCGCGATGCGCTGGCGCGCGCCGGGCTCGGGTTGCGTCAGAGCATACTCGTCCAGGGCGCTTCGGGCATGGGCAAGTCGGCGCTGCTGGTCAGCTTCCGACAGCTGGTGCAGAGCGAGGATATATCGCTGTGCTGGCAGTCGACTACCCGCATGTCGATGCTCGAGCCGTTCAGCGTCGCTCGCATGCTGCTGCGTTGGCATTGTCAGGACAAGCTGGATGTCGACACCTTCGATCAGGTATTGGTGAATCAAGGCCATGCCGGGCTCGTCGACGCCACCGAGCCCTGCAAGCTGCTGCATCAGGCATTGGGTCTGGAAAGCGACGGCGACAGTCTGGGGCTGGCGCAAAGCGGCGAGGCGGTGGATCTACTGGTGGGTGTGCTGCGCCGGCTGATCGAGCGGGTTACCGTGGACAAGCCGCTGGTGATGATGGTCGACGACCTGCAATGGGTCGACGAGCCTTCGCTCAAGCTGCTCGCTGGCCTGCAGGCGCGTCTGCCGATCAACAGCGCCTTTTTGATGGTGGCCAGCCATCACGGCCGCGAGCCGCTGTCGGTCAAGCTGCACTGGGATCAGCAGCTCTCGCTCGACAGGCTCGATGCCATGCAGTCTTCGCGGCTGCTTTCACAGCTGGCGCGACGTTACCGGCTGCATCTCAGTCCGCGCTTGCGCGGCCAACTGATCGAGCGCTGCGATGGGGTGCCGCTGTATCTCCAGGAGATCTGCCGGCGCCTGGACATGGATCGCCGCGAAGGGCGCAGCGTGCAGGTCGACGAGCTGCCCCGCGGCTTGTTCGGGCTATTGGCCGGCCGCATCGACCAACTCGAGGGCGATCGTCACATCGCCCATGTCGCCGCGGTGCTGGGGCGCCAGTTCCGCCTCGACTTTCTTCAGGAATGCAGTGGCCTCGACGAGCAGCGCCTGCGTCAGGGGCTCGAGCACATGCGTCGACTGGAGATCGTCGAGGCCGGCGAGCCGCATGGCGAATACCAGTATCAGTTCACTCATCCGTTGCTGCAGGAAGCCGCCTACCTGTCCTGTCCGCGCGATGTGCGCACGCGCATTCATCAGCAGGTGGTGGGGCTGATCGAGGAGCGTTTCCCGATGTGGATCAGTCGTCATCCAGGAGACTTCGCGACACACCTGCGGCGCAGCGGGCACTTCTCCCGGGGAGCGCGCTATTTCGAGCTGGCTGCCCGCGAGGCACTCAAGGTCAGCGCCAATCGCACGGCCTTGCGCATGGCCGACGCCGGGCTGGCCAGCCTGCGTCAGGTAGAAGGGCATGCCGAGCGCGAGATCAGCCTGCTCACGGTCAAGGGCCAGGCGGCCTTCGCCCTGGAGGGCCATGGCTCGCCGATCGCTCACGAAAGCTTCGTCAAGGCGCGTGAACTGATCGAGGGCAGCCGCTGCGCCGACGAGGAAACCGAACTTGAGCAGCGTTTTCTGGTCAAGTGGGGGCTGTGGGTGGGCTGCAGCCAGCGCTTCGCGCATGCCGATGCCTTCTCGCTGGCCTCGAAGATGGCGGCGATCGCCGAGCAGTTGCCGGACCCGCGTTATCGCCGCCTGGCCGACTACGCCCGGGCGCACTGCGAATACTGGGCCGGGCGCGTCCGCGAAGCCAACGAGCATCTCGAGGAGATCGATCCGCTGCATCAGCCGATGATGCTCGAATGGCTGCCGTTCTCCGACCACCCGCAGGTCGCCGCGGCCTGCTATCAAGGATGGTCGTTGTGCCTGCGGGGCGATTATCGTCGCGCCGAGCGGCAGGTCGAGGCCGCCATTCGGCTCGCCGAGACCTACAATCATCCCGGTTCGCTGGCGCTGGCGTTGCTCTTTGCCGCGGCGATGTATCGCCAGCTGGGGCACGTGCACCTGGCCGGCGCGCGCGCCGAGCGCGCCTTCGAGGTCACGCGCACGCCGGATTTGCACATCTGGCACATGACGGCGCAGTGCGCGCTGGGTTGGCACAAGGCGCTCTCGGGCGATCGGGCGGGGCTTGCGATGATCGAGGCGAGCCTCGAGGAACTGGCCGAGCTGTCCGGGCAGGATCGCTACCAGCGGCCGATGCTGTGGTACACCGATGCCTGTTTCGCGCTGGGCGAGCTGGCGCTGGCCGAGGATTATCTGGATCAGTGCCTGATGATCGCCCGCGAGCGCAGCTCGCTGTTCGTGCCGGAACTTTCGATCCATCTGGCGCGTGTCTATCAACGCCAGGGGCGCTCCGCCGATACGGTCCGTCAATTGACCGAGCAGGCCCTCGAACAGGCCCGCGAGCACGACGACCTGCATCATCAGCTGTGCGCGCTGGAGTTGTGGCTGGACGTCGTCGACTCCAGTGACAGCCATGCCAGCGACGAGCTGCGGCGCCTGCTCAAGGAGGTCACCCAGAGTGATGCCCCGGTATTGCTGCGCTGGCGCACGCTGCTTGACAAGCAGCTGTCGCGCCCGGCCGCCTTCGAGTCGTGAGCCCGGCGGCGGTCGGCATGCCGGCGGGATTATAGCGGGAACGATTCCAGCAGCGGGGCTGTCCGGTCGTCGACACGCACCTGCCAGCCCCGGTCGCTGTGCCAGTCGCCGAGCACGATGCGCTGGGCGGACTGTCCGTCGACTTCCAGGCGATGCACGTCGGGGCGGTGGGTATGGCCGTGAATCAGCGTGCGTACGCCGCATTCGGCCATTCTTCGCACCACTTCGGCGGGCGTGACATCCATGATGTCTTCGGCCTTGTTGGAGTTGGCCTCCCCGGATTGCTGGCGGATCTGCTTGGCCAGTGTCAGACGCTGTTCGACCGGCAGTGCGAGGATCTGCGTCTGCCACTGCGGATCGCGTGCCTTGGCGCGAAACGCCATGTAGGCTTCATCGCGGGTACACAGGCTGTCGCCGTGCATCAACAGCGTTCGTTCACCCCCTGGTTCGCCGCCCAGCGCCACCACGCTGGGGTCGGGCAGCAGGGTGGCGCCGGTGGCCGCGGCGAAACCGTCGCCGATCAGGAAGTCGCGGTTGCCGTGCATGAAATAGAGCCGGGTACCGGCGTCGCTCAGGCGCTTGAGCGCCTCGAGGATGCGGGTCTCGAATTCCCCTTGATAGTCGTCGCCGATCCAGGCTTCGAACAAGTCACCCAGGATGTACAGCGCCTCGGCGTGGCGCGCCTCGCGCTGCAGGTACGCCAGGAAGCCCTGTGCGATGGCGGGCTCGTCGGGATGCAGATGCAGATCGGAAATCAGCAGGGTCGTCATGACAACGGCCTTCGATGCGGGCGGGTGGACAGGCATTGGCCCGTCGCGTGACGGGCCGCAGGAGTGAGATGCCTCAGTCGCGGATTTCGGCACGCTCGAGGATAACGTCCTCGGCGGGCACGTCGGCATGCATGCCGCGTCGGGTGGTCGGCACGGCCTTGATCCGCTCGACCACCTCCATGCCGGCGACGACTTCGCCGAACACGCAATAACCCCAGCCTTGCAGGTTCTTGCCGCGATGATCGAGGAAGTCGTTGTCGGCGATGTTGATGAAGAACTGGGCGGTGGCCGAGTGCGGGTCCTGGGTGCGCGCCATGGCCACGCTACCCTTGCGATTCTTCAGCCCGTTGTCGGCTTCATTGTCGATCGGTTCGCGGGTGGGCTTTTGTTCGAAATCGGTATCGAAGCCGCCGCCCTGAACCATGAAGCCGTTGATCACGCGGTGAAACAGGGTGTCGTCGTAATGCCCGTCACGAACGTATTGTTCGAAGTTGGCCGCGCTCTTGGGCGCCTTGTCATGGTCGAGTTGCAGATGAATCTCGCCATAATTGGTATGCAATACAATCATTGGGATCTCGAACTGGCTGGGTGGAGCGAAACAGTCTGGCGGCGCCTTGGCGAAGCGCGCGAGCGTCACGCTATAATAGCGGCTTTCGAGCGATGCGCGAAGCCGCTCCGGGAAACCGTCCCGGCGTTCGCGACATGGCCACACGCGTAGACAAGAGGTTCCTTGACGTCCCATGACCATTGAGAGCACCAGCGCCCCGAACTTCATCCGCAACCAGATCCGCGAGGAAGTCGACGCGGGCACGGTCGACAAGGTCGTTACCCGCTTTCCCCCCGAGCCCAACGGCTTTCTGCACATCGGCCATGCCAAGTCGATCTGCCTGAATTTCGGGATCGCCGAGCAATTCGGCGGGGACTGCCACCTACGCTTCGACGATACCAACCCGGCCAAGGAAGAACAGGTCTACATCGACGCGATCAAGGCCGATGTGGAATGGCTGGGCTTTGAATGGGCCGGCCCGGTGCGCTTCGCCTCGGATTATTTCGATCAACTGTATGCCTGGGCGCAGCATCTGGTGCGCGAGGACAAGGCCTACGTCGACGACCTGTCACCGGACGAAATTCGCGACTACCGCGGCACGCTGACCGAGCCGGGCCGGCCGAGCCCCTATCGTGATCGCTCTGCCGACGAGAACCTCGATCTGCTCGAGCGCATGCGCAAGGGCGAGTTCGCCGAGGGCGAGAAGGTGCTGCGGGCCAAGATCGACATGGCCTCGCCCAATATCAACCTGCGTGATCCGATCCTCTATCGCATCCGTCATGCCAGCCATCATCAGACCGGCGACAAGTGGAAGATCTACCCGTCATACGACTTTACGCATGGCCAGTCGGATGCCATCGAGGGCGTGACCCATTCGATCTGCACGCTGGAGTTCGAGGATCACCGGCCGCTCTACGACTGGTTCCTGGCCAACCTGCCCGTACCCGGCACGCCGCGCCAGATCGAGTTCGCGCGCTTGAATCTCGACTACACGGTGACCTCCAAGCGTAAGCTCAAGCTGCTCGTCGACCAGGGCTTCGTCGATGGCTGGGACGATCCGCGCATGCCGACCATCTCGGGAATGCGCCGGCGGGGCTACACGCCGGGCTCGATCCGCAAGTTCTGCGAGATGATCGGCGTCACCCGCGCCGAGGGCGGGGTGGTCGACATCGCCATGCTCTACCATGCCATTCGTGCGGATCTCGAGGACAACGCGCCGCGGGCGATGTGCGTGCTCAAGCCGCTCAAGGTCGTGCTGACCAATGTGCCGGCGGGGCATGACGAGGTCTTCGAGGTCGCCGGCCACCCGGCCCGCGACGACATGGGCACGCGGCGCCTGCCGCTGACTCGCGAGATCTGGATCGATGCCGACGACTTCATGGAGGCGCCGCCGAAGAAGTTCTTCCGCCTGGCGCCGGGCAAGGAGGTTCGCCTGCGCAACGCCTACGTGATTCGGTGCGACGAGGTGATCAAGGACGCGGCCGGGGAGGTCAGCGAGCTGCGCTGCTCGGTCGATTTCGACACGCTCGGCCAGAACCCCGAAGGCCGCAAGGTCAAGGGCGTGATCCACTGGGTGAGCGCCGAGCAGGCGGTGCCCGTGGAAGTGCGTCTCTACGACAACCTGTTCCAGGTCGAGGCGCCGGATCGCGATCGCGACGTCGATTTCCTCGAGCACCTCAACCGCGACTCGCTGAGCGTCGTCGAGGGCTACGCCGAACCCAGCCTGGCCGAGGTCGCGCCGGAAAGCCGCTATCAGTTCGAGCGGATCGGCTATTTCTGCGCCGATCGCCACGCGGCGGCCGAGGGCAAGCGGGTGTTCAATCGCATCGTCGGGCTCAAGGACAGCTGGGCGCGGATCCAGAAACAACAGGCGCAGAAGAAGGGCTGAGCGCATGCAGATCTACAACACCCTGACCCGGCGCAAGGAGCCGTTCACGCCGATCGAGGCCGGCAAGGTGCGCATGTACGTGTGCGGCATCACCGTCTATGACTACTGCCATATCGGCCATGCCCGGGTGATGGTGGCGTTCGACGTGATCACCCGCTACCTGCGCAGTCGCGGGTACGATGTCAACTACGTGCGCAACATCACCGACATCGACGACAAGATCCTCAAGCGGGCCATTGATAACGGCGAGACCATCAGCGCGTTGACCGAACGCATGATCGTCGCCATGCACGAGGACGAGGATCGCCTGGGGGTGTTGCGCCCCGACCACGAGCCGCGCGCCACGGCACACATCGACGACATCGTGGCGATGATCGAGACGCTGATCGGCAAGGGTTACGCCTACGCGGCGGCCAACGGCGACGTCTATTACCGGGTTCGCCAGTTCGCCGATTACGGCAAGCTCAATAACCGCGACCTGGATGAGATGCGCTCCGGGGCCCGGGTCGAAGTCGACGTGCACAAGGAGGATCCGCTGGATTTCGTGCTCTGGAAGGCCGCCAAGCCCGGTGAGGCGAGTTGGCCGTCGCCCTGGGGCGCAGGGCGCCCGGGCTGGCATATCGAATGCTCGGCGATGTCGACCTGCTGCCTGGGGGACACCTTCGACATCCACGGCGGCGGCCCCGATCTGACCTTTCCGCACCACGAGAACGAGATCGCCCAGAGCGAGGCGGCGACCGGCAAGCGCTACGTCAATACCTGGATGCATGCCGGTGCGGTACGCGTCGATCAGCAGAAGATGTCCAAGTCGCTGGGCAACTTCTTCACCATCCGCGATGTGCTGGAAGTGCACGATCCCGAGGTGGTGCGCTACCTGCTGGTGGCCAGCCACTATCGAAGCCCGATCAACTATGCGCCGGACGCGCTCGGCGATGCCCGTCGCTCGCTGGAGCGCTTCTATAATGCGCTGCAGGACGTGACGCCGGAGCAGGGTGAGCTCGACGGCCGTTTCGCCGCACGCTTCACGGCGGCGATGGACGACGATTTCAACACCGCCGAGGCGCTGGCCGTGCTCTTCGAACTGGCCCGCGAGCTCAATCGCGCCAAGCAGGACGATGCCGCGCGGGCCCCGGCGCTGGCCTTCGAGCTCAGGCGCCTGGGCGGGTTGCTGGGGCTGTTCGAACAGGAGCCTGCGGTATTCCTCAAGGGGGGGAGCGATACGCTGCCGCTGCCCGAGGCCGATATAGAGGCGCGTATCGCGGCCCGGGCCGAGGCCAAGCGGGCGCGTGACTTCGTCGAGGCCGATCGCATCCGCGATGAGCTGGCGGCGCTTGGCATCGTGCTCAAGGACTCCCGGGAAGGAACGTCCTGGGTGCTGGAGCGGGGCCAGGCGTAGCCTGCCTGTAAAAACTGCCAGTCCGATCGTTGTCGCCGTGGCGGCGCTACGGACCGGCAACAGCAATGGACGGGGCGCGACCGATGTCGCGCCCCGCGAGGATCAACCGGGCAGTTGCCGTCAGTCGGTCATGTCGATGACGACCCGCCCCTCGATGCTGCCGGCGAGCATGCGCGCGAAGATATCGTTGATGTTTTCCAGCCGGTCGGCATGCACCGTGGCCTTGACCTTGCCCTCACCCGCGAAGTCCAGTGCCTCCTGCATGTCGAGGCGGGTACCGACGATCGACCCCCGCACGGTGATGCCGTTGAGTACCATGTCGAAGATGGGCAGCGGAAAATCCCCTGGCGGCAGGCCGTTCAGGGCCACTGTTCCGCCGCGGCGTATCATGCCCAGCGCCTGCTCGAAGGCCACCGGCGATACCGCCGTCACCAGCGCGCCGTGGGCACCGCCGATCGCCTGCTTGAGGTAGGCGGCGGGATCCTGCTGCCTGGCATTGACGGTGACCGTGGCACCGAGCCGTTCGGCAAGCGCCAGCTTGCTGTCGTCGATATCCACGGCGGCAACGTTCATGCCCATTGCCTTGGCATACTGCACCGCCATGTGGCCCAGGCCGCCGATACCGGAAATGACCACCCACTGGCCGGGGCGGGTATCGGTCATCTTCAGGCCCTTGTAGACCGTCACGCCGGCGCACAGGACCGGGGCGATCTCCAGGAAGTCGACATTGTCCGGCAGCCGCCCGACATAGTCGGCCTGGGCCAGCGTGTAGCCGGCGAAACCGCCATTGACCGAGTAGCCGGTATTCTGCTGGGACTCGCACAGCGTCTCCCAGCCGCCCAGGCAGTGCTCGCAATGCCCGCAGGTGGAGTACAGCCAGGGGATGCCGACCCGGTCGCCCTCCTTGACATGCTTGACGCCATCGCCCACCGCGACCACGTGACCAACGCCTTCGTGGCCGGGAATGAACGGTGGCTCGGGCTTGACCGGCCAGTCGCCGTGGGCGGCATGCAGGTCGGTGTGACAGACGCCGGAGGCGGCGATCTTGACCAGCAGTTCGCCGGGGCCCGGCCGGGGGACCGGCGCTTCCTCGATGACCAACGGTTCGCCGAAGGTACGAACCACTGCGGCTTGCATGGTGGAATCCATGGCATGCTCCTTTGTTTTTTGCTTGGGACGGCACCTGGCGTAATCGCCGTGGCCGCTGGAACGCTGCGGGCGCAAGGCCCGCGGCGGCAGGCTCAGAAGAAGCCCAGCGGGTTGGTGTCGTAGCTGACCAGCAGGTTCTTGGTCTGCTGATAGTGCTCCAGCGCCATCTTGTGGGTCTCGCGACCCACGCCGGACTTCTTGTAGCCGCCGAAGGCGGCATGCGCCGGGTACTGGTGGTAGCAGTTGGTCCACACCCGGCCCGCCTGGATGCCGCGCCCCATGCGGAAGGCGACGTTCATGTCGCGGGTCCAGACCCCGGCGCCCAGGCCGAACTCGGTGTCGTTGGCGATCGCCAGCGCCTCCGCCTCGTCCTTGAAGGTGGTCACCGCCACCACCGGGCCGAAGATCTCCTCCTGGAACACGCGCATGCTGTTGTCACCCTTGAGCAGCGTCGGCTGGATGTAGTAGCCCTTGTCGTAGGCCGGATCGAAGCTCTCCTTGCCGCCGCCGGTGAGGAATTCGGCACCCTCCTCGCGGGCCACGTCCATGTAGCTCATGATCTTGTCGTACTGCTCCTGGCTGGCCTGGGCGCCCACCTGGACCTCGGTGTCCAGCGGATTGCCGCGCTTGATCGCCCGGGTGCGCTCCATCACCTTGGCCATGAAGGGCTCGTACATGGCTTCCTGGATCAGCGCCCGCGACGGGCAGGTGCAGACCTCGCCCTGATTGAAGAACGCCAGCACCAGCCCTTCCACCGCCTTGTCGATGAATTCCGGCTCGGCGTTCATGATGTCGGCGAAATAGACGTTGGGCGACTTGCCGCCCAGTTCCACCGTCGAGGGGATGATGTTGTCGGCGGCGCACTTGAGGATGTGCGCACCGACCGGCGTCGAGCCGGTGAAGGCGATCTTGGCGATGCGCTTGCTGCTCGCCAGCGCCTGGCCGGCTTCCTCGCCGAGGCCGTTGACGATGTTGACCACCCCCGCCGGCAGCAGGTCGCCGATCAGCTCCATCAGCTTGAGGATCGACGCCGGGGTCTGTTCGGCGGGCTTGAGCACCACGCAGTTGCCCGCCGCCAGTGCCGGGGCCAGTTTCCACACCGCCATCAGGATCGGGAAGTTCCAGGGGATGATCTGGCCGACCACGCCCAGCGGCTCATGGAAGTGATAGGACACGGTATTGGCGTCGATGTCCGCCGCGGTGCCCTCCTGGGCGCGGATGCAGCCGGCGAAGTAGCGGAAATGATCCACCGCCAGCGGCATGTCGGCGTTGAGCGTCTCGCGCACCGCCTTGCCGTTGTCCCAGCTCTCGGCGACGGCGAGCGTCTCCAGGTTCTGCTCGATGCGATCGGCGATCTTCAGCAGGAGGTTGCCACGCTCGGTGGCCGAGGTCCTGCCCCAGGCCGGGGCGGCCGCGTGGGCGGCGTCGAGGGCCTTGTCTATGTCCTCGGCGCTCGAGCGCGGGATCTCGCAGAACACCTCGCCGGTGATCGGCGTGACGTTATCGAAGTACTGGCCCTTGACCGGGGCGACGAACTCGCCGCCGATGTAATTGCCATAGCGTTTTTCGAAGCCGACGACGCTGCCGTCGCTTCCGGGGTTGGCGTAGATCATGGCGCGTGCTCCTGTTGCGGATGTTATCGTTATGGGTGACTCTGTGTCAGTCTTGGTCAGATGCCCGAGGCGGGACATCCTTCCGAGGCAGGAGAGCGCCTCCTCCGTTGGGAGGAGGCGAAACGGAGCGAGCGCCATGCATACCCTGCTGATCGCCGACGATCACCCCATGTTCCGCGAAGCGATGGTCGACGCCATTGCCGCTGCCTTGCCCGACACCACCATCCTCCAGGCCGCGACCCTGGCCCAGACGCTACGCGATGCCGCCGCGCACGAAGAGATCGACCTGCTGTTGTTCGACTTGAGCTTGCCCGACAGCGAGGGGCTCGATGGCCTGGTCCGGCTGCGCGAGCAGTTGCCCTGGCTGCCGGTCGCGATCATTTCCGCCGAGCAGGGCCGCGAGACGGTACTGGAAGCGCTCAACCTCGGTGCGGTCGGCTATATTCCCAAGTCGACACCCCGTCAGGAATTGCTGGCGGCGCTGCGACAGGTCCTGGAAGGGCGGGTTTATCTACCGGCCGATCTGCTGCGCCGGCCATCGTCGGCTCCGCGGCCGGAGGCGACGAAAGCGCTTGGCCTGACGCCATTGACCGCCAAGCAGCGCGAGGTTCTGGCGCGGATGTCGCAGGGAAAATCCAACAAGCATATTGCCCGCGAGTTGATGATTGCCGAAACCACGGTCAAGACGCATGTTTCCGCGATCCTTGGCAAGCTCGGGGTGAGCAGTCGGGTCCAGGCGATTCTGACCGCCCACGAGCAGCACCTTGCCCCTGTGGACGAGGCGTCGGCAGGGCTCGGTTCACGTCCTCTCGAGCAGGCTGAGTAGCTGCATCTTCAGGCGCAGCGGTTTGACCGGCTTGAGCAGCCAGCCGAATCCCCGCATGCGGGCGCTGTGCTTGAGCGCGGCATCATGATTGGCCGTGATCACCAGTACCGGCAGGCCGGGCCAGCGCTCGTGCAGCCGGCTCGCCGTCTCCAGTCCGTCCGGATCGCCATCGTCGAGATGATAGTCGACGATCAGTACGTCCGGTGATGCGGTCTCGCCTTCCAGTACCCCGGGACCGCGCGCCGCCATGACCCGGCATCCCCAGCTTCCCAGCAGCGCCTGCATGCCCTCGCGAATGGCCAGGTCGTCATCGATGACCCATATCGTTCGGCCGGATAGCGGTTCGTCATCCGGCATGGCTTCGGTCACTGCCTGGACACGCTTCCCTGCGGGCCGATGCGCGTAGGGGACCAGTACCGAGAACAGCGAGCCTCGACCGGGCCTGGATGCCAGCCCCACGGGGTGGTCGAGCATCGAGGTGATGCGGTCGACGATGGCCAGGCCGAGCCCCAGGCCACGATCCTGGTCGACACGGCGATTTTCGGCGCGCCGGAATTCCAGGAAGATCGCTTTGCGCTGGTCTTCGGGGATGCCCGGGCCTGTATCGCCGACGCAGATTTCCAGACCTCCCGCCCGCCGGCGACAGCCCAGCAGAACATGGCCCCTGGCGGTATAGCGGATGGCATTGGTGAGAAAATTACGCACCACCCGCGCCAACAGCTGCAGGTCGGAGTCGATCACGGCTCCGCTGCGCACGTAGTGCAGGGCCAGTCCCTGCGAGGCAGCAATCTGCTGATATTCATGGGCCAGCATGTCGAGCAGGTCGGCGGCTTCGAAAGGCGCCACATCGGCCTTGAGAACCCCGGCATCCAGCCGCGAGATATCCACCAGGGTACCCAGCAGGGTCTCGACATCCTTGAGCGAGCGGCCGAGGTGCTCGACCAGATGCCGAGCGTCCTCGGGCACCCGGTGCTCGCCCAGGGCACTGGCGAACAGTCGGGCGGCGTTCAATGGCTGCAGCAGATCATGGCTGACGGCAGCGAGAAACCTGGTCTTGGACGAGTTGGCCGCCTCGGCTTCCTGCTTGGCTTCGATCAATCGCTGCTCCGCCGAGGCGCGATTGTGGATCTCCTCTCGCAACTGGGCATTCACCTGGCCGAGCTCATCGAGGGTGTGATGCAGTGTCTCGGTTCGCTCGCGTACCTGCTCTGCAAGCAGCACGGCGTGTTCGAAGGCGGCATAAGGCGCACCCTCGGCGGCGCCGCTCGACTCGACGCGTTCGATCAGCGCCGCGCACACCTTGCGCAGGCGGCGGTTCTCGTCGACCAGCGCCTGCTCACGCGCCGTGGCTGGCGCCATCTGCTGCGTCGGGTCGGGGATGGCCAATAGCGACACCGGTAAAGGTCTGGTTGATGTGCATGCCATGGTGCTGTTCCCCGTAGGTGTTGAAGCCGATCGCACGCCACCGGCGCAACAGCTCCGAGGCCGATTGCGCTTCGCCGAGCGCTTCGATGGCCAGGCGGCGCAGGAAACAGTCGCAACCGATGATCAGCGTCGGCGGCCCGAGACGTGATTCGAGCTCGGTGAGCACCTGTTCGAGGTCGGCCAGGATCGGCGTCGGTCGCATGGCGGTCAGGACGATGCCGTTCTCCACCGCACAATAGAAGGTCAGGCTGCCGTCCGCATGGATCCGCTGGATGGAACGTGCGTAGAATCGCTCGCCAATACGCACCGCCAGGGGATGTTGGGCGAAATCGGCTTCACTCAGCCGCGCTACCTCGCGCCCGACCAGCCGGGCGTATTCTCCGGCCGCCGGTGCGGCATTGAGCTCGTGTACGGTGCGTTGGTGCCGATCCGCGGCGGTGACCACCAGTTTCTCGGCGCACGGGCGCAGGTGGTGCGTGCTGAAGACTTCGAACGGCAATGGCGTGGTGATCATCACCACAACCGCCGCCTGACTGTGGAAATGCCCCCGATGATAGACGTAGGTATGAGCGAGGCGATTGTCATCGCCCGCCGACCCGCCGAAACTGGGAATGTTGCCGAGTGCGGCATCCAGCGTGGCCAATACCTGCTCCTCGCTGCTCGAAAGTCCGTCGAGCAGGGTCAGGGCGAAGCTGTGATCGGAAGCGGACACCGTCGATTGCCGCCGGCACTCGCCGAGCAGCTTGTCTACCAGGCATTGTGCCCGTAACAGATCGAAGGATTCCAGGTCGGCGATCAATGTCGGGGCAACGGTGAAGAAACGCCGGTCGAAGCCAATGGCGACCACGCATCCCCGCCCGTAGCCGGTGGGGGTGATTTCCCCCGCGGTGGTACAGCCACTCACCGGTACATGCGGGAATGTCTCATCGAGTGCATGCCCCAGCTCATCCAGCGGATATTCGGTACTGCAGAAGAACAGCACCGCGCCCAGGTGGGCATGCTGCAGTCCGTCGGCTAACTCCCGGACAGCCAGTTGCGGGTCGCGATGGAGGGACCAGGCCGTGCGCACGGGCTTCACTTCCCGGTAAGGCGAGAGGGGCGCTATGTCATTCGGGGAGGCATCGAGCATGGCGGCGGCTGTCGCATCGTTGGCGTTTTTCGGCAGTGTATGCCTGGCTCGATCCCGTCACAACGAATGCCCCGGCATGAATCATCGATTGCATGTCGGGCATCATGAACAGCCGCCTCGGAAACAGCCGGCGAGCGGTGTAGTACGATCGAAGCGCCGCTTCTTGCTTCCTGCAACCCGGTTCAGGGAGTCAAGGCGGCGTTGCCGATCCAGACCGATGAACATTTCCGCTAGTGCTGACCCTGCTCAGGCCTGCTGTGGTGCGTGGCGCGTCGTGCCCAGGCGCTTGACCATCGCTTCGACCATCTGCGCGGAGTGGGTCGCCGCCTGATCGATGAACTCCTTGAAGGAGACGTTCGACTCCTTGCCGGCGATGTCCGACAGGGCGCGAATCACCACGAACGGGCAGCCATACAGATGACATGTCTGGGCGATGGCGGCCGCTTCCATCTCGGCGGCCAGCATGGTCGGTAAACGACCGCGGGTAAGCGCGACGGCATCGGGGCAGGCCATGAAGGCGTCGCCGGTGGCGATCAGCCCTTCATGGACGCGCAGGTGGCCCAACTCCTCGACACATTCCCGGGCGACGCTGACCAGTCGCTGGTCGGGCAGGTAGGCGGCGGGCATCAACGGCACCTGACCGTGCTCGTAGCCGAACACCACGGCATCGACATCATGATGGCGAACCTCGCTGGAGATCACCACGTCGCCGACCTCGAGTTCGGCCCCGAAGCCGCCGGCCGAGCCGGTGTTGATGATCACCTCGGGCTGGTACATGTCGAGCAGCAAGGTGGTGCCGACCGCCGCGTTGACCTTGCCGATGCCGGACTGGAGGATCACCACCTCCACGCCGTGAAGCTGTCCGATATGGAAGGTCGAGCCAACGTGCTGGCGGGTCTGGCGGTTGTCGAGCAGTGAGGCCAGGCGTGCCACCTCTTCGGCCATGGCACCGATGATGCCTATCTTATGCATGTGTCGAGCAGTCCTTCTGCGGGATGGGCAGGCTCAGGCGAAAACCTGGTTCCATTCGTCGCGCTTGGCGAGGAACTCGCGCGCCAGGGTCTTGGCGCCGTTCAGGCTATGGCTGGCCGCCCAGCCGCACTGCGTCTCGTTGCAGGCCGGCACCTCGTCGGCGGCGAGAACATCCTTCAGGGTGCCTTCGATCAGGTCGAGGACATCGTCGTAGTCGTCATGGTTGATCATCGCGATGTAGAAACCGGTCTGACAGCCCATCGGGCTGATGTCGACGACCTTGTCGCTGTGATTGCGCGACAGCTCGGCCATCAAGTGCTCCAGAGAGTGCAGCGCGGGCATCTCCATGTGGCCCTGGTTGGGCTGGCAGATGCGCATGTCGTACTTGTGGATGTTGTCGCCGTGGATGCCGGTCTTGATGCCGGCCAGGCGGACATAGGGCGCTTTGACCTTGGTGTGATCCAGGTTGAAGCTTTCCACGTTCATCGGCTTGTCGCTCATCCGGGACTCCTGGTTGCTGAACTATCGCAAAGATTAGGGGGCCAATTATAACGAAGGGACATCAACCGTGCATTGCATCATGCCGCTCGGCGGCATCGAGGGTGTTCTCGAGCAACGAGGCCACGGTCATCGGTCCGACGCCGCCGGGGACCGGGGTAATGTAGCTGGCGCGGCTGGCAGCCGACTCGAATTCGACGTCGCCGATCAGGCTGCCGTCCGCTTGCCGATTGATGCCTACATCGATGACGATCGCGCCGGGCTTGACCCATTCGCCGCTGACCACGCCGGGCTTGCCGACGGCCACGACGAGTATATCGGCGCGCTGCACATGACTCTTCAAGTCGCGAGTGAAGCGATGACACACGGTGGTAGTGCTGCCGGCGAGCATCAATTCCAGCGCCATCGGCCGGCCGACGATGTTGGAAGCGCCAACGATAGTGGCGTCCAGGCCGCGCACCGCCAAGCCGCTCTCTTGCAGCAGCGTCATGATGCCCTTGGGTGTGCAGGGGCGCAGTAGCGGCAGGCGTTGTGCCAGGCGCCCGAGGTTATAGGGGTGAAAGCCATCGACGTCCTTGTCGGGTCGAATGCGTTCGAGAATCGGCCGTTCGTCGAGATGGGCCGGCAGTGGAAGCTGGACGAGGATGCCGTCGACGCTGGCATCGGCATTGAGGCGATCGACGAGCTGTTCCAGCTCCTGCTGGGAGATACCGGCGGGCAGGGCGTGCCGGAACGAGTGGATGCCGGCCTGCTCGCAAGCGCGGTGCTTGTTGCGCACGTAGACCTCCGAGGCGGGGTCTTCGCCAACCAGGACCACGGCCAGGCCGGGTACTCGATGCCCTGACTCGCGGCGAGCGGCAACCCGTCGAGCAACCTGTTGGCGAACATGCGCGGCAATGGCCTTGCCATCGATCATTTGGGCGGTCATCGAAGATTCCTTTGCACTGATGCGGGCTACGGTGCCGGCGATGAAGAGGCGGCGATGCAAGGGCGCCGATTTTCGCACGCTCCCGGCTCCAGTCAAAGCGCCGGCGACCACCGGGCTGCCTTGAAAGCAGCGCTAACGGCTTGACCTGCGGTGTGTCTTGAGTAGAATATGCAGCGCTTGACGAGGCCTATGGCGGCGTCAAGGCCGTGTTCAGCGTCGACGGGGCATAGCGCAGTCTGGTAGCGCGCCTGCTTTGGGAGCAGGATGTCGGGGGTTCAAATCCCTCTGCCCCGACCAGCCGGCGATGACCGCAAGCAGTGCCGTCAGCTTGACTGGTCAAGGCCTTAGCGATAGGCGCTCATAGCTCAACCGGATAGAGCAACGGCCTTCTAAGCCGTAGGTTGCAGGTTCGAGTCCTGCTGGGCGCGCCAGGCAGTCGCTGGTCGGCTCCGGCAAAGCGTACTGACAGGCCGAGCGGCTCGTGGGCATGACAAGCGACAATGGTGGATGTAGCTCAGTGGTAGAGCCCCGGATTGTGGCTCCGGTGGTCGTGGGTTCGATCCCCATCATCCACCCCATGTCGTCTTGCGGCCGTCTCTTTCGAAGTGGTGGGTGTAGCTCAGTGGTAGAGCCCCGGATTGTGGCTCCGGTGGTCGTGGGTTCGATCCCCATCATCCACCCCATTTCGCAAGGCGTCGTCTAGGCAAGGCGCCATCCCGTTTCTTTTTCCCCGCCCTGATTTCTCTGTATCATTCGGTTGGCAATGAGTCATCGGTTTCGATATTGCGCGCGCATTGCGCGTGATCGAGGTCATACAGCAATTAGCGCTCAGGCCTTGTAAAATGCGTCTTGTAACACCATAACCTGACACATTGGTCGTGCTTGCCAGCGCGCCCGGGGGTTCTTAGAATCCAGCTCTTTTGACATACTCCAAACGAAACGCCTTAGTCGGTAGAGGACCATCCATGCAAGTTTCCGTCGAAACGACTTCACAGATCGAACGCCGCGTCACGGTACAAATACCCGCCGGCGAGGTCGATCAGGCTGTTAGCGAGCGTCTTCGCGATACCGCCCAGCGTGTGCGCCTGAACGGCTTCCGCCAGGGCCGGGTGCCGATGGCGGTAGTCAAGCAGCGTTACGGTCGCGACGTGCGCAACGAGGTGGTCGGCGAGCTGATGCGCCAGAACTACGTCAAGGCGATCGCCGAGCAGAGCCTCAATCCGGCCGGGTATCCGGATATCGAGCCGACGGTCAACGAGGCTGGCAAGGATCTTGAGTTCGTCGCCACGCTGGAAATCTATCCGGAAATCGAGCTGGCCTCCATCGAGGGTGCCGAGATCGCGCGTCCGGTCGCCGAGGTCACCGACGCCGATATCGACCAGATGATCGAGACGCTGCGCAAGCAGAACACGGGCTGGGAGCCCGTCGAGCGTGAAGCGGCGGATGGCGATCAGGTCAAGATCGATTTCAGAGGCTATCTCGGCGACGAGCCGTTCGAAGGCGGCGAGGCCGAAGGCCATGAGTTGGTGATCGGTTCCAACAGTTTCATTCCCGGCTTCGAAGAGCAGCTGGTCGGCGCCAAGGCCGGCGACGAAAAAACCCTCAAGGTGACCTTCCCCGAGGATTACCAGGCAGAACATCTGGCCGGCCAGGAAGCGACCTTCGAGGTCAAGATTCACCAGGTCAATGCCCAGCAGTTGCCCGAGGTGGACGCTGAATTCATCCAGCGCTTCGGTGTCGAAGAAGGCGACCTGGACAAGTTCCGCAGCGAAGTGCGCAACAACATGCAGCGCGAGATCAAGCAGGCCGTCGACAATCGCGTCAAGCAGCAGGTGCTCGAGGCGCTGCAGAAGGCCAATGACGTTCCCGTGCCGGCCTCGCTGATCGAGCAGGAGACCGATACCCTCAAGCGTCAGGCGGCTCAGCAGTTCAGTCTGGGCGATGACTTCGACGTTTCCCAATTGCCCGACGAGCTGTTTGCCGATCAGGCCAAGAGCCGGGTGCAGGTGGGGCTGTTGCTCGCCAAGGTGATCGAGGCTCACGAACTCGAGGCCAGCGACGATGAGATCAAGGCCAAGGTCGAGGAACTCGCCCAGCAGTATCAGCAGCCTGAAGAGGTGATCGAGTACTACCTCAAGGACGAGCAGATGAAGAACCAGGTCAAGTCCGCCGTTCTCGAAGAGAAGGCGGTTGACACGCTTCTCGCCCAGGCACGGGTTAAGGACATCGCGATGTCCTACGAACAAGCGCTCCAGGCGGCGCAACAGCAGCAGGGCGGCGAAGAAGACGCCGAGAACGCTGGCGATACGTCGTCACAGCAGGCCTGATTCGCGACGGCTCAGCAACGCCGGCCCGGCTCCGGCCGGGTCTCTGGTCACTGCAACGCGGATAGGGCGGCGCTGGATTTTCCAATCACCGGATTAAGGAAGTCACGCAATGGGCAACGAGTTCGATATTCAAAACGCCGGTGGCTTGGTCCCCATGGTGGTCGAGCAGAGCGCGCGCGGCGAGCGTTCCTACGATATATATTCTCGCCTGCTCAAGGAGCGGGTGATCTTCCTGGTGGGGCCGGTGGAAGACTACACCGCCAACCTGGTGGTCGCGCAGTTGCTGTTCCTCGAGTCCGAGAACCCGGACAAGGATGTTCACCTGTACATCAACTCGCCGGGCGGTTCGGTGACGGCGGGCATGTCGATCTACGACACCATGCAGTTCATCAAGCCCGACGTCTCCACGGTGTGTCTGGGGCAGGCAGCCAGCATGGGCGCGCTGTTGCTGGCCGGTGGTGCCAAGGACAAGCGCTTTTGCCTGCCGAATTCACGGATGATGATTCATCAGCCGCTGGGCGGGTATCAGGGCCAGGCTTCGGATATCGAGATTCATACCAAGGAAATTCTCAGTATCCGCCATAAACTCAACCGTATCCTGGCCGATCATACAGGACAGGATATCGAAACCATCGCCAGAGATACCGACCGTGACAACTTCATGGACGGCAGCCAGGCGGTGGAATATGGTCTGATCGATGCGGTGCTGGATAAGCGCCCGGCATCCTGATAGCGTAAATTCTATCCATGCATATCATGGCGGCCCGCGGCGGGTCGCCTGCCCTAATGAGGTACGCGAATGGCCGACGGCAAAGGCAAAGACGAGGGCAAGCTGCTGTACTGCTCGTTCTGCGGCAAGAATCAGAACGAGGTGCGCAAGCTGATTGCAGGCCCTTCCGTCTACATCTGCGACGAATGTGTCGACTTGTGCAACGACATCATTCGCGAGGAAGTCCTCGAGGCCGACGCAGAGGGTGACGAGGATCGCCTGCCCGCTCCGCGCGAGCTCCGCAATACCCTCGACGATTACGTGATCGGTCAGGACCGCGCCAAGATGGTGTTGTCCGTGGCCGTCTACAATCACTACAAGCGCTTGCGCGCCGGCGTGAAGTCGGGCGAGGTCGAACTCGGCAAGTCGAACATTCTGCTGATCGGGCCGACCGGGAGCGGCAAGACGCTGCTCGCCGAGACGTTGGCGCGCTTGCTCAACGTGCCGTTCACCATCGCCGATGCAACGACGCTGACCGAAGCCGGCTACGTGGGCGAGGACGTCGAGAACATCATCCAGAAGCTGCTCCAGAAGTGCGACTACGACGTCGAGAAGGCGCAGAAGGGGATCGTCTATATCGACGAGATCGACAAGATCTCGCGCAAGTCGGACAACCCCTCGATCACTCGCGACGTCTCCGGCGAGGGCGTGCAGCAGGCACTGCTCAAGCTCATCGAGGGCACCACCGCCTCGGTGCCGCCGCAGGGCGGGCGCAAGCATCCGCAGCAGGAGTTCCTGCAGGTCGATACCGGCGATATCCTGTTCATCGTCGGCGGTGCGTTCGCTGGCCTGGACAAGGTGATCCGTGACCGCGCCGAGAAGGGGGGCATCGGCTTCAATGCCTCGGTCAAGAGCAAGGACAACGCGCAGGGCGTCGGTGACGTGCTGGCCCGGGTGGAGCCCGAGGATCTGGTCAAGTTCGGTCTTATCCCTGAGTTCGTGGGTCGTCTGCCGGTCATCGCGACGTTGACCGAGCTGACCGAGGATGCCTTGATCGAGATTCTCACCGAGCCCAAGAACTCGCTGATCAAGCAGTACGCCAAGCTCTTCGAGATGGAGAACGTCGAGCTCGACTTCCGCGAAGACGCCCTGCGTGCAGTGGCGCACAAGGCGATGGCGCGCAAGACCGGGGCGCGCGGACTGCGCTCGATTCTCGAGTCGGTACTGCTCGATACCATGTACGAAGTGCCGTCACTGGGTGGCGTGACCAAAGTGGTGATCGACGAGTCGGTGATCGCGGGAGAGAGCGAGCCGCTGCTGATCTACTCCCAGCAGGAAGAAAGCAAGGTCGCCAACAAGGGCGGTTGAACCTTTCTCGTTGCGACGGGGGCCGTTGAGGCCCCCTTTTCGTTTCTGCAGGCCCGCTGGCGCGGTTGCAAAGCGCTCTATCTGCCCCCATCACAGGTCTCAGCCGTGAGCCGCGCCAGCGGCCCAACCACCCGATTCGTGAGGACTGCCTGCAATGCAGCAGAACACCCAAGAGACATTCAGTCTGCCCCTTTTGCCGCTGCGCGATGTCGTTGTCTATCCGCAGATGGTCATTCCGCTGTTCGTCGGTCGCGAGAAGTCGATTCAGGCTCTCGAGGCGGCGATGGAAGCCGACAAGCGGGTGCTGCTCGTTGCCCAGCGGGAAGCGGGCCAGGACGATCCCGATGCCGGCGATCTGTTTTCGGTGGGGACCGTGGCCGACATCATGCAACTGCTCAAGCTCCCCGACGGCACCGTCAAGGTGCTGATCGAGGGGGCCTCCCGCGCCGATGTTCAGGATGTCACCCATAACGATGACGGTTACAGCACGGCGCGAGTGATGATGCGCGCGAGCCAGCCATTGTCCGAGCGCGAGCAGGAATCGCTGGTTCGGGTACTGCTCAACCAGTTCGAACAGTACGTCAAGCTTTCCAAGAAGGTGCCCAACGAGGTCCTCGGCTCGCTGCAGGGCATCGAGGACCCGAGTCGGCTGGTCGACACCATCTGTGCCCACCTGTCGCTGAAGATCGGCGACAAGCAGGAGCTGCTCGAGATGGATCGGGTGCGCGATCGAATCGAGCACCTGATGGCGCTGATCGAGTCCGAGATCGACCTTCTTCAGGTCGAGAAGCGGATCCGTTCCCGGGTCAAGGAACAGATGGAGAAGTCCCAGCGCGAGTACTATCTCAACGAGCAGATGAAGGCCATTCAGAAGGAGATGGGCGAGCTCGAGAACGTGCCCAACGAGGCCGAGAAGTACGAGAAGCTGATCGAGGAGTCGGGCATGCCGGCCGAGGCCGCCGACAAGGCCAACCAGGAACTGAACAAACTCAAGATGATGGCGCCGACTTCGGCCGAAGCGACCGTGGTGCGCTCCTATCTGGACTGGCTGGTTGCCGTGCCTTGGAAGAAGCGCACGCGCGTCAAGCACGATCTGGGCAACGCCGCCCGAGTGCTCGATACCGATCACTATGGCCTGGAAGAGGTCAAGGAGCGGATTCTCGAGTACCTGGCCGTGCAAAAGCGCGTCAAGAAGCTCAAGGGGCCCGTGCTCTGCCTGGTGGGCCCGCCCGGCGTCGGCAAGACCTCGCTCGGCCAATCGATCGCGCGGGCGACCAACCGCAAGTACGTGCGCCTGGCTCTGGGCGGGGTGCGCGACGAGTCCGAGATTCGTGGCCACCGGCGCACGTATATTGGCTCGTTGCCGGGCAAGGTCGTGCAGCGCATGAGCAAGGCCGGTGTCCGCAACCCGCTGTTCCTGCTCGACGAGGTCGACAAGATCGGTGCCGATTTCCGTGGCGATCCGTCATCGGCGCTGCTCGAGGTGCTCGATCCCGAACAGAACGACACCTTCAGCGATCATTATCTCGAGCTGGATTACGATCTGTCGGACGTGATGTTCATCTGTACCGCCAACTCGATGAACATTCCCCGAGCGCTGCTCGATCGCATGGAAGTGATCCGCCTGCCCGGCTATACCGAAGACGAGAAGCTGGCCATCGCCGAGCGTTACCTGGTCCCCAAGCAGCTCAAGGCCAACGGCCTCAAGGAGGGTGAGCTTGGCTTTTCCGCGGAAGCGCTGCTCGAGTTGATCCGCTATTATACGCGTGAAGCCGGGGTGCGTGAGCTCGAGCGCCAGATCGCCAAGGTCTGTCGCAAGGTGCTGCGTGAGCGTCTCGAGCAGGAGGGCAAGGAGGGAGCATTGGCACCGCAGTCGCTGGCTGGCGAAGACATGGAAGCCTACGCGGGGGTGCGGCGCTTCAGCTATGGCCTGGCCGATCAGGAGAATCAGGTCGGGCGGGTCACCGGTCTGGCCTGGACCTCGGTCGGGGGCGAGCTGCTCAACATCGAGTCAGTGGTCACGCCGGGCAAGGGGCGGGTCAACAAGACCGGCTCGCTGGGCGACGTCATGAAAGAGTCCGTGGATGCGGCGCATACCGTGGTGCGAGCTCGGGCGGTCGCCCTAGGCATCGACCCCGAGCGCTTCGAGAAGCAGGATCTGCACATCCACGTTCCCGAGGGGGCGACCCCCAAGGATGGCCCAAGCGCCGGTATCGCGATGGTGACGGCGATGGTTTCGGCCTATACCGAACGGCCCGTGCGTTGCGATGTGGCCATGACTGGCGAGGTCAATCTACGTGGCGAGGTCATGCCGATCGGCGGTCTCAAGGAGAAATTGCTGGCGGCACGGCGCGGTGGTATAAAGACGGTGCTTATTCCGGAAGAGAATAGCCGGGACCTCAAGGAGGTGCCTGACAATGTCAAGGACGTTCTGGAAATCAAGCCCGTCCGCTGGATCGACGAAGTTCTCGATGTTGCATTAATGGATCTTTCCGAAGGTGGGTGCGAGGAGAATAGACTCGAAGATACGGCCTCCTCGCATAGCATGATAAGTACGCATTAAGCATAATTTATCGTCATGTCGGGTTGAAAAACCCGTCATGACGCGGCTTGGCCCAATGGTTGGTTGACAGCGGTTTTACCGCATTGCTATAAATTGCGCATTGCTGTGATCGTATATGGCCACCGATAGATTGTGCCGATTACCAGTAATTTCCGAAGAAACAGTCAAGGGGTGAAGTGTGAACAAATCCGAGCTGATCGAAGCCATCGCCGTATCTGCCGACATTCCCAAGGCGGCAGCCAGTCGTGCGCTGGACGCGATGATCGATACTGTATCCGACACGTTGAAGAAAGGGGATTCCGTAGCCCTGGTTGGTTTTGGTACCTTCACCGTCAAGGAGCGCGCTGCACGCACGGGTCGCAACCCGCAGACCGGCCAGCCGATCAACATCGAAGCGGCCAAGGTTCCCAGTTTCAAGGCCGGCAAGGCACTCAAGGATTCGGTCAACTGAGTTTCGAGATTGAATTCTAGCAAGTTTCATCGATTTCGAGATTTATCGCGGAGCCTGGCGGCGATTCTCAGAGCGCTGATGATTGAGCCATGACACTGTGCATCCCTTCTTGCCGGATGCTGCCATAGAGGCCCCGTTGCCAGGCGCACCGCACAAGCGGTGCGCCTTTTTTCGTTACAGAAGCTATCCGAGGCCAGCATGCTGCAACAAATCCGGGACCGTTCCCAGAGTATGGCCGCCAAGGTCATCGTCGGGGCGGTCATCGTCACCCTCGCGCTATTTGGCATCGAATCGCTCGTCGGGCTCTTCTCGCAGAGCAATGATAGCGTTGCCGAGGTCAACGGCGAGCCCATCTCGCCCCAGGCCGTCGAGATGCAGGTCCAGCGGGCCATCCGTTCCGGTCAGGTTCCTCCCGGCCAGGAGCGCCAGTTGCGCAATCAGGTCATCGACCAGCTGATCACGCAGCAGTTGCTGGATCAGTATGCTGAGCGGGGCGGGTTGTATATATCCGACGCTCAAGTCGATCGGACAATCGTCAATCGGCCCGAGTTTCAGGATCAGGACGGTAACTTTTCAGCCGATATCTTCCGTAACCGGTTGAACAGCGCGGGCTATACGCCACAGTCCTTTCGCCAGCAGCTGCAGCAGGACCTGCTCCGTCAGCAGATACAGCAAGGCCTGACGGTCAGTGAGTTCATGCTGCCCAGCGAGCGCGATCGGCTAGGCACGCTGCGCAATCAACAACGCAGCTTTCGCTATCACACGCTGAGTCGCGATGATCTGAGCACTCCCGTCAGCGTGGACGAGCAGGCCATACAAGCCTATTACGACCAATACCGGAACCAGTTTCAGCGCCCTGAACAGGTCAAGCTGAATTATGTGATCCTCGATCAGGCGGCGCTTGCCGCGGATGTCGAGGTCAGTGACCAGGCGCTGCGCTCGGCCTATGCTGAACGCAAGGCACAAGCGCCGCGACGCATTTCCCATATCATGGTCAGCTTCGGTGAACAGCGTACGAAAGCACAAGCCCGTCAGCGCTTGCAGCAGGTGCGCGAGCGGTTGCAGGCCGGGGAGAGCTTCGCCCAGTTGGCTAATGAATATTCCGATGACACCACAACCTCGGGCAAGGGTGGTGCGCTGGGCGTCATCAATCGTGGCTTCTTCGGTGAGGAGTTCGAGAACGCGGCATTCTCGCTCGAGCAGGGCCAGGTCTCCGACATCGTCGAGACCGACAATGGTCTGCACCTGCTCAAGGCGACCGGGATCGAGCTGCCCGCATTCGATGAGATGCGCGATGAACTGCGTAAGCAGGTGGCTATGGCAAAAGCCCAGGCCCGATTCAACGAACTGGCTCAGCGACTGATCGACGAGAGTTTCGCCGCCGAAGATCTTGCCAGTGTCGCCGACGATCTGGGGCTCGAATTGCAATCCAGCGATTGGGTATCACGTGGTGACGTCAGCGGCGTGCTGGCAGAACCCGGGGTCATGGACGCTGCGTTCCAGCCCGACGTGCTCGAGGAGGGGTACAATAGCGACGTCATCGAGCTCGACGATCAGCGACGCATGGTTCTGCGTGTGGCGGATCATCGCGAAGCGACCACGCTGCCGCTCGAGGATGTCCGTGCTCAGGTCCGAGCGCGGGTCGAGGCCGAGGCGGTTCAGCAGGCGCTCAGCGAACGTGCGGCGGAGCTGGCCGCTGCGCTCAAGGCCGGTCGCCAGCCGGCGATCGACTGGCAGGTCGTCGAATCGGTCACCCGCCGCTCCGTCGACGCTAGCGTTCCGGATGCTGTCGTGACTCAGGCATTCCGCCTGCCCCGGCCGTCATCGTCAGAAGAAGCGACGTACGGCAAGGCCGATACCCAGCAAGGAGTGGCCCTGATTGCCCTGGATTCGGTGAGCGCCGGCGAAGCTGCCGGCGATGGTTCCACCGACAGGGATGTAGTGCTGGCCGAGCGGTTGCGTGTTCAGGCGGCCATTCAAGGGCTGTTGCAGTCACTGCGTGACGAAGCGGAGATACAACGGCAGTAGCGATGGCCTGGATCGCTAGCAGGGCGCGGCTTCGGCCGCGCCTTTTCGATGAATCATCAGCGCTGATGCATCATGCGCCGGGCTTGATGCGGCTTGATAACGTTCAGGCATGATTTATACCGTTATATAGATCAGCAACTCTTTACGTTGAAAGCGTTCATGTTGCAGCTTCCAAGGCGGCGATACGGGCAAGTGCGCTCGCTCTATTGCTGCCGCAGAGCTCGGGATCGTAGTCGAAGCGCCGACAGACCGCCGGTCGCCGCGGATCGTTGAAAAGCCGGCAGAGGTTGTCGTCGTCAAGCTGCACGCAGCGTACCCCCGCCGGCTTGCCACAGGGCATGCCGGGGATCGCCGAACTGATCGATGGGGCGATGCAACAGGCACCGCACCCCGCTCGGCATCCGTCGGCGCTGCCATGGGATATCTGGGCGGCAGGATCACTCATCGGCGTTCAATCACTGATTGCCAGGCGTGGCTTTCTGCCAGGCGCGCATTTCCAATATGGCTTCAGCGCGGGCTCCCTTGCCGATGCCCTCGAAGGCCTGAACACGGACATGGCTGAGCGGAGCATCTTGATGTGAGACCTGGGCAACCAGCCAAGTGGCGATCTGTTCCACGGTGGTCGCCGTGGGCAACAGTTCGCAGCGCTCCCGAGGCAGGGTCAGACGGAATTCTCCCTGGCTGGCCCGGTAGCCTAGCGTCAGGCTGGCTGAGGTCTGGTCGATGATATCCTCGACATCTACCAGATAGCGCGCATCGAGGCGCTCGGCCCAACGCTGCTCGAGCGAAGGCTGACGCCTGCCATCACACCAGATCAGCAGTCGCGAGCGATGGCCATGAGCGATGCGCTGACAGTTGCCGGCATGTCTTTTGAGGCCATGGCTATAGCCATAGGCCGCACCTTCGATGGCTTCCTCCCTGAATTGCAGGCGCACCGATTCGATACGCTGGGGTGGGCGCCGGGAGAGCTGCTCTCCGTAATGAACTGCCATGCGCTCGGCGTTAATGGCCGGCCAGGGCAGCAATGTGAAGGCCCTGCGGGGGCCACGTACTTCCATTGCGTAAGGTTGCGTCGTGCGAATGATGCAATCCTCGCCCCGGGTCGTGATCGATACGCCTGGCGCTTGAGTAGGCACCAGCAGGGTATGGTCGGGACCACTGTCCAGACTCTTCTTGATCCAGGGCTTCACCTCGCCGAAGTCGAACAGCATGCCATCTTCGCCCAGGTGCCCGTCGAGTTCGACATCGACGGCCCAGCTGGCACCGCTGAGGCCTTTCTGGGGACACCAGAAGGCGACATCGAGCTGACTGATGTCGTTGACGAAAAGCGTCATCATTCGATTCCAAGCGTTTTATGGATCTGCAGCGAGAGTCGCCATTGTGGATTAGCCAGGCAGTAGGCGAGAGCCGCATCGAGTGGAGTTGTCGGTTGTCCGCAAGACGCGATGCCCGTGGTATCCATTGGCTGCAGGAAAAAGTGGCTGAAGTCGAGGCTCGCGAAGCGCGAGGGCGGGGCGTCGTGCTGCGGATAGACCAGCTTCAATTCATCGCCGTTCTCGATGGCCAGCGTCGTCGTGCCCTTGGGGCTGACGCACAGCCAGTCGATGCCGGGTGGTGCCGGCAACGTGCCGTTGGTTTCGACGGCGACTTCGAAGCCACGCGCCTGCATGGCCTCGATGAGCGGAGTATCGAGTTGCAGCAGTGGCTCGCCGCCGGTAAACACCACATAGGGCGTGGCTGCCGTCGGCAGGTGTGGCCATAACGCAGCGAGGTGCGCGGCAAGTGTGTCGGTATCGGCGAAGCGCCCGCCATTCTTGCCATTGCTGCCGACAAAGTCCGTATCGCAAAAGCGGCAGGCGCTGTGCTGTCTGTCGCTTTCCCGGCCCGACCACAGGTTGCAGCCGGTAAATCGACAGAACACGCTGGCACGGCCGGTACGTGCACCCTCGCCCTGCAGCGTGTAGAAGGCTTCCTTGATGTGATACATCGTCAGGGCTCCACCGTTGCGGTGCGATAGGCCAGCGGATCGGCAAGACCCAGCTCGGCGAAGGCCGCCAAGCGCTCGCGGCAACTGCCGCACTCGCCGCATGCCAGCTCACCACCCTGATAGCAGGTCCAGGTCTGGGCGTAATCGAGTCCCATGCGCAGGCCATCGGCGAGGATGTCGCCCTTGCTGGCGTGCAGATAAGGAGCCTCGATGCGTACGGCATTGAAATTGGCGACGGCCGAGGCGGCATTCATGCGCTTGACGAACTCGGGACGACAATCTGGATAGAGCACGTGATCGCCGCCGTGGGCCCCGTAAAAACACGCATCGGCATCGATGTTGACGGCATGAGCGATAGCCAGCGACAGCAGAATCATGTTGCGGTTGGGTACCACGGTGGCCGCCACGCTGTCGGCATCGTAGTCGCCTGCGGGCAGTGGGCGAGTGGCGTCGGTGAGCGCCGAGTTGTCGATCAGCGAATGAATCGCCCGGATATCGATCACCTGGTGAGCGATATTCAGGCGCTGGCAGACCCGGCGGGCGATAGCGAGTTCCTTGACATGGCGTTGACCATAATCGAAGGACAGGGCGTGTACCGAATAGCCTTGGCCAACGGCACGGTGCAGCACGGTATAGGAATCCATGCCGCCGGAATAGATGACGACAGCCTTGGCGGATGCCATCGCCGGGGAAGAATCGTTCATGGTAAAGCCTGCCGGAGAATTTGTTGGCCCGCGGTAGATGGCGTCCGGGATCCGGGTGTCCGGACGTAAGCCTCTCTTACGAGTCGCGCATTGTACCCATTACCAACAGGGGCGGACAATGCCGCACTTGGCGATTCCAGGCCACAGTGCGTACTCTCTGACTAGGAGCCCGTCGGACTTGACACTGACCTACTGCGAATCCCGGCCTTTCGGCCAATTCCATCGATCCATTTCGTTAAATAGCGCGCTATTCGCCTCAATCGATCGATAAATTCGACTCGAAACCCGTGCTTCTCGTGACGATCGGCCAAGCCCGGCAGACTCCTAGGAAAAATCACAGCCCAACAAGGAAGCGCATGGCGACTATCGAACACAGTGCGGTATTGAAGGCTGCACCCGAGCGCGTCTATGCACTGCTGGAACGCATCGAAAACTTCAGTGACTATTCGGACAAGATCGAGCGGGTCGAGCCCCTCGGCAACGACTGCTACCGCTGGCACATCCACGTCATCGGGCGTGACTGGCAATTCGACGTGAAGGTCACGGAGCGCCGCCCGCCGCATACCCTGGCCTGGGAGTCCTTGGCGGGGGTGCGCAACCAGGGGCGTTACACGCTGACTCCGGTTGCAGAAGGTACAAGGGTCGAGCTCAGCGTGAGTTACGAGATAGGTAACCGGCTGCTTGCCAAGGCCGTTGACAAGGCGGCCAAGCCGCTGGTCAACCAGGTCGGTCAGCAGATACTGGCGCGGCTCGAAGCCAGACTCTAGATCTTGTCGCAGGCTGGCTTTCAAGCAAGGCTTCGGGCTGCGGCCTACTCGTGGGTCACACGATTGCGCCCGGTGCGCTTTGAAAGATACATGCGCTGATCGGCTTTATGGATCAGCTCATCGGGCGAGCTATAGCCCTCCTCCCTGAGACTGACGATGCCGACCGATGCGGTGACCTGAATCGTGATTCCCCGATGGTGAAACAAAGGGCGGCTACGTAGAGTATTGCAGATATGATCGGCATAGTCGGCGGCCTTGCGTCGATCGTAGCCTGGGAGCAAAACCATGAACTCCTCGCCACCGAAGCGGCCGAGATGAACGTCCGGGTCGCTGAGTTCGACGAGCAGGCCGGCAAAGTTCTTGAGCACCTCGTCGCCCACGGGATGACCGTGTTCGTCATTGATCTGCTTGAAGTGATCGAGATCGAGAAATACCATCGACAGCTCTTGTGACGACCGGTTGGCTTCTTCGAAATGCGTCTCGAGCAAGGACAGTAAATATTGCCGGCTGTAGAGCTGGGTCAGGGGGTCGTAGCGTAGCGCGCGATCGAGATTCCAGTTGGCGGCTTGCAGGGCCTTGAGTTCCTGGCTCTGATGATCGAGCTGGGATTGCAGATGGAGCGCACGGTCGAGGAGCAGTTGCTTCGCTTCCATCAACAGACGCGGTGAATCGAACGCGTTGGGGGCAGTGACCTCGAAGAGCGCGACGATGTGTGGAAGCCGGGACTGAATGCTGCTGAGCAACTCGCTCCGCTGCTTCTCGTCGCTCAACCAGGGGGCTAGCTGGGCGAGGGTGCGATGGCCATCCGATGCCAGCCAGATATCGGCGAGACGCCCCGAAAGCATGACGCAGTCGCCGGCCCCGAACGCGTCCTCGCGTACCGGCCGGTCGTGACTGCAGCGTATCCATTCGCGGCACTGTGCTGACAATCCCCAGTTGCCTGCCAGCCAGGCACCGACTTCGGCATGATCGGCGCCAAAGTGCGTGCGCTCGCGCAGGGCGATCTCATCATGATCGTCGAGCGTACCGATGAGCCTGGCATATTCGAGCGGGTCCACGGCATTGAGGGCCAGCATGCCAATATCCTGCAGCAACGCTGCCGTGAACACGGGCCCGAGTTCATTGCCCTGGCGGCGCTGCGTGGCCAGTTCCTGTGCGGCGATGGCACTGATCAACGCACGTTGCCAGAAGTGCTGTAGATCAAAGCCGGTGGATCGGGCATTGCCCTGTGATGCGGTGACCAGGCTGAAGCCCAGGGCAAGCGATACGGTGGTATCGAGTCCCAGGCGCTCGACCGCTTCACGCAGCGTATCGGCAGGCTTCGCCTGTGTGTAGTAGACGGTATTGGCCAGGGATATCAGCCGTGCCGTCAATGCCGGATCGTTCTGCAGCACGTCGAGGATCTGTTGCAAGCGGGAATCGGGATCGGCCGCGAGGACGATAACGCGCTGGATCACGGCTGGGATCGAGGGAAGCGCCGGGCAATCGAGCAAGGACTGGATGAGAGGCGATGGAATCACTGGCTTATCCCCGGCCGCGAATCACGTCCAGACCATGCGAGGCAAGGCACAGGACGACGGCGATAATGGCATATGCAAGAATATATTATCTATTCGTTTCCTATTGTAATAAATATCCCTTATTTGTTACATGAAGATCAAGCTATTAATCGGGTTCGCGCAAAGCGGCCACTCGCAGCGGCCGTACAGGCTTCAAGCCCTCGAGGCCACTTCGCCAAAGCCGCGACGCCGCGATTGGCCGTTGGGGCCGTAAAGCGCCTTGCCTGCGGCATTGTTCAGGAAATCGAGGATGCGTTGGTTCTGATTCATGCGCGAGCCGATCAATACCCCGTTCAACTGGTTGAGTTGCTTGGCGTGTAACGCTCGGCTCAGGAAGGCATGCCAGGCATCTAGGCAATGGGCCTCTCGCGCGGCGGCTTCCGCGCCTTGCCGGCCCTGACTATAGCCGAGTTTTTTCAGCACGTTACGCCGCTGAGTCTCGAGCGTCTCGAGACGCTCCATGTGGTGCTGCTTCTGTTGTGCCTGGGTGCTCAGACGCTCACCATCGACTTCGCCTTGCGAAAGGCTGGCGCGTTCCGCCTCGAGCAATGCAATGAAGGCGTCGAGATGCTGTTGTTCGCGCTCGAGGTGCTGGGCCAGGCTCATGGTGTGCTCTCCGCCGGTACGTGTAGTAGCAATCAGCTGTCGGACTTGCCGAGCAGGTCGCGGACGCTATCGATCAGGCCATCGGCGATGCGCCCTGAGTCGATCTCCAGCCGGCCTTCGCTGATCGCCTGGCGAATTTCGGCAACGCGTGCAGCATCGATGTCCTGAGTCGTGTTCTGGGACGTATTGCTCAGGTGCGCGATGGCAGCCGGGCTGGCCGCCTGCGACTCGACGCCCTGCTTGGCCGGCTGAGTGGGCTTGCTATCGGTTTGCGTCGGGCGCTGCAGGGGGTGTGAGTTGTCGACTTTCACGGGGCATCCTCTTGATGATCTCGACCTTTCCCTGACTATCGGCCACACAGGGCATTAACTTTAATGACCGCCGGCAATCCCCGGCAGTTTAGTTTCCGGCAACTTCGGCGGCTAGCCTCAGAACTCGACGCTCAATCGCTTCGGGCCGATTACCCGTGCCTGAAGCAGTTCGCCGTTGGCGATGCGCAGTCTGACCTGTTCGCCCATCGCGCCGTTATCCATCGCTTGGGCCTCGCGGCGAACCTGAAAGCCCTCGCCGCGGGCAATGACGCTCACCGTCTGTCCGCGCTTGACGAGATTCTCACGACGCAACTGGTAGCTCTGCAGTGTCGTGCCCGCGCGCAAGGCCCGGGTGGCTACCAGCCCGACGGCGCCCTCGATGCGTTTGACGGCCTGTCGCGGCAGCTTTTCCAGGAAACCCTTTTCAAGCATCAGATCCTGCGACGTCAGAGTCGCACCACGCGGAACGTCCCGCGCCAGGACGACGTGTTCAATGGTCACCGAGACGTCGGCCTGAACATACCGGGTGCGACCACCTTCACCGTTGCAATCGACGCCGACCGCGACCCGTCCATATAGCCGTTGATTGTTGCGGGGCAGGAAGGGCTGGGGATTCTCGCAGGCGGGCAGGCGTGCCTGAGCGCGCTGCACGCTGACGCTTACGCTGTCACCGAGGGGGCGGGCCTGCTCGATCAGGAAGTCACGAACGCGCTGCTCGATCAGCGCTTCTTCGCTGCTGTCGGCCAGCGCCGGGGGAGCGCCCAGCCAAATCAAGGCGGCGATAGCCAGCAGCTTCATGAAGTGGGCGCCATGATCCGGGTAGACGTTGTGGTTCTGGTTGCGCATCGATTTCTCCCCCCATGCGATGGTGACGATTCTAGTGCTGGAGGGGAATTGCCATGCGCGGAAATAATGAGCAAATCAGGGCCTGTTTCTTCCTTTGGGAAGACAGCTTGGCGTCTATTCTCCAGCCTGAACCTTATCCCAGCCGAGCCAGGGAGCAAGAAATGATCGACATGCTTGACGGAGCGCTGCGCTTCCCCCAGGAAGCTCTGAACCTGCGCGCGGAACGTCAGAAAGTGCTGGCAAGCAATATCGCCAATGCCGACACGCCCAATTATAAAGCGCGCGACTTCGATTTTTCGGCTGAATTGTCGCGTGCCATGCAGCAGGGGCGTCCGGGCGACGGCGGACTGGAACTGGCACGCACTTCAGGCCGGCACATCGCGGCCCAGGCGCCAGCCGGCACGGGCCGCGAGCTGCTTTATCGCGTACCCGACCAGCCAAGCCTCGATGGCAACACGGTCGACATGAACCGCGAGCGCGCTCAGTTTGCCGACAATGCGATTCGCTACCAGGCGGGGCTGACCATCATGAATCGCAAGATTCAGGGGTTGAAGACCGCGATGCAACCGGAGTAATTGGCATGGCCATGTTCAGTATCTTGGATATTTCAGGCTCGGCGTTGACTGCTCAATCTCAGCGCATGAACGTCACGGCGAGCAACCTGGCCAATGCCGACAGCGTTGCCGGGCCCGATGGCGAGGCCTATCGCGCCAAGCAGGTGATGTTCGAGACGCGTTCCGACGTGTCCAGCGGCATCGGCGGTGTTCGTGTCAGCGAAGTCATCGACGATCCCTCGCCGATGCGTCGCGAATATCGGCCGGCGCATCCGATGGCCGACGCGGAGGGCTACGTGACGATGCCCAACGTCGAGCCGGTCAACGAGATGGTCAACATGATTGCTGCCTCTCGTTCCTATCAAGCCAACGTCGAAGTCATGAACACCAGCAAGACGCTGATGCTCAAGACGCTGACGTTGGGCGAGAGCTAAGGGAGCGCTGAATAAATCGACGAGCGGTGTAAAGCGCAAGGCGCACGGAGCACAGGAGCCGGAGCCTATGGGTATAGGTGAGGATTCCGAGCACCGCGCAACGAAGCGATTTCCTCGCGCAGGCATTTATGCAGTGTTCCCACAGCGAACTTTTGGTAGCCATCAGGAGCCCCCATGGCCAATACCATCGATACCAGCGTACTCAACAGCCTGAACCAGACCACGGGGGGATCGGCAGGCAAGGCATCGGCGACCGGCGATCTCAGCAACAGCTTCATGACCCTGCTGGTCACCCAGCTGAAGAACCAGAATCCGATGAAGCCGATGGAAAATGCCGAGATGACCTCGCAGTTGGCGCAGATCAACACGGTCAATGGCATCCAGGACCTGAACAAGACGCTGGAAGGCATCACCAGCCAGGTCAATGCCGGGCAAAACCTGCAGGCGGCGGCGCTGATTGGCCAAGGAGTCTTGGTGCCCGGCAATCGGGTAGTGAAAGACGGTGAGGCAACCACGCCGTTCGGCGTCGAGCTGGAGGGGCCGGCCGATGACGTCGCGATCACCATCGCCAATGACTCCGGTGAAGTCGTGCGCAGCTTCAGTGCCGACGATATAGGCGCACTCGAGGCCGGTGTTCAATCCTTTACTTGGGACGGAACGCTGCAAGATGGCAGTGCTGCGCCCGATGGCCGGTATCGTGTATCCATTGCCGCCAATCAGGGTGACGAGCCGGTGAGCGTGACAGCCCTGAACTATGCCCCGGTTAACGGCGTAGTGTCGACCGAATCGGGCCCGCGTCTCGATCTCGGTGCGATCTACGGCCAGGTCGGCCTCGATGCCGTCCGCCAGATTCTTTAATGGCCGCAGTGCTGCCAGAACCAACCAAGAATCAACTAAGCAGCGGGCGACTTGGCTCGCAGGGAGACTGAAGAATGGGTTTTTCACAGGCATTGAGTGGCGTCAACGCCGCTTCGCAGCAGTTGAATGTCGTCGGCAACAACATTGCCAACTCGCAGACCACCGGTTTCAAGAGCTCATCGGTGCAATTTTCCGATGTGTTCGCCAATAGCCAGGTGGGTCTGGGTACCCGCGTGGCCGATGTCTTGCAGAATTTCAGTAACGGCAACCTGGAGACGACCGGGCGTAATCTTGACCTGGCGATCAGCGGCACCGGTTTCTATCGCTTCGAGCAGGAAGGGCAGATCGGTTATTCGCGCAATGGCCAGTTGACCATGACCGCCGAGGGCGACCTGGTGAATGCCCAGGGCGCCAAGATCATGGGCTACGGACTGGGCGGCGGCCCGTTCTCCGACGTGGTGGCCGGCGGTCAGCCGGTGGCGATGAACATCCCCGCCGATGACATGCCGGCCTCGGCGACGACCCAAGTCAGCGGCACCTACAATCTGGATGCCAGCATCGATCCTGCCGATGCCAGCATGAAGAGTTCAGTCGAGCTTTTAACGTCCAACCCCGGCGTAACGCCCGAGACGACCACCGACGTCACTTATAATTATTCGAATAGTTTCACCACCTATGATTCATTGGGAAATGCTCGTAACGCCACGGTTTACTTTGAAAAGACTGCCAACCCCAACGAGTGGAACGGCAAGGTCGCTCTCGACGGCTTCTACGATACCAGTAACGACTTCACGCTCGGCTTCGATACCAACGGTCAACTCGACTCCATTACTCAGGGTGCTGCGACAGTCGACCAGCCGCAGGTCAACTTCACGACGGCCCAATTGGGCGGCGATCCCGCGCCGCTGGCCTTTGAGCTAGACCTTCAGGGCACGACCCAGTTCGCCAACGACTCGACCCAGAACTCGCTGGCTCAGGATGGCTATACCTCCGGCACCCTGGTGGGAATCTCCATTGCCAATGACGGCACCATCATGCGCAATTTCACCAACGAGAAATCGGTGGCCGCCGGTCAGATTGCCCTGGTCAACTTCCGCAACCCTGAAGGCCTCAAGTCTGCGGGCGACAATATGTGGGCGGCGACCGCCGAGTCCGGCGCCGAGGTGGTGGGTACGGCGGGCGTGGGCCAGTTCGGTTCCATCGAATCTGGCACGCTGGAAGCCTCCAACGTCGATCTGACCAAGGAACTGGTCGACCTGATCATCGCTCAGCGCAACTACCAGGCCAACACCAACTCGATCCGCACCCAGTCCGAGGTGATGGACCAGATTGCCCAGCTGCGTTAATGCCGAACTGATGCCGGGGCTGTATGCCTCGGCATCGTGATGCGTCACGTCGAGAGACAAACATCATGGATCGCATTCTTTATACCGCCATGAGCGGCGCCAGGCAGAGCATGGACCAGCAGGCGGTGGTCAACAACAACCTGGCCAATGTTGCCACGCCGGGCTTTCGTGCCGAGCTCAGCGCCATGCGCGCAGTTCCGGTCCAGGGCGATGGGCTGGCGACCCGCACATCTGTCATGGCCTCCACCCCGGGCAGCGATTTCAGCCCCGGGCCGCTGTCGACGACCGGGCGAGAGCTCGACGTGGCGATCGATGGCGACGGCATGCTGGCCGTGCAGACCGCCGACGGCGAAGCCTACACCCGGCGTGGCGACCTGCAGGTCGATGCCAATGGCGTGGTCAACGTCATGGGGCGTCCGGTGATGGGCGATGGCGGGCCGATCATCGTGCCGCTGGGCGCGGAGGTCAGCATCGGCGCCGACGGTACCCTGAGCGCCGTGGTTCCCGGGGGCGCACCGAATACCCGTGGCCCGGTAGGCCAGCTCAAGCTGGTCGATCCCGAGCCGGGTTCGCTGGTCCGTGGCGGGGATGGCCTGTTCCGTCCGCAAGGCGGTGGCCAGCTTCAGGCCGACGATGCGATCAGAGTGGTCAGCGGGGCGCTGGAAGGCAGCAACGTGAGCGCCACCGAGGCGATGGTCGCGATGATCGACGGCGCACGCCGCTACGACATGCAGATGAAGACCATCGAGAGCGCCGACGAGAACGCCCAGCGCGCCAACAGCCTGCTGTCCGTTACCAGCTAGCGTTAACCCTTCGAGGTATTGAATCATGATTCGTTCATTGTGGACTGCCAAGACTGGGCTGGAAGCTCAGCAGGTGCAGATGGATGTCATCGCCAACAACCTGGCGAACGTCAGCACCAACGGCTTCAAGCGCTCGCGGGCGGTGTTCGAGGACCTGCTCTACCAGAACCTGCGCCAGCCCGGCGCGCAATCGAATGTCCAGGACAACCTGCCGTCGGGCATGCAGATCGGCAGCGGTGTACGTCCGGTCGCCACCGAGCGCCTGCATACCCAGGGCAACCTGGAAAACACCGAGAATTCGCGCGATCTGGCGATCAGCGGCAAGGGTTTCTTCCAGGTGACGCGTGCCGATGGCAGCACGGCCTATACCCGTGATGGCAGTTTCCAGGTCAATCAGAATGGTCAATTGGTGACCGCCAGCGGTTACCCCATCGAGCCGGCCGTTTTCATTCCCGAGAATGCGCTGTCGGTTTCCGTTGGTCGCGACGGCATCGTCTCGGTGACCCAGCCGGGCAGCGCGCAGTCCAACCAGGTCGGGCAGTTGACCCTGGCGACCTTCAGCAACCCCACGGGGCTGGAGAGCATCGGTGAAAACCTCTACCTCGAGACGACCGCCTCCGGTCCGCGCAACGACAACGTTCCCGGGCTGAATGGTGCCGGTACGCTGTATCAGGGTTACGTCGAGACCTCCAACGTCAACGTGGTCGAAGAGATGGTCGGGATGATCCAGACCCAGCGTGCCTACGAGATCAACAGCAAGGCCGTCAAGACTTCCGACGAGATGCTGGCGCGTCTGGCTCAGCTGTGATCGATGATTGCCACATGAATACTGGCCCGATGCGGGAGGTGGGGAAACGCATGCCGAACCGTGTGCTGCGGAGCTTGTGGGTGGGGATCGTGATGCTGGTCGTAGGCGGTTGCGCGCAGTTGCCGCGCCCGTCGGTGGTCGGCGAACAGGAAAAGGTGGTGATCAACGAGCCGCCGCCGCCGATTCCCAATGGCTCGATCTTCCAGCCGGCCACCGGCTATCAGCCGTTGTTCGAGGATCGCCGTCCGCGCAACATCGGCGATATCCTGACTATCGTCCTCGACGAGGATGTCAGCGCCAGCAAGAACTCCTCGGCCAACGCCGGCCGCGATGGCAGCGCGAGCCTGGAGCTCGCTCAGTTGCCCGATGCGCTCGACCAGCTGGCCGAATACGGTTTCGATGTGTCCGGCAAAAACGACTTTTCCGGCAGCGGCGGTGCGGCCGCCAACAACAGTTTTACCGGCACGATCACCGTCACGGTCATCGACGTGCTCTATAACGGCAACCTGAAGGTGCGTGGCGAGAAACAGATCGCCATCAATCAGGGCACCGAGTTCATTCGTTTCTCGGGGGTCGTCAATCCGCGCACGATCAGCGGCCGCAATACCGTCGTCTCGACCGAAGTCGCGGATGCGCGCATCGAGTACGTGGGCGACGGTTATATCAACGAGGCGCAGACCATGGGCTGGCTGCAGCGCTTCTTCCTCAATGTGTCGCCGTTTTGATGTTATATCGCAGGCATCAAGGGTTGATGATCATGTCTATTCACCGCTTCCTTTCATTCTCTCAGCCGGGCTTTCGCTGGCTGGCCGGCTTGTGCCTGCTGGTTGCGCTGACGATGCCGGCACAGGCCGAGCGTATTCGCGACCTCGCTTCCTTCGCCGGGGTCCGTGACAACGCCCTGGTGGGCTATGGCCTGGTGGTCGGTCTGGATGGTTCGGGCGACCAGACCACCCAGGCGCCGTTCACCACCCAGAGCCTGACCAACATGCTTTCCCAGTTGGGCATCAGCGTGCCGGCCGGGACCAACATGCAGCTCAAGAACGTGGCGGCGGTCATGATCACCGCCCAGTTGCCGCCGTTTGCCCGTCAGGGCCAAGAGATCGATGTCGTCGTTTCCTCGGTGGGCAACGCGCGCAGCCTGCGCGGCGGCACCTTGCTGATGGCGCCACTCAAAGGGGCCGACGGCAACGTCTACGCCATGGCTCAGGGCAACGTCTTCGTCGGCGGCGCCGGCGCGCAGGCGGGCGGCAGCAGCGTGTCCATCAATCAGCAGGCCGGCGGCAGCATCAGTGGCGGGGCCACCGTCGAGCGCGAGGTGCCGCTGCAGCTCGGCGCCAACGGTATCCTGGACCTGCAGCTAAACGAATACAGTTTCGACAACGCCCAGCGCGCCGTGACGGCAATCAATCAGGAATTCGGCGCACCGGTAGCCGCGGCGCTCGACGGACGGGTGATCCGTTTAAATGCCCCCATGGACAGCAACAATCGTGTGCGTTTCATGGCCCGGGTACAGAACATCGACCTGGCGTTGGGGATGGAGCCGGCCCGGGTGATCATCAATTCGCGTACCGGATCGGTGGTATTGACCAGCACCGTGACGCTGCGCCAGGCGGCTGTGGCGTATGGCAATCTGTCGATCACCATCGACAACAATCCGCAGGTCAGCCAGCCGAATCCGCTGTCGCAGGGACAGACGGTAGTGGTGCCCAATGCCGAAGTGTCGGTGTCACAGGAAGGCGGCGCGTTGCAGATGCTCGATACCAGTGCCGATCTGGCCAAGGTGGTCAGTGCGCTCAATGCGCTGGGTGCAACGCCGCAGGATCTGATGTCGATCCTCCAGGCCCTCAAGGCCTCGGGCTCGCTGCGTGCGGAACTGGAGATCATCTGATGTCGATGAATAGTACCGGCGGCCAGTTCGCACTCGACATGCAGGGGTTGCAGCGACTCAAGCAGACGGCCAGCAACCGGCCCGAGGAGGGTGTACGCGAGGCTGCCAAGCAGTTCGAGGCGGTCTTTCTCAAGATGATGCTCAAGAGCATGCGCGACGCGAGCCCTCAATCCGGATTGCTGGACAGTCAGCAGACGCGCTTTTATACGGAGATGCTCGATCAGCAGTGGTCGCAGCACTTGTCGGGGCAAGGCATCGGACTCGCCGAACAATTGGTGCAGCAACTCGAGGATCGTGGCCTGGTGCCCAAGGCCGACAGCGTCAGTGAGTCGCTGATCGCCGGGATACCACGGGGCGCGCCGCGAGTATTGCATGGCGGTCTGCAGGGCGGCGATCTGCCGACTGCTTCTCGGGCTGGCGAGGCGCTAACCGAGGAATCACCGACGCGGTTCCTCGATGCGCTGGAGCTGAAGCCGGCGGGGAGCGGCTATGAATCGACTGCTGGCGGTGCATCGGCGGCCATTGACGCTAGCGGCCGCGAGCGCCCGGCGCACGTCGCCGAGTTCCTGCGCGAGCTCCGCGGCCCGGCGCAGGCGGCCAGCCGCACCACCGGCGTGCCAGCCGAGCTGATTCTGGCACAGGCCGCGCTGGAAACCGGCTGGGGGCGCAATGAAATACCCACCGCGGATGGCAACAACAGCTACAACCTGTTCGGCATCAAGACGGGCAGTCAATGGCAGGGCGAGACCACCGACATCACCACCACCGAATATGTCGACGGGCGGGCGGTCAAGATCGTCGATCGCTTCCGCGTCTATGACGATTTCGAGGCGGCATTCACCGACTACGCCCGGTTGATCGGCGACAACCCGCGCTACGCCGGGGTGGTCACTGCCAGCAATGCCGACGCTGCGGCGCGCGCCTTGCAGGCGGGCGGTTATGCCACCGATCCGGCCTATGCCGACAAGCTGATCGCGATCATGGATACGCTGGGCTTGCGCGGGACGGATGAACCGCAACTGGCTGCGAATGCGTCGAGGCCGGCCAGCGACGCCCGCGCCAAGCTCGATGCCTACGCCATCGACCGGTTGCCGACGCAAATTTTCTGAGTCGTCCAGAAAATGGTGGCCGGCTTCAAGTTTCATGAGCGCCGGCCGATAAATCGGGTAATTGCAAGCTCCTAGATCGGGATGGACCCATGAGCCTCTTCTCCACTGGCCTTAGCGGCCTCAGCGCTGCCCAGGTTGCCCTGCAGACGACCAGCACCAACATCAGCAACGTCTATACGCCGGGCTACAACCGCCAGATCACCCAGCTGGGTGAAACCAGCCCCAGTGGCGGCGGCGTCCAGGTCAACGACATCGAGCGCCAGTTCAACCAGTACATCGCTTCGCAGCTCAACGAATCGAGCAGTCGCTCGAGCGCGCTGCAGGCCTACGATACCCAGGTCAGCCAGCTCGACAATCTGCTTGCCGATGGCGAGGCCGGGCTCGCACCGCTGATGCAGAGCTTCTTCTCGTCGCTCGAGGACCTTTCCGGGGCGCCTTCCGACCCGGCGGCACGCCAGGGGCTGATCGGCAGCGCGGATACGCTGACCGCCCAGTTCCGGGCTTTCGACAGCTATCTCGACGACATGCAGTCGGGTATCAACGGCCAGGTACGCGACGAAGTCACTCAGATCAACAACACCACCGAGCAGTTGGCCAAGCTCAATCGGCAGATCTCGCTGACCCAGGCCAAGACCGGCGAGGTGCCCAACAATCTGCTCAACCAGCGCGATAATCTGGTCGCCGGGTTGAGTGAGCGCATCGATGTCAAGCTGTCGATCCAGGATGGCGGCACCTACAACCTGACCATGGCCAATGGCCAACCGCTGGTCGCCGGCAACAACAGCTATTCGCTGGAGGCGGTCCCGTCGTCATCCGATCCCACGCGGACCGTGGTTGCCTACAACGATCCCGGCGGCAGCACGATCGAGCTGGCCGAGTCGACTTTCGAGGGCGGCACGCTGGGCGGCTTGATGACCTTCCGCAGCGAAACGCTGGACAAGACCCAGAATCAGGTCGGCCAGATGGCGCTGGCATTGGCCGAAGGCTTCAACGAGCAACATCGCGCCGGTCAGGATCTGAATGGCGCCCAGGGCCAGGACTTCTTCGCCATCGGTTCACCGAGTGTCTTTTCCAATGAGAGGAACGCCAGTGGCGCGAGTTTCAGTGCCGAATTCAGCGCTTTCTCGGCGGTGACGACCAGCGATTATCAGATCAAGTACGAGAGTGGCGATTTCGTCGTTTCCCGGGCCGGGAGCAAGACGCCGCTGGACCCGCAGCCGACGGCCGGAACCGATGCCGGCAGCAACACGACGCTGTCGTTTGACGGCATGACCCTGACCCTCGATGAGTCCTCGGGCGCCATCGCCGAAGGCGATACGTTCCTGATTCAGCCGACCAGGAACCTGGCCGGACAGCTTGAAAACGTCATTGACGATACTTCCAAGATTGCCGCCAGCGCCCATGTCCAGGTGACGCCGTCGCTCAAGGCGGGAAGTACACTGGCGGCCAGCAGCGTGACGATCGAGGATGGTTTTACGCTGCCCACCACGAGTATCCAGATGGATATTTCCATCAGCGCTGCCGATGCCGCCAATGACGCATTCACGCTGAGCCCCAATGCGCCTGCCGGCAGCCAAGTCCTGGTCAATGGCGAGGTTCCGGCAGATCCGTCGAGCGTCAAGCTGTCCGCGGGCGATACGCTGTCCATCGACGGGATCAGCATGACGTTCAGCGGAAAGCCCGTCGATGGGGACACGCTGACCTTGTCGTCGGATCCCGCCAGCGGCGACAACCGCAATGCCCTGGCGTTGCAGAGTCTGCAGCAGGGCGGGCTCGTCGAAGGCAAGGCGAGCTTGAGCGAGGCCTATGCGTCGCTGGTCAGCGACGTGGGCAACCGGACCAACGTCGTCCAGGCGAATCTGAGCGCGCAGTCGGTGCTGACCGAGCAGCTGACGGCCGTGCAGCAGTCCGAGTCGGGGGTCAATCTCGACGAGGAGGCCGCCAACCTGATCCGCTTCCAGCAGTTCTATCAGGCCAACGCCAAGGTCATCCAGACAGGCAGCACGTTACTCGACACCATCCTGGGCATTCGTTGATCCCGGTTACTTAGATTATTGAGGTTTCGTCATGCGCATCAGTACCGTGACCATGTTTGAATCCAGCCTGTCGTCGATGAATCGCCAGCAGAGCGCCTTTCTCGATGTCGGCCAGCAGCTGGCGACCGGGCGCCGCGTCGTCAACCCGTCCGACGACCCGCAAGCGGCCTCGCGCGCGGTCAGCGTCTCGCAGTCGATGGCGGTATCGCAGCAATACGCCGATGCCCGCGTTACGGCGCGCAATGCGCTATCGCAGGAAGAGAGCGTACTCAATAGCGTCAGCGACGCGATCTCCAGCGCCAAGACACTGATCGTGCAAGCCGGCAACGGTACCCTGAGCGATGCCGACCGCTCCGCGATCGGTAGCGAGCTGCGTGGCATCTACGAGAGTCTGCTGGGTCAGGCCAACACCACCAACGGCAACGGCGACTACCTGTTCGGCGGTGTCAAGGACAACGCTTCGCCGTTCGTCAAGCAGGGCGGTAGGATCGTATACCAGGGCGCCGATTCGGTGCGTGCCCAGCAGGTCGATTCGTCGCGTCAGATGCCGGTGGGCGACAGCGGCCTGGACGTCTTCTCCGGAGTCCACGCCGGATCCGATTACGTGGCCGAAGCCACGACGGCAGCGGACAGCACGTTGACCTTCACCGGGCCCAGCGTCAGGGACGCAGCGGCGGATGGCTTCGGCGCAAGCTATACGCTAACGTTCACCGATGCGACGACCTTCAGTATCACCGACGGTCTGGGCACTGCACTATTGACCGATACCTACACGGCTGGCGAGCCCATTGAATTCAATGGCATGTCCATCACGCTGGAAGGCGAGCCGAAGCAGGATGATGCCATCGAGATGACCAAGGGCCAGGATCAGAGCGTCTTTGCAACACTGGAAAGTGCCCTGGCCGCCCTGGAGTCGCCTGCCGATACCTCGGCCAAGCAGGCGGATCTCAGCAACACGCTGTCATCGGTCAGTCGCCAGCTCGACAACAGCCTCGACAACGTACTCACCGTGCGGGCCTCGGTCGGTGCGCGACTCAACGAACTGGACGTGCTGGACACCGTGGGCGGCAACCGCAGCTTGAACTACGAATCGACCCTGTCCGAGCTGGTCGATCTGGATTACGCCAGTGCGATTTCCGACTACACGCTACGCCAGGTAGGCCTGCAGGCCTCGCAGAAGACCTTCGTCGACATGCGTGGCATGAGCCTGTTCGAGATGCTTTGAACCGTGACGGCCACGCGGCCATGACCGGCGCCGCTCAGCCCTGCAGGCGTTCACGCAGGAAGTCGACCAGGCTGTCGGCGGCAATCATGGTGTTGTCGTTGTCGCGGCGCCCCTTGTATTCGAGCTCGCCGTTATCGAGTCCGCGATCGCCGATCACCACGCGATGCGGAATGCCGATCAGCTCCTGGTCGGCAAACTTGACGCCGGGACGCGTATCGCGGTCGTCGAGCAACACGTCAATGCCCTGGGCCTTGAGCTCGCCGTACAGGCGTTCGGCGGTTTCGCGCACGCGCTGCGACTTGTGCGCATTCATCGGCACCAGCACCACCTCGAACGGGGCGATGGCGTTGGGCCAGATGATTCCGGCGTCGTCATGGTTCTGTTCGATCGCCGCCGCGACGATGCGGGTAATGCCGATGCCGTAGCAGCCCATCCACAGCTTGGCGGCCTTGCCGCTGTCGTCGAGCACCGTGGCGTTCATCGCCTGGGAATATTTCTGACCCAGTTGGAAGACGTGGCCCACCTCGATGCCGCGGGCGATGGACAGGGTGCCCTGACCGTCCGGCGAGGGGTCGCCCTCGACCACATTGCGCAGGTCGGCGACCTTGGGCAAGGCCACGTCGCGCTCCCAGTTGATGCCGAAGTAGTGCTTGCCGTCGACGTTGGCGCCGGCGCCGAAATCGCTCATCAGCGCCACGCTGCGATCGACGATGACCGGCATGTCGAGGCCGACCGGACCCAGCGAGCCCGGACCGGCGCCCACCGCGGCGCGGATCTCGGCCTCCGTGGCCATGGTCAAGGGTGTCGCCACTTCGGCCAGGTTCTCGGCCTTGATCTCGTTGAGTTCATGGTCGCCGCGCACCAGCAGGGCGATCAGCCCGCCCTGGGCGGCATGCACCATCAGCGTCTTGAGGGTCTTGTCGATCGGCAGGCCGTGCTGCTCGACCAGCGCGGCAATGGTGCGGGCATCGGGTGTGTCGACCAGGCGCAGCTCTTCCTGTGGTGCCGGACGTTCAGGGGCCTCGCCCAGCGGGGCAGGCAGTGCCTCGGCCTTCTCGATGTTGGCGGCGTAATCAGACGAGGTGGAGAAAATCACCGCATCCTCGCCGGAGTCGGCCAGCACCTGGAACTCGTGGGAGCCACTGCCGCCAATGTCGCCGTTGTCGGCCTCGACGGCGCGGAAATTCAGACCCAGGCGAGTGAAGATGCGCATATAGGCGTCATACATCGCCTCATAGGAGCGCTGGAGCCCGGCCTGGTCGACATCGAATGAGTAGGCATCCTTCATGATGAATTCCCGCGAGCGCATCACCCCGAAGCGCGGACGGGTCTCGTCGCGGAACTTGGTCTGAATCTGGTAGAAGTTGCTCGGCAGCTGCTTGTAGCTGGAGAGCTCCTTGCGCACCAGATCGGTGATCACTTCCTCGTGGGTCGGGCCATAGCAGTAGTCACGCTCGTGGCGGTCACGGATGCGCAGCAGCAGGTCGCCGTACTGGTCCCAGCGGCCGGATTCCTGCCACAGTTCCGCCGGCTGGACCGAAGGCATCAGCACCTCCTGGGCGCCGGCGCGATCCATCTCCTCGCGAACGATGCGCTCGACCTTGCGCAGCGTGCGCAGGCCGATCGGCAGCCAGCTGTAGAGCCCCGAAGTCAGGCGGCGAATCATGCCCGCGCGCAGCATCAGCTGGTGGCTGACGATCTCGGCGTCGGCGGGCACTTCCTTGAGGGTGGCGATCAACAGTTGGCTGGCGCGCATGGGTCCGGCGTTTCCTTCATCTGGGCATCGTGGACGGGACGGTAAGAATGCTCGTGGCATTGTACGGTCAAGCCGGGGGCGCGGCAAAAGCGCGCTCACCGAACGCTGCCTCAGCGCCGCGGCACGTCCAAGATCGGAGCGGCAGCCGAGCCTGCCGAGGTTGATAATTGGCCGTCGCGACAGGCTTCTAGAGTGCCGCCAGCGCGCGGCGGATCAGGATGCCCAGGCACAGTGTCAGGGCGAAGCTCAGCATGGTGCCCAGCAGCACGTATTCGGTCAGCTTGCGGTCGCGGTCCTCGCGCAATTCGCCGAAGCGCAACACTGACTTGGCGGCGAGCAGGAAACCGATCGGCACCAGTTGGTCGGCCAGCACGAAGGTCAGCACCAGAAAGCGCTCGAGCATGCCGATGCGCGCGCCGGCATCGGCGAGCATGCCGCTGGTGTCGACCTGGCGGCTCCAGCGCCGCATGATCAGCGCGATCAGGATCGAAGTGGGGCGCAATACCAACAGATAGCCGAGCGCCACCAGCAACGGCGCCGGGTGCAGCAACCAGCCGCCAAGCTCGGCGAGCCATGCGGGGGATTCGACCAGCAGCGCCCAGACCACCAGCAGCACGCCGATGTGCAGCGCCTGGTCGAGCAGAAAATAGCGCGCCTGCGGCGGGGCGTAGCTCTTGGCGATATCGATCGCCAGATGCGTCACGCTGATCGCCACGACGGCAGCGAGGGTCGGCAGGGCGGCCTGCGCGCTGGCCAGTAAGGCGACAAGCGCCAGCAGGCCGTGCACGCCGGAGTGCAGGTAGACGGCCGGCGAAAGGTAGTGGCGGCTCTCCTTGCTGCGCACCCAGGCCTGGCTCTGGAGCAGGAAATCGCCGATCAAGTGACCGAGCAGCAGCAACAGCAGCAGCGACAGGCTGTTCGAATCCATCATGCCTCCCCCAGACATTGGCCCGTGTAGGCAAGATAATCGCGGATCAACGACCAGCGGGCGGCGACCAGGCGGCGATTGATCGTCGGTTGGGTTCGCTCCAGGCGCTTTGCCAAGGCTTGCTGCGATTCGTCGTGCAGCAGACTGTGATAGGCGACCTCGGCCGAGTAGCGGGACCAGTGGCTGATGATATCGTCGGCGAAGCGGGTCAGCAGGGCGAGGTGCGCGTCCAGGTCCGCCTTGCCGGTGACCACGAGCAGTCGCTGCGGCGTCTCGCCAAGGGCATCCAGGTGACGTCCGGAACGCACGAAGGCGTCGCCCTCGGCTTCGGCGAAACGAGCCGCGTCGGGCACTTCGCCGCCGCCCACGGCGACGGCGATTCGGGCATCCCACATGACCTGGCGTGACGGTGAGTGCTGAATGAGCGCTGCGCGCAACAACACCGCAGCGGTCACGCCGTCGCGAGGATCGCCTATGGCGATCTGGAAACCGTCGCCGCGATAACGGTCGCTACGGGCTTCGAAGCGCTTCTCGAGCAGCGTCAGCGCCTCATCCAGCGTGCGGCTCAAGCGCGGTTTGTCGCTGACTTGCTGTGAGCCGACGATGTCGCCGGTCAAGACCGCGATAGTGTTCATGGTGCTGCACCTACTTTAATAGTCATTTATGACTATAATGGTGGTTAATAGCTATAATTGGCTATTAATAAATAGCCTAAATAGCCTGAAAAGACTATAAGTTATTTTTATAGCTTAATTTGGCTATTATTCAAGGTTCGATGAGAGGTGGCCTTCTTGTGCTGTAATTATATACAGTATTTGGCCGGGTCCAAGCATTACGCCGAGCTCAGCTGTAGCAAAATGTAAGCCACCGGAGCGCTCAATGCATCGGCTCGTGGCAGTTGGGCGGCTGGCTTCAAGCCTTTGAGGGGGGCTCCACGGGTACGCTGCAACGCGCGTCGACCAGGCTGCTGACGGTGCGATTGCGGCCTTCCGCCTTGCATTGGTAGAGCGCGGCATCGGCGCAGGACAGCAGGCTGTCGAGATCGATCGGGATGCCCGGCGCGGCGGTGGCCACGCCGATGCTGACGGTGACCACCTCGGCGGTGGGAGAACTCTCGTGGGGAATGCCGACGGCCTGGAGCATGCTGCGCATGGCCTCGGCCAACCGGGTAGCCTCGCCGAGATCGACATCGAGCAGCACCACCAGGAATTCCTCGCCGCCGAGACGCACCACGATATCGGTCTCGCGGCGGAAGATATCCCGCAGCACGTTGGCAATCTCGAGCAAGCAGTCATCGCCGGCGGGGTGCCCGTAGTGATCGTTGTACTGCTTGAAATGATCGACGTCGATCATCAGCGCCGACAATGGCGTCATGCGCCGGCGACTCAACGGCAGGGCAATTTCCAGGCGCTGTTCGAGCAGGCGGCGATTGCCGAGCCCGGTCAGCGGATCATTGAGGCTCTGCTCGAGCAGTTGCTGATTCTTCTCGCGCAGGCTGAGCAGCAGCTTCTCGATCTGGCAGGTCAGGTAGGCGATGTCGTCGTGGCGTTCGAGCAGCGTCGCGGGGGGAGTTTCAGGCTCGCCGTCATGTTGATTCTTGACGTAATCGACGAGGCGATGAAGCGGCTGGATGTATTGGCGGTGGATCAGCAGGCTGGACGTCAGAATGAAGCCCAGCAACAGCAGCGCCAGCAGGGCGATACGGTTGTCGGTGATGGTTTCGCCCAGCTGCAGGGAATCGGCGCGGGCGAGCAGCCACAAGGCCGCTCCGACCACCAGGAACAAGCCGCTGAACGTGGACAGAAGGCGCAGCAGGGTACTATGTCGAAGCGATCGCATGGGCCTGTTTCACGGAAATGAGCGCGCCTTGCGGCAAGCCTGTTGGTGAGTTTCGCGAGCGGATTCGACACACGAATCAGGGAGGGTTTTCCGCTCCCCGCTGCCTTTCGGCAACCAAGCGGAGACGGTGCCCGGCTCCCCGGCGCTACACGGCATGTCGCCACCGGGTAGCTGTCTCGTGCGGAGCTTGACCGGTCCTTCACTTTACTCAATCGGCTGCGTTGAGGGGAACTTGAATTCAGAAACGCTGCCCGGCGACAAGTTGCGGGGTCACCGGTCGAAGTCGAACTGCAGGCTGGCCAGATGGCGATAGAGCGGATTGGTCGCGAGCAGCTCGGCGTGAGTGCCGGCACCGACCAGGCGACCATGGTCGAAGATCAGCAGGCGGTCGGCGGCTACCACCGTGGCCAGGCGATGAGCGACCACCAGCGTGGTGCGCCCGACCATCAGCCGGTCGAGCGCTTCCTGGACGAGGCGCTCGCTTTCCGCGTCCAGCGCGCTGGTCGCCTCGTCGAGCAGCAGCACTGTGGGGTCGCGCAGCAGCGCCCGGGCGATGGCCAGGCGTTGACGCTGGCCGCCGGAGAGCTGGACGCCGCCCGGCCCCAGGTAGCTGTCGAAGCCCACCGGCAGCGCCTCGATGAAATCCAGCGCGCTGGCGTCGCGGGCCGCCTTTCGTACCGCGGCGTCGCTGGCGTCGGGCATGCCGTAGCGGATGTTGTCGGCGGCGCTGCCGCTGAACAGGATCGGCTCCTGGGCGACCAGGCCGATGGCGCCGCGCAACGCCGCCGGGTCGAGTTCGCGCAGGTCGATGCCGTCCAGGGTCAGGCGCCCGGCTTGCGGATCGTGAAAGCGCAGCAACAGTTGCAGCAGGGTGCTCTTGCCGGCGCCCGACGGGCCGACCAGGGCGACGCGCTCGCCGGGGCGAATGAGCATATCGAACTCGTCCAGGGCGGGTGGGCTGGGACGCGACGGGTAGGCGAAGCGCAGCCCCTCGGCGCGGATCTCGCCGCGCAATGGCCTGGGCAAGGCACGCGGCGCGACCGGTGAGCGAATGTTCGGCTTAGCGTCGAGCAGTTCGAGCAGGCGCTCAGCCGCGCCCGCGGCGCGCTGGATGTCACCGGCGACCTCGGCGAGTGCGGCGACGGCACCGGCGGCGAGCACCGCATAGAATACGAACGCCGACAGTTCGCCGGCGCTCATCGAGCCGTCGAGTACCGCGTGGCCGCCTTGCCACAGCATCAGCCCCACCGCCGTGAAGATCGCCAGCATGGCTATGCCGGTCAGCCAGGCGCGCTGGCGGGTGCGCGCAATCGCCACCCGAAACGCCGCCTCGGCGGTGCGTGCGTAATCGCGCCGGTCGATCGCCTCGTGGCCGAAGGCCTGCAGGGTGCGGATGCCTCCCAGGGCCTCGCCGGCATAGCGTCCCAGCTCGGCGACCCGGTCCTGGCTGTGCCGCGACAGGCGACGCACTCGGCGCCCGAACCACAAGATCGGCAACACCGTGGCGGGAATGCCCAGCAGCACCAGCGCACTCAACCAGGGCTGGGTGACCAGCATCAGCACGATCGCCCCGAGCAGCATCAGCAGGTTGCGCAGCGCCACCGACAGCGATGAGCCGAACAGGCTCTGCAGCACGCTGGTGTCGGCGGTCAGTCGCGACTGGATCTCGCCGGCGCCGCCGTGCGGAGTACGGCTGTTCTCGAAGAAGTCGGGCTCCAGCGTCAGCAGGTGATCGAAGACCCGACGCCGCAGGTCGGCGGCCAGCCGCTCGCCGATCCAGGTGATCAGGTAATAGCGCGTCGCCGAGGCCACGGCGAGCAGCGCCACCACCACCAGCAGACCGGCCAGGGCCCGGTTGAGTTGGCCGGCGTCTTCGGCCATGAACCCGCGATCGATCACCAGGCGCAGTCCCTGGCCCATGACCAGCACGCTGGCCGAGGCGATTAGCAGCGCGATGCCGGCTCCGGCCAGGCGCCAGCGGTAAGGGCTTAGCAACGCTGCGAGACGAAACAGGATGCGCGGGTCGGGACGGATAGCGGGCATGGGCGACTCGTTGGTGAAAGTTGAACGACGGATGTCGCAGGGTTCCCGCAGCATCGAGTGCCGTGCCTGGCGCGTCAATGGCGGCCGGCGTTGTGGCTGTCTACCCGGATCGTGAGGGCCTGCTCCTTGACCGTCGCGCTGGCGGCGCTGGTCGACAACGCCGGCATCCTCGCGCACCTCAAGGATAGAGGGTGTCCATGCAGCGTGGCGGGCAGACCGAAAAGATCGCCCGGGCGATTCTCTGGCTGCTCTCCGAGGAGGCCTGGTATACCGCGGATAGCTTCATCGAGGTCACCGGCGGGCGCTGGACGACCCGTCGCGGCCATCCACTGCTAGGCTGTCGGCATAGCACTCGAATACGGAGGTTGCCATGTCCGTCACTCTGCTCGATCGGCGCGTCGAGGTGATCGCCGGCGACATCACCCGACTGGGGGTCGACGCCATCGTCAACGCCGCCAACCCTTCGCTGAAGGGTGGGGGTGGCGTCGATGGCGCGATTCACCGCGCCGCCGGTCCCCAGCTCAAGCAGGCCTGTCTGGCGCTGCGTGAGACGCAGTGGCCCGGTGGGCTGCCCGATGGCGAGGTCGCCCTGACCGAGGGCTTCGAACTGCCGGCACGTTACGTGATCCACACGGTCGGCCCGGTCTACGCCAAGACCCAGGACAAGTCGCGGCTGCTGGCCAACTGCTACCGCAATGCCCTGGCACTGGCCGCCGAGCATGACTGCCGTAGTGTCGCCTTCCCGGCGATCTCGACCGGGATCTACGGCTACCCCTTCGACGAAGCCGCGCCTATCGTGATCGATACGCTGGACGAGGCGCTGAATAGGTACGAATTGCAGGTAACGCTGTGCTTCTTCAAGGACCGCGATCGCCAGGCATTCGAGGCCATCGCCGAGCAACGCGGCGTGGTGGATCGCTGAGCCGTATCGTGGTGGAGAGGCTGGTTTCGCTGACGTCTCGGGTCGCGCGCTGATCTTGAGCGCGAGTCGCCGACCGAGTGCAGCTTGCCGGTCTCGGCCATGGAGCTCGAACTGACGGAGAGTGCGATGATCGGCATGGCTCACGATCTCGGCTATCACGTGGTCGCCGAAGACGCGGGTGTGCCACGGGCCGGGGTGTCGCCGGCGACGAAATAGGCCACCTCGGCCTTGGGCAATGGCTTGCGGCCACGGACCTTGTCGGCCATCTTCTCGGCGATCATGATCGTCGGCGCGTTGAGGTTGCCGGTAGTGATGACCGGCATGATCGAAGCGTCGATCACGCGCAGCCCTTCGAGGCCGTGAACGCGGCCGGCGCCGTCGACCACCGCCATGTCGTCATGGCCCATCTTGCAGGAGCCGGCGGGATGATAGGCGGTCTCGGCATGCTGGCGGACGAATTCGTCGAGTTCGGCGTCACTCTGCACATCGGGGCCGGGCGAGATCTCGCGGCCGCGGTATGCGTCCATCGCCGGCTGGTTGATGATCTCGCGGGTGATGCGGATGGCGTCGCGGAACTCTTCCCAGTCCTTGTCGTGACACATGTAGTTGAACAGGATGCTGGGGGCCGCCTGGGGATCGCGCGAGGTCAGGCGAATCCGCCCGCGGCTCATCGAGCGCATCGAGCCGACGTGGGCCTGGAAGCCATGGGCCTGGACCGCGCTCTTGCCGTTGTAGCTGATGGCGATCGGCAGGAAGTGGTACTGCAGGTTGGGCCACTTTTCGGCGTCGTTGGTGCGAATGAAGCCGGCCGCCTCGAACTGGTTGCTGGCGCCGATGCCGGTGCCGTTGAACAGCCACTCGGCGCCGATCTTCGGCTGGTTGTACCACTTGAGCGCCGGGTAGAGCGAAATCGGCTTCTTGCACGCGTACTGGATGTACATCTCCAGGTGATCCTGAAGGTTCTCGCCGACGCCCGGCAGTGCGTGGACCAGCGGGATGTCGTACTCCTTGAGGTGTCGGGGATTGCCGACCCCCGAGCGCAGCAGGATCTGCGGCGAGGCGATGGCGCCGCCGCACAGCAGCACCTCGCGGCGTGCGTGCACTTCCTGGGGCTGGCCCTTGCGGGCATAAGCCACGCCCACCGCACGCTTGCCCTCGAACAGGATGCGATCGGTCAGCGCGTGGGTTTCGATGGTCAGGTTGGAACGCTGCTTGGCGATGTCCAGGTAGCCGCGTGCCGTGGAGGCGCGACGCCCATTGGGCGTGGTGGTGCGGTCCATCGGACCGAAGCCTTCCTGCTGGTAGCCGTTGACGTCCTCGGTGGCCGGGTAGCCGGCTTCGATGCCGGCCTGGATGAAGGCGCCGTAGAGCTCGTTGTTGCCCCGCTTGGGGGTGGCCACCGAGACCGGACCGTCGCCGCCGTGATAGTCGTCGGGACCGATATCGCGGCTCTCGGCGCGCTTGAAGTAGGGCAGGCATGCGAGGTAGTTCCAGTCCTCGAGCCCGGGTGTCTTGGCCCAGCTGTCGTAGTCCAGCGCATTGCCGCGCAGGTAGCACATGCCGTTGATCAGCGACGAGCCGCCCAGGCCCTTGCCGCGCCCGCACTCCATGCGACGATCGTTCATGTAGGGCTCGGGATCGGTTTCGAAGGCCCAGTTGTAGCGCTTGCCCTGGAGTGGATAGGCCAGCGCCGCCGGCATCTGGGTGCGAAAGTCGAAACGATAGTCCGGGCCGCCCGCCTCGAGCAGCAGTACCTGGACATCGGGATCCTCGGTGAGCCGGGTGGCCAGCACGTTGCCGGCCGAACCGGCGCCGATGATGATGTAATCGTATTCGCGAGCCTGGGGCATGAGCGGCCCTCCTTTGTCGTTTTCAGCGTGGCGCGGTGAATCGGCCGGGCCGGGCGGTCCGGCCCTTGGCGGCAGGCTTCTAGAAGACGGCCGGGAAGGGGCCCATCTCGATCTGCACGGACTTGATCTGGGTATATTGATCGAGGGATGACAGGCCGTTCTCGCGGCCGATGCCCGATTCCTTGTAACCGCCGACCGGCATCTCGGCGGGGGAATCGCCCCAGGTGTTGATCCAGCAGATGCCCGCCTCGAGCCGGTGGATGACCCGGTGGGCGCGATTCAGACGCTCGGTGAACAGACCGGCCGCCAGCCCGTAGCGGGTGGCGTTGGCGCGACGTACCACCTCGTCCTCGTCGTCGAATGCGAGGATCGCCATCACCGGGCCGAAGATTTCCTCACGCACGATCCGCATGTCGTCGCGGCAATCGGTGAACACCGTCGGTGCGGCCCAGGCGCCCTTGGCGTAGTCGTCGTGCACCCAGCGCTCGCCGCCGATCAGCAGGCGGGCACCTTCCTGCTTGCCGGCTTCGAGATAGCCGATCACCTTGTCGAGATGATCGAAGCTGACCAGCGGGCCGAAGTTGCTGGTTTCGTCCAGCGGATCGCCGGCCTTGATGCGCTTGACGCGCTCGAGGATCTTGGCTTCGAAGGCGCTCTTGATCGAGCGATGGACGAAGACCCGGGTGCCGTTGGTGCAGACCTGGCCGCTGGAGTAGAAGTTGGCCATCATCGCGGCATCGGCGGCGCGATCGAGATCGGCATCGTCGAAGACGATCAGCGGCGACTTGCCGCCGAGTTCCATGGTCACTTCCTTGAGCGTCGAACCGGCGGCGGCGGCCATGACCTTCTTGCCGGTGCCGGCTTCGCCGGTGAAGGTGATCTTGTCGATGTCGGCATGGTGGGTGAGCATCTCGCCGACCCGGCCGTCGCCGTGGACGATGTTGAAGACGCCATCCGGCAGGCCGGCTTCGGTGAGGATCTCGGCCAGCATCATGGTGGTCAGCGGGGTGACCTCGCTGGGCTTGAAGACCACCGCGTTGCCGGCGGCCAGCGCCGGCGCGCTCTTCCAGCAGGCGATCTGAATCGGATAGTTCCAGGCGCCGATGGCGCCGATCACGCCCAGCGGCTCGCGACGGGTATAGACGAAGGAGTCCTCGCGCAGCGGGATCTGCCGGCCTTCGATGGCCGGGGCGAGGCCGGCGTAGTATTCCAGCGAGTCGGCGCCGGTGACGATGTCGACGCTGGTGGTTTCGCTGATCGGCTTGCCGGTATCCAGCGTCTCCAGGTGGGCGATCTCGTCGTTGCGTTCGCGCAGCAAAGCGACGGCGCGATGCAGGATGCGGCTGCGTTCGAGGCCGGTCATCGCCGCCCAGATCTTCTGGCCTTCACGGGCCGAGGCGACGGCGCTGTCGACGTCGGCCTGCGAGGCTTGCTGAATACTCGCCAGCACCTGGCCATTGGCGGGGTTGATGCTGTCGAAGGTCTCGCCGGACGTGGCGTCCACCCGGCGTCCGCCGATGTAGAGTTGCTGTGTCTGCAATGATGGCATGGAAGTCTCCCTAGGTGCGTTTGAACGGGCCTCGAGCGAGCCGCCGGTCAGGCGAAACACTCCCTTTGAGCCAGTTGTTCGTCCAGATAGTCATAGGCCAGGCGGCGCGCCCGGTCGACGTCGAGGCCCTCCGGCGCCAGCGCGCCGCGCAGCCACAGGCCGTCGACCATCGCCGCCAGCCCGCGTGCGGCGCGGCGGGCGTCCTGCTTGTTCAGGCAACGCCGGAACTGGCTGCACAAGTTGGAGTACAGGCGCCGGTCGTTGACCCGCTGCAGGCGCTGCAAGTCGTGCTGGTGCATGCTCGATGCCCAGAATGCCAGCCAGGTCTTCATCACCGATTGATTGACCTGGCTGCGGTCGAAGTTGCCGTCGATGATGGCGCGTATGTGCGCTTGCGGGGTGTCCTCGGCGGCAGCGGCACGGCGCTCGGCCACCGCGCTGCCTAGATCGTTGAGAATCTGGCGCATGGTGGACTCGAGCAGGCCATCCTTGCCACCGAAGTAATGGCTGATGATGCCGGCCGAGACGCCCGCGCGCTTGGCGATGCGGGCCACGGTGGCGTCGGCCAGGCCGACCTCGTCGATCGCGTTCATGGTCGCCTTGATCAGTTGCTGACGGCGAATCGGTTCCATTCCGACTTTGGGCACCGGGCACTTCTCCTCTGCTGGCTCGCCCCGGGCTGAGCGGTGGTCGTTGAAAGGGCATTCCGTCGCTCCACGCCCTGATGGAGTATAGTCTGCAATGTTTTTATTGAACGTTCAATCAATAAAAATATATTGTATAGTGGAATGCGAAGTCGAGTATCGCATAATTCAATGTTATTGAACTGCCTGTTGCCACCCTGGCGGCAGGCGCCACACGCAGGAGACAGTCAATGCACGATAAGACCTCAATCAAATTGCTCGCCGGTGGCCTGTTGGTCGCCGCCTCTCCCTTGACGCTGGCGGCCGTGCCCGACAGTTGCCGGAGCGTCGATTTCGCCGAGGTGGGCTGGACCGACATCACCGCGACCACGGCTTTGGCCAGCGAGGTGCTGCAAGGGCTGGGTTACGAGGCCGGGAGCGATACGGTCTCGGTGCCGATCGCCTATTCGGGCATGAAGAACGGCGATTTCGATGTCTTTCTCGGCAACTGGATGCCCTCGATGGCCTCGATCAGCGATCCCTACATCGACAAGGGTGACGTCGATCGCGTGGCGGCCAACCTCGAGGGCGCCAAGTACACGCTGGCCGTCCCGCAATACGTTTACGATGCCGGGGTGACTTCGGTGGCCGATCTCGACGATTACGCCGACAAGTTCGGCAAGCGCCTCTATGGCATCGAGGCCGGCAATGACGGCAACCTGATCATCCAGGACATGATCGACAACGACGCCTTCGGCCTCGGCGACTGGCAACTGGTCGACTCTTCCGAAGCGGGCATGCTTGCCGAGCTCAAGGCCAAGACCACCAGCGACGAATGGATGGTCTTCCTGGGCTGGGAGCCGCATCCCATGAACACCAACTTCGACATGGCCTACCTGAAAGGCGCCGACGACTATTTCGGCCCCGATCTGGGCGGGGCGACGGTCTACACCAACACGCGCGGCGGTTACGTGGAGGAGTGTGCCAACGTGGGTCGACTGCTCGAGAATCTGACCTTCACGCTGGCGATGGAAAACCAGATCATGGGGGCGATCATGGACGGCGGTGAACAGCCCTCGGCGGCGGCGCGCAACTGGCTGCAGGATAACCCGCAGGTGCTCGACGACTGGCTTGAGGGCGTGACCACCGTCGATGGCGAACCGGGGCTGCCGGCGGTCAAGCAGGCGCTGAATATCGGCCAATAAGGCAAGCGGCTCGGGACTTGTCACGTCGGCGGCCCGCGTGCATAATTCGCCCCCGCTGACGAACATCGCGATCCGTCGTGGTGGCGCCCGAGCGCGGTTGGCTACGTAGCTCAGCTGGTTAGAGCACATCACTCATAATGATGGGGTCCCCTGTTCGAATCAGGGCGTAGCCACCAGGTATTGCGAAACGCCCGCCGGTTTTCCCGATGGGCGTTTTTAATGCGCGGCTGCCGGCCCGGCGGGGCGAGGCCTTGACGGGAGAGCCTCGATCCGTATACTACGCCGCGTGCTCCGGCATTGTTCCCCGATAGCTCAGTTGGTAGAGCAAATGACTGTTAATCATTGGGTCGCAGGTTCGAGTCCTGCTCGGGGAGCCAACTTGCAACGTTCGATCGTTGCCGGTCGCACAGGGTATTCGTTGTTCCCCGATAGCTCAGTTGGTAGAGCAAATGACTGTTAATCATTGGGTCGCAGGTTCGAGTCCTGCTCGGGGAGCCAAGCCTACGAATACCACCACCGCATCCGTCGTTCCCCGATAGCTCAGTTGGTAGAGCAAATGACTGTTAATCATTGGGTCGCAGGTTCGAGTCCTGCTCGGGGAGCCACCGCCTTTTCTATGCCGCAGCGCGATATGTCGTCCAAAGCTCTCTGAACTACGGTCAGTGTCGGCGCGCGCCAAGTAACCGGCCGAGCCTTGGCAGGATCACGGGCGCGGCAATGAGGGTAAGGGCGCCGATCGCCCAGAAAACAATAATGGCCGGCCTGGCGATGACTCGTAGCAAGGCGATAACTTGTCCCGAAAGGCCGCTGACGTTCAAACCATCGACGAAGTTGCCGACCTCCTTCCCGACGCCGGCGGCAGTTGCCAGGCTCTTTCCGCCATCCTCCAGGAGGCCGGCGCTGATCGCGATCCAGCCGAGCACGGGATCGACAAGCGCGTAACCGATCAAGGCGAGCAGCGACCACAGAGCGAGACCGACAAGAACGACGGCCATTCGCAGCCGGCTCGGACTAGCATTGCAATCGACAGGCCCGCCCGTCATCATCGGATCGCGATCATCGCTCCGACCGTAAGTATTGCGATACCCGCGGTCATGGTGGCCGTGTCTTCCCATGGCGATCTCCGTTTTAACCGGGGCAGGATTTTCAGGGAAATCAGCCCGTTGTTCAAGCACGTCCAGCCGCAGCTCCAATCATTGTCGTCGTTTCGCGCTTCGCGAAACGGATGGCGATCAGTGCCAGGGCGAGACCGCCCGCGTCCGTAAGCGTATGCGCCGCATCGGCTAGAAGCGCTAGGCTCCCGTCCAGAGACCGCCAATAACCTCGACTGCCATGAAAGTCGTCGTCAGAGCAAGAGCTACTATGAGCCTGCTCTTGTGTCGCCCGGCGGCGGTCCCCGGCGAAGCTGTCGCTGCGTGTGAATGCTCTATACTCACGGTCAACTCCCGTCGTCAGTTAAAGCCCGGCGATGCGAAACTCGACCTTGTATCATGAGCGAATATCGTTAGTCGAACAGCCGTCTGAGGAATGATCCGTGTCTGCGGCTTTGACCGTGTCCACCACCATGACCGTGTCCACCACCATGACCGTGTCCACCACCATGTCCCGAACCATGACTGTTATCGTAGTGGCCTTGAGACGGATAAGACGGCCCCTGTGGCGTGGGTTGCGCCTGCGCACCCCGGACCTCTTCGCTAGCGCTTCGCTCGATGATCTTGTCGAGCTCACCGCGATCCAGCCAGACCCCCCTGCACTTGGGACAGTAGTCGATCTCAATGCCCTGGCGTTCGCTCATGAGTAGATCGACCCTGCAGGTAGGACAAAGCAGCCCATGGCCCTGGCCTTCCGGACGTGTATTTTCGACATCTAGCATCATCATCCCCTTGTGTTTGCTCGACGAAGCTAATTTTCTCGAGCAAGATCATCATATAGGTTCCCCAGCCACTAAGTCATATAGGTTTTTGTTGTTGCCAAATACGCCGTCTACCGGCCAGCGGGGCAATCGGCTATCGCCGAGTCGCGGCATGGTCGCCCTCGCTGCGTTCCAGGGTCAGGTGCGTCTTGGCGATTAGTTCGTCGACGGGAATTCTTACGTAGTCTTCCTCCAGGCCGCTGGCGTCGATCACCCGGCCGTTCCACGCCACGATATCCAGATCGATGGTCCGAGGTCCCGATTTTATCGGTCCGCGTATGCGGTCCAGACGGTCCTCGACGCGCTTGAGATAGTCGCGGAAGCTCGCACAATCGAGCGGCGTCGCGACCAGAAAGGCACCGTTGAGGAAGTTGGCCTGGTCCTGATAGCCCACCGGCTTCGTTTCGATGACCGTCGCGCTGGCGATCAGGCGGGATTCCCGGGCGAGAATGTCCCGCGCCCGCTCGATGTTGCGCTGCGGATCGATATTGGATCCCACGGAAATTAGACACTGATGTTCGGTTGGCTGCATGGCGGTCCCTTTGCATTGCCCGACTAGCTGACTGTGTAGCAGGGTGGCGTGTCAAGCGCGCAAGCAGGGCAATCGCACGTAGCGATCTATTCTCATTCAAGGCCCAGCAGATGAGCCCGGTATTCATCTGACGTCGCTGCGATGATCCGCTTGGTCTTGAAGCTGCCTTTGCGCTTCGCCGGATCCAGGCGGATCAGGTTGAGGGTCAGGCGCTTGAGGATGGCTAAGTTGTGCGCCGCATGGCCCGTGCGGGCTCGCATCTGATCATCAGCAAACGTCACGTCAAGACACCAGTGCACGCGGTCCTCAATCCCCCAGTGCTGACGGACTGCCGCGGCCAGTTGCTCGGCATCGGGCACCAGGCTGCAGATGTAGTAACGCCGTTCCCGGGTCATCCTGCCCTGCCTCTCGCGTGTCGATTCGATGACCGCAAAGCAACGCAGGTCCGGCCAGCGCGTGGGGGCGGGCAAGCATTCCAACGCATCAAAGACGTAGCAGCGGCGCGTTTCCAGCCGTCCGTGATCCTTGCTGACCGCTTCGCTGACGTGATGGGGCGTCTTGTCCGGCGGCGCTGACTGGAACAGCTCGAAAAAGTCGTTTATCGCCGCATTGAGCTGTGGCTGATTATCCTTCACTGCCAGCACATAGTCCGCCCCACGGTCGCGAATCGCCTGCGCGATGCTGGGTTGGGTCCCCATGGCATCGATCGTCACGATACATCCCTCCAGGGCCAACGTGGCCAGCAGCTCCGGAATGGCGGTCTTCTCGTTCGACTTGGCCGTTGTCGCCTGCTGGCCGAGGATGACCCCGGCAGCCGCCGCGAACGCGCTGACCCAGTGCAGAGGCCCTTCACACGCCTTCGCCGACCGCCGGCTGGTTTTGCCATCCAACGCGACGACCTGGGGCGAGAGGCCAGGCAGCGCCCCCGCCACCCAGCAACGGAAGGCATGCTCGAACTCCTTGGGGTCCATCAAACCAAAGAGGCGTGCGAAGGTATCATGTGATGGGATGCCGTTGGGTAAGGAGAGATGCTGGCGTAACCAGGCTTGCTTCTCTTGGGCCCAGAGCTCGATCTCCTCGAAGGTATCGGCGCCGACCAGGATGCCACAGGCCGCCACGGTGAGCACTTCCGGCAAGGAGTGCTGGACCTTGTTGGACTGGCGAGGATCGGTAACGGAGACGAAGACATCCATGAGAGGCTGTGAAGACTGAGGCATAGTGACGCTCGAACCAAATGCCTAGTAATACCGGCCCGCTCTAATTTCTTCAAATGCGATCGATTACCGACGTGCGATCGCCCTGAGCGCGCAAGCCCGATGCACGACGGGCGCTGCAATCATGATATGCTTTCGCGGCCACGACCGGCCTGCTTGCCGCCGCAGTCGCCGCGGCACGTCCAACTGGACCGGCACTCGAACTTGTTTGATCCAATGAGGGATTGGAATGTCAAAGAATCCTCCCAGTCGCGAAGCGGCGGAACAGGCTGTACGCACCTTGATTCAATGGGCCGGTGACGATCCCGACAGAGAGGGGTTGCTGGATACGCCGTCGCGGGTCGTGCGTGCCTATGAAGAGTTTTTTGCCGGCTATAACGCCGATCCGGCGGTGATTCTCGAGCGTACTTTCTCGGAAGTCGAAGGCTATGACGAGATGATCGTGATGAACGACATCCGCTTCGAGAGTCACTGCGAGCATCACATGGCGGCGATTATCGGCAAGGCGCATATCGGCTATATCCCCGATCGTCGCGTGGTTGGCATTTCCAAGCTGGCGCGGCTGGTCGAGATCTATGCCAAGCGCCTGCAGATCCAGGAAAAGATGACCGTGCAGATCGCCGACACGTTGCACGACGTGTTGCGCCCGCTGGGTGTCGGCGTGGTCATAGAAGCCTCTCACCAATGCATGACCACGCGCGGCATCCATAAGCCCGGTGCGAGTCTGGCGACCAGTCGCATGCTGGGCAGCTTCCGCAAGGACCCGGCGACGCGCCGCGAGTTCCTGCGCATGCTCAGCCTTTCCGGTGCCGGTACGCTCGATAACATCTGAATGCCTCCTCAGGCGAGCATCGCCTGCGCCGCCATGCCGAATGCGGGATCAAGGCGTGAGGTTATGCTCCGCGACCAGGCGCTCAAGCAATGGTGCTGTCTGCGGGCCGTTGAGAAAGCGCCAGAGCGCCTCGCTGCGTACCGGGCCGATGCCTTCGGCGCGTTGCCATTGCGCGATGGTGCGCTGTCTCAACGCGGCGAGGCTCAGCGTTGGGCTGGCCTGCCTGAGCACCTCTTCATCGACCGGCGGTAGCCCCAGGGCCCGGAGCCAGGCGATGACCGGCCGCCGCTGCGCATCTTCGAAGCTTTCCAGCCATTGCCTCGCACGTGCCTCGCCGACGCCAGGCAGCGCTTCGAGGGTCGCCCGGTCGAGCGTCTGCCAGGCGAGCAGGTCATCGACCAGGCCGCTTTCGACCAACTGCAGCCAGGTGCCTTCGCCGATGCCGGTCAGGTCGAGTCCCTGATCGCTCGATAGCCAGTCGAGTCGGGCGACGAACTGTTCCCGACATCCCGGCCCCGGCGTCAGGCAGCTCCACGGCCCGTAGTCGTCGGCCTCGGGGGCGTCGATCGCCGGGCGCGGCTGGCGCCTGAGCACCACGCCGTCGACCTGGGGGATGGTCAATCCCGCAAGCGCCACGCGGAGTTGATCGCCGGGGCGCACGTCGAGTTCGCGCCAGCGATCCAGCGAACCCAGGCTGACCCGGCTTACCGTACGATCGTTGAGCGTGACCGGCGCGAGCTCGGCGACCGGGGTGATTCGTCCGGTACGACCCACCGAAAAATCGATTCCCTCGACCACGGCCAGGGTGCGCTGGGCCGGGTATTTCCAGGCCAGCGCCCAGCCCGGCGGTTCGGGCCGCCAGGTCGCTGCGGCGGGGCGGCGACTCTGGCGCAGCACGATACCGTCGCTGGCGAAGGGCAGCGGTGAGTTGAACCATGCCTGGCGCTGGGCGACGACCTCGGCGAGCGTATCGACCGGCAGTGAATAGGCCTGGGCATCGCTAAAGCCCCAGGCAGCGAGTTGCGCATTGCGAGCCGGCAACTCGGCTGCACCGTTCGGCCAATCCCAGACGAACAGGCCGATCGAGGCCGCCGCAGACTTGTCGAGTCGCTCCCGGGCCATCAAGCCGACGACGGCAGCGCGTGCGCCATCGGTGCCGTCGCGGGCCTGCACGTGACCGGGACGCTTGGCATACAGCTCGCCTTGCAGGATCACGCGATCGGGCGCGGCGTTCAGCCGCTCGGGAATGGCCTCGATAAGCCTGGCCTGAGTCAACCAGTCCTGCCCCTGCACGCCATCGCCACGGCTGATCGCCGCACTGAGCGTGCCACCTCGGTACACCAGAGTGACGGCGACGCCGTCGACCTTGGGCTGAACCCATAGCGAGCGATCGTCTCGATCGGCCAGCCAGTTCGCCACGGCCTGACGGGAATCGGCCTTGTCCAGGCCGGTCTGGGCGATGGGATGGGCGACGAGTGGGGCGGTGGTGGATGGCAGGGGTCGCCCGACGCTTTCGTTGCCGGCCTCTTGCAGGCAGGTTCGCCAGTCGAGCTGGCGCCGCTTGGCGGCATCGTAGACGCCGTCTTCGACCAACCGCCTGCCATCCTGGTAGTAGGCTTCATCCCAGCGCGCTATGCGCGCCGACAGTTGGGCCAGCGCTGCCTGACGCTGTGCCGGACCGCCGGGAGGGCAGTCCGCCGCGTGGGCCTGAACGCCGCCGAACGCGAAACCCAGGATGAGACCTGCACCCACCAGCATGCGAACAGCGCTCTGAATCGACATGCCTGCTTCTCGAAGTCGGCTCGACGATTCGAGCGCGCTATAGCCGATGACCTCGCGGTGCAGTCGCGATCCAGGCCCCGATAGCGGTGATTCAGCTGGCGCCGCTGAGCCGCGCATAATCGAGAACGATCTCGGAACCCTCGATCACCTGGGCCCGGTCGATGGGGTCGGCTGTCTCGTCATCCTCGTCACCTTGATCATCCTCGGTGTTCTGCTGGGCGGCGCTGTCACGGGTCTGCGTCCAGTCTTCCAGCGGATCGAGTCCCAACGCTTGACGGCGACGGTTTTCGAGCGCCAGTTGCTCACTCTCCTGGGCATCCATTTCGCGCTGGCGCTGCTCGCGGTTGAGGCTGACGGTGGTCTGCTGATCGCGCAAAGTCTTGATCAGCGCGGACTGCTCTTCGAGGTAGACGAAGTTGGGGTCTTGTGCGATACGCGCCTGATGGCGGGCCTTGAGGGTGCTCAGGTAGCGTTCCGGATTGCCGTAATCGCGATATTCAACGGCACGGACGGTGTCCCAGGGCAGGGCGTTGTCCAGGCTGCTTTCGCCGATCATCTCGGGGTCGACCAGGCTGGGGAAGCTGATATCCGGTGTTACGCCGCGCAGTTGGGTGCTTTCGCCGGAAACACGGTAGAACTTCGCGCGGGTCAGCTTCAGCTGGCCATGGCTGAGGTCGCTCAAGGTCTGCACGGTGCCCTTGCCGAAGGTCTGGCTGCCGATGACCAGCCCGCGATCGTAATCCTGAATCGCGCCGGCAAGAATCTCCGAGGCCGAGGCGGACAGACGATTGACCAGTACGCCGAGTGGGCCATCATAGGCGACGCCGCTGTCGGTGTCGCCATACAGACTGATGCGACCGCGTGCATCGCGGACCTGCACGGTCGGGCCGCGATCGATGAACAGGCCGACCAGCGAGTTGGCTTCCTGCAGCGCGCCGCCGCCATTGTTGCGCAGGTCGAGCAGAATCCCCTCGACATTGGCGGCCTTGAGGTTGGCGATCTCCTTGGCGACATCGCGCGTCGAGCTGCGATAATCCTCCTCGCCGGCCTGCCAGGCATCGAAATCGACGTAGAAGGTGGGGATATCGATCACCCCGATGCGATGCTTGCCATCCTCGCGTTCGATCTCGATGACTTCGCTGCTGGCTGCCTGGTCTTCCAGTTTCACGGTGTCGCGCACGATCTTGACGACTTGCGAGCGGGTCACGTCGACCGCCTTGGCGGGAATGACGTCGAGGCGCACGGTGGTGCCCTTGGGGCCTCGGATCAACTCGACCACGTCATCAAGGCGCATGCCGACGACGTTGACCATCTCGCCGCTTTCGCCCTGGCCGACGCCGACGATGCGATCCGCCGGTTGCAGGGCGCCGCCCTTGTCGGCCGGCCCCCCGGGCACCAGGCTCGAAACCTTGACGTATTCGCCCTCGGTCTGGAGCAGCGCACCGATGCCTTCCAGCGACAGGCGCATCTGAATGTCGAAGGATTCCCCCTGGCGTGGCGATAGATACTCGGTATGTGGATCGACGGTGCCGGTGACGGCGGCCATGAACAGCTCGAAGACATCCTCGGAGTTGGTCTGGCGCAGCCGCGCGAGCTGCCCCTGGTAGCGGTCCACGAGCGTGTCCTTGACCTCCTGATTCGACTGATCGCTGAGCGACAGCGACAGGGCGGCGTTCTTCAGGCGCTTCTGCCACAGCCGGTCGAGTGCTTGCTGGTTGCCGGCCCAGGGTTCGCCCTGGCGGTCGATCAGCAGCCGCTCGTTGCCGGTGTAATCGAAACTGAAGCCGTTCTCGAGTTGTGCCAGCAGCCATTCGAGGCGCGTTTCCAGGCGCGACTGATAACGCTCATAAAGGGCGTAGACCCGCTCGAGCTGGCCTTCACTGACCGCCTCGTCGATGGAATTGCGCAGATCATCGAAAGCCGTGACATCGCGTTTGAGCAGGTAGGCGCGCTGTGGGTCGAGCACGTCCAGCAACCGGTTGAAGGCACGCTGCGACCAGGTATCGTCGAGTTTGACGTCGGCATAGTGTCCATACTTCAGTGATTCAGCGATCTCGACCGAGGCTTGCCGCTGGGCATCCGTGGGGCTCGGACTCGGGCCGGCGAATGCCGGTACACTCAACGCGCTCAGTAAGCACAGGATCCATACGCGCTGAATGGCTGCAGTCAGGCTCATTGATGAAGCACTCCCGGTTTCATGTACACTCTGATTCGTTAGTGACCGGCGCAAGCGAGGCTGGCACGAGCCGATTCGGCATTGTAGCAGCCTGTGTCGCCATACACAGACCCAAGATGAGGATCCGCATGCTCCAAGACCCGACTCTGGAACGCCTCCTGACATTTCTGCGGCGCTCCCCGACACCTTGGCATGCCACGTCCAACATGGCGAGACGCCTCGAACAGGCCGGCTATCGGCGCCTGGATGAGACCCAGGCGTGGTCGCTGAGCCCGGGCGATCGCGTTTACGTGACCCGCAACGATTCTTCGCTGATCGCTTTACAGTTGCCGTCTGGCAAGCTGGAGACGCTGCGCATGATCGGTGCGCATACCGACAGTCCCGGGTTGCGACTGAAACCCAATGCGGCGCAGGCCGGCCACGGCTGGCTGCAACTCGGGGTCGAGGTCTACGGCGGTGCGCTGCTGGCCCCCTGGTTCGATCGTGACCTGGGGTTGGCCGGGCGTGTGCATGTGCGACGCGCTGATGGCCGCACCCAAGGCGTGCTGATCAATGTCGATCGCGCCATCGCGACGATCCCCAATCTGGCGATACATCTTGACCGTGAAGCCAACAATGGCCGTGCCCTCAACGCCCAGACCCAAATGGCGCCGGTCTTGTGGCAGGGCGGCGGCGAGACCGGCTTCGAGGGGCTGCTCAAGCGCTGGCTGTATGAGCAGCACAATCTCGAGAGCGTCGAAGTGCTGGCGTTCGAGCTGTGTCTTTACGATGTACAGGGCGCGAGTCGCGTGGGCATTGATGGCGAGTTGATCGCCAGTGCGCGGCTCGACAATCTGCTGTCGTGCTTCTGCGCCATCGAGGCGCTGCTCGGCGGTGACGGTTCCCAGGGCGCGCTGCTGGTGGCCAACGATCATGAGGAGGTCGGCAGCGCCAGTGCCAGCGGCGCTCAGGGGCCCTTTCTCGGCGATGTGCTGCGCCGGGTCAATGCGCAATGCGGCGATGCCGGCGAGGAGGGTCTCGCGCGGCTGATCCAGGCCTCGCGGCTGGTCTCCTGCGATAATGCCCATGCGCTGCATCCCAACTTTCCCGACAAGCACGATGCGGGGCATGGGCCGACGATCAACGGGGGGCCGGTCATCAAGGTCAACGCCAATCAGCGCTATGCGACGACCAGCGAAACGGCGGCGCTGTTCCGCGAGCTGTGCCGTGAGGCGGGGGTGCCGGTGCAGACCTTCGCGGCGCGCGCCGACATGGCCTGCGGCAGCACGATCGGCCCGCTCACCGCCGCCGAGCTAGGGGTGCCGACCCTCGACGTGGGGGTGCCGCAGTGGGCGATGCATTCGATCCGCGAGACGGCCGGCAGCCAGGACATCGATTACCTGATCCGTGCGCTGACGACGTTCGTCGATCGCCGCACGCTGCGCTGATGAGCTGATTTCGCGGCAATCGCCGAGAATGGCACCAAAAAGCCCGCGACCGATCAGGTCGCGGGCTTTCTGCGGCTCGGCGTCCAACGCCCGAGCAGTCTGTCGGATTTGACCGATCGTCGCGAGAAAAGCGGATTTCGAGACAAGTTGATCGATCTGATGAGGCGAATAGCGCGCTATTTAACGAATCAGAGCGAATGAAATTGGCCGAAAGCCCGGGTTTCGCAGCAGATCAGCGTTAAGTCCGACAGGCTGCTAGCAGCTGTCTTCGGTCTGGCCGCTCTCCTGGTGACGCTTCAGGCGCGGATCGTTGTGGGCACGACGGCGCTGACGACGACGTGCGGCGCGCTCACCGGCGTCGGCGGCGCTGCCCGTGGTCTCGCCGCCGGGCGCCTGGCGCTGATCGGCATCAGCCTGCGTCGCTTGCTCCGGGGCCTGGGAGGCGTCCTGGTCGGTTGCCGATTGCGCATCGTCGGCGAGCGCCGCTTCCTCCCGATCGGCCGCAGCCGGGACCGCTGCGGTCTCGTCGGCCGTCGGCGCCGACGAAGTATCAGCCGGTGTCGCGTCTGCTGAACGCTCCTCGGCGCCCGGTTCGCTGGTGACGTCGGTCGTGTCGGCTTGCGACGCGCGCTGCGCTCGCCGGGATCTCGTGCGCTTGGGCTCCGCCTGGGCAGCGTCGCTCTTGGTTTCGCTTTCTTGAGCGGTTGCCGGGGGATTGCCGGTATCGGCGCTCGTGGTTGCCGGTGACTCGGTGGCGTTGCGGTCGTCGGCGGTCTGCTTTTCAGCCTCGGGCTGCACGGCTTGCGGCTCGGCGTCCGTGTGCGGCGCAGGCGCCTGCTCGGCTGTTTCGGCGCGCTTGACACTCTCGGTGCTTGCAGCGTTTTCGACACGTGTCTGTGCCGGCTGAGCATCGCCGTCGACCTGGTTCACCGGCGCGGCGTCATGGGCGGCGACGGGCGAGTCCGCCGGCGCCTGGATCGACTCTTCCGCGTCCTGCGACTGCTCCACGTCCTGCGACTGCTCGGCTTCGGCCTGTAACCGCTCCTGCTCGGCGATCGCGGCCGGGTTCAGGGCATGCTTGCGGCTGCGCTGGCGTGGATTGTTTCGGGTACGCTGGGGCTTGCCGTCAGCCTCGGTCTTGGCCGTGCCTTCGGTGCTGCTGCGCTTGTCGAGGTTGGCGGACTGGTCGGTATCGCTGGGCTGGTCGGCGGTGCCGCGCTTGTTGCTGCCCTCGGCGGGCTTGGCAGTGTCGCGACCCTTGGCCTCGGCCTGCTTGGCATCGCTGGACTTGTCGCCGCGCGAACGCTCACCCTTGGCCTCGCTCCTGCGCTTGCTGTCGGGCTTGTCGCCACGCCGTGCGCTCTCGTCCGTAGCCGTGCGCTCCTGGCGCGCGGCGGGCTTGCGATTGGCGTTTCGGCCGGCATTGGCGCTGCGCTCGTTGCCGTTGTCCGGAGAAGGCGCATTGGCGCCGCTTTTGTCGCTGCGCGTATCGTTGCGATTGTCGCTGCCTTCCGGGCGCCGCCGGCGGTTGCCGTTATTGCGGCGTTGATTGCGTGTGTCGCCGTCGTTGGCGCTCGCGTCGCTGGGCTGCTGGGTGACGCTCTTGTCAGGGCGCGCTTCAACGTGGGCTCGGCGACGGTCCGCGGCGGCCTCTTCTTCGGAACTGCCGATCAGCTTGCCGAGGCCCTTGATGAAGCGCGACACGAGTCCCGCCGGGGCGATCTCGACGGGAGTTGCCGGGGGCGCCGGCGTGGAGGTGGCGGCGGTCTCCGGCGGTTGCTGCAGCGAGGAGGGCGCGGGTGCGGTATGCGCCACGGACTTGACGGCCGCTTCGGTACGCTGGATGGGCTTGGCGAGCGACAGGTCGGGCTCCTTGCCGACTTCGCTCTCGGTGGAGAGCTCGAAGCTTGACCTGGCCTCGTCCTCGTCGTCGATATGGTCGTCGCGCAGGCGCTGGACGTCGTAGTGCGGGGTATCCATGTCCGGGCTCGGCAACAGGACGACCTTGACCTCCTGACGCCGCTCGATGTCGGCGAGGGTGCTGCGCTTCTCGTTGAGCAGGTAGGTGGCGACCGGGACCGGCAGGATGGCGCGGATCTGCGCGCTGCGCTCCTTCATCGCCTCCTCTTCGATCAGACGCATGATCGACAGCGATATCGAGCGGACATCGCGAATGGTGCCCTGGCCGTCGCAGCGCGGGCAGACCACGCCGCTGGTTTCGCCCAGCGAGGGGCGCAGGCGCTGACGCGACATCTCCATCAGGCCGAAGCGCGAGATGCGGCCGATCTGCACCCGGGCGCGGTCGAGCTTGAGGGCGTCGCGCATGCGGTTCTCGACGTCGCGCTGGTTGCGCGCCGGGCCCATGTCGATGAAGTCGATGACCACCAGGCCGCCGATGTCGCGCAGGCGCAACTGGCGGGCGATCTCGTCGGCAGCCTCGGAGTTGGTCTGCAGCGCGGTTTCTTCGATGTCGCTGCCGCGGGTGGCGCGTGCCGAGTTGATGTCGATGGACACCAGCGCCTCGGTGTGGTCGATGACCACCGAGCCGCCGGACGGCAACTTGACCTCGCGCTGATAGGCAGTCTCGATCTGGCTCTCGATCTGGAAGCGCGAGAACAGCGGCACGTCGTCGGCGTAGAGCTTAATCTTCTGCTGATAGGAGGGCATCACCTGGCGAATGAAGCCCAGCGCCTCCTGGTGGATCTCGGGACTGTCGATCAGCACCTCGCCGATGTCCTGGCGCAGGTAATCGCGCATGGCGCGGATGATCACGTTGGACTCACGATAGATCAGGAAGGGGGCGGAGCGCTTGACGGCTTCTTCGGTGATTGCTTCCCAGACCTGGACCAGGTAGTCGAGATCCCACTGCAGCTCTTCGGCGCTACGCCCGATGCCCGCGGTGCGCACGATCACGCCCACCTTGTCGGGCAGCGTGAGTTGCGCCATGGTGTCCTTGAGCTGGCTGCGCTCCTCGCCCTCGATGCGCCGCGAGATGCCGCCGGCACGCGGATTGTTGGGCATCAGCACCAGGAAGCGCCCGGCCAGGCTGATGAAGGTGGTCAGCGCGGCACCTTTGCTGCCGCGCTCCTCCTTGTCGACCTGGACGATGACTTCCTGGCCTTCCTTGATCACTTCCTTGATGTTGGGGCGACCGGAGGGCTCCTTGCTGAAGTACTCGCGGGAGATTTCCTTGAGCGGCAGGAAGCCGTGACGCTCGGCGCCGAAATCGACGAAGGCGGCTTCCAGGGAAGGCTCCACGCGGGTGATCTTGCCGCGATAGATGTTGGCTTTCTTCTGTTCTCGGGCGCCGGATTCGATATCCAGATCGTACAGGCGTTGTCCATCGACAAGCGCGACGCGCAGCTCTTCGGGCTGGGTCGCATTGATGAGCATCCGTTTCATGTTGTCTCGCTAGTTGGCTCGCACCGGTAGGCGGGCCTGGGGACAACGCTGCTGCAATGTCGGTGTGGGCGGTGCGGCGCGCCGGGCGCCGGGAGGAGGTTGCTAGACTCCTTGCCTCGGCGTGGTACGCGGCGCACCGTCTCCACACGTCGATCTAACCAGCGATTCCTTGTGCGTCGGCGACGGCGAATCGCTTCTTGCTCGTGCTGTGCTCAGCGCATGTCGAGTGTGCGTCGTCAGCGACGATAAAGCGCGTCGCTGCAAGATCATGTTGAGTACGCGGCGGCGACAGGACATGTCTCGGTGGGTAATTGATGCTCCCCGTCCGGCCCTGCGGACAACCGCCAGACACCTGGCATTGTTCGATTCGCCGACGCCGGCCTCCGGCACGGTGTTGGTAATCCCCGTGGCGCGCGGCCTTCCCTGTCTTGGTGGGATCGACCCGGGCTCGGGCGTGGCGTCGTCTTTTCGCTTTTCACTGCATGGCGCAAGGCATGGCCCTGTCGCCGTGTTTGTCGCTCCGGCCTGCGTGCGGGTCGTGCAGGCGCTGAAAACAGGCCTGACAGCCTGTTCGAGCGATTTGGGAATATAACAGCAAAGCGACGGAGCAGCAATTGACCCTGAGCCGGCATCGTTGGGTTAGAATGGCCCTTTGCGCGGCGGGTCGGGTGATTGCCGGCTGGCCACGGTGGGCGACGAGATGGGCGACGAGATAGGGGGCCGAATGGCCGAAGGGCGTGACATTCAATGGGTCGAGATAACCGCGGCCCACGCGGGACAACGTATCGACAACTTCCTGCACACGCGCCTCAAGGGGGTCCCGCGCACCCTGGTCTACCGCATCGTTCGCAAGGGCGAGGTGCGGGTCAACAAGAAACGCATCAAGGCCGACTATCGCCTGGCCGAAGGCGACCGGGTGCGTATTCCGCCGTTGCGCATGGCCCCCGAGGAAGCGGTGCGCGAAGTCAGCGACAACCTGCGCAACCTGCTGGCCGGCAGCGTGCTCGTCGAGGGCCCGGGTTGGTTGGTGATCAACAAGCCCTCGGGGCTGCCCGTGCACGGTGGCAGTGGCGTCAAGATCGGCTTGATTGAGGCATTGCGTCAGGTGCGCGACGATCTCGAGTTTCTCGAGCTGGTGCATCGGCTCGACCGCGACACCTCCGGTTGCCTGCTGTTGGCCAAGTCGCGCCCGGCGCTGCTCACGCTCAATGCGGCGCTCAAGCAGCACAAGATGGACAAGCGCTATCTGGCGCTGGTGCAGGGGCGCTGGCCGGTGCGCCGCGATTTCGTCAGCGCCCGGCTCGACCGCTTCGACGCCGGCAACGGCGAGCGGCGGGTGCGGGTCGATCCCGACGGCAAGGTCGCGCGCACGCGCTTCGCGGTGCGCGAAACCCTGCCGGGGGTGACGCTGATCGAGGCCGAGCCGGTCACCGGGCGCACCCATCAGATCCGCGTGCACGCCGCGCACGCCGGTTTCCCGCTGCTCGGCGACGACAAGTATGGCCGTCGCCAGAGTCATCAGCTGGCGGCCCGGCTGGGACTCGAGAGATTGTTCCTGCATGCCGCCTCGCTGGAATTTCCCGAGCCCAGCAGCGGCCGGCCGGTACGCATCCGCGCGCCGCTGGGCGATGATCTCGAAGGCGTGCTCGCCCGGGCGCGCGACCAGGCCGATGACCGGTGAGCGGCAATCAGCAGCGGGGAGGGCATGACTTGCGTTATCAGATGGTGATCTTCGATTGGGACGGCACGCTGGTGGATTCCGAGGCGCGCATCGTCGCCTGCATGCAGGCGGGCGCGCGTGACGTCGGCTGTCCGGCGCTGAGTCGCGACAGCATTCGCGACATCATCGGCCTGGGGCTGCCGGAGGCGATCGCCCGGCTGTACCCATGGCTCGGGTCGGACCAGGCCGAGGCGCTTCGCCAGCGCTATTCGGGTCATTTCGTCAGCGCCGATCAGGTGCCTACAGCATTCTTTCCCGGTGTCGAGACGGGGATCGCTCGGTTGCGTGGCGCCGAGCAGTTGAAGCTGGCCGTGGCGACCGGCAAGAGCCGGCGCGGGCTCGACCGGGCATTGGCCTCGACGGGCAGTCGCGACTGGTTTCACGCCAGCCGCACCGCCGACGAGACGTGTTCGAAGCCCGACCCGCGGATGCTCCGGGAACTGCTTGCCGAACTCGGGGTCGAGCCGGGCGCGGCGCTGATGGTCGGCGATACCGAATACGACATGCAAATGGCGCGTACATTGGGCATGGATCGACTGGCCGTTACCTACGGCGTGCATTCACGGGAGCGCCTGGCGGCCTGTGAGCCGATCCATACCGCGACGTGTTTCGCCGAGGTCATCGACTGGCTGCATGCGGACGCCGATTCGGTCGGTTCGGGCGTGATGGAAACGGGAGTCTGCGATGAGTGACGACAAGCGCTACGACGAATGGACCCAGGGCCCCGAGGTGCCGCCGGGGCAACGGCATCGGGTGAGCGATCGGCCGGTGGCCGAGGGCGAGGATGCCGATGCCCTGCGCGAGCGACAGCGCTTGCAGCAGTTGGAGATGATGGATCGCTGGATGTCCGGCGTGCTCACCGAGCAGCGTCGGTCGCGGCGCTGGAAGCTGTTCTTCCGCTTGTTCTTTGCGGCGCTGATCCTGGCTTCCTTGTCGCTCACGGTCTATGGGCTGTTCTTCGTCGCCGACAAGCCCGCCCCGGCCGGGCCGCTGCTGGGCGTGGTGCGCGTCGAGGGCGTCATCGACGCCCAGGGCGAGGCGAGCGCCGAGCGGGTCATCGAGGGGCTGCGACGCGCCTGGGAGGATTCCGCCGTCAGCGCGATCGTGCTGAAGATCAACAGCCCCGGGGGCAGCCCGGTGCAGTCGCAACGCGTCTACGCCGAGCTGCGTCGGCTTCAGCAGCAAGGCGCCAAGCCGATCTATGCGGTGATCGAGGATATCGGCGCGAGCGGTGCCTATTACATCGCCGCCGGCGCCCGCGAGATCTATGCCGCGCCGGCCAGTCTGGTCGGCTCGATCGGCGTGATACAGGCCAGCTTCGGCCTGCAGGAGGCGATCGACAGGCTGGGCATCGAGCGGCGCGTGTTCACCGCCGGCGAGAACAAGGCCTTCCTCGACCCCTTCAGTCCCATCGAGCCCGATCAGCGTCGCTTCTGGCAGCAGGTGCTCGAGACCACCCATCGGCAGTTCATCGACGATGTCAAGGCCGGTCGCGGCGAGCGTCTGGCCGACGACCCGCGGCTGTTCTCGGGACTGATCTGGACCGGCGAACAGGCGCAGCGGCTGGGATTGATCGATGGTCTCAAGAGCGTCGACGAGCTGTCCCGCGAACGCTTCGGCGAGGTGCGGGTCAAGGACTATACCCCCGGCCTGGATCCGTTCGAGCGCCTGACGCGCCAGTTCGGGCGTGTCGCCGCGCAGTGGCTGGGGCTGCCCAGTGCCGCTTCGCCGGTCCGCTATCAACTGCCCTGAGCGGTGCCGGCGGCGAGCGTCTCGGCGCTCTCGCCGGGATGGCGTCGCTCGTCGATGTCGGGCTCTCCCAGCTGTAGGCGAGGTCGAGCCGGTCGAGCAACTGGCGTCGCCAGCGCGAATTGGAAGCGAGAACCAGGCGAGTCAAGGCAACTCTCTTGTGCTGTGGACTTGAATCTTGTCGTGGCGGGCTTGAGTCGCTAGTCTGCCGCGTCGTGGGGCTTGCTGTACACAGGCACGACGCGCACTTTGACAGCCACCGGGGGAATCCCTATTATTGCGCGCCTATGATGAGCACTAGACTTCCCGCACAGGTCGAACCCTACCGGCTGGCCGCCAACGGACAACGCCTCGAGGGGCTGATGTCGCTAGCGGCGTTGCCGCGCCTGGCCGAGGAGGCCGGCGTTCAGCAGGGCGACTGCGAAGTGACCCTGCAGTTCGACCTCGACGCCCAGGGGCGGCGTTACATCGAAGGCTGGCTCAAGGCCGACGTGCAGCTCGCCTGCCGGCGCTGCCTGGAGCCGATGCCGGTGGCCATCGACAGCCACTGGCTGCTGGGAATGGTCACCAGCGATGCGCTGGCGGCAACACTGCCCGGCGATTACGAGCCGGTACTGGTGGAAGACGAACAGCTTGACTTGCTGCCCGTACTCGAGGACGAAATCATCCTCAGTCTGCCGCAGGTGGTCTATCACGACGAGGCGCATTGCGCCGTCTCGCGGGACCAGCTGGTCAGCGGTGACGCCAGCGAGACTTCGGAAGCGGCGCCCGCGAGCCCCTTCGACGTGCTGCGCACGTTGAAGGACAAACACTGAATCAACCTCGATACGCTCTGGAGTATTACCCCATGGCAGTTCAAAAGAACCGCAAGACTCGTTCCAAGCGCGGCATGCGTCGCAGCCACGATGCCCTGACCACGCCGACCCTGGCCCAGGACAAGGAAACCGGAACGACTCACCGTCGTCACCACATCGCGCCCGATGGTTTCTACCGCGGCCGTCAGGTCGTCGAAGTTTAAGACGTAGCGCGTCCCGGCGGCATTACACGTAGCCGTGCGTATCGCCATCGATGCAATGGGCGGGGATCTGGGTCCCCGCGCTGTTGTTCTGGGGACGGCCGAAGCGCTACGTGACGACCCCGGGCTGAGTGTCGACATCTACGGTATCGAGGATGAACTCGAAGCGGCTGTCGAACGCTTGCCGCGACCCTTCCAGGGGGTGGCGGAGCGCCTGACGTTGTGTCATGCCCCCGGGGTAATCGCCCAGGCGACCAAGATCTCCCAGGCATTGCGTGGCGGCGGCGATTCCAGCATGGCGATGATGCTCGAGGCGGTTGCCTCGGGTCGCGCCGCGGCCGGCGTCAGTGCCGGCAACACCGGGGCGTTGATGGCGCTGGCGCGGCGTGCGCTGGGCATGGTCGGCGATATTCCCAGGCCGGCGATCGGCACGGCGATCCCGAGTGGCAAGGACGGGCGCTGCTACATCATCGACATGGGCGCCAACGTCGAAGCGCCGGCCCGCCGGCTCGTCGATTTCGCGCGCATGGGCGATGTGATGGCTCGTCACGTCGATGGTATCGAGCGCCCGCGGGTGGCGCTGCTCAATGTCGGCGTCGAGGCGACCAAGGGGCCGGACAGCGTGCGCGAGGCGGATACCGTGCTGCGCACCATGCCATCGCTCAACTATATCGGCTTTATCGAAGGCGATGGCTTGTTTGCCGGCGCCGCCGACGTCGTGGTGTGCGACGGTTTCGTCGGCAACATCGTGCTCAAGGCCAGCGAAGGGCTGGCGCGCATGCTCGTCGATCGCTTCCAGGCCACGTTCGCGGCCCATTGGGGTAGCCGCCTGGTGTCGCTGCTGGCTCGACCGGCCTTGCTGCGGGTCAAACGTCAACTCGACCCGGTGCGCTACAATGGGGCCAGTCTGCTGGGATTGTCGGGAATCGTGATCAAGAGCCATGGGCGCGCCAATGCCCAGGGCTTTGCCTTTGCCGTGTCGCGGGCTGCGCAGGAAATACGCATGAACCTGCCTGCACAACTGGCGCACGAACTGCGGCAGTCGGCTATCCCGTCGGCCGCGTGCGGCCGACGGGATAGCGGGTTGGCAACCCGTTCGATACCCGATGAATACAACCCTCAAAGGTGAATGCCATGACTCAATCCCTGGCCCTCGTGTTCCCGGGGCAGGGCTCCCAGCATCTGGGCATGCTGAGAGAGCTGGCCGAACGTTACAGCGTGGTAAGAACGACCTTCGAAGAGGCATCGGAGGCCTTGGGGTACGATCTCTGGCACGTGGTACAGGAAGGGCCCGAAGAGGCGCTCAATGCCACGACCTGCACGCAACCGGCGCTGCTCACCTCGAGCGTGGCGGTCTGGCGAGTCTGGCAGGAACTGGAAGGCCCACGCCCGCGAGTCATGGCCGGGCACAGCCTGGGCGAATATAGCGCCATGGTCTGTGGCGGCGCGCTGAGCTTCGCCGAGGGCGTGCGTCTGGTACGTCTGCGTGGCGAGGCCATGCAGGCGGCCGTGCCGGTCGGCGAAGGCGCGATGGCGGCGATCCTGGGGCTGGACGACGCCGCGGTCGAGCAGGCCTGCGCCGATGCCGCTCAGGGCGCCGTGGTCGCGGCGGTCAACTACAATGCTCCGGGTCAGGTGGTCATCGCCGGCAACAAACCGGCGGTCGATCGGGCGGTGGCGCTATGCCAGGAAGCGGGCGCCAAGCGGGCCCTGCCGCTACCGGTTTCGGTGCCCTCGCATTGCGCGCTGATGAAGCCGGCCGCCGAGCGCCTCGCCGCGGCGATGAACGACGTCGAGCTGAAGACGCCGCGCTACACGGTGATCCAGAACGTCGATGCCCATGCTCACGCCGATGTCGAGACCCTGCGTACGCGTCTGGTCGAACAGCTTTATCAGCCGGTGCGCTGGACCGCCTGTGTCGAGGCGATGACCGAGCTGGGCGCCGAGGTGATCATCGAATGCGGCCCGGGCAAGGTGTTGACCGGGCTCAACAAGCGCGTCGCCAAGGGGGCCAGGGGATTGGCGGTCAACGATCCCGATAGCCTGAGCGCGGCGCTTGAGCTGGCTCGCGAGGCGGTGGGCCAGCAAGCCAATGACTGATTCAGGAACGACTATGACGAGCGAACGCAGAATCGCCCTGGTCACCGGTGCCAGCCGCGGCATCGGTCGTGCCATCGCGCATGAACTGGGGCGTCAGGGGCGGGTCGTGATCGGCACCGCGACCAGCGATGCCGGCGCCGAGCGTATCGACTCGGATCTTCGCGAGCAGGGCATCGAGGGGGCTGGGCGGCGTCTCGATGTTACCGACCAGGCGAGTGTCAATGCGCTGATCAAGGCGATCGCTGACGAGTTCGGCGCGCCGACCATTCTGGTCAACAACGCCGGCATCACGCGCGACAACCTGCTGATGCGCATGAAGGAGGACGAATGGGACTCGGTGCTCGATACCAATCTCAAGTCGGTCTACCGTGTCAGTAAAGCGTGTATCCGTGGCATGACCAAGGCGCGTTTCGGACGCATCGTCAGCATCAGCTCCGTGGTGGCGACCATGGGCAACCTGGGACAGACCAACTATGCTGCCGCCAAGGCGGGAATGGAGGGCTTCTCGCGGGCACTGGCCCGCGAAGTCGCTTCGCGTGGGATCACCGTCAATGCCGTGGCGCCGGGATTCATCGCCACCGACATGACCGAGTCGCTGCCCGAGTCGCAGCATGAGGCCTTGCTCGGGCAGATCCCGTTGTCTCGCTTGGGTCAGCCCGAGGAGATCGCTGCCGCGGTAGGCTTTCTGACCAGCGATGCCGCCGGCTATATCACCGGCGAAACGCTGCAGGTCAATGGCGGCATGAACATGCGTTGAGGCCGCTGTCGATGCCTTGGTTGCGTCGATTAGGGGCCATCTATAAACTACCCGGCAGTTTTCCAGCTGGCGGATATGTACCACTAGGAGTAACGACATAATGAGCACCATCGAAGAGCGCGTGAAGAAGGTTGTGGCCGAGCGCCTGAACGTCAAGGAAGAGGACATCCAGAACTCGTCCTCCTTCACCGAGGACCTCGGTGCGGACTCCCTGGATACCGTCGAACTGGTTATGGCGCTCGAAGAGGAATTCGATACCGAAATTCCCGACGAGGAAGCCGAAAAGATTACCACGGTGCAGGAAGCGATCGATTACGTCGTTGCTCATCAGTAAGCGAGTCGGCATGAGCAAGTCATTATGAGCAAGTGACCCGCGGTTCCGACCGCCGGCGCGCAAGAAAGCCGTTCTGGAAACAGAGCGGCTTTCGCGTTTATGGGCGGCATAGCCGGTAGCCTTCGGGTATACTTGCGCGCAGCGCTGGCAGGTCTACGTAGGCGTGCCCATTATGGACATCTGGAGGAGAGCTGATGCCTCGTAGAAGGGTCGTGGTGACCGGGCTGGGTCTGGTGACGCCGGTCGGTAACACCGTCAAGGAGAGCTGGAGCAATATCCTGGCAGGCAAGAGCGGCATCGCCTCGATCGGGCATTTCGACACCAGCGGATTCAATACGCGCTTCGGCGGATCGATCAAGGACTTCGACATCAGTCCCTATCTGAATCCCAAGGAAGCGCGCAAGATGGATCTGTTCATCCAGTACGGCATTGCGGCGGCTTCCCAGGCGGTCGCCGATGCCGGCGTCGAGTGTCGCGCGGACAATGCCCATCGTATCGGTGTGGCGATCGGCTCGGGCATCGGTGGCCTGCCGATGATCGAACATAACCACGATACCTTGCGCAAGGGCGGCGCGCGGCGTATTTCACCGTTCTTCGTGCCGGGCTCGATCATCAACATGATTTCCGGCAACCTGGCGATCAAGTTCGGCTTTCAAGGGCCCAATATCGCCATTACCACGGCCTGTACCACGGGCACCCACAATATCGGCTATGGCGCCCGCACCATCGCCTATGGCGATGCCGACATGATGGTCTGCGGGGGCGCCGAAATGGCGACCACGCCGCTGGGTCTGGGTGGCTTCTCCGCGGCACGCGCGCTGTCCACGCGCAACGACGATCCCGCCGCGGCCAGCCGGCCGTGGGATCGCGATCGTGATGGTTTCGTGCTCTCCGATGGCGCCGGGGTCGTGGTACTCGAGGAATACGAGCAGGCCAAGCGGCGTGGCGCGACCATTTATGCCGAGCTCAAGGGCTTCGGGATGAGCGATGATGCCCATCACATGACGGCGCCGCCCGAGGACGGACGCGGCGCGGCGCAGGCGATGACCAACGCGACCCGCGACGCCCGTATGGATCCGGCGCAGATCGATTACATCAACGCCCACGGCACGTCCACGGCGACCGGCGATCTGGCCGAGAGTCGCGCCGTCGAGCGGGTCATGGGCGATGCGGCGAACAAGGTCGCGGTCAGTTCCACGAAGTCGATGATCGGCCACTTGCTGGGGGCGGCGGGCGCCGTCGAGGCGGTGTTCAGCATCCTCGCTCTGCGTGATCAGGTGGCGCCGCCGACCATCAACCTCGATAACCCCCAGGAAGGCTGCGTTCTCGATTACGTGCCGCATACCGCGCGCGACATGACGATCAACAACGCGCTGTCCAACTCGTTCGGCTTCGGCGGAACCAATGGGTCGCTGATCTTCTCGCGTGTCTGACGCGGGCCCTCTAGACGCCGGTATGCCGGTGCCGTTCGATGACCGCGGCCTGGCCTATGGCGACGGTCTGTTCGAGACCGTACTGGTGCGTGACGGCCGGCCATCGCTGTGGGACTACCATCTGGCGCGGCTACGGCGCGGCTGTGCGGCACTCGGCATCGATGCCCCCGACGAGGCAGTGCTGGCAACCTTGCCCGCCGCGGCCGAGTCGGGACTGTCGGTGCTCAAGGTCATCGTCACCCGGGGCAGCGGCGGCCGCGGCTATCAGGCGCCGGCCGACCCCGAACCACGCCTGCGCTGGCAACTTTCCGCGTTCGAGCCACGTCGCGAGCGTTGGCAGCATGGCGTGGCGGTTCGTCATTGTCGGCTGCGTCTCGCCGAGCAGCCGGCACTGGCCGGTATCAAGCACCTCAACCGGCTCGAGAACGTGTTGGCGCGTCGCGAATGGACATCCCCAGACATTGCCGAAGGTCTGCTGACAAGCATTGGCGGGCATTTGATCGAAGCCACCAGCATGAATGTCTTCTGGCGACGCAACGGCCGCTGGCAGACACCCTGCCTCGAGCGCTGCGGCGTGGCCGGCACGCTGCGTGCCGCGCTGCTGGAACGGCTCGGCATCGACGAAGTCGAGTTCGAACCGACGGCGCTGGAAACGGTCGAAGGGCTCTGCCTGGGCAATTCGGTTCAAGGCCTGTGGCCGGTAACCGCACTGGAGAGTCCATCGGGAGAACCCCTGGAGCGATGGCGCATCAGCGATGATTTGCGTTTCTTTCAGCAACAAGCCCACGCGCTGCTCGGCTATCCCGCCGGTATCTAACGGCGCCATTGCCGAAGTTCACGCCACGATTTGCGACAAGGATTTACCATGCGCTTGCTGAAAATCATCCTGGTCCTGGCCGTTTTACTGGCGGTGGCCGGGTTCGCCGGGTTTCGCTATTGGCAGGCCCAGCTCGACCGTGCGTTGTCCATCGATGCGCCGGTGGTCTACGAAGTGCCCCGTGGGGCTAGCTTCAATCAGGTGGTTGGCGACCTGGCCGAACGCGGCATTATCGCCGAGACCTGGTCGCTGCGGTTGCTCAAGCGTGTCGATGCGCAGAGTCTGCCGGCGCTGCGGGCCGGCGAGTTCCGGCTGAAGCCTGGCATGAGCGCCCGCGAGGCTCTCGTGCTGCTCGGCAGCGACAACATCGTGAGCTACTCGCTGACCATTCCCGAAGGATGGACTTTTGCGCAGATGCGCGCGGAATTGAATGCCGCCACCAAGCTGGAGAATCGCACCGCCGCCATGAGCGACGCCGAAGTGATGGCTGAGCTGGGCTATCCCGACCAGTATCCGGAAGGCCGCTTCTTCCCCGATACCTACCGTTATCACAAGGGCGTCAGCGATCTCGAACTCCTCGCTCAGGCTTACCAACGCATGCAGCGCACCCTGGAGTCGGTCTGGGCGAAGCGGGACGAGGGGCTGCCGCTTAAGACGCCCTACCAGGCACTGATCATGGCTTCGTTGATCGAGCGTGAAACCGGCGCCGACGGCGAGCGTCGCAAGATCGCCGGCGTGTTCACGCGACGTCTGACCAAGGGCATGCGCCTGCAGACCGACCCGGCGGTAATCTACGGGCTGGGCGACGACTACAATGGTGATATCAGCAAGGCGGACCTGCGCCGCGAAACGCCCTACAATACCTACCTGATCGAGGGTCTGCCGCCGACGCCGATCGCCATGCCCGGGCGCGCCGCGCTCGAGGCAGCGGTGAATCCGGCCGAGGGAAAGGCGCTGTACTTCGTCGCCAAGGGCGACGGCAGCCATAAGTTCTCGGAGACGCTCGACGAGCACAACGCCGCCGTGCGTCGTTACATCCTCAATCGCTAAGGGCGCAGCATGCATTCTCTCGGACGCTTCATCACCCTCGAAGGCAGCGAGGGGGTTGGCAAGAGCACCAATGTCGGCCTGGTCTGTGAGTTGCTGCGCGCGCAAGGCCACGAGGTTGTGGCGACCCGCGAGCCGGGCGGCACACTGCGGGGCGAGGCGATACGCGAGTTGTTGCTGAATCCGGACGAGCAGGAGCCGCTCGCCGAAGACGCCGAGCTGCTGCTGATCTTCGCCGCCCGCGCCCAGCATCTCGCCCGGCTCATAGGGCCCGCGCTCGAACGCGGCGCCTGGGTGGTCTGCGACCGTTTTACCGATGCCACCTTCGCCTACCAGGGCGCCGGCCGCGGCATCGATCGACAGCACATAGCGACTCTGGAAGCCCTGGTCCAGGGGACGCTGCAACCGGATCTGACGCTGTTGCTCGACATGCCGGTGACGGCGGCCCGCGAACGCGTGGTCGCGCGCGGCACCCCCCCCGACCGTTTCGAAGGCGAGCGCGGTGCCTTCTTCGATGCAGTGCGGCGTGCCTACCGCGAGCGTGCCGAAGCGGCGCCTGGGCGATTCGAGATCGTCGACGCCGCGCGGCCGCTCGAGGCGGTACAGGCCGACATACGTCAGCGCTTGCTGGCAAGGCTGACGCGATGGAATACCTGACGCCGCCGCCCTGGCACGCCGCCATCTGGCAGCGGCTGTGCGCGATGCAGGACGATGGCCGCCTGCCGCATGCGCTGTTGTTGTCCGGGCCGCATGGGGTTGGCAAGCAGCAGCTCGCCGATGCGCTGGTGGCGCGCACGCTGTGTCGCCGGCCGGGCGTTTCCGCCTGCGGCGAATGCCATAGCTGCCGGATGCTGGCCGCGGGCTATCATCCCGATCTGCTGCGGGTCGCCCCGGCCGATAACCGGCGCCAGATCCGCATCGACCCGATCCGCGAGGTCAATGCCTTCGTCGCCCAGACCGCCCAGCAGGGCGGGGCGCGGGTGATCGTCCTGCAGCCCGCCGAGGCGATGAACGTGGCGGCCGGCAATGCCCTGCTCAAGAGCCTCGAGGAGCCCGGCGAGCGTACCCTGTTCATCCTGCTCGCCGACATTCCCTCGCGCATGCTGGCGACCATTCGTTCGCGTTGCCAGCACTGGGCGCTGGGCATTCCCGATCGCGCGCAGAGCCTTGCGTGGCTCAATGAAACGCTCGGTGAAGTCCAGGATGGCGATTTCTGGTTGCGCGTCGCCGGCGGCCTGCCACTGCTGGCCGCCGACATGGCGGGCGGCGAGGCGCGCGGGCTGCGCCAGGACCTGCAGGAACTGTTCGATTCGCTGGTGCGCGGTGGCGAGCCAATCGCCGAAGCCGCGCGGCTCGATCGCCAGGCCGTGGAACGTATCCTGTGGTACGGTATTGCCTGGTTGGAGGACCTGATTCGCCTGGGCTTGTCAGGCGATATCGACCAGCTTCGCAACCCCGACCTGCTGCCGCTGTACCGTCAGGCGGTCAAGAACGCCCGCCTGCGCGACTGGTTCCGTCTGCTCGATTACGCCCGCGAGCAGCAGCGGCTGCTGATTGCCGGCGGCAACCCCAATCCGCAGCTGGTGCTGGAAGCCTGGCTGGTTCGTTGGTCCGCCCTGTTGCGTTCCTGACGCAGCGGGCCATGGGAGCTTGAGACGATGGCCGAACAGAAAGCGCTTTCATTGACCTTCAAGGACAGAGCGACCCTGCTGTCGGCGTTCATGCCGGCGCTGGAGCGGGGCGGGGTGTTCGTGCCCACCCGCGATCGCTATGTGCTGGGCCAGACGGTCTATCTGTTGCTGACCATGCCTGGCGAGATCGAGCGCCTGCCGGTCACCGGCCAGGTCGTGTGGATCTCGCCGCCGGGCGTATCCGGGCGTCGGGTGCCGGGTATCGGCGTGCACTTCAGTTCCGACGACCGGCGCGTGCGCGACCGCATCGAGAATCACCTGGCCGGGATGCTCGACAAGGGCACGCCGACCTATACGCTTTGAAGAGCTTCGAGCTTCGAGCTTCGAGCTTCGAGCTTCGAGCTTCGAGCTTCGAGCTTCATGTTTCCGATCCGAGTAAATCTGCATGTTCGTCGATTCCCATTGCCATCTCGATCGCCTCGATCTTGGCGCCCACGACGGTGACCTGAACGCCGTGCTGGACACCGCGCGTGAGCGTAACGTACGCCAGTTCCTGGCGATCGCGGTAACGCTGGAGGACGTCCCCGGGCTGGCGGCACTGGCCCGCGAGCACGTCGACGTGGCGATCGCCGCGGGCCTGCATCCGCTGCAGCGAGTCGACAGTGAGCCCGATGTCGCCGCAATCAAGGCCTGCGCCGAGCGTCACGCGGCGGTCGCGATCGGCGAAACCGGGCTGGATTATCACTATCAGGACGTCAGCCAGGCGACACAGCGAGCGCGCTTCGCCAATCACCTGATCGCCGCCCGCGAACTCGAGCTGCCGGTGGTCGTGCACACCCGCGAGGCCCGCGAGGACACGCTGGCGCTGATTCGGCGTCACACCGACCCGGCGGTGGGCGGCGTGTTGCACTGTTTTACCGAGGAACTCGACATGGCTCGCGAGGCGGTGCGTCACGGCTTCTACATCTCGCTGTCGGGCATCGTGACGTTTCGCGACGCCGACACGGTGCGTGAACTGGCGCGGCGCATACCCCTCGATCGGTTGCTGATCGAGACCGACAGCCCCTACCTGGCGCCGGTGCCCCATCGCGGCCGAGCCAACGAACCCCAATGGGTGGTGGAAGTCGCCGAGTGCATCGCCGCCGAGCGGGGCATCAGCGTCGACGAGGTGGCCATGCAGACCACGGCCAATTTCTACCGGCTGTTTCGCGGCGCGGTGCCCCAGGCGCCCGAGGACGTGCGCCAAACGCTGGCCGAGGCGCGGATGATCGGCGCCGATGGCCAAGCAGTCTGACGGGGGATGGCCAATGTCGCTTGATGGGCTGCTCACCCCTGTCGAGGGTGACGGAGCAATCCCGCCGCTGGAGCGCTGGCAACCGGCGCTGAGCGGCGACATGGATCTGCTGATACGTGCCGATGGCGGGTGGCTGCACGACGGCGAGCCGATCCGCCGGCCGCGGCTGGTGCGTTTGCTGTCGACGATTCTGCGCCGCGAGGCCGATGGCGACTATTACCTGGTCACACCGGTGGAGAAGTGGCGCATCCAGGTCGAGGACCGACCGTTCCTGATCGTCGATGCGGATGCGCAGGGCGAAGCCGATGCGCTGGCCTGGCACATCGACACCAATGTCGGCGACCGTGTCACGCTGGGCGCCGAGCATCGCCTCGTACTCAGCGAGACCCCGCGCGGCGAGCCGGTGCCCGAGGTCGCGATCCGTTTCGGGCTCGCCGCGCGTCTGCATCGCAATGTCTATTATCGGCTGATCGAGCAGGCCGAGCAGCGTAGCCAGCCGGGCGGTATCGCCCTGGGGCTGACCAGCAATGGCGTCTGGCAACCGCTCGGTTGGCTCGACGAGGCGGCGCCGTGAAATTGACCGACGAGCAGCGCGCGGTGGTCGGGCATGCCGGCGGCCATGCGCGGGTCGCCGCGGTGGCGGGTGCCGGCAAGACCACCACGCTGGTCGCCCGGGTGTTGCACCTGTTGGCCGCCGGCGTGCCGGCGCGACGCATGCTGGTGCTGATGTTCAATCGTTCAGCGCGCGAGGACTTCACCGCCAAGCTGGTGTCCCTGGCGCCGGCCGGCCAGGCGTTGCCCGAAGTGCGTACCTTCCATTCCATCGGCCATCGCCTGACCCAGTCGCTGACCCGCTGGGGGCGGCTCGCGCCGCGCCAACTGCTGGCCGCCGACTGGCAGCGTGAGAAGCTGTTGCGCCAGGCGGCGATGCGCGCGCTCGAGGGCGCCGACCCCGCGACACGCGAAGCCGCACTCGACCCCGAGCGCATCGAAGCCCTCGGGCACTTCTGCGAGATGGTCAAGGCCGAGCTGGAAGCACCCGAAATGCTCAAGGAGCGCCTCGACCTGGGCGAGCATACCGGTCACTTCGTCGAGGCCTTCCGACAGATGGAGGCATTGCTCGAGCAGCAGGGCGGCATGACCTACGCCGATCTGCTGTACCGGCCGCTGCGTTGCCTGGAAAGCGACGCCGAATCCCGCGCCCGGGTCGAGGGCTTTCTCGATCACGTGATCATCGACGAGTATCAGGACATCAACCTGGCCCAGCAGCGCCTGCTGGCAGTGCTCGCCGGAAGCCGGGCGGCGGTGATGGCGGTCGGCGACGCCAATCAATGCATCTACGAATGGCGCGGCGCGCGTCCGGACTACATGCTCCAGCGCTTTGCCGCGAGTTTCGGCGAGGCCACCGACTACCCGCTGTCGACCACGTTTCGCCACGGTCATGCCCTGGCGCTGTCCGCCAATCATGCCGTGCGTGCCAACCGTCGGCGCCCCGACCAGTTGTGCCTGGCCGCCCCCGGCAATCCGCGCACCTCGCTGGCCGTGGGCCAGGGCGGCGCGCGGCTGATCGCGGCGCTGCAGGGCTGGCAGCGTGAGGGGCGCACCCTTGCCGAGGGTTGTGTGCTGGTGCGTAGCTGGGCGTTGTCGGTCTCGGTGCAGTTGCAGTTGCTGCGCGCCGGGATTGCGTTTCGCCTGTCGCGGGACGACCGCTTCGTGTTCCGTCTGCCGCTGGTCCAGGCCCTGGCCGGCTACCTGCGCCTGGCTCGCCAACCACGACTGCTCAACGATCCCGAGCATCTCCTGTTGCTGTTCTCCCAGCCGACGCCGTTCGTCGCCCGCGAGCGCTTGCAGGCGCTGGTGGTGCAGCTGGCGGACCGACAGCGCTGGCCGGAGCGTCACGACCCGCTGTTGGCCGAGCTCAAGCCGATCCAGCGGCGCAACCTGAAGAAGCGTTGGGAGCTGCTTTGCGAGTTGCCGCGGCTGGGCAACATGCCGGCGTCGCGACTGCTTGAGCTGGTGGTCGAGCGGCTCGATGCCGAGAAGGTCCTCAAGCGGGCGGCGGCGCGGCGCGAGAAGGGCGAGGAGGACGTGCGGCTGCTGGATATCCTGATCGAGCAGGCGGAGGAGCTGACCCAGGCGCCGGACGCCTTCCTGGAGCTGCTCGATCGCCGGATCGAGGGCGCCGAGGACGGCGTGCTGATCACCACGGTGCATGGCGCCAAGGGGCTCGAATGGCCGTTGGTGGCGCTATGGGGGCTCAACGAAGGGGACTTTCCACACTATAGCCGCGACAACCCCATCGACGACGAGCGCCTGGAGGAGGAGCGGCGACTGTTCTACGTGGCGATGACCCGCGCCCAGGAGCGCTTGCTGATGCTTCACGACGGCGGCGAGCATCGCCCCAGTCGGTTCCTGTCGGAAAGCGCCTGGCGGGACTGCCAGCGCATCGACGATGCGCTGGCGGAGCAGAGCGATGCGTTGATAAGCGATGCGTTGGTAAAGGAGGGGGCAGAGAAAGCTGCGCTCGAGGTGGGCGACCCGGCCTTGGTCGAGCGCTACCTGCGGCGCATCGGCGCGGATGGGGCGCTGAGCGTCACGCCGGCGACGCGGGTCGCCAGCCCCGGCGCGGAATACGCTGCGTTAGTGCATGGCATGGGCTTCGCCGTCGGAGAGTGGGTGCGTCACGCGGTGTTCGGCCCCGGCGAGGTCGTCGTGGTCGAGGGCGACCCGCGCAGCCCGGTGCTCGAGGTCCGCTTCGAGCAGGCGGGGCGGCGGCGTCTGATCGCCGAACGCGCCCCGCTCGAGCGCCTGGCCGGCGGGCGCGCCTGACCAGCCCGTTCCTGACCCTCACATGTTGGGGTAGTTGGGCCCGCCGCCGCCCTCCGGGGCGACCCAGGTGATGTTCTGCGCCGGGTCCTTGATGTCGCAGGTCTTGCAGTGGATGCAGTTCTGGAAGTTGATCTGAAAGCGCGGCTGGCCGCTATCGTCCTCGACCACTTCGTAGACGCCCACCGGGCAGTAGCGCTGTGCCGGTTCGTCGAATTTCGGCAGGTTGTCGCGGATCGGTATGTCCGGATCGGCAAGCCTTAGATGGCAGGGCTGATCTTCCTCGTGATTGGTGTTCGACAGGAACACCGACGAGGGCTTGTCGAAAGACAGCTTGCCGTCCGGCTTGGGATAATCGATCGGCGTGGCCGCATCGCGGGTCCTGAGCCGGGCATGGTCGGGGGTGGTGTCGTGGACCTTGGGCAGCCTGCCGCCGAGCAGTTGGTCGGCGAAGTTGTAGGCGCCACCGAGCAGGGTGCCGTACTTGTGGATTGCCGGGCCGAAGCTGGCGGTCTCCTTGAGTTCCGCATAGGCCCAGCTCTGTTCCCAGCGGGTCATGAAGCGGCTCAGTTCGTTGCCGCCCTCGTCGCCGTCGGCTATTGCCTCGAAGACCGTCTCGGCGGCGATCAGCCCCGATTTCATCGCCGTATGCAGGCCCTTGATCTTGGCGAAGTTGAGCGTGCCGGCATCGCAGCCAATCAGCAAGCCGCCGGGGAAGCACATCCTGGGCAGACAGTTGAGCCCCCCCTTGGTGATCGCCCTGGCGCCATAGGCGACCCGCGAGCCGCCCTCCAGGTACTGCTTGAGCAGCGGATGATGCTTCATGCGCTGGAACTCGTCGAACGGCGAGAGATAGGGATTGGCGTAGGCCAGGTCGACGATCAGCCCGACCACGACCTGCTGATTCTCGGCATGGTAGAGAAAGAACCCGCCCTGGGTGTCCGTGGGCAGCGGCCAGCCCGAACCATGCACCACCAGACCCGGCTGATGCTTGTCGGCGGGCACGTCCCAGAGTTCCTTGAGACCGATGCCGTAATGTTGCGGGTCCTTGCCGGCGGCCAGATCGTAGCGTTCGATCAGGCGCTTGCCGAGATGGCCGCGCGAGCCTTCCGAGAACAGCGTGTACCTGGCGCGCAGCTCCATGCCCGGCATGTAGCCGCTCTTCTCGCTGCCATCGGCGGCCACGCCCATGTCGCCGGTGATGATGCCGCGCACGCCGCCATCGGCGTCATGGAGCACTTCCTGGGCGGCGAAGCCGGGGAAGATCTCGACGCCCAGCGCCTCGGCCTGCTCGCCGAGCCAGCGGCATAGATTGCCGGCGCTGATCACGTAGTTTGGTGAGTGGCCCCCGGCGTTGTGCATGCTCCTGGGCACCAGAGCGTTGGGCAGCTTCTGCGCCGACTCGCCATCCTTGAGCAGGTAGACCTCGTCGTGGCTGGCCGGCGTGGTCAGCGGCGCGCCGCGCTCGGCCCAGTCGGGAAACAGCTCGTCCAGCGCGCGGGTCTCGAAGATCGCCCCGGAAAGAATGTGGGCACCGACTTCGGAGCCTTTCTCGACCACGCAGACGCTGAGTTCGCGTTCGGCCTGGTTGGCCTGCTGCATCAGGCGGCAGGCAGCGGACAGGCCGCTGGCGCCGGCACCGACGATGACAACGTCGAAGTCCATGTATTCGCGTTCCACGGCTCGTCTCCTCCTCAAGCGACATCATTGATGGGCGATGTCGGCCCGGTAGCCGTATCGAGCTGGCGCTCGGTTGTCAGGCTTGGCCTACCGGGCATGTCTTTAGGTAATATCGCGATTATTGCCACTATAATTAAAACGGTCGTTTGCTTCTACTCCCGTTTGCTGCTAGTCATATTCTCCTGCAAGACTGGCGACAAGCACTTATGCAGATGCCGGATGCCAGCTTGGGCGGCTTTGTAAGCTGTGGCAAACTAGAATGCAGGTCTCAACCCTATCAAACGCTTGCATGAGTCGACACGAAATGCCGGCCGGTTCCAATCTAGCGAGGACGCCATGAAAGTACTCGTCGCGGTCAAACGCGTCATCGATTACAACGTCAAGATCCGCGTCAAGGCGGACAACTCCGACGTCGATCTGACCAACGTCAAGATGGCCATGAACCCGTTCTGCGAAATCGCCGTGGAAGAGGCGGTGCGGCTCAAGGAGCAGGGCGTGGCCAGCGAGATCGTGGCCGTCACCGTGGGTCCCAAAGCGGCGCAGGAGCAATTGCGCACCGCGCTGGCGCTGGGTGCCGACCGGGCCATTCACATCGAGACCGCGGATAGCGACGGCACGATCGAATCACTGGCGGTGGCCAAGCTGCTGGCCAAGGTCGTCGAGGCCGAACAGCCCGGGCTGGTGATTCTCGGCAAGCAGGCGATCGATACCGACAACAATCAGACCGGCCAGATGCTGGCCGCGCTGACCGGCATGGGCCAAGGCACCTTCGCCTCCAAGATCGCTGTCCAGGAGGGCACCGTCAACGTCACCCGCGAAATCGACGGCGGCCTGCAGACCGTCGCCCTCAAGCTGCCGGCGATCGTCACCACCGACCTGCGCTTGAACGAGCCGCGCTATGCCAAGCTGCCCGACATCATGAAGGCCAAGAAGAAGCCGCTCGATACCCGGACGCCGGCCGATCTGGGTGTGGATATCGCGCCGCGCATTCGCCAGCTCAAGGTCGAAACCCCGGCCGAGCGCAAGGGCGGCATCAAGGTGGGCTCGGTGGACGAGCTGATCGACAAACTCAAGAACGAAGCCAAAGTGCTTTGAAAGGAGCTGATCTCATGAGCATTCTGGTCCTCGCCGAACACCACGACGGGCAGCTCGCCGGCGCCACCGCCCACGTCGTCGAGGCGGCCCGCCAGATCGCCCAGTCCGCTGGCGGTGACGTCGACGTGCTGGTCGCCGGCGACAACGTCGCCGCCGTCGCCGATGCTGCCACTCGGCTGGAAGGCGTGACGCGAGTGCGCGTCGCCGATAACGCGGTCTACGCCCATCAACTCGCCGAACCGCTGGGCGAATTGCTGGCGGCACTCGCCGACGAGTACACGCACGTACTTGCCGCCGCCTCGACCAATGGCAAGAATGTGTTGCCGCGGCTTGCCGCGCTCAAGGATGTCGCCGCGATTTCCGAGATTCTCGATGTCGTCGATGCCGGGACTTTCAAGCGGCCGATCTATGCCGGCAACGCCATCGCCACCGTACAGTCCGACGATGCGCTCAAGGTGCTGACCGTACGCACCACGGCGTTCGAGGCGGTTGGCGAAAGCGGCGGCGCCACTCAGCAAGCCGTCGACATCGTCGTCGACAATGCCCTGTCGAGCTTCGTCGGCGAAGAGCTGGCGGCCAGCGAGCGCCCCGAGCTGGGCAGCGCCAGGATCGTCATCTCGGGCGGCCGCGGCATGGGCAACGGCGACAACTTCAAGCTGCTCGACGGCATCGCCGACAAGCTCGGTGCGGCGATCGGCGCCTCGCGGGCGGCGGTCGACGCCGGCTTCGTGCCCAACGACATGCAGGTCGGCCAGACCGGCAAGATCGTCGCACCGGAGCTGTACATCGCGGTGGGCATCTCCGGGGCGATTCAGCACCTGGCGGGGATGAAGGACTCCAAGGTGATCGTCGCGATCAACAAGGACGAGGAGGCGCCGATCTTTCAGGTCGCTGACTATGGTCTCGTCGGCGACCTGTTCGAGATCCTGCCGCAGCTCGAGCAGAAGCTGTAGCCCAGTAACGCTCAAGCTCGCGTATTGCATGCCCGACCTCCCAGGCCGGCCCTCTCGGGCCGGCCTTTGCACGTGAGCGTCGAATATCGTCGCGCGGCTGCGTTGATAATGGTTATATTTTGTATTAGCGTGGCGATCATTTCCTCGGCACGCCGCCGAGCCGATAGCCGGATCGGAGCAGTGCAGTGAATAAGCGGATCATGACGATGGGCAACGCACCGCGGCGTAGCGGCTATGCGTTGCTGGCCTGCCTGGCGTTGCTGGGCAGCGCTCAGGTGCAGGCCCAGGACGAAGGGCGGGAAGCGCCGGTGGAAGATGTACTTGTGGAAGAAAGCCTCGAGGCCCAGCAGAACCAGGCGCAGCTCCAGCAGAAGATCGATGCCGCCGACGACACCTCGCGCGACGCGCTGCGCGAATTGCGTCGCGTCGAGCGCCAGGCGCAACGGCTCGAAGCCTATAACGAAGAGCTGGCGCGCCAGGTTGACGAGCAGGGCAAGGCTGTCGAGCGCCGCCAGCGTGGCGTCGAGCAACTCGGCAATGCCGAAGAGCGCCTGCCGGTACTGACTCGCCAGTTGGCGGCTCGCCTCGAGCGACTGGTCGCGGCCGATATGCCGTTTTTGTACGACCAGCGCCAGGCGCGCCTGGCGAGCCTTAATCGGATGCTCGACAGCGGCGAGCTGTCAGCCGCCGACAAGCTGGATCGGGTGCTTGCCGCCTGGCGCGCCGAACTGGATTACGGCCGTGAGGTGGATGCCTGGCAGGGCTCGCTCAAGACGCAAGGCGACAGTCTCGAGGTCGACTACCTGCGCCTGGGCCGGTTGGGCTGGTATTACCTGACCGCCGATGGCCAGCAGGGCGGTGTCTGGCGCAGCAAGGAGCAGGCCTGGCAAGCGCTCGACGATGAAGCGCTGGGCGAGGTGCGCAAGGGGCTGCGCATCGCCCGCCAAGAACGCGCACCGGCGTTGCTCGATCTGCCGCTGTCGGTAACGCCCGAACAAGGTCAGCTCCAGTCATCGCAGCAGAGTCAGGAGGACGCATCATGAGGCGATTGCTCGCGATGAGTGCGCTGACCGCTGCGCTATTGTCACCCTTGGCGCTAGCCCAGCAGTCGCCGGGGCAAGCTGCCGGCGACGCGGCGCCGTCGCTATCTCAGGTGCTCGAGGATTTTCGCGCCGACAGTCAGGCGGCCACCAACCGCGACAGGCAGCGTCTGACGGCCTTGCTCGATGACCGCGACGCGCTCGAAGCCGCCCTGAACAAGGCCCAGGCACGGTTGACGGCGGCCGAGCAGCGCCGCGCTGCGCTGGAAAGCCAGCGCAGCGAGCAGCGCCAGCGCCTGGATCGGTTGCGCGAACAGGCCGGCAATCAGACCGGCGATCTGGGTGGGGTTCAGGGCGTCATCAGCCAGCGGATCGGTGCCTTGCGCGATGATCTTGGCGATAGCTGGCTCACGCTAGGCAGCAGCGTCAGTCTGCCCGAGCGGCCGGCCGACGATGCGTTGCTCGATCTCGACACCCTGGTGGCGCTCGGCGAGAGCCTGGCGCAACTGACCGCGGAAAGTGCTCGTGTGGTGCGCTTCGCGGCCCCGGTGGCCGGTCGCAGCGGTGAATTGAACCGGCGCGAGGTCATGCGTGCAGGGGCGTTCGCCGCCTTCAGCGAGGGCCAGTTGCTGCGTCAGCCGGGTAACGGCGAGGCGCTGGCGGTGATCGAGCGCACACCCCAAGAGATCAGCGAGGCTCTGCGCGCGTATCAGCAGGGCCAGCGCGAGGCGCTGCCGCTCGATCCGAGCCAGGGGCAGGTGCTCAAGGCGCTGACGCAGCGTCCCGATGTCTGGCAGCGCTTTCAGCAAGGCGGTTACGTCGGCTATGTCATCGTTGCGCTGGGCGTGCTGGGTCTGCTGGTCGCGGTGTCCCAGTACGCTTATCTGTTGCTCGTGTCGCAGCGCCTGCGCCGGCAGCTGCGCGATGCGACGACGCTGCGTGATGACAACCCGTTGGGGCGCATCCTCAAGCGCTTCCAGGCGCTGGGCGAGGGCCATGCGCCCGAGGCCCTCGAGGCGCGTCTCGACGAGGCGCTGCTCGCTGAGCAGCCACGTCTCGAACGCGGCCAGCCGCTGGTCAAGTTGCTCGCCGCGGTAGCGCCACTGCTCGGCCTGCTGGGTACGGTGACCGGGATGATCGTTACCTTTCAGTCGATCACCGTGTTCGGCACCGGCGACCCGCAATTGATGGCCGGCGGGATCAGCCAGGCGCTGGTCACCACCGTGCTGGGGCTGATCACGGCGGTGCCGCTGCTGTTTGCGCAGACCGCACTGGCCAGCCGCAGCCGTAGCCTGGTCGGTCTGCTCGAAGGACGTGCCAGCGCGGTACTGGCCGATCATCTCGAGGGCCGCCAGCGCCATCCGGAGAGCCGTCATGCCCACCCTGCTTGAGCCCTTGGCACGGCTGGTGGAAGCCGGCGGCATCGTGCTGGTGATGATCGCCATGGTGGCCATGGCGCTGTTCTCGCTGGCGCTGGAGCGTGGGCTCTACTGGCGCTTTACTCACCGCCGTGCGCGCCGCGAGCTGATCGAGCGCTGGACATCGCGCTCCGAGCACATCAGCTGGAGCGCGCTGACCCTGCGTGAGGTCTGGACCCGCGAGCTGATGGCGCGTTTGCGGCGTCCGCTGCCGTGGCTGAAGTTGCTGGTTGCGCTGTGCCCGTTGCTGGGGTTGCTGGGCACCGTGACCGGCATGATCCAGGTCTTCGACAGCCTGGCGTTGACCGAGGTCGGTCAGGCCCGGGCGATGGCCGACGGGGTCGCGCGGGCGACCCTGCCGACGTTGACCGGCATGGCGATCGCGGTGGTCGGGCTATTGTTTACCACCCGGCTCGAGCAGGTCATTCGTCGCGAGGACCAGCGTCTTCACGACCGTATGGCGCGTGCCGTGGAGGCCAATCATGCGTAGACGGCGAATAAGCAACGGCGACGAGAGCGCCGAGGTCAACCTGACGCCGATGCTCGACGTGGTGTTCATCATGTTGATCTTCTTCATCGTCACCACCAGCTTTACCAAGGAAAGCGGCGTCGAGATCGAGCGTCCCGAGTCGTCGACCGCCAGCGCGCGTCCCGATGCCCAGGTGATGGTGGCCATCACCCCGGAGGGTGCGGTGTGGGTCGATGGCGAGCCGGTCGACGTGCGTCGCGTCGGTAGCGCGGTGGCCGGATTGGTCAGCGATCGTGGCGGCGTCGTGGTGCAGGCCGATCGCGAATCCACCACCGGGCTGCTGATCGAGGTCATGGATCGCATCCGCGAGGCCGGCGTCGACAATCTGGCGGTGGCGGCGACGCGAGGCGACCCCTGATGCGGCACCTGCTCGGTTCGCTGGGTGGCGTACTGCTGACGCTGGTGCTGTTGACGTTGCTGGCGCTGCTGGTCACGCCCCCGGTCGACGATCGCCCCGAGATCGAAAAGCCGCTCTCGATGTCGATGGTCGAGGCGCCCCGGTCGCAGTCCCGGGACAACGCTCCGGTACCGGCCCAGGCGGCGCCCGCGCCGCCCGCCCAGGCACCGCCGCCACCGCCCGCGCCGTTGCCGGCGCCGAGCCCGAGCAGTCCGGTTGCCATTCCGACGCCCGAGGTGCCGGCGATGGAGGCGCCCGAGGTGCCGCTGGACGAGAAGTTGCCGGAACTGACGGCCGAGCAGCCCGAGCCCGAGCCCGAGCCCGAGCCCGAGCCGACGCCTAAGCCCGAACCGGCGCCTAAGCCCGAACCCGCACCCGAGCGGGTCGCCGAGGCCGACGCGAGTGCCAGCGAGGCTTCCCAGCGGAGCGCCCAGGCGCCGACCGGCGCATCGGGGCCGGTGAGCTCGCCGCAGCCGACGCGCAAGGTGCCGCCGGAGTATCCCGCGCGTGCGCAGCGACGCGGCCTGGAAGGCTATGTCGAGGTGCGCTTCACGATTCTTCCCGACGGCAGCGTCGACAGCGATTCGCTGCGGGTAACCGACGCCGAGCCACGCAACGTCTTCGAGCGGGCAGCGCTGCGGGCGATCTCGCGCTGGCAGTTCCCCGAGTCCGCGTCGCCGCGCGAGGCACGTCAACGTCTGGTATTCCGGCTCACAGGATAGTCACGATGGATGCGCGCTGGTTCAACTCCGCCACTGTATTGCTCGCCGGCTTGCTGTCGTTGACGCTGATCAGCCAGACCTGGGCGGCACCGGCGCTGCGCCCGGATATGGTGGCGAGTCTCGAGCGCATGCAGTCGCGTCTCGACGCGGGCGATCCCGCGGCGCTGGCCGACGATGCCCGCGCCGCTGCACAGCGACTGCAAGGCGGCAATGCGGCCGATCGCTGGGCACGGGCGCTGTTTCTGCAGATCGCCGCGAATGCCGAACTGCGTCGTGACGATCCGCTTGCCGCGGCCGAGCTGCTGAGCCGGGCGCGAGGGCTTGACGGCATCGAGCGCGAATATCGTCGCCGCTGGCTGCGCCGGGAGGCGCGGTTGCGGTTGCGCGCCGGCCAGACCGCGCGCGGCGTCGAGCTGCTCGGGCAGTGGCTGGAGCAGGGTGACGCCGCGGGCGATGACGATCGCTGGCTGATGGCGCAGGGCTTGGCGCAGCTCGAGCGCTGGGACACGGCGGCCAAGTGGGTCGATCGCGCGCGTGGCGAGGGCAATGTCGCGAATGACCGGTATCTGCAGCTCGCCGCGAGCATCTACCAGCGCGCGGGGCGCGAGGATCAAGCCCTGGCGAGTCTCGATGCCTTGCTCGCCGGCGCCGAGGTGTCGGCGGATACCTGGCGGCGAGCCGCGGGGCTGGCTCAGCGGCTCGACCAGCCCGGCCGCGCCGCGGCAATCTGGGAAGCCGGCTGGCGGCGTGGCGCGTTGCAGGGCGAAGCCGCCCTGCGCCAACTGATTCAGCTGCACATGGCCGGCGGCACCCCGGCGCGCGCTGCCGAACATCTCGAGCGGGCGCTGGCCGATGGACGGCTGCAAGAGAGTCTGGCCAATCGCCGGCTATTGGCTCAGGCCTGGAGCGCGGCGCGCAATCGTGACGCGGCGCTCCAGGCCTGGCGCGCGGTCAGCGAGCGTAGCCAGGAGAGCGAGGATTGGCGTCAACTGGGTGAACTGGCCTACGCCTGGGGGCGCTGGGGAACGGCCATCGAGGCGCTGCGCCGGGCGCGCCAGGCCGGCGGGGCGACACCCCGCGACTGGCTGCTGGAAGGTGTGGCGGCACTCGAGCAGGGCGATCGCGATGCCGCCCGGGCGGCCTTCGAGGCGGCCCGCCAGGCGGGCGCCCAGCAGGCCGGGGCATGGCTGGATTCGCTTGAAAGCAGCAACGCTGGCGTCGGGGTGGCAAGTGCGAAGCAATCAGCGTCGGATTAGCCGGGCGACGGGAAGCCCGCCAGGTCCAGCTCCAGCCACACCGGCGCGTGATCCGACGGTCGGGTCATGCCGCGCAACGGATAGTCGATGCCGGCGTCACGGACCCGCTCGGCGAGCGGCTTGGTGAGCAAGATGTAATCGATGCGCAGGCCGCGCTTGGGATCGCGTTCGAAGCCGCGCGAGCGGTAGTCGAACCAGCTGAAGGTATCGCCATCCTCGGGGTGGCAGAGCCGGTAGCCGTCGTCCAGACCCCATGTCTTGAGGCGCTTGAGCCATTCGCGCTCTTCGGGCTGGAAGCTGGTCTTGCCTTCGCGCAGCCAGCGCTTGCGGTTGGGCTCGCCGATGCCGATGTCGCTGTCCTCGGGCGAGATATTGAAATCGCCCATCAGCGCGAGCCGCTGATCGGGGCGGAAGTCCCGCTCGAGATGCTCGCTGAGCTTGGCGTAGAAGGCGCGCTTGTGCGGATACTTGACCGGATGCGCGACGTTCTCGCCCTGCGGAAAATAGCCGTTCCAGACGATCAGTGCCTCGCCGTCATCGCCGATCAGGCGGGCGCCGATCAAGCGCCGCTGGGCATCCTCGCCATCGTCGGGCAGGCCGTAGAAGACCTCCTCGGGTTCGCGCCGGCACAGCAGGGCGACCCCGTAATGGCCCTTCTGGCCATGGTAATAGACATGGTAACCCAGCGCGTGGACGGCCTCGAACGGAAACTCGTCGTCGTGGACCTTGGTTTCCTGCAGGCCGATCACCGCCGGGCGGTGGCTTTCGATCAGCGCTTCGAGCTGATGCAGGCGCGCGCGCAGCCCGTTGATGTTGAAGGACACCAGGCGCATCATGTGTCTCCCTTCGGCGCGTCGCCATCGCGCGCATGAAGATCGAGCTTGCCCGCCTGTTGCTGGCGGGCCAGCTTGCGCGCAGCCTGAAGCTTGCGCTGCTGGCGTTTCTTCGCGGTGAAGCGGCGCGACGAGACGACCTCGTCGGGATTGTCGTGGCGCCAGCGGCGATAATCCTTGCGCTTGCCGGTACGGATGGTCACCTTGTCGGCCAGCGAGCGAGTCTTCTTCTTGCGCGTCATGTAGGGCGGTTTCCTGAATCGTGCCTGCGTGGATTCTACCAGTTCCTGGCCGGCTGCCGACAGGCTGACTCGCGATATGCGTGACGGGCTCTTGTTGCCAAGGGCTGGTACAATGGCGCCTTGATTACTTCCCATCGAACCGGAACAGAACTGCAAGCCTATGAGTGAGTCGGAAAAGACAGCCGCACCGGCCCAGAACCGCAAGCCCAAGCGTCGCCGCCGCAAGCCGCGCAAATCGCAGTCCAGCTGGGATCTGCGCCAGTTTCAGGTGCCGCCGGTCGCCGGCAAGTGGCGCTTCCACGACTTCGACCTGCCGCTGCCGTTGATGCGGGCGATCCATGCGCTGGGCTTCGAGTATTGCACGCCGATTCAGGCTGAAGCACTCAGCCAGACCCTGCTGGGCGGCGATGTGGTCGGCAAGGCCCAGACCGGCACCGGCAAGACCGCGGCTTTCCTGATCGCCGCGCTGACCTATTTTCTCGAGGAACCGGCGCCGGACGGCCAGAAACCGGGTACGCCGCGGGCGCTGATCGTCGCGCCGACCCGCGAACTGGCGCTGCAGATCGAGAAGGACGCCAAGGCACTGGCCCGCTTCACCTCGCTGAATATCGCCAGCGTGGTCGGTGGCATGGACTACCAGAAGCAGCGCGAACAGCTGGCCAGGAAGGTCGACCTGCTGATCGCCACGCCGGGTCGGCTGCTCGACTTTCACGAGAAGCGCGACGTCGATCTCAGTCAGACCGAAGTGCTGGTGCTCGACGAGGCGGATCGCATGCTGTCGATGGGCTTCATCCCCGACGTCAAGCGGATCATTCGCCATACGCCCAAGACCGAGGAGCGCCAGACCTTCCTGTTCTCGGCGACCTTCACCGAAGACATCCTCAACCTGGCCAGCCAGTGGACGCATCAGCCGGCGCACGTCGAGATCGAGGTCACCGTCGACAATGCCGCCGACATCGATCAGCGCGTCTATCTGGTCAGCGACGACGACAAGCAGCGGTTGCTGGTCAATCTGCTCAAGCAGGAATCCTTCGAGCGAGTCATGGTGTTCGGCAACCGCCGCGATCTGGTGCGCAAGCTCGACGAACTGCTGCGCAAGGCCGGCGTCGATGTCGCCATGCTGTCCGGCGACGTGCCGCAGAATCAGCGCATCAAGACCCTGGAACGCTTCCGCGAGGGCGAGCTGACGGTGCTGGTGGCGACCGACGTCGCCGGGCGCGGCATCCATATCGATGACGTCAGTCACGTCATCAACTACACCCTGCCCGAAGACCCCGAGGACTACGTGCATCGCATCGGGCGTACCGGTCGTGCCGGCGCCAAGGGCGTGTCGATCAGTTTCGTCGGTGAGGAGGACGCCTTCTCGCTGCCCGAGATCGAGCGCTACATCAATGACAAGCTGCCTTGTGAGCATCCGCCCGAAGGGCTGTTGTAGGGCTGGCGCAGGTATTGAAAGGATCGATCGATGCTCGACGAGCCCCTGAAGGACGAGATCCAGGCCGCCTATCGCCGGGTCCTCGAGGGCCTCGAGCTGACCCCGCGCTACGGCCAGCGGCTGATGATCGCCGAGATTGCGCGTACCCTGGCCGGCATCGAGGCCGACGACAGCGGGCGTAGGATCTCCCACGAGCACGTCTGCGTGCTCGAGGCTGGCACCGGCACCGGCAAGACGCTGGCCTATCTGTTGTCGGCGTTACCGGTGGCCCAGGCCCGCGGCAAGCGGCTGGTGGTCTCGACCGCCACGGTGGCGCTGCAGGAGCAGGTCCTTCATCAGGACCTGCCGGCACTCAAGCAACATAGTGGCCTGCAGTTCGACTACGCCCTGGCCAAGGGGCGCGGGCGCTATCTCTGCGTCGCCAAGCTCGATCAGGTACTCGACGGCGTCGAGGACAACCCGACCTACTCGCTGTTCGAGCAGGCCCTGGAATCGCGCGACGGCGACGACTTCCACGGCCTGGTGCAGGAGCTTGCCGAGGCCTACGGCACCGGCCGCTGGGAGGGCGATCGCGACAGCTGGCCGGTGGCCATCGAGGACGCCAGCTGGCGCAAGCTGACCACCGATCACCGCCAGTGCACCAACCGGCGCTGCGGCCACTTCAGCGCCTGCGCGTTCTTCCGCGCCCGTCGGCATCTCGACCAGGCCGACGTGATCGTCGCCAACCACGACCTGGTGCTCGCCGATCTGTCGCTGGGCGGCGGGGTGGTGCTGCCGCCGCCCAAGGACTGCATCTACGTCTTCGACGAAGGCCATCATCTGCCCGACAAGGCGCTCGAGCACTTCTATCACCGCTTTGGCGTCAACGCCACGCTGCGCTGGCTGCGCACGCTCAAGAAGTCGCTGACCGAATTGAATGCCGCGCTGGCGGTGCAGCCGACCCTGGCGCGGTTGCTGGCCGGTTTTCCCGAGTCGATCGCCGCGCTCGAGCCGCGCCTCGGCGAGGCCTATGCGCTGGGCCACAGCCTGGCCGAATTGCCCAATGGCGCCGGCGACGACACGCGCCATCACCGCTTCGCCATGGGCCGTGCGCCCCAGGCCCTGCGCGAGACGGCCACGGCGCTGGTCACGCCGTTCGCCGAGCTGTCGCGCAATCTCGAGACGATGTCCGACATCCTGCGCGAGAGTCTCGATCCCGACACGGCCACCGGGCTCGAGCGCGAGCAGGCCGAGCCCTGGTTGCCGCTGGTGGCGCTACTGCACGGACGCGCGCTCGAGGCGCATGCGCTGTGGCAGGCGATGGCCGCCGACGACAGCGAGGGCGAACCGCCGCAGGCGCGTTGGTTGACCTTCGATCAGCAGGGCGGCGAGAGCGAACTGACCTTCTCGGCGAGCCCGGTGTCGGCGGCGGAAACCCTGGCGCGCTACCTGTGGGGCAGTTGCTACGGGGCGGTGGTGACCTCGGCGACGCTGACCGCGCTGGGGCGCTTCGAGCGCCTGCAGGAGCGCGCCGGGCTGGCCAATCGCTATCGTTACCAGCGCCTGCCGAGTCCGTTCGATTATTCCCGGGCGGTGCTCAGCGTGCCCCGCGAGGCGGTCGACCCGAGCAATCGCGAGGCCCACGAACGAGCGATCGGCGAGTTCATCGCCGCGCTCGGCGAGCGCGAGGCGGTGCTCATGCTGTTCTCGTCACGGGCCCAGCTGCGCGCCGTCGAGAAGGCCTTGCCCGAGGCGCTGGCCCAGCGCGTGCTGGCCCAGGACCGGCTGCCCAAGCGTGAGCTGATCGATCGCCATCGCAAGCGCGTCGATGCCGGCGAGGGCAGCATCATCTTCGGTCTGGCGAGCTTTGCCGAGGGTATCGATCTGCCAGGACACTACCTGACCCATGTGGTGATCACCCGGCTGCCGTTCGCGGTGCCCGACGACCCGGTCGGCGCGACGCTGGCGGAGTGGATCGAGAGCCGCGGCGGCAATCCGTTCATGCGTATCTCGGTGCCCGATGCTTCGATCAAGCTGGTTCAGGCCTGCGGGCGGCTGATTCGCAAGGAAGCCGACGAGGGGCGCATCACGTTGCTCGACCGACGCGTGCTGACTCGCCGCTATGGACAGGCACTGCTCGATTCGCTGCCGCCTTTTCGTCGCGAGATCGATGGCCAGCCAAGTGCCTGATTGCGCAGAGTGACAGCTGAAAGACCGAGCGGATAGCCAGCGGGGCCGCTCGACGCAGACCCCGGTGTTTTTTGGTGCAGGGGAGATTGACGGAGTTACCCTCAGCTGCGCTTGTCGCGACGCGCGGCGAGGACCGGCTTGAGCTTGTCATCCATGCGCTTGAAGGTGTCTTCGGTGGTCGGCCAGTCGATACAGGCATCGGTGATCGACACGCCATATTCGAGCTGTGTGATGTCGTCGGGAATCTGCTGGCTGCCCCAGCCGATGTGCGACTCGACCATCAGGCCGATGATCGAGCGATTGCCTTCGAGGATCTGGTTGGTGACGTTTTCCATCACCAGCGACTGCAGCGCCGGGTCCTTGTTGGAATTGGCATGCGAGCAGTCGATCATGATATTGGCGGTGACGCCGGCCTTGGTCAGTTCCTGCTCGGCCAGCGCGACGCTGACGCTGTCGTAGTTGGGCTTGCCGTTGCCGCCGCGCAGCACGACATGCCCATAGGCATTGCCGCGGGTGCGTATCACCGCGACCTGGCCGGCCTGGTCGATGCCCAGAAAATTGTGCGGATGGGCGACCGACTTGAGCGCGTTGACCGCGACGTCGAGGCTGCCGTCGGTGCCGTTCTTGAAGCCCACCGGGCTCGACAGCCCCGAGGCCATTTCACGATGCGTCTGCGATTCGGTGGTGCGCGCGCCGACCGCCGACCAGCTGATGCAATCCTGAAGATACTGCGGCGAGATCGGATCGAGCGCCTCGGTGGCCAGCGGCAGCCCCATTTCGGTCAACTCGACGAGCAGGCGACGGGCGATATGCAGGCCCTCTTCGATCTCGAACGAGCCGTTGAGATGCGGATCGTTGATCAGCCCCTTCCAGCCGACCGTGGTGCGCGGTTTCTCGAAATAGACGCGCATCACGATATACAGGCTGTCGCTGACCTCGTCGGCAAGCTTGCGCAGGCGACGAGCATAGTCGCGAGCGGCCTCGACGTCGTGAATCGAGCAAGGGCCGACCACCACGATCAAGCGAGGGTCATCGCCGTCGAGGATCCGCTGGATGGTCTGGCGTCCCTCGATGATGGTCTTTTCGGAACTCGGGGAGAGGGGAATTTCCTGTTTCAGGGCGTCGGGCGTGATCAGGACATCCTGGGACAGGACGTTGAGATTGTTAACCTGCTGCTGGGACATTCAGCTACCTGCGATTCGGTCGGCAAGGGGAAAGCGCCTACTATCGCCCGGCTGGCGCGCTGAAATCAACGCCGTGATGATCGTCGAGCCCTGTGACGGGCTGCCAATCGTGCAAAAAAATCGCGCTATCTTGATGCGGGTCCCATAAACAGGAACACTGAGACGCTAAATCGCTATCCAGCCCCAGGTTGAATCAATGAATCGTAATTGCGCCATGGCCTTGCCGTGTTGCTTACCATCGGATCCGCTCATCGTCGATGCGCGCCTGGAGAGGCACTGAATGGCCAACCGGGAAACCGACCAGCAGCTTGTCGAGCGCGCCCAGCGAGGCGATAACCGGGCTTTCGATCTGCTGGTCAAGAAATACCAGCACAAGATCATTGGCCTGATCAGCCGCTACGTACACGATCATGCCGAAGTGAACGACGTGGCCCAGGAGGCCTTCATCAAGGCCTACCGGGCATTGGCCAACTTTCGTTCGGAGAGTGCCTTCTATACCTGGATGTACCGGATCGCCATCAATACCGCCAAGAATCATCTGGTGTCCAAGGGGCGCCGTCCGCCGGGCAGCGATCTGGACATCAGCGATGCCGAGGTCGTCGACCACAGCGGCCGGCTGTCCGACATCGAGACGCCCGAGGCGTCGATCGCCCGCGATCAGCTCGAGGCGGCGGTATTCGAGGCGATCGAGCGGTTGCCGGAGGATCTGCGTACGGCGATCACGCTGCGCGAACTCGATGGCCTGTCCTACGAGGACATCGCCAATATCATGCAGTGTCCGGTGGGCACGGTGCGCTCGCGGATATTCCGCGCGCGCGAGGCAGTGGACCGGCATATCCAGCCACTGCTCGAGAATCCGCGCAACCAGGACGTGGTTCAACAGTGAGCGGTTGACGAAATTCTACCGTCCGCGGCTGAACTGTCCGCGCTCAATGGCGTCTCAGTGGGTGTTCGTACGCCGCTGCGATGCAAGACATCATGAAAGTGGCGGCGTCTGGGCATGGGGTCGGATGTTTCCGTCAGTTCGGGACCTGCAGGCGGGTCGATTGCCGGCCTTATGCCTTGTCGACTGTGGGGGTGTGAGATGAATGACAAATTACGGGAATCGCTGTCCGCGTTGATGGACAACGAAGGCGATGAACTCGAGCTGCGCCGCGCGCTCAAGTCGCTCGACGATTCTCCCGAAACAGCCGACGTCTGGCGTCGCTATCATCTGGCACGCAGCCTTATGCGCCGCGAGCATGGCGTCGCGATGCAGGTCGATCTGTCGGCGGGAATAATCGCGCGGATCGCCGACGAGCCGGTCCCCACGCCTGGCGAGTCCGTCGTGGCCAGGCGTCATGGCGGCTTGTCGTTTTCGGGCAGCGCCGCGGTGGCAGCCACGGTGTCGGTACTGGTGATCTCGGGCGTCCAGGTCTACAACAGTCTCAATCCGGCTGCGCCTGACGAACTCACCCGTCAGACAGCGTCGGGCAGTGGGGTCGCAACCGGCGGGAACGGTGCCTCCCTGGCCAGTGCGCCGCTGGACGTCGATGCGCCGACCAGCCTGTCAGGGCTGTATCCTTCGTTCGGTGGCGGCAACAGTGGCGTGATGACGGTGGGCGCCGACCTGGGGGCGCCGATGTTCATGGCACCCAGCCAGCGTCAATCGCAGCGTGGCGATATCGAGCAGGCACGTCTGCTGCAGACCTATCTTGAACGTCATGCGCAAGGCGCGGCCTATCGCTCCGGCGAGCCCTGGATGCCGTTGCTGCGCGCTTCTGCCCAGGAGCCGATGAGCCCGCGGTGATGCGCACGTCGAAGAGAGCACCCTATATATCGGCGGCCTTGATGGCCGTCGTCTACCTGTTGTCCAGCGGCCTCGCTGTGTCCGACGAGAAGTCGTCGGGCGGCTTCGATTGCCGGCAGTTGGATCGGCTGGAGACTCCCGCATCGCCCATCGGCTGGCTGGAACGTAGCCTGTGGGCCAGTCGCTGCTATCTTTTTCAGGCGCGCGGCGTGCGCATCAGCGGCGACGGAGTGCGCACCCTGGCGCTCTCCCGCGCGATCCGCGACGGCGTCGAGCGCGAGGCGGCCAGCTATCTCGACGGTCCGGCGGTGGTCTACGAAGGCCATGGGCGCATCGCCCGAGACAGCCTCTCGGGGCTGGCTGTCGGTGGCGTTTCGCCGTCGGCGAGCCTGCCGATCATCGACAATCATTACCGCGTGTCGCTGGGCGGCGAGTCGCGGATTGCCGGGCGGCCGAGTGTCCGCCTGGATATCGAGCCGCTCGACAGCCTGCGCTACGGCCATCGGCTATGGCTCGACCGGTCGACGGGGCTGCCGCTCAAACGAGTATTGATAGATGCCGACGGGCAGATCATCGAAACTTTCCAGATGACCGAGCTCGACCAGCCGACGCTCTATGAAGGCGCTGTCGCGTTCGACGCTTCGACCGAAGTGCCGCCGCAACCCTGGCAGCTCGGCTGGTTGCCGACCGGTTATCGTTCCCTGGCATTGCCGCAGGCATCGAGCATCGATTCGCTGCCACTGGGTCATCGCCTGTATAGCGATGGCCTGGCGAGCTTCAGCGTCTTCATCGAACCGCTGGCAACGCCTGACCGGGCACTCACTCCCGGGCTGCACCGCCTGGGTGTGTCGTACGCCGCCGTACGCCACCTGCGTGTCGCCGGGCGCATCTACCAGGTGGTGGTGATGGGTGAGGTCCCGCCCGAGGTGCTGCGGCGTGTGGCCGCGCAAGTCGAGTACCGTCCTGCCGTCGCGTCCCAGCCACGATCGGCAACGCCGTGAGGGGGCTGCACGGGGCGGCATGGAACGGGTCTGTCAACGGCCGGCTGCCGATTTCACTGATCCCGCTGAACTCTTGCCCCGGGTCGCTATCAAACGGTTCGGGTGCATGCATGTCACTCTCGGTACTTGCCCCCGACCAACGGAGCGCCCGCTCCAGAACCATGACACAGGAGTTCCCGATGCAACGCATTACACGACAGCTCTCCATGTGGCTGATGGTCATGCTGGCCGTCGTCACGCTGCAGGCGCAGGCGGCGCAGTCCCAGGATCTGCCCGATTTCACCCAGCTGGTCAAGCAGGCCGCTCCCGGGGTCGTCAATATCTCCACGACCCGCGAGGTGCAGCGTACCAGCATGGGGCCCTGGGGCGGCCAGGGTCAGCAGGAGGTTCCGGAAATCTTTCGGCGCTTCTTTGGCGATCAGATCCCCTTCGGCCCTCCCGGCGGTAACGGCGGAGGCTCCGAGGAGCGCCGTTCGCTGGGCTCCGGATTCATCATCGGCGAGGATGGCTACATCCTGACCAATGCGCACGTGGTCAATGGCGCCGATGAGATCATGGTGCGCCTCAATGATCGCCGGGAACTCAAGGCCAAGCTGGTCGGCGCCGACAAGAAGACCGACGTGGCGCTGCTCAAGGTCGATGCCGACAACCTGCCGACGCTCAATATCGGCAACTCCGAGCAGCTCGAGGTCGGCGAGTGGGTTGCCGCCATCGGTTCGCCGTTCGGCTTCGATCATTCGGTGACGGCGGGTATCGTCAGCGCCATCGATCGCACGCTGCCCTCAGATGCCTATGTGCCGTTCATCCAGACCGACGTGGCGATCAACCCGGGCAATTCCGGGGGGCCGCTGTTCAACCTCGAGGGGGAAGTGGTCGGCATCAACTCGCAGATCTTCACCCGCAGCGGCGGCTTCATGGGTCTGTCTTTCGCGATCCCGATCAGCGTGGCGATGGACATCGCCGATCAGCTGCGCGAAAGCGGTCAGGTGAGTCGCGGCTGGCTGGGCGTGGTGATTCAGCCGGTATCGCGTGATCTGGCTGAGTCGTTCGGGCTCGACGGCCCGCGCGGGGCCTTGATCGCCGATGTCGCCGAGGGCGCACCGGCAGCCAAGGCCGGCCTGCAGGCGGGCGACATCATCGTCGCCGTGGATGGCCAGAAGGTCGATCAGTCGACCACGCTGCCGCGCCTGATCGGCAAGATCGCTCCGGGCGGAAAGGTCGAGCTCGAGCTGTTGCGCAACGGTGAGCAGCTGACCAAGGCGGTCACCGTCGGCGATTGGCCCGAAGAGCAGCAGGCGCTGGCCGGTGGCGCCCAGGGCGACGATTCACAGAGCCGCCTGGGCGTTGTGGTCAGCGCGCTGGAGAGCAACCAGCTCAAGCAGCTAGGCATCGATAGCGGGGTGCGTATCGTCGACATCGATCCGTCCGGTGCGGCGGCGGCGGCCGGTTTCAAGCCCGGTGACGTGATCGTTTCGCTGGATCAGAAACCCATCGAATCACCGCAACAGTTGGCCGAGGTCATTGGCCAGGTCGGCAAGGATCGCGTGGTTCCGGTGCGTCTGATGCGCGACGGCCGTTCGCTGTTCGTGGCGCTGCGGCTGGGCAACGACGACGCGGAATGAGGCGAGAGCGCGTCGCTCGTCAGTGAATGAGCGGGGCCCCACGGGGCCCCGTTGTGCGTCGGGCGCCTGCGCTTCGCTGTCCTTGCCGTGACCTTGCCGGTACAATGCCAGCCAGACATTTCGACATGCCGACTGCGACACTCTCGTCGCGCACTCAGGTGTGTTCATGAAACCGGATCGGGCTTAATGAGCAGCAACGAGAACCACAGAGAAATCAGTCATATACGCAACTTCTCGATCATCGCCCACATTGACCATGGCAAGTCCACGCTGGCCGATCGCATTATTCAGCTGTGTGGCGGATTGAGCGAGCGCGAGCTCAAGGAGCAGGTGCTCGACTCGATGGATCTGGAGCGCGAGCGCGGCATCACCATCAAGGCACAGTCGGTCACGCTGGATTACATCGCCGAAAATGGCGAGACCTACCAGCTCAATTTCATCGATACCCCCGGCCACGTCGACTTTTCCTATGAAGTGTCGCGCTCGCTGTACGCCTGCGAAGGAGCGCTGCTGGTGGTCGATGCCGCCCAGGGGGTCGAGGCCCAATCGGTGGCCAACTGCTACACCGCGATCACCCAGGATCTCGAAGTGTTGCCGGTGCTCAACAAGATCGATCTGCCCCAGGCCGATCCGGATCGCGTCGCCCAGGAGATCGAGGAGATTATCGGCCTGGATGCCGCCGATGCCTGCCAGGTCTCGGCCAAGACCGGAATCGGCATGGAAGCGCTGCTGGAACGCCTGGTGTGCGACATCCCGCCCCCCAGGGGCGATTCGCAAGGGCCGTTGCAGGCGCTGATCATCGATTCCTGGTTCGACAACTATCTGGGTGTGGTGTCGTTGATCCGGCTGTTCGACGGTACCCTGAAGAAGGGTGACAAGATCCGCATGAAGTCCACCGGACGCGATTGGGAAGCCACCGAGGTGGGTATCTTCACGCCCAAGCGCAAGCAGACCGGCGTCCTGCGTGCCGGTGAGGTGGGCTTCGTGGTGGCCGGCATCAAGGACATCCACGGTGCGCCGGTCGGCGACACCATCACCCATGCCAGGACGCCGGACACGCCGCGCCTGCCGGGTTTCCAGAAGGTCAAGCCGCAAGTCTACGCGGGCATGTTCCCGGTCAGCTCCGACGACTACGAGGAGTTTCGCGACGCGCTCGAAAAGCTGGCGCTCAATGATGCCTCGCTGGATTACGAGCCGGAGAACTCCGACGCGCTGGGCTTCGGCTTTCGGGTCGGTTTCCTGGGTACGCTGCACATGGAGATCATCCAGGAGCGGCTCGAGCGCGAATACGACCTGGATCTGCTGACCACTGCACCGACGGTGGTCTATGAGCTGGCGATGAACGACGGCGAGTTGCGCTACGTTGCCAACCCCTCGAAGCTGCCCGACATGGCCAGCGTCGATGAGATGCGCGAGCCGATCGTGCGTGCCAGCATGCTGGTGCCGCAGGAATTCGTCGGCAACGTGATCGCCGAATGCGAGCAGCGCCGTGGCGTGCAGCTCGACATGCAGTTCCTGGGCAATCAGATCCAGCTGGTCTATGAACTGCCGATGTCCGAAGTGGTGATGGACTTCTTCGATCGCCTCAAGTCGATTTCCAAGGGTTACGCTTCTCTGGATTACAGCTTCGAGCGCTTCCAGGTTGCCAAGCTGGTGCGCCTCGACGTGCTGATCAACGGCGACAAGGTCGACGCGCTGGCGGCGATCATTCATCGCGATCACGCCCAGGGGCGCGGCCGTGCGTTGGTCGAGAAGATGAAGGAGCTGATTCCGCGGCAGATGTTCGACGTGGCGATCCAGGCGACGATCGGCAGTCAGGTGGTGGCGCGCTCGACGGTCAAGGCGCTGCGCAAGAACGTGACCGCCAAGTGTTACGGCGGCGACGTGAGCCGCAAGAAGAAGCTGCTCGAGAAGCAGAAGGCCGGCAAGAAACGCATGAAGCAGGTGGGGCGCGTGGAAATTCCCCAGGATGCCTTCCTCGCCGTACTCAAGGTCAACGACTAGGAACTGATCACGCATGGACTTTTCGCTACTGCTGGTGGTGGCCGTGGCCGTCACGGGATTGGTATGGCTGCTGGACGTCACCTGGTGGCGGCGTCGACGCCTGGCGCGGCTGGCGTCGGTAGAGTCGGCGAACGGCGCCACACTGGATGACGGCACCCGGCGCAAGCTCGCTCGCGAGCCCTGGCCGGTCGACTATGCCCGCTCGTTCTTTCCGGTGCTGCTGGTGGTGTTGTTGCTGCGCAGTTTCCTGGCCGAGCCGTTCCAGATCCCCTCGGGCTCGATGCGGCCGACGCTGGAAATCGGCGATTTCATCCTGGTCAACAAGTTTGCCTACGGCTTGCGGCTACCGGTGACCAATACCGAGTTCGTCGACCTGGGCGAGCCGCAACGCGGCGACGTCATGGTGTTTCGCTTTCCTGAGGACCCCTCGGTCAATTTCATCAAGCGCGTGGTGGGGTTGCCGGGGGATCGCATCCGCTACGAAGGCAAGCAGCTCTACATCAACGGCGAACCGGTGCCCAAGGAGCTGGTCGACGAGAATCCCGAGGGCGCTCCGGGCGAGCTAGAATTCCGGGAATGGCTGGGCGAGCACGAGCATGCGCTCTACAACAACCCGCGCGATCCGGGCCCGCAGATGCGCGAGGTCACGGTGCCGCCGGGCCAGTATTTCGTGATGGGCGACAATCGCGATCATTCCAACGACAGTCGTTACTGGGGTTTCGTGCCCCAGGCCAATATCGTCGGCCAGGCCTTTGCCGTATGGATGAATTGGGACGGCGGCCTGCCGAGTTTCGACTCGGTCCGACTAATTCCTTGAGCGCTCGTGTCGCAACGTCTTCCAGCCCAATCGAGAGCAGCAGTTTTGTGAGCAATTCCCACAATGCCTTCAGCCGCCGTATCGGCTATCGTTTCCGCGATGCAAGCTTGCTGGAGCTAGCCTTGACCCACCGCAGCTATGGTGGGGACAACAACGAGCGCCTGGAATTCCTGGGCGATTCGATCGTCAACTTCGTCATCGGCGAGGCGCTGTTCCAGCGTTTCCCCCAGGCCCGCGAAGGTCAGCTTTCACGGTTGCGTGCGCGGCTGGTCAAGGGCCAGACGTTGGCCGAGCTGGCCCGTGAGTTCGAAATCGGCGAACAGCTTCGTCTGGGCTCCGGCGAGATGAAAAGCGGTGGCTTTCGGCGCGACTCGATCCTCGCCGACGCCATGGAGGCGGTGATCGGCGCGATCTATCTGGATGCCGGCATGGATGCGGTCAAGGCGCGAATCCTCGCCTGGTACGGCACCCGCCTGGAGTCGCTCGATCTGCTCGACACCCAGAAGGACCCCAAGACGCGCTTGCAGGAATTCCTGCAAGCGCGTCAGGCGCCGCTGCCGCGCTATGACGTGACCTGCGTGGAGGGCGAGGCGCATGCCCAGACCTTCACCGTGGAGTGTCACATCGACATGCTCGACAATCTCACACGCGGTGTGGGATCGAGCCGCCGTCATGCCGAGCAGGAAGCCGCACAGAAAGCGCTGGCCCTGCTCGACCCGCGAGGAGGCCGCCCATGAGCCAACAGACCTGTGGATTCGTCGCCATCGTCGGCCGTCCCAACGTCGGCAAGTCGACCTTGATGAACCGTATCCTCGGCCAGAAGATCTCGATCACCTCGCGGCGTCCGCAGACCACACGCCACCAGATAATGGGCATCAAGACCGACAAGGGCGCGCAGTTCATCTATGTCGACACGCCCGGCATGCATATCCAGTCCAGGGATCGCAACAAGGCGATCAACCGCTTCATGAACCAGGCGGCGACTCAGGCGTTGCGCGATGTCGACTGCGTGGTCTTGCTGATCGATCGTACCCGCTGGACAGACGAGGACGACGTGGTGCTGGACAAGCTCACCCACGTCAAGGCGCCGGTGATCCTGGCGGTCAACAAGGTCGATCGCCTGGGCGACAAGCGCGATCTGTTGCCCTGGCTCGAGACGCTGCAGGCCAAGCGCGAGTTCGCCGCGATCCTGCCGCTGTCGGCCAAGCACGGCAGCAACGTTGCCGAACTGGAAAGCGAGGTCGCCAAGTACCTGCCGGAAAGCATCCATTACTTCCCCGACGACCAGGTGACCGATCGCAGCCAGCGCTTTCTGGCCGCCGAACTGGTGCGCGAGAAAGTCATGCGCCAGCTCGGCGACGAGCTGCCCTACCAGATGACCGTCGAGATCGAGGAGTTTCGCGACGAACAGCGGATCATCCACATCAGTGCATTGATGCTGGTCGAGCGCCCGGGACAAAAGAAGATTCTGATCGGCGAGAACGGTGAGCGGATCAAGAGCATCGGTCGCGAGGCGCGCCTGGACATGGAGCGCGCCTTCGGCGCCAAGGTGATGCTCAACCTGTGGGTCAAGGTCAAGCGCGGCTGGTCGGATGACGATCGGGCGCTGAAGAGCCTGGGCTACAACCTGGATTGAGCATGCAGCCTCAGCCGGCGTATCTGCTGCACAAGCGTCCCTACCGCGAGACCAGCGCGCTGGTCGAGCTGCTGACCCTGGAACACGGCCGGGTGCGGGCGGTCGCCCAGGGCGTGCAGCGCGCCGGCAGCAAGAATCGCTCGCGACTCCAGCCGTTCGCGCCGCTGCACGTCACCTGGAGCGGCAACAACGAGCTCAAGCGCTTGCGGCTGATGGAATCCGGCGGCTCGGCGAGCCTGCTGGCCGGCGAAGGGCTGTTGTGCGGTCTGTACGCCAACGAGCTGTTGACTCGGCTATTGCCGCCGCTGCTGCCCGCCGCCGAGGTGTTTGCCTTCTATTCGGCGCTACTCGGCGAATTGCCGACCCCCGCGCGCCGCGCGGGGGCGCTGCGCCGGCTCGAAGTCACGCTGCTCGAGACGCTCGACGCCGAGCCGGTCTTCCGCGATCTCGACGAGCGCGAACTGGATCCCCAGGCGCGCTATGTCTATCGCGTCGCGCAACGTCACTTCCAGCTCGCCGATGACCCATCGGGTATCGACGGTCGCACCTTGCGTCTGCTCGCCCAGGGCGACTGGGCGAGCCCGGGCCTGGCGGGGGTCGCCAAGTCGTTGACGCGGGCGGCTCTGGCGCCTCTGCTGGGGGCGACGCCGTTGCGTTCACGCGAATTGATGCGACAGCTGGCGGCGCGTCGGCGACACTGATCGAGCGCACTTTGCCCCGATTCAGCCCAACCAAGGAGACAAGCATGCAGCCCCCGCGGATCCTGCTCGGCGTCAATATCGACCATGTCGCCACTCTGCGCCAGGCGCGCGGCACGCGCTATCCCGATCCGGTCCAGGCTGCGCTGCTCGCCGAACAGGCCGGTGCCGACGGGATTACCCTGCACCTGCGCGAGGACCGGCGGCATATCCAGGACGCTGATGTGCTGCGCCTGGCCGAAATGCTCAACACGCGCATGAATCTGGAAATGGCGGTCACCGAGGAGATGCTTGCGCTTGCCGAACGCGTGCGCCCGGCGCATGTCTGCCTGGTACCCGAAAAGCGTGAAGAGTTGACCACCGAAGGTGGGCTGGATGTCGTCGGTTCGCGTGCCCCGATCGCCGCGGCCTGCGAACGGCTGGCCGCCGCCGGCTGCGAGGTGTCGCTGTTCATCGACCCCGAGCCGGACCAGATACGCGCCGCTTTCGAGGCTGGCGCGCCGGTCGTCGAGTTGCATACCGGCGCCTATGCCGACGCGCATGGCGAAACCGCGCGCATCGAGCATACGCGCGTCGCGGCCGCCACCGAGCTGGCCCTCGAACTGGGCCTGACGGTCAACGCCGGGCACGGTCTCAATTATCACAACGTCGAGGCGATTGCCGCGATACCCGGCCTCACCGAGCTCAACATCGGCCATGCGATCATCGCTCGTGCGCTGTTCGTGGGGCTCAAGGAGGCCGTCGCCGAGATGAAACGCCTGGCTATCGCCGGCTACGAGGCCGGTTTCGTGGCGGCGCTGGACGACGGCCATGCGCATGAGCACGGGCGCTAGAGCTAGACCGGCGTGGGCCGACTGGCGCGCCAGTCGCGCAGACGCTGCATCGCCTGCAGCAGGGTAGCGAAGACATCGTCGACCGCCTCGATGCCCTGGGCGCGCAGGCGCGATTCCAGGGCTTCGGCGATCAACGCCAGTTGTGGCACGCCGCAGTAGCGGCAGGCGCCGTTGAGATGATGCACGGCATCGAGAAACGTCGTCGTGTCGTTGGCCGAGTAGCTATCTCTCAGCTCGGCCTCGCTGGCGTCGAGACTTTCGAGCAGTCCTTCCAGCATGCGCTCGGCCAGTTCCTGACGCCCGCCGGCGAGGGTCACACCCAGTTCTTCATCGACCACCGGCAATTCGTCGTCGGCGCGGGGCATGGGCGCGGCATGCCGCGTCGGTGTCGACAGCACCAGGCCCAGGTAGTTGGCGAGCAAGTCCTCGAGCGCATCGGTATCCAGTGGTTTGGTGAGCACCGCCTGCATGCCGGCATCGATCAACGCCTGCGAGTCGTCGGGCATCGCATGGGCGGTCAGCGCGACGAACGGACAATGACTCCAGGCGCCGCCCAGGCGACGTAGCGCCGCCATCGTCTCCAGTCCGCTCATGCCCGGCATGCGAATATCCATCAGTACCAGGTCGAAGCGTTGGCCGCTGGCCAGCGCCAGCGCTTCTTCACCGCTTTCAGCCAGCACGCCGTCAACACCGAGCTGGGCCAGCAGCTCGCCGACCAGCAGGCGGTTGGTTTCGATGTCGTCCACCGCCAACACCCGGGGCTGGTGGTGTTGCTGTTCGGCGGCGCCATGCCCCTGGACGTCATGCCCCTGATCGGGGAGCGCATGGGTCAACAGGGCGGCAGGCGCATCGCTGAGCAGCGGCTTGAGCGCCTGGGCCAGGCGGGCCCGGGTCAGGGGTTTGTAGAACAACCGGGCGCCTTGGGGCAGGGTGAGCGCTTCATCCGTGTTCTGCGGCTCGCCATTGATCAGCAGCAGCAAGCGGCAGGGCCGCTCGCCGAGCTGATGGCGCAGCTGCGCCACTTGAGCGCCCAGACCGCCCTGGGCGAGGGCCGCGATGAGCAACTGGGTGCCTGTGGCGAGCCCCTCGCCAGTCGCTGGCGCGCTGAGCACCTGGACCTCGGCGCCCCAGCCGCGCAGCAGGTGGGCGAGGGCCTGACGTGTCAGCGTATGCGGCTCTTGGATCGCGATGTGTATGGCGTCGAGGTTGATGGCCGGTGGGCGTTGTACGGCGCGCGGGGCGATCCGCAAGGGCAGCGAGACGCTAAAGGTCGTACCCTTTGCCGGCTGCGTGTCAGCCTCGATGGCGCCCCCCATCTGCTCGACCAGTTGCTTGCAGATCATCAGCCCCAGGCCGGTACCGCCGACGCGGCTGGTGCTGACCGTTGCGCTTTGGGTGAACGGCTGGAATAGTTGCTGGCGCACGTCATCGGCCAGCCCCGGTCCCGTGTCGCTGATCTTCACGCTGAGCGTGGCCTTGTTGCCCAGCGACTCCTCGACCTGAACGCGCACGATCACTTCGCCGCGCTCGGTGAATTTCACGGCATTGTGCACCAGATTGGTGAGCACCTGCTTGATGCGCAGCGGATCGCCGAGCAGGGCGCGGGGCACATCGTCGTAGACCAAGCTCAGCAGCTGAAGGTCTTTCTGCTGGGCATCGGGGGCTTGCAGGACGAGCACCTCGTCGACCAGTTCGGCCATGTCCAGCTCGACCGAGGCGAGCCGAAGCTTGCCGGCTTCGATCTTCGAGAAATCGAGGATATCGTTGATCAGCGACAACAAGTTGGTCGAGGCCATTTCGATGTGCTTGAGCCATTCGCGCTGATGGTCGTCGAGTTGGCTGCGCCCCAATAGCCGGCAAAAGCCGATGATGCCGTTGAGCGGCGTGCGGATCTCGTGGCTCATGTTGGCGAGGAACTGCGACTTGACGCGGTTGGCTTCCAGCGCGCGGCGACGTGCGCCATCAAGCTCGATGTTCTGGATCTCGATGGTGTCCATCGATTCGCGCAGATCGGCGGTGGCCTGTTCGACTTGCTGTCGCATGTCTTCCTGGGCGGCCTGGAGATGTTCGCCGAGTGCGTTGATCGCGGTGCTGGTCGTCGCCAGCTCGGGGGGGCCGCCGGGCCGCAGGCGGAACGCGTAGTCGCCGGCATAAAGCCGTTGCAGGGCGTCGCGCTGCTCGTCCAAGGTGGCGAACAACCGCCGATAAAGCAGATAGCAGAGCCCGCCAAGCAACAGTGCCGCCGCCAGCCAGGCGAGCATGAACTGGGTTAGTTGCCGATAGTAGGGTAGATCGAACACGCTGTCGCGGAGCGTCAAGTCGAGCCACAACGGCGCGCGGGCATTGTCGGGCGGCGTCAGCGGCAACTGAAGATGCCAGCGCTCGGCGTGCCGGATGAGGCCTGCCCGTGGCGAGCCTGTCGGCACGGGCGCTACCGCGCCGACCTGATTGACCGGCTGGCCGTCGTTAGCTCTCACGGTTACCCCGCGCACCTCATCGAGGCTCAGCAGGCGCAATGCCAGCCTGTCGGCTTCGGCCGGCGCCTTCTCTGCCGCAGGGTCGCGCAGCAGGGCGAGGTGGTCGCTCAACCGCGAAGTCAACGCGGCGCGGCGTTGCTCGGCGTCCTGTTGTAGCTGCCAGGCGCCGAACAGCAGCAACAGCAGTAGCGGCGCAACCAGCAGGGTGAGGCACAGACGAAGACGCAAGGACATGAGGCTTCTCGCTGACGGCATGATGCAGAATATGCCATAGCCGATCAGTCTGCCTGTCCAGTGCCGTATCGCAAGGATATAATGCGAGTAATTTTATCGCCGCGGTTCGGGTCGGAGGCGACGCGGCCGCTGGCGACGGCTCAAAGGAAGCGCTGATGGAATTTCCCACTCTCGAAGACACGGTCGGCAATACGCCGCTGGTGCGCCTGCAGCGCATCACCGCCGGTCGCAACAACACCCTGCTGGCCAAGCTGGAAGGCGACAACCCGGCGGGCTCGGTCAAGGATCGTCCGGCCTTGTCGATGATTCGCGAGGCCGAGGCCCGCGGCGAGATCGAGCCCGGCGATACGCTGATCGAGGCGACTTCGGGCAATACCGGCATCGCCCTGGCCATGGCCGCGGCGATCAAGGGCTACCGGATGGTGCTGATCATGCCCGACAGCGCCTCCAGCGAGCGCAAGCAGGCGATGGCCGCCTACGGCGCCGAACTGATCACGGTGACCAGGCAGCAGGGCATGGAAGGCGCCCGAGACCTGGCCGAGCGGATGGTCGCCGAGGGCGAGGGCAAGCCGCTCAACCAGTTCGCCAATCCCGACAATCCGCTGGCACACTATTGCGGCACCGGCCCCGAGCTGTGGCGCCAGACTGAGGGTACGCTGACCCACTTCGTCAGCTCGATGGGCACCACCGGCACCATCATGGGCGTGTCGCGTTACTTCAAGGAGGTCGCCCCGCAGGTCCAGATCGTCGGTCTGCAGCCGTCCGACGGTGCGAGCATTGCCGGTATTCGGCGCTGGCCCGAGGCCTACCTGCCGAGCATCTTCGACGCCTCGCGGGTCGATACGGTACTCGACATCGGCCAGCACGAAGCCGAGCAGCACATGCGCCGCCTGGCTCGCGAGGAAGGCATCTTCGCCGGCGTCTCGTCGGGCGGCGCGCTGGCCGGGGCGCTGCGTATCGCCGAGCGGGTCGAGAACGCGGTGATTGCGTTCATCGTCTGCGACCGGGGCGATCGCTACCTGTCGACGGGCCTGTTCGCGCCTGGTGTCTAGCCTGTCGGGAAAATACAGCCGTGTCCGTGCAGACGGCGCATCTCGAGTCGCTGGTATTCGTCGAGCGTGACGCGCGGCGCGCCATGCATCGCTAGCCGGCGATTCCGGCTCGGCGACCCTGAGACGCAACAGAACAACGACGGGAGGAACCCGAGGCGATGGTCAAGGTTCGTGAAGACCAGCCGCTGACTGGCCAGGGGCGCGTGGACATCGCGCGTTGGCTGGAGCGACTGCAGGATGACGTGACGCTGCGCGACGTCGATGGCATGAAGGTGGCCTGCGAGCTGGCCGACCGGCTCGCCGGCGAGGCCGAGAAGCCGCACAAGGCCTGGCTCGAGGATGGTTCGAGCTTCCGCACCGGGCTGGAGATGGCCGATATTCTCGGCGAGCTGCGCCTCGAGCAGGACGTGCTCGAGGCCGCCGTGCTGTATCGCGCGGTGCGTGAGGGGCTGGTCGCGCTCGAGACGATCGAGAAGCGCTTCGGCGCGGACGTCGCCAGGCTGATCGACGGCGTGCTCAACATGGCCGCGATCAGCCAGCAGCAGACGCCCAGCCAGGGGCTCTCGCAGCACAACCAGCAGGAAAACCTGCGCAAGATGCTGGTGACCATGATCGACGACGTGCGCGTCGCGCTGATCAAGATCGCCGAACGCACCTGCGCGCTGCGCCAGGTCAAGGATGCACCGCGCGACAAGCAGCTGCGCGTGGCCCGTGAGGTGTTCGACATCTACGCGCCGCTGGCACACCGGCTGGGCGTCGGTCATCTCAAGTGGGAACTCGAGGACCTGTCGTTCCGCTATCTGCACGAAGTGGACTACAAGGCGATCGCCAAGCTGCTCGCTGAAAAGCGCGTCGATCGCGAGCACTACATACAGGACGTGGTCGGCACGCTCAAGTCGCTGCTCGATCAGCACGGCATCGCCCGCTACGACGTCACCGGCCGGGCCAAGCACATCTATTCGATCTGGCGCAAGATGCAGCGCAAGCACATCGACTTCTCGGAAATCTACGACGTGCGCGCGGTGCGCATCCTGGTGCCTGAAGTCGCCGATTGCTATACCGCGCTGGGCATCGTCCACTCGCGCTGGCACCACGTGCCCAACGAGTTCGACGACTACATCGCCAACCCCAAGAAAAACGGCTACCAGTCGCTGCACACGGCACTGATCGGCCCGCAGAACAAGGTGCTGGAGATCCAGATTCGCACCTTCGCCATGCACGAGGAGGCCGAGCTCGGCGTCTGTGCGCACTGGCGCTACAAGGGCCACGACGTCGCCGGCAAGAGCCGTAGCTACGAAGAGAAGATCGCCTGGCTGCGTCAGGTACTCGAATGGCAGGACGAGGTCGGCGATATCGGCGACCTGCGCGAGGGGCTGTCGAGCGACGTGGCACCGGATCGCATCTACGTGTTCACGCCCGACGGGCATGTCATCGACCTGCCACGGGTGGCCACGCCGATCGACTTTGCCTACCGCGTGCACACCGAGATCGGCCATCGCTGCCGCGGCGCCAAGGTCAACGGACGGATCGTGCCGTTGACCTACCGGCTCAAGACCGGCCAGCAGGTCGAGATCCTCAACGCCACCAAGGGCGGCCCGAGTCGCGACTGGCTCAACCCCAATCTGGGCTTCGTCAAGACCTCGCGGGCGCGCGCCAAGATCCAGTCGTGGTTCAAGCACCAGGCGCGGGATCAGAATCTCGACGAGGGCCGTGCCCTGTTCGAAAAGGAGTTTCGGCGGCTCGATCTCGAGGGCTTCGACCTGGCGACGCTGGCCAGCGCGGTCAACTATCAGAGCCCTGAGGACATGTACGCGGCGATCGGCGCCGGCGACCTGCGCATCGGTCAGGTGCTGCACCAGGCCCAGCAACTGTTCGGCGATACCGACGACGAGGAACAGCTCGACCGGCTGCTGGCCAAGCCCAGGCGCTCGACCAAGGCGCCGGGCGAGGGCATCACCGTGCTCGGTGTCGGCAATCTCAAGACCAGCATGGCTAATTGCTGCCATCCGGTGCCCGGCGAGCAGATCATCGGTTACATCACCCAGGGGCGCGGGGTGACCATTCATCGCCAGGATTGCCCCAACATCCTGCAACTGCGCAGTGAGGAGCCGGGGCGCATCGTCGATGTCGAGTGGGGCGACCAGGCCCGCACTCAGTATCCGGTAGTGATGCAGATCGAGGCCTGGGATCGTTCCGGCCTGCTGCGCGACGTGACCCACGTGCTGAGTAACGACAAGGTCAACGTGATGGGCGTCAATACCGCCACCGACAGGGACGACAACGTCGCGCGCATGACCATCAACCTGGAGGTCGACGGCCTCGAATCGCTGGGGCGGATCTTCGCACGCATCCAGCAACTGCCCAACGTCATCGACGTCAAGCGCCTGCGCAGCGGCGCTCAAGGAGCCAAGCGATGAGTTCGACCGATGCCCGGCCGCGCCATTCGCTCGACGATCTGCTCGAGCTGATGGCGGTGCTGCGCGATCCGCAATACGGCTGTCCGTGGGACGTCCAGCAGCGGTGGGATAGCATCGTCCCGCACACCCTCGAGGAGGCCTACGAGGTCGCCGATGCCATCGAGCGGCGCGCCTTCGACGAATTGCCCGGCGAACTCGGCGACCTGCTGTTTCAGGTGGTCTATTACAGCCGCTTCGGCGTTGAAGAGGGGCGCTTCGATTTCCACGACGTCGTCGATACGCTGACCGCCAAGATGCTCGCCCGCCATCCGCATGTGTTTCCCGACGGCACGCTGGCTTCGCGGCGCGAGGGCGTGAGCGCCGCCGAGGTGGAGACCCGCCAGGTCAATGCGCGCTGGGAGGCGCGCAAGGCCGCCGAGCGCGAAGGCCGAGCCGTCGTCTCGGCGCTGGACGACGTGCCGCGCGCGCTGCCGGCGCTGTCGCGCGCCGACAAGCTGTCCAGGCGCGCGGCGCGGGTCGGCTTCGACTGGCCGGATACCCGGGGGGCGATCGCCAAGGTCCGCGAGGAGCTCGTCGAGGTCGAGGCGGCGCTGGCCGCGAATGACGCTGACCAGGCCCGCGAGGAGGTCGGCGACCTGCTGTTCGCCGCGGTCAATCTGGCCCGCCGGCTCAAGGCCGACCCCGAGCAGGCCTTGCGTGCCACCAACCGTAAATTCGAGCGACGTTTCCGACATGTCGAGCGTCGGCTGGCCGACGAGGGTCACGCACCCGGCAGTGCCTCGCTGAAGGAGATGGACCGGCACTGGGAAGACGCCAAACGCCGCGAAAAGAACCCGACCGAGGAGAGCCTCAATGAGTGACGACCTGCACGAATCGCTGCGCGACAACGTTCGCGTGCTGGGCGACTGCCTGGGGCATACCATCGCCGACGACCTGGGCCCCGGCTTCGTCGACAAGATCGAGGCCATCCGCGGCCTGGCCAAGGCCGGCCGCCAGGGCGAGGGCGGCTCGCAGCGCGAATTGATCGAGTACCTGCGGGCGTTGCCCGAGCACGATCTGCTGCCGGTGACCCGCGCCTTCAACCAGTTTCTCAACCTGGCCAATATCGCCGAACAGCACTATCGCGCGCGGTTTCGTCGCGTCGAGGATTACAAGCCGGGCTTCCAGCCGGTACTCGGCGAGCTGCTCGGTCGCGCCAACCGCGCCGGCTACAGCCCACGCCATCTGGTCGAGACGCTCGCCGGCATGCGGGTCGAACTGGTGCTGACCGCGCACCCCACCGAGGTCATCCGGCGCACGCTGATCCAGAAATACGATGCCATCGACGACTGCCTGACCGCGATGGAAGGCGCCATCGATTACCCCGAGAAGGCCTCGCGGATTCAAAGCCGCCTGCAGGAGTTGATCAGTCAGGCCTGGCATACCGACGAGATCCGTCACGAGCGGCCCACGCCGGTGGACGAGGCCAAGTGGGGCTTCGCGGTGATCGAGAACTCGCTGTGGCAGGCGGTGCCCGATTTCCATCGTGATCTCGACAACCTGCTGCTCGAGTCCGCCGGCGAGCGCCTGCCGCTGGACGCCGCGCCGCTGCGCTTCGCTTCCTGGATGGGCGGCGATCGCGACGGCAACCCCAACGTCACCGCCAAGGTCACCCGCAAGGTGCTGCTGCTGGGACGCTGGATGGCTGCCGACCTGTACCTGCGGGATCTCGAACAGTTGCGGGCTGAGCTGTCGATGTGGAAGGCCAACAGTGCACTCAAGGCCGAAGTCGGCAACGAGGCCGAACCCTACCGGGCACTGCTCAAGCGGCTCACTGCGCGGGTCGAGGCGACCCGCGACTGGGCCCAGGCGTGCCTCGACGGCGCGCCCTACGACAACGGGCCGATCATCGAGACCCGCGACCAGCTCTACGCGCCGCTTTTGACCTGCTACCGCTCGCTGTGCGACGTCGGTCTCGACACCATCGCCAACGGCGTGCTGCTGGACACCCTGCGCCGCGTGGCGGTGTTCGGGGTCTCGTTGACCAAGCTCGATATTCGCCAGGAATCGACGCGCCACTCCCAGGTCTTCGACGAGCTGAGCGATTACCTTGGCCTGGGGCGTTATCAGGAGTGGGACGAGACCCGCCGCCAGGAATTCCTGCTCGAGGAGCTGATGTCGCCGCGCCCGCTGATTCCGCGCCGCTGGGACTGCTCCAGCGAGGCCCGCGAGGTGATCGACACCTTCCGGGTGATCGCCAACGAACACCGTGAAGCGCTGGGCACCTATGTCATCTCGATGGCCGGTCACCCCTCCGACGTGCTGAGCGTGGCGCTGCTGATGAAAGAGGTCGGCGGCGACGTGCGTCTGCCGATCGCGCCGCTGTTCGAGACCCTCGACGACTTGAATCGCGCCGGCGAGGTGATCGACCAGCTGCTGTCGCTGCGCGATTACCGCACGCTTGCCGGCGATAGCCAGGAAGTCATGATCGGCTATTCGGATTCGGCCAAGGACGCCGGCCAGCTGGCCGCCGCCTGGGCCCAGTACCGCGCCCAGGAAACGCTGGTCACGGTCTGTCAGCGCCATGGCGTCGATCTGACGCTGTTCCACGGCCGCGGCGGCACCGTGGGGCGTGGCGGCGGTCCGGCCCACGCGGCGATCCTGTCGCAGCCGCCCGGCTCGGTGAACGGCAGCTTGCGCGTCACCGAACAGGGCGAGATGATCCGCTTCAAGTTCGGCCAGCCCGACATCGCGCTGCGTTCGATGGAGATCTACGCCTGCGCGGTGCTCGAGGCGACGCTGTTGCCGCCGCCGGACCCGCAACCGGAATGGCGCGAGGAGATGGACCGGCTGGCGGGCATCGCCCACGGCGCCTACGTCGGGGTGGTGCGCGAGGACCCCGACTTCGTGCCGTATTTCCGCGCGGTTACTCCCGAAGGGGCGCTGGGCCGTCTGCCGCTGGGCTCGCGGCCGGCCAAGCGCCGTCAGGAAGGGGGCGTCGAATCGTTGCGGGCGATCCCGTGGATCTTCGCCTGGACCCAGACCCGGCTGATGCTGCCGGCCTGGCTGGGCAGCGGCGAGGCCTTCGCGACCCGGCTCGAGGAGCCTGACGGCCTGGCGCGGCTGCGTGAAATGCGCGACAACTGGCCGTTCTTCGGTACCTATCTGGACATGCTCGAGATGCTGCTCGCCAAGGCCGACCTGAACATCGCCGAATACTACGAGCATCGGCTGGTCGACGAGCCGGCCCTGCAGGCGCTGGGCTCCTCGCTGCGCGACCGGCTGCGGCGTCTGCATGGCGTGCTGCTGTCGGTGCTCGACCAGGACGAGTTGCTCGAGGGCACGCCGCTGATCCGCCAGGCGATCGAGGTGCGCAACCCCTACATCGACCCGCTGCACGGCCTGCAGGCCGAGCTGCTGCAGCGTAATCGCGACGCCGACGGGGCGATCAGTCCGGCGCTGTCGCGGGCGTTGATGGTGACCATGGCGGGGATCGCCGCCGGTCTGCGCAATACGGGGTAAGGACAGCTTGAAGCTGTAAGCTTCAAGCTGTAAGAACGCCGCTGCGCGGCTGGAAGAAAGAGCGCTCGCCAAAATCAACTGCCCATGAGTTTGACCCTTGCCATCAAGCTTATGGGCGTAGTTGAGGACCAACCTTCGCGAGCCTCTTGCGAGTTGATTACTCTGCTTTCCGTCTTCCGTCTTCCGTCTTCCGTCTTCCGTCTTCCGTCTTACTCCGGCGTATGGCGATAGAGATCCGTGAGTGCCGGCACGTCGAGCCGGTGACGTGTCGCGGCATCCAGCAACGGCGCGAGGATCGCCTCGCGCTCGGTGGGCCGCCCGGCGAGTACGTCCTGCAGCATCGAGGCGCGGTTGCCGGCGGTCGACTCGATCACCCGCCAGACCATCGTCGTCCAGCCCGACTCGGGTGGGGCGATTCTTTCCGCGTCCATGATCCTCGCCACCTCGGCAATCACCGCTTCGACCCGGGGCCGAAAGGCCGGTTCGCGCAGGCGCCCGTTGGCGATTCGATGGCGCGCCACCAGCGGATTGATCGCGGCGTTGACGGCGAGCTTGTGCCACAGCCGGCGGTGAATGTCGTCGCACGCTGCGCTGGCCAGCCCGGCTCTAGCGAGCACGCCGGCGATCTGCGCCGCCAGGCCGGGATGTTCGCCATCGAGATGGCCGATAAAGGTATGGCCGTGTCCGGCGTGGACCACGCCATCCCTGCCGTCGGCATACGCGCCCTCGCTGGTGGTGGCGCAAAGCACCGGCCCCGGCCAGCGCCGGGTTAGCGGCTGCTGAATCTGAAACCCGTTCTGCCACAGTACCAGCGGGGTGGCGGGGGCGATGTGCGGCGCCAGTTCGCGCAGCGCCGGCTCGACGGCATGGCTCTTGGTGGTGATGTGCAGCATCGCCGGCGTCGACGGTGCCTGATCGAGGCGCAGCCGGGCGATGGAATGAGCGCTCTGCGCGCCCGCGGGATCGGTCAGCAACAATGGCGCCCGGCTTGCCTGGCGAGCGAGCAGTGCCAGTTCGACGTGATTCGCCAGCCGACAGGCCAGCAGTCGGCCCAGCGAGCCGGCGCCGAGGATCAGCCAGGGGCCGCTGGCAGCGACTGTTTTCATGACTGCTCCGGCGTGCGCCGCTTGCTGCGGGCGCCCGACTTGCGCGTGGCACGGCGCTTGGCGGTTGACTGGCCGCTATCCGCTTTGGAGTGCCGGGTGGCGGTGGCTTGGCGACGCTTCGGCGCGGCGCTGGCGAAGCCCTCGGCGCTGCCCAGTGCCTGACGCATGCGCTGGGCGTCGGCGGCGGTCAGCAACTGACGCACGTCGCCGACCAGCGCGTCGAGAAACGGCGCGGGCTGATCGCTGCCCTCGGCGATCGCCCGCAGCCGCTGCTCCCACAGCGCGGTACGCTCGGGGCGCGTGGCGGCCTCGGGCAGCGCGGCGATCAATGCCTGGCCGGTGCGGGTGACGCGCAGTGCGCCGCCCTGGCGCACCAGATAGCCGCGGGTCAGCAGCGTCTCGATGATTCCGGCGCGGGTCGCCTCGGTACCCAGCCCGTCGGTGTCGCGCAGGGTGCGCTTGACCGCCGGATCGTCGACGTAGCGGGCGATGTGCATCATCGCCTTGATCAGGCTGGCGTCGGTGAACGGTTCGGGCGGGCGGGTCTGCTTGTCGTCGATGCCCGCAGCGTCGACCGTGGCCGGCTCGCCCTCGGTCAGCGGCGGCAGCGGCGGCGCCTCGTCACGGGTGGTGAACAGCGGCTTCCAGCCGGCTACGCGGATCTCGCGGCCCTGGGCGCGAAAGCGCTCTCCGAGCACGCTGAACGTCGCCTTGATCTCGCGGGTCTCGAGCGCTGGATAGAACTGGGCCAGCACGTTGCGGGCGATCAAGCGGAAGACGTTCGCCTCGGCACTCGACAATCGGCTTGGATCGGCCGGCTTGCCGGTAGGCGCCAGTGCGTGGTGAGCGCCGACCTGCTTGTCGTTGAAGGCCTTGGAGCGGCGGCCGAAGTCGGCGCCGGCCAGCCACTCGCGCAGCGTGTCGTCGCTGCGGCAGGCGCCGCTCAGAACCCGTTTGGCCTCGGCCCAGTGTGCCTCGGGCAGGTACCGACAGTCGGAGCGCGGATAGGTGATCAACTGGTGGCGCTCGTAGAGCGCCTGGCAGGTATCCAGCACCTGCTTGGCGGATAGCCGATGGCGGCGGGCGGCGTCGACCTGCAGCGCCGATAGCGAGTAGGGCAGCGGGGCCGCCTGGCGCTTGTCCTGGCGTTCCAGGCTGTCGAGGCGACCCTGCGTCCCCGGCAATTTCGCCAGCAGCGCCTCGGCCGGCGCTCGCTCGAGCAGCCGCCCCTGGTCGTCGAGCGGATGATGCTCGCCGGGCTGCCACCAGCCGCGCACGCTGCCCGCGGCGACCCGGAAGTCCGCCCACAGCACATGGAAGGGGCGCGGCTCGAAGGCGGCGATCTCACGATCGCGGCGCGCCACCAGGCCGAGCACCGGGGTCTGCACCCGACCCACCGAGAGTACGCCGTCATGGCCGGCCTGACGCCCGGTCAGCGTCCAGGCGCGGGTCAGATTGATGCCGTACAGCCAGTCGGCGCGCGAGCGCGCTTCGGCGGCGCGGAAAAGCGCCTGATAGGCCTGGTTGTCCTCGAGACCGGCCAGCGCGCGCTGTACCGCCGGGCGGTTGAGATCGCTGATCAGCAGGCGCTGCACGCGGCCGCGCCAGCCGAGATGCTCGATCACCTCCTGGACCAGCAACTGCCCCTCGCGGTCGGGGTCGCCGGCATGGATGATCTCGCTGGCCTGCTTGAACAGGCCGCGCAGCACCTTGAGCTGGCCGCGCGCCTTGGGCCGCGGCGTCAGGCGCCATTGCTCGGGGACGATCGGCAAGTGATCGAGCCGCCACTGCTTGAAGCGTGCGTCGTAGGCGTCGGGGGCGGCCTGTTCGAGCAGGTGGCCGAAACACCAGCTGACGACGTCGTCGCCGACGCGCAGCGCGCCTTCCATGCGCTGCAAGCTGCCGGGCAGGGCATCGGCGATGGCGCGGGCCAGACTGGGTTTCTCGGCAATGATCAGGCGCATGGCAAGGCTTCCGACGGGGCGTTGTCGATATGTATCTCTATACAGCCAAGCGCATTGTGCCATGAGCCGCGACGACGCATCACGGCTTGCTCGCGCCGAGCGCACGCTTGGCCTGTACCAGCGCGCGGTACCAGTCGCGGCGCGGCGGGCTGACCGCCGGCGGGCGCTGGCTGAGGAAGCTGACATTGCGTGGATCGCTGCGCGAATGGCTGGCCTGGAAGTTGCTCAGCATGTTCAGCGTGGTCTCGCGGGCGCCGTACTGGGCGATCAGAAAGCGTTTGGCGGCGGGATCGAGATCGACCCGGTAATGACGGACCAGGGCGAGCGCCAGCGATTCCGCAGTGCGCGACAGATCGACGTCGATCTCCTTGACCATCGCCGCGCCCAGCGCCGCCTTGGCGGCAGCCGACAGGTTGGGCTCGAGCTGGCCGAAATCGGCGGCGTTGGAGCCGTTGATGGCGCGCTGCACCTCGGGGCGCGACAACTGGATGTGCGGCTCCAGCGCCAGGGCGATCTCGATGGCCAGGCGCTTCGCGGCGTCGATGTCCACGGCGATGCGCGAGTCGCGCTCGAGTTGACTGCGGCGGGCACGCTGCGGTTGCTCGATGCCGGTGGCGCTGAGATGCCTGGCGAGATGCTTGCAGACCTCGGCCTTGGCGGCATCGTCGAGGGCAATGACCTGTTCGCGCAGGCGCAGGCCGCGGCGTCCGGGGCCCAGCCGCAGGCGCGTCTGTTCGTCGCCGAGGCGGGCGCTGATCTGCTCCCAGCGCTCGGCGCGCTTGAGCAGCACGGCGTGGCTGCGGCCGACCGCCTCGTAGGCATTGAAGGCGGCCTTGTAGAGGCGCAGGGCGTTGGTCAGCAGCTCGGCCTTGTGGCGCAGCTGGCTGCGCCGCCCGGGCGGGCCGTCAGCGATCGTCGGGGCCAGGTGCTGGGTCTGCTCGGCCAGCGCATCCATGGCCTGCAGCGAGCGTTCGAGCAACACGTCGGCGCGCAGTCCGGCGGCGGCATCCTCGATTAGCGTGCCCGATTGCTCGGCCAGATAGGCGGTCAACGCCTTGAGCCGCGACAGACCGGTGGCCTGGGCGATGCGATAGCGGGCGCGGGCCTCCTCGAGCGCGTCGAGGGCCTGGGCCAGACGCCAGCGGCCCCGGTACTCGAAAGTCAGCATGGGTATCTTGCGGCCGCTGATCAGCTCGAAGGCGAGAATCAGCATCTCCTCGACATCCTGCAGCGTCATCAGCAATTCGTCGTCGCGCTCGATGGCTGCCAGGACGCGCTCGATGAAATTGGTGTCGCGCGGCACGCCGTCGCGCAGGTCCGGGGCGTGGCCTTCGAAGCGCTGACGCAGCAGCGCCGTGGCATCCGGCGCGAGGTCGGCGATCGCGGCGAACTGCGGCTCGAGCGTCTCGCCGTAGCGCGCGACTAGATCCTGAATGCGCGCATGCAGGCCGACCCGTCGGTAGATGTCGATCTGGGCGATCACCCGCGCGCTGTCGCGATCGTCGAGCAGCTCGATGGCCGCCAGTTCGACGCCCTCCGGCGAGAGATCCTGCTTGCGCAGCAGCATCGCCGCGGCTTCGCGACGCCGGGCGTCACCCTCCAGGCTCTCGACGATCAGGTTGCGGGTGACCAGCAGCAGTTCGGGCAGGCTCTTGATGACCCGTTCGATCTTGTGCGCGGTGCGTTCGGCGCGGCGGCCGCCGGTGAGGTTATGGACAACGTTGGCGATGATCCCCGCGGCGCCGGTGATCACCGTGTAGGAGATGAAGAAGATGTAATTCTCGGCGGTCGGCGCCTTGCCGTAGCCGAGCAGGTATCCGCCCCAGGCGCCGAGCAGTGTGACCGGCCCCGCAGTCCACAGGATCTGCAGCAGATTGACCGTCCAGGGAACCTTTTCCACGGCGGCGGTGATGCGCCGTATCTCGTCGCGACCCTCGCGTTCCAGGCGCACCTGCGGGGTCTCGGCAACGGTTCGGGAGGCTCGGCGAAACGGCAGGCGCAAGGGGGCGCTTCCTCATGGCTGGACGGCAGGCGCCAACCCTAGCACCGCCTACCGGGGCGCGCCATAGACGCCGGCCGGACGATGGGTTGCCGGTGCCGAGCCATGTTAGACTGAGGTCGATTTTCCAAGGAGAAAGCCATGCTGGCGATGTGGGTGGAACAGCTGCTGGGATATGCCGGGGGCGCGCTGGCTGCCATCCGTGATCATGAGCATTACCCGTCGCTGATGGTCTGGGCGCGCCAGGAGGGCGTGAAGTATGTGGGCGACGACTTGGGGATGGCCCAGTCGCTGGCCCCCGAGCTATGGAACCAGACTCCGCTGGAACGTCAGAATTTCGCCTGCGAGCCGCTGGCACGGCCGGGCGCCAATGAGCCCTGCTGGTGCGATTCGGGGCGCAAGACCAAGGAGTGCTGTGGTGCGGTAACGCTGCCCGGGGCCATCCCTTCGTACCTGATGTGGATGCTCTCGCTGCGCGATTGGAAGGGCGAAACGCTCAAGGCGGCGCTCGACAGCGGCCGGGCACCGGCCCAGGCACTGCTCGAGGCCGGCCTGATCGCCGCCGAGGGCGGCCAGCGCGGGCGTGCCCAGCAGGTACTCGAGGCGCTGTTCGACGCGGCCGACTGGGATCAACTGCCGGAGCAGACCGAGCCGGCCTTCGAGTTGCTCATCGATATCTATCAGGAGCGCGGTTTCCATCGCAAGAAGACCGCGTTGCTCGACGAGATTCTCAAGCGCGGCCCGCTGTTCCTGCGCGGCGTGGCGCTGGAGCGGCTGTGTCTGATGCATCTCGACAGCGACGACCTGGCCAGCGCTCGCGAGGCCTTCGTGAGTGCCCAGCAGACGCTGCCCGACTCGCCGACCCTGGCCTACATCGAGGCCATGCTGTTGCTTCACGAGGGGCATCCTGATGAGGCGCGCGAGCGGGCGCGGTTCTGGTTCCGCCGGCTGGCGCGCCAGGGCGATCTGGACCCCGATCAGTTGCAATTTCTCGCCGAGCTGGCCGACAACCCCGGCGCCACCCTGGCCGAGCAGATGCTCAATTCCGAGGAGGGGCTGGCCGAACCGCTGACCAACCTGCAGGCATTGCTCGAGGCATTGCCCACCGCGCCGCTGCTGCACTTCGAGATCAACGCCGACGGCAACCTGGCGTATCACTCGGCGGCTCGCGAAGACACCCTGCATGCCGCCTGGCAGGCCGAGTTCAAGGTGCAGATCGACGAGGACGCGGCGCTGGGCTTTACCGACGAACCGTGGCCGCACGCCGGCGACTGGCTCGGTGCGCTGTGTTCCCACCCTGAATGGCTGGATTCGCCGCGGGTGGTGCAGATGCTGAGCATGGCATTGGCCAGCCGCTTCGGCAGCTTGCCATGGATGGCCGAAAGCTTCTTCGCGCCGCTGGCGGCGCGTTTCGAACGCTGGCTCGATCAGCTCGAGGCGGTGGGTGGACGCTTCGCCTGGGACGATGCCGACAATGCCGTGCTGCTGCGCACCGGACTGGCGCTGGTGGTGGGCATGGAGCGCGGCGCTCGCCAGCGCTCGCGTCATCTCGCCGAGCGGTTGCTGGTGCTCGACGATCACGACAGCCTGGGCCTGCGTGAACTGGTACTCGATCAATTGCTGCGCGAAGGGCGTGACGAGGAAGCGGTGAGGCTCAGCGATCAGTCGCCGGCCGAGGGAGAATCGCCGCTGCTTGGCGTGTTGATGGGGCGCGTACTGGCGCTGTATCGCCTCGAGCGTTTCGACGAGGCCCGCGATTCGCTGAGCGCCGTGCAGGATACCAACAGCCACGTCATCGCCCTGATGTGCGCCGAAAGACCCAGGCCGGTGTCGCTGGCCGTCGAGATACCCGAGCCCGGCACCCGCGCGGAGGCGTGGCAGTATCGAGCGCTGATGCGCGATCAGTGGCTGGCCACCCGCGGTGCGCTCAATTGGCTGGACGAGCAACGCCGCTGTGTCACGGGCTCCCGCTCGCGCTGATCAGTCGGCCGTCGGCTGAGACATTCGGCCGCTGTCGAGCGCGCCGGGCTGGCGGCCGAGCCGCCAGGCCAGCCAGATCGCCGGCAGGCCGAGCAAGGCTGCCCACAGGAAGAAGACGCTGTACCCCTGGTCGGCGACGATCACCCCCGAGAAGCCGCCGATGAACTTGCCCGGCAAGGTCATCAACGACGAGAACAGCGCATATTGCGTCGCCGTGTAGGCCCGTGACGTCAGGCTCGACAGGAAGGCGATGAACACCGTGCTGGCCAGGCCGTTGGCCAGATTGTCGCCGATGATCGTCACCACCAGCATGGGCAGTTGAGCGCCGGACAGCGCCAGGGCGACGAACAGCAGATTGGTCGCCGCGGCGAGCGCCGCGCCGATCACCAGCATGGTGGCGACGCCGTAGCGCACCACCAGCACCCCGCCGAGCACGCCGCCGGCGATGCTCATGGCGATGCCGAAGACCTTGGTGACATTGGCGATCTGCGACAGCGAAAACCCCAGATCGATGTACAGCGGATTGGCCATCGCCGCCATCGACAGGTCGCTGATTCGGTAGATCCCCACCAGCAGCAGCAACCACAGTGCCTGACGGCCGTAGCGGCTGAAGAAGTCGGTGAACGGGCAGACGATGGCGCCGATCAGCCAGGCGCCGAGGCGACGCTGCCAGCGCGGTCGATGCTCGGCCCTGCGCAGGAAGGCCCGCACGCGCGGCTCGTGAACGAGCTGCACGGCAAGCGCGGTGCGCGGTGGCTCGGGGCGCAGCAGTACGGTCAGCATGCCGACGCCGACCAGCGCGGCCATGCTTAGATAGGCGGCATGCCAGGACGCCATGTCGGCGATGTACAGCGCGCCGGCGCCGGCGGCGAGCAGCCCGCCGCGATAGCCGATGATGTAGGTCGAGGCCATCGCCGCCTGGACCGTCTCGCTGGCCGATTCGATGCGAAAGGCATCGATCACGATGTCCTGGGTGGCCGAGCCGAAGGCGACCAGCAGGGCAAGCAGGGCGACGACCGTCAGGCTGTTGCGCGGATCGACGCTGGCCAGTCCCACCAGACCGGTAGCGATGACCGCCTGAGCGAGCAGCATCCAGCCGCGCCGCTGGCCCAGCCAGCGCGTCATCAGCGGCAGCGGCAGACGATCGACCACCGGCGCCCAGAACAGCTTGATCGAATAGAGCATGCCGATCCACGAGAAGAAGCCGATCGCCGCGACCTCCACCTCGACATCGCGCAGCCAGGCGGTCAGCGTCGAGAACACCAGCAGGAACGGCAGGCCGGCGGAAAAGCCCAGAAACAGCATGGCGACGACCGGGGGCTGGCGATAGACGGTCAGCGCGTCGCGCCAGCTGCGGCGTTGGGTGGTACGGGGCATGCAAGGGCTCTCCTGCCTGTGGGGTGCATCGCAAGGGCATCAACCCCTGCGGGCATCGATGCTAGACTGGCTGAATCGGTCAAACGTCCTAGGCCAGCGGGTAACTTACGAGGTTTCCGCAGCTTGGATCAATCGCCGATCGCTGTGCGGCGGCGGCTCAGGAATAGCGGCACTGCGCGAGGATGCCTGATGAGTGAATCGAACGACAACCCGGCCATGGCCAATCCCGATGCCGTGCCCCGCTGGTATCTGATCCAGTGCAAGGGCGGCGAGTCCTTTCGTGCCGCCGAGCATCTGGACAATCAGGGCTATGAAATATTTCACCCGGTGCTCCAGGTCCAGAAGAAGCGTCGTGGCAAGTTGTGCTGGCTCGACGAACCGCTGTTTCCCTATTATCTGTTCATCCGCCTCGATCGGCTGGATAGCAACTGGCGGCCGATCCGCTCGACCCGCGGCGTGCTCAAGCTGGTGGGTTTCGGTGACGAGCCGCTGCCGGTCGAGGACGAGCTGATCTCGACCTTGCAGGACAGCGCCGGCCAGCAGCCCGAAGCGCATACCGCCAACGTCTATTTTCGTGCCGGCGAAACGGTCGAGATCAGCGACGGCCCGTTCCGTGCCCTGCAGGCGGTATTCGAGAGTCAAAAGGGCGAGGAGCGGGCGATCGTGCTGCTCAACCTGCTGCATGGCCAGCAGCGTCTGGAGATGCCGATCGGTCATCTGCGGCGTCAATAAGTCGCAGAACTTGCGGAGGCTGTCGAAATAATTCAAGTTTGCATCAGCAGCCTGCGACGTTGTGCCGCGCTGAAGGCGAATACGTGGCGAGCCAGCCGAGCACGGCGTCGGCGTCCAGGGCCGTCGAGATCAGAAAGCCCTGGGCCTGGTCGCAGCCGGCTGCGGCCAGCAGGTCCAGGTGCCGGCGGCTTTCCACCCCTTCGGCGATGACCAGCAGGCCGAAGCGGTGAGCCAGGGCAATGGTCGCATCGACGATCAGCGCATCATCGGGCTGGTTGGGCAAGTCGAGCACGAAGGACTTGTCGATCTTGAGCACGTCCAATGGCAAGCGGCGTAGTTGCGTCAGCGAGGAATAGCCGGTACCGAAATCGTCGATGGCGACCTGGATGCCCGATTCGCGCAACTCGCCCAGCAAGCGTGCCGCCAGGGCCGGCTCGCGCATCATCGATTGCTCGGTGACCTCGAGCATCAGCAGCCGTGGATCGACCCCCCGCTCGGCCAGCCAGCCGGCAATTCGTCGGCTCAACTGGGCATCCTCCAGGTCGACCGCCGAGAGGTTGGCGGCGACATGCTGCGGGCGCCCCTTAGCCGCCCATCCGGCCATCTGGCCGATCACCTGCTCGAGCATCCAGTCGCCGAGTAGCGCCATATGGCCGGAGGCGACCGCCAGCGGCAGGAATGTATCGGCCTGCAGCAGCCCGAGCTGCGGATGCTGCCATTGCAGCAGGGCCTCGAAGCCGGCAATGCGGCCGTCGGCGATATGAATCTTGGGCTGATAGACGACGCGCAGCTGGTCGTCGCGCACGGCCAGCACCATGTCGCGTAGCAGTTGCCGTTCACGGTCGTCGCGCAGATCGAGTTCCTCCTGATAGACGCGGTAGCCGTCATGGCCCTGGCGAGCCAGCGACAGGGCGATGCCCGAGCGGCGCAGCAGGCGGCGAGCTTCCTGGCCATGCTCGGGGTAACTGAGCGCCGACAGCGAGAGCGAGGGGATCAGCGACGTGCCTTCCAGTTCGAGCGGCTGGCAAAGTGCCTGGCGCAGGTGTTCGTGCAGCTCCGTCGGGTTGGCGGGACAAGCCGCCAGCATCAAGAATTCATCGCCGCCGAGCCGGTAGACCTGGCCTCGATGGAACTGCAATTGCAGCAGCCGCTGCGCCAGCGCGACCAGCAGCTGATCGCCGACGCCGTTGCCGAGATGCTGGTTGATGGTCTTGAGATTGTTGATGCTCATGCGCAGCAGCACGAAGTTCTCGCTGTGCTCGATGAGTCGGCCGATTTCTCCGAGCGCGGCCTGGCGGGTGCCGATTCCGGTCAGTGGATCGACATCCATGGCCTGCAGACCCGCCTTGCGAGCCTGCAACCAGGCTTGCAGCGTGCGCAGATGCGTGGGGTGGCGACCGCTGGGCAACGCGGTTGATTGCGGATTATCGCCGCCGGACAACAGTCGATCCGCCATCCTGGCGATGGTCAGCGCCAGCTTGAGCAGCCCCAGGCCCAGGCGACGACGCAGGCCGATGCCGAACGCATTTGCCACCCCGCGAACGAGACGATGGGAGGAGCGGCGATCTGTGCGGTTCATGGGGTGTCTCGTCTGACCGGATGGGGCAAGGCAGTCTCTCTAAGGTACCCGATGGCGGAAAAAGTTTCTCGGCTCGGTGTCGAGGCACGCCGACGAGCTTATGATCAGCCGGAGGCGCGGGTTAGCTGGCCAGCAGCTCGAGCATCTCGCGCATCGTCGAAACAGCCTGGGCGAACAGTATCTCCAGAAAGCGCCCTAAATCCTGCATCAGTACCGCGATCAGCACCAGTCCCACGGTCAGCGTCATGGGAAAGCCAATCGAAAAGATCGTCAGCTGCGGTGCGGCGCGGTTGAGAATCCCCAGTGACAGATTGATGATCAGCAGCGCCGCGACCACTGGCAGGGCGAGCAGTAGCCCTGCGGTAAAGATGGTGCTGGTGTAGCGAGCGATGAACTCGAAAGCGTCGGGATTGAGTGCCTGTATGCCGATCGGCAGCGTGCGAAAGGATTCGGCGAGAATCTCGATGACCACCAGATGGGCATTGAATGCCAGCAGCATGAGCAGCGTGATCATGTACAGAAATCGCGACAGAACCATGGTATTGGTACCGGTATCCGGCGAGAAGAAGGTGGCGAAGGCCAGACCCATTTGCAGGCCGATATACTCGCCGGCGGCCATCACCACGGCCAGTGCGATGCGCATGATCAGACCGATCGCCACGCCGATCAGGGTCTGCTCGATCATGATGCCGAGCCCTTCCCAGGAGATGATCGGTACGTCGGGGAGAGGCGGCAGCGTCGGCGCGATGACATAGGCGAGTACAGCGGCCAGGGCGATCTTGGACTGCCGGGGTATGCTGCTATGCCCCCACAGCGGTGCCGCCATGAGGAAGGCGGATAGGCGCATGAAGGGCCAGAGGAAGGCGACGATCCAGCCTTGCAGCTGGTCGAAAGTGACCTCGATCATCCGCTGTCGACCTACCCGAGCATGTACGGGATGTTCTTGAACAGTTCAGTGGTGAACTGAACGATCAGTTGGATCAGCCAGGGGCCGGCCAGTACCAGGGCGGCAAAGACCCCGAGAATCTTGGGAATGAAAGACAGGGTCGTCTCGTTGATCTGCGTGGCGGCCTGGAACAGGCTGACCAGCAGACCGACGGCCAGCGCCGTCAGCAGCAGTGGCGCGGCCAGGTAAAGGGTCACTTTCATGCCCTGGTAAGCCATGCTCATCACCATTTCCGGTGTCATATCAAGGCCTCCTGAAGGCTTGCGGCGGCGGCTCGTGTCGAGAGGGAGAGCCGGGAAAACAGGATAGGGCGGTTCAAAAGTAGAAGCTTTCGGCCAACGAGCCGATCAGCAGTTGCCAGCCGTCGACCAGCACGAACAGCATCAGCTTGAACGGCAGCGAGATGGTTGCCGGCGGTACCATTATCATCCCCAGCGACATCAGCACGCTGGCAACCACCAGGTCGATGATCAAAAACGGGATGAAGATCGTAAAGCCGATCTGAAAGGCGGTCTTGAGTTCGCTGGTCACGAACGAGGGCAGCAGCACGCTCATCGGCACGTCCTCGGGGCCCTGGAACGTGCCGGCATCGGCCAGCCGCGCGAACAGGGCGATGTCCGGCTCGCGGGTCTGGGCCAGCATGAACTCGCGAAACGGCTGGCTGGCCTGCTCGAGGAACACGTCGAAGTTGATCTGCTGGTCGGAGAATGGCTGCCAGGCCTGGTCGTAGACCTGCTGAAGCACCGGCGACATGATGAAAAACGTCAGGAACAGCGCGATACCCAGCAGTACCTGATTGGGCGGCGCCGACGCGGTGCCCATGGCGGTGCGCAACAGGCCGAGCACGATGATGATCCGGGTGAAGCTGGTCATCATCAGCAGAAGGGCCGGCAAAAAGGCCATCGAGCTGAGCAGCAGGAAGGTCTGCAGGCTCAGCGACCACTGCTGGCCGCCGCCTGCGAGAGTCTGGCTGGTCAGCCCGGGCACCGACTGGGCCAGCGCCTGCGGCGAGACGAGGGCCAGCGTGGCCAATAGCAGCAGGACGACGAGCCGCCAGCTGGCGAGGGCATCTCGCGCTCGAGCGGGCTCCTGGATTGGACGCAGAAAATTCATCATTCGTCCTCTCCACGCCCGGAGCGGCTGTCGCGCCGTCCCAGCGTGCCACGCGCATTGGCGCGCAGCGCCGTGGCGAAGCGTGCGGCGAAGCTCCGTGCTTCGGCAGAGGCGCTTTCAGCGCGTTCGGGTTCGCTGGGTGCCGGCAGTTCGTGCAGCGTCGTGACCTGACCGCCGCCCACACCCAGCACCAGCCACGTGCCCTCGACCTCGACGATGACCACCCGCTCGCGTTGGCCGATGGCGGTGCTGGTCACGACCTTGAGATGACGATCGCCTCGCCCGCGTGCGGCGTTGATGCGCCGCAACAGATAGCTGCAGGCGAAGATCACGGCGATCACCAGCCCCAGCGCGAGCGCCGTCTTGCCGAGCACGGCGAGGCCCATCAGGTCGCCTTGTGCGCTGCCGATGGACTCGGCCGCATCCTGGGTTGCGGAAGTCTGATTCATCGGTTGAGCTTTTGAACCCGCTCGGAGGGGGTGATGATTTCGGTAATGCGGATGCCATACTTGTCGTCGACCACCACGACTTCGCCCTGGGCGATCAGGTAACCGTTGATCAGGATGTCCATCGGCTCGCCGGCGAGGCCGTCGAGCTCGATGACCGAGCCCTGGGCGAGTTCCAGCAGCTGCTTGATGGTCAGGCGGGTGCGACCCAGTTCCACGGTCAGCTTGACCGGGATGTCCATGATCATCTCGAGATCGCGCATCGAGCCGTTGGCACCGCTCGCACCGTCGAGCGGCTTGAACACCGCGTCGCCGGCGGCCTGGGCATTGCCGGGTAGCGGCTGGGGCTGTTCCTCGACCTGATGTTCGGCTTCTTCCTGCTCGGCGAACGCCGCCGCCCAGGGGTCGTCGGCGGCAGCGTCGCCTTCGGCAGTCTGTTCGGCCATGGCGCTTGCCCAATCGTCGTCGGAGTGCGGCTGGTCGGGGTTCTTCGGGTCAGTCATTGTCGGATTCCTTGGCGCCGGCGGCGGTCAGGCCGGGAGCAAAAAACTTGGCATTGGATGCCGCATGATCGATCAGACGGCGCACGCGTAGCGCGCGCTGGCCATGCTGGCTGCCGTATTCACACTGCATGACCGGTACGCCGTCGACCCGGGTGGCGACGATGTCCGGCAACTCGATGGGCAGCACGTCGCCTTCCTTGAGTGACATCACGCGGCCCAGAGTGGTCGTGATGTCGGCGAAGTCGGCGGTCAGTTCCACCTGGGATTCCTTGATCTCGCCGGCCATGCGCTGGCCCCAATGGCGGTCCTCCTCGGCGTTGCTGTCGGTCAACGGTCCCGACAGCAGATCGCGGATTGGCTCGATCATCGAGTAGGGCATGCAGATCTGAAAATCGCTGGACAGGTTGCCGACTTCCAGATGGAAGCTGCTGTTGACCACGATTTCATTGGGCGAGCTGGTGATGTTGGCGAAGCGCACCTGCATTTCGGAGCGGATGTAATCGATCTCCAGCGGGTAGACCGACTTCCAGGCGTCGTGATAGGCGTCGATCGCCAGCCGCAACAGGCGCTGGATGATGCGTTGCTCGGTATGCGTGAACTCGCGACCCTCCGACTTGGTCAGAAAGCGCCCGTCGCCGCCGAACAGATTGTCGACCACCATGAACACCAGGTTGGGCGGAAAGACCACCATGGCGGTGCCGCGCAACGGTTTCATGCCGATCAGATTGATGTTGGTGGGGACCGGAATGTGCCGTGCGAAATCGCTGTAGCTCTGGTAGCGCACGCTATCGACGGTGATGTCGGCACTGCGCCGCAGCAGATTGAACAGGCTCATGCGGAACTGGCGGGCGAAGCGCTCGTTGATGATGTCCAGCGCATGCAGACGCTCGCGAATGACCCGATGCTGGGTGGCCGGGTCATAGGGACGCACGCGCGAGCCAGCCGTCGAATCCTGGGCCGGGGTCTCTTCCTCGCCGCTGACGCCCTTGAGCAGGGCGTCGATCTCATCCTGCGAGAGCAGATCGTCTTGAGCCATGATGTCCTATTGCACAATGAAGTCAGTGTAGAGTACGTCATCGACGACCAGCGTCGGCTGCGGCTCGCTGAAGGGCTGGTCGAACAGTGCCAGGATCTGTCGTGACAGCTTCTCCTTGCCCTGCGGCGTGATCAGATCGTCGGCGTTCTGGCTGGACAACAGCATCAGCAGCCGGCTTCTCACCTGCGGCATATGCATCTTTACCAGCTCACTGCTCTGCTCGTCACCGACCTTGAGGGAAAGGCCGATATACAGCAAGCGCTGCGAATAATCGTCGCTCTGAATATTGACCGTGAACGGCTGAACCGACACGAAGATCGGCGGTTCTGCCTCGGCGGGCGGTGCGGCTTGGGTTACCTCATCCTCGCTGGCGACTGAGCGGGAATCGAGCAGCAAGTAGACCCCCACCGAGCCAGCCACGGATAACAGGATGATCAGCAGTCCCGCCAGCCACCAGGGCTTGCTCTTCTTGCCTTCGGTCTTCGTCTTGGCCATTGCTTACGCCGTCGTTGATCGTGATGGGGAAAGTATGCCGGCAGCGGGGCTTTCGGAGTGGCCGAAAAAGGCTGCCGATTTACGGCTATCTCGGGGTTTTGCGAAACGTGCCGTGACCCGGGGCGACGGCTGATGCATTCAGGCCTACTGGCCGCCGACGAGGTTAGTGAAGGCCTGGGATTGCCGGGTTCGCCCGGCCCGCCCTTCAGGCGTAGAGATCCACGCCGCTGATGGCAAGGCCGCCGGCAAGGCCGAGCGCTGCGTCATCGAGGGCATCATTCGTGACGCTATGGGTGCCGGAGCCCATGGACCCGGCGACGCGATGCGCATCGGTGCCGTCCTGGCCCTGTTGCTGGCCTGGCTGCTGGTCGCCGACCATCGCTTCGCCGAGTTGGATGCCGGCTTCGCCGAGCGCTTCACGCAATTGCGGGATGGCCTGTTCCACGGCGGCCCGAACCTGCGGATTGGCCGACATGAACTGGGCCTGGGCCAGCTGATCATCGACCTTGAGGCTGATCGACAGCGGGCCTAACTCGGCTGGATTCAGGTGCAGCTGCACGCGCTGGCCGCCGCGCTGCTGTAGATTGACGAGCTGCTGGCCGAGGCTCTGCTGCCATTCGGCCGAAGCCAACGGGGCGCTCAGGGTGGGCGTCTGGACGACACTGGCGCTGAGCGTGGCGGTGGAGGGTGTCGCACCCGACCCCGCGCCGGCATGCAGGGGCATGGCGGAGGTTTCCGCGTTGCCGGTGCGAGCGGCGCTCAGGCTCTCGCTGATGCTCGACAGCCAGGCGCCGCCTCCGCCCTGGCCCTGGGCGCCTGCACCGCCAGGCGACGCGGCGACCTGGGTCTGCAATTGCTGCGTCCAGTTCAGCGTGGCACCGCCGTTGCTGAGCGCTCCCATGCTGGCCGAGTTGGCAGCGCCGGCAGTAGCGGAAGCCCCCGCGGCGGCTTTATCGTCGGTCACTGTCCCGCCGGTACCGAGCGACACCGGCTGGCCGTTTTTCAGGTCGGTAGCGTCAAGCGCCGCCTTCAGCGCGTTGCCGCCGGCCTGACTCAACAGGTTACGCTCGAGCCCGCCTTGCTGGCTCACCTGCTGGACCTGGGCAATGGCCTGGCCCAGCGGGTTGAGCGGGGTGTTGTCGCGGAAGCGGGCGAGGGTGTCGAGGCGTTCCTGAATCCCCGCCAGCTCGTCGCTGGCGAACCCCGAGATCAGCCCGTTGCCGGTACCGCCGGGGTTGGCATCCGCGGTCGCCGCGGCGAGCACTGTCGCTTGGCTGCCTGCCAGCGCACCCTTGCTCGTGGCCAGTACGGCGCCAGCCTGGGCAGGCAGGCTCAGCAAGGCTTGTGCCCCATCGCTGGCCAGCGTCATGGCATCATCGGAGTCGTTCTGCTCGCCAGCGGCGTCGGCAAGGGATCCGGCCGAGCGATTCGTTGCGCTGTTCGTTGCGCTGTTCGTTGCATTGTTCGTTGCACTGCGCGCGCTGCTCTCGACGCCGCCAGCCGGCTTGCCGGGTTGACTGGCCTGCGCGAACAGCTGGGCGAAACCGCCGGCAGACCGATCGTCCTGAGCGGGCTTGCCGCCCTGGGGCGAGGCTGGCTGACCGGAAGTGACGGCAGGCAGAGATGACATGGCCATGTGACGGGCTCCTGGCTTTTCAAGGGGAGCCTAGTGGCTCGACCCGTGTCGGGATTCGTTCTGCTGACGGCGCAGCAGCAGGCCGTTGGCCATTTCATCGTTGTGGCGCTGTTCGAGCCGCGAGACGCGCTGTTGTTCGCGCTGCTGGCGCCGATCCACCAGGGTGTCGTAGGCGGAAAGCTTGCGCTGCGCGTCCTGCCAGTGCTGCTGGCCCCGGTTGAGCTGATGCTCGCGCTCGCTCAATGCCTGGCGGGCGCGCTCGATGGCATTGTCCAGCGAGGCCAGGAACTGCTGATAATTCTGCCAGCTATCGGGGCCGATGCCCTGAGCCATGGCCCCTTGCAGGCGCTCGCGGTACTCCTGGCGATAACGGAACAGCGTATCCAGCTGGGCCTGGGCATCGTGGCGCGCGCGGCGCAGTTCGGCCAGCTTGAGGCTGGCGCTGTCGCGCGAGTCGCGGGTCAGCGAAATCAAAGTGTCCAGCGGTGACGCTTGAGTCATGATGGTTTACCCGATCTTGATCAGACTAGCTGTGCTGTGGCCAGGATACGTGCTCAGGCGCTGACCAATCCGTCCAATACCTGCCGTGTTTCGTCGATATTCGCGCGTTCGTCGATGCGCTGTTGCAAGAAACGTTCGAGCGCCGGGAACATCGACACCGCCTGGTCGAGTTGCGGATCGTGCCCCGGGGTGTAGGCGCCGACGCTGATCAGGTCGCGGTTGCGCTGATAGCGCGAGACCCACTGCTTGAACTGCTGGGCGCGGCGGTGATGTTCGTCGCTGACGATGGCGGTCATCGCTCGGCTGACCGATGCCTCGATATCGATGGCCGGGTAATGGCCGCCCTCGGCGAGCTGGCGCGAGAGCACGATATGGCCATCGAGAATCGCCCGCGCCGAGTCGGCGATCGGGTCCTGCTGGTCGTCGCCCTCGGTCAGCACGGTATAGAAAGCGGTGATCGAGCCGCCGCCCCTGGGGCCGTTGCCGGCGCGCTCGACCAGGCCGGGCAGCTTGGCGAACACCGAGGGCGGATAACCCTTGGTCGCCGGCGGCTCGCCGATCGCCAGGGCGATCTCGCGCTGAGCCATGGCATAGCGGGTCAGCGAGTCCATGATCAGCAGCACGTTGCGCCCGGCATCGCGGAAATCCTCGGCGAGCCGCGTGGCATAGGAGGCGCCCTGCAAACGCTGCAGCGGTGAGGTGTCGGCGGGCGCGGCGACCACCACCGCCCGGCGGCGACCCTCTTCGCCGAGGATGTTCTCGATGAAATCCTGAACTTCGCGGCCGCGCTCGCCGATCAGCCCGACCACGATCACATCCGCCTGGGTGTAGCGGGCCATCATGCCGAGCAGCACCGACTTGCCCACCCCGGAACCGGCGAACAGCCCCATGCGCTGGCCACGTCCGACGCTGAGCAGGCCATTGATGGCGCGAATGCCGACGTCGATCTGGGCATCGATCGGCGCCCGCGCCATGGGGTTGAAGGGGGGCGTGGCCAATGGCGCGTGGCGCACGTCGTGCAATGCCCCCTTGCCATCCAGCGGCCGGCCGTTGCCGTCGACCACGCGGCCCAGCAGCAGATCGCCGAGCGGAAAGCGCCGTGCGCTGCTGTTGGCTTCGTGGCCCTCGCCCAGCGGCAGGACCCGTGAACCGGGCAGCAGCCCGCTGATCTCTTCGAGGGGCATCAGAAACAGCTTCTCGCCGGAGAAGCCGACCACTTCGGCCTCGGCGTAGCGTGCAGAGGAGCTACCCGGACCGCTCGTCTGCGACGAGAGCTCGATGCGGCAGGCACTGCCCAGCGGGATGCGCAGGCCGACCGCCTCGAGCACCAGGCCGGTGGCACGCACGATGCGCCCGCTGGTGCGATAGTTGGGTAGCGCGCTGACGCGTTGGTGAACGCCGCCGAGCGCATTGCGCCAATGGCCCTGATGGCGGTTGGTTTCGCCGAGGCTGGTCATGACGGTTTCTCGCCGGCGTCGATGGCGGTGTTGCGTCGTCGCACCTGATTGGCGATGGTCTCCCAGCGCGATTCCAGGGTGGCGTCGAGATCGCCGCTGGCGCTGGTCGCGCGGCAGCCGCCGCGGCTCACCAGGTCATCGGGCTGCAACTGCCAGCCGGCGGCCTCGAATTCGTGACCGAGCTGAGCCTTGACCAGGGTCAGGTCGGCGGGATGCAGCCACAGACGCGGCCGCCCGGAGAGCGCCGGCTCGACGTGCAGGAGCTCGCGAACGACATCCAGAATCGCCTCGGGGCGTGCCTCGAGGGCTTCGCCGGCGAGTTGCCGACCGGTGGCCAGCGCCAGGTCGACCAGGTGCTCGGCCATCTCCTCGTCGAGGGCGGCCAGCGCCTCGCCAAACTGCGTGGCGAGGGGTAGCAACGGTTGTAGCGTGTCGCGGGTCTGACGCTGCATCTCGGCTTCGCCGGCTTTGCGGCCTTCGTCAAGACCGGCTTCGTAGCCGGCCTGCTGGCCCTGCTCGAAACCTTCCTGATAACCGGCCTGACAGGCCTCCTTGAGGGCCTGCTCGCGCATCGCGTCGAGCTCGGCCTGGCGCTGGGCGGCCTGCTGGCGCACTCGCTCGCGGCGTTCGCGCTGGCTGCGCAACTGGTGGTCGGGGCTGCCCAGCTCATCCATCCGCCAACGCTGCCAGGCGCCGTCGTCGCATTCGGGGCTGACCAGATGATCAGACATAACTGTCGTCGCCTCCGCCCAGCGCTATCTCGCCGCTGTCGGCGAGTCGGCGCACGATCTGCAGAATCGCCTTCTGTTCGGCCTCGACCTGGGACACGCGGATCGGGCCGCGAGCCTCGAGATCTTCCTGCAACATCTGCGCGGCGCGCTGCGACATGTTGGCCATGAACTTCTCGAGCAGCGCGTCCGGCGCACCCTTGAGCGCGATAACCAGCGAGTTGGTGTCGATTTCCTTGAGAATCAACTGGATACCTCGATCGTCGATGTCCATGAGGTTCTCGAACAGGAACATCTCGTCGATGATCTTCTGCGCCAGGTCCTCGCTGTGGGCGCGCACCGTCTCGATGACGATCTCTTCCTGGGCGGAGTTCATCAGGTTGAGGATCTCGGCCGCGGTCCTCACGCCGCCCATCTTGCTGCGCTTGAGGTTCTGGCCGTCGAGCATGCCGCCGAGCACTTCGGTGAGCTCCTGCAAGGCGGCCGGCTGAACGCCGCTGAAGGTGGCGATTCGCAGCACCACATCGTTGCGCAGCTTATCGTCGAACAGCTCGAGAATGCTCGCGGCCTGGTGACGCTCGAGATGCACGAGGATCGTGGCGATGATCTGCGGATGCTCGTCGCGGATCATCTCGGCGACCATCGACGGCTCCATCAGGTTCAGCGAGTCGATGCCCGAGGCGTTGCTGGTGCTCTCGAGGATGTCCTCGATCAGGCCCGAGGCGCGGTCGCTGCCCAGCGCCTTGGTCAGTACCGAGCGGATGTGCTCGCTGGAGTGCAGGTTGACGGCGGTAAACTGCTCGGCCTCGTCATGGAATTCGGCGAGCACCTGGCTCATCTCCTCGTGGGAGACCTGATCGAGCCTGGCCATCTCCATGCTGATTTCCTGGACCTCCTTGGCACCCAGAAACTTGAAGATTTCCGCCGCGCTGTCCTCATCAAGGGAAAGCAGCAGGATTGCACCGCGGCGGGCGCCGGTCATTTCGATCATTTGTCGTTCATCCAGCTTCTGACGATCATGGCTACCAGCCGCGGATCTTCCAGGGCGATCTCGCGGGCATCCTTGAGATTCTGCTCGTAGGCATTGGCGCGGCGACGGCGGCGCGGCGGTGGCTCGGCGGCTTCGCTCGGCGCATCGCCGCCATCATCGTCCTCGCTATCGCCGGCGCTCGCCGCGTTCGGGCTGCGCAGGGCGGTCGGCCGGTTCGCGGGCAGGGCGGCGCTCTGGCGCTTGATCAGCGGACGCAAGACCATGAACCACAGGAACAGCGCGGCCAGGGCGACCAGCAGATAACGGCCCAGGGTCATGGCCAGCTGCAGCATTGCCGGCGTCTGCCACCAAGGTACTTCGACAAACGTCTCGTCGCTTTCGGTGAACGGGCTGTTGACCACTTCTATGGCGTCGCCGCGCGCTTGGGAGAAGCCCATGGCTTGGCGTACCAGGCGCTCGATCTGCGCCAGCTGCTCGTCGCTGAGCGGCTGCTTGACGGTTTCGCCGGCCTCGTTGAGTCCCTCGCGGTAATCGACGACGACCGCGACCGAAAGGCGCTCGACGCCGCCACGCTCGAACTGGACGTAATCGACCTGACGATCGAGTTCGTAATTGATGGTGTCGTTGCGGTCCAGGCGGCTCAGTGGCGTATTGCTGTCGGCCTGAGCGTTGTCGGCGGTATTCTGGGCGTTGGCACCGTTGACCTGATCCTGGGCATTAGTGGTCTGGCCGTTGTCGATCGGCGATGCCGCGACGCCCGGCGGGGTATTGGAAAGTGCGCCGGGAATGCCGCTGGGCAGGCCATCGCCACCGGTGTACAACTCGCTCAACTGGCGACTGCGAACGGCGGCTTCGTTGGGCGGCTGATTGGGGGAATAGCGCTCGGCGGTCTGCTCGCGCTTGGAAAAATCGACCTGCGCCGCGACCTGCGCACGGACGTTATCGGCGCCCAGGATCGGCGCCAGGATACGCTCGATATTCTCCTGGTAGGTCTTCTCGATCTTCTGGACATAGCTTAGTTGAGTGCCGTCGAGGCCGCCCAGCTGGCTGCCGTTGCGCGACAGCAGCCGCCCGTCCTGGTCGACCACGGTGACCGCGTCGGTGGCCAGTTGCGGCACGCTGCTGGACACCATGTGCACGATGGCATTGACCTGGCCTTCGCTCAGCACCCGGCCGGGCTCCAGGGTCAGTACCACCGAGGCCTTGGCGGGTTCGCTTTCGCGTACGAACACCGACGGCTTGGCCATCGACAGCTGCACGCGGGCCTGGGCGACCGGGCCGAGCGCCTCCACCGACTGGGCCAGCTCGCCCTGCAGCGAACGTTGAAAATTGACCTGCTCGGCGAACTGGCTGATGCCGAAGGCTTGATTGTCCATCACCTCGAAGCCGACATCGCCACCCTTGGGCAAGCCCTGTTCGGCAAGCTGAAGACGCAGCAGATACACCTGGTCGGCGGGCACCAGCAGTGCGCCGCCGCCCTCGCTGAACTGATAGGGAATGCCGCGGGCGTCGAGTTCGTTGATGATGCTTCCGCCATCGGCATCGCTCAGGTTGCTGTACAGCACCCGGTACTCGGGGCTGCGCGCCCACAGCAGCAGCACGGCGATCAACGCGATCGCTGCGGCGGCGGCAATGATCAAGGGAATGCGCGGATTCTCGCGCAACTGCTTGAGCAGTCCTTGCGCGGAGGCGCCCTGGGCCGAGGCATTGGCTGCCCGGGCCTGGTTCCCACCAGGATTGCGCTGCTGCGAAGAGGCGACGTCGCTCATGAGTGCCCTCCGCCAGGCAGCGGGCGCGTCAGGGTGGCGGTGTTAGCGTCGGCCCGCGCGTATCGGGTCGGTGCAGATAGCATTTTAATATCCGGCTCCAGCATCCATCGATTCCAAGTCCCGGGTTGCGCTTGACGTGGCGGTCGGTTGCGATAGGCCAGCCGGACTGGGCGCGTTGTCAAGGGGGACGGTCGTGTGATGGAGGCCATTATCCGCAGGTGTTGTCGCCCTAAAGGCAAGAAAAGCCCCATTTTTGAAGCTCATTTGCAGCCATGATCCGCCGCCGCTGATGCTAGGCTTGCCTTCGTCCACCCATCGGTCCTTATCCAACAGGGGCAGGAGAACCGCCATGAGCGTACCCGCCATTCAAGCGGCCTTGCAGCAGATGCAGAGTCTGGCCAATCAGGCCAGCGCCACTCAATCGATCGCCAACCAGGCCGGTCGCGGCCAGCAGTTGTCGACGTCAGTGGGGCAGGGCGGCTTCGCCGACGCGCTGCAGTCGTCGATTCGCAAGATCAATCAGCTGAAGCAGGACTCCGATGCCAGCGTGAAGGCATTCCAGGCCGGCGATCCCGGGGTCGCGCTGAACGACGTGATGGTCGACATGCAAAAGGCCAGCATCGGCTTTCAGATGGGCGTTCAGGTACGTAACCGCTTGGTGACGGCCTACAAGGACGTCATGAACATGCAGGTCTGAACCGGGCCTGCGAGGCCGTTATTGATTCCTTTCTCCCGGCGGGTAGCCTGAGCGGCGCCTGTTCGGGAGCGCTTGCGTTTCCCGCCGTCACTTTTCGTCATGCGTCAGCAGGTCGCGATCGGGACGAGCCAGCAGGTAGCCCTGGGCGCGATTGCAGCCCAGCCGGCGCAGGTAGTCGAGCTGAGCCGGCGTTTCGATGCCTTCGGCGCAGACATTCCGGCCGAATCCGCGACACAATGTCAGCAGCGATTCGACGATCGCCCGGTCTTCGGAGGAATCGGGCAGCCCGGCGATGAACGATTTGTCGATCTTGACGGTGTCGAACGGGAACTGCTTGAGATGCGACAGCGACGAGAAGCCGGTGCCGAAATCGTCCAGCGCGATGGCGATCGATTGACGATGCAGCGCCTCGAGCTGCTGGCCGACCCAGTACGGCGACTGGATCAGTGCCGTTTCGGTGATCTCCAGCTCCAGCGCCGAGGTGGGCAAGCGTCGGCGTTTCAATGCCTCGACCAGGTAGTCGGCCAGTTGGGCGTCGTCCATCAGTTGGATGGCGCTGATGTTGATGCTGACGAAGAAGTTCGTGGGCAGCCGTTGCCGGTTCGATGCCAACGTGTCGAGCGCCTGATCGATGATCCAGCGACCCACCTCCACCATCAGCCCGCTCTGTTCGAGAATCGGTACGAAGACGTCGGGGCCGACGGTCTGCTGATCGGGAGCCCGCCAGCGCAGCAGCGCCTCGGCGCCGCACGGTCGGTCGAGCGCCTTGAGCGACCACTGCGGCTGAAAGTCGAGATGAAATTCGCCCCGCTCGAAAGCGCCGGCGAGTCGTCTCTCGATGGCCTCGTGACGGCTGGCCTCGTCGAGCATGCCGCTCAGGTATTGGCGCACGCGGTTGCGTCCATGCTGCTTGGCGCGCACCAGGGCCGCATTGGCGCGTCTCAACAGCTCCTCGGGAGCCGTCTGGTAGAGGCTATGCGCCGTCAGGCCGACACTGACGGTCAGTTGCAGCCCCTCGATGGCATGAAAGCGATAGCTTTCGACCGCTTCGCGCAAGCGCTCGACAAGCTGCGGCGCCTCGCAGGGCTGGGCGAGCGGTACGCTGACGGCGAACTCATCGCCGCCCAGCCGGCCCAGGTGGGCGTCGACGTGGGGTGCGAGAAGACTGCTCAAGTGCTGGGCCAGCTCGCAGAGAATGGCGTCGGCCTGGGCGGTGCCGTGGGCATCGTTGATACGCTTGAAGCGGTCGATGCCGAACACGGCGACCAATTGGCTCTTCTTCTTGCACTGATCGGATGCATGGTCGCTGCGGGCCAGCGCGCGCAGGAAACCGGTGCGGTTGAGCTGATGGGTGAGGCCGTCGTGATGGGTGATCCACTCGATTTCGCGCTGTGCTTTCAGCGTTTCGCGAAGGTCGCGGGCGACGATGATCAACTGGGTCCGTTCGAGGTTGCTCGAGGGCGTGCGCTGAATCTGCGCCTGGACCGGCAACGTTTCGCCGTTGCGACAATGCAGATTGGCATTCAGGCGCACCGCACGCTGGCCATCGAGCGCCGCCAAGCGCTTGCTCAGCGCGCTGACTGCCAACGACTTGTCGAGCGTTTCGGGGGAGAGCGTCAGCAACTTATCGCGCGAATAGCCCAGTCGTTCGATGGCGCCCTGATTGCAATACGTAAAGCGCCGGGTCTGCTCATCGACGATCAGGATCAGGTCGAGGGTGGCGTCCAGTGTGGCGCGAAACTTATCGAGCTGAGCTTGCAGGGCGGCACCGTTGTGAGCCGTATTTCTGGCAGCGTAGGGCGTCTGCCAGCGATCCTCGACACTGATCGGCGTTGGTGGCAACCCAGTACCCCGTTCGCGCGGGTAGGCGCCGCTCGGAGGGTTCTGGCGCTCCCCGCGGTGAGCGCTACGCCGCTCGATCTCGATCGTGGTCAGGTGTGCCAGACCCTTTAGCATCTCGCGCTCCCGGGCATCGAAGGTGCGCGGTGTGTCGCTGACGATGCAGAAGGTGCCCAACGGCATCCGGTCGGGGCCGTAGATGAGGGTGCCGGCATAGAAGCGAATGTAGGGCTCGCCGCGGGCATAGGGATTGTCGGCGAAGCGCGGGTCAGCCTGTGCATCCTCGATGACCGTGAGCGTGCCCGATTCCAGGGTGTGGACGCAGAAGGCATATTCGATGGGCATTTCGCGAAAGCCCAGCCCGCAAGCCGACTTGAACCATTGGCGATCCGCGTCGAGCAGGCTGATATAAGCGATCGGCGCATCGAATAGGCGGCAGGCAAGATGCGTCAGACTGTCGAAGCGTACCTCGTCGGGCGTGTCGAGCAACTGCGTTGCGCGTAGCGCGGCAAGCCGGCGAGGCTTCATGAGCATGGCCTTGCGTATTCCATGATTGAAGGCTGTGCGCTGAAGTGTCATCGGTGACCTGTCTCCTTGTCTTTCCTGCTGGTTGTGTCTCCGGCACGGATCAGGCGGGTTGCCATTCCATTGGCCTTGTCCCGTCGTTGAGTGAATCAGACCTGCAGCTCGATCAGGCGGCCCTGCATCCGGGCGAGGCTCTCGGCGATGCGCAGGACTTCTTCGCTGGGGATCTGGCGAATCACATCGCCGCTTTCGCGATCCACGACGCGGGTTACCACGCGGCTGTCGTAGGACTGCAGATCGAATTCCAGGCCGTAGCTGCGCATGACCGCGTTGATCCGATGAAGCGGCTCGACCAGCTCGCTCTGGGTGGCGCTCGATTCGTCCGCCGGCGACGCCTGCGCGTTTTTCGCCACGCCAGGCGGCGCCGCGAGATGGGCAAGGACCCGCTCGAGCCTTTGTTGCGGGGTTGTCGCACCGTTGCCCGATGCGCTGATCACGCCAGCGGCAGCGCCGGTGATGGGGTCGATGTAAGGGGAGCTCATGGCCAGCCTCGCGGTGCATGCCGAAGGGGTGTGGTTGGTTATCAGCAGGCGCGATGGGCGAGCCTGTCAAATGACCTATCGGCCTGGCGGGGCGAGACTTGAACGTACCGGCACGGGCTCGATCGATGCACGGCAAGTCACTACCAGCGGTTGGGCAGCATCGCACGGGTATTACGATCCAGCGGGATCTGCACGCTCGAGGCGCCGAGCACCACGTTGTCGCGGGTACGCACCAGGCGCACATTGACGTAAGCCATGCTCTGACCCTGGCCATAGGTACCCAATAGGATCGCCTGGGCGTTATGCGAGGCGGAAAGCCGGCGGATGTCCCGCGACAGGATCAGCTCGCCGGTCTGCTCCTCGATGAACAGGCTGTTGCGCATCTTGACCTCGATTAGCATCAGCCCGGCACGGCTGAGCGACGAGGCGAACATCTCGGAAAGCGTGCGACCGAAAGTCGACGATTCGCTCAGGTCGTCGATGCTGACGAAGCTCGCCGCGACGATCGGCTTGGTTGGGTCCAGCTCGCGGGTGTCAGCGAGCAGATCGGCGGCGGTTTCGCGCACCAGCGCAAGTATGTCGACCGTGGCGTTGCTGGTGACGCTATAGCTGTCGCTGCCGTTGGAGGCGCAACCGGCGCCGAGCGCCATGACACTGGCCAGGGCGACGCGCAGCAATAGGCATTGGATCGATTTCATTGTAGGCGCTCTCTCACCAGGCATCGGTCACGGGTAACGGCTTGGGCGATTCGTACTGGCCTGCATCGTCACCGTTGATGTAATAGATATTCGACGACGAATACAGGATGCGGTCGTTCTCGCTGACCTGGGTGGTAACGATCACCTCCTGGTTGCTCACGCTCTCCCAACTGCCGCTGAAGGCGTCGACCAGAGCCGCACCGGGGATCAGCGCCAGCGCCGGCTCGCTCCAGTTATTGATCGGTAATGTGGCCACGGCGATACCCGCGCTCAGCGCCGTCCAGGTGCCCACCGGCGCGCGCACATAGTCGCGATCCTGGTGCTCGACGAGCTGAACGCGGTAGTCGACCCGGGCGGCATTGATCGGGTCGGTACGCACCAGCGCGCCGTTCGACACCAGCTGGCTGGTCAGTAGATCGCCGAAGCTCTGCGCGAACGTCGAACCGGCCTGCGTGGGGTTGATGAACAGCGAACGCCCGCGCAATGAAGCGCTACGCAGGATGCCCGCCGCCTCGTACTCGGCGAGCACATCCCAGTGATGGGCCGCCTGCATCTTCTGCTGCTCGCTGTAGGGATAGGTCGTCGCCATCGGCACCTGCGAGGTATTGGCGACGCAGCCGCCCAGCAGCAACGCGCTGCCCAGCCCGGTGAAAAGGAGTTTGCGTACCATGAAGGGTCCCTGGCTTTAGTTTTTTATCGAGCCGGATTTTCGACTCCGGCTTGAGACGTGGCCGACGCCGTTGGCGACGTCATGAGCGCGACGCAGCACTATAAGCCTTATCGGCTGATTGAAAGCGAACTTTACAAATGCGATTCGTATGTTTTGCAACGCCTCTATGCGGCATGGAGACGCGAAATGGCTATTACTCCGTCCATGTAGACGGGAATTGGGCGGTGACTTTCACATTTGACGGTGAAGATGCCGACCAGGTTGATTACGAAGACTATCATTAACCGCTAGAAAGAGGATTTGCTATGGCTATGAAGACGCCTCCTCACCCGGGCCGGATATTGCGTCGGCGTATTCTGCCGAGCTTGGGCTTGAGCGTCACCGAATTCGCTCGACGCGTCGGCATGTCGCGCAATGCCGTCTCGCGTGTACTCAATGAACGCACGGGAATTTCTCCTGATTTTGCCGTTCGGCTGGAGTGGGGTGGGATTGGTGACGCGCGGCACTGGCTAATCATGCAGACCAACTATGAGCTGGCCAAGGCCGAGGGCAGGGACCAGAATCACATTTCGCGCTTTGCTATTGCCTGAGCCCTCTGCGATGAGAGAGATAAGTTACGGGCAGCAGTCTGGCTCGAAGCCGGTTAGGGGGGAGGAAACTTGTCCCGATTTGGCACCGCCAGGCGCCCGGTATAGCCCGGCAGCGCTTCGTACCGCAACCGAGAAAGAGCCTACGACTGCCAAGTGTCTTCGATGGCCTGCAAATCGGCCGGTCCTGTACTCTAATGGATGAAATCGTCGGTCTAGGTAAACACAGTGAACGATGCACAGCAGGATAGCGTTATAGCCGTCGGTCAGCGGGTAAAACAGGCATTGGCCGGCTTCCGCGAGATCGAACAGATCGTGTTGTTCGGCTCCGTGTCCCGGGGCACCGCGCGGGCGGCTAGCGATATCGACGTGGCGCTAGATGCGGGAAAGCCGCTGACGCAGGGGCAGAGAGTGGCCATGATCGAGGCCTTGGCGCTCGAGTTGGGGCGCCCTGTCGATCTGGTCGACCTGAAGGCTGCCGGGCAACCCTTGCTGAGCCAGATCGTGACTACGGGCAAACGTTTATCGGGTAGCGATACCGCGTGGGCCAAGATCATCTATCGCAACATCATCGACAACGAAGACTTCGTACCGCTGCAGCGGCGAGTCTTGCAGGCCAGGCAGCAGGCATGGATCAATCGCTGATCAATCAGAAGCTGGAATCGTTGCGGCGCTGCGTCATGCGGCTTGAGGATCGCTGCCCCAGCAATGTCGAGGCCTTGCAGAAGGATCTCGATGCGCAGGATATCCTCGCGCTGAACCTGACAAGAGCCATTCAGCTATGTGTCGATATAGCCTCGCACTGGATTGCCGAACATCACGAGCTGACTTCACCGATTACCATGGGGCAAAGTTTCGATGTGCTGGCAGAGCGTGAGGTTATCAACCATGAGCTGGCCGCCAACCTGAAGAAGTCGGTCGGTTTTCGCAATATCGTGGTGCATAACTATGAAGCCGTCGATTGGCAGATCGTATTTTCGATCTGTCGCCAGCATCTCGATCAATTTCGCCAGTTCGCTGCGGCTTTCATGGACTCTCGATAGGCTGCCAATGGCCCCAAGCGGGGCTTCGTGGGAGGGAACTTGTTCCCGATTGGCGCCGTCAGGCGCCGGCTATAGTCCCGGTATACGCTTTGCACCGCTATTGCGAATGAATCCACGTAGAGTGCGAAGAAGGCCATGACAAAGGATTTGCTATGCGCTTAGACCCTCAAGCCCTTGAGCCCTGTTTGCAATTCCTGCGCGACCAGCTTGCCGATCTGCAGGCCATTTATCTGTTCGGCAGCGAAGCGGCAGGCCAGGCGGGGCCTGACAGCGATGTCGACCTAGCCGTGCTACTGCCTGCCTCCTTGCCCGCCGTACGACGTTGGTCACTCATGGAGCACTTGGCGGAGCGGTTGGGGCGCGATGTCGATCTGGTGGACCTGCGTGCGGCGAGCACCGTCATGCGCCATCAGGTCCTGGCGCAAGGGCAGCGTTTATGGAGCGCTGGAACCGAGGCCGACCTCTTCGAGTTATCGACGTTCAGCGAATACTGGGATCTGGCAATACAGCGGCGTGAACTGCTTGCTGACATCGAGCGAAGAGGCAGTATCCATGCCCGATGATGTACTTCTCAACAAAGCGGCCACTATAGAGCGCCAGAGAAGTATTCGATATTTTACGCGGGTCGACGAACAGCGGCTGCGAGCACTGGATCAAGACCTCGGGCTCGGCTACTGATGAGCTCACATTACACGGTCGTATACGACGCCTGTGTGCTCTATCCCGCCCCGTTGCGGAGCTTGCTGATTCATCTGGCCTTGACCGACCTTTATCGGGCTCGCTGGTCACGGATGATCCACCACGAGTGGATGCGTAACCTGCTGGACCAGCGTAGCGATCTGACATGGGAGAAACTCGAGCGGGTGCGTCAGTTGATGGATCAGCATGCGCGGGGAGCCGTCGTGGAGGGTTTTGAACCCTTGATCGATAGCCTTGAACTGCCCGACCCCGATGATCGCCATGTGCTCGCTTGTGCGCTGCATTGCGGGGCTGAGGCCATCGTTACTTTCAACCTAAAGGACTTTCCCGAGGCTGCCCCCGCTGCTACCACCATGTTCACCAGCGTATCGAGACCAAACAGGTGGATTTTGCCACGCATCAGATCGGACACCCTGGGTTGAGTGACGCCCAGCCGCTTAGCGGCTTCGCCCTGGGTCCAGCCCTGACGGTTAATGTGCTGCTCAAGGGCCATCATCAGACCGGAGCGAAGCTTCATATTTTCCGCTTCGGCAGCAGTGTCCTCGATGGCGTCCCACACGCTGTCGAACGTCTCATTACTCATCGTTTCACCTCGCTTAGGCGACGGCCTGGATGCCGTTCCTCTCGATCAGCGTCAGCAAGCGTAACGCCGGACCGCCAGGACGCTTCACGCCACGCTCCCAGTCGGAGACCAGGTTCTTGCTGACGTTGAGGTAGCGGGCAAACACAGGCTGAGACAAGTGCTCACGCTCACGCAGGGCGCGGATCTCCTCAGGAGACAATGTTTTCACCGGCGTAAGGCAGGTCTTATCGAAGTCACGCATGGTCTGCTTGTCGATGGCGCCGACCTCATGTAGCGCCTCCATGGTTTCATGGATCGCGGCGAGGGCGTCACTACGGTACTGCTTAGCCATTGCCATCACCTCCGAAAATTGGCCCTTATCGATCATCGCATTCAGGTGCTCATCAGACAGCGACAGAATGTGCTGTGCTGCTTGCTTGAAGGCGGCCTTCTCTTCGTCGCTGATGTTGCTTTGTTGGCTTTTCGCGAAGCCGAAGACGAACAAGGCGCGGCTCTCCTGACGGTACAGGATGATTGTACGATATCCGCCGGACTTGCCTTGGCCAGGGCGAGCGACGCGCTGTTTGATGACTCCGCTACCAAGGTCGGCATCTATCAGGCCTTGCTCGGCCCGCTGGATGGCTTCGCATAGCGCATCATCGTCGATTCGTTGCTTACGGGCGAAGCGCTCGAACCAGGCGTTCTTGAAGATCCTCACATGCATCCTGCCATGACCAATCATAACACTGAGTGTGACTCTTTTGGGAGAGCCTAGGCAAGGCCACCGAAGAGACCGTGAATTCATGGTCTGGCATGCTGCAAATATATAAAACTTTGGTAACTATTCAGCTCATGCCGCCTGATCCTGGTCGTCCTGTCGCATGAAGGTGGGCACCTCGCCGGCAAACAGTTGCTCCAGCGCCGTATGCGCCGCCATGCCTTGCTTGACCGCGGTGGAGAGGAAGCTGCGCATCCGGCAGAAGATCTCGGCGCCCTCCCAGGCGCGAAAACAGCCCGAGATCTTCTGCTGTACCTTGGTCATCCGCAGGTCGCGCTCCCCCTGGTTGTTGGTGAAAGGCGCGGCGGGATCCTCGAGAAAACGCAGCACGTCGTCCTCGTACGCCTGGAGACGTTCCAGCAGGTTGCGCGCTTTTGTGCGTTTGGCACGCCCGCGCGTCCCGGGCGGTGGCTTTGCCGGTGGCGGGCACTCGGCGTCGCCCGCCGCCAGGCAGCGTCGGTAACGTGCTCGCCAGCGCTGGGCCTCATCGGCGCAGAGGCAGTCGCCGGCGGCATCCACCGCTCGGCTCATGGCCAACAGCAGGTCATGGAGCGACTTGGCCCAGCGCTGGTGGTCGTTTTCCCAGACCGCCGTCAATTCCCGCAGGTGATGGGCATTGCACAGGACATGCCGGCAATCCGAGTAGCGGTAGTAGGGCTTCCAATGATCATGCACCAGCACGCCACACACGAAGGGCAATACGCCGATGGCATCCATCGCCTCCTGGCCGCGCTTGGGATGCGGGGCCAACCAGGTCAGGGCGTCATTGGAGGCACTGTGCAGCCAGTAACGCTTGCCGCCCACCTGCATCCCGGTTTCATCGGCATGCACGGTGGGCGCTTGGCGTAGCGCCGGGACCACCCACTCGGCGAACGCCTCGGCCCGCTGGTAGGCCTCCTGGTTGAAGGCGAACAGCGTGCCGGTGCTCAACGACAGGCCACACTGCGAGGTGAGCAGCTCCCGAATGCGCGCATAGGGCAGCAGCTGGTACTGCGAGAGATAGACCGCGTGTGCCTTGAGGCGCGGCCCATACTGGATGGGCCGCGTCACACCCTCGGGGAATGGCGCCACATGGCGCTGCCTCTGGTCATCTTCCACTATCTCGGCCTGGTACTCGGTGACCACGGCCTGGATCACGATGTCCTGCACCTGGCGGGTCTCGACGCCAATGCTGCGATAGGTGCGCCCTGTAGGCAGATGCCGACGATCGACGCGGAGCTTGACCACCTCGTCGGGGTTCGTCACCGGCGCCAACGTCTTGCCCGCATGCCCTGGCTGCCCACCGGGACGGCGTTCGCCTTTGGCGCGCGAGCGGCGCTGGCGGTTGGGATCCTGGGACGGTGGCTTGCTGCTGTTGCGGCTGCCGGTGGCCAACCGGTCGGCCATGAGCTTGACCAGCAGCATCAGCACGTCGATGGCGGCACGCAGCGACGGGGAGACCGTGCGGTCTTCCTTGAGCTGCTGCCGGACCCGTTCCAGGGCCTCGTCGACGTTGATGTCGCTGATGGTCATGTCACCGCATGGCGTAGTGGTATCTCGGGACACCATGCCATAGAAATCAGGTGGTTGGCGACCCTAATTCAGAACCACCTGAATAGTTACAAACTTTGTATGATTTGCAATGTAGAGAGGCTACTCCCTTCCGTAGAAATGCCTGGGTGCGGCCCTGGCATCGGCTACAAGGTGCGGCCATTATGTCATATGACGCGAGGCGTCAGGCGCGCACAAGAATCGCCTCGATGGAGGGTTGATGGGCTAGAGCAAAGTGGGAGGGAACTTGTTCCCGATTGGCGCCGCCAGCGCCCGATAGGGTCTCGGCGGAATAAAGTACCGCTATCGCGTTCAACGACTCTGTAAAGGCGTATGGCTTCTGCTTGCGTACGTTTTTTTTGTACTTGTACAATTATTCGTACGTAAAACGAATCGAGATTATTGTCAATGGACACACTGAGTTACTGGCCTTTCGTAGTCAGTTGGCCAAGACGCTGGACAAGGTCAACGACGATCACACGCCGATCCTCATTACCCGCCAGAACGGCAAGCCAGCCATCGTCATGTCGGTGGAAGACTTCAAGTCCTACGAAGAAACCGCCTATTTGATGGCTAGCCCCAAGAATGCCGAGCGGCTGAGCCAGGCCATCGCTGAAGCCGAGGCCGGGCAGGTTCAGGAGTACGGATTGATTGAAGAATGATGCTCACATGGGCAGAAAAAGCATGGGAAGACTATCTGTACTGGCAGGCTGTACTGGTAAGTCAGGATAAGAAGACGCTGAAACGAATCAATACACTAATTAGAGATATTCAGCGGTAGCCCTTTTGCGGCCTGGGTGACCCCGAGCCACTGCGACACGGCTGGTCCGGCTACTGGTCACGGCGTATCGATCGGGAGCATCGCCTGGTCTACAAGCCCACCGAGCATGCAATCATTATCGTGCAATGCCGGTATCACTACTGAAACGGCGATTTTTCGGAATGTAGGTTTAGGCTAATTGTCTGTCTGTAACATCGCCTGGGTATAAGCCCACTGATCCTTGACGGCCTTGGAATAGATACCATGAAGCCGCTTATTGTGGGAGGGGATTTATTCCCGATAGACACCGTTAGGTGCCCGATATAGCTCCGGAAGTAATGCTTGGTACTGCTACTCGCCCGCCTGTAACATCTCTTGTGTATAAGCCCACTGATCCTTGACGGCCTTGGTATAAACATCATGAAGCTGCTGATAGTCACTCGGCATCGCTTCATCCATGCCCGTCGCCTCGAAGCGCTTCATCAGTTCTCGGGTATCATCAATGACGATATCGAGTTCGTCGATCACCTGTTGGCATTCGCTCTGATTCATAAAGCCCCCGCATGCTGAATTGGCTGTACAGGTAGCAATCGATCAGGCGGTCTGAATCGTCTGTACCCGATCGTATAGCTGTCTGGCACTTTCAATGGCAAAGCGCTCGTGCTGATCCAGCTGCAAGAGGGCGCCAGGGCGGTCGTCAGCCGCGTCGATCATCTCTTGGATCTCCCTAGCGTAGCGTTTCATCAGGTGGTCGAGGTTCATACGAATCATGGTGACTTCGAGTTCGAACTCCTGCTGTTGCAATATTCGCCGGCTGCGCTCCTCTTCGTCGCTCGCCGTCTCGATCATATCGAGAAGGGTATCGCTGATCAGTTTTTCCGTAGCTCTCAGCTTGGGTATTACGTCGTGGACGAGTTCTCGAGCGGATATTCTGTCTTTAGTTTTCCGCATGACAGTGCCTTTGTTAGCGTCTTAATAAACACGCTTCAAAAAAGACAGGCCCTCGTAATGAGGGCCTGTTTTAAATAGGGCGGGGCCGAAGCCCCACCCTTCACTGCATGTACTGCTATGCTCGGATTAACCCAGCAGAGACAGTACGGACTGCGGCACCTGATTGGCCTGCGCGAGGACGGACGTACCGGCCTGTTGCAGAATCTGGGCGCGAGTCATGTTGGCGACTTCTGAAGCGTAGTCAGCATCTTCGATCCGTGAACGCGCGGCAGACAGGTTAGTTTCAGTGGTGCTCAGGTTGGTAATCGCCGAATCGAAACGGTTCTGGATAGCACCCAGATCGGAACGCAGCGCGTCGACCTTGCTCAGTGCACCATCCAGTGATTTCAGCGGGTCAACAGTGAGTGCCTCACCCTTGCTAGCTACACCACCAGTGGTGATTGTTGCTAGATTGTATGTGCCGTCGCCGTTATCCATCAAAAATTCGCCAGTGCCATTGCCGTTAGCATCGTTAATTTCGGTAAGGCTGGCACTTGCAAGATTAGTGGCTGTATCAAGAGTGACCGTTGCCTTGATGCTATCAACGGGGCCTGCATCCGTATCAACGGTAGCAGAGCTAATTGCAGTGGTGCTGTCATAAGTAAGCGCACTTGCGTCGGCTGTGTTAAGTGTATAGTAATTGCCATCACTAGCCAATGCAGCGTAGCCGGAGCCATCTTTTAGTGCATAGAGATCATTCTTGGTTGTGGTTGTGGTAGCATTAGTGTCCGTCGGGTCAGTCAAGTTTGCAACATCGAACTTGGCTTCGATACTGGCGCCATTTGCAGCAGTTGCACCAAAATTTTCACTCAGGACAGTGCGCTGAGTTACGTCCAAACTGTCCATCTTCAACGTTGCTGAAGTGATTTGTTCAAGAGAGACATTGATGGATTGTCCATCTTCTGATCCAACCTGAATCGATATATCTTGGTTTGCTGCCAGCACCTTGACGCCGTTGAAGCTGGTTTCCTCGGAGATACGATTGATTTCGTTGAGGCGCTGACCGATTTCATTCTGAATGGACTGCTTGTCTTCAGCAGAGTTAGTACCGTTTTGCGCCTGAACGGTCAGCTCGCGAATACGCTGCAAGTTGTCGTTGACCTGATTCAGCGCGCCTTCCGCAGTCTGCGCGACAGAGATACCGTCGTTGGCGTTACGCTGCGCCTGTGCTAGACCGGTGATCTGGCTGGTCATACGGTTGGCGATGGCCTGACCGGCGGCATCATCCTTGGCGCTGTTGATGCGCAGGCCTGAAGACAGACGCTCCATGGCGGTGGTCAGGTCGCCCTTGGAACTGTTCAGGTTCTGCTGAGCGATCATCGACGTGATGTTGGTATTGATAACTGCCATTGTGGTGTTCCTTTTTTCTCTAGGGGCTCGAGCGGTGAGCCGGACTCTCGGCGACCAGGTCTCCGGTCTTTCCACCGCAACGGCACCGTGGCCGTTACTCTGTTTATCGACGCTACCGGCATTTGCTTTAGGACTATCTGCAAATTTTTGCTGAGGTAGCGGCATCGTGGGCGGTAGGGGATGTGTCCGACGGCTGAGCCTAGTAGACCCAGCGACTATCGCTGCCGGTGAATGCTATCGGCGGGCCTGGCTGGGGCTTGAGTCTGGAGGGTGTGCCGTGTGGGCCGGGTAGCTTGTGCATTGACGAGGTAATGCATATGCATTACCTTTTGTGTATGGTCATTACCCGCCGATCCTTGGAGGTTGCCCATGAATGCGACGCACGAAGTGGATTCCACCCTGACCGAGCGCTACCAGACCACCGTTCCGGCGCAGGTCCGCCGAGCGCTGAGCCTCGGCAAGCGCGACAAGATCCACTACAGCATCCGTGACAACGGCGAGGTGGTGCTCACGCGGGCAGCGGGCGCGCAGACTGAGGACCCGGTCATGGTGGGTTTCCTGAGCTTCCTGGAACGTGACCTACACGACCATCCCGAGCGTATTCAGCCCTTGACCGCAGCATCGGTTGCCAAGGCTCGTGAGCTGACCGCGGGTATCGATGTGGATCTCGATGAGCCGCTGTCCGAAGACAACGAATGAGTGTCGAGGTTAACGAGCCCTTGCGTATCAATGGGTGGACGATCTATGCCCACCCATTATTCCTTTCCCAACTGGATTCGCTGGCCCGGCGAGTCGACCGGCACAGGCGCAAGGATGCCGAGGGCTATACTAGCAAGAACGACACCAAGCGACTCGCGGCGATTGTCAAGCTCGCACTTGAGGACATTCCCAGCGACCCTACCCATGAGCAATATCGGCAGGGGAACACGCTGGGCGATGAGCATAAGCATTGGTTTCGGGCCAAGTTCTATCAGCAATACCGGTTATTCTTTCGCTACCACGAGCCCAGCCGGACCATCATCTACGCCTGGGTCAATGACGAGCAGACCAAGCGGGCCTACGACAGCAAGACGGATGCCTATCGGACCTTCCGCAAGATGCTTGCCAACGGCAATCCACCTGATAGCTGGGATCAGTTGGTGAAGCAGGCGGTCAAGCCCGGCGCGCGTCTTTCACGGTTCACTTGAAAACCATTCTCCTGAATCCGTGAAGCCGGCGTCGGCACTTTCCCTATCACCGCCAGCGAGCATTTTTTGACCTCCGATCCCGTCTCAATCGCCGAACGCATGTCTGCGATGGCCAACCATTGCCGCGTCGGCCGGCGACGATGATCCGTTTTGTCATGCATTTCTACCCGCCGGGCATGGCGATGCTGGCTGCTGGTGACCATCAGCCCTCTTCCAAGTGACATTCCCCCACAGGCGATCAGCAGGGCGATCCTCGCGGGTAACGCAGCCGGCTCCGCAGGGTGTTCAACACCGTCATGCGGCCAATGTCCTGCCCGAAATCGAGGATGATCTGACGGGCCTTGTGGACTACCACGGCGGCACGATGGACCAGTTCCTGCAATACGGTGCGTATCCGGCGCCGCTTGGCGGGATGGCGCACCGGGCTCAGCTCGCCAGTCATGCCCAGTTGCCCCATCAGACGCAGGATGTTATAGGCCAGCTGGGCGAGATGCAGGATCAGGTCGTTGGTGGCGAACTTGCCCGAGGGCAGACGCTCCAGGTCGAGATCGGTCTTGATCTCGCTGTGAAACTGCTCATGGGTGGCATGCGCCTGATAGCGCTGGATCACCGCCTCCGGCGCCTCGTCCAGGCTGGTCCACCAGCCTTCCAGCTCATAGTCCGGTTCGAGCAGCAGCTGGCCATCGCGATCGGCGGTGCGCTCCACCAGGCGCATCACACGCCTGACCTCGACCTCGGTCTGGCCATCGCGGATCGAGACGGTCTGTGTCCACAACGCCTGGCGCTTGCCGGGGCGCAGCTCTTCTTGCCAGCAGTCTTCGGCGACGGCGCACCAGGTGGCGAGATCGGCCTTGGCCGAGTCCCGCGGGTTCCATTTGACGAGGTAGTCGAGCCGCCGGCCCTCGTCGGCAAAGGCCTGCCGCTGCCGTTCGAGAAGGGCCAGATGCGCCTGGCTGTCGAAGCCGCTGTCCTCGCGGACCAGGATCGGTTGCTCGGTCAGGCCCTGGGCGCGTGGCAGCACCCGCTCCAGGAAGGCGTTGCTCTCCTTCATGGTGTGCTGTTTGCCGGGACGCAGCTCCAGGCCCAGGCACCAGCCTTCATTGCCCAGATAGGCGGCGATCGGCGTGTAGCCATCGACCTTCTGGTAGGTCCGCGAGACGCCCTCCTTGTGCGAGTTGCTGTTGTCCATGACGAAGGTGTCGATGTCCAGACAGACATGCGTCTTCTCGGCGGTGATCGGTGCTTCCACCAGCGACAGCAAGGTGGTGGACCAAGTCGCGGTACGTGCCTGCAGATCATTGGCGGCGAGCTTCTCCAGCCGTTGGCGCAGCGTGGCGGAGCTCGGCACCTTCTGCAGGGCCAGCAGGTGCTGGAACGGTTTGTCGCGGCGGAAATTCTCGATGGCGTCATAGTCGCTCATGCCCAGACACAGCAGGCCCAGATAGCTCTTGACCACGTCGCTGGTGCGCATGCCCAGCGTGGTGGGGAAGCGACCGTCGAGGCTGTCGACGCCGGCGATCTCAAGGCACTGCCCGATGATGGATAGCCCGGCGTGGCTGGTGAGGGTACGGCGACTGGCGCGAAACGTGACGTTGGGCATGGCACTGTCTGGGTGAATGACGATATTCGCTATATTGCCATGCAGGTCAGTAGGTTAGAAGCGCTGCAGGGGGTCAGTCTCACGGATTCAGGATTCTGCTAGCCCAGCATCAGGCAATAACAGCCTCAAACCGACATAAAGAACCCATGCCCAGTATCAATGTGGTGATCGATCTTTCCGCCGAGCAGTGCCTGGCGCACTATCGAGCGACAACTACTTTGGCCGGCGACGCTCAGCACGTTTACGCTCGCAGCCGGGACGGGCGAGGGGTGGTATTCCCGGCCCAGGCGCTGCGGCGCATCGTCGGGCACGACGGCGTGCATGGCCTCTACCGGCTGACGTTTACGGACGAGGGCAAGTTCGAGTCACTGGTGGTGGTGTGAGCTTTATATATAAATTATTGATTTATATGGCTCTTCGACGTTTCATGTGGATTTGGCCTGATCCAGCAGGCTGTAGTGGTCAAGTGTTTTAGGCCACCGTCTTTTGAGTTTTCCAGTAAGCTTGCTCTGCGACATTGGGCGGTAGTCCGCCGTTGTGTTTGTGCGGTCGCAGAACGCTGTACAAACCGAGGCATGGCAGCCGTCACCCATCCGTGTCAAAATTGACGGGTAAACGAACGAGAGGTTTCGCCCATGGATCTCCAGAGAATTGAAGACGAGGCGCTCCACCTCCCAAAAGAGGAGCGAGCTCAACTGGTCCAGCGACTGGTCCTGAGTCTGGAATCGCCATCAAGGGAAGAGCTCAGATCTGACTGGTTGCTTGAAGCCCGCCGTAGAGGCGAAGAGCTCGATAATGGTTCACTACAGGCCGTGTCCGGTGAAGATGTCATGAGGAAGGCTAGAGAACTGATCAAATGATCTATTCGTTTCACCCGGCAGCGGAAGCCGAATTCCTGGAATCAGTTGGTTATTACGAATCAAAAGTTCCGGGACTGGGTGGTGCCTTCATAGAGGAATTTGAGGCCCTGGCCAATTTAGTTGGCGAGTCGCCAAAAGCCTGGCAAGTTGAGTTGCAGCCAGATATTCGTAGAGCGCCCCTTCACAGGTTTCCGCTGTCCATCGTTTACCGAGAGAAACTTGATGGTTTTCAAGTTTTGGCGGTTGCCCATGACCGGCGACGTCCGCAGTACTGGCTTGGAAGGCTTTAACAATCGGCTGCACAGCGACCGTTTTTCCGCCGCTTTGCAGCTCCAAACCGGTGCGTGAGACGGGCGTTATGTGTGAGGAGTATGGATGAGTCCTACAATATTCCGAGAAAAAGGATATCGCTTCTTTTTCTTCTCACGAGAGGAGTCTCGCATCCATGTTCATGTAGTATCCATGTTCATGTAGTATCAGGAGATGGCGAGGCTAAATTCCGGTTTGAAGCAGATCTTGAGTTGGCCAAAAATTATGGATACAACCGGCAGCAGTTGAAAGAAATCGAATCACTGGTGGAGGATCACCGCAATGAGCTTGTCAGCGCGTGGAAACAGCATTTCGGCAGTTGAGGTGACGAATATCTCTGCACATGGCGTGTGACTTCTGGCACATAACCGTGAGTTTTTTATGCCGTACAACAGTTTCCCCTGGTTTAAGGAGCAGCCGATCAGCGCGATTGTGAATGTTGAGAAACAATCCCCTGGCCACTTTTATTGGCCCGATCTTGACGTAGACCTGACGGAGGAAATTATCGAGCATCCCGAAAGGTTCCCAAACGTCGCTCACAGCACATAACCATCGCAGGCACGGCGACGTCTTTTCCATTGCGGCTTCGCCTCCATTCCAAAGCCGCGCATGCTGCGGGCGTTATGTTACCACTACAGTGCCGCCCAACTCAGGCGTTAACCCATCATCTAAGGCACTTTGTCGTAATACTTAAATTGCCCCGAGTCGTTCACTGACTCGGGGGCTTTCGTTTCCACCACGTACTTACTTAGCTGCCAACGCCACACCCACCTTCGACCGATTCGGCCGCCCGATAGCTTGGGTGATCCAGGTGCCGGTATCAGCGAGCTTGTTCAGGTCGATACCCGTCTCGATACCCAGCCCATCAAGCATATAAACCACATCTTCACTGGCCACGTTACCGGAGGCGCCCTTGGCGTAGGGGCAGCCGCCGAGACCGGCAACGGAGCTGTCGATCACGGCAATGCCTTCTTCCAGAACGGCGTAAAGATTGGCGAGGGCCTGGCCGTAGGTGTCGTGGAAGTGGGCGGCGAGCTTGTCCATGGGGATGTCGCGACTCACCGCCTCGATCAGGCGCTTGGCCTTGAAGGGGGTGCCGGTGCCGATGGTGTCGCCGAGCGAGACTTCAAAACAGCCCATCTCATACAGCGCCTTTGAGACCTCAGCGACCTTGGCCGGGGCGATCTCGCCTTCGTAGGGGCAGCCGAGCACGCAGGAGACGTAGCCGCGCACGCGGACGTTGACGGCCTTGGCGCGCTCCAGCACCGGCTCGAAGCGTTGCAGCGATTCGGCGATCGAGCAGTTGATGTTCTTCTGCGAGAAGGCCTCGGAAGCGGCGCCGAACACGGCGACTTCCTCGACGCCGCATTCCAGCCCGGCTTCCAGCCCCTTGAGGTTGGGCGTCAGCGCCGAGTAGGTCGCGCCCGGGTGGCGGGTGAGACCGGTCATCACTTCGCAGTGGTCGGCCATCTGCGGCACCCACCTGGACGAGACGAAGCTGGCGGCTTCGATATGCCGGATGCCCGCGGCGCCAAGGCGCTCGATCAGTTCCAGCTTGGTAGCGGTGTCGATCGGTTCGGGTTCGTTTTGCAGCCCGTCGCGGGGGCCGACCTCGACCAGGCGGACGGCTTTGGGGAAGGGCATGACTACCTCCTGATAGGCTTGTTGCGCTGACGACTCGATTTTGGCGCTGAATTCATTATCTTGGCAACGCGGGGCGTTGCATCGCGAATAAATTCGCTCTCACGAACCCGGCATTGCTCGGCGCTATTCGTCCGCGGCGAACTCCAGCAGCACATCCCCCTGGCCGACAGTATCACCGGCGGCGAAGTGGAATGCTTCGACCGCGCCATCGGTGGGGGCGGTCAGGGTGTGTTCCATCTTCATCGCCTCCATGACCATCAGCGGCGTGCCTTTCTCGACGGACTGGCCGGGCTCGACAAGCAGCGCGACTACGGTGCCGTGCATCGGCGCGGTCAGCGTCGCATCGACTTCATGCTGGCCATGATCGACGCCGTCGAGCCGGCGCCAGGCGAGGCGCTTCTCGCCGTGGGCATCGGCGAGTACCAGCGTCTCGCCGTGGCTGTCATTATCGCGACGCGCCAGCAGGCGACGCCGATGGCCATCGAGGGTCAGCGCGACGCTGTCGCCGGCCAGGCGTTGCAGATTCCCGTTGAAGCGCCGCTCGCGTACCGTCAGCTGCCAGTCGCCCCGGCTCGCTTCGCGTTCGGCGAGCACGGTGACGATCGCCTCGCTGTCGGCGGCGTCGCGGCCGTGCGCCGGCGCGGCGAGGGCGACGCGCAGGCAGGCGGGGGCGTTGAGCCGCCAGCCGTCGCGGCGTTGCCAGGGCGAGTCGTCGTCGGCCTCGCTGTGCAGGCAATCCAGCGCGACCAGCGCGGCCCGTGCGTAATCGGCTTCGTCGAGGGCGGTCGGGGCGAACAGCGCTTGTTCGTGGTGCTCGATGAAGCGGGTGTTGAGTTCGGCCCCGGCGAACGCCGGGTGGCTCGCCAGGCGTTGCAGGAAGGCGCGGTTGGTGACGACGCCGCTGACATCCAGCGCGGCCAGCGCGCGATTGAGCGTGGTCAGCGCCTGATCGCGGTCGTCGCCGTGGGTGATCAGCTTGGCGAGCATCGGGTCGTAGTGCATCGAGACTGCGTCGCCGGCTTCGACGCCGCTGTCCAGACGAACTTGGTCTGGGTCGAGCCCCGCGCCGGTAAAGTCGAGGGCGAAGCGTGACAGCGTGCCGGTGGCGGGCAGGAAGTCCTGCTCGGGGTCCTCGGCGTAGAGCCGCGCCTCGAAGGCGTGCCCGCTGATGGTCAGTTCGTTCTGGGACTTGGGCAGCGCCAGGCCGGCGGCGACGCGCAGTTGCCATTCGACCAGGTCCTCGCCGGTGATCATCTCGGTGACCGGGTGCTCGACTTGCAGGCGGGTGTTCATCTCCATGAAATAGAACGAGCCATCGGCGTCTAGAAGAAACTCGACGGTGCCGGCGCCGACGTAGTCGATCTCCTGGGCGGCGCGTACCGCGGCCTCGCCCATCTCGCGGCGCAGCGCCTCGCTCATGTCCGGCGCCGGGGCCTCCTCCAACACCTTCTGATGGCGGCGCTGCACGCTGCAGTCGCGCTCGAACAGGTAAACGCCGTTGCCGTGGCTGTCGCAGAACACCTGCACCTCGACGTGGCGCGGCTGGGTCAGGTACTTCTCGATCAGCATGCGGTCGTCGTTGAAGGCGGCCTGCGACTCGCGCCGGCAACCGTCCAGCGCGGCCTGGAAACCGGCGCCGCGCTCGACCACGCGCATGCCCTTGCCGCCACCGCCGGCGCTGGCCTTGAGCAGCACCGGGTAGCCGATGCGCTCGGCCTCGGCCTGCAAATGCTCGTCCGTCTGGTCGTCGCCGTGATAACCCGGCACCAGCGGCACGCCGGCGGTGTCCATGCGCGCCTTGGCGGCGGACTTGTCGCCCATCGCGGCGATGGCGCTGGCCGGCGGGCCGACGAAGACGATGCCGGCCATCTCGCAGGCGGCGACGAAGTCGGCGTTCTCGGCGAGGAAGCCGTAGCCCGGGTGGATGGCATCGGCGCCGCTTTGCCGGGCGGCCTCGATCACCGCCGCGACGTTCAGGTAGCTGTCGCGGGTGGCGGCGGGGCCGATGCGTATTGCTTCGTCGGCTTCGCGCACGTGACGCGCCAGGGCGTCGGCATCGGAATGCACCGCCACGCTGGCAAGCCCCAGGCGGCGCGCGGTGCGGATCACCCGGCAGGCGATCTCGCCGCGATTGGCGATCAGCAGCTTGTTGAGCGGTCGCGGTGCGTTGGCCAGGCTCATGAGCGCGGCTCCTTGTCATGGCTAGCGTCGCTGTCGCGCTGCCAGGCGGGGGCGCGCTTGTCGAAGAAGGCGGTCAGGCCCTCCTGGCCTTCGTCGCTGACGCGCAACTCGCTGATGGTGCGACAGCAGCGCTCGCGGATGGCGTCGGAATCGGGCTCGCGGGCGACCTCGGCGAGCAGCGCCTTGGTGGCGCGGCTGGCCTGGGGCGAGGCGGTGAGCAGGGTGTCGACATAGATAGCCACCCGCTCGTCGAGCTCGTGCTTGTCGGTCACTTCATGCACCAGGCCGAGCACCTGGGCGGTGGTCACGTCGATGACCTCGGCGGTCAGCGCGAAGCGGCGCATCTGGCGGCTGCCGATGGCGCGCTGCACGTAGGGGCTGATCACCGCCGGCGACAGGCCGATCTTGACCTCGGAGAGGCAGAAGCGCGCCGCCTCGGAGGCGATCACCAGGTCGCAGCACGCCGCCAGACCCACCGCGCCGCCGTAGGCCGCGCCCTGCACCCGGCAGACCGTAGGGCAGGGCAGACTGTCGAGCCGCTGCATCAGCCGTGACAACTGGCGCGAATCCGCAAGATTGGCGTCGAGGCCGTAGTCGACCATGCGCTTCATCCAGTTGAGATCGGCGCCGGCCGAGAAATGCTTGCCCTCCGAGCCCAGCACGATGATGCGCACCTCGTCGCGCTCGGCGGCGTCATGCAGTTGGTCGAGGTGGGCGTTGAGCTCGCCGATCAGCGCGTCGTCGAAGGCGTTATGCACGTCGGGCTTGTCGAGCGTCAGCCAGGCGACGCCGCGGGGATCGATCCGAAGCTTTGCAAGGCTTGTTGTGTCTGTCATATACAGCGGCCTCATCGGTAAAGCTGTAAGCCGTAAGCTCTAAGCTGTAAGAACCCCAGTTAGGCCTTCGAAGCGTGCGGCGGAACCTTCCAGCTTACAGCTTCAAGCTTATAGCTCCTCTTGCGGAGCAAGGGGCTCACATCCGGAATACGCCGAATTTGGTTTCTTCGATTTCGGCATTCATCGCCGCGCTCAGCGCCAGCCCCAGCACGTCGCGGGTCTGCAGCGGGTCGATCACGCCGTCGTCCCACAGCCGCGCACTGGCATAAAACGGGTGGCCCTGGTGCTCGTACTGGTCGCGAATCGGGGCCTTGAACGCGGCTTCGTCGTCTTCGCTCCACTCGTCGCCGTCGCGTTCGAACTGGTCACGCTTGAACTTTTCCCTTTGAACTTGGGCCAGCACGTTGGCGGCCTGGTCGCCGCCCATCACCGAGATGCGCGCGTTGGGCCACATGAACAGCAGGTTGGGGTCATAGGCGCGCCCGCACATGCCGTAGTTGCCGGCGCCGAAGCTGCCGCCGATCAGCACGGTGAACTTGGGCACCCGAGCGCAGGCCACCGCGGTGACCAGCTTGGCGCCGTGCTTGGCGATGCCTTGTTGCTCGTACTTGGAGCCGACCATGAAGCCGGTAATGTTTTGTAGGAAAATCAAAGGGATTTTTCTTTTGGCGCAGAGCTCGATGAAGTGCGCGCCTTTCTGCGCCGACTCCGAAAACAGCACGCCGTTGTTGGCGACGATGCCCACCGGATGGCCGTGCAGGTGGGCGAAGCCGGTGACCAGAGTGTCGCCGTAGTAGCGCTTGAATTCGTCGAAGTCGGAATCGTCGACCAGCCGTGCGATGACCTCGCGCACCTCAAACGGCTTCTTCAGGTCGGTACCGACGATGCCGTAGATCTCCTGGGGGTCGAGGCGCGGCGGCCGCGATTCCCGCATCGCCAACTGGCCGCGCTTCTGCCAGTTCAGCCGCGACACCGCGCGGCGCGCCAGTTGCAGGGCATGGGCGTCATTGTCGGCGTAGTGGTCGACCACACCGCTGATCTTGGCGTGAACGTCGGCACCGCCCAGATCCTCGGCGCTGATCGTCTCGCCGGTAGCAGCCTTCACCAGCGGCGGGCCGCCGAGAAAGATGGTGCCCTGGCCGCGCACGATGATCGATTCGTCGGCCATCGCCGGCACGTAGGCGCCGCCGGCGGTGCACGAGCCCATCACCACGGCGATCTGCGGGATGCCCTCGGCGGACAGCGTCGCCTGGTTGTAGAAGATGCGCCCGAAGTGGTCGCGGTCGGGGAACACTTCGTCCTGGTGGGGCAGGTGGGCGCCGCCGGAATCGACCAGATAGATACACGGCAGGCGGTGCTTGCGGGCGATCTCCTGGGCGCGCAGGTGCTTCTTCACGGTCAGCGGGAAATAGGTGCCGCCCTTGACCGTGGCATCGTTGGCGACGATCACGCATTCCACGCCACTTACCCGACCGATGCCGGCGACCACGCCGGCGGCCGGCACCTCGGTGCCGTAGACGTCGTGGGCAGCCAGCGCGCCGATCTCGAGAAACGCCGAGCCCTCGTCGAGCAGGTGGTCGATACGATCGCGCACGAACAGCTTGCCGCGGGATTCGTGGCGTTCGCGGGCCTTGTCGCCGCCGCCCCGGGCGATGCGCGCGGTCAGTTCGCGCAGCGTGTCGACCTCGCCGCGCAATGCTGCGGCGTTGGCCTGGAAGGCCTCGCTGCGCGGGTTGATCTGGGTACTCAATATGGCCATGAAAGATCCTCTGGCGAGCTACGAGCTACGAGCTACGAGCTACGAGCTACGAGCTACGAGCTACGAGCGGTTCGTGGCCCGGAGCCCGTGGCTCGGGGCTGGGTTTACGCCGATTCGTTAAAAATCTCGCGCCCGATCAGCATCCGCCGAATCTCGCTGGTGCCGGCGCCGATCTCGTAGAGCTTGGCGTCGCGCAGCAAGCGCCCGGTGGGGTATTCATTGATATAGCCGTTGCCGCCGAGCAGCTGGATGGCGTCGAGCGCCACCTGGGTGGCCTTCTCGGCGCAGTAGAGGATCACCCCGGCGGCATCCTTGCGCGACGTTCGGCCTCGATCGCAGGCGCCGGCCACGGCGTACAGGTAGGCGCGGCAGGCGTTCAGCGTGGTGACCATATCGGCGACCTTGCCCTGCACCAGCTGGAACTCGCCGATCGACTGGTCGAACTGCTTGCGCTCGTGGATATAGGGCACCACCACGTCCATCGCCGCCTGCATGATGCCGATGGGACCGGCGGCGAGCACGGTACGCTCGAAATCCAGCCCGCTCATCAGTACCTTGGCGCCGCGATTTTCCTCGCCGAGCACGTTTTCGGCCGGTACCTCACAATCCTCGAACACCAGCTCGCAGGTGTTGGAGCCGCGCATGCCCAGTTTGTCGAGCTTCTGCGCAGTGGAAAAACCCGGGAAGTCGCGCTCGACGATGAACGCGGTGATGCCCTTGGAACCGGCGTCCGGGTCGGTCTTGGCGTAGACCACCAGCACCTGGGCGTCGGGACCGTTGGTGATCCACATCTTGTTGCCGTTGAGCACGTAGGTGTCGCCGCGCTTGTCGGCGCGCAGCTTCATCGACACCACGTCGGAGCCGGCGCCGGGCTCGGACATCGCCAGCGCGCCGACGTGCTCGCCGCTGATCAGCCCGGGCAGGTACCTGGCCTTCTGCTCGGCATTGCCGTTGAGCTTCAACTGGTTGACGCACAGGTTGGAGTGCGCGCCATAGGACAGGCCCACCGAGGCGCTGGCCCGCGAGATCTCTTCCATGGCGATGCAATGGGCGAGATAACCCATGCCGCTGCCGCCATCCTCGTCGGGTACGGTGATGCCGAGCAGGCCCATGTCGCCGAACTTGCGCCACAGGTCCTCGGGGAAGACGTTGTCGTGGTCGATCTGCGCGGCGCGGGGGGCGATCTCGTCGCGGGCGAAGGCGTTGACCTGATCGCGCAGCATGTTCAGCTCATCGGGGAGGCCGAAATCGAGCGGCGAATAGGGGGCGTGCATGGTCGACTCCTGGGTGTATGTAGCGGCCGGTCGCGTTGGCCGGCGGTCCGTTGCTGTTTCCAGCCAGCTTAGTTTTGGTTGACGTTAACGTAAAGTAGAGCTTTGGTCGCAGAGGCGAGCCAGCCCAACTCGCTAAAATAGTCAGGATTGGCGGGTCACAGACGGCCGGCGTGGCGAGGAGTGAACTACATTGATAAAGATGGGCAGAGGTCTCTGTCCCTCGATTGCTTACAACAAACATACTCCGACAGCGCCGAGCCTTGGACGACTCGACTCCAGGTCGGGGGAGGCTTCGACCATGGCACGAGTAGATTGGCGTCTCGAGGGGGAGTGGCTCAAGAACTGCAACTGCGCGTTCGGCTGTCCCTGCGATTTCAATGCGCGGCCGACCCAGGGTGAATGCAAGGGCCTGCTGGGCATGCATATCACCAAGGGTCACTACGAAAATACCCACCTGAACGATCTGAGCTTCTTTGTCGTCGTGCACTTTCCCGGTCCGCTACATGAAGGCAACGGGCAGGCACAGCCGGTCATCGATGAGCGAGCGAGCCCGGAGCAGCGCGAGGCGCTGTTCGAGATCCTGTCCGGGAAGCACTCGGCGGAAGGGACGTTGTTCCATATCTTCAGCCTCATCGTGACCCAGATGCACGACCCGGTCTTCGCGCCCGTGACGTTCGAATTTGACGAACCTGGCCGAACCGCACGTCTGTCCATTCCCGGCGTACTCGAAACCCATGTGGAACCGATCAGGAACCCGGTGACCGACAAGCCCCATCGCATTCGGGTGGTTATGCCGGAAGGCTTCGAACACATCGAGGGCGAAATTGCCTGCGCCACGATCCAGAGCAGTGGAGCGATTGCGTTCTCCACGCAGGATTCGCACAGCACGCTGGCGCATGTCGTGCAGACGCCTGAAGGCGTCGAGTCCTAGCGCAAGCGAGATCGGCAATGGCGATGTCGGTGTTCGAAAGGGCGCTGCGACATGACCGCGCCCTCGTGGCGACCATGCTGTTGATGGTCGTCGCCCTGAGCTGGGCCTATCTGCTGGCCGGGGCAGGCGCCATGCTTGGGATGGAAGAGGGCGAGGGCGGGATGGCCATGACTCTGACGTCGTGGACGCCCGCCCATGCGCTGCTGATGTTGCTGATGTGGGTCGTCATGATGGTGGCGATGATGCTGCCTGGCGCCGCGCCGATGCTGCTGCTCTTCACGGCCATTGGCCGAGCGAGGCACTCCCCGGGATGGCGCATGGTCGCATCGGGAATGTTCGTGCTGGGCTATATCGCCATCTGGTCAGCGTTCAGCCTGGCTGCGGTCGCGCTGCAGTTCGCCATGGAGAAGGCCGCGCTGCTTTCACCGATGATGCAGACGACGAGTACGGCGCTGGCGGGTGCAGTGTTGATCGCTGCCGGCGTCTATCAATGGACGCCACTCAAGCATGCCTGCCTCAGGTATTGCCGCTCGCCCCTGGAGTTCGTACTCACGCATTGGCGGGAAGGGCTGCGCGGTGCGTTCGCGATGGGCTTTCGCCACGGTATCTACTGCCTCGGCTGCTGTTGGGCGCTCATGTTGCTGCTGTTCGTCGGCGGCGTCATGAATCTGGCGTGGATCGCCGGACTTGCACTGCTGGTGCTAATAGAAAAGTTGGCGCCTGCCGGGTATTGGATTGGACGAGTTACCGGCGCCGGGTTGGTGATATGGGGCATCGCTGTTTTATTGACGATCCGCTGATCTGCGCTGAGATCGATGATTTGCAACCTGCCGGTATTTGTCGCCCTCCTGCGACTCCCGGTAACGGTACGTTTACCGATATGCTGGTGGGGTACTGCTCATGCGAGATTCATAGAAAAAGAGGAGAACCTCATGCGACAGTGGATGCCAACGACCGTGATTCTTCTGGCTGGCTTGTTCGTGGCCGGCTGTAGCTACACGCCGGCTCGCATCGATCCGGAGCCGATCGTCGAGGTGGGCGACGGTCATCAGGACCGGGAAGGCGATCGCGATCACGATCACCGCGATGGGGGGTTCTGCCCGCCCGGCCAGGCCAAGAAGGGGAACTGCTGAATCGAACGTATAACGTGGAATTTCCGTCGGCTTCTGTCCCGGCGCCGGCGGGGTATGGTAGGGGATTGGCCTCGGTCGAAACCTTGAAGCCGGCAATGTCATGGCATTCTTCAATCTGCGTAGCTGTACGCTGACCCCGCAATACATCGCCCACGAACATGCCTTTCACCAGTTGATTCTGGCGACGTCGGGCGTGACCGAGTTGACCATCGAGGGCCGCGGCGAGCGGATTACCCGCGAGCGAGGCTGCCTGATACCCTCCACCTACCATCACGAATATACCGGCGACGGTCAGAATCAGACCCTTGTGCTCGACGTGCCGCTGGTCAATCTGGCGCTGGTGTCGTGCGCCGACGAGGTCGAGCGACTGTTCGAGAGTCCGCGCTTCTTCGCCGTGCCTGCGCAGTTGCACCGCCTGGCCGAGGGCGTTCTGCCCCAGGTTGCCCTGCATCCGGCGCTGCACAGCGAGATCGCCACGCTGATCCTGCGCGCGCTGTATCTCAACCTGCATGACGAGTCGCTGGCGCCGATTGCAGCGTGCAGCGAAGGGCGCGAGCGCATCGAGCTGGCGCGCATCGAGCGTTATATCGATGCTCACCTGAGCGAGCCGATCCGCGTCGATGCGCTGGCGGCGCTATGCGCGCTGAGTCCCGGCCACTTCCACGCCTGCTTTCGCGAGTTGCTGGGCATGACGCCGCAGGCCTATGTCCAGCAGCGCCGCCTGGCCCATGCGCGTAGCTTGATCGAACGCACCTCGCGCTCGCTGGGCGCCATTGCCGCCGAAGTCGGCTTTCTCGATCAGGGCAGCTTCTCGCGCGCCTATCGGCGCACCTACGGGGTGCCGCCGTCGCTGCATCGGCGCCACTGATCGCGGCATCTGGATACCCAATGCCGAGAATCGCGGGGCATGGCGTTTCTAGATTCTGTCAACCTCAGTATACATTGAAGTTTACTGCGCAAGATGGCACTATCCTAGTCAACTTTATTGTTCGTATAGGGTTGACTGTGATGATGGTGAGGTATCAGGCGACGCAAGCCCAGGAAACGCTCTCGCGTCACGACTGGCGGCGGGAAGAGATCCAGGCGCTGCTGGAATTGCCGTTCAATGATCTGCTGTTTCAGGCGCAAGGCGTGCATCGGCGGTACTTCGATCCCAACGCCGTGCAGATCTCCACGCTACTCTCGATCAAGACGGGCGCCTGTCCCGAAGATTGCAAGTACTGTCCGCAGTCGGGACATTACAACACCGGGCTCGAGCGCGAGAAGCTGATGCAGGTCGAAGCCGTGCTGGCAAAAGCGCGCAAGGCCAAGGCGGTCGGCGCCAGTCGCTTCTGCATGGGCGCGGCGTGGAAAAACCCGAGCGCCAAGGACATGCCTTACGTTCTGGAGATGGTACGCGGCGTGCGGGAATTGGGGCTCGAAACCTGCATGACCCTCGGCATGCTGACCCGGGATCAGGCCGAACGGCTCAGCGAGGCCGGACTTGACTACTACAACCACAACCTCGATACCTCGCCGGAATACTACGGCGAAATCATCACCACGCGGACCTACGCGGACCGGCTCGAAACCCTCGACCACGTGCGCCAATCGGGGATGAAGGTCTGTTGCGGTGGTATTCTCGGCATGGGTGAAAGTGTCGACGATCGCGCGGGGTTGCTGGAGCAACTCGCCAACCTGCCGGCGCATCCCGAGAGCGTACCGATCAACATGCTGATCCGGATCCAGGGCACGCCGCTGGAGCATGTCGAGGATCTCGATCCCATCGATTTCATCCGCACCGTCGCCGTGGCACGCATCCTGATGCCGGGCTCCCATGTGCGCCTTGCCGCCGGCCGCGAACTGATGAACGACCAGACCCAGGCCATGGCGTTCTTCGCCGGGGCCAACTCGATCTTCTACGGCGAGCGCCTGCTGACCGCCCAGAACCCCCAGGCCAACCACGATCGACGCTTGTTCGAGCGCCTCGGGCTGCACCCCGAACGGCGCGAGGAAGCCGATGACGCTGCCTGCGAGGCGGCGATCCAGGAGAGCATGGCGCGAGCCCGCATCGATGCCATGGTGACCGATGCGGCGGCACAGCCTTGAGCCCGTATCGCCGTGCGTAAGAGCCCGCGTTCACATCACGACAGCACACTCGACGATGTATTGGCGTCGCGACTGGCCCGCCAGCACGAACGTCACCGCTATCGGCGACGGCGCACCACCGTCGGTATCGGTCCTCGTTTCCAGCGCGAGGGGTGCGAATGGCTTGCGTTCTGCAGCAACGACTATCTGGGACTGGCGGGCGACCCGCGCCTGGCCGAAGGATTGGCCGAGGGCGCGCGGCGGTTCGGTACCGGCGGCGGTGCATCGCATCTGGTCTGCGGACACAGCGAAGCGCACGCTCGCCTGGAGGCGCGGCTGGCCGAGTGGACGGGATGTCAGCGCGCGCTACTGTTCTCCAGCGGTTATCAGGCCAATCTCGGCGTTTTCTCGGCATTGCTCGGACGCGGCGACTACGCGTTGCACGACCGATTCAACCATGCCTCGCTGTTGGATGGCACCCGGCTCGCCGGGGCGCGGTTAATGCGTTTTGCGCATGGCGATGCGAAAGACTGTGGTCAGCATCTGGCCATGCTGGATTCGGCTCGACACAAGCTGGTCATCAGTGACGGTGTGTTCAGCATGGATGGCGACGTCGCCGATCTCGCCGCGCTGGCCGAGCAGTGTTCGCGGCATCGGGCCTGGCTGATGGTCGATGATGCCCATGGCTTCGGCGTGCTCGGCGCCAACGGTGGAGGCACGCGGCAATCGCAGGGTATCGATCCCGCTGTCGTGCCGGTGCTGGTCGGCACCCTGGGCAAGGCGTTGGGGACACAGGGCGCCTTCGTCGCCGGCAGTGACGCGTTGATCGAAGCGTTGATCCAGTTCGCTCGACCCTACGTCTATACCACCAGTCTGTCGCCGGCACTGGCCTGGGCCACGCTGACCAGCCTCGATATCGTGCGCGACGAACCCGAACGGCGGGATCACTTGTTCACACTGGTCGAGCGTTTTCGCAACGGCGCCGTGGGACTGAGCGCGTTCGGACTGCACCTGATGCCTTCGCGGACACCGATACAGCCGCTGGTGATCGGCTCGACCCGCGAGGGCGGCGACAACGCTGTCGCGGCGCTGAAACTGGCGTCAGCGCTGGAGGCGGCGGGCATTTGGTGTACCGCCATCCGCCCGCCGACCGTGCCGGCCGGCACTGCCCGGTTGCGCATTACGCTTTCGGCGGCCCATGACGTTGCCGATGTCGACCGGCTGCTGGAAGCGCTCCATGACTGCGCACGTCGGCTGGGATCGGCGCAGGAGTCGCCAACATGAGGGAAGATACGCTGATCCTTTTGCCTGGATGGGCACTAGGCCCATCTCTATTGGAACCGTTGGCGCGGACATTGCGAGAGCGTCTCCCCGGCCTGAGCGTCCTGTGTGCGGGCTATCCCGAGCTGACCAGTCATCGTCCCGAGAGCTGGGTAGCCGTGCTCGACCGCGAGCTGCCGCAGGACGCCTGGCTGGCCGGCTGGTCGCTGGGCGGCATGCTCGCCACTGCGCTGGCCCAGTGGCGAGGCAGGCAGGTACGGGGACTGATCACTCTCGGCTCAAATGCCAGTTTCGTCGCTCGCCCCGGCTGGCCCGAGGCGATGGGGACGGAGATCTTCGTAGCGTTTCGCGGCGGTTTCCAGCATTCGCCCGCCAGGGCATTTGCCCGGTTCGCGCAATTGAGCGCGCAGGGCGGTCGTGACGCCCGCCGCCTGGGAAGCGAGTTGCTCCAGGCGCTCCAGGCCACACCACGGGATCAGGCACTGGCCGGGCTCGCGCTGCTGGACGAACTCGATCTGCGTGACGTCCTTGGTCAGCTGCGCATTCCCCAGTTGCATCTGTTCGGCGACAACGACTTGTTGGTGCCGGCGGCGGCGCGCCGGGCCATCGCCAAACGACTACCGAGCCTCGGTCGCACCGAGTTGCTTTCGGGAGTCGGTCACGCCTTTCCGCTGGAACGCGCGGACGAGACCGCCGAGCGGATGGCGATGTTTCTAAATCAATCAGGCCAGGGGCAATCGGGTCAGTGGAGCGGGGCGTCGACATGAGCGTACTGCGGGGTCTTCCTGGATTGTCGGCGTCACGCCAGCGCCGAATCGCTGAGAACTTTTCCCGTGCGGCTGAACACTACGACGATGCGGCACAGTTTCAACGCCAGGTCGCCGATGAGTTGCTGTCCTGTCTGCCGGTATCGTGCCGCCCCCGTGCGCTGTTGGATGTCGGCTGCGGTACCGGCTACGTGGTTTCCCACTTGGCTTTACGCTTCGACGCCACTGCCATCGGGCTCGATCTGGCGCCGGGCATGTTGGCCGAGGCCCGGCGACGCCATGACCACCTGGCGATCCAATGGCTGACCGGCAATGCCGAGCGGCTACCGCTGGCCGGACGCAGCCTCGACCTGGTTATCTCCAGCCTGGCGCTGCAGTGGTGTGACCTCGAGCGCTTCCTTGCCCAGGCGGCGCGGGTGCTACGTCCGCATGGCTGGCTTGCCTTCACCACGCTATGCGAGGGCAGCCTGAGTGAACTGCGAGAAGCATGGCAAACGGTGGATGGCGGCCGACACGTCAACGATTGCTTGCCGGAAGCGGCGCTACGCCAATCGCTGGCGTCACCCGGCTGGCGACTTCAGCGGTTCGATCTCACGACACGGCGTATCTGGCATGACGATCTGGCCGAAACATTACGCGCGCTCAAGCGCATCGGTGCCAACACGGTGACCGGAGAGCCGGCTTCCAGCGGCCTGGCGGGGCGACGGCGTTTCGCCCGGCTCGAAAGCGCCATTGAGACGTTTCGCGATACGTCCGGCATTCCCACCCGTTACCGCGTGGCCACTGTGCTGATGCAGCGACTCGACGCTCAGGATTGATCATGCCCAAGGCATTCTTCATTACCGGCACCGACACCGATGCCGGCAAGACCCTCGTGACCAGCGGCCTGTTGGCTGCCGCCCGGCACCAAGGATTGACCACCGCCGGTGGCAAGCCGGTCGCTTCCGGCTGCGAGCGGACGGTGGAGGGATTGCGCAATGCCGATGCGCTGGCGATTCAGGCGCAATGCCGGCCGGCGCTGGACTACGACACGATCAATCCGGTCGCCTTCGAACCGGCGATAGCGCCGCACATCGCTGCCGCGGAAGCCAACGTCGCGCTCTCGGTATCCGCGCTGGCAGCGCCCATGCGGGCCCTGCTGGCGCGCGAGGCCGACCTGACTTTGATCGAAGGTGCCGGTGGCTGGCGGGTACCGCTCAATGAACGCGAGTCGCTGTCGGATCTCGCCGTCGCCCTGGCGCTGCCGGTAATAGTTGTGGTCGGCGTACGGCTGGGGGCGATCAATCATGCCCGGCTGACACTGGAAGCGATCCGGCATGATGGGCTGCCGGTGGCGGGGTGGGTGGCCAACGGGATCGATCCCCGCATGCCGCGTCGGGAAGAAAACCTGGACTCGCTGGCCGGCTGGCTCGGCGAGGAGGGCGGCGTGCCCTGCCTGGGCGTCGTGCCCTGGCTAGCGACGCCTGCACCCGAACGGGCCGCCGACTGGCTCGAACTCGAACCGCTAATCCACGCAACACCGCCACGGAAGACCCATGAATCGCAATGACGACTGGATGCAGCGGGATCTCGCCAGTTTGTGGCATCCCTGTACGCAGATGAAGGATCACGAGACCCTACCGGTCGTGCCGATCCGGCGCGGCAAGGGCGTCTGGCTGGAGGATTTCGAAGGCAAGCGCTACCTGGATATCGTCAGTTCCTGGTGGGTCAATATTTTCGGACACGCCAACGAACGCATCAACGCGCGCATCAAGCAGCAACTCGACGAACTGGAACACGTGATCCTATCCGGCTTCACCCATCGACCGGTGATCGAGCTCTCGGAAAGGCTCGGACGGCTGGCGCCCACCGGTCTGGGGCACTGCTTCTATGCCGACAACGGCTCGTCGGCGATCGAGATTGCGCTCAAGATGAGCTATCACTACTGGCGCAATGTCGGTCGACCCGAGAAGCGACGCTTCCTGACCATCACCAATGGCTATCATGGCGAGACGTTGGGGGCACTGTCGGTAGGGGACGTGGCGCTTTATACCGATACCTATCGCCCGTTGCTGCTGGACGTGATCAAGGTGCCGGCACCCGACGGTTTCGGCCTGCCAAGAGAGCAGTGGGTAGAGCAAGCCAGGGCATGCTTCGTTCACATGGAGCGGGCTCTCGAACGCCATGCCGGCGAGCTGGCGGCGGTGATCGTCGAACCGCTGATTCAGTGCGCCGGGGGCATGCGCATGTACCCGCCGGAGTACCTGACCTGGCTGCGCGAAGCCTGCGATCGCTACGGCGTGCAACTGATCTTCGATGAGGTCGCGGTCGGTTTCGGCCGCACGGGAACGCTTTTTGCCTGTGAGCAGACCGGGGTTCGACCCGACTTCCTGTGTCTTTCCAAGGCGTTGACCGGCGGTTATCTACCGCTCTCCGTGGTGATGACCAGCGATGATGTCTATACCGCGTTCTACGACGACTACGCCACCCTCAAGGCATTTCTGCATTCCCATAGTTATACCGGCAATCCGCTGGCCTGCGCCGCCGCCTTGGCGACGCTGGATATCTTCGAACAGGACGACGTGATCGCCACCAACCGCGGTAAAGCCGCCCAGATGGAGCGTCTTGCCGCACCGTTGCGCGAGCATGCCCATGTCGGCGACGTGCGCCAGACCGGGATGATTCTGGCGATCGAGATGGTCAGGGACAAGGCGAGTTTGAGCCCCTACGATTTCCGTGAGCGGCGCGGGCTGCGGGTGTTCCGTCATGCGCTGTCGCGTGGCGTCATGCTGCGCCCGCTGGGCAACGTGATCTACTGGATGCCGCCCTACGTGATCACCCCCGAAGAGCTGGAGCTGGTGGCGGAAGTCACCCATGAGGGGCTGGAGATTGCCACCGCCGATTGAGCCGTAGCGGCATAGGCACCACCGACAGCCATCGCCTGCTGCTCGGCGTGGCGCTTTCGCATACCGCGCGGCACGTTTCCAGAGTCTCGGGCAAAAACTGCCGAGCCCCGGGCAAGCTGCACATGCGGTAATTGGCTAGGCTAAGTAGCAATCGTTCTCGATGAACGCTACAACAACAAGCCAAGCAAGGAATCCCTCATGTCGCTACACAATCTCTTCGCTACCGGTGCCGCGCTAGCCGCACTGCCGCTTGCCATCTCGCTGAGCACCGCCGCCCAGGCCCAGGAATACGAGATGGCGATCGCCACGCTGATTCCCGAAAACCTGAGCAACAACAGCATCTATCCGGCCCTGGTGCACTTCAAGGAGCTGGTCGAGTCGCGTACCGATGGCGACGTCACGGTCTCGATCTTCGGCGGTGGCCAGCTGGGCTCGGAAGTGGAGACCGGCTCGCAGGTGCAGGCCGGCGGCCGTGCGCTGCAGTCGACGATTCTCACCTCGGGGGCGATGTCGTCGTTCTACGGTGACTATCAGGTAGTCACCGCGCCGTTTTTGTTCAAGAACTGGCGCCAGGCCTGGGCGTTCTTCGACGGCGAGTGGTTCGCCAACTTCATGAAGGGCACCGTCGAAGCCGCCGACATGCGCTACCTGGGCACCTTCGATGACGGCGGCGGCTTCGTCGCCTTCACCAACAACGAGCGCCTGATCAAGACCGTCGACGATCTCAAGGGCCTGAATATTCGTACCGAGGAGAACCCCGCCCACGTCGCCATCATGCGAGCGCTGGGCGCCTCGGCCACGCCGCTGCCGTGGGGCGAGCTGATCACCGCGCTGGAAACCGGCCTTGCCGACGGTCAGTTCAACGCCCCGGTGATCAATACCACCTACGGGCTCGACGAGGTCACCGACTACACCACGCTCACCGGCCACGTCTACAACAGCGCCAGCTGGGTGGTCAGCGAGGCCTGGTATCAGCAATTGCCGGAAGCGTACCAGCGGGCGATCACCGAGTCGGCCCGCGAGGCGATAACGCTCAGCCACGGCGCGTCGGCGGCACTGGCCACGGCCAGCTGGCAGAAGTCCTGCGAGCTGTTCAAGGAGTGTTACATCATGCCCACCGAGGAGCGCGCCAAGATGGCCGAGATCGCCCGGCCGGCGTGGAAGACATGGATCGTCGACGACTACGGCATGGATGCGCAACTGGTCGACGACATGCTTGCCGAAGTCGAGTCGCTGGGCGAATCGCTGCCCGAGCAGGCGTATCAGCGCTACGGTCAGTAACCGAGCGCTGATGGCCTAGACGACGACCGGGCCATACCCCGGTTGTTCCCTCTTTCCTGGCTGCCGGGCGCAGCATTCGGGGCGATTCCATGGCGATATTGGCAACCACGCGGCGTGTCAGCGACGTCGTCAACACGGCCTGCATCGTGATCTGTGTAGGCTGTGTGCTGGGCATGCTGGCGATCTCCTTCGTCGGCTTTCTGTATACCCTGGCCACCGGATCGGCGCTGAGCTGGACCTATTCCCTGGCTCGATTGTTCCTGCCGTGGATCGGTCTGATCTCGATCACCATCGCGCTGCGCTCCGGCGAGCATGTGGCGATGACGCTGCTGGTCAGGCTGCTGCCCGCGCCGCTGGTCAAGGCTTCGGCGATCGCCACGCTGGCGGTGATGGCGTTCTTCGCGCTGCTGATGGTCTGGTACGGCTGGGGATACTTCCTCAACGCCACCCAGGTCTACATGGTCTCGGACAACATCCAGATCTCGTATCGCTGGACGGCGGTGACCGTGCCGCTGACCGGGCTGATCTTCCTGCTGCACCTGGTCTACGGCTTCGAGCTGCTCGAACACTTCAGCGACGAGAATGCGCTGATCGACGAGGCGTTGGGCGATGCGGACAGGGATGACGCCGAACTGGACAGCAACCGGGAGGTCCGGACATGAGCGTTGCGATCGTAGCCTTCGTGGTGGTGCTGCTGATCGGCGCTCCGGTGGCCGTGGTGATGGCGATCTCTGGGGTCGCCGGGGTCTATTCGCTGGGCGGCGAGCGGATGGTGGGGATCATCGCCGATCGCATGTTCTCGGGGGTATCCGGCTACATGCTGATCGCCGTGCCGTACTTCATCTTCACCGCCGAGCTGATGAACCAGGGCGGATTGACGCAGAAGCTGATCACCTTCAACAATGCGCTGCTGGGCCGCGTGCGCGGCGCGCTGAGCCACGTCAATGTCACCGTGTCGCTGTTCTTCGCCGGGCTCACCGGCGCGGCGATCACCGATACCGTGGCGATCGGCAAGATCATGATCCCCGAGATGAAGAAGCAGGGCTACGACGCCGAGTACGCCGCGGCGATCACCGCCTGCTCGTCGATCATCGGGCCGATCATCCCGCCCAGCGTGGTGATGGTGGTCTACGCCACGCTGCTTCGGGACATCTCGGTGATCGATCTGTTCGCCGGCGGCATCCTGCCCGGCGTGTTGATGACCGTGGCGCTGCTGGTCGTCAGCATCGTGATCTCGTGGCTGCGCGGCTATCCCAAGCAGGGCGCCACGCCGCTCAAGGTGGCGATCCTGGCCTTCCTCTCGGCGCTGCCGGCGTTGCTGGTGCCGCTGATCATCCTCGGCGGCATCCTCTCGGGGCTGACCACCATCACCGAGGCGTCGGGGTTCGCCGCGGTCTACGCGATCGCCATCGGCTTCGTGTTCTACCGCAACCTGACGCTGCGCAAGGTGTGGGAGGCATTGGTCACCACGGTGCGTTTCTCGGGGGTGGTGTTCTTCCTGCTCGCCACCTCGGCGGTGCTCGGTTGGTTCGTCACCCGCTCGGGGATCGCCCGCGACGCCGCGGAATTGATCACCACCTTGAGCGACGTGGCCTTCGTCCAGATCATGCTGGTCTGCCTGCTGCTGATCGTCATCGGCACGGTGATGGACGTGCTGCCGGCGCTGGTGGTCATCGGCCCGGTGGTGGTGCCGGCGATGGTCAGCCTGGGCTTCGACCCGCTGCATTTCGCGATCGTCATGATCGTCACGCTGAACATCGCCAACGTCACGCCGCCGGTGGGCATGACGCTGATGACCGCGGCGCGGATCGCCCAGGTGCCCTACGAGCGGGCGATCATCGCCTCGCTGCCGTTCTACGCCGCGTTCATCAGCGTGGTGGTATTGCTGGCGCTGTTCCCGGCGCTGTCGACCTGGATTCCCAGCCTGCTCGATTGAGGTGGTCATGAAGTACTTCTATTCGCCCCGGCAGGATCGCCATGCCCCGGAGACTTTCCTGCTACGGGGCGCGCCGGCGCCATCGCCCGAGGGGCCGGGGGGGCCCCGGAGCCGGCGGGTACGCCGCGCCTGCGCGAGCGTCTCATGCGGATCCACACGCCGCGCTACCTGACCTTCCTCGAGAGCATCCATGCCCGCTGGCAGGCACTGCCGGGCGCCGCCGAGCGGGTTGCGCCCAACGTGCATCCGACCGGCGGCGGGCATCACTATCCCGAACATCCGATCGGCCAGGCCGGCTGGCACATGCACGACATGGCGTGCCCGATCGGTGCCGACAGCTTCGCCGGCATCCTGGCCAGCGCGGCGAGCGCCGAGGCCGCCGCCGAGGCGGTGCTCGATGGCGACGACACGGCCTATGCGCTGTGCCGGCCGCCGGGCCATCACGCCGGACCGGAGCGCGCCGGCGGTTTCTGCTTTTTCAACAATTCAGCGCTCGCGGCGAGCGTGCTGCGCGAACGCTTCGCGCGGGTCGCCATCGTCGATGTCGACCTGCATCACGGCAATGGCACCCAGGACATCTTCTACGCGCGCGGTGATGTCTGGACCGGCTCGCTGCACGCCGACCCCAGTGGTTTCTATCCGTTCTTCTGGGGCGGCGCCGAGGAGCGCGGCGAAGGAGAAGGGTTGGATTGCAATTTAAATATACCGTTATCTATCGGTAGCAATGGAGTCGTCTTCCTGGATGCCCTCGAGTGCCTGCTGGGCGATATGCAAGCCTTCGTCCCCAATGCCATGGTCATCGCGCTGGGCCTCGATGCCCACAAGGACGACCCGCTGGCCGGACTGAGCCTGGAAACCGCTGACTTCGCGCCGCTCGGCGCACGCTTGGCCGCGCTCGATCTGCCTTGCGTGGTGGTTCAGGAAGGCGGTTACCCGACGGCCAGTCTGGAGCATAACCTTGCCGCGTTTCTACGCGGTTTCAACACCAACTGAGCCGGCATGCATCGCCGGAAACCAGCGCTTTGTTCATCGTTTCATTCGACAGCAAGGAACACGCCATGACCATCGAATACGCCGACGCCAACCAGCGCATGAGCCAGGCTGCCGTGCATAACGGCACCGTCTATCTGGCCGGCCAGGTGCCGCACGATGCCAGCGCCGACATGCAGGGCCAGACCCGCCAGGTGCTCGAAACCATCGAGGCCAAGCTGATAAAGGCCGGCTCGGCCAAGGACCATATGCTCTCGGCGACCATCTGGGTCACCGACATGGCCGAGTTCGACGCCATGAACGCTGCCTGGGATGCCTGGGTCGCGCCGGGTCGCCCGCCGGTGCGCGCCTGTGTCGAGGCCCGGCTGGCCAAGCCGGAGTGGAAGGTCGAGATCATGGTGACGGCGGCCCGGACGGAGAGCTGACATGCGCATGATTACCGCGCAGGAGGTGGCCGGGGCGATGCCCTGGGTGCCGCTGGTCGATCGTCTGGCGCGCTGTTTCGTCGAGGGGGTAGAGGCGCCGCCGCGCCACCATCACACGATGCAGCGTGGCGACGGCGAGGCGACCATGTTGTTGATGCCGGCGTGGGAGAAGGACGGCTACATCGGCATGAAGATGGTCAACGTGTTCCCGCAGAACGCCGAACACGGGCTGCCGGCGATCGCCGGGGTCTATCTGCTCTGCGAGGGCGATCACGGCCGCCCGCTGGCGTGCATCGAAGGCGGTGAGCTGACCCGGCGGCGGACTTCGGCGGCCTCGGCGTTGGCCTGTCGCGCACTGGCCCGCGCCGATGCCGAATCGCTGCTGGTCATCGGCACCGGCAAGCTGGCGCCGATGCTGATCGAGGCGCACGCCGCCGTGCGCCCGATCAAGCGGGTACGCATCTGGGGCCGCAATTCGGCGAAGGCGGCGCGGCTGGCCGAGGAGTATGCATCACGCTTCGACTGCGCGGCGGTCGACGAGCTTGCCGCGGCGGTGGGCGAGGCCGACATCGTCAGCTGCGCGACGCTCTCCAGCGAGCCGCTGGTGCGTGGCGAATGGCTCAAACCCGGCGCGCACCTCGATCTGATCGGCGCCTTTCGGCCGAGCATGCGCGAGAGCGACGCCGCGTGCCTGACCCGTGGCGAAGTGTTCGTCGATACTTATGCCGGGGCAAAAGGCGAGGCCGGCGACATTCACCAGGCGATCGACGAGGGCGCCTTCGAGTTCGCCTCGATCCGCGGCGAGCTGGCCGAGCTGCTGCGCGGCGAACGGCCCGGACGCAGCGACGACCAGGCGATCACCGTGTTCAAGTCGGTCGGCGCCTCGCTGGAGGATCTGGCCGCGGCGATCGAGGTCTGGGAACGTCTGGCGGACGAACGGGGCGCTTCATGACGGGCCCGAAGACGACCGGGTTCTACTGGCACGAGCGCTGCTTCTGGCACGATCCGGGGGCGATCGGGGTGTTCGCGGCGCCCGGCGAATTCCTGCAGCCGCAACCGGCCTCGGAGAGCCCGGAGAGCAAGCGCCGGCTCAAGAACCTGCTCGAGGTCTCGGGGCTGATCGACGCGCTGGCGGTCTGCAAGCCGCCGCCGGCCAGCCGCGAAGACCTCGAGCGTTTCCATGCGCCGCGCTACCTGGATGAACTCGAGGCTGGCAGCCGGCGCGGATTGGGCGATGGCGGCGACTGCGCGCCGTATACCGCCGGCAGCCTGGCGGCGGCGAAGCAGTCCGCCGGGTTGGCGATCGCCGCCATCGAGGATGTCGCGCTGGGGCGACGGGGCAATGCCTATGCGCTGTGCCGCCCACCCGGGCACCACGCCGAGGCCGATCGCGGCCGCGGTTTCTGCCTGCTGGGCAACATCCCGGTTGCAGTGCGCCGCGCCCGCGCGCTTGGCCAGGTGGGGCGGGTCGCGATACTCGACTGGGATGTGCATCACGGCAATGGCAGCCAGGCGGCGTTCTACGACGATCCGGAGGTGCTGACGATTTCGCTGCACCAGGCCGGCAACTACCCGCTGGACACCGGCGAATTCGACGAGCAGGGTAAAGGAGCGGGACTCGGCGGCAATCTCAACCTGCCGCTGCCGCCGGGCTGCGGCACCGACGCCTATCATTACGCCATGCGACGTCTGGTGCTGCCGGCGCTGGCGGCTTTTCGCCCCGAGCTGATCGTCGTCGCCTGCGGCTTTGACGCCTGCGGCAAGGACCCGTTGGGCAAGATGCTGCTCAACAGCAGCGCCTTCGCGACGATGACTGCACAGCTCAAGGGACTGGCCGAGCAGCTCTGCGAAGGACGCTTGGTGATGATCCACGAGGGCGGCTATTCCGAGGGCTACGTACCGCTATGCGGGCATGCGGTCATCGCCCGGCTGGCCGGCAGCGCTATCGACGTGCCCGATCCGCAGGACGCCGAGATCGCCGCCTGGGGCTATCAGGCGTTGCAGCCGCACCAGCGCGAGTTGATCGACGACTGGCGCCGGGGCTGGTCCGCCTATGCCGATCTCGACGCGGCGGATGGCGTCGTTGCCGACCTACTGAAAACGCCGGAGTAGCCAGGGAGTGACCATGCATATCGCCATTATCGGTGCCGGGGTGGTCGGGGTGACGACCGCGCATGCGCTGGTCAGTCGTGGTCATCGGGTCAGCGTGATCGAGCGCCTCGACGCCGCCGGACTCGAAACCAGTCGCGGCAACGCCGGCCAGCGCTCCTACGGTTACGTCTATCCATGGGCTTCGCCGGCGATGATCAAGAAGGCCCTGCCGTGGCTGGTCAAGCCCAGCGGTCCGCTGAAGATGCGCATGCCGCCGACGCCGTGGACGCTGCGCTTTCTGACCGCGACCTGGCGCTTCGCCAACGCGCCGGGCGTCTTCCAGGCCAACAAGCGGGCGATGCTGCGCCTGGGCACGTATAGCCGGCAGTGCTTTGTCGATCTCGAGGAGAACCTGGACCTGGCCTTCGACGGCGGCCACGGCGGGCTGATCGACCTGGCCAGCGACGACGCGACCGCCGAAGGGCTCAAGGCCACCGCGGGACTGCTCAGCGAGATGGGCATCGATCATCAATGGCTGACGCCCGAGGGGCTGGCCGAGGTCGAGCCCGGGTTGCGCGGTGATGCGCCGCTGGTCGGTGCGTTGCGGTTGCCCGGCGACGGCACGGGGGACTGCCAGCGCTTTACCCAGGCGCTGGCCGCCGAGTGCGAGCGGCTCGGCGTCACCTTCCGCTATGCCAGCGAGGTGCGTGACATCGTGCGCGAGCGTGGCGTGGTAAGCGCCCTGCAACTGGTGCCGACGACCGCGGCCTCATTGAGCGAAGGCGAGACGCTGGAAGTGGATGCGCTGGTGGTCTCGGCCGGTTGCCAGTCGCCGGGGCTGGCTGAGGCGCTCGGCGTCAAGCTGCCGATCTACCCGGTCAAGGGCTATTCGTTGACGGCGCCGATCAAGGACCCGGAACGGGCGCCGCGCTCGACGGTGATCGACGATCGCTACAAGGTCGTGGCGACGCGCCTGGGCGATCGCCTGCGGGCCACCGGTTTCGTCGAGCTGGACGAGTTCGATCGGCGCATTCCCGAGGCGCGCCTGGCGACCATCCGCCATGCGGTGGAATCGCGCTTTCCCGGGGCCGCCGATCTCGACCAGGCCGAGTCGTGGACCGGCTTTCGACCGATGACCCCCGACGGCCCGCCGATCATCGGCCAGGCCAAGCTCGACAATCTGTATTTCAACACCGGCCACGGTACCTTCGGCTGGACGTTCTCGGCCGGCAGCGCGCAACTGATCGCTCAGTTGATCGATGGCGATATGCCGGTGCTGGATATCGCGCCGTTTCGCCCGGGGCGCTTCGGCAAGTGATCGGCCACGGGCATCGTTCAACGTCTGGGACGTTCAATGTTCAGGGGAGGGTGACATGCAGTCGATCAGTGATCGCGACGGCTGGTTCTGGCTCGATGGCGTATGGTTGGCGTGGCGCGATGCCAGGATGCATCTGCTCACCCACACCTTGCATTACGGCATGGGCTGTTTCGAGGGCGTGCGCGCCTACGAGGGACCGAACGGGGTGCATCTGTTCCGCGCCGATGCGCATGTCCGTCGGCTGCTGGATAGCGCCCACGCCTTGGATATTCCGCTCGATTTCGACGCCCCGGCACTGCTCGACGCGCAGCGCGAGGCGTTGCGCCGCAACGCGCTGGGCGATGCCTATCTCAAGCCGACGGTGTTCCTGGGCGCCGAAGGCATGGGTCTGCGCGCCGAGGGCCTGAGCACCCATGTGATGATTCCCGCCTGGCATCTCGCCCATTACATTTCGCCGAGTGCCGCCGAGCAGGGCTTGCGGGTGCTGACGTCTTCATGGAGCCGCCACCACGTCAACATCAGCCTGTGCCGGGCCAAGACCAACGGCCACTACGTCAACTCGATGCTGGCGTTGAATACCGCGATCAAGGCGGGCTTCGACGAGACGCTGATGCTCGACCCCGAAGGCTATGTCGCCGAGGGCTCGGCCGAGAACGTCTTCCTGGTCCGCGACGGCGTGCTGCATACCCCGGAAGTGACCTCGTGTTTACAGGGCATCACCCGCGACAGCGTGATCGCGCTCGCCCGCGAGCGGCTGGGCATGACGGTGCGCGAGCGGCGCATCACCCGCGATGAACTCTACACCGCCGATGAGGCGTTCTTCACGGGTACCGCGGCCGAGATCCTGCCGATTCGCGAACTGGACGGCCGACGTATCGGTCGTACCGACCAGCGCCCGGTCACCCGTGAGCTTCAGGCGCTTTACCGGCGGTTGGTGCGTGGCGACCTGGCCAGCGATCTGGCGGCCTATGGCGATTGGCTGCAAGCCGTGTGACGCGACCATTGTCACGCCCTGTGCCCGCACAAAGACGCCACGGTCAGCCCTGACGGACCCCGTGGCGTTAAAGAAAACCCTCTCCCTGAACGGCCTCCTGCCGCGCGCTCCAACTGCTCTGGCCGGATCGCTCCCTTAGCGCTTCCTGCGCTTTGCTTCCGTGGCGCGCTGAACGACAGTGTCCCTTGTCTGGATCATGGATCATTGGCTGTCGGCAACAATTGATCCCGAATACAGGGTGCGCGACGCCGATTTCAGCGCCGCGACGCTTTCTTGAACCTTGCATGACAGCGGAACTGGCGACGATCGTACTGGTGGGGACCGCAGCAGCACTCGGCGATGCCGGTTCGCCGGCTACCGACTCGACACTCGCGCCGGCCGCCGGGCTGAATGACGATTATCAGCACGCCCATATCTGGGATTCTGTAGTGTCGACTTTACATTCACACAACATGCCGTTGGTTCTGTTTGGCTGGTTGGCTAGTCCGGCTTTGATCAACTCTACTGAGGAAGTGAAATAAAGTTTTGAACGAGGGTAAATCGGGTACTTGGCAAATAGCTTTGTAATGCCGATAATGGAGAGGCATCCCGGAAACATATGGAAGGCTAGTAGCGCATGTCACTGTTAAGCGAATACATGAAGAAAGAGCAGCTGCTCAAGCAGCTGAGCGACGAGCTGAAGCAGCTTGAAGGTGATCAGCGCCTGAAGTCCGAACTCGATTTCAAGGAGCGTCTGGAAGCCTTGATGAAAGAGTTCAACAAGAGCGCCAGCGACGTGATCGACATGCTCGATCCCAAGCCGCAAGACTCCGGCTCCGCCAGCAAGTCGAACGCGGCCAGCACTAGCGGTCGCCGTAAGCGCAAGTTGAAAATCTACAAGAACCCGCATACCGGTGAAGTCGTCGAAACCCGTGGCGGCAATCATAAGAGGCTCAAGGTCTGGAAGGATGAGCACGGTGCCGATACCGTCGAGTCCTGGCTCGTGCGCACTGAAGACTGAACTTTTACAGCGTAATCGTGTCAAACGAGCGCTTGGCGTTGCCCGGGCTGATTCTCGGCCCGGTATTTCAAGCCTTTCCATGTGCGTTCCCGCGGGTGCTCTCATTCATTGCCCTTCGCGGTAAAGCATGTCGCGACGTGCAGCGATTGGCTTGTGCTGCGCAAGCCAGGCCTCGTTCTCCAGTACGGTTTCCCGATTATTGTCCATGAATTATTACGCTCATCAATGAAAGCATTTAACCCCAAGCATTCAAGCTAGATTAGCGATCGCCAGCCAGTCGGCGTTGTCCGTGGGTATGGCCAGCGTGCTGGGCCAGCTGCATCAATGCGCGCTCAGGAGTGGGGCCTATGTGCCGGACTGGGTGGTGAACATGCTACCGTGCGCGAATCAGACGCAAAAAGGTAAGTGAATCAATGGCAACAGAGCTAGACGAGTTCGAACAGAGCATGCGGCGAGAAATCAATGCGTTTCTTGGCCCAACGGCCAGCAAGCCACAACGCGAAAGGGCGACGGAAGATCGCGTCGGTGGACTGGCTTTCAGGACCAAGCGTACGCCCGCAAAGGGCAGTTCAATCAAGACTGGGTATATCGTCAAGCTCGCGGTCCGCAACAAGCCGCTTGAGTGGGATACCGTCTTCGAGCACCAGTCGACGAGCATCTCCAGACTCGAAGCGCAACTTCAAGCCGAGAAGGCGGCGCACAAGGCCGGCTATCGTATCATTGGCCATGTGATCGACATCAAGCCGCTGTGAAGCTCCGCCGGTAGTGAAGGCAGGCGCCGCCGCCATCGCATCGTAGCGCGTAGAGGGATGTGCGATTGAAGGCATGAACAACCCGATTTGTAGCCCTTTTTCATGGCTTTGCCTCCGCGATCCGCCGCTATCATGGGGCCATCCTGGGCTCCGAGCGGACTCGTTCATGAATGTTTCTACCCTGATAGGCATAGCCGCCAGCGTGCTGCTGCTGGCCAGCGTCGTGCTGCTGAGCGCGGACACGGCGATGAGCTTCGTCAACCTGCCGGGGTTGGCGATCGTCCTCGCCGGCACGCTGGCGGCGACGTTCATCAGTTACCCGCTGCGCGAAGTCATTCGCGTGGTGCGACTCGTCGGCGTGGTCTTCCGCCGCGAGGACAGTTACGTCGAGGATGATACGCGCGAGCTGGTGGACATGGCGCGGCTGTGGTTCAAGGGCGACATCCGCTCGGTCGAGCGCGCACTGGAACAGACTCGCAACCCTTTTCTGCGGACCGGCGTTCAGCTGGTCATCGACAATACCCGCGAATCGGAGATCACCGACCTGCTGCGCTGGCGAATCGCCCGTCTCAAGGCACGGGAACTGGCCGAGGCGCAGATATTCCGGACCATGGCGGCCTATGCGCCGGCCTTTGGCATGATCGGTACGCTGGTGGGGCTGGTCAACATGCTCGAGGTGATGCAGGTCGGCGATATTGCCACCATCGGCCCGCGCATGGCGGTGGCCCTGCTCTCCACGTTCTACGGCATCCTGCTCGCCAATCTGGTATGCAAGCCCATCGCGGTGAAGCTCGAGCGCCGCACCGAGCAGCGTCTGATCGCCATGAACATGGTGCTCGAGGGCGTGGCGCTGATTTCCAAGCGCCGATTGCCGTCGTTCATCGAGGAAACGCTCAACTCGTTCATGGCCAGTTATCAGGATGAGATCCGCGACCCGGTCCGCAAGTCGCTGGCCGAGCCGCAACAGGGCGCGAACGCCAATGCTTGAGAGTCATCGCGACGGCCACCACCACGAGCGCCTGCTCTCCCTGCGTACCGAGGAGCGCGATGGCGAGGGCTGGATGATCAGTTACATGGACATCATGACGCTGCTGGTGGCGCTGTTCGTGCTGTTGCTGACGGTCAGTGGCCAGGCGAGGGATTGGGCGGGCGCCGTGCGTGGCGCCCTGGCGGCGAATGTGCCTGCGCAAACGCCGGCGAGTGCCCGGATTTCCACCGAGGCGATCGATGTCGCGCGCAGCGTGACGGCGCGGTCAATCGCCGCTACGCGGCCGTTGCCCGCGCCGCTCGGGGTGCGCCTGGGGGCACTGCTCGCGCCGCCGGCATTGAGCCGCGATGCGCTGGCGGCCGCTCAGCGCCTTGCCGGGCGGAGCATGCTGGTGCCGCAGGTTCCCGTGTTGCCGCAAATTCATCCCGATGCTCGCCAGGCCGCACAGGCGATAGCCGCTACGCGCTGGATCAGCGGCAGCGCCCAGGCGGCGGCCATTCAGGTCGCCGGCGAGTGGCAATTGAAGGTGCCCAAGCCCTTGCCGGTGATCGACGGTGTCGAGGTGTCGCGGATCAAGGGCGGCATCAACCTGCGCATCCAGGACCATCTATTGTTCGGCTCGGGTGACGCCGAATTGACCGATCCCGGCCAGGAGATGGTGCAGGGCCTGGTGTCGCTGCTCGACCAGTACGAAGGCACGGTGTCGGTCGAGGGGCATACCGACAGCGTACCGATCAATACCGAGCGTTATCCGTCCAATTGGGAGCTCTCCAGCGCTCGCGCGACGGCGATCCTGCGTTACCTGGTCGCGGCGGGAATCGATCCCCAGCGGCTGCGCTCGGTGGGCTATGCCGACACGCAGCCTCTCGAGTCCAATGCCACGGCCGAGGGTAGGGCCGCCAACCGGCGTGTCGAATTGATCATTCATGCCCCCGAAGATTCATGAACCGGAGGTTGATGAACGTTGTATGCTTGCGTTGGAACGTTCGAATCGTGATGGTGGCCGCACGATTCGCGACCGAATGGGACGAAGGCAAGCTTAGGCGGGGCGATGGCAATTCAGAGAATCAATACCAGGAAAGATCGGGCAAAGCGCGATGCGGTCGTTTACAGCGACTCACAGATCGAGCATTACCTTTTTCTGCTCATCTATTCGGGGCGCCACGATACGGCCGAGAGCCTGTTTGGCGAGCTGCGCAGGATGCTGCCCGGCGTCGATCCGATTCAGTTGAATCGGGTGGCACATTCCTTTGCCGCCGAGCTCAAGGGGGCCGGCCTGGAGTGAGGGTGCCGGCAGTCGGTCGTATAGCTCGGAATGAATGCTTTGGCAAGGAATGATCGGCTCGAACGAAGGATGGCCAGAAGCGAGGCCGGGGGCGAATTCGCCCCCGGCCTCGCTTCTGGCGCGCGCTAAAAGACTTTCTTGCGCAGCCAGGGTTGGCGATGAACGGGCCATGAGGAGTAAACGATGCAGCGATTGCAGGACGCCGATAGCGATGCACTGCAGCCGATCGAAGTGGTGTTGACCGATGTCGACGATACGCTGACCCGCCACGGGCGGCTCGATGCGGCCACCCTGGCGGCCATGGAGCGACTCGAGGATGGCGGTATCCATGTCGTGCCGGTCACGGGGGGCTGCGCGGGGTGGTGCGATCATATCGTGCGTGCCTGGCCGGTGGCGGCGGTGATCGGCGAGAGCGGCGCCTTGCGCTTTCGCAAGACCCCCGGTGGCGGGCTCGATCAATGCTTCGTCCGGCCTCGCGAGCAGTTGCGCGACGAGCAGCGGCGCCTGCTGGAATTGGCCGGGCAGGCATTGGCTGCCGTGCCGCAGGCGCGCTTGGCCGCCGACCAGCCTTACCGCCTGGCCGACGTGGCGATCGACCACGCGCAGGATGTAGTGCCATCGCTGGGTCGTGAGGCAATCGAGCGCCTGGTCGACACCATGCGCAAGGGTGGGGCAAGCGCTCGTGCCAGCTCGATACACGTGAACGCCTGGTTCGGCGAGCATGACAAGGCCAGCATGGCCATGCGGGTGCTCGAGCAGGACTTCGGATTGTCAATCGCTGAGCAGCGTCGGCGAGTGCTGTTCATAGGCGATGCACCCAACGACGAGTCGTTATTTCGCAACTATCCCGCTTCGGTCGGTGTCGCGAACATCGCTGCACATCTTGGAGCCATGCAGGCGCGCCCGCGGTGGCTTTGCAGCGCCAGTCATGGCGAGGGTTTCGTGGAAATGGCCGAGCGGCTTTTGAGCTTGCCTCGCTAACGTCATCATGAGGCTTGTCAGGGTGCCCGACCCAGATGGATCGCTCGCAGACAGGCCTGGGTGCAGGTGAGTGGACGAATGGGCTTTGCAACAAGGGAGAGGTGATGGCCGCACTGGTTTTCTTTACATCGCTATTCCTGCTGGTGGCGTTGCTGTCGATAACGGCCGTGAGCGGGCTGTTCTCGGGCGCTCGCCGTACCGGGATCGGCAAGAAGGGGAGCGCCAAGATGGGCCCGGCGACGCGCAAGCCGCGTCAGAAGCGCCAACCCCGCCAGGCCGGCGGCGGCACGGCGAGATCGCGCCGCGCGGCGAGCAGCAATCCTCGCAAGACCGAACCGCGCAGACGATTTCGTCTGCCAGGCATACCGATACCCCCGGGATTGGTGTCGTGCCTGCCGCTGGGCCTGCTTCTTGCCTTGATGGTCGGCGCGGGGCAGTTAGCCTTGTATGGACTCCAGCAGTCCCGGCAGGGAGTTGCCGACGATTCACGCTTGGCCGCCTTCGACACAGCCTTGGGTTATCTCGGCGTGGCGGCCCTGGCGTTGCTGATGCTGGGACTGATAGGGGCCATCGCCGCCTATCGTCACAAGCCCTAGCGCAGGGGTAATGCCGCCAACCCCCTGAAGGAAGCTGGCATGATATAGTGCGTGCAATTTTTACGCGGCTCTTTCACGCGATTCGGAAGGTTCATGAACATTCTGATTACCGGCATGGCAGGCTTTATAGGCCATGCTGTCGCCAAACGATTGGCCGAGGATGGGCATGCCATCGTCGGCATCGACAATCTCAACGAGTACTACGACGTTGCCCTGAAGCGGGCGCGACTCGACGATCTGGCTGGTTTTTCCAACGTACGCTTCGAGCCACTCGACATTGCCGACAGCAAAGGCATGCAGCGGCTGTTTGCCGGTGAGCGTTTCGACCGGGTGATCCACCTGGCTGCCCAGGCCGGGGTGCGCTATTCGCTGGAAAACCCGGTGGTCTATGCGCAATCGAACCTGATCGGGCACCTCAACGTGCTGGAAGGCTGTCGTCACCAACAGATCGCGCATCTGGTCTATGCCTCCTCGAGTTCGGTGTACGGGATGAACGGCAAGGTACCGTTCGAGACGTGCGACAACGTCGATCATCCCATCAGCCTGTACGCGGCGACCAAGAAATCCAACGAGCTGATGGCGCACACCTATGCGCATCTGTATGGCCTGCCCGCCACCGGCCTGCGCTTCTTTACCGTCTACGGTCCCTGGGGGCGGCCCGACATGGCGCTGTTCAAGTTCACCCGAGCGATCCTCGAAGGGGCGCCACTGCCGGTCTACAATCACGGCGACATGTCCCGGGACTTCACCTACATCGACGACATCGTCGAAGGCGTCGTGCGGGTTCTCGATGTGATCCCCGACGGACATCCCGAATGGCCCGACGAGGCCATGGTGCCGGACAGCGGGCGCGCGCCGATCGCGCTCTACAACATAGGACACGGCAGCCCGGTAGCGTTGATGGATTTCGTCCGCGCGATTGAGAGCGCCACAGGATGCACGGCACAGTGCGATTACCAGCCGATGCAGCCGGGCGACGTGCCACGGACCTGGGCGGATACCGAGGCATTGTTCGCGGTCACCGGCTATCGACCCGCGGTCGGGGTCGAGGAAGGGGTGGCGCGTTTCGTCGCCTGGTATCGCGATTTCTATCAAGTATGAGACTGGTTCAGGGATAACGCGCCATGAAAATCACCATCTTCGGCACCGGTTACGTGGGTCTGGTGACCGGCACCTGCCTGGCCGATGTCGGTCACGATGTACTGTGCGTGGACGTCGATACCGACAAGATCGCCCGGCTCGAACGCGGCGAACTGCCGATCTACGAACCCGGTCTCGAGGCAATGGTGCGCCATACCGTAGTTGAGGGCCGGCTGCGCTTCACCACCGATGCCGCCGCCGCAGTGGCGTTCGGCACCCTGCAGTTCATCGCCGTGGGCACGCCCCCCGACGAGGATGGCAGCGCCGATCTGCAGTATGTCCTCGCGGTGGCGCGCAGCATCGGCGAACACATGACGGACTACAAGGTCGTCGTCGACAAGTCCACCGTGCCGGTGGGCACCGCCGACAAGGTCCACGCCGAGATCGCCGCGACCCTCGCCGCACGGGGTCTGCAAACGGCTTTCGACGTCTGCTCCAACCCTGAATTCCTCAAGGAAGGGGCGGCGATCGAGGACTTCGCCCGGGGTGCTAGGATCGTCGTGGGCACTGAATCGCCGCGCGTCAAAACGCTGATGCGCGAGTGTTATGCGCCCTACAACCGCAACCGTGAAAAGCTGATTTTCATGGACGTGCGCAGCGCCGAGCTGACCAAGTATGCGGCCAATGCCATGCTCGCCACCAAGATCAGCTTCATGAACGAGATCGCCAACCTGGCCGAGCGATTAGGCGCCGATATCGAGCAGGTGCGCCATGGCATCGGCAGCGACCCGCGCATCGGCTATCACTTCATCTACCCCGGCTGCGGTTACGGCGGTTCGTGCTTTCCCAAGGATGTCCAGGCGCTGGCGCGCACCGCCAGCGAGATCGGCTATCGCTCGGAACTGCTCGAAGCCGTCGAAGCGGTCAACAAGCGCCAGAAGACCACCCTGTTCAGCAAGCTCAGCCAGGCCTTCGATGGAAGCCTGACAGGCAAGACGGTGGCGCTGTGGGGGTTGGCCTTCAAGCCCGGCACCGATGACATGCGCGAGGCGCCCAGCCGTACGTTGATGGAAGCGCTGTGGGCGGCCGGCGCGCGAGTGCGGGCCTTCGATCCCGAGGCGATGGCCGAGTGCCGCCGGCTCTACGGCGAGCGCGACGATCTGGCGCTGGTCGACGGTCGCGAGCAGGCGGTTTCCGGCGCCGATGCGCTGGTGATCTGCACCGAATGGAAGGCCTTTCGCAGTATCGATTTCGCCTGGCTCAAGGCTCAGTTGGCCACGCCGGTGGTGATCGATGGTCGCAACCTCTACGACCCCGAGGCGGTCAAGGCAGCGGGGCTGTTGTACTTTGCCGTCGGTCGTGGCGAGTCCTTGATGCGGCCTCGTTGAGCGCTGCCAGCTCTACAGCGAGAACGCCCGCTCATGATAGCGGGCGTTCGCATTGACGCGGGGCTTCCTGGTGGGCCACCGATGTGGCCGTCAGGTCACGCTCAACTCATAAGCAACGGCGTTAGCGCCCATCCGCCTCCCAGCAGTAGCACGAACAGGCACAGCGCCAGCAGAAAGGGCCTGACGCCCAGGGCCTTGAGCTTTTCCAGGCGTGTCTCGAAACCCAGTGCCGCCATGGCCATGGCCAGCGAGACCTGGCCCACCGTCACCAGCCCGGCATGCAGCACGGCGGGCAGGGCGATCAGGCTATTGAACACGACCATGGCCAGAAAGCCGAACGCGAACCACGGAATCACCAGCGCGGGGCGCGCCGTGCTGTCATCGCTATCTTGGGTGTCGCGGCGCAGCCACCATTGGCCGACGATCAGCAGGAAGGGCACCAGCAGCATCACCCGCACCAACTTGACGATCACCGCGTTGGCCAGTGCCTGGGGACCCACCGCATCGCCGGCGGCGACCACCTGGGCGACTTCGTGGATGGTCGCGCCGATATAGATTCCGTAGAGCCCTTCGTCCATGCCGGTCAGCGGATAGAGCAGCGGATAGAGCAGCATCGCCAGGCTACCGAAAAGCACCACGGTGGCCACCGCCATCGCCGTCGCGGCGGGCTTCGAGCGAATCGTCGTTTCCGTCGCCAGTACCGCCGCGGCACCGCAGATGGCGCTGCCGGCGCTGGTCAGCAACGCCGTTTCGGCATCCAGCTTGAGCACTCGCGTGCCCAGCCAGTAGCCGATGACCAGTACCGTGGTGATGACCAGCGTGTCCAGCACGATCACCTTGGGGCCGAGCCCGAGGATCTGCTGCAGGGTCAGCGAGAGGCCGAACAGCACAATGCCGCCGCGCAACAACCAGCGCGTGGCGAACTGTAGCCCCGGGCGCGCCTGCGGCAGGCGACCGATAAACGGTAGGTTGCCCGCCACCAGGCCGAGCAGCAGCGAGAAGACCAGCGGGCTGACGCCGCTTTCGACGATGCCGGGGAGCTGGGTCAGCGCAAAGCCCCCCAGGGTCAAGCCGGCACACAACACGATGCCCTGCCACATGAGTCGCCTCCCTCGAAACTGAATGATTCGAATTGTCTGGTTAGACTAATCGGCGATCCTGTTATGTGTTATTGGGTAATAACGATATGACTGTTAAGTGGAACTGATATGTCGACGCATGTGACCTTTCGCCAGCTTCAGGTATTCGTCGCTGTGGCGCGGAGCGGTTCGGTGAGCGCAGCGGCCAGGCAGCTCAGCCTTTCGCAATCGGCGGCCAGTCAGGCGCTGAGTGATCTCGAGCGTCAACTGGAGGTGGTGCTGTTCGAACGGCTGGGCCGCCGGCTCGAGCTCAACGATGCCGGGAGTCGCCTGCTGGCGCATGCCGAGAAACTGCTGCAGGGCATGGCCGAGCTGGTCGATGCCGCCCGGGAGCCCGAGGGCGCGCTACGCGGTACGCTGCACGTGACGGCGAGCGCGACGATTGGTACCTATCTGCTGCCGATGCTGGCCGGACGCTTCAGCGAGCGCCATCCAGGGGTCGATCTGCAGCTGCGCCTGCGCAACACGCGGGAGGTGATGAGCGACATCCTGCGCTTCGATGCCGATCTGGGGCTGATCGAGGGGCAGTGTACGGAATCGCGCCTGGTCAGCGAGGTCTGGCGTCACGACGAGATGGCGATCATCGCCTCGCCCCAGCATCCGCTGGCCGACCAGGGGCGGTTGAGCATCGGTGCGCTGCAGTCGGCGCAATGGATCCTGCGCGAGCCGGGCTCGGGTAGCCGGGCGATCTTCGAGGCGGCGATCCATCCCCACGTTGAACGCATCCAGGTGCGCATGGAACTGGACCAGCACGAGGCGATCAAGCAGGCCGTACGTGCCGGATTCGGGCTGGCCTGCCTGTCACGCTTGAGTGTCGCCGGCGAACTCGCACGCGGCGAACTGGTGGCGCTGGAAACCCCGCTGAGCCTGTCCCGGGCTTTTTCGCTGGTCTGGCACCCCGAGCGCTATCGCAGCCCGCTGTGGCAGGCCTTCAAGGTCTTTCTGCTCGAATCCGAATAAGGGTTTACACCCCTTTGACTGGAGGCGGGCCAGGCGACCCTGCCTTCAGCGCGCATTTATCCTGCCGTTTCTGCTTCCCCATGAATGCTCAGGGATCAATGGTTTGCGTTACATGAGCAGATGAACACGGTCATGCGCTTGACTGTCATATATACTATGTCATATACATGAATTGCGGGGTCAAGGTAGCCCGTCGATCAAAACAACGAAGGAGAGGAGCATGAGCATCGATTTCGTGGTCCACGATGCCGACGACGCGGTCGGCGTGGTGGTGGTGGAGGGAATCCAGGCGGGGCAGACGCTGACCGGTTGGGTGATGGATCAGGACAAGACGCTGCAATTCGAGGTGCGCGACGCGATTCCGATCGGTCACAAGCTGGCGATTCGCGATCTCGCCGAGGGCGATACCGTGATCAAGTACAGCGTCGACATCGGCCGGGTGGTCAAGCCGATCCGCAAGGGCGAGCATCTGCACGTCCACAACGTCAAGACCAAGAGGTGGTGAGCATGGAACTCAAGGGACGCACGTTCATGGGCTATCGTCGCGACAACGGACGCGTCGGTGTGCGCAATCACGTCATCGTGTTGCCGGTGGACGATATCTCGAATGCCGCCGCCGAGGCGGTCGCCAACAATATCAAGGGCACGCTGGCCCTGCCGCACCCCTATGGCCGTCTGCAGTTCGGTGCCGACCTGGATCTGCACTTTCGCACCTTGATCGGCACCGGCTGCAATCCCAATGTCGCTGCGGTCATCGTGATCGGCATCGAGCCCGGCTGGACCGGCAAGGTGGTCGACGGCATCCGCGCCACCGGCAAGCCGGTAGAAGGCTTCTGGATCGAGCAGAATGGCGACCACAACACCATCGCTGCCGCTTCGCGCAAGGCCCGCGAGTTCGTCCAGTACGCCACCGAACTGCAACGCGAGCCCTGTGACATCGCTGATTTGTGGGTATCGACCAAGTGCGGCGAATCCGATACCACGTCCGGCTGCGGAGCCAACCCCACCGTCGGTGAAGCCTTCGACAAGCTTTATGATGAGGGTTGTACGCTGGTATTCGGTGAAACTTCAGAGCTCACCGGCGGCGAGCATCTGGTCGCCGAGCGCTGTGCCAACGACAGTGTACGCGAGCAGTTCCAGGCGATGTTCGATCGCTACAGCGCGATGATCGATCGTCACAAGACCAGCGATCTTTCCGAGTCGCAGCCCACCAAGGGCAACATCGAGGGCGGGCTGACCACCATCGAGGAAAAGGCGCTGGGCAACATCCAGAAGATCGGCAAGCGCTGCCAGGTGGATGGCGTGCTCGACAAGGCCGAGACGCCCAGCGGGCCGGGTCTGTGGTTCATGGACTCTTCGTCGGCGGCGGCCGAGATGGTCACGCTGTGCGCGGCGTCGGGCTTTGTGGCGCACTTTTTCCCCACCGGGCAGGGCAATGTGATCGGCAATCCGATCCTGCCGGTGATCAAGCTCTGCGCCAACCCGCGCACCGTGCGCACCATGAGCGAGCATATCGACGTCGATGTCTCGGGCGTGCTGCGCCGGGAGATCAACATGCCGCAGGCGGGGGATCAGTTGCTCGAGATGCTGCTGCGCACCGCGAATGGCCGCAACACGGCCGCCGAGGCGCTGGGCCATCGCGAGTTCGTGTTGACGCGACTCTACGAGAGCGCGTGACGGATGGGGAGCAATGCTTCGCCGAAGGCGCGACCAAATGGCATGTCATGCGACGGCGGGCGAGGGTGGTGCCGTGGATTCACGCAGCACCACCCGCGCCTCGAGCACCTGACGGTGCGCTGTCGACCGCCCCTGGATGCGTGTCACCAGCGCATCGGCAACCTTTTCGGCGGCAGCTTCAGGCCGCGCCATCCGGCCTCGGTCCCTGTAACTGTGGGTTGAGGACGAGTGCCATGCTGCTGGGCATTACAGGTGGCTGGCGTAGCAGTATTGCCGAGTCGTCAGCCGTGAGGTACGCAGCTCGATCGGGGTGTCTTGATAGTCTCGAGCGACGCGGCGAATTTCGATCAGCGGTTCGCCGATTTCGACACCCAGGTGGGCGGCATCCTGCTCGCTGGCGGGCACGGCGATGAGTTGCTCCTCGGCATGGGCGACGGTAACGCCGTACTGATGCTGGTAGAGATTGTAGAGCGTGTTGGGCAGGATATCCGGCTGCTGTTCTACCGCGGCGAAGGTAGCGGCGTCGAGCACGATATCCTCGAGCAAAGTCGGGCTCCCGGTCAGTTCGCGAATCCGGCGGATATGGATCACTTCCGCTGCAGAGGCGAGTTCCAGGGATTTGCGCTCGGCGGCGCTGGCCGGGCGGCGCTGTCGACTCAGCACCCGCGATACCGGCAGACTGCGTTCGCCGTCATGGCGCACGATGTTGAAAAAACGGAACAGCGCCCGATCGGCATCATGGGTGGCGATGGCGGTACCCTTGCCTTGGCGGCGCACGACCACGTTGTCACTGGCCAGTTCGTCGAGTGCCTTGCGCAGGGTGCCGACGCTGACGTTATAGCTTGAAGCCAGTGTCGCTTCACTGGGGATGAATGTTCCTGGGGGCCATTCCCCCGAAGCGATCCGCTCCAGAAGCAAGTTCTTGATCTGTTTGTAAAGTGGCTGAAATGTCGGGCCTTTCGGCGCGGTCATGGAGGCAACATCCTTGTTGATGAGCGGCGAGGGGGAGGATTCGTTGGGCGGATTATAACCAGGGACGTGCATTCCGACATCTCCTTGACTGTTTTATATAGTATGTCATATATATGAATTGCAAGTGAGTTGTCCTGTACCTGGGACTCGCAGCGAGCCAAGATCAGGCCCCGCGACCGTTTTCAGCTGTTCACGTGGCTTGCACAAGGATAACGATTGCTCCGAGGATCGACCCGAGGCCGTCCACCCGTCGCCATGTGCAATGTACGGATACGGGGTGGCTCGGTGATCCAGGGCGGGCGCTACGACGCGTCCATGACTCTCATCACAACAACAGCAACATCGGAGAACATCATGCGCCAGACTTCACGCTTCAAGACATTGGGATTGGGCACGCTGATCGCCGGCGTGCTCGGTACGTCCATCTTCGCCGCCCCGGCCCTGGCTGCCGATGGCGGGAGCTATCCCGACCAGAACGTGCAGTACATCATTCCCTTCGGCCCCGGCGGCGAGTCGGACATCAGCGCCCGATTGCAGCAGCAGTATTTCCAGGAACTGACCGGTCAGCAGTTGATCATCCAGTACATGCCCGGCGGCGGCGGTGCCGTGGGTTGGTCGCAGCTCAACGAAATGGCGGGCGACGGCTATACCATCATGGGCACCAACCTGCCGCACATCGTCCTCAAGCCGATGGGCAAGGACCCGGGCTTCAAGACCGAGGATCTCAAGAACTTCTATTACTTTCATTATTCACCGGATGCGCTGATCGTCACCAACGATAGCCCCTACAAGACGCTCGACGATTTCATCGCCGCCGCCAAGAAGGCCCCGGGCAGCGTCACCGTGTCGGGTAGCGGCACGCAATCCGCCAACGACATCGCCAACCGGCGGTTCGAATCGCTGGCCGACATCAAGACGACCTATATCCCGTTCAAGGGCACCGGGGCGGCAGTCGCCGCCTTGCTGGGCGATCAGGTCAAGGCCGAATGGGGCTACACCACCACCGCCGCCAACCAGCGCGACAAGGTGCGCATGCTGGCGGTGGCTTCGGAGGAGCGCAATCCGCTGTTTCCCGACGTCCCGACCTTCAAGGAACTGGGCTATGACATGACCGGCGGCGCCTACCGCGGCATGGCGGTGCCCAAGAGCACGCCGGAGGACGTGACGAAGAAACTCTCCGATATCTTCGGCAAAATCAACCAGAATCCCGAGTTCCGTCAGAAGATGGAGGACCTGGGTTTCGTGATGATCGACGTGCCCTACGAAGAAATGGACGCCTTCATGGCTGAACGTCGCCAGGAATACGAGCAGGTCGCCCGCGAGATGGGGATCATCGAGTGAACTGACGACCGCCCGGGCCTCCCGGGCGGTCTCGTTCCTCAACGGAGGTAGTTCATGGAAACATTGAGTTTCATGGCCGCCGCGCTGTCCCCCGTCAATCTGCTGCTGGCAATCGTCGGCGTCGCCGCCGGAATCGTCATCGGCGCCTTGCCGGGCCTGTCGGCGACCATGGCCGTGGCGGTGCTGGTACCGATCACGTTCGGCATGCCCCCCGAGGCGGCGCTGATCATGCTCGGCGCCATCTACACCGGGGCGATCTACGGCGGCTCGTATGCCGCGATACTGGTCAACACGCCGGGCACGCCCTCGGCGATCGCGACCACCTTCGATGGCTATCCCATGGCCCAGCGCGGCGATGGCGATCTGGCGGTCACGCTGTCGACGCTATCGTCGGTGCTCGGCGGGCTGGTCGGGGCACTGGCCTTGTTGACGCTGGCGCCGCTGTTGGCGCAGATTGCGCTGAAGTTCGGCCCGGTCGAATACTTCTGGCTGGCCATCTTCGGCCTGACATTGATTTCGGCGCTCTCGGAAGGCTCGACCCTGAAAGGCTTCATCGGCGCCGGTATCGGTCTGCTGCTGTCGACGGTCGGCGTCTCTGTCATCGGTGCCGACATTCGCTATGCCTTCGGCTCGCAGTTTCTGCTCGGCGGAATCGAAACCATCTCGGCGCTGATCGGCCTCTACTGCATTCCGGTATTGATCGATCTGGTCGCCACGCCCAGCCCCCACCTGCAGCCCCCGGGAAAAGGCCGGGGCATACGCCTCGGCGAGGGGCTGAGACTGGTGTGGCGCGGCAAGCTCAACGCCGCGCGCGGCGCGGTGATCGGCACGCTGGTCGCCATTCTGCCGGGGGCGGGCGGTTCCATCGCCAGCTTGGTGTCCTATTCCGAGGCGCGGCGTACCTCCAAGCGCAGCGAGCGGTTCGGCCATGGCGAGCCGGATGGCGTGATTGCCACCGAAACGGCCAATAACGCCACCGTGGGCGGCGGTTTCATCCCCACCTTCGTGCTGGGCATTCCCGGCACGCCGCCCGATGCGGTGATTCTCGGGGCGCTGCTGGTCCAGGGGTTCCGGACCGGCCCGGAGATGTTTACCACCAACGCCAGCGTGACCTACACCTTCATCGGTGGGCTGGTCATCGCCACCTTGTTGATGCTGCCGATGGGGTTATTGATCGGCCGCTATGCCTTCAAGTCGATCGTCAGCATACCCAAGGCGCTACTGGTGCCGAGTATCGCCTTCATGACCGTGATCGGCACCTATGCCATCCGCAACAACCCATTCGACGTGGTGGTAATGGTGGTGCTGGGGGTGATCGGCTGGGTGCTGGCGCGCTACGGAATCAAGCCATCGCCGATCGTGCTGGGACTGATTCTGGGGCCCATCGCCGAACAGGGTTTCGTCCAGGGCTACCTGATAGGCAACGCGTCGGGCTCGGTCTTCGGTGCCTTCTTCGGCCGGCCGCTGTCATTGGCAATCATCGCGCTGGTGCTGTTGTCGGTGCTGTATCCGATCTGGCAGGCGTACCGTGCCCGGCGGCTGTCCAAGGAACCCGAGGAGGCCCGGCCATGAAACTCACCATCGAGCCCAAGCCCACCATCGAGCCCACGGAGAGGGTTGCGTCGCGCGGCTCCGATGCCTGTCTAGCCGCCACGACGCTGGTCCTATCGCTCGGCGCGCTATGGTTCAGCGGCGACATGTCGATCATGGCCAGCGTGTTTCCGCGCACCATCGCCGCGTTGGTGGCGGTCTTCAGCGTGGCCCTGCTGCTGCGCAGCCTGTTGATGCGACCCACGCGTCCGCGTCCCGAACCGGGCAGCGTCGCGCGCCGTCTGGGGCTGATCGCCGTGCTGCTGGTGTGGAGCCTGGCGCTCAAGTGGCTGGGATTCTTGGCGTCGAGCCTGTTGAGTGCCGTGTGCCTGATCATGCTCTCGCACTATCACGCCTGGACACCGAAGCGCATCGCCGGCTACGCGCTCGTGCTGCTGTTGATCATCGGTCTGTTCTACGGCCTGTTCGCCATCCTTCTCAACGTGCCGCTGCCGGTTGGCCTGCTTTGGCGTGCCCTATGACAAGTGACAAGCGAGGTAACGGATGATCGATATCCTGATCACGGAATTCATGGACGAAGCGGCGGTGGCCGATCTCGAGTGTGATTTCTCGGTAGGCTTCGACCCGACGCTGGTGGAGGATCGCCAGCGGCTGATGGCCTCCGGCGAGGGCGTGCGCGGGTTGATCGTGCGCAACCGTACCCGGGTCGATGCGGCGCTGCTCGGTGAATTCCCTGACCTGCAGGCGGTAGGCCGGTTGGGCGTGGGGCTCGACAATATCGATCTGCAGGCCTGCCGGGAAAGGGGCATCGAGGTGCTGCCCGCCCAGGGCGGCAATACCGTCTCGGTGGTCGAGTACGTGCTGGCCGGGGTATTGATGCTGCGTCGCGGCGCCTATCTGTCGACGGCCCGGGTGGTGGGCGGCGAATGGCCGCGCCAGGCGTTGATGGGTCACGAGAGCGAGGGCGCCGTGCTGGGTCTAGTGGGGTTCGGCGCGATCGCCCGCGAAGTGGCACGGCGTGCGCGCTGCCTGGGCATGTCGGTGATCGCCCATGATCCCTTCGTCGATGCGCGTGACAGCGCCTGGAACGAGGCCGAGCGCGCCGCCACCCTCGAGGCGCTGTTGCCGCGGGTCGACGCCCTGAGCCTGCACGTGCCGCTGAGCGAGGCAACCCGTCATCTGCTGGGGCGCGAGGCGCTGGCGCTCATGAAGCCGGGCAGCGTGCTGATCAATACCGCGCGCGGCGGCGTGGTTGACGAAGCGGCGCTCGCCGAGAGCCTGCGCGGCGGTCACCTGGGCGGAGCGATGCTCGATGTCTTCGAGCAGGAGCCGCTGGCCGACGGCTCGCCACTGGCCGGCCTCGAGGGGCTGATTGCCACGCCGCACATCGCCGGTGTCACTCATGAATCCAACCAGCGCATCAGTTGGATAACCGTCGACAATCTGCGCCGGGCGCTGGGGGTGATGGCATGACCAGGCTGTCGATCGACAGGGCCCATGCGCTGGCGATCGCCGCCTTGACCGCGGTCGGCGTGCCTGATTGGGAAGCCGAAGTCACGACCCGCGCCCTGGTAATGGCCGATCGCGATGGCCTGGCCTCGCATGGGCTGTCGCGGCTGCCGTTCTATCTGGACCAGGCGCGCAGCGGCAAGATCGTCGCCGGGGCGCGGGCCAGCGTCGCCATCGAGGGCTCGGTGATTCGGGTCGACGCCCGGCACGGGCTGGCCTTTCCGGCGATCATTCGGGGCGTGGAGAGCGCCATCCCGTTGGCGCGCGAGCTGGGCATGGTCGCCGTGGCGATCGGCCGTTCCCACCACTTCGGGGTGGCCGGCTATCCGGTGGAGCGGCTGGCCCGCGAGGGGCTGATGGCGATGGCCTTCAGCAACGCGCCCTCGGCGATGGCGCCCTGGGGCGGCAACCGTCCACTTTATGGCACCAACCCCATCGCCTTCGCCGCGCCGCGCGCAAATGCCGAGCCGCTGGTCATCGACCTGTCGCTGTCGAAGGTGGCACGCGGCAAGGTGATGCTGGCCAGGAAAGCCGGCGAGCCGATTCCCGAGGGCTGGGCGCTGGATCCGCAAGGGCGGCCGACTACCGATGCCGATGCGGCCATCGCCGGCAGCATGGTGCCGGCCGGCGACGCCAAGGGCGCCTCGCTGGCGCTGATGGTGGAACTGCTGACCGCCGGGCTGACCGGCAGCCACTTCGGTTTCCAGGCCGGTTCGTTCTTCGAGGCCGAGGGCGACCCGCCCAGTGTGGCCCATCTATTGCTGGTGTTCGACCCGCAGCGGTTCGCCGCCGGCTATCTGGCGCACGCCGAAGCGCTGTTCAGCGAGATGCTGGCTCAGCCCGGCGTGCGGCTGCCCGGGGCACGGCGTTTTGCCACTCGGGCCGCCGCATCCGAGGCATTGGAACTGCCCGATGGGCTGGTAGAAGAGCTGACGGCTTACGCCCAGCCCGAAGCGCCACCGTCATGAACTGCTGGGGCATTGCATGCCCGGGCAATGGCTATTCCAGCGCTTCGAACTGTGGCAGCACGGTTTCTTTGAGAAAGGGCCGGTAGTGCTCTTCGGTGACCGCGATCGGCGCTGCGTCCATGGCGGCGATGGCTTCGGCGAGCGCGGTCTCGTCCTCCCGCGCTACCAGAAACGGAGCCAATGTGCCGCGCAGAATTTCCCGTGGGCCGGAAGGGCAGTCGACGCTGATCACCGGCGTGCCCAGCATCAGTGCCTCGATCAGCGCCCGGGGCAGCCCTTCGGAATCCGAGCTCAGCACCAGCGCCTTGGCGTGGCGGATGAACGGGTAGGGGTTGGTCTGGTAGCCGGGCAGGATGACCCGCTCGGTGAGGCCGAGCTCGTCGATCAGGGCGCGCAGCCGTGCCTCCTGGTCGCCCTTGCCCTTGCCCAGCAGCATCAGCGGTGTGCTCACGCCGCTGGCCTGGTAGGCGCGCAGCAGCCTGTCGTGGCGCTTGCGCGGCTCGTAGGTGCCGACATTGATGAGATAGTCACCCACGGGCAGCGCCGCCGGTTCGTCGGCCATCGCCAGGAACGGCTCCCGCTCGTAAGGGTTGTAGATCGCGCATATCTCGCCGGCCTTCAAGCCGATGACGTCGATGAGATTGTTCTTCACCCCCTGAGAGACGGCGATGACCTTGCGCCCGGTATAGAATCGGTTCACCTTGGCGAAAGCCTTGGCGCGCTGCCTGGGGTCGCTGAACTTGGCCGACATGTCGCTCTTGATCCAGAAATGCAGGTTCGGGTAGCGCAGGTGACGGGTGATCTTGTCGCAGGAGCAGGAAATGATCGTGTCGGGGGCGAAGGCATCCAGGGCGCGGGCGATGCGCCGCGCCTGCCACTGCTCGACCAGCGGGTTCGAGAACAGTTTGGTGAAGCGGTTGACGGCTTCGAGATTGACGATCTCCAGCCCTTCGGGGATGCGGTGCTCGATCCGTTCGCGCAGGATGAAGACCGTGACCTGGTTGCCGCGCTGGCGTAGCCCATCGGCGGTATAGAGCAGCGATTTCTCGGCGCCTCCTGCATAGAGATCCTCGATGACGAAGGCGAAGCGTTTGCTGGTCATACAGGGCCCTTTGTGTTTTCCAGCGCGCTGCGGATGTGTTCGAGGGCGAGTTGCCGATACTGCTCGCCCTTCAGCTTGGTCGGGCTGAGCATCGCCTCGAGGCAGGCCTGGCGTCGCGCATGCTCGCGCGGAAGCCGGCGCACATGCGTGTCGATCCAGATCAGTTCGCCCCGGGTATCGACCAGCACGTTGCCGAAATGAAAGTCGCGGTGGGTATAACCGTGAGCGATCAACTGCAGGGCTTCATCGCACATGCGTAGAAGGAAATCGCGCCGCCCGGCTGCATCCTGGGCAAGGAAATGCCGCTCGCCCGAACGGGCCTCGTCGAGATACTCCATGGCATACAACGAACCCAGCGGATTGCAGGGGTTGAGCGCTATCCCGTAGGCCCTGCAGGAAATCGTCCGCAATCCGGCGCGGCGAATGATACGGTTGCTGCGGTATTCCCGCGCGGCGGCAATACGTCCGCTTAACCGCTTGTCGAGAAGCTCGCGCAATAGCCACTTTACGGTCTGCTTGCGCCAGTCGTACTTGTCGCGAACCAGCTTGTACAGCGAGCCGCCGGCTTCATCGAGATAAAAGGCGCTACTGCCGACCTGCTCGAGTGTTTCCATCGCCGCCGGGTGGCTCAGTGACGTCTTGGCCGGCAACGAGGCGAGATTGCGTATCAGGTACCAGCGCGCCACGCCGCCCAGGCTGACTCGGTGAAAGGTCATGGTTTCACTTGATAAGCTTAATTTAAGAATTTTTCAGGATCGACAATCCTCGTGACCCCGCCGGGGAAAGTCAAGCCAGCCGGGAAAGCGGGTAGCGGATGCCAGTCTCTGGCGGTGCCCGCTTCCAGAGCGAGGGGGCTGGAAGCCCATGCTATGGCGGCCGCGCGCAACCGCTAATAGGATAGACTCGTCGTTCTGGCACAACCCCGACGCAGAGGCGCACGTGTACGATTTCATCATCATCGGTGGCGGCATTCTCGGCCTTTCCACCGCGATGCAGTTGATCAAGGCCTATCCCGGCCGGCGCATGCTGGTAATCGAGAAGGAAAGCGGGCCGGCACAGCACCAGACCGGCCACAACAGCGGCGTCATCCATGCCGGCGTCTACTACACGCCAGGCAGCCACAAGGCGCGTTTCTGCCTGGAGGGCAATCGCGCGACCAAGGCGTTCTGCGAGGAGCACGCGATTCCCTTCGCGGTATGCGGCAAACTGCTGGTGGCGACCAACGAGCTCGAGCTGCAGCGCATGCAGGCACTCTGGGAGCGCACCGCGGCCAATGGCCTGGAGCGGGAGTGGCTGTCGGCCGAAGCGCTGCGCGAGCGGGAACCCAATATCACCGGCGTCGGCGGCATCTTCGTGCCGTCCAGCGGCATCGTCGATTACGCCCGGGTGGCGGCGGCGATGGGCGAGCGTTTCGAGGCGGCCGGCGGCGAGCTGCGCTTCGCGACGGCGGTGACCGGGCTCGAGGAGCGTCGCGAGGAAGTCGTGGTGGAGACTTCGCAGGGCAGTTTCACCACCCGCCAGTTGATCTCCTGTGCCGGCTTGATGGCCGATCGCGTGGTGCGCATGCTGGGCGTCAAGCCCGGTTTCACGATCTGCCCGTTCCGTGGCGAGTACTATCGATTGCCTCCGGTTCACAATGACATCGTCAACCACCTGATCTATCCGATTCCCGATCCGTCGATGCCGTTTCTCGGCGTGCATCTCACGCGCATGATCGATGGCAGCGTGACGGTGGGCCCCAACGCCGTGCTGGCCTTCAAGCGCGAGGGTTATCACAAGCGTGACGTATCGTTGCGCGATAGCCTGACGATGCTTGCCAACCCGGGCGTGCTCAAGGTGCTCATGGCCAATCTGCGGCCCGGCATGGTCGAGATGAAGAACTCGCTGTTCAAGAAGGGCTATCTGCAACAGGTGCGCAAGTATTGCCCTAGCCTGGCCCTCGAGGATCTTCAGCCGTACCCGGCCGGGGTGCGTGCCCAGGCGGTGTCCGACGATGGCAAGCTGATCGACGACTTTCGTTTCGTCAATACCAAGCGCACCGTCAACGTCTGCAACGCGCCGTCGCCGGCGGCGACCTCGGCGATCCCCATCGGCGCGCACGTGGTCGCCAAGGTCAAGGAACTGCTCGAAACGTGAGCTGCGAAGGGCTACAGCTGAACGTTGCCGTTGCGTATCGGAACCAACTTGCCGCGATCGATCACCGTTTGTGCAGCGACGCTCTTGATCATTGTAATCTACCACTTTGGTCGCGCTTTCCCACCCGGCGCTTGATGCTCCCGGTAGCGCGCCGCATGATCGGATACCAACAATCGATAACAATGCCCGGGGCGATAACGACCTTCTTTGCCGGCCGGTTCGCAAGGAACCCCCTCTTACCATGACAACCTCTCACCATGACAATCAATGTTTCGACGGTAGTGGTGGTCGACGACGATCGCGAGATTCGCGAACTGCTCAAGGACTATCTCGAACGGCATGGCTATTGCGCGCTGCTCGCTGAAGATGGCGACGCGCTGTATGACTTGATGCGACGGGAAAAGCCCGATTTGCTGGTCATGGATATCATGATGCCCGGCGAGGACGGCTTGTCGTTGTGCCGGGATTTGCGTCGCACCAGCAATGTACCAATCATCATGCTGACCGCCAGCGCCGACGAGACCGACCGGATTCTCGGTCTGGAACTGGGCGCCGACGATTATCTGGCGAAGCCCTTCAACCCGCGCGAATTGCTGGCGCGCATCAAGGCCGTGCTGCGGCGTGTCCGCGTGGCGCCGATGGAATCGGCCCGGCTGGTGCGGTTCGGTAGTTGGCAACTCGATCGCATCACCCGCGAACTGATCGACCATGACGGCCAGCGCAGTGCGCTGTCGGGGGCCGACTATCTGCTCTTGAGGGTCTTTCTCGATCATCCCGAGCAGGTACTGTCCCGCGAGCGGCTCTACGACCTGAGCCGGGGAAGGCGGGCGCCGCCGCTGGATCGTTCGATCGACGTGCACATTTGCCGGCTACGCCAGCGCCTCGGCGAGGACGCCCAGCACTCGCAACTGATCCGCACCGTGCGAGGGGCAGGCTACGTGCTCGCCGCGCCGGTGGAAACGCTGGGGTGAAAGGCAGGCTTCGGGCCGGGGAGAGAGCCTGGTTGCGTCCCCGTACCCTGCGCGGACGCTTCGTATTGATCATGTTGCTCGGCGTGCTCGGCGCGCAGGTGACCAGTTACAGCCTGTGGAGCTGGCAACAGGACCGCGAGCGTCTGGCGCAACTGGACAGCCTGTCACGCAACCTGGCCGAGAGCCTGGCGGCGACGGTACGCTATTTCCGCTCGTTGCCCTACGAGTATCGACACATCGTTCTTGATCAACTGCGCGACATGGGCGGCACGCGCTTTTTCGTCAGCGTCAACGATCACCGCATCGCCCTGGAGCCAACCGATGGCGGCCGTGCCCGGGAGCTGGTCGCCGGCAATCTGCGCGAGGGGCTGGAGCGGAAACTGGGCCGTCGGGAACTGTATATCGGCTTTTCGCAACCTGAGGATCTCAAGGTCTTCAACAATGAAGTGCCGTTGACCGAATTGCCGGCCCACTGGGCGAATCACAGCCTGGCCATGGCGCCCTTGTCGACGCCGATTCTGGTGGTGCAGATGCCGCTCGAGGCCGATAGCTGGCTGTATGTAGCGACCACGCTGCCGATTGCCGGCTTGCTGGATGGGCCGACGTGGTTTTCGGGCGACCGGTTGTTCGTTTCCCTGGCGGTGCTGTTGACGGTGGTCGGCCTGGCGCTGCTGGGAATTCGCTGGCTGACCCGGCCTCTCTCGGTGCTGGCGCGCGCGGCCCGGCAGCTGGGCGATGATCTCGAGTCGCCGCCGCTGGCCGAGCGGGGTCCGCGGGAGTTGCGCGACACCGCCGCCGCGTTCAACCGCATGAGCGAGCGGATCCGCCGGCAGGTCGACGAGCGCGAGCGGCTGTTCTCGGCAATCTCGCATGACCTCAAGACGCCCATTACCCGGTTGCGCTTGCGTGCCGAGATGCTCGCCGACTCCCGTCAGCGCGAGGCCTTCGTGCGCACCCTCGACGAGCTGGACCAGCTGGTCAAGGGCGCACTGGCGTCGGTGAAAGGCCTCGATCTGCACGAGCGGACCGAGCCAGTCGACCTCGACGCGCTGGTCGCCGCCCTGGTGGATGAGCTGGCCATCTTCGGCGAGACGATCGGCGTGCAGGGCAGCGCGGGGATGATCGAGGCCAAGCCGCTGGCGCTCAAGCGCTGTCTGGGCAATCTGCTGGAGAACGCGGTTTTCTACGGCGAGCGCGTCGAGGTCTCGCTGGATCGTGAGGCGGGCATGGCGCAAGTCACGTTCAGCGACGATGGTCCGGGCATCCCCGTCGACCAGCGCGAACGCGTATTCGAGCCGTTCGTGCGCCTTGAGCCTTCGCGTAGCCGGCATACCGGCGGAAGCGGCCTGGGACTGTCGATCGCTCGCCACATTGCGCATGCGCATGGGGGGGATATTGGCCTCGATCAGGCGCCTGCCGGCGGTCTGCGGGTGGTGCTTCGCCTGCCCTGCTGAAAGTGCGTTTATTACACCTTTGTAAGATTCGGCAATGCTTTGCAGCCTTTGGTAATCCGCGGGACCGGCAATATGCGCTAGTGTCTGCTGAGGCGTTATGCCAGCGCCGTATGACAATCACAACAGGACGACACGCTTGCAGGATCCGCCATGTTCCCCGCCGACCCTCTCGTCGACTCGCGGTTTCTCGGCAGGCGAGGCTTCGCTGCCTCGTGGTCATTCCGTGTAAACAATTCATGACAACCATGACAACCATGACAACCCCGGAGTCACACGCCATGAACAAGATCCATACGCTGGCCGCCGGTGCGGCATTGGCCGTCGCCGTCACACAGGCTCAGGCCGCCGAAATCGAGGTGCTGCATTGGTGGACCTCGGGCGGAGAGGCCAAGGCGGCCAACATGCTCAAGGAGAAGCTGGAGGCGAAAGGGCATACCTGGAAGGACTTTGCCGTGGCCGGTGGTGGTGGCGACAGCGCCATGACGGTACTCAAGTCGCGGGCGATTTCCGGTAACCCGCCGGCGGTGGCCCAGATCAAGGGACCGCTGATCCAGGAGTGGGGCGAGATGGGCTTTCTGGGCAATATCGACCCGATCGCCAAGCAGGAAGACTGGGATTCCTTCCTGCCTGCGCAGCTCGCCGCCGATAACAAGGTCGATGGCAAGTACGCTGCGGTGCCGGTCAATATCCACCGGGTCAACTGGCTTTGGGCCAATCCCGAGGTCCTGGCGAAAGCCGGCATCGATGGCTTGCCGAGCACCTGGGACGAGTTCTTCGCCGACGCCAAGAAGATTCGCGAGGCTGGATTCATCCCGCTGGCGCACGGCGGCCAGCCGTGGCAGGACGCGACCGTCTTCGAGGTGGTGATGATGGGGATCGGTGGCGCGGACTTCTACCGCAAGGCCTTCGTCGAACTCGACCCCGAGGCGTTGACCAGCGACACCATGATCGAGTCGCTGAAGACCTTCAAGAAGCTGCGCGGGACCATGGATCCCAACATCGCCGGACGGGACTGGAACCAGGCGACCTCGATGGTCATCAACGGCGAGGCGGCGATGCAGATCATGGGCGACTGGGCCAAGGGCGAATTCACCGCCGCCGGCCTGACCGCCGGCGAGGATTACCTGTGTGAAGCAGCGCCGATGACCGAGCACATGTTCTCCTACAACGTCGACAGTTTCGCCATGTTCAAGGTCGATAGCGAAGGCAAGAAGCAGGCCCAGCAGGATCTGGCCAGCCTGATCCTGTCCAAGGACTTTCAGACTACCTTCAACAAGACCAAGGGCTCGATTCCGGTGCGCCTCGACGTGCCGCTGGAAGGCTTCGATAGCTGTGCCAAGGAATCGCGCAAGGCCTTCGATGCGGCCAGCGAGGGCAACGGCCTGCTGCCCAGCCTGGCGCATGGCATGGCGGTGTCGGCGAGCGTTCAGGGAGCGGTCTTCGACGCGATCACCAACTTCTTCAATGATCCCGAGATGGCGGCTGAAACCGCCGCCGAGCGTCTGGCCAGCGCGGTTCGCGCCGCAGGCTGACCTGCCGCCGCCGCTTGCCCTCGGCGAGCGGCGGCTCGTTGTCGTTGCCTTCAAGGACACTCCGATGTCGCACACCGATTCTCTGCCGCGCCGGCGCGCGAACGCGGGCCGGCATTCGCTGTCCGGTACCCTGGAACGGGTATTGCCGCGCCTGGTGGTGGCGCCCTCCCTTGCGGTGGCGCTGTTCTTCGTCTACGGCTACATGCTGTGGACGTTCATTCTGTCGCTGACCAGCTCGGGTATGCTGCCCCGGTACGATTTCGTCGGCTTCGCGCAATATGCCCGGTTGTTTGCCAACGAACGCTGGAACGTCGCCGCCACCAATCTGGTGATCTTCGGTGGATTGTTCATCGTCATCTGCCTGTTCATCGGGCTGATGCTGGCGATTCTGCTCGACCAGCGCATCCGCCAGGAGGGCGTGCTGCGCACCATCTATCTCTATCCCATGGCGCTGTCGCTGATCGTCACCGGGGTGGTATGGCGCTGGATCCTCAACCCCGGCCTGGGCATCGAGTCGCTGGTCCGCGGTTGGGGGTTCGAGGACTTCACCTTCGACTGGCTGGTCAACCCGGACATGGCCATCTATGCACTGGTGATCGCCGCCGTGTGGCAGGCCTCGGGCTTCGTCATGGCGCTGTTCCTGGCCGGGCTGCGCAGCATCGACGACAGCCTGTTCAAGGCCGCGGCGCTGGATGGCGCGAGCCTGGTGAAGGTCTACTGGCGGATCGTGATTCCCTGCCTGCGACCGGTGGTGTTCAGTGCGGTGATGATACTCGCGCATATCGCCATCAAGAGCTTCGACCTGGTCATGGCGCTGACCGGCGGCGGCCCGGGCTATGCCACCGACCTGCCGGCGACCTTCATGTACGCCTACACCTTCACTCGCGGGCAGATCGGCCTGGGCTCGGCCAGCGCGATCATGATGCTCGCCGGGGTGCTGGCGATCCTGGTGCCGTATCTGTATTCCGAACTGCGAGGGCGCAAGCATGGATAACGTCATTCGGCGCCGCACCCCAGGCGCCCGCCTGCTGCGCGCGGGGCTCTATGCACTGCTGACGGTAATGGCGCTGGTTTATCTGTTGCCGCTGGTGGTGATGCTGCTGACCTCGATCAAGCCGCTCGAGGAGATCCGTGCCGGCGCACTGCTGTCATTGCCGGACTCGCTGACGTTCGCGGCCTGGGCCAAGGCCTGGGGCACGGCCTGCACCGGTATGCGCTGCGAGGGTCTGTCGGGTTACTTCTTGAACTCGCTGAGCATCGCGATCCCGGCCGTGGCAATCTCCACGCTGGTCGGTGCGCTCAACGGCTATGCGCTGACCAAGTGGCGCTTTCGTGGCGCCAACCTGTGCTTCGCGCTGCTGCTGTTCGGCTGCTTCATCCCGTTCCAGGTGGTGCTGATGCCGATGGCCCGAACGCTCGGCTGGCTGGGTCTGGCGAGCTCGACGAGCGGCCTGGTGCTGGTCCACGTGGTCTACGGCATCGCCTTCACCACGCTGTTCTTCCGCAACTATTACGTCTCGGTTCCCGATGAGATGATCTCCGCCGCCAAGCTCGACGGTGCCGGGTTCTTCCGGATCTTCTGGCGGATTCTGCTACCGGTTTCGGGGCCGATCATCACCGTGTCGGTGATCTGGCAGTTCACCCAGATCTGGAACGATTTCCTGTTCGGGGTGGCCTTCGCCGGGTTCGACTCGCAGCCGGTGACGGTGGCGCTGAACAACCTGGTCAACACCTCGACCGGGGTCAAGGAGTACAACGTCGATATGGCGGGGGCGATGATCGCCGCATTGCCGACGCTGGTGGTCTATGTCCTGGCCGGCAAATATTTCGTTCGCGGGCTGACCGCGGGATCCGTCAAGGGTTGAGCACAGGGGGGCAGGGGGGTTTATGTCCGCATTGGAAATTCGTAACGTACACAAGACATTCGGCACCACCGAGGTGCTCAAGGACATCTCGCTGGCAATCGACTCCGGTGAGTTCCTGATCCTGGTCGGGCCGTCGGGCTGCGGCAAGTCGACGCTGATGAACGCCATCGCCGGCCTGGAGCCGGTGACCGCCGGCGAGATCCTCATCGGCGGCGAGGACGTCACCTGGCGTACGCCGGCCGAGCGCGACATCGCCATGGTCTTCCAGTCGTATGCGCTCTACCCGAGCATGACGGTGCGCCAGAATATCGTCTTCGGGCTGGAGATGCGCAAGGTGCCCAAGGCCGAGCGCGAGGCCGCCGTGGCGCGGGTCGCCGATCTGCTGCAGATCACGCCGCTGCTCGATCGCAAGCCGTCGCAGCTGTCCGGCGGGCAGCGCCAGCGTGTCGCCATGGGTCGCGCGCTGGCCCGCGAACCGCAGATTTACCTGTTCGACGAGCCGCTATCCAACCTCGACGCCAAGCTGCGCGTCGAGATGCGCACCGAGATCAAGAAGCTGCACCAGCGGCTGGGAACGACGATCGTCTACGTCACCCACGACCAGATCGAGGCCATGACGCTGGCCGATCGCATCGCGGTGATGCGTGACGGCAAGATCCTCCAGTTGGGCACGCCCGACGAGGTCTACAACGATCCGGCCGACAGCTTCGTCGCCGGCTTCATGGGCTCGCCGTCGATGAACTTCATTCGTGCCACGTTGACCGGCGCGCCCGGCAGCTATCGACTGAGCGTGGATACCGGCGGCGAGCAGCCGCTGGTGCTGCCATGGCCGGAGGCGCGCGAGACGCCGGCGCTGGTCCGCCACGTCGACGAGCCGCTGACGCTGGGGCTGCGACCGGAGCATTTCAGCGAGGAGGATGTGCGACTCGGCGCCCAGGTCGAGGGCACGTTGCTCAATACCACCACCACGGTCGTCGAGCCGACCGGCGCCGATTTGTTGCTGCGTGTGGCGCTGGGCGCCAGCGAGGTCACCGTGCGGCTCGGACCCAAGAGCCGCGCCGTGGCCGGCGAGCCGATCGCCCTGCGTGTCGACATGAGTCGCGCGGTGCTGTTCGAACCGCAAACCGAGCGCCGGCTCGCCTGACCGGCGTCGCTAGCAGCCTGTCGGACTTAACGCTGATCTGCTGCGAAACCCGGGCTTTCGGCCAATTTCATTCGCTCTGATTCGTTAAATAGCGCGCTATTCGCCTCATCAGATCGATCAACTTGTCTCGAAATCCGCTTTTCTCGCGACGATCGGTCAAATCCGACAGACTGCTAGCCGAGCGGACGCATGGGCTCGTTGCTGCCCGCCATCGAGGGTCGCAACGCGCTCCAGGCGGCGTAGGTGCTCAGGAATACCCGCCCGGTCAGCGTCTCGAGAAAATCGCTGTGCTTGAGGCGATCCATGACCGGTCCCTTGACCTCGGCGAGATGCAGCGTTACGCCGGAATCCTTGAGTCGCGCGTTGATCGCCTCGAGACTCTCGAGTGCCGAGGCATCGATCAGATTGACCGCCGAGCAGATCAATACCGTATGGCGAAGCTGCGGACGCTCGGCCACCAGTGTATACAGCGTATCCTCCAGATAGCGGGCATTGGCGAAGTAGAGGCTTTCGTCGATGCGCAGCAGGGCGACCTGCTCGTGGCTTTCCACCTGATGCCGGGCGACGTTGCGAAAATGCTCGGTGCCCGGCACGCGGCCCACCAGGGCGCTATGTGGGTGGCTGGTGCGGTAAAGAAACAGTGCGATCGACAAACTTACGCCGGCGATGATGCCAGTCTCGACGCCTTCCATCAGGGTCAGCAGCAATGTCGCCAGTAGTGCGGAGAAGTCGCCTTTCGAGTAGCGCCAGGTGCGCCGCATCACCGCTATATCCACCAGCGTGAGGATCGATACCGTGATGGTGGCGGCCAAGGTCGCGGTCGGCAGATAGTAGATCCATGGTGTGAAGAACAGCGTGACCAGGCCGATGCCCAGCGCGGCGACGACGCCGGCGATCGGCGTGCGAGCGCCGGCATCGAAATTGATCACCGTGCGCGAAAGCCCGCCGGTGACCGGCATGCCGCCGGTCACCGAAGCAGCGAGATTGGCGGTGCCCAGCCCGATGAGCTCCTGGTCCGGCGAGATCCGCTCGCGGCGCTTGGCGGCAAGCATCTGGCCCATCGATACCGACTCGACGAAGCCGACGATGCTGATCAGTAGCGCCGGTACCAGCAACGAATACCACAGCGAGGGGGCGAAGTCGGGCAGCGTCAGGGGGGGGAGCCCGGCGGGGACATTGCCGACCACGGCGACACCGTCGGCTACCAGGTCGAAACGCCAGGTCGCCAGGGTGGTCAGCACCACGGCGAATACCGGACCGGCCTTGGCGGTCAGGTCGGCAAGCTTGGCGGGCAGGCCGATGCGTTTCAGGCTTTGGCGACCATAGCGCCGCATGCCGAGCAGAAAAGTCAGCGTAAAGGCGCTGATCGCCAGGGTGGCAAGATTGGTGTCGTCCAGTTGAGCTGCCAGATTGGCGAGCAGGGTGGGAAGTGTAAAGCCGGCGCCATCGATGCCCAGCAGGTGGGCGGCCTGACTGGCGGCGATCAGGATTCCCGATGCCGACAGGAAGCCCGAGATGACCGGGTGACTGAGAAAGTTGGCGAAGAAACCCAGCCGCAGGAAACCCATCACGGTGAGCATCAGGCCCGACAGCAACGACAGCACCAGTGCGCCCGCGATGTACTCGCTACTGCCCGGCGTGGCGACGCCGGCCAGCGCGGCGGCGGTCATCAGGGCGACGATGGCCACCGGCCCCACGGCCAGGGTGCGGCTCGAACCGAACAGCGTATAGGCAAACACCGGCAGGATGCTGGCATACAGGCCTATCACCGCCGGCAGGCCGGCCAGCAGGGCATAGGCCAGCGACTGGGGGATCACCATGATCGCGACGATCAGCCCGGCGGTCAGATCATGACTGAACAGCTCGCGCCGATAGTAAGGCAGCCATTGCAGCACTGGCAGGTAACGCTTGAGCATCGATCTCTCGTGGCAACTCGCGACGGTTTATTGGCGAGGTGAATCTCGCGCCTTGTCTCGACGCATGGTTTGGTGAATATATTCAGAAATGATGAGGGGTTACCGGAAGTGGCGCAAGGCTGAGGGGCCTGACTGCTTGCAAGCGGCGGACGCGGCACTGTTTGGTTACCCCATCGCAGGTGGCGATGAAGATCGGCCTGAATGCCGCACTTAGGTTAATGATTCCCAATGTGAAGGTTGATACGTTTGTGTATTCAAACGCTTTGTGCTGGGCCAAGCTGTCAAGCGAATGTTCATTCGCGGCCATGACCAACAACAGGAAACAGCCATGTTCAGCCTCGACTCCCAGACGCACGGCAGGGCGGCCGATGCCCGGTCCCAGGACGGCTCCGATACGCTCGGCGATGCCTATTGGATGCCTTTCACCGCCAATCGCGACTTTCGCGCCCACCCGCGCATGGTGGCCGGCGCCGAAGGGCGCTACCTGATCGATACCCGCGGCCGGCGGCTGTTCGATTCGCTGTCGGGGCTGTGGTGCTGCGGCGCGGGGCATAACCGCGCAGAGCTTCAGCAGGCCGTGGCGCGCCAGCTCGGCAGGCTCGATTACGCGCCGAGCTTCCAGGTCGGCCATCCGCTGGCTTTCGAACTCGCCGAGCGGCTCGCCGAGCTGACACCGAAAGGGCTCGACCATGTGTTCTTCACCAATTCCGGTTCGGAGAGCGCCGATACCGCGCTGAAGATGGCGCGCGCTTACTGGCGACTCAAGGGCAAGCCCGAGAAGACCCGCCTGATCAGCCGCCTCAAGGGCTATCATGGCGTCAATATCGGCGGTACCAGCGCCGGCGGCATCGTCGCCAACCGCAAGCACTACGGGCAGTTGCTTGAATTCGCCCATCTGCCGCATACCTTGCAGCCGGGACAGGCCTTCACCCGCGGCCAGGCCGAGCAGGGCGCCGAGCTCGCCGATGCGCTGCTCGACCAGATCGCGCTCAACGACGCCGCCAACATCGCCGCAGTGATCGTCGAGCCGATGTCGGGCTCGGCCGGGGTGATCGTGCCGCCCAAGGGCTATCTCGAACGCCTGCGGGCGATCTGCGACGAGCACGATATCCTGCTGATCTTCGATGAGGTGATCACTGCCTTCGGGCGCTGCGGCGCGACCACCGGGGCCGAGGCCTTCGGGGTGACGCCGGATATCATGAACGTCGCCAAGCAGATCACCAACGGGGCGATTCCCATGGGTGCGGTGATCGCCTCGCGCGAGATCCACGCGACCTTCATGCAGGCCGGCGGTCCCGGGCACGGCATCGAATTCCCCCACGGCTATACCTACAGCGCCCATCCGGTGGCCTGCGCCGCCGCGCTGGCGGCGCTCGAGCTGTTCGAGCGCGAGGACTTCCCCGCTCAGGTGCGGGCCATCGCGCCGGCGTTCGAAGCGCGCCTGCACGCGCTGAAGGGGCGCCCGCATGTCGTCGACATCCGCAATTACGGCCTCGCCGGGGCCATCCAGCTGGCGCCGCGCGAGGGCGATCCGGCGATCCGTCCCCGCGACGCCGCGCTGGCGCTGTGGGAGGCGGGGTTCTACGTGCGTTACGGCGGCGACACCCTGCAGTTCGGCCCGCCGTTCGCGACCACCGATGCGGAGCTCGAGCGCCTGTTCGACGCCGTCGCCACCACCCTCGATACGTTGGCCTGATCCGTGCCCGACCGGGTGATCCGGAACAATCAGCAAGGAGTCTTCATGGAATTCATTCATCATCTGATCGACGGCGAGCCGAGCGATGCCCCGGGCGCGACGCTCGAGGTGACCAATCCCTCGACCGGCGCGGTGGTGCGGCGGGTCGCCAATGCCGATGCCGCGACCGCCGAGCGGGCGATCGCGGCGGCGCAGGCCGCTTACCCGGCTTGGCGCGATACGCCGCCGGCCAAGCGCGCCCAGGTCATGTTCCGTTTCAAGCAGTTGCTCGAGGACAATGCCGAGCGGCTGACCCACCTGGTCAGCGAGGAGCACGGCAAGACCTTCGAGGACGCCGGTGGCGAGCTGCGCCGCGGCATCGAGAACGTCGAGTACGCCTGCGGCGTACCCGAATTGCTCAAGGGCGACTATTCGCACAACGCCGGTCCGGCGATCGACGCCTGGTCGAACTTCCAGCCGCTGGGTGTGGTGGCGGGCATCACGCCGTTCAATTTTCCGGCAATGGTGCCGCTGTGGATGTATCCGATGGCCATCGCCTGCGGCAACACCTTCATTCTCAAGCCCTCCGAGCGCGATCCCGGCTCGGCACTGGCGATCGCCGAGCTGCTCCAGGAAGCCGGGCTGCCCAGGGGCGTCATCAACGTGGTTCACGGCGGCCGCGAGGCGGTCGATGCGTTGATCGAATCGCCCCATGTCAAGGCGCTGTCGTTCGTCGGTTCGACCCCGATTGCCGAATCGATCTATGGCCGCGGTAGCGCCAACGGCAAGCGCGTCCAGGCCCTAGGCGGGGCCAAGAATCACGCCGTGGTGCTGCCCGACGCCGATCTCGAGAACGCCGCGAACACCCTGATGGGCGCTGCCTACGGTAGCTGTGGCGAGCGCTGCATGGCCATCTCGGTGGCGGTCTGCGTGGGCGACGAGACGGCGGATCGGCTGGTCGAGTCGATGCTGCCCAAGATCGCCGCGCTGAAGATCGGCCCGGGAACCGACAAGGGGCTCGACATGGGGCCGTTGGTCACCGGCGCGCACCGCGACAAGGTGCTGGGCTTCATCGAGGAGGGCGTATCCAGCGGCGCCGAGCTGGTGGCCGACGGACGGGGGCTGACCGTGCCCGGTTACGAGAACGGCTTTTTCCTGGGCGGCTGCCTGTTCGATCGGGTAAAACCGACGATGCGCATCTATCGCGAGGAGATCTTCGGCCCGGTGTTATGCGTGGTGCGTGTCGCCAGTCTCGACGAGGCCATCCGACTGATCAACGAACACGAGTACGGCAACGGCACCTGCCTGTTCACCCGCGACGGCGAGGCGGCGCGGCGTTTCGCCGACAGCATCGAGGTGGGCATGGTCGGCATCAACGTGCCGCTGCCGGTGCCGGTGGCCTACCATAGCTTCGGTGGCTGGAAGCGTTCGCTGTTCGGCGACCTGCATGCCTACGGTCCCGATTCGGTGCGCTTCTATACTCGTCGCAAGGCGGTATCCCAGCGCTGGCCTTCGGCCTTCGAAACCACCCAGGCCGAATTCAACTTTCCCTCCGGTGGTCACTGACGGATCCATGCCGTACTCCTCGACGATAGTCTCTCAGGCCAAAGTTCATATCAGGCATCGCCTCGCCAGGCCGATATTCGGCTTAGAAACCGCCGGGGAGTCCGCTGATGCGTATCGTGAATCTGGGCCTGCTGGGGGCCTTGCTGGGCGCCGCCGTTGTCGCCAGTCTATGGCTTGAAGCGCCATGGGTGTCGTATCTGACCACCTTGCTGGGGTTGTTGGCCGGTCTTTCATTCGATCGTTTCGCGCGGATCTACGCTGCCGATCCCGAGGAGCTCGATGTCATGAGCCAGCGTGGGCTGCCGGCATCGGGGCGCGATTACCTGTCGCTGCGAAAGATGGCTCAACGACTCGTCAAGCGCGCCGGCAGGACGGCCATTGCCTCCGCCGAGGTGTCGCATCACGCTGACCGCCTCGACTGGCGGCTCACCGAACAGGAAACCATCGTCAGCGAGGCGGTGGCGAGCATGGCGGCGATCACCACGACCATCGAAACCGTTTCGGCCAGCGCCAGCCAGCTCGCCGCTCAGGCGAGCGCCTCGCAATCCGCCAACCAGAGCAACCGCCAGGCGCTCGACGGCGTCATCGGCGAGATGACCCTGCTGGCCAGCCGCTCGGACGAGGCCTTGGATCTGCTCGAGTCGCTTGCCGGCAAGACCCATCGCGTCCGTGACGTGACCGGAATGATCGAGGAGATCGCCGAGCAGACCAACCTGCTGTCGCTCAATGCCTCGATCGAGGCGGCACGTGCCGGCGAGCATGGGCGTGGCTTTGCGGTGGTGGCCGGTGAAGTGCGCGAGCTTTCACGGCGTACCGCGGAGGCGACCCGGCAGGTCGAATCGCTGGTCGACGAGATCGGCGACAGCAGTAACCGGGTCGTCGAGACGATCGGCCATCTGATGCGTCGGGTAGGCGACAGCGCCAGCGAGATCGAAGCGGTGGGCGGGCATCTTTCCGCCATGACCGAGGATTTCGACAGCGTCGAAAGCCAGCTCGCCGAGATCGCCGGCTCGATGCAACAGACCCGCGGACATAGCCAGCAAGTCTCGCAGACGCTGATCACACTCAAATCGCACGTTGATGATGGCCTGGGAGATATGCATGACCTCGCCGAGCAGGCTCGCGCCTTGATGGACGCCGCGGAAGCGGTGGATGGCGAACTTGCCCAGCAGCGTCTGGCCAGCCGCCATCAACAGGTCTTCGGCGAGGCAAGACGCGCCGCCGACCGGATCGCGGCGTTGCTCGAGCAGGCCATCAAGCGAGGCGAACTGCGTGAAGAAGTGCTGTTCGACGCTAAATATACCGTTATCTCAAATACCCGACCACCTCTCTACAGGACGGGCTACGACACATACACCGATAGTCACCTGCCCAAGATCCAGGAGCCGCTACTCGAAGCCCTGCAGGCCAGTTACGCGATCGCCTGCGATCAGCGCGGATACGTTCCCACCCATAACCGCCATGTCAGCAAGCCGCCAAGCGGCGACTATGAGACCGACCTGAAATACAGCCGCAGCAAGCGGATCTTCGATGATCCCACCGGCAGCCGCTGTGGCTCGCATACCCGCGCCTTGCTGGTACAGACCTACAAGCGCGACACCGGCGAGGTGATGCACGACCTGTCCGTGCCCATTCACGTCAATGGTCGTCATTGGGGCGGCTTCCGTGTCGGCTACCAGCCCGAGAGCGTCGCAACCACGCGCTGAGCAGAACGCGCTGTTGCTAAAGAAGTCGACGCGCTTGCCGTTATCCTCTTTACCAGCTGTAACCATGATCCCATCAAAAAATGGGGCCGGGCCGAGACGCCATAGAGCGGTCGTTCGCCACGGTCTCGTCCGTACGCAGGAGTGCATTCAATGACCACAGTGGCCATGGCCTCGTCGGGGCTTCTGCAGGCGTCACTACTCGGTCAGGCGGTATCGGACGAGCTGGCACTGCCGCAGCTCAAGGCAGAGCTGGAGGCTGCTTGTCAGGTGATGGTCAGCCCGTTGCAGCGTCTCTATCTGGGCAACACGGCCCCGCGCGCAGCGGTCCCGGGTCTTACCGCCGATACGCTGGTCGAGCGCATGACGCAGCCGCTGGAAGCCTTGCATGGCTGGGCGCTCGAGCCACGCATGATGCCGAGCCCGGGCGCCGGGACAGCCGGGCTAAGCGATTTCTGGCACCTGGTGCTGATGACGCATAGCCTGGACGAACTGGCGGGACGCACGCCGCCTCTGAGGTTGCTGCATCTGCTGGGCATCGCCAGGGTCAGAGCGCGCCTCGAGCAGCACGTCGGCCTGGCCAATGTACTGCCCACCTACCTGATCCCCCGACCTGCCGAGCATGGGCTGAGTGTCACCGAGATAGCCGCACTGTGCAGCTTGAAGTTGTCGACCGTGCGCAACGCCGTATCGCGTCGCGAAATGCCTTTCTCCAAGCAGTTCGGTGTAGGGTTCGATGACGCGCTGGACTGGATGGTCCAGCGCAGCGGCTTTCTCTATCCGCACATCAACGCCGCGACACGGGAGCGCAGGATCAACGGTCGCCTGGCGGCGGAATGGCTTGCCGCCAGCGATAGCGTGGTGCTGGAACGCTCGGTGAGTCGTCTGCGACTGTCGATCTGGCAACTCGCCGATAGCCGTCAACGGATCGCTCTCAATACCGAGGGTGTGCGTAGCTGCGTCGTGCTGTTGCCCGGCGTGGATAGTGCCCAGTTGGCGGGGTTGGGTCTGGAAGCGCTCGACGACCGCAGCATGGACCCCGCCGCGGCCATGCATCGCGAAGCACTGGCGCTGCAAGCCGGAGAGACGCTGTGGCAATGCCAGGTGCCGACGATGGCCGTGCTCGGCACGCTGATCGAGCGCTTGCGTCTATCCGAATCGAAGGTGAGGCTGGTCAGCGAAGCTTCGCTCGGTTGAGCCCGCCGGTGGCGTTCATGCGATCCGTTCGCGTGGGTGTTGTTGCCAGGCGGAGTAGGAGTAAATCGCCAGGCTAATCCAGATCAGCACGAAAGTGGCCAGTTGGATCGGCGAGAGGGGCTCGCGGGAGATCAGCAATGCAATGAAGAACTGAATCGTGGGGTTCAGATACATCAGAAAGCCGAGGGTGGCCAGGCGCAACCGCCTTGCGGCCCCGGCGAACGCCATCAGCGGCAGCGCCGTTATCACGCCGCTGGCGATGAGCAGCAGCGTGGTCTGGCCATCGCCCTGCATGAAGTGCGATTGGCCGCTAGCGCTCAACCAGGCGATGGCCAGCAGGCCCAGCGGGAACAGCAATAGCGTCTCGACGAACAGCCCTGACAATCCGTCCAGCGGAACCTGCTTGCGCAGCAGCCCGTAAGTGCCGAAGGACGTCGCCAGTACCAGCGTGATCCAGGGCAGGCTCCCCAGCAGTGCGAGCTGAATGCCGATCGCCACCGCCGCGAGGGCCACGGCGACACCCTGCAGTGGCGACATGCGCTCCTTGAGAAAGCCCACGCCCAGCGCCACGTTGATCAGCGGGGTGAGAAAATATCCCAGGCTTGCCTGAAAGACCTGGCGACTTTCGACGGCATAGATATAAATGCCCCAATTGAGCCCGATCAGCACCGCACACGCCAGTACCCGCCCCAACCGACGCGGCTCGGCCAATGCCGCTCGAATCGGCGTCCAGCGCCTGAGCAGACTCACCAGACCGACCAGGAATACGCAGGACCACAGCACGCGATGAATGAGTATTTCCCAGGCGGGAATGCCTTCGAACAGGGCGAAGAACAGCGGAAAGCTGCCCCACATCAGATAGGCGCAGAGGCCGAAAAACACCCCTTGGGTAGCTTCCTTGTCGGGCTGGACGGGCAGGCTCATGACTTTTCCTGGTGCAGTTGGCCATCAAGGACGACATGCGCCGCGTGTCGTCGCGCCCTGGTTGGGCCGTGGCTCAGCGTGAAGCGGGCGCTAATGTTAGCATGCCCAAGCCTCTGGCGGCTGCACCTTGCCAGTCCCTCGGTTAGGCTAATGGTCATCACCAACAGGGCGGCTTGTAGCCGCGACAGGAGGACACCATGAGCGAGCTACGCACGACCCTCGTCCAACCGGATCTGCGCTGGGAGGATCCCGAAGCCAACTGCCACTTGCTGGAAGAGCAGCTTGGCGACCTGGGACAGGCCCAGACCGACCTGGTCGTGCTGCCGGAGATGTTCGCCACCGGCTTCACCATGAATTCCCGCGAAATGGCCGAACCGATGGAGGACAGTCGAAGCGTCGCGTGGATGCGCCGACAGGCGATGCAGCGTGGCTGCGTGGTGACCGGCAGTGTGGCGATAGTCGCCGAAGGCGAGTATTACAATCGCATGATCTGGGCCACACCCGACGGCGAACTGGCCTATTACGACAAGCGCCACCTGTTTCGCATGGCCGGTGAACATGAGCGTTACGGCATGGGCGATCAGCGGGTCATCGTCGAGCTCAATGGCTTTCGTCTGTTGCTGACGGTCTGCTATGACTTGCGCTTCCCGGTCTGGCTGCGCCAACAGCCTCGCGGGGGCGCGCACTTCGAGTACGATGCGCTGCTGTGCGTGGCCAACTGGCCGGCACCGCGTCGCCAGGCGTGGCGTATCCTGCTGCAAGCCAGAGCGGTAGAGAATCTGAGTTACGTGATCGGCGTCAACCGTGTCGGTGAAGACGCCAAGAAGCTGGCCTACGCCGGCGATTCGATGCTCGTCGACTTCAAGGGCGAGTCGCTGATCGATGAGCGTCGCGATCAACCTTTCATTCACACCGGTGTGCTCGACAGCGACGCACTGGCCCAGTTCCGCGAAAAGTTTCCCGCCTGGATGGATGCCGATCGCTTCACGTTGGAGATGTAATGCGCCTCGACAAGTTTCTCTGCGAGACCACGGACCTGACCCGCAGCCTGGCCAAGAAGGCGCTTCACCGGGGCGAGGTGAATGTCGATGGCGAAGTGATCAGGAATCCCGCCGTGCATGTCGGCGAGGGCAGCGCCGTCGATTGGCTGGGAAAGCGATTGGCCCCGTTCGGCTTGCGCTACCTGATGATGAACAAGCCGCTCGGGGTCGAATGCACCACGCGAGCGGGACGCTACCAGACGGTGCTCGAGTTGATCGACCTGCCCAAGGTCGAGCGATTGCATCCGGTGGGGCGGCTGGATGTCGACACCACGGGGCTGGTTCTGCTGACCGATGACGGTCAATGGTCGCATCGCGTGACATCGCCGCGAACCCGATGCCCCAAGGTGTATCTGGCCAGCTTGGCCGAGCCCCTGCAAGATAGCATGCTGGAAACCGCGATCGCCGCCTTCGCAGAAGGGCTGTTGCTGGATGGCGAACAGCAGCCGACCCACCCGGCGCGGCTTGAAGCGCTTTCACCCGAGCGTTTCCGCATCACCGTGACCGATGGAAAATACCACCAGGTGCGGCGCATGTTCGCCGCGATCGGCAACCGCATCGAGACGTTGCATCGTGAATCGATAGGCCCCTTGGTGCTGGATCCGGACCTCGAACCGGGAGAATGCCGCATGCTGAGGGATGAAGAGATTGCCGCCTTCTAACTATTTATACCGTTATCTTATATTGATTGATTGCAACCTTGATACATAGCCAGTTGGTCAAGAATTACAAGAACATCCTAAACTCGGCTGAGGCGGCATAGTCAACCCGGCCAGCCAATTGTTCAGGGCCAACTTCTTTAAGAACAACACGCTCCGGGACAACACGGCGTCGCCGTTCATTCGCCCAAGGCTGCGGCTTTCAGCAAGTTACGCGTGTAATCGCTCGTCGGACGACGCAGAACCTGCTCGCAGTCGCCGTATTCGATCACCTCGCCGTTCTTCATGACCAGCACGCGATGGGCCATGGCCCTGACGACCGCCAGGTCATGGCTGATGAAGACGTAGCTCAATCCGCGGCGAGCCTGAAGCTCGCGAAGCAGCGTGATCAATTGCTTCTGTACGGTACGATCGAGTGCCGACGTCGGCTCGTCGAGTATCAGCAGTTCGGGCTCGAGGATGATCGCCCGGGCAATGGCGATACGCTGGCGTTGTCCGCCCGAGAATTCATGCGGATAGCGTGATGCCACATCTTCCGGCAGACCGACTTCCCGCAAGCTGACGGCGACGCGCTCGCTGACCGTCTGCTCGGTGAGCTGTGGGTTATGAAAGCGCAGTCCCTCGCTGATGATTTCTCTCACCGGCATGCGCGGGGAAAGCGAACCATAGGGATCCTGAAAGACGATCTGCATGTTTCGGCGTTGCTTGCGCAGGCGATTGCCGGTGAGGGTATCCAGGCGCGTTTCGCCGAGCGTGACCCGGCCGGTGGCCCGGTTGAGGCGCAGCAGCGCCAGACCCAACGTGGTCTTGCCCGACCCCGACTCGCCGACGATGCCCAGCGTTTCGCCGCGGGCCAGGCTCAGATCGAGCGGCTGTAGCGCAACGAACGGCGCCCGGCGGCGGGCGAACAAACGCCGCGATCGGGGGAAAGCGACCGAAAGACGGCGAGCCGTGAGAAGCGTGTCTTGCGTCTGACAAGGAGCAGGGCGTCCCTCGGGCTCGGCGGCCAGCAATAGCCGTGTGTATTCGCTGCTCGGCCGCTCGAACACCTCATGGACCTCTCCGCTTTCCTGCTCGCGTCCCCGGTAGAGCACGCAGACGCGATCGGCATGACGACGCACCAGATTAAGGTCATGAGTGATGAACAGCATGGCCATTGCGTGGCGCTGCTGGAGATCGCGCAATAGCTGCAGTATCTCCTGCTGAACGGTGACATCGAGGGCGGTGGTGGGCTCGTCGGCAATCAGCAGGCGTGGACGATTGGCGATAGCGATGGCGATCATGACCCGCTGCCGCTGTCCGCCGGAGAGTTGGTGGGGCCAGGCGTCGAGGAGCTCATCGGGGCGTGGCAGGCGCACCTGCTCGAGGAGCTCGCGGGCCTTTTGCCGCGCCGTACCCTTGGTGATGTCACTATGCAGGCGTAGCGCTTCGCCGAGCTGCTTGCCGATCGTGTGCAAGGGGTTCAACGAAGTCATCGGTTCCTGGAAGATGAATCCCACCTGATTGCCACGCAGTTGATGCCATTGGCGTGCATCGAGTTCCGACAGGTCGCGACCCGCCAGTTCACGGCTTCCTTCGATCCGTGCATTGCCGGGAAGCAGCCCCATCGCCCCCAGGGCAGTGACCGACTTCCCCGAGCCCGATTCGCCGACCAGCGCCAGGGTTTCCCCGGCGCGTACGCTCAACGTGAGCCGTTCGACGACCTGTAGCGCATCGAAGGCGATGGAGAAATTCTTCAGGGACAACACGCTGTCGCCGCTCATCGGCTGGCCTCCGCGCTGTCGGTGTGGCGTCTTTCGTCATGCGTGGCACCCGCCTGGATGGCGCCACTCGAGGCCTGGATATGCCGGGGATCGAAGGCATCGCGCAGTCCCTCGCCGATGAACACCAGCAACGACAGCATCAGGCTCAGCGTGACGAAGGCGGTGATGCCCAGCCAGGGCGCCTGAAGGTTGTTCTTGCCCTGGGCCACCAGTTCGCCGAGCGACGGCGAGCCGGGCGGCAGGCCGAAGCCGAGGAAATCCAGCGCGGTCAAGGTGGTGATCGCCCCGGTGAACAGGAAAGGGATGAAGGTCAAGGTGGCGACCATCGCGTTGGGCAGCACATGACGCCACATGATGAGCCGCGAGGGCAGACCCAGGGCGCGTGCGGCGCGCACGTATTCGAGGTTGCGCGCCCGCAGGAATTCGGCGCGCACGATATCCACCAGCCCCAGCCACGAGAACAGCAGCATGATGCCCAGCAACCACCAGATGTTGGGCTCGACCAGGCTGGCGAGGATGATCAGCAGGAACAGCACCGGCAGCCCCGACCAGATTTCGGAAAGGCGCTGGCCGACCAGGTCGACCTTGCCGCCGAAGTAACCCTGAATGCCGCCGAAGGTCACGCCGAGAATCAGCGAGCCACCGGTCAGGGCCAGCGCGAACAACACCGAGAGCCGAAAACCGTAGATCACTCTGGCGAGCACGTCCCGGCCCTGATCGTCGGTTCCCAGCCAATGGCGCAGATCGGGGGGCGAAGGAGCCGGCTGGCCGAGTTGCCGATCGAGGGTGTCGTAGGAAAAGGGAATCGGCGGCCACAGCATCCAGCCATTTTCGTTGATTTCCTCCTGGACGAATTCATCGCGATAGTCGGTCGTGGTCGGCAGAAAGCCGCCGAACTCGGTTTCCGGGTAATCCACCAGCAAGGGCACGTACCAACCATCCAGATAATGCACGACCAGCGGCTTGTCGTTCGCGATCAGCTCGGCGCAAAGGCTGAGCATGAATAGAACGGCAAACGTCCACAGCGACCAGCGTGCCCGAGGGTTGCCGCGAAATACCGCCAGCCGTCGCCGCATGATCGGCGACACACGCATCCGCTTGTTCTGTGCCATTGACGTCATGCTTCCCGAGTATCGAAGTCGATGCGTGGATCGACCCACACGTAGGTCAGATCGGAGATCAGCTTGAGTATCAGGCCGATCAGGGTATACAGATAGAGCGTGCCGAAGATCACCGGATAGTCGCGCTGCATCACCGCCTCGAAGCCCAGCAGGCCCAGGCCGTTGAGCGAGAAGATCACTTCGATGAGCAGCGAGCCGGTGAAGAAGATACCCACCAGCGCGGCCGGTAGCCCGGCGATGATCAGCAGCATGGCGTTGCGGAACACATGCCCGTAGAGGACGCCGCGATCGCTGGCTCCCTTGGCGCGTGCGGTCAGCACGTACTGCTTGTGAATCTCGTCCAGGAAGCTGTTCTTGGTCAGCATGGTCAGCGTCGCGAAGCTGCCGATCGCCGTGGCGATCACCGGCAGGGTGATATGCCACAGGTAATCGCCGACCTTGGCCAGCGGTGAAAGCTCGTCGAAGTTGGCCGAGGTCAGCCCGCGCAGCGGGAAGAGGTCGAAATAGCTGCCGCCGGCGAACAGCACGATCAGGAGTATGGCGAACAGGAAGCCGGGAATCGCATAGCCGACGATGACCAGCCCCGATGTCCATACGTCGAAGCGGGACCCGTGGTGGAGCGCCTTGCGAATGCCCATCGGGATCGAGATCAGATAGACCAGCAAGGTACTCCAGAGCCCCAGCGAGATCGATACCGGCAGGCGTTCGAGTATCAGATCGACGACCGGGCGACCGCGAAAGAAGCTATCGCCGAAATCGAAAGTGGCGTAATCGCCGATCATCCCCAGGAATCGCTGATAGGGCGGCTCATCGAAACCGAACTGCTCTTCGAGCTGGGCGATGAATCGCGGGTCGACGCCGCGCGAGCCGCGCGAAGCCTGCGTACCACTGGACGGATCGCCGCCACCGCCGTCGAGTCGCGTGCTGGAATTGCTGTCGAGTCCCTGATAACGGGCGATGATCTGATCGATGGGGCCGCCCGGAGCGGCCTGGACGATGACGAAATTGAGCAGCATGATTCCCAGCAGCGTGGGGACCATTAACAGCATGCGTCGGAGAATATAAGCCGCCACGAGTGCCTATCACCCCCCGCCGTTCTGACGTTGATTGATCGTCTTGGCGCGTTGCGGATCGACCCACCAGGCATCGAGATCGAGCGTGTACTGGGGGAAGGGCTGGGGATAGCCGAACTTGTCCCATACCGCGATGCGCGTGCCGTCGAGATGAAACTGGGGGATCACGTAAAAGCCCCAGCGCAGCACCCGATCGAGCGCCTTGGCCGCGGTATCCAGCGCCTGGCGGGAATCGGCGCGGATCAGCGACTCGACCAGCGCATCGATGACGGGATCCTTCAAGCCGATCAGATTGCGACTCTGAGGCTGATCGGCATACGCCGTCGTCCAGTACTCGCGCTGTTCGTTGCCCGGATTGGCCGATTGCGGAAAGCTGCCCACGATCATGTCGTAATCGAAATTGCGCAGCCGATTGAGATACTGATTGACGTCGACGGTGCGAATCCGTCCCTGGATCCCGATCCGCTCCAGATTCTGCAGCAAGGGCTGGACGATGCGCTCGAACTGCGTGTCGTAGAGGAGAACCTCGAACGTGAAGGGTTGCCCGGTCTTGCGATCGACCAACTGCCCCTTCTGGACCTCATAGCCTGCATCACGCAGCAGGCCCAGGGCCTTGCGTAGTCGCGGGCGCAACTCTTCCGGTTGCTCGATTGGCAGCGGCTCGTCGAAAAGCCGCTCGGGAAGTTGTTCGCGGTAGGGCTCGAGCAGTGCGAGCTCGGCATCGCTGGGCAGGCCGCCAGCAGCCATGTCCGAGCCTTCGAAATAACTTCGAGTGCGCTCATAGGCGCCATAGAAGAGCTGCTCATTGAGCCAGGGAAAGTAGAAAGCCAGGTTGATGGCCTCGCGAACCCGCACGTCCTGGAACTTGTCGCGCCGCAGGTTCATGACGTAAGCCTGCATGCCGGCGGGCTGACCATCGGTGACCAGCATCTTCTCGACGAAGCCGTCGGCGACGGCCGGAAAGTCGTAGGCGGTGGCCCAGTTGCGCGCACTGGATTCGATGCGCATATCGACGTTGCCGGCCTTGAAGGCTTCCAGCGCCACGGACTGGTCGCGATAATAGTCGAAGACCAGCCGGTCGATGTTATAACGGCCGCGATTGACCGGTAGATCCTTTCCCCAGTAGTCGTCGACGCGTTGATAGACGATGCGCTGACCGGGAACGACTTCGGCAATACGATAAGGCCCCGAGCCGAGCAGCTTGTCGAGGGTCGGGGCGGTGAAATCGCGTGTTGCCCAGTAATCCTTGGGCAACACGGGCAATTGCCCGAGGATCAACGGCAACTCACGGGAATTTTCGGCGGCGAACTCGAAGCGCACGGTGTCCTCGTCGAGGGCCTGGGCCGAGGTGACATCGGCGTAATAGCCGGCATAGAAAGGCTGGCCCTCGTCGCGCAGCAGGCGGAAGCTGAACACCACGTCATCGGCCGTGACCGGCGTGCCATCGTTAAAGCGCGCGGCGGGGTCGATATCGAATTCCATCCAGCGGCGCTCGGGATCGAGACGAATGCCCGAGGCCAGCAACCCGTACATCGAAAAGGGCTCGTCGGGATTGCTGGCCATCAGCGTATCGTAGATGGCCATAAGGCCGCTGGCCGGTGTGCCCTTGATGATGAACGGGTTGGTCGAGTCGAAGCTGCCCTGCGCGGCGCGGACCAGCTCGCCGCCCTTCGGGGCATCGGGATTGACGTAGGGGAAGTACTTGAAATCGGCCGGCAGCGCAGGCTTGCCGTAGAGCGCCAGGCCACGGACCGTCGGCACCTGGGCGGCGTCGGCGGCCAAGGCCGCCCCGGGGAGCGTCAACACGGCGGCCGCCAGCAGCGCAGCCAGGCGATTGCGTAACATCGACGAGATCCTTCTGATCGCGCGACTGGCGCGCCTTGCTGGTAATGAACCGCTGTTCATGATCGGCTTGTGCCACCGATTAGCGGAGTGAAACGCATTGTTGAGTGACGCACTTCAACTTAGTTTGCCAGATACAGTGTCAGGCGTTGACCGGGTTGTAAATACTGGTTGCTGTCGAGCGCATTCCAGCGCGCGATATCCGAGGCGGTAACGTCATGACGCTGGGCGATACCGCTGAGACTGTCCCCGGGCTTGACTTGTACCACCAAAGTGTCCGCACGGGAGTCAGGCGTCTTACGACCTTGCGGAACCCGCAAGGTCTGGCCGATGCGGATGATATCGCCATTCAGGCGATTCTCCTGTCGCAGCACACTGACGGGCACCGCATAGCGGTTGGCTATCGCCGATAGGGTGTCGCCGCGCTTGACCCGATAGCGCTGCCAGCTGGCCATGGCTCGAGGCGGTTGGTCGGCGAGCGCGGTTATCAGCGTTTCTCGCGCCTGGATCGGAACCAGCAGGGTCGAAGCGTCACGCGGCAGCGTCACGTCCTGAAGCAATCCGGGATTGAGCGCTTCCAGCTTGGCTTCGCTGACATCGGCCAGCTTGGCGGCCTGTTCGAGATCGATCTGGCCGGGTACCTGGACGCGTGCGAAGGCGGGCTTGTTGGCGATGGCGGGCAGGCTGATGCCGTACTCGTCCGGGCGGGCGATGATCTGGGAGAGCGCCAGTAGCTTGGGTACATAGCTCATCGTCTGGCGCGGCAGCCGAAGGTCCCAGTAACTTCCCGACTTGCCCTGAGCGAGCGCCCGGCGTATCGCTCGGTTGACGGTCCCGGCGCCGGCATTGTAGGCCGCCAGCGCAAGCTCGAAATCCCCGTCATACCACTGGTCGGCCTGCTGCTGAAGATAATCGAGTGCGGCGCGCGTCGAACTGATCACGTCGAAACGGCCGTCGTACCACCAGTCGCGCCGCAATCCCAGTGCGTCGCCGGTGCCGGGCATCAATTGCCACAGGCCGGTAGCGCCGCCGGGATTCTGGGCAGTAGGGTCGTAGGCGCTTTCGATGAAGGGAAGCAGGGCAATCTCGCCGGGCATGTCGCGACGCTCGAGCTCCTCCATGACCCAGTAAAGCCAGGGGCTTGCCTGCCGGGCGATCGCGGTCACGTTGTCGGGAGACTTGCGATAATATTCCAGCCAGCGCTGAACGCGCGGTTCGTCGGCATCCACCTGCCACTGAAAATCGTTGCGTAGACGCGCCCAGGCGTCCTTGCTCGCGGCGGGTTCCAGTATCAGCTCGTTCCAGAAGGTCGGGGGCGTCTGCGGTTGTGCCTGCGCGGCGCCCACGGCCAGGGCCAGCATCAAGCCGCCCGCCAGGCCGTGAGCCCGGCGGCGGGACGATCGGTGAGTCATGTCGGGGCTTCCTCGTGGGCGCGATCAATGGCGTCCATGGGGTTCAAAAGCGGTCCTTCCAGGAGCGCAGCGTGGCAAATGTATTCAGCGGCGTATCCGCCGCGCCCTGCGTCGCGGCTCGTGTCCGCACGGCCTCGCCGGAGACCCGCAGGAAAGGGTTGATCTGGCGTTCGCGGCCGATATTGCTGGGCAGGGTGGGGCGCGCAAGGTCGCGGGCCTGCTGGCACTCGCTCAGGTAGCGATCGCGGGCCGGGTTGTCCGGCTCGGCGGCTTGGGCGAAGCGCAGATTGGCCAGCGTGTATTCGTGTGCGGCGAACACCAGCGTGTCATCCGGCAGAGCGCTCAAGCGGGTCAGCGCCTCGTGCATCTGCTCGGGCGTGCCTTCGAAGAGACGACCACAGCCCCCCGAGAACAGCGTGTCGCCACAGAACAGCAGCGGTGGGGTTCCGGCAGCAAAGAAGGCGATATGATCGAGGGTATGACCGGGGACCGCCATGATCTCGAATCGGCGCCCCAGGACGCGACATTCGTCGCCGTCGCCCAGTCGCTCGTCGAGCGCCTTGATATCGGGATTGTCGGGGCCGATGACGTGGGGGGCGTAGCGCTTGGCGAGCTCCGCGAGGCCGCCGGTATGATCATGATGATGATGGGTGATCAGCACGCTTGTCAGGTCGAGTCCCTCGCGTTCGAGCAGCTCGACCACCGGTGCGGCGTCGCCGGGATCGACGACAGCAACATCGTTGCTGGTATCCTGGCGCAACAGCCAGATATAGTTGTCGCTGAAAGCCGGAATGGGTGTCACGCTCAACATGAAGAGTTTATCCTCGGCGCGGTTGACGGCAGCCAGAACAGTCCATGATTAACCGTTATCCGCACGTACGTGGCGCAATTCCGGCTGCGTAAAATGGCCAACCTTGGGGGGATCGAGGCGCTGTGTCAAATTCGCAGTCAACGGTCGAATTGGCTCGACTAATGCGCGAGGGACGTCGCTACTGGTCGACGCAAGCCGGCTTGGCTCATTGGCAGGCCGAGCGGGCGTGCCTGGGGCCGATATGCGAAAATCTCTTTGGCGCTCATAGTTTACAGCTGGGAATGGCGCCCCGGCTCAGTGACATGTGCCCCATTCGTCACTCCCTGACCTGGTCACCGACCCGCGAACTCGCCAACGATGCGGCAACCGTGATCAGTGCGCCCGACAGCCTGCCGCTAGACGATGAAAGCATGACTCTCGTGGTCATCCACCATCTGCTCGAGGTCATGCCCGAGCCGCATCGGCTCCTTCAGGAGGCGACGCGGCTGGTCGCCGACGAGGGTCGCCTGGTTGTGTTCGGCTGGTCGCCCTGGAGCTTCGAGGGGTGTCGCCGGCCCTGGGCCGGGCGCCGCAAGGTCTTGCCCTGGCGCGGCCAGTGGCGGACGCCGGGACGGCTCAAGGACTGGTTGGCGTTTGTCGACTTCGAGATCGAGCGGGTAGACTACTGCGGGTTTCGCCTGCTCGGCGGATACCCGCGCAACGCCGCTCTGGAAACCCTCGGGCGACGCCACAACCTGCCCCTGGCAGATGCCTACATGATTCGTGCGCGGCGCCGCAGTCAGTGGGCACAGGTCGTTCGACCGCGATTGCGCACGCCTGCCGTGGGGCGCTCGCTGTTGGGACACGCCCCGCGGGTGGCAAGCAACGAGCATGAACGCGAAAGGATGACCGAGGTTGACTGAACACGACTTACCCCGGGTAACGATTTATACCGACGGCGCTTGTCGCGGCAATCCCGGCCCGGGTGGCTGGGGTGCCCTGCTCAGGGCCGGCGAACACGAGAAGACGCTCAACGGCTTCGAGCGCCAGACCACCAACAATCGCATGGAATTGACGGCCGCGATCATGGCGCTGCGTGAACTCAAGCGCCCCTGCCGCGTCGCCCTGCATACCGACTCGGAATATCTGCGCAAGGGCATCACCGAGTGGATCCACGGTTGGCAGAAGCGCGGCTGGAAGACTGCCGCCCGGCAGCCGGTCAAGAATGCCGAATTGTGGCGGGCGCTGTTGATCGAGTCGCAGCGCCACCAGATGGAATGGCACTGGGTCAAGGGACACGGCGGCCACCCCGGCAACGAACGTGCCGATGCCCTGGCCAATGCGGCCATCGACGCGGCAACGCTGGCGAACTGAGCCGACGCTGCGCTTCCCTCCTCAACGAATATCGAGATTGTCATGCGCCAGATCGTCCTCGACACCGAAACGACCGGTATCGACCCCAAGGAGGGGCATCGCTTGATCGAGATCGGCGCCGTCGAAGTGGTCAATCGACGGCTGACCGGTCGCAGCTATCATCAGTACATCAACCCCGATCGAAGCATCGAGGCCGAAGCCGTCGGAATCCATGGCATCACCGACGAGCGCGTGGCCAATGAGCCGCGCTTTGCCGAGATTGCCGATGCATTCTGGGAGTTCATTCACGGTGCGGAACTCATCATACACAACGCGGCATTCGACGTTGGTTTCATCGACCATGAGTTCCAGCTGTTGAAGGCCCTGCGTGGCGAGCCGGTGCTGGGTCCCGTCGCCGATCATTGCCAAATTCTCGATACGCTGAAGATGGCGCGGGACCGGCACCCGGGTCAGCGCAACAGTCTCGATGCGTTGTGCAAGCGCTACGAGATCGACAACGGCCACCGGGTGTTGCACGGCGCCTTGCTGGATGCCGAGATACTGGCCGATGTCTATCTGGCCATGACCGGTGGCCAGACGGCCTTGACCCTCGATGCCGACGTTGGCAAGGCGGTTGAAGGCGGCGCCGCGGCGAGCCGGATCCGCCGTCTGCCGACGAATCGCCCGCGGCTTGTCGTGTCGGTACCCAGTGATGAGGAGTGGGCCGCGCATCAGGCCAAGCTGGCGAGCATCCGCGACTCGGCGGGTGAGTGCCGCTGGGACGCGATGGGCGACTGGCATTCGCGGCCGGTCGAGCCGTGATGTTTCGCCGCGACCTGCCTGGCGCCGAACGCCACAGCGGCGGAGTGTACATTCGCATGGACCGGCGCGGGCGTGTCGCCCCGGGGCGAGACGGCAGCTTTCTCGAGAGCGTCGCGACCTGGCCCGACGGGGTTCAGCCGCTGGGCTTCTGGCACGACCTGCCGGTGGCCGTGCTCGTCGAGGCGGAGGAGCAGGACTGGCCGTCGGCGCGGCAATGGCTCGGCGAGCTGGGCGAGTCGCACTTCATGTTGCTGTCCACCGCGCTGCAGGTGGTGACCTGGCAGCGCGACCATCGTTTCTGTGGGCGTTGCGCCAGCCCGACTCGGCGGATTGCCGGCGAATTCGCCATGCATTGCGATCGCTGCGGCCAGCGTAGCTATCCGCGCATCTCGCCCTGCATCATCACGCTAGTCGCCCACGGCGAGGATCTGCTGCTGGCACGCAGTCCGCGCTTTCCGCCTGGACGCTATTCGACCCTGGCCGGCTTCATCGAGCCCGGCGAGGCCGCCGAGGACGCCGTGCGCCGCGAGGTGTACGAGGAAGTGGGGCTGAGCGTCGGGCGCGTTGCCTACTTCCGCAGTCAGTCCTGGCCCTTTCCGCACTCGCTGATGCTGGGCTTCTTCGCCGAAGCCGCCAGCCGACGCATTCGCATCGATGGCGTCGAGATCGCCGATGCGGCATGGTTCACCCCCCGCCGGCTGCCGCAACTGCCACCGGCCTATTCGATCTCGCGGGCGCTGATCGAGGCCCACCTGCAAGGCGTCCGGACCGGGTAGGCGACCGCAAGGCCGCGATCGGCTATAATCCCCGCCCACGCCCAGCCACGCATCACCTGCGAGGGTTCCCTCACCCCTCGGTATCCATCGTCAGTAAAAAGGACCTTTAAATGCTTGCGCTGACCGACACCCAATATCGGCGCTGCCTGCTGGTCATGGTGGCGTTGCAGCTGGCGGTGATTACTGCCAGCAACTATCTAGTGCAGCTGCCTTTCACGATCGCTGGATTGTATACCACCTGGGGCGCGTTCAGCTTCCCGTTCATCTTCCTGGCGACGGATCTTACCGTTCGGTTATTCGGAAAGACGCCGGCGCGCCTGATCATCGCCCGCGTGATGTTCCCGGCACTGATCATCTCTTACCTGCTCTCGGTGCTGTTCGAGAAGGGTGAGTTTCGCAGCCTGGCAGCGCTGGGCGAGTTCAATCTGTTCGTCGCGCGCATCGCCCTGGCCAGCTTCATGGCTTACGTGATCGGCCAGCTACTCGATATCCAGGTCTTCGATCGTCTGCGGCGCAACGCTCGCTGGTGGGTGGCGCCGGCGTTGTCGACGGTCGTCGGCAACCTCGCCGATACTTTCGTGTTCTTTTCGGTCGCCTTTCATAACGGGCCGGATGCCTTCATGGCCGGTCACTGGGTGGGAATCGCCTGGGTCGATTACGCCGTCAAGCTGAGTATTTCGTTACTGTTATTCTTGCCCATGTACGGGTTGCTGCTGGGATGGCTGACACGTCGTCTACTGAGCTGGGGGGCGCAGCCGACCCACGAGGGCGTGTAAGCATGCGGTTACCGAGATTCCTCCATTCGCGTTGATACAGGAGAGGCTTCGCATGACCCGAACCGTCGCTTTGCATCATCAGCTCGGCGGCCCCGAGCAAGGCGTGCCGCTGGTGGTTCTCCATGGCCTGTTCGGCAGTGCCGACAACTGGCGCTCGCATGCCAGGCAATGGCAGGCGCAGCGTCGAGTGGTGGTCGTCGACCTGCGCAATCATGGTCGTTCGCCGCATGCGGCGACCATGAACTATGCGGTGATGGCCGAGGATGTCGTTGCGCTGCTCGATCAATTGGGAATAGAACGCTGCGATCTGCTGGGCCATTCGATGGGCGGCAAGGTCGCCCTTAGCGTGGCGCGTCTTTATCCGCAGCGCCTGGCGTCGCTGATCGTCGCCGATATCGCCCCGGTGGCCTATGATCACGGTCACGAGACCATTTTCGGGGCCATGCGGCAGGTCGAGCGCGATGCGCCCGAGTCCCGCAAGCAAGCCGATTCGGCGATGGCCGCGCATGTCGAGACGCCGGCGATACGCAGGTTCCTGGCAACCAATCTGGAGCGCGGCGATGACGGCATCATGCGCTGGCGCGTCGGGCTCGACGAGATCGAGGCGGCCTATGCCGATATCGCCGCCGAGCCGGCCGGCGAGGGCAGCTATTCGGGCCCGACCCTGGTCGTGCGCGGGAGCCGCTCGGATTACGTCGAGGATGCCCTGCTGCCCCAGGTCAAGGCGGTATTGCCCGCAGCGCAAGTCGTCACCCTGGAGGCGGGGCATTGGCTGCATGCCGAGGCGCCGAAGGCCTTTCACGAGGCCGTGGATACGTTTCTGGCCGAACGTGGCCATGAGGAAAACTGAGACGAGTGCGCTCGGTGGCGGTGCCCGTCAGGGCGTCTCGATCTCGACGGCGAGGCGTGATACCGGGGAGAGTTGCTCGATCAGTCCCTGGGCTTTCAGATAGGCTTCGAAGCGCGCATAGCGCTGGGATTGAAGCAGGCTGGGGCGCAGTGCCAGGAGGGGCAGCACATCAGGCCAGGCGGCACGATTCTCTGGCGTATCGAGCGCTGGTTCGGCCGTTCGGATCAGCTCCCAGCCGGCTTGTGGATGCTTGACCAGCCAGGCGGTGGCCTGTTCCAGGGCCTCGAGGAAATTACCGATATCACTGCGGTGCTTGCCCAGGTCGTCGCGGTTGGCCACCAGGATCAGCGCATCGTACAGGGGACTGGCACTATCGTCGGTAGAGAATTCACGGGTGGCTACACCCTGCTGGGCGTTCTGACGACGGTCCAGCGGTCTCAAGGTGCCGACGACGGCGTCGACATCGCCACCCACCAGGGCCTGGCTGAGCGAGAAGTCGACGTGCTTGAGGGTGACCTGCTCGACACCAAAACTCTGCTGTTCGAATAGAGCATCGAGCAGTACCCGGGCTTCGTCTTCTACCGCATAGCCGATGGTTTTACCCTTGAGATCGGTTAATGAGGAAATGCCGCGATCCGCGCGGGCCAGAATCCCGCTGAGCGGCACGGGAATCAGCGTGCCGACCCTGACCAGGGGGAGACCGCGGTCGACCAGCCGATGCAAGGTAGGCTGCGACATCAGGGCCAAGTCGGCGCGTTTGGCCGCCACCAGCTTGGGCGGCACGTTGGGGTCGGCCGGGGCGCTGAAGGTGACGTCAAGCCCTTCCTGTTCGAACAGGCCGCGTTCGCGGGCGACGATCAGCGCCGCATGGTAGGGGTTGATGTACCAGTCGAGCATCACGCGCAGGCTGTGGGTCGGCGGCGGCGTGATGGTTTCCGGCTCATTCTGGGCGAAGCGGGGCTCGCTAGGGGCGAGCCGCTGCGCCTCACTACCTCGGGAGAGTCCCTGAATCGGCAGGTTGTCACGAATAGCGCTGTTCGCCGCGTCATCATCGGCCTTGCCGGCTACCTGTAGCGCAGCCTCGATGGCGCTCTTGTCGAGTGGTAATGCAGCAGCCTGCACTAGCTGGGTGTCCAACGCCAAGACGAGACCTAACACAATGGCCGAAAGGCGGTTCACCAGCATCACTGACGATTCCTTCTAATACACGATGGGATGACCCGCGTAGCGGGCGGGGTGGCGCTCCAGTCTAGCCCGGTGGATATCTGACTGGCTAGCGAAGCCGTTGATTCGGCGTTTCAGATCGCTCTTGGCAATGCGCAAACGACACAGAAGGGCGCCTGCGTGGCTACCTAACGCATGACATACTAACTGGGCATCAGGAATCCGACATGGACCACAATGGATAGCATCAACACGCTGTTTCTGTTCACCGGCTCTTTGCTCGCGCTGAGTATCCTGGCAAGCCGCTTGTCATCGCTGTTCGGCCTTCCCTTGCTGTTGATCTTTCTGGGGTTGGGCATGCTCGTCGGCGAAGATGGCCTGCTGGGCATCGAGTTCAGCAACTACTCGCTGGCCTTTATCATCGGTCATCTCGCCCTGGCGATGATTCTCCTCGACGGCGGGCTGCGTACGCGCCTGAAAACCTTCCGCGTCGGCTTCAAGCCGGCGCTGTCGCTGGCAACGCTAGGGGTTTTCCTGACCAGTGGCGTCGTCGGGCTGTCTGCCATGTGGCTTCTCGATCTCACGCTCGTTCAGGGCTTGCTGGTGGGGGCAATCGTCGGGTCGACGGATGCCGCGGCGGTATTTTCGATGCTCGGCGGGCGGGGACTCGACCTGAACGAACGCGTCGGGGCCACGCTGGAAATCGAATCCGGTACCAACGATCCAATGGCCATCTTCCTGACCATGACACTGGTCGAGGTGCTTACCGGTGAGATCGGCGGCCCCGTCGACACCGTGCTGATGTTCGTCAACCAGTTCGGCTTGGGGTTGTTGATCGGCGTAGGTGGCGGCTGGCTCATCGCCAGGTTGCTGCGTTGGCTTGACCTGGCCCCCGGTCTTTACTCGTTGTTGACGCTGGGATTGGGGTTCTGCATTTTCGGACTTACCAGCGCGCTGGGCGGCAGCGGCTTCCTGGCGATCTACTTGGCCGGGCTCATGGTCGGCAACCAGCCGGGACGGCATCTCAGCTTCATTCTGCCCGTACACGACGGCCTGGCCTGGCTCAGTCAGATCGGACTATTCCTCGTGCTGGGTCTGTTGGTGAACCCGAGCGAGATGATGGACTATGCGGTCCCGGCCTCCTTGCTGTCGTTGGTGTTGATATTCGTGGCTCGTCCACTGGCTGTGATCGTGGCCATCAAGCCATTCTTTCGTTTTCGCTGGCGAGAGATCGCCTTCATATCCTGGGTCGGCTTACGCGGTGCGGTGCCGATCGTGCTGGCGATTTTTCCGGTTATCGGTGGCGTGGAAAATGCCACGTTATATTTTAACGTGGCCTTTTTCGCGGTGCTGATCTCGCTGCTCGTGCAGGGTAGCAGCCTGTCTCCCGCGGCCCGATTGACCAAGGTTCTGGTGCCTGCCCGGACCACGCCCAACCGGCGCGGCCCGCTGGGTGTCCTGCCGGAAAACGACTATGAGATGTTCGTCTATCAGGTCGAGAACGATGCCCTGGATGATACCCCCATTCGCTTGTTGCGTTTTCCTTCGGGAGCGATGATCTCGGCCCTGTTCCGGCAGCATGCGATGCTGCACCCCAAGGGCAATACCCGGTTGCGCATGGGTGACGTGCTTTGCATCATCGGCCGCAGTGACGATCTTCCCGCACTGAATCGGCTTTTCAATGGTGATGCCCGCTTGAAGCAGGAGCGCGCGTTCTTCGGCACCTTCACTCTCGACGCAGCTGCGCTGATGCGTGACGTGGCAGATGCATACGGCCTGACGTTGAGTCCTGGTGAGCAGGAGATGACACTTGGCGAGTTCGTATCACTGCGGGTTGGCGGCCATCCGGTAATCGGCGATGACATCGATTGGCACGGCTTTCAGTGGGTCATCAGCGAAATGGACGGTAACCAGGTCAAGCGCGTGGGATTGCGGCTGTACTGATCGATAGCCATGCAGGCAGTTCACTGGGGGGATCGAGTTATTGCCCGGTACAGGCTGTCGCGTGAGACCTTGGCGCGCTCTGCATGGCTCGCTCGCACTTTGGTCTGAAAGCACGCGTTTATGCACCGGGCCGGCGCAAGCTTATAACGGGTATCGTTATAGACGTTATAGAAATCGATATTTTCGGGTGTTTTGCTCAGCGGGCGGGTGACGTAAGTCATTGCTGAGAAAGGTAAGTGGCGGAGGGACAGGGATTCGAACCCTGGGAAGGCTATAAACCTTCGCCGGTTTTCAAGACCGGTGCATTCAACCGCTCTGCCATCCCTCCGGCTTACGGAGGCGTATATTACCACTTTTTTCGTCACCGTCAACTCCTGGGTAGCAATCAATACAATGCCTTACGCGCAGCGCCTGGCTGCGCCCGCATTCGGCGAAAGGTGGCTATAGGGCAAGGCGACTATGATCAGTGGAGTTCAGTGTTCTCAGGCTAGGTTAAAAGCCCGGGTGACTGCTACGGTGTAGTGGAGCGTCAGCAAGCGCTTGCATGGAGGCGATAAGGAGAGACACATGAATAGCGATCAGGTGAAAGGCAACTGGAAGCAGGTCAAGGGCGAAGCCCAGAAGCGTTGGGGAAAGCTGACCGATGACGACCTGGATGTCGTCGACGGTGAATACGAGCGTTTGGTCGGCGTTCTCCAGGAGCGTCACGGCATGGCTCGCGAGGAGGCCAAGAAAGAGGTCGATGATTTCTACGGAACGCTGTGAACCGCGCGTCAGCCACTCTGACCAATGGCGTCTGATGGGCTGATTGCGAGTGGCAGCAAGGCTAGATCGAAACAACAGGAGCAAGACATGGAAATCACGATCCTGAATGCCGGCGAGGACGAGACGGCATTCCACGAGACTGCCTCAGGCGAAGTGGGTACCGCACTACGCAAGGCGGGCAAAGACTACATCGGGCACGCAATCTGTCTGAAAATCAGCTCCTGGCGATTCAGCGGAGCGATCCGGAGGCTCTGAGCCGGCTCGAGGCGGATATGACCACGCATGCCCTCGAAGTCGCTAATGTAAGTCAGGATTCGGGGATCGCATTACGCCTGAACATGCAGGGCACTAAGAGGACCTGAGCCCTGCTGTGTTCCCGGCCCCGGTCATGCCGGGGCCTATCTTCAAGCCTTGGCGCATCAGGCACTTGTATGGTGCGAGATTCGCGGAGCGATCTGTCGAGCCATCCCCAGGGGTCTTTCGAGGTGGATGTTCATGAGCACGATGCTCGAACGTTGTGCCGTCAACCGAGCGGGTACTGACTATGTCGTGGGCGATATCCACGGTTGTTACGGCCTGCTTCAAGCGGCGCTCGAGCGCCTGGATTTCGATACTGCGCGCGATCGGTTGTTCTGCGTAGGCGACTTGATCGATCGTGGCCCCGATTCGCGGGCCTGCCTGGAGTTGACCTTCGAACCATGGTTTCACGCCGTGCGCGGCAATCATGAAGAACTTGCCGCACAGGCCCTGAAAAGCGGCGACTGGGCATTGTGGATCGAGAACGGCGGGGGCTGGGCCTTGAATGAGCGGTCTGGCGAGTTAGCTGACTTGCTGGAGGCGGCATTGTCTTGCATGCCCTACGCCATCGAGGTGGCCCTCGACGAGGCCAGCGTCGGAATCGTGCATGCCGAACCGCCGGGTGACTGGCTGGCTATCGAGCGACAGGGCCATGCGTTGAAGCAGCAGCTGACCTGGGCCCGTCGACGTATCGCTTCTCACCATGACGCCCGCATTGCCAATATCGATGGCGTGGTGGTTGGTCATACCATCCTTGCCGAGCCGATCAATCTGGGGAATGTCAGATACATCGACCTGGGGGCGTTCGGCACCGGGAATCTGCATATCGAAGCGCTGCACGAGAGCGCCCGTCACTTCTCAAGCAAAACGTAAGCCGGCAATCGAGATAAGCCATGAAAAACGCGCTATTGTGGCTTGCGCGGGGAACCCGCAGCCGGCATGCTGGGTCATACTCATAGTTCTTCCTTTAACACTCGTTTTCTTTAGCGACAGGAGTCTGAATCATGGCCTATCAGTCATCGCAGGTCAGCGATCGCCGCACGTCGGCGTTGTCGACCAACAAGGTATTGCGCAACACCTACATGCTGCTGGCAATGACGCTGCTGTTCTCGGCAGTGACCGCTAGCGTCGCCGTCGCCATGGGCGTTGGTCAGATGAACATTCTGATCTTCTTCATCGGCGCCTATGGCTTGATGTTCCTGGTCCACAAGACTGCCAACTCGGCAGCTGGGCTGTTGGCAACCTTCGCCTTCACCGGTTTCATGGGCTTCACTCTGGGTCCCGTGATCAACCTTTATCTGTCCGTGCCCAATGGCGGCCAGCTGGTCATGACCGCACTGGCCATGACCGGGGCGACCTTCGTCGGGCTGTCCGCGGTAGCCTTGATTACCCGCAAGGACTTCGGTTTCCTGAGCAACTTCCTGATGGCCGGTGCCATCGTGCTGATCCTGGCGATGGTCGTGGCGATGATCTTCAATATCGGCGCCCTGGCTCTGGCGGTTTCCGCCGGGTTCGTGCTGTTCTCTTCGGCGGTCATTCTCTACCAGACCAGCGAGATCGTGCATCGTGCCGGTGAGACCAATTACATTCTGGCGACCGTGACGCTGTACGTCTCGATCTACAACCTGTTCATCAGCCTGCTTTCGCTGCTGGGCATCATGAATAGCGATTGAGTCGGCCTGCTGTGACACGAGCCTCCGCCGGATTGCCGGCGGGGGCTCTTTTCGTTGTGCAGGTTTACGCTGACTCTCGTGAGCAGCGTGCCTGTCCGTAATGTTGCCTCTACCGCAAGGCGTGCACGACAATGAATGTTGAGCTAGCTGAGCTAGCTGATCCAGAAAGGGGACCGAAATGCGCTATGGTCTGGTTGTAATGGGCGGGCCCTATTCCCACCAAGCGTCGCATTCGGCGTTGCGCTTCGCTCAGGCCGTCATCGATCGCGGCCATCGCCTGGCAACCGTGTTCTTCTATCATGACGGGGTTTACAATGCCTCGCGGTTGAGCGCGCCGCCTCAGGATGAGCCGCACCTGGGCGATGCCTGGCTGCGCTTGGCCGAATCCCAGGGCACCGAGTTGCTGGTGTGCGTAGCGGCGGCCTTGCGGCGGGGCATGATCGATGAGCGCGAGGCGCGGCGCCACGGCAAGCCAGCCCATAATGTCGAGCCGCCGTTCGAGCTGACCGGGCTGGGCCAACTGGTGGAGGCCAGCATGACCCATGACCGCCTGGTGACGTTCGCACCCTGATGGGCATGAATGTTGGAGTGTGCATGGATTGTTGGAGTATGCATGGGTAGTCCGCAGAGGGTGCTGGTGGTGCTGCGCCACGCTCCCCATGACAGTAGTTGGCTGCGTGAAGGCCTCGACGTCGCGCTGGTGGCCGCCGCCCTTGGCCAGGACGTGACCCTGCTGTTTCTCGGCGACGGCGTCGAGGCGCTACGTGGTGGTCAGCAGGCCGGGCCGCTCGGGCAGAAGGGCAGCCATGCCACGCTCGACATGCTGACCATGTACGATATCGACGATATCCGCGCCGATATCGAGTCGTTGACCAGTCGAGGACTCACCATGGAGCGACTCAACTGGCCGGCACGCCCGGTATCTGACCAGGCCTTGCCCGGCCTGTTTGCAACGAGCGCGTCGGTCTTCAACTTCTGATGGCGCCCAGCGAGGATCCGTTCGGCCATGCTTTTGCACCTGCTTAATCGCTCTCCCGCCTCCAGCGGCGTGCCGCACGAGGTGTTGCGTGCAATGGGCCCCGACGACCGGCTGCTGTTGATGGAAGCGGGGGTCTATGGGGCGGTGGAACCCCATGCGGCGCTTTTTTCATCGCTGCATGGACGCTGCTTCGCGCTGGCCGAGGATCTCGCGTCGCGGGGCTTGAGCGAGCACTGCGCAGCGTGGATAACGGTGCTGGACATGCAAGGTTTCGTCACGTTGACGGAAGAAACCCAACGCACGGTGAGCTGGTTCTGATGAGCACCACGAGCCCCGCACGCTACGTTGCCATCGATGCGCGCCAAGTCGCCCTTGATCCCGAAGGCTATCTCGTCGATCTCGCCGACTGGTCGCCGGCCGTCGCCCAGGCGCTGGCCGCGGAAGAGGGCCGCGAGTTGACCGACGAACACTGGGAAGTGATCGATACGCTGCGCGATTTCTATCGGTGCTACGCAATGGCCCCGGCGATGCGCCCGCTGGTCAAGGCAGTCGGCCAGCGGCTGGGGCCCGACAAGGGGCGCTCCATCCATCTGATGCGCCTGTTCCCCGACAGCCCGGCCAAGGTCGCCGCGCGGCTGGCAGGGTTGCCCAAGCCCACCAATTGCCTGTAAGAGCGCCTGGTGAATTTTCTCGCACATGGCTGGTTGGCCCGCGGCGGCACGGATGAATTCCTGTATGGCAATCTGGTTGCCGATGGCGTCAAGGGCGCCGATCTGGGCGACTGGGCCCCGGCCGTCGCTGCCGGGATACGCCATCATCGACGCGTCGACGCCTGGGTGGACCAGCATTGCGTGGTGCGCGAGTCCCGTTCGCGGGCGCCGAGTTGGGGACGCCGTTACGCCGGCATCGCGCTGGACATGGTGTGGGATCATTTCGTCGCCCGGGACCATCTCGACACGGCGCTGATCGAGCGCTGCTACCGGGTGCTGGCAGCACGCACGGCACCGGCTCGCCTGGCGACGATGATGCCGCTGCTCATCGAGCAGGACTGGTTGTCGCGCTACGCCGATCTCGACTTCACCTGCACGGCCATCGCCAATCTGGGGCGGCGCCTGCAGGGCCCCAACCGTCTCGCCGAGCTAGTGCCCTGGATCGAGGCCGACTACGCGGGCCTGGAACGGGATTTCCAGGCGCTATGGCCGGCGCTCAACCGCGAACTGGGCATCAGGCGCGAAAGCTGATTATCCCTCGGGCAGCCACAGGCAGCCGATACGATCGCCTTCGTGGATATCGCTGTGCGGCGGAATGTCGGCGAGGGCCTCGGCGGCGACGCATGAAGACAGTACCGCCGAGTTCTGATCGGCGAAGGCGTGCGCGACGATGTCCGCTTCGCCGAATTCGAGCGTCACGCGCATGAAGTGGCGTCGCGCCTGGGTACGGGTCGTGAATCCCGCCCGGGCAGGCAGCCGGGGCAGCGCGGCGAGTTCGCCACAGCCCAGCAGGGCGCCGATCAACGGGCGCAGGTAGAGCCAGGCACCGACGAAACTCGAAACCGGGTTGCCGGGCAGGCCGACGAACCGCGCCTCGCCATCGGCGTGCGGCAGGCGGCCCAGCGCCAGCGGCTTGCCCGGGCGCATTGCCAGACGCCAGAGATCGAGCCGGCCGAGGCGCTCGAGCGCCGCCTTGACGTGATCCTCTTCGCCGACGCTCACCCCGCCGCAGGAGACGACAACGTCGGCTCGTTGCGCCGCCTCGCCCAGCAGGCGACAGGTCGTGGCGAAATCGTCCGGCAGCGTGGCCGTGTACACGACCTCGGCCCCGAAGCGCTCGAGCAGGCGTGTCAGCATCGGCCGGTTGCTGTTGTAGATCTGCCCCGCAGCGAGGGGTTGTCCGGGCTCGACCAGCTCATCGCCGGTGGTCAGCAGGGCGACACGCGGACGGCGACGGACGCTGACCGAAACAATGCCCTGGCCGGCAATGTGCCCCAAGGCCGCGCCCCCGAGCCGCGCCCCGGCAGGCAGCAGAGCACTGCCCACTGCCACGTCGCGGCCGCGGCGGCGCAGGTTTTCGCCGCGGGACACGTCGGACGGTATCAGCGCGCCATGCTCGCGCAACTCGACGGCTTCCTGCATCACCACGCAGTCGGCGCCCAGCGGTATCTCGCCGCCGGTGAAGATTCGCGCGCAGCTACGCGGCGCCAACGGCTGCGCTGCACTGCCGGCGGTAACGCGCTGGCTGATCGGCAGCAGCGTGCCGGCATCGGCGGCACGCAGGGCGTAACCGTCCATCGCGCTGTTATCGGCCGGCGGCACGTCGCGGGTGGCCGTCACCGACTCGGCGAGCACGCGTCCGGCGGCGTGCTCGGCCGGCAGCTGCTCGCCGGCAAGCGGCGAGACACCGGCCAGCAGTGCCTCGAGCGCGGCCTCCACGTCTTGCAGTTCGGCCTGGGCGTCAGCCATGCGTGCCTCGCCCGGGGATCACCAGGTTGGCGTAGTTGCAGGGCCGATGCCGGCTGTCGAGCTGCTCGCGCAGAATGCCGTGCCAGGCGGTGCGGCAGGCCCCGGTGGAACCCGGCAGGCAGAACACCACGGTGGCGTTGGCCAGCCCGCCGAGGCAGCGGCTCTGGATGGTCGAGCTGCCGATCTCCTGCCATGACAGGTGGCGAAAGAGTTCGCCGAAGCCATCGATGGTCTTGTCGAGCAGCACCGAGACCGCCTCGGGGGTGGAGTCGCGCCCGGTGAAGCCGGTCCCGCCGGTGGTCAGGATCACCTGGACCGCGGGATTGGCGATCCACTCGGCGATTACGGCGCGGATCCGGTAGACGTCATCGATGACGATCCGCTTGTCGATCAGCCGATGGCCGGCTTCGTCGAGACACTGCACGAGCGTCTGGCCCGAGCGGTCCGTCGACTCGTCGCGGGTATCCGAAATCGTCAATACCGCCACGCTGAGCGGTATCAAGCCTTCACGTTCGTCGCTCATGCCTTTTCCTTGCGCTGTTGACGGGCTTCCAGGGCGGCGAGCTGTTCGGGCGTGGCCGGCGCCTGGTGGTTCGCCTTCCAGTCGCTGTAGGGCATGCCGTAGACGTACTCGCGGGCCGACTCGTAGTCGAGTTCGGCGCCGCGCTCATCGGCGGCGGCAACCAGCCATTTCGCCAGGCAGTTGCGACAGAAATCGGCCAGAATCATCAGCTCGATGTTCTGGACGTCCTTGTTGGCGTCGAGATGCGCAAGCAGCCGGCGAAAGGCGGCGGCCTCGAGTTCGGTACGTGTGGCGTCGTCGAATTCACGCATGTTGATCGCTCCGCTTGGTCAAGACTGGAAAGAAGGGCGCAGGCCATATGCCGAGCAGCGCCGCGAACGATCGGCGACCTAGCCGATGTCGGCGCGGGTGCAGACGGACAATACCGTGGCGTCCGTTTCGTCGATCGAAACCAGCGCATGGCCCATGTCGCTATCGAAGTAGATGCTGTCGCCCTGCTCGAGCGCCACGGGCTCGTAGAACTCGGTGTAGAGCAGGATGCTGCCCTCGAGCACGATCAAGAACTCCTCACCATCATGACGCACCCATTCATGGAACTCGTCGAAGCTGCGCGCCCGGACGATGGTCTTGAAGGGGATCATGCGCTTCTGGGCGAGTTGATGGGAGAGTAGCTCATGCTCGTAGGTCGGCGTCGGATGGCGCTGTCCGTCGCCGGCCCTGGTCAGGTCGCGCCGTCCCATGGTGGCCGTCTGTGGCTTTGGCGGACGCAATAACTGTGGCAAATCGATGCCCAGCCCGCCGATCAGCTTCTGGACCACCGTGAAGGTCGGTGATAGCTGATTGTTCTCGATCTTGGAAAGCGTCGAGCGCGCCAGCCCGGTACGCTGACTGACGTCCTCGAGCGTCCACCGGTTGGCGAGACGGATCTCCTTGAGTCGCTTGCCGAGGCGCAGTGGCTCGACGAAAGGCTTGCGCCCGGAGGCGATCTGCAAAGCGGCGTCCTGGTCGGTTGTGGCCATTGATTGACAGTTCACGATCGGAAATCAATTTTCGTCCATGCTAGCACAGCGCTTGCCATCAAGCGCCCTGGTAGCGCCTATGATGATGCATTCTGCGACATCTTCTTGCATGCCGATTTCCGCCCTCCCGGAAACATCGTGCTCACTTTGGCGCTGCAGCGGGCAGGTAGGGCTGGCCGAGCAGGGCACATACATGGGCGGCGGCGCTGCGACCCAGGGCGTCGAGCGCATAGCCGCCTTCGAGCACCGACACCAGCCGGTTGTCGGCATGGCTACGCGCGACGCCCATGAGCAGTTCGGTGATCCAGTGATAATCGGCGTCCTCCAGGCAGATATCGCCCAGCGGATCCTCGCGGTGGGCATCGAAGCCGGCCGAGACCAGAATCAGTTCGGGGCGATGTGCCTGCAGCGCGGGCAGCCAGTCACGCTCGACCAGCTTGCGGTAATTAGCGCTGTCGCAGCCGGCATCGAGCGGCGTGTCGATGACGTTGTCGAATCCGGCGCGCAGGTGGCGCCAGGGATAGAAGGGGTACTGATAGCTGGTACAGATCAGCGTGTCGGGATCGCCACCGAAGATGTCGATCGTGCCGTTACACTGGTGAACGTCGAAGTCGATAATGGCGATGCGTCGCACGCCGTAGCGCGCCCGGGCATGAGCGGCGCCGACGGCGACGTTGTTGAAAAAGCAAAAGCCCATCGCCTCGCTGGCCTCGGCATGATGGCCCGGCGGGCGAACGGCGCAGAACGCATTGTCGGCCTGATGACGAAAGACCCGGTCGATGCCCGCAATGACGGCGCCGGCGGCGAAGCGCGCGGCATCGAGACTGTCGGGGTTCATGAACGTATCGCTGTCGAGGTTGATCAGCCCCCGCTCGGGCACGCAACGTTCGAGCGCCTTGAGATGACGCGCCGGGTGGATGCGCACCAGCTGTTCGTCGCTCGCCGGCTTGGCGTCGGCCTGCATGGTCTGTTGAAGTACCCCGGCGAGCGCCATGTGAGCGCGAATGATGTCCAGCCGCTTGGGACTTTCCGGATGGTCCGGCCCCATGTGGTGGCGATCACAATGGGGATGACTGATAAAGGCTGTGATCATCTAGGGTCTCCGGCCGACAGTTAATCACGGTAAACGCCGGCAAGGCTTGCAGGACACTGTTCTTAAGTCGTACACAGTGAACATCGTCGAGACAAGGTCGAGGCAAGGAGAGCGCAGCGTGAGCACACGGTTTTTGCGGTATTTCTTCGAACCGAGGACCCTGGCGGTCATCGGTGCCTCGGAAAAGACTCATTCCATGGGCGGGCTGGTGATTCGCAACCTGATCGACAGCGGCTTTCCGGGCGATATCTGGGCCGTCAATCCCAAGGGCTACGCCAGCGTTCACGACAAGCCGTGCGTCAGGCGCGTCCATGAGCTTCCCGAAGTCCCCGACCTGGCGGTCGTCTGCTCGCCGGTGGCGGGTCTGCCCCGGCTCATCGAGCAGCTCGGGCGCTTCGGCGTGCGCGCGGCCATGGTGCTCTCCGGTGGCGCGCATCTCGATGATCGCAGCGGCGACGGCGGCTCGATTCGTGAGCGCATGCTGGCCTCGGCGCGGCGTTCGGGAATCCGTGTGCTGGGTCCGGAATGTCTGGGCATGATCGTCCCGGGGCGTCATCTCAACGCCACCTACGCCAGCCAGCCGGTGAAGGCCGGACGCGTCGCCTATCTCGGTCAGTCGGGCATGCTAGGCAATGCCATGATCGACTGGGCCGCCGGGCGCGGCATTGGCTTCTCCCACCTCGTCACGCTGGGCGACAGCGTCGATGTGATGCTGGCCGACCTGATCGACTACATCAATCAATACTCGCCTTGTCAGGCGATGCTCTTGCATTTGGAGCGCATCCACGACGCCCAGCATTTCATGACCGCGTTGCGCGAATCGTCGCGCAACCGCCTGGTGCTGGCCATCAAGAGCGGCCGCACGCCGGGCTCCGAGCTGTCCGGCGTGCCGTCGACACCGGGCGTGGCCAACCGCGACGTGATCGTCGATGCCGCGCTGGCTCGTGCCGGGGTGGTCCGGGTCGACGATTCCGATGAGCTGTTCGACGCGCTGGAAACGTTGTCGCGCATGAAGCCGCTGCGTGGCGACCGCCTGGCGATCGTCGCCAATGGTCTGGGGCCGGCCTTGCTGGCGATCGACAAGCTGATCAACGCCGGCGGCACGCTGGCGGAGTTCTCCGAACAGACGCGCCGGGCGCTGACCGACGGCGAATTCGACATCAGTCTGCCGGGTCGCAATCCGGTCGATCTGGGCGGCAATGCGGCGCCCGAGCGCTTCGTCGAGGCGCTGGATATCGTCGCCGCCGATCCCAATACCGATGCCGTACTGGTGGTCCATGCGCCGACCCGTTTGGCGCCGTCGCGAGCCACCGCCCAGGCGGTGGTCGCCAACCGGCGGCGTTTCAAGCGCAACCTGCTGACCAGTTGGATGGGGCTCGAAGAGGCGCTGTCGGCCCGCCACGAATGCAATCTGGCCGGGATTCCGACCTACATTTCGCCCGAGAAGGCGGTCAAGGCCTTCATGCACATGGTGGATTATCAGCGGGTCCAGGCGCAGTTGCAGGAAACCCCACCGAGCCTGCCATTCACCACCAGCGCGGCGATTCGCGAACGCTGCCATCGGCTGATCGGCGAGGCCAAGGCCCGTCAACGCGATCGACTGACCCACGAGGAGACCGCCCAGGTGCTGGCCGCCTACGGCATCCCGGTGGCGCCAAGCCGTTATGCGCTCACCCCGCAACAGGCCGCCGAGGCGGCCGGCGCCTTGTCGGGGCGCATGGCGCTCAAGATCGTCCATGAACGCAACTGCCTGCCGTTTCGCTATCGCCAGCACCCGCACAAGCTCTCGGCCGGCCTGCTGCAGGATCTGCAGACCCCCGAGGAGGTGGCCGACGGCGTCCGGCGTCTCGGCGCCAAGGTCGAGGAGAAGTTCCCCGACAGCCGCATCTATAGTTACTGCCTGCAGGAAATGCAGCGCGGCAAGCATTCGCTGCAGCTGTGCGCGGGCATCACCCGGGATCCGATCTTCGGCCCGGTGATCGTCTTCGGCATCGGCGGCTACAAGGTCAACGTGCTGGCCGATCGGCAGGTCGCCTTGCCGCCATTGAACATGACCCTGGCCAACGAGCTGATCGCGCGTACCCACGCGGCGAAGCTGATCGGCGAGCATTCGCGCGATCCCGATCTCGATTACAAGCGGCTGGGCCAACTGCTGGTCAAGCTATCGCAGATGGCCTCGGACCTGCCCGAGCTCAAGGGGCTGGAGCTCAATCCGTTGCTGCTCAACAGCGAGGGCCTGATGGCCATCGACTTCGCGATGGATCTCGGCGAACCCGCGCGCCACGCGATCATGCCCTATCCGGAAGAGTTGCGTGAGTGGGTCGCGCTCAGCAACGGCATGCACGTCGAGATTCGCCCGATTCGGGGCGAGGACGCGCCGCTGATCACGGCCTTCCACGCTCAGCTTTCCGAAGAGAGCATCCGCTTTCGCTATTTCCATAACAAGGCCGATCTCAGCAAGCGCGATCTGTCGCGGCTGGCCCAGATCAACTACGACCGTCAGATGGCCTTCATTGCCGAACATCAGCGCACCGACGGCAGCAAGGAAATGCTCGGCGTGGTACGGGTCTGGAACGATCCCGACAACATCCGCACCGAATTCTCGGTGATCATCCGCGACGACATGCATGGTCATGGCCTGGGGCGACTGCTGATGGAAAAAATGATCCGTTACAGCCGCGGCCTGGGTACCCTGGAAATGGTCGGCAAGATCATGGTCGATAACGGTCCGATGCGAGCGCTGGTGAAGCGGCTCGGCTTCACCAGTCATTACAACATGGAGGAGCAAGTCGTCGATGCTGCCCTGCGACTCAATGCCCCCGCCAGCGACTGGCAGCGTCATCGCCTCGAAAATCAGCCCTATTGAGCGTTCGGAATTCCTCCGTAACTGGCCATGGGGAAATTGAACCGTTGATCAATCATCAGTACTTCTGATTTGAAGCACTATTAATAAGATTGTATGATGCAATAAGAGCTATAACCACTCGTTATGAAAATACGGCGCTGCGATGGCGTTGAGAAATCTTCGCCGCGTCGTTTCGCATCAAATAAAACGATCACGACATACAGGCAAAGCCGATGAGCGAAACGCAACAGACCAAGATTCAGGTACGCGGCCTGAGCAAGGTCTTCGGCAATCAGCCGAAGAAGGCACTGGAACTGCGCGACAAGGGCAAGAGCCGCGGGGAGATTCTCGAGCAGACCGGCCAGACGCTGGGTCTTTCCAATGTCAGCTTCGATGTCCAAGAGGGTGAATTGCTGGTCATCATGGGTCTCTCGGGCTCGGGAAAATCGACCCTGATCCGTTGTCTCAACCGGCTCATCGAGCCGACCGAGGGCGAGATCGTCATCGACGGCGAGAATATCCCCACGCTGTCCGAGAAGGAGCTGCTGCATTGCCGGCGCCGTCACTTCTCGATGGTGTTCCAGAACTTCGCGCTGTTCCCGCATCGCACCGTACAGCAGAATGCCGAATATGGCCTTGAGGTCCGCGGCGTGGACAAGCAGGAGCGCACCCGGCGCGCCAGCGATGCGCTGAAGCAGGTCGGTCTCGGCGGCTGGGAAGACGCCTTGCCCAACCAGCTTTCCGGGGGCATGCAGCAGCGCGTCGGCCTGGCACGGGCGCTGGCCAACGATTCGACCGTGATGCTGATGGACGAGGCCTTTTCGGCACTCGACCCGCTGATCCGCAAGGACATGCAACAGGAACTGCTCGAGCTGCAGCACCGCATGAAGAAGACCACCATCTTCATCACCCATGATCTCGACGAGGCCCTGAGCATCGGCGATCGGATCATCCTGTTGAAGGATGGCGAGATCGTCCAGATCGGCAAGCCCGAGGATATTCTTACCAATCCCGCCGACGATTATGTCGCCCGCTTCATCGAAGGGGTCGACATGTCGCGCATCCTCACCGCACGCAGCGCCATGCGCCCGGTGCGTGCCACCGCACGCGAGGACGACGGCCCGCGCACGGTACTGCACAAGCTCAGCGAGAACAGCCTGGATTCGATCTACGTCACCAGTCGCGATCGCAAGCTGCTCGGGTTGATCGAGGCCGACGCCGCTGACCGGGCGGCCAGGGAAGGCGTTCAGTCCATCAAGGAGCTGATTCATGACGATTTCCCCAAGGTCGGCCCCGACGAACCGCTGCATAACCTGTTTGCAATGTTCAACGACAAGAGCTACCCGATCGCCGTGATCGACGCGGACCAGCGTCTGCTCGGCGTGGTGGTCAAGGGCGCCGTGCTGGCGGAACTGGCTGAAGCTGGAGAACACTAAATGGCTATCGATATTCCCCGTATACCGCTCGGCGACTGGATCGAAACCGGGCTGGACTTTCTGACCACCGAATACGCATCCGTGACCCGCGGCATTTCACGGTTCACCCAGGGTGGAATCAATACCATCAACGACGCCCTGGCCTGGATGCCTGAATGGGCGCTGATGGCGCTCATCGCACTGCTCTGCTGGCGGGTAGCGGGCATCCGCCTGGCGATCGGCTCGGTACTCGGTCTGGCGCTGATCTGGAACATGGGGCTCTGGTATCCGATGATTGAATCGCTGACGCTAGTGGTGTTCGCCACCCTCGTGGCAGTGGTGATCGCGCTGCCGGTGGGCATACTCGGCGCGCTCTCCGACCGGCTGTATAGCGTGATCATGCCGGTTCTTGACTTCATGCAGACCATGCCGGCCTTCGTCTACCTGATTCCAGCGATTCCGTTCTTCGGCATCGGTTCGGTCTCGGCGATCTTCGCCACGGTGATCTTCTCGATGCCGCCGGCCATCCGCTTCACCACCCTGGGCATTCGCCAGGTGCCCAAGGAACTCATCGAAGCCGCCGATGCTTTCGGCTCGACACGTGGCCAGAAACTGTTCAAGGTACAGTTGCCGCTGTCGTTGCCGACTATCATGGCGGGCATCAACCAGACCATCATGCTGGCCTTGTCGATGGTCGTGATCGCCGCCATGATCGGTGCCGATGGCCTGGGCAGCGAGGTCTGGAAAGCGATCCAGCGGCTGCGCCCGGGCGATGGCTTCGAGGCGGGCATCGCCGTGGTCATTCTAGCCATGCTGCTGGATCGCCTGACTCAGGCCTTCCGCAAGCCCGTGAAGGCGCGTTAAGACGCTGCAGCCGACGCTTCGAGGGGCGTCGGCGGGTGACGTTCCGAGGCAGCTAATCGGACGGCACCCGGACACTCAACCAAAGAAGGGGAAAGTGATGAAAACGTTCAATGCTATGTCACGTGCCGTACGCTTCGGTTCAATGATGATGATCGCCGGACTGGGCGTCGCTGGCGTTGCCCAGGCTCAGCAGGAAGGCAAGGGCACGGTGACGCTGGCCTACGTCGAGTGGTCATCCGAAGTTGCGTCAACCAACGTGGTTCGTGCGGTGCTCGAGGATATGGGCTATGACGTCGAGATGTCGTCGCTGTCGGCGGCGGCGATGTGGCAGGCGGTCGCTTACGGCGATGCCGATGGCATGGTCGCGGCCTGGCTGCCGACGACCCACGAGAATTACTTCGAACAGACCAAGGACAAGGTCGTCGATCTGGGAACCAATCTCGACGGCACCAAGCTCGGACTCGCGGTGCCGGCTTATACCGACATCGACTCCATCGCGGAACTCGGCGAGAAGGCCGACCTTGTCGATGGCGAAATCATCGGTATCGATCCCGGCGCCGGCCTGATGGGCCTGACCGAAGACGTCATCGATGAATATGGCCTTCAGGGCGACATCAAGCTACGCAGCGGTAGCGGCGCCACGATGACCGCTGCGCTGCAGTCGGCTATCCAGAATAAAGAAGACATTGTCGTCACGGCCTGGACGCCGCACTGGATGTTCTCGCGCTGGGACCTCAAGTATCTCGACGACCCCAAGAACGTCTACGGCGATACCGAGCAGATCCGCACCATCGTCCGCCAGGGCCTCGAGAAGGACATGCCGGAAGTCTACGAAGTCCTCGACAACTTCGAGTGGACACCGGAGCAGATGGGCGAAGTCATGCTGATGAACCAGGAAGAGGGCAGCGACCCCTACGCCAACGCCCAGAAATGGGTCGACGAAAATCCCGAGATCGTCAACGAGTGGAAAGGCGAGAGCTAAGCCTGCGATCCGGCTAGATCCATCGATGCGTAAGCGCCCGGCCTAGGCCGGGCGCTTCTTTTTTCAGGCTTGCCGAGGATCGGGTTTCAGGGCGCCAGACGTACCTTGTTCCAGCTGTCGTCGTGGCGACGATAGCGCAGCCGATCGTGAAGGCGATCGGCCTGGCCCTGCCAGAATTCGACGATTTCCGGAACGACGCGGTAGCCTCCCCAGTGCGGTGGGCGGACCACGTCCTGCCCGTTGTAAAGCCGTTCAAAGCGGTCCTTGCGCTCCTCGATCCACGTCCGGTCGGGGATCTCGACGCCTTGCTGCGATATCCAGGCGCCCAGCTGACTGGCCCGCGGACGATGCTGGAAGTACTGGTCCGATTCGCTTTCGTCGACCTGGACCACCCGCCCTTCGACACGCACCTGGCGCTGGGTAGCCGGCCACCAGAAGACCAGGGCGGCATGCGGGACATTGGCGAGTTCCGCGCCCTTGTGGCTCTGATAGCTGGTGTAGAAGGCAAAACCACGTTCGTCGATGCCCTTGAGCAGCACGATACGCGCATGCGGCAATCCCAGGCTGTCGACGGTCGCCAGGGTCATGGCATTGGCATCGTCGGCCTCGCGCTCGAGCGCCAGCGCCAGCCATTGCTGGAATAGCGCCAATGGCTCGCCAGGGGTATTGCTGGCGTCGAGGTAATCTCCGCTGTAGTTGCGTCTGACGTCGGCGATATCGGTGTTCATGGCGTTCTCCTGGTATTTCCCTTCATGATCGCTGCTGATCCGGGCGCACTCAAGGCGATCGAGGCAAAACCCGCTTGATGGTGTCTCGTCGGCTCGCGACGCATGGCACTTTGCTCTCATCATGCTCTCATGATCGGTATAAAGACCCGGCGTGGCCAGCGCAGATACGCGCCCAAGTGACAGGCTCGAGCACGATCATCCCCATTGGGCATGGGCCGCAAAGATCAGTCCGCAGCCCAGCCAGCCGAGCACCGCATAAGGCAGGTTCCAGCCCAGCATGTCGCGGGCATTGACGCCATAGCGGGTGCACAGCACGAGATTGCTGCCGGACAGCGGGCTACTTCCGGTGCCCAGCGCCCAGCCCATCAGGAATACCATGCCCAGCAGCGTCGGATCCGGATCGAGGGTCGTCAGCAGGGGCGCCAGCGTGGTCACGCTGACCAGCGGGTGGATGCCGATGAAGGCCGCCGTCACGATGCCCCCCAAACTCAGCCAGGCCTGCCAATGGCCGTAGTTGACGAACGGCAGTGAAAGCCCGGCGGGAAAACTGGCGAGCAGCGCGCTCAGCCCGCTGGACAGCACCCCAGCGGCCAGGAACAGCGCGAACTGGGGCACCAGGCGTGCCAGGCCGTGGTCGATCTGCTGTCTCAGGCGTGCATCACGCTCATGCCGGGGAGCCAGCAGCAAGGCTGCAATGGGCGAAACGATACTGATGATCAACGGGATCGACATCGTCGGACGCCACTCGTGCATCGCCATTACCGTGACCGCCAGCACACCGGGGAGGACCAGCGCACTGGCGTTCAGCGGATAGCCGACGAACGGGCCCGGGACGCGCAGAGTATCGAGCGCCACCAGACCCAGCAGCAGCACGGCACTGGCCGCGCCCCACGGCAGCAGTTCCGTGAAGTCGAGCCCCGGGGCATAGGTGAGTGCGACCCCCATGGCGACGAAGAAGGGCGACCAGGCGGCGGCGGCCGGAAACGCCCGGCCCAGCACCATTGCCTGGCGACGGCTCAGCGTGCCGTCACGCTGCATGCGATCGGCGAACAGGAATAGCGCCGAGAGATTGATCACCGCGCCGAACAGGTGAACGCCGAACAGGGTTCCCCACAGGCTGCCGTTTCGCGGGCGTTCGCCCGCAGGCTGGGCGGGTGTCGCCATCGACAGGAAGCTGACTCCGGCGAACATCATCAGCAGGGCCTGATTGATGGTCAGCGCCTGAATCGGCGCGTAGGGCGTGTCGCGCATCAGCGCCACCAGCCAGATCAGCCCCCCGGCGCCCCCCAGCCACAGCACTTGATGACGCGAAGCCCGCGGCAACTGCCGGGCCAGCCGCAGGGTGGCCAGCCAACTGAGCAGCGCCGCCGGCCACATCGGCCAGCCTGCCAGGGTGCTCGCGATACTCGTCGCGAGCATCGCCAGGATCAGCGCGCTGGAGGGCTTCACCGGCGCAGCAGGCGACTTTGCCAGCGGGCGTACAGTGCGCTGGCGAAGAACAGCGCCATTGCCGCCAGAACCTCGAGCCAGCCCCACCAGGCCTGGCTGGGTAGCGTGGTAAGCAGTGCCCCCTGGGCGATATACAGCAGACTGACGAAAGCCAGCCAGGCGTGGCCGCGCGGGCGGCGGGTGAGGATCGAAGGCAGGAAGAGGACCAGCGGCAGGGCGCGCACCAACACCGGCAGCCACTCGATTCCGTTGTTGCTGCGCAGTTGCCAGCCACTGATCAAGAGCAGCGCGATGAGCAGCACGAAGCTTGCCAGCACGGCCTGGCGCGCTTTGCGGGTCAGCGATTCGAGCCCGTGGCGCGCTTCGAGCCGTTCGAGTCCGTTCATCCGGCACTTCCCTGAGTGGATTGCAGGGCCAGCGCCAAGCGTGCGATGCGCTTGCCCTGGGCGTAGGCCAGTTCCCGTTCGGCATCGTCGACGCTGCGCTCGCCGCGGGCACCGGCGACATGGCTGGTCCCGTACGGCGTACCCCCCGAGGTCGTCGCCACCAGCCCCGGCTCGCTGTAGGGAACGCCGGCATACACCATGCCGTGATGCAGCAGGGGAACCAGCATCGTCAGCAGCGTCGCTTCCTGGCCGCCATGCAGGCTGGCGGTGGAGGTGAAAGCGGTCGCGGGCTTGTCGACCAGCGCGCCGTTCAGCCACAGCTCACTGGTGCCGTCGAGGAAGTACTTGAGCGGCGCGGCCATGTTGCCGAAGCGTGTAGGGCTGCCGATCGCCAGGCCGGCGCAGCCGCGCAGGTCATCGAGTGTCGCGTAGATCGCGCCTTCGGCGGGGATCTCCGGCTCGACCGCTTCGCTGCGCGCGGAAACCGCCGGTACCGTGCGCAGCCGAGCGTCGATGCCAGCCTGGCTTTCGATGCCGGCCACCAGCTGTTCGGCCAGGCTGCGGGTAGCCCCGAAGCGGGAATAATAGAGGACCAGCACGTAGGGACGTGAATCGCTCATGACAGCTCCTTGTTGCCTACAGTCGAGCGCTCAGCACGCATCGATCAGGGCGAGAATGGTTTCGGGAGAGCGGCCGATCACGCAGCGAGCTCTTCGCGGGACAGGAGCTCGTCGAAATAGCGGCGAACATGAAAGTCACAGCCGCGCTCTTCCAGCAACTTGAGCGCCTGGTGCGACTTCGAGCAGCGCGGGTTGTGACAGGGTCAGGGGCGTCATACGCAGCCTTACCGTAAAGGGAGTGGGTCATGCATTGTAAAGCGCGCCAAGTGCCCGCCACAACTCGCCTTCCCGGCGTCACCCCAATGCCGGGTCAGGATTGAATGCGTGCGTAGACCCAGGCCTGCTGACCATTGGCCAGCCTCAGGCGATACCGGCTGTAACGCACACCGAGCCGCTCGTAGCGATCGAGCGCCGCCAGCTCCTCGCTGGAGACGCTGAGCACCAAGCCCGAGACCTCGGCGCCGGGCTGTTTCTCGATATCCAGGCCTTCGCGATCGTAACCCGGCAGGACGCTCGGCTGCGGGTCGCCCCAGCGGCCATAGACCAGCCAGCGCACGACGCCAGAACGCAGCGTGCCATAGACGAAGACCCGGTGGGGTTCCTGACGGCTGATGGCCGGCAAGTTTTCGGGTGGCGTATAGCCGTAGGGACTGGCGAACACGAACCATAGATAGCCGGTCGCCAGGGCAATCATCGTCAACAGCGCCAAGGCCAGGCGCTTGATCAATTTCATTTGTCCGTCCTGTGAACCGTGGCAAACGCCGCCGATCATGCCATAGCATTTTTTCGGCTGCGACAGCGTGGCGCTTAAGGCAGCGGCTGCGGCTTTGGTATGATTAAGCACCACGATGAACGGCCGGAGGGCGTAGCCATGAATCGTCAGTTCGACGAAGACAGCGATTTCACGCAGTTGATGGCCGGCAAGGTGCGTCCGGTTTCCAAGGGCCGCGACAAGGCCAGCCTGGACACCCAGCCCGCAATGCCCAGCGAGGCACAACTGGCGAGGCGGGCCAGCGCCGAGGCCGACGCGCAGGCGGCGAACTTCCTGAGCGATGAGTTCGTCGATCTGGTGGCGTCGATCGATCCGATCGAATACCGCCGGGACGGTATCCAGACCGGGGTGCTCGATCGTCTTCGCCAGGGCGGTTATGCCCCGCAAGCGCGGCTGCATCTGATCAAGCGGCCGCTGCGCGATTGTCGCCAGGAGTTGTTTCGCTTCATCGAAGACGCCACCGCCGGCGATCTGCGCTGTCTGCTCGTCGTGCACGGCCGCGGCAGGGCGTTGGACAGTCACGCCAACGTGGTGCGCTCGTACGTCGCCAAGTGGCTGCAGCAATTCGATCAGGTCCAGGCCTATGCCTCGGCGGTACCGTCACACGGCGGGATCGGCGCCACCTACGTGATGCTGCGCAAGTCCGAGCGCGAGCGCGCACGCAATCGCGAGCGCCAGCAGAAACGTCGCGGCTGATCGCAAGGCAGGGGAACGCATCTAACGACAGCGCCGCCCTCGGGCGGCGCCTGTGTTGCGGTCGGTGTCGGCTTCAGGTCGCTTCGCGCAGACGCCGCTCGAAGAGCGCTTCCTTGACGTCCACTGCGGGCTGATAGCTGACGCTGAAGGCACCCAATGCGCGCAGCGCATCGTCGAGGTGCTGATCGTCACGCAGCGCCAGGGCATCGAATCCGCAGCGGGTCATGTAGAACAGCTGGTCGATCAGCACGTCGCCGATGGCGCGAACCTCGCCCGTATAGCCGTAGCGCTCGCGCAACAGTCGCGCCAGCGAATAGCCACGGCCATCGGTAAAGCTCGGGAAGTCGATGGCGATCAGCGGCGCCTGGCGCAACGCGTCGTAGAGCGGCGCGTCGAGCTGGGTGTCGCTGGGCAACCAGGGCGCCAGCGAGGCGTCGTCGCGGTGCTCGCGCCATACGCCGAGCGGCACGATGGCCGGGCGCGTTTCGGGCAGGCTTGCCTCGTCCCGCGACAGTGCCCAGGTATCCTGCTCCGGCTGGCCGAGCTTGATCAGGCTGGTATCAGGCATAGACGCGCTCCTTGAACGGCTTGATGCCGATGCGGCGGTAGGTGTCGAGGAACCGCTCGTCCTCATGGCGTTGCTCGACATAGACCTTCAGCACCTTGTCGATCACCTCGGGCACGTCCTCGCGATAGAAGGAGGGACCGAGGATCTTGCCCAGCGAGGCATCGTCGCGGGAGTTGCCGCCCAGCGAGACCTGATAGTATTCCTCGCCCTTCTTGTCGACGCCGAGGATGCCGATGTTGCCGACGTGATGGTGACCGCAGGCGTTCATGCAGCCCGAGATGTTGAGATCCAGCGGTCCCAGGTCGTAGAGAAAATCGAGATCCTCGAAACGCTCCTGGATCGCCTGGGCGATGGGGATCGACACGGCGTTGGCCAGCGAGCAATAGTCGCCGCCCGGACAGCAGATGATGTCGTTGAGCGTGCCCACCGTGGGATTGGCCATGCCCAGATCGCGAAGCTTGTGCCAGAGCGCCTCGATCTCGTCGACCGGCACGTCGGAAAGCACCACGTTCTGCTCGTGGGTGACGCGCATCTCGCCGAAGCTGAAGGCATCGGCGAGCGTGGCGATGGCCTCCATCTGGTCGGCGGTGACATCGCCCGGGGCGTGTTCGCGACGCTTGAGCGACAGCGTTACCGCCTTGTAGCCGGGGTCGACGTGATCGATGACGTTATTGGTGACGAAGCGCGCGAAGTCGCGATTGTCACGGCGCAGCGCCTCATAGGTGGCGATCGCCGCTTCGCTCACCGCGCGGCGCGGCGGCTCGGGGAAGTGCGCCCGGGCCGAGGCGACCGCGGCCTCGGTCAGCGTCTGCGGGCCATCCTTGATGTGCGCCCACTCCTCCTCGACGCGACGGCGATATTCCTCGATCCCCAGGGCCTTGACCAGGATCTTGATGCGCGCCTTGAACTTGTTGTCGCGGCGTCCGAACTGGTTGTAGACGCGCACGCAGGCTTCCAGGTAGGTCAGTAGATGCTGCCAGGGCAGGTCGTCGCGCACCACGTCGCCGATCATCGGCGTGCGGCCCAGGCCACCGCCGGCCAGCACCCGTACCCGCAGCTCGCCCAGCTCGTTGCGCCACAGCCGCAGACCGATGTCATGGACCTGGATGGCCGCACGGTCATGGTCGGCGCCGGTGACGGCGATCTTGAACTTGCGCGGCAGGTAGGCGAATTCCGGGTGCAGCGTCGACCACTGGCGGATCAGTTCGCACCACGGCCGCGGATCCTCGATCTCGTCGCTGGCGATGCCCGCGAACTGATCGCTGGTGGTGTTGCGAATGCAGTTGCCGCTGGTCTGGATGGCGTGCATCTGCACCTCGGCCAGCTCGGCGAGGATCTGCGGCACGTCCTCGAGCTTCGGCCAATGCAACTGCAGGTTCTGGCGGGTGGTGAAGTGACCGTAGCCACGATCGTAGCGTCGGGTGATGCCGGCCAGGGTTCTCAGCTGATGGCTCGAAAGCATGCCGTAGGGAATCGCGATGCGCAGCATCGGCGCATGACGCTGAATGTACAGGCCATTCTGGAGCCGCAGCGGGAGAAATTCGCTTTCGCTCAGGCGACCGGCCAGATAGCGGTCCATCTGATCGCGAAACTGGGCAACGCGCTCGTCGACGAGCGTCTGATCGTAGGTGTCGTACCGATACATACCGGGGTGTCCTGCTAGTCAGGGCGAAATGGGATCCGTGGCTTATGGCAGAGACCATACTCCGTTTCTTTTATTCGATGAAAGAATAAATAGTCATATTTTGTTGGACTATATGTTATTAAAACGCACTACTTGTGGGTACATCCAGCCACATCTCAGTCGCGATCGTAGCTGAGCACCGGCGACAGCCAGCGTTCCAGTTCGCTCGATGACATGCCCTTGCGGTCGGCCAGCGCCTCGACCTGGTCGCGGGTGATCTTGCCGGTGGCGAAGTACTTCGACTCGGGATGCGCGAAATACCAGCCGGCCACCGCCGCCGCCGGCCACATCGCAAAGTTCTCGGTCAGCTCGAGCCCCGTTCTGGCTTCTGCCTCGAGCAACCGGAACAGCGTGGCCTTCTCGGTATGGTCGGGGCAGGCCGGATAGCCCGGCGCGGGCCGGATGCCCTGATAGTTCTCGGCGATCAGCGCGTCGTTGTCGAGCGCCTCGTCGGGCACGTAGCCCCAGTATTCCTTGCGCACCCGCTCGTGCATGCGCTCGGCGAAGGCCTCGGCGAGCCGGTCGGTCAGGGCCTGGACCATGATCGCGTTGTAGTCGTCGCCGGCCCGCTCGTAACGCTTGGCCAGTTCGTCGACGCCATGTCCGGTGGTCACGGCAAAACCGCCGATCCAGTCGGGCTTGCCGCTCGGCTCGCCGTTCACGTCATAACGCGGGGCGATGAAGTCGGCGAGGCTGTAGCAGATGCCGTCGCGATTGCGGGTGGTCTGCTGGCGAATGTGGTGCAGGCGCTCGACGACCGTCTCGCGGGATTCGTCGGCGTAGACTTCGATGACGTCGTCGTCGACGCTGTTGGCGGGCCACAGGCCGATCACCCCGCGGGCGGTGATGTGTTTCTCGTCGACCAGCTTGGCGAGCATCGCCTGGGCGTCGTCGAACAGGTTGCGCGCGGCTTCGCCGACCACCTCGTCGTCGAGGATCCTGGGGTACTTGCCGGCCAGCTGCCAGCTCATGAAGAACGGCGTCCAGTCGATGCGCTCGATCAGTTCGTCGAGCGGATAGTCCTCGAAAGTCTTTAGACCGATGAAGCTCGGCTCCGGCGGGGTATAGGCCGGCCAGTCCGGCACGAAGCGGCGCTTGCGGGCCTGGGCATAAGAAAGATCGGCGGCCTTGGGACGCCGCTTGGCATTGCGCTCGCGAACCTGGACGTATTCGTCGCGAATGGCCTGGACGTAGTCCGGCTTGCTGTCGCGCGAGAGCAGCCGGCTGGCCACGCCCACCGCGCGCGAGGCATCGGTGACGTAGATCACCGGATGCTCGTACTGCGGGTCGATCTTGACCGCGGTATGCGCCTTGGAGGTGGTCGCGCCGCCGATCAGCAGCGGAAGCTCGAAGCCCTGGCGCTGCATCTCCCTGGCGACATGCACCATCTCGTCCAGCGACGGGGTAATCAGCCCCGACAGGCCGATGATGTCGGCGTTTTCCTCGCGGGCGGTCTGCAGGATCTTCTCGGCCGGCACCATCACGCCGAGATCGATCACTTCGTAGTTGTTGCACTGCAGGACCACGCCGACGATGTTCTTGCCGATGTCGTGGACGTCGCCCTTGACCGTGGCCATGACGATCCTGCCCTTGGCCTGGGTATCGGTGGTCTTCTCCGCCTCGATGAACGGCAGCAGGTAGGCGACCGCCTGCTTCATCACGCGTGCCGACTTGACCACCTGGGGCAGGAACATCTTGCCCTCGCCGAACAGGTCGCCGACCACGTTCATGCCGTCCATCAGCGGCCCTTCGATCACCTCGATGGGGCGCTCGACACGCTGCCGGGCAAGTTCGGTGTCTTCCTCGATATGCGCGGTGATGCCCTTGACCAGGGCATGCTCGATGCGTTTCTCGACCGCCCAGCCGCGCCACTCGAGGTCTTCCTTCCTGGCACCGCCGGCGGCCTCGTCCTTGTAGCGTTCGGCCAGTTCGAGCAGCCGCTCGGTGGCGTCGTCGCGGCGATTTTGAACCACATCCTCGACCGCCTCGCGCAACTCGGCGGGCAGGTCGTCGTAGACCGCCAGTTGGCCGGCGTTGACGATGCCCATGGTCAGCCCGGCCTTGATGGCATGGTAGAGGAACACCGAGTGGATCGCCTCGCGCACCGCGTTGTTGCCGCGAAACGAGAACGACACGTTGGAAACGCCACCCGAGACCATCGCATGGGGCAGGTGGTCAGTGATCCACTGGGCCGCCTCGATGAAATCGACGGCGTAGTTGTTGTGCTCCTCGATGCCGGTGGCGATGGCGAAGATGTTGGGGTCGAAGATGATGTCCTCGGCGGGAAAGCCGATCTCGTCGACCAGCAGTCGATAGGCGCGCTGACAGATCTCGGTCTTGCGAGCAAAGGTATCCGCCTGGCCCTGTTCGTCGAAGGCCATCACCACGATGGCGGCGCCGAAGCGCCGGCAGGCCAGCGCCTGCTCGCGGAAGGCGGCTTCGCCCTCCTTGAGCGAGATCGAGTTGACCACCGCCTTGCCCTGGATGCACTTGAGCCCGGCCTCGATGATCGCCCACTTGGAGGAGTCGACCATGATCGGCACCCGCGAGATATCCGGCTCGGAGGCGACCAGCTTGAGGAAATGCACCATCGCCTCCTGGGAGTCGAGCATGCCCTCGTCCATGTTGATATCGATCAACTGGGCGCCGTTCTCGACCTGCTCGAGGGCCACTTCCAGCGCGGTATTGAAATCCTCCTCCTTGATCAGTCGCTTGAAACGCGCCGAGCCGGTGACGTTGGTGCGCTCGCCGACGTTGACGAACAGCGAGTCGGCTTCGATGTTGAACGGCTCGAGACCGGACAGCCGGCACGCCCGGGGTCGCTCGGGGACCTGACGCGGCGCGATTCCGGCGACGGCGGCGTGAATCGCGGCGATGTGCTCGGGGGTGGTGCCGCAGCAACCGCCGATGACGTTGACCAGGCCGCTTTCGGCGAATTCGCGGACGATCGCCGCCATCTCCTCGGGGCTCTGATCGTACTCGCCGAACGCGTTGGGCAGCCCGGCGTTGGGGTGGGCCGAGACCAGCGCATCGGCCTTGCTCGACAGCTCTTCCAGGTAGGGACGCAGTTCCGCGGCACCCAGCGCGCAGTTCAGGCCCACCGAGAGCGGCGAGGCGTGGCGAATCGAGTTCCAGAACGCCTCGGTGGTCTGCCCCGAGAGGGTGCGCCCCGAAGCGTCGGTAATGGTCCCCGAGATCATCACCGGCAGGCGCTGGCCGCGAGCGTCGAACAGCTCCTCGAGAGCGTAGATCGCCGCCTTGGCGTTCAGCGTGTCGAAGATCGTCTCGATCATGATCAGATCGGCGCCGCCCTCGATCAGCGCCTGCGCGGCTTCATGATAGTTCTCGCGCAGCTCGTCGAAGGTGACGTTGCGCTTGGCCGGGTCGTTGACGTCCGGCGACAGCGACGCCGTGCGGCTGGTCGGCCCGAGAACCCCGGCGACGTAGCGCGGCACGCCGGTCTCCTCGCCGACCGCATCGCAGACCCGCCGTGCCAGCCGCGCGGCCTCGCGATTGAGCTCGACCACCAGCGCCTGCATGCCGTAGTCGGCCTGCGAGAGTCGCGTGCTGTTGAAGGTGTTGGTCTCGACGATGTCGGCGCCGGCTTCGAGGTAGTCGCGATGGATGCGCTCGACCAGCGCCGGCTGGGTCAGCGCCAGCAGATCGTTGTTGCCCTGCAGTTGCGTCGCCCAGTCGCTGAAACGCTTGCCGCGGAACTCCGCCTCGCTTAGCTGAGCGTTCTGCAGCATGGTGCCCATGCCGCCGTCGAGCAGCATGATGCGCTGCCCGAGGGTCCTGGCGAATGCCTCGGGGGGGCTGGCGGGCAGCGCGGTAGAAAGCGATGGGGAAGGGGGCGCGGTAGCCATGGTCGGCATCTGTCTCCAGCGATCGTTCTCGGTTGTCGTTGCCCGGCGGCCTGCCGATGGCGGCTCGAAATGCCTGGGCGCGGGCCTTTCGATGGCCGACCATGCTACCAGAAACGCGCCCGATCGGGGCACTCCCGCCCGTTGCTAGCCTAGAGCGACCTCGCGGGGCTCATAAGTCCGAGTATTTCAGTCAGGATTGTGCCGCCCGGCGTTTTTGCATACCATTAGGGCAAATCACCGTATTGTCTTGATGGGGCGAGATTCATGAGCGAGAACATCCAGATCACCGATAGCGCCCAGGATTACCTTGCCGAGCTGCTCGCCAAGCAGAACGTCGAGGGGATCGCGGTGCGCATCTTCATCACCCAGCCGGGCACGCCGTATGCCGAGACCTGCCTGGCCTACTGCCGTCCCGGCGAGGAAGAGCCCAGCGACGAGCGCCTGGCGCTGGACAAGATCACGGTCTTCCTCGACACGCACAGCGTGCCGTTTCTCGAGGAGGCGGTGGTCGACTTCAATGCCGACCGTATGGGCGGGCAACTGACCATCAAGGCGCCCAACGCCAAGATGCCCAAGGTCAACGCCGACAGCCCGATGGAGGACCGCATCAACTATATCCTCTATAGCGAGATCAACCCCGGACTGGCTTCCCATGGCGGTGAAGTCAAGCTGATCCAGCTGACCGAGGAAAACATGGCCATCCTGCAGTTCGGCGGCGGTTGCCAGGGCTGCGCGGCGGTCGACCTGACCCTCAAGGAGGGCGTCGAGAAGACCCTGGTCGAGCGCATCCCCGAACTCGCCGGGATCCGCGACGTCACCGATCATACCGATACCACCAACGCGTACTATTGATCGTGATCGCCGCGTCCCACGGGGATCAGTCGCCAGGTAGCGTAGCCAACAGAAGTAATCAGTAAAAAGAGGTTCATCGCATTTTACCGGGAAATGCGGCACAGATCATCGCGAACAAGCTCCCTCCCACAGCCCCCTGCCAGTTAGTTTGTCCTTGTGGGAGCGAATTTATTCGCGATGGCGGCGGGCACTGTATCTCCCCGGCCATGCCGGGCGCCTGCGGCGCCAATCGGGAACAAGTTCCCTCCCTCAGGAGTCCCCATGCTCCAGTGGGCCATCCAGGCTGGTTTGCCTGGCAGGGAGTTTATTCCCAATAGCGGGGTCTTGACGTTTCACGCTGATCCGCGAAGAACCTGAAAAGAGCCGCCCGGGCAACGGGGCGGCTCTTTTGCGTCCGATCATGGCTGTGCGAGCAGCCCATCAATAGACGAAGGGCGGCAGGTTGACCCGGGCCAGGCGCGCTTCGGCATCCTGCAGGCGTTCGCGGAGCTGCGCCACGACCTTGTCGTTTTCAGCCCGATCGTCGGCGTATTGTCGCACCCGGCGCTCGCTTTCGCTGAGCGCATCCTCGGCCTTGTTCAGCGACCACTGTGTCTCGCGATGGCTGGCCTGCTCTTCGTTCAGCGCACGCCGGGTGGCTTGTCTGTCCTTGTCGGCTTCGGCGAGGCGCTTTTCGAGTGCGTCGATACGCTGCTGCTGATTCTTTTCGCTGCGCTGCCTTTCCTGACGCGCCTCGTCGAGCAAGGCCATCAAGCGCGCTTCGGCCGCCTCGTGACGCTGTTCTTCCTGCTTGAGCTGCTCGCTCCAATACTCGTCGCGCGCCTTCAAGGCCGTCTGGTGCTGGGCCTGCTCGTCGCGTAACGATTGCCGCGCCTCGCCCGCCTGACGCTCGGCCGCCGCCAGCCGCTGGTTCAGCTCGTTCTCGCGCTGCTCGGCGGCCTGTTGCACCGCCTCGAGGCGCGCGATCAGTGCGCTGTGCTCCTGCAGCCGCGCCTGCGCTTGAAGCCAATGTTCGTTGATCGCCGCTTCGCGCTGAAGGGCATCCTCGGCTTCGCGCCGCGAACGCTGCGCCTGCTCCCGCGCCTCTTCGACCAGTCGATCGGCTTCTTCGCGATAGTGACTCAGGCCGTCGCTGGCGTGCTGCTGCGCCTGTTCCCACAGCGAGTGCACGAGCGTTTCGACGGGCTCGGGAATGTCCTGCCAGGTGGGCTGGTCGCGGTTGGCGTCGCGCTGCTCCCGCCATTCGCGAAAGTGCTCGCTGATGGTGGTGAAGCTCCCGGTGCCCAGCACATCGCGAATCTTCTGGATCCCCGGCGCCTCGCCGCGCTTGAGCAGCACATCGATCGCTCGCTGGACATCCTCGAACTGCACTCCGCTGCGTGCCATGACGGTCTCCTCGCTGTTATATGCGCCTGGTTCAAGCGACCCACTTGCTTGGCCGATCGATTTTAACCCAATGCCGCGTGTTTGCAGCATCATCCATTTGATACATATTACGTAATATGGATAATACACTATCTTGCGTGCTGATAACTTCATGGATCGCCGGGGCAGGGCGATAGCGGGATCGCCACCCGCAGCCGCCCGAGCGCTGGATAGGACCGCCTCGCCCACGCAGCCATCTCCAGTGGCGCCCGTTTCGCCGGCCGTTGTCGGCGGCCAGTCGCCGGCAGAGCCTGGTCATTCTGCAGGGGATGTTCGCCTCGCAGGGGGGGGGAGGCATACCGCGCTGACCCATCAGGCGCAGGCCGGCGTGGAACTGCGCTATCTGGCCAAGACCGCGCGTCACTCGCGACGCGATACCACCGCCCGCTACCTGCATGCCGAGGCCGACGAATGGCGGCAGCAGATAGCCGCCCATCGCCTGGGCGAGCAGTGAGCATGGCGGACGCCGCCCGGGCTGAGACGTTATAATCAGCGCTACGACCGATCGAGGAGAGATCATGAGCGCTCAACAAGCCCAGGCCGAGCTGATCGAGGAATTCGGTCTGTTCGACAACTGGATGGACCGTTACCAGTACATCATCGACATGGGCAAGCAACTGCCGGCGTTTCCGGAAGAACTCAAGACCCCGGAGACCAAGATCCAGGGCTGCCAGTCGAACGTCTGGATTCACCATGAAAGCCGCGCCGATAGCGTGCATTTCGAGGCCACCTCGGACGCTGCCATCGTGTCGGGGCTGATCGCGGTATTGATGCGGATCTACAACGATCGTCCGGCCCGCGAGATCGTCGCCACTCAGCCGACGTTCCTCGAGGAACTGGGGCTCGACAAGCACCTGTCGCCGACCCGTTCGAACGGCCTGCACGCGATGCTCAAGCACATCTACGCGGTCGCCGAGCAGCAGGCGGTATCGGGCTGATTGCGTGATCGAAAGGCGCAAAGGCCGTCTAGCGAGTGTCGTTCGCTTCTGAGGCGGTCTCGTCGGGCACCGGCTGGCGGCAGTCCGGGCACTCCGGCACCGGATCGATGCCCCCGGCATGCCAGGGGTGGCATTTGGCGATGCGCTTGAGTGCCAGCCAGCCGCCCCGGGCCGGACCATGCAGGCGCAGCGCCTCGATCGCATAGTTCGAGCAGCTCGGCCAGAAACGACAGCGCGGGCCGAGCAGGGGGCTGATCAGATATTGATAGCCGCGCAGCACTACCAGCAGCAGCGCGGTCGAGATGTTTCGCAGCAGGCGAGCCATGCGCTTAGCGCTTGTCGCCATTGCGGTAAAGCGTGGCCGGATCCACCAACGGCGCGGCGTCGATCTCGCCGTCTTGCGCATCCAGGGCGATATAGAAGCAGCTGCGTCGACCGGTATGGCAGGCGGGTCCGCGCTGGTCGACGCCGAGCAGCAAGGCGTCGCCATCGCAATCCAGCCGTGCGTTGACGAGGCTCTGCACCTGGCCCGAGGTCTCCCCCTTGCGCCATAACTTCGCGCGCGAGCGCGAAAAGTAGCAGACTCGCCCGCTGGCCAGCGTCTCCTCGAGCGCCTGGCGGTTCATCCAGGCCATCATCAACACTTCGCCGCTATCGTGCTGCTGGGCGATCGCCGGGATCAGGCCGGCGTCGTTCCAGCGCACGGCATCGAGGAGTGCGCCGGTGTCCAGGCGCTCGCCCGGCGGGGCGGATTCCAGGGACTTGAACAATTTACTCATGAGGTTCCGTTACGTATCTGGCGTCGCTTGCGTGCAGAGAATTGCGTGCAGCGAACCGAGGTCTTGCCGGCGGCTATCGGGACTCGGCCGGCGCCAGCTGACAGGCATCGCAGATGCCCAGCAGCTCGATGGTCTGGCGATCGACGCGAAAGCCGAGCCGCGCGGAACGCTGGCTGAGCTGCGCGCTGACCTCGTCGAGGTGCAGCTCCTCGACCCGGCCGCAGTCACGACAGATCAACAACTGAAAACCGTGACGGTACTCGGGGCAGGGGCAGGCGACATAGGCGTTGAGCGATTCGATACGATGCACCAGACCCTGTTCGATCAGAAAGTCGAGCGCGCGGTAGACCGTCGGCGGCCGTGCCGCGGCGTGTACTGCGGCCAGCTTGTCGAGCAGGTCATAGGCCTTGAGACCGCCAGGCGAGGCGCAGATCATTTCCAGCACGCGCCGGCGAATCGGCGTGAAGCGTACGCCTCGCTGGTGGCACTGGCGCTCGGCCTGCTGGGTCAGGGTCTGAGTGTCGGGCATCTACAGCGCATCGTTAATCGTGGAAGATCGAGTCTACGCCTCTGGGCGATGAGCGGCCAGGCGCGACAGCGTTGTCGCTCGGGGCTGATTCGTCGACAAGCCTGTGTGGAGGCGCTGTGAATACCTCCCTGTACGCTACCGACGCCATCCATGGTGTCGGACCTCCTCTTCGGCTTATTTCCGGCGCCCCTCGTCAGTTCAACTGCGATTGCCCTGGGTGAAACTGCCAGTATCGAGCGAGCCCCGCGCCGTTCGCGCGGGGCTCGTGCTCAATGGCCGGGCTGTGCTTCGCGACCGGCATCGCGGAGCGCGTTGTGATCGCGGGCCAGCAGGATGTAGAACGCCGGCAGCACGAACAGTGTGAACAGCGTGCCGATACCCAGGCCGGAGGCGATGGTCAGGCCGATGTCGAAACGGCTGACGGCGCCGGCGCCGGTGGCGATCAGCAGCGGCACCATGGCGACGATCAGCGCCACTGAGGTCATGATGATCGGCCGCAGGCGAATCGTCGCCGCCTCGATGACCGCCTGGCGCTTGTCGAGGCTGCGCTCGTGCTGCAGCGTGTTGGCGAACTCGACGATCAGGATGCCGTTCTTGGCGACCACCCCGATCAAGGTGATCAGCCCGACCTGGGTATAGATGTTGACCGTCGATACGCCGAGCGTGATGAAGGCCATCGCGCCGGCCACCGACATCGGCACCGAGACCAGGATGATCAGCGGGTCGCGCCAGCTTTCGAACTGCGCGGCGAGGACCAGATAGATCACCAACAGCGACAGGAAGAAGGTCAGAACCAGGCCGCTGCCCTGACTCATCAGCTGCCGCGAGGCCCCGGCGTAGTCCACCGAATAGTTCGCGGTGAGGGTTTCTGCCGCGCTCTGGTTGAGCCAGGCCAGGGCATCGCCCAGGGCCACGCCGGGGCGCGGCACGCCTTCCAGGGTCAGCGCGTTGAGCTGCTGAAACTGGGTGCGCTTGGACGGCTCGACGCCGCGTTCGAAGCTGACCAGGCTGGCCAGCGGCACTTGGCGGCCCGAGTCGGCGGCGATGTAGTAATTCTCGATCATCGAGGCGTCGAGCCGGTAGGCTTGGTCGACCTGCGGAATCACCTTGTAGCTGCGGCCTTCCATGCTGAAGCGGTTGACGAAGCCTTCGCCAAGCAGCGTGGCCAGCGCCTGACCGACGTCGGCCATGGTCAACCCCAGGTCAGCGACGCGATCACGGTCGACCTGGATGCTGGTCACCGGCCGGTCGAGGTTGATCGACTTGCGCAGGAAGGCGAAGTTGCCGCTGGCCATGGCCTTGCCGAGCAGTTCATCGGCGGCGGCGTTGAGCTCCTCGAAGCTATTGGCGGTGGTCAGCACGAACTGGATCGGCAAGCCGCCGCTCGAACCGGGCAGGGAAGGGCGCGCGAACGCCGCGGTCTGCAGCCCGGTCACCCGACCCAGAGCCGCCTGCAGGTTCGGCATGACCTCCATCTGCGAGATGTCACGCTGGCTCCAGGGCTTCATCTTGAAACCGCCGAATACCGTATCGGCGCTGGTGCCGCCAAGGATCATGAAGGTTTCGTCGTAGCCGTCGATCTGTTCGGCCTCGGCCTGTATGTCGTTGGCGAAGCGCTTGAGGTAGTCCAGCGTCGCGGTCTGCGGCGCCGTCCCCTGGAAGAAGATGATGCCCTGGTCTTCGGTCGGCGCCAGCTCGTTCTGACTGGTGATGAACATGAAATAGATCGACGCCAGTACCACCACGGCGAAAACGACCAGCACCGAGACCGTTTCCAGTGCCCGTGAGAGCATGGCGCGGTAGCCGTTGGCCAGGCCATTGAAGGTGGCTTCGACGCCACGTTCGAAACGCGACGGATTGCCGTGGGGCTTGAGCGCCTTGCCGGCCAGCATCGGCGAGAGGGTGAGGGCGATGATTCCCGAGATCACCACCGCACCGGCCAGGGTGAAGGCGAACTCGGTGAACAGCGAACCGACCAGCCCGCCCATGAAACCGATCGGCGCATAGACGGCGACCAGCGTGGTGGTCATGGCGATGATCGGCGTGGCCATCTCGCGGGCGCCGTTCAGGGCGGCTTCGAACTTGCTTTCGCCGGCCTCGATGTGGCGGTGGACGTTCTCGACGATGATGATCGCATCGTCGACCACCAGGCCGATCGCCAGCACCATCGACAGCAGCGTCAGCAGATTGAGCGAGAAGCCCATCAGCAGCATCACGAACGCGGCGCCGATCAACGACAGCGGAACCGCCACGGCGGGTATCAGCGCCGCGCGGAACGAACCCAGCGAGAGAAAGATCACCACCAGCACGATGACCAGCGCCTCGGCGAGCGTCTTGATCACTTCGTTGATCGAATCCTCGATAAATTCCGAGGCATCGTAGGGCAGCACCACGTCGAGCCCGGTGGGCAATTGGCGGCGAATCTCCGGCATCGTCTCGCGCACGGCCCGGGCCACATCCAGCGGGTTGGCGCCCGGCGCCTGCTCGATGGCCATGAAGCTCGCCGGCGTGCCGTTGTACCAGGCGGTGCTGTCATAGCTTTCCGCCCCCAACTCGGTGCGGGCGATATCGCGCAGCCGCACCAGGTCGCCGTCGTCGTTGCGCACCACCAGATCCTCGAACTGCTCGGGATCGCTGATATCGGTGTTGGCGGTCAGGTTGACGGCCACGAATTCGCTGCGCGTCTTGCCGACGCCGGCCTGGTAATTGTTGCTCTCGAGCACCGCGACGACCTCTTGCGGGGTAACGTCGAGCGCGGCCATGCGCCGGGGGTCGAGCCAGATGCGCATGGCGAAGCCCTGACCAAAGATGCGCGCCTTGGCGACCCCGGACAGTGCCTGCAGCTTGGGCTGGACCACGCGGGTCAGATAGTCGGTGATCTGCGGCACCGGCATCTCGCCGGAATAGAACGCCAGATACATCAATGCCGTCGAGTCGCCGGTCGAGGACTCGATGACCGGACTCTCGGCGGCTTCGGGCAATACGCTGCGCTGACTCGCCACCTTGGCCTGGATTTCGGCCAGCGCGGCATTGGCATTGTAGTTGAGCGTCATGTTCACCTCGATGGTCGAGGCGCCTTGAATACTCTGCGAATTGATGTAGTCGATGCCGTCGGCCTCGGCGATGGCCTGTTGCAGCGGGGTGGTCACGAAGCCCTGCACCAGTTCGGAACTGGCTCCGGGGTAGGCCGTGGAGACCGTGATCACGGTACTTTCCAGTTGCGGGTACTGGCGCACTTCCATGTCCATCGCGGCGCGCAGGCCCATCAGCAGAATCAGCAGGCTCACCACGGTGGCCAGTACCGGCCGATGAACGAAGATGTCGGTGAACTTCATCAGCCCTGCGCCTCCGCGTTCGACGCCTCGCTATCGGAAGCCGGTGCGCCGCCATTCGCATTGCTCGCCGCGTCCGCGCTATCCTCGCTGGCTCCTTTGTCCTTGATCTGAATCGGCTGACCGTCGCGCAGGCGCAGCTGGCCGGTGGCGACGACGCGATCGCCGGGCTCGAGCCCCTGGGTGATCTCCACCTGGTCGCCACGCAGGCGGCCAATGCTGACCTGGGTGCGCTGGGCGATCGCCTGGCCCTGGTCGTTCTCGACGATCTTGAAGACGTAATCGCCATAAGTATTGAAGGCGAGGGCGGTACGCGGCAGCGTCGGCACGCTGACGCTGTCCGGCGCCAGGGTGCGGACGTCGGCGAACATCCCCGGGCGCAGCAGCCGCTCCGAGTTGGTGAGCTTGGCCCGTACATCCAGCGTCCGACTGCTTTCATCCACGGTCGGTGCCACGGCCTCGATCACGCCGTCGAACGCTCGCTCGGGAAATGCCGCCACGCGAACCTCGACCTGGCGACCGGCCTGGACCTGGTCGAGTTGCTTCTCGGCCACGCTGTAGTCGACGTAGATCGGGTCGAGCATGTTCAACTCGACGATCGGCGTGCCGACGGCGATGTATTCGCCCAGATCGACCTGGCGCAGCCCGACCACGCCATCGAACGGGGCGCGGATGGTCTTCTTGTCAAGCTGCGCCTGTTGCTGTGCAACATCGGCCCGTGCAGCCTGATAATTGGCCTGGGCCTCGTCATATTGCGACTGCGAGATAGCGTTGCGCGGCAGCAGGTCGGAGTATCGCCGGAACGTCTCGTTGGCTAGCCGGGCCTGGGCTTCCAGAGCAGCCAACGCGGCCCGGTCGACGCTGTCCTCGAGCTTGATGAGGATATCGCCACGCGCGACGCGCTGGCCGGATTCGAAGGCGATTTCGCTGACCACGCCGGCGACTTCGTTGGAAACCGCCACGCCATTGATTGCCCGCAGCGAGCCGACCGACTTGATCTGTGGTCGCCAGGCTTCGGTGTCCAGGGCGGCGCTGTCGACCAGCGTCGGTGGCTGGGCCTGCGACATCTGTTCGCCCCTTTTCTGCATTTGCAGAAACTTCCAGCCGAAGATCCCTCCGAGAATCACGGCCAGCAATACCAGGACGACGATCATGCGTGTGGCGGTTTTCATGCGCGGTTTTCCCGAATTCTCTTAATCTGCCAGCGGAGCCAAGATGAACGCTAACCGCGTATCATGCGAGCAACGCACAACAAAAGCCAGTAGTTGAAAATCGCAATGAATCGACGCGGCCTGGCAGGCAAGGGGGAAATTGCCGCACGGCGAGGAGCATGGGAACGGGCGGATCAGATGCGATTCCCATGATTTTAACATAATATATATTATGCGAAATCAAGTGCCTGGTTGCTGGGGCCGCGGATCACGCTCTTCATACATCATGACTCGCGCAACCGACTCGACCCGATCCCGGCACCGCTTTCCTTGATGCCAGGACAAGACGGCCCCGCCGGATGCGGAGCCGTCCTGTCCTGGTCAAGGCTTCTTGCCGAGCTGGCGATTGGCTCAGAGCTCTCCGGAGGGTGCGTAGGAGCCATCGTCACGGTGATCTTCGTTGCCGGTCAGCCCGGGGGTGAACACACAGGCCAGCACCAACGTCTCTGAGGCGCGCAGCATGTGATCGTCGTGCTGGTCGAGGATGTAGATATCGCCCGGACCGATCGGCCAGAGCTTGCCGTCGGCCAGCGTCTCGACTTCCCCCTTGCCTTCGATGCAATAGACCGCTTCGAAGTGATGCTTGTAATGGATATGGGTCTCGGTACCGCCGAAGATCCGCGTGATGTGGAACGAGCATTTGCCGCCATCGTCGGCAAGAGACAGCCGCGTACTGTCCCAGTTGCCATTCGCTGCGGTAACCAGCCGGTCGGTCTGGCGCGCTTCCTCGAGATTGCGAACGATCATGGTGATCTCCTTGGTATGACAAGCCGACGGGGTGTCGACGGGTGACTGAGTCACCATTCGCCGACTCGCTGCGAGCGGCGCGATGGTGACGCCAGAGTATCAGCTGAAGGCCTGGCGGGTACTGGATTCCAGGATATCGAGACCTTCGAGCAGGTCCTCGTCGGTAATCGTCAGCGGGCACAGGCACTTGACCACTTCGCCATCCTGGCCGCTGGTTTCGATGATCAGGCCATTCTCGAACGCCTTGTGGGTGATCTTGTCGGCGATCTCGCCGCTGCCCACATCGATACCGCGCATCAGCCCGCGGCCACGCTCGCTGGCTTCGATGCCCTGCTCGCCCAGCCAGGCGGCGATCTTCTGGAAGCGTTCCTCGACGATCCGGCTCTTGCGCTGCACGTCACGTTCGAAGACATCGTCGCTCCAGTACTTGCGCATCGCGGCGGCGGCGGTCGTGAAGGCCAGATTGAAGCCGCGGAACGTGCCGTTGTACTGACCGGGCTTCCACTTGTCGAGCTCGGGACGCATCAGCACATGCGCGAACGGCAAGCCATAGCCGGACAGCGATTTGGAGTTGGTGACGATGTCGGGCGTGACGCCGGCGTGTTCGAAGCTGAAGAACTTGCCGGTACGCCCGCAGCCTGCCTGGATGTCGTCGACGATCAACAGGATGTCATTGGCCCGGCAGATGCCTTCCAGACGCTTGAGCCATTCGAGGCCGGCCACGTTGATGCCGCCCTCGCCCTGCACCGTCTCGACGATTACCCCGGCCGGCGTATCGAGACCGCCGGACTTGTCGCCCAGCAGCTTCTCGAAGTAGTCCAGCGTATCGATCGCCTCGCCCATGTAGCCGTCATAGGGCAGGAAGGCAGCGCCCTGGGTGGGAATGCCGCCGGTCGCCTCGCGGAACTTGCGATTGCCGGTAGTGGCCAGCGCGCCCATGGTCACGCCATGAAAGCCATTGGTGAAGGTGACGATGTTGTGACGCCCCTTGGCCACCCGCGCCAGGCGGATTGCCGCCTCGACGGCATTGGTGCCGGTCGGCCCCGGCAGATGCACCTTGTAGTCGAGCCCGCGGGGCTTGAGAATCACTTCCTCGAGAGCCTCGAGATAGTCGCGCTTGGCGGCGGTCCAGAAGTCCAGGCCGTGAACGATGCCGTCCGACGCCAGGTAATCGACCAACGCCTGCTTGATATGCGGATTGTTATGCCCGTAGTTGAGCGTGCCCGCGCCGGCCAGAAAGTCGATGTACTCTCGGCCGCTCTCGTCGGTCAGGCGGGCATTCTGCGCCTTGGTGAAGACGACAGGAAAGGAGCGCGAATAGGTTCTGACTTCGGATTCCATGCGTTCGAGAATCTGTGTGTGCATTACGACCTCCGGGTCGATAGAGAATAGAAAAAAGTGACGTGTGATGACGTGACGTCCAGACGCTGGACGTCATAAAGAGACAGAGCCGATCTCAGCACAATCGATCAGATGCGCTCGGGATCGAATGGCCCGATGCGCACCAGATTTTCCGGGTCGTGCTCGCCACCGAGCTGGTCGGTGGAAAAGTACTCGCGGCTGTTGAGCGGTGCTTGCCAGCGATCGGCGAGACGTTTGAACAACCCCCACGACGCCTGGTTGTCCGGCGTGATGGTGGTTTCCATATGCCGCACCTGAGCCATTTGCGGGCGCCGCATCACGGCCTCGACCAACCGCCGGGCAAGCCCCGTGCCACGCGCCTTCTCGCCGACGGCGACCTGCCACAGGAAATACGTGTCCGGCGCGTTGCGCTTGGGATAACCCGAGACGAAGCCGACCACCTCGCCCTCCTCGTCGGTGGCAACGGCACAGCTGTCACGAAACTGGGTCGCCAACAGCAGGTAGGCATAGGCGGAGTTGACGTCGAGCGGCGGGCAGGACTTGACAAGTTCGTAGATGGCCCAGCCATCGTCGGTGGTGGGCTTGCGAAGGAACAAGGGGTTGTGATCATGACCCACTATGGCATCGGCGACGCTGGGCTTCGCCAAATCGGCCGAGGGGATGAAAGGCTGGGATGTCATGTTCATGAGTTCGGTTCGCCGTTGCGAATTTTAGGAAGAATTTTAACAGGCACTTAGCGATTAATCAAAGAGTCGGTTATCAGTCTTGATGCACTCCATAACGCATGATTATCAATCGGTCAAATGATTATCTACCGCAAGTCTAGTCCAATCAGGCACGCTTATCGGGCAGGGATCCCGGAAGGATTCGAACGCCTCGGACGAGCTGACGTGGCGCAAAAAGCACGGGCCACCCAAGGGTGGCCCATTTTAGAACACGGCGGCCTTGGTGGCTCTTGTAGCCAAAGGCCGCAGGCAAGTGTCGCCTCAGCGTCGGCTGGGCGTACGCATGGTGACGAACTCTTCGGCGCCGGTCGGGTGTATACCGATCGTGGCGTCGAAGTCGGTCTTGCGCAGCCCCGCGCGTACGGCGATGGCGATGGCCTGGATGACCTCGCCCGCCTCTTCGCCGACCATGTGCGCGCCGACGACACGGTCGCTGGTATCGTCGACGACCAGCTTCATCAGGCAGCGCTCGTCGCTGCCCGAGAGGGTGTGCTTCATCGGCCGGAAATCGGCGGTATAGATGCGCACCTCGCCGAAGTCGGCACGCGCCTCCTCCTCGCTGAGCCCCACCGTGCCGATATTGGGGTGGCAGAACACCGCGGTGGCAATGTTCTGATAATCCAGCGGCCCCGGTGGATTCGAGGTGAAATGGTGCTGCACCATGTGCATGGCCTCGGCCAGCGCCACGGGGGTCAGCTCGGGGCCGCCGGTGACGTCGCCGAGCGCGAGTATCGAGGGAATCGACGTCTCGTAGCGCTCGTTGACCTTGAGCGTGCCGTCGGAGTTGAGCGCGACATCGAGCTGATCCAGCCCCAGCCCGGCCAGCTGCGGGCGTCGGCCGGTCGCCGCGAGCACGGCGTCGACTTCGAGGGTCTCGCCGTTGGTCAGCGTCACCTGAAGGACATCGCCCTGTTTTTCGATGGCCTCGATGGTCGTTTCGAAGTGCAGGTTGACGCCTTTCTTGCACATTTCGTCGCGGGTGAACTCACGGACTTCATGATCGAAGCCGCGCAGGAACAGTGCGCCGCGGTAGACCAGATGCGATTCGCTGCCCAGGCCGTTGAAGATGCTGGCGAACTCGACGGCGATATAACCACCGCCCAGCACCAGGAAACGCCTGGGAAATTCGGCGAGATCGAATACCCGATTGGAATCGATCACATGCTCGTTGCCGGGAAAATCCGGAATCCACGGCCAGCCGCCGACCGCCACCAGGATCTTCTCGGCACTCAGCATCTCGCCATTGACCTCGACGCGATGGTCATCGACGACCTTGGCGCGGGCGTTGATCAGGGTCACCCCCGCGTTATCGAGCAGCCGGTTGTAGATACCGTTGAGACGCTTGATCTCGGCGATCTTGTTGTCGCGCAGGGTGGCCCAGTCGAAGCGCGGCGCTTCGGGCAATTGCCAACCGAAGCCGGCGCTGTCATCGAAGGCTTCATGGAAGTGCGCAGCGTAGGAATAGAGTTTCTTGGGTACGCAACCCACGTTGACGCAGGTGCCCCCGAGATAGCGGTCCTCGGCGATGGCAACTCGGGCCCCGGTCGCGGCGGCGGTACGTGCGGCACGCACGCCCCCCGAGCCGGCGCCGATGACGAACAGATCGTAATCGTACTCAGCCACTTGCTTCCTCTCCTGTCTACTTATTGGCGGCGATGATAACAGCCGTGTCGGCTTGCCGGGAGGCCTCCTTGCCATTGACCCTCTCTATGGCGTTGATAAAGAATGCTAGCCGTCGAGCGGCCTGACCATAAGGAGTCCCCTATATGAAAACCGAAATGAAGCGTCTGCTGGAGCGCAACCGCGACTGGGCAGAAAACGTGCGTCGCCAGGACCCGGACTTCTTCGCGCGTCTGTCGCAACAGCAGAATCCGGACTATCTATGGATTGGCTGCTCGGATAGCCGGGTTCCCGCCAACCAGATCATCGATCTTCCCCCCGGCGAGGTCTTCGTCCATCGCAACGTCGCCAACCTTCTCCAGCACAACGACATGAACGCCCTGTCGGTGGTCCAGTTCGCCGTCGACGTGCTCGAGGTCAGGCATATCATGGTGGTCGGCCACTATGGTTGCGGCGGTGTCAAGGCAGCGATTACCGGCGGCGAATTCGGCATGGTCGACTATTGGCTGCACTCGATACGCGAGCTCTACAGCCGTCATCGAGACAGCCTCAAGGACTTGCCGCTCGACACCCAGGTCGACCGCATGTGCGAGCACAACGTTCGCGCTCAGGTCGCGAACCTGTGCCAGACCAAGATCATCCAGCGCGCCTGGCTGCGCGGCCAATCGCTCGCCGTGCATGGCTGGGTCTATGGGCTCAGCGACGGACGCGTCAGCGATCTCGATTGCACCATCGAAGGCCTCAATCAGGTCTCGCAACTCTACCGCGTCGACCGCATCGAACCGACGACACCGACGGACTGAGCATGCCGTGCTCGGGCTGACGGCAAGGCATCATCGAACGGGGTGGCGAGTGGCGTGAAATGTAAGTGCCATACGCGACACGCATGACGCCTGTCGGTTTTTCGATTGTCCCGCTCCGCCCCGCTCTCTATGGTGATACAGGGACCCAAGGGTCATACAACGAACAATCAACCATTTCGGGCTTTGACATGATTCATAAGAAAACACTGCTTGCCACCCTGGTGGGTGCCTCGCTATGCCTGCCCATGGCCGCAGCCGCCAAGGACGTCACGGGTGATGGCAAAGACCTTACCTTGCGCGTCGCCTACGACGCCGACCCTGTCTCGCTGGACATTCAGGAACAGCTGTCCGGTGGAATACTCCAGCTATCTCACCTGACCTTCGACCCCCTGGTGCGCTGGAATCAGGACCTGCAGTTCGAGCCGCGCCTGGCCACCGGCTGGAAACAGCTCGACGACACCACGCTGCAGATGAACCTGCGCAAAGGCGTCAAGTTTCACAGCGGCAACCCTTTCACCGCCAAGGACGTCGCCTGGACCGTCGAGCGCCTCAAGCGCAGCGCCGATTTCAAGGCGATCTTCGAGCCGGTCGAGAGCGTCGAAGTGGTCGACGATTACACCATCAATCTCAATACCAAGAAGCCCTATCCGCTGCTGTTGAACCTGGCCACCTATATCTTCCCGATGGACAGCGAGTTCTACAGCGGCAAGACCGAGAACGGCAAGGACAAGAGCGCGATCGTCAAGAACGGCAACTCCTTCGCGTCGCGCAACGTCTCGGGAACCGGACCCTATACCGTCACCCAGCGTCAGCAGGGCGTGAAGGTCGAGTTCGAGCGCTTCGAGGGTTACTGGGACAAGCAGTCACCGGGCAACGCCGATCATATCGTGCTGACTCCGATCAGCGAGAATGCCACCCGTGTAGCCGCCCTGCTCTCCGGCGACGTCGATTTCATCTCGCCGGTGCCGCCCAACGATCTGGAGCGCGTGCGCGCGGCCGAGGGCGTCAAGCTGGTGACCATGTCCGGCACCCGGATCATCATGCTGCAGATGAATCAGGAGCGCGTCGAGGCCTTCAAGGATCCCAAGGTCCGCAAGGCCTTCGTCTATGCCGTCAATCAGCAAGCCATCGCCGAGCGCCTGATGAAGGGCTTCGCCACGCCGGCGGCGCAACTTTCGCCGAAAGGCTACGTTGGGTATAACCCGGACCTTGAGCCGCGCTACGACCTGGAAAAAGCCAAGCAGCTGATGAAGGAAGCCGGTTACGAGGACGGTTTCAGCATCACCATGATGGCGCCCAACAACCGCTACGTGAACGACGCGCAGATCGCCCAGGCGGTCGCGGCCATGCTGGCGCGGATCAACGTCACGGTGGATCTGAAGACGCTGCCCAAGGCCCAGTACTGGTCGGAATTCGACGCTCGCGCTGCCGACATGATGATGATCGGCTGGCAATCCGACACCCAGGACTCGGCGAACTTCTTCGAGTACCTGACGTTCTGTCCCGATGCCGACACCGGCGCCGGTCAGTACAACGCTGGCATGTACTGCAATCCGGAAGTCGATCAGCTGGTGCGCGACGCCAATCTCGAGACCGATCGCGCCAAGCGTGCCGAGATGTTGCAGGCCGCGGAGAAGGCCATCTACGACGATGCCGCCTTCATTCCGCTGCACTGGCAGGACCTGGCCTGGGCCGCCGACACCAACGTCCAGATCGAGCCGGTACTCAATGTCATGAACTTCCCCTACCTGGGCGACGTCGTCATCAAACCGGAATAGGCGCTACCCATCCGCCACTCGCCGGCATCCAGCCGGTGGGTGGCCAGTCGTCGAAACTCACGTCAAGGAAGCGCCCTGGCGGCCGACAGTCGCCCAGGTGCCTTTCGTCTGCCAACAGGGCCCGCAATCCATGATTGCCTTTCTGATCAAGCGCCTGTTTCACGCCTTCCTGGTGATGTTCATCATCAGCGTGATCAGCTTCGCCATCCAGGACAACCTCGGCGACCCCATCCAGCAAATGGTCGGTCAGTCGGTTCCCGAGAGCGAGCGCGCCATATTGCGTGAAGAATTGGGCCTCAATGACCCGTTCATGGTGCAGTATCTGCGCTTCGCCAAGAATGCCATGCATTTCGATTTCGGCTATTCCTATTTTTATGGCGAGCCGACCATCGACGTCGTCCTGCGTTACCTGCCGGCGACGCTGGAGCTGGTGTTCGCAACGACGCTGCTGATCATCCTGCTGTCGGTGCCGATCGGCGTCTACAGCGCCATCAAGCCACGCTCGCCGCTGTCGCGGCTGTTCATGGGCGTGTCGATCGTGGGTATTTCGATACCGGTGTTCCTCACCGCGATCGTGCTGATCCAGATATATGCCATCGGCGTACAGATCACGCCCTTTCCCGCCGATACCGGGTGGGGCAGCTGGCTCAACGGACTGCTGTCCACCGACGGCGGCATGCCCGCCTACGGGCGCGGCGACGTGGTCCCGGTATTCGGAACCTGGAGTACCAACTTCGCCTCGCTGGAAGGCCTCACCTATCTGGTGCTGCCGGCGATATCGCTGGCCTCGATCATGCTGCCGCTGTTCATTCGGCTGATTCGCGCCGAAATGCTCGAGGTGCTGCAGTCCGAGTACGTCAAGTTTGCCAAGGCCAAGGGCATCAGCATGCGCCGCATCTATTTCCTGCATGCGTTGAAGAACACCATGCTGCCGGTGATTACCGTGGGCGGCGTGCAGATCGGCACCCTGGTCGCCTACACCATCCTCACCGAAACGGTCTTCCAGTGGCCCGGCGTGGGGCTGATGTTCCTCGATGCCATCGAGCGCTCCGACATTCCGCTCATCGTCACCTATCTGATGATCGTCGGCCTGATCTTCGTGATCACCAATACGTTGGTCGATCTGATCTACGGTCTGGTCAATCCCACCGTGAAACTCACAGGGAAGCCCGCATGACTACCGCCCCGACTTCATCCTCCACCTCCGCTCCTTCCTCGCGCTGGGCGCGCTTTCGCAGCTCCTACGTGCTGTATAGCTTCAAGCGCGACTGGATTGCCCAGCTCTGCTTCGCCGTCTTCGTCGCGCTGGTGGCCGCGGCGATCCTGGCGCCCTGGCTGTCGCCAATGAATCCCTACGATCTGGCCCAGATCGATATCCTCGCCTCGGAACTGCCACCGTTCTGGATCGATGGCAGCGATCCGCAATATCTGCTGGGTACCGATGCTCAGGGTCGCGACTTGCTGTCGACGATCCTCTACGGGGCCCGCGTTTCGCTGATCATCGGCTTCGGCGCGGTGATTCTGCAGGCCCTGCTGGGGGTGACCTTCGGCCTGCTCGCGGGCTACCTGGGTGGGCGCGTCGACGCCTTTCTGATGCGCATGGCCGATATCCAGCTGTCGTTTTCCACGCTGATGGTGGCGATCATCGTCGGCGCGGTGATCAAGGCCAGCTTCGGCGGCGCCACCTACAGCGAATACGCGGTGTTCATCCTGGTGCTGATCATCGGTCTCGCCGAATGGCCGCAATACGCGCGCACGGTACGCGCCTCGGTGCTCGCCGAGCGCAGCAAGGAGTACGTCGATGCCGCGCGGGTGATGGGTTTTCGCGCCAAGCGCATCATGTTCCGGCACATCCTGCCCAACACCCTGTCGCCGATCTTCGTCATCTCCACCGTGCAGATCGCCAACGCCATCATCTCGGAGGCGGCGCTGTCGTTCCTCGGCCTGGGCATGCCCGAGACCCAGCCGTCGCTGGGCTCACTGATCAAGTCCGGTTTCGACTATCTGCAGTCGGGTTCCTGGTGGATCACGCTGATTCCAGGTGCCGTGCTGGTGGTGCTGGTGCTGGTGATCAACCTGCTCGGCGACTGGCTGCGCGACGTCATGAATCCGCGACTCTACAAGGGCTGACCGCATGGCTTTACTCGAAGTTTCCAATCTCGATGTGCGCTTCGCCCTGCGCCGGGGCGAAGTCAAGGCGCTACGTGGCGTCAGTTTTACGCTGGACCGGGGTGAGCGCCTGGGGATCGTCGGCGAGTCCGGCGCCGGCAAGTCGGTGGCCGCATTCACCATTCTCAATCTGATCGCCAAACCGGGCTACATCGCCGGCGGCAGCATCCGTTTCGACGGCCGCGAACTGACCACCATGAAGCCCCGCGAATTGCAGCAGGTGCGCGGCAATCAGATATCGATGATCTTCCAGGATCCGATGATGACGCTCAATCCGGTGTTGACCATCGGCGAGCAGATGATCGAATGTCTCAAGGCGCACCGCCGTATCCGCAGTCGCGATGCCCGCGAGATCGCCCTCAACAAGCTGCGCCAAGTCTACATCCCCTCGCCCGAGCGGCGCCTGGACCAGTATCCGCACGAGCTGTCCGGCGGCATGCGTCAGCGCATCATCATCGCCATCGCGTTGCTGCTCGATCCCGACGTGATCGTCGCCGACGAGCCGACCACCGCGCTCGACGTGACCATCCAGGCGGAAATCATGGAGCTGTTGCTGGAGTTGTGCGAGAAGCACAACGTGGCGCTGATCCTGATCACCCACGACCTGGGGGTGGTCAGCCAGGTCACCCAGCGCACGCTGGTGATGTACGCCGGCCGGGTGATCGAGCAGGGGCCGACCCGCGAGATCATCAATGACGCGCAGCATCCCTACACCCAGGGGCTGATCAATGCGCTGCCGCAGATGGCCACCCCGGGCCAGCGCCTCAACCAGATTCCCGGCGCGATGCCCAGCCTGTCCAATACGCCATCCGGCTGCGCCTTTCATCCACGCTGCAGCTTCTCGGTGGATGCCTACGGCGAACGCCGGCGTGATTGTCGCGAGGTGATACCCGCGTTCGTGCGTTCGGGCAATTGCGACGTCGCCTGCCACATGGTGCGTGAACTGGTCGAACAACGCCCGGCCGAGTGCAACGAACAACGGGAGGCCCCATGAGCGAGCTCATGAAACCCTCGCAGCGCCCGGGCGGCGATTCCGCCCGGGCCGGCGAAACACTGCTGCAGATTCGCGGGCTCGAGAAGCACTTCCCGCTTTCCGGCGACTTCCTCGAACAGCTGCACTTTGAAGGCGGCAAGCTGAAGCGTCGCCAGGAATTCGTGCATGCCATCAACGGCGTGGATATCGACGTCAAGCGCGGCGAGACATTGTGCGTGGTCGGCGAGTCCGGCTGCGGCAAGTCCACGGTGGCGCGCATGGTGATGGGACTCTTGCATCCCAGCGCCGGCGAGATCCGCTACGACGGCCAGCGCATCGACGATCTCAGCCCGCGCCAGTTGCTGCCCTATCGCCGGCGCATGCAGATGATCTTCCAGAATCCCTATGCGTCGCTGAACCCGCGCATGAGTATCCAGCAGACGCTCGAGGAGCCGCTGCGCTTTCACCATCCCGACTGGAACCCTCAGCAGATCCTCGACAAGATCGCCGAGGTGATGGCCTCGGTCGGCATCGACCCGGAATGGGGCAAGCGCTTCGGTCACGAGTTCTCGGGGGGCCAGCGTCAACGCATCGCCATCGCCCGGGCGCTGGCCGTGGAACCCGAGTTCATCGTCGCCGACGAACCGATCTCGGCGCTCGACGTGTCGATCCAGGCGCAGGTGCTCAACCTGCTGATGGACGCCCAGCAGACCCATCACCTCACCTATCTGTTCATCACCCATGACCTGGCAGTGGTCGAGCACTTCGGTACCCGCGTGGTGGTGATGTACCTGGGGCGCATCTGCGAGGTGGCCGAAACTCGTTCGCTGTTCGACAGCCCGCGCCACCCCTATACCCAGGCGCTGCTCTCGGCGATCCCGCGTCTCGAGGACGAAAAGCCCGAGCATATTAAGCTTTCGGGCGAAGTGCCCACTCCGGTCAAGCTGCCTTCGGGCTGCGTATTCCACGGCCGCTGTCCGCATGCCTTTGAGCGTTGCCGGCGCGAGATCCCGCAATTGATCGAGGCCCAGGGCAGCCAGGTGGCGTGCCATGGTGTCGAGGAGGGACGCATCTAAGGAAGTCCTAAGTCGTTCGCTATGGCAACGCGTGTCGACATGGCACAATCAGCGCCTGCCCCGGCTCGCCCGGGGCAGCGCCGTTAGCAGGCCCGCCGGCTCACCCTGGCGACCCATCACGCGTGTTAGCAAACGAGGTAATCGATGGAGATTCGCTGGTTGGAAGACTTCATCACGTTGGCCAGAACGCGTCATTTCTCGCGGGCCGCCGAAACACAGAACGTCACCCAGCCGACCTTTTCGCGACGCATCAAGCTGCTCGAGGAAGAGATGGGCGTCACCCTCGTCGATCGCCAGACCTTGCCGCTGACGCTGACCCCGGCCGGCGAGGAGTTTCTGCGCCTGTGCGAGCAGATCACCGAGCGGGTACGGCTGACACGCGAGCGTATCGGCCAGATCGCCGATAATCAGACCCGGCGGATCGTGATCGCCGCGCCCCAGAGCGCACTGTCCTATATTCTGCCGGGCTGGCTTGACCAGCACCGCCTGCAGCAGCGTGTCGAGCCCTACCTGCGCGCCACCAGCTGGTTGCTCGCCGATTATTTCCAGGCCCTGGATCGCGACGAATGCGACCTCGCGCTATGCTACTGGCCGCGCCAGAGGGTATCGCTGGATGTCGACACCAGCGGCTTCGAATACCTGCCCATCGACACCGAGATACTGGTGCCGGTTTGCGCCCCCGACGACAGCGGACAGCCGCGCTTCGCCCTGCCCGGCCAGCGCCGCCAGCCGTTGCCGTGTATCGCCTATCACCCGCGCGGGCTGATCCAGAAGGTGATCGAGGCGCACCTGATGCGCCTCACCCAGCCGTGTTATCTGAGCACGCTCAACGAGAACGTGCAGACCGCCAACATCAAGGAACTGGTGATTCAAGGCTACGGGCTCGGCTGGCTGCCCCAGCGTGTCGCCCAACGTGCACTGGATTCAGGCGAGCTGGTACGCGCCGGGCCCGCGCGCTGGAACGTACCGCTCGAGGTGCGCCTCTACCGACGCCGAGCGCACCGCCATCCCGGCCTCGATGAGCTATGGCAACAATTGCAGGAGACACCGTCATGAGCGAAACGCGTCTCGACGACCAGCACGCTGCCCATCTCGAGGGCCTGGAACACGCCTACGCCCGGCTGCTCGAGGCTCACGGCTACGAGGGCGTATTGCTTTACAGCGGCGCGCCCCGGCACTTCTTCGGCGACGACCAGCAGGCCAGTTTCGCGACCTTCGCACACTTTCTGCACTGGGTACCGCTCGCCGGCATCGAGCACAGCTGGCTGCTGATCCGCCCGGGCCAACGGCCATTGCTGCGCTTTCATGCCCCGGTGGATTTCTGGCACTTGACGCCGTCGTTGCCCCAGGCCGCCTGGACCCGGCGCTTCACCCTCGAGGCCAGCGACGAAACCGCGCCGCCGCCGTTCCCCCAGGGCCGGCTGGCGATTGTCGGCGACGTCGACGCCGGCACCGCCGAGCGGCTGGGAGCCGCGCTCAACCCGCTCGCGCTTTGCCAGGCCCTCGATGAATTGCGCGTACGCAAGAGCGCTTACGAGATCGCCTGTCTGCGCGAGGCCAACCGGCTGGCGCTGGCCGGCCATGAAGCGGCCCGCGGGGCCTTCGACGCCGGTGCCGCCGAGCTCGACATCCAGCTCGCCTATCTCAAGGCCAGCCGTCAGCGCGAGTCGCAGGTACCGTATCAGAACATCGTCGGTCTCAATGAACACGCCGGGGTGCTGCACTACCAGCATTACGATATCCAGCCCGCCGTGCGTCGCCACAGCCTGCTCCTCGATGCCGGGCGGCGCGTCGCCGGCTATGCCTCGGACATCACCCGTACCTGGGCCGGCCGTGACGCCGACCCGCAGTTCGCGGCGCTGATCGAAGGCGTCGAGCGGTTTCAGCAACGGCTGATCGCCGAGTTGCGCCCGGGGGTGGACTACGTCGCGCTGCACGCGCAGATGCATCTCGAGTTGGGTCGCCTGCTCAGCGAGCAGGCGCTGATCGAATGCTCCCCCGAAGCGGCGGTCGAAAGCGGGATCACCCGGGCTTTCTGTCCGCACGGACTGGGCCATTCGCTGGGCCTGCAGGTGCATGACGTCGCCGGGCGTCGCGATGCCCGCGGCGAGCCGCTGCCGGCGCCCGAACGCGATCCGGCGCTGCGCCTGACCCGCCCCCTGGAAGCCGGCATGGTAATCACCATGGAACCCGGATTGTATATAATTCCCATGCTACTCGAACCGCTGCGTGATCAGCCGGCGGGACGCCACATCGATTGGCCCGGCGTGACGCGCCTGGCGCCGCATGGCGGCATTCGCATCGAGGACGACATCGCCATCGGCCATGGTGGGCCGATCAATCTGACGCGCGACAACGCCACGGATAGCTTGTAAGCAGCCGCAGTCGGGATATGCTGGAGAAGCGATCATAGGGAAGCGGTTACCATGGCACGCAGCATCGTTCCAGCCACCTTTTGCGCCGCGCGCGGTCTGGGCAATCGTCACGTCCAGACGCTGCTGCCGCGCTTGCGGCCGCTGGCAGCGCTGGAACGCGACGTCGAGATTCTCGATCTGCCCGACGGCGATTTCGTCGAACTGGCGTGGGTTCGCCCCGCGCCGCTCGCCGACGACGCGCCGCTGTTCGTTCTGTTTCACGGCCTCGAGGGTTCGTTCGATTCGCCCTACGCCCGCGATCTGCTGGGCATGGCCAGCCGCCTTGGATGGCGGGCGCTGCTCATGCACTATCGCGGCTGCGGTCAGGCGCCCAATCGCCTGCCGCGGGCCTATCATTCCGGCGATACCGCCGATGCCTACTGGCTGATCGGCCAGTTGGCGCTGCGTTATCCGCGCGCCACCAAGGTCGCCGCCGGCGTTTCGCTGGGCGGCAACATGCTGGCCAAGCTGGTCGCCGAACAAGGCGGTGATGGTCTCGACCTGGCCGGCGCCATCGTCATCAGCGCGCCGCTCGATCTGGCCGCCAGCGCCGACGCGTTGAACAGCGGCTTTGCGCGCTTCTATCAGCGTCACCTGCTCAAGACGCTCAGGGCCAAGATCGCCGCCAAGATGGCCAGCGGTCCGCTACCGATCAATCTCGCCGCCTCTCAGCTCGAACGCCTCGACAGTTTCTGGGCCTACGACAACGAGGTGACCGCCCCGCTGCATGGCTTCACTTCGGCCAGCGACTACTATCATCGCGCCTCGGCCGGCCGATTGCTCGGTGACATCGAGCTGCCGATGCTGATCCTGCACGCCGACGACGATCCCTTCATGCCGAGCGATCTGTTCTCGCGGCTGCCGATGGCCAGCGATGCCGTGCGTATCGAGGTGGCCCGCCAGGGTGGCCATGCCGGCTTCATCGAAACCCGTGGCGGTCGCCTGCACCCCTGGCTGGTCGACCGCGTGGGTCGCCAGCTCAGGGATTGGGCGAGCCTTCCGACCCCCGCCAGGAGCGCCACCAGCCGTTCCTGACAACGGCGATTTGCCCACAGGCGTGGTGCAGCTTGCCTGCCTAGCCGATCGGACAACTCACCCCGGTCCCCTTGAGGCCGCAATAGCCGCCGGGATTCTTCATCAAGTACTGCTGGTGATACTCTTCGGCATAATAGAACGCCTTGAGCGGCGCGATCTCGGTGGTGATCGGCCCCATGTTTTCGCTGTCCAGGGCCCGCTGGTAACGCGCCCGGCTGTGCTCGGCGAGCGCCTGCTGATCGGCGTCGGTGGTGTAGATCGCCGAACGGTACTGACTGCCGATATCGTTGCCCTGGCGCAGCCCCTGGGTGGGATCGTGGGCCTCCCAGAACACCTGCAGCAATTCCGGCAGGCCGATCACGGTCGGCTCGAAGATCACCCGGACGACTTCGGCATGTCCGGTCATGCCGGTACAGGTCTCTTTGTAGCTCGGGTTGGGCGTGTAGCCGCCGGCATAACCCACCGCCGTGACGTGGACTCCGGGCAATTCCCAGAACAACTGCTCGGCACCCCAGAAGCAGCCCAAGCCGAGCACGAGCTCCTCGCAGCCCGCCGGGAAAGGCGGTAGCATCGAGCGCTGCGTGACGGCGTGAATGCCACTGATCGCCATCGCCTGGTCGCGCCCCGGCAGGGCCTGGTCCGGCGTAGGCATGCGCTGCTTGTCTCGACTCCACATGGCGTCTGTCTCTCTGCAATGATGAAAATTGATCCGCTCCCGTCGTGCGGCAACGGGCTCAAGGCGAAGCGCTGCTGCGCCCGAGGCTGAAACTGTAGATCAGGTCCACGGCCTGGGTCGCCCCGGTCACCGCCTCCAGATAGAGATTCTGCATCAGCTTATAGCGCAGCGTCAGCTCGGCGATCGGCGAGAACACCCCGACGCCGTAACTGACCTCGAGGTTCTCGAACAGCTGGCCGCTGACCACCACCTGGCTCTTATCACCGCTGCCGGCGGTGTCCAGGCTCAGATCCTCCACGCCGAACGCCTGGCCCAGGCGGCCCACGGCGCTGCCGGTGCGCGACAGCGACAATCCGATCAGTGCCGAGGTCAGAGCGCCGTCACCGCCGGCATCGTCCGGGGCGCGACCGCGCAGCAGGTAGGAGAGCGCACGGCTCTCGGCCATGGCCGGCTCGGAAAACACTTCAAGATTGGGCTGTTCGGCCGGCCCGCTGACGCGCAGCCCGGCAATCACGCCATCCTCGGTGGCTTGCGGGTTGCGGATCGCCTCGAACTGCAGGCGCGGTTGCGAGGCCGGGCCGCTGAACAGCACCTGTCCCTTGCGAATCAGCAGATCCTGACCGAACGCGCTGTATTCGCCATTGATCAGGTTGACGTCGCCGAACAGCTGCACCGGACCGCTGCCCTGGCGTACTTGCAGGTTGCCGGTCAACTCGGCCGCGAGGCCATAGGCAGCGATGCGTACGTCGGGGCCAATACTCAGGTCGACGCGCACGTCAAGACGCATGCCGGCCTCCGACAGCGCCTGGGCGGTCGCCTCGTCGGTGCCCTTGGCCGCCTGATCGGCGGCTTTGGCCGCCTCGCGCCGGGCGCGCTGCTCGTCGCGCCGGGTGATGATCACCTCATCGCTGCTCGGCGATACCGCCGAGGCCGGCAACTGGCCGATTTCCAGGCGTCCCCAGGGGATATCGACGCGACCGCGAAGCTGCAAGAGATCCGGCGAGGCCGAGATCTGCAGGTCCGGCGCCACCCGCAGGCGACCGAATTCGGGCAGCGTCACCTCCAGCGGCTGCTCGACGCCTTCGATTGCCAATTCGGCCTGCCACTGGCCGGGCTCGGGCCAGCGAGCGTCGCCGGACAGCTCCAGGCGACCGCGTTCGGCGGCGACGAAGCCCTGGATATCTGCCTGGCGTCCGTCCAGGGCGATCGCCAGGCGGCCGTCGCGTATCTCGACCGGCACTTCGCCGCCTTGGGCGCGCAGCCCGTCGAGGGTGAGCTGGCCGTCGAGTTCGGGATTGCTCAACGCGCCGGCCAGGGCGACACTCCCGTCGAGCGTTCCCTGCAGTGTATCGACGCCGGCCACTAGCGCCTGATAGGGGGAAAGGGCCACCCCGTCGACGTTCAGCTGGCCATCCAGCGTTGCCTTGCCGGTGGGGTCGTCGATATCCGCTTGCAGCTGAACAGTCCCGGCCTCATCGACGCTCACCCGGGCCTCGACACTGGCTTGGGTGGGATTGGCGTCGAGATTCAGCGCAAGCCGCGTCGTCGGCAGGCTCCAGGGCTTGCCGTAGGCATCGAGCCCCTTGAGATCGAGCTGGCTGCGAAGCTCGGCGTTGGCTTGCCAACGGCTGGCCCCGGCCGACCAGGTGAATTCGAACTGGCCGTCGCTCTGACCGGCGGCGTTCCACTGCTCGGGCAGGACCATTCCCAGCAGATCCATGGGCAACTGCTGCACGGCCATCACCGCCCGGCCCTGATCGGGCGACGCCTGCAGCGTCTGCGTGGCGCACAGCCGCCCGCCCTGCTGGCGGACCAGGCAGAATGGCTGCAGGGTGAAGCGGCTGGCGGCCAGATCGACGGCGAAGGGCGTCGCTTCGGCAAGGCGCAGTTCGGCCTGCTCGCTGTCGATCTCGAGCGACGACAGTCGACCTCGATAACCGCTTCGCTCGGCATTCAGCCCACCATCGATACGCAGCGAGGCGCGTGACAACGGCCTGTTTTCGCCGGCCCGCATCGACAGGTCCAGACGGTGCTGCGAGAGCCGTCCATCGATCGCGAGATCCACTTGGCTGAGGCGCTGCCCACCCGCCATGACCTCCTCGAGGGCCAGTTCGATAGCCAGTTTCGGGTCGTCGAGGCCGGCGACATCGGCTTCCAGCGACAGCGAGCCGATGCTGTTGGCGGCGTAACGCAGGTCGCTGCCCTGCAATTCGGCGGTGATCTGCGGCGTCTTGAGCGTCCCGCCCAGGCTGAAACGACCACTGAGCGAGCCGCCGAGCGCAGGCAGCAGCGAATCCAGCGCCGGCGCGTCGAGGCGACCGGCAAGGTCGAGGGTATCGGCCATCGTGCCCTGTGCGGTCAGGCGATTGCGGCCCTGGCTCAGGTCCAGCGTGTCGATCTGCCAGCGCATGTCGCTGTTGCCGTTGAGCTTGGCTTGCAGCGACAGCGGTCGTCCCTGCAACGTGCCGTCGACCGCCAGCTCTGGCACCGCCAGCCGCCAGCCTTGCTCCTGCTGGGTGAAACGCACCCGGGTATCGCCGTTTAGCGTGCCGTCGACCGCCTGGGTGACGGCGCCCAGGGCGAAATTCTCGAGATTGACGGAGGCCTCGACCGCAAGCGTCGGCGCCCAACGCACCTCGCCACGGCTGATCAGCGCGCCCTCGGCGGCGGAGAGCGACAACGGCAGCCAGGCGAAACGCTCGAGATCGCCGTTCCCCGTCAGGCCTATGTCGACGCTGTCGGGCAGCGCCTGGCCGGAGACCCGGCCCTGCAGCGCCACGCGGTAACCGGTGAGATCGCCTTCGGCGCGTAACTGCAGATCGTCCACGCGATACTCGGGGGGGCTGACCCGTGATGTCAGCGGGGTGTCGCCAGTCTCAAGCGTGACGCCGCTGACGGCCAGCGCGGCCTCGACATCGACGCTCGCCGCCGGGGCCAGCGGCCAGGCCAGCTGCTTGGCATCGACATTGAGCTCGAAGGGCACGGTCGGCGCCAGGACGTCGGCATTGGCACTGAGCGAGGCGCTGACCGGGCCGCTGGCCTCGATGTCGGCGGTCAAATCGGCCAGTGAACCGGAAACCTCGAGATTCAGCCGCTGCCCGGCGAGCGGCGGCTGGTGGACGACGCCTTCGAGGCTGGCCGACAGCGGATAATCGTCGCGCAAGGCGACCGATGCCGATAGCTGTACATCGGCGTCCGGCGTGGCCAGGGCCAGGCTTTGCAGGCGCACCTCGTGACCTTCGCCCGAGAGATTCAGCGCCAGGTGATCGATGCGGCGAGGCGAAGAGCCCACGAGGCGAAAATCGCTGACCACGATGCGAGGAGCGCGTACCGTCAGCGGCAGTTCGATTTCTGGAAGCGAGCGTCGCGGCTGTGTCTCGAGGAGTGTCGAATTGCCCGGTTTGGTGGCGCCCGCTCCATCGGCCCCGGCTACCGGCGTGGAAGAATCCACAGCGGTGATCGCGATGCTTGCATCGATCGCCGTGGCACTGATCGGCGGCCCATCGCTGGTTGCTTCGGCATCCGCCGCGGCGAGTCGCTGGCCGGGCGATTGCGGCAACTGCAAGCGCGCCTGGGCCAGACGGGTCGGCAACAGCGTGAGTTCGTTACCGGTGATGCGCGCCCCGCTGGTGAAACGCTGCCACTCGAGGCGCGTGCCGTCAGCCAGCCGTATCGTCACGTCGTCGACCGACAGCGCTCGCAGCTCGATGGGAAACGGCACGGCGATCGATGGCAGACCGCCCGATTCGCCAGGGGCTTGCTCGGTGGCCGGCGCGGGGGCGGACTGTTTGAGCCTGACATCGACATTCTCGAGTTCGAGAGAATCCAGGCATAGACGGCCATCCAGCAGACACTCCTCGGCCCAGGCCAAACGCAGGCGTCCCACGCGCACGCGCGCTGGGCCAGCTTGCATGGCGAAGCCCTCGAGCGTGAACGTGTCCAGCGGCGAACCGCTGATGCGCTCGAACTCGAACAAGCCACGTTGCTGGCCCTGCCCGGCCAGCCAGGCTGTCCCCCAGGGCGACAACCCCAGGCCTGCCAGCAGCACAATCAGCCCAAGCAACCACAGCGGCAACCAGAGCATCAAGCGGAAAAAGGGAATGATCAAAATTCGGGCCCTATGGCGAAATGCAGCCGCCACGAGTCCTCCTCATTGTCGAAGGGGTGCGCGATGTCCAGCCGGATGGGGCCGACCGGCGAGACCCAGCGAACGCCCAGGCCGGCGCCGGTCGCCAGGTCCTGTGGCCACCAGTCATTGAAGGCATTACCGGTATCGACGAAGGCCGCGCCCCACCAGTTGCCGCTCAAGCGACGCTGGGCCTCGATGCTGGCGACGAATTTCTGCTGCCCGCCCAGCAGCTTGCCGTCTTCGTTGCGCGGTGCAAGGCTTTCGTAGCCATACCCGCGGACGCTGCGATCGCCGCCGGTGAAGAAGCGCAACGACGGCGGAATCTTGTCGAAATCGTCGGTGCTCATCGCGCCGATGCTGGTCCGGCCGATGAAGCGATAATCGCTGCCGAGCATGCGAATCCACTGTGAGTCCAGCGTGCCCCGCACGAAGGTGGCGTCCGAGCCCCAAAGGGTATCCGAAACGGCCAGCGATAGCCGCTGGCTGTCCCCCCAGGTGGGAAAACGCGGGTTGCGAGTACGGATGCGGGACCAGCTGATGCCCGGGTAGTAGAGCAGCACCTGTTCATCCTGATCGGCCTGTTTGAAGTCCTCGTAGGTGGAGCGCACGTAGAGCCGCTGGGTCCAGCCGTTGTCGAAGACCCATTGGCGGGCCAGCTCCACCGAGGCTTCCAGGCTCTGGGTGTCTTCGTTGTCGAGGTTTTTGATCCCGTACTGCAACTCGTAGCTGTCGCGCAGCGGATCGGCCAGAGGCATGCGGTAGGTGCCGCTGAATTGCTGCTCGGGGGCGGATAGATACAGCTCATGGTAGAGGCTGTCACCGTCCGCGTTGAGCCACGGCTGGTCCCAGGAGAACTGGGTGCGCGGCCCGACGTCGGTTGCATAGCCGATACCCACTTCGAATTGATGGCGGTCGGCGGGAATCAGGCTGACGTCGACCGGCACTCGTGGCGGCCCAGGCGTGGCGACGTTGCGCGTCGCGTCGAGGGCCGAGGCACTGAGCAATACGGGTTGCGCTTGGCCGCTTGGCCCCGCCGGAGCGGCGTCGAGCGGCCGGCGATCGACAGCTTGCCACCAGTTGAGCTGAGCCTGGGCCAGCGAGGCGCCGCTTTCGATACGCGGCCTGACGCTGATACCACGAAACCAGCCGGTCTGGCCAAGCCGCTGATTGTATTCGGCCAATTGCCCGGCCAGGTAGGGGTCGCCTGCGTCGAACGGCAACATGTTACGCAGCTTGGCGACGTCGATCTGGCTGCCGGAATAGCTGACCCGACCGAAGCGATAGCGCTCGCCGCTATCCAGCGTCAGGTAGATTCGTGCGCTCTGTTGCCAGGGCCGCACTTCGATACGGTGGCGGGGAAACGCCGCATCGAAGTAGCCGCGCTCGGCCGCCAATGTCGAAAGCTGGCTGCGCAGGTCCTCGTAAGGCGCGTGCAGCAGCGGCTCGCCCTCCTCGAGCGGCATGGCATCGATGGCGTCGAGGAAATAGCGATCGTCGCTGGCATCGCCTGTCAGTTGGATATCCAGGGTTTCGATCATCACCCGTGGCCCCGGATCGATGGTGACCACGGCACGTTCGACGGCTTGTGCGTCATCCCCGGTCTTCAGGCTCACGTCGATCGTGGGTTCGTAATACCCGTAGGCCTTGAGCGCTTCGCGGCTGCGTCGCTGTATTTCCGATTTCAGGCGCGCCCTGCCGTAATCCGCCGCTTCCAGCTCGGCCAGGTAATTGACCACGTTGTTGGCCTCCGGCCCTTCGAGCCCGTCGACACGGGTCTCGATCGCCCATGCACGGCTGCCGTTCGCGACCAGCACGGCGGCGACCAGCACGGCAACGAGATAGCGCCGCTGCATGAGTTAGCGCGCGCCGGCCCGCGGGAAGGTGTCGTCGAGAGCGCAGTCATCGCAGCGATTCGGTAGGCCTGCTTCCATTCTAGTCCGTAGCTCCCTGATGACATTTCCGATGATCAGATGATCAATTGCCGACGCTCAAGCTCTCCAGGCTGGCATTGATCGCCAATTGATTCTGGCGCAATTCCGTGATTGCGGCGCGGATTTCGTCGATTCGCGCCTGCAGCAGCTGCTGTTGATCCTGGCCGGCTTGGCGGGTCTCGTTCAGCGAGTCGACACGCTCGCCGAGCTTGGCGATGCGTGCTTCAAGGTCACCCAGCGCCGCGAGCTGCTGCTGCATGGTGCGCTGAGTCCGGGCCAGTTCGTCGGTGCGCTGGGCCAGCGTCTCTCGCCGCTGAGTCGCCTGCTGCTGATCGCTGGCGAGGCGTGACAAGCGATCGGACAACCCCTGGCGGGCTTCGTTCCCCTGCTTCTCGAGTGCGGTCAGCGAACGGCGGGTGGCATCGAGGGTGGCAGCCAATGTGTCGCCCTGGGCTTCCAGGCCGTCGAGCCGCTGTACAAGAGCGTCGATACGCGTGCTCTCGGCTGCGCTTTGCTCAAGACCTTCGACAGTCGTACGCAACTCGCCGAGCTGTTGGGCCAATGATTGCTGGTCCTCGCCGAGAGCGCCGAGCTTGTTCGATAGTTGCTCGGGCGACATGCCGCGGCCATCGTCGAAACCATCCAGCCTGGCATGCATGTTGGAAATCTGCCCTTCGAGCTCGCGCTGGGTTGCCTGCCAGCCTTGGCGGTCCGTCCAGTACAACCAGGCCAACGTCGTCAACCCGGCCAACAGCAGGCAAGCCAGCACCCACAACGGCCAGACGCGGGTTCCCCGAGCGTTACCCGCCGGCCGATGCGTCGTCAGTTCATCGCCGGGGCCCGGAACGATCGGGGTCGTCAGGCGTGGTTCGTCAGCGCGATCCACCATGGATTCTCCTCGTCTATACCTGGCGGTAGCGTGTTCGCCATCATTGCTTCGCTGCGCTGTTGATCGCACCGAACTCGAGCTACGGAATTTGCGAGCATACCCCAGGCTGATAATATGTTGCGACCTGAGCTGACGCAGATGCTTGGTATTGTAAGGTTTTTTTACCCGGTCTGTATTCCACGCTGGCTGTCGGCTGAAAAGAAAAGAAACAGGAGCTCATCGATGGCGTTCGAATTACCCGCACTGCCCTATGAAAAGGATGCGCTTGAGCCGCACCTCAGTGCCGAAACGCTCGAATACCACTACGGCAAGCACCACCAGGCCTATGTGGCCAAGCTCAATGAGCTGACCCAGGGCACCGGCGACGCGAGCAGGTCGCTCGAGGAGATCATCACGTCGGCGTCCGGCGAGCTGTTCAACCAGGCGGCTCAGGTATGGAATCACACCTTCTACTGGCACTGCCTGTCGCCCGACGGCGGTGGCCAACCGGCGGGAGAACTGGCCGAGGCCATCGGCGCCAAGTTCGGCTCCTTCGATACGTTCAAGGATGCATTCAACGCCAAGGCGGCGACCAACTTCGGTGCGGGCTGGACCTGGTTGATCAAGACCGCCGAGGGTGGCGTCGACATCGTCAATAGCGACGATGCCGATACCCCGATCGCCCACGGCCAGACGCCCTTGCTGGCGATCGATGTCTGGGAACATGCCTATTACATCGACTATCGCAATGCGCGACCCAAGTATCTGGATGCGGTGTGGAACGTCGTCAACTGGGATTTCGTCGCCCAGAACTTCAATTGAGTATCCGGATCGCCAAACGCTCCCAGGCACTCAGGTAACCACTGATCAATTCGGTTCCGAGGGGCTGAGGGGTTCAGAGTGACTCGATCACGGCGTCGGCGATCATGGTTTGACCACCTCAAACGGTCGGTTTTCCCTGACAGCCGGGTTATCCGCTTCTCAGCCGTGCAGGTGAGCCACCAGAGCATCAGCAAAGGTATCGGTCGTTCCGGTGCCGCCCATATCAGGCGTCACTTGATCACGGGCCGTCTCCCCATCATCGGTGAGGCTCTGCCCATCGGAAAGATAAGCACCCTCGGTATTTTCGCGCACCGTGATCAAGTCAATGTTTTCATAGCGCGAGCGAGTCCCGGGGAAGCTGATCGCAGGGCGGACATTGGCATAAAGATCGAATTCACGGCGCAGCTGGACATTCAGGGAAGTAAACCCGCCCCCGACAGGGGTGGTCAGTGGACCTTTCAGGGCTATGCGATGCTTCCGGATCGCTTCGATCGTTTCATCAGGCATCGGCTGGCCATGCTTGTCCAGCGCAGTCAGCCCGGCATCCAGAAACTCATAATGCAGCCCGCAGTCCAGCGCACTCAGGACGCGCAGTGTGGCGTCCATGATTTCGGGACCGATGCCGTCGCCTTTAAGTACTGCAATCGTCTGGCTCATTGGATTACCTTATTGTTGGTTGCGATCCATCTCGTTTCGCTCATGATGCCAACGCAGCGCGACGGCCTTGGCCCGCTGCAAGTCTTTGCAGTAAGTCAGCGCTCCTCTGTCCTTTCGGATGCCTGCACGACGCAGTTTGACGATAATTCGCGCAGGCAGTCCCATCAGAATTAGCGCTATTCCCTCGCGATGCATTTCGTCGATCAGCGACTGGAGTGCCACGATGGCCGTGCCATCCATGCTGGGCACCTTGCGCATATCTAGCAGGACGATCTGGACGTGACGATCGACCAGATGAAGGGATGTGAGGGCTTTCTCGGCCACCCCGAAGAACAGGGGGCCGTTGATTTCGTAAACCGCCACTTCTGGAGGCAGCCCTTTGATAGTTGGGTGATTCTCGATCTCGATGCGATCGGTTGTAGTCAGCAAGCTCATGCGCCGAATGAACAGTGCCGCTGCCAGCCCCATGCCGACAGCGACGGCCAGAACCATGTCAAACACAACGGTCAGGCCGAAGCAGATGACAAGAATGGCCACGTCTCCGGGAGGCGCCGAGCGCAAGGTATGCAGGAAATGACGCGCTTCGCTCATGTTCCAGGCAATGATGAACAGCAGCGCCGCGAGGGCAGCCATGGGCACGAGGCCCAGCAATCCAGCGAGCGCGATAACCGCCAACAGCACCACCACGGAGTGCACCACTGCCGCGATGGGGGATCGAGCGCCGCTGCGGATGTTGGTTGCTGTCCGGGCAATTGCCGCCGTGGCCGTGATGCCGCCAAAGAGTGGCGCAATGATGTTGCCCAACCCTTGACCAATCAGCTCGGCGTTGGGGTCATGCTTGGTCTTTGTCAGGCCATCCGATACCACTGCGCACAGCAGTGACTCGATGGCGCCGAGCATGGCAATGGCGAAGGCAGGCCCCAGCAGAGCGCGAATCAGTTCGAAATTCAGTTCAAGGGGCTCTCCATTGGGCCCCGGTAATAGCCAAGGAGCCATGAACGAAGGCGCTATAGGGGGAATACCGGTACCCGTTTCGCCATTGGCCTCCCAGGTAAAACGAGAGGCTATCGTCTCAACGGCAGGCGCCCCCGTGCTACCTAGCCACTGATTGGCACCGTAAGCAGCGATAGCCCCAACGATTAGCCCGACAAGGGGGGCGGGAATGGGAATGTGCAATCGAGGCCACAACAACATGACAATCAGAGCAAATGCCCCAATGCCGAATTCGAGAGGATTGAGAGTGGGCAGTGATGTGACGATACGGCCCAAGTTTTCGACAAAATGCTCCCCGAGTTGCCCGACGCTCAGCCCCAGAAAATCGGGAATCTGTAGTACCGCGATGACCACTGCAATCCCCGCCGTGAAGCCCAGAACCACGGGGTAAGGCACGAACTCGATCAGGCGCCCCATGCGGGCAACGCCCAAGGCCACCAGAATGATGCCGGCCATCATCGAGGCGATAAGCAAGCCACCCAGACCGTACTGCTGAACAATCGGAAACAGGATAACGACAAAAGCGGCTGTCGGGCCTGAAACATTGAAGCGAGCACCGCCAGTCAACGCGATGATGGCCCCAGCCACAATCGCCGTGTAGAGACCCTGCTGAGGCGGAACGCCCGTCGCGATCGCCAACGCCATCGACAGTGGCACGGCCACGGTACCGATGGTGAGGCCAGCCATCACGTCCTTGCGTAAATCCGTGAGCCCGTACCCCTCCCGCCACGCGGCGCTCAGACCCGTGGAGACGCGGGGCAGGTTAACTGAAAACCCTTGGCGCGACATACGATGCCCTCGCTGCAAGGCGCCCTCGCCATGGCAGCATCGACCGAGGCATTTGGCGTAGGGAGCAGAAATCATGTTAATTACATTAACATGCTATTATAATTGAGAGCAACTGTAGGCCATGATGCCTGTACGGGACGTGCAAAGCATTGCGCTATGGAAGCCATGACATTAACATTTAATGTTAATGTCAATGTCATGAGGGACTAGCAATGGAAAAGAAAACTGCTCGACTCACGCTGCTCATAGACCCCCGAAAGAAACAAGCTTTTGAGCAGCTATGCGCGTTACAAGATCTGACTCCTTCGCAAGTCGTGAGGCAGCTGATACGCGATTATCTTCATAAGCACGGTGTGGAGTACGAAACACAGGTGACCGACGATGAAAAAAACACGCAAGGCTGATCCGGCGCCATTTCATGCAACGCTGCATGGCTGCGTGTCGACATTCATCAGCGATCAGTGGTCAGCGCCATGAGGCGTCAGATGGCAACTCATCAATGTATCTCAGGCCGGCAATTTTGCTGTCGGCCTCGTGCGCCTTATAATCACCAACGGACCCGCCATGCATAACCTATGGATTCCCGTCGTCGCCATTCTCACCGTTGCCGGCCTGATCTTCGGCGGCCAGGCTTACACTGAGGCCCAGCGTGATGCCCGCATCGCCGCGACCATAGCTGAACGTCTCGACAGCCAGGCACCGGCCGAGATTTCCAACCTGACGCGGGTCAACAAGGGCTATGGGGTGTGCGGCGACTATACGCTTCCAAGCGCCGAGTCCGATCGCTTCTATTACAACAGCGCCCTCCAGAGCCTGACGCTGGGCACCGACTCCCCACAGTACCGCGACAACTGCGCAGGCCTCTCTGACTGAAACCTTGCCGACCGACAACCGCCCCCTCAATGCACGCCGACCTGTAACGACAACGCCCCGCTTTCGAGCGGGGCGTTGATCCCTAACGACGCGAAACCGGAGCGTCAGGGATCGGCGCGACGCCCGATACCCCGGTAGACCAGCCCGCGCGCCGCGACATAGACCGGATCGTAGATATTGCGACCGTCGAGGATCAGTCGCTCGCCGAGCGTCTCGGCAAGACGCCGCCAATCCGGGTTCCAGTAGCACTTCCACTCGGTGACCAGCATCAAGGCGTCGGCGCCCTCGCAGGCGGCGTAAGGGTCATCCTCGTGCAGGCTGAGCAGTGGATGATCGCCCAGTTCCTTGCGCAGCGCCGGTAGTGCGGCCGGGTCATGCAGGCGGACATGAACGCCCTGGGCCCATAGCGCGCGCAACAGCGTCAACACCGGGGCATGGTCGATGCGCGTGGTGCCGGGCTTGAAGGCGGCGCCCCAGATGGCCACCGTGCGCCCTTCCAGCTTGCCGTGAAAATGATTCCACAACTTGCGGAACAGGGTCTCCTTCTTGCTCTCGTTGATGTCGAGCACCTGCTCGAGCAACTGCGATTCACGTCCGGTCTGGTGCTGGACATCGGCCAGGCGCATCAGGTCGCGGGAGAAGTTGGGTCCGCCGAAGCCGATTCCCGGATACAGATACTCGTAGCCGATACGGGTGTCTGCGCCCATGCCCTGGCGCACGTGCTCGACGTCGACACCCAGCGAGTCGGCCAGTCCGGCGACTTCGTTCATGTAGCTGATGCGCGTCGCCAGCATGCCGTTGATCGCCAGTTTGGTCAGCTCGGCGGCGCGGCGCGGCATGCGCTGGAAGACCTCGGCGCGGCGATTGAAGGCGCGCAATGTTTCACGAACCTGGTCGGCCGCCCAGTCATCCTCGCAGCCCAACAGCCACCGCGCGGGCCGTGTGAACACCTGCCAGGCACGCCCTTCCTCGAGCATGTCCGGCAGCACCACGGCCACCTGCGAGGCATGCCGCAGCAGTGCTTCCAGCGCCTCGGTCTGGCCCACCGGGAACGTCGAGTTGTTGACCACCACCAAAGGCGAACGCTGCACGCCGGCGATGGCATCGACGAACTGCTCGGCGGCATCGCGCTGGTCCGGCGCCAGAGCCAGCCAGACGATATCCGCCTCCGGCTGAGCATCGAAAGCGCTCGGCATATCGTGAATGCGCAAGGCCCCCGACTCGCGGCTTGTCGTCAGTTCGGCGGCGACGAACGGTTCGCCGCTTAGCCAATCGGCCGCGGCGAGCTGGGCCCAGCTCGTTTCGGGATGCGGATACCAGTCGACTCGGTGGCCGACCGAGGCCAGCGCAGCAGCGGCGGTCGCCGCGGACAGCTCACTGCCATGTACGATGATTCGCATCGGCCTTACCCCTCGTTGGCGTAACGCTTGAGCAAGGCATTGAAGCCTTCGCCGAACTTGGGATGGCGCTTGCCGAAGGCCAACGTGGCTTCCAGATAGCCCAACTGGTGACCGCAATCGTAGGTCTCGCCCTGCATGCGGTAGGCGGCCACGCCCTGCTGTGCGCGCAGCGCGTCGATGGCATCGGTCAACTGGATCTCGTTGCCGGCACCGGGCTTGGTCCTGGCGAGCAGCTCGAAGATTGCGCCGGGCAGCAGGTAACGCCCGATGACCGCCAGCGTCGAGGGCGCTTCCTCGACCTTGGGCTTCTCGACCATGTCGCTGATCAAGGCGCTGTTGCCGGGCTCGGGGACATCGCCCTCGAGGGCGACGATGCCGTACTTGTTGACCATGTCCCGGGGCACGTTCTCGACCATGATCTGAGCATCGCCGGTGCGCTGGTAGGCGTCGATCATTCCCGCCAGATCATTGCGCGGCAGACCTTCGTCATCGACCAGCACGTCGGGCAGCAGCACCGCAAAGGGCTCGTCCTCGCCGATCACCGAGCGTGCGCAGAGCACCGCATGGCCGAGACCCAGCGCTTCGGGCTGGCGCACTGCAATGATGCTGACGTCGTCGGGGATGATCTTGCGCACCTCGGCGAGCAGCTCGTCCTTGCCCTTGGCCTCGAGCATCGTCTCGAGTTCGAAATGCTTGTCGAAGTGATTCTCGATGGCGCCCTTGCTGGAGTGCGTGACCAGCACGATCTCCTTGATCCCGGCGGCCACCGCCTCTTCGACCACATACTGGATCACCGGCTTGTCGACGATGGTGATCATTTCCTTGGGGATGGCCTTGGAAGCCGGCAGACAACGGGTGCCAAGACCGGCAACGGGTAGTACGGCCTTACGAATCATGGGGGTCCCTCCTACATGAATGTCAATAAGTATGCCATAGAGAGGCGCCGAAGCGAGCCCCGCCATGGTCAAGTGCAGTAGCTGCGGTGAGCGCATCGTCAACCGGCACGGCGCTCTCGACCTGGGTCACTCGACATGGCCCTCACGGCCCGGGCTGGCCGGTGCTACGGTGGCATCTTTGCCCACAGCCTGTCGAGAAAGAGTAGAATGCGAGCATCATACAGCAACTCAAGCACATGGCCGCGGCTCGTCAGCGGGCCATGTTTCATACCCGCCGACAGGGAGAGGCGCAATGAACCCGGCAGCACGCGATACCCAGCGCGGCAACGTCGACCCCAGCGAGATCGCCAAGTTCGAGGCCCTGGCGAGTCGCTGGTGGGACCCTGACAGCGAATTCAAGCCGCTTCACGAGATCAACCCGCTGCGTCTGGATTTCATCGACGCCCGTGCCGGGCTCGCCGGCAAGCGCGTGCTCGACGTCGGCTGCGGCGGCGGCATCCTGAGTGAAGCCATGGCCCACCGCGGCGCCAAGGTGACCGGCATCGACCTGGGCGCGACGCCGCTGGAAGTCGCCCGCCTGCATCAGCAGGAGAGCGGCGTGACGCTCGACTATCGCCAGGTCAGCGCCGAAGAGATGGCCGACGAGCAACCCGGCGAATTCGACGTCGTCACCTGCCTGGAAATGCTCGAACACGTCCCCGATCCCGCCGCGGTGGTGCGCGCCTGCGCAACGCTGGTACGCCCCGGCGGCCATGTGTTCTTCTCGACCATCAACCGCAACCCCAAGGCCTATGCCTTGGCCATCATCGGCGCGGAATACGTGCTCAGCCTGCTGCCGCGCGGCACCCACGATTATCGCAAGTTCATTCGCCCCTCGGAGCTTTCCACCTGGTGCCGGGCCACTGGCCTGCGCGTGCGCGAACAGAGCGGGCTGACTTACAACCCGCTGACCCGCACCTACCGCCTGGCGCCGCGCGATGTCTCGGTCAACTACATGATGCATTGCTCGATGGAGGCGCCGTGAGCCATGCGCCGCTTGGCCTGCTGTTCGATCTTGACGGCACGCTGGTCGACACCGCGCCGGATCTGGCCCGTGCGACCAATGCCCTGCGCGCGCACCACGGTCTCGACGCGCTGCCCTTCGAGGTCATCCGCGCCCAGGTTTCCAACGGCGGTAGCGCGCTGGTGACGCTGGCGCTGGGGCTCGAGGCCACGCACCCCGAACACGCCACGGCACGCGCTTTCCTGCTCGACAGCTACGCCCGCGACGTTGCCGCCGAGAGCCGGCTGTTCCCGGGGCTGGAGCCGTTGTTGGCAACCTGGTCGCAACCGCCGCGGGCCTGGGGCATCGTCACCAACAAGCCGCGTGCGTATGCCGCGCCGCTGATCGAGGCGCTGGGCCTCACGCCGGGGGCATTGCTGTGCGTCGATGACCTGCCGGTGAGAAAGCCCGCTCCGGAGCCGCTGTGGGCGGCGGCTCAGCGCCTGGGGCTGAGTGCCGAGCAGTGTTGGTACATCGGCGATCATGTTCGCGACATGCAGGCCGCCCAGGCCGCCGGCATGGTCGCGATCGCGGTCGGCTATGGCTATATCGACGAAGCCGAGGATCGGCACAGCTGGCGGGCGGATCGCTGGTTCGAGCACCCTCAGGAGCTTACCGCCGCACTGATCGATCTGGTCGGTTCGCCTCGCTGAGCGCGGCTCAGCGAACAGCAATTAAAACCAGCGACGATTGCCGACCGACAAGCTAGTTGCGTGCCGGCTGGGCGTCGAAGCGCTCGCCGGTATGGCCCTGACTGTCGTCGCCCATCAGCCATAGATAGGTCGGCATGATCTCCTCGGCGCTGCGCAGCGTCGCCGGGTCTTCGCCGGGAAAGGCGGCCTGGCGCATCCGCGTCCGCGTGGCGCCGGGGTTGAGACTGTTGACGCGCACCGAAGAAAGGCTCTCCAGCTCGTCGGCGAGCACTTGGACGACCCCCTCGGTAGCGAACTTGGAGACCGCATAGGCGCCCCAGAACGCTCGCCCCTTGCGGCCTACGCTGGACGACGTGAAGATCACCGAGGCGGCTGCGGATGCCTTGAGCAGCGGCAGCAACGCCTGGGTCATCCAGACAGGTCCGTTGATATTGACCTGCATGACCTGTTCCCACAGCGCGGGATCGTACTGTTCGAACGGCGTGATCCGTCCCAGCAGGCCGGCATTGTGCAGAATGCCGTCCAGGCAAGCGAACTCCTTGCCCAGCGTGGCCGCCATGTCCTGATAATCCTTGAGCGTGGCGCCCTCGAAATTGAGCGGGAAAATCGCCGGCTGGGGTCCGCCTTCGGCTTCGATCTCATCGTAGACGGTCTCGAGCTTGGCGGTCGTGCGGCCCAGCAATATCACCGTGGCGCCATGGCGGGCATAGCACTTGGCAGCGGCGCGGCCAATGCCTTCACCAGCGCCGGTTACCAGGACCACCCGCCCCGCCAACAGCTCCGCGGGAGCCTGGTAATCGATCTTGCAACTCATCATGACTCCTCGTTGCCGGTCACAGCCCGGACTGGTTGAGGAAATCGCCGGCCATGCTGGCCGCATTGCTATCCGGATACTCCTGCTGGACCCGATTCAGCAGTTGCTTGCTGGCATCCGGCTGGCCCTGGCGCGCCTTGAGCAGCCCGAGCTTGTAGAGCGCATCGGGGAGCTTGTTGCTTTGCGGGTAGTCCTCGATCACGGTCGTGAACGCCTGGGCTGCCGGCTCCAGCTCGGAACGTGCCGAGTAGAGCTCTCCCAGCCAATAATAGCCGTTGGCGCGCAGTGGCGAATCGGGATAGTTCTTGACGAAGGTCTCGAACGCGGTGAGCGCGGCATCGAAATCGCGATCCTGAACCTTCTGGAAAGCTGCACGGTACGCCTGGCGATCTTCCTGGCCAGCGGCCATGGCCGCCGGATCGCCATCGTCGCCCGGCTCGGCCGAGCTGGCGGCCCCGTCGCCCTGGGCGGCATTGTCAGCGCCAGGCGCGGCGGCAAGACCATTGATACGTTGTTCCAGCTCCAGATAGCGTTCCTGCGCCAGGGTCTTCTGCTGCTCGAGCTGGTAGCGCAACTCTTCAATCTGCCCGCGCAATTCTTTAATCTGACGCTGATTGTCTTGCAACTGGTTGAACAGGAGCAAGTTTCCACTAGCCTCAGGACGAGCCTGGGTCTGCTGGTAAAGGTTGTTCTGCTGATTGGCCGAGAGATCTTCGACCACGGGAGCGGCCCATACGGACAGCGGGAGCACCAGAGCCCCCGCGCCGCACAGTCCTTTCAGACTGTGTTTCATGCTTGACTCCGCCGGAGCTTAGTAAGCGATGACCACGCGACGATTCTTCGCGTAGGCCTGTTCGGAGTGGCCTTCCACGGCCGGGCGCTCTTCACCGTAGCTGACGACATCAATCTGCGATGACGATACGCCTTGAACGCTCAGGTAACGCTCAACCGACTGCGCACGACGCTCGCCCAGGCCCAGGTTGTACTCACGGGTGCCGCGCTCGTCGGTGTAGCCCTGCAGGACGACTTGGACATTGGGGTTGTTGCGCAGATACTCAGCATGTTCATTGAGTACGGACTCGAACTCGGGGCGAATGGTGTCCTTGTCGTAGTCGAAATAGATGGTGCGCACATCGGGTATCGCCGCGCGCTGGCCGGCACCTACCTGTGAACCGCTGGGCTGTCCGCCGGAAATGCCCTGACCGGTGGTCACGCCGCTCTGCCCCTGGCCGCCGGGCGTGGTGCCATCCATGCTGCCGTCCCCAGTGCCGCCCGTGCTGGCACAGCCAGCCATGACAGCGAGGGACGCAGCGACGGCCAGGCTCTTGGCGTACGATTTAAACTTCATTGTCAACTCCTTGCTCAAAATTCGAATGACACAGTTGTTACTGTAGGTTCGGGCTTAGTTCAAGAACGGCGACCACGCGGGCTCCCGCACATCGCCTTCGGCTGAGGGCAGGCGGTACGAGGCATTGCCATCGGCCGACACCACGCTCAGCACCCCGCTGTTCCCCTGCTGGGTGGCGAAGATTACCATGCTCCCGTTCGGCGCAACACTGGGTGACTCGGCCCACTGCGAGTCGCTCAGTATCGTCAGTCGATCGTTGCTCAGATCCTGCTTGGCAACGCTGAAGCCCTTGTTGCCACGATGGATCATAAACAGAGTTTCGCCATCCGGCGAGTAGCGCCCGCGTGAATTGTAATTACCGGTAAAGGTCAGTCGCTGACTTTGGCCACTCCCCAGCGAGTAGCTGTACAGCTGCGGGCCACCACTGCGATCCGATGTGAATACCAGACTGTTGCCGTCCGGCGCCCAGGACGGCTCGGTATCGATCGCCTCATTGCGGGTCAGACGCTGGAAACTGCGCGAGCCGATGTCCATGACATAGATTTCCGGCTGGCCATCCTTGGATAACGACATTGCCAACTTGCGGCCATCCGGCGACCACGCCGGCGCGCTGTTGATACCCGAAAACGCGGTGACCTGGACGCGTTGGCTGGTCGCCAGATTTTGGATGTAGATCGCCGAGTTGCCCGATTCGAAGGATACGTAGGCGAGCTTGTTGCCATCCGGCGACCAGGCCGGCGACATGATCGGCTCACGCGAGGTCAGAATCTGCTGGCTGTTGCGACCGTCTGCATCCGCGACGTTCAGCGCGAAACGACGATTGTCGGCGGCACCCTGGGCGGTAACGTAGGCGATGCGCGTCGAGAATGCGCCACGCACCCCGGTGATCGCCTCGTAAACCTTGTCACTGATGTAATGTGCGCCGGAACGCAACTGGTTGGCACTGACGTTGACGGCCTCGCCGAGCATGCGCCGCTCGCCGTAGATGTCCATCAGCTCGAACTGGATACGATAGCCCTGATCGGTCTGGCTGACCTGACCGACCACCAGGTAGTTACTGTCGACGGCACGCCAGTCGCGATAGCGAACTTCATCGCTGGCGGTCGGCGAGGCGATCAGCGTGCTGCGCGATAACGGATCGAACTGACCGCTGCGTTTCAGGTCGTCGCTGACGATCTGAGCGATGTCTTCGGGCAACTGCTGCCCAGCGAAGGGCACGACGGCGATGGGAATCGCCTCATCACTGCCCTTGGTGATCTCGATGGTCAGTTCCGCGCTGGCCAGGTTGCTGAACAGCAGCATCAGCCAGCTGAGCAGGAACGGAGCTAGTCGTTTCATCGGCGCATATCCTTGGGATTGAAATCCAGGTTGAATTCACGAAATTGCCGCTGCGCGGCGGCTGGCAGCTCGCGCATTTCACGGAACGGCGCGGCGCGTTCGACGGCCTGAAGGACCGAGCGATCAAAGCTGGCGTTGCCACTGCTGCTGCGAATCGAAGCATTGACCAGCTCACCGGTCGGCAGCAACTTGAGGCTGACCACGGCACGCATCTGATTGGTGGCCCCGGGCGGAATGATCCAGGCCTGCTCGACCGCCCGCTTGACCAGGTTCTTGAAACCGTTCGCCGCTTGGGCCGCCTGTCTGGCATTGGCGATGGCCTGCTCTTCGCCGGCTATCGAACTCGCCAGGGCCTGTTCCGAGGCACGCTGAGCGGCCTCGGCCTGCTTGCGGGCCTCCTCGGCCTTGCGCTGCTTCTCGGCCGCGGCCTGCTTGCGGGCCTCTTCAGCCTTGCGCTGCTTCTCGGCCGCGGCCTGCTTGCGGGCCTCTTCAGCCTTGCGCTGCTTCTCGGCCGCGGCCTGCTTGCGGGCCTCTTCAGCCTTGCGCTGCTTCTCGGCCGCGGCCTGCTTGCGGGCCTCCTCGGCCTTGCGCTGCTCCTCGGCCTCGGCCTGCGCCTTGCGCTCGGCCGCTTGCTGTTCGGCTTGATCGGCGCGCCGCTGAGCTTCCTGTTCAGCCTGTCTTCGGGCTTCCTGCAATGCCTGCTGCTCGGCCTCACGCCGCTTTCGCGCCTGCGCTTCGGCCTGGCGTTGCTGTTCGGCCTGCTGTTGCGCTTGCTGCTGGGCCGGCGCTGGCTCCTGCTGCTGCTCTTCGGTCTGACGCTCGGCAGCGCGTGCCTGGGCTGCCTTGGCCCGCTGCGCCCGGTCGGTCGCCGTTTCAGCGCTCACCAGCGTCGCTTGGACGATCGCCGAGGACGTTTGTTCGGGCTCGCTGACCGGCCAGCGTAGCACGCTCAATAGCACTATACCGACGTGCAGGCCTACCGCCAGCACCACGGGGAGCCCGTAGCCGACCCGCCTTTCCTGTTTCGCCATCGTGCGTCCTCACTGCTGCCGGGAAGGCGGGTCGGAAATCAAGCCGACGTTGGGCACGCCCGCGACCTGCAGGGTACTCATCAGGGTCACGACCTGGCCATAGGGCACATTGCGATCGCCCTTGACCATCACCGGCGTCTGCGGCTTGCGCTGCAGCACCGCGATGACCTTGTTGCTGATCTCGTCGAGGCTCAGCGGCGTCTCGCCGTCGCCGATGGAGAGAAAGTAGTCGCCATCACTGTTGATCGAGGCGATCAACGGCTCGCTGTCCTCGGGCGTGTCGATGGGCTCGGAAGCGACCTTGGGCAATTCAACCTGAACGCCCTGGGTCATCATCGGCGCGGTGATCATGAAAATCACCAGCAATACCAGCATGACGTCGATGAACGGCACGACGTTGATCTCGCCCATCGGCTTGCGATGAGGGCCACGGTTGAAGGGGCCATGCATCATAACGGCGCCTCCTCAGGCTGCTTCCCGATCACCGCGCCCTTGCAGGTTGCGGTGCAGAATGGAGTGGAACTCCTCGGCGAAATCCTCGTACTGGCCGAGCAGGCGGTTGGACTGCGCGGACAGCCGGTTATAGAAGATCACCGCGGGAATAGCCGCGAATAGCCCCATGGCGGTGGCTATGAGCGCCTCGGCGATCCACGGCGCGACGGTCGACAGGGTCGCCTGCTGGGCCATGGAGAGGCTCATGAACGAGCCCATGATGCCCCAGACGGTGCCGAACAAGCCGATGTAAGGGCTCGACGAAGCGACCGTGGCAAGGAAGGTCAGGTGCTGGTTGAGACGCTCTTCCTCGCGGGACCAGGCCACGCGCATGGCACGCTGCACGCCGTCGAGGATCGCCTGGTTGCTGCGGGTCTTGGGCAACAGCCGGTTGAACTCGCGAAAGCCCGAACGAAAGATGTGCTCGGCGCCGAACACGTCCTGCTCGGCCGGCGTCTCGCGGTAGAGTTCGTTGAGATCGACTCCCGACCAGAAACGATCCTCGAAGCTGTGATGCGCCTTGTGCGCCCGGCGCAGCACGAAACTGCGCTGGAAGATCACCACCCAGGAGGCGATGGAAGCCATGGTCAGCAACAGCATCACCAGTTGCACCATCAGGCTCGCGTTCATGACCAGGGAGGGAATGGACAGGGATTCGTTCACGGGTGTCCTCGTCAGTGGTTCAGATTATCCGTTCAGAGCCGAGGCGATTGCCGCCGGCCAGCGTATTGGGCGAAGCCGCTGGGCATCGACACAGGCGATATCGACGCTGGCTTCGCACAAGGGTTCCTTTGCTGCGCTCACTTTTTGTGCACCTCTAGACCCGCACGGGAATCGCGAAACCGCTCATGGCCGCCCCTCGCCACTGGTTTGGGGCGTGGCGTCGCCGGCGGCGAAGCCGAAATGCAGGTAGGCCTGACGAGTGACCATGCGTCCCCGCGCGGTACGCAGCATGAAACCCTGTTGGATCAGATAGGGCTCGATCACGTCCTCGATGGTGTCGCGTTCCTCGCTGATCGCCGCCGCCAGGCTATCGACACCCACCGGCCCGCCGTCGAACTTCTCGATCATCGCCAGCAGCAATCGGCGATCCATATGGTCGAGGCCATGACTGTCGACGTGCAACATGTTGAGCGCCTGGTCGGCGATGGCCTTGGTCAGCCGGCCATCGGCGCGCACCTCGGCATAGTCGCGGACCCGGCGCAGCAGGCGATTGGCGATGCGCGGCGTGCCGCGGGCCCGGCGCGCCACTTCGGCGGCCCCCGCAGCCTCGGCCCCGACACCCAGCAGCCGCGCCGAGCGTGTGACGATCTCGGTGAGCTCGTCGACCGCATAGAACTCGAGGCGCTGGACGATCCCGAAGCGATCGCGCAACGGCGAGGTCAGCAGCCCTGCACGAGTGGTCGCGCCGACCAGCGTGAAGCGCGGCAGGTCGAGCTTGATCGAGCGCGCCGCGGGCCCCTCGCCAATCATGATGTCGAGCTGAAAATCCTCCATGGCCGGATACAGCACTTCCTCCACCGCGGCCGGCAGACGGTGGATCTCGTCGATGAACAATACGTCGCCCGGCTGCAGATTGGTCAGCATCGCCGCCAGATCGCCGGCTCGCTCGAGCACCGGGCCCGAGGTCGACTTGATGTCGACATCCATCTCGGCGGCGATGATGTTGGCGAGCGTGGTCTTGCCGAGCCCCGGAGGGCCGAACACCAGCGTATGATCGAGACTGTCGCCGCGCCCCCGCGCCGCGGTGATGAAGATATCCAACTGCTCGCGGACCCGCGGCTGGCCGATGTAATCGGCCAGGGTCTTGGGACGGATCGCATGATCATGGTGCACCTCGGCCTGCTGCGGCTCGGCGGCGATCAGTCGGTCACTTTCGATCATGCGTCGCTACCCTGCCAGCTTGCGTGTGAGTGCGGCCTTGATCAGCGCCTCGGTGGACAGTCCGGTCTCATGCCCGCTGAGCATGCGTGCGGCCTCGGCCGGCTTGTAGCCGAGCGTCACCAGCGCCGCTTCGGCATCGACCAGCGGATCATGACCGCGCGCCGTCGAAGGCGGCGCGGCTGCCTGGCCAGCGTCCGGCGCTGCGGCCCAGTGCGGGAAACGATCGTGCATTTCGACGATCAATCGCTCGGCGGTCTTGCGCCCCACCCCCGGCAGCCGCGTCAGGGCCTTGACGTCGCTGTCCATGACGCAGCGAATGAACTGCTCCTGTTCCATTCCCGAGAGAATCGCCAGGGCCAGCTTGGGGCCCACGCCATTGACCCGAATCAACGCTCGAAATAGCGCGCGCTCGGCTTCGCGGATGAAGCCATAGAGCAGATGCGCGTCGTCGCGAATACTCAGATGAGTATACAGCTGCACGGTTTCGCCGATACCGGGCAGGGCCAGCAGCGTGTTCATCGAGGCTTCAAGCTCGTAGCCGACGCCGCCGACGTCGATCACCAGCCATGGGGGCTGTTTTTCCAGCAAGGTGCCGCGCAGGCGTCCAATCATGCAGTTGCGTTCCTCGGGCTGACTGGGTAGTCACTATACTCATCACCTGTTCGACTGACCAGCACCCACCTCGCGGGGTCAGGATTCGGGCCGAAAGTCGCGCCAACCCGCGCCCCGCGAGCGTCGTCGCCGACGCTCCTTGTGGCCGAGCAACCCGGTGCGAGCGTGGGCATGGGTGAGTGCAATCGCCAGCGCATCGGCGGCATCCGCCGCTGGTCGCGCGTTGAGCGACAGCAGCGCGGTGACCATGTGCTGCACCTGGGTCTTGTCGGCGGCGCCGGTGCCGGTCACCGACTGCTTGATCTGGCGCGCCGCGTATTCGTGTACCGGCAGGCCATGATTGGCGGCGCAGACGATCGCCGTGCCCCGGGCCTGGCCCAGCTTGAGCGCCGAATCCGGGTTGCGCGCCATGAACACCTGCTCGATGGCCACTTCCCCGGGGCGATACTGGATGATCAGTTCGGCGACCCCGGCGTAGACCTGGGCCAGCTTCTGAGCCAGGTCATCGGCGCGGATGCGGATGCAGCCGCTGGCGATGTAGCGCGGACGCAGCGCGCTGACGTCGAGCACCCCGTAGCCGGTGATCCGCGAGCCGGGGTCGATGCCCAGGATGATCAAGCGGCCTCCCCGATTTGCCGGGACGCGTCGATGAAAGTCATGCAAGCTTCCCCGTTCAGCAAAACCGGCGGCGCCGAGAGCGCCGCCGATTCATTGAAAGCCGGATCATTCCGTTCACCTGAGGCAACGGCGCCAGGTGCCGATCACTCGTCGCCGGCCGTTACCCTGGCCTTCTGGCGCAGGCGGATATTGAGATCCTTGAGCTGCTCGGCGCTGACTTCGCCGGGGGCGTCGGTCATCAGGTCCGCAGCGCTCTGGGTCTTGGGGAAGGCGATCACCTCGCGGATGGTCCGCGCCCCGGTCATCAGCATCACCAGGCGGTCGAGACCGAAAGCCAGACCGCCGTGCGGCGGCGCGCCGAAGCGCAGCGCGTCGAGCAGGAAGCCGAACTTTTCCTCGGCTTCGGCCTCACCGATGCCCAGCACCTCGAATACCGTGCGCTGCATGCCCTGATCGTGAATACGGATCGAGCCGCCGCCGAGCTCGGTGCCGTTGAGCACCATGTCATAGGCCCGCGACAGGGCATTGGCCGGGTCATCCTTGAGCGCTTCCGGGCTGCACGACGGCGCGGTGAACGGATGGTGCAGTGCCGACAGTCGCCCGGCATCGTCGGCCTCGAACATCGGAAAGTCGACCACCCACAGCGGCGCCCAGGCGCGGGTATACAGATCGAGATCCTCGCCCAGGCGCACGCGCAGCGCACCGATCGCCTCGTTGACGATGCGCGTCTTGTCGGCGCCGAAGAAGATGATGTCGCCGTCCTCGGCACCCAGCCGGTTCAGCAGCGCCTCGACGATGCCGTCCATGAACTTGACGATCGGCGACTGCAGCCCCTCGAGCCCCTTGGCGCGTTCGTTGACCTTGATCCAGGCCAGCCCCTTGGCGCCGTAGATGCCGACGAAACGCGTGTACTCGTCGATCTCCTTGCGGCTCAGCCTGGCGCCGCCGCTGACCTTGAGCGCCGCGACGCGGCCGTCGTCGGCGTTGGCCGGGCCCGAGAACACCTTGAAGTCGACGTCCTTCATCAAATCGTCGACGTCGACCAGTTCCAGCGGAATGCGCAAGTCCGGCTTGTCGGAGCCGTAACGCTGAATCGCCTCGGCATAGGGCATGCGTGGGAACTCGGCCAGCTCGACCTCGAGCACTTCCTGGAACAACTGGCGGATCATTCGCTCGGTGATACCCATGATCGCATCTTCGTCGACGAACGAGGCCTCGAGATCGATCTGGGTGAATTCCGGCTGGCGGTCGGCGCGCAGATCCTCGTCACGAAAGCACTTGGCGATCTGGTAGTAGCGATCCAGTCCGGCCACCATCAGCAACTGCTTGAACAGTTGCGGCGACTGCGGCAAGGCGAAGAAATGCCCCTCGTGGGTACGGCTGGGCACCAGGTAATCGCGGGCGCCTTCCGGGGTGGCGCGGGTCAGGATCGGCGTCTCGATATCCAAAAAGCCCTGGCTCTCCAGGTAGGCGCGCACGCTATGGGTGATCCGCGAGCGCAGCCGCAGCTTGTCGATCATCTCGGGGCGACGCAGGTCGATATAGCGATGCTTGAGACGTACCTCCTCGCCGACCTTGCCGTGCTCGTCGAGCTGGAACGGCGGCGTGGCCGCACTGTTCAGGACCTCGACGTCCTTGGCCAGCACTTCGATCATGCCGGTGGGCATGTTGGGATTCTGGGTGCCCTCGGGGCGCAACCGGATGCGACCGCGAATGCGCAGCACGAACTCGCTGCGCGCACGATCGGCGGTGGCGAACGCGTCCTGGGTGTCGGGGTCGACCACGACCTGAGCGATGCCGTCGCGATCGCGCATGTCGAGGAAAATGACGCCCCCGTGGTCACGGCGACGATGCACCCATCCGCAAAGCGTGACCTCCTGACCCACCAGGGTCTCGTTCAACTGGCCGCAATAATGGCTGCGCATGTCACATCCTGTCTCGTTGCTTAAAAGGTGAACGCTGCCGGCCCGCGCCGGCAGCGGTATCAGGCGGACGCCTTGGCGTCGGGGGCTGGCGCCGAAGCCGACGCGGGCTTGTCGCCACTGGCGGGCGCCGTGTTGCTGCCGTCTCCGGCCAGATTGCGCTTGGTGCCGCTCGCCTTGAAGTCCGTTTCGTACCAGCCGCCCCCGGCGAGCCGGAAGCCGGCCGCCGAAATCAATCGCGACAGCGCGTCAGTCTGGCACGCCGGGCATTCGTACAGCGGTGGTGCGCTGACTTTCTGGAGCTTTTCCAGACGATGGCCACAAGCCTTGCACTCGTATTCATAGATGGGCATGGTTTTTATCACTCTGTGACTTAAACGGCGTCCGCAGGCATCCGGGCAATCTGCGGCGATAACGATATGCGGTCACGCGACGCGCTTTCCAAGCCTGCCATGAAAGCCGCATATTATAGCGTGTTGCGGCCCCTCGCGGGCAAGTTGTCGACTTCCGGGCACACTTGTCGCTTTCCGCATCCAGCGCTGGTCACTTTCTTTTCCCGTTCAAGGAGCCACCATGAAAGCCGTGATTCTGGATGCCGCCACATTAGGCGATGACATCGACCTGGAACCGATTCGACGCGAGGTCGACAGCCTCGAGGTCCACGCGACCACGCTCCTCGAACAGCGCCAGTCACGGCTTGCCGGGGCCGAAGTGGCACTCGTCAACAAGGTGGTGCTCGATGCCGAGTTGCTGGCCGCCCTGCCCGATCTCAGGCTGATCTGTGTGCTGGCCACGGGCACCAACAACATCGACATGGCGGCCGCCGAGCGTCAGGGTATCACCGTTCGCAACGTCAGCGCCTACGGCACCGCCAGCGTGGCTCAGCACACGTTGATGCTGATGCTGGCCCTGGCCAACCGCCTGCCCCGCTATCAGCGAGATGTCGCCGCCGGTGAATGGCAGCGCAGCCCGTTTTTCTGCCTGCTCGGTCACTCCACTCTGCAACTTGCCGGCAAGCGCCTGGTGATCGTGGGCAGCGGCGAACTCGGCCAGGCCGTGGCCAGGCTCGCCGAAGCCTTCGGCGTCGAGGCGATATTCACCGCCCGTCCCGGCAACGAGGCCGAGGATGCACGGCCATCGCTCGCCGAGCTGGCCGGCAGCGCCGACATCATCAGCCTGCACTGTCCGCTGACCGAGGCTACCCGTCATCTGATCGACGCGCCGATGCTGGCGCGTTGTAAGCCCGAAACACTACTGATCAACTGCGCGCGCGGCGGTGTCATCGACGAGCATGCCGCCCTCGAGGCGCTGCGGGCCGGTCGGCTCGGTGGACTGGCAGTCGATGTACTGCCATGCGAACCCCCGCGCGATGGCCATCCCCTGCTCGATGCGCTTGACGAGCCCCTCAACCTGATCGTCACTCCGCACAATGCCTGGATCAGTCCCGAGGCTCGAGCCAATGTCGTCAAGCTCACGGTCGATAATCTGAAGCGTTGGAAAACTAAAGTTTAAAAAGTGAAGGAAAGCTTATTTAGTATTTTAACAAATTTGAGATAACGGTATAAATACTGCGGTTGCATCCCCCGAAACGAATGCCAATACTTTGGTCACATCGGCAGGCCAGGCTCCGGTCTTTGTGCAGCTACCAGGCATGTCGCCTCCATACCGTCACCGTACGCTTGGTCTTATCCGGAGGACCCATGCTCTACAACTATGGCTCGATCAATATCGACCATGTCTATCGCGTCCCGCATCTGGTTCGCCCGGGGGAAACCCTGACCAGCCATGGCTATCGCCAGGTGCTGGGTGGCAAGGGCGCCAACCAGTCGCTCGCCGTGGCCCGCGCCGGCGGTAACGTCACCCACTGGGGGCGGCTCGGCCGGGCCGACCGCTGGGTCCTGGAAACGCTCTCCGCGGCCGGCGTCGACACGGCGTCTATCGAATTGAACGCCGAACCCAGCGGTCATGCGCTGATCCAGGTCGACGACCACGGCGAGAACTCGATCATCCTCCATCCCGGCGCCAATCATGACTTTACCGATGCCCAGCACACGACCCTGCTCGCCACGGCCACCGAAGGCGACTGGCTGCTGCTGCAGAACGAGTGCAACGCGCTCGACAAACTGATGGTCAGCGCGGCCGACAAGGGCATGCAACTTGCCTTCAACCCCGCCCCCATGGCCGCCAATGTGCTGCGCCTGCCCCTCGAGCATTGCCGGCTTTTATTCCTCAATCGCGGCGAAGCGGCAGCACTGGTCGAACTCGACGAACACGATGCGATCGAGCGGTTGCTCGATGCGCTTTCGCGCAAGTTGCCGGGCAGCGAAATAGTCCTCACGCTGGGCGGCGACGGGGTCTGCTACCAGAGCGACAGCCAGCGCCTGAGGCTCGCGGCGCACAGGGTCGCAGCGCGCGACACCACCGCGGCCGGTGACACCTTCATCGGCTATTACATGGCCGCCCTTCAGCACGCTCACGACACTTGTGCCGCGTTGCGGCTGGCCAGCGCCGCCTCGGCGCTGTGCGTGCAGCGCGAGGGCGCCGCGCCCAGCATTCCCGTGCTCAGCGAGGTCAAGGATGCCGCCAGCCACTGGGACGAGCTGACGATAGACGCCGACTGAGTAGCGACTACACGCACCGCGACAATTCAACCAAAGGATTCTCACATGCCGACACCGATCATCTTCGATACCGACCCGGGGGTCGACGACGCCCAGGCCATCGCCATCGCCCTCGCCCATCCGGAGATCGAACTCCTCGGAATGACCACCACCTACGGCAACGTCGACGTCACCACGGCGACCCATAACGCATTGCTGCTTGCCGAACTGGCCGGGCAGCGCATCCCGGTCGCCCAGGGCGCGGCCGGCCCCCTGGTCAAGACGCGCTTCCCGCCGCCCAAGCATATTCACGGCGACAACGGCCTGGGCAATATCGAGCTGCCCGAGGTCCAGGGCCGTGCCGAGACCCTCAGCGCGGCGCAGTTCATCGTCGAGCAGGTCAATGCGCGCCCCGGCGAGATTACCCTGGTCGCGGTGGGTCCACTGGGCAACCTGGCCGCGGCTCTGCAACTCGACCCGAGCATCGTCGAACGTGTCAGGCGGGTGGTGGTGATGGGCGGCTCGATTCGCGAAGGCGGCAACGTCACGCCGGTCGCCGAAGCCAACCTGTTCAACGACCCTCACGCCGGACAGCGCGTGCTCACCGCCGGGTGGCCGTTGACGCTGGTGGGGCTGGATGCCACCCATCGTTGCGTGCTCGACCCCGATTCGATGGCCAGGATCGCCGCCGGTCAAGGCAAGCTCGGTGAGGTCCTTGCCGGCAGCTACGAGTTCTACAAGGCGTTCTACCAGCAGGCGCTGGGCTTCGACGGCTGCTGCCCGCACGACAGCTGCGCGCTGGCCTGGCTGATGAAGCCCGAGCTGTTCACCGCGGTCGATGGACATCTCACGGTCGTTACCGAAGGCGACGCTGAAGGCCAGACGATCTTCGCGCCGGCGGATCGTCCGTTCATCGCCGAGCATTGGTCGCGCACGCCGCAGGTCCAGGTGTGTCTGAACGCCAACGGCCCGGCAGTCGTCGAGTGGATCGTCGAGACCCTGAGCTGAGACGCCGCTAGCGGATCACGAAGCTGGCGCGATCGCGCCACTCCACGCCCTGCAATTCGACATGGGTCACCCGCGCTGCCGGTGGCCCCTGCCAGAGCCATTCGGTGAGCGCGTTGACCGCCTCGCGATCGCCACACAGCAGCACTTCCACCCGACCGTCGAGCAGATTCTGGGCATAGCCCGTCACGTTCGAGGTGAGCGCGCGTTCCTGGACCGCCGCACGATAGCTCACCCCCTGTACCTGGCCATTGACCAAGGCCTTTACACAACACTTTGAATCCATTGAAGGCTCCTGTGTCCGGCTTGTCTTGGCGTTGCTTCCTGCTTCGGCTTGCTGTCGAGGTCCGGCATCGGCACTGTACGTAATAGCCGATAGTTGTAACACCAACGCCACCGTCGCCCCAAACCGGGACAACAGGCCAACACTGCCCTAGGCTTGAGTGAGAACGGGCGGGTGGAAAGTCGACTCCTTGCTTTGCCGGCCCCGGGCGGAACCTCCATAAGAGAGGAACAACAATAATGTCGATCTTTGACCATGCCGAATTCCGCGACCATGAGCAGGTCGTCTTCGCCCACGACCCGCTCAGCGGACTCAAGGCCATTATCGCCATTCACAACAGCTACCTAGGCCCGGCGCTCGGCGGCCTGCAGATACATCCTTACCGCAACGACGCCCAGGCGCTCGGCAATGTCCTGAGATCATCGCGAACCATGACCTTCAAGTCGGCGCTGGCCGATCTATCTCACGGCGGCGGCAAGGCGGTGATCATCGCCGATCCGCGCTACGACAAGACGCCGGCGTTGCTCGAAGCCATGGGCCATCTTATCGATTCGCTTAACGGCCGCTATATCGCTGCCGAGGATCTCGGCAGCAATGCGGCGGACATGCAGGCACTGGCACGGGTCACCCCCCATGTCATGGGGCTCAGAAATCCCGCCGGCGCGGGCGGCGACCCGTCACCCTTCACAGCCTGGGGCGTCTACAACGCCATGCGCGGCGCGGTCCGCCATGCGCTGGGGAAGGAGGAGCTGCGCGGTGTGCAGGTGGCGATTCAGGGCGTTGGCCACGTCGGCGCCCGGCTCGCCCGCTATCTTCATGAGGCCGGAGCGCGACTGGTGCTCAGCGACGTCGACAGCCACGCCGTCAACAGCCTGGCCCGGCACGTCGACGCCCGCGTCGTCGCGCCCAAGGCGATCTTCGATGTCGACGCGGATATCTTCGCGCCTTGCGCGATGGGCGATGTCCTCAACGCCGAGGTCTGCCGGCGCTTGCAGGCGCGCATCGTCGTCGGCGCCGCCAACGACCAGCTCGCCGAACCGGCCTGCGCCGAGCAATTGCATGCGCGTGGCATCGTCTACGTGCCGGATTATGTCGCCAATGCCGGCGGGGTCATCGAAGTCGCCTGGCAACGCCGCGCCGACAACGACCGTCGACGGGTCATGGCGCATATCGCCGGCATCGAACGCACCCTTGAAACGATACTCGAGCGTGCCGGCCGCGAAGGCCTGCCACCCGTTGCGATCGCCGATCGCCTGGCCGAGGAACGGTTCGTCAAGCGCCACACTTCGGCGACCTAGCGGCCCGCGACGAAACGCGATGCCCATCGCTCGATGGGCATCGACAGGGCCGAATCAGGCGTCACGATAGCCGTCCGGATGGCGTGACTGCCAACGCCATGTATCGGCCATCATCGCGTCCAGCCCGCGCTGCGCATGCCAGCCGAGCTCTTTCCGCGCCTTTCCCGGGTCGGCCCAGCAAGCGGCAATGTCGCCATCGCGGCGCGGTCCGATGGCATAAGCGACCGACCGCTCACTGGCCTGTTCGAAGGCCTTGATCATCTCGAGCACGGAATAGCCTCGGCCCGTGCCCAAGTTCCAGACATGAATGCCGCTCTGGCGCTGCAATAGATCCAGCGCCTTGAGGTGCCCCTCGGCCAGATCGACGACATGGATATAATCGCGCACGCCGGTACCGTCCGGCGTTGCATAATCGTCGCCGAAGACGGTGAGCCTTTCACGTCTGCCAATGGCCACCTGCGCGATATAGGGCAAAAGGTTGTTGGGGATGTCTCGCGGGTCCTCACCGATCTCGCCACTCTCGTGGGCCCCGGCGGGGTTGAAGTAGCGCAGCACGGCGATCGACCAGCGCGCATCGCTATGCGCGACATCCTCGAGAACCTCTTCGACCATCAATTTGGAACGGCCATACGGATTGGCCGGCATGCCGGTGGGAAAATCCTCACGTATTGGAGTGTCATGCGGCTCACCGTAGACCGTCGCCGAGGAACTGAAGGCCAGCCGAAACACGCCGGCCGTCGCCATCGCCTGACACAGCGTGATACTCCCGCTGACATTGCTCGCATAGTAGTCCAGTGGCTTGGAGACACTCTCTCCCACTGCTTTCAGGCCAGCAAAGTGCATCACGGCCTCGATGCCGTGCGTCGCAAACAGATCGCCCAGCAGCGCGCGGTCGCGGATATCCCCCTGCACAAAGACAAGCTTGCAGCCGCTCAGACGCTCCACGCGTCTAAGCGCCTCCCGTGAGGAATTGACCAGACTATCGACCACTACCACTCGATGCCCTGCTTCGAGCAGGGCCAGTACGGCATGGGAACCAATATAGCCGGCACCACCAGTCACCAGAATCTTCATTGTCCAACTCCCTGCTATTGAAGCCAGTCACTGGAAACCTGGCGGCTATTAGTGCTCAGGGGTGCCTTGCGAAAGAACGCGACATACCAGGGCATCGCCTCGTGGATTCCTTCGGCAATGACGTGGCTCGGCGCGTAGCCGAGCATCTCGGATGCCTTGCTGATATCCGCCTGGGAGTGGCGCACATCACCGGGACGAAAATCACGGCAGACTGGTGGCCGCTCATAGTGAATGCCATGCTCGGACAGCGCGTTGCGCAGATGCACAAACAGATCGTTGAGCGTGGTCCGCGCATTGACTGCAACATTGAACACTTCGCCACGAATGTCATCGTCGCAGAGTGCAGCCAGTAGATTGGCCTGAACGGCGTTGTCGACGAAGCAAAAATCACGACTGGTTTCACCGTCGCCATTGATGTAGACCGTCTCCCCGGTGAGCATGGACGCGGTCCACTTGGGAATGACGGCCGCGTACGCGCCATCGGGGTCCTGTCTCGGCCCGAAGACATTGAAGTAACGCAGGCCAACGGTCTTGCAGCCATAGCAGCGCGCGAACACCTCTGCGTACAGCTCGTTGACATACTTGGTCACCGCGTAGGGTGAAAGCGGCCTGCCGATCACCCCTTCCACCTTGGGCAGACCAGGATGGTCACCATAGCTGGAGCTCGACGCGGCATAGACGAAGCTCTTCACCTTCGCGTCGCTTGCCGCCATCAGCATGTTGAGAAAGCCGTCTATATTGACGGCATTGGTGGTCAGTGGGTCCTTCAGCGAACGAGGCACCGAGCCGAGCGCTGCCTGGTGCAGCACATGATCGACGCCTGCCATCACCCGTTGGCAATCGTCCGGTTCGCGTATGTCCCCTGCGTGCAGCTTGAAGCGAGCCCATTGCTCGGCGCTGACTAGATCACGGACCTCGTCGAGGTTACGCCGATGGCCGGTGGCGAAGTTATCCAAGCCTACGACGGTCTGGTCGAGTCTGAGTAGCGTCTCCAGAAGATTGGAACCAATGAAGCCCGCCACGCCGCTGATTAGCCAGGTACGTGGATTCTGCACCAAGTCTTTCTGGAGTCGTTCGTAATTAGTCATAGTCACTGATCCATTGATTGTATGTCGTCTCATATCATTCCAAATAACTACACCCCTCACCCCCAGCAGCCGAAAACTTCTAGACAAATCAACCAGCAACTCACTAGCGTTATATTAAACACCTAATACAACACCGACGCCTGTGATTGAGAAATTTCAGCTTGGGAATTACGACTTTACCTTTTACTCTTGAACAAGGACGCCACGCCAAAAACATGATAGAAAAAAACTGCCCGCCAGCCCACTTTTATTTCGAAAACAGCGAGCGAGGCAAGTAGCAGGCCCTGAGTGTATTATGCAAGGCCATGGGTAAAAACCACAGCTAGAGGGTTAGGGTATTAACAAAACCGCTTACACGAAAAATTAGAAAAAGTTATTCATAAAAAGGAAAAAGGTAATGCCAGGCATTAGAGCATCGGTAAATAGACGTCTTTCTCCGCCAAGAATTCGAGGCGCGGAACAACTGGAGCTTATGTAATCCACCTCAAAAGTGATGCGCACTCACTTTTTTCCACATAATCGCCAGGCGCCATCTTCTGTCTAAAGGGAATGCCAAGATGCTTCTATTTCACCGTATATTTCGCCTGCCGCGAAGCTATAAACGCCTGATACAGCTATTGGTGGACACCAGCTTGCTTATAACAAGCTTTTTCATGGCACTATTGTTGCGCCTGGATAGCTGGTCACTCGCTTATGAGTTACGCACTTGGCTGGTGCTGCTGATAACAGTGCCGGTGAGCCTGGGCATTTTCGCGCGCCTGGGTTTTTATCGTGCAGTGATTCGCTACATGAGTCAGAAGGCCATGCAGGCGATTCTCGTCGGCGTGGTGAGCTCCGCAGTGGCGCTGGGCATTTCCGGTTATTTGCTGGGTCTTCCAACTCCCGTCTCGCTGCCCGTCATCTATGCCATGCTCGCCCTGCTGGCCATAGGCGGCGTTCGTGTCTTTATGCGTAGCCTGTACCTTCGCAGCTTGATGCGACACAAGACCCGCATCGTGATTTATGGCGCCGGCGCCGCCGGCTCCCAATTGGTCGCCTCCTTGCGCCATGGTTGCGAATATGCGCCGGTAGGCTTCATTGACGACTGGCGCGGCATGCACGCCACCTATGTTGAGGGGCTCCGGGTCTACTCACCCGTCGAGTTGCCCCGGCTGATCAGGGATTACGGCGTCAAACGCGTTCTGCTGGCCATTCCCAGCGCGCCCCGCACGCGCCGCCGGGAAATCCTCAAGCGGCTGGAACCCTTGGCAGTACCGGTCCAGACCGTTCCCGCCATGGATGACGTCATTGCCGGGCGCGCGCGCATCAACGAGATCCGCGATGTCACGGTGGAGGATCTGCTGGGACGCGATCCGGTGCCGCCGAACCAGACGCTGCTGGACGCCAACATACGCGACAAAGTCGTGCTCGTGACCGGCGCGGGCGGGTCGATCGGCTCCGAGCTCTGCCGTCAGGTTCTGCAGCAGCGGCCGCGTCAGCTGCTTCTGTTCGAAGTCTGCGAATACTCGCTGTATCACATAGAGAGTGAATTGCTGCGTCTTGCCCAGGCCGCAGGGATATCAGTGTCAATCAAGGCACTGCTCGGTTCGGTACAGCAGCGCCAGCGTCTCGATGTTGTTCTAGGCACCTTTGGCGTACAGACCATCTACCATGCCGCAGCCTACAAGCACGTGCCCATGGTCGAGCACAACACGCTGGAAGGCATCCGCAACAATGTCTTCGGCACCCTGGAAACCGCGCAGGCGGCAATCGATTGCGGAGTGGAAACCTTCGTCCTGGTGTCTTCCGACAAGGCGGTACGCCCCACCAATGTCATGGGCACTACCAAACGTCTAGCCGAACTGACATGCCAGGCGCTTGCCGACCGCCAGGATGCCACGCGCTTCTGCATGGTCCGCTTCGGCAACGTGCTTGGCTCGTCCGGCTCCGTGGTGCCGCTGTTCCGTCGCCAGATCAAGGAGGGTGGGCCGATTACCGTGACCCATCCCGACATTACCCGCTATTTCATGACCATTCCCGAAGCCGCCCAACTGGTGATCCAGGCCGGTGCCATGGGGCGTGGTGGCGAGGTCTTCGTCCTCGACATGGGCGAGCCGGTGAAGATCAGCGAGCTGGCCGCCCATATGGTGCGCCTGTCCGGCCTCGAGGTGCAGAACGCGGAGACTCCAGAGGGCGATATCGAGATCGTCTACACCGGGCTACGCCCTGGCGAAAAGCTCTATGAAGAGTTGCTGATCGATGACGACGTCACCGACACCGACCATCCACGCATCATGAGCGCGCGGGAAACTTACTGGGAATGGGCCAAGCTCGAGGACTATCTGCAGCGCCTGCATGCCGCCATTTCGAGCGGCCGACATGACCTCATCCGCAATCTGCTGCTGGAAGCGCCCGCCGCCTACCACCCCGAAGGTCCGATAGTGGACCTGGTGTGGCTGGAACACGAGTTCGCCCCCTTTGCGCTCAACCAGGTGATTCCGTTGCCAGAGCCCCGGGCAGAGCCAGAACCGGAAACCAAAGATGAATCGGTCGGGTTCGTACGACCGGCCGCCTCATCGGTGAAATGGTGAGCCGGGGTACGCCCATGCCAACCCCGACCGTGAAACGTTGCCTGGATTCGAAACCAATGGAAATGAAATTCGGTATGAAAGAGGTACGCCTGGGAATCATCGGCCTTGGCTATGTGGGTCTGCCCCTGGCGGTAGAGTTCGGCAAGAAGCTCCCCACCCGGGGCTTCGATATCAAGACCCAGCGCATCGATCAGCTGAACGCGGGAATCGACATGACATTGGAGGTCGAGCCGGAACTGCTCTCTCAGGCATCGCAACTAAGCTTCTCCAGCGATCTCGACCGGCTACGCGAGTGCAACGTATACATCGTCACCGTGCCGACCCCGATTGACGACCGCCATTGCCCCGATCTTACGCCACTCCTCAAGGCCAGCGAGACGTTGGGCAAGGTCATCACCAAGGGCGATGTCGTGATCTATGAATCGACGGTCTATCCCGGCGCCACCGAGGAGGACTGCATCCCGGTGATCGAGCGGATCTCCGGCCTGACCTACAACGTCGATTTCTTCGCCGGATATAGTCCCGAGCGTATCAACCCGGGCGACAAGGCGCATCGTGTCACCTCCATCAAGAAGGTGACTTCGGGCTCGACCCCCCAGGTGGCGGCGTTCGTCGACGAACTCTATTCCCTGGTGATCGAGGCCGGCACCTTCAGGGCCAGTTCTATCCGCGTGGCGGAAGCCGCCAAGGTGATCGAGAACACCCAACGCGACGTGAACATCGCGCTGATCAACGAGCTGGCGGTGATTTTCAATCGCCTGGGTATCGATACCGAAGAAGTGCTGCAGGCCGCCGGCACCAAGTGGAACTTCTTGCCCTTCCGCCCCGGCCTGGTCGGCGGCCACTGCATCGGTGTCGACCCCTACTATCTGACGCACAAGGCTCAGCAGGTCGGTTATCACCCCGAAGTCATCCTATCGGGGCGGCGCATCAACGACGGCATGGGGGCTTATGTCGCCAGTCAGCTCGTCAAGCAGATGGTCAAGCAACGCATCCATGTACAAGGAGCGCGAGTGCTGGTGCTGGGGCTGACCTTCAAGGAGAACTGCCCGGACCTGCGCAACACACGAGTGGTGGACATTCTCAAGGAGCTGGCCGACTACAATGTCGCGGTGGACGTCTACGATCCGCGCGCCAACAAGGACGACGCAGTGCATGAGTACGGCATCCGCCCGGTGGATCAGCCACAGGACGGCGCCTACGATGCCGTGATTCTGGCCGTGGCCCACCGCGAGTTCTGCGATCTGGGCGTGCAGCGTCTACGCGCCTGGGGCAAGCCGTCGCACGTGCTCTACGACCTGAAGTACGCCCTGCCCCGGGGCGGGGCCGACCTGAGGCTGTGAAGCGCACGAATACGCCAAGTTGCAGTTCTTATTTCAATAAAAGCACCAAGAACCATGAAAATTCTAATTATCGGAAACATGGGCTACGTCGGCCCCGCGGTCGTTCGGGAACTGGCCGCATGTCACCCTTCGGCCATCCTGCATGGCTACGACACCGCGTATTTCGCGCACTGCCTGACCGGGGCGCATACGCTCCCCGAACGCTATCTCGAGCGACAGTTCTTCGGCGACAGCCGCTCCATTTCGGCCGAAAGGCTCGAAGGCTATACCGCAGTGATCCAACTGGCCGCCATTTCCAATGACCCGATGGGCAGTCGCTTCGCCACGGCCACGGCAGAGATCAACCATCACGCCAGCGTTTTTATCGCCCGGGCCGCGGCGCAGGCGGGCGTGCGCCATTTCGTCTTTGCCTCCAGTTGCAGCATCTACGGTGTCGCCCTGGGAGCGCCTCGCTGCGAAACCGATGTGGTGGCGCCCATCACGGATTACGCCAAGTCCAAGGTGCACACCGAAGAAGCGCTCGCGACCCTCGAAGGGGACATGGTCATCACCAGCCTGCGCTTCGCGACGGCCTGCGGGATGTCTGATCGCCTGCGTCTGGATCTGGTGCTCAACGATTTCGTCGCCGGCGCGCTCAGCCAAGGAGAGATCAGCGTACTCAGCGATGGAACGCCATGGCGGCCCTTGATCGACGTGACCGACATGGCCAGGGCCATCGACTGGGCGATACAACGCCAGGCCAAGAATGGCGGACGCGTATTGAGCGTCAATACGGGATCGAACGAACGCAACCACCAGGTACGCGACCTTGCCTTCGCCGTTGCCGACGCCGTGCCGGGAACGACCGTGGAGATCAATACCGACGCGCCCGTGGATAGTCGCTCCTACCGGGTGGATTTCGACCTGTTCGCCAGGTTGGCACCCCAGCACCAACCGCAGATGACACTCTCCCAATCGATCGACGGCCTGATCGATGGACTCAAGCGTATGAACTTCACCGATACCCGGTTCCGGGCATCGCCACTCATGCGTCTCCATGTCCTGCAGAGGCATATCGACGAGGGCCGCCTGACGGGAGATCTTCACTGGCGTAACCCTCAGGCGGATCATCGATACGACAGGGACCTCGTCCTCTCGCCCATTCCTGGTGTCGTCCATTCCTAGTGCCGTCTATTCCAAGTGCAAGGGGAACGATCATGAAGGTGGTAATCTTTGCGGGTGGTTTCGGGACGCGATTGAGCGAGGAAACGGCGATTCGCCCCAAGCCGATGGTGGAGGTCGGCGGTCGGCCGATCCTCTGGCACATCATGAAGATCTACGCTCACCATGGCTTCAACGACTTCGTCGTCCTGGGCGGCTACAAGGTCGACTACATTCGTGACTACTTTCTCAACTATCGCGGCCACCAGACCGATTACACCATCGACCTGAAGACCGGCAACATCGAGTGGCTGCAGAGCGTGGGCGAGGATTGGAAGGTCACCGTCCTCGATACCGGCAGCGATACCATGACCGGCGGCAGGCTCAAGAAGGCCATGCCTCTATTGAAGGACGCGCCCTTCTGCCTGACGTATGGCGACGGGGTGAGCGACGTGGACATCGCGGCGTTGGTCGAGGTCCATCGCGCGTCGAATTGCTGGTGCACGCTCACCGCCGTCACCCAACCCGGGCGTTACGGTGCGCTGCGCCTGAAGGAAAAATCGACTCACGTCGCAGGCTTCCGCGAGAAAAGCGTGACGGATGGCGGTTTGATCAACGGGGGGTTCTTCGTCTGCGAGCCGGAGGTCTTCGAGCTGATCGACGGCAGCCAGACCACGTGGGAGAACGAGCCCATGGAGCGAATGGTCGAGCTCGACAAGCTGGGATACTTCCATCACAACGGCTACTGGCAAAGCATGGATTCGCTGCGCGACAGGATGGTTCTGGAAGCGGCCTGGACGGAAGGCGCTCCCTGGAAGCTCTGGAAGGATTGAAACCGCTCGCTTTTCCCATTGGAGACGTCTGAATTGATCATCGTCGATACCGCCCTCGCCAAGCGTCAGGCCGAGGGCAATCCGATCCGCGTGGGCATGATCGGCGCCGGTTTCCAGGCGAGTGGAATCGCTCTGCAGATCGTCACTGCAACCCCGGGTATGCGCCTTTGCGCCATCGCCAATCGCAACGTCGAGGCTGCGGCCGACGTCTATGCCCAGGCAGGGCTAGAGCCGATCGGCTGCGCTACGCAAGGCGAGCTGGAGGCCGCGATCGCCGCCGGCCGACCGGCCGTCACCCAGGACGCCATCGCCCTCGCCCACGCCGAGGGGCTGGATGCGATCGTCGAGGTGACCGGCTCGATCGAGTTCGCCGCGCATGCCGTTCTGGCCGCCCTGGAGGGCGGCAAGCACGTCATCCAGATGAATGCCGAGCTCGATGGCACCATCGGTCCTATCCTCAAGGCAAAAGCCGATGCGGCGGGTGTCATCTACACCTTTTCCGATGGCGACCAGCCCGGCGTGCAGATGAACCTTCAGCGATTCACGTCCGGTCTGGGCCTAAAACCGGTACTCTGCGGCAACATCAAAGGGTTGCACGATCCCTACCGCACCCCGGCCACCCAGGAGGCCTTCGCCAAGCGCTGGGGACAGAAGCCCGCCATGGTGGCATCCTTCGCGGATGGCACGAAGATTTCCTTCGAACAGGCCATCGTCGCCAACGCCACCGGAATGCAGGTGGCCCGTCGCGGCATGCTCGGTCCCGATTTTTCCGGCGGCGACCCCGGCACCCCACTGATCCCCATCGAGCAGACGATACCCGCCTTCGAACCCTACCTGGACCCGACGGGGCCAGGACTGGTCGACTACGTCGTGGGTGCGCGCCCCGGCCCCGGCGTCTTCGTCCTCGGCGTTCTCGAGCATCCCCGGCAGCGGCACTACCTGGAGCTCTACAAGATGGGCAAGGGGCCCTATTACTGCTTCTATACCCCTTACCATCTCTGCCATTTCGAGGTACCCACGTCCGTCGCTCGCGCCGTGCTGTTCGACGACCCCGTACTCACCCCGCAAGGGGGGCCACGGGTCGGCGTGGTCGCCATGGCCAAGAAGGCGTTATCCGCCGGCGAGACGATCGATGACCTTGGCGGCTTCGAGGTCTACGGCGTCGCCGAGAACATGGATGCCGTGCGCCGGGAAAACCTGCTGCCGATCGGATTGGCCCTCGGCTGCCGGATGACTCGACCGGTGGAAAAGGACGTCCCGCTCACGTTCGACGACGTAAGCATGCCGGACGGACGTCTGGTCGATCGGCTATATGCCGAGCAGGAAGGGATGTTCGCGTGAAACCGCAGACATCGAACGATATTTTTCGGAGAGAGGATGATCTTTCACCCAACGAGCCTGAATGATGCCTGGCTGATCGAACTCGAGCCGCACGGCGACGAACGCGGCTTCTTCGCCAGAACCATGTGCCGGGATGAATTCGCCAGGCACGGTCTGATCGGCGAATTCGTGCAGCAGAACACCTCGTTCTCCGCCCAGCGAGGCACCCTTCGGGGCCTGCATTACCAACTGCAACCCTACGCCGAAGCCAAGCTGGTGCGCTGCCTGCGCGGAGCGATCGTCGACGTCATCGTCGACCTGCGAGAAGCCTCGTCCACCTATCTGCAGCACCAGGTGTTCGAACTCACCTGCGCCAATCGCCACCAGCTGTATGTGCCACCCGGCTTCGCCCATGCCTTCCAGACGCTGAACAACGAAGTGGAGGTCAGCTACCTGGTCAGTGCATCCTACCATCCCCAGGCCGAACGGGGCCTGAGATACAGTGACGAGCGCCTGGGCATCGCGTGGCCCTTACCCGTCACCGTCCTCTCCGGCAAGGATGCGAACTGGCCATTGATTGCCGAACATACGACAGCGCTTTATTGAAGGCGTTCCAGCGCCACACGACGACACTACGGGTGAAACACTCTCTCAGGGTATCATCATCGAAATTTTCCAAGTTCAGAGAAGCTTGGTCCCGGGATATTCACCGGATAGGCCTGGAAAAGAAGATGGCGGATGGTATCCTCTTGATAAATCAGAAAATTCGACCAAGAACCTGATTCCAGAGGACCAACCGCCATGGGTGAAACCCTAACGACCTGGTCGCCCTCCTGCAACGGCTCCGTCAACGTCCAGCTCAGCGGCGACGCGACCACCAGTGATGCCGGCACCTTGTTGCTCCGTGAGGCCCTCGATCGCAGCGGTGTCATCGAGGCCATGGAAGACCACCTCGTCGACCCGCGTGATCCGTTGCGGGTCCGTCATTCGCTGGCCAGTCAGATCCGCACCGTGGTGCTCCAGCGCGCCATGGGCTGGTATGACCTGAGCGATACCGGCACGCTCCAGAAGGACCCGCTCTGGCACCTGGCAGGTAGCGATGCCCGCGGGCTAACCCCTCTCGGCCAGGCACGTCCTTCCCAAGCGACCCTGTCGCGCCTGCTCGGCTGTCTGGGCATGGATGACAACATCGATACGCTCCACGAGGGCTTGCTGCGCCTGGCTATCTGGCGGCTGCGCTCGCTTCACGGCGGTCAACGCGCCAAGCACTTGACCCTGGATATCGACGGCCTGCCGGTCGAGGTCTTTGGTCACCAGGGCGGCTCCGCCTTCAACGGCTACGCCGGTGCCCGCATCTACTCGCCGCTGATCGCCTCCATCGCCGAGACCGGCGACATGCTGGGCGGCCTGTTGCGCGAAGGCAATGTCGGACCGGCCGAGGATGCCGATACCTGGATTCCGCATCTGGTCCAGCGTATGTCGGAAGGCCTGAACCTGGACGTGGCGCAGATCCGGGTGCGCCTGGATGCCGGCTTCACCGATGGCGAGACGCTGCGCGCCATGGACGCCCGGGACATCGCCTATCTGGGGCGGCTGAAGAGCAACTCGGTATTGCAGGCCAAGGCAGAGCCTTACCTCACCCGGCCGCCTGGCAGACCGCCCGAGACACCCCGCGAATGGTGCCATGACCTGGAATACCAGGCGGAGAGTTGGGCGTCACCGCGCCGCGTGGTGCTGGTGGTTCAGGAGAATCCCGACGACCTGCTGTTCCACGCCTTCTTCCTGGTCACCAACCTCAACAAGCTCGATTATCCACCGGAGACGGTGTTAGCGCTGTACCGCAAGCGTGGCAAGGCCGAGGCCCACATGGGGGAGCTGAAGTCGGCCCTCAACGTTCACCTCTCGTCGACGGATCGCGGCGCCTCCACGGTGCAGGACGTGATGGCACGCAACCAGGTCAACCTGTTGCTGAGTCTCTGCGCCTACCAGGTCTTGCATGGGCTGCGCTGCCTGATCGAGGGTCAGACGCAGCAAGGCTGGAGCCTGATACGGCTGCGAGAGCAACTGCTCAAGGTCGCGGCGACGATCACGGTGCACGCCCGGCAGATCACGCTGCAGTTGGGCGCCGCCGCGGATCGATGGTGGCCCTCGGCGCTGAAGGCGCTACCGCGATTGGGCACTTTGTCGTAGCCCTCCACAAGACAGCACGGACAGCCACCGAGATCGGCGTCTCGCCGAGCATCGCCCGTGGCTAATCGACAGCCATCAATAACTGATGGCAATAAAATAGGCAGAAATGAGAACTTAAAGCTATCAATGCCGCGCCACTCGAAGGCGGGATCCGGCGGTCGCTCCGTCAGCCCCGTCGGGAAGCCTCGAAATGCCGCTCGGCGAAGGGCGTGATGAATTAGGCGGGTTGGTGAGAGTTCCACTTGCCAAAGTATCGGAGGCGGCTTCTGAGGCAATAGCTTTTTTGGCGACGTAGTGAGGCTTTTCCAGCAATCGGATCGAGGCTCCCAGTGTCTCGATGGGAGCCTCGACGGGCTCAGTAGCCGGAAAGAAGAAGATACTCTCCATGACCCCCCCGAGCACGATACCAGCTCTGTGAAAGAGCCCTTTGCGCACCAGCTTCGCCACAATAAAAAAAACCTTGCTAATATGCAGCACCAAACGATACGTTCCGAAATACTTCCGGCAGATAAATATACGATTGCGTATGAAGTAGCGATAATATTTCATACGGGCTGGGTTATTCTCGGAGAGAATATTGATTGGCCCATTTTTTTCGCGCAAATGAAGCACTTTGCTCGAACCAACAAGAAAGCCTGGCTTGTCCTGCGTAATTCTCAGCGTATACTCCGTATCCTCGCCCCAGATGAACATCGAGGCAATGGGTAGGCCGTGCTCCGTTATCGCCGAACGAGGCACGAGTATCGAAACGAAAGTGGTATGCCGAACAGGCACCATGCCATGCTCGACCATACCCGGCCAACCTGGGCAACCGATCTCGTTGCGTTGAAGATTCAGAGCCGGCGAATCGGTAACCAGACCCTCTTCCGTGTAAGCCGTGGAGATCAGGAAAGCCCGATCAATGTCCATTCGACTTAACCGTGCGTCAGCTTCCAGCAAGTTCTGCAATGCATTAGGTTTCGGGATGACGTCATCGTCCATCATCCACACAAAATCGGCCTCATTTCGATACGCAAGACGAAAGCCGGCATTGAACCCACCTGAAGCGCCAATATTACGCGACAGCACATAAACCTTGAGACTGGGGTAATTGGCTTCCAGCAATTGCTGCTGGGTGCCATCGTGACTGGCATTATCGACAACGATGACACCATCGCAGGGTCGTGTTTGTGAATAGATGGCATCCAGGCAGCGCTTCAGCAATTCCTTGCGATTGTAAGTCAGGATTACAGCGTAGACTTGGTGCATCACAAGTTCCCCTTAGCCAAATCATGAATTGACAGCATGATTACTTGGCGCTTCTCGTTGTTTGATTTTTCTTTATAGAGTTAGCGAAAACAGGTGCTTGATCTTTTCGGTCATGGAAACATAAGAGATCGAAACCCAACTTTGCTGTCAGCCTCAATCAAGCCACAATTATAATAAGCATCTGGCTGCCGACCTTCGAAAACTCGGTCAAATAATTTCTCGGCCTGATTCACGGAAAACACGCCATGCTGTACACCAGGCCATGACCTAGATTCCTTGCGATCAATAACATTGAATTTATCAGGAAGTATTCGTATCGGAGCCCTTGTATTTCCGCTTGCGGCTAATGAACATATACGGTGCTGACCACGACCTACCAAAACAGAGTACTCTTGATCTCTAATCAATAGATACCCAGCGATATCCCCATCTCGATTATCGTTTCTGATATAGCCGTGTTCTGCCATCGAATTAACTAGCTTGACAAGTCGATTGAACTCGAGTTCGCCTCTGGAACGCGAAATAGGTCCGAAGAAAATGCAGTCATTTTTATTAAATTTAGTTGCTCCATGTTCTTTCCCATCACTGCGCATAAATTTTATTATATGATTTCTTTGCGACTTGGACAAGACCCCAAGCCAAGGTGCCAAAGCATATAAAGGGGACTCAGTGAACATGCCATCGCACTCTCCAAGCAACCCCATATATTGCGCACTACTCCTAGGATTAAAAAGCTCATAATATTCTCTTAATTTCGACTCGCCATAACTTCTTGCATCGCCAGAAAGATAGTCGCAAAGAGTAGTAATAAATGGATGGTTAGAGCCGTTTGAACATGAAAAAGCCATCAGGTCTAGTCCACGACAGCGATCCAGCGGTATATCTACCAGCACAGGCTGATAATTCGCTCTACGCAACGCTTCAAAAGGCGAGTCCAGCAGCCCACGAAGATCCAGAGGAGGCATTTGCTGCCTCTTCTCATAGCCAGCGGTACGCAGCTTATTACTAATGTACTGCTTGACAGTAAGTGGCAATAGCTGTCTAGTCAATGTCTTAACATGCAAAACCTCACCCCCTAGATTATTTGTGCTAACCAGGCAGCATAGAATCCCCGCCCTAAGATTATTTTCAAAAAACCTTGAGAGCCACCCCAGACGTCCTAGGCTTCGCCCGAAAAGTCGACGAGCGATGGCCAGGCAAGGCAAAAATGGGCGAAAAGGCGGAGTTTACGGGTTGTAAATGAGTACTTTGAGCCTATTTTTAACGCCGCATGGTCGAGCGCAGGCACTTTTCGGACAAAGCCTAGCTTGACAGCCAGGCAGAACGCCGGTGGAAATTCAACAGCCCGTCCAGGTCGCCTTGGCTATCACCTGAATCCATGAAACCGGTGCCCTGGAAGCCTTCTAACCCACTGACCTGCATAGCAATATAGCCATTATCGCCGTTCACCCGGACCATAGCATGCCCAACGTCAAATTCCGCGCCAGTCGCCGCACCCTCACCAGCCATGCCGGTCTCTCGATCATCGGGCAGTGCCTTGAGATCGCCGGCGTCGACAGCCTCGACGGCCACTTCCCCACCACGCTGGGCATGCGCACCAGCGACGTGGTCAAGAGCTACCTGGGCCTGCTGTGCCTGGGCATGAGCGACTATGACGCCATCGAGAACTTTCGCCAGGACAAGCCGTTCAAGCAGCTGCTCAGCCTGCAGAAGGTGCCCAGTACCGCCACGCTGCGCCAACGCCTGGAGAAGCTCGCCGCCAATGACCTGCAGGCGTGCACCGCGACCGGGTCCACCACCTTGCTGTCGCTGGCCGAGGCACCGATCACCGCCGAGACGACGCATGTCTGCCTGGACATCGATACCTTCGTCATGGACAACAGCAACTCGAAGAAGGAAGGCGTCTCGCGGACCTACCAGCAGGTCGATGGCTACACGCCGATTGCCGCCTATCTGGGCAACGAAGGCTGGTGATACGAGGTCAAGCGGGTGATGCGCCTGGTGGAGCGCACCGCCGATCGCGATGGCCAACTTCTGCTCGAACCCGAGTATGAGCTGGAAGGCTGGTGGACCAGCCTGGACGAGGCGCCCGAGGCGGTGGTCCAACGCTATCAGGCGCATGCCACCCATGAGCAGTTCCACAGTGAGATCAAGACCGATCTTGACCTGGAACGCCTGCCCTCGGGCAAGTTCGCCACCAATGACCTGATCCTGCATCTCGCCCAGCTGGCCTACAACATCCTGCGATTGATGGGCCAGCTGGGCATGACCGGCGAGCTCAGTCCAGTGCGTCACCCGGCGAAACGCCGCCGGCTGCGCACGGTGCTGCAGGAACTCGTCCATCGTGCCGCTCTGGTTAGCCACAAGGCCCGGCAGATCATTCTCGACTTCGGCCAGGACATCGGCCGCATGACGGTGTTGAACGCCCTGCGCAGCCGGCTGCGTTACCCGCGAGGGTCGCCAGGCTGATCGCCTGCCGGAGGTTATCCACAAGCGGTGTGCGCGTGGCGATCATCGGTCGCCAGGCTGGCCGTGCGCGGCAGCGAGAAAAGCGGGGAAATTAGGCTATCTGGACCGTTCGGCACGGGGATTTTTGATGATATTGGACCAGCACATCCATCGATATGCGATCCCAATGCTCAAAAAACGCTCATTGGTGGAGATAGGGAGAGTGTCTGCGGCGGCATCACGGATTCAGGTATCACTGAGCCCTTCAAAGTATTCGATGGTTTTCTTCAAGCCCTCCTCCAGCGATACGGAAGGCTGCCAAGCCAGTTTCTCCTTGGCCAAAGCGATATCCGGACAGCGTTGCCGGGGATCGTCCGGTGGCAGTGGCTTGAATACCAGTTTACTGCTGCTATTGGTGAGTCGGATCACCTTTTCGGCCAGCTCCAACATGGTGAATTCGCCGCAATTCCCTAAATTGATGGGGCCGGTAATTCCTTCCTCCGTATTCATCAAACGCACCATACCTTCGATCAGGTCATCGACATAGCAGAAACTGCGGGTCTGACTACCGTCACCGTAGATGGTGATGTCGCGTCCTTGCAGCGCCTGGACGATGAAATTGCTGACCACGCGCCCATCGCTGGGATGCATGCGGGGCCCATACGTATTGAAGATGCGTGCGACCTTGATGTCGACGGCATGTTGACGATGATAATCGAAAAACAGGGTTTCCGCGCAGCGCTTGCCCTCGTCGTAGCAGCTTCGTATCCCGATGGGGTTCACCTTGCCCCAGTATGATTCGGGTTGAGGGTGAACCTGCGGATCGCCGTAGACCTCGCTGGTCGAGGCCTGAAAAATTCTTGCCTTGGTGCGTTTGGCGAGCCCCAGCATATTGATCGCACCATGCACGCTGGTCTTGGTGGTCTGCACTGGGTCGAACTGGTAATGTACCGGACTGGCTGGGCACGCCAGATTATAGATCTGGTCTACCTCGACATAGAGCGAAAACGTGACATCATGGCGCAGGAGCTCGAAGTAAGGGTTGCCCAAGAGATGGGCAATGTTTTCCTTTCTACCGGTAAAAAAATTATCGACGCAGATGACGTCCTCGCCATTCTGCAACAACTTTTCACATAGATACGAACCCAAAAAGCCCGCCCCTCCTGTGACTAGAATGCGCTTTTTCATTATTCACCTTTCTTTCTAATAAAATCTAGTTCGCCGATTTACCCGATGCTAGCTCCTCCAATGAGTACTTACACCAGGCCACCACACTGCTGATGATTTTCATTGAAACCTTCCGACCCTGTTTCTCACGGCAGTCTCTATTCGCGAATAGATGTACTTTGGGGATAACAGAGTCGACTTGGAGGCATTTTTGATGAACGAGACCAACTTGCCGCTCTGGAAGTCATTGGCAGCGTTGAACGCATAATGCCCGGCTAGAACGTTCTTCCAGAGTTTGCTCTTGTTGGCTTCGAACTGTTGAATCTCGAAAACATGATGCTTGAGCACCGTGAGGATATTCTCTTCCTGCTTGCTGGTGTCACTGGAAATGTTGCTGTCCGCGACGACATACTCGCCGAGTCGCTTGTCGATACTTCCAAACCGAGCGCCATGGTGCGCCAGCCTCATCCACATGTCGTAATCCTCGACGATGCGAAAGCTGGGGGACTCGTTGAATTTCAGATCGTGTTCAAGCAGGAAACGACGCCTGATCGACATCGATGAGGTCGGGCAGCGATTCCCATTGAGCAGCAACTCCTTGTAGAAGTCAGGCGTTACCTTACGAACCGCCCGGGGTGGGGATTTACGTAGTTCGCCATTGTTATAGACAAGACCATGATAGACGGCATCGAGTTCAGGGTTGCTAGATATCAGAACGTCGACTTCTTCCAGCTTGGTGGGGTACCAGATGTCGTCGGAATCCAGGAAGCAGACCCAGTCACCGATGGCTTCTGCTACTCCTCGATTCCTGGGCGCTGCCGGCCCTCCCGAATTGGGCATCCAAAGATACCTGATCCGCGCATCCGCTATTTGCTTCACGGTCTGTTCGGTATCGTCCGTCGAGCCATCATCGACGATGAGCAACTCGAAATCGGCGAAACACTGATCCAGTACCGAGTCAATGGTGCGCTTCAGTGAACTCGAGCGGTTGTAGGTTGGAACGACTACAGAGAATCTGGGCATCCTAATATACATCCTGTTAACAATCTGAGATGGCTTGGATAAGCCCGCGTCGCCTTTCAGGCTTCAGTAGCCCGACGCCAGATCCACGGGGGTGAGGAGATACCCTTCATTTCTCAGCGATTCGGTATTCTTCAGGAAGATGCGCAAAGCGCGATCCAGGTAATACGGCGTCGTTCCCGAGACATGCGGCGTCACCAGCACATCGCTGCGTCGCCAGAGCGGGGATTCCGCCGGCAAGGGCTGCATCTCGAAGACGTCGAGTGCGGCGCCGCGCAGCGGCCCCTCGTCCAACGCCCGAAGCACCGCATCGGCACTCACTACACCGCCGCGAGACATGTCGATCAGCACCGCACCGGGCTTGAGGGCAGTGAGGAGTTCATCGTCGACGAAACCACGCGTGTTTGCGGTCAGCGGCAGACAGACCACAAGATAATCCGCATCCGCCAACAGCTCCCGGGTTCGTTCCGGTGCGACCACTCGCGTGATGCCTTGCATCGGACGAGGATGGCGTAACGTTCCGACGACGCTCATGTCGAAGGCCCGCGCCCGCGCGGCAACGGCCTGGCCGACATGGCCAAGCCCGAGCACGGCGACCCGTCTGCCCGTCAGCTCGTCCAGCCAGATGCGCTCCCATCTGGCCTCCCGCCCCTGCTCCTGGAAACGGCCGAATTGCTTGGCGAAGTGCAGCATGGCGCCGATGGCGTATTCACTCATGGGCACGCTGTTCACGCCGCTGCTCTTGCTGAGCAAGAGGCCGGGCTTGTCGAGCCCCATGCCCCAGATTTTTTCCACGCCGGCGGAAAGAAAATGGATCCAGCGATATCCTGCCAATCGGTTCAGCAACTGAGGCAACCTGGGCAGTGTCGGGGTAATCACCACGTCGAAGTAGGTGCCGGGCGGGATGTCGTCGGGAGAGCTGGCGAACATTATCTGAAGGTCTGGAAGTGCTGCGTTGAGCCTGTCGCTGACCTGCTGCCTTTGTTGCTCGAGTATTTCCGGCTTCTGTAAAAACAATAATGTACGAATCTCGAAAGTCACAGTCATGCCTGGGTCCGCCTCCCCCTGGCGATGGCGAAGACCTGTTTTTCCAGGCGTTGACGATTCGATTCCAGTAGATGTGCGTCTCCGGCACGCAGCGTATTTTCGGTCAAGCGCAGGCGATGCAGTTCATCACGCAGGTCCAGCTTCTTGACCAGCGTCTCGACACAGTCGGCCCCACCATGGAAGGCGCGCGAGAGAATCACCCAGCTCGACCCCAAGCGAACGTGCTCGCTCAGGACCCATTCGGCAGGCAGCTCACCCTGGCCGATGCGCGCGACACCGCCGAAGCCGAAGGGAATGTCACGCTCGCGCAGCAACGTCACCGCCGACTCCAACAGGCGTGCGGCCAAGGGCTCGAACAGGTAATTCAGTCCCATGGCCAGGGAAAGGTCGTTCAAGCCGAAATGCACCTCGTCCCGTGGACCCAGGCCATCCATATAGGTCGATAACCGAGTGAGCGCCTCGGGCGTCTCGACCAGTAACGTCACCGGGACCCGCCCCCCGACCAGACCGAGGAAGCGCTCGACCTCCTCGGGCCGGCGAAACATGGGCAGCATCAAGCGCCCGGCGCCATGCTCGATCGCACCGTCGACTTCCTCCGCCGTCCCGGCATGCAGCGGGTTGAGCCGAACCATCAGTTCCGCGTCGGACAGCACACCGGCAACGGCGGCAACATCCTCGAGGGTATGCGAAGCCATATGAGCTGACAGATGCTTCTGGCGCTCCGCCTTGCCCAGGCTCTCCATATCGACAAAGATGCGGTGCACGCCGCAGACCTCGGCATAGCGCGCGACGGACGGATTCGCAGTAATCAGCATCCATTTGAGTTCATCCATCACCGGCCGGGCTCCTTGTAATCTTGCTCATTGCTTTCCGCCCGGAGGGCGTCACGGTAGGCACGCCAGTTCTGACCCGCCTCGCCGTAGACACCGCTTCCGCTGAATACCACGACCACCGTTCTGGCGATAATGCCCATGTCGTAGAGCAGCCCATAGCGACGCACATACTCGGCATCCGCTTCCAGCTGCTGCAGCCAGCCCAGGCTACGGCGGCCACGCACCTGGGCGAGACCGGTCAGCCCCGGAAGCACATCGAATCGACTCATGAATCGCTCGGGGACGACCTCCAGTTGTTCCGGCACGATTGGCCGGGGCCCGACGATGCTCATGTCGCCGCGCAGGATGTTCCAGAGTTGGGGGAGTTCATCGAGGCTCATGCCACGCAGGAATCGGCCCGAGCGGGTGATGCGAGGGTCGCTCTTGCTGGCGATGACCTGCTCGGCATGCTGGTCAATGGCGTCGGCCGTGCGGTCGATCATTGTGCGGAACTTCAATACCCGAAAGGGTCGACGATCCCGCCCGATGCGTGACTGGGTGAAAAGGATCGGCCCCTTGCTGTCCATACGCACCCAAAGCGCGATCAGCAGCAGGATGGGTGCCGTCAGCAGCAGCGCGAGCGCGCTGACGAGGCAATCCAACGAACGCTTCGCTTTATCTTTCATAGCCCCAGAGCCTCCATGATGACGCGGTTGACCTTGCGCACGTCGTACTTCTCCTCGACCATCCGCCGCGATGCCTCGGCCATGTCGTTTACCAATGTGGGCCGATCCAGAAAGCGTTGCATGACTTCGGCCAGAGAGGCCGCATCGCGTGGAGGAACGAGAAAGCCGTTGACACCATCCACCACCGTCTCGCGACAACCCGGGGCATCGCTGGTGACGATGGCTCGGCCAATACTCATCGCCTCCAGCACCGAGCGGGGCGTCCCCTCGCGATAGGACGGCAGCACGAAGACCGAACATTGGGCGAGCCAGGGGCGCACATCCGCGACATTGCCGATGAACTCGACCACACCATCCCGCTTCCACTGCTCGAGCACGGCGCCCCTTAGCGCATGGGGCAAGGAGGGATCGTGAGGCCCCACGGCGACGAAGCGCGCCGCGGGGTAGCGCACCTGGAGTGTGGTCGCCGCTTCAACGAACTCGGCCACTCCCTTTTCAGTCAGAAGTCGACCGATGAACAGAAAGACCGGCGCCCCTTCCGGCAGGGGTTGGCGGGCGAAACGTTCGATATCCACTCCCGAGCCGTTGATGCGTACGATCTTTCCGCGGTCGCGCACGATGCCAAGCTCGGAGAAATCGCGCTCGTCATCGGGGTTCTGGAAGAACACGCGATCGCTGCAATGAATCCCCAGCCGATAGAGCCGCGTGAGTATGGAGCGAATGGCTTGCGTCCTTGCCGAACGTGTGGTGAAGACATGCCCAAGCCCGGTAACCATCGAATAAACGCGCGGCACCCGAGCGATCCTGGCTGCCACCGAGCCATAAATGACCGGCTTCACGGTATAGCCGAAGACGGCCTTGGGGCGAAGTCGACGCATCAGGCGAACCAGCGAGAACGTCGTACGCAGGTCGCTCAGCGGATTGATACCGGTACGCCCCATTTCGAACGGGTAAACGTCAATGCCCAGTTTCTCGACCTCGGGCAGGTAATCGCGGGTAGGCACGGCCGCCGCCACCGTCAGCCCTCTACTCAGCATGTCTCGTATCAGGTCGCCTCGGTTGGCGATCAAGGAGCGCGCATTACCCGCAACGAACAAGATGTCCATCGTCACCTCCTTAGCAGTCTGAAACGGATTGAATCGAATGATACGGCGGCGAGAATGATGAAAAGCGCGAGAAACTTGGTTTTATGCCGTATGGCTGTACCGATATTGGTCACGCCGATGGCGAAAATGAAGGTGAGTAGCGCCAGGATGATCAGAAGCGCAACACACTCCTGATGTTGCCTGATAGTTTTCCAGTTCTTGAAGATTTTCCAAACCAGAAATAAGTAAAGCACCGACGAAATCATCCCTAATGCTTGCTGAGGACTGCTGATATCCCAGGGAAACGGCGAGAAGAGGAAATAGACGATACGGGCCGGAATCAGCCAGGGCCGTGAGAAAGGATCGCCCGTTGCGATCACCGTCGGGTAGGCCGAACCACCCTGGGGCATTCCCGTGAATTGCGATTCAATCAATTCGGCAACGGTTTCCTCTTCGCTGCCCAGTGATATGCCCTTGCCCAGGGTCACTTCTCCCGCGGCCGAAAGCAGCAGCGAAAGAATGACAATGGATCCCGCTGTCAGGATATTGTGAAAATATCCTCGTGTGACGAGACTGCCCTGAACGATACGTGGCAGCGCCTTGAATAGCAGCAACAGCGCGTAGACTCCCACGCCGAAGATCGCCGCGACCCATCCGGGATGGATCATGGTCGCCAACCCGAAGAAGGCCAGGCACAGATAGATACCCGCTCGCGATTCCTCCTGGAGCCACTTCACCAGGAAGTAGAGCCCGAACATGAACGCCAGAATCGAAGGCTCCTCGCGCAGCGCAATGGCCGAGTTGAAGGCAGCGAATGGATAGAGCCCGATGATTAGCGCCGATAGCTGTGCGGGCCTGGCACCCCAGATGCGATTGACGATGATTCCCGTCAAGGCGACGACTAGCATTCCGAAAAAAAGGTTAACAACCGGCAAAAGAAGCTCATGATAGCCGAATAGCTTGAAGAGTATGGCACCGAAAAAGCTATAGAGGTACGACCCAGCATTGTTGATCTCGTTGAACAATCCTGACCAGTCCTGCATGGACCAAACCCATGCCTTATGGGTCATGTTAAGTGCATCCGCATCACCACCTGGTATCGAGAAAAGGCCGTAATACTGAATAAAAAGTAGAACCAACCTGAAAAAGAAAGCCAACAACAACACCACCATGAGAAAGCGATGACGCAAGCCCACGAATAACGCGACCCCCAAGGCCATAAGGGTAATTATTGTCATGAATAGGTAGGAAGTCATTCGGACCTCTATAGCAGTTCCGAGTAATAGGCGATGTGTTTCTTGAAAGAGGAGGAAATATCAAAATGATGAATGTTTTGGAGTGCACAGGCTCGCAGCTTCTCGCGATACTCCGGCATCTCGATCAATTGCTGCAGCGCCACCGCCAGTGTCTCGGCATCTTCGGGAGCGACAACGATCCCGCCCTGTGTCCTTTCGATGACTTCACCACAGCCGCCGACGTCAGTCACCACGGAAGGAAGCCCCGCCGCCTGAGCCTCCAGTAGCGAGATTGGCAATCCTTCCCAACTCGAGGACAGGACGAAAATGTCCGAATGACACAGAAGCTGAGGTACGTCCGAACGATTACCCAGCAGCGTCACGACATTGGCTAAGTTTTGTTCAGCGATCTGCTGCTGTATGGCCTGGGTAGTTCCTTCCCTGCCTTCGCCCACGATCGACAGATGAAAAGCCAACTCGGTGCGCGTCTTGACCAGCGCCAGGGCCCGAAGCAGGAGCGGATAGTTCTTCTGTTCACTCAATGCACCAACAGCAATCAAAGAGACGCATGTCGTGTCGACCGTAGGAGTGGCCGTTGCATCCCGCAAGGACATGACACGCTGGGTCAGGATGCCATTATGGATGGTCCTTACGTCCCTTCCATGCGGTACCATCTTCGCCAACACTTCCGTGCACTTATCAGAAATTCCGACATAGCCTCGACTCAACTTCATGAAGGCTTTGAAGAGCCAACTGCGATGGTAGATCTTGATATTGTGGTGCGTGTACACGATGGGCAAGAAAGCCGAGCAAAGAGAAAAAACCAGCAGCCCCGTCAACAGGTGGACATGGATGACGTCGGGTCTGCGCATGCGAATGGCATTGACGGACGAAAGCATGCCCCTGATGGGATTGCGCTTTGTTCCTGCAGGCAGGAAGAAAAACCTGACCCGACTATTTTCCAGCGACTCCAGAAAATTCGCTTCGAACTCGGCACTTCGGCCAATCTCTTTCGCATTCGCGATAAAAGCGATACTGAACTCATGCCCGTTCGCGTTGGCATGCACGCATAAGTCTCTGATATATATCTCCGCCCCACCAGCCGCTGGCGCGGCAATAACATGAAGTATATTCAAAGAGATGCCCTGATCAACTAACGCGAGGTTAATGTACCACTATCAATCTCATATCATTCTGGCTAAAAGATAGGCGATTAATTCTCTCGGATTTCGCGGTCTGTCATGGCTAAAGGCTTCCACTAACACCGGCTTGACCTCGGCCCATGGAAACCTTTCCGAAAATAATCTTCGTGCCAGGCGCAGACAGTTTGCTTTATGCCTTCTTCTAAGCTCAAGCTCATCAAAATATGTATTTTTTTCTGCTTTATTCAAGAACATCAACACGGCACGGTATATTTCATAGTGTTTCGCACTTCGAGTTAGGGACCCTGGACGATAATTTCTGACAAATCCTGGTTCAGCATTCCCTTTACAAGCGTAGCCACTCTTTAAAAGTCTTATCAGCAGATCAAAATCTTCATTATGACTAAGCGTCTCATCCAGCCCTCCAACTTCAATCAGAGGATCCCGACGAAAAAGGTAGTTTCCCATACCGCCCGGAACACCGTCGTCCCTGCCTATGTATCTTGTCGAAGGCATGCCGTCTATTTCCTTGAACGCCACTATCTTTTTATTATCTTCACGGATATAGGATCCATAGACACCGAAGTATTGACTTCCCAAATTTTTTATAAGGTTATATTTATAACAGAGATTCCCTGGCAACATTTTATCGTCGGCATCCAGGAAAGCGATGTATGGTTGGACGGATCGAGAAATCCCGCTGTTTCTTGCACTTGACGGCCCACCGTTTTCTTTCTTGTAATAGCGCAGAGTGACAGCTGTTTTTTGATTCTCTTCAACCACCTGCCGGGCCTCGTCATCATCGGATCCATCGTCGATCACTAGTATTTCGGCGGGCATAACGACCTGCGAAAGCACGGATCGCAACGCCTCTCTTAAATAGCAAGCTTCATTATAAACCGTAATTACCACTGAGATAGGCAGGTGCGGGCTGTTTTCCATGATCAACGGATCCTGACTCTAACTATTTGCCCATTGGCATAAAATAACTACTTGGCTGACGCCCCTCGAAAATTCTGTCGAATACCTCTCTAGCCTGTGCCAAGCTGAATGCACCCGACCTGACGGCCGGCCAGTACTCGGCGGCCTCTCGCCTGATGACGCCCCATTTATTGACGTCGATTCGCACCGAAGCCTTGAGATGACCACTTGCTGACAACGCACAGATACGATGCTGGCCACGAATTATATTTATTCTGTAATCATTGTCTCTTACTAGAACATCTCCGCTAATATCCCCGTCAGAGCCATTACCTCTCATATAGCCAGTAGCCTTGATCGAGGCCATCACCGAGATCAGTCTTCTGAACTCGAGTTCTCCCCTGTCGTCGGACACGGGGCCGAACTGATTCCATTCCCCTCCGGATCTCTCTGATAGACCATGGTCGCTGCTTTCATTGCGCATTATGCGAATCTTGATTTTTTCTTCACGTCTTGAGGGACTGGCAATCCATGGCTCGGTAAACCATAACACTGGCTTCAGGAATAATTTATTCTCGGCCGGCGATATCCCCAGCAGTTCTGAGCCTGTTTTCGGCTGAAAATTCATATAGTACGCCTTCAGCTCTGAATCGCTATAAACAGTTACGTTGCCACTCAGGTAGTTCTGCAGGGTTCTAATATAGGGGTGCGCGGAGTCTTTTGAACAGGAAAAGGCCATGAGGCCCAAACCCCGACAACGCTCAAGGGGAACATCGAATAATATCGGGCATCGGTCCGTACGCTCGAGAGCATCCCAGGGAAACTCGACGAGCCCTCGGAAGTCCGCCGGACCTACATCCGAAGAATAGACAAACCCTTTAGCCTGCAAGATTTCTCTTACTATCGATTTCAATAGGCTTGTTGCCTTACGGAGCATAAAAGCCTCTTGTTTTTTATACAAAATGACGATATCCATCCAGCCGACCGAAACATATCAGGCATGCTCGGCCATTCGCTTGAAGACATCATTTCTGCGTACCAGATCTTCGTAACTTCCTTGGTCGATGACTTTGCCGTGGCTGATCAGGTAGACCTTGTCGCACTGCTTAACCGTGGCCAGTCGATGAGCGATCATGACGATCGTCTTGCTGCCCGAGAAGTCGTGAATGGCATCCATTATCAGCTTTTCGGTAATTCCATCCAGCGCGCTGGTGGCTTCGTCAAGCACCAGAACTTCGGCATTGCCGTAGAGCGCGCGGGCTATGCCGATACGTTGACGTTGACCACCGGAGAGTTGGACCCCGCGCTCGCCCACGAAAGTATCCAGACCGTCAGGCAGGTCGACGAGCAACTCGTCCAGATGCGCCATGCTGGCCGCTTGTTCAACCCGAGCTTCGTCGATTTCCTCCGGCGGCAGACCGAAGGCGATGTTCTCGCGAATGCTGGCATCGCTGAGAAAAATGCTCTGCGGCACAAATCCGAGAATGTTCTGCCACGCTCGTTTATCCTTCTCCTGCAGAGGTTTTCCGTCGATTAACACATTCCCCTGCTGGGGGGTGACTAGTCCTAGAAGCACATCGATCGTCGTGGACTTTCCCGATCCGGAAGCCCCTACCAATCCCACTACCTTCCTGGCCGGAATCGTCAGGTTGAGCCCATGCAGTGCCGGTTCTTTCTTGCCGGGGTAGGCAAAGACGATGTCATCGAGCGTTATCGACTGTCGCGGCGCCAGTCGTTTCAAGTTCGCGGTGCTACTCTTCTCCGCCGGTGCCTGGCTGTAGTCTTGAGTACCGGCATACATGCCGTCCCGTATGGATTCAAAAGCGGCCATGTTGCCGCGAATGCTCGAGACACTGGCATAGATCTTCTGGAATGCCGGTAATAGCTTGAAACCCGCCAAGGCATATATGGACAGCATCGGGAGAATACTGCCCAAGCTGCCTTGATGGGACGTCAATAAGTAGAGCACCAGGAAGACGACGGCACTGAATGCAATTGCCTCTATAGCGTAGCGGGGCACTTGGCTGAGCGCCAGGGTCGTGCCATGACTCTGTGCGAAGCTCTCGCTGGCATCGACAAACCGTTCGACAAAAAGTGCTTGCCTGCCCAGCAACAGTGTATCTTTGATGCCTCCAAACCCCTCCCCCATAAGCTTGAACCGTAACGTCTGCTGCCTGGACACTCGCTTTCCATTCTCGACCAGGCGCCGGCGTACGATGCGATAAAGGAGGAGATAAGCAGTGCCGAACAACAACACGCCGGCCACCGCCACCATCGGGTTGTAGAAGAACATGGCCAGCATCAGCATCAGCACCAGAACCAACTTGGCATTCATCTGCATGAGCGGGTTGATGATGTAGTTGGTAACGCGCAGCGACTCCTGGGCAATCTGATTGGTCAAATGGCTGCTGCTATTGCCCGCATGGAACAGCCAAGGCTGATACATGTAATGCCTGAACAGGCGACTGGACAGCTCGGCACCGACATGGGTGCTGTACAGCGCCAGACACCATACGGTGTACATTGAGAACAGCGCCGCTAACAGCAGGATGGTAAGTACCCCGACCCCCACCCAGAACAGGAAGGTTTCCGGCGAGGAGAGCCCACTCAGTTGATACAGCTTCGCCGGCAGGCCATTCCCCTGTAGCTGACTCATATCTCCCACCAGCGCCATGAAGGGACCGATGGCCAGGACACTGGCCATCTCGGCGAACGACATGACGATGACCAGTACCTGGAGATACAGCAGTTTCTTACGCTGCTCCGAAGTCAGGAGCAGGTAGAGCTCTTTCATATTCTGCAGCATGGCATCGGGCCCCAGCCAGGTAATTACTTGTAGGAGTAACTGTAATCGCCATAGCCATAGCTCGCCGCAGCCTTACGTTCCATGGCATTAAGAATGCATCCTTTCACTTCGACACCCGCGTTTTGCAGGCGCCGCAGGGCGATTCTGACCTCCCGCGGCGGATTCATCTCGAAACGTGCCACCAGCAGGCTGGTACCGACCTGCTTGCCGACGATGGCGGCATCGGTCACCGCAAGCGTGGGTGGCGTATCGATGATCACCAGGTCGTACTGTGCGCTTACCTGATGAAGCAATTCGGTAAAGCTCTGTTGCATCAGCAGTTCTGACGGGTTGGGCGGCACGATACCGCGCGACATGTAATACAACCCCTCCAGTTCGCTGGCCCGAATTGCATGCTGCAGATCCAGCCTGCCGGACAGGACCTCGGAGAGCCCCGCTTCCGAACGATCGTTGAAGGCATGGTGGATGGTCCCCTTGCGCATGTCGGCATCGATCAGCAAGACTCGCTGACCGGCTTGCGCGCATACCACCGCCAAGTTGGAGCTGACGAAGCTTTTACCGATCTCGGGACTTGGACCAGTGATCATGAGGCAGTTGTTGGCCGCGTCCAGCATGGCGAAATGCATGCTGGTGCGTAACCCGCGTAAGGCCTCGACGGCGGTATCAGTGGGGTTGAGCTTGGCCAGCAGGCCACTGTTGACGGGCTTGCCTGTCTTGTCGTGGCGATGCTTGATGCGTTTGAAAAGTTTCAACTGGTCTTCGGAGAGCGGGATCGTGGCATAGACCGGCAGCCCCAGCTCCTCCAACTGCTCGGGGTTCTCGATACCCCGGTTGAGCAAGCCGCGTATTATGACTGCCCCCGTTGCCAGCATGGCGCCAAGCACGGTGAACAGCAGTACGATCGTCATTGCCTTGGGCGCGATGGGGCCGCCCCCGACCACGGCCGAATCGATAATGCGCACGTTGCCCACGGTGCCGGCCTTGGCGATGTTGAGCTCCTGCATGCGATTGAGCAGTTGAACGTAAATCTGCTGGGTGACTTCCACATCGCGCGTCATACGCAGGATCTGCTGCTGGGTCTCGGGCAGGTTGGCGGTACGCTGCTCGAGATTGGCCTGCTCGCGCTGAAGTTGCGCCTTTTTCTCCAGAAGTGCGGCGTAGACCGGATGATTGGGCGTGTAGCGCCGCGACAGCTCGGACTCCTGCATCTGCAGTTCGTTCAGGCGAGCCTCGACATCCACCATGCCGGTCAGCATATTCTGGGTTTCGAGGGTGAGATTGACGCTGTCCTGTTCTGACCGGTAAAGATTCAGGCGATCTTCCGCCTCCTTCAGCTGATCGCGCACTTTGGGCATTTGCTTTTCGAGAAATGCCAGGCTCTGTTCTGCCTCAGCCGCCTGGCGCGCAATGTTCTGCGCCAAATACACTTCGGTAATCGCATCCAGCGTGGTGTTGATCTCGGCGGGATCTGGGCCCGTCAGCGTCAGCTCCAGAACTCCCGTATCGGTACCCTTCTGAGCCACTGTGAAGCGCGACTTGAGAGAGCCGATGGCCGCTTGCCGACTGCGCTTCATCACAATGAACTGGGCACCCGGAGGCGCCTGGATATCACCGACTTCGAGCTCGATCCAGGGCGATTGAATCTGCAGCATTTCCCCTACGATGCCCGTCCCCAAAGGTTGACCTTCCTCATTCAATAGACGGTAACGGCCTTCATCCAGCACCTCGAACGTCAGCGGCTGGCCAATGGCCTCCGGCCCTACACTCAGCGACTCGACCCGGATCTCCTCGTTAGCCCAGATTTCCGGCCGACCCTGGGCGAATGCGGGGCGCGGGATAGCGTAGCGAATCAGCGCATCGCCCAGTACCGGAGGTGTCACGGGCTTCACCACCGTATCCAGATTGACCTGGTATACCGCCCGCCCGAGAATCAAGCGCGACTGCAATATCTCCATCTGGGCGGCGGAACTGGGCCCCTCTTTGCCAAGCAATGCGGCCGCTTCTTCTTGGCTGTTACCGGGACCTCCCGTCTTCTCCACCTGGACCAGCGCATCGCCCTGATAGATGGGTGTCGCCAGCAGCACGTAGACTATGCCACCGAGGGCGAACAGGAGCGTGACGAAGAGGATCTTCCATTTGTTGTCCACCAGCAATCCGAACAGGCGCCCCAAGTCGATGATTTCATCGCTTGAGGCCGTGCTTCTTGCCACCGCCGGGAAGGGTTGTTCTGAAGACATGGCATTTCTTGGGATGAGACTGGTCATAGCGGGGGGCAGTCCCTGAGTTTGGCTCGCCAGGTGTCGGCGGCACAGATCAATAACTGATGAACGTGAACGAAGGCCTCACGGCTCTTGCGGTAGGGGTCGGGAATTTCGTATCCCTGAACACTGCCATCCGGGAGCCAGCGTCCGAAGAGCATGGTCTTGCCGATCGCAGCCGGCGAGAGTTCGCCGATATGTCGACGCTGGCCTTCGCTCATGACCAGCACCAAGTCGGCGGATTCGATCATCTCGCGGTGAATCTGTCGCGCCCGGTGCGTGTCGACTAGCAGCCCATCGGCCTCGGCCAACTCTCTGGCGAAGGGAGCGACACCGTGACCTTCGAGCTGACCCACGGCGAGCCCCGCCGAGGCTATCCGTCGTCCCGGCAGGTGCGTCCCGAGCAAAGCGGCGCCGACCGGGCTGCGACAGATATTGCCTCTGCACACCACGAGTATTGTTTCGAACATGAAGGCTTACAGATCGCCAATTTCGTTCGATGAATTAGCGACCGAACCGGGCAAGGTCACCGACGGTAACAGGAGGCTGATGACGTTGTTCCAACGTGCCAGCGGTGCTGCCGTGACGTAGACTACGTCCTGCGGCTCCAGCGGGAAGTAAGTTCCCATGTTCAGTGCCACGGCGTTCGTGATGTCCAACTGATAGACGGTGGCAAGTTTCTCGCTACCCTGCGGATTACCGCGAATCACGAAGATACCCGAAGGCTCGGCACGGGTTTCTATCACGCCACCGGCACGCGCCAGGGCGGAGGTCAACGTCAGACGCTCGTTGCCCACCTGGATGTTGCCGGCGTTACGCACTTGACCCAGCACTGCGACATTCTCATTTTCCGCGGAAGGCACGTACAGCACATCGCCGGCATAGAGCAGACGGTTCTGGGTCAGGTCACCCTGTTTCAGCATCTTGAACAGCGACAATTCGATCTCCTCGCTACCGCGGTTCAGAGTGACGTCATGCCAGTTAGCGGTTGCGCTCGGCCCTCCCGCCTGGCTGATGGCATCGAGCACGGTCATCGGCACGTTGGTGATTGGCAGCATTCCAGGATTGCCGACCGCACCGCTGACGTATACCCGCTTGGAGCGATAGGCAGCGACGTTGACCTCAACCTGGGGGTCGGTAATGTAAGTGGATAGGCGCCGGGCAATGATGTCGCGGATCTGGTTGACGGTCTTACCCTCGACTTTCACCCGGCCAATATAAGGATAGTAGAGCGTGCCGTCGGCATGCACGACGGTGCCGGTCTCCGCGGCGCTACGCTCGCTACCTGCGGGTATGGTGAGTTCGGGGTGATCGTAGACGATGATGCTCAGTACATCTCCGGGGCCCACATCGTACTGATAGGAGTCGATCTTGTTACGTAACTCCGGAGTCATGCTTTGCGCCTTGATGCCGTTCATCCGTCCACGGTATGTCGCGATGAGTTCGGGCGTGATAGGTACGATATCGACCTTATCGTCCAAGGCAACGTCTTCTTCGGAATCGTAAGCGATATCTCCCCCCGGCGCGAAGGCGCATCCCGCCGTTACGGTCATGGAAAGAAGGACGATAACGGACCACCAGTTACGCATCTTTATTTTCATTGTTGATTCCATCTTCAGCGCTAGAGGTTGGAACCTTGAAGGAAGAGGATAACCAACGGCTCCATTGATATGTCATATCCGGAATTTGCATTACGTTTTTTTCCACGCTACCGCCCGAGAGTTTTCATGCGACGTTACTTTCAGGCCGCCTCTAACGCACTGAAAACCACTTGCGGGTTAACAGTATAGTTACAAAAACCAAGATTTGACTACATAAGCTTACTCACTGAAGGAGCTTCTGCATAACTGTTTTTCCTCATGCCTTTTAGCATTAGAAGGGTTGGCTGAAGCCAATATCTTGCGGACAAAAAACCAGCCTATACAGCAAATATTTATAGCTATTTATCAATGGCCCGAAGTCACCCTGAAACCCAATAGGTATTAGCAATTCTAAAATAATATAACTAGAAAACTAATCTAGAATAGCGAAAACAACCCACCAGGATTCGCAGCCAGCCAAAGTGCCGGGACAAAAAATGAAAGACGCTGAACGACGCTAATTAGCTTAAAGATTCCATGAATAAAGCAAAAAGACTGGATGGCATAAAGATCATTTTCCTCATACCTCCGCCCGCCACACCAGGGCCAGCACTATCGCTTCCATGCCTGACTGGCAATAAAAAGCGAAGGGTCAGCCTGGCGCTCGGGCTGCCCTTCGTGGTTGGTCATCGGCTTCATGGTCCACGTAGCGGCTAGCGATTACCACAGCTAGCCGCTACGCCGTGCTTTCTGGTTTCTGGCGGCTGCTTATGCAATTTCGTTCACGATCTGGCCAGCATTGATCCCCACGAAACCAACGTCCTCGCTGATATGCTCCATTTCGCTATCGCCGGACTGTTCCTCCTCGATGAAGATCGTGGCTCCATCGGCACCGATCGCCTGGGCGCGCACGGTGGCAGGATCCGCATCATTGAGCGTCTGCATCCCGGCCAGGAAGGCGATATCATCGAGACTGGTGCCAAACGGAATTTCGAAGGGCGCATCACCCACCTGTTGCCCAGTACGCCCCGCCAATAATCCCTCGGCGGCTCCCTCATCGATGGCGATCCAACCAAAGGATTCCGTACCGTGCGGCACGGCTGCGGCCTCTTCGCTCTGCAGGCGCAGATCGAAACCACTGCCGCTGACGGCATCGACTCGGTGAACAACGGCCGAAGCGTCATTGACGCTCAGGGTCTGGGCCAGCACCACGGGGGTTCCGGTGAAGTCCGTGCCGAAGCCGAAGGTCTGGGCCTCGGCACTGACCTGGCCCTTGCCGGCGGCGACGGTCATTCCATTGTCCAGGGTATGAGTGCCACTCTCGATGGCCAGCCAGCTGAGCGACTCTTGCTCATGGATACCATCCAGGTAATCCCACTCGTCGATCTGGAACTCGAAACCGGTATCCGTCACGTTATTCACACGCACCGTAACCGGCTCGCCGTCGTTGTTCGTGAGCGGCCCCATGACCACCGCGGGATCGGCAAGCGGTTCACCGAAAGTGACGCTTGTCCAGGTTTCGCCATCCACCTGCGAGAGCGACACGTTGCCACTTTCCCCGATGATCTCCGGCGCCGTCGCGGTCGAACTCGTCGTCATCGACTCGCTCACCGGCATCCCGTTCGATTCCAGATAGACCGGCTCGGTGACCGGCCCCAGCGCGAATCCCCGCGAGGTCGTCGGATCCTCAATCACCGCAGCGACGAAACCCAGTGGCAGCGTGTCGTCGCCTGGGAAACTGGCAGTGCCGTTGAGAAACTGGCTGTACGTGAACTGATCGGAAACATCCGCGGTGCCATCGGCGCCCAGTTGCACGTCAACGAACTGGAATTCCGCCGCGTTATTGACCGGGAAGTCCTCGCCGGACAGGCGCCAATCGACGATATCCGCCAGACTGTCAGTGGTGTTGGCCACGGGCTGATGCCCCTTGGTCATGATTACCCGGACCCATGCGCCGGCCGGACCGGAGACCAGCACCACCGGCACTTCACCACCGTAACTACCCGCCTCGCCGGAGGCCACGCCGTTCACGCTGAGGCTGGCCTGCTGGTTCTGGGGCGCTTCGGTGACCCGCGCCTGGGCGCCGGACTGGCTGCCGTCGCCCATCAACTGCGCACTGGCTACGCTGGCGTCGGTGAACATGATGTAGGCCATCGAGCCGATCATCTCGGCGCCGGAGACGCCGCCCACGTCCCAATCGGGCACGGAATCGGTATCGACGCCGGCCGCACCGTCCTTTTCCATGCCGGCGATGGAGTTGGGGTCCATGTCGCCGCTGAAGCCGACGACTTCCCCCTGGGTGAATCCGCCATCGTTCGTGGCCGAGAACTTGAGCAGCGCGCCCCGATAGCCGCCGTTGTTGTCAGGATCGGTCGGTTCCGGGTCGGCCCCGGGCAGGAAGTAGTGCTCGTAGCCCGACGGCTGGAGCGCGCCCGTACCGCCGCCGCTGTTGACGGCCCATGTCTTGAAGGCGGTATCGCCGCCTTTGCCGTCGGGATCGAACACGCTGTCGCCATAAAGCGCGGTGCGCACGTCGAAGAAAACGGCCGCGATCTTCTTGTCGCCGGTGTTAGTGACTTTGAAGGAGTTGTTACCGTAGTTCGATTCCTGAACATCGGAGCCCAGAGTCACCGTCACGGTGGCCGAGCCGACTGCCCCCGCCTCGTAGGTGTCGGGCGTCTCTACACTGGCGCCGGCGAAGATCTGCTCGGCGTCGATCAGCGCGGGGTCGCCCGTCGCATCCGGCGAAGTGAGGTTGAGATACTCCCAACTCGCCTCGTACGAACCCAGCGTCCCGTAGTCGTTCGAAGTCACGCCCACCGCGGTCGCCGCCGCCGGTTCGGTCAGGTTCGCCAGTACCGCGCCGGGCAGCGCCTCGGCCTGGGCCGTGACGAAGCCCGCGCTCGGCGTGGCGCGCAACCCGCCAAGTATCGCACCGTCGCTGCCGAGGAAGGTCACCTCCGGGGTGGCCGTGCCTGAGGCCTTGTCGATGACCAGCGTCATCTCCACCGCCGCCACATCGCTCAGCCCCAGATTGGCATCGTTGAGTAAGTCGTCGAGCTTGTAGTCCGTATCAATCCCTCCACTGCTGTCGGGATTGGACCAGATCTGGATCGCGTTGCCTTTATGCCCGCCGAACACCAGCTTGACCAGCTCGTTGTTGCCTTGGCTACCGAGCCCGAAGACGAGGCCCTGCTGGGCATAGTTGGGAATGGTGTCGGTAGCCAGACCCTGAGCCGCCAGCGCCGCCGGGAAGGGGTTGTCGAAGCGCGACGCGATGCGGATTTCATTGAGAACGTCGTCGCTGAGATCGACGTACTTGATGAAGTCGTTGACGCTCTGGCCCTTGATGATATCGCCATTCGAGGTATTGACCACCAGCTCGCCGTCGATGATCTGGGTGATCATCGCGGCGTCACTGACCCCGCCCAGCACGTCGTCGAAACCGCCCTCGTCCAGCGGCTCGCCAACGGTCTCGAAGTCCAGCGCAAAGTACACGCCGTCGGCCGGCGGCTCCGGCGTCCGGTCGTCTTCGTTCACGCTGCCGCTGGCGGTATCGGCATTCGGGTCAACGGCATACTGTTCGCCGGCGATGTCGATCAGCGCGACCGTGACCGTATCGGGGCCGTCGTCGACGTCGTCATTGGCCACGTCGATCGTGAGCTCGCCGACCCCGTCGGTGAAGATCACCGTCTGGGTCCGAGAGGTCGCCCCGCCGTTGGTCGAGTAGGTCACATCCAAGGTGGCGTCGACATCGGCGTTGGCACTGAGCAGGAAGGTCAGCGCGGTCGTGCCCGTGTCGCCGCTTTCGGTGGCATTCGCGGCATCGCTGATAGCAATCAGTGCGGGATCGCCGCCGCCGGGGTCGCCCGTTGCATCCGGCGAGGTGACGTTGAGATACTCCCAACTCGCCTCAAACGAACCCAGCGTCCCGTAGTCGTTCGAAGTCACGCCCACCGCGGTCGCCGCCGCCGAGTCGGTCAGATTCGCCAGCACCGCGCCGGGCAGGGTCTCGGCCTGGGCCGTGACGAAGCCCGCGCTCGGCGTGGCGCGCAGCCCGCCGAGTATCGCACCGCCGCTGCCGAGGAAGGTCACCTCCGGGGTGACCGTGCCTGCGGCCTTGTCGATGACCAGCGTCATCTCCACCGCCGCCACATCGCTCAGCCCCAGGCTGGCATCGTTGAGCAGGTCGCCGAGCTCGTAGACGCTGTTGACACCCTCCGGGTCGCTCTTGCCGGTGGGGTTCGACCAGATCTGCACCATGTTGCCGCCGGCGCCGCCGAACACCAGCTTGACCAGTTCGTTGTTGCCCTGGCTGCCGAGCCCGAAGACAAGGCCCTGCTGGGCATAGTTGGGAATGGTGTCGGTAGCCAGACCCTGAGCCGCCAGTGCCGCCGGGAAGGGGTTGTCGAAGCGCGACGCGATGCGGATTTCATTGAGAACGTCGTCGCTAAGGTCGACGTACTTGATGAAGTCGTTGACGCTCTGGCCCTTGATGATATCGCCATTCGAGGTATTGACCACCAGCTCGCCGCCGATGATCTGGGTGATCATCGCGGCGTCACTGACCCCGCCCAGCACGTCGTCGAAACCGCCCTCGTCCAGCGGCTCGCCAACGGTCTCGAAGTCCAGCGCGAGAAGCGCATCAGGCGCCGACCCGATGGTGAAGTCGGTCTCGTAGGCGGCGACGCCGTTTCCGGCCTTGTCCTGATAGCTATCGGCGGCGACACCGACAGTGTAGAAACCGTCACTCCATGAATTGGTGTCGGCCGGCGGCGTCAGTTCATAGTTGACGGTCACGGTCTTGCCATCATCACTGATCGTGATCGCATCGCCTCCCGGCGCCAGCGTCACCGTCGCCGGCTCGATTCCCGTAAAGACGAGCTCGTTGCCATCGAGGGAGTCGGGATCGATCCCCGCGTTGTCGGTGATCACCACCGTGGCGAGAATCGGGCTGTCGTTGTCGAGCGGCTCCTCGAGCGTGATCGACTGGACCACCGGTGGCTCGTCGTCAGGTATCACGGTGCCCGGCCCCAGTTGCTTGATCTCGATGGCATTGATCTTGGGATTCTGGGCGCCGTGATTGAACGCCAGATTCAAGACGTCGTCTTCCACGTTCACGGTATAGGAGCGCGAAAATCCGACACCCAGCAGCTCCTGCTGACTGGCATCGGCACCGTAGATGTCAATGGCTTCTTGCAGCGGGTTGATCCCGGAAAGTACGGCGGGCACGCGGCCTTCGACCTCGACGTCGAAAATGCGGTCGCCGCCGTAATCGAAGATGCCGGCCCAGTTTTCGGTGTAATACAGCGTGATCGTGTAGTTTCCACCGGGCGTGACCGGGAAGGCGTACTCCAGCTTGGGTGAGGCGATATCATTGTCGCTTCGCTCATTGACGAAGAGCTGCCAGGGAACGGGATCACTCGCGAGATGGGCGAGATCGACCTCGCTCTGCTCGTTCGTCATGTTGTTGCTGTAGGTATCCGCCGTATTACCGGCCAGGTAGGGGAAGTTGGAATCGGTATCCCCCAGCCAGTCCATGCCGCCGTCGATGGCGGCTACTGTGCCGGCCCCGGCGTTGACCCGATAGAGCAGCGTTTCGATCTTGTAGGAGATCTGGGTACCATGCTCGGTCTGCTCGACATCGAACGTCGAGGGCCCGTCCGCCGGATCGAAGCCGGCGAACTGGTCGCCGGGCAGGCTCAGCGTCGCCGTTTCGCCGGTCTGCGGATCGGTCAGGGTCAGCGTCAATACACCATTCACCGTGCTGTAGCCGATATGGCCGGCTTCCAGTACAGAGTCGAGAATTACCAGGCGATCGTCCGACATGAAGTCGGTGATCACGCTGCCATCGATATCCGCGAATGTCCCACGGATGCTGTCGGCACCACCATTACCGATGAAGGTATTGGCTCCCGAACCAGCGATCAGGATGTTGTCGCCGCTATTGCCGGTGACCGTAAAGTCGGCGGAGGAGCCGCTGCCGTCGAAGTTCTCGACGCTGTCGTCCAAGGGAGCCAGATCGGTATCGGTACCGGTGTAGACGATGGTATCGACCCCGTCGGTCCCCTCGGCCCCGACTTCAGCCGCGGTATCGGCCGCGATTTCGTTGCTCAGCGCATCGATGCGCAGATTATAGAAATCGATCGCCGCCAGCCTACTTTCGCTGGCCGCATCAGCGGCGGATGTCTCGGCGAGAAAGCCCACGGCCGCACCTGAGGGCAGCGTGGTATCGCCATCGGTGATGGTGTGCGATCCAGTCAGGATATCCTGGAGCACGCCTGCAGGGAGTGTGAAGTTGCCCAGATCCAGCGACGTGATGCCGTCGGCATTGTCCAGTTGATAGCCCGCCTTGACCGCGAAGCTATCGCCGATGTCCACCTCCAGATACAGATCCAGACTCGCCACATCGCTATTGCCGAGCTCCGGCGCGGCAACGCTGGTCAGCTTGGTATAGTCGTCGTCAATCTCATAGCCGACCTCGAAACCGGCCGCCAGGACACCATCGATCATCACGGCCCCGAAGACCAGGCGCAGGTAGTTGGCCTGAGTTCCATCGCTGAGCATGATCCCGGTGAGTTGGCCGTTCTTGATCCCGCTGGTCTGTGCGGGAATCCAGTTCTTGATCTTGGAGCTCATCATCAGACGCTCGACGTCCGGCCCCGGCTTGATGCCGACATGCATCGCGTCGCGCGCACTGTTCTCGGTCCCGACAACGGTGCCCCCGGCTACCTTCTTGATCTGGAAGATCGGCGCATTGCCACCGGGAATGATGTTACCCCCCAGGTCGTAGAGGCCATCTTCCTGCTGGTCCGCGTCAAAGCCCTCTTCCGCCGTCTTGGCATCGCGGTTGGGCGTGACGCCATCGAGCGCCGCTCCCATCAGCCCCGTATCAAGGATCGTCCCAGGATAAGGGCTTTGCGTGGTGTCGAAATCAAGCAGCACCCGCTCGCCCACGCCCAGGTCGAAGCCGTTGTCGGTGCTGAACTCGAAAGGATCGTTAAAGTGATCGACGCCATCGCCATCTTGATCAGTGGGATCGATGATTTCGCTGCCAGCCAGCGGCACCGCCCCGTTATTGGGCTGCAGGATCTCGATCAGCGGTCCGTTCTGCTTGTAGACCGTGGTCCATACCGAGCCTTGGAAGGCCTTCTCGCCCTCGAAGGCGGTGAGATCGTCGCCGATCGACGCCAATCCCAGCGGCGCCCCGCTGACGTCGACGACGGTGCGGTCCTGGGCCAGCGTCTGCCCGCTGCTGCCGACCACGGACTGCATGCTGCCATCGGCGTCACGCCCCATCACGGTCAGCGTGCCCTGGTTGAGGCTGGCGGCGAGGATCGCCCCGGACATCTTCACGCCGCTCTCGGGATCGTCGAGTATCGTCGAGGTGTATTCGGTCAAGCCGTTGACCGAGCCCTTGCCGGAGTCGACGGAGCCATCGGTATATCCGCCCTCGAGGTAGTCGCTCTCGATGGGATTGAGAGTGGCGACGACATCGTCGAAATCCACCGGCATGCCACCCACCCCAAGCACCGCCTCACCGTTGATGCTCGTCGTGCCGTCGGGATAGTCGCTTGTGAGATAGGCCTTGCCCACGTCGGTGATGTAGTACGACTCGCCCGGCGTGACGCCGATCACCCTACCGGTCAGGTCACCCCGCGCCAGCGTGTCGTAATTGCTCTCGACCTCGGCCAGCCAGGCGATCACCGCATCGTAGTCGCTGCTGTCGGGACCCTGCTTGTCGACGTTCGATAACAGCAGAAAGGCATTTTGCACGCCATTCTGTGGGGTGAAGAGAATGCCCGATTGCCCCCCGCTCGCGCGGGTGGGGTTGGGATGGCCACCATAGACCAGCGTCAGCGTCTCGCCGCTGTCCGGGTCCAGCCACTCATAGGTGGCCGCACCACCCTGGCCGGCCGACAGTGTGCGCCCGGCCAGGTCGTCGGAGCGGGTGATCTCGTGAAACTGGTCGTAGTTCTTGGGATCCCAGTCCTCCAGGTTGATGGGATCGCCACTATTGCCGTCGCCATTGTTGAGGTTCGTGGCGATGTAATTGGCCAGTTGCGCATAATCCACCGTCCCGCCATCGTCACCCGCCTCGCCGATCGGTCGACCGCCCCAACTGTTGTTGCTGCCGTTGTCGTAGGTCCAGACCCGACCGTCTTCGGTCACCTCGACATCATAAGAGTTGCGATATCCCGCCGAGTAGATCTGCACAGGGCCGTCGGGATCGATCTTGCCGCCATTGAGGCCATCGTTGCCGCCGAAGGGATCGTTTTCGTCAGGATTGCCGTCGCGTGTCGGATCATCCAGCGTAGGCACGTCATAGATGTACTGGCGTCCCGACAGCGGATCGGTGAGCGTCTCCATGGCGTTGAGTTGATCGAGGTCGATCTCGAGAATCGCGGCACTATAGGCGGTCTCCTGCTGGCCGCCGAAATTGTTGGATGGCGCCCCATTGTTGGCATTGCCGCCATTGGCCACGATCAGGCGCTGACCGGTCAGATTACCTGCGTCATCGAACTCCTGGACGACCTCCAGACCATTGAGCGCATGATTTTCTTCCGAGCGCGCCAGGCCACGAACGATATCGACGGCCGACCAGCCGGTTTCGATCTGATCGATCCGGGTGATCGTGCCGGAATTGGTGTCGAGGCCCGTGTCGTTACCATCGGCGCCTGCACCGATACGGCTGTCGCTGGAAGTGACGTAGAGGGTCACCGCCGGCTTGCCACCGATCGTTACGGCTTGACCGGCAACGTCATACTGCTGGACGACCGCTATACCGGTCACCTGACGCCCGCTGCTGACGGCAGGGCTGCCATCATCGTTGAAGTTGGGGATGTTCTTGACCAGGCCGAGCGTTTCGGCCTCGGTGACATAGAATGAGTTCACGTCACTTGCGTCGCCGGGGGTCGGATCGCCGAAGGCGACGGTAAGCACCTTGACGCTGCCATTGACTTCCGTCACGTAAAGGCGCCCATCCGGCCCCCACGCCAGCGCCGTCGGCTGAGCCAGAGAGACGATACCGTTGAGGTCGAGACTGCTCTTGGAAAAATTGTTGGTGACCATGCTTGAACATCCCGTGAACGTGTTAGCCGGTTTCAGTCAGAAAATCGTTCATCAGGGCGCGGGCGGGCCACCACATTATCGAAAGTAAGAAAACATCGGAGAGAATCGAAACATAGTCGATTCTTCGTTCGAGTGACCATGAGTTATTGAAGAATAAGCCCTTTATATTTCATGGTCGGCAATGTGGCTTTTCGAAGCCGGTTATCGCTCCTGATTACTGTTAAAATCAGCTAATTCACGAAATTTTACAAGAATGAACGTTACGTAACTCGGTGGTTATTTTTCAGAGCATTTATTTCCTGTTCTTGCCTATACGGCTCTAGCTATTTATCGCGAATGGCAACATGAGCCATGATGGTTTTTCTACTAACAAATAAGCAGGTGCGCGAATCATGAAAACGGGTCCGATCCGGAACGCCCCTTCATCAGCAGCTCATGCCTGACCCGCACCGCCATGTTGCGCGGAACGATGTCATGGCCGCGCGCCTCGAAATGCGTTCGCGTGAGCGCTGCCCCGAACAACAGAATCAGCGATGAGTAATAGACCCACAGCAGAATCAGCACCAGCGAGCCCGCGGCCCCATAGGTCGAAGCGGTGGCGGTATAGGCCAGATAGGCGGCGATCGCGTAACGGCCGATGGCAAACAATATCGCGGTAACCAGCGCGCCGACCATCACATCCCGCCAGCGCAGCACGACATCCGGCAGGATCTTGAAGATCGTGGCGAAGAATAGCGCGATCACCAATAGCGATAACGCCAGTTCACCGACACTGAGCAGAACCTCGGTCCCCGGCAGCCAGCCGCCGGCATAGCGAAACGCCGCCCGCAGCGCCACCCCCAGGACCAACGACACCAGCAGCACGAAGCCGATCGACACCACGATCGCCATCGACAGCACACGCTTCTGCAGAAAGATCAGCAGGCTGTTGCGGTCGGGGTTGGCAGTCACGCCCCACAGATTGTTGAGCGAATACTGCATCTGGGCGAATACCGTGGTCGCCCCTATCAGCAGCGTACCGACCCCGAGCAGCGTGGGCAGCAGCCCCGAGCTTTCGAGGCGCGAGGCCGAGACGGCGTTCTGCACGGCTTGCGCCGCATCGGGCCCGATCAGCCCCTGGAGGTTCGCGACGATCTCGCCCTGCGCCGCATCCTCGCCCAGCACCACGCCGATCACCGTGACGGCGATGATCACCGTCGGAGCCAGCGAAAACAGGGTGTAGAAGGCCAGCGAGCCGGCATAACTGAAGGCGTTGTGGTCGAGCCACAGTTTGGTCGCGTCGCGCACGATGCGAAACCAGTAGGCGATGGTCTTGGCGATCACAGATGAATTCCCGGGCGTAACGATGCACTCAGCATAACCGGGCCGCTTCCGGCATGCGAAAAGCGTCTTGCCTCCCGGTATCGCGCTGCGGTAGCAGGCTTGTAGTGCCGTGAGCGGCCGCCCATAATGGCCGCGCCCATCTGACCGGAGCGCCCATGTCCGACGCGATGCAGCAGCTCGATTTCGATTGCCTGGTATTCATCGGGCGTTTTCAACCGCCCCATCTGGGTCACCTGGCGGTGATCCGTGAAGCGCTCAAGCGAGCACGCCAGGTCATCGTGCTGATCGGCTCGGCCTGGCAAGCACGCTCGCTGCGCAACCCGTGGCGCTTCGAGGAACGCCGCGACATGCTGCGCAGCGATTTCAACGGCGCCGACAACGCCCGGCTCGAGATCGAACCGCTGCTTGACGCACTGTATAACGACGATGTCTGGGTACGTGACGTCCAACGCAAGGTGCGCGACATTGCGCGTCCTAGCCAAGGCAAGCAGGGCAAGCTGCCGCGTATCGGGCTGATCGGCGCCAGCCGCGGTCAGTCGAGCTATTTCCTGAGTCTGTTTCCGCAGTGGGAATCGGTCAGCGTGCCGCTGGTCGACGGTATCTCGGCGAGCCGCATCCGCGAGCGGCTCTTTCATTCCCGCAATTCGGCCAGTGACTATCTATCGACCGGCGCCGCGCACGATCTACCGGCAAACGTGCATCACGCCTTGAATGCCTTCCACGAATCCGAAGCCAGCCAGCAGTTGCTCGAAGAACAGCAATTGCTCGAGCAATACCGCAGCGCCTGGGCCCAGGCGCCCTACCCGCCGATCTTCGTCACCGTCAATGCGGTGGTGGTGCAGTCCGGGCACGTATTGCTGGTGCGCCGCAATGCCGCCCCCGGCAAGGGCCTGCTGGCCTTGCCGGGCGGGTTCATCAACCCCCATGAACGCCTGCAGGATGCCTGTCTGCGTGAACTCCGCGAACGGGTGCGGCTGAAAGTCCCCGAGCCGGTACTCAAGGGCTCGCTACGCGACCAGCGGCTGTTCGACAACCCGCATCGCAGCTGGCGGGGCCGTACCCTCGCCGAGGCCTTCTATTTCGCCCTGCGCCCCGAACAACGCTTACCGCAGCTGAAACCCGCCAAGGGCGGTGAGCAGGCACGTTGGGTGGCGCTGGCCGATCTCGAACCGGACACGCTGTTCGAGGATCATTTCTTCATCATCCAGAACTTTCTCGGCCTGCCGGCGGGCTGGGCCGTGCCCTGACCGCTGCGCTCCACGCCTTGGCGAATACGCTGACATTACCGACCTCATGCCTGGAGGAAGTCGCGGGGCAGTTTCATCATTTGCCGCCACAGTTGCTCCACACCGGGCTTGTGCACCAGTGCGCAGCGATACAGGCGCACTTCCAGCGGAATGTCCCAGGCGCTATCGCCGGCGCGCACCAGGCGCCCATTCTCGAACTCGTCGCGAATGCAGAAATCGGGAATCCAGGCCATCCCCACGCCCTGCAATGCCATGCCCTTGAGCCCTTCGGCCATGGCCGTCTCGTAGACCGTCTTCAGGCGCATGCGGGTCGGATCGTTCTTCAGCAACATGCGCACCGAACGGCCCAGGAAAGCGCCCTGAGTGTACGCCAGGAAAGGAATCGAGTTGTCGCCACCGAGCGGATACAGCGGCCGACCCTCGGCATCGGGCATGCATACCGGCACCATCATCGCCTTGCCGATCGAGAACGACGGAAAGACCTCGGCATCGAGCTGCATGGTCGCATAGGGATCATGATAGCCGAGCATCAGATCGCAATTGCCTTCGCGCAGCACATGGATGGCATCACCGACGTTCATGGCCACCAGTCGCGTGGGCAATTCGCCGACGCCTTTCTGCAGACGCGAAATCCAGCGCGGGTAGAAGGCCAGCGCCAGCGAATGGGCCGCGACGATGTCGAGCGCTTCGTTGGCAATCGCCAGACCGCGCAGATGACTCAGGCTCTCGCTGAGCTGTTCGACCAGATTGCGCGCAGTGATCAGAAACAACTGGCCCTCCGGAGTCAGCCCCACCGGAGTCGTCGAACGGTCGACCAGGGTCGCTCCGACGGCCTGCTCCAGCGAGCGAATACGCCGACTGAAGGCCGGCTGGGTGACGTGACGCTGGCGCGCCGACGCCGAGAAGCTGCGCGTATTGGCCAGCGCCACGAAATCTTCCAGCCATTTGGTTTCGAGGTTCACCGCGGCTCCGTATCCGAAGGAAAGTTGAACGGCTAGGTGATGGGCCAGCCCTGAAGCGCCTGAGTCTATCCAAGCCCGTGCCCGGCCACCATCGTGCCCGAACGGGGCTGGCACCCGCCAACTCCTTGGCCTATTGCACCGGCGCCAGCAGATAGGCGGCCCGCGATACCAACTTGCGCCACAGAGGCCGGCTTTCCAGTTCTTCGACGGTCACCTCGCGGCAATCGCTGAAGTCGCTTTCGAGCATCGCTTCGACCTCCTCCGCGAAGCCGCGGTCGGGAATGAAGGCGGTGATCTCGAAATTGAGCCGAAACGAGCGATTGTCGAGATTGACCGTCCCCACCGTGGCGCTGTGATCGTCGATCAACATGACTTTCTGGTGCAGGAAACCAGGTTGATAACGGTATATCTTGACACCGGCACGAATCATGTCCGGCAAGAACGAGAATGCCGACAAAAACACCAGCAGGTGATCCGGGCGCTCGGGCATCATCACCCGAACATCGACACCCCGTAGTGCCGCCAGCCGCAGGGCATCCTGCACGCCCTGATCGGGCACGAAATAGGGGCTGGTGATCCACAGACGGTGCTGTGCGGTATGAATGTTGTGCTGCGTCAGCAGGCTGGCGGTTTCCTGGCCGTCGGCCGGTCCCGAGGGCACGATCACCACATGCTGGCACTCCTCGCAGGTCACCTTCGGCTGCCACTCGAGATCGATGACCCGCCCCGTCGCCCAGTGCCAATCCTCCCAGAAGGCTTCCTGAAGCCCCAGCACGCTGGGCCCGGTAAGCATCAAATGGGTATCTCGCCACGGCCCGTGGCGGGTATCCTCACCCAAATACTCGATGCCGACGTTGAGACCGCCCGTCCAGCCAATCACTCCATCGACGACGGCGACCTTGCGATGATTGCGGAAATTGAGCTGGAAGCGGTGGCGAAAGCCCCGCGACGAATTGAAGGCACTGACCTCGACGCCGGCGCGAGTCAGGTCGTCAAGATAGCCGTCATCGAGTGCATGGCAGCCGATCTCGTCGTAGAGCAGAAATACCCGCACGCCTTGCCCCGCCTTGCGCTCGAGCAGATCCTTGAAGGCGATGCCCAGGCGATCGCGTCGGATGATGAAGAACTGCACCAGGACATAATCCTGCGCGTTCTCGATACCGGCAAACAGGCTGTCGAAGGTCGCCTGCCCATTGATCAGCAGCGAGGCACGATTGCCGCTGGTCATCGGCATCATCGCCAGCTTTTCCACGGCCTTGACGTGCACCTGCGCCGCGTCGCTGAGATACGGCTCTATCAAGGGCCGGTAGCGCGCGAGAATCCGCCGCAGGATCGAGTCATGCTCGCCCCGCGAAGAAACGTAGCCGTAGAAGCGCGGCCGGCCAAAGATCCAGTACGCCGGCAGCGCTGCATAGGGAAACGTGAGCAGCGAAATGATCCAGGCCACTGCGCCTTGCGACGTACGGCTGGAAAGCAGCGCCAGTACCGCCGAGAGCGCCCCGGCCACATAGATCGCGAAGACGCCGAGCCCTATAAGCCAGGAAAACATCGGCGCTCCATGCTGCAAACGGTCATCATCGCGCCTCCTCAAGCGCCGCTCTCAAGGCACGACTCCACAGCCTGGGCCAGGGTCGTGTCGTCGGCTGGCCAGCGCCGCTTCAAACGCGCTCGGCAATGATCTCTTTCCACTTCGCCGGTCCCGTCTGGTGCACGGACTCGCCCCGGGAGTCGACGGCGACGGTCACCGGCATGTCCTCGATCTCGAACTCATAGATCGCCTCCATGCCCAGATCCTCGAAGCCCATCACCCGGGATTTCTTGATCGCCTGGGCCACCAGGTAGGCAGCGCCGCCCACGGCCATCAGATACACCGCGCGATTGTCGCGGATCGCCTCGATCGCCAGCGGGCCGCGCTCGGCCTTGCCGACCATCCCCAGCAGGCCGGTCTGCTCGAGCATGGTGCGGGTGAACTTGTCCATGCGCGTGGCGGTGGTCGGCCCGGCCGGCCCCACTACCTCGTCGCGGATCGGGTCGACAGGGCCAACGTAGTAGATGAACCGCCCCTTGAGATCCACCGGCAGCGCCTCGCCCTTGGCCAGCATGTCGACCATGCGCTTGTGGGCCGCATCCCGGCCGGTCAGGAGCTTGCCGTTGAGCAGCAAGGTATCGCCAGGCTGCCAGGTCTGCACCTCGTCGGCAGTGATGGCGTCCAGATCGACGCGCTTGACGTTGCCGCCGACTTCGCGGGTGATCTCGGGCCAATCCTCCAGCTTGGGCGCCGGCAGTTCGGCGGCGCCGCTGCCATCCAGGCTGAAGTGCACATGCCGCGTGGCGGCGCAGTTGGGAATGATCGCCACCGGCTTGTTGGCGGCGTGGGTCGGGTAGTCCCTGACCTTGATGTCGAGCACCGTGGTCAGTCCGCCCAGGCCCTGGGCGCCGATGCCGGTCCTGTTGACCTTGTGGTAGAGTTCGAGGCGCAGCTCCTCGGCGCGATTCTCGGCGCCACGGGCCTGGAGTTCCTGGATATCGATGGGATCGAGCAGCGATTCCTTGGCGAGCTCCATGGCTTTCTCGGCGGTGCCGCCGATACCGATCCCGAGCATTCCCGGCGGGCACCAGCCAGCCCCCATCCTGGGCAATTGCTCGAGCACCCAATCGACCACGCTGTCCGAGGGGTTGAGCATCGCGAACTTGGACTTGGCCTCGCTGCCCCCGCCCTTGGCGGCGACATGCACCTCGACGCTGTCGCCCGGAACCAGCTTGTGGTGGATCACCGCCGGCGTGTTGTCCTTGGTATTGGCGCGCTTGCCGTCCGGGTCGGCGAGCAGCGAGGCGCGCAGCACGTTGTCGGGGTTCAGGTAGGCCCGCCGTACGCCTTCGTTGATCATGTCGTCGAGGCTCATGTCGGCTTCCCAGCGCACGTTCATGCCGACGTGCACGAACACCGTGACGATGCCGGTGTCCTGGCAGATCGGCCGATGACCGGTGGCGCACATCCGCGAATTGATCAGGATCTGGGCGATGGCATCCCGCGCCGCCGGGTTCTCTTCCCGCTGGTAGGCCGCATGCATGGCCTCGATGAAGTCCTTGGGGTGGTAATAGGAGATGTACTGCAGGGCATCGGCGACGCTCTGGATCAAGTCGTCCTGGCGAATCACGGTCATGGGGTCGGGGCTCCTTGGGTCACGCTCGCGCTGACAAACGGCCGCCACAGGCAGGTCAGGCTACCCGGCGGATTCGGGATGGCGGGATTATACCGCAACGGCCTGAAGACAGGCAGGCATAGGAAATCATGTATGATCGGACAAGCATAGATAACGGTATAAATAGCCACCCGAGGGAACGCCCATCTGCCGTCAAGATCAGGCAAGGGCGATACCCTCGCCCGACCTGCGCGGTGCGCAAGCGATTATTTGAGCTCGATCAAGCGGGCGTTGAGGGTCTGGACTCGGTCACGTAGCCGCGCGGCTTCCTCGAACTCGAGATTGTGCGCCGCCTCGTGCATGGCGTCCTCGATCTTGGCGATCTCGCGAGTCAGCTCGGGGACCGTGAGATTGCGCAGCGCCTCGATGCCATACTCGCCGGGACCCTCGGCAACCTTGCGCTCGCCCTTGCGCCGGCTGCCCTTCTTGCCCGGCGTCTGAGCGCCTTCCATGATATCGGCGACCGACTTGGTCACGGTGCGCGGCACGATGCCATGCGCTTCGTTGTGGGCGATCTGCTTGTTACGCCGCCGCTCGGTCTCGTCGATCGCCCGACGCATCGAGTCGGTCACCCGGTCGCCGTAGAGGATCGCCTTGCCGTTGGCGTTGCGCGCGGCGCGGCCGATGGTCTGGATCAAAGAGCGCTCGGCACGCAGGAAGCCCTCCTTGTCGGCGTCGAGGATCGCCACCAGCGACACTTCGGGAATGTCCAGGCCCTCGCGCAGCAGGTTGATGCCCACCAGTACGTCGAACTTGCCGAGTCGCAGGTCGCGCAGGATCTCGACCCGTTCCACGGTATCGATGTCCGAATGCAGGTAACGCACGCGGATGTCGTGCTCGTCGAGATATTCGGTCAGATCCTCGGCCATGCGCTTGGTCAGGGTAGTCACCAGCACCCGCTCGCCGACCTCGGTGCGCAGACGAATCTCCGAGAGCAGGTCGTCGACCTGGGTCGAGGCCGGGCGCACCTCGATCTCGGGGTCGACCAGCCCGGTCGGGCGCACCACCTGCTCGACCACCTGGCCGGCGTGCTTCGCCTCGTAGGGGCCGGGGGTGGCCGAGACGAACACCGTCTGCGGGCAGATCCGCTCCCACTCGTCGAAGGTCATCGGCCGGTTGTCGAGCGCCGACGGCAGGCGAAAGCCATACTCGACCAGGGTCTCCTTGCGCGAACGGTCGCCTTTGTACATGCCGCCCACCTGCGGCACGCTGACGTGGGATTCGTCGATGAACAGGATCGCGTCGGGGGGCAGGTAATCGAAGAAGGTCGGCGGCGGCTCGCCCGGTTGGCGTCCCGAGAGATAGCGGGAGTAGTTCTCGATGCCGTTGCAGTAGCCCAGCTCGTGCATCATTTCCAGGTCGTAGAGCGTGCGCTGTTCGAGGCGCTGGGCCTCGACCAGCTTGTCGTGATTGCGCAGCCACTCGAGACGCTCGGCGAGCTCGGCCTTGATCCGGTCGGCGGCGGCGAGGATCGTCTCGCGCGGCGTGACGTAGTGGCTCTTGGGGTAGATGGTCATGCGCGGCAGCTTGCCGCGCATTTCGCCGGTCAGCGGATCGAACAGGCTGATCGTCTCGATCTCGTCGTCGAACAGCTCGATGCGCACCGCCTCCTCCTCGGAATCGGCGGGAAACACGTCGATCACGTCGCCGCGCACCCGGTAGGTGCCGCGCCGGAAATCCATGTCGTTGCGGGTGTACTGCAACTCGGCGAGCCGACGCAGGAAGGCGCGCTGGTCGATCTGCTCGCCGCGATTGAAGTGCAGGCGCATCTTCAGGTACTGGTCCGGATCGCCCAGCCCGTAGATCGCCGACACCGAGGCCACGATCAGCGAGTCGCGGCGTTCGAGCAGCGCCTTGGTCGCCGACAGCCGCATCTGCTCGATATGGTCGTTGATCGAGGCATCCTTCTCGATGAAGGTATCCGACGAGGGCACGTAGGCCTCGGGCTGGTAGTAATCGTAATAGGACACGAAATACTCCACCGCGTTGTCGGGCAAAAACGACTTGAACTCGCCGTAGAGCTGCGCGGCCAGCGTCTTGTTGGGCGCCAGCACGATGGTCGGACGCTGCAGGCGCTCGACCACGTTGGCCATGGTGAAGGTCTTGCCCGAGCCGGTGACGCCGAGCAGGGTCTGGTGCGCCAGACCCGCCTCGAGGCCCTTGACCAGCCCCTCGATGGCGGTGGGCTGATCGCCTGCCGGCCGATACCTGGATTGGATGCGAAATGGTTTGCTCATGGGCCTGAAATGGCAGCGATGCGGTGAAAGTTCAAGCGCTCGGACCCTGATCCGAGGCCAACCGGCTGCGAATCTCGACGGTCGAGTCGGTGATCAGGCGATGGATCGGGCAACGATCGGCGATCTCGAGCAGGCGTTGGAGCTGGTCGGGATCGTCGATCCCTGCGAAGGCCAACGACACATATAGATAATAACGCCCCTGGCGTTCCTCGCGGTCGTTGCGGGTCACGGTGACCGTGACTCCGCTCAGTGGCCACTGCTTGCGCCGGGCGTACATGCGCGCGGTGATCGCCTTGCAGGCGCCCAGCGCCAGGTCGAAGTAGTCGTGCGGATCGGGCGCACTCTCGTCGCCGCCGACGATGGCCGGCGCATCGACGAACAGGTCGTCGAAATGCTCCAGCTCGACGCGCTGGCGCAGGCTGTGGCCATCGCTGCTGATCACCGTGATCGTCATGCGGGACTCTCCTCTTTCAGCCGAAGCCGCGTTCAGCGGCTGCCTTGCTCAGTTGACGACGACGCCGAGCCGTTCGACCGCCTTGATCAGTGCCGCGCGGTTCATGCGACCCTCGACATCGGCGCCATGGCGACCGACCTCGGCGCTCTCGACGCCGTCGACCATCATCAGCTCGCTAGTCAGCCGATTGACCAACTCAGCGTCCTCGACGCCCTCGAAGGCCAAAGACACATGCGCCATGCCGGACTCCCTCATTCTGCTGCTGATTATGTGCGCCCGAGTCTAGCACGCGCCATGAAGTGCACCGCAGAGCACACGATAGCCCAGACGTCCCTACGCTTTCTGAAAAATGCCTGCGCTCGCCCATACGGCGTTAAAAATTGACTCAAAATGCTCATTTACGGCCTGTAAACTCCGCTTTTTCAGCAATTTTTGCCTTGTCTGCCCATCGCTCGCCGATTTTTCAGACAGAGCTTAGCGTCATGTCGGCGAAGGCTATTCTTCCGCCTGCTCACGATCTGTTCCGGGCCGCTGCCTGCCTACCTGGTGCCAGTTGCGCCCGTCGCGCCCGATCAGTTCGTCGGCGCTCGGCGGGCCATCCTCCCCGGCCGCGTACCCATCGGTACGCGGATCATCCTTCCAGGCCTCCAGGAATGGCTGTACGGCCCGCCAACCGTTCTCGATGGTGTCGGCGCGTTGAAAGAGCATCTGGTCGCCGGTCAGACAGTCATAGAGCAGGGTTTCGTAGCCTGTCGAGGGGGGAAGCGCGAAGAAATCCTCGTAGGCAAAGCCCATCTGGACGGTTTCCAGGTCCAGGGTGGGTCCAGGCCGTTTGGCCTCGAAGTCCAGCCATATGCCTTCATCAGGCTGGATCTGAATGATCAGATAGTTGGATTCGAGTCGATCTACTCTCGTATCGCGGAACTGAGCATAGGGCGCCGGCTTGAAGCAGATGGCGATTTCGGTATCGCGGGCGCCCATGCGCTTGCCGGTGCGCAGGTAAAAGGGCACGCCCGCCCAACGCCAATTGTCGATCACGAGCTTGATGGCGACATAGGTTTCGGTATTGCTGTCGGCGTCGACATCGGGCTCGTCGCGATAGCCCGGGACCGGCTCGCCTTTCAAGGTGCCTGCCCGATACTGTCCACGCGCGGAGTTATGCCGGGCCTCTTCCATCGACCAGGGACGGATGGCGCCCAGCAGCTTGGATTTCTCGCTGCGCAGGGCATCGGCGTCGAAGGCGGCGGGCGGCTCGATCGCCACCATCGCCAGCAGCTGAAACAGATGATTGGGCACCATGTCGCGCAGGGCGCCGTTCTTGTCGTAAAAGTTGCCGCGCTGTTCCACGCCCACGGTTTCGGCGGCGGTGATCTGGATATGATCGATGTAATGGTTGTTCCAGAGCGGTTCGAACAGCACGTTGGCAAAACGCGCCACCAGAACGTTCTGGACCGTTTCCTTGCCGAGAAAATGGTCGATGCGATAGATCTGGTGCTCCGCCATGACCGCGAGCAGGCGCTCATTGAGCGCCCGCGCCGAGGCGAGATCGTGGCCGAACGGCTTCTCGACCAGGACGCGCCGATACTGCTCGGCAGCTTCTTGCAGCAATCCGGCGTCACCCAATCGTTCGGCGATGTCGGCAAAGAAACGCGGCGCAGTCGCGAGATAGAACAGGGCATTGCGTGTCGGGCTCGCCTGGATGGCCCGAGTAATCTGTCGATAGGTGTCGGCCTGGGTGAAATCACCTTGGATATAGCGCAGCCGTTGGGCAAAATCCGGCCATTGCTCGAGGTCGATCTCACCGGCCTCGGCATCCGGGTCGTCCGCCTGGGCGGCGAGGAAGTCGGCCAGATGCCGGCGAAAGCTCTCGTCATTGCCCGACACATGATCGATGCCCACGATCTGCAGCGCCGGATCGAGCAGGCCCGTGCGGAAAAGCGAATAGAGCGAAGGAACGAGCAGACGCTTGACCAGATCGCCGCTGGCGCCGAACAGGAACAGCGTGGCCGGAGGGGGCGTGGGAGCTTGTGAAGATTGAGAGTAAGCCATGACTCCTTATCCTTACTGAACGTCGGGCCTTGTTGAAGCCTTGGAATGCCAAGCCGCATCGCTGGAACGCCGCTGCGGTCCGCAGGCGTTACGGTTTCTGCGCCCGACTCTGATTCGCCGAGTGTCGCGGGCTGTCGCGAAGCAGCCTGCGCGTCACGCCATTGGTCCAGCCGAAGCCATCCTGCAGCGGATATTCGCCGCCACCGCCGCCGACTGCACCCGCCTGCATGGGAATCAGCGAATACTTCTCGATCAGCTTGTTCTTGCGCTCGTAGAGTTTGCCGACCGTCTTGAGCCAGCGATCCGAGATGTCCTGAGCGAGCGCCGTCTCGTCATACTGATCAAAACCGCGCTTTGCCAGCCATTGCAGCGGGGCCCAGCCGTTGGGATGATCCCATTGCTGATCGCTGTCGATCTCGGTGGTGGCGATGCCCCCGGCGCTGAGCAGCCGCTGGCGGACCGTCCTGGCGATGCGCCGCGCCTGCTCGCGACTGGCCAGACCAACGTAGAGCGGGGTTACCGTCGCCGCAGTCAGCGCCGTGCACAGCCGGCCACGCTGCCAGTCGAAATCGAAAAAGGCGCCGGCCCGCTCGTCCCACATGACACGCCCGATCGCCTGAGCGCGCTCGTCGGCTTTGCGTTGAAAGTGCCTGGAGGTTTCGATATCGCCACCCATCGCGCTGAGCCGTGCGATCTGGGTTTCGAGTTTGAACAGGAAGCTGTTGAGATCGACCGGCAGCAGGGCCGTGGTGCGTATGCTTGCCAGCTGCTGCGCATCGTCGAGCCATCGCGAGCTGAAATCCCACCCCGAGGCCGCCCCGGCGCGTAGATCGCGATAGACCTCTCGGGCCGGGCGCGTCGATTGCCGAGCCGTCAGTACGTCCTCGAGATACGCCTCCTCGCGGGGCGTGTCGCGCTCGTCCCAATAGCGGTTGAGCAGGGTGCCGTCGCCCAGGTGGACGCAACTGCGGTGAGCCTCGCCGGGGCGCAGGGTGTCGGCGCCGGCCATCCAGTAGGCGTACTCCTTGCGCAGCTGCGGCAGGTAGTCGAGCGAACGCCTGATGACCCCGTAGCGGGCGAACAGATCGACCATCATGGCGAATACCGGCGGCTGCGAGCGGCTGAGGTAATAGGTGCGATTGCCGTTGGGAACGTGCCCGTAGGTATCGATCAGATAGGCGAAGTTGCCGGCCATGGCGCGCATCAGGTGCGGGCGGCCGCTCTCGGCAAGACCCAGCATCGTGAAGTGCGAATCCCAATAGTACAGTTCGCGAAAGCGCCCTCCCGGCACCACGTAGGCATAGGGTAACGGCAACAGCGACGAGTACCTGGGGTGTTGCTGGGGACGGCGCGTGAGTACGTCCCACAGACCGTCGATATGCACCCGCAGTGGCTGTTCGGGTGGCGAGACGTAATTGCTGAACGGCTCGCGCTCTGGGATGAAGTGCTCGTCGACGAAACTGGCGAGATCGAAGCCCGGCGTATCCTTGCGTGCCCGGTAAGCCGCCAGAATCGCCTCGGGGTCCTGACGCGGGATGCAATCGACGAATGTTTTGCTGTCGTCGAAGATCCGGCCGCACTGCACGGCGACGAACAATTCGGCGTAGCGATCGGCCGGCGTCAATGGATCGGCCGGCGCGACCTGGCTGACCCGAGCGTGAGGGTCGCTACCGGATACATCGCGATCATCCATGGTGTCTCCCTTCGCAAGCCAGCGCACGCTGGCGGCTGGCAGTGTACGGTGGACCAGTGGCCAACACCCGCCGGCCCTCAATGAATTGTAAGAATAATAGCTTACGCCTGGCGGTCCCGTGTTCGACGGTGGCAGACGCCAGTCGACGAACACCTTGCATTCAGCGCGCCACATCCCCATTACTCAGACCTTGATATCAATTAACGCCTTGCCTCCCGGGGCGCTATAAGCGTAGGAGACTGCATGAGCGACTGGACCGCCCACCTTGAACAGCACGGTGCCCGCCTCGTCGACGAGCGGCATATCGAGTTCGGCGCGCAGGAATCCGCAGCGAGCGCACGGCAGCAGAGTCTACTCGCGCCGCTGATCCACTTCGCGGTACTCGAGATCGCCGGGGCGGATGCCGAACGTTTCCTGCAGGGCCAGACCAGCGCGCAATTGAAGCTCGCCGACGGCAATTTCGCCGCGCCCACCAGCTTCTGCACAGCCAAGGGACGCATGCTCGCCAACGGCCAGTTGCTGCGTGTCGACGAGGCGCGCTTCTGGTTGTTGCTGGATGCCAGCCTGCTCGAACCGCTGCGCAGCCATCTGGCCAAGTTCGCGGTGTTCTACAAGGTCGAGCTGACGCCGCGCGACGATCTCGCGGTGCTCGGGCTGATCGGACACGACGGCCCGGCGCTGGTCGAACGCCGGCTCGATGCCACGGCGCCGACCACCTGGCAGCAGATTGCGCTCGGTGGCGGCGTGGTGCTGCGCCACCCCGGCGACCTGCCGCGTCTGGTATTGTGCCTGCCGCACGACGAGGCCATCGGCGCCTGGCAGAACCTGGCTCGCGAGACGCTGCCGGTTGGCAATGGCGTATGGCAGTTGCACGATATCCGGGCCGGCCTGGCGTGGCTCGAAGTGAGCCTGCAGGACAGCTACCTGCCGCAGATGTTCAACTGGGAAGCGCTGGGCGGCATCAGTTTCAAGAAGGGTTGCTATACCGGTCAGGAGGTGGTCGCCCGCGCGCATTTCCGCGGCCAGGTCAAGAAGCGCCTGGCCCGCGGGCGATTCGAGGGCGATACGCTACCCGAGCCGGGCAGCGCCGTCAGCGACGCCGACGGCAAGTCACGTGGCGATGTGGTTGCCGCGGCGAGCGATGGCGACGGGCGTGTGGAGATCCTCGCGGTGATGACCACCCGCGAGGTCAGCGAGCCGCTGACGGTCGGCGGGCAGCGCCTCGAATGGCTCGAACTGCCCTACCCGCTCGAACGCCTTGACCCCGAGATGCTGGCCACCAGCGGCGGTTGACGACCCGTTAACCGGCGATGCCGAACAGCCGCCGGGTATTGGTGGCACTGTGAGCCGTCACCTCGGCGACGCTCTGACCGCGCACCTTGGCGACCTGCTCGGCCACCCGCGCGATCCGGGCCGGCTCGTTGCGCTGACCCTGAAAGCCGCACAGCGGCATGTCGGGGCTGTCCGTCTCCAGCACGTAACCGTCGTCGGGCAGCGCCGCCACGGCACGCTGCAACCGCTGGGCACGCGGATAGGTGGTCGCCCCGCCCAGTCCCACCACGAATCCCAGGTCGATGAAGCGCTGCGCCTGGTCGGCGCTGCCGGCGAACGCGTGGATCAAGCCGCCGGCCGGCAGTTCGAGCTGACGCAGTCGCTTGCCGAGCTTGTCGTTGGCGTGCACGCAGTGCAGGATCACCGGCAGGCGACGCGCCTTGGCCAACTTCAACTGGCCGTCGAGCAGTCGCCATTGGGCGTCGAGGGTGTCCTTAAAGCGCGCATCGATGCCGCACTCGCCCAGCGCCACGACTTCGGGATGCGCGTCCAGCGCCTGCGCCAGCGCCTCGAGGTCATTTTCCTCGGCGTGGCGATCCATGAAGGCGGGATGCAGGCCCAACGCAATGCTGACGTCGTCGCGCCCGCCCAGCGCGACGACCCGCGGCCAACTGTCCCGGGTCGTACCGGGCACCACGAAATGGCCGACGCCCGCGGCGTGGGCGCGCTCGAACATCGCCTGGCGATCGGCGTCGAATGCCGCGAAATCGAGATGGCAGTGAGCGTCGATGAGCATAAGCATAAGCATAAGCGTAAGCCGTAAGCCGTAAGCCGTAAGCCAGGAAGTTGCCACTAGTCGAGCCAGTGGCAACGGTTTTTCTTAAAGCTTAAAGCTTATAGCTTACAGCTCCGGGCGCAGCCCGCTCAGTGCTCGCGGGTGGCGTTGAAGCGCACCTCGGGCCAGCGCTCCTGGGTCATCTGCAGATTGACGCGGGTCGGCGCAATATAGGTAAGGTAGCCGCCACCATCCAGAGCCAGGTTGCTGCTGGCCTTGCACCGGAACTCGTCGAGTTTCCTGGCGTCGTCGCAGTACACCCAGCGCGCGGTCTGCACATTGACCGCCTCGTAGATGCAGTCGACCTTGTATTCCTCCCTGAGCCGGTGGGCGACCACGTCGAACTGCAGCGAGCCCACCGCGCCGAGAATCAGGTCGTTGTTGTCGAGCGGCATGAACACCTGGGTCGCGCCCTCCTCGGAAAGCTGCTGAAGGCCCTTCTGCAACGCCTTGGTCTTGAGCGGATCACGCAACCGCACGCGCTTGAAGAGCTCCGGAGCGAAGTGCGGGATGCCGGTGAAGCGCATCTCCTCGCCGACGGTGAAGGTATCGCCGATCTGGATGGTGCCGTGGTTGTGCAGGCCAATGATGTCGCCCGGCCAGGCCTGTTCGACCTGCGCCCGGTCGGAGGCCATGAAGGTCAGCGCGTCGGCAATCTTGACGTCCTTGCCGATCCGTACATGGCGCATCTTCATGTTCTTCTCGTACTTGCCCGAGCAGACCCGCAGGAAGGCCACCCGGTCGCGGTGCTTGGGGTCCATGTTGGCCTGGATCTTGAATACGAAGCCGGAAAAGCGCTCGTCGTCGGCGCTGACGTCGCGGGTATCGGTCTCGCGGGCCTGCGGCATCGGCGCGTACTCGACGAAGCCGTCGAGCATCTCGCGCACGCCGAAGTTGCCCATCGCGGTGCCGAAGTAGACCGGCGTCAGCTCGCCGCGGCGATACGCCTCGAGGTCGAATTCGTGCGATGCCCCGCGCACCAGCTCGACCTCCATGCGCAGCTCCTCGGCCTGATCGGCGCCCAGCACCTCGTCGACCTCGGGGTTGGCGAGCCCCTCGATGCGCACGTCGTCGGGGATGCGGCTGCCCTGGCCCTGCTTGTAGAGATGGATGACGTCGTTGTAGAGATGGTAGACGCCGCGGAAATGCCGCCCCATGCCGATCGGCCAGGTCATCGGCGCGCACTGGATGTTCAGGACGGTCTCGACCTCGTCCATCACCTCGACCGGATCGCGGGTGTCGCGGTCCATCTTGTTGATGAAGGTCAGAATCGGCGTGGTGCGCAGCCGGCAGACCTCCATCAGCTTGATGGTGCGGGCCTCGACGCCCTTGGCGCCGTCGATCACCATCAGCGCCGAGTCCACCGCGGTCAGGGTGCGGTAGGTGTCCTCGGAGAAGTCCTCGTGCCCGGGCGTGTCGAGCAGATTGACGATCCGCCCGTTGTACGGGAACTGCATCACCGAGGTGGTCACCGAGATGCCGCGCTCCTGCTCCATCTTCATCCAGTCGGAAGTGGCATGCCGGTCGTTGCGCTTGCTCTTCACCGAGCCGGCCAGCTGGATGGCGTTGCCGAACAGCAGCATCTTCTCGGTGATAGTGGTCTTGCCCGCGTCGGGGTGGGAAATAATGGCAAAAGTTCTTCTAAGCCCGGCTTCTTGGGCTATCTGGCTGGCTGTCATTCGTGGGATCGCTGGTCTGGGTACATCCGTCGCGGCGCACATCGCCGCGCCCGGCTGACGTGAATGGGCTGGCGATCAATTCTACGGGCTACACGATCCGAGTTGTAGCCTGACGCCGGGCGAGTTCGGTTATCATGCGCGAATCAGCCCACCGGAGAGCCCATGCAACAGCCGACCCCCCTGCCCTTGTCGACCCCCAACCGCAACCTGGTCCGGCTGACCTTCGTGCGCGGCATCACCTGGACCGGCTTTCTCGCGGCGATCATCATCGGCATCGAGATCTTCGACTTCCAGTTGAGCGTCACCCCGGTGATCGGCGTGATCGGCGCCATGGGGCTGATCAATATCGCCAGTTGGTGGCGGCTCGGCCGGCCCCGCTCGGTTACCGATCTGGAATATCTGCTGCATCTGCTCGCCGACATCGCCGGGTTGACGCTGCTGTTCTACTACACCGGCGGAGCGACCAATCCGTTCATTTCCTATTACCTGGTGCCGGTGACCATCGCCGCCGCCACGCTGCCCTGGCGCCACGCCTGGATCATCGCCAGCGCCGCGCTGACCGGCTACACCTTCCTGATGCTGTTCTACGAGCCGGTCCCGCAGCTCAGCCACGCCGTGGTCGGCCTCGGTATCAGCCTGCACGTGCTTGGCATGTGGCTGAATTTCGGCCTGTCGGCAAGCCTGGTGACCTTTTTCATCTACAAGATGGCGCATGCCCTGCGGCGTCGCGACAGGGCGCTGTCGCGGACCCGCGAGGCGGCACTGCGCAACGAACAGGTGCTCGCGGTGGCCACCCAGGCCGCGGGTACCGCCCATGAACTGGGCACGCCGCTGTCGACCATGGCGGTACTGCTCACCGAGATGCGCCGCGATGCCGTCGACCAGCCAACGCTGACGGCCGATATCGACCTGTTGCGTGAACAGGTCGATACCTGCAAGGCGCGCCTTCAGCAACTGGTCGCCAACGCCGATCGGCGGCGCCTCGCCGAGCCCGATTCGCGCCCCGCCATCGCCTGGCTCGAGCAGGTGATCCAGCGCTGGCTGGTGCTGCGCCCGGATGTCACCCACCGGGTCGAGATCCTCGGCAAGCGCGGCACGCCGCTGCTGGCGATCGACGCGACGCTGGAGCAGGCGTTGATGAACCTGCTCAACAATGCCGCCGACGCCAACCCCGAGGATATCGTCATCAGCCTCGACTGGAACGCCGACGAGGTGATCATCGATATCCGCGATCACGGCCCCGGAGTGGCCATGTCGATCGCCGACCAGCTGGGTGACACCTTCGTATCGACCAAGAGCAAGGGCATGGGCATCGGGCTGTTTCTCACCCACGCCACCATCAACCGCTTCGCCGGCGGGGTAAGCCTGTACAATCATGAAGAGGGCGGCACGCTGACCGAGGTCAAGCTGCCTCGCCTGCTTGCCGGCCAATGAGCGGCCGCCACACCCATCGCAGTAGGGAATATCGCCATGCCAACCCCTGAACGCCTGCTGATCGTCGACGACGACGAGATATTCTGCCGCGTCATGGAGCGCGCGCTGAGCCGCCGCGGTTACGAGGTGATGACCGCGGTGGACGCCGATCAGGCGCTGAGCCTGGCTCAGCAAGCGCCACCCCAGCTGGCCACGCTGGATCTCAAGCTCGAACACTCGTCGGGGCTCAAGCTGCTGCCCGAGCTGCTGGAAATCGTGCCGGAGTGCCGCATCGTGGTATTGACCGGCTATTCGAGCATCGCCACCGCCGTCGAGGCGATCAAGCTGGGCGCGGTCAACTACCTGTGCAAGCCGGTCGATGCCGACGAAGTGCTTGCCGCCTTCGAGCGCGACGACGGCGACCCGGACATCGACATCGCCGACCACCCGCCATCGATCAACCGCGTCACCTGGGAACATATCCAGAAAGTCCTCCAGGAGCACGACGGCAACATCTCGGCGACCGCCCGCGCGCTGGGCATGCACCGCCGGACCCTGCAGCGCAAGCTGCAAAAGCGCCCGGTCAAGCGCTAGCCAAGCGATGGTCCTCGTATCGGCCCTCGCCCGGGGCGGTGCTAGACTGACGCCAGCGCACACATCGACCAGGAGGAATCATGCAGCTTGCCGAGCGGCTCGCCATCGCCACCGACATCGCCGAAGAAGCCGGCCGGGAGATTCTCGCAGCCCGCGCGAATCCCTCCTACGAGAAGCGCTATAAAAAGGGCAGCGAGCTGGTCACCGATGTCGACGTCGCCATCGATCGAATGATCAGCCAGCGCCTCGAACAGCACTTTCCCGGCGAGCCCCGGCTCAGCGAGGAGCTTACCCCGGACCGGGAAACCCTCGATCAACGCGGACCGCTGTGGGTCGTCGACCCCATCGACGGCACGGTCAACTTCGCCCAAGGCCTGCCGCATGTGGCGGTATCGATCGGCTGGGCGCTCGACGGCAAGATCCAGGTCGGCGTGGTACACGCACCGATCCTCGGCGAAACCTTTACCGCGATTCGCGGCCAGGGCGCCAAGCGCGACGATCGGCAGATTCGCGCCAGTCTCGCCTCCAGACTCGAGCGCAGCCTGATCGCCACCGGCTTCCCCTATCGCCGCGACGGCCGCGCGCCGCTACTTAGGCGTTTCTCGGCGGTCATGCAGAATTGCCAGGATATACGCCGCTGCGGCTCCGCTGCGCTCGACCTGTGCAATGTCGCTTGCGGGCGACTGGACGCCTACTACGAGAGCGTCTCGCCCTGGGACTTCGCCGCCGGCCTACTGATCGCTCGCGAGGCCGGCGCCCGCACCGGTCACGTCTACGCCTGTCCCGAGGGCATAACCGAGGATCTCTACGGTGAAAATATCGTGGTTGCCGCACCCGATATCTACTCGAGCCTGCGCAAGCTGCTGAAAGATGCCGACGAGGCCCGCCACGCTGGCGATGACGCAGCTTCATAGCGCCATGCAATGACCTGGGTAGTGGCGCCCTATTGGCATACGCGGCCACGATGCCTGACAATCGGCGTCAACGTTCTAGTCAAGATTCATCAACGCTCAGGAGAGCCCATGATCACCGTTATCTTCGGACGTTCCGGTTGCCCTTTCTGTGTACGTGCCAAGGACCTTGCCGAGCGGCTCAGCACCGCACGCGATGACTTCGAGTACCGGTACATCGACATCCACGAGGAAGGCATCACCAAGGCCGACATGGAAAAGACCATCGGCAAGCCGGTCGAGACCGTGCCGCAGATCTTCGTCGATCAGACGCACATCGGCGGGTTCACCGAGTTCGACCAGTACGTACGTGAAAACGAGTTGATGCCCGAAAGCGTCAGTTGAGCGACGCAGCGCTGACCTCGAACGCCGGCCTCATGGCCGGTGTTTTCATTTCGAGGTGCCGACGGACGTGACGCAGATCAACCCGGCGACACCCTCGCTGGCCAGCCTGACGATTCCCGTCTAGAGTCGTGGCATTCCCGGGCGATGCCCGGCATGACGGAGACTTCAGCATGGCGGCTCAAGACACCCTGCCCCACGATCACCCGGTCGGCGATCGCCACCGGCAACTGATCGATGCGACCCGCGGCTACCCGCCCATCCGCACCGCCGTGGTCCACCCGTGTGACGAGCTGTCCCTGGGCGGAGCGCTGGCCGCCTGGCGCCAGGGAGTGATCGAGCCGCTGCTGGTCGGCCCGCGAGCCCGCATCGAGGCGACCGCCGAGAAGCTCGATGCCGATCTCGACGAATTGAGGATCGTCGATACCCCGCATAGCCATGCCTCGGCGGAAGCCGCCGTCAGGATCGCAGCCAGCGGCGAGGCGCGGGCGCTGATGAAAGGCGCCCTGCATACCGATGAGCTGATGAGCGTGGTGCTCGCCCGCGAGGCCGGCCTACGCAGCGAACGCCAGATGAGCCATATCTATGCGCTGGATGTCGCCAGCTACCCACGGCCGCTGCTGATTACCGATGGCGCCCTGCATATCCAGCCCGACCTGTCCGCCAAGCGCGACATCGTCCAGAACGCCATCGATCTCGCCCACGCGCTGGGCCTGGAGCGTCCCAGAGTGGCGATCCTCTCGGCGGTCGAGACCGTCAACCCACGCATCCCCTCGACGCTCGATGCCGCGGCGCTGTGCAAGATGAGTCAGCGCAGCCAGATCGCCGGCGGCGATCTCGACGGCCCGCTGGCCATCGACAACGCGGTTTCGGTAGCGGCGGCCCGCGCCAAGGGTCTCGACTCGGCGGTCGCCGGCCGCGCCGACGTTCTGGTGGCGCCCGATCTGGAAGCGGCCAACATGATCGCCAAACTGTTGATCCATCTCGCAGGCGCCCAGGCCGCCGGGCTGGTGATGGGGGCCCAGGTGCCGATCATGCTGACCAGCCGCAGCGACGATATCGCCACCCGTCTCGCATCGGCGGCGCTGGCCTGCCTGGTGGTACTGCACAGCGACAGCCAGCCATGAGCAGCCCGATCCTGACCATCAACGCCGGGTCGTCGTCGCTCAAGTTCGCGCTCTACGACCAGGGACGGCAGCGGCTTCGCGGGCTCGTCGAGCGTATTCACGAGGCGCCACGCCTCAGCCTTCACGAGGAGGCTGCCGGAACCGAGGGATTCACGGTCGAAGGCACCGGCCACGCCGCAGTCGCGCATGCCCTGCTGGATTGGCTGGAGGGCCACGTCGGCCAGGCGTCGTTCGCCGCCGTCGGCCATCGCGTCGTACATGGCGGTCGCACCCATGACCAGGCCCGGCGCGTCGACGCTGCCCTGCTGGACGAGCTCGACGAGCTGGTCCCGCTGGCTCCATTGCATCAGCCACAGGCACTGGCGATTATCCGGCAGATCCACGAACACTGGCCGGATCTGCCTCAGGTCGCCTGCTTCGATACCGCTTTCCATCGCACACAGCCATGGCTCAATCAGTGCTACGCGCTACCGCGCCAGCTGACCGACGAAGGCATCCAGCGCTATGGCTTTCACGGCCTGTCCTATGCGCATGTCGCCCGCCAGCTACCCGACCTGCTGGGCGAGCGGGCCCAGGGTCGTGTGCTGGTCGCCCATCTCGGCCACGGTTGCAGCATGTGCGCGATTCGCGATGGTCGGAGCCTAGCCACTTCGATGGGTTTCACGGCGCTCGAGGGTCTGATGATGGGACGTCGCGCCGGCAGCCTCGACCCCGGCGTGGTGCTCTACCTGCTACAGGGCAAGAGATGGAATGCCGAGCAAATCGAGCGGATGCTTTATCACGATAGCGGCCTCTACGGCGTCTCGGGCGGGATTTCCGACGACATGCGCGATCTGCTCGACAGTCCGGATGCACAGGCCCAGGAGGCGGTCGCCCTGTTCGTGCGTCGCGCAGTCCGTGAAGCGGGGGCGCTGATCGCGCTGCTCGGCGGACTCGATGCCCTCGTCTTCACGGCAGGCATCGGCGAAAAAGCCGCGGCGGTCCGGCGCGCCATCTGTGCCGAGCTAGGCTGGCTGGGCATCGCGCTCGACGATACCGCCAACGCCCATCACGCCCGGCGCCTGGATACCGGGCGCGGGCCGCGGGTCTGCGTGGTGACGGCCGACGAGGAAGCCGAGATCCACCACTCGGTCAGCGAGTGCCTGGCCATTGCCGGCGACTGAACATGCACGAATTCTTCAGCGTTGAATAACCCGGCGAGCAGTTGAAAGCTCATCCATGTCAAGCCCCTATACTAGGAATCAGTGGGACTTGGCGCTGAGCTGCTGCAAGGCCCGGACTTTCGGCCAACGCCATCGATCCATTGCGTCCAATAGGGCGCCGTTCGCCTCGATCGATCAATTTGATGCGAAACCCGCGCTTCTCGCGACGATCGGCCAAATCCCACGGACTCTGGCTACTCAAGGCACAGGCATGGAGCGCCAACGCATGCAATGCGAAGAATTCCTGCAGCAATTATGGCTGGATTACGTTCACTTGCACCCCGATCTGGGGTCGCTGGATTTCAAGCCATCGCCGAAAAACGCCGAATATCTGGTCATCGTCACCCTCAACCACGGTCCGTTCAGCGCCGAAGCCTTGCTGCCGACGCTCCGGCACTTCGGCTACCGCTGCGCCGGGCAGTACGCGATGGCCGATCGTGGCGTGCTGATAACGCTGCTCTCGCCCGCCACTCCCGGGCCGTGGCTGGTGCTCGGCGAACTCCAGCCCGGCACCCTGACGCGTGAACCGCGTCGGCAACTGGAAGCACTGGTCAACCAGGCGCAGCATTGCGATACCCGCGGTCAGAACCTGCTGTGCCGCGGCCGCCCTTGGCCGATGCCCGACTGGACGACGTATCAACAGTTGCGCCAGGCCCACCCGCTGGCCGCCTGGCTGGCGGCGCTGGGCCCACGGCTGCACCATGCCGGCTTCGATTGCGACAGCCTCGGCCATCCCCTCGAGGCGCTCGACCAGCGATTGCAACAGGCGGGCCTGATCCGCTCCAGCGATCGTCAATCAGGGGTCTTCCCGGTGTCGGCATTGCTCGATTATCGCTTCTATCCCGCCTGCACCCGTCGCCTGGCCTTCGCCGACGGCGACGAACATCGCATCGCGCTGGGCGGCATCGCCATGGTCCAGAAGCGCCTGAGCAACAACCATGAGCGTGCCGCCGAATTGCTGCTGCCCGAACATACCCGCTGTGCGATCGCCTGAAACGGCTCAGTCGGCCCGATCGGGGTAGATATGCCTGCCGGCCGCGCCGAGCGCCGCCCGCCCACGCCGCTCGGCGGGGTCCATCTGCTGCTCGGCCAATGCCTCGCCCCCGGTCGGCGCCTCGTTGAAAGCGGCGTTTTCGTAGTCATGATGGCTGAAGTCGAGTTCCAGCTGATGCGGCTCGTGGCGGGGATCGAGCTCGCTATGATAGTGCGGCGTCTCCAGAATCGGCATGGGCGCATAGGGCTCCTGGGCGATCGGCTCTTCGGTGACGCTCGGCGCATTGTACAGGCGCACCATCACGAATATCGCCAGCGCCAGCGCGGCGGCGCCGAGGAACAGCCACAGTCCTTCCGGCCCCAGCACCTGCATGACCAGCGAGGCGCTGAACGGACCGATGATCGAACCGATGCCATACCAGATCATCAGCTTGGCGTTGGCGGCGATGATTTCGGAAGGCCCGAGCCAGTCGTTGGTGTGCGCCAGGCTCAGCGAGTACAGCGTGAGCAGCATCGCCGTATGCAGGCAGGCCACGATCAGCAGCGCCAGATAGCTGTAGTTGGCAGCCAACGAGATGAAGGCCCCGGTCACCGCCATCACCGCGGCCATGCACAGGATTACCTTGCGCCGGTCGAGACGATCGGAAATCCGCCCCAATGACCATTGCGCAACCAGCGCGACCAGCGTGGTGGTGGCCATGAACTGGGCGGTCTGGCTCGTTGACAGCCCGATCTCCTGACCGAAGAACGGCGTCATGGCGAAGTATGCCTGAGCCATCAGGCCCGCGGTGAAAGCCCCCACCAGCCCCACCGGGGCCCGCTTGTACAGCTCCTTGAGCCTGATCTTGTGGGCCACGTCATGGCTCGACTGCGAAGGCCCGTGGATACGATGGATCGACAACGGCACCAGCGACAGCGCGAACAGCATGCCGGCCACCGAGAACAGCACGTAGGAAGCCGGGTCGGCGATGTTGAGCATCCACTGCCCCCCCGCCAGCGACAGGGTCGAGATCACCAAGTACCAGCCCAGCACCTTGCCGCGGTTCTCGTTGTTCGATTCGCCCGAAACCCACGACTCCATCACCATCAGCAGGCCAGCGGTGGCCGCGCCCCCGGCGACCCGCCAGACCAACCAGGCCCAGGGGTTGATCCAGATGCCATGCAGCATTGCGGTAACCGCGAGCATCGCCGCACAGGCGGCGAATACCCGGATGTGCCCCACCGAACGGATGCGTTTTTCGAGAAAGTAGCTACCCAGCACGAAGCCCAGCGAGAAGCTCGACATCAACAGGCCCGCCATTTGCGACGGGAAGCCCTCCAGGGACATGCGCACCCCGAGCAGGGTCATGATCAGTCCGTGGCCGAGCAGGAAGCTTATTTCGCAGACGAAAAGAATCGGCAGGGTTGACGGCAAGCCGCGCAAGGGCGTCACCTCCGGAGCGATGGCGAAAAACGAGACCGCCGGAGCGGGTGAAAACCCGTCCGGCGGCTGGAATGCGCTAGCGATGATAGATTGTAGCCCGCGACCATTACTCCCACCAAGCCCGTCCTATCGGCCGGCGGTTATGCACGGCAACTGTGTAAACCGTGTGGGCAATGGCTGGGCAATCGGCCCCGGGCCTTTAGTGGCGTGCCTTGTTGGATGACATCTGCCTGCGCGACCAGCAACCACGACAACCCCGTCATCCGAAAGGCTCCTTGTCGAGCCGCCGAGCAATCGTGACAATTCTCCGGCAGCCGTTTTCAATGATGGTGTCTTGCGCTGCACAAGCCGTGCCTCCGGGTCGTCACAAGCGCCCGTCATCGCTCGCCGGCCGATCAGGCACCCAGGGCCAACCCCGGCGCGCGCCAATCATAACCATCCCGGACAAGAAAAAGGAGCGGAAAGATGACCACGCCACTCTGGCAGCCTTCCCAGGCGAGCCTCGAAGCCACCCAGATGCATGCGCTGATGCAGCGCATCAACCGCGAGCATGGTCAATCCCTCGCCGATTACGCCGACCTGCATGCGTGGAGCATCGACAACCTCGAGCACTTCTGGCCGCTGGTCTGGGAACTGGGCGGGGTGATCGCCGAGCAGCGCGGCGACAGCGTGCTGGCACGCCCCGATGCCATGCCCGGTGCGCGCTGGTTTCCCGAAGCACGACTCAACTTCGCCGAGAACCTGCTGCGCCGACGCGACGCCAAGCCGGCGTTGATCGCCTGCGACGAGCGCGGCCGCCGCCGCGAGCTGAGCCATGGCCAGCTCTACGAGCGGGTCGCCAGGCTCAGCCAGGCGCTGCGTGACAGCGGCGTCACTCCCGGCGATCGCGTCGCCGGTTTCGTGCCCAACAGCGAGCACGCGATCATCGGCATGCTCGCCACGGCCAGCATCGGTGCGGTGTGGTCGTCCTGCTCGCCGGATTTCGGCTTCAATGGCGTACTCGACCGCTTCGGCCAGATCCAGCCCAAGGTGCTGATCGCCACCGATGGCTACACCTGGAACGGCAAGTCGATCGATACCCGCGATCGCCTCGCCCGGATCAGCCAGGCGATCGATTCGCTCAACCAGGTCGTGGTGTTTCCCTTCCTCCACGACGAACCCGACATCGGGGATATCGACAAGGCCGTCGCCTGGGACGATTATCTCGACAATTCGGCCCGCGAGATCGCCTTCGAGGCGCAACCCTTCGACCACCCGCTGTACATCCTCTACTCCTCCGGCACCACCGGCGCGCCCAAGTGCATCGTCCATTCCGCCGGTGGCAGCCTGCTCCAGCATCTCAAGGAGCAACGCCTGCATACCGACCTCGATGGCGACGACGTGCTGTTCTACTACACCACCTGCGGCTGGATGATGTGGAACTGGCTGGTCTCGGGCCTGGCCTGCGAGGCGACCCTGGTGCTGTTCGACGGCTCCCCGTTCGCGCCGAACCCGCAGGTGCTCTGGGAGATCGCCGCGCGCGAGCGCATCAGCGTGTTCGGCACCAGCGCCAAGTACATCGCCGCCTGCGAGAAGCAGGGCCTGGCGCCCGGGCAGGACCACGACCTGTCGGCGCTGCGCGCGGTGCTCTCCACCGGCTCGGCGCTGGCCCACGAATCGTTCGACTACGTCTACCGCGACATCAAGCGCGAGCTGCTGCTGGCCTCGATCTCCGGCGGCACCGACATCGTCTCGTGCTTCGCGCTGGGCTGTCCGATCCGCCCGGTCTACCGCGGCCAGTTGCAGTGCCGCGGGCTGGGCATGGCGGTCGACGTATTCGATGACGACGGCAATCCGCTGCGCGGCGAGAAAGGCGAGCTGGTGTGCACCCGGCCCTTTCCGTCGATGCCGGTGGGCTTCTGGAACGACCCCGACGGCGAGCGCTACCGCGAGGCGTACTTCTCGACCTTCCCGGGCATCTGGGCGCACGGCGACTACGCCGAGATCACCGCCGAGGACGGCCTGATCATCCATGGCCGCTCCGATGCGGTACTCAATCCCGGCGGCGTGCGCATCGGCACCGCCGAGATCTACCGCCAGGTGGAAAAGGTCGAGGGCGTGCTGGAATCGTTGTGCATCGGCCAGGAATGGCAGGATGACGTGCGCGTGATCCTGTTCGTGCGGCTGAAGGAAGGCGTCACCCTCGACGACGCACTGCGCGACGAGATCAAGCGCACCATCCGCGCCAATACCACACCGCGGCACGTGCCGGCGCGCATCATCCAGGTCGCCGACATTCCCCGCACGCTGTCGGGCAAGATCGTCGAGCTTGCGGTGCGCAATGTCGTGCATGGTCGACCGGTCAAGAATCAGGACGCGCTGGCCAACCCCGAGGCGCTGACGCTGTATAAGGACTTGCCCGAGCTGCAGCACTGAACGGCGACGTCCGTTGGCTGGGCAATATGCCACTCACGCCGGCGCCAAGCATTGGCCAGCGTGAGTGGCGCAAGGCTGGGCAGCTTCTCGCGCTTGCAGTAGCATGACCGCCAAGTCACTGATGGAGAATGGCATGTCGACCCTGAAGGGGCTCGTCAGCCTGCTACTGCTGATTTTCTGCACGCTGTTCTGGGGCGTTCCACTGCTAATCCTGACAACGCTCAAGCTGATCACCCCGACCCGCCGCCTGCGCCTGCACGTGCTCGGCGGGCTCAATCAGGTTGCGCTGGCCTGGCTGGGCACCAACCTGTGGTGGATGCGACGCTGGATTCGTCCGCTCCTCGACATCCACGTTCCCGAGGGGCTGTCTCCTCACCAATGGTGGCTGGTGATCGCCAATCACCGCAGCTGGACCGATATCTTCGTGCTGCAGATGGCGCTGCATCGGCGGATTCCCATGCCGCGCTTCTTCATCAAGCGCGAGCTGATCTGGGTGCCGATCGTCGGCATCGCCTTCTGGGCACTGGAATTCCCCTTCATGCGCCGCTACAAGCGCCACCAGCTGGCCCGCAACCCGGCTCTGGCCGAACGAGACCGGCGGGCTACCAAGCGGCTCTGCGAACACGCCCAGCAGATGCCGGTGGCCATCTACAACTTCGTCGAAGGCACGCGCTTCACGTCCGCCAAGCAACGCGCGCAGGATAGCCCCTATCGCCACCTGCTGCGCCCCAAGGCCGGCGGTAGCGCCCAGGTCATCAACCTGCTAGGTACGCGACTCAACGGGGTCCTCGACGTGACCCTGAGCTATGCCCGGAAGCGCCCCAACTTCTGGGACTTTCTCTGCGGTCGCGAAGGACCGATGACGCTTTACGCCCGTCATATCGAGTTGCCGACATGGATGCTCGGTGGCGATTACCATCAGGACCCGCACTACAAGGAACGCTTTCAGCAATGGCTCAACGCTCTGTGGCAGGAAAAGGACGCCAGACTCGACTCGCTGCGCTGATCCTGCTTCTGCTTGTGCTGAGCGCGGGGGGCCGCTCGCCGGTAACTGGGTGAGCATTCGCCCCGGCGATACGCTCGGCGAACTGGCGCGCCGCGCCGATGTCCCGCTGTTGCGCCTGCAACGCTTCAATCCCGGCGTCAAGGCCCGCCAGTTGCGGGTCGGCCAGCGCATCCTGATCCCCACGCAACGCGAGCGCGCCCCGGGTGGCGGGCCGTATCGCTATCAGATACGGCCCGGCGATACGTATACCGAAGTGGCGCGGCTTTTCGACACGACAGCGGCGCGCATTCAGGCCGCCAACCCACGACTGTCCCCTGGCCAGCTCAGGGTTGGCCAACTCATCAAGGTTCCCCTGTCGGGCCCGTCCGCCGGGAGCACCGCCAGTCGCCCCCGGCCCGCGAAACCCGCCTCGACCCGCACCGCCAGCCTGCCCGACCCCGGCCCGTTGCCCAAGCAGCAAAAGAACTGGCCCTGGCCGCTCGACGATTATCGCCTGGTGCGCGGTTTCGGACCCGATTCGCGCGGCACCCTTCAGCCCATGCTGCTGGCCACCCAGCAGGGCAAGCAGGCGCAGGCGGTCGCCGATGGCGAGGTCAGCTTCGCCAACTCCATGCGCCAGCTCGGCCGGGTGGTGATCGTACATCACCCCGGCAATCTGCAGAGCGTCTACGCCCTGTGCGGCGAACTCAAGGTCAAGGAAGGCCAGTCGGTCAAGGCCGGCACGCCGCTGTGCACGGTCAGCCGCAACGCCACCACCGGCCGCTACGATCTGCTGTTCGACGTGCGTTACGGCGGCAAGCCCATCGACCCTCGCAAGGTGCTGCGCTGAGCCGCGTCACTGACTCTTAACGCCCTTGTCGCACGGCTGTCATTGCCGTTTGCGATGCTGACGACGTTCAGCACGACGAGGGATACCGCATGCGCCTCGCCATGGTCAGCGAAACCTGGGCCCCCGACATCAATGGGGTCGCTCATACACTCCATCAACTCAGCCAGGCACTGATCCAGCGCGGTGTGACGCTGCAACTGATCCGCCCCCGCCCCTTCCAACCCGGCAATGCGGCGGGCATGGAGCACGAGCTGCAGGTCACCGGATTTCGCGCCCCGACCTACCCCGACGTGCGCCTCGGCATGCCGGCGCGCAAGGCGCTGACCCGGCTGTGGCGAGAAGCCCCTCCCGACGCCATTTATATCGCCACCGAAGGCCCGCTGGGCTGGGCGGCACTCAACCTCGCCAGGCGGCTGGGCATCCCCGCCGTCAGCGGCTTTCACACCAACTTCGATCACTACGCCGGCGACTATGGCCTGTGCTGGCTCGAAGCGCCGATACGCGCCACGCTGCGCTATTTTCACAACCGCAGCCAGGCCACGCTGGTGCCGACCGGTGGCGTTGCATGTCGGCCGGATCGCCCAGGAAAAGAACCTCGATCTGCTGGTCGAGACCTTCACGGCGATGCAGGCCGTGCAGCCCGATCTTCAACCGCTGGTGGTCGGCGATGGGCCTCAGCGGGCAGCACTTGAGAAGCGCCTGCCCGGCACAATCTTCACCGGTTTCATCGACAACGAGTCGCTGGCTCGCCATTACGCCAGCGCCGATCTGTTCGTCTTCCCCTCGCGCTCGGAGACCTACGGCAACGTGGTCGCCGAAGCCATGGCCAGCGGCCTGGGCATCGTAGCCTTCGATTACGCGGCCGCCGCCATGCTGATCGACCACGATCGCAATGGCCTCAAGGCCGACTTCCACGATAGCGCCGCCTTCGTCGCCCATGCCGCGGCGCTGTGTCGCAATTCCGCCCAGACCGCGTGGCTGGGACGCGCCGCTCGCCAACGGGTCGAGCGGCAGGCCTGGTCACGGGTTGCCGATGACTTTCTCGCCACCCTGCTACAGGTTCAGGAGACGGCACATGGAAAACCGTACTCTGCAGGCATTTGAACGACTCGATCTGCTCGAATGGCAGACTTGCCACCGCCTGGCCGGCTATAGCCGCCACTGGCCGCTGCTGCTGACGATGCGCATCGCCAGCCGACTGGGCGACTGGCCGATCTGGGCCGTGCTGATCGCCTCTCAGGCGCTGCTCCACGGTATCCGCGGTTGGTGGCTAACCCTGCAATTCGCGCTGACCGCCGGCGTCGCGGCGCTGATCTATCGGCTGGTCAAGACCCGGCTGTGTCGCGAAAGACCGTTTATCACCTTCAAGCAGATCGCCTGCACCATGCCGCCGATGGATAGATACAGCTTCCCCAGCGGGCATACCATGCACGCGGTGGCGTTCACCACGCTGACCGCCGATAGCGCGCCCTGGCTACTCGCGGTGATCGCGCCCTTGGCGGTGCTGATCGCAATGTCGCGGGTGGTGCTGGGGTTGCACTATCTCAGCGATGTCGCGGCCGGCGCCCTGCTCGGCTACCTGATCGCCGAGACCAGCCTGTGGCTGTGGCCGGCGACGCCTCTGTAGACAGGCCCGCTTTCGGCTAGCCAACGCCGAATGCGCGTGACACGCTTAAAGCATGCCGTTCATCGCCACGTCAGGCTGGGAAGTCTTGCTATCCCGGCCTCCGCTACTGCTTTATCGCCACTGCCTGGATGCCGAGCGGGCCGATGCCCTGCTGGCACGCCTCGAGCGCGAGCTTGAGTGGCAGCGCCCCGAGCTGACGCTCTACGGGCGGCGCCGTCCCATACCGCGCAGCCAGGTGTGGATGGGCGATCCCGAGGCCAGCTACCGCTATTCACAGCGGGATTTCCAACCCGAGGCCTGGCATCCGGCGGTGCGCGAGCTGGGCGATCGCGTCCAGTCGCGGGTCGCCGAACACGACCCCGACGTGCGCTTCAACAGCGTGCTGATCAACCGCTACGCCAGCGGTGACGAGCGCATGGGCTGGCACAGCGACGACGAACCCGAACTCGGCTCAGCGCCGCTGGTCGCCGCGCTGAGCCTGGGCGCCGAACGGCCGCTGCGCTTTCGCCATCGCCATGAACCGCGCCAGGCCTTCAATGTCTGGCTTCCCCACGCCAGCCTGCTGCTCATGGGGCGCGGCTGTCAGCGCGTTCTCCAGCATGCGCTGCTGCCGCGGGCGATTCCCGGGGTCCGTCTCAGCCTGACCTTTCGTCAGGTACATGGACCCGGCACCCCGCCGTCGACTTGAACGACTGGAAAAAAAAGGCCACCCGATTGGGGGGCCTTTGAACAAGATAACGGTATAAGAAGTCTACTATAACGCCTTTCAGCCGCGATGATAGCCCGGCGTGACGAAGGGCATCTTGCTGATCGTCATCGCCAGGCGCTTGCCGCGCACTTCGGCATAGACCACGTTATCGATCTCGGCGGATTCGCTGGCGACATAGCCCATCGCCACCGGCCTGCCCAGCGTCGGGCCGAAACCGCCCGAGGTCACTTGACCGATCGAGTGGCCATCGGCGTCGAACAGCTCCGCACCCTCGCGGACCGGTGCCCGCCCTTCACCGAGCAGGCCGACACGCTTGCGCCGGTGATCGCGGGCCTGCAATTGATGCAGAATCACGTCCGCGCCCAGAAAGCCCGCCTCGCGCTCGCCGCCGATACGCCGGGGCTTGCCGACCGCCCAGATCAGGTTGGCCTCGATCGGCGTGGTGGTCTGATCGATATCGTGGCCGTACAGACACAGCCCCGCCTCGAGGCGCAGCGAGTCGCGCGCGCCCAGGCCGATCACCTCGACCTCGGGTTGCGCCAGCAACATCCGCGCCAGACGCTCGGCGTCCTCGGTGGGCACCGAGATTTCGAAGCCGTCCTCGCCGGTATAGCCACTGCGGCTGATCCATACCGGGATGGCGTCGATCGCGAAACGCTCGTGCTGCACAGTCAAAAAGCCGCGGGGCAAAGCCTGCGCATCACGGCGGCGGCCTGCGGCCCCTGAAGGGCGAGCAGGCCGCGGTCGAGCTCCTCGATCCGATAGTCGCCACCCAGGCCGGTGCGCAGGTGGGCGATGTCCTGGGCCTTGCAGGCGGCGTTGACCACCAGGTAAAGCTGGCCGTCGCCGGCGTTGACCACCATCAGGTCGTCGAGGATGCCGCCCCCGGTCCCCGTGAACAGCGCATAGCGCTGAGTGCCTTGTGCCAGCCCGACGATATCCGCACAGACCAGGCTCTCCAGGGCCTGCGCCGGATGCGGCCCGTGCACCACAACCTGACCCATGTGCGACACATCGAACAGCCCACAGGCCGCGCGGGTGTGCTCGTGCTCCTTCTTGACCCCCAAGGGATATTGCACCGGCATCCGGTAGCCGGCGAATTCCACCATCTTGCCACCCAGTTCGAGGTGCAGGTCGTATAGCGGGGTCGTGCGCAGATCGGTCATGATTGCTCCAGGGTCAGGTTGTTGGGCGGTCTCAGCGACCGAGGTCTTCGCCGGGCAGCACCGTCTTGCCGGCAAAGTAGTCCCGCGACAGCTTGAAGACCACCGGAGACAGCAGCGCCAGAGCGATCAGGTTGGGTATCGCCATCAGCGCGTTGAAGACACTCGCCATCAGCCACACGAACTCGAGCGGGGCGACGGCGCCGGCGAAAATCGCCAGAATGTAGATCACCCGATAGACCTTGATCGAGGCGACGCCGAACAGGTATTCACAGCATTTCTCGCCATAGAAGGCCCAGCCGAGGATAGTCGTGAAGGCGAACACCGCCAGCGCGAAGGACACCACGTATTGGCCGACCCCCGGCAGCGAGCCGTCGAACGCGATGCCCGTCAGCGCGGCGCCGGTCTCGCCGGAAGTCCACTCGGCGCTGGTCAGGATCGCCAGCGCCGTCACCGAACACACCACGATGGTATCGATGAAGGTGCCGAGCATCGCCACCAGGCCCTGGCGAACCGGATTCTTGGTCTGCGCCGCGGCATGGGCGATCGGCGCGCTGCCGAGCCCCGCCTCGTTGGAGAATACTCCCCGCGCCACGCCATACTGGATCGCCTTGGCCACCGCGGCGCCGGCAAAGCCACCGGCAGCGGACACCGGCGTGAAGGCATACTTGAAGATCAGCCCCAGCGCCGCGCCAATCTGATCGGCGTTGATGATCACCACCAGCAGGCCACAGACGATATAGGCGATGGCCATGATCGGTACCAGCTTGCCGGCGACCTTGGCGATGCGCTTGATGCCGCCGAGGATCACCGCGCCGGCCAGCACCATGATCACTACCCCGGTCAGCCAGTGCGGCATGCCCAGCGATTCGCTGAGGCCATCGGCAACCGAGTTCGACTGCACGGTGTTACCGATACCGAAGGCCGCCACCGCGCCGAAAAATGCAAACAGCCCGCCCAGCCAGGCCCACTTTCTGCCCAGGCCATTGCGGATGTAGTACATCGGGCCGCCGACATGATCGCCCGCCTCGTCGACCTCGCGATAGCGCACCGCCAGGACCGCCTCGGAGAACTTGGTGGCCATGCCCACCAGGGCGGTGATCCACATCCAGAACACCGCGCCCGGGCCACCCAGGAAGATCGCGGTGGCCACGCCGGCGATATTGCCGGTGCCGATGGTCGCCGACAGCGAGGTCATCAAGGCGTTGAAGGGCGAGACCTCCCCCTCCTTCTCGTCGCCCTCGGCGGTGGTCCGCCCCTGCCAGAGCAGCTTGAAGCCCGTCCCCAGCTTGCGAAGGGGCATGATCTTCAGGCCCAACTGCAGATAGAGGCCTACCCCCAGCAGCAGGACCAGCATCAAAGGCCCCCATACCACGCCCTCGACGGCTGAAAAAAAGTTGGTCAATGCATCCACGTCCGTTCTCCCCTAGCGGTTGTTGTCTTGGCAATTATCAAGCCGAGTGTGGGCTCGCGACGAGCGTAAGCAAGCAAGCACCCGGCGGAATTCGCTATTATGACGCCAAATTCAAGTTGGAAAACCCGACTTTCTGCTGGTTTGCATCAATAATACAGAGTCCCACGGAGCAAAGGTGGCACGTGGGATCCGGATAATTGTTTCTTTTAGGAAACGCGACAACATTACCGAGCGTCAGCGCGAATCACAAGGACTCGACTTCACCCGCGTCGCCGTTGCGAGCGCCACGCTCCGAACATGCCCTTTTCACGCTGCGTACGCACCCATGGGGCCTGGATGCGGCAAGGTCTGCTGCACACTGACTGGACTTGCCCGGCAAATCTGCCCACCCTTACTCTGACGGTCAGGTCATAGCCTCTCGGAAGCGTCTTGCCAGGCCCTGCGTTGGCGGCCAAAGGCTCGCCAACCGATGCTTTTCGCGATACGATTCCCCGATAAGAAAACTTCTTTTCGTATAGGAAAACCTCATGAGCAACATTCCCGCAAACCTGCGCTACACCGAAAGCCACGAGTGGGTCCTCGACAATGGCGACGGCACGTTGACCATCGGGATCACCGACCATGCCCAGGAGGCGCTGGGCGACGTGGTCTTCGTCGAGCTGCCCGAAGTGGGGCGCGCGCTCGACAAGGGCGAGGAGTTTGGCGTGATCGAGTCGGTCAAGGCCGCCTCGGATCTGTACGCGCCGCTGGATGGAGAAATCGTCGCCATCAACGAAGCGCTCGAGGACGCGCCGGAAACGGTCAATAGCTCGCCCTACGAGGATGGCTGGCTGCTTACCCTCAAAACCGGCGACAGCGACGCGCTCGATGACTTGCTCGATGACTTGCTCGATGCCGACGCCTATGCCGCCATCGTCGACGCAGAAGCGTGAATTCGACGGGGCGGGCAGCGCGCCCGCCCTTCCATCATTCGTTTGATGACGTCTTTTCCCGGGCCTGACCGCCCCTCTTTCCTTCAGGGTGCTGCATGTCTACAGACAACCGTCGCCTGGCCGAGCTGGTCAGTCATGATGCCTTCGTTCAACGTCACAACGGCCCCGATGCCGACGATGCGCATGCCATGCTCGCCGCGCTCGATGTCGCCGACATGGCCGCGCTGATCGACAAGACCATTCCCGCGGGCATTCGGCTCGACCGCGAACTCGCCCTCGAAGCCCCGCGCGGCGAGGCGGAAGCGCTGGATTACCTGAAGCGCCTGGCCCGCCAGAACAAGGTCTTCAAGACCTACATCGGCCAGGGCTATTACAACACCCACACCCCGGCGGTGATCGTGCGCAACGTGCTCGAGAACCCGGGCTGGTATACCGCCTATACGCCCTACCAGCCGGAGATCGCCCAGGGTCGTCTGGAGGGACTGCTCAATTTCCAGCAGATGGTCATGGATCTCACCGGCATGGACCTGGCCAACGCTTCGCTGCTCGATGAGGCCACCGCCGCCGCCGAGGCCATGGCGCTGTGCCGGCGGGCCAACAGGAAGGTCAAGAGCGAGCGCTTCTTCGTCGCCGACGACGTCTTTGCGCAAACGCTCGACGTGTTGCGCACCCGCGCCACCTACCTGGGCATCGAACTCATCGTCGATCGTGCCGAGGCGGTCGCCGAGCATGAGGTCTTCGGCGCGCTGTTCCAGTATCCCGGCGATGGCGGCCGCGTACACGACCTGGCGACGCTGATCGGTGCCGCCAAGGACAACCAGGCGATGGCCTGCGTGGCCGCCGACCTGATGAGCCTGGCGCTGCTCAAGGAACCCGGCGCGCTGGGCGCCGATATCGTGCTCGGCAACTCGCAGCGCTTCGGCGTGCCGATGGGTTTCGGCGGCCCGCATGCGGCCTTCTTCGCCACCACCGACAAGCACAAGCGCTCGATCCCGGGACGCATCATCGGCGTGTCCAGGGACAGCCGCGGCAATACCGCCCTGCGCATGGCCATGCAGACCCGCGAGCAGCATATCCGCCGCGAGAAGGCGACCTCCAACATCTGCACCGCCCAGGCCCTGCTGGCCAACATCGCCGGCTTCTACGCCGTCTATCACGGCGCCGAGGGCCTGCGCACCATCGCCACGCGCATCCATCGGCTGACCTGTATTCTCGCCGAGGGCCTCGCGCGCAAGGGCGTGAGCCTCGAACACGACAGCTGGTTCGACACCCTGACGCTCACCGGCGTCGATGTCGGCAAGATCCACGGCCGCGCGCTGACTCACGAGATCAACCTGCGCCTGCATGACGACGGCCGGGTCGGCGTCAGCCTCGACGAGACCACCACCCCTGCCGATGTCGCGGTGCTGTTCGACGTGCTGCTCGGCGAGGAGCACGAACTGTCGGTCAGCGCACTCGACGAGGCGCTCGTCGCCGAGGGCCGCGACGGCATTCCGACGGGCTATCACCGCGAGAGCGAATATCTTACGCACCCCAACTTCAATCGCTACCGCAGCGAGACCGAGATGCTGCGCTATCTCAAGCGCCTGGAGAATCGCGACCTGTCGCTGACCCACGCGATGATTCCGCTGGGCTCGTGCACCATGAAGCTCAACGCCACCAGCGAGATGATCCCGATCACCTGGCCGGAGTTCGCTCAGACCCACCCCTTCGCGCCCAACGATCAGACCGTCGGCTACAAGCAGATGATCGATGAACTGGCGGCGTTTCTGGTCGAGATCACCGGTTACGATCACATCTCCATGCAGCCCAACTCCGGCGCCCAGGGCGAATACGCGGGGCTGGTGGCGATCCGCCGCTACCAGGCCGACATCGGCGAGGGCCATCGCGATATCTGCCTGATCCCGAGCTCGGCGCACGGCACCAATCCCGCCTCGGCGGCGATGGCGCAGATGAAAGTGGTGGTGGTCGAGTGCGACGACAGCGGCAACATCGACGTCGTTGACCTGCGCGCCAAGGCCGAACAGCACAGCGACACGCTCTCGGCGATCATGATCACCTACCCCTCCACCCACGGCGTGTTTGAGGAGACGGTGCGCGAGGTGTGCCGGATCGTGCACGAGCATGGCGGCCAGGTATATATCGACGGCGCCAACATGAACGCCCAGGTGGGGCTGTGCCGCCCCGGCGATTTCGGCGGCGATGTCTCGCACCTTAACCTGCACAAGACGTTCTGCATCCCGCACGGCGGCGGCGGCCCGGGCATGGGACCGATCGGCGTCAAGGCGCATCTTGCGCCATTCGTGTCCAACCACGTGGTCACGCCGATCGCCGGGGTGCGCGAGGCGTGCGGCGCGGTCTCGGCGGCGGCCTACGGCAGCGCCTCGATCCTGCCGATCTCGTGGGCCTACATCAAGATGATGGGCGCACGCGGGCTGCGCGAGGCGACCGAGCTGGCGATCCTCAATGCCAACTACATCGCCCGGCGTCTCGCCGAGCACTATCCGGTGCTCTATCGCGGCGCCAACGGCATGGTGGCCCACGAGTGCATCATCGACACTCGCCCGCTCAAGACGAGTTCGGGGATCAGCGAGGAAGACATCGCCAAGCGCCTGATGGACTACGGCTTCCATGCGCCGACCATGTCGTTCCCGGTGCCCGGCACGTTGATGATCGAGCCCACCGAGTCGGAATCGCGCTACGAAATCGAGCGCTTCTGCGAGGCGATGATCGCGATTCGCGAGGAAATAAGACGAGTCGAGGACGGCGAATGGAGCCTCGCGGACAACCCGCTGGTCAATGCCCCGCACACCATGGCCGATCTGCGCGACGCCGAGTGGCCGCATGCCTATTCCCGCGAGCTGGCGGCGTTCCCGTCGCAGGCCACCAAGACCGGAAAAATCTGGCCGGCGGTCAATCGCGTCGACAACGTGTTCGGTGATCGCAACCTGATCTGCTCGTGCCCGAGCATCGACGAATACCGCGACTGACGGCATCTGACTCAACGAACCGGTGCCAGGGCGATGTCAGCGACGCCCTCCCCGTCGCCACCGGAAATAGCGCGCCAGCCAGCCGAGCAGGCGCTCGGGCTTGTGGGCGTTCTTCCACACGCCGGCAGTGCCTTTGACGGCTTCCGAGAGGGTCGGGTAAGGGTGAATCGTGCCGAGCAGCTTGTTGAGCCCGAGGTTGTGCTTCATCGCCAGCGTCAGCTCCGCCAGCCATTCCCCGGCGTTTTCGCCGACCAGGGTGGCGCCGAGGATGCGATCCTTGCCGGGCACGGTGAGGATCTTGACGAAACCGGCGGTGGCGCGCTCGGCGATCGCCCGGTCGCTCTCGGCCATGGCATAGCGGGTGACCTCGTAAGCGATGCCCTGCACCTTGGCCTCGCGCTCGTTGAGCCCCACCCGCGCCACTTCGGGTTGCAGGTAGGTCACCGCGGGCATGATGCGGTAGTCGACCTTGAAGCGCTTGAACTCGCCGAACAGGGCGTTGACGGCGACATGCCAGGCCTGGTGCGCGGCGGCGTGGGTCAACTGATAGGGGCCGGCGACATCGCCGCAGGCCCAGATGTTGGGCAGCTTGGTCTGTAGCTGCTCGTTGACCTCCAGAGTGCCGTTGTCGCGAGTGGCGACCCCCAGCGCTTCCAGCCCGAGCCCGTCGACGTTGGCCTGACGACCGACGCTGACCAGCAGGCGGTCGAAGGGGATACGCGCCTGGCCACCGTCGGCCGCCTCGACGAGGAGCCGGTGCTCGCCGTTCTCGACCGTCACCGCCAGCGCCCGGGTGCCGGTCATGACCTCGAGGCCCTCCTCGGTGAGCAGGCCGGCGACGAATTCGCCGACCTCGTCGTCCTCGCGCCCCAGCAGCTGCTCGGCGCCCTCGACCAGCGTGACCTGGCTGCCCAGGCGGGCGAAGCTCTGGCCGAGCTCGCAGCCGATCGCGCCACCGCCCAGCACCACCAGACGACGCGGCTGCTCGGTCAGCGTCCACAGGTTCTCGGAGGTCAGCACGTCGACCTGCTCGATGCCTGGAATCGGCGGCACCATGGGCGTGGCGCCAGTGGCGATGACGATATGCCGAGCCGTCAGCGGCTGGCCGTCGACATCGACCGTCCACGGCGAACGCAGCCGCGCCGTGCCGCGCTTCACCTCGACGCCCAGCCCGCTATAGCGCTCCTCGCTGTCATGGGGCGCCACCTCCTCGATGACGCGCCGCACGTGATTCATGACCTCGCCGAAGTCGATACGCGAAGGCCCCGCGTGAACGCCCATTCGCTCGGCGTCGCGCACGTTCTGGGCAGCCCGCGCGGCGCGAATCAGCGCCTTGGAGGGCACGCAGCCGGTATTGAGACAGTCGCCTCCCATGGCGTCGCGTTCGACGAGCGCGACCTTGGCTCGCACTGCGCTGGCGATGTAACTGGTCACCAGCCCCGCCGAGCCGCCGCCGATCACCAGAATGTCGTAATCGAAGCGCCGAGGCTTGGTATGTCCCCGGTAACGCTTGCGGCGTTGCAGCCCGTCGACGAGCCTACGCGCGATCAGCGGGAAGACGCCCAACAGGGCGAATGACAGCAGCAACGACGGCGACACGACGCCACCCAGCGATTGCAGTTCGCCGAGTTGCTGGCCGGCGTTCACGTAGACCAGCGTGCCGGGAATCATGCCGATCTGGCTGGCGACATAGAACACCGAGGTACGCAGCCGAGTCAGGCCCATCGCCAGGTTGACGACGAAGAACGGGAAGATCGGTACCAGCCGCAGGCTGAACAGATACAGCGCGCCGTCGCGTTCGACACCGCGGTTGATCGTCTTCAGATGGCGCGAAAAACGACGCTCCACGGTTTCCCTGAACAGCGTACGGGAAACCAGGAAGGCCAAGGTGGCGCCGATCGTGCTGGCGAAGGAGATGATCAAAAACCCCCAGCCCAGGCCGAACAATGCCCCACCCAGCAGCGTCAGCAGCGTAGCACCGGGCAGCGAAAACGCGGCGATCAGCACATAGACGAGGAAGAAGCCGCCGGCGACCAGCCAGGGCGCATCGGCGAACCATTGATCGAACCGCCCTTGCAGCGACTTGATGGACTCGAGCGTCAGGTAATCGTCGAAGCCTCCCGCGAAGAAGGCCATGATCGCCACCAGCACCATGCCCAGAATCACCACGCGATAACGTTTCAATCCATTTCCCCTGTGCCCACGCTGGTCGATGGGTATCGACGTCGCCGGTGACGCGATACCCGCATGCTTCAGTCACTCGGCCAAGCAGCCCGGATGGCGACGCGTTCATATGTTGAGTCGCTACCCGACCAATATCCTTGCAGGCCACCGCCGTCGCCACCATGAAAAAAGCGATACACCGACGCCGGTATATCGCCCACCTTCTCTTGCGCGACCGCTAGTGTCGCACGTTCACATCTCTCAAGTACGCGGATCCTGCCATTCGAGAGGCTTTAACTCGTCGTTGAGCGGCGTGCCGGCGATATGATTGGTGTAGTTGGATAGCGTCTTGAGGCTGACGGCAATCACCAGCTCGAGCAACTGCTGTTTTTCGAAACCGGCCTCCAGAAACGCCTGAATCTCGGCATCCTTGGCCCAGCCCCGTGCCTCGACGAGATGCTTGGCAAAGCGCGACACGGCGTTGAGTCTCGGGTCATCGGGGTTTTGCAGCTCGCGCAGCTTGGCAATGTCGCCCTGCGGCACCTTGGCCGCTTTCGCCCCACCGGTATGAGCGGCCACGCAGAAGCTGCAGCCATTGACGGAACTGATGGCGAGTAGCGCGACCTGCTGCTGCGCCGCCGTCAGACTGGTCCGTGAGTAGATCTCGTCGAGCGTCTGGTAGGCCTCCAGCAGCGCCGGAGCCTCGGCCATCTTGGCGAACAGGTTGGGCAAAAACCCCATCTGTTTTTGCGTGCTTTCCAGGCGTTCCTTGGCTTCCTGGGGCGCGCTGTCGACCGTATGCAGTGTGAAGTCCGTCATGTAACTCTCCTCGTGATGACGTATGTCAGCCACCAGCGTAGCCCCCCCTCGGGCGCAAAGAATGCTACTCCACGTCTCCAATTCATGTCGCAGCGTACACTATCAAGCCAAAATCGCTGCGGAGCACGGCCACGCATGCTTGAGTGATGGGCCTTTTACCTGATAGCGGAAAACACACATGATCCTGGTATTCGATATCAATGAGACGTTGCTCGATACCGCAGCATTGACGCCACTTTTCGAGAAGATGTTTGGCAATGCGGCCGTGCGTGGCGAGTGGTTCCTGACCCTGGAAGGGGCATGGATGACGACCACCCTTTCCGGTCGCTACTTTCCCTTCGGATTGCTCGCGAAAAGTGCCTTGCGGCAAACCGGTTTGCGTCATGGTGTCGACATTAGCGACGACCACCAGCGCCAGCTCATTGACATACTGGTCACCTTGCCACCGCACCCCGATGCAGCGCCTGCCCTCACCAAGCTTCGCACTGCAGGCTATCAATTGACCGCTCTGACCAACGGCACCCTCGACGCCGTGCAGTGTCAGTTGGAAAACGCCGGATTGAGAGACCTTTTCGACGCCGTGCTAAGCGTCGATTCCGTAGAGACCTACAAGCCAAGCCCAATCGCGTACCAATATGTTGCCGATCACTGGCAGGTATCACCGCGTGAGCTGGTCATGATCGCGGCTCATGGCTGGGACCTTATCGGCGCCGCCAGCGCGGGATATAGGACCGGGTTCATCGCTCGCCCCGGAAAAGTAATCGACACACAACTCTTCGAGCCGGACTGGCAAGCCGATTCACTCACGACGCTGAGCCAGCAACTGATGGCAGACGTTAAAACGTAAAGCCGTGACTGAAAGAGTGAAGCGACATGTAAGGTGTAGAGTCACCACACGACTGAACGAGAACACTCCCTCAATTCTTGTCTATTCCCTGGAGACGACAATGATCGACGTCATGGTAGCGTATCCCAACCAGAATGATCTTACCTTCGATGATCAGTACTACCTGGAAAAACATGTTCCTCTTGTCGAGGAAAAACTAGGCGAACACGTCCTGCGTTATGCGAGAATTCATCGCGGTACCGATGCCGCGTCTCCCTACCACTTGATGGCTCATCTGGGATTCGATTCGGCGGAGGCTTTCGAGTCGGCTTTTGACGCCGTGGGGCAGCAGCTCATGGACGACGTTCCCCACTTCACCAATGTGGAACCGGTGTTGCAGGTCAGCGAGGTGGTCACTCCGTAGCGTGCGTTTTAAGACGTGAGGGCGGCTCGCCCCTGATCCGCTTGTAGGCCTTGCGAAAGGTGGATTCCGAGCGATAGCCGCTGGCCAGCATGGCTCCCACGATGCTCTCGCCGTTGGCGAGGGCCTGGTCCGCCAATATCATGCGCAGCCGTCCTTGATAGCGCACCACGGTCATCCCCACGACGCGATGGAAACGTTCACTGAAACTCGAACGGGAAAGCCCCACGGCACGGGCCAGTTCGTGCAGCGTCCAGTCGCGTCTCGGATCTTCATGCAACAACTTGAGTGCACGGCTAATAGGGGCGTCCAGAAACGCCATCAGGTGACGGTGATCGAGCAGCTGCGTCTCCAGACAGTGGCGCAGCATCAGGATCAACAGGGCATTGGCCAAGGCATTCGTCACCGGGGCGTGTCCGGGCGCATTGCCGTTGGACAACTCCTGGGCAAAGGCCTCGACCGCATGTTGAAACGTTTGCCCACGCGCCTGCCGGGGAATACGCACGATACGCGGCAACGCGCCGAACCAGGCCGGGGGGACGTCATGCACGAAGCGAAAATGGCCGCAGATCAATCCCACGCCCGGTCGTGAACTGCGTAGCGTTACCACCTGCGTCGGCGTATCGGCGGGCACGCCCTGGGGTGTAAGTTGGTGCGGCGTATCACCGGGAAAGAACGCCAAGTCGCCGGCCTGCAAATGCTCCTCGCCCCCGTCATGCCAGGCAAGACGACACTGCCCCTCGGTCACCAGATGAAAGCTCGGGGCGACGGCATGTTCATGCGACAGCAGCCAATCGCCGCATTGCTTGGCGACATGGTAAAAATCACTCCCCATGAAGATGGGTTTCAGGAGTGCCGTCAGTGGATCCCGGGCAACGTCTTCTCGTGTTTCGCGGTGTGTCATCGAGAATCGCCACCCAGATCGAAGGGCGTTGTCGGGGTCTGATGTTCCAGGACGCGTCCTGCATCGTGCATCAATTGAAACTGCTTATTGCATTGCTTGCAGGCCCCGCACATGGCCAGGTGAAATTTCAGCGCCATTTTTTCCTGAATGCCCAACGGCACATCCAAACGCTTCGACATCAGCCGCGTGGCCTCTCGGCACATCAGCATTTTCATGAGTCGGCCTCCGCCAGCCAGCCCTTTTCCAGACACGCGCGCAACAACAGGCGGCCGCGATGCAGGACGACCCAGCAGTTGTTTTCCTGGATACCGACCTCTTCGCAAATCTGACGCGTGGAGAGCCCCATGAGTTCGCGCAGCGTGAAGACCCTGGCAATATTATCGGGCAGCGCGATCATGCAGCTATCGAACACCTGCCAGAACCGCTCGCTGGCAAGCGTGCTCTCGGGATCGCCCCAGGACCTGGGGCGCGCCATTCTCGTCCACCTGCCGGTGTCCTGAAATTGCCGTTCGATGGCCTCCTCGACGCCGTCATCGTCCCAGGACTGCCATTGTCCCCGGCGCTTCTGGGCACGCAGTGCATCGAGAATCTTGTGTTTCAGAATCCCAAAGACCCAGGTCTCGTAACCGGATTTTCCTTCGAAACTGTCATTTTTCTCGACGGCGGTGATCAGAGCCTCCTGCACGACATCGTCTGCCTCGGAGGCATCGCGCAATTGCAGACGCGCGAAAGCCAGTAGCCGCGGCCGTACCGCCGCCAGGCGACGTTGACGCTCGCCGAGAGATCCCGCGTCAGATGACGAATCGGGTCTTGCTGCCATGATGCGCTTCCCCTTCGATGAGCATCGCCCATCATGGCAATAAAACGTGTCATCCACCATCCGCCCAAACCCGCATCGATACCCTAGCGTCCAGCATGCGCCAGCGTTCGAGATCGCGTGGCGTGTCGACATCCCGTGTCAGCATGACGCTATCTCTGCTCTGATTCACCCCGGACAATCCGGGGGCGCCGGCGAGTCGGAGAAGCCGACGCCGTAATACCAGGCGGTGGCGTCGCCGCCCGCGTTGTCGCCATCGCTCATCAGCGCCACGCCGTCGATCGTGTTCGCGGCATCGCCGAACAGCGTCTTGAAATCGGCGCTCACGTCGCGCACTTCCGCCCGCCACTCGCCGAGCGGCGAGCGTTTTCCCTGAAGGGCCAGCAGCATCGCCCGGTCGGTGAAGGCATTCGGCCAGCGTGCCCCGGCGGCCTGATTGGAGGACCATACGTAGTTCACCGATTGCACCTGCCACGGCAGCAGCCCCGTCTTGCGCGCCACGTAGAGCCGGCCGGGGTAGTCGTCACCGGCCCGGGTACGCTCGTCGAGCCCCGCATAACGGGCATTCACCTTCCAGCACCAGCGCAGGTAAGGGGTCTCGCTCAGGTCGATCTCGCGCTCCAGGTACTTGGCGGAGGCCTGGCCCCGCGCGTTTGCCTCGAGCACCTCGACGCCGCCGTCGCGAACCACCGCGTAACGCGTCTGCCCCTCGAAGGAGCGCGTCGACCAGGACACCATGTCCCGGGCGGAGAAATCGATTTCAGCGGCCACGGCGCTTGTCGAGAGCGTCATGCTCCCCAGGACAAGCGCCCGAAAAACCCAGTGATACGTCATCATGTGCGTCCCTCCTGGTCGATACGTCCCATTGCGACACCTCATTCGGTCAACCTCACGATACGCCCGTCGGCCGCCCGGGCGTCGGCCTCGTCGTGGGTCACCATCAGCGTGGGGAGCCGGTGATCGCGCACGCGCTCGAAGACCCAGTGACGAATCTCGCCGCGCCGCTCGGCGTCCAGCTTGGAGAACGGCTCGTCGAGCAGGATCGCGCGCGGCTGCGACAACAGCACCCGCAACAGCGCGACCCGCGCCTTCTGCCCGCCGGACAGCGTCGCCGGGTCGCGCCCTGCGAACGCCTCCAGACCCACCGACAACAAGGCCTCATGAATGCGCTCACGGCGTTGCCGACGCGTGCCTTCGCGCGCCATGCCGAAGGCCAGGTTGCCCCCGACGTCGAGATGCGGAAACAGCAGCGGATCCTGAAACAGCACCCCCACACGACGCCGCTCGGCGGGCAGCGTATCGATGCGTGTCTCATCGAGCATCACGCGTCCCCGCGCCTGGAAGGCCGGGTTCAGGAATCCCGCGATGAACGCCAGCAAGGTGGACTTGCCCACACCGGAGGGCCCCATGACGGTCAGCACCTCACCGGGGGCGACCGTGGTGTCCAGACTCAGCAGGCGCTGCTGGCCCTGTTCGATGACGATGTCGTCGAGCATCAATGACGCCATGGCATGCATCCTTTCATCAATCGGCACCTGGCAGCAGACCGCGCCGCCGTCGAAACACATAGCGCGGCACCCGCATCGCCAGCAAAAACCCCAAGGCCGGCAGCAACAACTGGACCAGGGCGTAGATGGCGGTCAGCCGCCGGTCCCCGCCGCTGGCCAGGCTGACCGCCTCGGTGGTCACCGTAACCACGCGCCCGGCGCCCAGCAAAATGGTAGGCAGGTACTGGCCGACGCTCACCGCGAAGCCCACCGCCGCCGCGGTCAGGATCGGCGCCAGCAACAACGGCAGGCGCACGCGCAAGAAGACCCGCCATGGCCCGGCACCGAGGCTGCGTGCCTGATGGCTCCAGCGCGGGTCCAGGCGCCGATAGCTTTCCGCCAGGGACAGAAAGACGTAGGGCAGCACGAACACCGCATGCCCGATGATGACCGCGCCCAAGCCGGGCCGGATGCCGACTTGCGCCTGGATCATGACCAGCCCGAACAGGAAGGCCACCGATGGCACCAGCAGCGGCAGGTACAGAATCCGTTGCGCCCAGGGGCGCATCGGCCGACGGCGCTGGGTCTCCGCCTCCAACGCGCCCAGCACCATCACCACCGAGACGAGGGTCGCGGTGAGCGCGACGCCGAGCGTTTGCCACACCGGGGCGATCAGGTCATCGGCCGCGTTCAGCCAGTTATGCACGGTCGGCGGCCAGGGCAGGAACTGCGGGAACGGCCAGTACCCGGCCACCGACCACAGCGCCAGCCCCGCCAGGGCGGACATCATCAGGCCCAGCACCGTGCGCATGGCCAGCCAGGCGATGCTGCCCAGCCAGCGCTCGCCGCAGTGGCGCCGCCCGTCCCGGCACCAGCCCCGGCTTATGCGTGCCACCAATCGCTCCAACGACCACCAGATCAACAAGGCAGCCAGCGTCAGCAGCAGTTGCAGCATCGCCCCCGCCGAGGCCATGAAGCGCATCGACAGCGCGGGGTCGTTGAGCCAGCCGACCACCGACACCGCAAGCGTCGAAGGCGTCGTGGGGCCCAGGATCATGGCCACGTCCACCGTCGAGGTGGCAAAGGCGATCACCGCATAGACGGGCAACCGCAGCAAGGGATAGAGCCCGGGCATGACACCCTTGAGAAAGGCCGTCAGCGGACGATAGCCCAGACTGCGTGCCACGCGCAGGCGCTCGCCGGCCTGGCACTGCACCAGGGCTGCCAGGCTCATCAGCAGCAGGAAGGGAACCTCCTTGATGATCAAGCCCAAGATTAGCGACAGCCCCCAGGCATCGCCGGGAAACGCATAATCCGGTGGGTAGGCCCAGCCGCTCAGCCAGGGCGAGAAGCCACGCACCACCCACCCCGATGGGGTCAGCAGGAACGCCAGGCCGATCGCCGCCGCCGCGTGAGGCACCGCCAGCAACGGCGACAGCCAGCGCTGAATGCGCCGATACAGCGGCGTGCCCAGGAAGCTGCCCAAAAATAGCACCACCAGGACCAGCGACAGCGCCGTGCTGGCCAACCCGGTCACCAGGCTGAGCCGCGCCATGTCGGCGAGGCCCGGTACCGCGAAGAGCTGCCGCCAGGGGACCAGGGTCAGGTGTTCACCGCCGAGTACCGGCAGCCAGCCGAAGGCTGGCGCCAGCGCGCCCAGCGTACCGGCGGCCACCGGCACGCTGAGCAAGGCGATGGTCAGCCAGGGCAGCACCCCGACGACGAGCCGGTAGGCAACGGCCGATGTCATTGCGCGCCGTAACGCTGCCGCCAGGCCTGCTCGAGGGGCTCGATCCAGGAGGGATGGGGTTCGCGCAGCGTCTTGCCCAGCGACGGCGGCGGCAGGCTCTCGGCAGCCCGGCCATCGCGGGTGAACGCCTCACGCTGATCGGGGCTCAGGCGCGACATGTCCAGCACCGTGGCATCGCCCCACAGCGCAAGATCCTGCTTGCGGGCCTGGGCCTCCGGCGAGAGCAGGAAGTTGGCGATCGTCAGCGCGCCGGCCTTGTGCTGGGCATTGAAGGGAATGGCGACGAAATGCACGTTGCCCAGCGTGCCGCCGTCGAGAATATAGCTGCGCGTGGTCGGCGGTAGTTGATAATCGAGCACCCCGGCAGCCGGCGCCGTGGGGGTGAAGGTGAACGCCAGGCTCAGCGCCCCGTCACCCATCAGCTGGCGCATCTGAGGCCCGCCCGAGGGGAAGCGTTCGCCCTCGCGCCATAGATAAGGATGCAAGCGGTCCAGGTAGTCCCACAGCGGCGCGGTGACGGCCTCGAAATCGGCTTCGCCGACCGGCGCATAGAGCGCCTCGCGCTGCTCGGTCAATGCCAGCAACGCCTGCTTGAGGAAGGTCGTGCCCAGAAAGGCCGGCGGCTGCGGATAGGTGAAGCGCCCAGGGTTCGCCTTGGCCCAGTCGAGCAACGCGGGAATGCTGCGCGGCGGCGCGTCGACACGCCCACTGTCGTAATAGAAGGTGAGCTGTGCACGCCCCCAGGGCGCTTCGTACCCCTCGACCGGCAAGGTGAAGTCCTCGCGCACTTCGGGGTTCTGCTCGGGGGCGGTCAGCGAGAAATTGGGCAGTCGCTCGGCCCAGGGACCATAGAGCAGGTCATTTTCCTTCATGGCGGCGAAGTTCTCGCCGTTGAGCCAGATCAGGTCGACCGCACCTCGGTCTTCGTTATCCGCCGCCTTCTCGGCCAGCACGCGGGTCACCGCCTCGCCGGTATCGCCCACTTTGACGTGCTCGAGATCGATGCCGTAACGCTGGTCGACCTGCTCGGCCACCCAATCGATATAGGCATTGGTCCGCGGATCGCCGCCCCAGGCGTTCCAGTACACGGTCTGCCCCCGGGCGGCCGCGGTCACCGAGTCCCAGTCGGACAACTCGTAGGCCTGGCCCATGGTTGGCAACAGCGACAACACCGCCACCAGCAAGCCTCGCGAATACGTCATGCCTCTCTCCCTCGATTGATCACCGTCTTGGTCGTGGCGCAGCGACATTCGTTCTTCGTGGGCAATCTCCCATCCGCCCAATACGCCGCGCCCTACGAACACGTTCGGCGTACACCCTTCGGCGTTGCGTCACTGGCAACGCACATTTTCGCCACTCCATGAGATGCAGTCATGAGAGACATCCACAAGCGCGCCCTGCGCTGGGCCCTTGCTCTGATGCTGATAATGGGGTCTCGCCCGGCATGGCGCAGACGCGATGGCCGGCGGACGGCTGGCAGGTCATGCCAACGCAACAGAGCTACGCGACATTGCTGAGCCGGCTGAAGAGCGCGATTGCCGCCAACAACATGGGCATCGTGACCGATGTGGGCCCCACCCAGACCGCCGCACAGCGAGCAGCCCAGTGCGATCTTTTCGCCCTATATCGCGGGCCTGGAGACCCCCGGCGAGGCCGAGTCACTGTCCGACATCGCCGCCAGGCTGGATACGATCTTCGCCGACATCGCCGAGGCAGCTACCCGACAAACGTCTTGAAGACGCAAACCGAATGCCGGCCACAGGCTGTCATACGATGAGCTCGGTTCGGTCTTCAGCGGCTTTTGCAGGCCGGCTTGCGCTCGTCGTCCTTCAGATATCGAATCCCGGCTCCTCGACCAGCCCGTACAGCGTGTTTCGCCGCTCCTCGCGGAAATCGTCGAGCAATTGCATGTATCGCTTCGGCGTCTCGGTACCCGCCTGGGTGACGATGTACAGCGACTCGTAGGCCTGATGCGGCAGCGTCAACGCCTTGACCTGGCGCTGCCAGGGCGAGGTCTCCAGCACCGGCCGCGAGACCACGGTGAAACCCAGCCCGCGCGCGACGGCGTCGAGCACCATGGCGACCTCGTTGGTATGCCCCTGGCGCGGAAAGTGACTCATCGAGCGAAACTCGCCGGCGAAATTGGCGCGCAGCAGCTGGCCGGCATAGTTGATGCCGTCCGAGTAGTTCATGAAGCCCAGCGCCATCAGCTCCTGCAGCGAGGTACCGGTAAAATCGGCCGGCACCACCAGGCACAGCGGCTCCTGATGCCAGGGCTCGAATTTCAGGTCGGGGTGCTTGAACACCTCGGTGACGATACCCAGGTCGTAGCGGCCGGCCACCACGTCCTGGATGATCTCGTCGTTGAAGGCGAAACTGTAGCTGACGGTGAGCCCGGGATGCATCTGCTGATAACCGAGAATGAACGGATAGAACAACAGTCCGATGCTGCCCGGCGAGGCGACGCGACAATCGCCCGAATCCAGCGACTCGTCATCCAGCGAGTGGCGAAAATGCTCGTGCTCGGCGAACAGCCGAACTGAGTAATCGTAAGCCCGCCGGCCGGCCTCGGTAAGCGTAAAGCGACGCCCGTAGCGATTGATCAGCGACTTGTCGAGATAGTTCTCCAGCTTGCGAATGTGCTGACTGACCCCGGGCTGGGTCATCTCGAGTCGCCGTGCCGTATGCGTGAAGCTGCCGGTTTCGACCAGGGTTATGAACGTACGGAAATACTGGGCATTGAACATGGAACGGGCGACCACTCGCTGGAATTTCATTGACCACAGCGCGCCAGGCAACGGCTCGACACGGGCGCACCCCGGGCCTCGTTGCCGTCAGATGACATGCCGGGCGCTATCTTAGCAAAGAATGGCCCCACGGCGCAGCGCTGCGGCCGGGACACCGGCGTGTTAGCATCGTTCGACAGGCGCTATGCAAGCACTACGCAAGAACTACGCTCAGGTAAAAACCGCTGTCGCGACCGGCTCGCATCTCGACGCTCGCCGAGATGCTCGAGCCAGTACGATGGTCAATGGAGCGGGACGTCGCTGACCGCGCCCGTATGGAACTTTCATTCATGGAACGACGCCGTATGCGCCGCGACCTGTATTGCAGGCATGACAAGGAACCGCTAATGCCGGAAACGATTTCAACCACGATTTCCCCGGAAGGCAGCCTCGAGGTGCTGTCTCAGCAGGAGGTCAACCGCCTGCGCGACACGTCGGCCAACGGCCTTCACGATCTGTTGCGCCGCTGCGCCCTGGCGGTGCTCAACTGCGGCTCGCCGACCGACGATGGGCTGGCGGTAATGGAAGCCTATCGCGATTTCGATATCGAGGTGCTGCAGCAGGATCGCGGCATCCGCCTCAAGCTCACCAATGCCCCCGCCGAGGCGTTCGTCGACGGCCGCATGATCCGCGGTATCCGCGAACACCTGTCGGCGATCCTGCGCGACATCGTGTATGTCTTCAACGAGATCCAGCAGCACTCGCGCTTCGACCTGACGACCGGCGACGGCACCACCAACGCGGTCTTTCATATCCTGCGCAACGCCGGCACGCTCAAGCCGTCCCGCGAGCCCAGCCTGGTGGTGTGCTGGGGCGGCCACTCGATCTCGCGCGAGGAGTACGACTACACCAAGGATGTCGGCTATCATCTGGGACTGCGCGATCTGGATATCTGCACCGGCTGCGGCCCCGGCGCCATGAAGGGCCCCATGAAGGGCGCCAACGTCGCGCACGCCAAGCAACGTCGCAGGCATGGCCGCTACTTGGGCATTTCCGAGCCCGGGATCATCGCCGCCGAGTCGCCCAACCCGATCGTCAACGAACTGGTGGTGATGCCCGACATCGAGAAGCGGCTCGAGGCGTTCGTGCGCGTCGGTCATGGCATCATCATCTTTCCCGGCGGCGTGGGCACCGCCGAGGAAGCGCTCTACCTGCTGGGCATCCTGTTGCACCCGGAGAACGCCGACACGCCGTTCCCGGTCATCTTCAGCGGCCCGCCGAGCGCCGCCGACTACTTCAAGCGCATCGATGAATTCCTGCGCTATACGCTGGGTGATGAGGTCTGCCAGCGCTATCGCATCATCATCGACGACCCGGCCAAGGTGGCTCGCGCCATGCGCAAGGGAATCGACGAGGTCACCGAATTCCGTCGCGCGCACAACGACGCCTTCTACTACAACTGGCGCCTCAACGTGCAGCCCGGCTTCCAGCAGCCCTTCGAGCCCACCCATGAGGCCATGGCCGCCCTGCAGCTCCATCACGACCAGCCGATCCATGAACTCGCCGCCAATCTGCGCCGGGCGTTCTCGGGCATCGTCGCCGGCAACGTCAAGGAACCCGGCATTCGCGCCATCGAGGCGCACGGCCCTTTCCGGCTGCACGCCGAGGCCGAACTGATGGCGCGGCTGGATGCCCTGCTCAATTCATTCGTCGCCCAGGGGCGCATGAAGCTGCCCGGCAGTCACTACGTTCCTTGCTACACGCTGGGCTAGGAAGCCGCAAATCGCGGCCTTTTCTGAGCGCTTTGTCGCCTCAATGCAAAAACCGGCCGCCAGCGGCCGGCCTTGATGAATGACCCAGCGAGCGATCAGGCGCGCTTGCGGCGCCAGCCCGACGCCAGGGCATGAATCAGCAGCCCCAGCGCCGTGCCGTGCGAGAGCACGGCCAGGCCGTCGAGATTGGCCATCCCGCCCTGGAGGCCCTGCCATACCGCGACCACCAGCAGGCTCGAGAGCATGGCCACGCCCATCCGCCCCAGCAACACCGGCAAGCGCTGGCGCGCGCCGGCGTCAAGCAATCGCCAGGAGGCCACGGCGACCCCCAGGACCACCACGGCGGCGATGCACAACAGGATCAAGCGATCTTGCGCCACGCCGTTGGCGACATAGCGCAGCAAGGTCGTCAGCATGGCGATCAGGATGCCGACGAGGATGCTGACCCGTTCGGCGGTCATGACGCGAGTCGTCATTGCTGGCACCCCGTCGTCATTCGCTGCGCAGACCGTTTTCGTCGATCCACGCCTCGACCCAGGGCACGGCGGCATCGTCGGCCATGAAGGTTTCCATGGCATCGACCTCGAGTCGCTCGCCGATGCGCTGAGCGCCGTGGTCCTCGAGCAGCGCATCGAGACTGCGCCCGCCGCCACAGAAGGTGTCGCCATAGGAGCTGTCACCCAGCGCGATCAGTCCGTAACGCAGCTCGCCGAGCATAGGATGCTGCTCGTTGATCGCGCGGGCGAACGGCGTAATGCCGCCGGGATAATCGCCGCTGCCGGTCGTCGAGACGCAGAACAGGGTCAGGTCGGCGGCTTGATCGGTAATGTCGGCGAGCGTCGGCTGTTCGAGGATTGAAACCTCATAGCCGGCCTGCTCGAAGAGCGGCTTGACCTGTTCGGCGACATCCAGGGCACCGCCGTAGACGGTGCCGACAATGATCTTGAGCGTGGGCATGGGCAGGACTTGCTTGGAAAATTTGCCCGGATATTAGCACGTAAGCACCGCTCGCGCAGTTTCTCGCCAGCCCCGCCAGGGCGATCGCACGTCGGTAATCGATCGCATTTGAAGAAATTAGAGCGGGCCGGTATTACTAGGCATTTGGTTCGAGCGTCACTATGCCTCAGTCTTCACAGCCTCTCATGGATGTCTTCGTCTCCGTTACCGATCCTCGCCAGTCCAACAAGGTCCAGCACTCCTTGCCGGAAGTGCTCACCGTGGCGGCCTGTGGCATCCTGGTCGGCGCCGATACCTTCGAGGAGATCGAGCTCTGGGCCCAAGAGAAGCAAGCCTGGTTACGCCAGCATCTCTCCTTACCCAACGGCATCCCATCACATGATACCTTCGCACGCCTCTTTGGTTTGATGGACCCCAAGGAGTTCGAGCATGCCTTCCGTTGCTGGGTGGCGGGGGCGCTGCCTGGCCTCTCGCCCCAGGTCGTCGCGTTGGATGGCAAAACCAGCCGGCGGTCGGCGGCCTTCACGATCTGTTGCGCCGCTTGGGTCAGCGCGTTCGCGGCGGCTGCCGGGGTCATCCTCGGCCAGCAGGCGACACCGGCCAAGTCGAACGAGAAGACCGCCATTCCGGAGCTGCTGGCCACGTTGGCCCTGGAGGGATGTATCGTGACGATCGATGCCATGGGGACCCAACCCAGCATCGCGCAGGCGATTCGCGACCGTGGGGCGGACTATGTGCTGGCAGTGAAGGATAATCAGCCACAGCTCAATGCGGCGATAAACGACTTTTTCGAGCTGTTCCAGTCAGCGCCGCCGGACAAGACGCCCCATCACGTCAGCGAAGCGGTCAGCAAGGATCACGGACGGCTGGAAACGCGCCGCTGCTACGTCTTTGATGCGTTGGAATGCTTGCCCGCCCCCACGCGCTGGCCGGACCTGCGTTGCTTTGCGGTCATCGAATCGACACGCGAGAGGCAGGGCAGGATGACCCGGGAACGGCGTTACTACATCTGCAGCCTGGTGCCCGATGCCGAGCAACTGGCCGCGGCAGTCCGTCAGCACTGGGGGATTGAGGACCGCGTGCACTGGTGTCTTGACGTGACGTTTGCTGATGATCAGATGCGAGCCCGCACGGGCCATGCGGCGCACAACTTAGCCATCCTCAAGCGCCTGACCCTCAACCTGATCCGCCTGGATCCGGCGAAGCGCAAAGGCAGCTTCAAGACCAAGCGGATCATCGCAGCGACGTCAGATGAATACCGGGCTCATCTGCTGGGCCTTGAATGAGAATAGATCGCTACGTGCGATTGCCCTGCCAGCCCCTCCCAGGGCAATCGCAGTTGAACTGACGAGGGGCGCCGGGGATAAGCCGAAGAGGAGGTCCGACGCCATGGATGGCGTCGGTAGCGTACAGGGAGGTATTTACAGCGCCTCCTCGCAGGCTTATCGACGGATCAGCCCCGAGCGAAACGCTAACGGCGATTGCCCTGCAGACCCTCCGGCGCCTAACCGCTCTGCTGCGCGCGATGCGCGGTGCCCACCTCGCCCGCCACCATCGCCTCGTGAACGTCCTGCAGGCTGGCCGGATCGTCGATGGTCGAGGGAACGCCGTAGGACTCACCATCGGCGATGTTGCGCAATAGCTTGCGCAGGATCTTGCCCGAGCGGGTCTTGGGCAACCGCGCAACCACCAGCGCCTGACGCAGGCTGGCAATGGCCCCGATCCGCTCGCGCACCAGCGCGACCAGCTCGCGCTCGAGTGCCGTGACATCGCCATCGAAGCCGTCCTTGGGGATCACCAGGGCGATCGGCACCTGCCCTTTCAATGCGTCCTGGATGCCGATGACCGCACACTCGGCCACCGCGGCGTGCGAGCCGACGACCTCCTCCATCTCGCCGGTGGACAGGCGGTGCCCGGCGACATTGATGACGTCATCGCTGCGCCCCATGATGAACAGATAGCCATCCTTGTCAAAATAGCCGCCGTCGCCGCTCAGGTAGTAGCCCGGGAAAGCCGCCATGTAGGCACGCTGAAAGCGCTGCGGATCGCGCCATATCCCCGCCAGACAGCCCGGCGGCATCGGCTCGCGAATCGCCACGCTACCCTGCTCGCCGATGCCGGCCGGCTCGCCCTGGGCGTTCAACACGGCCACATCGAACCCGGGAACCGGCAGCGTCGCCGAGCCGGCCTTGGCCGGCATCGGCTCCAGGCCCTGCAGGTTGGCAACGATCGGCCAGCCGGTCTCGGTCTGCCACCAGTGATCGACGATCGGCACCGACAACAGCTCCTCCAGCCAATGAAAGGTCGGCGGATCGAGCCGTTCGCCGGCCAGGAACAGCGTCCTCAGGCAAGAAATGTCATGCCCCTCCAACCGCCGGCCATCGGGGTCTTCCTTCTTGATCGCGCGAAAGGCGGTCGGCGCGGTAAAGAAGGCCCGCACTCGGTACTCCTCGATCAGGCGCCAGAAAGCCCCGGCATCGGGGGTCCGTACCGGCTTGCCCTCGTAGACCAGCGTGGTGCAGCCGTAGATCAGCGGAGCGTAGACGATGTAGGAGTGGCCGACGACCCAGCCGACGTCCGAGGCCGAGAAGAATACCTCGCCGGGCGTCATGCCATAGACGCGCTCCATCGAGTAGTGCAGCGCCACCGCATGCCCGCCATTGTCGCGCACCACGCCCTTGGGCTTGCCGGTGGTTCCCGAGGTGTACAGGATGTACAGCGGATCGCGGGCATTGACGGCGACGCAGTCGGCGGGCGAAGCATCCGCCACCAGCGCCTGCCAGTCGTGATCGCTGTCATTGAGCTGCGCACGCAGCGAATCGCGCTGCAGGATTACGCAGGCCTCGGGACGATGGCGGCTACGCGTCAGCGCCTCGTCGACGATCGGCTTGTAGGCGATGATCCGGTCGACCTCGACGCCACAGGAAGCGGCGATGATCACCCGCGGCTCGGCGTCCTCGATGCGTACGGCGAGCTCATGCGCCGCGAATCCGCCGAACACCACCGAATGCACGGCGCCCAGCCGGGCACAGGCGAACATGGCGATCAGCGCCTCGGGGACCATCGGCATGTAGATCACCACCCGATCGCCCTTGCCCACGCCCAGCGAGGCCAGCCCGCCGGCGAACAGCGCCACCTCGTCGCGCAATTCCCGATAGCTCAGCGTGCGCTTGCCTGCGGTTACCGGCGAATCCCAGTGTATGGCGGGCTGGTCGCCGCGCCCCTCGGCGACATGATGATCGAGCGCCACATGGCAGGTATTCATTTCGCCGTCGCCATACCAGCGCGCATGCCCTTGCCTGTCAAAGCCGAGAATTTCATGGGGCTGGCGGAACCAGGAAATACGCTGCGCCTGCTCGGCCCAGAATGCTTCGGGCTGCTCGATCGATCGCTGGTATTCGGTCCGGTATGCGCTCATGAAATGCCTGCCATTTAAGGATGATCGACGGCTTCATCGATCGCGGTGGCTCACGATGAATTGTTGACACAACTCTAGAGCATTTAAGCGCGGTTTCCCGTCATACCATCGGCTAGTCGACCGTAAAACCTGTCGCCGACTTTTCCTGAGTGCCACCGACAGGGCTTTGTCGACAATCGGTGCATGCAATCATGTCGCCCCTCCTCGTGACGCTGAATTAGCGTTTGCCGCGCTATCACGGCAAATTTGCGTGGTTGTTGAAGTTTCGCTAAATCAGTAAGAGAGGCAGACTTGTTGCGTTACCTCTCACGTCACCCGCGGCGGTTCCGAAAGCCTGCGATGCACGCATCCATCGGCAGCGGGGAAATGGACACGGCGCAGGACGCGCCGGCCACAGGAGACGAAACATGAGTAGCCGCCCACTCGCTTCACGACTGCTGAGCGACCCCGACGATGCCATCCAAGCGTCGACCAACCTGCTCAAGGCGGTCGCCAACGAAAATCGTCTGCGCATCCTGTGCCTGCTCGACAGCGGCGAACTCTCGGTGTCCGAGCTCAATGCGCGCCTGTCGCTGAGCCAGTCGGCGCTGTCCCAGCATCTGGCCATACTGCGCCGCGTAGGGCTGGTAACCACGCGTCGCGCCTCGCAGACCATCTACTATTCGCGACAGGGCCGCGAAGCCGAGAAACTGATCGACACCCTGGGCGCGCTGTATCTCGACTAGCTCAACGGCGTTGCCATCCGCTCGCCTCAAGCGCCTCGTAGATTCGCTGCAGTCCGCCCTCGATGCCCAGTGACACAGCGCGTCCCAGGCGTTCGGTGAGGCGACGGCGCTTTTCGAGACTCACCGTGACGACCCGCGCGTCGTTCATGCGCTCGAGCAGGTAGGCCTCGCTGGTTCCCACCGCATCGATCAGTCCCTTGTCCACCGCCTGGCTGCCGTACCAGGTCTCGCCGGTGGCGATGGCGTCGATGTCGAGCCCCTGGCGACGCTCGGCAACGAAGCGCTTGAACAGCGCGTGGGTGCTCTCAAGCTCCTCGATGAACTTCTCGCGCCCCTCCTCGGTATTTTCCCCGAGCACCGTCAGCGTACGCTTGTAGCGCCCGGCGGTAAGCAGCTCGACATCGACATCGTGGCGCTTGAGCAGGCGGTGGATATTGGGCAGCTGCGCGACCACGCCGATCGAGCCCAGCACCGCGAACGGCGCCGCACGCAGTCGATCGGCGCAACACGCCATCATGTAGCCGCCGCTGGCCGCCACCTTGTCGATGCAGACCGTCGTCGACACGCCCGCATCGCGCAGCCGGTCGAGCTGGGCGGCGGCCAGTCCATAGGCATGCACCAGCCCGCCGGGCGACTCCAGGCGTATGGCGACCTCGTCCCGTTCGTCGATGACGCCGAGGATCAGCGAGACTTCCTCGGCAAGCCGTGCCGTCCCCGACGCCTTGATGTCGCCATGGAAATCGAGCACCCACAGCGTTGGTCGTTTCGCGCCATCCCGCTTGTCGCGATGCTTGTCGCGATGCTTGTCGTCGCGCTTGAACGCCTTGAGCGCCGCCTTGCGACGCTTCTTGTCGAGCCCCACCAGGCTAAGCTGCCGCTGCCGCGCGCGATAGCGCTTGTCGAGTTCCTCGATGCGCAGCTGGCCGTGCGCCTGGCCGGCCTTGGCGCGACCGACGATGGCCAGCGCCGCCAGGATCATCACGCCCAGCGTGACCAGTTGGGCCAGAAACAAGCCGTATTCGGCAAACCATTGACTCACCCTGCTTCTCCTCGATGCGAGTTGTAAATCCGTGGGGCCTTTCGTTCGGCCGGCCAAGGGTAACGCTTGATTCAAACGCCTGTTCAAAATAAGCTCGGACCCTTCACGGTTCATAGGCTGCAGAAAACACCATGAGCGACACCACTCAGGTAATCGACAATCTCAAGTCTCGCTTCGACCCGCAAGCCGCCAAGGGCATGCACGAGACCTTTCAGTTTCATATCGCCGATGCCGACGACTATTTCATGACCGTCGACGACGGTACGCTGGACATTCAGTCAGGTGAGCACGACGACCCTTCGGTGTCGCTCTCCACCGATAGCGATACGCTCAAGGGCGTTCTGAGCGGGGAGCTCAATGGCATGCAGGCCTTCATGTCCGGGCGCCTCAAGGCCAGCGGCAACTTGATGCTGGCGACCAAGCTGAATCAGCTGTTCCCCTGATCTTCAAGCGGTCGTGAGTTCAGGCTGTCATGACTCAAGCTGTCGTGAACTATAGTCACCCACAACGGCCCCGGCGAAGAGAGTGCAACAATGCAAAGGCCCCGCTTTCCAAGCAGGGCCTTTGCATTCACATGTCAGCCGTTTACCGGCAGGCATCACTGCGGCGCGGGTCCGTCAAAGGCTTCGACCCGGGCCTTCAATTTCTGCCCGGGGCGAAAAGTAACCACGCGGCGGGCTGAAATCGGGATCTCTTCACCGGTCTTGGGGTTGCGTCCCGGACGCTCGCGCTTGTCACGCAGGTCGAAATTGCCGAAGCCCGACAGCTTGACCTGCTCGTTCTCGCGCAGGCAGCCGCGGATTTCCTCGAAGAACGCCTCGACCAGGGTCTTGGCTTCGCGTTTCGAGACGCCGAGCTCGGTATGCAAATGTTCAGCCAGTTCCGCCTTGGTCAATGCAGCCATGGTCTCTCCTCGTGCTGGATGACGACGTTCAGCCGCGCAGCTCGGCACCCAAACGCTGCCTGGATTCGGCGACGATCGCCTCAACTAACTGATTGATTTCTTCGTCATTCAGCGTGCGCGAAGGATGCTGCCAGGTCAAGCCCAAAGCGACGCTCTTGTAACCCTCGGCGATACCGGCGCCCTGATAGACATCGAACAGATGCAGATCCGTCAGCCATTCGCCGGCTTGATCGCGCAACGTGTCGAGAAGTGCCTGCACGGCCACCGACTCGTCGACCACCAGCGCCAGGTCGCGACGCACTTCGGGATAGCGCGACAGCGCAGCGAAACGCGGCAACCGGCCATGCACCAGACGATCCAGCTCGATTTCGAACACCAGCGGGTCGCTCTTCAGGCCCAGTTCGGCGCGCACCGCGGGATGCAGGGCACCGATCCAGCCGACACGCTGGCCCAGATGCAACACCGCGGCGGTCTGCCCCGGATGCAACACCGGATCCTCGGCGGGCTCGAAACGCCAGGCGTCGCGATTGCCCCCCATCGCCAGCAGGCTTTCCAGGTCGCCCTTGAGATCGAAGAAATCGACGTCATCGCGGCGCGCGGTCCAGCCCTCGGGATCGCGCGGCCCGCAGACCAGTCCCCCCAGCATGGCGGTCTGTTCCAGCGAATCGAGATCGCCTCTGAACACCAGCCCCGACTCGAACAACCTGACCCGTTGCTGCTGGCGGTTGAGATTGTGCATCAACGCCTTGAGCAGGCCGGGCAGCAAGCTGGCCCGCATCACCGCCATGTCGCTGGAGATCGGGTTGGCCAAGCGCGGGGCCTCGACACCGGGCGCCAGCAAAACTTGCAACTCAGGCGCGACGAAGCTGTAGCTGATCGCCTCCTGGAAGCCGCGTGCCACCAGTTGACGTCGCAAGCGCGCGAGCGGCTGGCGCGCTTCGTCATCGGCCTGCAGCGACAGGCGCGCCGCCGGCCGACGCACCGGCAAGCGGTTGTAACCGTGGATCCGCGCCAGCTCCTCGATCAGGTCCTCCTCGATCGCCACGTCGAAGCGCCAGCTGGGCACGCCGACCCGCCAGCCCATATCGCCCTGTGCACTCACCTGCATGCCCAGTCGGGTGAGGATATCGACCGCTTCCTCGCCGGGCAGCGGCATGCTCAGACATTGCTCGAGGCGCGCGGCACGCAGCACGATATGCCGCTCAGCGGGCAGATGATCCGGGCTTGCCGTCTCGCTCAACGGACCCGGCTCGCCGCCAGCAATCGCCAGCAGCAGTTGCGTGGCGCGCTCGATGGCCTGGCGGGTCAGGGCCGGATCGACGCCCCGCTCGAAGCGATGCGAGGCATCGGTGTGCAGCCCGTAGGAGCGCGCCTGCCCGGCCACCGTCAGCGGCGTGAAGAAGGCCGCTTCGAGAAACACATCGCGAGTGGCATCGCTGACCCCCGAAAATTCGCCGCCCATCACCCCGGCGATCGCCAGCGGCTTCTCGGCATCGGCAATGATCAGGGTATCCTCGCGCAGCGCAATCTGCTGGCCGTCGAGCAGCACCAGGGTTTCCCCTTCGCGGGCATAACGCACCTCGATCGCCTGCTCGAGATTGGCCAGGTCGAAGGCATGCATCGGCTGACCCAGTTCGAGCATCACGTAATTGGTGATGTCGACCAGCGGACTGATGGCGCGCACGCCGCTACGGCGCAGCCGTTCGGCCATCCACAAGGGGGTCGTGGCATTGACGTCGACATTCCTGACGATACGCCCCACATAGCGCGGGCAGGCCTCGACTGCACTGACATCAACCGGGAAGCTCGCGTCGTGAACGGCGACCTGCGCCGCCACGTCGGGCTCATTGACGGCCATCCGGTTGAGCACACCGACTTCGCGGGCCAGGCCCTTGAGACTCAGGCAGTCGCCGCGATTGGGCGTCAGGTCGACCTCGATGGTGGCATCCTCAAGGCCCATCCAGTCGCGAAGGTCGACGCCGGCAGGCGCGTCGCGCGGCAGCTCGAGGATGCCCGGCGAGGTTTCCTCAGCGAGGCCCAGCTCCGAGGCGGAACAAATCATGCCGCGCGACTCGACGCCGCGCAGCTTGGCCTGCTTGATCTTGAAGCCATCAGCCTTGGCATCGTCGGGCAACACGGCGCCGACACGGGCGAAGGCCACCTTCTGGCCGGCGGCGACGTTGGGCGCCCCGCAGACCACCTGGACGGGCTCCGCGGAACCGTCGTCGACCCGGCATACGCTCAACTTGTCGGCGTCCGGATGGGGTTCGCGACTCAGCACTTCGGCTACCACCACACCGCTGAATACCCCGGCGACCCGCTCGATGGCGTCCACCTCGAGCCCGGCCATGGTCACCTGCTCAGCCAGCGCCTGGGTCGCGAGCGCCGGCGAGACCCACTCGCGCAGCCACTGTTCTGAAAATTTCATCTTGGAATCCCGTCTCCTTGATTCGCTCAGGCGAACTGGCGCAGAAAGCGCAGGTCGTTCTCGAAGAACAGCCGCAGATCATTGACGCCGTAGCGCAGCATGGCCAGGCGCTCGGCACCCATGCCGAAGGCGAAGCCCTTGTAACGCTCGGCGTCGATGCCCGAATGACGGAACACCTCGGGGTGCACCATGCCGCAGCCCATCACTTCCAGCCAACCGCTGTGCGAGCACACCCGACAGCCTTCGCCGCTGCACATCACGCACTGGATATCGACTTCGGCGGACGGCTCGGTAAACGGAAAGTAGGACGGCCGGAAGCGCACCGAGAGATCGTCGCGCTCGAAGAAGGCATGCAGGAAGTCCTCGATGGTGCCCTTGAGATCGGCGAAGCTGACGTCCTCGTCGACCAGCAGACCTTCGACCTGATGGAACATCGGCGTGTGGGTCAGATCCGAGTCGCTGCGGTAGACGCGCCCCGGGCAGACGATGCGGATCGGCGGCGCCTGACGCTCCATGGTCCGCACCTGGACCGGCGAGGTATGGGTGCGCAGCAGGCGCGTGGCATCGAAGTAAAAGGTATCCGCCATGCCGCGCGCCGGATGATGCGCGGGAATGTTGAGCGCCTCGAAGTTGTGATAGTCGTCCTCGATCTCGGGCCCCACCGCGACATCGAAGCCGATCCGCGTGAACAGCCCCTCGATGCGCTCCAGGGTGCGCGTCACCGGATGCAATCCACCCTGCGACTGGCCTCGGCCGGGCAGGGTCACATCGACACGCTCGGCGGCCAGGCGCGCGGCCAGTGCAGCCCGCTCGAGATCGTCACGCCGCGCCTCAAGCTCGCGACTGAGTGCCTGTTTCGCCTGATTGATGCGCTCGCCCGCGGCAGGGCGCTCCTCGGCAGGCAACTTGCCGAGCCCCTTGAGCAGCGCCGTGATCTCGCCTTTCTTGCCGAGATATTTCACCCGCACCTCGTCCAGAGAGGCGACGCTCTCGGCGGCCTGAATGGCCTGGCGAGCCTCGGCGACCACGGTCGGTAAATGGTCCATCCGTTACGCTCCGAATCCTGAATCCCGGGACCCTGGTATCCGGGTCCAAAAAAACAGGGGAAGAGCGGCTGCTCTTCCCCTGTGGCGTTCACGATGCTGTCGACGAAGCTTGCGACTCCGACGGCGCCATCACTTACTGGGCAGCCTTGGCCTTCTCGACGATGACGGTAAAGGTCGCCTTTTCGTGAACGGCAAGATCGGCGAGAACCTTACGATCGATCTCGATACCGGCCTGCTTGAGCCCGGCAATGAAGCGGCTGTACGACAGGCCGTTCTGACGAGCCGCCGCGTTGATCCGCGAGATCCACAGCGCGCGGAACTGGCGCTTGCGCTGACGGCGGTCGCGATACGCGTACTGGCCCGCCTTGATGACCGCCTGCTTGGCGACACGGAACACGCGAGACCGGGCCCCGTAGTAACCCTTGGCCTGCTTCATGATTTTCTTGTGACGGCGGCGCGCTACGACACCACGCTTGACACGAGTCATGGCAATCTCCTGACGTTAAATGAATTCGACCGGCGCGTTACAGGTTGGGCAGCATGCGCGAGACCAATGCCTTGTCGGCAGCGTGGATCTGCTTCATGCCGCGCAGCTGACGCTTACGCTTGGTGGACTTCTTGGTCAGGATGTGACTGCGAAACGACTGCTTGTGCTTGAAGCCGTTGGCGGTCTTCTTGAAGCGCTTGGCGGCGCCCCTGTTACTCTTGATCTTCGGCATGGAGATAACTCCGCTCGGGTTTTTTAGAAAATCCATGGCCGGTGGCCCGACACGCACCAGCGTGCAGCGACCACCCGTTCACTTGCCGACGGATCACTTCTTCTTCGGGGCCAGGATCATGACCATCTGACGGCCTTCCATCTTGGGGAAGGACTCGACAGCGGCCAGCTCCTCGAGATCGGCGGCAATCCGTTCCATCAGCTTGCGGCCGATGTCCTGGTGAGCCATTTCACGACCCCGGAAGCGCAGGGTGACCTTGCCCTTGTCGCCACCTTCGAGGAACCGGATCAGGTTCTTGAGCTTGACCTGGTAGTCGCCCTCGTCGGTGCCAGGCCGGAATTTGACTTCCTTGACCTGGATCTGCTTGGTCTTCTTCTTCTGAGCAGCCTTCTGCTTCTTCTGCTCGAAGAGGAACTTGCCGTAATCCATGATCTTGCAGACGATCGGATCGGCATTGGAAATCTGTACGAGGTCCATACCTTCCGCTTCGGCGCGCTCGAGTGCATCGCTGGTGGGTACGATGCCCAGCTGCTCGCCGTCGCTGGCGATCAGGCGGACCTGATCTTCGGTAATCCGCTCGTTCATTGGTGGGCGCTTTTCCTGAGGGCGCCCTCTCGGGTTGCTTCTCTTGATGGTTCCGTCTCCACTTTTGCCTTGGAAGATGTCGCTGTTACCGCTCGGCCTGCACCCGCTCGATGAAGGCATCCACCGTCATGCCGCCCAGGTCATCGCCGCTGCGCGTGCGCACGGCCACCGAGTCGGTCTCGACTTCCTTATCTCCAACCACAAGGAGATAGGGGACCTTCTGCAACGTATGCTCGCGGATTTTAAAGCCGATCTTCTCGTTCCTCAAGTCCGACTTGACGCGCAGCCCGGTATTTTGCAGGCGTTTTTCGATTTTTCCGACATAGTCGCGCTGCGCATCGGTGATGTTCAGCACCACCGCCTGATGAGGCGCCAGCCACAATGGCATCGCTCCGGCGTAGTGCTCGATGAGGATACCGATAAAGCGCTCCATGGAACCGACGATGGCACGGTGGAGCATGACCGGCGGCTGACGATCGCCGGCTTCGGTCACGTACTGCGCACCCAGGCGTGTCGGCATCATGAAATCGACCTGCATGGTGCCCACCTGCCACTCGCGCCCCAGGCAGTCCTTCATGTGATATTCGATCTTGGGCCCGTAGAAGGCCCCTTCGCCCGGCAGCTCCTCCCATTTTACGTCACAGGCGGAGAGCGCGCCTCGCAGCGCGGCTTCGGCACGCTCCCAGACGTCATCGCCACCCAGACGCTTTTCGGGGCGCAGGGCGATCTTGACGGCGATATCCTCGAAACCGAAATCGCGATAGACCTTGAGCGCCTGACGATGAAAGGCGGTGACTTCGGACTCGATCTGCGCCTCGGTACAGAACACGTGGCCATCGTCCTGGGTGAAGGCCCGTACCCGCATGATGCCGTGCAGCGCGCCCGAAGGCTCGTTACGGTGACAACCGCCGAACTCGCCGTAACGCACCGGCAGTTCGCGATAGCTGCGCAGCCCCGAATTGAAGACCTGCACGTGGCCCGGGCAGTTCATCGGCTTGAGCGCGTACTCGCGTTTTTCCGACTCGGTGAAGAACATGTTCTCGGCGTAGTTGTCCCAGTGGCCGGATTTCTTCCACAACGAGACGTCCATGATCTGGGGGCAGCGGATCTCCTGATAGCCGCCCTCCTTGTAGACGTTGCGCATGTACTGTTCGACCGTCTGCCACAGGGTCCAGCCGCGCGGATGCCAGAACACCATGCCCGGCGCCTCTTCCTGCATATGGAAGAAGTCGAGCTTGCGAGCCAGCTTGCGATGATCGCGCTTTTCGGCCTCCTCGAGGCGCTTGAGGTAGGCTTTGAGCTGTTTCCTGTCGTCCCAGGCCGTGCCGTAGATGCGCGTCAGCATCGGCTTCTCGGCATCGCCCCGCCAGTAGGCGCCGGCCAGCTTGGTCAGCTTGAAGGCCTTGAGATGCCGGGTGTTGGGCACATGAGGCCCACGGCACATGTCCGTGTATTCCTCATGATGGTAGAGACGGATCGTCTCGCCTTCGGGAATCTCGCGCACGATTTCCTGCTTGTAGGGTTCGTCGCGATGCAGGAAGGTCAGCATCGCCTGATCGCGATCGACGTATTCGCGCACGACATCGTAGCCCTTGTCGATCAGCTGCTTCATGCGCTGCTCGATGGCCTCGAGATCCTCGGGGGTCGCCGAGCGGCCGAAATCGATGTCGTAGTAAAAGCCGTCCTCGATCACCGGTCCGATAGCCATCTTGGCATCGGGATAAAGCTGCTTGACGGCATGGCCGATCAAATGGGCGCAGGAGTGGCGAATGATCTCGAGCCCTTCGGGATCACGGGCGGTGATGATCGCCACCTCGGCATCGTCTTCGACGAGATCGGCGGCATCGACCAGCCGACCATTGATCTTGCCGGCAACGCAGGCCTTGGCCAGGCCCGGGCCGATCGACTCGGCGACTTGCATGATACTCAACGGGGCGTCGTAACGGCGTTGGCTGCCGTCGGGAAGGGTCACGATGGGCATTCAGGAATCCTAAAGCGCAGTGGTGATCCATACCAGGGATCACATGTCGCAAAAAAACGGTGTATGGCGAGACTGACTATCTACTATGCACTTCCTATGTATCTCTTCTATGCACTTCGCTATGTATCTCTTCTATGCACGTCGCCTGGCAATCGCGCTCAGCACCAGCGTACCAGGCCATGAGAGCCGGCCGGCGAATGGATGCGCGGCGTTACATTAGCAGGCGGCCCCGACTCGAGTCCACTTCCAGGCCGTTGCGCAAGGCCAGCCACACACGAAGAAGGGGCGCCAAGGCGCCCCTTCCTGCATTCAGCCAGCTAAACGCTACCTGGCCTCATGGCGTCAGCGTCACTGAGTCCATTCACCCAGCTCGACACGACGGTTCTGTGCACGGCCGGCTGCGGTCTCGTTGGTCGCGATCGGCTGCTCTTCGCCGTAACCGATGGCCCGCATGCGGTTCGCGGAAATGCCCTGCGAGATCAGGTAATCCTTGACCGACTGGGCACGACGCTGAGACAGATCCTTGTTGTACGCTTCACTACCGATGGAATCGGTATACCCCTCGAGGCGAACACGGACATTCTCGTTGGCGGCAAGCTTGCTAGCGACATCGTCGAGAATCATTTCAGCCTGAGAGGTCAAAGTGGCCGAATCGAACTCGAAGTTGACATCTCGCAGCACGATATCGGCTTCACAGCCCAGCGCGTTGACATCGGCACCTGCCGGGGTGTCGGGGCACTGATCCATGTAGTCGGGCACGCCGTCACCGTCGGAATCGAGCGGGCAGCCGGAGGCGTTCACTTCCACACCTGCCGGGGTTCCCGGGCACTCGTCCTTGTAATCGGGTACGCCGTCACCATCGGTGTCTAGCGGGCAACCGTCGGCATTGACGGCAACGCCGGCCGGCGTATTGGGGCACTGATCGCGATCGTCCGGAACCCCATCGCCATCGCTGTCGACGACATTGCTGCCATAATCGGCGCACAGCAGAGCCCCGGCGGTGGCACCGGTGACGCCGCCTATGGCTGCACCATCGTTCTCGTCGGCATCGCTGCTCGAGGCGTAGCCGATGCCACCACCGATCAGACCGCCGGCCAGGCCGCAGACGAAAGGCGATTGATACCAGGCGTCCTGCCGGGTATCGGAGGAAGAGTAGGCGGGACTAGAGATGGTCCAACTTGCTAGCACTAACGCGAACCCAACTAGCAAACCAGTCGTTGATATCTTCATGTAAGACTCCTTCTTTACACAGCGCTCGTCGTAACGTGTCGTTACTCGGTGGGCCCAAACCAGTCGGAACCCAATAAGCTCGGCCAGGACGTTTTTGCACCTATCCCGTCTTCAAAAAAGAAAGCACAAATGCGCCATTTCGGCCAGTGCTCTCATGCTGCCATCTCGGCTTGCCCGGGATGACGCATTCTTTACTTCGATCAGCATGCATCGTGAAGGATTGCGCGAAATCGTGCAAATTCTTCACCTGTACGAAGTTTATACAAGGATACCCGGCCGCATCGATCATGCAAGATGATAGTCGGCCAATCCGCAAAAAATGGTGGCCGCTCGATCGAGCAAGGCGTCGGGAAAATCAAATGTCGGATGATGCAACCTAGGCAGTCTTCACCACTTCCCAGCGTGAACATCGCCCCTTCGCAACAGCCACTCAACGCTCCGAAGTCCTCGGACCAGCGATGCGCCGCGGGCAACGTCGCCAGCGGCATCCGCCTGAATGAGCCAGTCGGCCACTTGATCCGCCGTTCGGGACTCGTCGCCGGAAAGCTCGGGCGAGGCATGCAGCGCGTGACGCAAATCGGCGAGCGGCGTGGCGAGCAAGGACAAGGGCATCACGATGGCTCCATCGTTCGCATTAGAAGACGTCGGATTCAGTGCAGGCTGGCCGGCCAGCCCCGAACGAAGTCGTCGACCGCACCGGCGGCGGCTAGGATACGTTGCCGCAACTCGCCCTCCAGCGCCAGGCGCTCGCGATCTTCGCCCATGCGCTCGCGTGGCGACAACGCCTGACGGGCGGTATGCGTATGCAGGTGCGCAGTGCGCCGATGCACTTCATCGAGCACGCGCAGCGATTCACGCTCGAGCAGGCGGGGATCGATAATCTCGAGCAGCACCTTGCAACGCAGGCTGCCCTCGGTCAGGTCGACCTGCTCGGCCTTCATCGCCCGCGCAATGATAGCGAGGCTTTCCAGGCAATTTTCATTGGCACGCCGCACTTCCTCGGCACGGAACCGCTCCCGCCGGCGCACCTCCTGCCAGAGCCGCCACGCGTATCCGACAAGCCCCAGGATCGCGATAATCGCGATTCCGAGCAGCACCCAGCCTATCGATTGATTCATCCATGCCTCACCGGCCCGCTCATCGTTGCGCGCAGTATACGTGGCGCCACGGATCGACCCAACAGCTACTGACGAATCGGCCTCGCACTGTATAATGCGCCCCCGCCCACCTGTCGCTCACGCGCGGAGCAGGCTAGCCTGCAGCAAGGGCTATCAACAAAACGCCAAGGAGGCATCACGTGCCAGATGATACCGAAGCCCCCCGTGAGGCCCACTCCCGGCCGTCTAGCGTCGCGTCGCGCATCGGACTCTGGCTAGGCTTTTTCTGGCTTGCGCTGGTGCTAATCGTGCCGGCTCCCGGCGAAATGCCGGTCACCGCCTGGTACTGCGCCGGCCTGGCACTGCTTATGGCGACCTGGTGGTCGACCGAGGCGATACCGATACCTGCCACGGCACTGTTACCACTCGTCCTGGTGCCGGCGCTGGGCATCGGCGACCTCAAGCCCACGGCAGCGAGTTATGCCAACCCGATCATCTTCCTGTTCCTCGGCGGCTTTCTGATCGGGCTGGGCATGCAGCGCTGGGAGTTGCATCGGCGCATCGCCCTCAACGTGCTGAAGTACGTCGGCTATCAGCCGCGCCGTCAGATCGCCGGCTTCATGCTCGCCACCGGCTTTCTGAGCATGTGGGTCTCGAATACCGCGACCAGCATCATGATGCTGCCGATCGGCATGTCGGTGATCAGTCTGCTCGGCGACAGGGACCCACAGGAGCTCAACCGCTACGCCACGGCGCTGCTGCTGGCGATCGCCTACGCGGCAAGCATCGGCGGCATCGCCACCTTGATCGGCACGCCGCCCAATGCCCTGCTGGCAGCCTATCTTTCCAACGATCGCAACATCGACATCGGCTTCGCCCAGTGGATGGTCGTCGGGCTGCCGGTGAGCATCATCATGCTGATAATCGCCTGGTTATGGCTGACCCGCGGCGGCTTCGCGCTGGATGCCGGCGAAGACAGCAAGAATCTGGTCGCGCAGCAGCTCGACGAACTCGGCGGGTTCTCTTCCGCCGAGCGACGTGTCGGGGTGATCTTCCTGCTGGCTGCGCTGGCCTGGATCGCCCGCCCGTTGATCAACAATATGGGGCTGGACTGGGTCTCCGACACCACCATCGCCATCGCCGCCGGCCTGCTGTTGTTCCTGCTGCCGAGCGGCACCCAGCGCGGGGTGAAGTTGCTCGACTGGGATCAGGCCAAGGAGCTGCCCTGGGGCGTGCTGCTGCTGTTCGGCGGCGGCTTGGCACTGGCCGGGGTAATCAAGAGTTCCGGGCTCGCCGAGTGGATCGCCAATCAGTTGTCGATGTTCGACGTACTGCCATTGATCGGGCTGGTCGCCATGGTGGTCCTGATCATCATCTTCCTCACCGAAGTGACCTCCAACACCGCCACGGCAGCGGCTTTCCTGCCACTGCTCGGGGCTCTGGCGATGTCGCTGGACGTCTCGCCGTTATTGATCACGGTGCCGGCGGCCATCGCCGCCAGTTGCGCATTCATGATGCCCGTGGCTACGCCCCCCAACGCCATCGTGTTCGCCACCGGTCACATGAAGATCCAGTCGATGATTCGCGCCGGCTTCGCCCTCAATATCGCCGGCACGGTCGTCGTTACGCTGGTGGCTTACTTCGTGGTCAACACCTTCTGGTGAGCCTCAAGAGCCGCCGAGCTCGCCACACGCTGCTCGATGAAATGCTTATAGCGGTCTGGTTATCGAGGAAAACCACGCACTAGCGAGTCGCTGACGTAACTTGGGAAGCATTCGGGCCACCGGTGGCAAGCGAGTCGCCATGACCAGGGCAGATACCATGGCATACATTGTCCACTGCCCGAGGTCGGCGCGCACCACCCAGAGGAAGTGCAGCAGTACCAGCCCCAGGATGGGGTAGGCCAACCTGTGTAGTGTCTTCCAACGCTTGCCCAATCGGCGCATCGACCAGCGGTTGGAAGTGAGGCCAAGCGCGCCAAGGCCTATCAATGCCAGCATGCCGACGATGATGTAGGGGCGTTTTACCAATTCGCTACCCAACATTGCCCAGTCGAGCGCCAGAATGAACAGGACATAGCTGAGCATGTGCAGGAAAGCGTAGGCTAGCGTCCAGAGGCCAAGTTGCCGCCGGATCAGCGCAAAGCCTTTCCAGCGGGTAAGCTTGGTGAGTGGCGTCAGGCTCAGGGTCAGCAGCAGCATCCACAGCGCACCCTGGCCGATATTCAGCAGCAGATAGCGCCCCGGCTCGGGGCCGGCAGCGTTGTTGGCCACCTGCCATCCCCATAGCACAAGGGGCGCCAGCGCCGCCAGGAACACACCACTGCGCCAGAGTCGCCATTTTCGCTGCGTTGCCATCAGAAGTTCTTCCGTAGATCCAAGCCCGCATACAGCTCGGCCACTTCATCGGCGTAGCCGTTGAACATCAGGGTATCGATGGTGTTGGGGCTGAACAGGCTATTGGGCAGGCGCCTCTCGGTGGCCTGGCTCCAGCGCGGGTGGTCGACCCGCGGGTTGACGTTGGCATAGAAGCCATACTCTTCCGGAGCGATTCGCTGCCAGGAATTGACAGGTTGCTCTTCAACCAGCGAGATACGCACGATCGACTTGATGCTCTTGAAGCCGTACTTCCATGGCACCACTAGCCGCAGTGGCGCGCCATTCTGGTTGGGCAGTTCGCGGCCGTACATGCCCAGAGCGAGTATCGTCAGCGGGTGCATGGCCTCATCCAGCCGCAGCCCCTCCACGTAGGGCCAGTCGATCAGCGAGAACGAGGAACGCTGGCCCCGCATCTGCTCGGGGTCGACCAGCGTTTCGAAGCGGACATAGCGGGCTTTGCTGGTGGGGTCTGCGCGCTTGATTACCGCGGCGAGCGGTATGCCCAGCCAGGGGATCACCATCGACCACGCCTCGACACAGCGCAGCCGGTAGATGCGCTCCTCGAACCGGGGCGGGCTGGCGATGTCCTCCAGGGCCAGGCGGCCGCCGTTATTAACCTCACCGTCGACCACTACGCTCCACGGCTGAGTGTCCAGGTTGCCTGCGTAGCGAGCAGGGTCTGACTTGCTGGAGCCGAACTCATAGAAATTGTTGTAGCCGCTGGCGTCGTCGAAAGGGGCAATCTCGTCCCGCTCGGGGTCGTCTGGCACGATGACTCGCTGGCGGGAGGCATCAAGCTTTTCCTGCAGCCATGCCGGTGCATCACCGTCGGGAACGTCCGAGTAGTCGGTGCTGGCCCTGACCCGGCCGGACAGGGCCAGCCCCGCCCCCAGGCCCGCCATGCCGCCCATGAAGCGGCGGCGGGAGAGGTAGGTGGATTCCGGTGTCACTGCGGATTCGCACAGATCGCTGGGTTTGGCGATTTTGATCAACATAGGATGCCTCCACTGGGGGCAGACTTTGACGCGACGCGTTCCAACATTGTGGCACAAAGACTTCGTCAAACAGCTGACGGCAGGATTACAGCGTCATAATGGGCAGAAGGGGCATGGCCGGCTATCCTGTCTCGATTCCGCGCAGGACGATGTGCCTATTCTGGTAGTCGAGGACGAGCACCAGACCGCCGACTATCTATACAAGACTATCTATACAAGACTATCTGTACATGTACTCGGCGAGTCAGAGTATCGCATCAAGGTAGCCCGAGACGGTTGCGACGCGCAACACCTGATAACGATGGCTGCCTATCGACTGCGGCTATGGCTTGTTCTCTTGGGCGGCACATTACTTGACTTGCCTGCTTACTGGAGTGGAGCGTCAGACAGCTGATCAGGCAACGCCATTCAAAGCCCCAACAGGCTGACGATCAACGGCAGCAGAAAGGCGGTGAGCATTCCCGTCAGCCCCATCGCCAATCCGGCGAAGGCGCCGGCCATCGCGCCGAAAGAAGCGAAGCTCTGCGCCGTGCCGAAGCCATGGGCCGCCAATCCCATGGTGAAGCCGCGCACGCTGGGATCCTCGATCTTCAGCCAGCGCAATAACCATGGCCCCAGCACGCAGCCGATCGAACCGGTCAGCAGCACCAGCCCCGCCGCCAATGACGGAATACCGCCCACCTGCTCAGCGATTCCCATGGCGATCGGCGAGGTCACCGAACGCGGCGCCAGCGACAACAACGTCTCGCGCTGTGCGCCCAGCAGCATGGCAATGCCCAGCGTCGATCCGACAGCGGTCACAATGCCCGTCACGCAGGCGAGCAGGATCGGCAGCCACAACCGTCGTACCCGCTCGCGATGATCGAACAGCGGTATCGCCAATGCCACCGTCGCCGGACCCAGCAGGAAGTGGATGAACTGGGCGCCCTGGAAATAACTGGCATAATCGATGCCCGTCAGCATCAGGAAACCGATCAGCAAGGCAATGGCCACCAACACCGGGTGCACAAGCGGCGAATGGCGCGCCCAGCGGTTGATGTGCGTGGCGAAATAGAACGCCACCAACGTGGCCAACAGCGATACCAGCGGATTGCCGGAGAGATAGACCCATAGACGCTCGAAATCCGCCATCGTTACGACTCTCCTTTTCCTCGCAGATGGCGACGCGCCAGCCAATCGAGCACCTTGGCGGTGACTGCCAATGTCAGTGCCGTGGAAGCCACCAGGGTAACGGCCAGTATGCCGAGCTCCTCGCGGATCAAGCCGAAGTGAGTCATGAGCCCCACCCCGGCCGGCACGAACAGCAGCGTCAAATAGCGCAGCAAGCCCTCGCCGGCCATGCGCAGCGCGCTCGGCACCCGGCCGTTGACCATCAGCCCGATCAGCAGCACGACCATTCCCAGCACCGGGCCGGGCACCGGTACCGCCAGGGCTCGCACCAGCAACTCGCCAATGAACTGACAGCCCAGCAGAACGCTCATTCCCACGATCAACGGCATCTTCCCTCCCCGGGCTTCACATGTGACGAAATTATACAACGGACGCCGCGCGCCCACTGCCCACAGTACGCTCCGCTGGAGACAAGCGATTGAAAGGAAAGCGCAATTCCCGCTTGCATTTGATGGGAAAATCGCTACTATATGCCTCGTCCTTGGGCAGGGTCTCGGCAAGCACCGACTCCCTACTCGAGCATGATAAAGTCGGAGCGTGGCGCAGCTTGGTAGCGCGCTGCAATGGGGTTGCAGAGGTCGCAGGTTCGAATCCTGTCGCTCCGACCAAATAGATTAATGAAAACCGCCGCTTACGGGTCATTCCGAGTGGCGGCTTCAGCTTTCTGGCTATTCGGGTCATGCCGACCGAAGCGACCCGATGAGATCATGCCTCAGCCATTCCTTGCGAAGTGCCAAGTAATGTCTTCACGGGCAGGCAGGCCCATAAGCGAGCAATGCCGATCGCAGCGAAGATGATCGAAAGCAACTTGCGTAACTGCAGGACCTCGTATAGTGCGCTCATGTTTCGTCTCGGAGGGCAGATTCATGAGCCAACCGCACGCTTTCGATCGTGCCCTGGTCAGCAAATACGACTTCCCGGGGCCTCGTTATACCTCCTACCCGACCGCGCCGCAGTTTCATGAAGCCTTTGCCATGGACGACTACCGGCTGGCCACGAAAGCCAGCAACGCCGATCCGCTGCCCAAGCCGTTGTCGGTGTACGTGCATATTCCGTTCTGCAAGAGCCTCTGCCACTACTGTGCCTGCAACAAGATCATCACCCAGAAGACCGAGAAGGCCGCCGAGTATCTCGATTATCTCAAGCGTGAGATCGCGATGCAGGCGGAGCTGTTCAAAGCCGATCGCCGGCTGACCCAGCTCCACCTGGGCGGCGGTACACCGACCTACTTCACCAACGCCCAGCTTGCCGAGCTGATGGTCGCCTTGCGTCAGGCGTTTCGCTTCGATACTCGCGGCGCGCATGAATTTTCCGTGGAAGTCGATCCGCGAACGGTAACGCCCGAGCGCCTTCATGCGTTGCGTCGGCTGGGCTTCAATCGGCTGAGTTTCGGCGTGCAGGACTTCGATCCGGACGTACAGGCCGCGGTCAATCGCATCCAGAGCGAATCCCAGGTATGTAGCCTGGTCGAGGCGGCCCGCGAGGCCGATTTCGACTCGCTGAGCGTCGACCTGATCTATGGCCTGCCGCTGCAGAACGTGGAGAGCTTCGACGCCACCCTGGCCAAGGTCATCGATATTCGCCCCAACCGCATCGCTGCCTACAGCTACGCTCACCTGCCCAGCATGTTCAAGTCCCAGCGCCTGATCCGCCCCGAACACATGCCGCCGCCCGAGCGCAAGCTGGAACTGCTCGAACTGACCATCCAGCGCCTGACCGCGGCGGGCTACGTGTACATCGGCATGGATCACTTCGCGCTGCCCGACGATGAACTGGTGCTGGCTCGAGAGAACGGCACGCTGCAGCGCAACTTCCAGGGCTACTCCACGCATGCCGACTGCGATCTGATTGGCCTAGGCGTGTCGGCCATCGGCAAGGTGGCCGACAGCTACAGCCAGAACGCCAAGGAGCTTTCCCAGTATTATGGCCGCCTCGATGCCGGCCGCCTGCCGGTCAAGCGCGGCTACCGGCTCCACGATGACGATTGCCTGCGCCGCGACGTGATCATGGCCCTGATGTGCCATGGTCACCTCGACATGGCCCACTTCGAGCGCCGCTACCAGATCGATTTCACCGACTATTTCGCCGAGTCGCTGGAACAGCTCGCCGGCCATGTCGCCGATGGCCTGGTGACGGTACGGGATGGCCTGGTGACGCTGCTGCCTCAAGGCCAGTTGATGCTGCGCAGCGTCGCCATGGCCTTCGACGCCTACCTGGGCGAAGGCCAGCGCGGCCTGTTCTCGCGGACCGTGTGACGCCATGGAATACTACTTTCTGGCGCGGGTCGTACATATGCTGGCGATCGTGCTGCTACCGGAGTGATCAAGGAGGCTGTCCATGGCTTCGCCACGTCGCCTCGCCTACCTTTGCCTGGCCTATGGCTGCGTCGGGCTGGGCGCAGCCGGAATCGTGCTTCCTCTTGCTGCCCACCACCCCATTTCTGCTGGTCGCTGCCTGGGCCGCTCCCAAGGGGTCGGCGCGCCTCGATGACTGGCTGCATCGTCATCCGCATTTCGGCCCGCCATTGCGGGCCTGGCGCGAACAGCGCGCCGTACCGAAGCGCGCCAAATGGCTGGCCTGCCTGCTACTTCTCGTGAGTTGGCTGATTCTGCTGGCGACCAGCGACAGCGCCAAGGTCCCGGTGATCACCGGACTCCTCTTTTCCTGCGTGGCGATCTTTCTAGTGACCCGCCCTACTGCCACATCCTCCTGAGCGAAGACGACAGGCTTGTCGGCGTATCGCTTGGCGGGAAGTGCGAGCCCCGATTCATCGATATTCACGATCACTTCCGGTCGGAACGCCGCCAGCTCCGAAACTGCAGGCAGAAATCCCTGGCCAGCGCACCCAATATGCCGACTTCCGAGAGCAGGCAGGCGCACGGCTATTCACTACAGGCACCCTCCGATTCGCCGGTCAGCAGGCACTCGGCCTCATCCGGCCAGCGTATCGGCTCGACAGCCGGGGTCGCCGGGACAGAGCTTGTCTTTTTCATAGGACCACCTCACTGATAGGACCACCTCACTGAGAGTTTCGCCACATTCCGAGCTTTCGTTCAGCCGGGACGACCATCGGCGCGCGGTCGGCTCAGGATCGGCCAGTAGATAAGCACAAAAAGCAGAAAGGCAACGACCCAGGCCACTGTCGAGACGCTGAGCCCGGGATAGGCCAGTTGCGGCACGAAGGCCGCGATCACCCGCACCAGCCCCGCAGTGATGATGGCGACATAGATCCATATCGCCATGCGTGGCAGGCGCATTGGCCGCCCCGTATGGCCCATCGCCACGCGGGTCATCACGCCAAGAATCAAGGTGCCAGCCGCTCCGGCCCCCATCGCATGCATCCAGACACTGGGAGATAGCGCCAACCAAGGCGTCATCGCCTTGAGCAGCAAGGCAACGACGATCCAGCCCAGGGCCACATGAAGAATCCATATGAGGGGCTCCGCCGAGGCTTTCCAGCCACGCCAGGCCAGGAGTCGCCAACCGTTGACGAGTGCGGCGATCAGTGCAATGAGACTAGCCGGCACGGGAAAGGACATCGCAAGGTCCACCGGCACCATGGCGACCGTGCTCCAGAAAGCCGCACGATCCAACACCTCCGAGCGCCTCACCAGGGCGGGATCCTGGCCCTGCATGCCTAGCCAGTTGGCAGTGAACGCCGGCGTGATTCGCCCGCCCACCACGACCATGATCGCGGCAATCAGATCCAGCGCCAGGATTTCTCCCAATCGCCCCCCGGGAGGCCAAAACCCACTGAACCCCAGGTGCATCGAGAGGTCGGCACCAGCGAGTAGAACGAGCAGCGCAACCAGCACCAGGTTGCGGTAATTGCCATGGCGCAGCAGCACTCGCGCGACATAAGCCGCCATTGCCGGCAGGAAGGCCAGGTCGATCGTCGCGACCAACCACAGCGGCAGCCACCCTGACAACCACATTGCCGCCCGCCCCGCTGCCCATAGCAGAACCAACGCCAGCAGGCCGCTCCCCTTGAGAGGCGGCGCTCCCGTCCAGTTGCACATCGCGGTGAGCAAGAAGCCTGCGATGGCCGCCGGTACCATGCCGAAGAGAAGCTCATGTGCATGCCACTGAATCGGATTCACGCCCAGCGGCAACGGCAGCCCGCCGAACAGGAAGGCGAACCATGCCGCCACCAGGCTTGCCGCGTAGAGTGCAGTGAGCAGGAAGAAGGGCCGGAACGCAAAGGCGAGCAGCACGGGTTCATCATTATAGCGAAGGCTGGTCGTATCGTTCATGGCAGCAAATTCCTGATTGAAATGATGCGCAAATAGGAGTGGGGAACAGCCCTCTGCCGTGACCGCGCATATCGCCTCACTCGATCCCCATCGGCAGCAAGGCGAATCCACTGGCCGGGAAGGACTCCATGCTCGATCTATCGACCTCATCCAGGGCAGCTTCCACTTGTAACTCCACGCTTGGCCGGGCCGGTGCCGAGCAATCAAGCTCGTGAAGTGACGGTGATAGCACTGCAATGCCCTTCATATACTGGGTATCGATTGGCTTATTCATGGTCATTCCTTCTGCCGTTGAGCAGATGTTCAAGGAGAGCTAATCGAGCAATCAACGGGCTCATGGACAGAGCGGGCAAAAATCGGCTTTTCGATCCTGCCCCATCCAGTATCCTGCCCCATTCCTGGCAATATGCGACTTGAGGGTCTGGAAAGCCTCTGCAGCATCGGGGCGAAGCAGTGGATCGCACTTCCAGTCGCATGCAGTCAACAGCCCCAGCCAATCACTCGCCGGCAGCGTTTCGGCAAGCGAGGTGAGCCAGCGGCTCTCTTCGCCATGCATGCGGGCGCGGTAAAGCTCGATGTAAGCTTGAATCGTATTGGTAGTCGCCGAGTCTATCTCGGCCGTCGGCCCTGCACTTGATAGAGCGATAAACTTTATATAAAGCTCTTCACCGTAAACGCGGATGCGCCGGTGCTCTTCATCGAGCAGCGTCAGGGTGGGCTGGATTTCGGGATGGCGTATCGCCAGGCGCTCGAATACAAGCTCTTCGAGGGCATGATGGACGCGCTCGGCATGCCGCGTCAGATAATGCAGTATGTCGCGCATCAGAGCGAAATCCGGCATGTCGCCCTTGCAGGCACCGGCGAGCTGCCGATCGAGAATGCAGAGGAGACCGTCGTAGTCCCGATGATCGTCTTGCAGCTGCTTGAGAAGGGGAATGGTCATGATCACATCCTGACATAGTCGGTAGATAACGCCCGGAAACCCTCTGTATCTGATGGCCTACCATGCATTATTCACTGCATTAATCATGCCAGTTCTCAAGCCATTGAAGGAGCACGGACTTGCTCTAACTGGGTGGTATTGACCTGCCTGATGTTGGGTTAATATCACCGAAATGGGTTAAATCAACCCTATTCGCCAAGCGAGCGGCAAGGCCGACTTTCAATCAACTTCATACACTCTCTTTCAATAGCATCTCCCGGATGCGACCGATGGCCTTCATCGGATTCAACCCTTTAGGACAGACCCATGTACAGTTGCCGATCTGACGACAGCGGAAGACGCTGAAAGGATCTTCCAGTTCGGCCAGGCGCTGCTGAGTCGCGGTATCGCGGCTGTCGTTCAGGAAACGATAGGCCTGGATCAGCCCCGCCGGTCCGATGAACTTCTCCGGATTCCACCACCAGGAAGGACATTGCGAAGAACAGCAGGCGCACAGGATGCATTCATACAGGCCATCGAGCTTGTCACGGTCTTCGGGGCTCTGCAGGCGCTCTATCGTCGACGGAACGCTATCGTTGATGAGGTAGGGCCGGATCTTTTCGAATTGCCTGAAGAATAGAGTCTGATCGACGACCAGGTCGCGAATGACCGGCATGCCGGGCAGCGGCCTTAGCGTCAGGGTATCCTTTCGACCCAGCGCTTCAGACACGGATGTAATGCAGGCCAGGCCATTCTTGCCATTGATGTTCATGCCATCCGAACCACAAACGCCTTCGCGGCAGGAACGCCGATAGGCCAGCTCAGGGTTTGAAACCTTAAGATTCTCCAGCACCTCAAGCACCATCCTGTGACGGAACTCATCGCCGATTTCGAAGGCTTCCATATAGGGTGCATCGTCGTGTTCGGGATGATAGCGGTACAGCTGAACGGTAAACATGGTCTTCCTTGCGGATAGTGATGATGGTTATGCCCTCGGCGATCTCGCGGCACACAGAAACGAAGTCGGCGACGAGCGGTAGTTCAGCGGGTCACGGTCTATTTCAGCCGCACTTCGACCAGCCGCTTCCAGCGCCCAGCGGAACCTGGGTAGCCAGGCATCACGCTGGTCGCCCTCGACTTGTCCCACTGCACGCGCCACCCGCTCCCAGGTATCGGCCACGTCCTTGTCCACCGGCGTGCCGTGGCGATCCTTGAGTCGGTACTTGGCGTCCCAGATGGCTTGAGTGGGCGTCTGCATCGGCACCTCGCTGGACGTTTTGACGGCCGCGGTGGGTGAATTCATGGATGGTCTGCTAGTCAGAAACATGGTTCATCGATCAGTGATTGGCCAAGCGTTCGGGCCGTGAAGGCGCGGCGCCGATGAACGTGCGGCACCGAAACGGCAGCGACTGGCCTGTTCGATAAACAAGCATCCATGGTGCCATTCAATACGCGCAGCGAACCTGACCCATGTCAAGGCAACCCCGCTTCAAGGCCCAGCCAATGCACAACATCTCGTATAGACACATTGAACCATGCGGCGCATATAGCCACACAGAGGCTCGTCGAGCTCCTCATGCCCGGCGTTTGCCGAGCACCGCTACTTGATCCCCAGCCGCCGAGCCAGCTTGTGCAGATTGCTGGAATCGACCTCGAGTCGCCGCGCCGCCGCCGACCAGTTGCCGTCGACCTGGTCGAGGGCATGGCGGATGGCCTGCCGCTGGGTGCGCGCCACACTATCGTGCAGCGCTTCCACCGGCGCCCCCTGGCACGACTGCATGGCGATGGTGGACTGCACGGAGACTTGCGGCAGGTCAAGCAATCCGGGCTCCAGCGTGACGATGTCTTCACGACGCGCCCCCTGGCTGAGCGCCTTGATCGCCGCCCGACTAATCACATGCTCGAGCTCGCGCACATTGCCCGGCCAGTCGTAGCCACTCAGCGCATCCTCGGCAGCCGACGACAGGCGCAAGCTACGCACTCCCAGCCGCGCCCGGTTGAGCTCGAGAAAATGTCCGGCCAGCACCAGCACATCGCTGCCTCGCTCGCGCAGCGGCGGGATCGGCACCGGATAGACCGAAAGGCGGTGATAGAGATCCGCACGAAAGTGTCCGTCGCGCACGCTGTCGTGCAATTTGCGGTTGGTCGCGGCGATGATGCGCACGTCGACATGGCGCGGCACGTCTTCGCCCAGGCGTTGAATCTCGCCATTCTGCAGGGTACGCAGCAGCTTGGCCTGGATGGCCAGTGGCAGTTCGCCGACCTCGTCGAGAAACAGCGTGCCGCCGTCCGCTGCCTCGAAGCGCCCGGCGCGGGCCTTGCCCGCCCCCGAGAAGGCGCCTTTCACATGGCCGAACAGCTCGCTTTCGGCCAGTGACTCGGGCAGCGCCGCGCAGTTGATCTGGATCAGCGGACGGCGCCGGCGCCATGAACGCTGGTGCAGATGGCGGGCGAACAACTCCTTGCCGACACCGGTCTCGCCAGTGAGCAGTACCGGCAATTCGGAATCCGCGACCACCTCGAGCTCATCCAGCAGTTGTCGAATGACGAGGCTCTGGCCAATGATCTCTCCCTGATGAGGTTCGCTGGCGTCCTTGGCGGTATCGCTTCGCGACAGGCGAAGGCGACGCACGTCCTGCTCCAGACGAGTCATCCGCACGGCCGCCTCGACCAGCAGGGTGCAACGCTGCAGGTCGTCCTGCGCACGTTCGTCGAAGGTGCCGGGCGTAAGTGCATCCAGGGTCAATGCCCCCCACAGGCTGCCCTCGACATGCAGGCTGACGCCCATGCAATCGTGGACCGGCAAGGGGTCGCCGAGCTGATTGTCGACCAGCCCATCGTAGGGGTCGGGCAGGCTGGAATCGGGCGGAAAGGCCACCGTCTCGCGACGGGCGAGAATCGCCGCCAGCCTTGGGTGCTGGGCCACCACGAAGCGTCGCCCCAGCGCCTCGCGCGTCAGCCCGTCGACCGCCACCGGACACAGCGCCTCGCCATCGAGACTCAGCAAGCCCACGGCACCGCAATGAAAGTACTCGCGCAGCGCCCTGACCAGACGCTGCAACCGTACCGCGCTGGGCAGTTCGGCGGTGAGATCGGCGAACACGACATCTTCGAGCATGGCAAGACTCCTGGTGGATCGCGTTGAACAAGTAACGGTAAAAACCACCACAGCAGGGTCATTATTACCTCGTCTGCTCTGGGTAAAATTGACCATAATCAATAATTATCAAGACTAATCAGCTGCTTAGAATTTGGCACGCAAGCTGCAACAGGAAGAAAGCAAACTAGCAAAGGAGCACGCACCATGACCCTTCTCGACCAACCCGTCGGTCAACTGGCCCGCCAATTGCCTGGCGCCACCCGGGTGTTCCATGAATACGGCATCGACTTCTGCTGTGGTGGTCGTGCCACCCTGCGCGACTCGCTAGCCGGGCGCGATGCCGATCTGGCCCGCCTCGTCAGCGCGCTGGAAGCGTTGCCGGCTCATCAACCCGACGAGCGCGACTGGTGCGAGGCCAGCGCCAACGAACTGATCGATCACATCCTGACCCGCTATCACGCCGTGCATCGTCAGCAACTGCCCGAACTCATTCGCCTGGCCCGGCGCGTCGAGCAGGTTCACGGCGAGCGCCAGGACTGCCCCGCCGGCCTGGCCGAGCTTCTCGAGGGGATGCATCAGGAAATCGAAAGCCACCTGCAAAAGGAGGAGATGATCCTGTTCCCGACGCTCAAGCGTGGCCTCGCCCACAACATGCACGGACCCATTGCGGTCATGCGATTCGAACACGACGAGCATGGCGAAACGCTGGCCCGGCTGATGGCGTTCACCGATGACATCCAGACGCCCAAGGGCGCCTGCACGACCTGGTGCGCACTGTATGCCGGCCTGCGCGAATTCCGCGAGGACCTGATGCAGCACATCCACCTGGAGAACAACGTGCTGTTCGAGCAGGCCACCGCAGATCAGGTAGCGCTGGGTGAATCATCGCCTGCTTCGCCGATGGCAGGCGAATTGCCCCGCGCATGATCGTAATCAAGCCTCACGGATCGGCGGCTCCCTAGGCTGAGACAGGAAACATCGACTGTCATGCTCTGAGCAAGGACGCCTTTTTTTACGGAGACCCGCGTGGACTATTTCCTGATAAAAAATATCCATATGACCGCCGCCGGTCTCAGCCTGGGGCTATTCGGGCTGCGCGCATGGTGGTCGGTTCGCGCGTCTCCACAGCTCCAGCGGCGCTGGGTAAAGGTGTTGCCGCACCTGATCGACACGGTACTGCTGGCGGCGGGGGTGAGTTTGATGATCATGCTGCGCGCCTGGCCTACCCAGCAGCCTTGGCTGGCGGCCAAGCTGATCGCCCTGGTGGCCTATATCGTTATCGGTACCTTGGCGATCAAGCGCGGCAGGACATCGACGATTCGCGCCGCGGCTTCGTTGGTCGCCATCGCCCTCTTCCTGTACATCGTCGGTGTGGCGATGAACCACAATCCGCTTTCCTGGCTAGCAGGCGTCTGATGCGCCGTTCGCATGCGCACGGGCGTAACCCGGCCGCTCAGCCACCCACAAGCCGAAGGCAGGCTTGCCTGAGGCAAATTGGCGGTGGAAACTTCCATTCGCGGCAGTGCAGTTCAGATCATCTGCAGGTAGCGTGGCCGCCCCTCGCTAAAAGCGCCGTCGAAGAGCATGACCAGACGCTCCATCAGCAAGCCCCCGGACTGCGTCGGCTCAATGCCGTCGCGTCGAAGCTCGACCAGGTCATCGCTCGCCATGGCCTGCAGGGCCAGCAGCTCAGGCGCGAAATAGTTGCGAAACACGATGCGATGAGCTTTCTCGACAGTCGCATATCGAACGTTGCCGCCCCCCATGAGGTGCTGGATAACGGCTTGTCTCACTCGGTCATCGGCAGTCAGTTCATAGCCTCGGCAGATGGCCAGCTGACCCGCGTCCAGACGCGCACAGTAATCCGGCAATTCCCGCGCATTCTGGTAATAGCCATCGTCGAGATGGCTGATTGCACCGGCCCCCAGCCCGATGCAGTCGGCCTCGCCCCGCAGATTGTAACCCTCCAGGCAACGCTGCAGCTGGCCATGGCGTTGCGCAGCCACCAACGCATCGCTGGCAAGCGCAAAGCGCCCCATGCCCAGATGCACGTAACCGGCCGGCGCCAAGCGCTCCACGCCTTGCGCCAGCAGAGCCAGGACAGCGCCACGCTCGGGCGTTGCGATCCGCTGCCACGGAGCCGATGGGCAAGAGAACGCCGGCCAGACAGCCGCGCCGCACAAGCCATCGCGATACAGGGTAATGCGCTCGGGACGTAGGCTGACCAGGCGCTCGAGCAACGCCGAGAAGCCAACCGCCGTGCGTCCGGACAGACGCAATGCCAGCTCGGTGACGGGCAGGTGGCTACGCTCAGGGCCAGCGGGGGCTGGCCACTCGTCCGCCGGTTGACGCTCACCGGGCACGCCGGCCGGCGTCTCAAGGTCTTGTAGGTCGACGAGCAACCGGTTGAAGCCGAGAGCGGCCAGCAGGGGCAGGCGTTGCGGTGACAGACCGCGAGAATCGATGCGCAACGCAAAGTCGCGATCGCGGCTACGCTTCAGCCCGAAATGCACGTCCAGCTCGGCGAGCAAGCCAGCCAGTTGACCGTCTCCGAGACGCCCCGCCCCGTTCCCGCTCAGCACGAGCCGCTCGATTCGGCGATCGCCATCGAACAGGGCGCTCTGAAGCGCTATCTCGCGCTTGAGATATCCCAGATATCGAACTGGCCCACGGCTATCGTGGCCCAGCCAGGAGGGCACATGGACATAAACCGTCAATGGCTTGGGGATGGGGTCTTCATTGCTGGCAAGCGCCACCAGCCGGTAATCGTCCGCCGAGCGCTTTTCCGGCAAGCGGACCAGGGTGGGAAAGAGTCCGTAATCCGGGGCCGGCCGGTCATGCTTAACGAGCAGAGCGAGATCGATGGAACGGTTCATTGGGCTACCGCAGTGAGCAGATCCAGACTCACCCTAGCGCGCACTACCGACAATGAGCTTGACCGGAATCAAGCCGTCAAACGAAGCCCACTGCGCCTGGTCAAGCCCGCGCCGCCTGGGCACCTTGCGCACCGAACGCCAGCCCCTGCATGGCGCAGATATCGACGATCTCGACCTCCTTGCCGGCGATGCTGACCAGGCCCTGCTCTTCCAGGCGACGGAAGGTGCGGCTCATGGTCTCGGGCACCAGGCCCAGATAGTTGCCCAGGTCGAGGCGCGACATCGGCAGGCGGAAACGTTGCGCCGAAAGGCCGCGGCTGGCGAAGCGCTCGGAGAACGTGAGCAGCACCACGGCCAGGCGCTGTTCGGCGGAACGCCGCGTCAGCAGGTGGTTGGTGCTCTGTTCGGCGAGCAGCTCGCGACTCATGATGCGCATCAACTGATGCTGCAGGGCCGGTGTGCGGTCGCTCAGATTCTCCAGTTCGGCATAGGGAATTTCACACACGCTGGCGGTTTCCAGAGCAACAGCCGTCGAGGGGTGATCCCGCGAGACGATGGCGTCGAGGCCGATGACCTCGCCCGGCAGATGGAATCCCGAAATATGCTCGTCGCCATTGGCCATGAGTGTCGTGGTCTTCACCGCCCCGGTACGCACCGCATAGATCGAGTTGAAACGTTGTCCGGCCTGAAAAAGAAGGGTGCCCCGGGACACCGGCTTGCGACGCTGCACGATCCCCGCCAACCTGCCGACGTCTTCCACCGGCAGGTTATCGGGCAGGCACAACGTGCGCAGACGACAGTTGTGGCAGTTATCGCGTGTCTCGCTCAGCGTCGCAATGCGGGTCATGGCGTGTTTCTCCTTTCTGCGCGCAATGTCATGAGCACGATGTTACCCAACGCCCGCCTAGCCCCCGATAACCATTTAGAGGTAGTCCGGGTGATATTGCGAGGTAAGCGAAGGAGTTCGCTACCCAACTTGACTGAAATCAAAATCGACCCGCCACGATCTCCTTAAGGTGATCTCAGTTCAAGCAGGGGAGGTTCGCCATGGCAAGCCAGCTGGCACACCACACCTCTTGGCCCGGCGACGTGACCGAGCCGACGACTCCCTGACTCCTGACCGGACTTCATAGAGGCAAGCAGCAATGAGTCATTTTCTCGACCGCCTGCAGTATCTGGGCAAGCCCCGCGAGGCATTTGCCAATGGCCATGGCGAAACCCGCAGCGAATCCCGTGACTGGGAAGACGGCTATCGTGCGCGCTGGCAGCACGACAAGGTCGTGCGCTCCACCCATGGGGTGAACTGTACCGGTTCGTGCAGCTGGAAGATCTACGTCAAGAACGGCCTGGTCACCTGGGAAACCCAGCAGACCGACTATCCGCGCACCCGCCCCGACCTGCCCGACCATGAACCGCGCGGCTGCCCCCGCGGCGCCAGCTATTCCTGGTACCTGTACAGCGCCAACCGCCTCAAGTACCCGCTGGTGCGCAAGCGCCTGATCAAGCTGTGGCGCGAAGCGCTGGCCCAGTACATCGACCCGGTGCTGGCCTGGGCCGCCATCGTCGAGGATCCCGCGAAGACCGCGCAGTACAAGAAGGCCCGCGGCATGGGCGGTTTCGTGCGGGCCGAGTGGGACGAGCTGGAAACCCTGATCGCGGCGTCCAACGCCTACACCGCCAAGCAGTACGGCCCCGATCGCATCATCGGCTTCTCGCCGATCCCGGCGATGTCGATGGTCTCCTACGCCGCGGGCACCCGTTACCTGTCGCTGATCGGCGGGGTGTGCCTGTCGTTCTACGACTGGTACTGCGACCTGCCGCCGGCCAGCCCCCAGACCTGGGGCGAGCAGACCGACGTGCCCGAATCCGCCGACTGGTACAACTCGAACTACATCATCGCCTGGGGCTCCAACGTCCCGCAGACGCGCACCCCCGATGCGCACTTCTTCACCGAAGTGCGCTACAAGGGCACCAAGACCGTGGCCATCACCCCGGATTACGCCGAGGTCGCCAAGCTGTGCGATGAGTGGTTGAGCCCCAAGCAGGGTACCGATGCGGCACTGGCGATGGCCATGGGCCACGTGATCCTCAAGGAATTCCACCTCGCCAAGCCCAGCGCCTACTTCACCGATTACGTGCGTCGCTATACCGACATGCCGTTTCTGGTCGAACTGGAAACCCGCGAGGACGGCACTTTCGCCCCCGGCAGGCAGCTGCGCGCCAGCGACTTCGATGCCAACCTGGGCCAGGACAACAACCCGGAGTGGAAGACCGTGGCCTGGGACCAAGCCAGCAACCGTCTGGTGGTGCCGCGCGGCTCCATCGGCTTCCGCTGGGGTGAAAAGGAAAGCGGTGAAGGCCGCTGGAACCTCGAGCCGCTCGACGCCGAGGGTAACGAGGTCTCCCTGCAGCTGTCGCTGGCCAAGGGCCACGACAGCGTCGCCAAGGTCGGCTTCCCCTACTTCGGTGGGATCGCCCACGAGCATTTCAACCATGTCGCCGGCAACGACGTGCTCTATCACAGCCTGCCGGCCAAGCGCCTGCCCCTGGCCGACGGCCGTGAAGTGCTGGCGGTGACCGTATTCGACCTAATGGTCGCCAACTACGGCATCGACCGTGGCCTGGGCGCCGAAGGCGAGGACGACGGCGCCACGGCCTACGACCAGGTGCGTCCGTACACCCCCGCCTGGCAGGAGCAGGTCACCGGCGTGCCCACTGCGCGGGCCATCCGCCTGGCGCGTGAATTTGCCGACACCGCCGACAAGACCCATGGCCGTTCGATGATCATCGTCGGTGCCGGTATGAACCACTGGTACCACATGGACATGAACTACCGCGGTCTGATCAACATGCTGATCCTGTGCGGCTGTATCGGCCAGAGCGGCGGTGGCTGGGCGCACTACGTGGGCCAGGAGAAGCTGCGCCCGCAGACCGGCTGGCTACCGCTGGCCTTCGGTCTCGACTGGCAGCGTCCGCCGCGCCACATGAACGGCACCTCGTTCTTCTACAACCACTCCAGCCAGTGGCGCTACGAAAAGCTCGAAGTCAGCGAACTGCTCTCGCCCATGGCCCGCCGCGAGGATTTCACCGGCAGCTTGATCGACCTCAACGTGCGCGCCGAGCGCATGGGCTGGCTGCCGTCCGCGCCGCAGCTCGACACCAACCCGCTGCAGCTCGCCGAAGCCGCCCGCCTCGCCGGACAGGACCCTGCCGATTACGTGGTCGCCCAGCTCAAGAGCGGCAACTTGCGCTTCGCCGCCGAGGACCCGGACAGCCCGCAGAACTTCCCGCGCAACCTGTTCGTGTGGCGTTCCAACCTGCTCGGCAGCTCCGGCAAGGGCCACGAGTACATGCTCAAGTATCTGCTGGGTACCAAGCATGGCCTGCAGGGCAAGGACCTGGGCGACATGGGCGGCGCGCTGCCCGAGGAAGTCACCTGGCGCGAGGACGCTCCGGAAGGCAAGCTCGACCTGCTGGTGACCCTGGACTTCCGCATGTCCACCACCTGCCTGTACTCCGACGTGGTATTGCCGACGGCGACCTGGTACGAGAAGGACGATCTCAACACCTCGGACATGCACCCGTTCATCCACCCGCTGACCGCGGCCACCGACCCGGCCTGGGAAGCGCGCAGCGACTGGGACATCTACAAGGGCATCGCCAAGGCGTTCTCGAAGGTGTGCGTCGGCCACCTGGGCCAGGAAACCGACATCGTCACCCTGCCCATGCAGCACGACTCCCCGGCCGAGCTGGCCCAGGCCGAGGTCAAGGACTGGAAGAAAGGCGAGTGCGAACCGATCCCCGGCAAGACCCTGCCGCACCTGATCGCGGTCAAGCGTGACTATCCGGCAACCTATGAGCGCTTTACCTCGGTCGGTCCGTTGCTCGACACGCTGGGTAACGGCGGCAAGGGCATCAGCTGGCAGACCCAGCCCGAAGTCGAGTTGCTCGGCAACCTCAACCAGCGCAAGACCGAGGGTCCGGTCACTGGCCGCCCAAAGATCGAGACGGCCATCGATGCCGCCGAGATGATCCTGACGCTGGCTCCCGAGACTAACGGCAACGTGGCGGTCAAGGCCTGGAATGCGCTGTCCAGGATCACCGGCCGCGAGCACGCCCATCTGGCGTTGCCCAAGTTTGATGAGAAGATCCGCTTCCGCGACATCGTCGCGCAGCCGCGCAAGATCATCTCCAGCCCCACCTGGTCGGGCCTCGAGGACGAGCACGTGTCATACAACGCGGGCTACACCAACGTTCACGAGCTGATTCCGTGGCGCACGGTGACCGGTCGCCAGCAGCTCTATCAGGATCACCCCTGGATGCGTGCCTTCGGCGAGAGCCTGCTGGTGTATCGTCCGCCCATCGATACCAAGGCCGCGGCCAGCGTCTCGGTGCCGCAGGATAACGGTAACCCCGAGATCGCGCTGAACTTCCTCACGCCGCACCAGAAGTGGGGCATTCACTCCACCTATTCGGACAACCTGCTGATGCTGACGCTGTCCCGGGGCGGCCCCATCGTCTGGCTGTCCGAAGATGACGCCCACGCCATCGGCGTGGAGGACAACGACTGGATCGAGGCCTACAACGCCAACGGGGCCATCGCCGCCCGGGCGGTGGTCAGCCAGCGGGTCAAGACCGGCATGGCGATGATGTATCACGCTCAGGAGCGCATCGTGAACGTGCCCGGATCGGAAGTGACCGGCACCCGCGGCGGCATCCACAACTCGGTGACCCGCGTGTGCCCCAAGCCGACTCACATGATCGGCGGCTACGCCCAGCTGTCCTACAGCTTCAACTACTACGGCACCGTGGGTTCCAACCGTGACGAGTTCGTCATCGTGCGCAAGATGCACCATGTCGACTGGCTCGATGGCGAAGACAACGACAGCGTGCAGGAGAGAGTGAAAGTCTGATTCCGCCCCGCTTCACTGACATGACGGCGAATCGTTCCGTGGCAACCGGGCGAATTCGCACCATCGCAGGCTCGGCGCTGCTTGATGGCATTGCCGATTTCGACTGCTCTCAGTCAATGAATTTAGCCTCGGGTTGAAGACATGGGCACGGCCCATCGCGTCCTACAGCGACCCGATCGAATCACCCCAGACAGACCAGCTTGAAAGGAGTTGTAATATGCTGACAAATGCCCAGGAGCAGATCATCGAGGCCACGGCACCGGTCGTGGCGGAACATCTCGATGCCATTACTCAGCGGTTCTACCCGCTGATGTTCGAGCGCTATCCAGAAGTCACCCCCTTGTTCAATCAGGCCCACCAGGCGGATGGCGGGCAACCCCGGGTGCTCGCCAGCGCCGTACTGGCCTATGTGCAGCTGCGCAAGGACCCCGCGAAAGTCAGGACGACGCTCGCCACGGTAGTCAGCAAGCACGTGTCGCTGGGGATACGGCCCGACCAGTACCCGATCGTCGGCGAATGCCTGATGGCGGCCATCGGCGAGGTTCTGGGCGATGCGGTCACGGCCGAGGTGGCGGATGCCTGGGGCGCCCTTTATCAGGAACTGGCGACGCTGCTGATCGAGCTGGAGGAAGCCAGCTACCGTGAATTCGCCGAACGCCCCGGCGGCTGGCGGGGCACGCGGCGATTCCGTATTGCCGAGACCCGTCAGGAAAGCGCGGTGATTCGCTCATTCGTGCTGAAACCGGTCGATGGCGGAGCGGTCGCCGATTTCCAGCCGGGCCAGTTCGTCGGCGTCAAGCTGACCATCGATGGCGAACCGGTGCATCGCCACTACAGCCTGTCCGGCTTTCCCAATGGAAAAAGCTATCGCATCTCGATCAAGCGCGAGCCCGGCGGCCGGGTCAGCCAACACTTTCACGATGAGCTGGCGGTCGACGACGAACTGGAACTTCTCCAGCCCGCGGGGCAGCTGATTCTCGACGAGACCACCGCCCCGGTGATGCTGATCAGCGGCGGCGTCGGCCAGACGCCCATGTTGCCCATGGCCTGTCGTGCGCTCGAACAGGGTCGCCAGGTCGTCTATCTCCACGCGGCCCAGGAACGCGAGCATCACGCCTTCGCCGATGAACTGGATGCCTTGGCCAAGGAGGATTACCCCGGCATATTGACATCGGTGACACTCTACGAACGGGGCGAACGAGACGACCGGGCCGACCACATCGGCCGCGTCAATCGTGAGCTGCTCGAGCGTTACCTTCCCGTTGATTCGCCCGAGTGTTATTTCGTCGGTCCCCAGGGGTTCATGACCGCGGTCGACGAGGCACTGAAGGCGCTCGGCGTGCCCGCCGAACGACGCCATTATGAACACTTCGGACCGTCACGACCGCTTCATGCGGCTTGAGTCGCCGCTCCGACATCGGCGCTGGTTGCCCAGCCACGCAACATGCTCATGAATGACAAGAAGCCAGTCGCCGCAGCGGCTGGCTTCTTTCTCTCAAAACGACGTTACGTTACGTGATGCCGGTACAGAATCGGCCTGCCTTGATTGAAGTCATGTCGGCACTGCGCGTCACGGGCGTCATGCCGGTAGCGGCAGGTTACCGGCTTGACGCGAGTCACAGGTAAACAGGCCTCGCGCCAGCGAGGATGAGCGCAATACGAGATCGAGAATGACAAGGCCGATCACATCGTCATGCACAAGGATTCGGCGCTGAGCAAGATCGACGAGTAACCGAGTTCATGAAACCCCGTGGTTGACTGCCCACACCGCCGCCTCCACCCGCGAACGCAAGCCGAGTTTCCTGAGCAGGTTCTTGACGTGAACCTTGACCGTGCCCTCGGTGATGTCGAGCCGGCGCGCGACCATCTTGTTGCTCATGCCGCGCGCCAATGCACGCAGGATATCCAGTTCCCGCGAGGTGAGCGTCGCCAGCGCATCGGCGGGCGCGGCGCGGCCGCCGCTGACGATGCCGGCGAGGATGGCGGCGAGTTGCGGGCTGATCACCAGCTTGCCCTCGGCCGCCTCCTTGATGCGCGCCAGCAGGTCCTCGGGTTCCATGTCCTTGAGCAGATAGCCGTCGGCGCCGGCGCGCAGCGCGGCGACCACGTCATCGTCGGCGTCGGAAACGGTGAGCATCACGATCCGCGTATCGATGCCGTTGCTGCGCATCTGGCGCAGCGCCTCGAGCCCGTCCATCTTGGCCATGTTCATGTCCATCAGGATCAGGTCGAGATCGAGTGTGCCCGCGACCTCGACGGCCTCGATACCGTTGGACGCCTCGCCGGCGATGACCATGTCCGGGTCCATCTCGACCAGCTGGCGCACGCCGCGTCGGAAAAGCGGGTGATCGTCGACGATCAGGATGCGAGTCTCGCTCATCCCGCGCCTCCCAGCATATTGACCGATTCACTCCCGGTGGTGACCTGCGGGGTGAAACACAGCGTGACCTCCGCCCCCCCTTCATCTCGATTGTGCATAGCGAGCGTACCGCCCAGGCCGATCGCGCGCTCGTCCATGATCGTGGTGCCATAGTGGTTGAGCCGCACGTGCTGCTCGGGCAAGCCCACCCCGTCGTCGCGGATGCATACCTTGACCTGACCCGAACCGGTGGTCTGCAGGTGGATATCGCAGTTTTCGGCCCTGGCGTGGTGGACCACGTTGGAAAGCGCCTCGCGCACTATCTGTAGCACATGGATCTCCTCGTTGGGGGTCAGCGGGCAATGCCGTAATTCGTACTCGAGCAGGATCTTGAGATCGCAGCGCTGGGCGAACTCGCGCACCGTCTCGTTGAGCGCCGCCTCGAGTCCCGGTTCGGCCATCTGCAGGCGAAAGGTGTTGAGCAGCTCACGCAGCTGCCGGTAGGCCGAGCTCAGCCCCTCGCGAAGCTCGTCGATGACCGCTTCCTGGTCGGTCGAGGAGCCCTGCTGACGAATCAGCGCCTGCAGGCGCGCCACCTGAATCTTCAGGTAGGAGAGCGACTGAGCCAGGGAGTCGTGCAGTTCGCGGGCGATCACCGCGCGTTCGTCCATCAATGCCAGGCGGCGCTGTTCGTCGTTGTTCTGGGCCAGCGACAGGGCGGTGGCGATCAGCCCCGCCACGGTCTCGACCAGCTCCAGCTGCCGGCGCAGCGGCGGATTACCCGCCGGATATTGCATCAACAGCACCCCATAGCGGCGGCCGGATTCGCTGACCACCACCGGGCGCACCCGCGGCGGCACCCGCCCGCCGCTCAGGCAGGGGCCGCAGTCGGGAGCTTGGCAGAAATCGGGGCGATCGCCCAACTGGGTCGAGATTCGCTGATAGGCGCGCTCGGCCTCGCCCTGCGACAGGCACAGGGTGATCGGGCCGAGCCCCGTGACCTGCTCCAGATGCTCGAGCACGTCGCGGAAATCCTCGCTGCCGGGGGTCGAGCTGTTGAGCTGACGCGCGGCCTGGTAGAGCAGGCGCAACGCCTCGTTGCTGCGCTTGAGCTCAGCGGTCTTGGTCTCCACCCGCTGCTCGAGCTGCGCATATATCTGCGTCAGGCTCTCGTTCATCTGATTGATGGTGCGCGAGATCAGGCCCAGCTCGTCATTGCCCGCGTAAGCCAGGCGCCCCTCGAAATCGCCGTGATGCACCCGATTGACCACCTTGAACAGCTCACGCAGCGGCGGCATCACGTCATTGACCAGCTTGTACATGGCGCCGATAACCATAATCAAGGTCAGAAACAGAGCGATGCCCTGGAGCAGGCGCAGCAGTTGGATGCGCGACTCGGCTTCCTGCTGCAACTGACTGACCAGGCCATTCACCGCACTGACGAACTCGGCGGTCTGGTCGATCAATACCTGTGGCGGGCGCTGTTCGATATTTTTCAGCAGGGCCGGGCGCAGCATGCCCTTCCACATTTCGGTCACGGCCGCGTACCGCTCGGTCAGTGGATGCTGCGGATCGTCGGGAATCAGCGAAGTGATGGCCGGGCCGGTCAGGCTGGCATCGAAGCGCTCGAGCTGTTGTCGCAACACGCCGTCGTTTTCCGCTGTCTGCAGGCGCGTGCTTAGCAGACGGTAAGCCTGCATGCGCAGCGAGCCGGTCTGATTGATGGCCGCGGCATCGCCACTCGATGTCTCGGCGATCATGATCGACCCGAGCATGCTGATCAGGGCGAGAATGACGATTCCCGCCATGGTAAGGCCGGCTCGAAAGATCAGCGAGCGGGTAAGCGATAGCTCCATGTTCACTCCGGACAGGACTACCCCCAATGCCCCTGTGATGATTCAGCGAGCACCGGCGCACCCCCACCTCTCAATAAAATTCTTTTAAAACAATATATTGTAAAGACACCCGGCTACCTCTTAAGGAGTAGCCGAGCACCAGCCGAACCCGCCTGCCCATCGCCCCTGTGGATTCCCTTGATTCGAGTCAACAACGCCCCTGTGCATCGTGCCTATGGTTGCCACAGGTTCCGCCGGGCGGGCTCGCGATGGCAAGCCAACACGTCAAGCGATTATCCGTGCCCACCCTGACTCCCGCTCGATCATTTCACTCGTGACAGGAAAGCCATCATGAAGAACCTGGAAGGCGTAACGAGGCCCGATCAATACCGGGCACTGGCACTGAGTACCTTAGCGTTCACCGTGTGCTTTGCGGTATGGACGATTTTTTCGATTATCGGCGTGAGGATCAAGCAGGATCTCGGCCTCAGCGAGACGGAGTTCGGCATCCTGGTCGCAACCCCTGTGCTGACTGGCTCCATCAGCCGGATCTTCCTCGGCATCTGGACCGAACAGCTCGGTGGCCGCCGGGTATTCAGCATCCTCATGCTCGTGACCTCGGTGTGCGTATTCCTGCTCTCCTACGTGGAGACCTACTGGATGTTCCTGATCGCCGCCCTCGGTGTGGGTCTGGCGGGCGGATCGTTCATCGTGGGGATTGCCTACACCTCCTACTGGTTCGAGGAAGAGCGCCAAGGCACCGCGCTGGGAATCTTCGGCGCCGGCAACGTGGGGGCGGCGATCACCAATTTCGGCGCCCCGTTTTTGCTGATCGCTCTCGGCTGGGAACGCACTGCGGTGATCTACGCCGTGGTCCTGGCGATCATGGCGGTGGTTTTCTGGGTATTCACCCAGGAAGACCCGATGACGATGGCCCGTCGCCGTGCCGGCGTCCGTGGCACTTCCGCGCTCACCCAACTCGAGCCTTTGCGTCATCCCCAGGTATGGCGTTTCGCGCTCTACTACTTCTTCGTGTTTGGCGGCTTCGTCGCCCTCGCCTCCTACCTGCCGCGCTACTACGTTGGCGCTTACGATGTGAGCATCGCGGTCGCCGGTACTCTCACGGCGCTATATTCGCTGCCGGCAAGCGTGTTCCGGGCCTTTGGCGGCTACCTCTCAGATCGCTTCGGCGCCCGCGCGGTCATGTATCTGACCTTCATTGTCTCGCTGATTTGCCTGTTCCTGCTCGCCTACCCGGAGACGCGATACGCTGTTCAGGGCAAGGAAGGCCTGATCGAGTTCAGCTTGGCGATGCCGCTGTGGGGCGTGGTAGTGCTGACGGTGCTGCTCGGTTTCTTCATGTCCCTGGGCAAGGCGGCCGTCTACAAGCACATCCCCGTCTACTACCCGAATCACGTCGGCTCCGTCGGAGACCTGGTGGGCATGATCGGCGGTCTAGGCGGCTTTTTCCTGCCCATCACCTTCGGGATCGTGCTCGACCTCACGGGCGTCTGGACCACCTCTTACATGGTGATGTTCGTGCTCGTCGCCGTTTCCCTGGTCTGGATGCACGTGGCGATCCGGCGCATGGAGCGCCGGCACATCCCCGAGCTCTCCGAAAAGCGCTATCGGTACCTGCCGGAAGCTCAGTACTCGACGGACGGAAACCACCGCAAGACCGGGGAGACGGATGCCCGAGCCTAACCACGCCAACGGTACAGCCGGGGCACCGGGCCCCGGTCGTCACAAGCACCCATCAGGAGATGACGAGCATGTCCATGGACAACACGCTACACAAAGGTGAGCACCCGCGGGTGCTCACCGACTGGCGCCCTGAGGATGCCGAATTCTGGGAGCGCGGCGGCAAGGCCATCGCCAAGCGCAATCTGTGGATTTCCATTTTCTGTCTACTGCTGGCCTTTTGCGTATGGATGGTCTGGTCGGTGGTGGTCGCCAAACTGCCCCAGGTGGGGTTCGGCTACACCTCCAATCAGTTGTTCTGGCTGGCCGCGCTGCCGGGCCTGTCCGGCGCCACGCTGCGCATCTTCTACAGCTTCATGGTGCCGATCGTCGGCGGCCGACGTTTTACCGCGCTGTCCACCGCTTCGCTGGCGCTTCCGGCGCTGTGGATCGGCTTTGCGGTGCAAAACCCGGACACCCCCTATCTGGTCATGCTGATCGTGGCATTACTGTGCGGACTCGGCGGCGGTAACTTCGCCTCCAGCATGGCCAACATCTCGTTTTTCTATCCCAAGCGCGAGAAGGGCAATGCCCTGGCGCTCAATGCCGGACTCGGCAACCTGGGCGTCAGCGTCATGCAGTTCGTGGTGCCGCTGGTGATCACCGCCGGGATCTTCGGTGCGCTGGGCGGCGAGCCGCAGACGCTGGGGGACAGTCAGCGCCTGTGGTTGCAGAACGCCGGCTTCATCTGGGTACCGTTCATCCTGCTCGGTACCGCGGCCGCCTGGTTCGGCATGAACGACATCGCCAGCGCGCGCTCCTCGTTCAAGGATCAGTCAGTCATCTTCAAACGCAAGCACAGCTGGCTGATGTGCATGCTCTATACCGGCACCTTCGGCAGTTTCATCGGCTATTCCGCCGGCTTCCCGCTGCTGGCATCCAACCAGTTCCCCGAGGTCGACGTGCTCAAGTTCGCCTTCCTGGGGCCGCTGGTGGGGGCGCTGTCGCGTGCCGGCACCGGCTGGGTCTCGGATCGTTTCGGCGGCGCTCGGGTCACGCTGTGGGTGTTCGCGGGGATGATCGCCGGTGTCGCCGGGGTGCTGTTCTTCCTCGGCATCAAGGACCAGCCTGGCGCGTTCTGGGGCTTCTTCGCCATGTTCCTGCTGCTGTTCTTCTTTACCGGGGTGGGCAACGCCAGCACCTTCCAGATGATCCCCGAGATCTTCCGTCAGGAGGTGGCGCGCCTGATGCCGTCACTGAATAGCACAGCGCAGCGTCAGCAGAGCGACAAGGAATCCGCGGCAACCATCGGCTTCACCTCGGCGATCGCCGCCTACGGTGCCTTTTTCATCCCCAAGACCTTCGGCAGCTCCATCGCGTTGACCGGCGGAGCGGAATCGGCACTCTACGGCTTCATCGCCTTTTACGCGCTCTGCATGGGCCTGACCTGGTTCTATTACACCCGCAGGAATGCCGAGACGCCCTGCTGATCCAGCTCGACCGCATGACTGAAGCAGCGCTCCGGCGCCGAGCGGCGGCGCCATGACTTGATTCGAGTCAAAAACTTGACTCGCCAAAAGCCCCAAAGTGGCTTTCGAAAAGACGCTTCAATGGTCCAGAGAAACATCGTGCAGCGGCCTGAACCGGCGGACACGCCTGCCCCTTGCAACGCTGCCGACTGGTTGAAGACACAACTACCGCGGAGACCGTGATATGAAAATTCGCTCACAGGTGGGCATGGTCCTCAACCTCGACAAGTGTATCGGCTGCCACACCTGCTCGGTGACCTGCAAGAACGTCTGGACCAGCCGCGAAGGCGTCGAGTACGCCTGGTTCAACAACGTCGAGACCAAGCCCGGCGTCGGCTACCCCAAGGAGTGGGAGAACCAGAAGAAGTGGAAAGGCGGCTGGCTGCGCAACAAGAACGGCTCCATCCAGCCGCGTATCGGCGGCCGCTACCGGGTACTGGCCAAGCTGTTCGCCAACCCCGACCTGCCCGAGATCGACGACTACTACGAGCCGTTCGACTTCGACTACCAGCACCTGCACCAGGCCGGCGAAAGCAAGCACCAGCCGGTGGCGCGCCCGCGCAGCGCCATTACGGGGCAGCGCATGAACAAGATCGAATGGGGCCCCAACTGGGAAGAGATCCTCGGCACCGAGTTTTCCAAGCGCCGCAAGGACAACAACTTCGAGCAGGTCCAGGCCGATATCTACGGCCAGTTCGAGAACACCTTCATGATGTACCTGCCGCGCCTGTGCGAGCACTGTCTCAACCCGACGTGCGTGGCGGCGTGCCCGAGTGGCGCGATCTACAAGCGCGAGGAAGACGGCATCGTGCTGATCGACCAGGACAAGTGCCGCGGCTGGCGCATGTGCATCTCGGGCTGCCCGTACAAGAAAATCTATTACAACTGGAAGACCGGCAAGTCCGAGAAGTGCATCTTCTGCTACCCGCGCATCGAGTCCGGCATGCCGACGATCTGCTCCGAGACCTGCGTGGGTCGTATTCGCTATCTCGGCGTGCTGCTCTACGACGCCGACCGTATCCAGGAAGTGGCGTCGTCCCCCGACGAGCGTGACCTGTACCACCGCCAGCGCGAGATCTTTCTCGACCCCTCCGACCCCGAAGTGATCGCCCAGGCCAAGCGCGATGGCATCCCCGAGAACGTGATCAAGGCCGCTCAGGCCTCGCCGGTCTACAAGCTGGCCATGGATTGGGGCCTGGCGTTACCGCTGCACCCGGAATACCGCACCCTGCCGATGGTGTGGTACGTGCCGCCGCTCTCGCCGATCCAGTCCGCCGCCGAGGCCGGGCACATCGAGAGCGACGGCGTGCTGCCCGACATCGAGTCGCTGCGCATCCCGGTGCGCTACCTCGCCAACCTGCTCACCGCCGGCGAGGAGGAGCCGGTGGTGCTGGCGCTCAAGCGTCTGATGGCGATGCGTCTGTACAAGCGCGCCCAGCAGGTCGACGGCTACAAGGCCGAGGAAGTGCTCGACGCCGTGGGCCTGAGCGAAGCTCAGGTCGAAGAGATGTACCGCTACCTGGCCATCGCCAACTACGAGGATCGCTTCGTGATCCCCACCAGTCATCGCGAGCAGGCCCGCGAAGCCTTCCCCGAACGCGGCGGCTGCGGCTTCTCGTTCGGCAACGGCTGCCACGGCGGCGACAGCGACGCCAGCCTGTTCGGTGCCCGCAAGCACACCGCCACATTGGTCAAGCCGATGACCCATCGCGATGACGAACCCGCGCTGCCGGCCACGCCCGATGCCGTCAACCACTTCACGCCGACACCGGCCCCGAAACGTCCCGCGTCGGAGGAAGAGCCCAATGCGTAGCCTGATCGTCCTTGCCCGCCTGCTCGACTACCCCACCCGGGAACTCCAGCAGGCCGCTACTGAAATGCACAGCGTCATCGCCGACGAGGATCACCTGAGCCATCCGCAGCGCGTCGCGCTGTATGGCTGGATCAGGCGTATCGCCAGCAGCGATCTGCTCGATCTTCAGGCCGACTACGTGGCGCTGTTCGACAAGGGCCGCTCGACCTCGCTGCTGCTGTTCGAACACGTTCACGGCGAATCCCGCGACCGCGGCCAGGCCATGGTCGACCTGCTCGATCAGTATCGCCAGGCCGGTTTCGAACTCAGCGCCCGCGAGTTGCCGGACTATCTGCCAGTATTCCTCGAGTACCTGTCGACCCGCGACGAAACCGACATTGCCCGGCAACTGAGCGACATCGCTCACATCCTGGGCCTGCTCGCCGCCCGGCTTCGCGAGCGTGAGTCCGATTACGCCCTGGTGCCCACCGCGCTGCTGGCCATGCTCGGTGCCGACACCGCCATCGAAGAGCACGCCGAGGCCGTCAAGAAGGAAGCGCGCGACGACACTCCCGCCGCCCTCGACGCGGTATGGGAAGAGGAAGCCGTGCGCTTCAATGCCACGTCCGACGAGGATTGCGCGCTGCAATCCGCCACCGGTCGTCGCCGGGCGGAACTCAAGCATCAGACCCAGGCAGACGTGCCGATCCGTATCATACCCCCCACCGTCAACGCCGCTCCGGGTCACTAATTCAGGAATCCGCCGTCATGAACTATCTCAATGAACTGCTGTTCGGCCTGTATCCCTACGTCGCCGGAACCATCTTTCTAGCGGGCTCCCTGCTGCGCTTCGACCATGGTCAGTACACCTGGAAGACCGGCTCCAGCCAGATGCTCTCCAAGCGCAGGATGCGCCTGGCCAGCAATCTGTTCCACATCGGCATCATCGTGCTCTTCTTCGGCCATCTGATCGGCCTGTTGACTCCGCACTGGGTCTATGCGCCGTTCATCAGCGCCGGCGCCAAGCAGATGGTCGCCATCGTGGTGGGCGGCATCGCCGGGGCGATGTGCCTGGTCGGCGGGGGCATGCTGGCCTGGCGGCGCCTGACCAACCCGCGGGTCAAGGCCTCGTCGGGCCCGATGGACGGCGTCATCATCCTGCTGCTGGTGGTGCAGGTGATCCTGGGGCTGCTCACCATCATCCCGGCGCTGGGCCACCTGGACGGCAGCGTGATGCTCGAGCTCGCCCGCTGGTCCCAGGCCATCGTGTTCTTCCAGGGCGGCGCCGCCGAGTATCTCGCCGGGGTCGGGCTGATCTACAAGCTGCACATCCTGGTGGGGCTGACCATCGTGCTGGTTTTCCCGTTCACCCGCCTGGTGCACGTATGGAGCGCCCCGCTGGGTTATCTAGGTCGCCGTTATCAGATCGTGCGCCGCCGGGCCTGAGCCCGCCCTGTACGGCCAGGCCGTGTTGGCCTGGCCTTCGCAGCCCAGCTTCCTTGTGAGGTGTGATTATCGTGCAACTGATTCCGCTCGAAAGCCTGCCCGCCAACGCGCAGACGATGGCCGTACCACCGGTATGGGTCGGCAACGTGAACATACCCGCCGAAGAGATTGCCCAGGAAATGCAGTACCACCAGGCCGATTCCGTGGAAGCGGCCCAGCTCGAGGCCGCCCGTGCGCTGGTGGTGCGCGAGTTGCTGCGCCAACGCTGTAACGAACTGGGCCGGGACGTCGAGGAGAATGAAGAAACGGCCCTGGCCGCCCTGCTGGACGCGGAACTGGACGTTCCCGAGCCCGGCGAGGCCGACTGCCGACGCTACTTCGAGGCCAACGCCGAGCGCTTCTGCGAGCCGGTTCGAATGGCTGTTCGCCATATCCTGCTGGCTGCCGCGCCGGACGATGCCGAGGCTCGCGACCGGCAGTATCGCCTGGGCGGGACACTCATCGCCGAGTTGCAGGCGGTTCCCGAGCGCTTCACCGAGTCCGCCCAGCGCCACTCCGCCTGCCCCTCGAAGGACAACGGTGGCGAACTGGGCTGGCTAACGCCGGGACAGACCGTGGCCGAGCTGGACCGCGCCTTGCAGCGCCTGCCCGAAGGATTGCACGACCGGCCGCTGGCCTCGCGCTACGGCTGGCACGTGGTGAGCATCGATTGCCGCGAGGGCGGCCACACCCTGCCCTACGCGGATGCCTCCGAGCGGGTACGTCACACCCTGCGCGAGCAAGCCACACGCCGCGCCCTGCGTCACTACCTGCTGGCGCTGGAAGCGCGCCTGGGCGTCAGCGGCGTGGCGCTGGACGACGAGAGCGCCGGCGCCCTGATGCAGTAAGCCATTCACAGACGCGTTGCGTAACGTCACATTGCCGCCACCCGCGGGTGGTCGAGGAGAATTCCATGGCCCACGTTTCTGCCGACGCGCCCTTCGTGTCGCTGTTCGACAAGCCCATCGAGCGTTTCGGCGAGCTGTTCCGGTAACTCTCGCATGGCGATATCGGCGCCTCGACGATCCAGTCGCGAGCCGTCGGCGGCGTGGCCAACCGCACCCTGGTGTTCGCCCTGCCGGGTTCGCCCAAGGCCTGCGTCACCGCCTGGGACGGTATCCTTGCCGCACAGCTCGACGCACGCGCCCGGCCCTGCAATTTCGTCGCCATGGTGCGCCCCGAGGTCTCGCCCTGTGGCAGCCGCGAGCCGCGAGCCGCCGCGGAGCGGCAAGCATGAAGCGATACCCTCCCCCCGGCCTGCTAATTCACCGTCTGACGCATCGCTCCCCGTCCAATCGAAGGTGAAACATGGCTACATTAGTGGGTGACTTCGGCCGTCATATCCGCTACCTGCGCCTTACCGTGACCGATCGCTGCGATTTCCGCTGCGTGTACTGCATCAAGCTTGATATCGATCAGTCCCTGTCGGCGCGCTACAGCTATACTCATGGTGGTAACCGGCCACGTTTCAGGCCGTCAACAGGAGTACCAGACCGATGAAAGCGCTTGTCTACGCAGGAGCGGGCCAACGAAGCTGGAAGGACAAGCCCCGCCCCGGTATCGAAAAACCCACGGATGCTATCGTTCGGTTGACGCATACCACCATCTGCGGAACCGACCTGCATATCCTGAAAGGCGATGTCCCCGCAGTTGAAGCCGGCCGTACCCTGGGCCACGAGGGGATAGGCGCCATCGAGGAGGTGGGCGATAGCCTCAGCAGTCTCAAGCCGGGCGATCAGGTGCTTATCTCCTGCATCACTAGTGTTAGACCATTCCAGGCGTCGGGCCCTTACTTAGGCTTCGACTGAAAAGTCGACGAGCGATGGCCAGGCAAGGCAAAGTTAATACTCCGCAAAAGCCGAACGTACTGTAACGCTCAGCACACTGAACCGTCTATTGGGTTATCAAGGACATTGCTAGCGACCGGGACGCTTCCGTAGGACATGTGTTTGAAAACGGGTGATTGACTTCAAGTGGGAGACAGCAATGCAAGTCGAAACATTGAGCGATGTCCTGGCCTGCCCAGCTTGACCATTGGGCAACCTACAGGTTTTATCCTGTCATCAGCCCGGGTAATTCGATTCAGTACATAAAGGAGATCCGACCATGTGGGGCGAATTGACGGCAGATATGGGACGTTACGGCTGGGGGCACATGCTCTTCGGTGGGCTCATGATGGTCTTGTTCTGGGGCATCGTCATTGCCTTGATCATTCTCCTGGTACGGAGCCTGACCCGAGGCCGGGGAGTGCCCCCTTCTCAGCAGCGGCCTACAGCCTTGAACATTCTTCAAGAACGCTACGCCCGCGGCGAGATCGACCGTGAAGAATACGAGCAATGCAGACGCGATCTGCGGCAGTGACAATCCTGCACAGGCACCATGGCATCCCTTGCTCGCGGAAAGGAAGGCCCTGAGACACCTCAGCCAATGACGGTGATGGAGACAACCTCATGACTCAGCAGCACATCAACCAGCGTGAACAATCGCATCACGGCAGGCGGAATGAAAGCACAGATGCCGGGGCCAGCGATCAAGACGCTTCCCAGTACACCTGCCCGATGCACCCGGAGGTCGTCTCCGACCAGCCGGATGATTGCCCCAAGTGCGGCATGCACCTCGTGCCCGTGGGCAGCGACGACTCGCAGACGCATGACGGGCATGGTCATGGGGCCTCCGCGCCGGCCCACGGCGGTAAGTACGACAAGGTGCCGGCCGGGCATGCCGAGGCCGTCTACACCTGCCCCATGCACCCCGAGGTGCGGCAGATCCAGCCCGGTGCCTGCCCGCTGTGCGGCATGGGGCTGGAGCTTGAGTCGGCAGCGGTCGGCGATGAGGGGCCGAACCCCGAACTGGTGGATTTCACCCGACGTTTCTGGGTCGCGGTCGTTCTCACGGTCCCGGTGCTGGTACTGACGATGAGCCCCTACCTGGGCCTCGGGGCCATTCGCGACTTCTTCGGTGAACGCAACGCGATGTGGATCGAGCTGGTGCTCAGCACGCCGGTGATCCTGTGGTCGGGCTGGCCGTTCTTCGTGCGCGGCTACAACTCCTTCCGCACCATGAACCTCAACATGTTCAGCCTGATCGGCATGGGGGTCGGCGCGGCCTATCTGTTCAGCATCGTGGCGGTGCTGTTGCCGGGCGTCTTCCCCGACGGCTTTCGCCGGGAAGACGGCACCGTCGGCGTCTATTTCGAGGCCGCGGCGGTGATCGTCACCCTGGTACTGCTGGGTCAGGTGATGGAGTTGCGCGCCCGTGAAGGCACCGGCAAGGCGATCCGCGCGCTGATGGACATGGCCGCCAAGACCGCCCGGGTGATCCGGCCCGACGGCAGCGAAGAGGAGATACCGCTGGAAGACGTGCAGGTCGGCGATCACCTGCGGGTGCGCCCCGGCGACAAGGTACCGGTGGACGGCGTGGTGGTCGAGGGCCGCTCCTCGATCGACGAGTCGATGATCTCCGGCGAGCCGGTACCGGTGGAGAAGGTCCAAGGCGACCAGGTCACGGGGGCCACGATCAACGGCACCGGCAGCCTGGTCATGGAAGCCACCCGCATCGGCGCCGACACCATGCTCAGCCAGATCGTCGAGATGGTGGCTGCCGCCCAGCGCAGCCGCGCACCGATCCAGAAATTCGCCGACAAGGTGGCGGGCAAGTTCGTGCCCGCGGTGATCGGCGTCGCCATCCTCTCCTTCATCGCCTGGGCGATCTGGGGGCCGGCGCCGGCGCTGTCCTATGCGCTGGTCTCGGCGGTGGCGGTGCTGATCATCGCCTGCCCCTGTGCGCTGGGCCTGGCCACGCCGATGTCGATCATGACGGCCACCGGGCGCGGCGCGCAGGCCGGCGTACTGATCAAGAATGCCGAGGCGCTGGAACGTTTCGCCAAGGTCGATACGCTGATGGTCGACAAGACCGGCACCCTGACCGAAGGCAAGCCGAAGCTGGTGGCGGTGCTGCCCGAGGAAGGGCATGACGAGGCCGAGGTGTTGCGCCTGGCGGCCAGCCTCGAGAAAGGCTCCGAGCACCCACTGGCCGAGGCCATCGTCGCCGGCGCCGAGGAGCGCGGCGTGTCCCTCGCCGATGCCACCGATTTCGAAGCCGTGACTGGCATGGGCGTCAAGGGGGTCGTGGACGGCAAGTCGGTGGCCCTCGGTAACGCCAAGCTGATGGCCGAACTGGGCCTCGATGGCGGCCGGATCTCCGAGACCGCGAACGCCCGCCGCGATGAAGGCGAAACGGTGATGTTCGTCGTGCTCGATGGCCAGATCGCCGGCCTGGTCAGCGTCGCCGACCCGGTGAAGGAGACCACCCCCGAGGCCCTGAAGGCGCTGCACAAACTTGGCTTTCGCATCATCATGGCCACCGGCGACAACGAGCGGACGGCCAAGGCGGTGGCCGGGCGACTGGGTATCGACGAGATCCGCGCCGACGTGCTGCCCGAGGACAAGGCCCGCATCATCCGCGAATTGCAGGAACAAGGCCGCAAGGTGGCCATGGCGGGCGACGGGGTGAACGACGCTCCCGCCCTGGCCCAGGCCGATGTGGGCATCGCCATGGGCACCGGCGCCGACGTGGCGATCGAAAGCGCCGGCTTCACGCTGGTCAAGGGCAACCTCGACGGCATCGTACGCGCCCGCAAGCTGTCGCTGGCCACCATGCGCAACATCAAGCAGAACCTGTTCTTCGCGCTGATCTATAACGGGGCCGGCGTACCGATCGCTGCCGGGATCCTCTATCCGTTTTTCGGCATCCTGATCGGGCCGATCTTCGCCGCCTTCGCGATGAGCGCCTCCTCGCTGTCCGTGGTAATGAATTCATTGCGCCTGCGCCGGGTGAGGATTTGAGCATGAATGATGCGACGCTTTTTCCGCCGTTGGAACTGTTCACCTACCAAGCCAACCTGTGGTGGCGCGGCCTGCGCTACCTGGACACGCTGCGTGAGCGCGCGGACAACATGCTCGAGCATGAGCAGGCCGGCAAGCCACCGCTGCTCGACTTCGACTATGAAATGATCCTGGACGGCCGGCGGCTGGAACGCCCCGCCAACTATGCCCTGCTGCGTATCACCCGGGTCGGCGAGGACTGTCTGGAAGACTGCCTCGACGCCAGCAAACCGCCGGTGATGATCGTCGACCCGCGCGCCGGCCATGGCCCGGGCATCGGCGGCTTCAAGCGCGACTCCGAGGTCGGCATGGCGCTCCACGAAGGCCACCCGGTCTACTTCGTGATCTTCTTCCCCGAGCCCGTCCCCGGCCAGACGCTGGAGGACGTGTTGCACGTCCTGCGACGCTTCGTCGAGACGCTGGCCAAGCACCACCCCGGCAAACCGCCGGTACTCTACGGCAATTGCCAGGCGGGCTGGGCCATCGCCCTGCTCAGTGCCGACTGCGAGGGCCTGGTCGGGCCGGCGGTACTCAACGGCTCGCCGCTGTCCTACTGGTCCGGCGAATCCGGCGTCAACCCCATGCGCCTCGCCGGCGGTCTGCTGGGCGGCGCCTGGCTCACTCATCTGTTGGCGGACCTGGGTGACGGGCGCTTCGATGGCGCGAACCTGGCCACCAACTTCGAGACCCTCAAGCCGGCGAACACCTTGTGGAAGAAGGACTATCAGCTATTCGCCGATATCGAGGGACAGCGCGAGCGATTTCTGGGGTTCGAGCGTTGGTGGACGGGCTTCTATAGCCTGAGCAAGGAAGAGATCACCGCCATCGTCGAGAATCTCTTTATCGGCAACCAGATCGAGCGTGGCGAGTTCGAGCTCTGCCCGGGCTGCACCGTCGATCTCAAGCGCATCCGCAACCCCCTGGTGATCTTCGCCTCCGGCGGTGACAACATCACCCCGCCCCATCAGGCGCTCAACTGGCTTCCGGCGGTGTACCCGAGCACCGAGGCCTTGAAGGCCGCGGACCAGCGCATCGTCTACCTGCTCAACCCCCACGTCGGGCACCTGGGGATCTTCGTTTCCGCCAGGGTCGCGCGTCTCGAGCACCGAGCGATCCTCGAGAGCCTCACAGAGCTGAATGACCTGGCCCCTGGCCTCTACGAGCTGCGCATCGACAACCCCACCGGCGACCCCGACTGCCACAAGCCACAGTTCCGGGTGCATTTCGAGGAGCGCCGGGTGGAGGACCTGGATTACCCTTCTCAGGCACCGGCGTTCGAGCGAGTGCGCGCGCGCTCCGAGCACAATGTGTCCCTCTATGAGACCTTCGTCGGGCCCTGGGTGCGGTTGTATACCACCCCCTGGTCGGCCGAGGTACTGCGTCAACTGCATCCGGCACGGACCAGCCGGCTGATGTTCTCGGAGCGCTTCGCGCCCTGGATGGGCAGCGTGAAGTGGCTTTCCGATATGGCCCCACCGGAAAGCGTCTCTGTCGAGGGGCGAAATATGTATCGCCAGTGGGAAACGCTGACGAGCGATGCGATCACCTCGACCTTGGAACTGGCCGGCACAGCGCGCGATGGCTTCAGTGAACTGCTTTTCACCGGATTTTATGGTGGGTCATGGCCCGGTGGCGAGGAACACTAACAGCGCCGCTTGAAGAAACGCTGACCGATCAGCAAAAGACAGGAGTTTCGTCATGCCCAGCGAACACCGCCTCGGCGTCAACGAGGTCAATCTGGTCATACGCAAGTTGAAGTTAAAACCCGGCGATCAGCAGGATCTTCAAAGTGCAATTGCCGAAATCGATCAACTCTTTGGCCTCGACAAGGTATCTTTCGATGACAGCAAGCGGATGCTTCACCTGGCCTATGACGCCTCGCGACTCTGTATCGAGGGTATCGAACAGATCCTGACAAGGCATGGCATCGAAATCAGTCAGGGCTGGTGGAACCGCTTCAAGGAAGAGCATTACCGGTTCGTCGATCAGAACATCAAGGACAATGCCGCCAAGGAACCCTGGAGTTGTCATTGAACCTTGCCGTCGGTCAAGTCGTTGGGCGGCGGTGTATCAGGAGGTCAGTCAATGTCGACGACGCCATCCATTCTGGTGGTCAACTGCGGTTCATCCAGCCTGAAATTCGCCGTGTTCGCCTTGACGAAGGAGCTTCAACGCCTGGTATGGGGAGCGGCCAGTGGGATAGGCACGTCGCAAGGCCGGCTTCAGATGTCGAGTGCACAGGGAACGGTGGACGACCACCCAGCGCAATTGACCGATCATGCCACCGCCATCGAGAGGGTCGACATCCTTCTTCGACAGCAGACAAGCCGACTGGACCTGGTCGGCATCGGACACCGGGTTGTCCATGGTGGCTCCGATTGCGACTGCCCTCAACGGATCGATACATCCCTGCTGGATCGACTTCACGCTCTGGTGCCACTGGCGCCGCTGCATCTGCCGCACAATCTGGCCGGTATCGTCGCCATGCGCGCGCATTTTCCCGGTGTGCCCCAGCTCGCCTGCTTCGATACGGCCTTTCACCACGGCCTACCCCAGCTCGCCCGGCACACCGGCCTGCCCCGGGAGTACGAGGCCCAGGGGGTACGCCGCTATGGCTTTCATGGGCTCTCCTACGAGTTCATCGTCGAAGATCTGGTGCGCCGCCACGGCCCCGCAGCGCTCGATGAACGACTGGTTGTCGCCCACCTGGGCAACGGCGCGTCCCTCGCGGCGATTCGCCAGGGACGCAGCCTCGAGACCACGATGGGCTTCAGCGCCTTGGGCGGCATGCCCATGGGCACCCGCAGCGGCGACCTGGACCCCGGCATCCTGCTGTATCTGGCCGGGCATTACGGGCTCGATGCCGAAGAGATCGAGCAACTGCTCTACCGCCGCTCCGGTTTGCTGGGCCTCTCCGGTGTCAGCGCCGATATGCGCGAACTTTTAGCGCGCCGTAATGACATTCCGGAGGCCGCCCAGGCGATCGACTTCTTCTGCCATCGTGCCCGCCTCTTCATCGGCGCCCTGAGCGCCGCCCTCGGCGGACTGGACCGACTGATCTTCACCGGCGGCATCGGCGCAAACGCGCCGGATATCCGCATGCAGATCTGCGATGGCCTGACGTACCTCGGCGTGACGCTGGACCCGCAGCGCAACCGCAAGCCCGCGCCGCTGATCTCCGTCGCCGACGGCCCGGTCCGGGTAGAGGCCGTGACTACCGATGAAGAACGGATGATCGCCACGCACGTACAGCGCACGCTGGCCAACGCATGTTAGCCAAAACAGGAGGTGGCATGACCACGATGGAAGCCCAACGTCCAGCAACGCTCGATAATCTGATCCAGCAGGCCCGGGGCGAGGACCCAATACGGGTCGCCGTGGTCAACGCAGCCCAGGCGGCGGTGCTGAAGACACTACGCGAGGCCAAACGGCTCGGGATCGCCGAGCCCGTGCTGATCGGCCGGCCCGACGAGATCGCCGAAGCCGCCTTGGTACTCGGCTGGGAGATCGACCTCGAGGCCGTGATCGAGGCCGACTCGGAGACGGAGGCCGCCCGACGTGGGGTAGAACTCGTGCTCGACGGCCACGCCGATGCGCTGATGAAAGGGCATATCCACACCGACACCTTCATGCATATCCTGCTGGGCAGCGGCCTACGGCAGCCCGGCCGACGCGTGAGCCACGTCTTTTTGGTGGACGTGCCCGACTGCCCACGCCTGTTGGCTGTGACCGATGCGGCGATGAACATCGCCCCCGACCTCGACGCCAAGGCGCAGATCCTGCACAACGCCATCGAGCTGATGCACATGGTAGGTGTCACAACGCCCCGGGTAGCGGTCATTTCCGCTGTGGAAACGGTGAACCCGGCCATCGTCTCCACCCTGGACGCCGCCTGCCTGACGTTGATGGCTCGCCGCGGCCAGATCACCGGTGCCGAGGTCGACGGGCCGCTGGCCTTCGACAACGCCATCTCCGAGCGCGCGGCCCGGGAGAAGGGCATCGACTCCCCGGTGGCGGGCAAGGCCGACATCCTGCTGATGCCGGATCTGATCTCCGGCAACGTGTTGGCCAAGAACTTCGAGTACCACGCCGGCGCCACGGCAGCTGGCGTGGTCATGGGGCTGACGGTACCGGTGATGCTGAGCTCCCGAGCCGACCCGCCCGAGGCTCGGCTGGCGGGGCTGGGGGTCGCGGCCTTGATGTACCTAGCGGGCATCCGCCTGGCCCTGCCTTCCTCTGGCGAAGTCGAGTCCAGCTTCTGCTGTTCCCCACAACCCGAGTCGACCTGCCGCCCCAGGGAGGTGCACTGATGGACACCACGCCCCGCCCCCGAGCAGGCCCGTTTCGTCGCATCGACTTGGTCGGCGGCTCGCGGCCATCGAGAGCAATGGCTTCCTGATCGACTTCTTACATGACCGTTCTGCCAGCGCTCGGAGCGCCCCACATGCCAGACGCCCAGTTGTTGAAATCCATCCTGCGTAAAGAAAGACTGACGCCGCTCTTCCAGCCCATCGCCGATGCTGGCGGCCGTGGCATCTTCGGCTATGAGGCGCTGATACGCGGTCCGGTCGGCACGCCACTCGATTCGCCCTGGCGCTGTTCGACACGGTCGCCCGCAGCGGACACCGGGTCGAGCTCGACCTGTTGTGCCGTCGCCTGGCCAGTTCATGCAGTCACTGCTGAACGTCTCGCTCAGCCTGGGTTGTCAGGTCATTTGCCGAAGGCATTGAAACCACCGGCGAGTACCATTGCCTATGGGGCCTGAACTGGCCACCCCAGCGAGACTTCGCCGGAAACCACCGCTCACCTGCTGCCAGCCAGCCCCCGAGACCGGCACTTTAATCATTCCGTTTGTGTCAGCGCGGCCTGAAAAGCCCACGCACATCATCGTCCCGGTCGGTGGTCGCAATATTCGCCTTCTGCGCCAGCACGCTCCACAATAAGGTCGAGGTTGCCGGCGTCCCTTGCGAGCTCTCCGGTCTGATCACCGACCCAGCATGGACGCCGGTCGGTAACGGCACGCCGCCTATCGAGCGTTCGTGAAGCCAAACAGGATAGGGAGATCCTTCATGCTGGGCCTAGACAGCCTCGACCTGGCTCGACTGCAATTCGCGACCACGGTGATGTACCACATCATCTTTCTCGCCTTGAGCATCGGGCTGGCGACCTACCTGGCCTTCGTCCAGGCCATGTGGATGAAGACCGGCAACCCCATCTACCTGGGCATCTTCAACTACTGGAAGCCGCATTTCGCCGCGAACTATGCCGCCGGGGTCATCTCGGGGGTGATCATGGCCTTCGAGTTCGGCACCAACTGGAGCGGCTTCTCGTCCCGGGCCGGTGGCATCAATGGCGTGTTGCTCACCTACGAGGTGGTCACCGCGTTTTTTCTCGAGGCCGGCTTCTTCGGCATCATGATGTTCGGCGAGGGCCGGGTCAGCCCACGGGTACATTTCTTCGCCACCGCCATGGTCGCGCTGGGCGCCTACATTTCCACCTTCTGGATACTCGCTTCCAACAGCTGGATGCAGACCCCGGCCGGCTACGCCATCGAGAACGGCCAGTTCGTGCCGGAAAACTGGTGGAACGTGATCTTCAACCCTTCGATGCCCTACCGCTTCGTGCACATGTCGCTGGCCGCGTTGATCGCCACGGCCTTCGTCGTGGCCGGCATCGCCGCCTGGCACGTGCATCGCAACAGCCGCGACGCCATGGCCCGCAAGATGCTGTCGATGGCGCTGTGGATGCTCACCTTCACGGTGCCGCTGCAGATCGTCGCCGGCGACCAGCAAGGGATCAATACCCGCGATCACCAGCCGGTCAAGGTCGCAGCCATGGAAGCCTACTGGGAGAACAAGCCCGAGCGCGGCGGCATGCCGATGGTGGTGTTGGCCTGGCCCGACAGCGAGGCCGAGACCAACCGGCTGTCACTGGAGATTCCGCGCCTGAGCAGTCTTTACCTGACGCGTTCGCTGACCGGCAAGATCGAGGGCCTGACCCAGTGGCCCCGGGACGAGCGGCCCAATGTGCCGCTGGTGTTCTTCGCCTTCCGGCTGATGGTCTACCTGGGCTTCGCCATGTTGGGCCTGGTCGCGCTATCGCTATGGCTGCGCAAGCGCCGAACGCTCTATGAATCGCGCTGGTTCCTGAAACTGATCATCCTGGCGACGCCGATCGGCGTCATCGCCATCGAGGCCGGCTGGGTCACCACCGAAGCCGGGCGTCAGCCATGGATCATCTACGGCCTGCTGCGTACCGCCGAAGGCGTCTCGTCGTTCAGTCCCACCACCCTGTGGACCAGCCTGGTGGGGCTATGGAGCATCTACACGTTGATCTTCACGACCGGCGCCTGGCTGTTCTTCAAGCTGGTAAGCAGGCCGCCCATGGAAAAGATGCCCGAGGAAGCGGCCGACCGGGAAGGCGAGCAGACGCAACAACCTCGCCGCCCCTTCAGCCGGCGTGACGAATCGGAACGTCGATAACGCCATCAGCCAACGCAGGGAGCGATTCAATGGGCCATGAACTTTTCGCAGTCATCTGGTTTTGTCTGATCGGCTTCGGACTGATGCTGTACGTGATCCTCGACGGCTACAGCCTGGGCATCGGCATCCTGTTTGCGTTCGTCGGCGAACAACGCCAGCGCGGCATCATGATGACCACCGCCCAACCCTTCTGGGATGGCAACCAGACCTGGCTGGTGCTCTGCGCCGCGGGGCTGTATGGCGCTTTCCCGCTGGTTTACGCGACGCTCTTTCCGGCCCTATACATTCCCGTGATCGTCATGCTGATGGCGCTGTTCTTTCGCGGCATGACGTTCGAGTTCCGCTTCGAAACCTCGACCCGGCGCTGGTTCGATAGCGGCTTCTTCGTCGCCACCACGCTCGCCGCCTTCATTCAGGGCATGATCGTCGGCAGCGTGATAGACGGTCTGCAGGACGACAGCGGCCAATACACCACCAGTTTCTTCGGCTGGTTTTCGCCCTTCGGCTTGCTTACCGGCGCCGCCCTGGTGATCGGCTATGCCCTGCTGGGCGCGGCCTGGCTGATCGTCAAGACCGACGGCGCGCTGCAGGCACGCTTTCTGCGCCTGGTCAGGCCGCTGCTGCTGATCTTCATCGTCGCGCTGGTGATCGTTGTGATCGGCACGCCGTTGATCAACGCGCACGTCGCCGAACGCTGGTTCAGCCTGCCCAGCGGGCTCTATCTGGCGGCCATCGGCGTTGTCATGCTGGCATTGGCGATCGGCGCCATCCTAAGCGCCGGCCGTGGGCATGAGAAGCGGCTGTTCGCACAGATTGTCGGCCTGTTCGCGATGGGCTGCACGGGGCTGGCCATCAGCCTCTACCCCTTGCTGATCCCGCCCGACATCACGATCTGGAAAGCGGCCTCGAACCGCTCGAGCCAGTTTTTCCTGCTGATCGGCTACGCCATCATGATTCCGATCATCCTCAGCTTTACCCTTTACAGTTACCGCGTCTTCGCCGGCAAGGTGCGGGAGAGCGAAGACTAGCCATGCCCACACGCAACGAGAGCGACCTATGGCTGGCCCGGCAGGCCCGACATGGCGGCTATTGGACACCCCTCGCGATTGTCGCCGGCAGCGCCGCGACGCTGTGCCTGTTCGCCCAGGCCTGGGCGATCGCCACCGTCGTCCAGCGCATGGTGCTCGATGAGGGCCGGCTGAGCGAGCTCACGGTGCCGCTGGCCGTACTGCCGCTGGCCTTCATCGGCCGTGGCGCGCTTGCCTGGCTGAAGAGCGAAACGGCGACCCGCAGCGCCATCGGCGTGCGCCAGGCGCTGCGCCGTCGGCTGCTCGATCATCTGGCGCAGCGCGGCCCGCTGTGGGCACGCCAGCAGCACAGCGCCACGCTGGGCAACCGGATCTGGGACCAGGTCGACGCGCTCCACGGCTACTACGCCGATTACCGCCCGCAAGTCTGGCTGTGCCTGACCATACCGCTGCTGATCCTACTGGCGGTCTTCCCGCTGAATTGGGCCGCCGGCGCCATCCTGCTGGCCACCGGCCCGCTCATCCCGCTCAACATGGCGATGGTGGGTATCGGCGCCAAGCAGCGTCAGCAGGCTCAGTTCCTCGAGATGACGCGCATGAACCGGCACTTCCTCGACACCCTGCGCGGCCTGGCGACGCTCAAGCTGTTCGGCGTCAGCCGCCAGCAGGCCTCGGTCGTGCATCATGTTTCGGAAAATTTCCGCCACCGCACCCTGCGCGTGCTGCGCCTGGCCTTTCTCTCTTCGACCCTGCTGGAGTTCTTCAGCTCGCTGTCGATTGCCCTGCTGGCGATCTATATCGGCTTTGGCTATCTGGGCTATTTCGAGTTCGGCGCCTGGGGCCGCGGGCTCGATCTCTACAGCGGGCTGTTCATCCTGATTCTCGCGCCGGAGTTCTACCAACCGCTGCGCGATCTGGGCAGCCATTACCACGCCAGGTCCGAGGCCCAGGCCGCGGCCGAGGATCTGATGCCGATGCTCGCCGACGAGCACGCCGCAGCGCCGGCCCAGGCCGATTGGCCGGTTCCCGAACGGCTGGGCGTTCATCTCCAGGGCGTCAGCTGCCGCTATGCCGGCCAGCGCCACCCGGCCCTCGACGACATCGAGCTGACCCTGCATCCCGGCGAGACGCTGGCGGTGATCGGCCCCAGCGGGGCCGGCAAGACGACGCTTTTGAACCTGCTGATGGGCTTTCTGTCCGCCGAGACCGGCACGCTGACCACCGACGCCGGCATGCCAATCGATCGCCTGCCCCGCGAGGCGTGGCATCGCGCCATCGGCTGGGTCGGCCAGCAGCCCGCGCTATTGCCCGACAGCCTCGCCGAGAACCTGCGCCTGGCCGCCCCCCAGGCCGACGAACGCGCGCTCTGGAACGCCCTGGAGGCGGTCGATCTCGCCGAATGGGCGCGCCGCTTGCCCCGTGGCCTGGCCACGCCGCTGGGTGAAGGCGGCCAGCCGGTATCCGGCGGTCAGGCGCGGCAGATCTCGCTGGCCCGCGCCTGGCTGCGCCGCGCGCCGCTGATCCTGCTCGACGAACCCACCGCCAGCCTCGATCGCGACAGCGAAGCGCGGGTCCTGCGCGGCCTCGCCCGGCTCAAGCGCGGCCGCACCCTGGTCGTGCTCAGCCACCGGCTGGAACTGCTGCAACTCGCCGAGCGTATCCTGATGCTCGACGAGGGCCGCGTGAGCGCGCTGGGGACACTCGCCGAGCTCAGCGCCCCCGGCCAGCCGCTGGCCGGTCTCGACAGGCCCGCTAACGACGAACCCGAGCCCGCCGGAGACCGCGCACATGACTGATCGGGGCGGGCCGACAGCCAATGAAACGTGGCGCGAACTGCGCCCCTACCTGGCACCGCTGCGCGCGCATGCCGGCCTGTTCATACTGGGCATCGCGCTCAATCTGCTGGCCTTCTCCGCCAGCATCGGGCTGATCGCGCTATCCGGCTGGTTCCTCAGCGCGACGGCGCTGGCCGGACTCAGCGCCGCCACCGCTTTCAACTTCTACCTGCCATCGGCCTGGATTCGCCTGTTCGTGCTGGTGCGCACCGCAGGGCGCTACGGCGAACGGCTCACCTCGCACCAGGCCACCCTCAAGCTGCTCTCCGCCCTGCGCGAGCGCGCCTATCGGCATATCGAGCCGCTGTCGCCGGCGGCGCTGCAGCGTTACGGCAGCGGCGACCTGATGACCCGCCTGACCGCCGACGTCGATGCCCTGGACGGGCTCTATCTGCGGGTCCTCATGCCGTCGATCGTCGCGCTGTGGGTGATCGTCGGCTGCGGCGTGGTGATCGGCGTCTTCGCCCCGGGCATCGGCCTGTTCGCCGCCACGGCCTTGCTGGCGTCGGCGCTTCTCGGCCCGTGGCTCGCCTGGCGCCGGGGCCAGCGGCACTCGGCGCGCTGGCAGGCGCTCGACGCTCAGCTGCGCGGACGGCTCATTGCCCGGCTCGCCGCCTTCTCCGAGCTGCTGCTCTACGGCCGCTGGACCCACGAGCGCGACACCCTGCTCGCCGCCCAGCGCCAACGCGACGCCGAGGAGCGGCGCCTGGCCCGGCTATGGGGGCATTCGCAACTGCTGACCCACACGCTGCTCGGCATCAGCGTGACCGTGACCCTGGCGCTGGCCGCCTGGCTGGTCGATGCAGGCACTCTCGATCCGACGCTGCTCGCGCTGATGGGCCTGGCGGTACTCGCGGCCTTCGAAGCCATCGCCCCGTTGCCCAAGGCCATGCAGGACCTGGGGCGACTGCGACACGCCGCGGCGCGGCTCAACCGCCTGCATGCCGAGCTGCCCGGCGTCGACTATCCCGATGTCGACCGCGCCACGCCTGGCGATGCGCGCCTGAAGGTCGAGGCGCTGCGCGTCTGCTTCGACGGCATTCCCGCGCTCGACGACGTGACGCTGGCGATCGCCAGCGGCGAACACGTCGCCCTGCTCGGCGCTACCGGTAGCGGCAAGACCACGTTGCTCAATGCCCTGCTGCGCTTCGTCGCCCCCCAACGGGGCACGCTGAGCCTGGGCGGAGCGGCGCTTGACGCGCTCAGCGTGCCCAGTTTGCGCCAGGCGTTCGCCGTCGCCCCGCAGGACGTTCACCTGTTCGTCGCCAGTTACCGGGAAAACCTGCTGATCGCCGCCCCCGAGGCCAGCGACGCGACGCTGATCGAACTGCTCGAGGCGCTGGGACTCGGCGACTGGCTGGCCAGCCAGCCGGCGGGGCTCGACAGCTATCCCGACGAAGGCGGCAGTTCCCTGTCGGGCGGCCAGCTACGCCGCTTCGGCGTCGCTCGCGCGCTGCTCTACGAGGCGCCGGTGGTGCTGCTCGACGAACCCACCGAATGGCTCGACGAGGCCAGCGCGTCACGCGTGCTCGCCGAAATACGCCGGCGTTGCCGGGGCCGCACCCTGCTGCTGGCCACCCACCGTTTACGCGAGCTCGATCGCTTCGATCGCATCGCCGTGCTCGACGCCGGCCGAGTGCTGGAATTCGACACCCCGCAGGCGCTGCTCGCCGATGCCCGGAGCCGCTACGCGGCACTCAGGCGGCGCACGGTCATCGCTTCTTAACGGCGGGCATGGCGCAGCGAACGGTCACGGCAAGGAGCCGCTCAGCGCCATGTCCGATAGCCTGCTAGGCTCAGATGAAACGCTCTTGCGTTAGGGACTTTTCGTTAGCGACTCATCAAGGACGAGAATCATGGCGAAACTCGAGGAGTATCGCCGCAAGCGCGATTTCCGCAAGACCCGCGAGCCGGCCGGTGACGATAACGCCGCTTCATCGAGCGGCGAGCGCTACGTGATGCACAAGCACGCCGCCAGCCACGACCATTTCGACCTGCGCCTCGAACAGGACGGCGTGCTCAAGAGTTGGGCGCTGCCCAAGGGCCCCAGTCTCAGACCCGGCGAAAAGCGCCTGGCCGTCGAGGTCGAGGACCACCCCCTGGATTACGGCGACTTCGAAGGCATCATCCCGCAGGAATCCTACGGCGGCGGCACGGTCATGCTGTGGGATCGCGGCCGCTGGCAGCCGACCGGAAAGCGCGACAGGAACCGCATCGACTTCACCCTCGACGGCGAAAAGCTGCGCGGCGCCTGGACGCTGACCCGAATGACCGGAGGCAAGCAGAAGAGCGACAAGAACTGGCTGATGATCAAGCGCCATGACGAAGTGGACTCGCAAGTCCAGGCGCCGGAAATCGACGACGACGATCGCAGCGTCGCCAGCGACCGCACCATGCACCAGATCACCGAGGACGTCGACAACGTCTGGCAGGCGAAGGCAAGCGACGAGCGCGCCGGGCAAGGTGCGACCGAAAGCGATGATGGCGAGCACACCCCGGCTCCGTCCCAACGCGTAGGGAAGTTGAGCGGGGCGCGACGTCAGGCCCTGCCCAGGGAGACCAATCCGCAGTTGGCGACGCTCGACGGCGAGATCGTCGCCCTCGCCCCCGACGGCATCAGCAGTTTCCGACGTCTGCAGGAGGCGCTGAGCCGCGGCGACACGCGCAGGCTGATCTATCAGGCCTTCGACCTGCTGCACCTCGACGGCTACGACCTGACCCGCGTCGCGACGCAAAAAGATCCTGGCCGCGTTGCTGGAGGCCGCGAGCTTCGACAACGCCAGCCGCATTCGCTATTCCGATCATATCGACGCCCAGGGCGAGACCTTCTACGAACGCGCCTGCCGGCTGGGGCTGGAAGGCATCATCAGCAAGCGCGCCTCGAGCCACTATCACAGCACGCGCAGCAAGCAGTGGCTCAAGGTCAAGTGCGCCAACCACGAAGAGTTCGTGATCGGCGGCTACACCGAGCCCGACGGTTCACGCAGCGGCTTCGGCGCCCTGCTGATGGGCGCCTTCGACGACCAGGACCGGCTGGTCTACGCCGGGCGCGTGGGCACCGGCTTCAGCAAGCGCCTGCTCGAGACGTTGAGCGCCGCGCTGCGCGATCTCGAGACGTCGGAGTCGCCCTTCGCCGGCTCGATCCGGAACAGCCGCGGCGTGCACTGGGTACGCCCCGAGCAGGTCATCGAAGTCGAATTCGCCGGACGCACCCGCGATGGTCTGCTGCGCCACCCGGCCTTTCGCGGCCTGCGCGAGGACCGCAACCCCGAGGAGATCCGCATGGCTTCCGACAAGGATGAATCGGCAGCGCCGTCGCGCTCCGGCAAGTCGTCCCGCCCCAGCGACAGTGACGAAAGCAAGGCCGCCTCGCGGAGCAAGCGAGCCAGCGGTTCCAGCGCGTCGCGCAGCGGGCAAACGACGCAGGTACTCGGCGTGCGTCTGACCCACGCCGATCGAGTGCTCTACCCGGAACAGGGCCTGACCAAGCTCGACCTGGCGCGCTACTACGAGGCGATCCAGGACTGGGTCATGCCGCATCTCGCCCGGCGCCCGCTCGCGCTGATGCGCTGCCCCGAGGGGCGTGACGGCGAGTGCTTCTTTCAGAAGCATCCCCGGGTCGCCATTCCCGACAGCGTGCCGCGTATCGACATCGACGAGAAAAAGGGCACGTCCGAGTATATCTACGTGGAATCGGCCGCGGACCTGATCGCGCTGGTGCAGGCCGGCGCGCTGGAAATCCACCCCTGGGGCAGCCGCGTCGGCGATCTCGAAAGACCCGACAATCTGGTCTTCGATCTTGACCCCGCCCCCGGCGTGGCATGGCCGGAAATCGTCCGTGTCGCCCGCTCGCTGCGCGAACGCCTTGCCTCGCTGGGCCTCGAGAGCTTCGTGCGGGTCACCGGCGGCAAGGGACTGCATCTGGTGGTGCCCATCGAGCCTGCACTCGAATGGGACGACGCCAAGGCGTTCGCCAGGGCGCTCGCCCGGCAGGAGGCCAAGGCGGACCCCAAGCGACTGACCACCAACCTGTCGAAGGCTCAGCGCGAGGGGCGTATCTTCATCGATTATCTGCGCAACGGCCGCGGCGCCACCGCCGTGGCCTCCTATACCGTGCGTGCCCGCGAGGGCGCCCCGGTATGCGTGCCAGTTCGCTGGGACGAACTCGACGCCAAGCTGAAGCCCGACCGCTACACCGTTCGCAATCTGCCGCGACGGCTCGCCTCGTTGCGCAAGGATCCCTGGGCGGGTTTCGACGACGCCCGGCGCGCGATCGACGCCAGGATGCGCCAGGCCGTGGGTCTCGGCTAATTTGGCCGCCCGAAACCGCGGCTAGTTCAGCCGCCCGAAACCGCGGCTAATTTGGCCGCCCGAAACCGCGGCTAGTTCAGCCGCCCGAAACCGCGGCTAGTTCAGCCGCCCGAAACCGCGGCTAGTTCAGCCGTCCGAAACCGCGGCTAGTTCAGCCGTCCGAGGCCCCGGCAGTTGGCCGTCCGCAGCCACGGCCGGCTGCAAACCAGTCATTCTCAAGGAGCGCGAACATGACGACGATCCCCAGGGACGGCAAGCTGGACAGCTCGCTGTCGCTACTGCGCGAAGGCAATCATTTCATTCCCCGGCGATGCCAGCGCCTTCGCAGCGATATCTTCCAGACCCGGCTATTGTTCGAACCGACGCTGTGCCTGCACGGCGAAGCGGCGGCGCGGCTGTTCTACGATCAGTCGCGCTTCACGCGCGAGGGCGCCGCCCCGGGGATGCTCAAGAAGACGCTATTCGGCGAAGGCGGCGTGCAAGGCCTGGATGGCGAGGCCCACCGCATTCGCAAGCAGCTGTTCATGTCGCTGATGACCGCCGCGAACATCCGCGAGCTGGCCGAGCTGGCCACCGAAGAGTGGCGAGTCGCCATCGACGCCTGGCAACGCCGGGACCAGGTCGTGTTTTTTCACGCCGTTCAGGAGATTCACCTGCGCGCCGCCTGCCGGTGGGCCGACCTGCCGCTGTGCGAGGCGGAAGTCGTCAAGCATTGCGCCGATATCGCAGCGATGATCGATGGAGCCGGCGGCGGCGTCGGTTGGCGCTATTGGCGGGCGCGTCGCGCGCGTATCCGCAGCGAAGCGTGGATCGGCGATCTCGTCGAACGGATCCGCGCGGGGCGGCTCGAGGTCGACAAGGAACGCGCGCTGTCGCGGGTCTGCTGGCACCAGGATGCCGACGGGCAACTGCTCGACACGCAGACCGCGGCCGTGGAAGTGCTCAACCTGATACGTCCCACCGTGGCCATCGCACGCTACGTGACCTTCGCCGCCTTGGCGCTGCATGAACATCCCGAGTGGCGCCAATCGCTGCCCACCGACGCCGCCCTGCTCGACGCCTTCGTTCAGGAAGTGCGTCGCTACTACAGCTTTTTCCCGTTCCTCGCCGCCCGGGTCCGCGCCGACTTCACCTGGCAGGGTTACCATTTCCCTCGCGGCACCCGGGTCCTGCTGGATTTGTTCGGTACCAATCGCGACCCGCGCAGCTGGCGAGAGCCGGATACGTTTCAAGGCGATAGATTCCTCCGCGAAGCGGCCAACGCCTACAACTTCATTCCCCAGGGCGGCGACGAGCATGCCACCCATCATCGCTGCCCCGGGGAATGGTTTACCGAAGCGCTGATCAAGGTGGCGATCGAGCAACTGCTCACCCGGATGCGCTATCGCGTACCGAGCCAGGCGCTGGATATCGATTGGTCGCGGACGCCGATCATCCCGACCAGCCGCTTCGTGATCGACCAGGTTCAAGCGCTGCCGTACGGCCAAGCGGACCCGACAACGGGCGAGATGCAGGAGAGCTAGAAGGACGATGCGCAGGGCCCGGCGTCGATCCCGGCCGGGCCCCTGAAACAGCTATAAAGCAGTTATAAAGATGTGGAGATCGAATGGCTCAGAGGCGAGCGTCTGCCGAGGGCCGATCGGCGAGCACCTGCTTCAACAGTGACAATTGATAGGACGAATCGGGATTAGCGTAACGGGCCATGATGCGTGCCACCTCGCCCTTGATCAGGCTCTCGACGTAATGCTGGTGGGTAGCGATGAATCCATCGCACAGATGACAGTAAAGGGCTTCATCCGGAGCCGGGTCGCCTTCCCAGCTATTGACGGACCGGCACGTGGGACAGATTACATTCCGTGAGCGATTCAACATGATGGCTTCCTGCCTTTGGTTGACGTCGGTTCGACTTCTTAAAGCTACCATCGTCCGCGCAGACAATGGATTAACCCGTGTTACCTGCGCGCAACGACCCCGCAGCCCTTGAGGATGACCCGGCACAGAAAGTCGGTGATCGCCTGGTAATCCCCGTCGTTCAACGCCATGCGGTCGGTGATGCCCAGCACCTGGGCCTCGAAGTCGGCGTAGTGCTGGGTGGCCGACCAGATCAGAAAGATCAGCCACACCGGATCCACCGCATCCATCAGCCCTCGTGCCGTCCACTGCTCGAAGACCCGCGCGCGGGACTCGACCCAGTCGCGCAGTTCGCCACGCAGGTACTCCTGCAAGAAAGGCGCACCCTGCAGAATCTCGGCGGCAAACAGCCGCGAGCCTTGCGGATGACTGCGCGTCAGCGCCATCTTGCTGCGAATGAAGGCCTCGATGACCTCGGCGGGGTCGTCGTCGACACTGATATCGTCGAGCATGGCATTCCAGCGGCTCATCATCCGCTCGAGCAGCGCCACGTAGAGTTGGCGCTTGCTGCCCACGTAATAGAGCACGTTGGACTTGGGCAGCCCGGCCGCCTCGGCGATCGCCTGAATGCTCGTCCCCCGATAGCCATGCCGGGCGAACACCTGCTCCGCCGCCTCGAGAATGCGCGGTTGGTTGCGCAGCCGGGCACGTGTGAACTCGGCCGTGGTGGTCGTCGTCATCGGTGTGCTCTGCCTGCCGGGAAGAGCCAAGCTTGCCCTAGCCGGGCGTACGACTCAACGCTCGTGGCGCCCGCCGCGTAGAACGCGCGCTGGCGGATGCGGCATGTCTCTTGCCAGGACAGTCGCAGTTGAACTGACGAGGGGCGCGGGGGATAAGCCGAAGAGGAGGTCCGGCGCCATGGATGGCGTCGGTAGCGTACAGGGAGGTATTCACAGCGCCTCCTCGCAGGCTTATCGACGGATCAGCCCCGAGCGATAATGCTGCCCTGTGTCTCTTCCTTAGTCTCTTGCACAAGCAATGAGAATGCGCGACGCTGAAACTGACCATTCGGTCAATTCATTTCCTGGCCGGTCAATCCCCGGTTCGAACAGCGACAACAACGAGCTTCCGCGATGATCGACTTCTATCTCAATGGCCGACGCCAGCAGTGCGCCGATGCCAGCGCCGACACCAGCGTTCTCGAGCTGTTGCGCGGCGCGCTGGGCCGGACCGGCACCAAGGAGGGCTGCGCCTCGGGCGATTGCGGGGCCTGCACGGTGGCGATCGGCGAGCCCGACGCCAGTGGCGAGCTGGCCTACCGCAGCGCCAATGCCTGCATCGTCCCCGCCCATCAGCTCGACGGCTGCCACCTGGTCACCGTCGAGGGCCTGGCCCGCGGCGACGCCCTGCATCCCGTCCAGGCGGCAATGGTCGATTGTCACGCCAGCCAGTGCGGCTTCTGCACCCCCGGCATCGTGATGTCGCTGTTCATCCTGCACGAAGCGCAGCGCCGCGCCCCGGCGCCGCTGACGTCCGAGCGTCTGGAAGCGGCGCTCGGCGGCAACCTGTGCCGCTGCACCGGCTACCGGCCGATTGGCGATGCGGCGCTGAGCATGCACGAGTATCCCGATACGCAGCCGAGCTGGGCCGACGATCCGGCGCTGGCCGGCAACGTCGCCGCCCTCGCCCATGATGCGACTCGCCGCTCGCCGGTCGCGAAAGATAGTGAGGGACACTATGCGACGCCCGACGATCTGAACGCACTGCGCGAGCTGCGCCGCCGGCGACCGCAAGCGCGGCTGGTCGCCGGTGCCACCGATCTGTGGCTCGAGGCCACCCAGCAGCTCAAGCCGCTCACGGACTTGATCGACCTGCGTCGGGTCGCCGAACTTCAGCGCATCGAAGAGACCGCCGAGGGCTGGTGGGTCGGCGCCGCGGTGACCTACTCGCGGCTCGAGCCGCTGCTCGCCGAGCACTTCCCGGCCTTCGCCCACTTGATGCAGCGCTTCGCCTCGCTGCAGATCCGCAACCGCGCCACGCTGGGCGGCAACGTCGCCAACGCCTCGCCGATCGGCGACACCCCGCCGGTACTGCTGGCGCTCGATGCGCGGCTGGCCATCGACGGCCCGGCCGGCCCGCGCGAGCTGCCGATCGGGGAGTTCTTTCGCGACTACAAGCAAACCGCGCTGGACGACGGCGAGTTGCTGCGCGCGATCTTTTTGCCTCACCAGTCAACGGCGCAGAATCTCAAGGTGTGGAAGATCGCCAAGCGCCGCGAGGACGATATCTCCGCGGTGCTCGCCGCGTTCGCCTGGCGTTTCGAGAATGGCGCGCTGCGCGACGTGCACCTGGCGTTCGGCGGGATGGCGGCGATTCCCCGCCGCTGCGCGCCCGCCGAGGCGGCACTCGAGGGTCAGGCGCCCACCGTCGCCGCCTTCGGCGCTGCCAAGGCCGCGCTGCGCGACGACTTCCAGCCGCTCAGCGACGTGCGCGGCTCGAGCGAATATCGGCTGACGGTCGCCGCCAACCTGCTCGAACGGCTGCGCCTGGGGCTCGAATCCACCACCGCGGAGGTGTCGATCGATGCGTACGCTCACTAGGCTTTCCAAGGCGCCCGAAGCCGCGCCAGCCAAGGCGACCGAAGCCGCGCCAGCCAAGGCGACCGAAGCCGCGCCAGCCAAGGCGCCCGAAGCCGCCGAGGTGCGTAAAGAACAGATTGGCCGCAACAAGGGCGACGGCCCGCTGGCCCGCGATCCGCGGTCGAGCACATCGACCGCCGACTCGCACCGCCACGAGAGCGCCATCAAGCATGTCACCGGGCGCGCCGCCTACATCGACGACCTGCCGGCCCCCGCCGATGCCCTGCATATCGCGCTGGGCTTCTCGCCGGTGGCCCACGGCCGCCTGACCCGGCTCGACCTGGAGGCGGTCAAGCGCGCCCCGGGGGTGGTCGACGTGATCAGCGTGGTCGATATTCCCGGGCATACCGATATCGGCCCGGTGTTCCCCGGCGATCCGCTGTTCGCCGACGACGAGATCAGTTACGCCGGGCAGACGCTGTTCGCCGTCGCCGCCACCAGCCACAAGGCGGCGCGCCTGGCAGTCAGGGCCGCGGTGGTCGAGATCGACGAGCAGCCGGCGAGCCTCGACCCGCTCAAAGCCGCCGAACGCGGCGAGGTGGTACGACCCACCCACGTCCAGCAGCGCGGCGACTGGCAGCAGGCGCTGAGCAAGGCCGAGCACGTGCTCGAAGGCGAGCAGTTCGTCGGCGGCCAGGAGCATTTCTACCTGGAGGGCCAGGCCTGCCTGGTCACGCCCAGCGAGGACGAGGGCGTGGTCGTCTATACCTCGAACCAGCATCCCAGCGAAACCCAGAAGCTGGTCTCCGAGGTGCTCGCCGTGCCCTTTCATGCGGTGACGGTGGAAACCCGGCGCATGGGCGGCGGCTTCGGCGGCAAGGAAACCCAGGCTTCGCCGTGGGCGTGCATCGCCGCGCTGATCGCCCGGCGTACCGGCCGCGCCGCCCGGCTGCGCCTGCCGCGCGCCGAGGACACGCGTGCCACCGGCAAGCGCCATCCGTTTTACAATCGTTACCGGCTGGGCTTCGACGCCGAGGGCGTGCTGGCCGGCGGCGAGATCACCGTGATCGGCGACTGCGGCTACTCGCCGGATCTCTCCGAGGCGATCGTCGATCGCGCGATGTTCCACGCCGACAACGCCTACTCGCTGGGCGCGGCTCGCGTCACCGGCCACCGCGCGCGCACCCATACCGCCTCGAATACCGCCTTTCGCGGCTTCGGCGGCCCCCAGGGGATGATGATCATCGAGGCGGCGATGGACGACATCGCCCGCCACCTCGGCGAGGACCCGCTGAGCGTGCGCAAGCGCAACTTCTACCGCGCCGGCCGCGACGTCACCCATTACGGCCAGCAGGTCGATCAGTACCCGCTGCTGAGCGAGATCGTCGAACGTCTCGAGCTCAGCAGCGACTATTGGACGCGCCGCGAGGCGATCCGTGCCCACAACGCCGCCAGCCCGGTCGTCAAGAAGGGCCTGGCGCTGACCCCGGTCAAGTTCGGCATCTCGTTCACCGCCAGGCACTTGAATCAGGCCGGCGCGCTGCTGCACGTGTATACCGATGGCAGCGTGATGATCAACCACGGCGGTACCGAGATGGGCCAGGGCCTGCATACCAAGATCTGTCAGGTGGCGGCCCGCGAGCTGGGCCTCGACATGGCGCGCGTGCGGATCACCGCCACGCGCACCGACAAGGTGCCCAACACCTCGCCCACCGCGGCGTCGAGCGGCGCCGACCTCAACGGCATGGCCGCCCGCGATGCGGCGAGCCAGCTTCGCGAGCGGTTGTTCGACTTCGCTGCGGAACACTATCAATTGGATCGCGAAGGCATGCGCCTGGCGGGCGGCGAACTGCTCGCCGGGCATGGCGAAAGCAGCCGGCGTATCGCCTGGGGCGAGCTGGTCCAGGCCGCCTATCTGTCGCGCATCTCGCTGTCCGCCAACGGCTTCTACTCCACGCCGCTGATCCATTACGACCGCGACACCGGCAGCGGCCGGCCGTTCTACTACTTCGCCTACGGCGCGGCGGTCGCCGAAGTCAGTCTCGATACGCTGTCCGGCGAGTACCGCGTCGAGCGGGTCGACATCCTTCACGACGTCGGCGATTCGCTGAACCCGGCGATCGACACCGGTCAGGTCGAGGGCGGCTTCATCCAGGCGATGGGCTGGCTGACCAGCGAGGAGCTCAAGTGGGACGCCCGGGGCCGCCTGCTCAGCGACGGCCCGGCGACCTACAAGATCCCCACCTACGGCGACCTGCCGCCGGCGTTCAACGTCGAGCTGCTCCAGGGCCATCCCAACTCGCAGGCCAGCATCTACCGCTCCAAGGCGGTCGGCGAGCCGCCGTTCATGCTCGGCATCTCGGTGTGGTCGGCGCTGCGCGATGCGCTGTCCAGCTTGAGCGACTATCGCCAGTCGCCACGCCTGGATACGCCGGCCACCCCGGAGCGCGTGTTGATGGCGGCACAAGCGCTGCGTCGATCAGTGAACGGCTCTACGCCATGAGCTGGCACGCGGCGCTGCACCGCCTGCAGCAGGCCGGCGAGCCCCACGCGCTGGCCAGCGTGGTCGGCGCGGCCGGCTCCACGCCGCGCGAACCCGGCGCCAAGATGGTGATCACCGCCGATGCCGTTCACGACACGCTCGGCGGCGGCGGCTTCGAATACCAGGTGATCGACGTCGCCCGCCAGGCGCTGCGCGCTTCACAAGACGATGGCCAGGGCGGCCCGCGACTCGAGACCTTCCCGCTGGGCGCGCGCTCGGGGCAATGCTGCGGCGGCTACGTGCACGTGTTGATCGAGGTGTTCCCCGGCGCCGAGATGACGGTCGCGGTGTTCGGCGCGGGGCATGTCGGCCAGGCGTTGGTCCAACTGCTCGCCCCGCTGCCCTGGCGCCTGGCCTGGTTCGACAGCCGTGATGGCGTCTTTCCCGACTGGGCCACCGGGCAACCGCGACTGGCCTGCCGGCGCAGCGCCGACCCGGCGAGTGATGCCGCCTCACTGCCGGCGCATAGCCACGTGCTGGTAATGACCCACGACCACGGCGAGGATCGTGCGTTGATCGATGCGCTGCTGGGCCGCGACGACCTCGCCTCCATCGGCCTGATCGGCTCGCCCAGCAAATGGGCGAGCTTTCGCCGCCGGCTGGCCGCCGCCGGCCACAACGAGGCCGCACTGACCCGGGTGCGCTGCCCGATCGGCATTCCCCGGGCGACCGGCAAGCGCCCCTACGAGATCGCCCTGGCCGTGGCCGCCGAACTGCTGACGCTCACGCCGGCCAGCGCCAGCGAAATCGAAAGCGAACGACATGCGCACCGCGGCATCGAGCCACGCCGATTGCGCGAGGTCTTTTCGAGCGCCCCGGTCGCCGCCCCTTTTTCCGCAACCTCCTCTTCCGCCACTCCTTCCGGAGACCCTGGATGAGCGACGCCCGAGTATTGCGCGGCCCCCTGCTGAGCTTCAACGACGACCCCGGCGAGGACGACACGCCGGCCGCCGGCAGCGTGCTGCACATCGAGGACGGTGCGCTATGGCTGGAGAACGGCCGTATTCGCGCAGTCGGCGCCTACGCCGAGATCGCCGCGCAACTGCCCGCCGGCATCGCCCACGTCGATTACTCCGACAAGCTGATGATGCCCGGCTTCATCGACAGCCATGTGCACTACGTGCAGCTCGATATCATGGCCTCCTACGGCCGGCAACTGCTCGATTGGCTCAACGAATACACCTTCCCCGAAGAGTGCCGCTTCGCCGAGCGCGCCCACGCCGACAACGTCGCCGAGGCCTTCCTCGACGAGACGCTGCGCGTCGGCACCACCACCGCCCAGGTATTCTGCACCTCGCACCCCGGTTCGGTGGATAGCTTCTTCACCGCCGCTCGGCGCCGCGGCCTGCGTATGCTCGCCGGCAAGGTGCTGATGGATCGTCACGCACCGCAGGCGCTGACCGACACCGCGCTGGGCGGCGTCGACGACAGCGAACGGCTGATCGCCGACTGGCATGGCAAGGATCGGCTGAGCTATTCGCTGACCCCGCGCTTCGCGCCGACCTCGAGCCGCGCACAACTCGACGCCGTCGGCGGCGTGTTGCGCAATGCACCGGATGTCTACCTGCAGGCGCATATCTCCGAGAATCGCGGCGAGGTCGACTGGGTCGCCGAGCTGTTTCCCGAGGCCCGCGACTATCTCGATGTCTACGAGCGCCACGGACTGGTCGGCCCGCGCAGCACCTTCGCCCACGGCATTCATCTATCGATGGACGAACGCCGCCGGCTCGCCGCGGCAGGCGCCAATGTCGCCTTCTGCCCCACCTCGAATCTGTATCTGGGCAGCGGTCTGTTCGACCGCCATGCCTGCCGTGAAGCCGGGCTGGCGGTTTCGCTGGCCAGCGACGTGGGCGCCGGCACCGATCTTTCCGGGTTCGCCACGCTCAAGGCGGCCTACCAGGTCGGCCAGTTGCTCGCTCAACCACTCACCGCCTGGCAGGGCTTCTACCGGCTGACGCTGGGCAATGCCCGCGCCCTGCACCTCGATGAGCATATCGGGCGCTTTCGCGAGGGCGCCGAAGCGGACCTGGTGGCCCTCGATCCACGTGCGACACCGCTGCTCTCGCGACGGACCGCGCGCACCGAAACGCTGGCCGAGCGGCTGTTCGCGCTGATGATTCTCGGCGACGACCGCGCCGTGCACGCCACCTGGGCCAACGGCCGCTGCGTGCATCGACGAGGGGCGTGACGAAGGCTGAGTGATAGGGAGCTCACCTTGTTCCAGAGGGGGGTACTGTTCTAGGACCCCGTCGGACTTGACACTGACCTACTGCGAATCCCGGCCTTTCGGCCAATTCCATCGATCCATTTCGTTAAATAGCGCGCTATTCGCCTCAATCGATCGATAAATTCGACTCGAAACCCGTGCTTCTCGTGACGATCGGCCAAGCCCGACAGACGCCTAGTGGGCGGGAATTCATTCCCGATGGACCGGGCTGCATTATCGCGAAATTATCGCGAATAAACGCCCTTCCGCAAAAGCCTCCAGACTCAAGGTGGCTCAATAGGCCGCGCTGGGCGCTACCTCGGGGGCCGGCGGCGGCGAATGCGCGGCATGCAGGCGACTGATCAATTGATCCTCGAGCGTAAAACGCTCGGTCAACGCCTTGCGCAGGCGATTCATCCACGCCGGCAAGCGGAACAGATAGTGCTGACAACGGGTCGGCGTCGAGTAATCTTCGTCGAACTCGAGCACCATGCCGGTCGACATTTCCAGGCGCTGCAGCAGCTGTTCGGCGAGCTTCAGCGCCTCATGGTCATTGAACTGCTCGGCCTCCTCGCGCAACTGTGGATAGATCTCGAAATGCCCGGCGCTGATGTAGTCCATCAGCAGCTCGCTGAAGCGGTCGATCTGTTCCTTGGTGATTACTTCGGGGTCCGCATCGCAAGCTTCTTGAAGCTCCAGCATGGCGACCAGCATCTCGCGACGCTCCTCGAACCAGCGATCGATCAGTCGGTGGACGCCGCCCCAGCGCTCCTGAGCGGTCTTGCAATCTTCCAGCATTGTCCTGCCTCCATGCATTCATGCAGCCTGCGGAAGTTCAGCGTCCCTCGTGGTCGCACGGCTGTCAATCCTGGATGCGCAAGATTCGTCGGCTAGTCGCGGCGCCCGCTGCGGCGTGCGTTCACAAAGCCGCGAGCAATCAATGCGATGGGCACCAACGCCAGGACCAGGAATCCGACCAAGGTCCACTGCGGCAGGGTCACGCCCAGCCATATGCCCTCCACCGCAGCGCATTCGCCGGAGCTCGACAGGACGCGTAAAAGCACGTCCCACAACGGCAGGACGTCCATCATGTAGCCGAGCCCCGGCCCGCAGCTGGGCACCTGATCGGCCGGCAGCGATTGCAGCCAGACGTGGCGACTGGCCAGGGCAATGCCACTGCCAACCGTCGCCAGCCCCAGCAGGCCGTAGACGCCGCCGCCCCAGCCACGCGGATTGTGGATCGCCGCGATCAGCAAGACCAGCGCCGTGGCGATCACCGCGATACGCTGGAAGATACACAGCGGGCAGGGCTCGAGCCCCGCCACGTACTGCAGCGCCAACGCCACCGCCATCATCAGCGCACAGAAGGCCAGGCCGGCCAGACTCCAGTGGCGAACCGTCATCCGCCGCGTCCACGTTCCACTCAAGCTAGCCGCCATTCGGGCGCTCCCGTCAGTAAATGTCAATTGCAGAGAATTCGGGGCCACCAGGCGGACCCGAATGAGTCGCTCAGACTGCCGACGCGGGCCGCGGTTCCCGGGCGCGCGCGAAATAGGCCTCGAGGAAGGCCGCGAAGCTTTCGCGATCGCCGGCCTCGATGTCGCCCTGCTGCTGATGTGAGGTCTCGCTGAGCTGGCTGAACAGCGCCTCGCGGGCAGGGTCCAGCGGCTCGCGGCGAAACCGCGTGGCCTGCTCGCCGGCCATCTCGAGCATGTAGTCGACGAATTCGTCGCCGCTTTCCTCGAGCACCTCGAGCAAGCGCGCCGAGGGCGTGCGCTCGGGCTGGCGCAGCAACGGCGCCAGACTGTCGAGCGCCGAGGCATGCGCCTGCGAAGCCTCGATGGTGTCGAGCAGTCCGGCCACCTCGCGCAGTTCATCGAAGATCGTCTCGGCGCGCCGCGCCAATTGCTCTTCGCGGGCATCGATGGCCAGCGTGAGCGAGGGGTCGCGACCACGCTCGACCACCGCCTGGCGATTGTCGTCGAGCCGGTCGCACTCCTCGTCGGGAATCCACGGACTGCCGGCGAGCAGGCACCACATCACGAAGGTATCGAGAAAGCGCATCTGCGTCTCGTCGATGCCCAGCGCCAGAAACGGGTTGAGATCGAGACAGCGCACTTCGATGTATTCCACGCCGCGCGCCTCGAGCGCCTGGGTGGGTGTCTCGTCGTGGCGCGCCACGCGCTTGGGACGAATGTCGCTGTAGTACTCGTTCTCGATCTGCAGGATGTTGGCGTTGAGCTGACGCCATTCGCCGCCCTTGTTGACGCCCAGGCGCTGGTAAGCCGGCCATGGAGTGCTGATGGCGTGGCGCAGGGTACCGACGTAGTTGGACAGCGAGTTGAAACAGATTTTGAGCTGCGCCTGGACCTTGTTCTGATAGCCCAGGTCGGACATCCGCAGGCTGGTGGCATATGGCGACACCAGGGTATCGCGGGCATGGGTCTTGAGCTTGTCGGGCACCGCGCCGGTCAGAAAGCTGCGATCCAGCGCCGGCGAGGCGCCGAACAAATACAGCAGCAGCCAGCTGTTGCGCCGGAAATTGCGGATCATGTCGAAGTAGCGTCCCGAGCGATAGCCGTTCAGCGGCTTGTCCTGGGCACCCTCGAGCTCACGCAGCAACGGCCAGACTTCCTCGGGCAGCGAGACGTTGTAATGCACGCCGGCGATCGACTGCATGATCCGCCCATAGCGCACGTCCAGGCCCTTGCGATAAACCGATTTCATGGTGCCGACATTGGAGCGCCCGTAATCGGCGATCGGCACGCTGTCGTTGCCGTTCAGGCGGCCGGGCATGCTCGCCGGCCAGATCAGTTCATCGTCCAGGTGACGATAGCTGAAGCGATGCAGGTCGGCGAGAAACGCCGTCGCGTCTTCGGGGCGACAGTAGACCGGTGTGATGTATTCGAGCAGCGACTCGGAGTAATCGGTGGTGATGTGCGGATGGGTCAGCTTCGACCCCAGCGCCCGGGGATGCGGCGTCTGAGCGATCGCCCCCTGACGGTCGAGGCGCAGCCCTTCCTTTTCGACGCCGCGGCGCAAGCGACCCAGCCGCCCTTCGCGGGCCAATCCCTTGAGCCGCTCGACGGCCTTGACTAGTTGCTCGGACAAGTTGAACACCCCCGGTTGCAGGCGATTCACCGCCGCATGCCGCGGCGGTGGGTGAAGGTCAGATTATGGTGACTGGCGCAGCCCTTTCAAGGCTAACGATCATGACGATAGCTCAGCGCTTGTTGCGGGCCTTGAGCAACGCCTCGCCCAGCGCCCCCATGCCGCCATTGCCAGCGCCATCGCCACTCGCTCGCTTGTCCGCGCCGCCGCGGCGCGCGCCCTTGTTGCGCCGCTCGCCGTCGCCCTGCTGGCGCCGGGCGCCCCGGGCCGGCGCCCCCTCCTCGGCCTGGGGGTCGTCGCTCAGGCGCATCGACAGGCCGATTCGCGCGCGCTCGATATCCACGGCCATGACCTTGACCTTGACGATATCGCCGGCCTTGACCACCTGGCGCGGGTCGTCGATGAACTTCTCGGCCAGCGCCGAGATATGCACCAGGCCATCCTGATGAACGCCGATGTCGACGAACGCGCCGAAGTGGGTGACGTTGGTCACGCTGCCCTCGAGGATCATCCCGGGCTCGAGATCCTTGAGCGTCTCCACGCCCTCGCGGAACTCGGCGGCCTTGAACTCGGGCCGCGGGTCGCGCCCAGGCTTGTCGAGCTCCTTGAGGATATCGGTCACCGTCGGCACGCCGAAATTGTCGTCGACGTAGTCGGCGGGCTTGAGCGATTTCAGCAAGGCGCTGTCGCCGATCAGGCTGGCCAGTTGCCGGCCGCCGCGCTCGGCGATCCGCGTCACCACCGGGTAGGCTTCCGGGTGCACGGCGCTGGCGTCGAGCGGGTTGTCGCCGTTCATGATGCGCAGGAAACCGGCGCACTGCTCGAAGGTCCGCGGTCCCAGCCGGCTGACCTCGAGCAGCTCGCGGCGATTGCGGAACGCCCCGCGCTCGTTGCGCCGCGCGACGATGTTCTCGGCGAGTCCCGGATTGAGCCCCGAAACTCGCGAGAGCAGCGCCCCGGAGGCGGTGTTCAGGTCCACCCCCACGGCGTTGACGCAGTCCTCGATGACCGTTTCCAGACTGCGCGAGAGCTGCACCTGGGAGACGTCGTGCTGGTACTGGCCGACGCCGATCGACTTGGGCTCGATCTTGACCAGCTCGGCCAATGGGTCCTGCAGGCGCCGGGCGATCGACACCGCACCGCGAATGGTCACGTCGAGATCGGGCATCTCCCGCGCCGCCAGCTCGGAGGCCGAATACACCGAGGCGCCGGCCTCGCTGACCATCACCTTGGCGAGCCGCCGCGAGGCGTCCTGCGCGGCCAGGCGCTTGACCAGTTCGCCAGCGAGCTTGTCGGTCTCGCGGCTGGCGGTGCCGTTGCCGATGGCGATCAGGCTCACGGCGTGCTTGTCGGCCAACCGGGCCAGCGTCGCCAGCGATTCGTCCCAGCGCTTGTGCGGCGCATGCGGATAGATCACCGCCTGCTCGAGGTATTGCCCGGTGGCGTCGACCACCGCCACCTTGCAGCCGGTACGCAAGCCCGGATCGATCGCCAGCGTCGCCTGCGGGCCGGCCGGGGCGGCGAGCAGCAGATCCTTGAGGTTGGCGGCGAACACCCCGATCGCTTCGAGCTCGGCGCGCTCGCGCAGCCGCCCCATCAGCTCGGTCTCGAGATGGGTGTAGAGCTTGACCCGCCAGGTCCAGCGCACCACTTCGCGCAGCCAGCGATCGGCGGCGCGCCCGGCGTCGTGAATGTCGACGTGTTTGGCGATGGCGATCTCGGCCGGGTGCACCGGCGCTTCATCTTCGCCGGGCAGCCTGAGGCTCAGCGCCAGCACGCCTTCGTTGCGACCGCGGAACATCGCCAGCGCGCGGTGCGAAGGCACCTTGGCGAGGCGTTCGTCGTGTTCGAAGTAATCGGAGAACTTGGCGCCCTCGCGCTGCTTGCCGTCGATCACCCGCGCGCGCAGCTCGCCTTCTCCCCACAGCCGGTCGCGCAGCCGGCCGACCAGTTCGGCGTCCTCGGCAAAGCGCTCCATGAGGATCTGCTTGGCGCCGTCCAGCGCCGCCTTGGCATCCTCGACGGCCGGGGTGTCGCCGTCGGCCGCACGCAGGTAATTCTGGGCCTCGCTTTCGGGGTCCAGCGTCGGGTCGGCGAGCAGTGCAGCGGCGAGTGGCTCGAGCCCGGCCTCGCGGGCGATCTGGGCCTTGGTGCGGCGCTTCTTCTTGTAAGGCAGGTACAAGTCTTCCAGGCGCTGCTTGGTGTCGGCGTTGCGCACTTGGGCGGCCAGCACGGCCGTGAGCTTGCCCTGCTCGTCGATGCTGGCAAGCACCGCGGCGCGGCGCTCCTCGAGCTCGCGCAGGTAGCGCAGGCGCTCCTCGAGTTCACGCAACTGGCCGTCGTCGAGGCCGCCGGTGGCCTCCTTGCGGTAGCGCGAGATGAACGGCACGGTGGCGCCGCCATCGAGCATTTCCACGGCGGCGGCGACTTGGTCGGGACGAACGGCGAGTTCCCCGGCGAGGCGGGCGATGATCTGGGCTTGGGCGTCCATGAAATCCTTGGCGTTCCAGCGGCTGGCGATCCAGCGATACAAAAAGTTCGCGACAAGGTACCACAAACGCTTTCGCTGCACCGCCCGTCTGGCACTCGCGAGCTGGGCTAGCCGGCTCCCCCGCGACGGCGCTCCAGGGCGTTGCGATAGAGCGCGCCCAGGCGATACAGGCCATGCACGAATTTGCCGTAGGGCAGCGTGACGAACAGCGCCAGCACGATGCCCAGGTGGATCACCAGCAGCAGGCCGAGTGCCGACGACTCGCGAAACAGCATCAGTACGAGACCGCTCAGACTGCTCAGCCACAACAGCGCGATGAAGGCCATGTCCATGCCCAGCTGGCGGCCGTCCCCGGACGCCGGATCGCGCTTGAGCTTGAGATAGAACAGTCCGGCCGGGCCCACCAGCAGACCCAGCCCGCCGAGAATGCCGAACAACTTGGGCAGGCTGATTATCTCGTAGGGCGCCACCCAGCCGAGCAGGTAGTGATAGAAGGTTCCGGTGACGGTGGCCGCGAAACACAGCAGGAAGCCGTAAGCCGTAAAATGATGGAAGCGCCGCCGCCAATGGGAGTGATACTCGTCGGGATAGGTGCAACCGACGTCGCCCTGGCCGTGCAGATGACGCAGCGACGCGGCCTCGCTCAGCGCATCGCGCCAGGCGCGTCGATCGAGCAGCGCCCGTGCGCCCTCGCCGCTCTCGCGCCAGAAAGCGGCGAAGCCCATCGCCAGCGCCAGGACGATGAACAGCGCGACGCCGCCGAACAGGCCCGCCATCACGTTGTGCGGCATCAGCGCATAGAAGTCGCCGCCGTGCTGAGCGCCGAGCAAGCCCGCGAGACCACCGTTGAGCGCGATGGCGACCAGCAGGATCAGCGTCATGCCCAGTGCCAGAGCGACCGACGAGACCAGCCCGTTGCGATCGAACAGCCGCGCCAGGGGCCCCGGCCAGGCGTATTCGCGGTAGGAGGACGCGCGCAGCTTGGCCATCGATTTCGGCACGTTGACGGCGAATTCGTGGGGCGGCGCGTACTGGCAGGCGTAGAGGCATTCGCTGCAGTTGTGGCACAGGTTGGCGAGATAATTGAGATCCTCGCGCGAGAAGGCCAGGCGTCGCTCCATGGCCGGAAAGACCGGGCAGAAGCCTTCACAGTAGCGGCACGCGTTGCACACCGTCATGTTGTGGCGCGCTTCGTCGATCAGGGTCTCAATCCGTTGCATGGCTCTTCGCGTAGCCTCCTGCCTGTGTACCTGCGGTGCGCCCGAAAACCGTGCCGATGGTCATGCCGAATCCGGCCACGTAGCCCTGCCCCAGGATGTTGCCGGCCATGATCTCGCCGGCGAGGAAGACGTTGTCGGCGAGTTCGCCGTTGTCCATGTACATGCGCGCCCGGTCGTCAACCTCGGCGCCCAGGTAAGTGAAGGTGATACCGGTGCGCAGCGGATAACCGTAGAAGGGCGGCGTATCAATGCGCTGTGCCCAGTGGGTCTTCTCCGGCGTGACGCCCTGAGTACGGCAGTCGTCGAGCACGCTATGGTCGAAGTGGCCGGGCTGCACGGCGGCGTTGAACTCGTCGACGGTGCGTCTGAGCGCCTCGACCGGCAGATCGAGCTTTACCGCCAGTTCGTCGAGGCTGTCGGCGCGCTCCGGCGGGAACACCGACGGCATGAAGCGGCCCTCGGCCTTGGCGTCGGTGATCGAATAACCGATCTGGTCCGGCTGGCGGGCGATCAGCCGCCCCCAGATCGCGTAGCGCTTGGGCCAGAAATCCTCGCCCTCGTCGTAGAAGCGCCGGCCCTCGCGATTGACGACGATGCCCAGCGATACGCAATCGACGCGGGTGACGATGCCACCGTCGTATTTTGGCGCACGCGCATCGATCGCCACGGCATGGCCCTGGGTCGGGTCGCCGATCGACTTGGCGCCGTTGTCGAGCAGCGAGCGCAGCATCTTGCCCTGGTTGAAGCGCGTGCCGCGGATCAGGAAGTTGCGCGACACCGGCCCCCAGGCCTCTTCGAGCCACTCCAGGTTGGACTCGAACCCGCCCGAGGCGACCACCACCGCCTTGGCGCTCACCCTCACTTGCTCGTCACCCAGCGTTACCAGGGCATGATCGAAACGCGTGCCATCGAAGACCAGCCGCTCGGCCTCGGCCTGGTAGATGATGGTCACCCCCAGCCGCTCGGCGGCCTTGTAGTAGGTGTTGACCAGCGCCTTGCCGCCGCCCAGGAAGAAGGCGTTGGTCCGCCCCAGGTGCAGGGTGCCGCCCAGAGAGGGCTGGAAGCGTACGCCGTAGCCCCTCATCCAGTCGGTGCAGGTTTCCGAGGCGCGAATCACGTACCGCGCCAGGGCCTCGTTGGTGTTGCCGCCGGTCACCCGCCAGACGTCCTCGAAGAATTCCTCCTCCAGATAGGCGTCGGTCAGCACATCGGTGGGCGCACGGTGCATGCAGCGCAGGTTGCGGGTATGGCTGCTGTTGCCGCCGCGTACTTCGCGCGGCGCGCTCTCCAGCAGCAGCACGCTGGCGCCCCGCTCGCGAGCCGACAGCGCCGCGCACAAGGCGGCATTGCCGCCGCCGATCACCAGCACGTCATGGCCGGTAAGCGCCTGTTTATCTATCGGCCGTCCGAGCGATGAGACGATCATCGACCCCTCCCGTAGCTACTAAATACAACTGTATCCATCAGTGTTCAAAATGACAAGCCATGTATGGAGGATTATCATGTGCGCCAAAGCGTCGATCGGACAGGCAGCTCCATGGCAGAAAGCAAGTCACGCAAATCCCCGGCGGAGTCCGCCAACGAGCGCGGCGAACCGCGCAGCGAACAGGCCTACCGGTACATCGTCGAGGCCATCAAGGAGGGTTCGCTGCGCCCCGGTACGCGCATCCGCGAAGTCGACCTGGCCGAGCGCACCGGGCTGAGCCGAACCCCGGTTCGCGAGGCGCTCAACCGCTTGCAGATGGAGGGGTTGGTGGCCAACGACCCGGCCCGCGGCACGATCGTCACCGAGCTCGACCACGGCATGGTCAGCGAACTGTATGCCATGCGCGAGGTGCTCGAGGGCACCGCCGCACGGCTCTCGGCACGCCACGCCTCCGACGTCGAGATCACCTTCCTGCGCGAGATCAGCGAACGCGACGAGCAGTTCACCGAGACTCTCGACCTGGTCAAGAACAACAAGCTGTTCCACAGCACGCTGTATCGCTGCGCGCACAACCGCTACCTGCTGAAGATGTTGCATTCGCTGCAGGATTCGATGGTCCTGCTGGGGCGCAGCACCCTGGCCAAGCCGGGACGCCCCCAGACTGCGCGCCAGGAGCACGCCGCCATCGTCACGGCACTGGAGAGCCGCGATCCCGACACCGCCGAGCAACACGCCCGCACCCACATCCGCGAGGCCTACAAGGTGCGTCTCGAGGCATTCTTCGAGGGCGAGACCTGATCAGCTGCGCAGCGCTCAGGTCCGCAGTGCAAAGGGATCGCGCACCTCGTCGCCCAGGTCGATCATCACGTTCTTGATGTCCAGGTACTCGTTGAGGGCGTGATGGCTGCGCTCGCGGCCGAAGCCGCTGGCCTTGACGCCGCCGAACGGCGCCTGCGCCGCCGAGGCGCGGTAGGTATTGATCCACACGCTGCCGACCCGTAGCCGTCCGACCACGCGATGGGCCCGCGCCAGATCGCGCGTCCAGACCCCGGCGACCAGCCCATAGTCGGTGCCGTTGGCGATCGCCACGGCCTCGTCCTCGCTGTCGAACGGGATGATCGCCAGCACCGGGCCGAATACCTCCTCCCGGGCAAGCTCGCTGTCGGGGGCGACCCCGGTGAACACCGTCGGCTCGACGAAGCAGCCAGCCTGCAATGCGGCGCTGTCCGGCGCCCGACCGCCGACCTTGAGCGTCGCGCCATCGCGCCGGGCGCGCTCGATGAACCCCAACACCCGCTCGTGCTGCACGGGATTGGCGACCGGGCCCATCTCGGTGTCGTCGCGGCGCGGATCGCCGAGGCGGATCGCCGCGGCCCGCGCACAGACCCGCTCGCAGACCCGCTCGTAGAGCCCACGCTGGACCAGCAGCCGTGACCCGGCGATGCAGGTCTGCCCGGCAGCGGCGAAGATTCCGGCCACCGCACCGGTCACCGCCTGCTCCAGCGAGGCATCGTCGAAGACGATGTTGGCCGACTTGCCGCCCAGCTCCAGGGTCACCGGCTTGAGCGCCTCGGCAGCCACCCGCGCGATCGCCCGGCCTGTCGCTGTGCCGCCGGTGAAGCTGATCAGGTCGATGTCGGCATGGCCGGTCAGCGCCGAGCCCACCTCGCCGCCGCCGGTCACCACGTTGACCACCCCGGGCGGGAAGCCGGCCCGTTCGCACAGCGCGGCGAACTCGAGGGTGGTCACGCTGGCCACTTCCGAGGGCTTGATCACCACCGTGCAACCCGCCGCCAGGGCCGGCGCCAGCTTGTTGGCGAGGATCGCCATCGGCGAGTTCCACGAGGTCACCAGCGCGGCGACGCCCCGCGGTTCGCGGGTGGTGTAGTCGAACAGCTCGGGACGATCGAGCGGCAGCGTCTCGCCGTGCAGCTTGTCGGCCCAGCCGGCGAAATAGCGGTAGTTGCGTGCCGCGAAGCGCATCTGCACGCGGGTCTCGCGAATCACCTTGCCGTTGTCGGTGGTCTCGAGCTGCGCCATGCGCTCGGCGTCGCCCTCGAGCAGCTCGGCGAGGCGATGAAGGAGAGTCGCCCGCGCAAGGCCGGGCGAGCGACCCCAGCCGTCGTTATCGAAGGCCGTGCGCGCAGCAGCCACCGCGGCGTCGACGTCGGCCGCACTGGCCTCGGGGACACGCGCCCAGGTCGTCTGATTAAAGGGGTTGATGGCGGCGAAGCTGGCATCGCCTTCGGCCGCCCGCCAGCTGTCGCCGATACGCAACCTGTAATCGTGGGTACTCATACACGTCTCCGGCGTCAGTGAAACGGCGAGAAGAAATAGCCCGCCGGCCAGTCGAGGTTGAAGCCCTCGCCGAGCACGATCAGGAACACCACCAGCAAGGCGCTGCCGAGCAGTGCCGACCACCAGCGCAGCTTGCCGACGAAATAGCCGAAGGCCGCGCAGAACAGCGCCGCCGATATAACCAGTCCAATCAATGAGATACAGACATACAACGCGGCCAGCCACAGCAGGTAGGGCATGGTGCGTTTAAGCTTGTCGCCGGTCAGCGGTTCGCCGTGCTCGGCGGCGGTCACGTGCCGCGAGCGGCGCACGGTCAGCACGAACTCCACGATCAGCAGCAGCAAGGCCGCGCCGGCGACCACCTGAGGCATCAGCCGTGCCGTGAACGGATAGTCCATGGCCGCCCACAGCATGGCCACCAGAATCACGGCGACGATCGCCATGAACACCAGTTCTTCGACTAGACGGCGGGACATCACGAGGCCTCCCGAGTCTGGCTCTTGCCCTTGACGCGCACCCCGGCCACCACCACCGCGATGGACACCAGGCCGATCGCGATGACGATCGGGTCGGCCAGCCACGACCAGCCATAGCGCGAGGCCGAGATGGTCAGGTAGCGCTCGATGCTCGGCGCCAGCACGAAGCCGATCAGCACCGGGGCGCGCGGCCAGTCATAGGTCTTGAGCAGCCAACCGATCAGGCCGACTACCAGGAAAGCCACCAGATCGCCCCAGTGACGGGTATTCTGGTAGGCGCCGACCATCATCACGATGATCAGGAAAGGCGCGAACTTGCTGGCCGGGATCATGCTCAGCCGGGCGATCGGCCGCGACAGCAGGAAACACGCCAGCGCGCCGACGACATTGGCCAGCGCCAGCGTCCAGACCACCGTCAGGGTGACCGGCAGGTTGGAGGTCAGCATCGACGGCCCCGGCTGGATGCCCAGCAGGATCAACCCGCCCAGCAGTACCGCCGTGGTGCCGCTGCCGGGAATGCCGAACAGCAGGGTGGGGATCAGCGCCCCGCCCTCCTTGGCGTTGTTGGAGCTTTCCGGGGCGATCACGCCGCGGATCTCGCCCTGGCCGAAGCGGCTCTTGTCCTTGGTGGTATGCATCGCCTGGCCGTAGGACAGCCAGTCCACCACCGAGCCGCCGAGACCGGGTATCGCCCCCACCGCGACGCCCAGTGCCGACGAACGCAGCACCAGCCAGCGATGCGTGAAGGTTGCCTTGATCCCCGCCCTCCAGCCTTCGGACAGCGTCTTGACCTTGGAGACGGCGCGATTCTCGGCCAGCAGGTCGATGATCTCGGGCACCGCGAACAGGCCCATGGCGAGGATCGCCAACGGTATGCCATCCATCAGGTAGGTGCTGTCGCCGACGAAGCGAAAGGTCACCGAGGCCGGTGCCGAACCGAGCATCGCGATCAGGATACCGAACAGCGTCGCCAGGATGCCGCGAAACGGATACTTGCCGGCCAGCAACCCGACCACGCACAGTCCCAGCACGGTCAGCATGAACAGGTGCGGCGACCTGAACGACAGGATCACCGGCCGCGCCACCGGCAGGATCATGAACAGTACCAGCGCGCCGATCAGTCCGCCGATCAGCGAGGCACTGAAGGCCGCGCTGAGGGCCAGGCCGGCTCGCCCCTGCTGGGCCAGCGGATAGCCGTCGAGCACCGTCGCCTGGGAGCCGGCCGAGCCGGGCACCCCGATCAGCACGCTGGGAAAGGTATCGGCCGTCGCGATCACCGCGGCCATGCCGATCAGCATGGCGATGGCGGCGTAGGTATCCATGCCGTAGACGAACGGCAGCAGCAGCGACATGCCGACCACCCCGCCCAGCCCCGGCAGGATGCCGACGATCAGCCCTACGCTCACGCCGAGCAGCATGAACATCAGTCGCGAGGGATCGAGCACGATGGATAACGCTTCGAGCGCAGCTTCGAACACGGCAAGTGCTCCCTTCACATGGCAGAATACAGCAGAGAAGCCTTGGCTCTTTCAGCCGAAGCCCTCTCCTGTCGAGGCGCGTCGCCGTCAGAGATCGGCGTCGTAACGCTCGCGGAAGGTCTTGCGCAGGAAGTCGAGCGCCTCGTCGGACACGTCGAGGGTCGAGCTCATCGCCGTGTAGGCCTCCTCGCCGACCAGCCACTCGTAGGGCCCGTTGGTGGCTTCGGACTCGGCGATGAATTCGGGATCCTGACGCGCATCGCGAAACGCCTGGCGAAGGTCTTCGATGGAGGCTTCGGGGGCATCCTTCTTGGCCCACAGCATCTTGATGCTGCCGGCCGAGAGCACCGCACGATAGGCATCCCAGGCCAGCCCCGAGGGCTTCTCGCCGTAGCGCTCCTCGTAGACTTCGGCCACCGTCGGCAGCTCGGGGAACGCCGGGTCGCGCACCAGTTCACCCTGGGTGTTGATGACGCCCATGCTGAATAACGGCACCGCGATGCCTTCGTCGACCAACGGCTGAACGTTCGCGGTGTAGGCGCTAGTGGTCTGGAAATCGATATTGGTCTCGCCCTGCTCGAGGGCCAGACGTGCCGGGCCACGGCTCTGGTAGCCGAAGATCGCCTGGTGCGGCAGGTCGAGCAAGGCGAAGGCCGCCAGCGCCGTGGAGCCGATGGCCTGGGGCGAGACCTCGCCGTAGATCAGGTTGTCGGCTTCCCACAGCTGCTGCGGATCCTCGATGCCCAGGTCGGAGCGCGCGTAGACGACCCCGCCTTGCGCCATGGCGGCGATCGGCGCGTAATTGCGAAAATCGTAGCGTACGGCATCGGAGCCGTACATGAACGGAAATACCTGACCGGCGCTCTGCAGCAGCACCGTGAAGCCGTCGCTGGCGGTACGCAGCTCGAATTCGTTGGTGCCCTGAACGCCGCCTGCACCCGGGCGGTTGACGACCTGGATGCTGGCGTCATCGCCGAGGTACGGCGGCAGCGTGGCGGCCACGAAGCGGCCCCAGGTATCCGCCCCACCGCCCGGCGACCATGGCGTCAGGATCTCCAGTGTCTCGTCGTCGTAGAAGCCGTTGAGCTCGGCTTGCTCGGTCTGTGCCGTCGCCGTCGTCGCTACTCCCAGCGACAGGCCGGCGGCGGCTAGCAGAGTGGCCGCAATGCGGCCGGTACGAAGGCGTACATCGTTGTTCATGGTCGATTCTCCTGAGCGGGGCCGCCGGTTCTCCGGCACCCGCACCCGATGGCTGGCATTGTTGTTCATCGGTATCGCAACCACTCGAAACCCATACCGAGTCGGTGCGATGCGCTAAGGCTTGAGAGGCATGTAATTATTATTGTGTACCTGAGTATGCAAATGGCTGCATTAATATGCAAGAGTGTTCTTTAACTTGGAAAGCTTGCTATATTGCCAAGGCATTCATGGTCAGGGAGACGCTCCAGACGGGCGGCACTCGCCACCGACAATGCCGGCGGGCAACACTGACAACATTGGGGCGTCGCGATGAATCTTGATATAAGCAATAAGGTGGCTCTGATTACCGGTGGCAGCGAAGGCATCGGCCTGGCCACGGCGCGGGTGCTGGCCGCCGAGGGCGCGCGCGTGGTACTCGCCGCTCGCCGCGAAGCGACGCTGCGAAGCGCCGCCCGCGAGATCGAGGCGCTCGGCGGTCACCCCCCGGTCATCGTCTCGGCGGACATGGCCACCGCGGAGGCTCCGGCGCGGGCCGTGCAGGCCGCCATCGACGCCCATGGCGAGCTGGACATTCTGATCAACAATGCCGGCAGCAGCGCCTCCGGCCCCTTCCTGGAGTCCGACGACGCCCTCTGGCAGGCCGACTTCGACCTCAAGCTGATGGGCGCGATTCGCTGCACGCGGGCGGCCCTGCCCTATCTGAAGGTTTCCGCCGCCGCGGCGATCGTCAACATCACCACGGTCGCCGGCAAGGCGGCGCCGGCCAATTCGCTGCCCACCTCGGCTACCCGCGCCGCCGGCATCGCCCTGACCAAGTCGCTGGCCAACGAGCTGGGCAACGCGGGGGTGCGTGTCAACACGGTGTGCATCGGCCGGGTCCGCTCGGCCCAGGTGGAACGCCGCTGGCAACGCGAAGCCCCCGAGCTGAGCTGGGATGAATACTCGACCAGGCAGAGCCAGGCGATTCCGCTGGGACGCCTGGGTGACGCCAGCGAAGTCGCCAATTGCATCGCCTTTCTGGTCTCGCCCTGCGCTTCGTACGTGACCGGCGCCAGCCTCAACGTCGACGGTGGCCGCAGTCCCGTCGTCTGATCGTCTCGATCCGAACAACAAAGTCAGGAGCTTGCCATGCCCTCGGTTGCCCACACCCTGATCGAAGGCCTTCGCCGCGAAGGCATCACCCATATCTTCGGCATTCCCGGCACCCAGAACCTGCCGCTACTCGACGTGCTGCGCGACACGCCGGACATCCGTTTCATCCTCACCCGCCATGAACAGGGCGCGGCTTTCATGGCTTACGGCTATGCCCGAGCCGGACAGCGCCCGGCGGTGGTGACCGCCACCGAGGGCCCCGGCGTCACCAACATGGCGACACCGTTCGGTGCGGCCTTTCGCGGCAACGTACCGATCATCGGCATCAATGGCCTGCAGGAGGCCTGGCTGCGCGAGAAGGACGCCAGCCAGGAGATGGATCAGATCAGTTTCTTCAAGCCCATTACCAAATGGGCCTATTCGATCAGTGACCCCGAAAAGGCCCAGGAGGCGTTGCGCAAGGCGTTCCGCGTGGCGCTGAGCGAACCGCCCGGCCCGGTGCACCTCGAGGCGCCGTCGGACATCTATCTGCAGGAGGTCGAGCAGGAGGCGTGGCAGCCGGCGCAATACCGCGCCACCACGCTGCCCAGCGTGGACGCCGGCGTGCTCGACGAGATCGTCGCGCGGCTCGCACGCGCCGAGCGCCCGGTGATCCTGGCCGGCGGCGGAGTGCTCCGCGAGCGGTCCAGCGACGCGCTCATCGCCTTCGCCGAGCGTCACGGCATTCCGGTCGCACCGCTGCAGTTCAGCCCCGATGCGTTCCCCACGGCGCATCCGCTGGCGCTGGGGCCGCTGGGCCGCAACGGCTGGGAAAGCGCCAACCGTGCCGTCAAGCAAGCCGACCTGGTGCTCGCCGTGGGCGCGCGCATGGATCTGTTCTCGACGACCTTCAAGCACGGCCTGATCCAGGCCGACGCCACCTTGATCCATCACGCGGCCAGCGACGACCCCATCGGCACGGTATTCCCGGTCGACGTGGCCGCCGTCGGCGCGACGCCGAGCCTGCTCGCCGGGCTCACCCTGCGCCTCGCCGAGCGCCGCTGGGCGTGGCTCGACGTCGGTGCGGAAGTCGCGCAGTGGGAAGCCCAGCGCCAGGGGCTGATCGACGCCGAGGCCGAGCCCATCCAGCCGCCGTTCGTCGCCGACGTGTTGCGCCGCACCCTGCCCAAGGGCGGGATCATGGTGGTCGACGCCGGCAATGCCGGCAAGCATGCGCGCATGCACTTCGTCAGTCACGCCCCGGACACCTACCAATTCATCGACAACTGGGCCGCGGTGGGCGCCGGCTTTCCCACTGCCATCGGCGCGGCGCTGGCCCGCCCCGACGTGCCGGTGCTGGCGGTCCAGGGCGACATGGGCTTCATGTGCAATATCGGCGAGCTGGAAACCGCCGTGCGCGAGAAGATCAAGCTGGTCGCGGTGGTCTTCAATGACCAGGGGCTGGGCAACGAACGTGCCTTCCAGAATGCCCATTACGGCGGCCGGCACTTCGCGGTCGACTACCGCAACCCGGACTTCGGCGAACTGGCCCGGGTGTTCGGCGCGCACGGCGAGACGGTGACCCGACCCGGCGATCTCGAGGCCGCCATGCAGCGCGCCTTTGCCGCCGAAGGCCCGGCGGTGGTCGACGTGATGATCGACCAGGATCACCTGGCTCCCGTGCTCTTCAAGGCCTGAAGCCGGCATGCCAGAAGCTCCGACCGGCAAGCCCGACGCCGCGGCGATCCGCAACCTGGTGCTGGTATGCATCGGCCTGACCAGCGTCTTCGTCGCCCAGACCATGCTGCTGCTGGCGGTGCCATTGCGCGCGCTGGACATGGGCGCCAGCCCGGCGATGGTCGGGCTGGTGCTCTCGGCGCCCTACCTGTTGCCGCTGCTGTTGGCGATTCCCCTCGGCGGCGTGGTAACTCGCGTCGGCGCCCAGAAGGTCACCCTGCTGGGCGCCTGCGGCATGTTCGCCGGGCCCTGGCTGACGCTAGCGGTTCCGGGTCTCGTCGGCCTGCTCGCCACTCAGTTGGTGATCGGCATAGCGCATGTGGTGATGGTGATCGCGGCGCAGTCGATCGTCGCCTCGCTGGGACGCGGACGACAGCTCGAGCGCTATTTCGGCTGGTACACCATGTGCCTGTCTGGGGGCCAACTCATCGGACCGTTGCTCGCCGGGCGGCTGATCGATACCCAGCCGATGGCCAGCGTGATCATGGTGATCGGCACGCTACCGCTGATCGCCGTGACCACCTCGCTGCTGTTCGTCGGCGACTCGCGCAAGGGCCACGTGGCGCCCCGGGCCTTGCTCGGCTATCGCGCCCAGGCTTCATTACTGCGCGCCAATATCGGCGTCAAGATGTCGATCGCGGTGACCGTCGCGGTCCTCTTCGCCCTCGCCGCCCATGCCGTCTTTCTCCCCGTCTACCTCGAGAGCATCGCTCTGTCGGCGACCGCGATCGGTGTGCTGATCAGCCTGCGCGCGCTGTGTGCGATGCTGATCCGTCCGTTCATGCCCGGTGTCATTCAAGCCCTGGGTGGCCGCTCCCGGACGATGATCGCTTCGGTGGCGGCCGTCGCCCTGGGCATGATGTGGACCGGCGCCACCGATAGCATCGGCTTGCTAGCCTTCTACGCCGTGCTGGTCGGGCTGGGATCCGGCATCTCGCAACCGTTGTCGATGGTGGTGCTGGCCGAGCACGTCTCCGCCGAGCAGCGCGCCAGCGCGTTGGGTATGCGGCTGATGGGCAATCGTGGCGCCCAGGTCCTGGCGCCCCTGCTGCTGGGGTTCATCGCCGAATGGCTGGGATTCACGCTGGCCTTTTTGCTCTGCGGCGCGATACTGCTTTGTCTGCTGACAGTGGTGATCCGCCTGGCCCCCGGCTTCGACCGCGCCGAGCGCGAAGCCGCGTAATGCCCACCCGACGAAGGAGAACCGAATGACCCAGCACGCTCCCCGGCACCCCGACTGGCCGATCGTGATCCTCGACGACTTCGACGACGTCTGCGCCCGGTCGCCGGCGGTCGCTGCGTTACAGCGCGATTTTCCCCTCACCGTCCATCGTCGGCGTCTGGAGGGCCCGGCGTTACAGAGTGCGCTGCGCCAGGCCCGTATCGTGGTCACCCTGCGCGAACGCTCGGCGATCGACCAGCGCTTCCTCGAGGCCGCCCCGGAACTCGAACTGGTGGCACAGACGGGCACCGGCCTCAACCACGTCGACGTACCGCGGGTGCGCCAGCGCGGCATCGCCATCGCCACCACCCCGGGCGGGTCGGTCGATGCCGTGGCCGAGCTGGTCATCGGTCTGATGCTGGCCTTCGACCATCGCATCGTCGCCGGCAGTCGCCACGTCGCGGCCGGTGACTGGGCGAGCCAGTTGGGCCGCGAGGCGAGCGGTCAAACGCTCGGCCTGGTCGGCTTCGGGGCGATCGCCCGGGCCGTCGCCCCGCGCGCCCAGGCGCTGGGCATGCGGATCAAGGCCTGGGGCCGTTCGCTGGAGCCGGCCCAGGCCCGGCAGTTGGGCGTCGAGGCCATGCCCAGCGTCGAGGCGCTGCTCGAGGCCGTCGACGTGGTCAGCCTGCATCTGCGCCTGACCCCCGAGACCCGTGGGTTCCTCGATGCAAATCGCATTGCCGCGATCCGCCCCGGGGCGCTGCTCGTCAACACCGCACGCGGGGCGCTGCTCGACCAGCACGCCCTGCTCGGCGCCCTGCAGGCCGGACGCCTGCGGGGCGCCGCACTGGACGTCACCGACCCCGAGCCGCTGCCCGCCGGCCATCCGCTGCTGTCGCGCGAAGATGTGCTGATCACCCCGCACATGGGCTGGACGACCCGCGGTACCTACGAACGCTTCCTGACCGATGCCGGCGCCAACATCCGCGCTTTCGTCTCCGGTCGGCCGCTGCACCTGGTCGATGGCTGACCAGATCCCCATGTTGGTCATGCGCTCCCTGTTTCGATCGCGAGGCGGGTCCGCAGTTCACCGCTTGCACGCTCAGTCGAGCGTCGGCCCCGCCGCGACGATCGCCTCGTCGATGCCCTCGAACTTCGCGAAGTTGGCGACGAACTTGGCCACCAGCTCCCGACGCTGGACATCGTAGGCTTCCTTGTCGTCCCAGGTCTGGCGCGGGTCGAGCAGTTGCGAATCGACCCCCGGCACGCGGGTCGGCACCGCCAGGTTGAGTCCGTCGATCATGCGGGTCTCGGCCTTCTTGAGCGCGCCGGACTGAATCGCGCCGATCACCGCCCGGGTGGTGGGGATGCTGAAGCGGCTGCCGCCCTGGCCGTGGCTGCCGCCGGTCCAGCCGGTATTGACCAGATAGACGCGCGAGCCGAAGCCCTCGAGACGCTTGATCAGCAGATCGGCGTACTCGCGGGCCGGACGCGGGAAGAACGGCGCGCCGAAACAGGTCGAGAAGGTCGCCTCGAGACCGGCCGACGAGCCCATTTCGGTGGAGCCGACCTTGGCCGTATAGCCCGACAGGAAGTGATAGGCCGCCGCTTCCCTGGAGAGGATCGATACCGGCGGCAGCACGCCGCTCATGTCGCAGGTGAGAAAGATGATGGCGTTGGGCTCGCCGGCGCGATTGGCGGCGACCCGCTTCGCGATATGCTCGAGCGGATAGGCAGCCCGCGAATTCTGGGTCAGGCTGTCGTCGGCATAGTCGGGATGGCGGCACGCGTCGAGCACCACGTTCTCGAGCACCGTGCCGAAGCGAATCGCCTGCCAGATGAGCGGCTCGTTGCGCTCGGAAAGATCGATGCATTTGGCGTAGCAGCCACCCTCGATGTTGAATACCGTGCCCTCGCCCCAGCCGTGCTCGTCGTCGCCGATCAGATAGCGCGCGGGGTCGGCGGACAGCGTGGTCTTGCCGGTCCCGGAGAGACCGAAGAACAGCGTCGTCTCGCCATCCTCGCCGACGTTGGCGCTGCAGTGCATGGGCAATACGTCCTTTTCGGGCAGCAGGAAGTTCTGCACCGAGAACATCGCCTTCTTCATCTCGCCGGCGTAGCGCATCCCGGCGATCAGCACCCGGCGCCGGGCGAAGTTGAGGATCACCGCGCCTTCCGAGCGGGTCCCGTCGCGCTCTGGTTCACAGGTGAAGTGCGGCGCATTGAGAATCGTCCATTCGTGCTTGCCCTTGGGGTTGAACGCCTCGGGGCGGACGAACAGGGTGCGGGCGAACAGGCAGTGCCAGGCGGTTTCGGTGGTCACGCGAATCGGCAGGTAATGCTCGGGATCGGCGCCGACGTGCAGCTCGGCGGTGTAATTCTCGCCTTCCGCCAGGTAGTCCTCGACGCGCTCCCACAGCGCATCGAAACGCTCGGCGTCGAACGGCTGGTTGACCTTGCCCCAGTCGATCAGCTCGGCGGTGGAGGGCTCGTCGACGATGAAGCGATCGCTCGGGGAACGTCCGGTGCGCGCCCCGGTCTCGACAACCAGCGCGCCGTTGTCCGCCAACCGCCCTTCGCCGCGGACGATGGCGCGTTCGATGAGTTCGGCGGCGTTCAGGTTGAGATGGCGTCGGGTGCGCTGTTCCTTGGATGTCCGGGGCGCAGCTTGGTTGCTTGTCATGGGTAATGGGTCCTGGGCCGGGGGCCGGTTCTCTCTCGTTAGCCAAAGTGCTTCACTGAATACCGTCGTGGGCGTTTGCCGCCTCTCGCCGGCACACAGACTGAAACAGTATGGCAAAAAGCCCCCCTTCGTCACGCCGCGCCGCATCAGTGCAAGGTCGGCGTCCCGGCGTCCGGCGATTCGATCAGCGACTCGATCTCCGCCGCCGAGAAGTGATGGCGGGTATGGCAGAAATGGCATTGGGTATCGATGGCCTGCTGCTCGTCGAGAATCCCGCGCAGCTCCTCGGCGCCCAGATTGAGCAGTGCCTGGGCGATGCGCTGGCGTGAGCAGTTGCAGGCAAACCGCAACGGCTTGGGATCGAACACGCGCACGGTCTCTTCGTGATACAGCCGGTGCAGCAATTCGCGTTGACCGAGCTGCAGCAATTCCTCGGGCTTGACGGTACTGGCCAGATGCACCGTGCGCTCCCAGGCGTCCGGGTCGCGGCTGTTTCGATCGTCGGGAAGCTGCTGCAGCAGCAGCCCCGCCGCATGCTGGCCGTCGGCCGCCAGCCACAGCCGCGTGGCAAGCTGCTCGGAGCGCGCGAAGTAGGCCTCCAGGCAGCCGGCCAGCGAAGACTCCTCGATCGCCACGATGCCCTGATAGCGATTGCCCTCGCGCGGATCGAGGGTGATCACGATACGCCCCTCGCCGACCAGCGCGTGGAAGTCGGCATCGTCGGCCGGCAACGCTGCGTCTTCGTCGAGCCGGGCGATCGCGCGCAATTCACCGCCGGGATTCGATTCGGCCATCAGCAGGCTCAAGGCGCCCTCGCCGCGGACCTCGACGCTCAGCGTGCCGTCGAGCTTGACGGTCTCGGTGAGCAACGCCACGGCGGCGAGCATCTCGCCCAGGTGCCGCGTCACTGCCGGTGGATAGGCGTGGCGCTCGAGCACTTCGGCGTAGGCGCGCTCGAGGCCGGCGACCTCGCCGCGCACATTGGTGTCATCGAAAAGGAATCGCTGGATCTGGTCGGTCATCGCTGTCGTCGTCACTCGGAGTCGGGAACAAGAACATGAAAGGAACGGCGGGTTAGTCGTCTTCGACGGGGCGCTGGCGCTGGAAACGCTGAATGTTGCGACGTTCGCGCTTGTCGGGGCGTCCGGGCGGCGCACGCATCGCCTGATTGGCGAGCCGGCGATTCTCGGTCTCGCGCTCGCGGCGGGCCAGGCTGTCGGCGGTTTCGCGGTAGAGCTCGCGGGCCTCGGGGGCGCCGCGGCGCTGGTCGCTGACCGCCAGTACCTCGACCTCCCAGTAATCCCAGCCTTGAGGCACCTTGATCAGCGCCCCCGGCTCGACCATCTTGCTGGTCTTCACCCGGGCGCCGTTGTACTGGACCTTGCCGCCCTCGATGGCTTGCTTGGCCAGGCCGCGCGTCTTGAAGAAACGCGCCGCCCACAGCCACTTGTCGATGCGTACCTGTTGCATAGCCCGTTACATAGCCTGTTAGAGAATAGGTAAATGGCGATTCAGGCGCTGGGTAACAAGGTCGCGAAGCGATCGAGGACGATAAATGCCTCGAGTTCGCGCTCGGGTCGCTGGCTGTCGGGCTGCTTGATGCCCAGCAGGTGGCGAATGCCGAACTCCCGGGCGCTCTCCAGGACCGCCGGGTTGTCGTCGATGAACAGCGTGCGCTGCGGATCGAACGGCTCGATCTCCTGCAGCGCGAACCAGAACTCCTGACGCTCCTTGGGCACGCCGACATCGGCCGACGAGACGATCGCGTCCAGGTACTGCTCGAGACCGGTCAGCGGCAGCTTGAGCGCCAGACTCTCGCGATCGGCGTTGGTCGCCAGCACCACCCGCGGGTGCTGCTGCTTGAGCCAGGTCAGGAAATCCAGCGCGTCGCTGCGCAGGCCGATCAGGTGCTGCACTTCGCGCTTGAGCGCCACGATATCGACGCCCAGTTCCTGGCGCCAGTAGGCCAGGCTGTACCAGTTGAGCGTGCCCTGCTCGCGAATGATCCGGTCGCGCAGGATGTCCTGGGTCGCCTGGTCGAGATGATGCAGCTCGACGTAACGTCGCGGCAGGTGCTCGAGCCAGAAGTGGCTGTCGAAGTGCAGGTCGAGCAGCGTGCCGTCCATGTCCAGCAGCACGGTGTCGATATCGCGCCAATCAAGCATTGGCCAGGGGCTCCGGGGCAGTGGTAAAAGAGACGAACACGATCAGCTTCATTGTACGGATACGCCCGCCATGCCGCCAATATCGCTCCACAAACCCCAGGTCCTCGGCCGCGAGGAGATCGCGCGCAGTCGCCTGTTCACCATCGAAAGCCTCGAATTGCGCTTTGCCAACGGCGCCGAGCGGACCTTCGAGCGCCTCAAGGGCAGCGGCAGCGGCGCGGTGATGATCGTCGCCATGCCCGACCCCGATCATGTGCTGCTCATCCACGAGTATGCCGCCGGTTTCGACGACTATGCGCTGACCCTGCCCAAGGGCCTGGTCGACCCCGGCGAGGACATCATCACCGCCGCCAACCGCGAACTCATGGAGGAATGCGGCATGGGCGCGCGACGCATCGAGCCGCTGGTCGAACTGTCGTTGGCGCCCAACTACATGAACCACCGCATGCAGGTGATGCTCGCCACCGATCTGTACGAGAAGCGTCTGCCCGGCGACGAACCCGAACCGCTGGTGGTTGAGACGCACGCCATCGATGCGTTGCCCGCGCTGCTTGCCCGCGAGGACTTTCACGAAGCTCGGGCCATCGCCGCGCTGTTCATCGCCCGCGAGAAACTGCGCACCGAACGCCAGAGCGAGTCCTGGTGGTAATGGCATGATCATCGTTTGAAATGCAATCGTTCATTGACTAACTTGGCAGTGACTTGAAGGGTGAAGTAGCCGCCAGAAGGGAAAGCAACAGCAACCCGAATTCTTTACAGGCCAGCTTCAGGCGTCTAGCTTCTGTACAGGTTAACGCTTGATAGCAAACCTGTTTCAGGCGGGTTGAAAGAGAGACGCTTCACCCGCAAACAGGGAATGACCATGCAAGGAGGTATGACCATGAAAAATGTGAAAGGACTATCATTGACTCTGGGTTCCGCCCTGTTGACATCGCTGCTGGCTTTTTCGGCCGCCGCGCTGGCTCAGGAATCTTCGGATGTCGCTCCGGACAGTGGTGTCGATGCGGGGGTCGAAGGCCATAACGTGCCACCGCAGAAGCCCGAAAAGAGCACGGAATCATCCGATATCAACAACGCCGAAAACGCTACCATGCGCGAAGAAGATGAATTGGCGTCGGATGACGGCGTCGATGCCATCGAGGATCGCGATTCCGAAACCGGCGCCAACGACGGCGACCAGACCTCCTATCAGGACGAGGAACTCGTCGAGGACAAGGGCGTCGATACCCGTGAAGATCGCAATGACGGCGATACGCCATAACCCCTCGTTCTCGGTATGACACGACCCCGGCTCCGGCCGGGGTTTTTTGTAAACGTGCCGCTATCGATAATCACCTACCGCAGCCTGTACCTTTACACGAACGATTTTTATCGCATTCGCTGAATCCATCCTGGGTCGGCCAACGTATTCATCGATGTCCGGCCATGGACACCCTGGGCGCACGCACACGACATACGCCGGGCCCCTGGGACACACTAGGTAAGGAGAGTGAACATGCAGAATTTCAAACGCTTCGCACCCGTAGCGACAACGGTGCTGCTGGCCGCATTGCTGAGCGTTTCCACGCTTGCCTTCGCCCAGCAGACCTCGGAACTGGCCCCGGATAGCGGCGTCGACTCCGGCCATCAGGTCCAGCCCGATGCATCGCAGCCCATGTCCACCAACGGCATGGAAGACATGCAAGACGCGGATATGATGAATGACACCAACAGCGGTGCAGAAACGCTGGCGCCGGCCAACGGCGTCGATGCCCAAGAGGAGCGAGCCAACGGCATGGCCCAATCCGGCAACTCGACTGACTGGACCTCCTATTCCAGCGAGCCGCTGGTCGACGACAGCGGCGTCGATGCCGAAGACGATCACATCGATTCCAATAGTCCTTGAACGCACTCACCCCTACGAACAGACCTCGGCCTTGGCCGAGGTCTGTTCGTTGCACGGTCACCGCAAGCGCGCGACCGGTGGCAATTCTATCAGTCGTTATACACCGGCATCGCTTACCAGCGGGCTGACATTGTAGGCGGTACGGGTATCTACTTGCGCTTCGCTCGGTGCCTGGTGCTGCCTGGCATCGACGCCGCCATCGGGCACCAGGCTCACGCTGCGCTCGACGACCGCCGATTGACTATCCAGGTTGATCGACGTGTTGCGGACATCCCGGGCCGGGTATGCCGGCGGAACCTGATGACCACGATCAAGGCCGTGATCGGGTGCCAGGCTGCTGCTTGTTTGGGCCAGTGCGGCGCCGGAAAATACCAGTGCCGAGGCCAGCAGCAGAGAAGTCAGGGGCAGGCTCTTTACGCTTTTCATGTTGCTCATCTCCTTTTGAAAGATACTTGGCCGAAAGGCCATCGGACTCGGCGTTCGTGGCGCCTCGTCGATGCAAAACATGATAGCAGACTAATTATTGCACTACAACTTTAGTAGCTGACTAATAGCTACGCCTGCCAAAACCAAGCCGACAATCACAGCCTGCGCACAACCGGGCCCGCAAACGCAAAGAACCCCGACGGTTGCCGGGGCCCTCATGAAAGGATTCGGGCGAGGCCAAGCCTCGCAGCCGCCGCTATCCGCGCAGCTTGTTGAGGCCGCTTTCCTTGATGCGCACCCAGCGCTGCTGACGCGAGCTGTCCAACCCCGCCTCGATAAGCTGCATGACCGCCAACGCCTCGTCGAGCGGCACGGGGTTGCTGGCCTGGCCGCGCAGCGCAGCGCGGATAGCGGCGTAATAGGCCAGATAGTCGCCCGGTCGAGTCGGTTGCTCGCGGCTAATCAATGGCGCCCCCTCCCCCTCGCCGTCACGCAGGGTCAGGGTGCCGTTGCGTGGATCCTCGCCCCACTGTGGTGCCGGTGTCTCGCCGGCTTTCAGACGATCCTCCTGCGGGTCGAGTCCATACTTGACATAACTGCCGGCGGTGCCGTGGATCGCGAACCGTGGCGACTCGGACGCCACCAGCGTCGCCGCATGCAGGACAACACGACAATTGCCGTAATCGAGCAAGGCATGGAAATCGTCGTCGATCTGGGCGTCATCCCGACGCTGGACGAGGTCGAGCAGGATCGTCTGGGGCATGCCGAACAGCGCGCGCACCTGATCGAGCAGATGCGGTCCCAGGTCGTACCAGATCCCGGCCCCCGGCTTGGCTTGTTCGCGCCAGCGCTGGCGTACCTCGGGACGAAAGCGGTCGAAATGCGACTCGAAGTGCACCACTCTTCCCAACGTGCCGGCCTCGAGCAGCTCACGCACAGTCATGAAGTCGCTGTCCCAGCGCCGATTATGGAACACCGACAGCAATTTACCGGCGTTCTCGGCCTGGCTCTTGAGCTGGCGCCCCTCGCTCAAGGTGATGGTAAAAGGTTTGTCGACCACCACGTTCTTGCCGGCAGCGAGCGCTGCCTTGGCCAGCGGATAGTGGGTCTCGTTGGGCGTGGGAATCACCACCAGATCGATATCGCTGCGCGCGAACAACGCGTGCGGGCTGACCTCCACCGCGACATCGGGCAGCCCGGCATGCACCTTGGCGGCATCGCTCGACGAGACAGCCACCAGTTCGAGCCCCGGGGTTGCGCGAATCAGCGGCACATGGAACGTTTGACTGGAAAACCCGTAACCCACCAGACCGACGTTGAACGACTCCCTCATTGCTTCCTCCTTGTCCATACAGGCCAGCGTGCTTATACAAAAAGAGCACGTTGACCATCAAAAAACGTTCAAGAAAATGTCATGTCGACCTTGGTCTAAGCAGCCATACTTCTTACAACCCACTGTAAGTGAGCGGTGCATGTTTTATCCACTCGGCCCGGGAGATAGCGACAATGTGCTGTTGCGAAGAAAGTCTGGAATTGCTGAACGTATGGTATGTCATCGAATGCCAGCTCGAAGCGCTCGAGAACGAAGCCGCCGAGGGTATACCTCAGGCCGCGTAATGACTGTCGTTGTGGCCAGTCGGGGGTACTCAGTCAGTGATACAGGGCACGGCGACGATCAGCAATTCGAAATTCCAGGACCCGCGGCCTGCGCCGCGGGTCTTATTCTGTAAATCAAGAACGTCATAAATCACGCAGCGGCCACTCAGTCGAGCTTGGAGAGATCGCGCACTGCGCCGCGGTCGGCCGAAGTCGCAAGCAAGGCGTAGGCCTTGAGTGCCGCGGATACCTTGCGCACGCGCTGGATGACCGGTTTCCAGGCTTCGTTGCCGCGCGCCTCCATCGCCTCGCGGCGTCGCGCCAGCTCCCCGGCAGGCAGCTGCACGTCGATGGTCCGCTGGGGAATGTCGATGCGAATCACGTCGCCACTTTCGACCAGGCCGATCGCCCCGCCCGCCGCCGCCTCGGGCGAGACATGGCCGATCGACAGCCCCGAGGTGCCGCCCGAGAAGCGTCCGTCGGTCAGCAGCGCGCAGACCTTGCCCAGCCCCTTGGACTTGAGATACGAGGTCGGATAGAGCATCTCCTGCATGCCCGGCCCGCCCTTCGGGCCTTCGTAGCGGATGATTACCACCTCACCCGCCTTGACCTTGCCTTCGAGCACATGCTCGACCGCCTGATCCTGGGACTCGACTACGTGCGCCGGACCCTCGAATACCAGAATCGAGTCGTCGACACCGGCGGTCTTCACCACGCAGCCGTTTTCGGCGATGTTGCCGTAGAGCACCGCCAGCCCGCCTTCGCGGGAGAAGGCATGGGCGAGATCGCGAATGCAGCCGCTGGCCCGGTTGCCGTCGAGGCTCGGCCAGCGCGCCGACTGCGAGAAGGCCTGCTGGGTGCGCACGCCGCCGGGGCCGGCCTTGAAGAACTCGACTACCGCGGGCGTCGGGTTGCGCATGATGTCCCAGCTGTCCAGCGCCTCGGCCAGGCTGTCGCCGTAGACCGTGGGCACCGCGGTGTTGAGCACCCCGGCGCGGTCGAGCTCGCCGAGAATCCCCATGATGCCGCCGGCACGATGGCAATCCTCGATGTGGTACTGCTGGGTGTTGGGCGCCAGCTTGCACAACTGCGGCACCTCGCGGGAAAGCCGGTCGATGTCGGCCAGGGTGAAGTCGACCTCGGCCTCCTGGGCCGCCGCCAGCAAGTGCAGGATGGTGTTGGTCGAGCCGCCCATGGCGATGTCGAGCGTCATGGCGTTCTTGAAGGCGTCCCTGGAACCGATGGCGCGCGGCAGCAGGTGCGCCTCGTCATTCTCGTAATAGCGCTTGGCCAGCTCGACGATGCGCTCGCCGGCGGTCTCGAACAGCCGCCGGCGGTCGCTGTGGGTCGCCAGCATAGTGCCGTTGCCGGGCAGCGCCAGGCCCAGCGCCTCGGTCAGGCAGTTCATCGAGTTGGCGGTGAACATCCCCGAGCAGCTGCCGCAGGTCGGGCAGGCGCTGCGCTCGACCTCGTCGAGCGTGGCGTCGTCGACGCTGTCGTCGGCCGCCATCACCATCGCATCGACCAGGTCCAGGCCGTGATCGAGCAGTTTCGTCTTACCCGCCTCCATCGGCCCGCCGGAGACGAAGATCGTCGGCACGTTGAGGCGCATCGCCGCCATCAGCATCCCCGGGGTGATCTTGTCGCAGTTGGAGATGCACACCAGCGCATCGGCACAGTGGGCATTGACCATGTACTCGACGCTGTCGGCGATGATGTCGCGGCTCGGCAGCGAATAGAGCATGCCGTCGTGGCCCATGGCGATGCCGTCGTCGACGGCGATGGTGTTGAATTCCTTGGCCACCCCGCCGGCCTTCTCGATCTCCCGGGCCACCAGTTGGCCCATGTCCTTGAGATGGACGTGGCCGGGCACGAACTGGGTGAAGGAGTTGGCGACGGCGACGATCGGCTTGTGGAAGTCCTCGTCGTTCATCCCGGTGGCGCGCCACAGGGCGCGGGCGCCGGCCATGTTGCGGCCGGCGGTGGTGGTGCGTGAGCGATACTCGGGCATGCGATCCTCGTCTTGGCTAGCCATCTTCTACCGTAGCCGGTCAATCGCTGACAGCGGCCCGTCGAGCCCCGACAGGGTGGGGCCGGATGGTCTGCAGTTGTTTCCAGGTGGGCTGTCGATTCTGTCATGTCTCCCCAGCCGAAACCAGCGGGCCGGGACATCGCAGATTTTCATGGCGCACGGCGAGGGGTGGAACTATGGTGAAAAATGACGCGACGGGAAATAGCGTCAGTCGAAGGGCCATCCGCGCCCGAAGACTTGCCCTACCTGGCAAGATTTCTACGGATCAAGGAGTTGTTCATGGAATCTGCAACCAAGAAAGCGACCAAACTGCACGCCTTTGCAGCGTCTTTATTGCTGACGGGACTGCTGACCGCAGGGAGCGCACTCGCCAATGAACCCACCGGCACCTCCACAGAGGGCATGAGCCAGTCGGGTAGCGGCGGCATGTCACAGGAATGCTCAGACGCTATGAAGGACAGTAACGGCCAATGCCCCGATGATATGGGCACCGGAACTTCGGGCTCAGGCTCCAACAGTACGGGCAGCGATAGCGGAACCGGCATGAACGGCGACAGCATGAACGGCGACAGCATGAACGGCGGCGGCATGAACGGCGACAGCATGAACGGCGGCGGCATGACCGACGACAGCATGAACGGCGGCGGCATGAACGGCGGCAGCAGCCAGTAAACCAACCCGTTCCGAGCGGCCTTCGGGCCGCTCGGCCGGTTGCTCCACGCTTTCTATCAGCCATCCATCCTATCAGCCATCCATCGCTTTCCGCGCATTACCGATTGCAGCCTACGGATTCTAGAATTCTAGGATTCTAGCTCGGAGCGTCAGGCGAAAACCGCCTTCGCGACATCCTTGTAGTGCCTGGCAAAATGTACCGTCATGCCCGCCTTGAGAAAGTCGGGCAGCTCATCGTAGTCGCGGCGGTTGGCCTCGGGCAGGATCGCCTCGAAGATGTCGCTGCGCCGGGCGGCGATGATCTTCTCGCGGATGCCGCCCACCGGCAGTACCTGGCCGGTCAGCGTTAGCTCGCCGGTCATCGCCAGCGCCCGGTCGACGCTCTCGTTTCTGGCCAGCGACAATAGTGCGGTGGTCATGGTCACTCCCGCCGACGGGCCATCCTTGGGCGTGGCGCCCTCGGGCACGTGCAGGTGGATGAACGCCTCGTTGAAGAAGTCCGGGTCGGCGCCGTAGTCACCCAGATGACCCAGCGCATAGCTGTAGGCGATGTTCGCCGACTCCTGCATCACCTCGCCGAGCTTGCCGGTGAGCTTGATGCCGCGGGTCAGCGCATGCACCTTGCTCGCCTCGATGGGCAGCGTGGCGCCGCCCATCGCCGTCCACGCCAGCCCGGTGACCACGCCCACGCCCTTGAGCACCTGCTCCTTGCGGAAGATCGGCGCACCCAGGTACTCCTCGAGGTTGTTGACCGACACCTTGACGCTCTGCTGATCGTTTTCCAGCAGCTTGACCGCCGCCTTGCGCACGATGCGGTGCAGTTGTTTCTCGAGCTGGCGCACCCCGGCCTCGCGGGCGTAGCCCTCGATCACTTGACGCAATGCCGCATTGGTCAAGTTGATGCGTTTCCTGGGAATCTTGTCCCGCGCGAGCAGCCGTGGCCAGAGATGGTTCCTGGCAATCTCCACCTTCTCCTCGGCAATGTAGCCGGACAGTCGCAGCTGTTCCATGCGATCGAGCAGCGCCGGTGGAATGGTGTCGAGCTGGTTGGCGGTGCACACGAACAGCACCTTGGACAGATCCAGGCGCACATCGAGGTAGTGATCGAGGAAATCGACGTTCTGCTCGGGATCGAGCACCTCGAGCAGCGCCGAGGCCGGGTCGCCCTGGAAGGACTGGCCCATCTTGTCGACCTCGTCGAGCATGATCACCGGGTTCTCGACCTCGACCTCCTTGAGTGCCTGCACCAGCTTGCCGGGCATGGCGCCAATATAGGTGCGCCGGTGGCCCTTGATTTCGGCCTCGTCGCGCATGCCGCCCACCGAAAAACGGTAGAACTTGCGGCCCAGCGCATCGGCGATCGAGCGCCCCACCGAGGTCTTGCCGACCCCCGGCGGGCCGACCAGCATCAAAATCGAGCCGCCCACGTCACCCTTGAAGGTGCCCTCGGCGAGAAACTCGACGATGCGCTCCTTGACGTCGTTGAGACCGTCGTGGTCGCGGTCGAGCACCTGGCGAGCGTGCTTGAGGTCGAGCTGGTCGTTGGAGGTGACGCCCCACGGCAGCGCGGTCAGCCAATCCAGGTAGTTGCGCGTGGTACCGTATTCCGGCGAGCCGGTCTCGAGCACCGAGAGCTTGTCGAGCTCATCGTCGATGCGCGACATGACCCGCTCGGGGACCTCGAGATTCTCCAGCCGGGCGCGGAAGGTGTCGACGTCGTTCTCGCGATCGTCCTTGGAGATGCCCAGTTCCTTCTGGATCACTTTCAACTGCTCGCGCAGGAAGAACTCGCGCTGACGCTCCTGCATCTGCGCATTGACCTGCTCGCTGATCTCGCTCTGCAGCTGGGCGACCTCGATCTCCTTGCGCAGCAGCGGCAGCACCTTCTGCATGCGCGGCATGATCGGCAGGGTCTCGAGAATCTCCTGCAGCTCGCCACCCTTGGCCGAGGTGATGGCCGCGGCGAAGTCGGTCAGCGGCCCCGGTTCGTGGGGGCTGAAGCGGTTGAGATAGTGCTTGAGCTCCTCGCCGTACAGCGGGTTGATCGGCAACAGCTCCTTGATGCCGTTGATCAACGCCATGGCGTAGGCGCGCGCTTCCTCGTCCTCGGCGTTGATCGGCTCCTTGGGATAGCTGACTTCGACCAGGTACGGCGGCTTCTTCGACAGCCAGCGCACGATGCGAAAACGCCGCATGCCCTGGGCGATGAACTGGATCTGCTGATCCTCGCCCTGAATCTTGTGGACCTTGACCGCGGTGCCGATCTCGGGGAAATCGTCCTGCTCGAGCTCCCCGCCGCCGGCGTCGCCGACGTAGGCCACGCCCACCGCGTGATGGTTGGTGTTGGCGACCCGCTGCATGGTCTCCTGCCAGCGCTGGCGCTGGATAACCAGCGGCTGGACCTGAGCCGGGAAGAAGGGTCGATTGTGAATCGGCAGCAGGTAGATGCGCTCGGGAAGGTATTCGCTGGTCGGCACCACGGCGCCGTGGTGGCCCTGCTGCTGCTGTCGTTCGGCGCCGTCGCCGAGAATTTCCGCTACGTCGAGATCGTGTCCCTGATCATTTTCGTTCATCGTTCACCTTCGTATCCACTGGGTCATTGACGACCATCATGCTGCATGCAATGCGGGCATCGGCAGTGAACTTCAAGCTTAGAAGGATAATTCGGGCAGCGGGCGGTCGTTGAGGCGCAGCGTGCCGTCGGCCAGCACCAGCGCGTGAGCGGGCCGAGTGAGCAATCCTTTGTTCAGTGCAGCCAGAACCACAGATGCATGGTACTCCAGGCGTAGACCCCGGCGAGCACGTCGTCGAACATGATGCCGAAACCGCCGGCGATGCGCCGATCGACCCAGCGAATCGGCCAGGGCTTGATGATGTCGAAGACCCGAAACACCACGAACCCCCATAGCGCCGTCTCCCATGAGAACGGCACCGCGGCCATGGTCAGCCAGTAACCGACGAATTCGTCCCAGACGATCCCCGAATGGTCGTGGACACCCAGGTCCCGCGAGGTCTTGCCGCACAGCCAGATGCCGACCAGACCGGCGAACAGCGTCAGCCCCAGATACCAGGACAGCTCGAGATCGGACAGCAGCCAGTAGAAAGGGATCGCCGCCAGGGTACCGAAGGTGCCCGGAGCGAACGGCACGGCGCCGCTGCCCAGGCCGAAAGCGAAGAAGTGCGTCGGTCGACGCCAGACGCTGGCGGGCGCTCGGTTCATGTCGCGCCCTCCGGAAAATGTCGCCAGCCGTTGCGCAACAGCCCGGCATCGACCCCGGCAATGCCCGGTGCCCGGCGCAGGCGGCCGATGGCGGTCAGCGGTACATCGAGAGCGGCGAGGCGTTGCCGGGCGGTTTCGAGTCGGGCGGCCGGCAAGCTGACCAGCAGCTCATAGTCGTCGCCGCCGCACAGCGCCGCCTCGTGCGCCCCCGCCTCGCCGAGCCGCGCCACCAGGCCGGCGCTCAGCGGCAGGCCGGCGACGTCGAGTTCGGCACCCAGCCCGGCGGCACTACACAGGTGTTCGAGATCCACCAGCAGGCCATCGGAGATATCGATGGCGCTGTGGGCCAGCTGGCGCAGCGCCTCGCCCGCCGCCAACCGCGGCTGCGGCAGCAGATAGGCGGCCAGCAGCGGGTCGTCGAGCTCGCGCGCCCCGGCATACCAGGCTTCCAGGCCGCCGCGGCCGCCACCCAGCGCGCCGGTCACCACCAGCACGTCGCCGGCTTTACCGCCGCCGCGGGTCAACGCCTGCCCGGCGGGGAACTCACCGTGCACGGTCACCGTGATGCTCAACGGCCCGCGGGTCACGTCGCCGCCGACCAGGGTCACCCCGCAGACCCGGCACAACGCATGGAAACCCTCGGCGAAACCGGCCAGCCAGGCGTCGTCGGCCTCGGGCAGGCTGATCGCCATCACGCACCAACGCGCCCGCGCGCCCATCGCCGCCAGGTCGCTAAGCGCCACCGCCAACGCCCGGTGACCGATCGCCACGGCCGGCGCAGCGGCAGGAAAATGCACCTCGACCAGCGAGGTGTCGACGCTGACCGCCAGCTGGCTGCCGGGGCTCGGTGCCAGCACCGCGCAGTCGTCGCCGGGACCCAGGACGACGCCGGAGCCGACAGCCCCGGTGGACTGCGCGGGGTCGGCGAAATAGCGGGCTATGAGCTCGAATTCGCTCAGCATGGCAACGGGCACGTCAGCGACGGCGTGCGCTGACCTCGGTCATCCGCAAGCGCCCGGCGAGCTTGTCGAGGATGCCGTTGACATACTTGTGGCCATCGGTGGCGCCGAACGACTTGGCCAGCTCGACGCCTTCGTTGATCACCGCGCGATACGGCACTTCGAGGCGATGCGACAGCTCGTAGGCGCCGAGACGCAGGATCGCCAGCTCGATGGCGTCGAGATCCTCGATGCGCCGATCGAGCAGCGGCGCGATGGCGGCGTCCAGCTCGCCGCAGTTGCGGGCCACGTTGTGCAGCAGGTCGTGAAACAGCGCCAGGTCGGCGATCTCCATCACCTTGCGCCAGTTCTCGTGATCGGCGAGATCCTCGTCGGCGATCTGGCTGCGGAACTCGACTTCCACGCTGGCCACCGCCTTGCCGGTCATCTGCCACTGATAGAGGCCCTGGACGGCCAGTTCGCGGGCGGCGTGACGTGCCTCGCGGGCACTGCTCGTGGGCTGTTCGCGGCGACTCATGCCTGGCCTCCGAAGCGCTTCATCAGCGAGACCATTTCCATCGCCGCCATGGCCGCCTCGGCGCCCTTGTTGCCAGCCTTGGTGCCGGCGCGCTCGATGGCCTGCTCGATGGAATTGACGGTCAGCACGCCGTTGGCGACCGGCGTCTCGAATTCCAGCTGCAGGGCGCCCAGCGCGCTGTTGCAGCCGCCGGCGACATACTCGAAATGCGGCGTGCCGCCGCGGATCACCGTACCCAGCGCGATCACCGCGTCGGGCTTGACCACACGCAGCGCGCGCTTGACGGCCAGCGGCAATTCCCAGGCGCCGGGGACGTGGACGATATCGATATTGTCCTCGTCGACACCGTGGCGCACCAGGCTATCGACGGCGCCCTCGACCAGGCTGTCGACCACGTGGTGGTTGAAACGCCCCACGACGATCACGTAGCGAGCGTCGACATCGGTGAAGGAACCTTCGACTTGAGAAATCGGTTGCATAGCCTTGTCCTGGCAAAAAAAGGGTCCTGACAAAAAGGGGCTTAGTCTAGCGGCTCGCCCGCAGCGGCGGAATCGGCATCCAGCCGCTCGACCACTTCCAGGTCGAAACCCGACAGCGCGGAGAACTTCCACGGCGAACTCAACAGGCGCATCCTGCCGACCCCCAGCTGACGCAGGATCTGCGAGCCGGTGCCGATCATCAGGTAGTTGCCGGCGCCATCGGAATCGCTGGTGCGCGGCGCCCGGCGACGCTCGAGGAAGATATCCAGCTGCGACTTGAAGTCGAGCGAGGCGCGGCCGTCGTCGAGCAGCACGAAGACCCCCGCCTCCGCCGCGGCGATCTTCGCCAGGGCGTGATGGGCGGTCCAGTTGCTGCGCTCAGCCTTTTGCAGCGTCAGCAGATCGCGCAGGCTGTCGGCCAGGTGCACGCGCACGGTGGTCGCCGCATCGGGCGTCGGCTCGCCCTTGACCAGCGCCAGATGGTGGGCGCCTTGGATGCGGTCGTGGAACACATTCAGGGTCATCGGGCCGAAGGCGGTCTCGACCGGCTGCGACTCGACATGCTCGATGGTCTGCTCGGTATGCATGCGGTAGTGGATCAGATCGGCGATGGTGCCGATCTTCAGGCCGTGCTCGGCGGCGAAGCGCTCCAGCTCTGGGCGCCGCGCCATGCTGCCGTCGTCGCTCATCACCTCGCAGATCACTCCGCTCGGCTCGAAACCGGCCATCGCCGCCAGGTCACAGGCCGCTTCGGTGTGCCCGGCGCGGCGCAGCACCCCGCCCGGCTCGGCCATCAGCGGGAAGATGTGCCCGGGCTGGACGATATCCGCGGGCCTGGCGTCGCGCGCCACCGCGGCCTGCACGGTGCGCGCCCGGTCGGCGGCGGAGATGCCGGTGGAAACGCCCTCGGCGGCCTCGATCGACAGCGTGAACTTGGTGCCGAAGCCCGAGCCGTTGTCGCGCACCATCAACGGCAGGTTGAGCCGCTCGCAGCGCTCGCGGGTCATCGGCAGGCAGATCAGGCCGCGGGCATGGCGCGCCATGAAGTTGATATGCTCGGCCTCGACCTTTTCGGCGGCCATGATGATGTCGCCTTCGTTCTCGCGATCCTCATCGTCCATGAGGATCACCATCTTGCCCTGGCGAATGTCTTCGACCAGCGCTTCGATACGTGCCAGGCCCTGGGCGGACGTCGAATCGTCGGCGGGCTGTGAAGAAGCCGACTGTGAAGAAGCAGACTGTGAAGAAGAGAGCGCCATGGAATCTCCGGTCTTTTCGAGCGGCGTTGTCGGCAAATGGCGACTGTTTCGTGCGCCTTTGTCGCTACGCCGGGTCAGGTCGGCGGTCAGGGTACCTGTCTGCAGGCGCGCGCGCCAGTCCCATGAGGAGCGTCATACGCCGCGTTGCGGGCGGGCGATGATCCGCCAGTCGTGGCCGACGGCGCGGATGTCGTCGATCAGCAACGGGCGCTGCTGGGCCATGCGCTCGAGCCCGGGGATGGCGAACAGCGGGCGCGCCTCGCCGCCCAGCAGCGTGGCCGCGACGAACAACTGCATCTCGTCGATCAGCTCGGCGTCGAGCATCGCCCCGGCTAGCGTCGCCCCGGTCTCCAGCAGGACCTCGTTGCACGCCTCGTGGGCAGCCAGATGATCGAGCAGCGCCGCCAGATCGACGCGTCCATCGCGCCCGCTGGGCATGATCAGCACTTCGGCGCCGGCCGCTTCCAGGGCGGCACGACGCTCGGCGTCCTGGCTGCAGGCGACGATCAGCGTACGCCCCGGCTCGCTCAGGCAGGCCGCCGCCAGCGGCAGCCGCAAGCGCGTGTCGACGATCACCCGCAGCGGCTGGCGAGCGGCGATCGCCTCGCCCTGCTCGCCCTCGATGCCCAATTGATCGGCACGCACGGTGAGCCGCGAGTTGTCGAAGATCGCCGATTCGACACCGGTCATCACCGCGCTCGAGCGCGCGCGCAGGCGCTGCACCTCGCGCCGCGCCGCGGGACCGGTGATCCACTGCGATTCGCCGCTGGCCATCGCGGTGCGCGCATCGAGACTCATCGCCATCTTCAGCCGCACGAACGGCCGGCCGCGACTCATCCGCGCGATAAACCCCGGGTTCAGGGCCCGTGCCTCGCTTTCCAGCAGGCCCAGCTCGACCGCCGCGCCGGCCTCGCGCAGCAGCGTCAGGCCGCGCCCACTCACCTCGGGGTTGGGATCGCTCATTGCCGCCACGACCCTGGCCACGCCGGCCTCGATCAGCGCCTCGGCGCAGGGCCCGGTGCGGCCGTGGTGCGCGCAGGGCTCCAGCGTCACGTAGGCAGTCGCCCCGCGCGCCGCCTCGCCGGCCGCACGCAGCGCGTGGATCTCGGCATGCGGCTCGCCGGCGCGCACGTGCCAGCCTTCACCGACGATGCGCCCGCCCTTGACCAGCACGCAGCCGACGCGCGGATTGGGATCGGTGGTGTAAAGACCGCGCCGCGCCAGCTTGAGCGCGCGGGCCATGCAGGATTCGGGAGTCGTCTTGGGCATGTCATTCCCTGAAGAGTGAACATCAACGCCTCGGAGCACGCCGCGCCGATAAGCAGGTGCTCAGTGCTCTTCCTCGTTGGGCGAGAAATTGGGCTCCTGGGCCAGACGGTCGATCTCGGCACGAAACTCGTCGATGTCCTGGAAGCGCCGGTAGACCGAGGCGAAGCGAATGTAGGCGACCTGATCGAGACGCTTCAAGGCGCGCATCACCTCCTCACCGATCTCGCCGGCCTCGATTTCGCGCTCGCCGCGGGCGCGCAGGCGCTGGCGAATGCGTTCGACGGCGGCCTCGGTGGACTCGGCGCTCACCGGGCGTTTCTCCAGCGCGCGCAGCATGCCGTCGCGCAGCTTGCGTTCGTCGAACGATTCCCGCGAGCCATCGGCCTTGATCACCCGCGGCATGACCAGTTCGGCGGTCTCGTAGGTGGTGAAACGCTCACCGCAACCGGCGCACTGACGACGCCGTCGCACCTGATCGCCCTCGGCGACCAGCCGCGAGTCGGTGACCTTGGTGTCGTTCTTACCGCAAAAGGGACAATGCATCGCTCGACATCCGCCATGGACCAATCCTGATAGTGTAACGGGAATGGGCCGTCGCGCGGAAATCGCCGACGCCGCTGCCCGAGCATGCCGTCAGCCGGCCGTCCCGACATCATACACACGGCGGCCATTGACGAAGGTCTGGCACGGCGTGAGCGCGGCGTCGACGAGCGTCACATCGGCGTCGTGGCCGACTGCCAGTCGCCCCTTGCGATGCTGCAGCCCGAGCACCTGCGCGACGTGCCCGGAAATCAGTCCGAGCGCCCGCTCCAGCGGCAGCACGCCCTCTTGCACCAAGCGCCGCCAGGCGGCGATCAGGGCGGTGTTTCGCGCCACCCGCATGCCCAGATAGCGTCCCGCAGCGTCGAACTCCGGCAGGCTGCCGTTGCAGTCGGAACTCAACGTGATGCGCGCCAGCGGGACGCCGCGCTCGAGCAGCCGGCAGACCGCGTCGAAGCCATCGAGCCCCGCCTCTCCTGGGTCCTCGAAGGCCGTCACGTCGACGTTCGCGCCAAAGCGCAGGGCGTAGTCCGCGGCCTCCTCGAGCAGCGCCCGGCGACGATTGACGTGGGTGGGGATCACCTGCTCGGCGGGTATCTCGGTTTCGCTCAGCAGCCGTCGCAGCGGCTCCAGCCCGCGCTCGCCGTCGCCGACATGGAAGTGGCAGATGCCGCGCTTGCCGGCCAGCATCGCCCCCACCCGGACGTCGCTCACCAGCCGCTCGATCTCGTGCTGACGCGGCTGGCTCGAGCGGTGGTCGGAAATCGCCAGTTCGCCCAGGCCGAGCACCTCGGGGATCCACGCCAGGTCGCGCTGCAGGTCGCCGGTCAGGGTCGGCGGCGGCACCCGATAGGCGCCGGTATACAGGTAGGCCGCGATGCCCTCGGCGCGCAGCCCGCGAACCTTGGCCAGCAGATCCGCCGGCGAGCGGCTGACGCTGTCGGTGCCCAGCACGCCGACCACGGTGCCGATGCCCATCGCGGCGATCTCGAGCGCGGTAATCTCCGGGCAACGGGTGGCGCAGCCGCCCTCCCCGCCACCACCGGTGACGTGGACGTGCTGGTCGATGAATGCCGGCACCGCGGTCAGTTCGGGCGCCTCCACGATCCGCAGCGGCCAGCCGGACGGGACCTCGAGGGGGGCTCCGATCGCGGCGATGCGACCGCCGGCGATCAGGATGTCGCCGGCGCCGAGCGGCTCGGGGGCGTAGATATGACCGACGCGGATCAGCGTCAGCAGCGCCGCGCTTTCCTCGACCTCTAGCGCCATGGGCACTCCTCCGTTCGTGTCAGCCATGATCGGTGGTCCCTCGCGGCCGATCACAAGCCCTCGGCCACGGCGCCGAACCGGCGCCCCTTGAGTCGCGCGATGACGCTGTCGATGTCGTCGATCAACAGGACCAACAGGTCGCCCTGATCGGCCTCGGCGAAGGCCGCATCGATGGCCTGGTTCTCGTCCATGATCAGCGCGACGCGACAGACATGGTCGCCGCGCCCGGCGTGGCCAGCGGCGGCCGGCGATTCGGCGCCACGCCCCAGCAGCGCGGCGGTTTCGCCGGCGGCGCGCCCACGCGGATCGGTTTCGTAGATATAGAGCGCATCGTGCATCCTGGCGAGCTGCTCGCCCAGCGCCACGAGATCCTCGTCACGGCGGTTGCCCGGCGCGCTGGCCACGCCGATGCGTCGCCGCGCGGGCAGCCGGCAGATCAGTTCGTCGAGGGCGATGAGCGCCGCGACGTTGTGGCCGTAGTCGACCAGCACCTGGACCCCGTCGGCCATGATCAGGTTGGTGCGTCCGGGGTTCTGGCCATGCGAGGGGTGGAAGGTACGCAGGCCGCGCTGGATGTCGGCGATGCCCAGTCCCAGCGCATGGGCGGCGGCGGCGGCGGCCAGCGCGTTGGCGACGTTGAAGCGGGCATGGCCCTCGAAGGCGATGGGCACGTCAAGGACCGGAACGATCTCGGCCTCGACGTGCCCCTGGCGCATCACGATGCAGCCGTTGACCACGGTGAAGGCCACGCCGTGCTCGCGGACGTGACGCCGCACCGCCCGCGAGTCGGAATCCAGGGTGAAGAAGATACTCTCGCCCCGCACCCACTCCTGGGCCGCCAGCGTCCGGGAATCGTCGGCATTGAGCACGGCCTTTCCGCCCTCGCGCACCGCATCGATGACCACCGTCTTGCAGCGCGCCAGGTCGTCGAGGCTATGGATGTCGCTTTCGCCGAGATGATCGCTGGCGATGTTCAGCAGCACCCCCACGTCGCAGGCGTCGAAGCCCAGCCCGCGGCGCATGATCCCGCCACGCGCCACCTCGAGTACCGCGTACTCGACGGTCGGTTCGCGCAGCACGATGGCCGCCGCCTGGGGGCCACTGTAATCGCCGCGCAGGATTACGTGGTTGTCGATTTCGATGCCGCCGGTGCAGGCCATGCCCACCTTGCGCCCGGCCTGGCGCAGCAGGTGGGCAAGCAGCCTGACCGTGGTGGTCTTGCCGTTGGTGCCGGTGACCGCGACGATCGGGATGCGCCCGTCGTCGCCCTCGGCGAACAACATATCCACCACGTGGCGGCCGACCTCGCGGCCCTCGCCATGGGTCGGCGACAGGTGCATGCGAAACCCCGGCCCGGCGTTGACCTCGACCACCGCCGCGGCCTGTTCCTCCAGCGGGCGGCTCAGGGTCTCGGCCACCAGGTCGATGCCGATGATGTCGAGCCCCACCAACCGTGCGATGCGCTCCGCCAGGTAGCGGACTCCCGGGTGGACCTCGTCGGTCACGTCGGTGGCCGTGCCGCCGGTGCTCAGGTTGGCGGTGGCCTTGAGGTAGACGATCTCGCCGCTGGCGACCACGCTCTGCGGGGTCAGGTTCTGCTGCTCGATCAAGCGCTGCGACTGGGCGTCCAGCTCGATCCGGGTGAGCAGGTTCTCGTGGCCCAGGCCGCGCCGGGGATCGCGATTCTCGGTCTCAACCAGCGCTTGCAGGGTGGAGACGCCGTCGCCGACGACATGCGCCGGACGCCGCCGCGCCGCGGCGACGAGGGTGCCGTCGATCACCAGCAGGCGGTGGTCGTCGCCACGGATGTACTGCTCGACGATCACCGACGGGTGCTGCCGGGCCGCGGTCTCGAAAGCCTCGCGCAGGTCGTGACCATCGTGGATGTCGGTGCTCACGCCGCGGCCGTGATTGCCCGCCAGCGGCTTCACCGCGAGCGGATAGCCCAGGTTTCGCGCCGCCTCGAGCGCCGCCTCGTACGAATCGCACACCCAGCCGCGCGGCACCGGAATCCCCGCATCGTCGAGCAGTTGCTTGGTCCAGTGCTTGTCGTCGGCGATGCTGTAGCCGAGCAACCCGGTACGCCCCGTCACGGTCGCCTGGATGCGCTGCTGACGATGGCCGTGGCCGAGCTGCACATAGCTGCTGTCCTCGCTCAGCCGCGTCCAGGGGATGCCGCGCTGGCTTGCCGCAGCGACGATCGAGGCGGTGGACGGCCCCAGCATGTGCGCGTCGCGGACCGTCTTGAGCCGTGCAATGATCATTGGCATGTCGATCGCCCGACCGTCGAACAGACGCTCGACGAAGTCCACCGCCTCGACGCCGGCCGCCAGCCCGCAGGCCTCGTCCCGGTAACGATAGATGACGTTGTAGATGCCCGTCTCATAGGTATCCAGCGTCTTGCCGTAGCCCACCGAGAAGCCGATCAGGTTCTGCAGTTCGATCGCCACGTGCTCGACGACGTGCCCGGCCCAGGTGCCGCGGGCCAGCCGCTCCAGGAAGCCGCCGCGGCGACCGATCGAACAGCGATGCTCCGCGAGGGTGGGCATCTGCTCGGTGAGACGCGCGACGACGTCGGGCATGGTGTCGCTCGGCCGCTGTTCGAGTTCGCCGATGTCCAGGCGCATGAAGATCGCCAGGTAGCGGCTGTAGTAGTTCGGCCCGCGCAGGGCGCGATGTTCGAGAATGTTCATCGACTCTCCGCGAGGCAGGCCCGTAGCGCCTCGCTGGCGAGATAGCGTCGCGCCTCGACGTCGAAGCCGTTGCCGCTGATCAGCGCATGCAGGATCATGTTCTCGATCGCCACCGGCGCGCCCATCTCCAGCTCGGCGATGTTCGAACTGGCCAGGTCGCGGCTGTCGATGATGATCACGTGGCCCGGGCCGATCGCCTCGAGCACGCCGTGAGGATGAATGACCACCCCGGCGTCCTCGCTGAGGCCGACCCCGAGCTGTTGCGGATTGGCCGCCCCGACCTCCATCAGCCGCGTGAAGCGGCCGCGCTTGAGGAAATGGCTGTCGATGATCAATCCCTCGACCAGCCCGAGCCCCGAGGTCATGTTGACCGCGCCCTTGCGCAGGGCATCCTCGGCGGTGCTGTTGTAGATCATGGTGCTCGGCAGCGCCGCCGCCCCCGCGCTGGTGCCGGCCACCACCGCGCCGGCCCGCAAGCGGGCGCGGATTGCCTTGAGCGCCGGCGAGCCGCCCATCACGTGGGTCAATCGCAGCTGATCGCCGCCGGTGAAGAAGATCACCCCGCTGCGCTCGATCAGCCGCACGATCTCGCCATCGGCCGCCTGGCGGCGACCCTCCATCGCCAGCGTGTGGACCTGACTCGCGCCCAGCCGCTCGAAGGCGGCTTGATAGATAGGCAGGATCTGCCCGGGGATCGAGCTCGCGGTGGCGATCACCGCAACCTCCGCGTTGCCCGCCGGGGCGCGGGAAAAGACCTGGTTGAGGACCGCCAGATCGGAGGTCCGGTCCTCGGCACCGCCGATGGCGATCAGCGGACCGCGAGTTGCGAGAGCGTGGGGCACGAGAGAGGATGCTGCCATTAGCCTTTCGCCGCCGAGCGACGCTTTTGAAAACGCATGGAACCAACTCGGCTATTCCCGTCGCGGCTCGCCAGGCGGGGAACGTCCGATTACTGCCAGTCTAGCTGCCCATGCGGATCAGGCAGGCACAATATGGCAAGCGGCGTGGATTCGCCGCGCGCGGCTCAGCCCAGGCGTACCTTCAAGGCCTGGCAGAAAGCAGCCCAGGCGTCGCGCATCGCCGGCAAACGGGCGTGCGCATGCAGCGCGCCGTGGACCATGCCCGCCGCACAGAAGTAGTCGATTTCGGCGCCGCTGGCGCGCCAGTCGGCGATCGCCGCCTCGAAGGGCCGTGTCAACGGATCGCGCTCGACCGCCAGGGCGACGATCTGCGGCGCCGGCGCCCGCGCTTCGCACAGTTTGGAAACGCTGCGGGCGACCTGCCGCCAACTGGCAAGGACATCCTCGCGAGTGAGTAGCGGTGCATCCGCTCCCAGGGTCTCCAGGCTGGGCGTGCCTACCGGTGGGTAGACAAGTCCCAGCGGCGGCTGCCAGTCGAGCCGCCGGGCCAGGTCCAGACCCAGCCTGGCCCCGGCGCTGTCGCCGATGAGCGCGACCGGACGGGCCAGTTCGGCGACCGCGTGACAGTCGTCGATGGCCTGGCTGTAGTCGGCCTCGGGGGCTAACCGATAGTCGACGCTGATCACCTCGCGCTGGAGGCGCACCGCGAGATCCGCGGCAATGCCATGATGGCTCTTCGCCGAGCCCAGGCTCCAGCCGCCACCGTGGATGTAGAGAATGCATTCATTGCCACGGGCATCGGTCGCGGTGCCGTCATTGATCCCCGACGGGCGCAGACGGCGCACCCGAACGCCGTCGAGCTCGCTATCCACGACGCTCAGCGAGTCGGGATCCGGCGGGGCGAAGCTTTTGCACAGCGCTTCATAGCGGCGCCGCGCGGTGAGCGTGTCTTCGGCGGCGGTCACCGCCTGCATGCCGCGCTCGAAACGCCGAATGAAATCGTCCACGCCGATGTCGGCGGTGTTGTCCGCGTCGCTGGCTGACATGCTGCCTCCTGCTCGTCTCGCTCAAGTGGACGCCTCCCGCCGGGGGATGGCGATGCGCCGGCCGGCCAGCGCCGGCCAAGCGCCGCTCACGCAGTGCGGCAAGGCGGCGATGTGCGCCGTCACCGGTTCGGGAAACGGTCCCGGCCGGCCGCTGTCGGTGGCGATGCCCATCAGCATCTGCTCGCTGGTCGCCAGGCATTCGCCCGCCTCGTCGCGCATGCTGAAGAATGCATGCAGGCGCTTGGCGTCACGGTCGAGCAATATCACCTCGACCGTCAATGGCTGATCGCGGTGCGCCTCGCGCCGATAGCTCAGATGGATCTCCAACGTATACAGAGTATAGGCGTGGCGCGCGCGCCCGGCGGCGTCGAGGTCGATCGCCGCCATCAGCGCATCCACCGCCTGCGAGAACACCAGCGCGTAGGCGGCATCGTTCATGTGGCCGTTATAGTCGACCCAGCCGGCCGCCACCGTGGTGGCCAGGATGCGCTGAGCGACAGGACCTGGATTCGCTTCGCTCATGACCGTCTCCGTCATATATGACCCTTGAGCCCCTCGGCCTCGGGCCAGTACTCCTCGACCAGCGCCAGCAGGCGCACCAGGAATTCGTCGCGGCGCGCCTCCAGTTCGGCGACCGAGCGGCCGGCGGCCTGCTGCTCGCAGCCGGCCGCCACCTTGGCGATCAACTCGTCGGTGAGTTCCGGCGCCTCGAGCTTGGTCCACGGCAGTTTCAGCGCTGGACCGAACTGCGCGAGCATGTGGCGCATGCCGCCATCGCCGCCGGCCAGATGGAAGGTCAGGAAGGTGCCCATCAGCGACCAGCGCAGCCCGCAACCGTAGACCACCGCGGCATCGATCTCCTCGGTGGTGGCCACGCCGTCGTTGACCAGGTGCAGCGCCTCGCGCCACAGCGCTTCCATCAGCCGGTCGGCGATATGCCCCTCGATCTCGCGGCGCACCACCAGCGGGCGCATCGCCAGCTGCTGATACAGTGCCCGGGCGCGCTCGGTCTGGCCGTGGGTGGTGGCCTCGCCGCCCACCAGCTCGACCAGCGGCAGCAGGTAGACCGGGTTGAACGGATGGGCGACGATTACCCGGCCGGGAGCCTTCGCGCAATCCTGTTGAAGATCGCTGGGCTTGAAGCCCGAGGTCGACGAGCCGATCAGCGTCTGCGGATCGGCGGCGGCATCGAGCTTGGCGAGAATCTGGCGCTTGAGCTCGAGCCGCTCGGGGACGTTCTCCTGAACCAGATCGGCGTCGGCCACGGCGGTCTCGAGGCTATCGACGAAGGTCAGTCGCCCCGGATCGGCGCCCTCGGCCAGGCCCAGGCGCTCGAGCGACGGCCAGGCCTGCTTCACCGCGCTGCGGGTGCGGGCCTCGGCGCCGGGCGCCGGATCGCAGGCGACCACGTCCCAGCCGCGGCCCAGCGCGCGGGCGATCCAACCGTTGCCGATCACCCCGGTACCGATCACGGCGAGTCGCTTCGTCGGGGGTTGCTGGCTCATGCGTCACCTCCGGCAGTCTGGCCGGTGTGCGGCTCGCGCAGCGCCAGGTGGGCGCGGGTCTCGGCAGGAGTCATCACCCGCGCGCCGAGATTTTCGATGAGTCCGGCGGCCTTCTCGACCAGCTCGCCATTGCGCGCCAGCACGCCCTTTTTCAGATACAGATTGTCTTCCAGGCCGACCCGCGCATGACCGCCGAGCAGGGCCGCCTGGGCGACCATCGGCATCTGCGCGCGGCCGATGCCGAAGGCCGCCCAGATGGCGTTCGCCGGCAGCTTGTTGCGCATCGCCAGCATGGTCTCGGTGTCGGCCTCGGCGCCCCAGGGAATGCCCAGGCACAGCTGGTAGAGCGGGTCGCCGTCGATCAGCCCCTCCTGCTGCAGCTGGCGGGCGAACCACACATGGCCCAGGTCGAAGCACTCGAGTTCCGGCTTGACCCCCGCGGCCTGCACCAGCCGGGCGTGTTCGCGCAGCCAGTCGGCGCTGTTGATATAGACCGAGTCGCCGAAGTTGAGACTGCCGCAGTCCAGGGTGCACAGCTCGGGCAGCAGCTCGCCGACCGGCGCGTGACGCTCGGCCGGGGTCTGGATGTCGCTGCCCGGGCCGCCGCGATAAGGATCGTCGGTATCCGGCACCCAGTCGCCGCCGCCGCCGGCGGTGATGTTCATGACGATATCGGTGTCGGCTTCACGCACCCGCTCCATCACTTCGCGAAAGTGATCCTGCGAGTGGCTGATGCCGCCGGTCTCGGGATCGCGGACGTGAATATGCGCCACGCTGGCGCCGGCCTTGGCGGCCTCGATGCAGTTGTCGGCGATCTGCCTGGGGGTGACCGGCACGTTGGGGTTCCTGGCGGTGGTGTCGCCGGCCCCGGTGACCGCACAGGTAAGAATGATCCTGGATTGCATGACTATCCTCCACGTGACGTTGTGCACAGTGTCGTCGCTGAGCGCCGTCATCATTTGACGAAAAGCGACACACGCTGCGCATCACGCGCCGAAGCGGGCAGCGAGCATGGCCTCTTATCGCGAAGATCGCCACTTCCACGCCCCGGCCTTGAGAGTTTGTGGAGAGAAGAGTTTGTGGAGAGAAGAGTTTGTGGAGAGAAGAGTTTTGGTGAAAAGGTTAGTGCGATTGAGAGCTTTTGCAGCGGAGAGCTTCTGCAGCGAAAAGTCAGTCAGCGAAAGTCACACGCGCCGTGCCAGCCACCAGCCACCAGCCATGGCAACGAGCATCGCCGTCAGCGGTACGCTCAGATCGGCGATCGATGCTACCGCCGGCCCGGGGCAGTAGCCGGAAAGCCCCCAGCCAATCCCGAACAACGCCGCCCCGCCGAGCAACCGCGCGTCCAGGTCGCGCCGGGTAGGCAACGCGAAGCGTGAGCCCAGCCAGGGTGTGCCGCGCTTCCAGACCAGCCGATAGCCTATGAACGTCGTCACGACCGCGCCGCCGAACACGAAGATCAGCGTCGGATCCCAGTCGCCGGCAATATCGAGAAAGCCGATCACCCGCGCCGGGTCGGTCATGCCGCCGATCGCCAGCCCCAGTCCGAACAACAGTCCAGCCAGGTATCCCATCAGCGTCTTCATTGCGCCCCTTCGACGATATGCTGCATCACATACACCGTGGCCATTGCCATGGCCACGAATATCAGGGTTGCCACCAGCGAACGCAGCGACAGTCGCGCCATGCCGCATACCCCATGCCCACTGGTACAGCCGCTGCCAAGTCCGGTTCCCAGCCCCACCAGCAGGCCGGCGACGAGCATCGTCCCCACCCCGCCAACGGGTGCACCGATTACCTCCCCCGGCGAGTCGGCGACATTGCCCAGGCCGCCGCCGGTCAGCATCAGCAGCAGCGGACCGCTGATCAGGCCGAGCAGAAACGTCAGTCGCCAGGCGCTGTCGCCGTCGGGCCGCTCCCACAAAAGCCCCGAGAGAATCCCGCTGATACCGGCGATCCGGCCCAGCGCAGCCATCAGCCATACCGCCGAGAGGCCGATCAGCACCCCGCCGATCAGGCCCTGCAGGCTCGTCATCATGTCCAAGTCGCGTCCCTCCGTGCATCCTCTCAGAAATGGTTGATTCAGAAGTGGTTGATGGGCACCTTGAGATACACCTGCCCGTTGTCCCCGGCCGGCGGGAAGTGGCCGGCACACATATTGACCTGTACCGACGGCAGGATCAGCCGCGGCATGCCCAGGCTGGCGTCGCGATCGCGGCGCAGGGTGACGAATTCCTCCTCGCCCACACCGTCGTGCACGTGCACGTTATCGCGACGCTGCTCGGCCACCGTGGTCTGGTGTGCGTAACTGTCTCGCCCCGGCGCCTTGTAGTCGTGGCAGAGGAACAGCCGCGTCTCGCCGGGCAGCGCCAGCACCTTGTGGATCGAGCGGTACAGGGTGCGCGCATCGCCGCCGGGAAAGTCACAGCGCGCGGTGCCGTAATCGGGCATGAACAAAGTATCACCGACGAAGGCGGCATCGCCGATCACGTAGGTCAGACAGGCCGGCGTATGGCCGGGCGTGTGCAGCACCCGCCCCTGAAGATTGCCGATGGCGAAGGTATCGCCCTCCTCGAACAGCCGGTCGAACTGGCTGCCGTCGCGGGCGAATTCGCTCCCGGCATTGAAGGCCTTGCCAAAGACCTCCTGTACCTCGGTGATACGTGCACCGATGCCCGTCTTGCCGCCCAGCTTGTCGTGCAGGTAGGGCGCCGCGGAAAGATGGTCGGCGTGAACGTGAGTCTCGAGAATCCACTCCACCGCGAGGCCGTTGTCACGCACAAAGGCGATGATCTCGTCGGCGGAGCGCACATCGGTGCGACCCGCGGCGTAATCGAAGTCGAGCACCGAATCGAGGATTGCGCAGGCCCGGCTGTCGGGATCGCGAATCACATAGCTGAAAGTGTTGGTGGGCTCGTCGAAGAAGTGGCTGACAACGGGATTGCGCATGGATGATTCCTCGTTATGCGATTGAGCGGCAATCAGCATAGCGCAATTTATCGCTATATCATTATTCTTTTTTGATCTATATCACGATCGAGGCTATTCACCCTCATTATTGTCGAGCGCGAGCGCCCGCCACTATCTGCCGCGCGCCGTTCAGCCTGCCTCGTACTCGGCCTTGCGTCGCGAGAAGATCTCGACGAAGGATTCCATGACCTCGGCATCGTAGGGCTGTAGCCCGCTGACGACCAGTTTCTTGGCACCGGTGCCCAGCGGCTGGCCGCCGGCACGCATGCGAAAGGCCAGGCGTGCTTCGCCCCGCTTGCCCTGAATGTCGAAGCGGGCACCGTCGAAGGCCACCTCGAGCCCGTCGCCGGGCAGCGCATCGAGCTGAAAGCCCATGCTGTCGTAGATCACCAGTGGCCGCTGGGGATTGAACATGACCCCGTTGTCTTCCATGAGCGGCTTGAGGTAATGCGGGAAGTTACGTCCCGAGAAGGCGATATAGCGCCGCGTGAAGCGCTCGATAACCGCCGGGTCGTGGGTGGTCTCGCCGCTGCGCTCGACGTACAGGTATTGCTTGCCGGCATCGTCGACGACGCTCAGCCCGCCCTCGTCGTCCACGGCAAACCTGAGCGGTACGTTGTCGCCGACCATGCCGCGAAAATGGAAGGTCATGCGCTGAGCCAGGCCATGTTTTACCAGAGCCAGGGCAAACAGCAGATCGCCGGGCACACAGAAGCGCCGGGCGTCGGGGTCATGAATGGGATTGTGATCGCCAGCCATGCGCTTGGCGAAGCGGCTGGCCTGTTGCGCATCGATACGCAGCCAGCCGTCGGCTTCGGTGTAGAACTCGTCGAGAAACATGCCAGTCCTGGTACCTGGATAAACACTTGCATGAACGAAAGAACCGGCAAACGGCTAGCTGGCTAGTTGTTATAAAGCGCCGAGGCGGTGCCGGTAGCTGCGTTCTACCATCGAACGTGCGCGCTGACCAGCTCCAACCGCATCGCCACGAATCGGGTTGCGCGATCGTTGTCGTCGGTCAATCTGTGTCCAGTTCCGGATAGTGACGGAACACGCCGCTTTCATTGAATGGCAGGCGCCGCGACGATGCCAGATAGGCGGCGATGCTGGGCCGCTCGGCGACGCGCCGGGCCAGTTCGCTGACGCGCGCAAAGGCCTCTTCATGCCTGGCCATGGCGCGCGGGAAGGCATAGCGCAAGCCGCTCACCACCTGGAACAGCGACAGGTCGACGTAACTGTGAGCGACGCCGACCAGACACGCCTCGCTCTCGGGGTTGAGTTCGAGCACCTGCTCGAAGTAGCCGAGAAACTTGGGCAGGCGTTCGTCGAGGAAGAGCGCCGCGCGCTGCCTAGCCTCGGCCTGCTGATCCTCGTAATACAGGCTCGCGCCGAGCGGATGATGCACGTCGTGAATCTCGGCGACGAAATCGGTCAGCGTCAGTTGCAGGCCGTGCGCCCACAGCCGGCTCTGCTCATCGTCGGGAACCAGCGCAAGCCGCGGGCCGAGAAACTGCAGGATGTTCGCGACATGCGAAACGACGGTTTCGCCGGCCTTGAGGAACGGCGGTGCGAACGGCGGCCTGACGGTCGCCTGCCCCTCCAGATAGTAGGAGATCTCGGTAATCCCGGCGTCCGCCTGGTTGCCGACATCCTCGTAATCGGCGCCGGCGTCTTCCAGCGCCAGGCGCACGAATTCGCCGCGCCCCTGGATGGTTGGCCAGTAATAGAGTTCGTAACGCATCGACCTTTCTCCTTGCTGCCGCTTTCGACATCCTTCGCTGCTGGCTTTCAAGGTAGACGATTGAACGCGGCGATCCATCACGACCGCCGAACGGTTATCGACAAGCGTCGCGTCGGTGACGCGAGCGCTTGAGTCGGGCGGCGTTTAGCGCGGCGGTCGCAGCATGATCACCCCCAGCGGCGGCAGCGTCAGCGAGATACTGGCGGTCTGCCCGTGCAGCGGTGTATCGAGGGCCTGGATCTGTCCCATGTTGCCCAGGTTGGACCCGCCGTAGCGCTGCGCATCGCTGTTGAAGATCTCCTCCCAGTGGCCCATGGTCGGCACGCCGAGCCGATAGTCGTAACGCGGCACCGGCGTCATGTTGGCGACCACCAGCAGCGGCTCGCCGACCAGGTTCCAGCGCAGCCAGGCGAATACGCTGTGGGTGCTGTCGTCGCCGACCACCCAGGCAAAACCTTCCGGTTCCGTATCGCGCTGATGCAGCGGCGTTTCCTCCTGATAGAGCCGGTTGAGATCGCCGACCAGACGCTGGATGCCGGCATGCTGGGCCTCGCCGAGCAGCGACCAGTCGAGCTCGCGATCGTGGCTCCATTCGCGCCACTGGCCGAATTCGCAGCCCATGAACAGAAGCTTCTTGCCGGGCTGGGTCCACATGATCGACAGGTAGGCACGCAGGTTGGCGAAGCGCTGCCATTCGTCGCCGGGCATCTTGTTGATCAGCGAGCCCTTGCCGTGCACTACCTCGTCATGAGAGATCGGCAGCACGTACTTCTCGGAAAACGCATAGACCATCGGGAAGGTCAGCTCGTGATGGGCGTACGAGCGATACACCGGGTCCTTGGCGATGTACTCCAGAGTGTCGTGCATCCAGCCCATGTTCCACTTGTAGGCGAAGCCCAGGCCGCCATCGCGGGTCGGCTGGGTGACCCCCGGCCAGGCGGTGGACTCCTCGGCGATCACCACCGCACCGGGCACCTCCTCGGCGACCACGTCGTTCAAGTGGCGCAGGAAATCGATCGCCTCGAGATTCTCCTGGCCGCCGTACTGGTTGGGAATCCACTCGCCCTCGTTGCGCGAGTAGTTGCGATACAGCATCGAGGCCACGGCGTCGACGCGCAGCGCATCAACGTGGTAATGACGCAGCCAGTAGAGCGCCGAGGCCAGCATGAAGCCGTGCACCTCACGGCGCCCCAGGTTGTAGATGTAGGTGTTCCAGTCCTGGTGAAAGCCCTCGAACGGGTGCTCGTACTCGTAGAGCGCGGTGCCGTCGAAGCGCGCCAGGCCATGCGGATCGGTGGGAAAGTGCGCCGGCACCCAATCGAGGATCACGCCCAGGCCGGCGGCGTGGCAGGCATCGACGAAGTAGGCGAAGTCCTTGGGCTTGCCGAAGCGTCCGCTGGGCGCGAACTGACTCAATGGCTGGTAGCCCCAGGAACCGCCGAACGGGTGCTCCATGATCGGCAGCAGTTCGACATGCGTGAAGCCCATTTCGAGCACGTAGGGGATCAGGTGATCGGCCAGGTCGTGCCAGCTGTAGGTGACGCCGTCGTGTCCGCCGTGCTTGCGCCACGAGGCGGCATGCACTTCATAGGCGGAAACTGGCTGGCCGGGCGCCTGCTGCTCGCCACGCTGGGCGATCCACTCGGCGTCGTGCCAGACGAACGGCGTGGTGTCGGCGACCACCGAGGCCGTGTGCGGCGGCGTCTGGGTGGCCAGCGCCACCGGGTCGGCCTTGAGCGCGATGGCGCCATGCGCGTCGAGGATCTCGTACTTGTAGGGCTCGCCCGGCCCCAGACGGGGCAGGAACAACTCCCAGACCCCGGCGGGATGACGCAGGCGCATCACGTGCCGCCGGCCGTCCCAGGCATTGAAATTCCCCACCACCGAGACGCGCCGGGCATTCGGCGCCCAGACGGCAAAGCGTACGCCGGGCACGCCATCCACTTCCAGCGGCTGGGCGCCCAGGCAGTGGCCCAGGTTACGGTGATTGCCCTCGCCGATCAGGTACAGATCCGTCTCGCCGAGCAGCAGATCGAACGAATAGGGATCCTCGCTCTGCTGCTCGCCGCCCGGCCAGCGGATGTACAGCGTGTACGGCGCGACATGCGGCAACCGGCCCGCGAACAGCCCCGGAATCTGGATGCCGGTCAGACTGCAGCGTCGCTGGCCGGTGTCGCGATCGAGCACGTCCACCCCCAGCGCACCGGGCAGGTAGACCCGCAGCAGGCAGGATTCCGCGTCCTCCGCGCCGCAGGCGTGCACGCCAAGCAGCGCAAAGGGATTGCCGTGCGTGCCACGGGCCAGCGCTTCGGCGTCGTCGGGAGACAACCAGAGCACATCGTCCTTGACGGCGTTGACGTTGAGATCGGTCATGGTGCCCCTCTCATGGACAGTTGGTCGACGATGGCCGCCAGGCCGCGCAGCGGCACGCCCAGCCAGGCGGGACGGTTGGCGGCCTCGTAGGCGATCTCGTAGACCGTCTTTTCCAGCACGAACAGCTCGAGCGCGGCCTCGGCGCCTTGCCGAGAAGCCCAGCGATGGGCAACCTCGGCGCTGCTCTGCCAATAGGCCTCGAGAAAGGCGCGTCGGCTGGCCATCAGGTAGCGCTCGGCGACCCCGTGAGCCACCTCGATCGCGCTTTCGTCGTTCGGCTTGACGGCGGTGGCTTCGTCCATCTTGGCGCCGGCATAGTCGAACGAACGCAGCATGCCGGCGACATCGCGCAGCGGGCTGTCCTTGGCGCGCCGCTCCGCCAGCGTGCGGGCGGGCTCTCCCTCGAAGTCGATGAGGTAGGCATCGTCGTGCGCCACCAGCACCTGACCGAGATGCAGATCGCCATGAATGCGGGTCAGCAGACTGCCCCTGGCCTGTTGCGCCAGCGGCTCGACGGCGGCCAGCAGCGCATCGCGCTCGGCCAGCACCCGATCGGCCAAGGCCTGGTCGGCTTCACCGGCATTGCCCTTATACCGTGCGAGCAGCTCCAGCGCCGTCTCGATCTGCTCGCGGATACGCTGTGTCCAGGCCGACACATGCGTCTCATTGGCCTGCTCCGGGGTGAAGTCGGGATTCTCGCTCGCCATCGCCAGTACCCGGTGCAGCTCGCCCAGGCGCTGTCCCAGGGTCGTGGCGAACTCCTCGAGTTCGTCCAGCGCGCTGTAGCCGCCCTCCTCGCTGCTCGCTTCGCTCTCCTCGCCCACCTCGCGGATTGCCCGCTCGAGCGCGTTGCGCGTCCACGACCAGGCATCGCCCTGATTGGCGATAAAGCCCTGCAACAGCATCAGGGTCTGCGACTCGCCGTCGGCATTGCGACGCGCCACCTCGCCATACAAGGGCGGCACATGCTCGAAACCGTGCCCGCTCAGATAGCGGCCGATCTCGGCCTCGGGATGCAGCCCCGGCTCCAGGCGGCGGAACAGCTTGAGCACCACCTCGTGGCCGATGATCACCGAGCTGTTGGATTGCTCGACGTTGTTGTGGGCCACGTCGACGTCCTCGGGCAGGTCCAGCGCGTCAAGCGCCGGCGTGGGGATGAAGCGGATCTCGCCCTCACCGCAAGGCAGGCTCGCCCCGCTACGCAGCAAGTCGAGAATGCGCAGGGCGAAGGCGTCCAGCCCCAGCGCATCGGTCAGCAGGCCGACATCGCGCCCACGACGCACCCGCGCCAGGGCGAGCTGTTGGGCCATCGCACCACTGCGGTCGTCCTCGCCGAGAAAGCCCAGCGGCAGCAGGTAGCGATCGGTCCCCCGGGAATGCTGGACCTCGAGCTCGCTGAGCAGCAGGGTGTGCTGAGCATCCTCGATGCGCACCGCATACAGGATATTCACCCGGTCGATGCGTGACTGCTTGGCAGCAAACCAGCGCCGCTTGGGCAAGTACTTGAGCAGCGCCTCGTTCTCCAGCATGCCCCGCGATGGCGCGTCGAGGATTTCCTCGAGCTGGCGCTTGATGATCAAGGTGACGTAATCCGGCATCGCCTCGGGAGCCGGCACGTGCCACTCGGGCATCGCGGTCTCGGGGGCCAGCAGAAACCAGTAGAAGCCGTAGGGCGACACCGTCAGCAGGTAGGGCAACTTGCCGATCGGCGGGAAGGCGCTGCCGCCGACCATCTCCACCGGCACCTGACCGGCGAAGGCCGACAGGTCGAGCTCCACCGCCTGGGCGTTGCGCGCCACGTTGGCCACGCACAGCAACACCTCGGACTCGCCGTTGTCCAGCACCAGCTCGCGCAGATACGCCAGGATATGCCGATTGCTCGGATACAACGGGCGCATGGTGCCGCGGCTGAACACCCGATGCTGACTGCGTACCGCGAGCAGCCTTCGCATGCTGTTGAGCAGCGAATGCGGATCGCGGGTCTGGGCCTCGACGTTGACCGACTGGAAGCCGTACAGCGGATCCATGATCGCCGGCAGTACCAGCCTGGCCGGATCCGCCCGCGAGAAGCCGCCGTTGCGATCCATCGACCACTGCATCGGCGTGCGTACGCCATCCCGATCGCCCAGGTAGATGTTGTCGCCCATGCCGATCTCGTCGCCGTAATACAGCACCGGCGTGCCCGGCATCGACAGCAGCAGGCTGTTGAGCAGCTCGACGCGGCGCCGGTCACGCTCGAGCAGCGGCGCCAGGCGGCGGCGTATCCCCAAGTTGATGCGCGCGCGGCGGTCGGCGGCGTAATGATTCCAGAGATAGTCGCGCTCCTTGTCGGTGACCATCTCCAGGGTCAGCTCGTCGTGATTGCGCAGGAAGATCGCCCATTGGCAATTGGCGGGGATCTCCGGCGTCTGGCGCAGGATGTCGGTGATCGGGAAGCGATCCTCCTGGGCCAGCGCCATGTACATGCGCGGCATCAGCGGGAAGTGGAACGCCATGTGGCACTCGTCGCCCTCGCCGCTCTCGTTGCCGCCAAAGTAGGGCTGCGTGTCCTCCGGCCACTGGTTGGCCTCGGCCAGCAGCATGCGATCGGGGTAGCGCTCGTCGATCACCGCGCGGATCTTCTTGAGCACGACGTGCGTTTCGGGCAGGTTCTCGTTGTTGGTGCCCTCGCGCTCGACCAGGTAGGGAATCGCGTCCAGGCGCAACCCGTCGACGCCCATGTCCAGCCAGTACGCCATGACCTTGAGCACTTCGTCGAGCACCTGCGGGTTGTCGAAATTCAGATCCGGCTGGTGGGAATAGAAGCGGTGCCAGAAGTAGGCGCCCGCCACCGGGTCCCAGGTCCAGTTGGACGACTCGGTATCGAGAAAGATGATCCGCGTGTCGGGATACTTGGCATCGGTATCCGACCACACGTAGAAATCGCGTTCGGGCGAGCCCGGCGGCGCGCGGCGCGCACGCTGGAACCACTCGTGCTGATCCGAGGTATGGTTGATGACCAGTTCGGTGATCACCCGTAGGCCCCGCTCGTGCGCCTCCTTCATGAAGCGCTGGGCATCCTCGAGGGTGCCGTAATCGGGGCTGACGCCGGTGTACTCGGCAATGTCGTAGCCATCGTCACGACGCGGCGACGGGTAGAACGGCAATATCCAGAGGGTGTTCACACCCAGGCTGACGATGTAATCGAGCTTGTCGATCAGCCCTCGAAAGTCGCCGATGCCGTCATCGTTGGCGTCGAAGAACGACTTGACGTGGACCTGGTAGATGACGGCGTCCTTGTACCACAGCGGGTCCTTGAGAAAATCGATGGCCTCGACGGCGTGCGATTCGCTGCTGGCATCCATCATGGTGCTTTTCTCCTTGTTATCATCAACGCACCGGATGGATGCGCCAGATGGCGAACGGCAAGTTCCACGGCTCCAAGCGCATCGACTGCCACTTGCCATGCCATGTCCAGCGATGGCCGGACATCAAGTCTTCCACGTGCAGCGCCGCCTCGTCGGGCAGCTCGAACTCCCAGAGCGGCAGCTCAAAGGCCCCCTCCTGGGCCTCGAACGGATCGAGATTGATGGCCACCAGCACGAAGTTGCCTAAATCGTCGGTACGCTTGCCGAAAAACAGCAGACGTTCGTTGTGCACCGGGTAGAAAGCGATGCCCAGATGAGTCTGCAGCGCCGGATTCTCGCGGCGAATGCGGTTGAGCTGGGCAATCTCGTAGACGATGTTGCCGGGCGCGGTATAGTCCCGCGGCTTGATCTGATACTTCTCCGAGTCGAGATACTCCTCCTTGCCCGGCACCGGCTCGCCCTCGCACAGCTCGAAGCCGGAGTACATGCCCCACAGTCCCGAACCCAGAGTCGCCAGCGCGGCGCGAATCAGGAATCCGGGACGCCCCGAGGACTGCAGGAAATAGGGATTGATATCCGGTGTATTGACGAAGAAATTGGGCCGGTAGCACTCGCGCATCGGCGATTCGTTGAGCTCGGTCAGATAGTCGGTCAGCTCGGCCTTGGTGTGACGCCAGGTAAAGTAGGTGTAGCTCATGTTGAAGCCGATCTTGCCCAGGCGCTTCATCATCGCCGGCCGGGTGAAGGCCTCGGCGAGGAACAGCACGTCCGGGTGGCGCCCGCGAATGTCGGCAATCAGCCACTCCCAGAACGGCAGCGGCTTGGTATGAGGGTTGTCGACGCGAAAGATCTTCACGTCTTCATTCACCCAGCCCTGCACCACGTCGCGCAGCTTAAGCCACAGCGCAGGCACCGCGTCCTCGGCATAGAAATCGACGTTGACGATGTCTTGGTACTTCTTGGGCGGATTCTCGGCATAACGGATCGAGCCATCCGGGCGCCAGGAGAACCAGCCCGGGTGCTGCTCGAGCCACGGATGATCCTGCGAGCACTGGATGGCGAAGTCCAGCGCGATCTCCAGGCCATGCTCGGCGGCCGCCTTGACCAGATGGCGGAAATCCTCGCGGCTGCCGAGTGGAGGATGGATCGCCTCGTGGCCGCCCTCCGGGCTGCCGATGGCATACGGGCTGCCGGGATCGTCGGGGCCGGCCTGAAGCGTGTTGTTGCGGCCCTTGCGGTGGGCGCGACCGATGGGATGGATGGGCGGGAAGTAGAGTACGTCGAAGCCCATGTCGCGAATCATCGGCAAGCGCCTGTGGACATCGTCGAAGGTACCGTGCCGGTTGGGGTCGTCGGTTTCCGAACGCGGAAACAGCTCGTACCAGCTGGCGAACTGGGCCGCCCGGCGTTCGACCTCGAGCGGGTAGCTCGCCTCGCTGCGCGCCAGGTGCGGTCGCGCGTCGGCGGCGTGCATCGATTGCGCGGTCCGCGTGTCGAGCATGACACCGACCCGCTCGCCCTCGCTGCCGCACGCCTGGAAGCGTTCGAGCACGCCGTCAAGCGCCTCGCGCAGCGCCCCTTGTGAGCGCTCGGCGGCCGCCGCCACCAGGCGACGGCCCTCCTCGAGCTCGAGCGCGACCGGGACGCCGGCCTGATGCTTCTTGAACAGCTCGTCGCGGTAGGTGGCAAATACATCCCACCACGCCTCGATCACGAAGCTGTGCCGGCCGACACGCGGGGGCGTGAAGCGCGCCTGCCAGATATCCTTGCCCAGCGGCCGGACCAGATGCATCGGTTCGCGTCGGCACTGGCCCTGGTCGTCGCACCAGACCACGGCGGCGGCCAGTACATCGTGGCCATCGGCGAAGATCACCGCGGAGACGTCGACCGGCTCGCCGGCGATCGCCTTGGCGGCGAAACGGCCCAGCTCGAGCGAGGGCGCGACGGATTCGATGGCGATGCGTGGCGCTTGCGCCGCCGCCAAGGCACCGTCGTCTCGCTGGGGTGGCGTAGTGGCCGCACCCGCAGTCCGCTGCGGGATTGAACGCGTGGTCATTGGCGTCTCCTTCCGTCCCTGGGGCGGAGTTGCAGTCTGTGCATTGGACCGCGCGGGCCACTCCGCACGGCCAGGTCGGGTCACGACGTCGCCGAATCCTGGACCAGCTCCAGCAGCGCCAACGAGCGTCCCATCAGGCGATGGCCGTCGCCGAAGGCGCGCCGGCACACGGTGTCGTCGAGACTCATGGCCGTATCCAGCCGGCACATCCAGCCGCTGCCGCGCGGTACTTCGGGTAACTGGAACGTCATCGCCTCGGGGTGCGCGTTGAGCAGCAGCAGCAGTGTCACGTCGGCGCCGGCCCGGCGGATACCGCTGGGCCGAGCGCGCCCGTCGAGCAGCACGCCCAGGCTGCGCGCTTCGGGCTCCTCCCAGTGCTCGACATCCATCTCGTCGCCCTCGGGGGTCAGCCAGGTGACCTCCTTGAGCCCCAGATCCTCATTGTAGTCGCCGCTCAGAAAGCGCCCGCGACGCAGGATCGGATAGCGACGGCGCAGGACGATGACGTGGCGCAGATAGTCGATCATCGACTGGGCATCGCCGCTCAGGTTCCAGTCCAGCCAGCTGATCTCGTTGTCCTGGCAGTAGGCGTTGTTGTTGCCCCCCTGGGTACGCAGCATCTCGTCGCCGGCGAGCATCATCGGCGTGCCCTGGGAGAACATCAGCGTGGCGAAGAAGTTGCGGATCTGACGCAATCGCAGCGCGTGGATATCCGGATCCTCGGTCGGGCCTTCGACGCCATGGTTCCACGACAGATTGTGGTCGTGGCCGTCGTTGTTGTCTTCGCCGTTGGCCTCGTTGTGCTTGTCGTCGTAGGCGACCAGATCATGCAGCGTGTAGCCGTCGTGGGCGGTGATGAAATTGACCGAGGCGAACGGACGCCGCCCGCGGCGATCGAAGAAGTCCGCCGAGGCCATCAGCCGCGTGGCGAGCTCGGCCAGCTGGCCCTCGTCGCCGCGCCAGAAGGCCCGCGCGGTGTCGCGATAGCGATCGTTCCATTCCGCCCAGCCGGGCGGAAACCCGCCGACCTGATAGCCGCCGGGCCCGCAGTCCCAGGGCTCGGCGATCAACTTGACCTGACTGAGGATCGGATCCTGACGGCAGGAATCGAGGAACCCCCCGCCCTCGTCGAAGCCGTGCGGCTCGCGACCGAGGATGGTCGCCAGATCGAAGCGAAAACCGTCGATGCGCATCTCGGTGGCCCAGTAGCGCAGCGAGTCGGTGACCATCTGCAGCACCCGCGAGTGGCTGAGATTGACGGTATTGCCGGTGCCGGTGTCGTCGATGTAATAGCGCGGGTCGTCCGGCATCAGCCGGTAGTAGGTGGCATTGTCGATGCCCTTGAGCGACAGCGTCGGGCCGAGTTCGTTGCCTTCCGCGGTGTGGTTGTAGACCACGTCGAGAATCACCTCGAGATCGGCGTCATGAAAGCGCGCCACCATCTCCTTGACCTCGTTGATGCTGTCGCCGGCCAGATAGCTGGAGTGCGGGGCGAAGAAGCCCAGCGTGTTGTAGCCCCAGTAGTTGCGCAGACCGTTTTCCAGCAGATGCTGGTCCTGGACGAAGGCGTGGATCGGCATCAGTTCCACCGACGACACGCCGAGCGAGCGGATGTGATCGATCACCTCGGTGACCATCAGCCCCGAAAACGTGCCGCGTAGCGCGTCGGGCACCGCCGGATGACGCATGGTGTAACCACGCACATGGGTCTCGTAGACGATCGCCTGGTCCCAGGGCAACTGGATGCGCCGGGAACGCCCCCAGGTATAGGCCGAATCGACGACCCGACAGCGCGGCATAAACGGCGCGCTGTCGCGCGCGTCGAAACTCAGATCGCCATCGGGGTGGCCGATGGTGTAGCCGAACAGCGCCTCGTCCCAGACCAGTTCGCCGACGATCTGCCGGGCATACGGGTCGAGCAGCAGCTTGTTGGGGTTGAAGCGGTGCCCCTCCTCGGGGGCGTAGGGGCCATGCACGCGATAGCCGTAGAGCTGCCCCGGGCGGGCATCCGGCAGGTAACCGTGCCAGATCTCGTCGGTATATTCGGGCAGTTCGATGCGCTCGATCTCATACTCGCCCTCGGCGTCGAACAGGCACAGTTCCACCTTGGTGGCGTTGGCCGAGAACAGCGCGAAGTTGACGCCCAGCCCGTCCCAGGTCGCGCCCAGCGGAAAAGGCAGCCCCTCGCGGACCCGCGAGCGGTTTCTGACCAGCTGCGGCTCGTTGGCGGCGGATTCATCGTTGTGCTGCGGTGCTTCCTGGGTCGTCATTCACATGTCCTTGTCATCGGAGTCGATCTCGATGTCGGGATGCGCATCGCGCCCCGACTCGCGCTCGGCGGCGACGATCTTGCGGGCCATTTCCCAGTGACGCTGCTCCTGCCCTTCGGGGCGTCCCTCCGATTCCCAGATGCGATAGGCCAGTTGGCGTATGCGCAGTTCGTCGTCAGCCATCCTTTAGCTCCCCTTAACAAGCTCTCGTTACGCACCTCGTGATTGCCTTATCAGTGCGTCTACGCGTCCCGCGCCGGTCCGTCCTCCCTGACCAGCACCGCGACCGGGAATTCCCTCAACAACTCGCCGATCGGAAGCGTCCCTTCGCCTAGCCGCAACGAGGCGTTCGACAGCACATCGCGCCACTCTCCCGGCATCGCCGGCGTCACCTGCAGTTGGCTATCGCCCCAGTTTTCCGCCGGTATATGGGGAAGCATAGCCGCTTTAAGCAGCTTCGCAGGCAGTCGCGGCACGACGACCAGCACGGCCTGCTCATCATGCTGGCGCATGAAGCCCAGCACATGGGCCTCGCGATCGCCAACGACCTGCAGCGGTCGATAGTCGCCCTCGGCGAACAGTGCGGGATACTGGCTGCGCAGCCTCAACAGGCGCTGGACGAGCGCCTGCTTGACGTGGCCGTCGCGCCAATGTCCCAGGGCCTCGGCCGGCGCTTCGCCGCGCCCCAGCGACGCCCGGCGCGCCGCGTAGTCGACGGGCCGGCGGTTGTCCGGGTCGACGAGGCTGAAGTCCCAATATTCCGTGCCCTGATAGAGATCGGGCACGCCCGGCACCGTCATGCGCAGCGTCGCCTGCGCCAGGCCATTGATGGCCCCGGGCAGGTCCAGCTCGCGGGCCGCGGCCGCCAGCGCCTCGCGACACGCCGGATCGCCGAGCAGTGCTTCTTCGAGAAAGGCGCGACTGGCCTGTTCATAGGCTTCGTCGGGCCACAGCCAGTGGCTGCGCAGCTTGGCCTCGCGCAGCGCCTTCTGCTGCCACTGGGCGAGGCGCTCGGTGAACTCGCGCATGGCATCTTCGTCGTCAGAGTCGAGCGACGGCGACCAGGCGCCGAGCAGCAGCTGGTAGAGGATCAACTCGTCCCCCGGCGACGGCGCCTCGCCGCTGGCCACGCTGCGCCGCAACGAACCTGCCTGGGCACGCCACTGGCGCACGCGCTCGGCAAACAGCCCGCCCTTCTCGCTCAGCGCCGCCAGCCGCGCACGCACGTCCTCGCCGCGCTTGTGATCGTGGGTCGCCGTGGTGACCAGCGAGTGCGGGAAATGGCGCTGGCGGAACGCGCTGGCGGTATGGAACTCCGGCAAGGGGATGCAGAAGCTCTGCGGATCGAAGCCCACGTCGTTGCGCGAAATCAGCACCGCGCTGCGATAGCCCGCGGTGTCCTCCACGGCCTTGGCGGCCACTGGCGAGGTCAGTTGCTGAAAGCGGGTGATGGCGCGCAGACGCAGGCCGCGTTCCTCGTCGTCCTGGCAATCGCCGGGCGCCTCGCCGCCCAGCCAGCGCTCCAGTCGGTCGAGCACCGCCGCATCGGGCGGATTCAGGTCGTCGCGCGCCCCGGCCATCGCCTGCCGGAAGAACGGCGCGTCCTGCGCCGGGCGACCGTTCTCGTCGGCATAGCTGCGATACACCGGAAAGTGCACGACCAGCGCCTTCAGGGCGCGCTTGATCGCCCCCAGCGTAACGTCCCGCGTCTCGCGGCGGGCCCGCGCCACCTTGTGCAGCGCCAGGCCGCAGGCCTCGAACTCGCTGGCCAGGGCGGTGTCGAGCATTTCGCCCCGCGCCCGGCGGACTTCGGCCAGGAAGTCGTCCGCACGACCACTCACTTCGCGCCACAGCCGATGCAAGGGCACCGCGCCGGCAGGATCGTGCTGGACGCCCGAGATCTCGTTCATGAACTCGTAGCCGGTGGTGCCCTCGATCCCCCAGTCGCTGTGCAGACGCTCGCCTTCGGCGAGGATCTTCTCGACGTACAGCGCGACCCGGGCGGGCACCTCGGCCGGTCGGCTTGCCTGCAGCGCATCGAGACGCTCGCGCAAACGCAGGCAGTAGCCGCGCGGATCGGCCAGGCCGTCGACGTGATCGACACGCAGGCCATCCACCCAGCCCGCCTCGACGAGTTGCAGGATCAACGAATGCGTCGCCTCGAAGACCTCGGGCAACTCGACACGCAGGCCACCGAGTTCGGTGATGTCGAAGAAGCGTCGCCAGTTGATCTCGTCGGAGGCCGTGCGCCACCAGGCCAGCCGGTAGTTCTGACGTTCGATCAGCGCATGCAGCCGCCCGGCGCCGGCCTCGCGATTGCCGTCGAAACGCTCCAGCGCCCGGGCCAGCGCGGCCCGGGCCGACTCATCCTCGAGGGCGTGGCGCAGTTGGCGCCGCAGTTCGCCGACGGCGGCATAGGCGTCCAGGCGCGTCTGCAAGCCGTCGAACGCCGCCGCCAGTTGATGCAGAGCCTGATGCGCGGCGTGACGCAGGATATCGCCGTAACGCCGCGGATCGATGGGAAAGCGGTGCTCGTGATAGTCGAGGGTGAAACTCGCCGCTTCGGGCACGTAATCCAGCGTGAGCAGCCCCGAAGTCAGCACCTCGTCGTAGGGCGCGCCCAGAAACGGCACCAGCAGACGCCCCCTGAGCAGCGGATCGGGCGATTGCCAGTCGATGTCGAAGAAATCGGCGTAGGGGCTGGCGCGTCCCCATGCCAGCACCTCCTGCCACCAGGGGTTTTCCGAGCCGCCCACCGCCACGTGATTGGGCACGATATCCAGGATCAGCCCCATGCCCCGCGAGCGCAGCCGCGCCACCAGCCGCTCGAGCGCCGCCTCGCCGCCGAGCTCCGGATCGATGCGCGTCGGGTCGATGCCGTCGTAGCCGTGGGTCGAGCCGGTCCGCGAGGCCAGCAGCGGTGAGGCATACACATGGCTCACGCCGAGATCGGCGAAATAATCGACCCGCTGCATCGCGTCGTCGAGAGTGAAGCCGGCATGAAACTGCAGGCGCACGGTCGCACGAATGTCCTTCATGACTTGGGCTCCAGAGGCGCGTTTGCGACCTGTCGAGAAAGATCTCGGCCACGCTGCAATTCGCCGAGGCGATGGCGTACCTCGTCAGGCGTCAGTAACGTATCAACCTCGGCCATCCAGCGCCGTCGCCAGTTGGGATGTTCGTCCAGCGTGCCGGGCAGGTTGGCCTGCTCCTCGAGCCCCAGCACGTCCTCCATCGGCAGGATTGCCAGCGGCGAAGGAGTACGCCCGATGTGCCGGGCACAGGCATCCAGCAGCTGCGAGGCCGGCAGGTCCGAGGCCTCAAGCGTCTCGGGGCGCGGTGTCGCATGGCCGAGCAGCTCCAGCGTGCCGGCCAGACGGGCACGCGCCGCGCCGCGTGCCCGTCGTTCGTCATCGGCGTCCTGGTCCTCGCCCAGCAAGCCGAGCCGACTGCGCCAATCGATGTCGCGACCGGCCCACCAGCCGGCCACGCTGGGCAGGTCGTGGGTGGAGGTGGTGGCCATCGCCGAATTCGACCACTGCCGGGCAGGCAGGAAGTTAGCGTCGTCGTCCTGCTCGAACCACAGCACCCGCATGCCGAGAATGCCGCGCGCGGCGAGCTTGTCGCCAAACCCCGGCGCCACGGTGCCCAGGTCCTCGCCGACGACGATGCCGCGGTGCCGCCAGGACTCCAGCGCCACCAGCCGCAGCAGGTCGTCCAGCGGGTAGCTCACGTAGCCGCCCTCGGCGGGCGTCGCGCCATGCGGCACCAGCCACAGCCGCATCAGACCGAGGACATGGTCGATGCGCAGGCCACCGGCATGCCGAAAGCCGGCGCGCAGCATGTCGATGAAGGTGCGAAAGCCGGAACGCACCAGCCCGTGGGGCGAGAAGCCGGCCAACCCCCAGTCCTGGCCATGCACGTTGAAGGTATCGGGCGGCGCGCCGATCGACACGCCCTGGAGCATTTCACCCTGACGGCTCCATGACTGGCTGCCGGCATCGTCGGCGCCCACCGCCAGGTCGGCGATCAGGCCGACCGACATGCCCGCGTCGCGCGCCGCGGCCTGGGCGTGCTGCAGACCTTCCATCACCTGCCATTGCAGGAAGGCATGAAAGCCCACTTCGTCGGCGTGCTGCTCGGCGAAGCGCGCCACCTCGGCACTGTCCGGGTCCTTAAGCGGCGCCGGCCAATCCCGCCAGTAGCCGGCGCCGCGCACGGCCTGCAGCGCCTCGAAGCGGCAGTGATCCTCGAGCGTCTCGCCGCCGGCCTTGCGGAACGCGGCCAGTTGCCGGCGCGCCTCGACCGCTTCATCGTCGTCGCACGCCATGAGGTCGTCATAGAGCCGACGCAGCCAGGTCAGCTTGGCACGCCCCGCGGCCGGCCAGTCGAGCTCGTCGTCGGCCTCGCGTCGGCGCAGTTCGCCGTCCAGCCCGCAGGCCGCCGTGGCCTTGGCGACGGCGTCATTGCCCAGCAGCCGCTCCGGCGCGCCGTACAGCGCGTTGCCGAGCAGGCGGCTGGAGGGTGAATAAGGGCTGTAGCGTTCAGGGTCGGCACTGAACATGGCATGGGTCGGACTGATCGTTAGCGTGGCGGCGCCCTGCTCGGCGGCCCGCCGGGCGAAGCGTTCCAGTGCCAGGGTATCGCCGATGCCGCCATCGCCCGGGCGGCGCAGCGCATAGAGCTGCACGGCCAGGCCCCACAGCCGGGGCTCCGTCTGGCCGCCGGCGTCCGCCGGGCCGAAGCACTGTTTCGGCGCGACGGCGACGCTCAGTTCGGCACCGGCGATCTGCAGGCGGTGATAGCCCATCTCGCCGATGGCCGGCAGCCGGCCGTCCGAGTCGATCTCGCCACGCCGCTCTTCGCCACCTTCCAGGGACAACATGAAAGGCGTACCGCGTGGCAGCGGGCCGGGCAGCATCACCGGCACGTCGCAATCGGCGGTGATCAGCGGTGGCCACTGCGCAGGCTCGACCGGGTTTCGCCATTGCGACAGGCGCGCCAGGCTGGCTTCGATCGCCGCATCGTCGTCGGCGGGAAAGCCCAGCACGCCGAGCAGGGTTCGCTGGGTAGCGGTCGACAGCTCGCGGGGCTCGCTGTCGCTGTTTTCCCACTCGACGAGTATTCCAGCCGCGTCGGCCAGTTCCCTGAGTCGATCGTCGCTCATGCGCTGACCTCGCCCATGTCTTGAGTATCCAGCCAGGCAGCGGCGCCATGGTGCAAAAGGCGCCCCTCCGCCGCGGCACTGGCCACGTCGGCACGCGACTCGAACAGGCAGCGCCCACAGGCGATCTCGTTCGCCGGGACGTCGCGTTCGCCGAGATTGATGGCCATCGTCAGCCGGCTGCCGTCGTTCAGGCGCCAGCGCGCCACCACGGCCTTGTCGCCCAGTGCCTCGGCGCCCTCTGCCCGGGCGCCCGGCAGGCGTGGCACGAGCTCGCGATGACGCAGGTCGAGCAGGGTTCGGGTCCGGTCCAGCCAGGCGTCGTGCGGCGGCGTATCGCGCACTTGATAGTCGGGGATCGAATCCTCGAAGGTCTCAAGCGCGTTGGGATCGGGAATCCGGCGGCGCATGGCCTCGTCCTGAAAGGCGCTGAAGTCGGCGAACTCGGCGCGTCGCCCCTCGCGCACGGCCTCGGCCAGCTCGTCGCGGTGTTCGGTGAAGAACAGAAAGGGCCGCGTCGAGCCCCACTCCTCGCCCATGAACAGCAGCGGCACCATCGGCGACAGCAGCAGCAGCACGTTGGCGGCGGCCAGCGCGTCGGGATCGGCCAGCACGCTCAAGCGTTCGCCGAGCGCGCGGTTGCCGGTCTGGTCGTGGTTCTGCAGGAAGATCACGAAGGCGCTGGTCGGCAGGTGCGCGCTGGGCTCGCCGCGCGGGTGGCCGTGCCGCGAGCGCTCGCCCTGATAGATGAAGCCTTCGCTCAGGCAACGCGCCAGCTTGGCCGTGGCGTCCTCGACGAAATCCGCGTAGTAGCCTTCGTACTCGCCGGTGAGCAGCACGTGCATGACGTTGTGCCAGTCGTCGCTCCACTGGGCGGTGTAGTGATCGGCATCGAGCAGGCTGGCGGTGTTGCCCTCGTTCTCGAGCACCAGGTGGACGTGGCGCCGCGGATCGACGCGACGGCGAATTTCGCGGGCCATCTCGACCAGAAAATCGCGTTCGCTGATCGCATGCACGGCATCGAAGCGCAGCCCGTCCAGACGATACTCCTGCAGCCACATCAAGGCGTTGTCGATGAAGTAGCGGCGCACCGGCGGCTCACGGAAGTCGATCGACGGCCCCCAAGGGGTCTGCAGGTCGTCGCGAAAGAAGGCCTCGGCGTATGTCGCCAGGTAGTTGCCATCGGGGCCGAAGTGGTTGTAGACCACGTCGAGAAAGACCATCAGCCCGTGGCCGTGGGCCTCGTCGATCAATGCCTTCATGGCCTCGGGACTGCCGTAGGCGGCTTCCACGGCGTAAGGCAGCACGCCGTCGTACCCCCAGTTGCGCCCGCCGGGAAATTCCGCGACGGGCATGAGTTCGATGGCCGTGACGCCCAGTTCGGCCAGATAGGCGAGTTTCTCGCCCACGCCGTCGAAACCGCCCAGCGCGCCGACGTGCAGCTCGTAGAGCACCGTCTCGTGCCACGGACGCCCTCGCCACTTGGGGTGGCGCCATTGATAGCGCCGGGGGTCGATCACCAGGCTTGGGCCGTCGATGTCACCCTCCTGGGCCCGTGAGGCGGGGTCTGGCACCAAAGTGCCCTCGTCGTCGTCCGCCGCGAACACGCGATAGCGGTAGCGCGCTCCGTGGCCGCAGCCGATCTCGGCTTCGTGATGGCCCTCCGCGGTTGCCTGCATCGGCTGGCCGGGCTGGCCCTCCACCTCGACATACACCATTCGGGCGCTGGGCGCCCAGAGCACGAAACGGGTGCGTTGCGTATCGACCAGGTGGGCGCCGTAGGTCGGCGTGAATGCGGCCTGTGATAGCTCGTCCGTCATGCCGGCCAGTCCCCCTGTCTGAGCAGCAGCGTGGCCAGCGGCGGCAAGGTCAGCTCCAGCGAGGCCGGATGGCCATGGCTGGGCAAAAGTTGCGCCCTGACGCCATGCGCGTTGCCGACGTTCGAGCCGCCGTAGAAGGTGCTGTCGCTATTGAGCACTTCGTACCAGCTGCCCAATGCCGGAACGCCCAGGCGATAACCCCTCAGCACACGCGGCGTGAAGTTGGCAATCGCCAGCAGCGGAGCCGTGCCTTCGGGGCCGTAGCGCAGAAAGGCGATCACGCTGTTGACGCTGTCGTCGCCGACCACCCAGGCAAACCCTTCCGGCTGACAGTCGAAGTGATGCAGCGCCGGTTCGTTGCCGTAGAGTCGGTTGAGATCGGCGACCAGCCGCAGCATCCCGCCATGGCAAGGATCGTCGAGCAGCGACCAGTCGAGTTCACCGGCGGGGCGCCAGGCCTGGCCGTGGGCGAATTCGGTCCCCATGCCGACCAGCTTCTTGCCGGGATGCGCCCACATGAAGCCGAGCCCGGCGCGCAGGTTGGCGAAGCGTTGCCAGGTGTCGCCGGCCATGCGTTCCAGCCAGGTCGCTTCGCCGTCGTCGGACTGCTCGTCGATCAGCGGCAGCACGAAGTGCGACTCGAAGGCGCAGGCCAACCCTTCGACCAACCGATGATGATGCTGGCCACGCGCCTCGTGCGGCTGGCTCAGGTAGGCCTGGGTGGCACGCGACCAGTGCGTGTTGAGGGCCAGTGCGCGGGCCGTGGTGGGCGCCGCCTCGGCATCGTGGTCGTCGACGAACAGCAGCGTATCCGGGGAGCGCGCCGCAAGGCCGTCCATCAAGCGGCTCAGCGCCGCTGCGTCGCTGTCCGGCACTACCGGCTTGAGGCGCAGCCCATCGACATGCAGGAACGCGAGCCAGTCGCAGGCCAGTTCGAGCGCCTCCGCCTCGGACAGCCCGGCCTGCAAGCAAGCCAGCGGCCATTCGACGATCACGCCGAGCCCGCCGACGTGGCAGTCATTGACGAAGCCCGCGAAGGCCGCGCCGGCATCGGCCTGTGCGACGTGCTTGACCTCGACGTGAGTGAAGCCGAGATCGGCGGCATAGGGCACCAGCTGGGTGGCCAGGGGCTCCCAGCCCAGCGGCTTGCCCAGCGAATCGTGCCGCCAGGCCCGCGGATCGAGCCGATAGATCGACAGCGGATAGAGCAAGGGGTCCTCGCGACGACGCTGGCGCATCCACACGCCATCCTGCCAGCGATGCGACGCCAGGCGCTCGCGCCAGTCACGCGGCGTGGCCGAGCCGTTGGCCAGCGCCGCGTCGGCGACTTGCCCCTGCGGTGCGATCCGCCGTTCACCCACCCTGCTGTGCGGCATCGCTCCAGCGGGCGACAGCGGCGATCCGAGGGTAAAATGGCGAGTCATGGCTACCATCCTTGTCTTTGAATGCGCGACGGGCCGTTCCCTGGCTCGTCAGCTCATTGCGCGATAGCGCGCCTCGCATGCCGCCTCGCCCTCCACGGTCGTCCGGTAAAGACGACTGTAGGGCTCGACCGACTGGCGCCAGTGGTAACGTCCGGCCATCGCCGCCCGGCGCATGGCGTAGAACAGGTCGGTGGCGCGGAACACGGTGATGGCCCGCTGGATGGCATGGATATAGCTTTCCAGCGTCATCTCGTCAAACAGGAAACCGGTGACGCCGTCCTCGATGGTATCGGCCAACCCCCCGGTGCGGTGAGCGATCGGCAACGAGCCGAAACGCTGGGCATACATCTGGCTCAGCCCGCACGGTTCGAAACGCGACGGCATCAGCAGGAAGTCGCTGCCGGCATACATGCAGCGCGCCTCGCCTTCGTCGAAGCCGATATTGACGCCGATGGCGCCCGGGAAACGGGCCGCCAGATGGCGCAGCGCCTTTTCCACCGGCATCTCGCCACGCCCGATGAACACGATCTGGCCCCCGGCGCGCACGACGGATTCCGCCGCGCCGATGGTCAGGTCCAGGCCCTTCTGGTGCACCAGCCGCGACACTACCGCGAACAGCGGCCCGCTACTCACGCCGAGCCCGAACAGGCGGCGCACGTGCTCGGCATTGGCCCGCTTGCCGCGCCAGTCGTTCATGGCGAACGCCTGGGCGAGGTGCGCATCGGTACGCGGGTCCCAGGAATCGTCGATGCCGTTGGGGATCCCCCATAGCCGCCCCTGTTCCGCCCTGCGCTCCAGCAGCGACTCGAGCCCGCAACCGAACGCCGGCGTGGTGATCTCGCGGGCATAGGTCGCGCTCACGGTGGTGACGTGGGCGGAATAGGCGATTCCCGCCTTCATGAACGACAACTGGCCATAGTATTCGAGCTCCTCGAGGTTCATGGCCGCCTCGGGAATACCCAGTGCACGGCAGCGCGAGGCCTCATAGACGCCCTGGTAGGCCAGGTTGTGGATGGTGAAGATGCTTGGGGTGGCATCGCCCCGCCAGCGCAGGTAGCCGGCCGCCAGCGCGCTCGGCCAGTCGTTGAGGTGCAACAGCTGCGGCCGCCAGCCGAGCCCCAGCCTGTTCGAGGCGATATCCGCCGCGGCGAGCCCCAGACGCGCGAAGCGGATGTCGTTGTCCGGCCAGCCGATGCCCAGCTCATCGCCGTAGGGGGTGCCTTCGCGCTCGTAGAGTTCGGGGCAGCGCAGCACGTAGATTGTCAGCCCATCGGCGCACGTGATCCGGCCAAGCTCGCAGGCGGGGATGTCGGCATGGCCAGGCAGCGTGCACACCGGCTCGATGACATGGCCCGAGTGGATCACTTCGCGATAGCCAGGCATCAGCACCCGCACGTCGTGCGCCTCGTAGCTCGCTCTCAGCGCCCGCGGCAGCGCCGACGAGACATCGCCGAGCCCTCCGACCTTGACCAGGTCGGCAATTTCCGGCGTTACGAAAAGCAGTCGGTAACTTTCTCCGTGGCTATGGCCACGTCGGGTTGATGACGTGTCAGCTCTTTTCGCGCGCGTAACTTGTGTGGCCAACCCCGGCAGGCCACAAGAAGCATCTTCTTTACCCAACGCTGAATCGAGCTGCTTTGAAACGCCGTGAAATACGCTTCTACCCATGAGGCAACCTCTCCCTGTTCAACCCCTACGGCCAACGATCCATTTAACAACGGTTCGATTTAAGACGAGCATTAATTGCGCTCATCGTGATGCATGATTTTCCAATGAAGCGCTTTCTTGACCTTCAGCGAGGACTAGCTGGCCTCTACTCTCTATGTAGTTAAGTAGAAATTGTCCAAGTAAGCGACATCGACGCGGCAAAGAGATGGCTCCTCGGTCACAAGCGCGACAGCAGCTCGGCCTTCTTGGCGGTGAACGCCTCTTCGCTGAGGATGCCCCCGGCCTTGAGATCGCCGAGACGCTCCAGAGCCGCGAATATCTCGTCATTGGCGCCGCAGGCGCCCGGCATGGCCGGGGAGGTACAGTGCCCGCCGCCATCGCGAATACATTCACTCCCACAAGGGCAAGCTAACCGGCAGGGGGCTGTGGGAGGGAGCTGGTTCGCGATGATCTGTGCCGCATTTCCCGGCAAAATGCGATGAACCATAGTTTCCGGGCCCGCGGGTCGTTGGCAGCCCTGGCGGGACTCGCCTGCCAGCCGGCCCTGGCCGCCGAGGCCATGGACACCTTGCAGGTGCATGGCTCCATCAGTCAGGCCTGGCTGGTCAGCGACGACAACGATCTCTTCGGCTCCAGCAGCAAAGGCGGAGGCAGCTACCAATATACCGAGTTGGGCGCGAATCTGTCGTTTCGCCCCCACCCGGGCGTGCTGGTGACCACCCAGGTGCTGAGCCGACGCCGCTCTCTCCGCGAGTCAGGGGCGTTTAGCGAGCCGCCGCCCACCGACTATCTCTGTTCAGCGAGGCCGAGCGCGCCTTCTATATCGATCAGCGCCAGGCCGTCGCCGACATGCAGCCTGGCCTGCGCGATCTGTATCGCCACATCGAGAATGAGCTCGCCGGACAGTATCGGTCGTCGAAGGTAGCCAGCGGTCACTACGACGCCTTCTGAGCGACAACTGCAAACATCTGTCACAACTGCGCCGGGCGTTCTGCTAGCGGCCGGCTGGAACAGCAATAATCGACACCGAGCCTTCAGCTGCCATGAGCCATCACTCAAGTATTAATTTTTACATCAATAGCGTACCAACAAACGGTAGCGTCAGCTCGATCATTACCTTTTATTACAATTCATTGGGAAAATCACTATGTTTCATCTTGAATCAGCACCTACACTTGTAGCCCCTGCTCGCGTGGCATGCCTCGAGTCACAGCCATTCAGCACTTCGTCAACTAGCTGATCAGTAATAAGCAGCAAATATAACAAGTAGTGAAATTATAGTAACCAAGACGAGCCTGCCTTGGCGGAAACTTCCAAGCAATCGCCTTTCCGACCCTATCTCAGCCAGCGGTTGGCCACTCGCTTCCCGTTTGCTTCATTCAGCTATACGAAGTCAAAAGGCGATTTAATGTACCAGCATGAAAGTTGCATATCCACCAAACTCGGCCAATTTATATCGTTGGGTGAGCATGATCAGCAATTGCTTCGGGAACTCGAAAAAAACCCCTATCGCGCCATTGTCAATCAGACGTTGTGGTCGATTGGCGACCGGGTGGATCAGCTCTACACTATCAAGAGCGGCTGGGCCTATACCTGCCGCGACAATCTCGATGGCAACCGGCAGGTCGTCGACATACTGCTTCCCGGCGATGTCCTCGGCCTGCGCGAACTCACCTTCGCGACTCATCTCTCGCATGCGCGGATGCTCACCGAGGGCGTCATCTGCCCTTTTCCGCATCACAGGATCGTCGACATCATCGAGAGTTCGACTCCATTGACGATAGCCCTCATGGCGTCGCTGTCCCGACAGGAGTCGATGCTGAGCGAACGCATGCTGATGTCGGTTCACCGCAGCGCGCGTTCACGCATCGCGCACTTCTTCGTCGAGACCTTCACCCGTCTCAACCGTGTACACACCATCGAATTGGGTTGTTTTTACCTGCCCATTTCACAAAAAGTGCTGGGCGAAATACTGGGTCTTACCTCGGTGCATATCAGCCGCTCGCTGAGCGCCTTGGAAAGGGACCACGTATTGATCAAGCATCGCGATCATGTCGAGATCCTGGATCGCGAAAAGCTGTACGAAGAAGCGGATTTCGACGGGCGTTACCTCAGCGATGACATGAACGGGCTGCGCGAACGTCTCAAGCAGCATCAGCATTGCTGAACCGACGGCGACCGATGGCACCCATCGATGGGCCGGCCCGAGCTCGGTGCCTTGAGTTTTTAGCGGCTTCCTATGGCGTCGCTTGCCGATGCGCCTGCGGCGCCGCGTCCCGAGCGTCGTCCGCTGCGCCGCTGTCGAGCTCCAGGCGAGCGCGATCGACCAGCTCGGCGGGCAGCTCCTTCTTGACCGCTACGCCCAGTTCCTTGAACTCGGCGGTCTGCTTGATCAAGTTGCCCTTGCCGCTGACCAGCTGGTTCATCGCCCGATCGTAGCTGCCCCGCGCGCCGTCGAGCTTTCTGCCGACGTCCTCCATGCTGTCAAGGAAGGTCGCCAGCTTGGCGTAGAACTTCTCGGCGCGATTGGCGAGTTCGGCGGTGTGCTTGCTCTGGTCCTCGAAGCGCCACAGCTGGCGGACGATATTGAGGCTGGTCAGCAGCGTGGTCGGCGTGGCGACCAGCACGTTGTTCTCGATGGCGCGCTGGTAGAGCCCCTCGTCGTGCTTGAGCGCCTCGACGTAGGCCGACTCCACCGGCACGAACATGATCACCACCTCTGGCGAATTGAGTCCCGGCAGGTCGTGGTAGTGGCGATCGGCGAGTTCGCTGATGCGCTCGCGCACCGCCTGGCAATGCTCGCCGAGCGCCTGGCGGCGCTCGGCGTCGTCGTCGCAGTTGACGTAACGCGTATAGGCGGCCAGCGAGGTCTTGGCGTCGATCACCAGATGCTTGCCCTGCGGCAGGTAGACGATCGCGTCGGGGCGCTTGCGGCCGTCCTCGGTGGTGAAGCTGACCTCGCGCTTGTAGTCGATGCCCAGCCGCAGCCCGGCGCCGTCGAGCACGTTCTCGAGCATCAGCTCGCCCCAGTTGCCCTGGATCTTCTTCTGGCCCTGCAGCGCGGTGGTCAGCTTGTCGGCCTGATCGGTGATCGCGCGGTTGAGATGCTGCAGCTGCTGCAGCTCGGTGCGCAGTTGCACGCGCTGCTCGCTCTCCTGCTGATGGATCGACTCGACCTTCTCGCGAAAGCCCTTCATCTCGGATTGGATCGGCTGCAGCAGGCCGCCTATGCGCTCCGAGGAAAGCTCCGAGAAGGCCTTGCCCTTGCGCTCGAGAATCTCGTTGGCGAGATTCTCGAACTCCTTCTTGAGGCTGTCGCGGCTTTCCTTGAGCAACTCGAACTGCTCGCGAAAGTGCTGCTGCTTGGCCTCTAGCCGGGTGGTCGCCGACTTGAGCGCCTCGCGCAGCTCGGCGACCTTCTCCTGACGGGCCTCGAGCGCGAGCTGGGCGTCGCGGCGCTGGCTGTCCAGGCGCTGACGCTCGGCGTCGCGCTCGCGCAGGCGCTCGTCGAAGCCTTCGCGCAGATTGGCCTGATGCGCCCGGACCCCGGTCAGCTCGGCTTCCAGCCGGGCCTGGGCGAGCTGCGCCTGGGACAGCGCCTCGCGCTGAGCGTCCTGCGCCGCTTGCGCGTCGTCCAGCTGGCTCGTCCGCTCGGCCAGTTGTTTCTCGAGCTCGGCCTTGGCCTCCTTAAGCGGCGCAAGGCGACGCGCGCCACGCCAGGCGGCCAGGCTCCAGCCGGCGAAGAAGGCCATCAGCGCCGCCAGCAGCGCCATCGGTATCGGTTCCAGGGTCATGGGATCTCACTCGCGGGGCATCGGATGAGCGCATGGTAGCGCGAGCCAAGGGGCGACACGAAGCCGCCAGGGTAGTGTCGCAATATAAAGCTGAAGCTTTTTTGCAAGACCAGCAAGCATTGAACAGCTCGCATCAGCAGGTCCCCCACCGACGTTTAACAGTGGGCGAGCCAATCCGATCTCGGAAACGCATCACCATTCGGCAATAAAACGGCCATGCTATGCTGGCAGGCAGCTTCGGGAGCCCACCATGCGCAACGACCTTGATACGACCCTGTCCGCCTTGGAGGCGGCGTTGGCCGACTACCCCGGCCTGGCCTTTGCCGTACTCATCGGCAGCCGGGCCAACGGGCGCGCCGCGAGGCGAGTGACTGGGATATCGCCGTGCAGTGGCAAGCCGTACCGGACGACCCGTTCGAGTATTTTGGTCGCAACGAGACCCTGCGCCGAGTACTGGCGAAGGCCCTGGAGGTATCGGAAGCCCGCCTGGATATCGTCGATCTTCACCGTGCCGGCCTGACGATACGAATCGCCGTGGCCGAGGAAGGCATTCCGCTGCAGGGGGATGACGGCCTGCCGTGGGCACGCTTTCTGACACGTACCTGGCGCGATATGGAACACTGGATGCTGGAACAGCGCTATGCACCTTGAAGCCTACCTCGCCGAAACCCGCCAGCTCGCCGAACGGCAATCCGCGGTGCTCGACCAGGCCGCCAGTCGGCTGGAAGATGGTGACACCCTGAATGCTCTGGAAGAGAACGGCGTATTGCATGCCTTGCAGGTGCTGACCGAGAATGCCATCGGCAAGGCCAAGCACCTATTGAAACTTCAGGGCCATACGGTACCGATCTCGGCCTATGACGCCTTCCATCAGTTAATTACCCTGGGTCAGCTGGCCAAGACGGATGAACCGGCTTGGAACGCCGTCATTGGCCTGCGTAACCGCATGGTCCACGACTACTACCTTAATCTGGACATGTCGCTGGTGCTTGATGTGGTCAAGGCTCGCCGCCACCGCTTCATCCGCGACTTTCTGCTGGCCGACATGCCGACCCGCTCCTGATACGGGGCCGGCACCGGTTCAATCGAGGTGCCCGTCACCCTTTCGGTGCTTATCGATTTCTGCCCGCAGCGCCTGCATCAGTTCCTCGATGCTGGGGATGCCCTGCTCCTTGAGCGAGGCTTCCATGTCCAGCGGCATCTCCGAGTCATCTGATGAAATCGCCCATGCGATCCAAGTGACCCTGCGCAACGGTTACTCGTGGGCCGGCGGGGCTGACCCTGGCGGCACAGCTCGCGGCTGACCCCTAACTACTCGCGGCGGCGGCGCGATCTGACCATCGCTGCCGGCCTGGCCGACGCGGCAAGGGCGGACGCTGTCGATTACCCGGTGACGGCCACCCTGGAGCGCCTCGAGCCGGGCCATGAAGGCCAGCAGGAAACCATCAAGGCGCGCTACGCGGTGGGCTGCGACGGGGCCCGCAGTCGGGTGCGCCAAGCACTCGGGCGCTCGCTGGAAGGCGACTCGGCCAAGCCCGACAGACTCCTGGTGCGGCTGTACATCGAGCTCGACAAGCTCGACGCCGGCGACGCCTGTCATACCCACAGCCCCAAGGCCGGCCAGGGCATGAACGTGTCGATGCGCGACGCCCGTTGAGCGGGATCACTTGATCACCGGCACCCGGCTCAAGCCATTGTTCTGATCGGCGATCTTCTGCAACAAGCCGCGCAGCGTCTCGCGCTCCGCGGCCGACAGCGGCGCCATCAGCTCGTCCTGGGTATCGACGGCGACGACTTCGGCCCGGCGCCGCAGATCGCGGCCCTGCGCCGACAGCGTGACCAGCATCGAACGCCGGTCCTGCGCGTTGCGCTCGCGGGTCACCAGTCCCCGCGCTTCGAGCTTCTTGACCACTACCGCCGTGGTGTTGCGATCGAGGGCGGTCAAGCCGCCCAGGCGGCTCTGGTCGAGGGTGCCCCGCTCTTCCAGCGCCGCCAGCACAATGTATTGCAGCTGGGTCACTTGCAGCGGCTTGCCCTTGTTGAGGAAGATCGCCACGCTGATCTGGTGGCAGCGACGCAGCAGGTTCCCCGGGAAGTTACTGGCCTGGCGCAAGGGGGACTGGGGATCGTTCACCGTTTCTCCTGGAGTCATGGGTTCGATTGTCTTGGCGCGGCCGATCACCGGCTATCTCGGCGCAGTCGATCATCGACAAAAGTACGCTGGCGGCCCCGCCTGGCCATGGCCGCCTTCTCACGAGGGCTCGCTGTCGCCGCGGCGTGGTTTGCCGCGCCCGAGCAGGCGCCCGATCAGCGTCACCGCGCCCAGCGCCAGCGCACCAACGATCAGCCCGACGAGCATGTTGAGCAGCGACGGGCCGAGGCCCTGGATCACCGCATCGAGGCCGGGGACGGCGAAATCGCTTTCGGCGACGCCTTCCACGAGTCGATTCAGCACCGGGATGCCATGCGTGAGGATGCCGCCGCCAACCAGGAACATCGCCAGCGTGCCGATCACCGACAGGCTCTTCATCAGATAGGGCGCACCGGCCAGCAGGCCGCGCCCGATGGCGTTGAGCAGGCCCCCGCGACGGCTGAGATACAGCCCCAGGTCGTCGAGCTTGACGATGCCGGCGACCAGCCCGTAGACCCCGACGGTCATCAAAAGGCCGATCCCCACCAGCACCGCGACCTGCTGGCCCAGCGAGACCCCGGCCACCGTGCCCAGGGTGATGACGATGATCTCGGCGGAGAGGATGAAATCGGTGCGCACCGCGCCCTTGATCTTGTCGCGCTCGAAGGCGCGCATGTCGACCTGCTCGTCGGCCATCGCCGCGATCCGCCGGCGATGCTCGTCGTCGTCCCCGGCACGCTGCAGGAACTTGTGCGCCAGCTTCTCGACACCCTCGTAGCACAGATACGCCCCGCCGAGCATCAGCAACAGCGTCACCGCCCAGGGCAGCAAGGCACTGATCAGAAGCGCCGCGGGAATCAGGATCACCTTGTTGAGCAGCGACCCGCGGGCCACCGACCAGACCACCGGCAACTCGCGGTCGGCCTTCACCCCGGCGACCTGCTGGGCGTTGAGCGCCAGGTCGTCGCCCAGCACGCCGGCGGTCTTCTTCGCCGCCACCTTGGTCATCAACGAGACGTCGTCGAGGAGCGTGGCGATGTCATCGATCAATGTGAGCAGACTGCTACCGGCCACAGGCATGCCTCCATGTGCTGATGGGCGTCAGCTTAGCGGCTTGCCGCCCTTGACGTCACTGCATTTGAAACTCGAAAATCAAGCGATCATCATTAACGGAGCAACGACGGGCATCGGCCTGGCGGCGCTAAATTGGCTTCAGTCAGCCGCTCAGCAAACGATCTGGTGGGTAAACAAGCACGTATCCCCGGCAAAGCCGAGGGATACGTGCTTACTTGATTACGGGATTTATTTGATTGCGGGATTACTGACTGGATTCAATCTTCTTGCTAACCAGGTCTTTTAGCTGTTGAGCGCCATAGGAGGAAAGTGGCTGGCCATTGACAAAGAAAGTCGGGGTTTGCATGATCTTCAACGCCGCCACATCTTTCTTGTCCTGATTGATGGTGGCGTCTATATCCGGCCTGACAAGATTTTTGCGCGCTTTTTCCACATCAAGACCGGCCTCTTCCGCTGCCGCCCAGGCAGCCTCGATACGGGGTCCACCATTCCCCCACTCTGGCTGCGCGGCAAGTATCGCCTCCAGGACTGGCTTGAAAACGCCTTGCAGCCTTGCAGCCTCAAGCAGGCGCACTGCGGCTTCCGAGCTCTCATGGAATGGCGTATATCTCAGTACCAGGCGGACATCGTCGGGATTCTCGGCAAGGATCTGCTTCACTATCGGGTAGAAAGCCCGGCAAGCCTCGCAGGCGGGATCAAAAAACTCCACGATAGTCACGGGAGCGTCCTGGGGACCGAAACTAGGCGAGTAGGAACGCTCCAGGCGATTTTTCTGATCTGCGGATAGCTCGGTAACAGCTGCTTGCAGCGATGCAGAGCTGGCAAAGAAAAGCATCGTTGCTGCCATGGTCATGGCGACAGCCATGAGGGTACAGGAGAGAGTCTTCCTGATCATTGGGTTCCTCCAGGCGAGTGGTCGTGACAGCGCATCATAGCGTGAAATGATAGCTTATGCAGCAGGGCGCTTCCCCCCAGCGGCGCGCCAGCCTTGGCAGGCCAGCACTGCCGGAGAACGGGTATCGAGTGTGCCAGGCATTGGCCAGACTGTATGGGATGTCCGCCCTGGCCCGGATTCAGCGGCTTGGTGACGGCAACGTCACGCATCCAGCTGGAACGGATACACCGAGCCGATGGCGAGAATTCGCGTCAACTCGTCGAGGGCGGTCAGCGTCTCCTCGGCGAGCCGCGGATCGGCGAGATCCGCCGGGGTCAGCGAGTCCCGATAATGGCGCTCGACCCAGCCGGTGAGTTCGTCGTACAGCGCTGCGTCGAGCAGCACCCGGCCCGACAGCCCGGCGCGCTCGACCTCCGAAAGCGGCACGCGCAGGCGCAGGCAGGCCGGGCCGCCGCCGTTGCGCATGCTCTGCTTGACGTCCTTGACCATCACCTTGCTGATCGGGTTGGCACCGGCCAGCAGCAGATTCTGGATCGTCCGCCACACCGCCTCGTTCTCCTGGCACTCGCCGGGCACCACCAGGGTCATCGCCCCCGAGCCGTCCGGAGCGGAAAGCAGCTGCGAGTTGAACAGGTAGGTGCTCACCGCGTCGTCGAGGCTCACCGCCGCGCTGGGCACGCGCACCGGGATCAGCGGCGTGGTCATCTTGCCGCGCAGCTCGTCGAGCGTTCCTTGCTCGTCGAGGAAGGCCATCTCGTGATAGAGCAGCACCGGCCCGTTGCCCACCGCGATCACGTCGTTGTGGAACACCCCGGCGTCGATGGCCTCGGGATGCTGCTGGGCGAACACCACCTGATCCGCGCCGAGGCCGTGCTGGCGAGCCACCGCCTGGCTGGCCTCGAGCGTCTGGCGCGCCGGGAAGCGCTTGGGCTCTCGTTCAGTATTGCCACCGAACGCCTGACGACCGTAGACGTAGAGATGCACGCCGGGCTCATCGTGCTCGCCGGCGAGCCGGGTGTGGTTGGCCGCGCCCTCGTCGGCGAACGCCGGGGTCGCCGGCAGCGCCGGATGGTGGGCGAAGCGCATCGGGTCGCGAAAGATTGCCGCGAGCACCCGAGCCGTGGTCTGCGGCTCGAGGAAGCGATGGAAGCTCGATTGCAGATTGGCCGGGGTGAAATGCGCCCGACCGTCGGCGGCGTCACGGCTCGGGGTGATGGTGGCGGCGTTGGCCGTCCACATGCTCGAGGCCGAGCACACCGCACGCAGCAATTGCGGCGCCTCGCACGCGGCGCGTTCGAGCACCTCGGCATTGCTGCCGGTGAATCCCAGATCGCGCAGCGCGCCCAGATCGGGGCGCTGCTGCGGCGGCAGCACGCCCTGGGCGTAGCCGGCGTCGGCCAGCGCCTTCATCTTGGCCAGGCCCTGCAACGCGGCCTCGCGGGGGTTGGAGGCCAGCCCGCCGTGGCGCATCGACGCCACGTTGCCGTGGGCCAGCCCGGCGTAGTTGTGGGTCGGCCCGACCAGTCCGTCGAAGTTGACTTCGCGCACCCCGCGCCGGGTATCGGCGTCGTTCGCGGTCGCGCTCATGAGCTTTCCCCCAGCGTCACGCCCGGCGGCAGGTTGTCGGGCATCGCCAGCGCCTCACTCTCCATCGAGGCGATCGGGTAGGCGCAGTAATCCGCCGCATAGTACGCACTGGGGCGATGGTTGCCGCTGTCGCCGATGCCGCCGAACGGCGCGTCAGAGGAGGCGCCGGTAGTCTGACGATTCCAGTTGACGATGCCGGCGCGAATGCGCAGCAGGAAGTCGTCCCAATCGGCCTGGTCGCCGCCGATCAGCCCGGCGGAAAGTCCGTAGCGGGTGTCGTTGGCAAGCGCGATCGCCTCGTCCCAGTCGCGGTAGCGATGCACCTTGAGCAGCGGACCGAAATGCTCCTCGTCGGGCACCGCGAGGCCGGTGACGTCGATCAGCGCCGGCGACACCAGGCTGGTATCGCCGACCAGGCGCTGCATGCGCGCGAGCACGCTGCCGCCCAGCGCCTCGAGCGCATCCTGGGCCTTGAGCAGGCCGTCGGCCGCCGCCACGCTGACCAGGCCGCCGTAGAACGGCGCCGGCTCGCTGAACGGCGCGGCGACGTGCAGCCTGGCGATGGCCTCGGTCAGCGCCTCGAGCAGCCGATCGCCGGCCTCGCCCTCCGGCACCATCAGCCGCCGCGAGCAGGTGCAGCGCTGGCCGCCGGAGAGAAACGCCGACTGCAGGATGGTCAGCACCGCGGCGTCCTGGTCCGGCACGTCCTTGACCACCAGCGGGTTGTTGCCGCCCAGTTCGAGCGCCAGGATCTTGCTGACCTGGCCGGCGAACTGCTCGTGCAGCAACTTGCCGATCCTGGCGCTGCCGGTGAACAGCAGGCCGTCGATATCGCCCGCGCCGGCCAGCGCCTGGCCCACCGGCGCCCCACCCTGGACGAGGTTGATCACGCCGTCGGGCAGCCCGGCGGCCTGCCAGCACTGCAGTGTCAGGTCGGCGGTCAGCGGGGTCTGCTCGCTGGGCTTGAAGACCACGCAATTGCCGGCCAGCAATGCCGGCACCATGTGCCCATTGGGCAGGTGACCAGGGAAATTGTACGGGCCGAACACCGCCAGCACGCCGTGCGGGCGATGGCGCAATACGGCGCGCGCGCCGGCGACGTCGCGGCTGCGCTCGCCGGTGCGCTCCTGATAGGCAGTGGCCGAGATGCCCACCTTGCCGATCATCGCGCCGACCTCGGTGCGCGCCTCCCACAGCGGCTTGCCGGTTTCATGGGCAATGCTCTCGGCGAGCGCCTCGCGGTTGGCCTCGAGTTCGTCGCGAAAACGCTCGACGAGCGCCAGGCGGGCATCGAAGCCCAGCCGCGCCCAGTCGGGAAACGCCTGGCGCGCGGCGGCTACCGCCCGCCCGACCTGGCCGGCACTGGCGGCATCGGCCTGCCAAAGGATGGCGCCGGTGATCGGGTCGGTCTTGGCGAAGCGCTCGGCCTCGCCGTCGATCCAGCGACCGCCGATGAATAGTTGCTGCTTGGCGTTCATACATCGCTCCTGGTGATTGGTTTGTAAGCCGCGAGACGCGAGCCGCAGCTTCAGCCAACGCACAACGTTCGCAACCCCTTCGCTCGAAGCTCGAAGCTCGAAGCTCGAAGCTCGAAGCTCGAAGCTCGAAGCTCGAAGCTCGTAGCTCGTAGCTCGTAGCTCGAAGCTCGAAGCTCGAAGCTCGTAGCTCGAAGCTCAGCTTTCGAGCACCCGCAGGAAATCTCCGGCGGTGACGCCCAGCCGGTGGGCCTCGGCGTCGGTCAAGGCCAGGCTGTCGTCCGCGTCGGGGCCGCGACCGACCCAACTGGCGCGAAAGTCGGCCATGCGGGTGGTCGCCACCAGCCAGCTCGGCCGCTCGCCGTTCGTCGCGCCGGCCCGTGAATCGCTGACGATCTCCACCGGACACAGCCGGGAGTGACGCACCGCGCGCACGTCGTCGATATAGGCTTCCACCGTGGGGCCGGCGTCGAAGATGTCGATATAGCCCTCCCAGCGCAGGCCCTCCTTCTTGAGCATCTCCAGCGCCGGCCGGGTGTGCGCGTGAACCTCGCCGATACAGGCCCGCGCCTCGTCGTTCAGAAAAGTGGTGTAGATCGGGAACTTGGGCATCAGCTCGCCGATGAAGCTCTTCTGCCCCAGCCCGGTCAGGCGGTCCGCCTCGTTGAAATCCATCGGGAAGAAGTGGCTGCCCAGGCACTGCCAGAAGGGGCTCACGCCGTTCTCGTCGAACTTGCCGCGCATCTCGGCGAGCACCTTGTCGGGGAAGCTGTCGCGGAACTGGGCCATGAACAGCCAGCGCGCCTGGGAGAGCAAGGCGCCATTGCGCTGGCCACCGCGATATTCCGGGCGCAGGTAGAGCGAGGCTACCTCGGCGTCGCCGGTATGGTCCGAGCTTAGAAACAGCGTATCGATGGTGCGATGCAGGTCGAGCTGAACCGAGGAGTGGGCCAGCGTACCCAATCGATAGTGATAGAACGGCACCTCGCGGCCCACCTGCGCCTCGATGGCGCAGCAGCCGGCCAGTTCGCCGCGCTCGTCGTCCTCGAGTACGAAAAAATACAGCCGGTCGTCGACCGGGGTCTGCTGTTCGAAGGCGCGCGTCGCCGACTCGATCTTGCCGACCAGGAAGTCGCGGTTGTCGGGCAGCGAAGTGAAGCCCACGCCGGTTTCCTGGGCGATCTGCTGCAGGCCGTCGATGTCGCCGCGGGCGATGGGACGAATGCGCATTACAGTTCCCCCTCGTCGAAGGTGTCTTCCGCAGCGGGCAGCGCCAGCGGCGTGGCGAGCACCGCGCGCCCCTCCTCGACGCCGAGCACCGCGGCGTGCTCGGGCGAGAGCACCAACTGGCCGGTGGGCGACAGCGCGTAGCGGGCCACCACGCAGCGGAACCCGCCGAGCTTCTGATTGGCGATCAGCGCCGGCTCGGCATCGGGCAGCGCGCCGGCCGGCCGGATGCGCACCGGATGCCAGGTACTGTGGCAAAAGGTCGCCAGGCGTTCGCGGTCGGCCTTGATCAGCGGGCCGGCATCGAAGATGTCGACGTGGCGCGAGCGCGAGAAGCCCTCGGCGAGCATCTCGGCGAGCGCCGCTTCGTGGGCCGGATGCTCCTGGCCGATCGCCGCGCGGGCCGCCGGCGTGAGCAACGGCAGGTACAGCGGGAACTGCGGCATCACCTCGGCGATGAAGCTCTTCGAGCGCACCCCGGCGAGGTGGTTCATCTCCTGATAGCCACGCACGAAGAAGTGCCGGCCGACGCTGTTCCAGAACGGCGATTCGCCATCGTCGTCCAGGTAGCCGGGGAAGGCGATCGCCAGGATCTCGGCGAAGCGCTCCGGATACTGGGCGATGAACATCAGTCGCGAGCGGCGCAGCAGGCTCTCGGCGCTGGTGCCCTTGTAACGCGCGTCGAGCGACAGCGCGCACAGCAGGCTGGCGTCCGAGACCTCGTGGGACAGCGACAGGGTCTGCACCTCGCGGCGCACGTTGAGCTGCTGCGAGGCGTGGATCAGCGTTTCCTGGCGATAGGTATAGTACGCCTCGTGGGCACCGGCGTGGGCGCGGATGGTGGCGGTGCCCACCACTTCGCCGCGCTCCAGGTCCTCGAGCACGAAGGTGTAGCTCTCGTCGCCGGGGAAGTCGACCTCGCGGGACAGCGAGCGCTGCGAGCGGGTGATCCGCTCCTCGAGCCGGTCGCGGTGCGTCGGCAGGTTGGTCAGGCGTGGCGTGGCGCTGCCCGCCAGGCGCTCGAGGCCCGGCAGGTCGGCTGGCTTGGCGGGACGCACGACCAGCATGGCGTTTCCTCTCGGCGGTGACATCGGCGCACTCATCGATGGCGACTGGACGTTCATGCCGACTCGACGAAGCGTGCGATGGCCCGGTCGAGACGCGCCATGCCCTCGTCGATGTCGGCCTCGGGAATTACCAGCGACGGCGCCATGCGCAGCACGTTGGGCCCGGCGATCAGCGCCATCACGCCCTCCTCGATGGCCAGCGGCAGGATCTCCTTGGCGCGGCCCTCGTACTCGGGGGCCATCTGCGCGCCGATCAACAGGCCCATGCCGCGCACGCCCTGAAACACGCCATGCTTCGAGTTGAGCGTGTCGAGGTGCTCGCGGAAGCGCTCGTGGCGGCGCTGGACGCCCTCCAGCACTTCCGGGGTGTCGATGTATTCGAGCGCCGCCAGCGCCACCGCCGAGCCCAGCGCGTTGCCGCCGTAGGTGGAGCCGTGGGTACCCAGCTTGAACACCGGGGCGATGCGATCGGTGGTCAGCATCGCGCCGACAGGGAAACCGCCGCCCAGCGACTTGGCGCTGGTCAGGATGTCCGGAGTCACGCCGTAGCGCATGTAGGCGAACAGCGTGCCGGGACGCCCCATGCCCGACTGCACCTCGTCGAAGATCAGCAGCGCCTGGTGCTCGTCGCACAGCGCGCGCAGGCCTTCGAGGAATGCCTGGGTGGCCGGAACGATGCCGCCCTCGCCCTGCAGCGGCTCGACGATCACCGCGCAGGTATCGGCGTCGATCAGCTCGCGCACGCTGTCGAGGTTGTTGAACTCGCCGTGCACGATGCCGCCGGGCACCGGGCCGAAGCCTTGGGAGTACTTGGGCTGGCCGCCGACGCTGACGGTGAAGAAGGTACGCCCGTGGAACGACTGGCGGAACGAGACGATCTTGTGCTTGTTCTCGCCGTGGGTGTCGTGGGCCCAGCGCCGCGCCAGCTTGAGCGCGGCCTCGTTGGCCTCGCCGCCGGAGGAGCACAGATAGACCTTGTCGGCGAAGGTGCGCTCGGTCAACGCGCGGGCCAGCTTGAGCGCCGGCTCGTTGGTGTAGACGTTGGACAGGTGCCAGAGCTTGTCGGCCTGGGCCTTGAGCGCGTCGACCAATACCGGATGGCAATGCCCCAGCGAGTTGACCGCGATACCGCCGGCGAAGTCGACATACTCGCGGCCGTCCTGATCCCACAGCCGGCTACCCTCGCCGCGCACCGGAATTCTCTGCTGCGGCGCGTAGTTGGGCACCATGTAACGGTCGAAGTCGGCGCGGGTCGGGGTGTCGGTCATGGGGTTCTCCATCCTGGGATTGATGATAATTCGAGTATAAGGACACACTTGGCCAAAGGCTTTCAGCGATGGGACGGCGAATTATGAAAAGCGGCTGCGGGCTTTTGGCGAGAGCGGCTTCGGGCTCTCATAAAGGGAGCGGCTTCGGGCTCCCATAAAAAGCGGCTTGAACTATCCTGCTTTCGACCCATCTTTTTAGCAGGCTACAAATTTCGACCCCGGCGCAATCGTGAACGGATCGCCGGGTACCGCAAGCCAAGGAGTGTGCAATGCAGATCGATCTTTCCGGCAAACGCGCCATCGTCAGCGGCTCCACCGCCGGCATCGGCTTCGCCATCGCCCAGGGGCTAGCCCGGGCCGGCGCCGAGGTCACCGTCACCGGGCGTACCCAGGCGCGCGTCGATGCCGCCATCGAAGCCATCCGGCAAGCGGTACCCGATGCCGGCGTATCCGGCGTGGCCGCCGACCTGGGCAGCGCCGAGGGCTGCCAGGCGCTGATCGAGGCCCGCCCCGAGGCCGACATTCTGATCAACAACGTGGGCATTTTCGGCCCGCAGGATTTCTTCGCGATCGACGACGCCACCTGGCAGCAATTCTTCGACGTCAACGTGATGAGCGCGGTGCGGCTGTCGCGTCACTACGCCCAGGGCATGAAGCAGCGCGACTGGGGCCGCGTGCAGTTCATCTCCAGCGAGTCGGCGCTCAACATCCCCAGCGAGATGGTCCATTACGGCATGACCAAGAGCGCCGTGCAGTCGATCTCGCGCGGGCTGGCCAAGGTGCTCAGCGGCACCAACGTCACCGTCAACGCCATCCTGCCGGGGCCGACCCGTTCGGAAGGCGTACTCGGCATGATCAAGCAGGCCGCCGAGCAGGAGGGCGTCTCGCCAGCCGAAATGGAAGCGCGTTTCGTCGCCGAGAATCGCCCCTCGTCGATCATCCAGCGCCTGGCCACCCCCGAGGAGGTCGCCAACATGAGCGTCTACGCCGCCTCCACGCAGGCCAGCGCGACCACCGGCGCGGCACTGCGCGTCGAGGGCGGGATCGTCGATACCATGGCCTGACGCGCTGACCGGGCGCCACAGACAGGTAACTCGCGCTATCCTCCCCATGAGGCGCATGGAGTCGCATGCGCCACGCACCGGGGAATGATCGCCATGTTCAACACCACCGCCTGGAATCGCCTGCGCTATTCGCTGTATGCCCCGCTCTACGATCTGGTCGCCGACCGCGCCTTTCGTCGCGCGCGGCGGCGGGCGCTGGATGCTGTCGACTGGGCGGGTGGCGAGCGGGTACTGATCGTGGGTGCCGGCACCGGGCTCGATCTGTGCTACCTGCCCCGCCATATCGAGCTGCACGCGAGCGATCTCAGTCCGGCGATGGTGGCGCGCTTTCGCGCCCGCGCCGAATCGCTGGGCTTCGATTTCGTCGCCCGCGAGATGGACGCCGAGCGCCTCGACTTCCCCGACGGCCATTTCGACGTGGTGATCATGCATCTGATTCTGGCAGTGATGCCGGACCCCGATCGGGGCCTTCGCGAAGCCTACCGAGTGCTCGCCGACGACGGCCAGCTGTGCGTGATGGACAAGTTTCAGCCCGACGGCCACTCCCCGGGCCCGGGCCGTCGAGCGCTGAACGCGCTGACCAGTGCCATCGCCACCGACATCACCCGTCAGGCCGGGCCGCTTTTGAGTGAAGCGGGGTTCGTCATCGAGGAGGACCAGCCGGTGATGCTGGGCAGACTGTTTCGGGCACTGCTGGCGCGCAAGGCCTCGCCGCGCTGAACGCTCAGCCCAGCCGCTCCTCCCGCGGGGTCATGCCGAAGTGGTTGCGATAGGCGGTGGAGAAATGCGCGCCGGAGGAGAAGCCGGTCTGCAGGGCGATGTCGCCGACCGCCTGGTCGGTCTCGCGCAGCAACTTGCGGGCTTGTTGCAGGCGCAGGTCGAGGTAGTAGCGGCTGGGCACCGCCTGCAGGTATTTCTTGAACAGCCGCTCGAGCTGGCGCCGCGAGATGCCCAGGTGGGTGGACAACTCGTGGGTGGTCAACGGCTCCTCGATGTTCGACTCCATCAGCGTGATGGCATCGAACAGGCTCTGCGGGGCGTGGCCGAGGCGCGAGCGCAGCGGTACGTGCTGCGGCTCGTCGCCCATGCGAATGCGTTCGCAGACGAAGTGCTCGGATATCCGCTCGGCGAGCGTCTGACCGTGGTGCTGGGCGATCAGCGTCATCATCATGTCCATCGCCGCGGTGCCGCCACCGCAGGTCAGGCGATCGCGATCGATCTCGAACAGCTGCTGGCTGACGCGCACCGCGGGATGCGCCTGCACGAACGACTCGGCGCTCTGCCAGGGCAGCGTGGCACGATAGCCGTCGAGTACCCCGGCGCGGGCCAGCACCTCGGTGCCGCCGGCGATGCCGCCTAGCGCCACGCCGCGTCCGGCCAGCCGCGCCAGCCATGCCAACAGCGCATCGTGGGCGCCGTTGAAAGCCGCCGGCGCGCAGACGATGAGCATATCGAGCTCGCCGGCATCGTCGCCGGCCACGCTGTGCGGCGACAGCGCCAGCTCGGCGGCGCTCTTCACCGCGCGTTCGTCGAGACCGAAGGTCAACGGCGTATAGAGGCGCTCGCCGGCCAGCAGGTTGGCGACGTGAAGCGGCTCCAGGGCACACGCCTGGGCGAGCAGCGAGAACCCCGGCAGCAGCACGAAACCGACCTGTCGGATAACGCCCGGCGGGTTACTCTCGAGGGGCATCGTGGCGATCGAGCTCAGCTATTAAGGCTTTCGAACGTGCGATGGTGGCCAGCAAATCCAGCAACAAGCGCCCCGCTGCATCTAGCATTCGCCGAACCATGACGTCGCCTTACAGCTGGACGACGTCGTAGTCGGCGACCGGCTCGACCTCGGCGTCGTAGTCGACGTCGTCACGCACGAAGCCAAACAGCTTGAGGAAGTCGTGCTTGTAGCCGGCGTAGTCGGTGATCTCGAACAGGTTGTCGCTGGTCACCTTCGGCCACAGCTCCTTGCAGGCCTGCTGGACGTCGTCGCGCAGCTCCCAGTCGTCGAGACGCAGCCGCCCGGCCTCGTCGGTCTCGGGGGCGGCATCGGCGTAGAGCCGATCGCGGAACAGGCGGTTCAACTGGTCGATGGTGCCTTCGTGCAGGCCCTGCTCCTTCATCACCTTGTAGACCATGGCGATGTACAGCGGCATCACCGGGATCGCCGCGCTGGCCTGGGTGACCACCGACTTGAGCACCGCGACGTTGGCGCCGCCACCGCTCTTGCCTAGGCGCTTGTCGATCTCGCCGGCGGCGCGGTCGAGATCCTCCTTGGCCTTGCCCAGCGCACCGTGCCAGTAGATCGGCCAGGTGATCTCGGTGCCGATGTAGCTGAAGGCCACCGACTTGGCGCCCTTGGCGAGCACCCCGGCCTGGTCCAGCGCGTCGATCCACAGCTCCCAGTCCTCGCCGCCCATCACTTGGATGGTGTCGGCGATCTCCTGCTCGCTGGCCGGCTCGACCTCGGCCTCGATGATGGCGTCCTTGTTGGTGTCGATGGCGGTAGCGCGGTAGGTCTCGCCGATCGGCTTGAGCGCCGAGCGCTTGAGTTCGCCACTGTCGGGCAGCTTGCGCACCGGCGAGGCCAGCGAGTAGACCACCAGGTCGATCTCGCCGAGATCCTGCTTGATCATCTCGATCGCCTTGTCGCGAGTCTCGTGGGAGAAGGCGTCGCCGTTGATCGCCTTGCTGTAGAGGCCCTCCTCCTTGGCGAAACGGTCGAAGGCGGCCGAGTTGTACCAGCCCGCGGTGCCCGGCTTCTTCTCGCTGCCGGGCTTTTCGAAGAACACCCCCAGGGTGCTGGCGCCGTAGCCGAACGCCGCGGTGATCCGCGCCGCCAGGCCATAGCCGCTCGAGGCGCCGATCACCAGCACCTTCTTCGGCCCCGCGTCGGCAGCCTTGCGTTCGCCGAGCGCGGCGCGCGTCGCCTGGATCTGCTCGAGCACGTTCATCGCGCAGCCGGTGGGATGGGTGGTGGTGCAGATGAAACCGCGGACCTTGGGTTTGATGATCACGTCAGACCTCGACTCTCTATTGGAATAACTTGCTTTGGGAAGAACGGGACATTCCCTGCCTGAAGCCCGGTTTCACCGGGGCCGGCCGATGCGGCTATTCTAGCGGTTTGCCGGCGCACTGTCCGCCCCGCGCCACGGCGCCGATCACACAGCGGTCAGATCGAGGAGCCGGGTCTCGCAATAAGCGCGCATGCCCTTCACAATTCTGTCGCTACCAAGGAGGCCCCTGCCATGAAAGACCCGCAAACCCTGGTCGACGAGCGTGGCGAGTTGTGGCTCGCCCTGGCGACGCTGTGGCGGGAAAACGAGCCCCGCGAAAGCGACTATGCGCGCATGATCGAAGTGATCGAACGCCATGACCTGAGTCTCGAGCAGCTGGAGTGGATCTTCCGTCTGGAACTCGCCCCGGTGCTGGCCCGCCAGCAGATGTCGGTCACCGACAGCTGGCGCGACGTCGACGAGCACCGGCTGCTGCGTCAGCTGGTCACTCATAATCGACGCTTGCATGGCTGGCGCAAGGGCTTCTGGACGTTGTTCTCGGGCTTGACGACGATGCTCACCCGGGCGCGCTGGAATACCTTGATGACGCGCTTGATGGTCGCCCGCGGCCAGCAGCCGCCGCATTGAGCGGCGATGGCGATGACTACTAGGCCGAAAAGGGAATCTGCAGGGCTCTTTCGAGTTCCGGCACGATACCCAGCCGGCCGGTGCGTGGCGAGAAGCGGCGAATCACCTGGCCGTCGCGGCCGACCAGGAACTTGGTGAAATTCCACTTGATCGGGGTGCTGCCCAGCATTCCCGGGGCCTGGCGACGCAACAGCACGAACAGCGGATGAGCGTGACGGCCATTGACGCGGACCTTTTCCATGACCGGGAAGGTCACGTCGTATTCACGCTCGCAGAAGGCGCCGAAGGTATGCGCCGGTTCGGGGCTCTGGTGGGCGAACTGGTTGCAGGGAAACGCCAGCACGGTAAAGCCCTGATAGCGATAGCGCCGATAGAGCCGTTCGAGCTCGGCGAGCTGCGGCGTGTAGCTGCAGCGACTGGCGACATTGACCACCAGCAGTACCTGGCCACGCAGGGCGCGCAGATTGAAGGGCTCACCGCTTGCGGTCCGGCAATCTTGGTTGTAGATCTGCATAACCCATCTATTCGCTTCGCTGAACCCGAAAGATGCCACGTCAGCTTAAAACGCGCCAGCCGCAACGGCGCCGCGGCACCTCGCAAAGACGGCATCTCGCAAAGACGGCATCTCAAAGAATAGTGGCCGAAACACGACTTGCCGCGATTGTAATACCTGAACTGGCCACTTGCGCAAGCGCCGGGGCCGACATCGAACGCACACGAAGACTCCCCGCCATCCACGGATAGCGGGGTTCCTTTACCAACCGGCAACGGTTCGCTTCAGAATTCGAAGAATAGCGTTTCGTCATCGCCCTGCAGGCGGATATCGAGACGATAGCGGGGCGTACCGTCCGCGCCCTCCTCGCGCCGCGCGATCAGCGTCTGGCGGCGCGCCGACGATTCGATGGCGGCGAGCACCGGGCACTCGGCGTTGGCTTCGCTCTCGTCGTCGAAATACAACCGCGTCTGCAGGTGCACGTTGATGCCTCGGGCGAAGATCGCCAGGCTGATGTGCGGCGCCATCGGCTTGCCGTTGGCCGCCGGCACCCGCCCGGGCTTGACCGTGGTGAACGACCATTCGCTGGCGGCCTCGGCAGTGGTGGCGGTGCGGCCGAAGCTGTTGAACGGCTTGCCCAGATCATAGTCGAGCTGGAACTCGCCGTGGGCATCGGCCTGCCAGGCCTCGAGGAAGGCGTCGCGCACCAGGTCGCCGTTGCCGTCGATCACCGTGCCGACCACCTCGATCAGCTCGCCGTCCGCTTCGGGCGTGGCCAGCCGGCTCCAGACCTCCTCGTCGCGCAGCGGTATCCCGGCAACCTCCAGCGCCAGGCCGATGTGCACGTAGGGGCCGGCGGTTTGCGACGGCGTCTCGCGATACAGCACGCAGCCGCCATGGGTCGGTTGTTGACTCCGGATCGGTTGCTGACTCATAGCGTCACTCCCGGTTCGAAATAGGTCTGCAGTTCGCCGCGCGTGACGATGTCGAAGCGATAGGCGAGATAATCCATCGACCGGCTGCGCGCCATGTCGAGCCGCCCGATGAGGGTGTCGACCGCTTCGGGATCGTTGAGCGTATGCACGATCGGGCAGCGCGGAATCAGCGGGTCGCCCTCGAAGTACATCTGGGTCACCAGCCGGGTGGAAATCGCCGGGCCCATCACCGACACGTGGATATGCGCCGGGCGCCAGGAGTTGACGTCGTTGGGCCAGGGATAGGGGCCGGGGCGGACGGTGCGGAAATGATACCAGCCCTGCGCATCGGTGATGCAGCGCCCCACCCCGCCGAAGTTGGGATCGAGCGGCGCCAGGTACTGGTCCTTCTTGTGCCGGTAACGCCCGCCGGCGTTGGCCTGCCACATCTCGACCAGGGTATCGGGCACCGGCTTGCCGAGCTGGTCGACCACGCGGCCGAACATGACGATCCGCTCGCCGATCGGCAGGCCATCGCGGCCGGCGTTCTCGCGGTAGTTGAGCAACAGGTCGTTGTCGTGCGGACCCAGCCGCAGCGAGGCGAAGTTCGGCCCGGTGAGTTCCGAACGTGTTGGGTGCTGCATGCTCACCGGCGACTGGCGCGGCGAGCGGGCCACGGTGGTCTTGTAGCCCGGTGCATAGGCCGGCGGATGCCAGTTGCGATCGCGCGGGATGAAGCACTTGTTGTCCACGTTTTTCATGACGGTCCTCGGTGGCTGGCGTGTTGATGAGGCTCGACCCGAAGGACGATGGTTCGCCAGTGTCGCCAGCGCCGCCCGGGCTGGGAAATGAAATTTCATCCCTTCGCCATAACCTCTGGGTTATTGATCAAGCGACGACCGCATGACGCCTCGGTTTTCCATTGGCTGATCGCCAAGTATCAGTCGGGGATGGTGAAACTCACAGTCTTGGTGCTGAGCGATTTGGGATCCGGCCCACCGCGCCGTCCGGTGTCGAGCCCATCGATGAAAGCGATCTCTTCGGCGGAGAGCGCAAAGTCGAAGATATCGACGTTCTCCCTGATTCGCGCAGTATGTACCGACTTCGGAATCACCGAATGACCCAGCTCGATATGCCAGCGCAGGATCACCTGAGCCGGTGACTTGCCGTACCGCTGGGCAATCTGCGTGATCGTGGGGTGGGTCAATGGGTCGTCTTCAGGTTTCGGATCTTCTGTGAAATAGCGATTGACGCCACCGATAGGCGACCACGCCTGGGTGAGGATGCCGTGCTCCCGGTGGAATGCACTGAGCTTCTTCTGGGTGAAGAACGGATGCAGTTCCACCTGGTTCACTGCTGGCGTCACACCGGTCTCATCAATGGCGCGCTTGAGCTCTTCCTCGTTGAAATTCGATACGCCGACGGCCCGGGCGCGGCCGCTTTTGACGATCTCGCAGAGCCCCTTCCAAGCCCCGAGCGTGCGCTCGAACTCGTCCGGCGCCGGCTGGTGAAGCAGGTAAAGATCGACATGATCCATGCCCAGCTTGCGCAGCGAGCGTTCGAACCCATGCAGCGCGCCGTCATAGGTGTAATCGGACAGCCAGAGCTTGGATTCGATGAACACGTCCGAGCGGTCGAGACCGCTTGCGCGAAACGCCTCGCCGACCTGCTCTTCGTTGCTGTAAGCGGCGGCGGTGTCGACGTGTCGATAGCCCGCCTCGAAAGCGGCCAGCACCGCGCCGGTGGTTTCTTCGGCGCTGGCGCGATAGACGCCCAGCCCGAACGCGGGAATCTCGACAGCGTTGTTCAATGTCAGGGTGGGAATGGCCATACTAACTCCTTCACCGTTCACGCCCCTTTAGAAGCACCATTCCAGGCCATTAGCCGAAACAGGTACCCATCCGGGGCGTTATCAGGTTTTTCAGTGTTGCTTGCGGGCGCCGGTTACAGTTCCTGGCTGGTCGGCCTGAACAGGATCTCGTTGATATCCACGTCCTCCGGCTGGCTCATGGCGAACTCCACCGCGCGCGCGAACGAATCGGCAGGAATCGCATACTGCTCGTAGAAGTCATGAACCGCGTCGGATACGTCCTTTTCCGAGATGCTGTTGGGCAGTTCGGTAGCGACCGCCCCGGGCGAGATGATCGTCGAGCGGATATTGTAGGGTTTGACTTCCTGGCGCAGCCCTTCGGAGATAATGCGAACGGCATGCTTGGTGGCCGAGTAGACGACGCTGCCGGGCCGGACCTTGTGGCCGGCGACCGAAGACACGTTGATGATTTGCCCGCTCTTCTGGGACGTCATGTGCGGCATTGCCGCAGCGATGCCATAAAGCACCCCCTTGATGTTGACGTCGATCATCTGCTCCCACTCCTCGACCTTGAGACGCGCCAGGGGCGAGTGCGGCATCACGCCGGCATTGTTGAGGAGGACATCGATGCGGCCATGCAGCTTGATGGCGCGCTCGATCAGTGCCTCGACCTGGTCGCTGTGCGTCACGTCGGTCTTGACCACCGCCTGGTCATCCAGGCCGAGCTCCTTGGCCAGTGCCTGGAGCCGTTCCATACGCCGCGCGCCGAGGACCAGCTTGGCACCACCCTGCGCCAAGCGACGTGCCGTGGCTTCGCCGAGACCGCTACTGGCCCCGGTGATGACGACGACTTTATCCTTGATACCGTCCATCGTGAGTTCTCCTCTCTGTATCCGTAATCGCGTATCGCCAGTCTTTCGATCAGCGGTTGACCCGCTGCTGCAGATGAGCGGGATAGCGCTCGCCCTGAATCTCGATACGCGACAGAGCAGCCTCGATCTCGTCCAGCTCACCGGCATTCAGTGTCAACTCGGCGGCACCGAGATTTTCCTCCAGACGATGCAGCTTGGTGGTGCCTGGAATGGGTATGACCCATGGCTTCTGGGCCAGCAGCCAGGCCAACGCAATTTGCGCGGGAGTCGCCGCTTTGCGCTGTGCGATAGCGTCCAGCAGATCCACCAGAGACTGATTGGCTTGGCGCGCATCGGCCGAGAAGCGCGGCACGATATTGCGGAAGTCACCCTCGTCGAAAGTGGTCTGTTCGTCGATCGCGCCGGTAAGGAAGCCTTTGCCCAGAGGACTGAAAGGCACGAAGCCAATGCCCAACTCTTCGAGGGTCGGCAGGATTTCAGTCTCTGGCTCCCGCCACCACAGCGAATATTCGCTCTGCAGGGCGGCTACTGGGTGCACCGCATGCGCGCGGCGGATGACTTCGGCGCCGGCCTCGGAGAGCCCCCAGTGTTTCACCTTGCCCTCCGCGACCAGTTCCTTGATGGCGCCAGCGACATCCTCGATCGGCACATCCGGGTCGACGCGGTGCTGGTAAAATAGATCGATGCGGTCTGTCTTCAACCGCTTCAGCGACGCTTCGGCCACCGCCCGGATATGCTCCGGATGGCTGTTCATGCCGCTCTGGCCGCCCTGCTCATCGAATTCGAAGCCGAATTTGGTGGCGATAACCACCTCGTCTCGATAGGGCGCCAACGCCTTACCCACGACTTCCTCATTAAGATAGGGACCATAGGCTTCGGCGGTGTCGAACAGCGTCACACCGCGATCGAAAGCGGCACGAATCATTTCGATAGCTTCCTGCTCGCGCTTGGCGGGTCCGTAGCCATAACTGAGCCCCATACAACCATAGCCGAGTGACGAAACTTCCAGACCACTGTTGCCAAGTTTGCGTGTTTGCATCGTTTTCCGCTCCTTGTCATTCGTCAGGCGCGCTCCGCGAGATAATCCTCATCGGCGACCTTTTCCAGCCAGGTGACCGGTGAACCATTCAGCGATTCGGCGATGGCGATATGCGTCATGGCCGTAGTGTCGGTCGCGCCATGCCAATGCTTCTCGCCCGGCTCGAACCAGACCAAATCGCCCGGGCGGATCGTCTCCTTCGGGCTGCCTTCGCGCTGAACCCACCCCAGCCCTACGGTGACGATCAGCGTCTGACCCAGCGGATGGGTATGCCAGGCAGTGCGGGCGCCGGGCTCGAAGGTCACTGTGGCGCCACCTACCTGGGCGGGCTCTGTGGCCTGAAAGGGCGCATCGATACGTACGGTGCCGGTGAAGTACTCTTTGGGGCCCTGTACGGATGCCTTGGTGCCGTTGCGCTGGATTTCCATGGCGTCCCTCCTGCGAATCGGTTCGTTGGTGACGTGCGAGGACAGTTGACGCTGCCCCGAGCGACAGTCCGCCGCCTGCCGGTACATCGCAGTCTAGGTCACTCGCTTTGATATGATTAGAGCGCAAAAACTGCTTAGGCCTATATCGAGGATTCATGAATGCGCAGAGAGGAGCTGGGCGATCTCACCGCCTTCCTGGCCATAGCCGACGAAGGCAGCTTCACGCGAGCTGCCGCCAAGTTGGGCACCTCACAATCCACACTCAGCCATACGCTCCGACGACTCGAGGAACGCCTCGGGCTGCGGCTGCTGTCACGCACGACGCGCAGTGTCGCCCCCACCGAAGCCGGTGAACGTCTGTTGGAGACGCTGCGCCCGGCATTCGACGACATCGACGCCAAGCTGGATGCATTGAGTGCGTTGAGGGAAAAGCCGGCGGGCAACGTGCGCATCACTACCAGCATGCACGCCGCGCGAACGGTCCTCTGGCCCACTCTGGCCGAGTTGCTGCCGGGTCACCCGGATATTCGCGTGGAGCTGTCGATCGACCAGAGTCTGACCGATATCGTGGCCGGCCGCTTCGATGCCGGAGTACGCCTGGGCGAGCGAGTGGAGCAGGACATGATCGCCGTGCGCATTGGCCCCGACCTGCGTATGGCGGTAGTGGGGGCACCGGCCTATTTCGCGGCGCATGGGAGGCCCCGGACCCCGCACGAACTCATCCATCATCGTTGCATCAACCTGAGGCTGCCGACGCTGGGAGGCCTCTACATCTGGGAATTCGCCAAGCAGGGACGAGCGCTGAACGTTCGCGTCGACGGCCAGTTGACGTTCAACGACACGCCCATGGCCTTGAAGGCCGCCAAGGCGGGTTTTGGCTTGGCGTTTCTCATGGAGGATCGGGTACAACCACTCATCGAAGCAGGCCGATTGGAGCGTGTCCTCACCGAATGGTGCCCGACCTTTGCCGGCTATCATCTTTACTACCCGGGCCGACGCGAGCTATCGCCGGCGTTCGCACGGGTCGTCGAGGCGCTGCGCGAACGGCGCTAGCGCTCGCCGGCCACCTCGCGCAGCGCCTCGCAGAACGCCTCGAGGGCGAGCGTGGGCTGCATGCTGGCGTTCAGGCACAGCCCCACCGAGCCGCCCTGGCGTTCCAGCCCCACGTCGAGCAGCGTCAGCCGCCCCGCCGCCACGTCTTCATCGATCGCCTCGCGGGGAGCGATCCACAGCGCCTCGCCATCCAGCACATAGCGCCGGCTGATCGCCAGCGACAGGGTTTCCACCCGGCGTTCGGGCGGACGCAAGCCATGCTGGACACAGAAGCTGTCGAGCTGCTGGCGCAGGGTGGTCTGCGGCGGCGGCAGGATCCATGGATAGTCGACGAGGCGCGCCAGCGTGGGCGGCGTATCGCCGGCCAACGGATGGCCCGTGCGCACCGCCACCACCAGCGGCTCGTAATAAAGGTGTTCGAAGGCCAGGTCGCCGATCTCACGAGCGGCGGTCATGCGCCCCACCACCAGATCGAGTTCGCCGCCGCGCAGCCGCGAAAGAAGATAGGCGCTGGGCCCCGAATCGACCCGCACGCCGATGTCGTCGAAGCGCGCATGCAGGCGCTCGATGGCCAGCGGCACCAGGCGGCTCTCGACGGTCGACAGGGCGCCGACGCGCACCCAGCGCTCGCGCCCCGACACTTCGCCGATCGCCGTGAGCCCCTCGTCGAGCGTGCGCAGCGCCGGCCCGGCATGGCGCAGCAGGGTCAACCCGGCCTGATTGAGCGACACGCCCCGCGGGCCGCGATCGAACAGCGCCGTGCCCAGGTTATCCTCGAGTTCGCGGATCGCCTTGGACAGCGCCGGCTGAGTGATCGCCAGGCTTTCGGCGGCGCGCACGAAGCTGCGCCGCTTGGCGAGTTCGAGAAAGGCCTGCAAATGGCGTAGCTTGATTCGCGGGTTGAGCATGACGCGCGCAGGTCCCTTGGTTGCACGAAGCCCCGAATGTAACCCAGCGGCGGGGCCGGGTCAGCCTTCGCGGCTCCAGCCGGGGCAACGCGCTCAAATGGGATAGTGACGCGGCCCGAGTTGCATTGTCATCCAGCGCAGTTCGGTGAATTCGGCGATCCCCGCCTTGCCGCCGAAACGCCCGTAGCCGCTCGACTTGACCCCGCCGAACGGCATCTGCGGCTCGTCGTGCACGGTCGGGGCGTTGATGTGGCAGATGCCCGATTCGATGCGTTGCGCGACGCGCATGGCACGCGCCGTGTCGCGGCTGAACACCGCCGCCGACAGGCCGTATTCGCTGTCGTTGGCCACCCGGATCGCCTCCTCCTCGCCATCGACGCGGATCATCGCCACCAGCGGACCGAACGACTCCTCGCGATACAGGCGCATCTGCGGGGTCACGCCATCGAGCAGCGTGGGCTGCATGATCACGCCTTCGGCCTTGCCGCCGCATGCAAGCCGCGCGCCTTGCTCGACGGCATCGTCGATCAGGCCGTTGAGCTTGTCGCCCGACTCGCGATTGATCAGCGTGCCCAGCGCGTTGGCCGTATCGCGCGGGTCGCCGGCCTTGAGGCTGGCGGCCTTGCTGGCCAGCTTGTCGGTGAAATCCTCGGCGATCGCGGCATCGACCACCAGCCGTTCGGTGGACATGCAGATCTGGCCCTGGTTGAAGAACGCGCCGAACGCGGCGGCCTCCACCGCGGCATCCAGGTCGGCATCGTCGAGCACCACGCACGGCGCCTTGCCGCCCAGCTCGAGCAGTGCCGGCTTGAGCGCTCGGGCCGCCTGCTCGGCGATGAGCCGGCCGACGCCGGTCGAGCCGGTGAAATTGATGCGCGCCACCGCGGGGTGCTCGATCAGCGCCGAGACCACCGCGGCGGCCTGCTCGGGGGCGTTGCTGATCACGTTGACCACGCCCTCGCCGAAGCCCGCTTCGACGAGGATCTCGCCGATCAACTGATGGGTCGCCGGGCACTGCTCCGAGGTCTTGAGGATCACGCTGTTGCCGCAGGCCAGCGGCGTGGCCACGGCCCGCGTGCCGAGGATGATCGGCGCGTTCCACGGCGCGATGCCCAGCACCGCGCCGCACGGCACGCGCACGCCCATCGCCAGGCTGCCGGGCACGTCGGAGGGGATCACCTCGCCGCCCACCTGGGTGGTCAGGCCCGCCGCCTCGCGCAGCATGCCGGCGGCGACCATCACGTTGAAGCCGGCCCAGCCCGGCGTGGCGCCGGTCTCGTCGACCATGCGCTCGATGAACGCGTCCTGGCGCGCCTCCATCAGCTCGGCGGCCTTGAGCAGCTTGGCGCGACGCTCGCCGGGGCCGGTCTGCGACCAGCCCTTGAAGGCCTCGCCGGCGGCATTCGCCGCGGCCCGGGCGTCCTCCACCGAGGCGGCCGCGGCGCGGGTCGCCACGCTATCGTCGAACGGGTTACAGCGCTCGAAGTTGGCCAGGCCTTCGGCGTCGCGTGGGACGCCGCCCAGCAATAACTTGATGTCACGCATATGGGTCTCTCCCTGAAGACAACTCGGCTGTCACACCGTCAGCAGGTAGGTGGTCAACACCGGGAACAGCAGCAACAGCGCCAGGCGCACGAAGTCCGAGACGATGAACGGCGCCACGCCGCGGAAGATCTCGCCGAGCCCGACATGCGGCGCCATCGCCTTGATCACGAACACGTTCATGCCCACCGGCGGGGTGATCAGGCCGAGTTCCACGGTCAGCACGGTGACGACGCCGAACCAGATCGGGTCGATGCCCAGCGCCTGGATGATCGGGTAGACCACCGGCACGGTGATCACCAGCATGGCGATCGAGTCCATGAACATCCCCAGCACGAAATACAGCAACAGAATGCACAGCATGACCACCATCGGCGACAGCGACAGGCCATAAATGAAATCGCTGATCGAGAACGAAATGCGCGACACCGAGATGAAGTAGCCCAGCGTCTCGGCGCCCACCAGCATGAAGAACACCACTGCCGACAGCGCCAGAGTCTCCTGCACGCCCGCCCACAGCTGCTTGCCGCGCAGGCCCTTGGCCAGCGCGTAGAGCAGTGTGACGAAAGCCCCGACGCTGGCGCCTTCGGTAGGCGTGAACAGCCCGAAGTAGATGCCCAAGATGATCACCAGGAACACCCCCAGGAACGGCAGCAGACCGGCCAGCGAGGCGCACTTCTCGAGCCATGAGGTGCGCTCGCCCGACGCCGCCAGCGACGGCTTGAGATGCACCACTACAGTGACCGTCAGGGCGTAGAACAAAAGCCCCATCAGTCCGGGGATCAACCCGGCGACGAACATGTCGCCCACCGACTGCTCGGTGAGAATGGCATAGATCAACAGCGCGATGCTCGGCGGAATCATGATCCCCAGCGTGCCGCCGGCAGCCAGCGCGCCGGTGGCCAGGCCGCGATTGTAGCCGTGGCGTTCCATCTCCGGCAGCGCGACCCGGGTCATGGTGCTGGCGGTGGCCAGCGACGAGCCGGAGATCGCCGAGAAGATCCCGCAGGAACCCACCGCGGCGATCGCCAGGCCGCCCTTCCAGCCGCCACAGATCACCCGCACGGAATTGAACAGCTTGCCGGCCATCCCCGAATGGGCCGCCAGCACGCCCATCAGGATGAACATGGGGATCGCGCTGAAGCTGTAGTTCGACAGCACCTCGACCGGCACCGACTTGACCATCGAAATGGCCGCACCCCAGGAGATCACCTGAGAGAATCCGACGACACCGACGATCAGCATGCACAACGCCACCGGCACACGCAGCACCATCAGTACCAGCAGCAGTCCGAGGCCCAGGGCGCCGATCATTTCACTGCTCATTCGACGCCCTCCACCTGATGGGCGAACAGCGCGCCGAGCATGGCATGCAACAGGCAGCGCACGCCGAGCAGCACGCACAATCCCGAGGCGATGGTATAGATCGGTGCCATCGGCAGGCGCAGGTCCTGGGTGGTCTCGCCGTAGGACGCGGCGCTGACCGCCGCGTCCCAGAGCCCCACCGCGAGTACCAGCCCCAACACCACGAAGCCCAGCAGGTAGACACCGGCGATGCGCGCCTTGAGAGAGTCTCGCAGCCCGTGACTGAAGGCCTCCACCACCACCTGGCTCTTCTCGACGTTGGCGGCCATTGCCGCCAGCAGCGCGAACAGCATCAGGTAGCTGACCAGCTCCACGCTACCCACCACGCTCAGCGAGAACGCCCCGTCGCTCAAGCGGTAGAGATAGCGCAGCGCCACGTCGACGACCGTCACCCCCAGCAGGCCGATCAAGGCGAGGCCGGCGATGAAGCGCGCGAACACCTCCAGCCAACGACTGAGTCGCAAAAGCGCGTGCATGGATCGACTCCGACTCATTGTGCGCAGGACTGGGCGGCATCCAGCGCCGCCTGGTAGACGTCACGCGCCTGATCGAGCCCCCGCTCCTCGAGCCCGCTCAGATAGTCTTCGATGCCATCCTCGAGCGGCTTCTGCCAGTCCGGGTTCTGCAACGGGTTGTCGATCACGTTGATGGTTTCGCCTTGCTCCACGGCGTTCTTGCGACCCGCTTCGTCCTCGGCAGCGAATACCTGTCCGGCCTTCTCGGCCCATACCATGCCGGAGTTCTCGTCGATCGCCTGCTTCTGCTCAGGCGTCAGCGAGGCGTAGGTCGACTGGTTCATGGTGGCGACGAAGATCAGCGTATAAAACGGGACCTGGGTGTGGTAATTGAGCTGATCGCCCAACTGGAAGCTCTTGATGCCCTCCCAGGGAATGCTCAGCCCATCGATCACCCCACGCTGCAGCGAGGTGTAGATATCCGGCGCGGGCATGCCCACCGGCTGCGCCCCCATGTTCTCCATGATGTCGCCGGCCACCGCGGTGGGGCGTCGCATGCGCAGCCCCTCGAGGTCGCTGGGCTTCTCGATGTTGGTGTTCTTGGTATGCAAATAACCCGGCCCGGTGGTGAACATGAACAATACGCGGGAATCGTCGTATTCCTGATCGATCAGGCCATCGTCATAGAGCGTCTGCAGCACGCAGGCTCCCTGGGGCGCCGAGGTCGATACTCCCGGTAGCTCGACGATCTGGCTCAGCGGGAAGCGGCCGTTGGTGTAGCCCTGGGCAGTGATGCCGATGTCGGCGATGCCATTGACGGTGGCATTGTAGGTCTCATCGGCCTGGCTCAGCGTCTGCGAGGGAAAGAGCTGAACGCGCAGTTCCCCATTGGAGTCCTCTTCGACCGCCTTGGCCCACTTTGCGAAGACCTGCTTGTTGACGGTGGAGACTTCCGGCCAGAAGTGCGACAGCCGCAAGGTGGTTGCGGCCTGGGCGGAGGTAGCGGTCAAGCCGGCGATGGATGTCGCCAGTAGGCAAGCGGTGATTCTGGTTTTCATGGTTTCTCCAAGCGTTTTTGTCGTTAGTGCCCACCCACCAAATTCGCATGGTGAACACCTGTTCGTTAATAACACGAAGGTAAACTACCGGCCGCCGAGGGGAAAGCGACTTTAGTCTTAACCGGGCTCTAGGAGTCTGTCGGGCTTGGCCGATCGTCACGAGAAGCACGGGTTTCGAGTCAAATTTATCGATCGATTGAGGCGAATAGCGCGCTATTTAACGAAATGGATCGATGGAATTGGCCGAAAGGCCGGGATTCGCAGTAGGTCAGTGTCAAGTCCGACGGGCTCCTGGCCCGCCTTAACTCCTGCGCTCGGCTGTGCCAACTCAGTCTATCTGTAGTGGTCAACCTCCCCGACCTGGACCAAACGTGGCTTCGCTGCGCTTAAGCTAGCAAAAAGTCTAATTGTGGACTCGCCATATAATCACAATAGTGATCAATTAATGACTGATGAAGCAACCGACGAGGCTACCATGCAGTTTCATCTCAACGGCTTTCACACCGGCGACCCCAAGCACCACGCCTCAGCAGGCGAACCAGCCAACTCCGATTGTTTGCCTGATGAAGTCGACGTGCTGATCGTCGGCTGCGGTCCGGCCGGCCTGACCTTGGCCACGCAACTCTCGGCCTTCCCCGACATCAAGACTCGCATCGTCGAGCAGAAAGACGGGGCGATCCGGCTCGGCCAGGCCGACGGCATCGCCTGCCGCAGCATGGAGATGTTCAATGCCTTCGGCTTCGTCGACAAGGTGATGAAGGAGGCCTGCTGGATCAACGAGACGGTGTTCTGGAAGCCCGACGAGACAGACCGCAAGAACATCATGCGTCACGGTCGTGTCCAGGACACCGAGGATGGCCTCTCCGAGCTCCCCCATACGGTGCTTAACCAGGCACGGGTGCATGACTTCTACCTGGAGCAGATGCGCCACTCCCCCAGCCGGCTGGAACCCAACTACTCGCGCCGCGTGGTCGACGTGCAGATCGACATTGAGAAGGCCAATGCCGTCACCCTGACCTCGGACGACTATCCGGTCACCGTCACCCTCGAGCGCACCGATGAGGCACATAGGGGTGAAATGGAAACGGTGCGAGCCCGCTACGTGGTCGGCTGTGACGGGGCACGCAGCCAGGTGCGCAAATCGCTGGGGCGTTCGCTGGTGGGCGACTCGGCCAACCAGGCCTGGGGCGTGATGGATGTGCTCGCGGTCACCGACTTCCCCGATATCCGCATGAAGGCCACCATCCACTCCGCCAACGAGGGCAACATCCTAGTGATCCCGCGGGAGGGCGGCTACCTCACCCGCCTCTATATCGAGCTCGACAAGCTCAACGAAGACGAGCGGGTGGCGAGCCGCAACATCACCTCGGATCAGTTGGTGGCCGTCGCCCAGCGGATTCTGCACCCCTACAAGCTGGACGTGAAGGAGATCGCCTGGTGGTCGGTCTACGAAATCGGCCAGCGACTGTGCGACAAATTCGATGACGTGCCCCTCGAGGCGGTCGGCAACCGCGTGCCCCATGTGTTCATCGCCGGTGATGCGTGCCACACCCACAGCCCCAAGGCGGGCCAGGGCATGAATGTCTCGATGCGCGACACATTCAACCTGGGCTGGAAGCTGGCTTCGGTGCTGCAGGGCAAAGCCTCGCCGGCGATCCTCGATACCTACACCACCGAGCGTCAGACCGTGGCCAAGGAGCTGATCGACTTCGATCGCAAGTTCGCCAGGATGTTCAGCGCTCCGCCCAAGGGCTCGCCCGAGGACAAGGGCGACGGCGTGGATCCCAAGGAATTCCAGGAGTACTTCGTTAGACAGGGGCGCTTTACCGCCGGCACGGCGATCCAGTACTACCCCTCGCTAATTTCCGCGGAACCCATCCACCAGCATCTCGCTGCGGGCCTGGAAATCGGCACGCGCTTCCACTCCGCGCCGGTGGTGCGCCTGTCGGATGCCAAGCCCATGCACCTGGGCCACACGGTGGAGGCAGATGGCCGCTGGCGACTGTTCGCCTTCGCCGGCGGCGGTGACCCCGCCGCAGCGGAATCGGGCCTCGGTGGCCTGTGCCGGTTCCTCGATGAATCGCCTGACTCGCCGGTGCGCAAGCACACGCCGCCAGGCGACGACATCGACTCGGTGTTCGATCTGCGCGCCATCTGCCAGCAGGATTTTCGCGAGCTCTCCCTGGATGGCTTCCCGCAGCTCCTGTGGCCACGCAAGGGGCGCTATGGCCTGCACGACTATGAGAAGGTGTTCTGTCCCGATCTGAAGAATGCGCAGAATATTTTCGACATGCGCGGTATCGACCGGGAGCACGGCTGTCTGGTAATCGTGCGCCCTGACCAGCACATCGCCAACGTGCTGCCGCTAAAAGCCCATGACGAGCTGGCGGCGTTTTTCGAGCGCTTCATGCTAGAAGCGAAGTGACCTAGGAGTCTGTCGGGCTTGGCCGATCGTCACGAGAAGCACGGGTTTCGAGTCAAATTTATCGATCGATTGAGGCGAATAGCGCGCTATTTAACGAAATGGATCGATGGAATTGGCCGAAAGGCCGGGATTCGCAGTAGGTCAGTGTCAAGTCCGACGGGCTCCTAGGCCGCCATACGGCCTTGGACCGAAATACTGTGACCGTGGTGGTACGCAAGCTGGAGGAACGCAGCCTGATCACCCGGAGACGCAACCCCAAGGATCGTCGTTGCCTGATGGTTTCCCTAACTGCGGAAGGAAAACACCTGCGTCAGATCGCTGAGCCCGCCGTGGCCGAAGTGCAGGAAGAGATGCTCGCCCCTCTATGCGAGAGCGATCACAAAACCCTGTGTCGACTGCTGCAACGGCTGGCCGACGAAAACAATCATTTAAGCCGCGTGCCGGTGCGCCAAACGGACTGACCGGCATATCACCCCGAGAACAAGCACTCTCAGGAAGTTATCACCGGTATCCGCTACACCGCGCCCGGCTCACATCATCAGGCTGTTGCTACGGCTGCCCTGGCCTTTATGCCAAACCCACTGCGCCAGCTTTCCGGATATCGCTGGCGATGGCTCATCGGAGCTACCGTTCCCTAACACTGCCATTCGCCTGCCATACCCGAGTGTCACTGTAACGTCTCGTCCCAGCCCAGCCGCTTGGCCAGCGCGAAGGCATGGTTGGCGGCCGGCACGCCGCCATAGACGGCGACATGCATGAGTACCTGGCGCAACTCGGCCTCGGAAAGCCCGATGCGCTGCGCGGTCTTGAGGTGCAGTTCCAGTTCCTCGCGGCCCAGCGCGGCGAGAATACCGGTAGTGATCATGCTGCGCTCGCGCCGGGTCAGATCCTCGTTGCTCCACAGCTCGCCCCAGGCCAGCCGGGTGATCATCTGCTGGAAGGGCGCGTCCAGGCTGGTCGCCTTGCTCGAGGCACGCGCCACGTGTTCTTCGCCGAGCACCTGCTTGCGGGTTTCCAGGCCCGTGGCGTAATCGACGCCCCGCTCGCCGACATCGCCAAGGTCCACTGCCAGGGTCGCCAGCAGCGCGGCCGCCAGCCGTTCGGGCGCTTCCACCGATGGCACGTGGCCGACGCCGTCGAAGATCACCAGCGGCGCGCCGTCGCACTCCCCGGCCAGCGCCTCGAGCGTCCTCTGCGGCGTGGCCAGGTCCTCGCTGCCGCCCAGCAGCTGGATATTGATAGACGTGGCGTGCAACCGGCCGGTGAAGGTGTCGCGGCCCAGCATCTCGCACAGCCGGGCGTAGGATTCATCGTCGCCGCGGCCCATCTGCACGCACCAGCCGGCCTTGAGCGCCGGGTCGGCCTCGACAAGCGCCGGCGCGAACCAGCGCGGCACGATCTCCTCGGCCATCGCCGCCAGGCCTTCGTCGCGCACGCGCCGCGCCCGGGTATTCCACAGCTCGGCGGTGCCGATCACCGCGCCGGTGTTGGTCAGGGTCGCCGACAGCAGCCGTTCGGCGTGAGCGGCAAGCAACTGCTGGCCAACCACCCCGCCGATCGAGGTACCCACGAAATGGAAGCGCCCGGCGCCGGCGTGATCCGCCAGGGCCAATGCCTCGTGCGCCAGGTCGGCCGGGGTGATGTCGCCGCCCCGCTCGGGCCAGGCCTGGCTGGCACCGTGCCCCGGCAGGTCCCAGGTCAGCACGCGATAGCGCGGCAATAGCCGGGCCAGCACGTCGTCCCACACCGTCTGCGTCATCCCGAGTGGATGGGCGAGAACCACCAATGGGTTGGCCTGGCTGCCCAGCAGGCGATAGGCGACGCTGCGGCCGTTGATGTCGAGAAATGCCATAAGGCTTCTCCAATCGTAAGCGCCTTGGCGGATGCCTCGGCGCGATATCCCGAAAGATGGAAGAACGGGCTGCGCCCTTGAAGGTGGAAGAGCGCCACTTCGTGTCGCGACGGCGCGATGATGCATCTCTTCGGTCTTTCCTCTTCTTTCTTCCCTCTCTTAAATCCGCTCGATCACGGTCGCTATCCCCTGCCCGACGCCGATGCACATGGTGCACAGCGCGAAGCGCTTGTCGCTGAGCGCAAGCTCGTGGGCCGCTGAGGTGATGAGGCGCGCCCCGGACATGCCCAGCGGATGGCCCAGCGCGATCGCCCCGCCGTTAGGGTTGACGCGCGGATCGTCGTCGGCAATGCCCAGCTCGCGCAGGCAAGCCAGCGACTGCGAGGCGAAGGCCTCGTTGAGCTCGATGTGGTCGAGCTGGTCGAGCGTCATGTCGAGCCGAGCGAGCAGCTTGCGCGTCGCCGGCACCGGGCCGATGCCCATGATCCGCGGCTCGACGCCGGCGGTGGCCATGCCGTGGATACGTGCGATCGGCACCAGGCTATGGCGCTTCATCGCCGCCTCGCTGGCGACGAACATCGCCGCCGCGCCGTCGTTGACCCCCGAGGCGTTGCCCGCGGTGACCGAGCCCATCACGCTGGAGCCGGCGGCCCGAAACGGCGTGGGCAGGGTGGCGAGCTTGTCGAGGGTGGTCTCGCGCGGGTGCTCGTCGGTATCGAAGATCAGCGGCTCCTGCTTGCGCCGGGGAATCTCGATGGGCACGATCTCGCGCGCCAGCCGGCCGCTGTCCTGGGCCCGCTTGGTCCTGAGCTGCGAGGTGTAGGCGAACTGATCCTGATCCTCGCGGGAGATATTGAACTGCTCGGCGACGTTCTCCGCCGTCTCGGGCATCGAGTCGACCCCGTACTGCGCTTTCAACAGCGGATTGATGAAGCGCCAGCCGATGGTGGTGTCCTCCATCACCTGGCCGCGCGAGAACGCCGTCTCGGCCTTGCCGAGCACGTAGGGCGCCCGCGACATCGACTCGACGCCGCCGGCGATCATCAGCTCGGCCTCGCCGGCGCGGATGGCGCGCGCCGCGGTGCCGATGGCGTCCATGCTCGAGCCGCACAGCCGGTTGATGGTGGTTCCGGGCACGCTGGTCGGCAGCCCCGCGAGCAGCAGCGCCATGCGCGCCACGCTGCGGTTGTCCTCGCCGGCCTGGTTGGCGCAGCCCATGATCACGTCGTCGATGGCCGCCGGATCGAGATCCGGGGCCCGTGCGAGCAGCGCGCGGAAGAGATCCGCGGCGAGATCGTCGGGGCGCACACTGGCCAGTGCGCCGCCGAACTTGCCCACCGCCGAACGAATCGGATGACACAGATAGACGTCAGTCATGTCGATACTCCTTATTCTCCCGCATGATGGCGGTCGGTCCTGTCCTTGAGTTCACGCAGCACGCTCAGTTCCTTCTCGCTGGGCGCCTCGGTGGTCTCCAGCGTCTCGGCAAAGCGGATCTTCCAGCCGGTGGCTTCCTGGACCTGCTCGGCGGTCACGCTGGGGTGCAGCGAGACGACCACCAGCTCCTTGGTGTCGGGATCGGGACGCATCACACACAGGTCGGTGATCACCCGGGTCGGGCCCTTGCCGATGTTGGGCACGCCGTCGCGGCCCTTGCCGTCGCGCCCGAAGCCCAGCGTGGTGACGAAGTCGACCTCGTTGACGAAGGTGCGCGTGGAGTGCTTGAGAGTAATGAACACCTCGCCGGCGTTGGTGGCGATTTCCGGCGCCCCGCCACCCCCCGGCAGGCGCACCTTGGGCGCCGTGTAGTCGCCGATCAGGGTGGTGTTCAGATTGCAGTAGCGATCGATCTGCGCGGTACCCAGAAAGCCCACGTCGACCTTGCCGCCCTGCAGCCAGTAGCGGAACATCTCGGGCACCGACACGGTGGTCAGTGCGGTCTCGCAAAGCTCGCCGTCGCCGATCGACAGCGGCAGCACCTCGGGCTTGGTCTGCAGCGTGCCGGACTCGTAGATCAGCACCACCTCGGGGGCATGGGTCAGCCGCGCCAGGTTGGCCGCCTCGGAGGGCAGGCCGATGCCCACGAAGCAGGTCATGCCGTTGGCCAGCGCGCGGGCGGCGGTCACGGTCATCATTTCCGCGGAAGTGTAGTTGCTCATCAGGATTCTCCTCCCGCTTCAAGCACATGAGTCTTGAGCCAGGCCTCGAAGGCATCGCGGTCGCGGGCGATGGTATCCCACTCCTTGTAGAAGCGGTTGTTGCGCGGATAGTAGCCGTGGGCATACGACGGATAGGCGCCCTGCTCGGCGACCGCCACGGCGCTGATCGCCCAGCCGGGAATCACGCAGGCGTTGGGATGGGTGTCGAGGTCGTCGACGATCTCCTCGACGGTGACGATGCTGTGCCTGGCCGCCAGTACCGCCTCCTTCTGCACGCCGACGATGCCCTCGATTAGCACGTTGCCCTTGCGGTCGGCCTTCTGCGCATGCACCACGCTGACGTCGGGGCGAATCGACGGTACCGCGGCGAGCTTCTCGCCGCTGAACGGGCATTCGATGAACTTGATCTGGTCGTTGACCTTGGGCAGGTCGCTGCCCACGTAGCCGCGCAGCACCGCCAGCGGCAGGCCCGAGGCGCCGGCCTCGTAGGCGCAGGCCATCGCCGCGTGGCTGTGTTCGAGAATCTCGACGTGATGCGGGTAGTCCTTCTCCACCGCGTCGCGCAGCCGATGCAGCGAGCCGACGCCGGGGTTGCCGCCCCACGAGAAGATCAGCTTCTTGACGCAGCCGGCGCCGATCAGTTGATCGTAGATCAGGTCGGGGGTCATGCGGATCAGGGTCAGCTCGCGCTTGCCCTGGCGGATGATCTCGTGACCGGCGGCAAACGGGATCAGGTGGGTAAAGCCCTCCATGGCCACGGTGGCGCCATCGTCGACGTAGCGCGCCACCGCGTCATGCAGGTTGAGGAATTCGGCCATGATGTCGCCTCTCAACGCGTTATGTTCGCTTGGTGAACACAGGTTTGTAATACGAACAAAGTAATTCACGCCGCCGCGCCGCGTCAAACGCGACGGGCCGCTTGCGCGGCCCGTCGCTATCCCTTCGGATTCTAAAAATGGCTTTTAAAAACAAACGCCTTCTTAGCCCTTGAGGCGCTCGCCGACACGCTCGACGAGCGCCCGGCTACTACCAATGTATAACTCCGGTCGCACCGCATTGCGTAGCGCCGCGGCATCGATGTCGCTGCCCGCGACCCGCTCGTGGGCCAGCAAGGCATCAGCATAGGCGATCCCGTCGCGACGCGCCGTTTCACTGGCTTCGCGGGCCACCCGCTTGGCGTCGTCGCTGACCATCACCGTCTGCAGCACCTGCGCCGCCGGCTCGGCCATGATCGCCCCGCCGGTCACCGCCAGGTTGCGCGCCATGGCTTGTTGATTGACTTCCAGCCCCGCGAGCAGGTGGCCGAGGGTTTCCAGCGCGCCCTCCAACAGCAGCACGCCGTCCACCAGCGGCGCCCATTCGGCGTGCCACTCGCCGAGCCCACGCTCCAGCGGCTGAGCGCCGGCATTGGCGAGCACGCTCAAGACGCCGTGGATCTGGCGCGCCGCGGCACGGATCCGTGCACAGCCCACCGGGTTGCGCTTGTGCGGCATCGACGACGACTCGCCGACCCCGGCCTCGGCCGGCTCGGCCAGCTCGCCGACTTCCGTCTGGGTCATCAGCGCCACGTCGAGGGCGATCTTCTCGGCGGCCACGGCGACGCCATCCAGCGCGCAGCCCAACGCATGGATCGGCTGACGGTCGGTATGCCATGGCAGCCAGGGCTCGCTGAGCCCCAGCCGCCGGGCCATGCCGGCCATTAGCGCGACGCCGTGCTCGCCGTGGCCCGAATGCACGCCCACCGCACCGCCGAACTGCAGGTAGAGACCGCTGTCGATCGTCTCATCGAGGCGTCGGCGGGCCTGATGAAGCCCCCACAGCCACTGAGCGAGCTTGGCGCCGAAGGTGATCGGCAGCGCCTGCTGCATCAGCGTGCGCCCGACCATCGGCGTGTCGCGGTGACGTTGCATCAGCGCCGCGCCATCGGCGAGACTCTGCCCGAGCAGTTGCGAGCAGCGCTCAAGACGCGGCTTGAGCAGCAGCATTAGCGCGCTGTCGACGATGTCCTGGCTGGTCGCGCCACGATGAAAGGCCCCTTTCAGGTCGTCGGAAAGCGCCGCCCGGGCCTGCTTGACGAAGGGAATCGCCGCGTTGCCGCCCTTGGCGGTATCGCGCGCCAGCGCAGCGATATCGAAGTCGGCCGCGTCGAGCTGCTCGGCCATGGCCTCGGCGCTGCCCGCCGGCAACAGCCCGAGCGCCTGCTGCTCAGCGGCGAGCGCCAGCTCGACGTCGCACATCGCCCGCACCAGCGCCGTCGCCTGGCACGCCTCGCGCCCGGCATCGCTCATGAAAGGGTGGCGTAACAGCAGGTCATACATGCGCTTTTCTCCGGTTGGCATGCCACTAATGGCGAATTGGCGGACACATGTTCGCAATTCGAACTCTATGCTAGAGTCACAGCGAGTCGACGACAACGTGTCTTGGACCCCGACGCGCTCGGATTCCCGGCACGATACTGTTCCGGCACGACACTGTTCAGTAATACTCCCTCCAACACGCAATACAGGAAGAGTGGCGCCATGACGACGCACCTGAAGGATGAACCGCTGAGTCCCGACGACCGGGACTTCGTCACCGCGCTGGCCAGCGGTCTGGATGTCATCCTGGCGTTCGATCACGCCAATCCGCGCATGACCCTGAGCGAGGTCGCCGCCAAGACCGGCATGAACCGGGCGCGGGCGCGGCGCTTTTTGCTGACCCTGAACTCGCTGGGCTACGTGCGCAAGCAGAACCGCCACTTCGAACTGGCGCCGCGCACCCTGCAACTGGGTTACGCGTTCCTGTCGGCCAACAACTACCGCACGGTGATCCAGCAGCATCTCGAGGACATCACCGCGCAGATCGGCGAATCGTCGTCGCTGGGCGTGCTCGACGACAACGACGTGATCTACGTGGCACGCTCGGCGGCGCCTCACCGGCTGATGGCGATCGCCCTGTCGGTGGGCACCCGGCTGCCGGCGGTCGCCACCTCGATGGGTCGCGTGCTGCTGGCGCAATTACCCGAAAACGAGCTCGAGGCGTTGCTCGAAACGGTCACGCTCACGCGCTACACCGAGCGCACGATCGTCGACAAAGACGAGCTGCGCGTGCGGCTGCGCCAGGTTCGCCAGCAGGGCTACTGCATCGTCGATCAGGAACTCGACTCGGCGCTGCGCTCGCTGGCGGTGCCGGCGTTCGACGCCAACGGCAAGCTGCTCGGTGCGATCAACGTCAGCACCAACGCCGCCCGTATCGACCTGGCCACGCTCACCGAGCGCTTCCTGCCGTTACTGCAGGAAAAGACCCGCCAGATCGCTATCCAGGTCAGTTGACGTCTTTCACCGCGCTTCAACCGTCGACATCAAAGGAAGGATAGATGGCAGGCAGCCTGATCGAACGCACGCTGCGGGTACTCGAGACCCTATCCAGCGAACCCGACGGCATTCCCCTACAGCGGCTGGCCGAACGCCTGGAAATCCCCAAGAGCGCCGCGCACCGCATCTGCAACGAGTTGATCCGGCTGGGTTACGCCCGTCAGGAAAGCCGCACCGGCCATTACCGGCTGTCGACCCGACTGGTTGCACTGGGCTTTCGCTATCTGGGCAGCACCGGCGCCAGCGACGTACTGCAACCCATCCTCGACCGACTGGCCGCCGAGACCGGGGAACTGGTGCGCCTGGGGGTGATCGAGGGCGATCGCCAGACCTGGATCGCCAAGGCCCAGGGCACGCGCACCGGACTACGCTACGACCCCGACATGGGCCGTGAGGCGCCACTGCGCTATACCGCCTCGGGGCAGGCCTGGCTGGCCAGCCTGGACGACCATACCGCCCTGACCCTGCTCGCCCGCCAGGACGGCGACGATCCCGAGCGCTTCGGCCCCAACGCGCCGCGCACCGACGCCGAGCTGCTCGAGCGTCTGGCGCTGGCCCGGGAGCGCGGTTACACCTGCTGCGTCGACAGCTCGGCGCTGGGCACCTCGGCCTTCGGCGCGGTCATTCGCCACCCCATCAGGCGTCACCCGATCGGCGTGATCAGCATTGCCGGGCCCAGCGTGCGACTCACCGAAAGCCGCATGCACGAACTGGCCCCCAAGCTGCTGCAGGCCGTCGAGGAACTCTCGCATTGCAGCCAGTCATCACAGCTCTTCTGCGAGTGACCCGCCCCCGACAAGGACGCTGCCGTGCTCGACATCTTTGCCATCACCACACCGATCTTCCTGCTGATCGGCATCGGCTACCTGGCCGTGATGCTTCGCCTGCTCGACAAGGGCCAGGTCCAGAGCCTGGGCGGTTTCGTGATCAACTTCGCACTGCCCGCGCTGATCATCCGCGCGCTGATCCAGAAGCCGATCGGCGAGGTCTTCAACCCCATCTACCTGGCCGCCTATGGGCTCGGTTCGGGGGCGCTATTCGCCGCGGTGCTGGTGTTCGCCCGGCTGCGCGGCAAGCCGCTCGGCGAGAGCGCTGTGTTCGCCCTCGGCACCTCATCGGCCAACAGCGGTTTCATCGGCTACCCGATCGCCGCCATGGTCGTCGGGCCGATGGCGGCGATCGCCATGGCGCTCAACATGGTGGTGGAAAACCTGCTGATGATTCCCACCGCCCTGGCGCTGGCCGAGGCCGGCCGGCAGCAGGGCGGCTCGTTCTGGAGTGCGCTGTTCAAGACGCTGCGTCGGCTGACCCGCAACCCGATCCTGATCGCGATCTTCAGCGGCCTGATCATCGCTGTCAGCGGGCTCGAACTGCCCGCCCCGGTGTTCAAGACCATCGACATGCTGGCCACCGCGGCAGGGCCCACGGCGCTGTTCGTGGTCGGCGGCAGTCTCTATGGGCTGCAGGTGCGCGGCATGTTCTCAGAGGTCAGCCAGATAGTCTTCGCCAAGTTGTTGCTGCATCCGCTGGCGGTATTTCTGATGCTGCTGTGGCTACCGCCACTCGATCCCGCCCTGGCCACGGCGGCGATCGTCCTCGCCAGCGTGCCGATGCTCAGCGTCTACCCGATCCTCGGCCAGCGCTACGGACACGGCGAGTTGTGCACCGCCTCGCTGATGCTCGCCACGCTATTGTCGTTCGTCACCGTGAGCACCTTGTTGTGGCTCATCGAAGCGCAGCGGCTGCCCATTCCCTGAGACCCGCACCGGCAGGCAACGCTGGTTTGCGAACAAGCGTACGCATTGCAAATTTCAGAACTTAGTTCTAAATTCGCAAGACACTCCTCCGGAGAGCTCCACGATGCCCGCTTCCAAGCCCCTGCGCATCGCCTTGATTGGTGCCGGTACCATGGGCCGTCAGCACCAGGCGGTGATCGCCCGCCAGCCAGACGCCACACTCTGCGCCATCGCCGACCCCGGCGACGCCGGCCGGGCCTTCGCCGCCGAACTCGGGGTGCCGGCCTATCGCGACCCGCGCGAACTGCTCGCCGCCGAGCGCCCCGACGCCGCGATCATTGCCAACCCCAACGCCCTGCACGTCGCCAGCGCGCTCGAGTGCTTGGCGGCAGGCGTGCCGGCGTTGATCGAGAAGCCCGTGGGCGTATCGCTGGAGGAAGTCGCCACGCTCGTCACCGCGGCCCGTCGCCACTCGACACCGCTGCTGGTCGGCCACCACCGTCGCCATAACCCGCTGATCGGTCGCGCTCACGAGTGGCTCGCCGACGGCGTGCTGGGCGAGCCGACCAACGTCACCGCGCTGTGGCAGCTGCACAAACCCGACGACTACTTCGCCGCGCCCTGGCGACGCGAGCCGGGCAATGGGCTATTGCATACCAACCTGATTCATGACCTGGACCTGTTGCGCCATCTGTGCGGCGAGGTGGTCGAGGTCCAGGCGATGGCCAGCCAGCGGCTGCGTGGCCTGCCCTACGCCGACACCGCGGCACTGATGCTGCGCTTCGCCAACGGCGCGCTGGGCACCGTCAACGCCTCGGATAGCGCCAGCGCGCCGTGGAGCTGGGAACTGACCAGCGGCGAGAATCCCGTCTATCCGCAGCAGTCCGGCCAGCCCTGCTATCTGCTCGCCGGCACCGCCGGCGCGCTGGCCCTACCCCAGCTCCGCGCCTGGCGCTACGCCGACGAGCCGCACTGGCACGCCCCGCTGGCCGAAGAAGCCATCACGCCCGACGCAGGCGCCGCGCTAGATCGTCAGCTCGCCCACTTCATCGCCGTGGCACGCGGCGAGGCGGTGGCGCTGATCGATGTCGAAGACGCCGCCCGCACGCTGGCACTGATCGACGCCGTCGAACGAGCCGCCGCGAGCGGCCGCGCAACCCAGCCCAGCTATCCTTGGGAGGCCTGAGCCATGGCCTCGCATGAGCGCCATTGCGACCTGGTGGTGGTCGGCTCCGGCGCCGCCGGACTCGCGGCCGCGGTGACCGCCGCCCATCACGGCCTCGAGGTGATCGTGGTGGAGAAGGAGAACGTCCTGGGCGGTGCCACCGCCTGGTCCGGCGGCTGGCTGTGGATTCCCCGCAACCGCTTCGCCCGCGAGGCGGGGATCGACGAGGACGTCGAGACGATCCGCACCTATCTCCGTAACGAACTCGGCGAGCGCTTCGACGCGACGAGGATCGACGCCTTCCTCGACGCCGCGCCGCGCATGGTCGACTTCTTCCAGGCGCATACTGCACTCGCGTTCAACGACGGCAACGCCATCCCCGACATCCATGGCGATGCGCCGGGCGCCGGCAACGGCGGGCGCTCGGTGATCGCCGCACCCTTCGACGCCCGCGAGCTCGGCCAGCGCGTCGCGGACATCCGCAGGACCATGCCCGAAACCGCCTTCCTGGGCATGCCGATCCAGGCCGGGCCGGACCTGATGGCGTTTCTCTCCGTGACCCGCTCGTGGCGCTCGGCGCGGCACGTGGCCCGGCGCGTGACGCGCCATCTCTACCACCTCGCCCGCTACGGTCGAGCGATGCACTGGGTCAACGGCGTGGCGCTGATCGGGAGGCTGGTCAAGTCCGCCGACACGCTGGGTGTGGAAACCTGGACGGCCTCGCCGGCCAGGCGCCTGGTAATGGCCGATGGCCGCGCGTATGGCGTGACGGTGGCAACCCATGACGGCGAACAGACGCTGCACGCCCGCCGCGGCGTGATCCTCGCCGCCGGCGGCTTTCCCCACGACGTCAAACGCCGCCGGCGCCACTTCCCGCGCACCCCGACCGGCCGCGAGCATCTCGCGCTGCCGCCCGAAGCGGCGAATGGCGACGGCATCACCCTGGGCGAGTCCGCCGGTGGGCGGCTGAGTACCGGCTTGGCCTCGCCCGCCGCCTGGTGCCCGGTCTCGGCGGTGCCCTACCGGGACGGCCGGGTCGGCCATTTCCCGCACATCATCGATCGCGGCAAGCCGGGTTTGATCGGCGTGCTCGCCGACGGCCGGCGCTTCGTCAACGAGGCCCACGGCTACTACGATTACGTGGCGGCGCTGATCGAGGCACTGCCGGAGGACCAGCCGGTCGAGTCCTGGTTGATCTGCGATCACCGCTTCCTGCGTCGCTACGGGCTGGGCATCGTGCGACCGGTGCCGGTGCCGTTCGGGCACTGGATTCGCCGCGGCTATCTCAAGCGCGGCCGTACCCTGGAGCAACTGGCCGCGCACTGCGGCATCGACGCGGCGGGACTGGCAGCGACCGTCGAGGCGTATAACGCGCCTGCCCGTCATGGCGAGGACCCCGAATTCGGGCGTGGCTCGACGCCCTACAACCGCAAGCAGGGCGACCCGCTGCATCGACCCAACCCCTGCGTGGCACCCATCGAAAGAGGGCCGTTCTATGCGGTCAAGGTGGTTCCCGGCAGCTTCGGCACCTTCGCCGGGCTCGAGACCGACGCCCATGCCCGGGTGCTCGCTGGCGACAACACGCCGATTGCCGGGCTCTACGCTGCCGGCACCGACATGGCCAGCATCATGGGCGGCTTCTATCCGGCGGGTGGCGTCAACCTGGGTCCGGCGATGACCTTCGGCTACATCGCCGCGCGTCACGCGGCGGGACTCGACGCAGACGCCCGGGCCGGAACTCCTCCGAAACCGCGAGACATACCATGAACGAGCGTTGCTTTTCGCTGGCCGCACTGACCGTGCTCGAACTCTCTCCGCCCGAGATGGCCGAGGTCGCGGCACGGGCCGGCTACGACCGGGTCGGGCTGCGGTTGATCCCCGCCACCCCCGAGGAGCATCACTTCCCGCTGATCGCCGACGCCGCCCTGCGCCGTCGGACCCAGGCGCGGCTGCGCGACACCGGGATCGCGGTGCTCGATGTGGAGATCCTGCGTCTCAGGCCGGAAACCGACGTCGCATGCGATTTCGCAGCGGCATTGGAAGTCGGTGCCGAGCTGGGCGCAAGCGAAGTGCTGGTCGCCGGCAACGATGACGACGAGGGCCGGCTGACCGACAACTTCGCCGCACTGTGCGAGCTGGCCGAGCGCTTCGGCCTACACCCGCACCTCGAGTTCATGCCATGGACCGGCGTTTGTGACCTGTCCCAGGCCCGGCGCATCGTCGCCACGGCGAACCGGCCCAACGCTGGGCTGCTGGTCGATGCCTTCCATTTCGAGCATTCGGGGAGCCGGCTCGACGAGCTGGCCGAGGTGCCACGCCACTGGATACGCTACGCGCAGCTGTGCGACGTGGCCGGGCCACGCCCCGACTCGATGGACGAAATCATTCGCCAGGCCCGCCAGGCGCGTTGCTTCCCCGGCGAGGGCGACATCGACCTGGCCGGGCTGCTAGCGGTATTGCCACCCGACGTGCCGCTGAGCCTGGAGGTCCCTACCCAGGCCTTGCGCGAACGCGGCGTGAGCGCACTGGAGCGTGCCCGCGGGGCGCTGACAGCCAGCCGGCGATTGCTCGACATCATCTGCTGAAACGACACCGTGCTGGGCGACAGCGCCTTGCGCGTTGCCCGCAATACCCTTGCAATTCCCGGCTCATGGATCGCCCCATGCGCCCGTGAACCCGGCTCCCCACAGACGTGTCGCTTCGCACTACTTTATCCGCTCCGCCGCCTTGGGCCTGTGCCCGAGCCGCCCCTCAGCCGCACGACTAAAGTCGAATGCTCCCCCGATTGCATTTGGTCTTCAAAAATACTTAGATATAAAAGTATTTTGTGCCATCAATGACAACACGGGATTTCCCCATGGCTAGCACTCCCGCCGAAGTTCCCATGAGCGCACTCGAAGTGACGGCGCTGGACATGATCGCCGAAGGGATCTATCGCATCGAATTAGCGCATCCCGATGGCCATGAGCTTGCCGAATTCACACCCGGGGCGCATCTCCACATCCGCGTACCCAATGGCCAGGTGCGTCGTTACTCGCTGTGCAACGATCCCGAAGAGCGCCACCGCTACGTGATCGCGGTCAAGCGCGAGGAGGCCGGGACAGGTGGTTCGAAGAGTCTGATCGACGAGACCCAGGCCGGCGACAGGCTGCAGGTCTCCGACCCGCACAACGACTTCGAGCTCAAGGGCAATCCGGCACGCTACGTGTTCATCGCTGGCGGCATCGGCATCACTCCGATCATGGCGATGATCCGCCATCTGCGCGCCACCGGCGGCAAGCCATTCAAGCTCTATTATCTAACGCGCGACGCCGCCCAGACGGCCTTTCTCGAGGAGCTGAGCGGCCCCGAGTACCGTGGCAAGGTCATCATTCACCATGACCAGGGTGACCCTGATAATGCTTACGACCTGTGGCCGGTACTCGAGCAGCCCAAGGGCGCACACGTCTACTGTTGTGGTCCGCGCGGCCTGATGGAAGCCGTACGCGATATGACGGGGCACTGGTCATCCTCGAGTGTGCGTTTCGAGGATTTCGGCACGCGCAAGTCAGCAAGCAAGGAAGATGACAAGCCCTTCACCGTACGGTTGGCCAAGACCGGCGAAGCCGTGCCTGTCCCGGCGGGCGTGTCGATTCTCGAAGCGTTGAGAGCCAACGGGCATCACGTCCCTTACTCCTGCGAAAGCGGCACCTGTGGCTCCTGTCGCACCCGCCTGGTGGAAGGTGAGGCAGACCATCGCGACCTGGTGCTGTCAGAGGCCGAACACCAGGACAACATTATGGTCTGCGTCTCGCGTGCCATCTCGGAAGAACTAATCATCGACCTTCCAGAATGAGCCGTTCGCTTTCGCCGGAGAATCCCATGACACCACCGCCCTTGCGACTCGGGATCGCCGGTCTCGGTCGCGGCTTCATGTTGCTGCTGCCGACCCTGGCGGCACACCCTGGCATTCGTCTCGTTGCGGCCGCCGATCCTCGAGAGGAGGCCCGGCGGCAATTCGCAAGCGATTTCGACGCCGTGACTTACGCCGACGTTGCCGAGCTGTGCGCCAACCCTGATGTCGAAGCCGTCTACGTCGCCACACCGCACCAGTTTCACCGCGAGCATGTCGAACTGGCGGCGGCGCACGGCAAGCATGTCCTCGTCGAGAAGCCCATGGCACTCTCGCTCGAGGATTGCCGGGCCATGATAGCGGCCATGCGCCAGGCCGGACGCTGGCTGATGGTCGGGCACAGCCACAGCTTCGATACGCCCTATCTGCGTACCCGTGAACTGATCGACAGCGGCGAGTTCGGCGCAGTCCGCATGATTCATGCGCTCAACTTCACCGACTTTCTCTATCGCCCGCGACGTCCCGAGGAACTGGATACATCACGCGGTGGCGGCGTGGTCTTCAGCCAGGCCGCCCATCAGGTCGATATCGTGCGACTACTGGGAGGCGGTCGAGCGAGCAGCGTACGGGCCATCACCGGCAGCTGGGATGCCGCCCGCCCCACCGAAGGCGCTTATGGCGCCCTGCTGAGCTTCGAGGGCGGCCCCTTCGCCACCATGACCTACAGCGGCTTCGCGCACTTCGACAGCGACGAGTTCTGTGGCTGGTCGGGCGAGCTCGGTCAGCCACGCGACCCCAGCCAGTACGGTCATGCCCGACGCAGACTCGCCCAGGTACAGACCCCCGAGGAAGAGGCCGCACTCAAGAACACCCGCACCTACGGCGCCGGCCTGTCGCTCGCCAACAGCCGCCTCGAGGAGATCACCCACAATCATTTCGGCTTCGTCGTGGTCGCCTGCGATCACGCCGATCTGCGCCCCTCGCCCCAGGGGGTACAGGTCTACGCCGATACCCGGCGCTACCTGGAGGCATTGGCGCCCCCGACGATTCCGCGCCGCGAGGTGCTCGACGAGCTGATCGACGCCGTGCGCCACGGCCGAGCCCCGATCCACTCCGGCGAATGGGGCCTGGCGACCATGGAAGTCTGCCTGGGCATGCTCGAGTCCGCAGCCACCAGGCGCGATGTAGTGCTCTCCCAGCAGGTGGGACTGCCCCACCGCGCTGCGCTAAGGTAGGCGTTGGCTGGGAGACCCATTGGCTCGTCAGAAGGAAACCGTGATGGCACGAAGCAACAACCAAGAGACAAGAACGGTACTGCGGCACTGGCAGGAGGACGTCCCCGACGACCGCCTGGCCCACCTGGTACGCGATGCCGGGCGCGTGCTTACCAAAACCCTGCAGACGAAGCTGGCGGATCACTCCGTGAGCTTCGGCCACTGGTCGTTTCTGCGCATCCTGTGGGTGACCGAGGGGCTCACTCAGCGTGAGCTCAGCGAACAGGCCGGTCTCATGGAACCGACCACCTACACGGCGCTGAAGGCCATGGAGGCCAATGGCCTGATCGAGCGGCGCCAGCTCAACGGCAACCGCAAGAACATCCACATCTATCTGACAGAGAAAGGCCGCGATCTCAAGCAGACCCTGATTCCGCTGGCCGAATCGGTCAACGATAGCGCGGTGCGCGGCGTCGACGACGACGACCTGCTGGCGACCCGGCGCACCCTGCTCGCCATTATCAGCAACCTGGCGGAAGCCAACGAATAACGCACCCACTAGACGAAACCCCATACCCAGCCAAGGATATGCGATGAACAACAATACGCCGCAGGCCGCTGCCGGAACGCCGGACATCGACGACCTGCTGCAGGATCTGGTCCATGCCAACCACATTCTCTTCGACGAAGGCGTTGTCGATGCGTTCGGCCACGTCAGCGCCCGCCACCCCGAACGTCCCGAGCGCTTTCTGCTCGCTCGCAACATGGCGCCAGGCCTGGTCGATGCAGAGGACATCATCGAATTCGACCTCGACGGCACGCCCGTCGATGCCGACGGGCGCAAGGTCTATCTCGAACGTTTCATCCATGGAGAGATCTATCGCGCCCGACCGGATGTCATGGCCGTGGTGCATAGCCATTCGCCCTCGGTGGTGCCGTTCAGTGCGGTCAAGTCGACGCCGCTGAGACCCATGTGTCACATGAGCGGTTTTATCGGCGAAGGCGCCCCGATCTTCGAGATCCGCGACGTCGCTGGTGACGCCACGGACCTGCTGATCCGAAACGCCCCGCTTGGCGAGTCACTGGCCCACTCACTGGGCGACAATAATGTCGTGCTGATGCGTGGACACGGTGCGACGGTCACCGGCCCAACACTCAAGCAAGCCGTCTATCGGGCGGTTTACGTTGAGGTGAATGCACGCCTGCAGGCCGATGCCCTGCGCCTCGGTCCTGTCGAATACCTGACCCCGGGAGAAGCCAAGACGGCGATGGAGATGATCGAGGGTCAGGTCGAGAGACCCTGGCAGCTGTGGAAGCAGCGCGCCCAGGCACGTCGCTAGCCGACCGCCCGCTCGCCGGCGCCATTATGATTGGCAACGGCGACTGACGGGGCCATCGCTCCGGCACTCCTGCCCGATCAGCGTGTTCAATTCAGTCGACCCCGTGCGCCCCGCTCCCTTGACCGAGGAGCGGGGCGCACGGTCATGCCATCGGACGAGCCTTTTTGTAGTTGCCCGCCACCGCTTCCCGACAGTTTCGATAAGTGCCAAGCACAAGGCGCATGGGCCGTGCTCTCTTTTTCTGCAGCGCGAGGTGCGCGAACGCATCGCGGACAATAAAGTACCGCTCGATAATGCTTTATAAGTCATTGCAAACCATTCGCCATTCCGCCTTTCTACGATCAGAAAATACGCCTTGGCCGAACGATACCGAGTCGCCGCGTGGGGCTCGCGTCAAGCGCGAAGGGATCGCGGAAGAATGACCGCCAGATCCCGGGAAGCCCCTCTAGACGAAGGTCTCAAAATATTGCGAATACGGCACAAAATACGACTTTCGCCGTATTTGACGTTGCGGACTCTTGGACTAACTTAGGCATGTAAGTTAGATATCTAAGCATTTTCACTGCACAAGGCTTGGATAGCGTCGCAAACCCAATCTGGAGATCTCGTGCAATGTTGACTCACGAAGAAAACGAACTCCTCTGCCGTGTCGAAGGTGACGCCCCCATGGGGCAGATCATGCGTCGTCACTGGCTGCCTGCCTGCCTCTCCGAAGAAGTCGCCGAACCGGACGGCGATCCCGTTCGGGTACGCCTTTTGGGCGAAGACCTGGTAGCCTTCCGCGACACTGATGGTCGCGTTGGTGTTATGGACGAGATGTGTCCTCACCGCCGCGCATCACTGGCGCTGGGCCGCAATGAGGAGTGCGGGCTGCGCTGTCTGTACCATGGCTGGAAGATGGACGTCGAAGGCAATGTCCTCGAAATGTCGTCCGAGCCGCCGGAATCGAAAATGACCGAAAAGGTCAAGCACAAGGCGTACCCGACCCACGAGGAGGCCGGTTTCATCTGGGTCTACATGGGGCCCGCCGAGGAGAAGCCGGAATTCACCGCACCGGTGTTCCAGCCGACGCCGGAAACCAAGGTATCGATCGCCAAGATCATCATCGATTGCAACTGGGCGCAGATTCTGGAAGGTGCCATCGACTCGGCACACTCGTCCTCCCTGCATTCCACCGATATGGTCCCCGCACGCATCGGTGGTGCCGAAGCCAACGATAAACTCTGGCTTCGCCCGTCAACGGACAAGGCCCCACGCCTGCAATTGCAAAAGACCCGTTTCGGGTTTCGCTATGCAGCAATCCGCCGTCCAATCACGGATTCCAAGACGCACGACTATGTGCGTACGACCCTATTCATTGCGCCCTACACCGTGCAGATACCCCCGAACAATCTTTATGATATCGCGATTCTGCATGTACCGATTGATGATACCCACACGGCATTTCACTTCATCGCCTGGGGCGACAAAGCCACCACTCCGGATACCGAATCCTGGCGCAAGTTCCTCGGGGCTCAGGTCGGCATCGATCTGGACGAGCGTTTCCACAAGTTCCGTAATCGCGAGAACAATTACTGGCAGGATCGTCGGATCATGCAGCTCGGCACCAGTTTCACCGGTATCCGCGGCATCCCCAACCAGGACATCGCCATGTGGGAAACCATGGGCCCCATTGCCGACCGCACCCACGACCGCCTTGGTGCCAGCGACCTCGCCATCGTCGAGTTCCGTCGCCAGATGGTCCAGGCGGCCAAGACCATGCAGCAAGGTGGACCGGCAATTGGTACCGAAGAGCCGCGCATTCCGCAGTACAAGCTGAAATCTTTCCAGGGCGTCGTCCCCAAGGAAACCGATTGGCGCGAGCTGGGCACCGCGCCCGAGGAAGCCGAACTCTATGCGGCGGATGCCCAAGCCAAGTAGCCGATCAGTTCCTGATCCCGGCTGATACACGGCAAACGACAATCAACGACCGACCCAGGACTGCTGATGAACAAACTAGAACTCTCCATTGCCGTAGGTAACTATGATCGCATGCGTCCCTTGATCGACGGGGAAGTACAGATCGACGGCGTGGATCCGGTGTTCATGCTCCACGACCCGGAAGAGATTTTCTTCCGCGCTTTTCGTCATGCCGAATTCGACATCACCGAGCTTTCGCTGAGCAGTTTCTCGGTGAAGACCGCGGCAGACAATTGCCCCTACGTGGGTGTCCCCGTGTTTCCCTCGCGCGCCTTTCGCCACACCTCGATCTATATCCGCACCGACCGAGGCATCGAGACGCCCGCGGATCTTCGAGGCAAGCGCATCGGCGTTCCGGAGTACCAGCTCACTGCCAACGTCTGGGCGCGGCTGTTTCTCGAAGAAGACCATGGTCTGAAGCCTAGCGACGTCACTTGGCTGCGCGGCGGTTACGAGCAGCCGGGTCGAGTCGAGAAAATCAACCTCAATCTGCCGGAAGGCGTCCATGTGGAAAACATCCCTGCAGGGGAAACGCTTTCCGGCATGCTCGCCTCGGGTGAACTGGACGCAGTGATGGGGCCACGTGCCCCATCCTGTTTCGACCGCGGACACCCTCATGTGGGCTATCTCTATGCCGACCCGCAACAGGCCGCATCGGACTGGTACCGGCGTACCGGTATCTTTCCGATCATGCATTTATTGGGCATTCGCAAGACACTGGTCGAACGTCACCCTTGGCTGCCGTTTTCGGTCTACAAGGCCTTCGAACAGTCCAAGGCATTAGCCGTGGCCAAGCTCAGCGATACTGCCGCCACGAAAGTGACGCTACCCTTCGTTGAAGATCAGCTCCGTGCTGCCCGGAACTTGATGGGCGACGACTTCTGGTCGTATGGTTTTGCCGAAAATAAAAATACCCTCGAGCGTTTCCTGAACCAGCACCATGCGGAAGGCCTCTCCAGTCGCCGACTCAAACCCGAGGATCTATTCCATCCTTCCACCCTGGAAAGTTTTAAAATATAAATTCATGGTTATTTATAAAAACAACCTTCAAACCTGACAAACACGGTGAATATAATGAAGAAGTTCATCAAGAAAGCGCTCTGCACAGCCGCCTTTATAGCTCCCAGCCTGCTCATCAACCCTGCCTCGGCCCAAAGTTACGAAATGACCGTGGCCGGCGCCTCTCCCGGTGGATTGTGGTCACTGCTGGGGGCTGGCATCGACTCAGCCTTGAAGGCCGAGTACCCTGGTTCGACAATCACCTATCAGACTTCGGGCGGCGGCCTGGCCAATGTCGCCGTCCTGGAGCGTGACGACGCCAGTCTCGCAATCATCGAGGATGCCGTATTGAAGCTGGCACAGGATGGCTCACCGCCGTTCCGGGAGCCGATCAAGGACATCAGGGTACTTGCCAACCTGTACAACTGGGCCCCCATGCAGGCCGTCATGCGGAAGGACTTTGCCGAGAAATACGGCATCAAGACCTTTTCTGACATTGCCAAGGTCAAGCCCCCGATCACGATCGCCATTAACAAGCGAGGCAATATTGCCTCCAGCGTTGCCATGGAAATGCTGAACGAAATCGGCGCAGGTCCTGACAAGATTAAAAGTTGGGGTGGGGAAATTATTTATGCGGCTTCAGGTGAGCAATCCAACCTCATCCAGGATCGCCGCATCGATATGTTCCTGAATAGCCTGTTCGTGCGTCAGAGCTCCATTCTACAAGCCAGCAATAGTATCGACCTGACTCTGTTGCCGCTTTCAGAAGAAACGGTCAAGGCTGTCGATGAAAAATCAGGCACCAAGCCTTTTGTCATCCCCGGCGGTGCCTACAAGTGGGCGCCCAAAGCCATTCCTACCGTGACGATCAGTGCCGCCTTGGCAGTACGCAGCGACATGGACGAGCAGACTGCGTACAACATCACCAAGGCCCTGTTTGAAAACTACCAGAAGATCGCCACCGTCCATCCTGCGATGAAAGGGTTGACCCCCGAAGTCATGGCTTCCTCCGAAGGCGTGCCCTACCACGAAGGGGCTATTCGCTATCTGAAGGAAGCGGGGCTTCGTTAACTGACTAACCCGGCATACTCTCGCTGCTGAGGATGATTTCGATGATTCCGTTTTTCAAACTCTTGGCCGGCACGGGAACGAGGCGGCCACTAAAGGGTAAACTGGGCATGGCAGTACATGGATGTGCTGCCTTGATAGCGATTGCGGTCATTTACACGACGACCATCGTCTATATTGATTTGTACACGATGACCGTCATCTTCCTGTCCGCCATGCTGGCGGTATTATTCTTGGTCATCAATGCTGGCCCCAAGGGCCGTACCGACCGACCCAGCCTGCTGGACTGGTTGTTAGTGACGGCCAGCATAGCGGTAGGCATTTATTTTTTCATCGAGAGTGATCGTATCGCTGAAAGGATAACCCTGCTTTTCCCACTGGAGACAGCGGACCTGATCGCGTCCAGCGTATTGCTCTTTCTCACCATAGAAGCGACGCGTCGCACGGTCGGCATGGGCCTGACCAGTGTCGTTCTCCTGTTCCTTGTCTATAACTTGTTCGGCCACTCGCTGCCTGGTCCATTGGGTTTCAGAGAAGTGAGTTACAATCACTTCATGGACATCATGATGTTCACCTCTGACGGCCTGTTCGGCGTTCCCCTGCGGGTAGCGGCCACTTATGCGTTCCTGTTCGTCATGTTCGGGACCTTCCTTTCTAAAGCAGGTGGCGCCGAATTTTTCTATAATTTATCTTCCGCCATTGCGGGACGGAGAACGGGAGGTCCTGCCAAGATTGCAGTAATCTCCTCCGGCCTCTACGGCACCATGTCTGGCAGCCCCACTTCTGACGTTGTGACGACGGGCTCTGTCACCATTCCCATCATGCAACGCCTGGGTTACAACAAGGCGCTCTCGGGTAGTGTCGAAGTCGCTGCTTCGACCGGTGGCAGCTTGCTCCCCCCTGTCATGGGCTCTGCAGCCTTTATCATGGCAGAGTACACCGGCATTGATTACCGGGATATCGCCATCGCTGGCATCATCCCCGCTCTCCTCTACTACCTGTGTGTCTACAGCCAAGTACACCTTCGGTCGATGAAGCTGGGCCTTGGCGGACTCGCCAAAGGGGAAACGCCGTCTTTCAAGGGCACTCTTAAAAACGGCGGCCTTTTTATCGTTCCGCTAGTAGCTCTGTCGACCGCACTGGTCATGGGTTACTCGCCCACCTATGTGGCTGCCATTTCGACTTTCATGGTCCTGGTTGTTGCCGCCTTCCGAAAATCGACCCGCATGGGTCCCAGGGCGGTCTGGGATGCGCTAGCGGTTACCACGCTGCGCATGGTATCCGTCGTGGCCGCCTGTGCGGCTGCCGGGCTCGTCATCGGTGGTATCTCCATGACTGGGCTCGGCAGCAAATTCTCCGACCTGGTCTTCTTGCTGGCTGGTAACAGTGCATTCCTGGCGCTGGTCATTTCGGCCATCTTGGCGATTATTCTCGGCATGGGCATGCCCACGCCGTCGGCCTTCATTCTCGCCACTGTCCTGGTCAGCCCAACGTTGCTGTCTCTAGGGTTCAGCGTATTACAGACCAACATGTTCATCTTGTACTTTGCGGTCTTGTCGGCAATGACGCCCCCGGTAGCCGTCGCCGCCTTTGCAGCTTCGGCGATAGCGGACGCAAAGCCCACCGAAATCGCAATAGGCGCAGTCAAATTAGCCATCACGGCGTTCATCGTGCCCTTCGCGTTCGTGTATGGTGAAGGGCTGCTGCTGGTCGGAAGTTGGCTCAATATCGCCATGTCCTGCCTGACGGCGGTAGTCGGAGTACTGCTACTGAGCATTGGGATCGAAGGCTATTGGCGAAAGCCCCTGAAAACCTTCCCAAGGGTCGGCTTTGGCGTAGCGGGCCTGATGTTCATCGTCCCAAGTTGGTGGACGATTATCGTTGCCATAGTGATCTTTGGCATTTGTTTCGTGACTACGCCACACCTTCGACACAGCGATCATAAAATACCCGCATGATTTAAGAACCCAAAACGACCTCGGCTTATCCTACGGCACCCTTCACAGGGTGCCTTTTTCTGACTATGAGCCGAGCTCTCTGCTTCGCCCGTTCGGCGATCCTGCATGAAAATTCCGAATCTCTTCTTAAGAAACTGCTCACAAAACGACTTTTAGCACTAAAAGGACCATCCTGATGTACGAGATTGACAAAGAGGCCCTTGCACGAGCCATCCACGACAACGTCGCCGCAGCACTTCTGGAGGACATCGGCAGTGGCGATATCACTAGCCACCTGATTCCCGAGAACATTCACGCCGAAGCCACTGTCACGACAAGGGAACGTGCCATAATGTGTGGTAGCCGATGGGTCGATGAGGTTTTCCGAGAAATTGACCAAGGCGTGAAGATCGAGTGGGTAGCTTCGGACGGAGACATGGTCGAAGCCAATACCCCGTTGTGTCACCTGTCAGGTTCAGCCCGCTCCCTCTTGAGCGGTGAGCGTAGCGCTCTCAACTTCCTGCAGCTGCTGATGGGGATCGCTACGCGTTGTCATGCCTATTCAACCCTGGTCGGCAATACACACGCCAAGCTCCTGGATACTCGCAAGACGTTGCCCGGTCTACGCCTGGCGCAGAAGTATGCTGTAACCTGTGGTGGCTGCCATTCCCACCGGACAGGTCTCTATGACGGTTTCCTCATCAAGGAAAACCATATCATGTCCTGCGGTGGTATCAGCGAAGCCATAACAGCGGCAAGGCAGACGGGACTGGAGGCTCCTATCGAGATCGAAGTTGAAAACCTTTCCGAGCTGAAACAAGCTCTCGCAGCCAAAGCCGATATTATCATGCTGGACAATTTCACCCTTGATGACATGTATTCAGCCGTCCAGTTGAACAATGGCAGCGCTGTACTGGAAGCGTCGGGCGGTATTACTGAAAATACGCTGGCCGATATCGCTCAGACGGGAGTCGATTACATTTCTCTGGGAACCCTCACGAAGGATATCAAGGCAGCAGACCTGTCAATGCGTCTGTCTCTCTAGCAATTCCTTCCCTCATAGGATGGTTTACTCAAGTGGCTCATCAGCTACGATCAACACCTCTTTGGCGCTCGGCGCACTAGACGCATTGCTTTTTCGACAGGGGATTCTCAGCAGATCCCCTCTTTCTCCGGGCCCGAGCAAAACGCCATGGCGGGGAAATTGCGCCATAGGCGCTGGAAATATCAGGAAAGGGTGTCGAGCGCCAGCAGATAGCCCCGGCTGCCCAGCCCGGCGATCACACCGTCGGCGCGCCGCGAGACGTAGGAGTGATGACGAAACGCCTCACGCTTGTGGATGTTGGAAAGATGCACCTCGATGACCTGGCCCTCGTAAGCGTTGAGGGCGTCGAGGATCGCCACCGAAGTGTGCGTGTAGGCCGCGGGGTTGATGACGATCAGATCGGTGCCGTCGGTCCGCGCGGTCTGGATGGCATCGATCAGCTCGCCCTCGTGGTTGCTCTGCCGGCAGGCGATATCCCAGCCGTTGATCGCGGCCTTCTCATAGAGCCGGTTATTGATGTCGTCGAGCGTCTCGTGGCCATAGATCTCCGGCTGGCGGGTGCCCAGCAGGTTGAGGTTGGGGCCGTGCAGGATTAGCACCTTGGACGCGCTCATGCCTCGTTCTCCTTCATCAGTTCACGCTTGTAGTGGGCAAACAGCGCCGCGGCCTGCTTCTCGACCAGCGCCCGCTTGTCGGCATCTTCGCAGAAGAACTTGAAGGCATCGACACCCTGGAACACGAACAGGCTCACCCCGCTGACCACCTGCGCGCCCATCGTCTTCGCCGCGGCGATGAACTCGGTCACCGCCGGGACGTAGACGGCGTCGAATATCCATTGATGACCCTGAATCGCCGAGCTGGGCAACGGGCAGCCGGGACTCTTCTCGTGACCGATCGGCGTGCAGTTGACCAGCCCGTCGCAACGCGCCGCGGTCGTTTCCAGTTCTTCGGCGATAATCGTCGATGCCGGGAAACCGGCGCGCTTCAACTCCTCGGCGAGCCGGCGCGATTTGTCGGGGTCCAGGTCGAGCAGGACGATCTCCGTGGCGCCCAGCTTGCCCAGGCCGAAGGCCACCGCCTTGCCCACGCCGCCGGTGCCAACCAGCAGCACGCGCCCCGGCCGGCGCTCGCCGAGGGTCGCCCGATAGCCGTTGATGAAGCCGGTGAAGTCGGTGTTCTCGGCCTGAACTGCGCCATTCTCGAAGATCAGCGTGTTGGCCGCGCCGACCAGCCGCGCGCCCTCGCCCATCGTCGTCGCGACCTCGAGTGCGGCTTCCTTGTACGGATAGGTGACGTTGACGCCGCGATAGCCCTGCGCCATCACTTCGCGGACCTGGCTGTCGAGCGACTCGATGGGCTGCTCGTTGGCATCGAAGAGATCGTAGCTGGCGGGAATGCCCGTCAGCTTGCCCAGCCGAACATGCAAGTCCGGCGAGCTGGAATTCATGATCGCCCTGCCGATCAGACCGAGTTTCATGCACTGTCTCCATTGCGGGAACCGCCCTGGCGAGCCCCCGGTTGCATAGCGGTGATTGCGTTCAGCGCTGGGCGGCCTGCGCGGCCAGGCGAATCGGGGCATTCACCGCACCGAACTGCGAATAGTCGCCCCGTCGTTCGACCACCTCGAAGAAGAACCGGTCCATGAAGGTCTCGGTATAGGCGTGGAAGAATTCGCCGTCGTCGTTGCGGTCGTAAAGGATATTGCGGGTCCGCATCGCCTCGAGCAGGCTATCGTCGAGCTCGAACCGCGCCGCCAGGTCGTCGTAGTAGTTGGCCGGAATGCGCAGCATCGGCAGGCCGCGCGCGCGCATGGCATCGACGGTGGCGAAGATCTCGCCGGTGGCGAAGGCGATCTGCTGCACGCCGCCCTGATGCGCCGACAGAAAGCGCCCCGATTGGGTGTCCGAGGCCGACGAGACGTTGAGCGGAAGGCGAATCGAGCCCTCCGGGCTGGTTACCGTCTGGCTGATCATCATGCCGCGGGGATCGGCTATCTCGTGCTCGCTGCCGGCGGCAAAACCGAACACGCTGCGATAGAACAACAGCCAGCCGAGCTGCTGGGTGGGCGGCAGCACATAGGACATGTGATCGACGTTGAGCAGACCGGTGCCTTGATCGGAGGCGTCGTCGAACAGCGTGAAGTCGGTTCGCCACTGCACGTCGCGGGCCTGGGCGTCGTTGACCAGGTAGATCAGGCTGCCCTCGATCCCGCGCAACGCCGGAATCTGCATCTCGCCCTCGCCCACCGGACCGCGAAACAGCGGCGCCTGATAGATGCGCGCCCGGGCCATGGCGGTGTCAAGATCGCTGACCCTAAAGCCCACCGCGCATACCGAGGTGCCATGCAGCAGGCGGAAGGTATGCGCGAAGCTGTCGGTCTCGAAGTTAAGCACCAGATGGATGTCGCCCTGGCGCCACAGTTCGACGTTCTTCGAGCGGTGCCGGCCGATGTGCTGGAAGCCCAGCGCCGAGAGGAATTCGCCGAGCGGTGCGGCACTGCCCTCATCGAGGGTGAACTCGATGAAGTGAATCCCGCGGTAGTCGGGCTGCGCCGGGGCCGGCTGCGACCAGGGCGCGCCTTCGGCGCATTGCTCGAGCCAGATCAGCGAGCGCAGCCCGTCCCTGGCGGTGGCGTCGCTCGGCGCGGCGCGAAAGGCGTCGTTGAAGATCTCCAGCGACAGCGGCCCGTCGTAGCCGGTCCTGGCCAGCGCCTGCATGAACGCCTCGAGCGGCAGCCGGCCCTGGCCGGGGAAGCAGCGAAAGTGCCGGCTCCATTGCAGCACGTCCATGTCCAGCAGCGGCGCGTCGGCGATCTGCACGAAGGCGATCTTGTCGGCGGGAATGCTCGCCAGGGTGTCGAGTTCGAAGCCACGCGAGAGAATATGAAAGCTGTCGAGAACCACCCCCAGCGCCGGATGGTCGGCACGTCTCACCGCCTCCCAGGCCACCCGGTAGTCGCTGATATGACGTCCCCAGGCCAACGCCTCGAAGCCGACGCGCAGACCACGCTTGCCGGCCAGCTCGGCCAGTTCGCGCAGGTCGTCGATCACCCGCTGCAGGTCGTCGATGCACTGCGGCGAGACGTTGCTGCAGACCAGCAGGAAGTCGGTGCCCAACTCCTCCATGAGATCGAACTTGCGCTCGGCGCGCTCGAGATTGCGCCGACGCTGCGGCTCGGGCATCGCCTCGAAATCGCGAAACGGCTGGAAGGCGACGATCCGCAGGCCGAGCGATTCGCACAACGCGCGTACGTCGCTTGGCGAGCCATCGAAGGACAACAGGTCATTTTCGAATATCTCCACCCCGTCGTAGCCTGCGCGCGCGACGGCTTCCAGTTTGCTGCGCAGGTCACCGCTGAGGCATACGGTGGCTATGGCTCGCATGAGATACTCTCCTGATTTGTCGGGCAAGATACCGTCATCGACGTTGGCGCCCTAGTATAAGATAGCGGGTGCTGGACGGCTCGTTGTTCGCATAGCGTTCGTTAGTTCGCATTATGGACTCCCGGAGCACGATCCTGTCAAGCGCGTTTACCCAGTGAGCCCCCATGAATCGGGGCCTCAGGCGCCTGAAGAGCAGTTCTGGCACGACGTTCCATATTTGCTTCGACATTGGTCGTAGTCGGGCGTTAGGCGATTGACAGCATCACGTGCCGCCTCTAGTTTGTTCGCAGGTAGGACGACGATTCGCCTATCGAACACAAATACCATTGCGACGATGTCGGGCACTCTAAAAAATAACGCGTCGCACCGTCTGGAGGATAACAGCCCATGATCAAGCAACTACTTACCGGCCTGGCGCTCTCGGCCGGAACCCTGGCAGCCATTTCGCCTGCCTTCGCCGAGTACCCAGAGCGCAATATCCAAGGCATCATCCAGTGGGGTGCCGGCGGCGCTACGGATACGGTCGCACGCAGCCTGACGCCATACGTCGAGGACGCGCTGGGCACCGACATCATTCTCAACAATCGTCCGGGTGGCACCGGCGTGATCGGTATGAACGCTGTTATGCAACAGCCCGCGAACGGCTACACCGTACTTTACGGCGCCGAAAACCCGCAGCTTTACCCCATCATGGGACTGGCAGACTTCGACTATAGTGCCATGACGCCGATCAACGTGATCGGTCAGGGTCTGGTGGTTATCGCCGCACCAGCCGACAGCCAGTTCGACAACTTCAAGGAGTTGCTCGATTATGCCAATAAGAATCCAGGCAAGCTGCGCATGGGAGGCACTGGCGCGGGTGGTCTACCGAGCACCATTCTAGCAATGGTCAACTCGGTCAGCAGTCTGGACGTGCGCAATGTGACCTTCGGCGGCGATGGCCCGGGAATCACCGCGCTGCTCGGTAGTCATATCGACTTCATGCCGCTGAGCTTGGCCGCAGCCCAGGATCAGATAGCCGCCGGGCGTCTTAAGGGCCTGGCCGTGTTCACCAAGGAAAAGATCGAAGAACTGCCCAATACGCCGCCGATCACCCAGGCACTGCCCGAAATCGAATCGTATCTACCCTGGGGGCCGTTCTGGGCCGTAGCCGTGAACAAGGACACACCGGAAGACATCGTCGCTACTCTCAGCGAGGCCTATCAGAAGGGCGTGGCCAATGAGAATTTTCAGAAATTCCTCTCAGAGAACGGCGCAAAGTCACTTAACCTGCAAGGTGAAAAAGCCGAAGAGTTCCTGAACCGTTGGCAGTCGGTAACCGCCTGGGCCCTACAGAAGGCAGATGCAGCCAAGATCTCACCGGAAGATGTCGGCATCCCCAAGCCATAATCCTCTGACCTGCAAGGCGACGGTGGGATAACAATCCCGCCGTCGCTCACATGGAGACACCCATGTCCAACGAACAGCAACTCAAGACAGGGGAACGCGCCTTCAACGCGCTGCTGCTCCTGCTCAGCGTGGGCGTGTTCTACGAGGCCTACCAGATCGCCGGTTTCGATCTACCCAACTCTGCCGGGGCCTTTCCCCTCCTGCTGGGGGCGATCATGATCGGCTCGATGCTGGCCATTCTCTGGGGTCAGCGCCATCATCCCAAACCGGATACAACAGGCGCCCTCGACGAGGCCCGCCAATTCGTCCAACAGCATTTCCCACTGCCGATCGTAATCTTCTCCGTACTGGCTCTCTGCTACCTGTTCCTGCTTGAACTGGTCGGATTCCTCCCGGCGACGGTGCTCTTCCTGTTCGTCTCGCAGGTCTTTCTGCGCCGTGGTCGTTTCCTGGCGTCCCTGATCATCACCGCGGTGGCGACCGGCGTCATCTACGCCCTGTTCAAGCTGCTATTTCAGGTCTACCTGCCCTGACCGACCGAGGTTCCCAGCATGGCTGACTCGATTTCCTATTTCCTGATGGCATGGCTCGACCCGTCACTGTTGATGCTGACAGCCATAGGCACGCTAGCGGGCATTTATATCGGCGCGATTCCCGGCCTTTCGGTGACCATGGCCACGTCGATCCTGATCTCCTTCACTTTCTCCTGGGACATCAACGATGCCTTGGCGTTGATAGTGGGCATCTACACCGGCGGCGTCTACGGCGGCTCGCGCACCGCGATCATGCTCAACATTCCCGGCGCCCCCTCGTCGGTGGCGACCTCGTTCGACGGCTACCCGTTGGCCCAGCAGGGCGAGGCTGGCCGCGCCATCGGCCTGAGCACGGTGATGTCGGTGATCGGCGGCCTGCTCGGCACCCTGGTGCTGGCCAGTGTTGCCCCCTTTCTCGCCGATATGGCGCTGGAATTCGCTCCGCGTGACTACTTTCTGATCGCCGCCCTGGGTCTGCTGCTGGTCGGAAGTTTGGCCGCCGAGTCGCTGTCCCGCGGCATCTTCGCCGCTGCCATGGGCGCGGTCATCGGTCTGGTAGGCCTCGACCAGGTCACCGCAGAGCCGCGCTTCACCATGGGCAGCATGCAACTGATGGGCGGCATTAATTATGTCGTAGTGATGATCGGCATGTTCGGTGTCGCTGAGGCATTCTTTCAGCTCCATCAGCTCAACGCCCAGCCGGTGCGCCAGAAGGTCGACAAGATCATTCCCTCGTTCAAACTGGTGCGCAAGTACCTACCGCTGTCGATCCGTACCTCGTTGATAGGGGTGATCGTCGGCGCGCTGCCCGGCACCGGTGGCGACATTGCCTCGCTGTTCGCCTACGACCATGCCAAGCGCTCGGTCAAGAACCCCAGCAAGCCATTCGGCCAGGGTGCCTACGAAGGCCTGGTGGCCCCCGAAACCGCCAACAACGCCGCGGTCGGCGGGGCCTACGTGCCGATGCTGACGCTGGGCATGCCCGGCGACGCGGTCACTGCGATCATCATCGGCGCGCTGATCATCCACGGCCTCAACCCTGGCCCGATGTTGATGATCCAGACGCCGTATATCTTCTGGTTTACGGTCGGTAACCTTGCGCTGGCCAACATCTTCCTGCTGATATTCGGCCTCACCGGTATCAAGATCTTCGCCAAGGTAGTCGAACTGCCCAAGGCGATCCTGATTCCGCTGATTTTGGTGTTGTCTGTGGTGGGCAGCTACTCGCTCAACAGCAGTATGACCGAAGTCTATTGGATGCTCGGTTTCGGCCTGCTCGGCTACTTTATGAAGATATACCGCTTCCAGATGGGCCCGGTCATTCTCGGCGTGATCCTCGGTCCGCTGATGGATCAGACCTATCGCCAGGCGATGTCATCGGTGGGCGACGACTCTGGAGCCTTCCTGTTGTCGCTGGTCACCAATCCGCTGTCGCTGGTGCTAACCATCGCTGTGGTACTGCTGCTGCTGAGCAACACACCGCTGAAGCAGTTGTTAAAGCGCCGCAATCAAGCATAATGGCCAAGGCCCGGGTCTGCCCGGGCTTTTTCATGGATTCGCTCACGAGTTGTTCATGTCCGATGCCATCGAGCCCCACTTCGACGCCCTTGTCTTCGATTGCGACGGGGTCATTCTCGACTCGGCGACACTCAAGCGCAGCGCCTTCGCCGAATTCTATCGAGACGAACCCGAACCGCTGCGTCAGGCCATTCATGCCTATCTGGCGCGCGGCGGCGGCCAGCCACGCGACGTCAAGTTCCACCACATCGAGGCGCACATTCTCGGCCGACCGGTCTCCGAGACACGCATCCGTGAGCTATCCCAGGCTTTCGCCGAGCATATCGAGGCGCGGGTCGCCGATGCGCCCATGCTGCCCGGGGCCCACGAATTCCTGCAACGCTGGCAGGGCCGTCTGCCATTGTTCCTGCTTTCGGCGACCCCCCAGATGGAGCTGCGTCGGGTGATCGAACGGCGCGGCCTGAGCGGGTTGTTCGACGCGGTACTCGGCGCGCCGCCGGACAAGGCCAACGGCCTGCGCAATCTGATCGATCAACACGGCTTCGATGCAGCGTGTACCGTGATGATCGGCGATTCCTACAACGACTACCGGGCCGCACGCTCCAATGGCACACATTTTCTCGGCATCCTTGCCGGCGACGCCAGTCATTCACCGTTCCCGACCAATAGCGTCATCCTGCCGGACCTCACCGATCTAGAGGACGGTCTCGCCCGGTTGCCGACAGCGGATTGATCCGTGCGAGTTCACTGCGTATCGCTCGGTTTCTCCTCATCCTGTTGCTGTGCCTGGAACGACGAAGACGCGCTGAAGTTGGTCGAATTGAAGCGCTGGATCTGCTTGCGCAGTTCACGACGCTGGCGCATCGAGGCCATGCGCTTGGTGTCCCAGCTTTCCGGTACCAACGAACAGTAGACACCATTGTCTGAAAGCGTGAACGAGCGCTCGGCGCCGATCGGCATGTCCTCGGGACCGTAGATGCCCACCAGCCGAATGGTCAGCCTGTCCAGCGTCAGGTCGCCCTTGGGCCGGTGGTGCTCTATCTCGATGCCTTCATCCCTGGCCATCCGGGCAATCAGGTCGTTGAAGGTACCGATATGCAGGAAATCGCCCGACCCCAGCGGCCCCTGACGGGTGTTCTCTCTGACGCTCGAGTCATTGAGAACGCGCCGCGACTTGCGATTCTCCTCCTCGTTACTGCCCAGATCATCGTCGTCGCTGTACTGTTGCTCGAAATCGGTGACATCCATGACGATCTGCCCCCGGGAGGTGTCCAGCGTGGCGATGATGTACTCGATGAACACCGATTCGGCGCTCATGTTGCTGATGATGCACAGCGCGTTGATATCCTTCTTCTTGCCGCGGTTGATGATCAGCCGTGGCCGGCGCTGGCGGCGAAAGCCCAGATACAGCAGCTGCGCGTAGACCAGCCAGATCAGCAGCGTGCCTAAATTGATGATGAGACTGAGCAGTTTCTGATGCTGCGAGATCCAGTCGAGCATAACGGTCCTTGTCATTGCCTCCCGAAAACTGGCGTGGACTCCGCCTCGCCATGGAGCGAGAGACTAGTCGAACGCTATCCGCCCTGCATTATCCTGTAGCAAGCCTAGTCAAGGCTGAGCATAAACCTGCATGGCGACAGCACGCTGTATCAGATGGCCTCTCGATTAATCGCCCGGCGCCAGCCAGCGTTGCCAGAGATCGCTCACCGCCCGACGATGGTCGACGAAATCCTCCGCCGCTACGCGCCCGCCCTGCTTGGTCAACGCCTGGCGATGGCTGGTGTTGCGGTAGGCCAGATACGCCTCGCGCAACGCCCTGGCGTCGTTGGCGGGCAGGCGGCCGGTCGCCTCGAGGGTTTCCAGCAGCCGCATGTTGTCGCTGAACGCGAGCAGCGCCGGCTCGTCGTGGCTCATCGCCAGTACCGCGTACTGACAGAGGAACTCGATGTCGATCATGCCGCCGGCATCCTGCTTGATGTCGAAGCGCCCCGCCTCGCGTTCGCTGGCCCGACTGCCCAGGTGATCGCGCATCTTGTGGCGCATCGCCACTACCTCGTCACGCAGTGCCTGAGACTCGCGCGCGCGGCCCAGCACCTCGCCGCGGATCGCCGCGAAGCGCTCCTCGAGCATTGCGTCGCCCGCGACGACCCGGGCGCGCACCAGCGCCTGGTGCTCCCAGGTCCAGGCCTGGTTGCGCTGATAGTCGGCGAAGGCCTCGAGACTGCTGACCAGCAGCCCCGAGTTGCCCGAGGGACGCAGGCGCATGTCGACCTCGTAGAGCGCCCCGGCCGGGGTCACCGCGGTCAATAGATGAATGATGCGCTGGCCCAGACGAGTGAAGAACACCGGGTTGTCGATCGCTCGCTTGCCATCGGTGCTGCCCTTCAGCGCGCCGTCGTGAACGAACACCAGGTCGAGATCCGAGCCGTAGCCAAGCTCGATTCCGCCCAGCTTGCCATAGCCGACGATCAGGAATTCGGGCCTGTGGCGATCGACCCGCGAGCCGTCGCGCCGCTGCGGACGGCCATGCTTGTTGGTCAGGTTGCGCCAGGCCATCGCCAGTACCTGGTCGAGCACCACCTCGGCGATGAAGGTCAGGTAGTCGCTGACCTTCATCAAGGTGCGCGCTCCGGCAATGTCCGAGGCGGCTACGTGCAGTACCTGGGCGTGCTTGAAGACTCTCAGCGCCTCGAGCTGGGCCTCCTCGTCGTCCTCGGGAATTCGCGCCAGCGCCTGGCGCAGCTCATCGGCCAGGCGTGTCTTGTCGGCCGGCGAATAGAGGGTCGCCGGGGTCAGCAATTCGTCGAGCAGCACCGGATGACGGGCCAGTTGCTCGGCGATCCATGGGCTGGCGGCGCACAGCCGCATCAGATGGCCCAGCGCTTCGGGATTCTCGCGCAGCAGCGCCAGGTAGGCGGTGCGCCGCAGCACCGCCTCGACCAGCGGCAGGGCGCGCTCCAGCGCAGTACTCGGCGCCGCGCTGTCGGCGGCGGCATCCAGCAGCAGCGGCATCAGCGCATCGAGGCGCTCGAAGCCGATCCGCTGCATGCCCTGCACGGCGCGCGACTCGCGCAGCCCGTTAATCCGGCGCAGCGACACGGGCGCCTCGAAGCTTGCCCTGTCGAGCAGCGCCTGCGCCTCGCTCTCGGCCAATTCGCCGCGCCACAGCGCACGCCATTCGTCGAGCGGCACCGTCGCCTCGTCGGCCTGCGCGTCCGCCGCCGACGTCTCGCTGTCGTCTTCGGGATCGGCGATCACCGCATCGAAATGCCCGCGAATCCGTTCGCGGACCTCGTCGAGCCGGGCGATCAGCGCCGGCCAGTCATCGAACCAGACCTCGCCCCGGCTCATGCCCAGCGCCACCCGTTCGCGTTCGTCGGCAGCGTCGGGCAACGTCTGGGTCTGGCGGTCGTCGAGCGCCTGCAGGACGTGCTCGAGATCGCGCAGGAAAGCGTAATCCGGGGTGAGCTCGTCGACCACCGCCTGGGGCAGCAGCTCGAGGGGCGCCAGGCGTTCGAGGGCCGCCTTGAGCGAGGCGACCTGCAACTCGGTATCGCGCCCGCCGCGGATCAGCTGGAAGGCCTGGATCACGAATTCGGCCTCGCGGATGCCGCCGGGACCCAGCTTGATGTTGCCGGCCATGCCCTTGCGCCGCACCTCGCGATTGATCAGCGACTTCATTTCGCGCAGCGATTCGATCGCGCCGAAATCCAGGTACTTGCGGTAGACGAACGGGCGCAGCTCGGCGAGCAGTGCGCGGCCGGCCTCGATGTCGCCAGCCACCGGGCGTGCCTTGAGCATCGCGTAGCGCTCCCATTCGCGACCCTGGTCCTGATAGTAGCTGGCCAGCATGGCGAAGCTGCCGACCAGCGGCCCGCCATCGCCCAGCGGGCGCAAGCGCATGTCGACGCGAAACGCGAAGCCGTCGGCGGTGACGGCGTCGAGCGCGCCGATCAGTTTCTGGCCCAGGCGGGTGAAGTATTCCTGATGGTCGTACTCGCGCTTGCCGCCCTGGGTGGTGCCCTTCTCGGGGTAGGCGAAGATCAGGTCGACGTCCGACGACAGGTTGAGCTCGCCGGCGCCCAGCTTGCCCATGCCCAGCACCACCAGGCGCTGCGCTTCGCCGTCGGCGGTCGTCGCCGGCCGCCCCCAGCGTGGCGCGAAGTGCGCCTCCAGCCAGCCGAGCGCACCCTCGAGACAGCTCTCGGCAAGCCGCGAGACGCTGGCCGCGGTCTGCCACATGTCGACGCCTTGGGGGCGGATCAGATCGCGCCAGACGATACCCAGCATGCGCGCGCGCCGAAAGCGCCGCAGCGCGGCATGCAGCTGGCTCTCGTCGGCGGCCCGCTCGAGGGCGTCGGCCAGCAGCCGATCGTACTGCTCGCGCTCCGGGGCGCGATCCAGTTCGCCCTCGGCATCCAGATAGCCCAGCCAGCCGGGGAAGCGGATCAGACTCTCGGCAACCAGATTGGAGACCGCCAGCACCCGGGCCAGCTCGCCACGCCGCGCCTGACTCAGCGCTGCCCAGACCTCGCCCGGCGGCTCCTCCGCGTTGCGCCCGGCGCGGCCATCCGCCTCGTCGAGGGACTCGCGCAGTCGCTGCTCGAGCTGACCCAGTCTCGGATGCAGCGCAGCGGGAATGTCGGTCAGCGGCAGGAAGCCTTCGGATAGCGCCATGGATACGTCCTGAAACGGTGAATGAGCAAGCGGCAGCTCTTTGAGCAGGCCCTTGTCCTTGCTCGCTCTAGCATAGCGAACGGCCCGCCAACACTGAACCGCCGCCCCGGGTCCAATGGTCGGCACGCCGCCAAGCACGCATAAAAAAACGGCGCCCCGCATGGAGCGCCGTTTACGTCTGCCGCATGCCCAGCGGGAATCCCGCTCGGCATCAGCGCATCACATCAGCAGGCGCCGGATATCGCTCAACGCCTGCGCCAGGAACGCCGTGAAGCGTGCCGCATCGGCGCCATTGACCGCCCGGTGGTCGTAGGAGAGACACAGCGGCATCATCAGCCGCGGCGTGAACTCGGCCCCGTCCCACACCGGCTTCATCTGCGACTTGGAGATCCCCAGGATCGCCACTTCCGGCGCATTGACGATTGGCGTGAAGGCGGTACCGCCGATCGAACCGAGACTGGAAATGGTGAAGCAACCGCCCTGCATCTCCTCGCGCTTGAGCTTCTTGCTCTGCGCTTTCTTGGCCAGCTCGACGGACTCCTTGGCCAGCTCGATCAGCGACTTCTGATCGGCGTTGCGGATCACCGGCACCATCAGGCCGTCCGGCGTGTCCACGGCGATACCGATGTGCACGTACTTCTTCCACACCAGGGTTTCGCCGTCGCTCTTCAGGCTGACGTTGAACTGCGGATACTGACGCAGCGCATAGGCGCAGGCCTTGACCAGGAACGGCAGCGGCGTGAGCTTGGCGCCCTGAGCCTCGGCCTCGGCTTTCATCGACTTGCGAAAGGCTTCCAGCTCGGTGATGTCGGCCTCGTCGAACTGGGTGACGTGAGGCAGGTTGACCCAACTGCGGTGCAGGTTGGTCGCGCCCATCTTCATCAGCCGACCCATCGGCTTCTCTTCGACCTCGCCGAACTGGCTGAAGTCGACGTCGGGGATCGGCGGGATGCCCGAGCCGCCAGCGGCCGGTGCCGACGGCTTGGCGCCGCCCTCCTGCTGGGCCTTCATCGCCTGCTTGACGTAGGCATGGACGTCTTCCTTGAGCACCCGCTCCTTGGGACCGCTGGGTTTGACCCGCGCCAGCTCGACGCCCAGCTCGCGGGCCAGCATGCGCACCGCCGGGCCGGCGTGCACGAGCTTGCCGTCGCGCGGTTGCTCGGCCGGCGCCGCCGGCTGCTTGGCGCCGGAGTCGGCCTTGGGCTGCGACTTGGCCTCAGCCTTGCCGGCACTCTTGTCGCTCTGCTTGCCCGAAGCTGCTTCCCGCTTGGGCGACTCGCTCTGCTTGGGCTTGGACGGCTTGGCGCCGACCACCTCGACATAGCCGATCAAGTCGCCCTCGGAGACGGTATCGCCCTCCTTCACGGCAAGCTCGACCAGCTTGCCCTTGAAGGGGCTGGGCACGTCCATCGAGGCCTTGTCGGATTCCAGCGTGATCAGCGGATCTTCCTCGTTGATCTCGTCGCCCTCGGCGACCGCCAGCTCGATGATCGGTACGTTCTCGCTGCCGCCGATATCGGGAACGCGAATCTCCTTGCGCTGGGATTCGCCTTCGTCCTCCGTGCCTTCAGACGCTTCGGCCTCGTCGGATTCGGTGCTTTCACCTTCCGCCTCGCCGCCGCTCGCCTGCTCGGGCTCGCTCTCGGACTCGTCTTCGCCGCCTTCTTCGCCGCTACGCGCGTCCGAGATCTCCATGGTGCCGATCAGGTCGCCCTCGGAGACGGTGTCGCCCTCCTTGACCGCCAGCGAGACCAGCTTGCCGCTATACGGGCTGGGCACGTCCATCGAGGCCTTGTCGGATTCCAGCGTGATCAGCGGATCTTCCTCGCTGACCTCGTCGCCCTCGGCGACCGCCAGCTCGATGATCGGCACGTCTTCACTGCCGCCGATATCGGGAACCTTGATCTCGACGGTACGCTTGCCGCCCGACTTCTTGGCCGGCTGGGCATCGCTCTTGGACGAACCGGAGTCGGCGCTCTTGCCGTCCTGGGAGTCGGCGCTCTTGCCGTCCTGCTTGGTCTCGTCCTGCTTGGTCTCGTCCTGCTTGGCCGACTTTTCCTGCTTCTCGTCGGCGCCCTGCTCGTCTTCCGAGGTCGCTTGTTCGTCTTCCGAGGTCGCTTGTTCGCTCTTGCCGCCATCCTCGGCCTCGAGCTCGAGAATGTCGTCGCCTTCGGAAACGCTATCGCCTTCCTTGACCAGTACCTTGACCACCTTGCCGCCCTTGGGCGCCGGGACATCCATGCTGGCCTTGTCGGACTCGAGGGTGATCATGGTGTCTTCGGCGGCGATCTGGTCGCCTTCGGACACCGCGATCTCGATGATTTCGACGTCGGTGCTGCCACCGATGTCGGGGACTTTGATGATTTCGCTACTCAAGGTCGCGCTCCTTTCTAATCATGCTCGCCGCAGGCGCAAATCGTGCAGGGCAGGCGGGCTACGCTGGCATGTCTTTGCAGCATAGCTCGCCTGTCACCTGATCAGCCGTTCGCAGGCGCCTCAGGAGTTCACCGGGTTCGGCTTGTTCGGATCGATGCCGTACTTGTTCATGGCATCCGCGACGACCTTGCGGTCGACTTCGCCACGCTCGGCCAACGCGCGCAGCGCGGCTACGGCGACGTAGTAACGATCCACCTCGAAGAAGCGCCGCAGCGCCTCGCGGGTGTCCGAACGCCCGTAGCCATCGGTGCCCAGCACATGAAAGTCGCCGGGTACCCAGGCGCGCACCTGATCGGCATAGAGCCGCATGTAATCGGTCGAGGCGATCACCGGACCTTCGCGACCCTCCAGCTGCTGCATGATCCAGGGCTTTTCGCGCTCGTCGTCCGCCGACAGGAACTGGTAGCGATCGTAGTCGAGGGCTTCGCGACGCAGCTCGTTGAAGCTGGTCACGCTCCACACGTCGGCAACGACGCCATGCTCGTCGGCCAGCATCTCGGCAGCGGCCTCGACCTCGCGCAGGATGGTACCGCTGCCCAGCAGCTGCACACGCGGCGCTTTCTTCTTGCCCGCCTCGCCTTCGTGCAGCAGATACATGCCGCGCACGATGCCTTCCTCGCAACCTTCCGGCATCTCGGGGTGCGAGTAGTTCTCGTTCATCACCGTCAGATAGTAGAAGCAGTTCTCACGGTCCTGGAACATTCGCTTCATGCCGTCCTGCAGGATCACCGCGACCTCGTGACCGTAGCAGGGGTCGTAGGAACGGCAGGTCGGCACGGTCGACATCAGGATGTGGCTATGGCCGTCCTGGTGCTGCAGGCCTTCACCGTTGATGGTGGTGCGCCCGGCGGTACCGCCGATCATGAAGCCGCGCGCCTGCAGGTCCCCGGCGGCCCAGACCAGGTCGCCGACGCGCTGATAGCCGAACATCGAATAGTAGATGTAGAACGGGATCAGCGTCAGGTCATGGTTGGCGTAGGCGGTTGCCGCGGCCAGCCAGGCGGACATCGAACCGGCCTCGGTGATGCCTTCCTCGAGGATCTGGCCCTTCTTGTCCTCGCGGTAGTACATGATCTGGCCGGCATCGACCGGATCGTACTTCTGCCCGCCGGAGGCGTAGATGCCTAACTGGCGGAACATGCCCTCCATGCCGAAGGTACGCGCCTCGTCGGGGATGATCGGTACCACCCGCGAGCCCAGCTGCTTGTGCTTGACCAGCCCGTTGAGCACCCGCACGAACGACATGGTGGTCGAGACTTCGCGATCGCCCGAGCCCTTGGTCTGGGTGGCGAACATCTTGTCGTCCAGCCCCGGAATCTCGAGGGCCTCGTAATCGGTGCGCCGCTTGGGCAGGAAGCCGCCGAGTCTCTCGCGCTGGAGATGCAGGTACTTCATCTCCGGGCTGTCTTCCTCGGGCTTGTAGTAGGGTATCTCGCCGTTTTCCAGTTGCTTGTCGGAGACAGGAATGCCGAAACGATCGCGGAACGCCTTGAGGGCCTTGTCCTCCATGGACTTGATCTGGTGGGCTTCCATGTCGGCCTCGCCGCTGCCGCCGCCCATGCCGTAGCCCTTGACGGTGTGCGCAAGGATCACCGTGGGGCGATCGCCGGCATTGTTGACCGCCTCATGATAGGCCGCGTAGACCTTCTGCGGATCGTGGCCTCCGCGATTGAGACGGAAGATATCCTCGTCGGAGTAGTCCTCGACCAGCTTGCGGGTTTCTTCGTACTTGCCGAAGAAATGCTCGCGGGTGTAGGCGCCGCCGTTGGCCTTGTAGTTCTGGTATTCGCCGTCGACCGCCTCGTCCATGCGCTTTTGCAGCATGTCGTGCTTGTCGCGCTCGAGCAGCGGGTCCCACAGACCGCCCCAAACCACCTTGATGACATTCCAGCCGGCCCCGCGGAACACGCCCTCGAGTTCGTCCATGATCCGCGAGTTGCCGCGCACCGGGCCGTCGAGACGCTGCAGGTTGCAGTTGATCACGAAGATCAGGTTGCCCAGCTGCTCGCGGCTCGCCAGGTGCAGCGCACCCAGCGATTCCGGCTCGTCGCACTCGCCGTCGCCGAGGAACGCCCAGACCTTGCGATCGCGCATGTCGGTCAGCTCCCGCGAGTCCATGTACTTCATGACGTGCGCTTGGTAGATCGCCTGGATCGGCCCCAGCCCCATGGAAACGGTGGGGAACTGCCAGTAGTCGGGCATCAGGTAGGGGTGCGGGTAGGAGGGCAGCCCCTCGCCGTCGGCCTCCTGACGAAAACCGTCCATCTGCTCTTCGGTGAGCCGGCCCTCGAGGAAGGAACGCGCATAGATACCCGGCGTCACATGACCCTGGATGTAGATGAGATCGCCCTTGTGCTCGCCGTCGTCGGCACGGAAGAAGTGATTGAAACCGACTTCGTAGAGCGTTGCGCAGGATTGATAGCTGGCAAGGTGGCCGCCCAATCCCTTGTGCTTCTTGTTGGCACGCAGAACCTGGGCCATGGCGTTCCAGCGAATTGCCGAACGCAGCTTGCGCTCGATGAACATGTCGCCGGGGATCTTCGCCTCGCGATGAACCGGAATGGTATTGCGATGGGGCGTGGTCACAGAGAACGGCGGGACCCTGCCATCGCGGCGCAGCCGGTCGGCCAGACGACTCAACAGATACTGAGCACGCTCCTCGCCTTCCCGATCGACGACCGATACCAGGGAATCAACCCATTCCGAGGTTTCGGTCGGATCGATATCTTCTCTTGCCTCCAGACTCATAAGACGTGTCTCCGAATGAAGATAAGGTGTCAGTCTGCCTCCACACGACAGGTGGCGACATTGGGCGCTCTTCAGTGCGAGCCGACCTTTCTGGGGGCCGTGTCTCCGTCAAACAGGGTTTGTAATCGCTTTACAAACAGATATGCGATCGTCACAAATACCGGCTCGAAGATACCGCAAACGTCCCTGTCTGCCAATTGGTGAAAGCCTGGAAATATTTTCCATAATTGTATATTGCATAGCAACATTAGCTACTTGCCGATGAGGCTCTACCGCTCGGCCGTTGAGTGTAGCCTAGCTACAAATTCAGCGTTTGGCGGCCAAACGCTGACGAAAATAGGCCCAATCGAAACACGGCCCGGGATCGCTCTTGCGCAACGGGGCGATTCGCGCATGGCCGGTAATGCGCTGCGCGGTCAACTGCGGGTAGTTGTCCAGCAGGCTCGCCACCACCCGGGCCAGTGCCCGGTACTGGGCGTCGCGATAGGGCTGGACGTCGTCGCCTTCGAGCTCGATGCCGATACTGAAGTCGTTGAGCTCGACGCGTTCGCGTTCACCGTCGAACCAGCGCGAGCGCCCGGCATGCCAGGCGCGCCGCTCGAAGGGCACGAACTGCACCAGCTCCCCGTCGCGGCGAATCAACAGGTGGGCCGAGACGCGCAGTCCCTCGAGCGTCCGGAAGTAGCCATGCGCCGCGCCATCGAGGCGATTGGTGAACAACCGCTCGATCGCATCGCTGCCGAACTCGCCCGGCGGCAGGCTGATGGCGTGAATCACCAGCGCCGATATCTCGCCCTGCGGACGCTCGTTGCAGTTGGGCGAGGCGACGCGACGCGCCTCGGCCAACCACCCCCGGGTAATCTGCACGTTTCCTCCCCTGCCGCAAGTGCCCGGCATTCTCTATAATGGGCGCATTGTCGCACACCAACGAGCAGGGAAAGCCATGCACTACTACGAGGCCCTCGCCGAGGAGATCCGCATCAGCGCCGCCCGGCTGCTGGCCGAAGACGTCGGTCCCGGCGATATCACCGCCCAGCTGATTCCCGAGCGTCAGTGGGCATCCGCCCGGGTGATCACCCGAGAAAACGCGGTGCTGTGCGGCGTGGCCTGGGTCGACGAGCTGTTCCGGCGCCTCGACCATCGCGTCGAGCTGATCTGGCACGCCGCCGATGGCGACGCCCTGCAAGCCGACCAGTGCTTCCTCGAGTTGCAGGGGCCCGCGCGCAGCCTGCTGACCGGCGAACGCCCGGCGCTCAATCTGCTGCAGACGCTGTCGGCCACCGCCACCCGCGCCCGCTACTACGCCGATCGCGTCGCCGACACCGGCGTGCGGCTGCTCGATACTCGCAAGACGCTGCCCGGGCTGCGTCTGGCCCAGAAATATGCCGTGACCTGTGGCGGTTGCTACAATCACCGCATCGGCCTCTACGATGCCTTTTTGATCAAGGAAAACCATATCGCCGCCTGCGGCAGCATCGCGGCCGCCGTGCACGAGGCGCGCGACATCGCCCGCGACCTTTCGGTCGAGGTCGAGGTCGAGAACCTCGATGAACTGGCCCAGGCGCTCGAGGCACATGCCGACGTGGTGATGCTCGACAACTTCTCGCTCGACGACCTGCGCGAAGCGGTACGGCTGAACGCCGGCAAGGCGACCCTGGAAGCCTCGGGCAACGTCAGCGAAACCACGCTTGAGTCGATCGCCGCCACCGGTGTCGATTGCATCTCGATCGGCGCACTGACCAAGGACATCAAGGCAATCGATCTGTCGATGCGCATCGATCACGTCGAGACTCGCTGATTGATCTGCAAATCACTCGCCGTGTGTTGTCTCGCCGGGCGCGCGCCTCGCCGGCATAATGAGCCGATGCACGACATCGACTCTGACCCCGGCGACCGATTCACGATGCAGGCCATCGGTCGCATCGCCAGCGATTATCCCGACAAGTTCGGCATCCCCCGCCAGCCCGGCCTGGCCGATGAAGCACGCGCGGTGCTTGAACTGCTGCCGCCCTTCGACGAATCGCTGGCGGTACGCGGTCTCGAAGGCGTCAGTCATCTCTGGCTGACCTTCGTCTTTCACCGCAGCCCCGAGCGCTGGACGCCGCTGGTGCGTCCGCCGCGCCTGGGCGGCAACGCCAGGCTCGGGGTGTTCGCCACTCGCAGCACTCACCGCCCCAATCGCCTGGGGCTGTCACTGGTCGAACTCGAGAAGATCGAGATCGGCAACGGCGTCCGCTTGCATCTGCGCGGCCACGACCTGGTCGACGGCACGCCGGTGCTCGACATCAAGCCCTACCTGCCGTGGGCCGAGTCGCGCCCCGCTGCGGAAGCCGGCTTCGCCCCCGCGCCGCCGCCCCGTCGCCAGGTGACCTTCAGTACCGCCGCCGAGGCCCAGCTGGCCAGCCGCGACGACGGCGACTCGCTACGCCGGCTGATCGAGCAGGTGCTCGCCCAGGACCCGCGCCCGGCCTACCGGGGCGGCCGCGACGCGCGTCGCTACGGCGTGGCGCTGAGAGATGTGGACGTGCGCTTCCGCGCCCACGATGATGGCGCGGGCGGCATCGTAATGGAGGTGATGGAGATCGTGCCGCTGGCCGGCGCCCGGTCGTGACCGTACGCCGGCGTAGGCGTCAATCGAACTCGATACCGATGCGCCGGCCGACTTCCTCGTAGGCCTCGATCACCCCGCCGAGCCCCTGACGGAAACGGTCCTTGTCCATCTTCTCCCGGGTCTTGGCGTCCCACAGCCGGCAGCCGTCGGGCGAGAACTCGTCGCCGAGCACGATCTCGCCGTTGAACATCCCGAACTCGAGCTTGTAGTCGACCAGCAGCATGCCGCCGTCGAGGAACAGCTGCTTGAGCACGTCGTTGACCTGAAAGGTCAGCGTCTTCATGCGCGCCAGCTGCTCGCGACTCGCCCAGCCGAAGGTCTCGGCCAGCGATTCGTTGATCATCGGGTCGTGCTGGGCGTCGTTCTTGAGGAACAGCTCGAAGGTCGGCGGGGTGAGTTCACGCCCCTCCTCGATCCCCAGACGTTTCACCAGGCCGCCGGCGGCCAGGTTGCGCACCACGCACTCGACCGGGATCATCTCGAGCTTCTTGACCACGCACTCGGTCTCCGACACCAGGCCGTCGAAGTGGGTCGGAATGCCCGCGGCCTCGAGCTTGCCCATGATGAAGGCGTTGAACTTGTTGTTGACCATGCCCTTGCGCGCCAGCGACTCCACGCGCTCGCCGTCGAAGGCACTGGTGTCATCGCGAAAATGCAGGATCAGACGTTGGGGATCGTCGGTACGGTAGACGGATTTGGCCTTGCCGGCATACAGCGCGTCACGTTTTTCCATGAGGAATTTCTCTGAAAGCGTCATTGAAGGAGTCATCACCCGCCTGAGCATGATCCCGAGCCACGTTCATGCGATGACCTGCCAGTCGAAACCGCGGTCCTGGGCGGACACCACCAGCCGCGATTCATCGCCGTCGAGCAGCGGCACCAGGGCCTCGCGGGCAAGCTCCGGGCGGTTGTTGTGCTCCGAAAGATGCGAGCAGACGATGCGCTGCAGGCGATCCAGACCAATACGCGTGAGCAGCGTGCGCGCCTGAGCGTTGGCCAGATGCCCCCAGTTGCCGCCGACGCGCCGTTTGAGGCGTGGCGGATAGGGCCCGTCGACGAGCATCCGCGGGTCGTGATTGCACTCCAGCAGCAATGCGTCGCAGCGCTGGAAACGGGCGATCACGTGCTCGCTGGGGTGGCCCAGATCGGTGAGTACGCCGAGTGTGCGCTGGCGCGCATGAAAGCGAAACTGCACCGGCTCGCGGGCATCGTGCGGCACGGTTATCGGGTCGATTTCGAGTCCGGCGATGGCGAAGCGCACCTGGGGCACGATCAAGCGATGTTGCGCCACCTCGCCAAGACGCCGCGACAGCAGCGTGCCGGCGGTCAGGTAGACCGGCAGGCCGTGGCGCCGCGCCAGAGCGCCGACGCCGCTGATGTGATCGCCGTGCTCGTGGGTGACCAGCACCGCGGCCAGTTGACGCGGATGCAGGCCGTAACGCGCCAGGCGCTTCTCGGTCTCGCGCAGACCGAAGCCGCAGTCGACCAGCACCTGGGTCTCGCCGTCGCTGACCAGCGTGGCGTTGCCCTTGCTGCCGCTGCCCAGCGAGGCGAAGCTCAGGACCCGTTCGCCGGGCAAGCGGGCCGCTTGCGACTCCCGCTCGGCCATCAGCGCAGGGTCGAGGCCAGGGCGTCGAGTACCGCACGGGCCTCGCTGTCACCCAGACTCTCGCCGTCGGCCGCGGCAACCGTCACCAGGCTCTCGCCGGCACCCGCCGAGGCGACATGCAAGCGATAACGACGCGGCTCGGCATCGCCGCCGAACCAGTCGAACCAGCCGCCGTCCTCCTCGCGTGGCGTGTAGTCGACAAGGAAATCGCCGGCGCTGCGATTCTGGTCGACCAGCTTGCGGCCTTCGCCGGTGAAATTGTTGGATAACTGGTATTGCAGCTCCGACCAGGCGCGGTCGATGCCCAGCGCCAATTGCAACTGCCAGCGGTCGTCGCGCTTGAGCAGGCGGATCCGCTGCTCCTGCGACAGGCTCTGGGCGGCCAGCGAGACGCCGCCGGCCTGCTCGCTGCGGCTGTCGAGATAGCCCTGCAGCGCCGTCAGGCATTGCCCTCCCGCAGCTGGCGCGGTGCAGCGCACTTCGCTGGTCCCGCTACGCAGCCCCTGACGGACCTGAAAATCGGCCTCTTCGGTGACGATCCGGCCTTGGGATGCATCCAGAGTGGACGCCGTCAGCCCGCGGCTTTCGACGAAACCCTGCAATTGCGGCCATACGCTGCCCGGCGAGGCATTGACCAGCAGCCAGCGATCGTCGCCCGCCTCGCGCAGTTCGACATAGGCCAGATCCGCTTCGCGGCTGCCGGCCAGCGGCTGCGGGCGCGGCACTTCGAAATCGCCTTCGGCGCTGAAGTCGTTCCTGGCATCCGGCACCGGCATGGCGTTCTGATAGCGGCTGGAACGCCGCGCATCGGGCAGATCCAGCGGCTGGCTCATCTCGGCGGTCTGGTACTCGTCGCTGCGATCGTAATAGTAGCCGTCGCGGCTGCAACCGCTCAGAGCAACGGCGGCGGCCACGATCAGCGGCATCCATGTGAAGACGGGATTCATGCTTCTACCTTCTTGTGGGTGCGGGCCAGGAATGGCCTCAGTCGTCCAGCACACCGGCCAGTTGCAGGGCCTCGCCGACGGTGGAGTGGTATTTCTCGGACAGCCAGGTCAACGGCAGGCGTATCCCGGAATCGGCATAGCCCATGCGATTGAGGCCCCACTTCACCGGAATCGGATTGGCCTCGACGCCCAGCGCGGTATGCAGCGGCATCAACCGTGTATTGAGCTGGTGGGCCAGCTCGGTGTCGCCGGCCAGCGCGGCACGGCACAGCTCGTGCATGGCGTGCGGCGCGACGTTGGCGGTCACCGAGATGTCGCCGTGGCCGCCCATCAGCATAAACTCGCAGGCCGTGGGATCGTCGCCGGAATACAGCGCGAAACCGGTATCGCGCAGCCGCTCGACCAGTTCTTCGGCGCGCTCGAGATTGCCGGTGGCATCCTTGAGACCGACGATGTTGTCGACCTCGGCCAGCCGGAAGACCGTCTCGTTGTACAGATCCGAACAGGTGCGCCCCGGCACGTTGTAGAGGATCACCGGCAGGTCGCCGCCCTCGGCGACCGCCTTGAAGTGCTGGAACAGGCCTTCCTGGGTCGGCTTGTTGTAATAGGGGCACACCGACAGGCAATAATCGGCGCCGACGTCCTTGGCGTAGCGCGCCAGTTCGACGGCCTCGGAGGTCGCGTTGGCACCGGTGCCGGCAATCACCGGGATGCGCCCGCGCACTTCCTCGACCACGGTGCGGATGACGTCGAAGTGTTCGGCGAAGGACATGGTGGTCGGCTCGCCGGTGGTGCCGGCGGCGACGATGGCATCGGTGCCGTTGTCGAGATGGAAGCCCACCAGGCGGCGCAGCGCCTCCCAGTCGATCTCACCGGATGTTTTCATCGGGGTCGCCAGCGCGACGATGCTGCCTGTGATCATCCTGCGATGTTCTCCTGTGAAGCGGCCGAGTCGGTCAAGGACGACCCACCCGCCGATAAACCACGTAATCGGTGCTCGGTCCAGGCACCAAATGGTACTCAGGCGACGAAAGCCTGTACAGATGCTCGCGGCCCGATGATGGCGTTTAGACTTTACAGCGCTGCCGCGCTTGCGTGTAATCGCTGACGTCATTCATTCCAGGAGTCCAGCCATGAGCATCAGCCTCGGTCAGCCGGTCGCGGATTTCACCGCCCAGGCCACCGGCGATACCACCGTGACCCTCTCGCAACTGCGCGGCAGGCAGGTGGTGATCTATTTCTATCCCAAGGACAGCACCCCCGGCTGCACTACCGAGGGTGGCGATTTCCGCGACCGCAAGGCCGCTTTCGAGGCGGCCAACACGCTGATTCTGGGCGTCTCGCGGGACGGCCTGCGCGCCCACGAGAATTTCAAGGCCAAGCAGGACTTCAACTTCGAGTTGATTTCCGACAAGGACGAGGCACTGTGCCGGCAGTTCGACGTCATCAAGCTCAAGAAGCTCTATGGCAAGGAGCATCTGGGCATCGAGCGCAGCACTTTCCTGATCGATGCCGACGGCAACCTGGCCCGCGAATGGCGCAAGGTCAAGGTGCCGGGCCACGTCGCCGAGGTGCTCGATGCGGCCCGCGAGCTGCATGCCCAAGGTAGCGTTCAGTCCTGAAGATCGACCTGGTGCAACCGCTGGTCGCGCTGCGCGACGCTGCGCGGCCAGGCGCGCGCCAGCGCCTTGAGCAGGGTCGCCAGCGGAATCGCGAAGAACACCCCCCAGAAGCCCCAGATGCCGCCGAAGAACAGCACCGCAAGGATGATCGACACCGGATGCAGGTTGACCGCCTCGGAGAACAGCACCGGCACCAGCACGTTGCCATCGAGTGCCTGCAGCACGCCGTAGGCGATGATCACGTAGAAAAACTGATCGCTCAGCCCGAAGTGAAAACCGGACACCGCGGCCACCGGCAGCGTCGCCACCGCCGCGCCGATATAAGGCACCAGCACCGACAGCCCGACCGTCAGCCCCAGCAGCGCGGCATAAGGCAGCCCGAAGAGCCAGAAGGTGATGTACGCCGCCCCACCGACAATGGCGATCTCGATCGCCTTGCCGCGGATGTAGTTGGCAATCTGATCGTCCATCTCGTACCAGATGCGCGTCATCAGGGTGCGCTTCTGTGGCAGCAATGAAAGCATGAAGCGGATCAGCGGCTCACGATCCTTGAGCAGGAAGAACACCAGGATCGGCACCAGCACCAGGTAGATGATCAACCCCAGCAAGTTGCCCAGCGAGGCCAGTGAAAAGGTCAGCGCACGCTGGCCGAGCTGGGTCGCCTCGCGGCCGGCGGTGGCGATCCAGTCGTCGATCTGCGCCGGAGTGATCACTGTCGGGTAGCGCGCCTGCATCTCATCGAGCCACCCCCGAACGCTGTCGAACATCCGCGGGCTTTCCTGGACCAGCTCGAGCAACTGATTCCACACCAGCGGCAGCACGATCAGCGCCAGCGCCAGCAGCGCACCGACGAACGCCAGGAACACCAGCAGCACCGACAGCAGTCGTGGCAGGCCGCGGCGTTCGAGCCAGCCGACCACCCCCTGCAACAGGAAAGCCAGTACCAGCGCGGTAAAGAACGGCGCCAGCATCTTGCCCAACCAGAACACCGCGGCGAAGCCCAGCACCAGCACCAGCAACAGCACGATCGCTTCCTCGTCGGAGAAGTAGCGTTCGAACCAGGTCTTGAAGACCGCCTTCATGGTCATGCTCGGGTACCGCCCTTGCGTAGCCAGTAGTGATATTCTGAATCGCGCGTGTCGCGCTCCAGCAGTTCGTGGTCGCTGTGCGCGACGAAGGCCTCGAAGTCGCGCCATGACCCGGGATCGCTCGCCACCACATGCAGGATGTCGCCCACCGCCAGGTGCGCCAACGCCTGCTTGGCCTTGAGCAACGGCAGCGGACAGGCCAGGCCACGCGCATCGAGTCGATCAGTGGGTTGCAGGGCCATGCCACCTCCCGGGAGAATGAAAAACCGCCTCGATTTAAAGGCACTTTGCCGGGTGAATCAATGTCGGACATAAACGCTTGGAGACGACGAGGAAGACGATGCCGAGTGTCGTGAAGTCAGGGCTGCTGGCAGGACTGCTGGCCTTCACCCCGCTACCGATCGCTCAGGCCGGCGGTGACTCGCTGCCCGCGCTGGGCAGCGGCGGGGGCAGCGTCTCGGGCGGCGAGGAATACCGGCTGGGGCGCGCCTGGCTGCGCCAGTTCCGCGCCCAGACCCAGACCTGGCAGGACCCGATCGTCGACACCTACGCCGAATCGCTGATTGCCCGGCTGCTGCCCTACAGCAATGTCGGCGACCTCGACTGGACGGTCACCCTGGTCGACAGCCGAATGCTCAACGCCTTCGCCGTGCCGGGCGGGGTGATCGGCGTCAACCAAGGCCTGTTCGCCTTCGCCAATACCGAGGACGCCTTTGCCTCGGTGCTCGCCCACGAACTCGGCCATCTGTCGCAGCGCCACTACGCGCGACGCATGGAGCGTGCCGAGGAGACCCAGCTACCGACCATGGCGGCGATGCTCGCCGCCATGGTGCTCGCCGCCGGTGGTGCCGGCAATGCCGGGGTGGCCGCAATGATGGGCTCGCAGGCCGCCTTCATTCAGGACCAGTTGGCTTACTCGCGGCGCTTCGAGCAGGAAGCCGACCGTGTCGGTCTCGAGGCGATGGCCGAGGCCGGCTTCGACCCCGAAGCGATGCCGGCGATGTTCCGTGCCATGCAGCGCCTGACCAGCCTGCAGGGCGGTAACCCGCCGGAATTTCTACTTACTCACCCGGTCACCGAGTCGCGTATCAGCGATACCCAGGCGCGTGCCGATCAGTTCCAGGTTTCGCGGGCGGCGTCTCGTGACGCCGACGACCCATCCTACGCGATGATCCGCGCCCGTGCGCTGCTCGGCCTCAACGGCGACAATCCGGCCCAGGCGATGACCGAGCTGCGCCAGGACGACCCGCCCCAGGCAGCGATCGACTACCTCGAGGCGCTGATCGCCGCGCAGGGCAACCGCGTCGATGCCGCCCTCGCCCAGCTCGACAGCCTGGCAGAAAAGTGGCCCGACCTGACCCTGATTCCCGCCAGCGCCGCGCAGATCGCCCTCGACGCCAGCCGCTACGACAGTGCCCTGACCCGCAGCGAGCGCATCCTGCGACTGACCCCCGACTACCTGCCGGCGCAACTGGTGCGCGCCCGTGTGCTGCTGCAGCGTGCCCCTGACCAAGCCTTCGCCGCACTGCGCGAACTGAGCCGCCAGCAGCCGGAGAATCCGCGCGTCTACGACCTGCTCGCCGAGGCCGCCGGGCGCAGCGGCCACAAGACCTGGGGGCTGCTGGCCCGCGCCGAGACGTTGCAACTGACCGGGCATGTCGAGCGCGCCATCAAGCAGCTCGAGATCGCCGAGGACAACGCCAAGCGCGAGGATGATTTCGGCATGGCCAGCCGCCTGCAGGAACGCCGCAAGGAGTACCTCGGCTATCGCGATGCCCTGCAGCAGTTCTAGCTACGGGGCAGCCGCCTTCGGGGCTAGAGCCCCTCCCACAAAAGTATAGTGGACCCCGAAATCAGGACACTGGTTTAAAATAGGCCAAGGCCGATTTTGAAGGGACCAGAGACCGCTCGATAAAGCAGTGCGTGGGCCCGACCATTGTCATGGCAAGGTTGTTCAGGGCGTATCCAAAAAGCGCTGAGCTACTCTCCTGGGCTCGAACTCATCCAGCCAAGCCATGTCGATGGCAGGCTTGTCGCCGTGCATGGCCTTCAGGATGCCCTCGGCCAGGGCTTGTTCCTCACGGGGTACCAGCGAGGATTCGAGAGGCCCCTTGAGAATCTGGCGGACACCGCCTTGGCAGTCCACCGACAACACCGGCGTAGCGCATGCCAAGGCTTCGAACAGCACGATGCCCATCCCTTCAAAGCGTGAACTCAGCACGAACAGGCGCGCCTGCCTCAGCCAGGGGTAGGGGTTAAGCCGGTGGCCAGCGAGAATGACCCGATCTTCAAGGCCAAGCTCGGCAATCAGCTTTTCGATAGTCGGGCGTTCGGGCCCCTCGCCGATGATGACCAGCTGCTCGGCGATGCCCGCCCGGGCATAAGCCCGGATCAACAATGGATGATCCTTGGCCTTGGTCAGCCGCGCGACGTTGATGATATACGGGCTGTCGGGTATGTCGCCGTCGGGCTCATTCATCATGCGCTGAATGCTGGCGATCGGGCATGGGTTGACGATTGTCTGAAGCGAACGCGGTGAAAAACCCCAGATGCGCTCACCGACTTCCAGCGTCTTGCGTACGCCGTCGGAAACGGCAACAAGATGATTGTCCTGATAGAGGCAGCGCGCAAAAAGGCGTGATTTCAAGTTGCGCTGTTCGGGCCTCACGATGTTCTCGAGCACGAAGCGTAGACGCTCGTCGCGGAAGTTCCACACCATCTCGAAGGTGCCCCGGCCTCGAAAGATCAGGCGGTCGACACGCCCATGCCGCTTCTCGAAACGCCTGAGCCAGAAGCGGAACAAGGGGCCGCCGAGCCAGCCGGTCCAGACGAAGTGTGAGCGACGCAGGAGCGGGTTGAGAAATAGCCGGGATAGCCATTCGATGAGCAGACCAACCACCGTCAACCGGTTCCAGCTCACGATGGGCAGGTGATGAATCTGCACCGTGGCGTTTTCGGGCACCAGTGGAGCCCGATGGCGGCGGAGAGTCAGCAAGTGGCTTTCACAGCCCGCCTCGGCGAAGGCATCGGCAAGGTTGACCGCAACTCGTTCCATGCCTCCCATCTTGAGTGAACGAACGATCACTAGCGTTCTCAACGAGGTGACTCCCTGGCATTGGATAGCGCCCTACCGGGCGCGATTATAGGGGAAGGGAGTTCATTCCCGATGGACCTGGCTACATTAATCGCAAATAAATTCGTTCCCACGAAGACCACGCCCAGGCAGATGAGAGAAGCTTGCTCTCAACTGTCGTGGCTGGCTGCGTGGCGCCTAGTCCGCGCAAACATGTAGCAATGTTCCCTCAGAGCGCGTCGATACGGGCCAGCAGTTCGAGACGCCGGGCGTCGTCCATGTAGGCCACTTCGATGGCATTGCGTGCCAGCCCCTTGAATACCGCTTCGTCCCAGCCGAACGCCTCGTGGCAGGCCAGATAGTTGTCAAGCACGCCACCGCCGAAGTACGCCGGATCGTCGGAATTGACGGTCAGCTTGAGCCCGGCATCGAGCAATGCCGGCAGCGGATGATCGCTCATCGCCTCGACCACCTTGAGACGCACGTTGGACAGCGGACAGACGGTCAACGGGATCTGCGCCTCGCGCAATCGGGCAACCAGCGCTGGGTCCTCGAGGCAGCATACGCCATGATCGATGCGACCGACACCGAGGCTGTCCAGCGCTTCACTAATGTAGCTCGCCGGGCCTTCCTCGCCGGCGTGGGCGACCCGCGCCAGGCCCAGATCCCGGGCGCGGGCGAAGACCTCGGCGAACTGGCCGGGCGGATTGCCGCGCTCGGCGCTGTCGAGCCCCACGGCGTCGATCAGTTCGAGGTGGGAATTGGCCTGCTCGAGCACCTGCATGGCCTCCGCCGCCGGCCTATCGCGCAGAAAGCTCATGATCAGCGCGGTGGACAGATCCAGCTCGCGGGCAGCGCGGCGCATCGCCCGGCGCAGGCCCTCGATCTGGGTCGCCAGGCTCACTCCGCGCAGCAGATGCGCCTGGGGATCGAAGGACAGCTCGACGTGCACCACGCCCTCGGCGTGGGCGCGGCGGAGATAGGCCATCGCCAGGTCGTCGAAGTCATCGACCGTACGCAATACCGCCATGCCCTGATAGTAAAGATCGAGAAACGCTTGAAGATCGTCGAAGGCGTAGGCGGCCCGGACCGCCTCGACCGAGTCGTAGACCAGCGACACGCCATTGCGTTCGGCCAGATCGAACATCAGCTCGGGCTCCAGCGAGCCCTCGATATGCAGGTGCAACTCGGCCTTGGGCAGGGATTCCAACCAATCGCGCATAGCGAACTCCCGAAAACGGTGTCCGCTTATCTTGCCCGAGTAGACCGTTTGCGCAAAATCATTCGCTGGCTCGTCCGGCGACCAGTTCGATGGCTTGGGTGACGCCCGGCAGGCCGTCCGCGGCGTGGGCCAGAAACACCACGCTGCGGCCCGCGAGCCAGCGGTCCAGACGCCCGGCGATACGCTCTGCCGTCGCCGCGTCGAGGCCGCTGAAGGGTTCGTCGAGAACCACCAGTTCGGGGGCCTTGAGCAGTACCCGCGCCAGCGCGATGCGCCGTGCCTGACCACCCGAGACCTGGCGGCCGGATTCGCCGACCCAGGTGTCCAGCCCATCGGGCAAGTCCCGCGCCCAATCGGCCAGGTCGACGACGTCGAGCACGCGCCAAAGCGCCGCCTCGTTCGCGTCGGGATCGGCCAGGCGCAGGTTGTCCGCCAGGCTGGCCTGGAACAGCTCGCTGTGCTGGGTCAGGTAACCCACCCGGGCGCGCAGCGCGCTCAGCGGCATGTCGCGCAGGTCGATGCCGTTGTAGGTCACCGCCCCCGCCGTCGGGTCGAGCTGGCGAACCAGCAACTGACCGAGCGTCGACTTGCCGGCCCCCGACGCACCCAGCACCGCCAGCCGCTCGCCGGGCTCGAGGCGCAGCGTCAACGCATCCAGCGCCGAGACGAGTGCGCCGGGATAGCGCACGCTAACCGCGTCAAGCACGACGGTCGGCGTGCCGGCCGGCGCGTCGATCGGTGTTGCGGGTTCACGCAGCGTACCCTGCCGGCTCGCCAGCTCGTTGAGCCGACGTGCCGCGGCGCGGGTCGCACCCAGTTGGGTGAACGCCTGGGGCAGGCCGCCCACCGCCTCGTTGAGCGCCAATATGGCCAGCGGCATCATCACCATCACCGCGCCGCTGATGCGTCCGTCAGCCTGGCCATGCGCCGCCAGCCACAGCGCCAGCACCACGCACAGGCCGACCACCAGATTGGCCAGCGCGCTGCCCAGCGCCTGACGACCGGCAAGGCGACGCTGGTCGGCGTAAAGCGCCGCCTGCTCCTCGAGCAGCGCCTGGCGATGGCTGGCCAGCGTGCCGTAGCAGCGCAGCTCGGAAAGCCCCTGGAGCTGCTCGATCACCCGACCGCGCAGCCGGTCCTGGCTGGCCACCCGACGCCTCGCCGGGGCCATGCCGAGCCACGCCTGGCCGAACACCAGCCACAGCCACAGCGCCCCCAGCGGGGCGACCACCGCCAGCGCGATGCCCGGCACGAAAAGGCCCAGCAGCGTCCCGACCCCGCCGATTGCCAGCGCCGCCACCAACGGCGGCGCCAGCAGGCGCAGATAGAGCCCATCGAGGGTATCGATGTCGGCGGTCAGCCGGTTGAGCCATTCCGAGGCGCGCAGTTGCGACAGCGTCCTTCCGTCGAGGCGGGTGAGCACCGAGAACATGCCGGCGCGCAGCTCGGCCAGCACCCGCAGTACGCTGTCGTGGTTGTAGAGCCGTTCGCAGTAGCGCGCCACCGTGCGGGTCACGGCGAACAGACGAATGCCCGCGCCCGGCACGTAGACGTCCAGCGTCGCCGCCGCGCCGGCGGCGAGCAACACCCCGGTGACCGCCGTGGCGGTGATGAACCAGCCCGACAGCGCCAGCAGGCCGATCCCCGCAGCGACGGTCAGCGCCATCAGCAGTGCCCCGGCACCCAATCGCCAGCGCCGCCGACCCAGGCGCCGCAACCAGGGGGCGAAATCGTCGCGCAGTGACGGCTCAGGCCGAGGCGTCATGGCCGATCTCCTGTCGCCGGGCCTGGTGGCTCAATTCGATGCGCCGACCGGCCATGCTCATCAACGCCTGCTGGTGGGTCGCGACGACGACCGTGGCGCCGCTCGCCATCAACTCGCGCAGGCCGTCGACGACCCCCCCCTGGGTCTCGCTGTCAAGGCTCGCCGTGGGCTCGTCGAGCAGTACCAGCGATGCCCGCGCGAGAAAGACCCGGGCCAGTGCCAGGCGCTGGGCCTGGCCGCCGGAAAAACCGTAGCCGCGCTCGCCGAGCGGCGTCGCCAGGCCCTCCGGCAACCCACCGACCAGCTCGCCCAGCCCGGCCCGCCGGAGGGCCGCCCACAGTTCGGCGTCGCTGGCCCGCGGCGCGGCGAGACGCAGATTGTCAGCCAGCGTGCCCTGAATGAGCCATGGGCGCTGGTCCATCCAGGCGATACGCCCGCTAGCGCCGATCGTCAGCGTGCCGCTGTCGGCCTCGATGAAGCCGGCCAGCAACTGCAGCAGGCTCGACTTGCCGCTGCCCGACGGCCCGATCAGCGCCACGCACTCGCCGGCGGCGATCTCGAGATCGAGCGGCCCCAGCACCCGGCCGCGCCCGGGATGGGCGATTGTCACCCCGCGCAAGGCGATAGACGCGCCATGGCCATCCGCGGCGTAGCCAATGCCAACGTGGTCATTCCCAACGTGGCCAGGTTCGGCGCGCGACGCGCCTGCCCGGTGGCCCTGGGGTAGCGGCTCCTTGAGCAGCGCGAGCAGGCCGTCGGCAGCCCCCAGCGCGGCGGCGCGGTCATGATAATGCTGCGACAGCGTACGCAGCGGCTGGAAGAATTCCGGCGCCAGCAGCAGCACGAACAGACCGCTGAACAGGGTCAGCGCATCGGCAGGACCGTAAGCAATGTAGCCGAGCAGGCCGAAGCCGATGTAGATCGCCACCATGGCGATCGCCACCGAGGCGAAGAATTCGAGCACCGCCGATGACAGGAACGCCAGGCGCAGCGTGCGCAGGCTGCGCCGGCGATAGTCGTCGGCGGCGGCATGCACTTCGTTGATGCTGTCGGCGGTACGGTTGAACAGTTGCAGCGTGGTCACCCCGCGCACCCGGTCGAGAAAGTGCCCCGCCAGCCGGGTCACGGCGACGAACTGCTCGCGATTGAGGCGTTCGGCGCCCATCCCCACCAGCGCCATGAACAGCGGAATCAATGGCGCCGCCAGCAGCAGCAGCGCCGCCGCCAGCCAGTCGAGCGAGGCCACCACCGCCAGGATCACCAGCGGCAGGACCGTCGTCAGGCGCATCTGCGGCAGAAAGCGCGCGAAGTAACCGTCCAGCGCCTCGACCTGCTCGACCAGCTGCTGGCCGAGCCCCGCCGAATGACGATCGCCGAGGCGCACCGGGCCCAACGCAGCGAGATGCTCGAGCAGTTCGCCGCGCACCCGGGCGCGGATCCTCAGGCTGGCCTCGGCGCTGGCGCGCTCCTGGACCCATTGCGCCACGGCGCGCAATACCAGCACGCCGATCAGCCCGAAGAACGCCCACCCCAACGCCGCGGGCGCGCTGGCATGAGTCACCAACTGGTCGACCAGCCAGGCCAGCAAGCCCATCTGCACGATCGTGCACAGGCCGGCCAGAATGCCGGCGGCGCCCGCCAGGCCCAGCCAGCCGCGGACGCTGCCCGACAGCTCGCGAAGCCAGCGGCGATTGGTGAGCTGCGGATCTAGCATGCCGTGTCGTTCAGCCGACCGCTCAATGGTAACCCTCGCCAGGACGCACCTTGCCGCGGAACACCCAATAGGACCAGGCGGTATAGCCGAGGATGATCGGGATCACGAACAACACCCCGACCAGCAGAAACAGCTGCGATTCGGGTGCCGAAGCGGCGTCCCAGAGGGTGTAGTCCGGCGGCACCACGTACGGCCAGCGGCTCACCAGCAGGCCCAGGTAAGTGAAGATGAACAGCCCCATGGTGGCGACGAACGGCAGGATATCGCGCTCGCGCTTGGCGCCCCACCAGATCAGCGCCGCACAGCCCAGCGCCAGCGCCGGCAGCAGCCAGATGACCTGTAGATGATCAAACCAGCGGGTCCAGACATCGGCATTGATGAAGGGCGTCCACAGACTGACCACCACGAACACCGCAAGCACCGCGAGCAGCAGCTTGACCACCAGACCGCGCGCCCAGCGCTGGATGTAACCCTCGGTCTTCATTGCCACCCAGGTCGCGCCGAGCAACGCGAAACCGGCCAGCATGCCCAGGCCGGTGAGTACCGAGAACGGCGTCAACCAGTCGAAGGCGCCACCGGTGTAGATCCGGTCCTGGGTCTCGAAGCCCTGAATGTAGGCGCCGACCACCGCCCCCTGGGCGAAGGTGGCGACCGCCGAGCCCCCGGCGAAGGCGACGTTCCACCATTTCTTGGAACTGCGCGCCTTGAAGCGGAATTCGAAGGCGATGCCACGGAAGATCAGCCCCGCCAGCATCAGGAACACCCCGAGATAGAGCGCCGGCAACAGGATCGTGTAAACCAGCGGAAAGGCGCCGATCAACCCGGCTCCGCCGAGCACCAGCCAGGTCTCGTTGCCATCCCAGATCGGCGCCACCGAGTTCATCATCACGTCGCGCGCCTCTTCATCCGGGGCGAACGGAAAGAGCAGGCCCACACCCAGGTCGAAGCCGTCCATCAGCACGTACATGATGACGCCAAAGGCGATGATCGCGGCCCAGATCAGCGAAAGATCGATAGTTCCCAGCATGGTTTCAGCTCCTGGAAGCGGCGTTGGGGGCTTGATACTGACCGTCGTCGAACGGCACGTGAGAGGCCGACATCGGGCGCATGGCGCGTGTCACGTCATCGACGTCGCCTTCGACCATGCCCTGGCGGATCACCCGACCCAGGTAATAGAGCCCGGCGATGAAGACCACGGCATAGACCAGGATGTAGCCGATCAGCGTCGTCAATGCCATCCAGCCGGTAAGCGACGGCGTCACCGCTTCGGCCTGGGTCATCACGCCATAGATGAGCCATGGCGCACGGCCCGTTTCGGTCACGAACCAGCCAGCGCTCACGGCGATGAACGGCGAGATCGCCATCAGCCGCAGCCCCTGAAGGAAGAAGCGATTGTGATAGATCCGACCGCCGCGCCGCAGCAACAGGCCGGCGACCGCGAACGCAATCATCAATACGCCCAGCCCGACCATGATGCGAAACGAATAGAAGGTGATCCACACCGGCGGCTGCTGGTCGCGGGGGATCTCGTTGAGCCCCGGGAGTTCGCCGTTCGGGTCGCGAGTGAGGATCAGGCTGGCCAGCTTGGGAATACCCACGGCAAAGTCATTGGTCTGATTGGCCTGATCCGGCACGGCGAACAGCAATAGCGGCACCGATGATTCGGTTTCCCAGATCCCCTCGATGGCCGCGATCTTGCTCGGTTGATACTCCAGCGTGTTGGTACCGTGCATGTCGCCGATGACCGCCTGGGCCGGGGCCGCGAACAGCAGTAGCCACAGCGACATCGACAGCGCCTTGCGATTGGCCTCGACGTCATGCCCGCGCAGCAGATACCAGGCGCTGACCCCGCAGACCACGAAGCCACCGGTCAGAAACGAGGCCATCACCATGTGCGCGAAGCGATACGGGAACGAGGGGTTGAAGATCGCCTCCACCCAGGACGTCACGTGGACCATGCCCTCGCGCATTTCGAAGCCGGCGGGGGTCTGCATCCAGCTGTTGGCCGAGAGGATCCAGAACGACGAGATGAGCGTCCCCAGGGCCACCATGATCGCCGCGAACAGGTGCACCTTGGGCGATACCCGCTCGCGACCGAACAGCAGCACGCCGAGGAAGCCGGCCTCGAGAAAGAACGCCGTGACCACCTCGTAACTGAGCAGCGGGCCGATGAAATTCGAGGCTGCCTGGGAGAAGTTGCTCCAGTTGGTCCCGAACTGAAAGGCCATGACGATGCCCGACACCACCCCCATGCCGAACACGACCGCGAAGACCTTGGTCCAGAATTCTGCCAGGCGCTCCCAGGCCGGGTTGCCGGTCTTGACGAGCAGGCCATAGAGCAGCGCCAGGTAGGAGGCCAGGCCGATCGTGAAGACCGGAAAGATGGCATGAAAGGTTACGACAAACGCGAATTGCAATCGCGACAGGAAGACCGGATCAAGTTCCATGTCCACTCCTAATCCGTCTGAAGTCAGGGCCGCCACCGATGCAGCAGCCCCATTAACCCAAGCCTTGCAGCCGGTCGCCGTGCGCTGGTGCGACTCACCACAGGCTAGCCAAGCAGACGCTCATTGCGAGCCTCAGACACTGGCAATCGCCGCTGGCACGAGGACATGATACGCCGCCCACGAAACCGACTTAAGTCTTAACGGGCGCGTCGAGTTGACGCAGATCAAGAACGGGGCGATAAATCTGGACACGACTGCGCCGGGCATGGAACCCGGCGCAAGGTGGGCTCGCTGACGATCGAAGCGGGTGATCAGACCATTTCGCTGCTGATCAGATAGGCGTTGTAGGCCAGATAGACGAGCAGCAGTGCGCCGCCTTCGAAACGATTGATTCGCCCCTGACGCCCTCGCCAACCGATGCCGAATATCAGCACCGCCAGGGTCAGCACCGCCATCACCGGCCAGTCGCGCAGGATCACCGCACGTTCGGCATCGATCGGCGTGATCACCCCGGCCAGCCCCACCACGGCCAGCGAATTGAACAGGTTGGAACCCACCACGTTGCCCAGCACCAGGTCGTGCTCGTTCTTGCGCAACGCACTGATCGACGAGGCCAGCTCGGGAAGCGAGGTGCCCACCGCGACCACAGTCAGGCCGATGACCAGATCGCTGACGCCGAACGCCTGAGCGATCTGCACCGCCCCCCAGACCAGCAGCCGCGAACTGGCGATCAATACCACCAGGCCGGCTAGCGTCCAGAGGATGCCGGCGCGCAGCGTCATCGGGTGCTCGGCGAGCGAGGACTCGGTACCCACCATCAGCGCATCGGTAGCGCCACTGCGGGCGCGCCAGATGCTGAACCCCATGACCCCTACCAGCAGCACCAGCAGCAGCCAGCCATCGAGGCGCGTGACCTGGGCATCCAGCAGTAGCCAGCCGGAAATCAAGGTGGCGCCCCCCAGCAGCGGCAACTCCTGGCGGATGACCTGCGAGTGTACCGTCAGCGGACTGAGCAGCGCCACGAGGCCGAGAATCAGCCCGATATTGGTGATGTTCGAGCCGTAGGCATTACCCAGCGCCAGCCCCGGATTACCCTGCCAGGCGGCGAGTGCCGATACCATCATCTCGGGGGCCGAGGTACCGAAACCGATCACCAGGATGCCGATCAACAGCGACGGCAGGCCCAGGTGCCCCGCCGTGGCAGCCGCGCCGTCGACGAAACGATCGGCACTCCATACCAGCAACACCAACCCCAGAACGACAGCACCGATCGCAAGTAGCAAGCTCGCCTCCCTTTGTTAACGCATGACTTCGATGATCCGGCTCGTGGAACGTCCGGCGGCATGATGCCCGAGTTGCCCGAGCAGGACCAGCGCCCGGCCCGGGCTCGCAGGGCAATTGCAGTCGAGCTGACGAGGGGACCGAGTCGCGCCACTTGGCGACGGCAAACGATGAACGCTGTTCGACCATGGACACTAAGCGGTTACACTGGTTCGCATGAATGAGAACACTCATCGCCACAGGACGCTGACACGGTGACCGCCGATACGCAACCGCCCGATACGCTGACGGATAGCGGCGCTGGTTCGCCACGCCCGAGCCGGCGCCGGCTGCGTGCCTGCCACGAGTGCGACTGGCTGGTGGCGCTGCCGCCGCTGAGCCCGGGGCAGAAGGCAGACTGTCCGCGCTGTGGCCATAGTCTCGCCCAGCGTCACAATCGACCGGCACAGCGCAGCCTGGCGCTTTCGCTGGCAGCGCTGGTTGCGCTGATCGTCGCGCTGTCCTTCCCCTTCATCAGTTTCGAGGTCAGCGGCATTAGCAACCGCATCGAGCTGGCCCAGACCGTACGCAGCCTGGTCGGCTACAGCCAGCCATGGGTGGCCATCAGCGTGGCGCTGAGCGTCGCCGTGCTGCCGGCCCTCTATCTTGCCTGCGTCGCCTGGCTGCAGCTCGGCCTGCTGAGTCGCGAACCGCTGCCCTTCAGCCGCGGCATCGCGCGCTCGCTGAGCCATCTGCACCCGTGGATGATGGCCGACGTGTTCATCATCGGTGCGCTGGTCAGCTTGATCAAGGTGGCCGGCCTCGCCGAAGTCAGCCTGGGCGTCTCGTTCTGGGCCTTCTGCCTGTTCGCCATCCTGCTGTTGCTGACCACGCAATCGCTCGACAGCGACTGGATGTGGTTCTCGCTGGCCGGCGAACCGCTCGCGCCCGAACACAGCCGCACCGGCGCTCCGGCCGCCGAGCAGGGTCTGGCCGGCTGCCAGACCTGCGGCCTGGTCAATGCGCTCGATGGCCACGGACGCGGACGCTGTCGACGCTGCGGCGAAGCGCTGCACGCACGTCAGCCGCGAAGCCTGCAGCGGACCTGGGCCCTGCTCGTCACGGCGACGATCCTGTATCTGCCGGCCAACATCTACCCGATCATGACCACCACTTACCTTGGCGAAGCCAACCCGTCGACGATCATCGGCGGCGTGATCCAGCTCTGGCAGATGGGCTCCTATCCGGTCGCCACGGTGATCTTCGTCGCCAGCATTCTGGTGCCGGTCGGCAAATTGCTCGCCCTCGGCTGGCTGTGCATCGCCGTGCGCCGCAGCGGCGGCTATCACCGCATCGTGCGAACCCGGCTCTATCGGCTGACCGAGTTCATCGGCCGCTGGTCGATGGTCGACGTCTTCGTGGTGGCGATTCTGGTCGCCCTGATTCGCGCCGGCAGACTGATGTCGATCACCCCGGGGCCGGCCGCGCTGGCCTTCATGTCGGTCGTGGTATTGACCATGCTTGCCGCCATCACTTTCGATCCGCGCCTGCTGTGGCAGCCGCCCGTTCCCGCCAAGGAATCCCCTCATGCCTGAAGCGCATCGCGCCCAACGTCATGTTCAGTCGCGCATTTCACCGATCTGGATCGTACCACTGGTGGCAGTGCTGATCGGCCTGTGGCTGGTCTACGACAACGCCAGCCGGCGGGGCCCCGAAATCACCCTCGAGATGCCCACCGCGGAAGGCATCGAAGCGGGCAAGACGCTGATCAAGACGCGTAATGTCGAGGTCGGGCGGGTCAAGAACGTACGCCTTTCGGATGATCTCTCGCATACCGTGGTCACCGCCCGCATGAGCGAGGATGCCGAACGCATGCTCAATGCCGGCAGCCGCTTCTGGGTAGTCAAGCCGCGTATCGGCCGTGAGGGCATCAGCGGGCTGAATACCGTGCTGTCGGGGGCCTATATTCAGTTGCAGCCCGGTCAGAGCGATAAACCGCAATATCAGTTCACCGTCCTCGACCAGCCACCGGTCGCACCGCCCGGCGCCAAGGGCATTCGTATCAATCTGGTCAGCAAGCTGGGCAGCTCGCTGCGGGTCGGCGACCCGGTCACTTACCAGGGCTTCACCGTGGGCCGTGTCGAGGATGCCTCGTTCGACCCGCAGGATCGGGAAATGCGCCATCGTCTGTTCATCGAATCGCCCTATGACGTATTGATCACCGAAACCACTCGCTTCTGGTCGGCCTCAGGCATCAACGTCAAGCTCAGTTCCGAAGGGGTCAACGTCCAGCTGGAATCGCTGGAAACGCTGGTCGGCGGTGGTGTGACGTTCGGCATTCCCGAGGACATTCCGCCGGGGGCCAAGGCCAAGCCGGACAGCACCTATACGCTCTATGCCAATGAGGAGGACGCCCTCCAGGGCACCTACAACCGCAATCTGGAGTATGTGCTGCTGGTCGACGACACCGTGCGCGGCCTGTCGAAGGGCTCACCGGTCGAATACCGGGGGGTGCGCGTCGGCACGGTGGTCAGCGTTCCCTGGCGCTTCACGGCGCCGCAGCCGGAGACTCGCCAGCGCTTCGCGATTCCGGTATTGATCCGCATCGAGCCACAGCGGCTGACCCTCGATGACCAGCCCGTTGATCTGGATGAGTGGGAACAGCGCTTCAAGAAGCTGTTCGAGTACGGCCTGCGCGCCTCGCTCAAGGCCGGCAACCTGCTCACCGGCGCACTGTTCGTCGATCTCAACTTCAACAAGGAGCTGGCTGGCGAGTACACCCCGGAGACCTTCGAGAAGCGCACCGTCTTCCCCACCACGTCGGGGGGCTTTGCGCAGATCGAGCAGAAGGTCTCGAACCTGCTCGACAAGCTCAACGAGTTGCAGGTCGAGCCGATTCTCGACAAGCTCGATCGCACCATGGCCACCTCGCAGGCAACCCTCGAGGAAGTCCGCGCGAGCGCCGAATCGCTCAAGGCTATGCTGGAGGATCCGGCGACACGCGCAATACCCGGCAATGTCAACGAGTCATTGAAGCAGCTGCAGCGCACGCTCAAGGGTCTCTCCCCGGACTCGCCGGCCTACCGCGAACTCAACGCTACGCTGCAGAGCATCGAGAAACTGGTACGCCAGCTGCAGCCATTGGCCGAGACGCTCAGCGACAATCCCAATGCACTGATCTTCGATCGCAGTCCGGGGCCGGATCCGGTGCCCCGGGCGCCCGGGCGCTGAGCGCAAGGCCAAGTCAAGGAGCAAAGACATGACACGCAGATTACGCGGGGCGCTGATGGTTGGCGCACTGTTCGCCCTGGCGGGTTGCGCCGGCTCGCCGACCACCGAACGCTATACCTTGCCTGCCCCGATGAATGACGCAGTGTCCGGGGTGGGCCCGTCTGACGCCGCGACGCCAGACTACAGTCTGGTCATCGACCGGGTGAGCGTAGCAGGCTATCTCGACAACCCGGGTATCGTGCTGCAACCCGACGCGATTCGCCTACGCCAGGCCAGCAGTCACCAATGGGCCGAGGCACTCGACCAGCAACTCGGCCGGGGGCTGCGTCAACGGCTCGCCGCGGAACTTCCCGACACGCGAATTCTCGTGGAAGGCGACCCCCCCGAAGCCCTGCATCTGCAAGTCAATGTCGAGCAGTTCCAGGGCCATTACCAGGGCGTAGGCATGGCCAGCGGCTACTGGCAGTTGCGAGCAGCGAACGGCGATCTGCTGCTCGAGCGCAACTTCTCGGCCAGCACTCCGCTCGCAAAGGACGGTTATCCGGCGCTGGTGCGCGCGCTGGGAGCAAGCTGGGACAAGGTGGCGGCGAATTTCGCCGCGCAGATTCGTCGACTGCGTGCCTCGGGCACAGTCGACTAGTACCGCGTCACAGCGACGCTTGCGCCTCGTCGGAAGCCAGCTGGCCGCGCAGCCGGGCTACCGCCTGGCTATGCAACTGGCAGACTCGCGACTCGCTGACGCCGAGTACCGCGCCAATCTCCTTGAGGTTGAGTTCTTCCTGATAGTACAGCCCCAGCAGCAGCTTTTCGCGCTCCGGTAGCTTGTCGATGGCTGCCACCAGACGCGCCCGCTGCTCGTTGCTTACCAGCGCATCGAAAGGCGATTTCGGTGACGACTCGCCCCCCTCCGGCTCGCCGCTCTCCTCGATCAAGTCCTCGAAGCCGAGCAGGTGGCCACCGTTGGTATCGGCCAGTCGCTGATGATAGTCAGCGAGACTCAGCGATAGATGATCGGCAATCTCGCGCTCCTCGGCGGGACGCCCGAGTTGCTGTTCGAGACGCCGGGTAGCCTCGTCGATCTCCCGCGCGTTACGCCGCACGCTACGCGGCACCCAGTCGCGGCTGCGCAGCTCATCGATCATCGATCCGCGTATGCGCTGGCTGGCATAGGTGGTGAAGCTTGCCCCCTGGTCGGCGTTGTAGCGTCCCAGCGCATCGAGCAAGCCAACCATTCCGGCCTGGATCAGGTCATCGAGATCAACGCTGGCCGGCAGCCTTACCTGCAGCGCCAGCGCCTGGCGCCTGACAACCGGCAGATACTGGTCGAGCAAAGCATGCTGATCGATCTTACCTTGTGCCGTATACATTCCGCGTCTGGAACCTGTGTGACCGTGGCAGCACCAAAGCGGCTACCGATGGTGGGATTATTACTCCGCGCCGTCCCGCGCCAAGCGATGAATACCCCATTTCGTGAAAGGTTATTCAAGCTTTTAGCGATGCGTTGTGCTTTAGAGGGTGTTTACAAAGTAGGCGAGCGAAGGCAAAACAAGGCAAAAGCAGACGAAATAGCGGAGTTTACAAGAGGTTAAATGAGCATATTGACCGGGCTCGCGAACGAGGATGTTTTTAACGCAGTATTGGCGAGCGCAGGCACTTTGTAAGCACTCTCTCAGTGATAGTTGACGATCAGCTGTAACCCTTCGATCCGCAGCGGCGCCGATGGGCGTGCCGATTCGGGCAGGCGAAAGCGCATCACGAAGGGCCCGGTGGCGGCCAGCCCGGCCAAGGCCCTGCTCTGCCCGCGCGGGGTGGCGAGCCACAGGCAGCGCTGCGGATGACACAGCCGGGTTTCCAGTCGCGCGCTACCCGGCGGCGGGGTAAACCGCCAGCTAACGGACGTGATCTCGGCACTCATGGGCGTCCCAGGCGGTAGGAATGGCTGGGAGACGACCTCGCGCCCCGGCGTATAGAGCCTGACGCTCGGCGCGTCGCCGACCCAGCTACCGGCCGCCCCGGCGCTGACGGGCGCAGAAAAGACAGCCGGCAACCCCAGGCTCGTCAACCACAGACTCGTCAACGCAACGCCCGACAGCCGCCGCAGGTCGCGCCGCGCCGAGCGTCGAGCGCTCATCGCGATGCCTCGGAGGGGAGCCGCGGACGCCGCGGCAGCGGCACGATCCAGAGTTCGAGGCCCAGAAACTCGGCCGCGGCCTGCTGAAGGTTGCTCAGCAACCCCGCTCGCGAGGCAAACGGCGGATGCACCAGCAGCAAGCGCTTGGGACCACCACGTTGAGCCAGCCGCTTGAGCGTGCGATAGGCACGACGAAAGCCGTCGCCCTCGCCGCCTACCCACAGCGCCCAGTGCCCCTGCTGACCCAGCAGCGTGGCAAGATGCGGGCTGTCGACAGCGATCGGCACCAATCGCCATTGCTCGGGCTCACCCACCCAGCGCTGACCCTGTTCGCGCCAGCGCTGCAAGGCGTCATGCACCGGTTGCAGCGAGGCATTCTCACCGCCCGCCAGGCCAACGATCATCAGCACCCGCGACGCAACGGCCGGGGCCACGGTCGCCTTCGTCTCCAGCTCCTGGTGTTGCTCGGGCTGGCTGCCAAGCCCGGCCTGCGCCCAGCGCCGCAAGCCGGCCGCTTGATCGATCTGGCTCACGGTTGAGTCCTGTCATCCCGTCTCTGACCGCTCACCTGCAGCAAGGCGTCGCGGGCAGTGAATAGATACCAAAGCGCCTCGAGCAGCGCCTGGGCACTGCGCTTGCGACCACTGCCGAGCATGCTCAGCAGCTGGCCGCGGACGTCCACCGCCCAGTCGGCCTGCTCCTGATCGAGCCGGATCGCCAGCGACGCCAGCGCGGTGGCGATCCACACACGCAGCTCGTCATCCACGCGCATCGCCTGCGAGGGTGCCAGCCACTGCCAGGCGCGACGCGCCAGCAGCGGCAGTTCTTCATGGGCCAGCTGGGCGGCAAAGGCCGCGAGACCGTTCGCGGCATCGCCCGACGGCATCAACCAGTAGCGATGCGCCAGCGAGCGCCCGCTATCCGGGTCGCTCAGGTTGACGAACCAGGCCGTGAGCGAATCCGGGGAATCCAGCGCCACGGCCAACCGAGCGCTCTTGAGTCGGACGCTGCGACCGCGGTAACGGCATGTTCGACTCGCCTCGGGCGTGGCGTGGGCTGCCAGTGCCGCCAGCTTGTGGCGCACGCCGTCGACGCTGACCCGGGTGTTGGCCTGCGTCGTGGCCACCCAACGCACGCCTGCTACGTCGAGTTCATGGCGCGTCGCTGCCACCGGGCAGCGCGGCAGCCATTGCATGTGCAGTCCCAGCCGCGCAGCAAAGTGCAGCTTCTGCGACTCGCCGGCGGGCTGATGATGCGTCGCCCAGGGCAGCGTCTGCGCCAGCCCCTCGCTGTTGAGCGGCACGGCCGGCAAGTACCAGTCGCTGCCCTTGACCGCGGCACTGCGCGGCCACAGCAGGCCATGTGAAGGCTCGCTGCCGAACGCTGCGCTTTCACCGCCATCGCCGCGCCAGGCCGCGTGCAGCCGCGGCAGCTGTTGCTGCTGGGCCTGCAGCGGATAACCCAGCCACGGCCAGGCCGATTCGAGCTGGGCAAAGCCGCCGACGTGCTCGCGCAGGCGGGCGAACAGCGTCGCCAGGTTGCGTCCCTGGCTGAACAGGCCGCGCGACAAGCTTTTCCAGCGTCGGGGCGATGAAGTGCGCTGCCACTCCAGCGGGTCGCCGCTGAAGGCCGAGTCGTCGCCCACCGCCAGGGCCTGGTCGACCAGCGCCTGGCGATCGGCAAGCTGCAGATCCTCGGGTACCTGCTGACCCTGCGAGACGTAATGCAGACGCAACCCGTGGCGTATGGCGATATCCAGTACCGCACCGAGCCGCGGGGCCTCGTCGACCTTGGTCAGGATCGCCCCGTAGAGCGGCGCCCCCGCGGCGAGCGAGGCGCGTTGATAGGTTTCCACCACCTCGTCGAGGGTTTCGCCATGACTGGCGGCATTGAGCAGCAGCAGGCGGCGGACCGGGCGCGGTGCGTTTTGGCTCGATTCGCCGAGCATCGCCACCTGGCCGACCAGGCGCTGATCGCGCTGGCTCATGCCGACGGTATCGATGATCACCAGGCGCTTGTCGTCGAGCTGCGCCAGCAATTCGCCGAGCGGCGCGTCGTCGGCCAGCGCGTGGACCTCGACGCCCAGCAACCGGGCATAGATACGCAGCTGTTCGTGGGCGCCGACACGATAGCTGTCGGTGGTGATCAGCGCGACCCCGCCGGCGCCGTGGCGCATGACGTAGCGCGCCGCCAGCTTGGCGGTGGTCGTGGTCTTGCCGATTCCGGTGGGCCCGAGCAGCGCGAACACACCACCCTGATCGAGCAGGCCGGCTTCGTCCTCGAGCACCTCGAGGCGCCCGCCGAGCTGACGATGCAACCAGGCGGCGGCCCCGGACGGGTCGCCATGAACCAGCTCGCCGGGCAGCGCGTCGAGCAGTTCACGCGCCAGCGCATTGCCGAAGCCGGCATTCTGCAACCGGCAATTGAGCCGGTGGCGGTTGTCCTCCTTGTCCGCCTCGCCCGCCGCGGGTTCCTGGCGGGCCTGCCGGTCGGCGATCAGCATGCGCAGATCCTGCATCTCGTCGAGCAGGCGTGCGCTGAAGGCGGCGAAATCGCCCGGCGGGCCCTGGTCCTGGTTCCCCGCGGGGGCCGGCTGAGCAGCGGCAGGCGTGACGGACGCCACCGGCGCGGGTCGCGACGGCACAGGCGGCGACTGGGAAGCCTGGCGCTCGGGCAGATAGGCCCGCGCGGCACTGCTGGCCGCGCCGGCCTGCGGTTCGCGGGGTGCGGCTTGGCGTTCGACGGGCAAGGCATCCGCCGGCCCCGGCTCTTCGGCCAGGGCGAGTATCTCGACCCCGGCATCGACGCGGCGATTGGCCAGGATCAAGGCGTCTTCGCCCAGTGCGGCGCGCACCTGGCGCATCGCATCGCGGCTGTTGGCAGCTATGAAACGTCTAACGCTCATCAACGCCTCCGATCAGCGTGGTTACTCGAATCGTGCGGTCATCCGGAATCTCGGCCTGCGACATCACCACCAGGTGACGCAGGCGGCGGCGCAAAAAGCGCGCCAGCAGCGGGCGCAGCGACGGCGTCACGACCAGCACGGGCGGCTCGCCCAGCGCCTCCTGGCGGGCCAGCCCGGCCTCGGTCTGCTGCATCAGGGTATCGGCCAGCCCGGGCTCGATCGCCCCGCCGCCGTTCATCGCCTGACCGAGCACCTGTTCCAGGTTGGCGTCCAGGCCAATCACATGCAGCTCGCTGTTGCCCGGGAACCATTGCTGGGTAATCGCCCGTCCCAACGCCATGCGCACCACCGAGGTCAGGTCGTGGACATCGCTCTGCGCGGTGGCGTGTTCGGCCAGGGTATCGAGGATGGTTCGCAGGTCGCGAATCGAGACCTCCTCCTCGAGCAGGTTCTGCAACAGCCGCTGCAAGACGGTCAGCGACACCAGCTTGGGCACCACATCCTCGACCAGCGCCTTGTTGTCCTCGCCCAGCTTGTCGAGCAGCTGCTGCGTCTCGTGACGGCCGAGCATGTCGCCGGCGTGCTCGTGCAGCAGGTGGTTGAGGTGCGTCGCCACCACCGTACCGGCATCGACCACGGTATAGCCATAGATCTGCGCCTGTTCACGCTGACTGCCGTCGATCCACACCGCCGGCAGGCCGAACGCCGGGTCCTGGGTGGGCGCGCCCTCGAGATGGCCCGAAACCTGGCCCGGGTCGATCGCCAGCCACTTGCCGGGATAGGCTTCGGCGCGTCCGACCTCGACGCCCTTGAGAGTGATCACGTACTGGTTGGGACCGAGCTCCAGATTGTCGCGAATATGCACCACCGGCGGCAGGAAGCCGACCTCCTGGGCGAACTTCTTGCGCACGCTCTTGATCCGTCCCAGCAGCTCGCCATCCTGGCGATGATCGACCAGCGGAATCAGCCGATGGCCGACCTCGAGCCCCAGGGTATCGACCAGCTGGACATCGTCCCAACTGGCTTCGGGCACGTCGGGTGTCGTTACCGGCTGCTTGTTGACGACCTCTTCGGCGAGCTTGTTCTCGCGCTGGCGAATCATCCACCAGGCCAGCGCGCCGAGCGCCACGCTGAACAGCAGGAATACGAAGTTGGGCATGCCCGGTACCAGGCCCAGCAGACCCATTACACAGGCCGACAGAATCAGCACGTGGGGATTGTTGAACAGCTGGCCCATCATCTGCTGGCCGACATCCTGCTCGGTGTTGACCCTCGAGACGGTGACGCCCGCCGCGGTCGAGATCACCAAGGCCGGAATCTGCGCGACCAGGCCGTCGCCGATGGTCAGCAAGGTGTAGGTACGTGCCGCAGCGCCGAAGGCCATGTCATACTGCATCATGCCGATCAGCAGTCCGCCGATCAGATTGACGACCATGATGATCAGGCCGGCCACGGCGTCGCCACGCACGAACTTGCTGGCACCGTCCATCGAGCCGTAGAAGTCGGACTCCTGGGCGATCTCGGCGCGCCGTTGCTTGGCGTCCTCCTCGCCGATCAGCCCGGCGTTCAAGTCGGCATCGATGGCCATCTGCTTGCCGGGCATGGAATCCAGGGTGAAGCGCGCACCGACCTCGGCGATACGACCGGCCCCCTTGGTGATGACCATGAAGTTGATGACCACCAGAATCAGGAATACCACCAGACCCACCGCGAAGTTGCCGCCGATCAGGAACTCGCCGAACGCCTCGATCACCTTGCCCGCCGCATCGCCCCCCTCATTGCCCTCCATCAGCACCACCCGGGTCGAAGCGACGTTGAGCGACAGTCGCAGCAAGGTGGTGAACAGCAGCACCGCCGGGAAGGCCGCGAAATCCAGCGGCTTGCTGGTGAACATGCTGACCAGCAGCACCATGATCGCCAGCGCGATGTTGAAGGTGAAGAACATGTCCAGGGCGAACGGCGGCAGCGGCAGGATCATCATCGACAGAATCATGATGATCAGCACCGGCCCGGCCAGCAGCTTCATGGGGACGTTGCCCAGCCAGTTCTGGCCCAGGGTATTCATCAAACTCATCGCGTTTCCTCGCGGGAAGAGGCATCGTGGGGGCTATCCGCCATTTCAACGGGCACCTGGATATCGCGCGGCGGCTCGGGCATCTCGCCGCCCTCCTGGCGCACCTGACGCAGACGAAACGCCCACGCCAGTACTTCGGCGACCGCGGTGTACAGATCGGCCGGGATCTCCCGGTCGAGATCGACATGCCGGTACAGCGCCCGCGCCAGTGGCGGGGCCTCCAGGCGCGGAATGCGGTGCTCGTCGCCGATCTCGCGGATGCGCGCGGCCACCGCATCGGCGCCCTTGGCGACGACCCGCGGCGCCCCCATATCGCTGTCGCGATAGCTCAGCGCGACCGCATAATGCGTGGGGTTGGTGACGATCACGTCGGCCTCGGGCACCTTGCTCATCATCCGCCCGCGCGCCATCGCCTGCTGCTGCTGGCGGATGCGACCCTTGACCTGCGGGTCGCCTTCGGATTCCTTGTGCTCCTTCTTGATCTCGTCCTTGGTCATGCGCAGTTGCTTGTTGTGACTCCACAACTGATAAGGCACATCGATCAGAATCACCACCACCAGCGACAGCACGATCAAGCCGCTGCATATCGCCGTCAGCTGCATGGCGTGATAGAAGGCCTGCTGGACCGGCTGGTTCATCAGTCCCAGGAACTCGTCGCGCTTGTACCACAGGAAGACGAACGCCACGCTGCCGGTGAGCAGCGACTTGGCGACGGCCTTGGCCAGTTCGGCCAGCGCCTGGGTCGAGACCATCTTCTTCAACCCCTTCGCGGGGTTGAGCTTGGAAAACTTGGGTTGCAGCGACTTGCCGGAAATCAGCCAGCCGCCGAGCAGCGCGGGGGCGACGATCGCAATGACCGCCAGCAGCAGAAACAACGGGATCAGCGCGAATAGCGTGTTGCTGCCGAGCACCCAGACACTGGACATCATCCGCGCCGTGTCGAAAGTGATGCCGCGATCGAAAATGAACGATTGTTCCATGACCAGCCCGAGCTGATCGTAAAGCATGCCGCCCATCGTCCACAGGCCGATGACGCCGCCAAGCAGCATCAGGAAGGTGGAAAGTTCGCGCGAGCGTGCAACCTGCCCCTCCTCCCGCGCCTTTTCCAGGCGTCGCGGCGTGGGGTCTTCGGTCTTTTCCTCGTCGCTGCTGTTGTCGGCCATGGTCCCCGCGCCGGGTTTTCGGCAAAATTCTAACGAGGCTTATTCTGCGCGGGGGCGGCAGTCAACAAACACGCAAAAAGCGCGACGAATCGGGCGTTAATCCACGATTGTCGCGCGGCAGGCTATTCAAGAGCGCAAGGGTCAGGCCACGACAGCGCAACGGTCGCTGGCCACCGCCTGACGGATCAGAAGCCCAGCGAGTCCAGCAAGTCGTCGACCTGGCCCTGGTCGCTGACCACGTCAGTGCCTTCGGACTTGATCTGCGGCCCGTTGAGCAGCGAGGTCTCGCGCTCGTTGACCAGCGTCTTGCGCAGTTCCTGGCGATCCTGACTGTCCGGCACGTTATCCAGCAACACCTGAACGAGCTGGTTCTCGATCTCCTTGATCATGTCCATCATGCGCTTGATCACCTGGCCGGTCAGGTCCTGAAAATCCTGGGCCATCATGATCTCGAGCAGTTCGGCATTGGTCGCGCGCGTCTGTGCAGGCACCGCGCTCAGATAGGCACGCGTATCGACCACCAGCTCCTTGGCCTCGTCGAGCTCCTTGGGCTCGGCGAACCACTGCGCCCAGCGCGTGTCGAGTTCCTCGGCACGACTTTCCAATGCATCCTGGATCGGCTGGGCACGGTCGATGGCGTTGAGCGCCCGCTCGGCGGCCTGCTCGGTCATCGTCGCCACGTAGCTCAGCCGATCGCGCGCGTCGGGGATCGCCTCGGCGGCCTTCTCGATCTCCTTGTCCAGTCCCAGTTCCCGCATGCTGTCTCGCAACATGCGCGTCACCTGCCCGATCCGCTGGACCAGGTCCTCACCCTGCTGAGTGCCGGCATGCTGCGCTTGAACGCTCATTGCTTGCCCTCCTCCACGAAATTGGTCTTATTTGCCCAGCTTTTCGAAAATCTTGTTGAGCTTTTCTTCCAGCGTGGCCGCGGTGAAGGGCTTGACGACATAACCGTTGGCGCCTGCCTGGGCGGCGGCAATGATGTTTTCCTTCTTCGCCTCGGCCGTCACCATCAGCACCGGCAGCGACTTGAGCGCATCGTCGGCGCGGATCTGCTTGAGCATCTCGAGGCCATCCAGATTGGGCATGTTCCAATCGGAAACCACGAACTCGAAGCCACCGGCACGCAACTTGCCCAGCGCGTCCTGGCCGTCCTCGGCCTCCTCGACGTTGGTGTAGCCCAGCTCCTTGAGCAGGCTACGCACGATACGGCGCATGGTGGGAAAATCGTCCACCACCAGGATGCTCATGTTCTTGTCGGCCATCTTGCTTCCTCATCTCAATCGGGTTTGGGCAACGCGTTGTCAGAATTCCTGCCAGTCGTCTTCGCTCTCGAGCAACGGCTCGGGCTTGGCGGAACGACGGGCGGCTGGTGTCTGGCCGGGTGTGACGCCAGCCTGCGGCAGCGCCGGTGTGGCGCCAGCGGCACGCTGTTCCGCCCGGCCGTCGTCGGCCAGGCGGAACAGCGCTACAGCCTGCTCCAGCCGATCGGCCTGTTCTTCCAGCGAGGCGGCGGCGGCGGCGGCCTGCTGAACCAGTGCCGCATTCTGCTGAGTGACCTCGTCCATCTGCGAGACGGCGGTCCCGACCTGGGTGATACCATCGCTCTGTTCCTGCGAGGCCGCCGAGATCTCGTCCATGATGTCGGTCACCCGGCGCACCGCGGATACGACATCGCGCATGGTGGTGCCGGCTTCTTCGACCAGCGTCGAGCCCTGCTTGACCTGGGTGACCGAGCCGTCGATCAATTCGCGGATCTCCTTGGCCGCCGACGCACTGCGGCTCGCCAGGTTGCGCACTTCGCCGGCGACCACCGCGAAGCCCCGTCCCTGCTCGCCGGCCCGGGCCGCCTCGACCGAGGCATTGAGCGCAAGAATATTGGTCTGGAAGGCGATCGAATCGATCACCCCGGTGATATCGGCGATCTGCTTGGAACTCGCGGAAATCCCCTGCATGGTGGTGATCACCTGATCGACCACCTCGCCGCCGCGCCCGGCCGTCGACGACGCCTCGTTGGCCAGCGTGCTGGCCTGGCGGGCATTGTCGGCGTTCTGCTTGACGGTCGCGGTCAGCTCTTCCATGCTCGCCGCGGTCTCGGCGATCGAAGCCGCCTGCTGGTCGGTGCGTGAAGACAGGTCGGTGTTGCCGCCGGCGATCTCGCGGGTGCCCAGATAAATCGAGCCACTGCTGTCGCGCACCGTGCGCACGGTCTTGGAAAGACCCTGCTGCATGTCGCGCATGGCGGCGAACAGCTGGCCGATCTCGTTGCGCGTCGTCGCGGCGATCTCGTGGGACAGATCCGCCTTGGCGATGCGCTGGAAATGCTCGACCGCCTCGCGCAGCGGCCCAACCACCAGGCGCGCCAGCCCCAGGCGCAGCGCGGCGAGCAACAGCAACGCGAAGACCACCACGCCCAGGCCGATCAGCTCGCTTTGCCGGATCTCGAAGTAATAGTCGCTGACGACCTGATCACCACGCTTGCCGGCATAGCCCACGAAATCGGTCATCGCCTGGTCGAAAGCTGCGCTAAGGGAACTTTCTTGCGCCTTGAGCGCATCGAAGGTCTCCATGTCGAGTTGTTCGAGCGCGGTCATCTGCCCCACGAGGTTGTCGAACAGCGCCGTCATGTTGGTTTCGAGCGGCACGGTATACGGCTTTCCGGCGTCGGTCTTGGGCACCGCCGCGAAATTGGCGAAGCGCGCCCGGGCGCGCTCGAGATACCCCCTGGCCTCGCCGAGATAGCCCTTGGCTTCGGCGAAGCGCCCCATCATGCGCTCGGAGACGACATCGTTGGTGCGCATGCGACTGTAGAGCATCAGCGATTCGGCGCGGCCGATCTCGTTGAGCTGCTCGACGTTGATCCGGTTCAGCGTAGCGATCGAGGCTTCGCTGATGCGATCGGTCCGATAACCCAATGTAGCGATGATCAGGATCAGCACGCCGAAGGTCACCACGGCGACACTCAGCAACGAACTAATGGACAGGTTGGCGAACAGGCGTTTCATAGGGCTCTCTTCAGTTTCGGCATTATTGACGTTGCAGCTTGATTAACGTTGAGGCTTGGCGGCGCACGGCGTCAGACGCGTTGGGCACGTCCCGAGGACGCCACCTGCTGCATGATCTTGCTCGCCATCTGCTCCAGATCGACGGTTTCGACGGCGCCACCCACCGCGACCGCTTCGCGGGGCATGCCGTAAACCACGCAGGTCGCTTCGCTCTGGGCCAGCGTATGGGCGCCGGCCTTGCGCATGTCCAGCAGCCCCGCGGCGCCATCCTTGCCCATGCCGGTGAGAATCACGCCGATCGCATTGCGCCCGGCGTTCTTGGCCGCCGAGTTGAACAGCACGTCCACCGAGGGGCGGTGGCGATTGACCGGTTCGCCGTCGTCGAGCGCCACCACATAGTTGGCGCCGCTACGCGAAAGCTTGAGATGGCGATCGCCAGGGGCGATGTAGGCGTGGCCGGGCAACACCCGCTCGCCGTCCTCGGCCTCCTTGACGCTGATCCGGCACAGCCGGTCGAGGCGTTCGGCGAACGAGCGGGTGAAACCGCCCGGCATGTGCTGGGTGATCAAAATCGCCGGGGTATTGGCCGGCAGCGGCTCGAGCACATGGCGGATCGCCTCGGTGCCGCCGGTCGAGGCGCCGATGATGATCAGCTTCTCGCTGGAGATGAACGGCGCCCTGATCGGCTCGGCCGGTGCGTCCTGCTGGCGGCGCCCAGCGCGCGGACGCGATCGGGCGGCGGCGCGAATCTTGTCGGCGATCATCTCGCTGTAGTCGAGCATGCCGCTGCGGATGCCCAGTTGCGGCTTGGAGACGAAATCCACGGCGCCAAGTTCCAGCGCGCGCAGGGTGATCTCCGAGCCCGCCTGAGTGAGCGACGAGACCATCAAGACCGGCATCGGACGCAGCCGCATCAGGCGCTCGAGGAAATCGAGCCCATCCATGCGCGGCATTTCCACGTCCAGCGTCAGCACGTCGGGATTGGTGCGTTTGATCAGGTCACGTGCCACCAGCGGGTCGGGCGCTGTCGCCACGACTTCCATGTCCGATTGCGAGTTGATGATCTCGCTCATCAGGTCACGGATCAGCGCCGAGTCATCGACACACAGTACCTTGATCCTGGGGGCGCTCAAGGGCTCTCTCCTTTCCTTCCCCCGAGCGGACACGCCGCTCGGGGGATTACCATAGTCTTGGTGTTATCGGCTTGCCGATGGACGACTTGAGGGTTGCGAAGCCAACTCGTAGACGGTCTGGCCGCGCAGCCGGAACGCCTGGCTGATGTAGGAAAAATTCTCGGAATGGCCGGCAAACAGCAGTCCGTTGGGCTTGAGCAATGGCACGAAACGCTCGAGGATTTTCGCCTGGGTCTGCTTGTCGAAATAGATCATGATGTTGCGGCAGAAAATCGCATCGAAGCCGCCATCCAGCCCCCAGTTCGGCGCCAACAGGTTGAGCTGGCGCAGTTCGACCAGGGCAGTCAGCTCGGGACGTATTCGCGCCAGGCCGGCGCGAGCGCCACCGCCGCGCAGGAAGAACTGCTTGCGCCGCGCCTCGCTCAACTTGAGCACCTGCTCGAGGGGATAGACTGCCTCACGGGCCTTGGCCAACGCCTCGGTATCGATGTCGGTGGACACGATTCGCGCCTCGCGGGCACGCGTCCCCAACGCCTCGTGCAGCGTCATGGCGATGGAATACGGCTCCTCGCCGGTCGAGGCCGCCGCGCACCAGATACGCACCGGCGCCGTACTGGCCGCCACATGGTTGGCGAGCAGCGGAAAGTGATGCGCTTCGCGGAAAAATGCCGTCAGGTTGGTGGTCAGCGCATTGGTGAAGGCCTCCCACTCCTTGGAGTCGGGCTGACGCTCGAGGCGCGCCAGATACTCCGAGAACAGCGTCAGCTTGTGGTGGCGCAAGCGCCGCGCGAGGCGGCTGTAGACCATCTCGCGCTTGTGCTCCGCCAAGACGATGCCGGCGCGCTGATAGATCAGCTTGCGCACGCGATCGAAGTCCGTATCGGTCATGGTCAGATCGCGCTCCAGGGAAGCGCTCGTGGCGCTCCCTGCCATGACGGCACCCAGCTTGTCGGAATAGTCCACTCGGCTGTTCAAAAGGCCTCCCATTCGGATTCACTGCCGGCGAGGCGCGCTGGAGTCCTGGCCGGCTTCGCTGACGAGGCAGCGCTTTCCGAAGTCGCATGGCTGAGTTCGCGACGGCGCTCGGCCGCCTTGAAGCGACTCGCCCGATCGACGCTCTCCTTGCCGCTGCCCGCCAGGCGCAACACCGCCACCGCGTCGGCCAGCCTGCTCACTTGCTCATCGAGGCTTTGCGCCGCACGCGCCGAACTCTGCACGCGTTCGGCGTTCTGCTGGGTCACCTCGTCCATCTGGGCGATCGCCTGGTTGATCTGGTCGATGCCGCCGGTCTGCTCGTCGGAGGCCGAGGCGATCTCGCCCATGATGTCGTTGACCTTGAGCACCGCGCCGACCACGCTCTCGATCGAGCGCTCGGCGCGCTTGACCAGCGCCGCACCGCTGTCGATCTCCTGGGCGGAACCGTCGATCAGCGCGCGGATCTCGCGAGCGGCGTCGGCGCTGCGCCCGGCCAGGTTGCGCACTTCGCTGGCGACCACCGCGAAGCCGCGGCCCTGCTCGCCGGCCCGCGCCGCCTCGACCGAGGCGTTGAGCGCCAGGATGTTGGTCTGAAAGGCGATCGAGTCGATCACCCCGATGATCTCGGAAACCTTGCGCGAGCTGTCGGTGATCCGGCCCATGGTGTCGACCACCTCGTTCATCACCTCGCCGCTCTCGCGCACCGAGCTCGCGGCGTTGCTCGACAGGCCACTGGCCTCGCGGGCATTGGAGGCGTTCTGCTTCACCGTGGCGGTCATCTGCTCCATGCTCGAGGCGGTTTCCTGCAGCGACGCGGCCTGCTGCTCGGTGCGCGACGACAGATCCTCGTTGCCATCGGCGATGTCCCGCGACGCCGGGCGCACGATGCCCACACTGCGATCGACATCCTTGACGATGCTCGCCAGGCTCAGACGCATGATGTTCAGCGAGGCCATCAGTTCGCCGATCTCGTCGTTGCGATTGCCAGGCATGGTCGCCGCCAGATTGCCGGCGGAAATCTGCAAGGTGAAACGCTTGGATTCATTGAGCGGCCGGCGTATCGCGCGCATGCTCATGGCCCCCATGACGATCAACAGCAACAACCCCACCAGACCCAGGATCAGCTGGGCGGCAATGATCCGCTCCTTGATCTTTCGAGCCTGCTCGACCAATGCCTGGGCCGCCTCCTGCTTGGCCGAGACCAGGCCGCTGACAATGGCACTCAACCGCTCGCCTTCCGGTTTCAGCACATCGTTATAGGCCAGGTAGGCCTGATAGGACTCGCCGTCGGTCAGGCTCTGAGTGGTCGCCAGCAATCCCGCCTCGAGGTAATTTTCGAGCCCTTCGGCGAACGTCGCCGCCTCTTGGGTTTGGTTGACTTCACGAGCCATGTAGTTGTCCCACACCACGTTGATCTCCACGGCCATCTCCTCGACCTTGGCGACCGTGTCCTCGAAGTCACCGGCCATGGGGTTGCTCACCGGACCAGCCAGCATCGACCGACCACGGTTCATCAATTGATCGATCCGCTGCAACCGGGCGACGTCCTTGAGGCCGTTGTCGTTGACCGACTGCAGGCGCTCAGCCGAGGTTTGCAGACCGTAGAGGCCCAACGCGCCACTGGCCACCAGCAACAGCACCGCCAGCGCGATCATCGTCGCCATGCGCCCCTGCAGCGAGCGCAGGCGTACCCGGCTCAGCCAACCGATCATCCCGCGGCGCACGATCTGCCCGCGCACCAGCTTGACTCCCCCGCTCTTGCCGGCACGCAACTGCGCGTAGATCCGTTCGGCGTAGGCGCAGGCCTCGGGCTCGGCCTTGACGCGCACCGAGGCATAGCCCTGCAGCTCGCCCGCCTCGAAGATCGGCGTGACGCTGGCGTTGACCCAGTAATGATCGCCATCCTTGCGCCGGTTCTTGACCAGGCCACGCCAGGATTCGCCGGCTTCCAGCGTTTCCCAGAGATTGGCAAACGCCGCTTCGGGCATGTCCGGGTGGCGCACCAGGCTGTGCGGAGCACCGATCAGCTCCTCCCGGGCAAAGCCGCTGACCTCGACGAAGGCCGGGTTGGCATAGGTGATGCGCCCCTTGAGATCGGTCCGCGAGATCAGGTAGTGCTCGTCGTCGAGCACGTATTCGCGTTGGCTGATGGGCTGGTTGTTGCGCATGCGTGCTTCCCTTGATTGTTTGTATTGCGGCGTGACAAATGCCGCTTATGGTGGTTGCCCGAGGGTCAGAACGACTCCCAATCGAGTTCCTCGCTCCTGGCTGGGGGGGTGGGCGAACCCTGACGACGCGCCGGCAAGGCGGCCTGGCTCGCGGCTGCCCTGGCTGACGGCCGGGTGGCGGCCTCGGCGCTGGCCTGCTGCTCCCGGGCGAGCTGAAACTGGGCCACGGATTCGCGCAGCCGCTCGGCCTCCTGAGCCAACGTGGCGGCGGCGTGCGCCGACTCCTGCACCAGCGAGGCATTCTGCTGGGTGACCTGATCCATCTGGCTGATCGCCTGGTTGGTCTGGCCGATGCCGTTGCTCTGCTCCTGCGAGGCGGCGGCAATCTCTTCCATGATGTCGTTGACGCGCTGCACGGCGGTGACGATATCGGTCATGGTGCTGCCGGCTTGATCGACCAGTTGCGAGCCGGTATCGACCCGCGATACCGAGGCCTCGATCAGCCCGCGAATTTCCTTGGCGGCGCTGGCGCTGCGGCTGGCCAGGTTGCGCACTTCGTCGGCGACCACCGCGAAGCCGCGGCCCTGCTCGCCGGCCCGCGCCGCCTCGACCGAGGCGTTGAGCGCCAGGATATTGGTCTGGAAGGCGATCGAGTCGATCACATCGATGATATCGACGACCTTGTGCGAGCTATCGCTGATATCGCGCATGGTATCGACGACCTGACCGACCACGCTGCCGCCGCGCTCGGCCGTCTGGGCGGCGCTCTCGGCAAGCTGGCTGGCCTGGCGGGCATTGTCGGCGTTCTGGTCGACGGTCGAGGTCAGCTGCTCCATGCTCGAGGCAGTCTCGGCCAGCGAGGCAGCCTGCTGCTCGGTACGCGCCGACAGGTCATTGTTGCCATTGGCGATGCTCTGCGAATCGCGATAGATCGACTGGCTGCTGCGCCGCACATTGCCGACGGTGCGCGACAGCCCGTCCTGCATGCGTTCCAGCGCCGAGAACAGCTTGCCGATCTCGTTGCTGCCGCGGCGTTCGACGGGTGCCGACAAGTCGCCCTCGGCCATCCGCTCGAAATGAGCGACGACACGCTCCAGCGGGCGAATGACGTTTTTGGTGATACCCCACAGCACGCCCAGGATCATCGCAAGCGCCACCATCAGCGCCACGCCAATGGCGACCTTCAGCGCAACCGCCATGCTGTGGAATTCGCCATACAGCGCGCGGCCTTCGGCTTCGGCCGTCCCGAAAAAGGCCACGGCGCTGTCATAGAAGGCATCGCTGAGTTCCTGCAAGGGCCCTGCGAACTCGCTGTAGGCGGCAAGATCCATGTCGCTCAATGCCGCCACCTGCGGGGTCAGCGCCTCATCGACCAGGGATTGGAAGTTGGTCTTGATCCTTTCGACCAGCGCCTGGTGCCCGGGCTGTACCGGAATGGCCTTGAACTGTGCGAAGGTCTCGCGCACCTCGTCGAGCCGGGCCGGCAATGAATCGAGCTGGGATGCCTGCGATCCCCAGGTCGAACCGGTCATCCGTGCGTATTCGTTCTGAATGGTCAAGCGCAGATTGAGCAGTTGACTGTTGACCCGATTGAGAGTCGCTTGCTGTTCGACATTGACACGATTCAGCGTGCCCAACGCCTGCTGGCTGTACTGCACGGCGTACCAGCCCAGCGCACTGACGCCCACCAGCAATGCACTGAACACCATCAATACCAGCAGCCAGCTGACCTTGACGGTCATGTTATCGAGTAGCTTCATGGTTCCCCTGCTTTCTATCGTTTTAATCAACAAGCGCCCGAGTTGAATGGCCACGTTACGACTCGGCCGTGGCCAACTCGCGGCCTGGCGCGAGCGTCTTTAGTAATGGCGAACAGGCTGATCGACGCCATGCCTGTCGTCAGGCCCTGGTATAGAAAGCTATCGGCAGACACGACGGATCCTTGATAGTGCGGGCGGGTTATCGCGGGTCAGGCAAGGAGTCGCCTAAGCGCTGAATGCAAGCCGTGAACGGCATGCAGCGCTCGAACAAAAGCCCCCGTTGCTCTGCGCGAACGGGGGCTTGACGTGTGAACCGACATACAGCGTTTCGAAAGCCCGAGTCGATCGGGCTCTCGAGGTCGTTCTTCTACTGTCAGAAGCGTTCCAGGACGATCACTTCTTGACGCTATCGACCAGGGCCATTTCCTCGCTGGTGAGCAGCTTGTCGATATCGACGAGTACCAGCATGCGGTCTTCGAGGCTGCCGAGCCCGCTCAGGTAATCCGAGGACAGCGTCACGCCGAACTCGGGCGCCGGCTTGATCTGCTCGGGAGTCAGGGTCATCACGTCGGACACACCGTCGACCACGATGCCGACGATGCGCTCACCGACATTGACCACGATGACCACGGTCTGGCCGCCATACTCGACGTTGTCGAGGTGGAACTTGATGCGCAGATCGACAATCGGCACGATCACGCCGCGCAGGTTGGTCACGCCCTTGATGAAATCGGGGGCATTGGCGATGCGCGTGACGTTCTCGTAACCGCGGATCTCCTGAACCTTGAGAATGTCCACGGCGTATTCTTCGCTGCCCAGCGAGAACACCAGGAATTCGCGGCTATGGGCGTCAGCGTTGTGCGCCTTGTCGGTCGGCGAGACAGTTTGGGTAACGGTGGTCATGACGGAATCACCTCTTGAATAGGCGTGTTGGTGACGGCAGAGCGCGGTGTGCTCTTGCGCCGGCTGAGACGATGGAGATCGGCGATGTCCAGGATCAATGCAACGCTGCCATCACCGAGAATGGTCGCCGCGGAAATCCCCGGCACCTTGCGGTAATTGGTTTCGAGATTCTTGACCACGACCTGCTGCTGGCCGACCAGATCGTCGACGACCAGGGCGTAACGACGCCCCTCGCCCTGCACGATCACCACGATGCTTTCGGTGATGTCGGTACGCGCGTTGGCCACGTCAAGCACGTGATGCAGGGCGATCACCGGCAGGTACTCGTCGCGCACCTTGAGCAGCAGATCGTCGCCGGCCATCGAATACAGCTCGGCGCGGGATGGCTGCAGCGACTCGAGTACCGCCCCCAGCGGCAGGATGAACATCTCCTCGCCGACCTTGATCGACATGCCGTCGAGAATCGCCAGGGTCAGCGGCAGCACGATGCGCGTCGTGGTGCCGCGGCCTTCGCGGGACATGATCTCGACATGACCGCCCATCGCCTGGATGTTGCGCTTGACCACGTCCATGCCCACGCCACGTCCGGAAACGTCGCTGACCTGTTCGGCGGTCGAGAATCCCGGCGCGAAGATCAACTGCCAGACGTCGTCGTCGCTCATGCTGTCGGAGACGGCGATACCGTTGTTTTCCGCCTTGGCGAGAATCTTCTGGCGCGACAAACCCGCGCCATCGTCGATGACCTCGATCAGGATATTGCCGCCCTGGTGCTGTGCCGAAAGCGTCAGTTTGCCGCCGCGCGGCTTGCCCGCCGCTTCACGGGCGTCGGGCATCTCGATGCCATGATCGAGACTGTTGCGCACCAGGTGCGTGAGCGGATCGATGATGCGCTCGATCAGGCTCTTGTCGAGTTCGGTGGACTTGCCTTCGGTGATCAGCTCGATATCCTTGCCGAGCTTGGCGGCAAGATCGCGGACCAGCCGCGGAAAGCGACTGAACACGTAATCCATGGGCATCATGCGGATCGACATGACCGCTTCCTGCAGGTCGCGGGCGTTGCGCTGCAGCAGGTTGAGCCCATTGTGCAGCGAGCTGTGTGTCACGCCATCGATTTCGCTGGCGGTCTGGTCGAGCATCGCCTGGGTGATGATCAGCTCGCCGACCAGATTGATGATCTGGTCGACCTTGTCGACCGGAACACGGATCGAGCTCGACTCGCTGGCCTTGTTCTTGGCCGCGGGCGCCTTGCTTTCGACGGGCTTGGGCGTCGTCGCGTTGCTTGCAACCGCTGCCGAGGTGTCTGCGAGCTGCTCGGCCGGCTCATCGCTGGCTTGGCCAGCCGGCTCGGGCCGCACTGAAGCGCTGGCCTCTACGCCCTCTTCTGGGGCCGGCTTCGCGACACGCTCGATGGCCAACTGCTCGGGCTCGACGATAAAGCACATCACCGCCTCGATATCCTCGGCGCTGATGCTCGCGCTCAGCTCGACGTCGTAGCGTTGGGCGTCGCCCTGCTGGGAGAGAATCGTGCCCAGTTGACCGAGCTCCTCGACCAGCAGCTGGCGATCCTTCTCGCCGACGCCGAGCAACGATACACGCAGCACCTCGTCGGCGTTCTGCGCATCGCTGTCATTAACGTCGGCTTCGTCCGTCGCTGCGCCAGGCCCCGCTTCGTCGCCGGCAGTGCTGACGGGCGCTGCAACCTCGGGCCCGCTCGCCGCCTGAGCCTGGGCGGCGGGCTCGCCCATCGACTTGCCCAGCTCATCGAGCGCCAGCTGCTTCAGCGTATTGCAGATCCGCTCGAAGGCCACCGGGTCGGGCTCGACGCCGTTGCGATAGGCGTTCATCTGTTCGTGCAACATATCCTTCGCTTCCAGAAAGGTATCGACGATGTCCCGACGCAGGGTCAGCTCGCCCCGGCGGGTATGGTCAAGCAGGTTCTCGAGGATATGGGTGGTTTCCTGCAGCACGACGAAGCCGAAGGTCCCCGCCCCACCCTTGATGGAATGCGCGGCGCGAAAGATCGCGTTGAGCAGTTCCGGGTCGGGGTCGTCGACATCCAAATCCAGCAGGTGGCGCTCCATATCGCCCAGGAGCTCCTCGGCCTCTTCGAAAAAGGTGTCATAGAAATCAGTGATATCCATGCGCTAATCCACTCGGGTCAAAGGGTCATTGGGCGCTTGCTCAGCGACAGGCAACCCCGGGTTCAAGGCGGGCACAGTATTCAGCTCTTCGGGCAGAATGGATGCCCCGGTTTCTGGCAGAACCGGGCTAGACGGGCCGCTCTGGAATTCGATGGCATCGGCGGTCTTGCGGTCCAGCACCACGATGCTGATGCGGCGATTGATCGGGTCCGTGGTGTCCTGCGCATTCAATGGCACCCGCGAGCCCATGCCGGCCACGCGCAGCAATTTGTCGGCATCCAGGCCGCCGGCCACCAGTTCCCGCCGCGAGGCATTGGCACGATCGGTGGACAGCTCCCAGTTGCTGTAGCCCTGCTCGCCGCCGACATACGGCAGACTGTCGGTGTGCCCACTCAGACTTATCCGGTTGGGCAATTCATTGAGCACCGGGGCGATCGCCCGAAGGATGTCGCGCATGTAATCCTCGACCTGGTCGCTACCCAACTTGAACATCGGCCGCCTATCGGTATCGACGATCTGGATGCGCAATCCCTCGGGAGTCATTTCCATGCGTAGCTGCGAGCGTAGATCGCGCAATTGAGGCTTGCTCTGGATTACCGATTCGATACGCCGTTCGAGGCCCAGCAGGCGACGCTGCTCGTCGCTGGGCCGGGTCTGCAGACGCGTATCGATGCGCTGGCGCTCACCCTCGCTGTATTTAGGATCGGGACCGCCGCCGGGAATCGCGCTGGTACTCGCCGTCGACTTGTCGCCGCCCGCCATCGCTACCGGCAAGGGCGTGCGGAAATATTCGGCAATGCTCGCCAGCTCCGATTCGCTCGCCGTGGAGAGAATCCATAGCACCAGGAACAAGGCCATCAGCGCGGTCATGAAGTCGGCGTAGGCGATCTTCCAGGAACCGCCATGATGCCCCTTGGCCTTTACCTTCTTGCGTTTGACGATGATTGGCCGATGGTCACTCATGAGCCACCCGTAGAATTCTTGGTCGAGCGCACATGATCTTCCAGTTCATCGAACGTCGGCCGTTCGGCGGTGAACAGCGCCTTGCGCCCGAACTCCACCGCCAGCTGCGGCGCGTAGCCATTGAGGCTCGCCATCAGCGTGACGCGGATGCACTGCAGCATCTTCACCGCTTCGGTGACCTGATGCAGGATCCGCCCGGCCAACGGGTTGATGAAGCCATAGGCCAGCAGAATGCCCAGAAAGGTACCGACCAGCGCATTGGCGATCAGGATACCCATCTCGCCCGCGCCCTGGTCGGCGGAGCCCAGCGCGTACACCACGCCCATGACCGCGGCGACGATACCGAATGCCGGCAGGCCATCGCCGACCGCATGCAACGCGTGGGAGGGAATTTCGGCTTCGTGCTGGAAGGTCTCGATTTCGTGTTCCATGAGCGCATCGATCTCGAAGGGATCCATGTTGCCGCTGACCATCAAGCGCAGGTAGTCGGTCAAAAAAGCCATGAGCATTGGATCGCCGAGCAGCCTGGGGTATTCGCCGAACAGCGCACTGTTTTGCGGATCGTCGATATCGCGTTCGATTGCCAGCATGCCGTCGCGGCGCGCCCTGGAAAGCAGCTTGTACTGCAAGGCCAGCAACTCCATGTACATGGCCTTGTTGTACTTGTTGGTACGCTTGAGCTTGGAGAAAGAGCGTAAGGTTGCCCTGATCGCCTTGCCGTTGTTGGACGCCACGAAGGCCCCCATGGCTGCTCCGACGATCATGAGGATTTCGGGCGGCTGATAGAGGGCGCCCAAGTACCCGCCAATCATCCAGTAGCCCCCGAACACGGAGCCAAGAACAATAAGATAACCAAGGGTAATTAACACATTAACTTCCTTCGCCTGAAAAGAACCGGGGCCTCTAACCTGTTATCGGCAGAGGCCCCGGTAGCTTGAGCCGGTAGCCCAAGAGAATGGCGAGAAAATCCGCTATCAGGCGCTTCGCCTATCGGCTGCCTCCTCGAGTTCGACCAGCGCCGTTATGGTCAGCTGGTCGGCCTGCCTGGCCGGGGCATGGGCAGCGGCTTCACGGCGCTTGCGCGTCTTGCCGGCGCGCGACGGCGGCTGACAGATACCGCAGACGAACGATTGGGCGGGGGTATGCGCATGCACGACGAAGCTTGCCTGGCAGCTGGTACATTCGCACAGTTCGAGCAGATCGCTTTCGAAGAAGCGCACCAGCGTCCAGGCCCGGGTCAGGCCGAGCACCGGTTCGGCACTTTCCAGGGAGAGCTGTTCGAGGTAAAGGCGAAAGGCGCGAACGAAGGCCCCCATGCGTTCGCAGTCGTGATCTTCAATCAAGCGCTGATAGATATTGTAGAAAAGCGATGAATGAATGTTGGGCAGCCAGGTAATGAACCAGTCGGTGGAAAATGGCAGCATGCCCTTGGGCGGCGACATGCCACGAACTTCCTTGTAGAGCTTGATCAAACGGGCACGGCTGAGATCGGTCTCGGTTTCCAATACTTGCAGGCGAGCGCCGAGTTCAATCAACTCGATGGCCATCTGTACCTGATGCATCTCTGTAACCAGGCTCTTGTCAGCCATGACTCACCTCCGACTCATGCGAACGGGGGAGGCGCTTGGCTGTCGCGATGCCATCGACAACGCGGCATGGATCTGACCCAGCCCCTGATCGCGCGGATCCTCGATAAGTCGGGTGAGCTGCTCGGGCTCGTCGAAGCACAGCCGGCACAGCAGCTGGTTGGAGCGCGCAAGCTGGCTAAGCTGCTTGACCGACAGCGAGGCCAGCAAGTCAGCCATCGACTCGTCGAGCTTGAGCCTGAACATGGCGGTGGCCCGGTCCTCGTTGAGCAATCGCTGGACCAGCAGCAAATAGGAAAGGTTGGTATCCTGAATGTCGCTCAGGAGGCTATCGATCGGCATCGTCATGAAACATTCCCTGCGTTGCGTTACGTAGTGTCGATGGGTCTAGGCCACCGACTTTTTATCGAACCGGGCCAACGTAGCGTCCGATTCGTCATTTATCGTAACCATATTGTGAGGCGTTTTTATGACGAACTTCAACATTCGTGAGTAGAAACTTAATTCTGTCAGCAGCGTACAGAACTACTTAAGTAACTGAATGTTAAGTGATTGCTTCAAAAAGCGATTTGGCGAGTAAAGGCGATTTATTTAGGATGCGGAAGATACAACAAGCGTCTCGACGTAGCCCTTCGTTGAAATCGTGTAACGACTTCAACGAAGTTGTCGTGGATTTGCGACATTCTGGTCGAGCTCATGGACCCAGACCAGCAGCTCGGCGATGACTTGATAAAGCATGGGAGGGATACGCTCATCGAGGTCGATCTGCATGAGCAGACCGACCAGTTCCGGCGCGTCATGCACGAAGATACCTTGGCGACTGGCCTCGGCGACGATTCGCTCGGCCAGTTCGCCATAACCCTTGGCGATGACATGCGGCGCCTGATCGCCATCCCGGTAAGCCAGCGCCACGGCCTGACGACGGCCATCGGAGTCTCGCCCATGGCTCATGAGATGGATCGCTCGCTGTTTACCTGACCATCGGAGGCGTCATCCGCGTCAGTGCCCGGCAGGACACTGACGCGGACACTCTCGAAACCGCACCGATACAAGCGCTCCTCGAACGTCGTCTGAGAGCGCTTCAAGGCGTCCAGGGAATCCTGTTGATCGGCATGAATGGCCAACGACAAGGAACGGTTGCGTAATTGCAGCTGCACATCGAGCTCACCCAGGTTGGCAAGCTGCAGGCTGATCCGGCTATGCCAGGGCAACTCATCGTCGCCCTCCTGCTCGCCCCGGGCATCGCGCTCCTGAAGTCCCGCCGGAAATTGCAGCGTCAGCGCCATGAATAGCCCCGACCAGATATCGCCTTCCCAACGCAGGGTCGGCGTCACCAATAGCTCGAGTTGATGACGGACCACACGCTGTAACGTCTCATCGGCGAATTCAGGAGGGCGGGCAGGGTCCACGTCCCGGGCCGATCCGGCCTCGGCTGCCGTACGCATCGCTTCGACGCCAGGCATTGCCGCCGCCGCTGGGCCACTGGCGGCTCCATTTGCCGCCGATGTGGCAGGCGGCGGCGTCAAGGGCGACGGCCCCTCACCCCGCTGCGCCGTCATCGGCATCAGGCGCGACTGTGCCAAAGCCGGCATAGCGCCCTGCGACGTTCGCCCGCTGCCATCCGGCAGCACACCGCCCTGCAATTGTGCCTGCAACTGCATCTGTGGCTCGCGCATCAGAACGGCACGCGGAAGCTCACCACGAAACCAGCGGGCAAGACGCGACTCGTAGAATAGACCACTGCTTTCAATACTGTCTTGCAGGCTAGCCGCCAGCAACGGCACGTTGGCGGTATCCGGCTTGGCCAGCAGGGACGTTGCCGGTGAAATGACCGAAGGGGGGGCGGGAAACTTGACCAGAATATCGGCAATGGTGCGGGCTGCCGGACTGAAATGCATTGCCGTCGATGATGGAACCACGGGCATCTGCCGCGGTGTCGAGGGCTCCCCTTCCTTGAATCCGGGCTGCAATGCAGCGCCAGCGCGCCCCGGCTCCAACCGTGAGTCACTCTTCAAAGCCTGCGCAGCGCTGCCCGGCGCCATCGGTTTTACCGGCTCGATGACATCCAGGTTGCTGGGCACGCTGCTGCGCTTACCCAGCACCTGATGAAGCAGGGTATCAATAATCGGCGTGATGACGCCGCTCACTTACGCCCTTGTCCGATCGGCACCGCCATAGCGCTGCCCGCACGATAGGCGCGATTGGCATTGAGCTGGCGGCGATTGCCGCCGATCAGTTCACTGAGTTCCTCGCGGCGCGCTTCGAGCCGACGACGTGTTTCCACATCCTGCTCGAGGATACGCTCGAGCACTTCCGCCTTGCGGGTCATGCCCCTTGCATCCAGTGAACCATTGGCGTCGCTGTGCTTGAGGGTTTCCACGGCCACGACATACGCCGACTCCTCCTCGACCAGACGCGCCCAGTCACCTTCGCGCGCCAGCCCAAGCATCTGCGTCGAGCGCAACAATAATTGCTCGTATTCCGCGATCACGTCTCTTGCCGCCGTCATGCGTCGTTAGCTCCTTGCCGCAGGCGCTATATCGCGCCAGGCAGTACCGATATCGTCGAGCAGCCGTGCGGCTTCATCGATCCGCTGTAAATCATTATGCAAGTTGGCCTGCATCAGCAAGCGCACCACATAGTCATAGAGCGACGCCAGCCGACCGGCAATTTCGCCGCCCTTGTCGTGATCCAGCGACGCCGACAACCCGTTGTTGACGATGTCGATCGCCTTGGAAAGCGCCTTGCCCTTCTCGGCCATGTTGCCCTGCTGCAAGTGCAGCCGTGCCGCCCGCAGCGACGCCTGGGCACCGTCGAACAGCATGACGATCAACTGGTGCGGGCTGGCCGACATCACGCCGGTTTCCACGCCCATGCGCGCATAAGCATTTGCGCCACGCATTGTACTCATCGTTTCTGATCCCTTGTTCGGTTACTGCGATGTCTGTGCTTTCATGGCGTCGAACTGCTGGCTTAGATAGCTCATGGTGGAATTCATCTGCGATACCAGCGAATCCATCTGGGCAAACTGCTGACGGTAACGCTCGACGGTATTGTTGATACTCTCTTCGGTACGCGTATAGCGCTCTTTCAGCGCATCGATACGATCTTCGTAGCCCGTCGTGGCGGAATCGATGAGCCCCTTGTCATCCAGCATCGTCCCCAGCGCACCGTCCAGCTTACCGGCCAGCCCTTCACCCGCTCCGCCACTGCCCATGAAGAACTGCTGCAGCCCCGACAAGTTATCGCTGATGGCCCCGGAAAGTTTTTCGTCATCGACCTTCAGCGTGCCCTCCAGGGTCAACTCGACGCCGATGTCCGAGAGCATGCTGAACGCGCCCTCTTCGGCGCCACTCATGACGCGTCGCAGCTGGGATTCGACACTGCGCAGGGTGCCATCGCCCAGCAAGGTGCCGGCAGTGCCACTGTCACTATCGTATGACGATAGCGAACCGATGCTTTTCTGCAACGAGTTGTAGGCATCTACAAAGGATTGCACGCCTTTCTTGATACCCGCTTCATCGCGAGCCACCTTGACCGTCGCCGGCGACGACTCGTCTACGAGCGAAGAAATATTCAGCGTCACGCCTTGGATGGCTTCCTCGACCTCATTGGACGCACTGGTAATGGCAACACCATTCACCTTGAGCGCCGCATCCTGAGCCGTTACCGTCTGGGACATATTGTCTATATCGCCAGCCGCAGCGTTCGGATCAAATGTAAACTTGGCGTTGGTCGCCGCATCGGCGCCGGACATGGCCACCGTCATCTCGGAGGCAGCACCGGTATCCTTGGCGTTGAGGACGAGACGATAGCCCGAGCCATCGTTGATAATCGATGCGCCAACATCACCGTCCTGTGCATTGATCTTGTCGCGCAGATCCTCGAGGGATTCGTCGCCCGTCAAGGCCAGATCGATCGAGGTGGTCGTCCCCTTGCCGGAAGTCTGAGTGATGGTAAACCCGGTTGCCCCCAGCGCACTGGTAGTATCGCTCATTTGGCCGCTGGCAACGGAATGAGCCTGCGCCAATTGCGACACACTGACCTGATAACTACCTGGGACGGCACTCGTCTGCGCGCCAGCGGTTACTCCCTCGCCGGTGACCGAGGACGACACGGCTTGAAAACCGTCTGTCTTGGTCAGCTTGCCGACGGCCTGCTGGAGCTTGTCCAGCGCCGACTCGAGCTGGCCGAAGGCGGAAATCTTGGTCTTGTAGCTGGACTGCTGGGTAGTGATCGGCGACAGCTTCTGCCGCTCGCCGGCCTCGAGTTGATCAAGCAGACCATTGAGGTCCAGCCCCGAACCGATACCCAGTGATGAAATGCTCGCCATGGTAGTCCCCTGAAGTCTGCGCCATTTAACCAGCCGCTTGCGCTTCGCTACTCAGCGAAAAGGCGCGGTTTAGGCAATCTAATCAATGTATCGGCCGAACTACGCCGGTACTTTAGGGTCTCTACGGTTATCAGCGAGAATGATCGCGGGCTGGCCATGGCAAGTACGCTGGGCCATCATATTTGGCCAATTGCTTCATCCTGCACCAACCGGGCGGGTGCCAAGCTTGGCCCCGCGTGGTCGAATTTTTCAGCCAAGGACACCCGATGGACGACGCGACCTCCGTTATCGCCGACTACCGCCGCTGGCAGCGCTTTCAGCGTCAGGATCAACTGCAGCGTGAACATGCGGCGGCACTGCGCAAGCTCGCCGATTCGGGTGCGATGGCGTCCCGGGTGACTCAGGGGTATCGCAGCATGGCCGACAAGGGCGTCCAGGAAGGCGCCTGTTATCGCACGCTGTTTCGTCGTCAGCGGGAAGACGCCACGGCACTGGCATGTGAAGGCTGGCTGTTCGTACGCCGAGTCCTCGCCGAGGGCGGGACGACCCGCGTTCGCGCCACGCTCATGGAAGGCTTTACTCTCGAGGCCGGCTTCGTCGATCCCGCGCAACACTCCCCGAACAAGATCACCCTGGAAATATTCGACGAGATCCTGATCCAGCGCGACATGCAGCTGGGTTGTCGCATCGATCGTCACGACGACCAGCGCGACACGCATTTCGTGACCTTTCTGGACAGCGTGCGGGGCGATCTGGCCAAGTACATGAAATGACCCTGTATCAATCGGCATCACGAGACAGAACTTGAACTTGTCATCGCCTCGGATGCCTTTCCTTCGTCGCACATCAAGGAGCAAGACCATGACTACAGCATCACCGCACCTTGCCGGCCCGACATTGAACCTGGAGCCCCTCGACAAGAACGTCAGCATACGCCGCCCGATGGCGGTCACCAGCCTCGATATCGATAGCCCTGCCCGCGCCCTGCTGACCGACTTCTCGCAGACCGGCGCCTTCACGATCGGTGCTTCGAGTTCGATATCCCATGCCCTGGATCTGATGAAACAGGGCGGCGTGCGACTGCTGTTCGTGATCGACGCCAGCAACCAGCTGAGCGGCGTGATCACCGCCCGCGAACTGATCGGCGGCCGGCGGGTGACCCTGGCGATGCATCAGTACCAGGTCGAACGTCCCGAGGTGACGGTTGAAATGGTCCAGACCCCGCGCCAGGAACTCCACGGCCTGCCTCTCGCCCGGTTGGAGCGCATCACCGTCGGCGAACTGGTCGAAGCGCTGAAGGCCTTTGGCGACCAACACCTGTTGATCACCGAGACTGATGGACAGGGCAGCCAGTGCGTGCGCGGCTTGGTCTCGGCGGCCGATATCGGACGCGCCCTGGGCATCACGCTCGATCGTCCGCCGGAGGCGCGCAACTTCTCCACCATCTGCCAAGTCATTCTGGGACATGAACTGTAAGGCCCGAACATGCCAGCGGTGGCAGAGCCGCCAAAGCCGAGTAGAATGGCGCCCACCAACAAGACGCATAAGCGATTGAAATCACTGATAAAAACCGGACCGAGAGAGCCACTCGGTCCGTGACGTTATTTACGCGCGATGCGAGCCGGCATGTGCAACCGACAAGGGAACTGCCCGTGGGTTTTGGCAACTGGCTGAAACGCCGACGCAAGACATGGCAAACGATCTGGGTCGTCAAGCAGCTCGACGAAGGATTGCTGCATGTATGTGGCGAAGCCGCCGTCGAGGCCCGAGGCAGCACCTCACAGCTGATGAAACGGCTACGCGACGGCAGCTTTCAAGGTGCCGTACGCATGAAGGAACATGGCGCCCTGCTCAATGCCGGGCAGTTCGCGGCGCTGATCCCGCAGGACGACTTCCAGCTCTACAGTGATCGTGACGCCAACTGGCGCGGTCGCCACTGGCAGATCGCCTGGACGCCACAGCGCTGCTGGCTGTACGACGGCCGTTTGGTCGCCCTGCCCAGCCAGGTCGACGGCCACCCGTGCCTGGTCAGCAGCGAAGACGTCAGCGAGATACGCGCCAAGACGATGACGGCGCAATCGACCGCGCCGTTTTTCTCGCTCGAATCGCGCGAGCCTGCACGACTAGACGATAAAACGGCGTCCAACCGGCGTGGCCACCGCTCACGCTAAGGGCCAGCCAGGACCCATGACGCTGCCTGGCGAGGGCTACTGCCCTTTCTCGGGCTGATGATCCTGGTCGCGCTCACTCTACGCCCGGCCTTGTCGTCGCTGGCACCGCTGCTGGTCGGCAGTCTGATCGAGTTCAGCGACAGCATGAATCGGCTGACGCTGGTGTTGATGGGCTTCATCGGCGCGGCGGCGCTGTGTTCGCTGCTCGCCGGGCGTCAGCGCCAGCTGGCCATCGACGACCAGGGGCGATTGATCACCCGTCGCGGCTGAACGGCGCGTCGCTTGCAAAGCCGGCCATGAAGCGGCGGTGCTCCCTCTGCGCCCGGTACAGGGATTGCGCGACGAAGCGGACCGACTGCCCCGGCGCGCACTGCGCCAGTCGCGAGCAGGCCAGCGGCGTCAACGCCCCCAGCCGCGGGTAACCGCCGATGGTCTGGCGGTCATTGAGCAGCACGATCGGCTGGCCGTCGGGCGGCACCTGCACCGCGCCCAGCGCGATCCCCTCCGAAATCATGCTGTCCACCGCACAGGCCAATGGCGTGCCGGTGAGCCGTATACCCATGCGATCGGCGCGCTCATCGACCCGCCAGTCCTGGTTGAAGGCGCGATACAGGCTCACCCCGCCGAAATCGCCGATCTGCGCGCCGGGGATCAACGCCAGCAGCGGCGCGGAAGTGTAATCGACACGTCGATCCTGGGGCACCTCCCTCAAGGCGCGTGCGGCGGGGCGGAACTCCAGCCTGTCGCCCGCCCTGAGCGTGCGCCCGTAGCCGTCGAATCCGCCAAGCTCCTCGCGCACCACGCTCGCCACGCTGCCCAGCACCGGCTCGGCCTGAAAGCCGCCCGGCGCGGCCAGGTAGGCGCGCACCCCCGTCTTCGGCGCGGCAAACGTCAAACGTTGGCCGGCTCGAATCGAGAAGCTCTGCCACGGCAATAGCGGCTCGCCATCGAGCGTTGCCGAAAGATCGCCGCCGGCCAGCGCCAGCGTGCTGTCGCTCTCGGCGATCAGGGTCAGCCCACCGCCCAGCGCGATCTCCAGCGCCGGTGCGCCCCAGGAATTGCCCAGCAGGGCGTTGGCCCAGGCCCAGCCGTGCAAATCGAGCGGCCCGCCCTGAGTCACGCCCAGCCGCCGCACGCCGAAGCGCCCGGCATCCTGGAGCAGCGCCAAAGGGCCGGCGCGCTCGACACGCAGTGCCGTCATTTCGCTCATCAGCGCTTCGCATTCCTTGTCTCGAGCGGCGAGACGTCGCCGCCCAGGCGTTCGAATTCGTCGCGGTCGACGGCGACGAAGCGTACCCGATCGCCGACCCGCAACAGGCTGAAGCCTTCGCGCTGACGGTCGAACAAACGCGCCGCGGTGCGCCCGATCAGATTCCAGCCGCCCGGCGAGACCCGCGGATAGGCCGAGGTCTGGCGATTGGCGACGCCCACGCTGCCGGCGGGCACCTGTTGGCGCGGGGTTTCCAGCCGCGGCAGCACCAGCTCGTCGGCAAGCCGGCCCATGAACGCGAAGCCGGGCGCGAAACCCAGCGCAAAGACCCGGTACTCGGGCTCGCCATGCGCGGCGATAACCGCCTCGCGACTCAACCCGCTCGATTCCTGCAGCCGGACAAGTTCGGGGCCCACCGACTCGTCGTACCACACCGGCAGCTCCTTGACCTCACCGCCTGCATCGTTCGCGTCGGGCGCCAGCTCGGCGAGGATGCGGATCAAGCGCTCGCGCGCCTCGCCCGCCTCCAGGCGCATCACATCGTAGTGCACCAGCACGCTGGTATAGGACGGCACCAGGTCGATCAGCGCCGCGCCGAAAGACTTTTCGCAGGCAGCCATCAACGCCGTGATCCAGGACATGTTGGCTTCGTCGATGGACTCGAACAGGCGCACCAGCCAGCCATCCAGCCCGGCCGACTCCAGCCGCGGCAGCTTTGTCATTATCGCCTCGCTCATTCCAACGGCTCGCGTTCGCCGAGCGCCTCGCGAATCGCCCGCACGGCGGCAATCGACTCGGGGTTGTCGCCGTGGACGCACAGCGTCTGCGCCTCGAGCACCAGCTCGCTACCGTCACTGGCGACGAGTGGCTGGCCGTGTGCGATGCGCAGCGCCTGGTCGACGATCGCTTCGGGATCGTGATGGACCGCGCCCGGCTCGCGGCGCGACACCAGCCGCCCCTGGCCGTCGTAGGCACGATCGGCGAATGCCTCGAACCACAGCGTAACGCCCAACGGCTCGGCCAGCGCCTTGGCCGGGCCGGGATCGCGAGTCGCCATCACCATCACCGGCAGGTCCGGATCGAAGGCCGCCACCCCGCGCAGCACCGCTGTCAATCGCGCCTCGTCGCGCATCATGTCGTTATACAGCGCGCCGTGGGGTTTGACGTAACGCAAACGCGTGCCCTCGGCGCGGCACATCGCCGCCAGCGCGCCCAGCTGGTAAAGCATCAGGTTCTCGATCTCCGCCGACGAGCAGGCCAGCGAACGGCGGCCGAAACCCTGCAGATCCGGATAGGCCGGATGCGCACCCACGGCGACCCGATTGGCCACCGCCAGCCTGACCGTGCGTCGCATCACGTCGGGGTCCGAGGCGTGAAAGCCGCAGGCGACGTTGGCCAGATCGACATGCGGCATGACCCGATCGTCGGCACCCAGCGTCCAGGCACCGTAGCTTTCGCCCATATCGGCATTGACTAACAGCGCGGGCATGGCAAACCTCCCTGGCGCATGGCATCTTCATAGTATCGACAACCGACCGGCAAAACACGACTGCCGATCGGCAGTGCGTTGCCTGGCCGCAGAATTAGCCAACAGGCGGGTCGCCGGCTACCTGATGCTCTGGGCGTGGCGCTTTCCCGAGCGCGTCCCGGCGGCCGAAGCGTCTACCACGCTGGGCGAAAAATTCCGTCGCTCGCGGAGTCTGATTCCCATGCTGGTGCTGATCGTCGGCGTCATCGGCTCGATCTACGCCGGCCTTGCCTCACCCACCGAGGCCGCGGCGGTAGGCGTCATGCTCTCGCTGGCATTGGCCCGAGTACAGGGCCAGATGCCCTGGGCGACCTTCGTGGCGGCCACTCTGGGCGCGGTACGCACCGCCACGATGATCGCCTTCATTCTTGCCGGGGCGTCGTTTCTCACCGCGGCGATGGGCTTTACCGGTCTGCCCGGCGATCTGGCCTCCTGGATCGCCGCGCAGAATCTCTCGCCCTACATGCTGCTGTTGGCACTCACGCTGTTCTTCATCGTGCTCGGCTGCTTTCTCGATGGTATCTCGGTGGTGGTGCTGACCACCTCGATTCTGCTGCCGAAGGTCGAGGCCGCCGGCATCGAACTGAGCTGGTTCGGCATCTACCTGGTGATCGTCGTCGAGATGTCGCAGATCACCCCGCCGGTGGGCTTCAACCTGTTCGTTCTGCAGGGCATGACCGGCAAGAACATCCTCAGCATCGCCCGCGCCGCGCTGCCGTTCTTCTTCCTGATGGCGCTCGGCGTCGCGCTGATCACGCTCTTTCCGGCCATCGTCACCTAATCTGCCGCAGGCGATGAGCGGGCGCTGATGGCGCTATCAGTGCTTTAGCACCGCCTTTTGCGCCACAATGGACCCCATTGAAAAGGAGAGATGGCTATGTTCACACCTAAGCAGGTCGATTATTGGACTCGCATTGACCGGATCGCCGAGGAACCCCCCCAACTCTCCTTTACCTTCATCAACGAAACACTACTGGCCGAGCTGGAAGCTAAGGATAACGAACTAACCGAATACATATTCGGGCAGCCCGATTAATGCAGCTTCTGCGTGCTGACGCTCGGCAGTCACGAGAACTTTTACCGCGACCTGAAACGCTGACATGCATTCTTCTTCCATCCTCGTCATCTATACCGGCGGCACCCTGGGCATGCAGGAAGGCCCGCGCGGCCTCGTCCCGGGCCATGACATCGAAAGCCGCCTGCGCACGGCCCTTGAAGCGTTGCCGCCGGCCCGCCAGGCATCGCTGCCCGCCTTCGAGGTGGTGCAGTACGCCGCGCCGATCGACTCGAGCGCCGCCACGCCTGCCGACTGGCAGCGCCTGGCGCAGGATATCGCCGGCGCCTATTCGGCTACGGATGCGGGTTCGCCACGCTACAGCGGTTTCGTCGTGCTGCATGGCACCGACACATTGGCCTGGACGGCCTCGAGCCTGGCCTATCAGTTGCAGGGCATCGACCGTGCGGTGGTGGTCACCGGTGCCCAGCGCCCCCTGGAAGCCGAGGACAGCGATGCGCCGGGCAACATCGAAGCCGCGCTGCGCTTCGCCGCCTGCCGGAACCTTCAGGAAGTCGCCGTGTGCTTCGCCGGCAAATTGCTGCGCGGCGCGCACACCCGCAAATGGCACACTCATGCCTTCGATGGCTTTGCCAGCCCCAATTATCCACTCCTCGGCGAACTCGTCGACAATCAGCCGGTGCTCTACCCCTCCCGAGGCCTGGATGCCCAGCAGCGTGGCCTGCCGCGCTTCGAACTCGCCGATTATTCATCCTTTGAAGAGTCGCCCGTGGTACGTATCGCGCTCTGGCCTGGGCTATCGGCGCGCCTGCTTAAAAGCTGGCTGCTCGACGATCATGTTCGGGGCGCGTTGCTGGAAGTCTGGGGCAGCGGCAACATTCCCGCCGATCCGGCGCTGACCGGGCTGCTCGCTCAGGCCAGCGGCGCAGGCAAGCTGATCGCCGCGATCAGCCAGTGCCCGCACGGGCCGGTTTCGATGAACACCTACGCTGCCGGACAGGGCCTGATCGACGCCGGCGTGCTGCCCGCCGATGCCATGACGCCCGAAGCGGCAATCACCAAGCTCGTTCACCTGCTCGCCCAGCCGCTGAACGACGCCGAACGCCGCCAGCGCTTTCTCACCTCACTGATCGGCGAGCGCTGATTTCTTGAGGACAGCACTTTTAAGAAAATGGGTAACTATTCAGCTCATGCCGCCTGATCCTGGTCGTCCTGTCGCATGAAGGTGGGCACCTCGCCGGCAAACAGTTGCTCCAGCGCCGTATGCGCCGCCATGCCTTGCTTGACCGCGGTGGAGAGGAAGCTGCGCATCCGGCAGAAGATCTCGGCGCCCTCCCAGGCGCGAAAACAGCCCGAGATCTTCTGCTGCACCTTGGTCATCCGCAGGTCGCGCTCCCCCTGGTTGTTGGTGAAAGGCGCGGCGGGATCCTCGAGAAAACGCAGCACGTCGTCCTCGTACGCCTGGAGACGTTCCAGCAGGTTGCGCGCTTTTGTGCGTTTGGCACGCCCGCGCGTCCCGGGCGGTGGCTTTGCCGGTGGCGGGCACTCGGCGTCGCCCGCCGCCAGGCAGCGTCGGTAACGCGCTCGCCAGCGCTGGGCCTCATCGGCGCAGAGGCAGTCGCCGGCGGCATCCACCGCTCGGCTCATGGCCAACAGCAGGTCATGGAGCGACTTGGCCCAGCGCTGGTGGTCGTTTTCCCAGACCGCCGTCAATTCCCGCAGATGATGGGCATTGCACAGGACATGCCGGCAATCCGAGTAGCGGTAGTAGGGCTTCCAATGATCATGCACCAGCACGCCACACACGAAGGGCAATACGCCGATGGCATCCATCGCCTCCTGGCCGCGCTTGGGATGCGGGGCCAACCAGGTCAGGGCGTCATTGGAGGCACTGTGCAGCCGTTGGTTATGCCCTGTGCCCGATTTCCGATACAGCACTCCAGGGACGAATATTCTTCAACTGTTCTTCAAGGGCATCTTCCGCAATCTCAGTGTCGTAGGCTGTCTGAGCTCGCAACCAGTAGCCATTGAACAAACCAAAGAAGCGACAAAGTCGCAGGTCCGTGTCGGCGGTTATCGAACGCTTTCCGGCAATAATCTGGCCGATCCTCTGAGCAGGCACCCCAATCTCTTTGGCCAAGCGGTATTGAGAAATCCCCATCGGCTCCAGGAATTCTTCTTTTAGTAACTCGCCTGGCGTTACAGCTTCAATGTTGCGCATGAGTTACCTCCTAATGGTAATCAACAATTTCGACGTCTTCCGCACCAGCCTTGGTCCATCGGAAGCAAACCCGGAACTGCCTGTTGATTCGGATGCTGTGTTGACCCTGGCGATCACCAGGCAATGGCTCCAACATATTCCCGGGCGGTACTCTAAGATCATCCAACTGGCTTGCAGCCTGGAGTTGCCGAATTTTCCTCAGGGCAACTCGCTCAAAGTTGACGAAGCGTCTGACTCGGCGTCCGCTTGCCAGCTTCTCTGTATCCTTACACTTGAACGATATGATCATAGGGAAATGGTAACGCAGAGCGTTATTGACGTCAAGCGTTATTATCCGACAGAGCAGGCTGAGAGAGAGCATAACGCCTAAGTTATGTTGCATGGCTCTCAAGCACCTTCTTTTGATTCAAACGCGGTACGTCGCCAATCCGTCGGCACGCGAAACCTTGTCGACATAGCCCAGATCGCGGCGCGCGGCCGCATCGCTGGTCGTCATCTCGCGGCCAATCATTCGGATCATAGAGCGCGTTAGCGGCGGATCATCATCGGATCGAACCAAGGCAGCACCTATTTCCATGAGCCGGCCGAGGGTGAACGCAAGGCGGTAGGATATGGAGCGCACCTTGTCGATGGATAAGCCCTGCAACGCCGCCAGCTTTGCGATGAAGTCGCGAAAGGTTGTCGTTTCGAGGTCGTTGACAAAGTAGGCCCACCCACCGGTTCCGTGGTCCAGCGTCAAGCGTATCGCTTCCACCACGTTGTCGACATGGCACGTGGAGAAGGGATAATCGCCCTGGTTGACGAATGCGAAGCGGCCCGAACCGATCGCGTCCGGGATCTCGCGGCTGAAAGGATCGCCGGGACCCCAGATCCCTGTGTGTCAACCTGAATCCATACACCGGCTCAGTGAGTCAAGCTCACTATCAGAGCCCGAGGTTCAGGAGCCCGTATCATGCCTAAACCGCCAACCGAGCTGCCCGACCATCAGGTCACGCCGAATCCCAAGCTCGAGAAGCGCACACGTCGTCAGTTCTCGACCGAGTACAAGCTGCGCATCCTGGCTGAAGCCGATGCCTGCCGGCATGGCGAACTCGGCGAGCTGTTGCGCCGCGAAAAGCTGTACAGCAGCCAGCTGACCACCTGGCGCCAAGAGCTTGCCGAGAACGGCGTGGAGAAGCTCCACAAGACCGCCCCGGGGCCGACCCCGAGCAAGACCCCGGAGCAGAAGCGCATCGAGGCACTGGAGCGTGAGAACGCCCGTCTTCAGCAGAGGCTCTCGACCGCCGAAGATTGCCTGTCGCTCCAAAAAAAGCGTTATCGATGCTCGATCGCATGAACACTGGGAGCGAACCATGATCACGGTGCTCGACGAGCGCCCGGCGCAGCTCCCGCTGGCCATGGCCTGTCGAGCCTTGGGCATCAACCGCAGCACAGTGTACGCCTGGCGAAAACGCCGCCATGCGCCGTCTACCGGGGCCTCTACGTCGCGCCGGCACTGTCCGCAACCCAGAGCGCTATCGGCCGAGGAGCGCGCGCAGCTGCTTGAGATCGCGCACAGCGAGCCCTACCGGGATCAGCCGGTGTATGAGATCTACCACGACCTGCTGCAGCAAGGGATCTATCTCGGCTCGCTCAGCACCTGGTACCGGCAGCTGCGTGAGGCCAAGGAAAGCGGTGATCGCCGCCCTCAACGTGCGCCTCAGCACCATGCCATACCACGGATCACGGCAAGGGCCGCCAATGAGGCGTGGACGTGGGACATCAGCAAATTGCCCACGCGGCGCCGCGGCGTCTATCTCACTCTCTACGTGGTGCTGGACCTGTAAAGCCGCTTCATCGTGGCCTGGATGGTCTCCCACAAGGAGAATGCCGCCTTGGCTCAGCAGCTCTTCCAGGAGGCCGTGGATCGCTACGGAATCCCGCAGGGAGCGCTGACGCTCCACCAGGATCGAGGCTCGCCGATGATCGCCCGCAGCTACCTGGACCTCATGGGAGAGCTGGGGGTGACGTGTAGCCATAGCCGCCCGCGGGTGAGTAATGACAACCCGTTCAGCGAAAGCCAGTTCAAGACCAGCAAGTACCAGCCCGACTATCCCGGGCGCTTCGAAAGCATCGTCCATGCCCGGCAGTGGTACCGCGCTTACGTCGACTGGTACAACCTGCAGCACCCTCACAGCGGGCGGGCTGGCTTCACCCCGGAGCAGGTCTTCACCGGCCGATATCGCGAGATTGCGGAGGTCCGTCAGCGAGCGCTCGATGACAGCTTCGAGGCGCACCCCGAGCGATTCCTACGCGGACGCCCCAAGGTGGCGATGCCACCGGCCAGTGTCTCGATCAATCCGGTACAGCCCGATGACGACGACCCGGCCCCCTACAGCGTGGTGAACTTCCCGACACTGGCGGCGGCAAGCGGCAGCGCGACGAAATCGACACTAATTTTTAACGATCTGTCCGAATCAGGTTGACAGGTTCCAGTAGCGGAATAGCGGTCAGGTGCAGCGATTTGTTGGGCGGAAGATCCGAGCGCATGGGAACTGCCGCAAAACGATTCGGGCGCGACCAGTCGAAGCAAACCCAATCCGGCCCCATGATGGCCCACTCTTCCGTTAAGCGGCACCAATACCCTGCCTCTGCGGCTCATATTGATTACGTTGTGTTCCTGACGAGAACGTTGTCGACGCGACGAGGTGCAAATGGAGTGTTTCATGTAGGTTTTGGAAAATCGGCTTGCCGCCGCCGTACACGACGGGCTGAACCACGATCGCATAACTGTCGATCAGTCCGGCTCTGGAGAGGGCCTGAGCGAATCCGGCACCTCCCCAAGCAATGATTTCGCCACCCGGCCGACTCTTGAGTGCCCGAATTTCCTCGTCCAGATCCCCGCGCGCTATGGAGGACTCAGGCCAAGTGGCCTTGTTGAGAGTTTTCGAAAATACAACCTTTGGAATGTCGTTCATCGGTGCAGCGTAGTCGTCGGTCGAGGCAGGCCAGAACCTTTCCATTTCTTGATAGGTCACACGACCCATGATATGTGTACTGGCGCGACGAATTCGACTCAGCTTCCAACGCTTCAGTTCAACGGGTTCCGGTATCCCACCTGCATGTCCGTTCGGGGCCACGACGTAGCCATCGATTCACGCCGTCATGATCAACACTACGTTACGCATGTCAGTTTTCTCCATTTATGGCGCTCTATCGAGAATCTTCGACAAGGTATAAGCGAACGCCTAACGCCTGCCATCACCGGTGACAAAACCGCAGCGAAGCGGAGGGTTTGGCATCCGGTGCATGGCCTGGTTAGCTACCGATCCTCATGCAATCGACCTTCCACATACTTGTGAAGAATGCTGGCAACCAGTGTTTGGTAAGGAATACCTTCGGCAAGAGCTCTCTTCTGGAGCCCCCGGAGATCCTTGGAAGAAAGCCTGATGTTGATGCGTGCATCTTTCTTGAACATCGCCTCGGCGTACTGTTGATGCCGCGCTTTCCTATCTTCAATGTCTGACGCTCGCTGCAGTTCTCCTGCATCAAATGCGTCCAGAATTTCCTGCTCTTCTTTATCCAGCCTGCTCATTTTGGACCTCCCAAATAGGTTTTGGTCGCTTTCCGGCTCGGAATGATCGTTTTCAGAAAAACCTCATCCTCCGACTCCACGAAGGGTACCAAATAGGCATACCCCTCTATCTCAATCACATGGATTTGCTGGCCCGGATACCGTTCCTGATTCGGATGCTCGAACGTATCCAGGATACCCCCTACCGAGATATGCAAAACTACATCCTCGAAAGAGATATTCCGTTCCTCTTGGAGAAGCCTGTTCTTCTCTGGGTTCCAAGTGATTGGTTTCATAAGTCGGAGTGTAGCACATTGTGTGCTTTATGTGCTCAGGAGCTAACGCCGGAATTCAGCCGACGACAACCCGCGCAGCGGGTTGACGGTCGGCTGGAATGAATTGTTAGCCTCCAACTCGGGACTTCTTTAGAGTAGATGCGATGAGTTGCTTGCAACCGAACCAGCCCCAGTAGATTCTGTGATTTGTAATCTTGTAGCCAGAAATTTGCATGACCTCAAGAATGTCGGTTTGATCACCTTCAGGCGTTCCCCTCGGGTATTCCCAAATTAGAGTGTCGCCATTTATGAAGTATTTGCCTGTTCGATACCAACGGACCAAGTCGTTGGGCCTTCGTTTAGTGCCTTCCTCCAAGAAGCGGACAATCTCCGACCGCCCCCGAAGAACGCCCGAGTCTTGATCCAGGATGGCAGGCACAAGCGGGCTTTCAAAGATGGCATCCTCGGCGTACAAATTGATGAGAGACGGAACGTCTCGACCCTTGGCATATTCATGCCACTTCTCGTAGATGGTTTCAAATTCGTTCATGCTTCTCCCATGAAGGCTAACGCCCGGCTCACGCGCCGGTTTGGAGCCGCGAAGCGGCGGAAAATCGGTCGCTGTGCAGCCGATTGTTATGCCAAAAGTTCCGCGAAATCAACGGCAAACTCCTGTTCCAAGTACTTCACAGTTTCTGGCTGACCGTCCAGCGAGGCTCGAACGAGCTGCGAGGTAAACAATCCATTCTTTGGTTTCCATTTTGCCTCATTTCGCGGAACAGTGCTGATCCAATCGACGAGAGCCACATACTCCGACTTATCGAGATCGTTCGAGTTTTCCGAAATATTTGGACATACCAGTTCTTTCTGCAAAAGCGGGATGCCACCGACCAGAACGTCACGAACCGGCCTCGCGCTTTGAGTAATTTGGCCAACCCCAACAAAACCGTGGCGCTTAAGATATGCTGCAACGAAATCCCCTGCCTGCAAACCTAGCATGGCATCCCGGAACCTTGGCGCCTGCCCTGCGGAGATAAACCCATGGGAAACATAGTCATCCCAGTTGCGGTGCGGACCTTCCCCAACGTTGTAGTAATACAGTCCATTTTGAAAATCGAAACCCGAAAGATACTTGTGCAGGGAGTCGTGTGGGCGAAAATTGTCTGCGTAGTGGCCCGATGAAATATTCGTCAACTGCTTGCCTAGCTTCCATAGCAGCGTCTTCTCAACGAGCAATGCATCGTGTCCCGAAAGATTACGAGCGATCACCCTGATGATTGGCTCTAACCCTTCTTTCTTGATGGCTTTTATCCGTCTGGATTTTTCACTATCTGAGTCATCATTCAGGTGAGCGTGTTTTCTCGATCCTTTACCTTTTCCATAGTAAAACTCCTCGAAATTTCGAGGGTCAATGTACACGTAGACGTAATAATTACTCATAGCACCCCAGGGCATAACGCTAGCCAGCATGCGCGCCTTTGTAGTGGAGGCGAAGCCGCAACGAAAAAGGCGTCGCCGTGCCTGGCATGGTTATACAGACTTTGCCACCAACATTTCGGTAGCACCTTTTTGAAACCGGTAGCTAACAGGCTGCAACGAGACATCAATACCATTTGCGGATAATGCCGTCATGACCTGATCCAAATGCTTCGAGATATTTCCATCCAGCGATACAACAGGAAAGACGCGAACCTCAGACGCAACTCTGCATAGCTCCCGCATTGATTCCAAGTGAGCCGCCCCATCTACATGGTCACTGTAGAGAAAAAGATAGTGGGAGCAGAGTGCTAAATCGAATTCGGAGTCAGGAAACGGCAGCGAAGGCAACGATGCTGATACATACCGCCCTTGCCGGCAACCCGCATCAAAGTCGGACAGGAACCTCGACATGGCCTTCATCCGGACTTCGCCAAGCTGCTCGACGCTACTCAGTGACTCCCAGATGAAGTTGTCTGCGCCCTGGTGCATTTTAGCCATTATTTCCGGGTACACGTCGTCAATCCGGTGTCGTATTTCGTCAGCCTGGAACTGGTATACCGGATCACAAGACGTGACCTGGCACCCACGGTCTGTTGCCTCTACATTGAAGCTCGCCGGGCCATCACCACAACCAAGGATACGCTTGCTCAGGTCACCCTCGGATAATCCAAACATCCCCTGATATTCTTCAAAAGACCGGCCCCATGGGACTACCTTGGTTAACTCCAAACCTGACTCTCCTTAGTCTGTATAACGCCCAGCTCACCGCGCGATGTGATGTTGGCGACTTTGCTGCGTGTTTTTGCAGGAAAGGTGCAAACATTACAGAGTCCGGTGGAGCTGTTTGTTAGCTGAATTTAGATGATATAGCGCCATTGGCTAATTACTTATTAAGCAACGACGCCAAAGACACTACCTACTACTGCAGTTAAACCCATGGCAAGAGCTCCCCAAAAAGTTACTCTAAAGGCACCAACAGCAATTGATGCTCCACCAGCACGAGCTGCAAGTCCGCCAAGAACTGCTAAAAATACTAGAGATAACACAGAAACAGCTGTTATTAATAAGTTTCCAGGAATAACCCAAGCCACTAATAGTGGAAGCGCAGCTCCTACTGTAAATGTACCAGCCGAATAAAAAGCAGCTTGAACTGGCTGAGCGCTAACTGTTTCTGATATACCTATTTCATCTCTGGCATGCGCCCCTAAAGCATCATGCGCCATTAACTGTTCAGCTACTTTTTCTGCTAATACAGGTTCGAGCCCTCTATTTTCGTATATTTTTGCGAGTTCATCTTTTTCAAACTCAAAATTATTGGCTAATGATTTTTTTTCTAGTGCAAGGTCAGCACTTTCTGTATCTGACTGAGAGCTTACAGATACGTACTCACCTGCTGCCATTGACATCGCACCTGCAACTAGGCCAGCAATACCAGCTAAAAGAATGCTTTCCTGTGATGAGCTTGCTGCCGCCACACCAATAATAAGGCTAGCTGTAGATACGATACCATCATTGGCCCCTAAAACTGCCGCTCGCAACCAGCCTACTCTATGAGATCTATGCATTTCATGGTGTGTCATTTATTACCTCGATATATTTTTCAGCTAACAGGTATTAGACGGCGCGTTTTATGATTGGACCAACCTGCCGGAACGTTGGTCCACTAAATATAGCTTACCATTTACCGTCTAATTCAATGATTTTAAAGAAAACTAATTATAATTCGGCTACCTATGCGGGGGTAGCGCGCTTGCACGTCCTGCCAGCACCAATAATACTGTATGTATATACATAACAACTAGAGGATAGCCGTATGGATGCGCACCGCAAGCCTCCAAAGCTAATGGACCGGGTGAAGGCCACCATGAGGGTGAAACGCTACAGCCCACGTACCGAGAAGACCTATTGCTACTGGATACGCTACTTCATCCGTTTCCACGGGACCCAACATCCTGCCAGCATGGGAGCTTCCGAGGTGCATGCTTTCCTGGAACACCTGGCAGTGGAGCGGCATGTGGCGGCGGCCACGCAGAACCAGGCCCTGAACGCCCTCGTGTTCCTGTATCGCCATATCCTTGAGCAGCCCTTAGGAGATATCGGTGAATTCTCACGCGCCAAGCGGCCGCGCCGGCTACCCGTGGCCTTATCCCATGAGGAAGTGATGCGCGTGATCGGCTTCCTATCGGGTTACATGCACCTGATGGGAACCTTGATGTACGGATCAGGATTGCGACTCATCGAAACCTGCCGCCTACGCGTTCGGGATATCGACATCGAACGCCAGGTCATCACAGTGAGGGCCGGCAAGGGCAACAAGGACAGAACTACGCTGCTTCCTGCCACCTGTATCCTTACCCTGCGACAGCAGATCGCTACTGCCGAGCAACAACTTAGCTGCCGTCTGCAGCATGGTAGTGTGCCGGTAACCTTGCCCGATGCACTGGATCGCAAGTACCCAAACGCAGGGACTTCCCTGGCCTGGCAATGGCTGTTCCCGGCCAGCCGCCCCTGCTGTGACGATGCCGGAAAAGTCGTGCTTCACCACATTCACCCATCGGCAGTGCAAAAAGCAGTCAAGCAAGCGATGAAATCGGCAAGACTGCCTCGTCCAGGCTCTTGCCACACACTGCGACACAGCTTCGCTACCCAATTACTGAGTCAAGGCACAGATATCCGGACGGTGCAGGAGCTGTTGGGACACAAGAGTCTCGAAACGACTCAAATCTATACTCATGTGCTAGGAAAGGGGTTCGCCGGCGTGCGCAGCCCACTGGGTTAAGCGGTTAAGCCCTGATCCACGAGACGCTACCGCCCCTACCCGGTAGAATTGATGATGATTCGCATCATCCCTAGTGCGGCAGTCCCTGCGTACTTCTTGGTTGCGTAAGCCATCTTTAGTAGCTTTTTCCTAACCGTAACCAACCGTTACGCTGAGGGCAACGCCAACGAAAATATGAGGTGGAAATAAAAACCCCTAAGGCTGGATATCCAACCTTAGGGGCATTTCAACAGCGGAATCGCTCTCCCGCCGCGGCTTGACACTCAGCGGTGCAGGTCGAAGCGGTCGTTCTCCATCACCTTGACCCAGCCCTTGACGAAGCGGTCAAGCATTCGCTCTTCGCCACCGTCAGCGGCGTACTCCTCCGCAATGGCGCGTAGCTGCGAGTTGGAGCCGTAGACGAGATCGACGCGGGTGGCGGTCCACTTCTGCTCGCCCGTTGCCCGGTCCTTGCCGACGAAACACTCTTCGTTCTCGTCGGTCGGCTCCCAGACGGTACCCATGTCGACGAGATTAACGAAGAAGTCGTTGGTCAGCTGTCCTGGCCGGTCGGTGAGGATGCCCTCGTTGCTGTCACCGACATTGATGCCCATGACGCGCATGCCGCCAAGCAGCGCAGTCATCTGCGGTACGCTGAGGTTGAGCATGAAGGCGCGGTCGACCATCAGGTGCTCGGCGGGGATGGCGGTCGCCTGGGGTTGCATGTAGTTGCGGAACGCATCGTGCCTCGGTTCTAGGAAGGCGTGCGTGTCCACCTCGGTCATTTCCTGGGTCGCGTCGGTACGCCCCGGAGTGAACGGTACCGTGATGTCGTGGCCGGCCGCCTTCGCCGCCATCTCGACCCCGACACTGCCGCCCAGCACGATCATGTCGGCCAGCGAGATGTTCGCCTCGGAGGCGTTCCTGAGCTGCTCGAGGCGGTCGAGCACCTCGGGCACGCCGGAGCGCACGTTGACATCCCAGCCGGCCTGCGGCTCGAGGCGGATGCGCGCGCCGTTGGCGCCGCCGCGGTGGTCGGTCTGGCGGTAGGTGCAGGCCGAGGCCCAGGCGGTGCCCACCAGTTGCTTGGCGGTGAGGCCGGAGTCGGCAATCTGCCGCCTGAGCGTGGCGATCTGCGCGTCACTGACCAGCGGCCCCTGGTGTTCGGGCACCGGGTCCTGCCAGATGAGAACCTCGGCGGGCACCTGCGGGCCGAGATAGCGCGCGCGTGGCCCCATGTCGCGATGCAACAGCTTGTACCACGCGCGAGCGAACTCGTCGGCAAGCACGTCCGGGTTCTCGTGGAACTCTTTGACGATCTCCAGATAGGTCGGATCGGTGATCATCGCCATGTCGGCGGTGTTCATCACCGGCGGATTCTTCTTGCCTTCGACGTGGGCGTCGGGCACCCAGAAGCCTTCCTTGACCTCGACCGGCTCCCACTGGCTCGCGCCGGCCGGCGACTTCTTGACCTCCCACTGATGGGCGAAGATGGTGTTGAGATAGGAGTGGTCCCACTTGGTCGGCGTCGGGGTCCAGGCGCCCTCGAGCCCGGACGTCACCGTGTACTCGCCGAGGCCGGTCTCGTGCTTGTTGGCCCAGCCGATGCCCTGCTGATGGATTTTCGCGCCTTCGGGCGCCTCGCCGACGGCATCCGCCGGCCCGTTGCCGTGCATCTTGCCGAAGGTGTGGCCGCCGACGGTCAGCGCGGCGGTCTCGCGGTCGTTCATGCCCATGCGCGCGAAGGTTTCACGCACGTCCTGCGCGGACTTCATCGCATCCGGAACACCGTTGGGGCCTTCGGGGTTGACGTAGATCAGCCCCATCTGCACTGCGGCCAATGGGTTGTCGAGCACCCGGTTGCCGTCCTCCCACGAGCCGGTGTAGCGCTCGTCGTTGGTGGCCAGCCACTCGGTCTCGGGGCCCCAATAGATGTCGTCCTCGGGCGCCCATATGTCGGCGCGGCCGAACCCGAAACCGAAGGTGCGAAAGCCCATCGTCTCGAGCGCACGATTGCCGGCGAAGACCAGCAGGTCGGCCCAGGAGATCTTCTCGCCGTACTTCTTCTTGATCGGCCAGAGCAGCCGGCGAGCCTTGTCCAGATTGCCGTTGTCGGGCCAGCTGTTGAGCGGCGCGAAGCGCTGCGCGCCGGTGCCGCCGCCACCGCGGCCGTCGACCGCTCGGTAGGTCCCCGCCGCGTGCCATGACATGCGAATGAAGAACGGCCCGTAGTGGCCCCAGTCGGCGGGCCACCATTCCTGCGAGTCGGTCATCAGCGCGTCGACATCGGCGCTCAGCTCGTCGACATCGAGCTGCGAGAACGCCTCGGCGTAGCGGAAATCGGCGCCGAACGGGCTGGCGTCGGGATGCTTCTGATGCAAAATGTGGAGGGTGAGCTGGTCGGGCCACCAATGCTCGTTGCCCTGCAATCGGGGGGTGGTGCGTGCGGCCCACTCCGGGCGTGTAGGCTTGTTATCGGACACAGTCTTCTCCTCGGCTAGCTTGTGGCTCACAGAGCATTTGAGCCAGCAATTCTGGATCGCCTTATGGTTTCTCGCGCACCTTTCAGAACGTAAAAAGGATAAACGGATTCCATGAAAACGACGTCTATTCATTGAAGATTTCAACTGCTAAATCGTCAAGCAGGGAGAAGCTTTAGCCACGATAGGAATAGCCTATGAGGGCAGTCACTTAGGCAGAAAATGGCTTGAACGACCCGCCTTTGTGTCGGGTGCTGGCCTCGGGCGACGTGGCATGCCGTTCATTACAGAAGCCGCCAGTCGGGATGAATTACGCGGGGCTCTGCTCCGGCCCAGCGTCGCCCAGCATGCTTTCCAGCTCGCTTTCGTTGACGCCGAGCATCTGCAGGATGTTGCGCTGAGCGGCGTTGAGGATGTGCTGGCGTTCCTGCTCGCCAGGCAGGCTTTTGGCGATGGCCACGGCGCCGACCAGCGAAGCGAGAATGACCCGGGACTTGTCGGCGATAACCTCGCGATCGGGTTCGAAAGGCAGTTTCTTGAGCCGACTAAGCGCGATGAGACGGGTTTCCAGCATCTTCTTCATGCGCAGGTAGGATGCTTCGAACAACGTGCGGATCTCGGCGTTCTCGTTGCCGATCTCGTTGAACAGCACCGTCTCCGGCCCCGGCTTGTGCTTGCGTTCCAGTTCCTGGAGGTTCCAGCAGTTGGAGACCAGCTCAGTGAGGTGCTTTACCGACAGCGGACCCTTGACCAGCCGCGCCGCACGGCTGCTTTCCAGGGTTTCCCGCACCGAGGCGTGATAGAGCGCTTCCTTCGAGGCGAAGTGCGCATAGAACGCCCCGTGGGTCATCTTGGCCAGCTTCATGATCTGGCCTATCGAGACCTTCTCGAAGCCTTTGCGGCTGAACAGCTCGATCGCGGACGTGAGGATGCGCTCCCGCGATTTGGCCTTGTGGTTGGTCGAGTAGGGCATGGCGTTTCACACTCCCACGCTGAATATTACCTTGATCATATCAAGCCCGGTGCTAGCGTGGCGCAAACTCAAGCTGTTCAGGAAAACCAGCATGCAATCACCGCTCGTCATCACCGGCATGGGCATGGTCAGCCCGCTTGGTTGCGGCGTCAAGGCAGGCTGGGAGCGCCTGCTGGCCGGCCGCTCCGGTGTCTCCCCGATCACTCGGTTCGATACCGGCGAGCTGCCGATCAAGATTGCGGGCTCGGTGCCCGCCATCGCCGACGATCCACAGGCCGGCCTCGACCCGGATCGCGTGGCCGATGCCAAGGAACGCCGCAAGCTGGAGCTGTTCAGTATATATGCCATGGCTGCCGCCGAAGAGGCACTGATCCAAGCCAACTGGTTCCCGGCCAGCGATGCGGAGCGGCTGGCCACCGCCACCATCGTCGGCTCCGGCATCGGCGGCTTCCCCACCATCACCCAGGCGCAGAACACGCTGTCGACGCGCGGCCACCGCCGGCTCTCGCCGTTCACCGTGCCGGCTTTCCTGGCCAACCTGGCGGCGGGCAATGTGTCGATTCGCCATGGCTTGCGCGGGCCGCTGGGTTGCCCGGTGACCGCCTGTGCGGCGGGCGTGCAGGCCATCGGCGATGGCATGCGCCTGATCCGCAGCGGCGAGGCTGACGTGGCCCTGGTGGGCGGCGCCGAAGCCTGCATCGACCCGCTGTCGCTGGCCAGCTTCCATGCCATGAAGGCGCTCTCCACCGAGCAGGACAATCCCGCCAGGGCGTCGCGCCCCTTTGACCGGGCACGCAACGGCTTCGTGATGGGCGAAGGCGCGGGGCTGTTGGTGATCGAAAGCCTGGCCCACGCCGAGGCACGCGGGGCAACGCCGCTGGCGATGCTCAGCGGCTACGGCACCAGCGCCGACGCCCACCATATCACCGCCGGCCCGGAAGATGGCGCCGGGGCCGCGGCGGCCATTCGGGCGGCGCTGAAGATGGCCGGACTCACTCCCGCCGACATCGATCACATCAATGCCCACGCCACCTCGACTCCGGTCGGCGACCGCGCCGAGATCGCGGCCCTGCGCAATGCCTTCGGCAAGGCCCTTTCCGGCATCCCGATTTCCGCGACCAAGTCGGCCACCGGCCATATGCTCGGTGCCGCCGGCGGCGTGGAGAGCATCTTCTCGGCGCTTTCGGTCATGCATGACCGCCTGCCCCCGACCCTGAACCTGGAAAATGCCGACGAGGATCTGCACGACCTGGACTTCGTCTCGGGCGCGGCACGCGAGCATCACGGCCGGCATGTACTGTGCAACGGCTTCGGCTTCGGCGGGGTGAATGCCGCGCTGATCGTCAGCAAGATGTAGCGGCGGCACGGCTGGCGCTTATTCGTAATGGCTCCATAACCGGAGGACTTTAACCACCCCCTCGTCGTCGAGGACTTGGTAAACGAGCCGATGCTGGATATTGATCCTGCGTGAATACGCCCCCGCGAGATCGCCAACAAGCTTCTCGAACGAGGGCGGTTTTCTAAATGGATCCTCTGAAATCAAGGCAAGCAGTTCTTGCGCCTTGGGCTTCAGGCCGCTAGCTGCCAGTTTCTTGGCGTCTTTTTGAGCCTGCTTGGTGTAAACCACTTTCCATGTCACCAGTCCAACTCTCCATCACACTCACCGATGGGAGTCTCCATACCCTCACGGATCGATTCGCGCATGCCGGGAACGGACAGCAGAAACAGCGTCTCCTGAATAGCCTGCCAGTCTTCTTCGGAAACCAGAACAGCCTTGTTCCGCTTGCCCATGATCACCAGCGGCTGGTGAGATTCGGCTGCTTCATCAATGAGTCGATAAAGATTGCTACGCGCCTCCGTTGCCGTAATGCCCGTCATGACGCACCTCCGATTTGGTAACTTTCAATCAATGTACGCCTTTCAGTACGTTCGTCAATACGTACGCAAAGAATAACGGCGGCGATTAACTCGGCAACAAGGCAGACGAAGAGATGATGCGTTTAGGGGGATAGCCGTCCATGAAGCTACGTGATGAAGTCCCTATGAATCAGGCGTTATCTTCGCGACGCACTTCTGTTTCATCCGTGGGCGCCTCCTCCTGTTCAACGTTGCCAGGCACCTCGTCGCGATCCACAGTCCGGGTAGCCACTTCGCTATCTACCTCATCAAACGCCGAGCGCAATACCTCGTTCTCGCTATCCATGTCAATGTTGCCCTGGAAGGCTGCTCCATCCTCCAACGCCAGGCAGGGCGTGATGATCGTACCCACGATATGCGCCGAGCGATGTACGGTGACCTTTTCCGAGACATCAGACGCCCTTTGACGCTACCGGCAACATGCAGCGTCTGCGCATAGATATCGCCCTTTACGCGGCCGGTGTTACCAATGCTGACCCTGTTGCACTTGTACTCGACCGTGCCCGTCACCTGACCATCGATGATGAGTTCTTCGGCGCCGACGACACTGCCCTCGATGCTGGTCTGGGCGCCGATGATGGCGGGTCGCATACCGCTACTACGCGACTCATCCGCACTAGAGGATCGCTGTGGCTGTGCAGGCGACGATACCGTACGGTCGGCAGGGACACTGGCGGGCTTGTGCTTGCTGAACATGGGATAGGCTCCGGGTCGCATGAGGATAATCGCACACTGGCGGATATTGCCTGGCCTATATCGGATCAAAGCGAGGGTTAACCAGCGAAAATGCCGGGTAGTCGCTGTCTATCAGCGTTTGGCAACCCACTTATACTGACGGTGGGCATCCCACATCGATCAAGAGGTTACTATGGGGGGCGGAGCGTATTGTTCACCTTGGGCATTGTGGCGCTCATCGATGTCGATGCCGGTGATGCGCAGGCGCTTGCACTTCACCAGATCGGCATTGGCCAGCAGCGCACCCGCCGTGCCGATGCCCACATCCAGCACGGCGGCACCCTCGGGTACGCGCTTCAGCACTTCCGCGTACCAGCGGGGCGTGAGCCTGAGGATGAGGGTGTCGTAGATGAAGCTGCGCATCGCGGCTCCCGCTCCGGCTATACGGCGGCCTTGGCTGCACGCGCCGCGTGCAGCTTCTTGTAGCTTTCGATCAGCCGCTGGTGTCGGTCGATGCCTTCCAGCTTCATGCTGGTAGGTGTCAGGCCATGAAAGCGCACCTCGCCGGTTACCGAGCCGACCGCGGCATCCAGGGTCTCGGCGCCGAACATGCGCCTGAAGTTGTAAAGGTAGTCGTCCAGTTCCAGTTCGTCGTCCAGCGTAACTTCCAGCACCACGAGAACCGCCTGATAGAACAACCCCCGCACAACGGTGTTGTCGTTGAACTGCAGGAACATCTCGACCTGGTCCAGTGCGTCTTCGTGATTCCCGAGCGCCAGGTGGATCAACAGCTTCAGTTCCTGGATGGTCAACTCGGACCAGACGGTGTTGTCGTCGAACTCGATGCCGATTAGCGTGACGATCTTCATCTGCTCGTCGAGCTCGCTCTCCTCCAGGCGTTCAAGGAGATCGGCCAGCTGCGCATCGTCCAGGGAGTGCAGGTTGAGAATGTCCTCGCGGAAGGCCAGCGCCATGTTGGTGTTGTCCCAGACCAGATCCTCCACGGGGTAGACCTCGGAATAGCCGGGCACCAGAATGCGGCATACCGGCGCGCCCAGGTCTTCATGGATGGCCACGTAAGCTTCCAGGCCTTCCTCCTCGAGGATGTCGAACAGCCGATCCGCTTCCTCGTCGGTGGAGCCCGCGAAGTCCCACTCGCAGAACTCAACGTCGGCGCGGGCGCTGAAGAAGCGCCAGGAGATCACCCCGGACGAGTCGATGAAGTGCTCGACGAAGTTGTTGGGCTCGGCCACCGCCTGGGAGTTGAAGGTGGGCGGTGGCAGGTCGCTCAGGCCCTCGAAGCTGCGCCCCTGCAGCAGCTCGGTGAGGCTGCGTTCGATCGCCACCTGCATGCTCGCGTGCGCGCCGAACGAGGCGAACACGCCACCGGTTTTCGGATTCATCAGCGTGACGCAGGCCACCGGGAACTGCCCACCAAGCGAAGCGTCCTTGACCAGTACCGGGAAGCCCTGCGCTTCCAGTGCCTCGATGCCTTCAACGATTTCGGGGTATTTTGCCAGCACTGCCTGGGGCACGTCGGGCAGCACGATCTCTTGCTCGATGATCTGTCTCTTCACCGCCCGCTCGAATATCTCCGACAGGCACTGCACCTGCGCCTCGGCCACCGTATTGCCGGCACTCATGCCGTTGCTCAGATACAGGTTCTCGATCAGGTTCGAGGGGAAATAGACCGTCTCGCCGTCCGACTGGCGCACGAAGGGCAAGGCAACGATGCCGCGCTCCACCTTGCCGGAGTTGGTGTCGATCAGGTGCGAGCCGCGCAGTTCGCCGTCCGGGTCATAGATCGCACGGCAGTGGTCATCCAGAATGCCTTCCGGCAGCTCATCATTCGGCCCAGGCTGGAACCACTCCTCGTTCGGGTAGTGGACGAACGCGCTCGCGGCGATCTCCTCGCCGAAGAATTGATCGTTGTAGAAGAAGTTGCAGCTCAAGCGCTCGATGAACTCGCCCAGCGCCGAGCAAAGCGCGGCTTCCTTGGTAGCGCCCTTGCCGTTGGTGAAGCACATCGGCGAAGCGGCATCGCGAATGTGCAGCGACCACACGTGCGGCACGATGTTGCGCCACGAGGCGATCTCGATCTTCATGCCGAGCTTTTCGAGAATGCCTGTCATGTTGGCGATGGTCTGCTCCAGCGGCAGATCCTTACCCTCAATCCAGGTATTTCCCCCTTCGACACCGTTTTTGGCATTAGTGCCCATCAGCAGCGCCTGGGCGTCCTCGTCGATGTTCTCCACCGTCTCGATCTGGAACTCGGGATTGTTCTGAATCACCCGTTTGACCGAGCAGCGCTCGATGGAGTGCAGGATGCCGGCGCGATCCTTCTCGGACATATCCTCCGGCAGCTCCACCTGGATCCTGAAGATCTGGTTGTAGCGGTTCTCCGGGTCGACGATGTTGTTCTGCGACAGCCGGATGTTCTCGGTAGGGATGTCCCGCGCGTTGCAGTACACCCGCACGAAGTAGGCGGCACACAGAGCCGACGAGGCCAGGAAGTAATCGAACGGCCCCGGCGCGGAGCCATCGCCCTTGTAGCGAATCGGCTGGTCGGTGATGACGGTGAAGTCGTCGAACAGCGCTTCCTGACGCAGGTTGTCGAGATAGTTGACCTTGATTTCCATGAACTGAGCCGGGTTGGTGACTTTCGGCGCGCTATAGGCGGGGAGTCAACCATTATCCCGATTTTGCCGCCTTGCGTCTTGGATGGCGGGAAAATCCGGTAACCAGCGCTCAGCCTCGGCGTTTTTTTGTGATGGCTCAAATCCTGACGTGAGCGAGAAAACATTCACGGGCGGGAAGGACACGACCCACCGCTATCGCGCCCCAGCTTTCTCGCGCACCCACAAAAAAAAGCCCCCGGGGTGTCCCGGGGGCTTTTCATGAAGATGCCTGACGATGACCTACTCTCGCATGGGGAAGCCCCACACTACCATCGGCGCTGAGCGGTTTCACGGCTGAGTTCGGCATGGGGTCAGGTGGGACCCGCTCGCTATGGTCGTCAGGCGTAACTGGGGGCACGCTGCCGTGGCAACGCCCCGCTACCTGGTCTTGAACAAGGCAAATCAAGCTGACAGTTTTTCGAGGCGACTCGCGTATCCGTCGTGCGTTCTCGCCCATGGGCCATCAGGCCCCTTGGGTGTTATAGGGTCAAGCCTCACGGACCATTAGTACGCGTTAGCTCAATGCGTTGCCGCACGTCCACACCGCGCCTATCAACCTCGTCGTCTTCGAGGGTCCTTCAGGGGGCGCAAGGCCCCAGGGAAGTCTCATCTTGAAGGGGGCTTCCCGCTTAGATGCTTTCAGCGGTTATCCCGTCCGCACATAGCTACCCGGCAATGCCATTGGCATGACAACCGGAACACCAGCGGTGCGTCCACTCCGGTCCTCTCGTACTAGGAGCAGCCCTTCTCAAACTTCCGACGCCCACGGCAGATAGGGACCGAACTGTCTCACGACGTTCTAAACCCAGCTCGCGTACCACTTTAAATGGCGAACAGCCATACCCTTGGGACCGACTTCAGCCCCAGGATGTGATGAGCCGACATCGAGGTGCCAAACACCGCCGTCGATGTGAACTCTTGGGCGGTATCAGCCTGTTATCCCCGGAGTACCTTTTATCCGTTGAGCGATGGCCCTTCCATGCAGAACCACCGGATCACTAGAACCTACTTTCGTATCTGCTCGACGTGTCTGTCTCGCAGTTAAGCACCCTTATGCTCTTGCACTCACTGCACGATTTCCAACCGTGCTGAGGGTACCTTCGTGCTCCTCCGTTACGCTTTGGGAGGAGACCGCCCCAGTCAAACTACCCACCACACACTGTCCTCACACCGGATCACGGTGCCAAGTTAGAACGCCAATGATGCCAGGCTGGTATTTCAAGGGTGGCTCCACCCGAACTGGCGTCCGGGTTTCCTAGCCTCCCAGCTATCCTACACAAGCAACATCAGCGTCCCGTGTGAAGCTATAGTAAAGGTTCACGGGGTCTTTCCGTCTAGCCGCGGGTACACCGCATCTTCACGGCGATTTCAATTTCACTGAGTCTCGGGTGGAGACAGCGTGGCCATCATTACGCCATTCGTGCAGGTCGGAACTTACCCGACAAGGAATTTCGCTACCTTAGGACCGTTATAGTTACGGCCGCCGTTTACCGGGGCTTCGATCAAGAGCTTCGCGCAAGCGCTAACACCATCACTTAACCTTCCGGCACCGGGCAGGCGTCACACCCTATACGTCCGCTTACGCGTTAGCAGAGTGCTGTGTTTTTAATAAACAGTTGCAGCCACCTGGACTCTTCGACCGGCTTCGGCTCCCACCGCAAGGGTGTTCACCTAACGCCGGCGTGCCTTCTCCCGAAGTTACGGCACCATTTTGCCTAGTTCCTTCACCCGAGTTCTCTCAAGCGCCTTAGGATTCTCACCCTGACCACCTGTGTCGGTTTGGGGTACGGTCTCACGTGATCTGAAGCTTAGAGGCTTTTCTTGGAAGCGTGGCATCAATGACTTCCAGGCCGTGGCCTGTTCGTCTCGTGTCTCGGCAGTCTCTTTGAAAGAGCGACCCGGATTTACCTGAGTCACTTGCCTACACACTTTCACCGGGGCAACCAACGCCCGGCTCACCTAGCCTTCTTCGTCCCCCCATCGCAATCACGTGAGGTACGGGAATATTAACCCGTTTCCCATCGACTACGCCTTTCGGCCTCGCCTTAGGGGCCGACTCACTCTGCTCCGATTGACGTCGAACAGAAACCCTGGGTCTTCCGGCGGGGATGGTTTTCACATCCCTTGTCGTTACTCATGTCAGCATTCGCACTCGTGATACCTCCAGCTCGCTTCTCAACGAACCTTCATCGGCGTACACGACGCTCCTCTACCGCATGCCTGCATCCTTAAACCCACTCGTTACGCCAATGTCCGCGCGCACACCCACTCACCGTTCGTGGGACGCGTTCGCTCGTTTCACTCGCGTAAGCGAATAGCCTTAAGTGATGCAGGCATACCCGTAGCTTCGGTACCTGGTTTAGCCCCGTTACATCTTCCGCGCAGGCCGACTCGACTAGTGAGCTATTACGCTTTCTTTAAAGGATGGCTGCTTCTAAGCCAACCTCCTAGCTGTCTAAGCCTTCCCACCTCGTTTCCCACTTAACCAGGATTTCGGGACCTTAGCTGACGGTCTGGGTTGTTTCCCTTTTCACAACGGACGTTAGCACCCGCTGTGTGTCTCCCACGCTGCACTCACCGGTATTCGGAGTTTGCCTCGGTTTGGTAACCCGGGATGGGCCCCTAGCCGAAACAGTGCTCTACCCCCGGCGGTGATACGTGAGGCGCTACCTAAATAGCTTTCGAGGAGAACCAGCTATCTCCGAGCTTGATTAGCCTTTCACTCCGATCCACAGCTCATCCCAGCATTTTTCAACATACTTGGGTTCGGGCCTCCAGTTGATGTTACTCAACCTTCACCCTGGCCATGGATAGATCGCCCGGTTTCGGGTCTATATCCAGCGACTCATCGCCCTGTTAAGACTCGGTTTCCCTACGCCTCCCCTACGCGGTTAAGCTCGCCACTGAATATAAGTCGCTGACCCATTATACAAAAGGTACGCGGTCACCCCATCACTAAGCCACCTCTGCTCGATTGGTGCGGTTGAACGTTGCAGGCAACGTTAACCGCCAAGCGGACGCCATGACAGGTCCACATCACGAAGAAGCTTAGTGATGGGGCTCCCACTGCTTGTACGCATACGGTTTCAGGATCTATTTCACTCCCCTCGCCGGGGTTCTTTTCGCCTTTCCCTCACGGTACTGGTTCACTATCGGTCAGCCAGGAGTATTTAGCCTTGGAGGATGGTCCCCCCGTCTTCAGTCAAGGTTTCTCGTGCCCCGACTTACTCGATTTCACGTCACTCGGATTTCGGCTACGGGGCTATCACCCGCTATGGCCGCGCTTCCCAACGCGTTCGCCTATCAATCATGACGCTTAAGGGCTGCTCCCCGGTCGCTCGCCGCTACTGGGGGAATCTCGGTTGATTTCTTTTCCTCGGGGTACTTAGATGTTTCAGTTCCCCCGGTTCGCCTCCCACCCCTATGGATTCAGGGTGGGATACCCAGCTTGTGCTGGGTGGGTTTCCCCATTCAGACATGCCCGGGTCACAGGTCGTTTGCCACCTCACCGAGCCTTATCGCAGGCTTCCACGTCTTTCATCGCCTCTGGCTGCCTAGGCATCCACCGTATGCGCTTAATCGCTTGACCCTATAACCCCAAGGGGTCTGGTGCGATTTCACACGACAATTGCCGGATACGCTTGAGTCGTATCTCAAATTTGTCAGCTTGATTCACATTGTTAAAGAGCAGTTAGAGCCATAAGCCCTAAGCGGTAAGCTCTGAGTCAACACCGCAGGGTGTCGTCAAAGCCTATAGCTTAGCGCTAACGGGAGACTGTTTGACTGGCTGTTGCTGACAGCTTATAGCTTATAGCTTATAGCTTATAGCTTGTGCTGGTGGAGCCTACCGGGATCGAACCGGTGACCTCCTGCGTGCAAGGCAGGCGCTCTCCCAGCTGAGCTAAGGCCCCTGAACACTAGCTTTAAGCGGTAAGCCGTAAGCTTTAAGAAACCCACCCAAGACTTCAGGGATTTTCTTACAGCTTATAGCTTCAAGCTTACAGCTTTGCTGGTGGGTCTGGGCAGACTCGAACAACCCCCGCGACCTCACCCTTATCAGGGGTGCGCTCTAACCAACTGAGCTACAGACCCAATGGTCACGCTGGGTCTCAACCCAAACAGTCGTTGCTCTGGCCGATCAGGTAATTCATTGTGAGCGCTGACCGAACGCGATGACGCGTCGATTAAGGAGGTGATCCAGCCGCAGGTTCCCCTACGGCTACCTTGTTACGACTTCACCCCAGTCATGAACCACACCGTGGTGATCGCTCTCCCGAAGGTTAAGCTAACCACTTCTGGTGCAGTCCACTCCCATGGTGTGACGGGCGGTGTGTACAAGGCCCGGGAACGTATTCACCGTGACATTCTGATTCACGATTACTAGCGATTCCGACTTCACGGAGTCGAGTTGCAGACTCCGATCCGGACTGAGACCGGCTTTATGAGATTGGCGCCCCCTCGCGGGATGGCAACCCTTTGTACCGGCCATTGTAGCACGTGTGTAGCCCTACCCGTAAGGGCCATGATGACTTGACGTCGTCCCCACCTTCCTCCGGTTTGTCACCGGCAGTCTCCTTAGAGTTCCCGACGTTACTCGCTGGCAAATAAGGACAAGGGTTGCGCTCGTTACGGGACTTAACCCAACATTTCACAACACGAGCTGACGACAGCCATGCAGCACCTGTCTCTGCGCTCCCGAAAGGCACCCCGCCGTCTCCGGTGGGTTCGCAGGATGTCAAGGGTAGGTAAGGTTCTTCGCGTTGCATCGAATTAAACCACATGCTCCACCGCTTGTGCGGGCCCCCGTCAATTCATTTGAGTTTTAACCTTGCGGCCGTACTCCCCAGGCGGTCGACTTATCGCGTTAACTGCGCCACCAAGTCCTCAAGGGACCCAACGGCTAGTCGACATCGTTTACGGCATGGACTACCAGGGTATCTAATCCTGTTTGCTACCCATGCTTTCGCACCTCAGCGTCAGTGTCAGTCCAGAAGGCCGCCTTCGCCACTGGTATTCCTCCCGATCTCTACGCATTTCACCGCTACACCGGGAATTCTACCTTCCTCTCCTGCACTCTAGCCAACCAGTTCCGGATGCCATTCCCAGGTTGAGCCCGGGGCTTTCACAACCGGCTTACTTGGCCGCCTACGCGCGCTTTACGCCCAGTAATTCCGATTAACGCTCGCACCCTCCGTATTACCGCGGCTGCTGGCACGGAGTTAGCCGGTGCTTCTTCTGTGGGTGATGTCGTCCCTGGCGGGTATTGACCGCCAGGCCTTCTTCCCCACTGAAAGTGCTTTACAACCCGAAAGCCTTCTTCACACACGCGGCATGGCTGGATCAGGCTTGCGCCCATTGTCCAATATTCCCCACTGCTGCCTCCCGTAGGAGTCCGGGCCGTGTCTCAGTCCCGGTGTGGCTGATCATCCTCTCAGACCAGCTACGGATCGTCGCCTTGGTGAGCCGTTACCTCACCAACCAGCTAATCCGACATAGGCTCATCCAATCGCGCGAGGTCCCCCATTCCGAAAGAACACGAAGCCCCCGCTTTCTCCCGTAGGACGTATGCGGTATTAGCCTGGGTTTCCCCAGGTTATCCCCCACGACTGGGCAGATTCCTATGCATTACTCACCCGTCCGCCGCTCGTCGGCATCCAGCAAGCTGGACCCGTTACCGCTCGACTTGCATGTGTTAAGCCTGCCGCCAGCGTTCAATCTGAGCCATGATCAAACTCTTCAGTTTAAAATCATACGGTCCGTTGAGCGGACCAAACTTGGCTCAAGGGTCAAACGTTCTCAACAAGATCCGAAGATCTCTGACGAGTCGCTTGCCTTGATACTTGGTGACTTGTCACCGCGTATCGGACAAGCGCCCACATGAATTACCTGATCGATTGTTAAAGAGCGTCTCGCTGTGCTGGCGCGCCACCGGGTGGCTCGTCAGCGCCCTGCGAGGAAGGCGTATTCTACCGAGTCGGGCCGCGCTGTCAAGCGCGCCGTTCGCCGCGGCAGCGCTGTGCGTCGTCGACAGCGGATGCGTACTTTACGGATCGATGGCGGCGAACGCAAGGGGGCTGACCAGAATTTTTAGTTTAGTCCTTCTGACCTGCATCGGCACGAAAGACCACATTCAAAGCACTTGCCGCGCTTATCTCACTGCCCCCTCACTACTGCCAGAAGTCACGTATTGATGCGATACCTTGAGCGCCCACCGCCCTTGCATGGTTGGCATCGTGGCGAGTCATGCCGCCAAGCGCAAAAACCGGCATGCCGGCCGGCTCCACCAGCTGCTGGAAGTCATGCCAGCCAAGCGGTGTTGCGTCGGGGTGCGTCGGGGTCGTGCGCAAGGGCGAAAGCGTGACGAAGTCACAACCGATATGCGCAGCATGATCGAGTTGCTGGGCATTGTGAGTTGACGCAGAAAGCCACTTACCCTGCACGATGGGCCGGCGATCGAGGGTCATCAGGCGATCGCTGGTCAAGTGAATGCCATCGGCGTCGACAAGCTTGAGCAATTCGGGCTCGCCATTGAGCAGCAGGCGAGCACTGAACCTGCGACACAGGGCAAGTGCCTGCTCGGCACGCTGCACGTAGTCTTCGTGATCCAGGGTCTTGGCCCGCAGTTGGACGAGGCGAAGGCCGTCTTCCTGCAGCGCCCGCTCCAGCTTGTTCAAAAAGACCCCATCGTCAGCCTCTTCGGCGCTGATCAAATATTCGGTAGGCAGCATCACGGCCCGCAGAATAGGCAAGTTGGCCGCCGGGAATGGATAGTTGAACAGCTCGTCGAGCTTCACCCAGCGCACGGCTTGCCCCTCCCGTCCATAGGGTTCGCCACTGAAGTCACCTACCTGCCAGACATCGAGCAGAATGTGCTTGTCCGGATATTCATGATGGACACGGATCAAGGGCTGCGCTCGATCGATCGTGAGGCCCAATTCCTCGTACAGTTCACGTTGCAGGGCCACGAAGCCTGTCTCGTAAGGAGCCAGCTTGCCACCGGGAAATTCCCACAACCCACCTTGATCGACCGTAGAGGGCCGCCTGGCAAGCAGTACTTCCTGGCCGTCATCACTGAAGATGGCGGCAGCCGCCACGTGCACCCGTCGCTTGATCATGTTGCCTTATTACCCTTGTCACGTTACTGGCGCGAGTTCATGAGAGAACTCGCTCATTCTGAAGCTTCGATCGCGACTAGCTGCGATAATCGGCGTTGATCGAAACGTAGTCATGCGACAAATCGGACGTCCATACTGTCGCCGAAGCCTCGCCGCGTCCCAGGTGAATACGAATGTCGATCTCGTCGCGCGTCATTACCGCGCTTCCCGCTTTTTCGGTGTAGCCGGGAACCCGCTCTCCCGCTTCCACCAGTCGCACTTCGCCCAGGTCTATGGTCACGCGCTCGACGTCGAAGTCTTCGACCGGTGCACGACCGACTGCCGCCAGAATACGTCCCCAGTTGGCATCCGAAGCGTATAGGGCGGTCTTGACCAGGGGCGAATGCGCCACGGTAAAAGCCACATTCAAGGCCTCGTCGCGGGACCTTGCGCCTTGCACGTCCAGCGTGACGAACTTGGTCGCTCCCTCGCCGTCACGGATGATTGCTTGGGCAAGCTCCCGCGTGAGCCTATCCAGCGCGTCGCGAAAGACAGCGATGGACTCCTCGCCAGCGATGCGAGGCCCCTCGCCAGTAGCGATCAACATGCAGGCATCGTTGGTTGACGTATCGCTGTCGACGGTAATGCAGTTGAAGCTGCGATCCACGCTATCTCGCAGCAATCTCTCGAGCAACGCCGTCTCGATTTCGGCATCGGTAGCCACAAAGGCCAGCATGGTGGCCATGTTCGGCTTGATCATCCCGGAGCCCTTGGCGATGCCGTTGATGGTCACCATCTGACCATTGACGTTACACGTCGCAGTAGCCCCCTTGGGGCGCGTATCGGTGGTCAGGATGGCCTGGCCGGCAAGCTCCCAGGCGACAGCCGAATCGCCCAGGTTCGTCAAGGCTTCGGAAAGGCTGTTGCAGAGGCGCTCGACAGGTAGCCGTTCGCCAATCACACCGGTGGAGAACGGCAGGACACTCTGGCTGGCCACATGGGTGAGCGCCGCCAAGGCATCGCAACAGGCCTGGGCGTCCTGCATGCCCTGCATGCCGGTGCCGGCATTGGCATTGCCGGTATTGACCAACAGATAGCGGCTCGCGCCATGCTGCAAATGGCGTTTGGCGACATGCACCGGTGCAGCGCAGAATGCGTTGCGCGTGAAGACACCGGCGACTCGCGCCTGTTCCGGCACTTCGATTATCAGGACGTCGCGGCGCCCCGCCTTCTTGATCCCCGCCTGTGCCGTACCGAGCCGGATCCCGGCAATAGCCGGCATCTGCGGGAAGATTGCTTCGCCTACCGCCATCCGCTAGCCTCCTGAACCGATGTGGTGCGGGCTACGGCGGCCGTGCGGCCGCCGTTAAACACGCTCGCGGTTAATCCAACTTGCCATGACACTGCTTGTACTTCTTGCCGGAACCGCAGGGGCACGGATCGTTACGTCCGACTTTGGGCCCTTCGCGCCGTACCGTCTGAGAGACTGCGGCCTCAGCCTGCGCGCCGCCACCCGGCTCGGCTTCGTCCTCTGCCGTTTCGTGCTGCTGCGTCGCGGAGGCCTTCTCGCGCTCGAGCGTTTCGCGACGCTGTCGCTCCAATTCATCGACCTCTTCCTGGCGACGGACCTGCACATGGCTCAGGATACGCGTGACGTCATGCTTGATATTGGTCAGCAGGCTCTGGAAAAGCTCGAAGGCCTCGCGCTTGTATTCCTGCTTGGGATTCTTCTGGGCATAGCCACGCAAATGGATGCCGCGCCGCAAATGGTCCATCGATTGCAGGTGTTCCTTCCAGCGGGTATCCAGCACCTGCAGCATGACCTGCTTCTCGAATCGCCGCATCAACTCGGGCCCGACCGCCTCGACCTTGGCCGCATAGATCTCGCGGTGCTGGTTTTGTAGACGCTCGCGCAGCTGTTCCTCGTGGAAATGTTCGTCTTCCTCGGCCCACTCGAGTAGCGGCACGTCGAGGTTGAATTCGCTCTTGAGATGATGCTGCAATCCTTCCAGATCCCATTGTTCGGGCAGACTCTGTGGCGGCACGTAGGCGGTAATCGCTTCGTCCAGGACCTCGTCGCGAATGCCTGCCACGTTCTCGGCCACTTCATCGGCGCCGAGAATGGCATCGCGCTGCTCGTAGATCACCCGGCGCTGGTCGTTGGCCACATCGTCGTATTCGAGCAGTTGCTTGCGAATATCGAAGTTACGTCCCTCGACCTTCTTCTGAGCCCGCTCGACAGCGTTTGAAACCATCTTGTGCTCGATCGCCTCGCCATGTTCGAGCCCCAGTGCCTGCATCAGGCGCTGTACCCGCTCGGAGCCGAACAGGCGCATCAGGTTGTCTTCCAGCGACAGGAAGAAACGCGTCGAACCGGGATCGCCCTGACGCCCCGCCCTACCACGCAACTGGTTATCGATGCGCCGCGATTCATGGCGCTCGGAGCCGATGACGTGCAGCCCACCGGCCTCCAGAACCGCATCGTGACGTTGCTGCCATTCGGTCTTGGCGGCATCGATCTGCGCCTGAGTGGGATTGTCCAGCTTGGCGACTTCAGCCTCCCAGTTCCCCCCCAGGACGATATCGGTGCCGCGGCCCGCCATGTTCGTGGCAATGGTGATGGCCCCGGGACGACCCGCCTGGGCGATGATCTCGGCTTCGCTCTGGTGTTGCTTGGCATTGAGCACGTTATGCGGGATGTCTCCCCGCTTCATCAGGTTCGCCAACAGCTCGGAAGTCTCGATCGAGGCCGTACCGACCAGCACCGGCCGGCCGGATTCACGCTGGGTCTTGACGTCCTCGATGATCGCCTCGTACTTCTCCTGGGCGGAGAGATAGACCAGATCGTTGTAATCGATACGCGTGATGGGCTTGTTGGTCGGAATGACCGTGACATCGAGCCCGTAGATCTGGCGAAATTCGAAAGCTTCGGTATCGGCCGTGCCGGTCATCCCCGAAAGCTTTTCATAGAGCCTGAAATAGTTCTGGAACGTCGTCGAGGCCAGCGTCTGGCTTTCCTTCTGGATGGCCACGCCTTCCTTGGCTTCTACGGCCTGATGAAGGCCTTCCGACCAGCGACGCCCGGGCATACTGCGCCCGGTATGCTCATCGACGATGACCACCTCGTCGTTGCTGACGATATAATCGACGTCCCGATGGAAAAGGTGGCGTGCGCGGAGTGCGGAATGCATGTGTTGCAGCAGCCCCAGATTCTGCGCCGAGTAAAGCGAATCTTCTTCGGCCAGCAGCCCTTGGCGACGCATCAGCTCTTCCACCTTGTGGTGACCGGCCTCGGTCAGTTCGACCTGCTTTTGCTTTTCTTCGAGGCTGAACTCACCGCTCTCGGGGTCTTCGGGATCCTCGCATTGCTTGAGTTCGGTGGCCAGCCGATCCACGACCTTGTAGAGATCGGTGTTCTCCTCGACGGGTCCCGAGATGATCAGCGGCGTTCTTGCCTCATCGATAAGTATCGAATCGACCTCGTCGACGATCGCGTAATGCAACTCGCGCTGAACCTTGTCGCCCAGCGCGAAAGCCATGTTGTCGCGCAGGTAATCGAAGCCGAACTCGTTGTTGGTTCCGTAGGTAATATCGCAGGCGTAAGCCGCGCGCTTGTCTTCGGAGCTCTGTCCCGAATAGATCACGCCAACCGTCAGGCCCAGCGATTCGTAGAGCGGACGCATCCATTCGGCATCGCGCCGTGCGAGATAATCATTGACGGTGACCACATGCACGCCTCGGCTCGGCAAGGCATTGAGATAGACCGCTAAAGTGGCCACCAGCGTCTTGCCCTCGCCGGTCTTCATCTCGGCGATGCGCCCCCGATGCAGGGTGATCCCGCCGATCAACTGGACGTCGAAGTGGCGCATGCCCATGACCCGCTTGCTGGCCTCGCGTACACACGCAAAGGCTTCGGGCAATAACTTGTCGAGGCTTTCGCCGCCTCCGAGGCGCTCTCGCAATTGCTCCGTACGTTGCCGTAACTCGTCATCGGCCAACGCCGCGAGGCTCTGCTCGAAAGCGCCGATCTCGCCGGTAAGCTTGCCCATGCGTTTCACTTCACGGTCGTTTTTCGAGCCGACCATCTTGCGCACCAGGGTGTTTAACATTGGATATCCTGAATCACGAAGTAATCATTGTTACGAAGCACCGTCCGATGCCTCGGCAACCGACTTGCTGGCCCATCGGCCAGACTAGATCATTCGTGCGGGCGGACCGCGTCGATTCAGGACATCGAGCCCGGCACAGGGCTGCCCTGCGCACTGAGTACACAGGGCTTGCAGGCACGCTCTGACATGTCGGCGTCGCGGCATGCCGCGTTGCGCCCGATGGCGGGCCACGCGGCGCGATTCGGCGCGGATGGCAGCCGGAGCCATCAGACAAATCTGGGTCAATTGCTCGGCAATACGCACCGCTTCCGCATGCACGAGTGACGAGGGCAACAGACAACCGACCAGCAAACCGGCCAGCCACCAACGCGACAGGCGCCTTGAGCGCTGCCGGCTGCCACTGGTCTCGGCCTGAGAATCGAACGTCACGTCGGTCATGCTGTTGAAGGGCTCCGGGGCATGCTAGATTGAGTGCACCGCTAAGCAACGGTGCAAGCCAATGAGTATAAAGGCTAAGCGTTTTCGCGCCCAGCCCACCACAACGCTACTCGACGGTAACGGCCGTCGCGGCTCGGAACTCAACGGCCTGATGCGTGTAGCCAATGTGATTGGTCGCGCGCAAGAACACTTACGCAGCCACCTGCCCGAAGAAGTGCGCGGCCATCTTTTCGTCGGCGGCTATCGTCAAGGCAAGCTCACGCTGATCACCGATCGCGCCGTCTGGTTGACCTGGCTTCGCTACGAGCAGGCACGTCTGCTCGAGCTATTACGCCAATTGCCCGAACTCGAAGCCGTTACCGGACTGACTTTCAAGGTGCGTCCAATCGTGCCACCCAGGGTGCCGATCAGCCAACCACGCGCCTTGTCGAGCCAGGCGGCCGACGAACTCTCGAGCTGCGCCCGCGACACCGACAATCCGCGCCTGAAGCGAGCGCTCGAGCGCTTGGCGGCTCATGCAGAGCCGTCGACTGGTGCAGACTAGGCTTTGTCCGAAAACTGCCTGCGCTCGGCCATACTGCGCATACAAAGTTTTTCGCAACGAAAAACGCCAGCCCCGCTGAGCTGGCGTCAATGGATGACCTGCCGAGAACAAGCATCGGTCCTACATGGCCATTGCCGGAGCCGAATAGGAGATCGGTGCCTTTTGGCTAGCCCCTTCAAAAGTGACGATTTCCCATGACTCGGGATTGGCCAGCATGGCGCGGCACAACTGATTGTTGAGCGCATGCCCGGATTTCATGCCCCGGAATTCCCCGATCAGGCTATAACCAAGCTGATACAGGTCGCCGATCGCGTCGAGTACCTTGTGCTTGACGAATTCGTCGTCGTAGCGCAATCCGCCCTCGTTGAGGATGCGGTAGTCGTCCACGACGATCGCGTTGTCCAGGCTGCCTCCCAGGGCGAGATTATGCGAACGCAGGAACTCCAGGTCACGCATGAAGCCGAAGGTGCGCGCGCGCGATACTTCCTTGACGAAAGACGTCGTCGAGAAGTCGACGCTTGCCGTCTGCTTCTGGTTTTCGAAGACCGGATGGTCGAAGTCGATCGAAAAGGAAACCCTGAAACCGTTGTAAGGCAGAAAGACAGCTTCCTTGTCCTCGTCGCGCACCACGATCTCACGCTTGATGCGAATGAACTTCTTGGGCGCCTCCAGCTCAGTGATTCCCGCGGACTGAATCAGGAACACGAAAGGCCCCGCGCTACCGTCCATGATCGGCACTTCGGGCGCGCTGAGCTCGACAAAGGCATTGTCGATACCCAGCCCCGCGAACGCAGACATCAGGTGCTCGACCGTAGCCACCTTGACGCCATCGCAGGACAAGGCCGTGCATAGCGTCGTATCGGTAACATTTTCGGCGCGTGCGGGAATGTGCACGACAGGATCGAGATCGCTGCGAATGAATACGATCCCCGTGTCGGCCGGAGCCGGGCGCAGGGTCAAGTAGACCTTTTCACCGGAGTGGAGACCCACCCCTGTGGCGCGCATGGTGTTCTTGAGCGTTCTTTGCTTGATCATGGGCAATGGCCAGGCTTCATCACAGTTGCGAAACAGTGTTCACTATAACATCGAACAGCTGTTTAAACAAAAAATGTCATCCGGCCACGCCCATCGTCACGATAGCAAAATTCAATCGGCTTGGCGCCGCAGAAAGGCCGGGATGTCCAGGTAGTCGTCCATTTCCTTGCTCTTGCGGCGCTCCTGACGTGCTTTGGCGGCCTCTTCCTGATCGGCCTTGGCCGCTTGCTGACGCATGACCGTCGGCTGCTGGAGCTTGCGGTAGTCGGTCGTCTCCGGACGCGTTGCCGCCTCGCGGCCCGCCGGCTTCTCACGACGGCCATCGAGCCCCGCCGCCACCACGGTAACCCGCAGCTCATCGGACATTTCCATGTCGATGGCGGTGCCCACCACGATTGTCGCATCCTGGGAGGCGAATTCCTGAACAGTGGCGCCGACATCGTTGAACTCACCGATGGACAAATCGGGCCCGGCCGTAATATTGACCAGGATACCGCGTGCGCCATGCAGATCGATGTCTTCGAGCAGCGGGCTGCGGATCGCTTTCTCGGCAGCTTCCCGGGCTCGGTTCTCGCCGACGGCGCCGCCGGTGCCCATCATCGCCATACCCATTTCGGACATCACGGTACGCACATCGGCGAAGTCGACGTTGATGATGCCCGGGCTGGTGATCAGCTCGGCAATCCCCTGCACGGCACCCAACAGGACATCGTTGGCAGCACTGAAGGCAGTCAGCAGACTGGCACTCTTGCCCAGCACGGCCAGCAGCTTTTCATTGGGGATGGTGATCAGCGAGTCGACATGCTCGGAAAGCTCGCGCATGCCCTCCTCGGCGACACGCATGCGCTTGGGCCCTTCGAAGGGGAAAGGCCGGGTGACCACCGCGACCGTGAGTATCCCCAGTTCCTTGGCTACCTGAGCGACCACGGGTGCGCCACCGGTACCGGTACCGCCACCCATGCCCGCAGTAATGAATACCATGTCGGCGCCCTGAAGGAGCTCGGCGATGCGCTCACGGTCTTCCATGGCGGCCTGGCGCCCGACGTCCGGGCTGGCGCCCGCCCCGAGCCCCTTGGTAATCTCGCTGCCTAACTGGAGAACGGTCTTGGCGGCGACTCGCTTGAGCGCCTGCGCATCGGTATTGGCGCAGATGAACTCGACGCCATCGATGTTGCTTTCGACCATGTGATTGACGGCATTGCCGCCGCCTCCACCAACGCCAATCACCTTGATGACCGCGCTGCTGGAAGGTGCGTTATCTACCAGTTCGAACATTTGCCCCGTCTCCTGTGACCGCGCAGTGCGGCCCTGTCAGAAATTTCCTTTGAACCAGCCTTTGACCCGTTCCAGCGCCGAAATGCCGTCCTTGAGACCACGCCGCGAGACTTCCTCTCTACGGGGCTGGGCGGAAACTGCACGGCTCTGCGCATGCTTGGCATCGCGCATACCGTAGAGTAGCAAACCCACGCCCGTGGAATAAATCGGATTGCGTACCACATCCGCCAGGCCTCGCACATTCTGTGGGCTGGCAATGCGTACCGGCATATGGAAGATTTCCTCCGCAAGCTCGACCACGCCCTCCATGCGTGATGTGCCCCCGGTCAGCACCACGCCAGCGGCCACGAGATCCTCGTAACCGCTGCGTCTCAGTTCCTCACGTACCAAAGTAAAGAGTTCCTCGTAGCGCGGCTCGACCACTTCGGCCAATGCCTGCCTTGACAGGTCGCGGGCCGGGCGGTCGCCTACGCTGGGAACTTTGATCAGCTCGTCGCTGGAGGCCAACTGCGTCAACGCGCAAGCGTATTTGACCTTGATGTCCTCAGCGTATTGGGTCGGTGTGCGCAGCGCCATGGCAATGTCGTTGGTCACCTGATCGCCGGCGATAGGGATGACCGCCGTATGGCGAATGGCACCCTCGGTGAACACCGCGATGTCCGTGGTGCCGCCGCCGATATCCACCATGCAAACGCCGAGTTCACGCTCGTCTTCTGTCAGCACGGCATGGCTCGAGGCCAACTGCTCCAGGATGATGGCATCAACTTCGAGCCCGCAACGTCGCACGCACTTCTCGATGTTCTGCACTGCATTCAATGCCGCTGTAACCAAGTGCACGCGCGCCTCAAGCCGTACCCCGGACATGCCCAGCGGCTCGCGGATACCCTCCTGGGTATCGATGGCGAATTCCTGGGGCAACACGTGCAGTATCCGTTGTCCTTCGGATATCGCACGGGCCCGCGCGGAATCGATGACTCGATCGATGTCCGACGGAGTGACTTCGCGATCCTTGATTGCCACCACGCCATCGGAATTCATCGAACTAATGTGGCTGCCGGCGATACCGACATAGACCGAGTGAATATCGCAGCCGGCCATTAGCTCGGCCTCTTCCACGGCACGCTGAATCGACTGCACCGTTGACTCGATGTTGATGACCACGCCCTTCTTCATCCCCCGTGAGGGATGCGAGCCGATCCCGGCGATCTCGAGCCCCCCATCGTCGGTAGGCTGCCCAACGATGGCGACCACCTTCGATGTTCCAATATCCAGCCCGACCACCATATTGGATGCGTTGGATTGTCCTGGCATGGGTCGGGATTACTCCTCGATCTTCACTGAATTAAGAATCCGTTTATCAGCCTAAATAGATATTGAACAGATTATAGTGAGTGCAGCGCGTTTAAAACCGGTTCAATTGAATACGCGCTCAGAATACGGGTATTTTTCGTCGAAAGAAATACCCCTACGCCTTTGTTGGTGGGCGACAGCCATATTAAAGGTAACGCTTGAGCTCAAGGTTCGTCGATCTTGCTGTCGCTCTCTCCATGCCAGGCTATGGCAACACCGTTCGGGTAACGTAGATCGATGTAGCGTATTCGCGACGCCTTGCCACTCAACTCGCGTTGCCATGCGGCAATGAACCGGGCTACTCGCTCCTGACGCTGATTACGTCCCAGCATGACCCAAAAGGCATCATCGATCTGGAAACGCCAGGCACCGCGATCTTCCATCCGTAGCTGCGTGACCTGCAGACCCAATGACAGCAATCGATTCTGCAGCCGATCATACCGGGCAAGCACCTCGCTACCGCTGCCATCGGGGCCAGCGAGATCCGGCAAATCCTCGGCAACCGTCACGTTGTCGCGATCAAAAGCGACGCCCTGGGGATTGAGAAAATAGCTATCGTTCCAGCGTGCGACCGGCTGTTGTTCAAAGAGTTCGAACGTCAGCGAGTTGGGCCACTGCCTGGATACGCGCGCTTCGGCGATCCACTCGGCGGAGCGGGCCTGTCGGCGCAACTCATCCAAATCAACCGACAACCAAGTCTCGCCCTGCACCGCCGGCGAGAGCCTCTCACGCAGATAATCCGCGCTGACATACTCCAGATCGCCACGGATCGAAACCCGCTGGATGGGCCGATCCAGCCATAACCACAGCGCCCGCCCGCCAGCACCCAGCAGGACCAGCAACAGCACGAGCCCCAGGATCGCCCCGCGCACGCGAAAGCCACTTTCCGCCATGCGCTCAGGGCTCCAGCGTGGTGTCGAGAATGCGCAGCACCAGACTCTCGAAATCGAGCCCGGCATGCGCCGCGGCTTGCGGAACGAGGCTATGATCGGTCATCCCGGGCACGGTATTCACCTCGAGCAACCAGAAGCGTCCCTCGCCGTCGCGCATCACATCCACCCGTCCCCAGCCACGCCCGCCCACGGCAACAAAGGCCTCACGACACAGCTCGCCAAGCCGTGCCTCGGTCGCGGCGTCCAAGCCACAGGGCAGATGGTAAAGTGTCTCGCTGGAATGGTACTTGGCTTGATAGTCATAAAAGCCGCTCGGCACTTCGACGCGTATCGCCGGCAGGATGCCGTCCCCCAACAGCGACACGGTATATTCCTCGCCCTGAATGAAGCGTTCGGCCATGACTTCGGCATCAAAACGTGCCGCTTCGCGGTAGGCCGACGCCAGGTCATCGGCATTGGCAACGATGGTGATGCCGAGCGTCGAGCCTTCGTGTATCGGTTTGACGACAAGCGGCAAACCCAGGCGCCTGACCACTGTCGACCAGTCGCACTCGGGGCCCAGAGTAATACTCGCCGGAGTAGGCAAGTCGTGCGCCTGCCAGAGCCGCTTGGTGCGTTGCTTGTCCATCCCCAGCGCCGAGGCCAGCACGCCACTACCGGTATAGGGGATGCGCAGCAGCTCCAGCGCCCCCTGCAAGGTGCCATCCTCCCCGCCCCGCCCATGCAGGGCGATGAAGACCCGATCCGCAGCCAGCGCCTCCAGACCGCTCAGGCCGCCAGCGGCCAGGTCGTAGCCCTGGGCATCGACGCCACTGCGTTGCAGAGCCGCGAGAACCGCGCCACCACTGGCCAGCGAGACATCGCGTTCCGCGGAATCGCCGCCATAGAGAACCACGACGCGGCCATAATCCTGTCGACGCTCACCGCGCACTGCGGCCTGCGTATCTCTGCTCATAATGCGATCTCATCCACCTGGAGCCGGCCGGCTGCGAGAGAGACGGCGATCCCGCCAACATCACCGGCCCCCTGGGTAATTAGGATATCTCCGTCACGCAGTACGTTGCCCAGCAGCTTGGGAAGCTCATGCTTGCTCTCGACGAACAGCGGGTCGACCTCACCGCGCTGGCGGATCGAACCGGCCAGGCTGCGTCCATCAGCCCCGGCGATCGCCTTTTCCCCTGCGCTGTATACGTCGAGCAGCAACAGCACGTCGACGCCGGAAAGCACGCGCACGAAGTCCTCGTAAAGGTCGTGGGTACGCGAGTAGCGATGCGGCTGGTAGACCATCACCAGCCGACGCTGCGGCCAGCCGGCGCGCACCGCGCGAACGACCATCTCCACTTCGCGTGGATGATGACCGTAATCATCGACCAGCATGACCTCGCCCCGGCCGTGCGCCAATGCATAGTCGCCATGCACCTGAAAGCGTCGACCGACGCCGGCGAAGCTTGCCAGGCCGCGCTGGATCGCCGCGTCATCGACGCCGGCATCCGTCGCCACGGCAATCGCCGCCAGTGCGTTGAGTGCGTTGTGTTCGCCAGGCATTGCCAGACGTACCTTGAGCGGCGCGTAGCCTTCGGGGCGCCAGGCGGTAAAGCGGATCTCCCCGCCCTGCTGGGCGAAGTCGCTGATGCGATAGTCGGCTTGTTCGTGAAAGCCGTAACTGACTAACTGACGCTGTACCCGCGGCAGCAGCTCCTGCACATTGGCATCGTCGAGACACACCACGGCGAGACCGTAGAACGGCAGGTTGTGCAGAAACTCGACGAAGGTGTCCTTGAGCCGTGCGAAGTCGCCGGCATAGGTCTCCATGTGATCGGCATCGACATTGGTCACCACCGCGACCATCGGCTGCAGATGCAGGAAGGAGGCATCCGATTCGTCGGCTTCGGCGACCAGATAATCGCCCGCCCCGAGCCGGGCATTGGTTCCCGCGCTGGTCAGCTTGCCGCCGATCACGAAAGTGGGATCGAGCTCGCCCTCTCCGAGCAGCGTTGCGGTGAGGCTGGTGGTAGTGGTCTTGCCGTGCGTACCGGCGATGGCGATGCCGTGACGAAAGCGCATCAGCTCGGCGAGCATCTCGGCACGCCGCACCACCGGCACGCGATGCTCGCGTGCCCAGGCAATCTCCGGATTGCTCGTATCGACCGCCGTCGAGACCACCACGACATCCGCGCCATGGGCATTATCCGCCGCATGGCCGATCGCCACGTGAATTCCGCACTGGCGCAGGTGCACAACGATCGGCGATTCCTTGATATCGCTACCGCTGATCCGGTAGCCCTCGTTGGCCAGCACCTCGGCGATGCCGCACATGCCGGCCCCGCCAATACCCACGAAGTGAATGTTGCGGGTCCGCCGCATCCCCAGGCCCCGGCGGGTCCGGGCAGGTGTGGGATCGCGCCTGCTATCGTTCAAAACATGTCTCCATACAGCCAGCCACCAGCCGCTCGACAGCGTCGAGCTGCGCACGACCGCGTGCCGCCGTGGCCATGCCGGCGAGTCGTTGGGGGTCGAGTACCTCGCTCAGCGCTTCGGCAAGCGATGCGGCACTCAAGGTTTTCTGGGGCAACAGTCGTGCCGCGCCGGCCTCGACCAGATACCCCGCGTTGACGGTCTGATGATCGTCGACGGCATGCGGAAACGGCACCAGCAATGACGGCTTGGCCGCCGCCGCCAGCTCGGCGACGGTCAATGCGCCGGAGCGACAGACCACCAGGTCGGCCCAGTCATAGGCTTCGGCCATGTCGTCGATAAATTCGCCGATATCGGCTTCGATGCCCACCTCACGGTAGTTGTCGCGGGTAGCATCCACGCGCTCGCGCCCGGCCTGATGACGCACCGTCGGCCGCTGGGCCGCGGGCAATAGGGCAAGGGCCTGGGGCACTCGATCATTGAGCGCCACTGCCCCCAAGGAGCCACCAACGACCAGCAATCTAAGCCGTCGCCCCTGCATTTCCGGAGCCTGCCGAGGCGACTCGCCGAGCAGCGCGATCTCCTCGCGCACCGGGTTGCCGATGACGATCGCCTCGCGTCCGCCGGACTTGCGAAAGGCGCCGGGAAAGGCCGCGTAAGCGCGCGTTGCCAAGCGTGCCAGCACCTGATTGGTCAGGCCCGCGACGGCATTCTGCTCATGCACGATCAACGGCCGGCGCAACAACCATGCTGCCAGCCCTCCCGGTCCGCTGGCGAACCCTCCCAGTCCCACCACCAAGTGGGGGTCGAAAGCGACGATCACCCGACGTGCCTGCCAGATTGCCCGCGTCAGGCGTACCGGCACCGCCAGCCAGCCGACCAGGCCATTGCCACGCAGCCCCGACACGTCGATCCGATGCAGCGCCAGACCGGCCGCCGGTACCAGACGATTCTCGATCCCTCTCGGGCTGCCCAGCCATTCGACCCGAGCCCCTTCAGTCGCCAACGCCTTGGCCAGCGATAGCGCCGGAATAACATGTCCGCCAGTGCCGCCGGCCATGATCAGCACGCGAAGCCGACTACCCTGGCCCGCCAGGACCGCTGCTCGTTCTACCACCGCCGAGTACTCCTTGATCTAGGTCGCCGGCTTGGCGCGGGATGGTGAGCTGCGGCCGCGTTTGCGCGTATCGATATCAACCCGCAACAGCAGGGCCACCATCACGGCACTGACGATCAGGCTCGACCCGCCGTAGCTCAACAGCGGCAGCGTCAGGCCCTTGGTCGGCAGCATGCCGGTACTCACGGCGATATTGATGAATGCCTGGGCGCCAAAAACCAAGGCAATACCGTAGCTGAGGTAGGCCGCGAACGGCAATCGGGCGAGCTCGGCCCGCCGGCCGATCAGCAAAGCGCGATAGACGAGAATCGCGAACAGGGCGATCACCGTTACCGCGCCGACCAGCCCCAGTTCCTCGGCAATCACCGCAAACACGAAATCGGTATGCGCTTCGGGCAGGTAGAACAACTTCTGGACGCTATTGCCCAGCCCGAGCCCCAACCAGTGACCACGGCCAAAGGCGATCAGCGCCTGGGTCAGCTGGTAGCCGGAATCATACATGTCGGCCCAGGGGTTGGCGAAGCTGGTGATCCGCTCTAGCCGATAGGGCTCGGCCACCGCCACATAACCACCGATCAGAATCACCGCCACCATCAGTAGCAGAAAGCGTATCAGCGGCGCCCCGGCCAACAGCAGCATGCCCATCACGCAACCGGTCATGACCACGAGTGCGCCGTAGTCCGGTTCGAGGATCAGCAGCCCGCCCAGCGGCACCATGATCACCAATGGCTTGAGAAACTCCCACCAATGCCGGCGCACCCCGGGCAAAAAGCGTTCCAGATAACCGGCCAGATAGACGATCAAGAACAGCTTGACCAGCTCTGAAACCTGCACGTTGACGACGCCAAGCGAGATCCAGCGGCGGCTGCCGTTGGTTTCGGGGCCAACTACCAGCACGGCAATCAACAGTACGAACCCCAGCATCAGCAACCGAGAACCGTTGTGCTGCCACCATAGCAGGGGAATGCGCAGGGTGATCATAGCGCTCCCCAGCGCCAGCACGTCGAAGATGCCGTGACGCAGGCTGTAATAGTGCGCATTGCCGGTTTGACTGGTGGCGATCTCGATAGACGCCGAGGTCACCATTACCCACCCCAGCAGCAGCAGGGCAAGCGCAGAGAACAGCAACCAGCCGTCAAAGGAGCTGCCTGCTGTCGACAGGCGTCGAGCCAGGGCGGTCATGGCGCCTCCTGTTGATCGAATGTTTGCAGCCAGGCCGCAGCACCTGCACGGAAAGCCTCACCGCGCGCCTGATAATTGCTGAACTGATCGAGACTCGCGCAGGCCGGCGAAAGCAGCACGCAATCTCCGGGTTCGGCGATATCGCCGGCGCGCGCCATGGCTGCCTTCAGATCGTCGCAGCGCGTGATTGCCACATGGCCCGCCAAGGCCTGTGCCAGGCGCGCTGCGTCGGCGCCGAACACCACCGCTTCGCGGGCATGACGCGCCAGTGGTTCGGCCAGCGGCGTGAAGTCGGCTGCCTTGCCCATACCGCCTCCCAGCCAGATGAGACGTCCGCCGAGCGTCGGCCCCAGCCCGGCAATGGCCGCCAGCGTGGCGCCGACGTTGGTACCCTTGGAGTCGTTGATCCAGCGGATGCCGTGCGCCTCCGCGACAAGCTCACCGCGGTGCGGCAACCCCGCGAAGCGCTTCAATACACGCACCATCGCCTCATGCGATAGCCCCAGGCGTTCGCCCATCGCCATCGCCGCCAGGCCATTGGCCTGATTGTGGCGTCCGGCCAGGCGCATCTCGCGCACCGCCATGATCGGCACCTCGCCGTGCATCAGCCAGGGCTCGCGAGCGGCCTCGCTACCAGACTCGGCGATTCCCCACTCTTCAGGCTGCGGCGGCCGGGTGGTGAACCGCGACACGGGCAGGTCAACGTCATCGGGCCAGGTCAAATGATCCTCGGCGTTGACCACCGCATGCTCAGCACCGCGGAATATTGCCAGCTTGGCGGCCCGATAGCCTGCCATGTCGCCGTGCCGGTCGAGATGATCCTCGGACAGGTTGAGGAACGCCGCCGTCGCCGCGCCCAGCCGTGGCGTCGTCTCGAGCTGAAAGCTCGAGAGTTCGAGTACGTAAAGCTCTGCATCGGGACACTCGGCGAGCAAATCCAGCGCGGCGATGCCCAGGTTTCCGCCGACCGCGACACGCTTGCCGGATTGGCGAGCCATCTCACCGAGCAACGTGGTCACCGTCGACTTGGCATTGGCGCCGGTGATCGCCGCGATCGGCGCCCGACAGGCACCCGCGAACAGCGCAATCTCACCGATCACCCGCGGCATGCCGGGCGCGCCCTCGAGCGTCGCCTGCCAGTAACGGGCCAGGCCGGGAGATCGCGGATCGACCCCGGGGCTGACGACGATCTCAACGGCCCGGCTCGCATCGATTTCATCCAGCCGGCCGCAGTGAATCTCGACCCCTGGGAAGGCCGCCCGGAACGCCTCGAGACCGGGCGGCGATTGGCGCGTGTCGGCAACCATGAATGGCCGTGCCTGGCGCGTCAGGTGACGGGCGATCGCCCACCCCGACACGCCCAGGCCGACCACCAGCGTATGACCCTGCGGTACCGCTTGCATCGGCGCTCGCCTCCTTTGAGCAGTGCCTTCCGTGGGCGATTGGCGGCCACCCATTCAGCGAATTTTCAGGGTGGCCAGACCCAGCAGTACCAGCACCACGGTGATGATCCAGAAACGCACGATGACCCGCGGCTCCGGCCAGCCCTTGAGCTCGAAGTGATGGTGTAGCGGTGCCATGCGGAAGATGCGCCGCCCGGTCAGCTTGTAGGAGCCCACCTGGAGGATCACCGACACGGTCTCCATGACGAACACGCCGCCCATCACGAACAACACGATCTCCTGGCGTACGATGACCGCCACGATACCCAGCGCGGCGCCCAGCGCCAGCGCGCCGACATCGCCCATGAAGACCTGCGCGGGGTAGGTGTTGAACCATAAAAAACCCAGCCCCGCCCCGGCGATGCTGCCGCAGAAGACTGCCAGTTCGCCGGCCCCCGGCACCAGCGGGATATGCAGGTATTCGGCGAAGACGACGTTGCCGCTGGCGTAGGCGAATACCGCCAGGCCCATGGCGACCATCACGGTCGGCATGATCGCCAGGCCGTCGAGGCCGTCGGTCAGATTGACGGCGTTGGAGCTCCCCACGATGACCAGATAGCTCAGCACGATATAGAAAAGGCCCAGCTGAACGACGACCTCCTTGAACAGCGGCACGATCAGGCTCGTCTCGACCGGGCTGGCGGCGGTGTAATACAGAAACAGCGCGGCGCCGACACCCAGCACCGACTGCCAGAAATATTTCCAGCGCGCCGGCAACCCGCGCGGGTTCTTCTCGACCACCTTGCGGTAGTCATCGACCCAGCCGATGGCGCCGAAGCCGAGCGTGACGACCAGCACCAGCCATACGTAATGATTGCTCAGGTCGCCCCACAGCAGCGTGCTGATGGCCATCGCCATCAGAATCATCGCCCCGCCCATGGTCGGCGTCCCGGCCTTGGAGAGGTGGGATTGCGGACCGTCGTCACGCACCGCCTGGCCGATCTGGCGCTCGACCAGACGGCGAATCACCATCGGGCCCAGCCACAGGCACAGCAACAGCGCGGTCAACGTACCCAGCACGGCCCTCAGGGTGAGATAGTCGAATACCGTGAAAGCGCTCTGGAATTGAGCCAGAAAATTGGCAAGCAAAAGCAGCATGTAGTGTGATCACCTTGGTGTATCGGCGCGCAAATCGGCGACGAGTCGTTCCATGCCGGCACTGCGCGAGCCCTTGATCAGCACACTGGCGCCGACCGGCAAGTGCTCATGGGCATGGCGCAACAGCGCCTCCCAGTCGGCGAAGTGGCAGCCATTGACGCCGAAGGCGCGAGCAGCGGGCTCGGCTTCGGCGCCCAGCGTGCCGAGAAAATCGATCTCCAGGCTCCGTGCGTACCGGCCGACGTCGGCGTGCCACGCCGCCGATTCATCGCCGAGTTCGCCAATCGCCCCCAGGAAACACCAGCGCGGCGCAGGCAACGTGGCCAGTGTGTCGAGCGCCGCCTTCACGGCGCCGGGATTGGCGTTATAGGTATCGTCGAGCAGACGGCAGTCGCGGATGCCTTCGCTCATCATCAGCCGGCCGGGCGTCGCCACGACACCCTGCAAACCCGCCAGGACATCGGCTTCGGCCGCACCCAGCGCCAGCGCGGCGGCGGCGGCGGCCAGCGCGTTGCGCACGTTGTGCAAGCCCATCAACTGAAGTTGCACGCGCCCCAGCGCCTGACCCGCGAAAACCAGCGTGAAAGCATAGCGCCCCCGGCAATCACAGACTAGGTCGCGCGCGTTGACACGCGCGCTTTCCGTGAGGCCGAAATCGATGATTCGAGCCTCGGCGACCAGCGCGCGCCAGAACGGGAAGAACGCATCGTCGCGGTTGAGCACCGCCGTGCCGTCACCACTCAGCCCGGCGAGAATCTCGGCCTTGGCCTGGGCGATGCGTCCCATGCCGCCGAACTCGCCGACATGCGCTCCGGTGACGTTGGTGATCACCACCACCTGGGGCCGCGCGAGCATCGACGTCCAGGCGATCTCGCCGAGATGATTGGCGCCCAACTCGACCACTGCCTGACGATGACTCCGCTCGAGCCGCAGCAGCGTCAGCGGCGCGCCGATGTCGTTGTTGAGGTTGCCGTGCGTTGCCAGCGTGCTGCCGCGGCGTTCGAAAATCGCCGCCAGCAGCGCCTTGACGGTGGTCTTGCCGCTATTGCCGGTGATTGCCGCCAGCGGCCCGCCCCAGGCCCGACGACGGGCCTGTCCCAGCAGCCCCAGCGCCAGTCGCGTATCGGCGACAAGCAGTTGCGCCAACGGGTCATCGACGGGCCGCGAAACCACCGCCGCGATCGCTCCCGCCTCGCGCGCCTGAGCCAGATAATCATGGCCGTCGAAGCGCTCGCCGCACAGCGCAACGAACAGATCGCCAGGCTGCAATTGCCGAGTGTCGGTAATGATCGCCGCCACTCGCGCGGGTGCCTCGGGCGCCTCGCAGCCCAGCGCTGCGGCGACTGCGTCGAGCGTTTCCAACCCGCATCCGCTCATCAGGCACTCTCCTGCCGACGGGCCAGCGCCGCTTCGGCACAGGCGCAGTCGGAGAACGCCAGCCGCCGGCCCTTAATCTCCTGATAGTCCTCGTGGCCCTTGCCGGCGATCAGGATCACGTCGTCGGGACCCGCGGCCTCGATGGTACGTCCGATCGCTCGTTCGCGCCCATCGACACACCAGGCCGATGCCCGGGCTGATTCGCTCAGCCCGGCGAGGATCTGCTCGCGAATGCGTGCAGGGTCCTCGCTGCGCGGGTTGTCGTCGGTGATCACCCAACGATCGGCGTTGGCCTCGGCGACCGCGCCCATCAGCGCGCGCTTGCCGCTGTCACGCTCGCCGCCGCAACCGAATAGGCACCACAGCTGGCCGGGGTGGGCGGTATCGCCGTCGTCGCGCCCGGGCAGGTGCGCGCGTAGCGCCTCGAGGGCGTGGCGCAGCGCCTCCGGGGTATGCGCGTAGTCGACGATCACGCTCGGCGCCCCGGGACGACTCAGGCACTGCATGCGACCGGGCACCGGCACGAGCTTCTCGGCCGCCACGCACAGCGCATCGAGATCCTCGCCCAGCCCCAGCAGCGTGGCCATCGCCAGCAGTACATTGTCAAGGTTGAAGCGCCCCATCAGCGCAAGCTCGAGCGCGCGCTCGCCGTCCGGCGTGGCAACCAAGGCACGCTGGCCGGCTGCGTGGGGCAGCCAGTCGAGCACCCGCAAGGTGGTGGCCTCCTGGGTACCGCTCGCCAGCACGCGGACCTCGGGCGAAAGCCCGGCCAGCATCAGCCGGGCCAATGGGTCGTCGCCGTTGACCACCGCCAGCCGCAGCTCGGGACGTCGAAAGAGGCGTGCCTTGGCGGCGGCATAGGCCGCCATGCTGCCATGATAATCGAGATGATCGCGGCTCAGATTGGTGAACACTGCGGCGGCGAGACGGCAGCCGTTGAGGCGTTGCTGCGTCAAGGCGTGCGACGATACCTCGAGCGCGACCCGCTCGACGCCGCGCTCGGCCATGCTCCCGAGCGCGGCCTGCAGCTCCAGCGCCCCGGGCGTGGTCTGGCCGCTGTCGACGAGCTCAGCGGGGCGCCCCCAGCCCAGCGTGCCGACCACGCCGGCGGGACGACCCAACGCTTCCGACAAGGCAGCGAGATAATGGGTGACCGAACTCTTGCCGTTGGTGCCGGTCACCCCGATCAGGGTCAGCGTTTCGGGCACCTCGAACAACAAGCGGCCGAGTTCACCGAGGCGTTCTCCGAGCGCCGGCAGCCTGGTAACGCCTTCGGTCTCGCCGCCATCTTCGGTCCGCTCGGCAGCGGCCAGCGTCCAGGCGGCGCCGGCCGCCCGAGCCTGATCGATAAACCGTCGACCATCGACGTTCACCCCGGGCACGGCGATGAAAACGACCGCATGCGGGCAGTCGGCGATGGCCCGGCTATCCAGACACAACGCCAGCGGTGCATCGTCGTCGGCCAACCTGGGCAAGGCCTCGGCGCCGGGCCATAGCGCGCTCAACGTCCGGGCGAGTCGCGCCTGCGTGGTGACGATCACTTGAGGGCCTCCTTCTTGTCGGGCAGGACATCGAGCAGGCGCAGCGCCTTGCCCACCACGCGGCTGAATACCGGTGCGGCGACCAGGCCGCCGTAGTATTCCTGGCCCTTGGCGTTGTCGATCATCACCACCGTGACGATACGCGGATCGGAAACCGGAGCGATACCCGCGAACAACGAACGATAGGCGGTCTGCTGATAGCCGGTACTCGCCACCTTGCGCACGGTGCCGGTCTTGCCGGCGATTCGGTAACCGGGGACCATGGCCCGCGCGCCACCGGCGCCGGGCTGGACGATCTTTTCCAGCATCCCCAGCAGATTGTTGGCGATCTGCGGCTCGATCACCGGCTTGCCTTGCGGATCCTCGCCCTCGAGCTTGAGCAGCGATGGCGACAGCTGCCTGCCCTGATTGGCGATCGCCGTATAGGCGCTCGCCAACTGCAATGCGGAAACCGCCACGCCATAGCCATAGGCCAGCGTCGCGCGCTTGCTGTCGGACCAGTTGTAGGGGGCCGGCAGGCTGCCGGTGGCCTCGCCCGGAAAGCCGGTCCCCCGCGCCTGTCCCAGCCCCAGCTCGTAGTAACGCTTCCAGATCGCGTCTTCAGGCAATTGCAGCGCGACCCGCGACATGCCGACATTCGACGAGTGCAACAGAATGCCGCCCATGTCCAGCTTGCCGTAGTTGCGAAAGTCGTTGATCGTGTATTCATCGACACGCATATAACCGGGCGAGGTATCGACGATCGTGTCCGGCGAGAACTGATCGCTTTCCAGGGCCGCCGACATCGCCAGCGGCTTCATCACCGAGCCCGGCTCGAAGGCATCGGTGATCGCCTGGTTACGCAGCCCCTCGACATCGAGCTCGGCGCGATTGTTGGGGTTGTAGGACGGCGCGTTGGCCATCGCCAGAACCTCGCCGTTGCGGGCATCCATCATCACCAGGGTGCCGCCGTCGGCGTTGTTTTCGTCGACGGCGGCCTTGAGCTCGCGGTAGGCCATGTACTGCAGCCGCAGATCGATCGACAGGGTCAGTTCGCCGCCCGGCTTGGCCTCCTTGATCAGGTGCAGGTCGCGAACCAGACGGCCCTTGCGATCCTTGAGCACGCGACGCTTGCCGGGTGTGCCGGTCAAGTAGCTGTTATAGGCCAGTTCGAGGCCCTCCTGGCCGCGATCGTCGACGTTGGTCACGCCGACCAGCTGCGCGGTGACCTCGCCGGATGGGTAGTAGCGCTTGTACTCGTTCTTGACGTAGACGCCGGGCACGTTCAGATCGATGACCTTCTGCGCCTCGGCCGGAGTCATGCGACGCCGCAGATACATGAACTCGTAATCGGCATAGCGCTCGATGCGTGCGTTGAGGTCGTCGAGCTCGATAGCCAGAGCACGCGCCAGCATCATGCGCTGGATATCGTCGTCAGGCAGCTGCTGAGGGTTGGCCCACAGCGTCACCACCGGGGTCGATATCGCCAACGGGTCGCCGTCGCGGTCGCTGATCATGCCGCGATGGGCGTCGATGGTTTCGACGCGCAGGGTACGCGCATCCCCCTGGCCCTGAAGAAACACCCGGTCGAGCACGTTCAGGTCGACGATCCGTCCGACCAGCACCAGCATGGCGACCACCAGCATCACCAGCATGAAACGGAAACGACCGCTACCCAACGGGGCGACCTCGGCCCGGGTCGGATTGTGGGTGTTATCGGAGCGCCGACTCATGGCCGAATGATCTCGATCTGTTCAAGATCGGGGACGCGCATTTCCAGACGCTCGACCGCCAGACGCTCGATACGCGACGGCGCCGACCAGGTGCTTTCTTCAAGCAGCAGCCGGCCCCAGGCCGTCTGCATCTTGTCCTGGTCGGCCTCGAGCTGCTGCAGGCGTGCGTATTGAACGCGGGTCAGATGAGCGCTGGCAATCACTGCCATGGCGCTCGCCAATACAGCCAGCACCAGTATCGCGATCATCAGATAGCGCCAACCGGGTCTGACAATCCGCGCCCACATGGAAGATGGCGTGTTCAAGCGACCCTGTACCATGCGTCTCCTCAGGCGATTTTACGCGCGGCGCGCATCACCGCGCTGCGCGCGCGGGGATTTTCCTCGATTTCAAGGCTGCCGGGGCGGCGGGCCTTGCCCAACGGTTCGAGCCGACGCTTGAGTTGATCGTCACGAATCGGCATGCCCCGCGGCAAGTGCGTGTCGCCGCGCGCCTGATCGCGAATGAAGCGTTTGACACGGCGATCCTCCAGCGAGTGGAAGCTGATCACCACCAGATGGCCACCGGGCGCGAGGGCGTCGAGGGCGGCATCGAGGGCGGCATCGAGCTCATCGAGTTCGCCGTTGAGGTGGATGCGCAGCGCCTGAAAGGCCCGGGTCGCCGGATGCTTGCCCTTCTCCCAGGCGGGGTGCGCAGCCTTGAGCAACTCGGCCAGCTCCACGGTCCGCGCGATCGGCGCTGCGCGGCGCCGTTCGACCACCGCCCGCGCCAGGCGCCTGGCGAAGCGCTCCTCGCCGTAGGCCTTGAAGACCCGGGCGATCTCGCTCTCGCTGCTGCGCGCAAGCCAGCTGGCGGCGCTTTCGCCGCAGCTCGGGTCCATGCGCATGTCCAGCGGGCCGTCGCGCAGGAAGCTGAAGCCGCGCTCGGGATCGTCGAGCTGCGGCGAGGACACCCCGACATCCAGCAGGATGCCCGCCAGTTGCCCATGGACACCCTGTTCGCGAGCCACTTGTGCCAATCGACTGAAGGTGTCGGCATGGATCGAGAAGCGCGGATCGTCGATCTCGCGCGCCGCCGTCAGGGCTTCAGGATCGCGGTCGATGGCCAGCAATCGGCCATCGGCGGACAGCCGCTCGAGAATCGCCCGTGAATGCCCGCCGCGGCCGAAGGTGCCGTCGAGATAACATGCCCGGGGATCGCCGATCAGCAGCTCGATCGCGCCGTCGAGGAGAACGCTGGCATGCTGATAGACGGGCGAAGACGTGGCGCGTTGCGACATGCGGAACTCGATGAGGGTGACGGGAATTTAGGCTTGGGAGTCGGCCGGTAAGCCGGGTTCTGTCGAGGACAGCCATTCATCTAGGCTCAGCGTCACCACTGAGCTCAAGCGACCTACCCGCCCCCACTGCGGGCCACAGCGTCGGGGGCCTATTCGGTCTTGCTCCGGGTGGGGTTTACCGTGCCACGCACTGTTGCCAGGCGCGCGGTGCGCTCTTACCGCACCCTTTCACCCTTGCCGGCAGCCTGCGCTGCTTAGGCGGTCTACTCTCTGCTGCACTTTCCGTCGGCTCGCGCCGCCCAGGGGTTACCTGGCACCCTGCCCTATGGAGCCCGGACTTTCCTCCCCCGCGACTCGATGAGTCCCGGCGGCGACTGTCTGGCCCACTCCCAAGCGCGCAAGAATAGCAGCGCGGCGTCACCCCCTCAACCGTCGGCCTGCAGCGACATCGCCCGGGCATACCAGGCCTTCTTGCGGCCGCCCAGCAACTCGGCCGCCACCGCCGCGGCCTGCTTGACGCCGACCCCCTCGGCCAGCAGTGCGCGCAGCAATGTCGCGCCTTCGACCCAGCCGCCCTCGGTGTCCGCCGGCGGCGCCCCGGCGACCATCACCACGAACTCGCCGCGCGCCTGATTGGAGTCGCTGGCGAGCCGCTCGAGCAGCGTCGCCGCGCTACCCTGCAGATACGTCTCGAAGGTCTTGGTCAACTCCCGCGCGATCACGATGCGTCGCTCGCCGAGCAGCGCCTGCAGGTCGGCCAGGGTGGCATGGATGCGGTGCGGCGACTCGTAGAACAGCCAGGTTTCAGCGCGTTCGGCGAGTTCACCGATGCGCGCGCGACGCGCGCCGCCCTTGGCCGGCAGGAAACCGGCGAACAGGAAACGATCGGTAGGCAGGCCCGCCGCCGACAGTGCCGCAATCAGCGCGCAGGGGCCGGGAACCGGCACCACTCGGTGACCGCGTTCGCGCAAGGCACGCACCAGCACGAAGCCAGGATCGGCGATCAGCGGCGTGCCGGCGTCACTGACCAGCGCCACGTCGTCGCCGGACTCCAGCCGAGCGACGAGCTGCTCGACGCGCTGCGCCTCGTTGTGCTCGTGCAACGACATCATCGGCCGCTCGAGGCCCAGATGGTTGAGCAGCCGCGCCGTATGCCGGGTATCCTCGGCGGCGATCAGCGCCACCTTCGCCAGGGTGCGTTGCGCCCGCGGGGCAAAGTCATCGAGATTACCAATCGGTGTGGCCACCACGTACAATGTGCCACTGTTAGACTCGGTCATGTGTCGTTATCCGCACGTCAAGATCAAAACGGGCGCCAGCCAGCGGGCGCCCCACAAGCAAGCGGTCTAGAACAAGCGCTGTCGATGCTCAGCCGAGCATGGCCTGACTCCGCCAGAGACAAGGAATGGAAAACGTATGGACAAATCGCTGCAACGCCTGTGCGCTGTCGGTCTCGTTGCTCTTGTGATGTCCGGCTGCGCCAGCCAGCGGTCGCCGATGGAAGGCATTCGCGGGCAACAGGCACCCGCTGAACTGCTCAACCAGGCCGAGCAGCAGAGTGGCTCCCAGGCGGCTCAGACCCGCCTTCAGGCCGCCGACATCCTAGCACGCCGCGGCGACACCGCGCAGGCGCTACAGGTAGCGGCCAGTATCGATGCCGCGGCCCTTCCCGACGAGCCCCGTGTACAGTGGGCCCTGCTGCTTTCGCAGCTGGGTCTCGAGCAGCAGGATGGCCGCAGCGTCCTGAAGGCTACCGAGCTGCTCGACGAGAATACCGCCTTGTCGCGCGACGCAGAACTCACCCTGCGCCAGCGCCGCGGGCTGGCATTGGGCATGGCGGGCGACCCGCAGGCCGCGGCGAGCACCCTGATTGCGCTTCAGGCGGAGCAGCCCCCCTTCGATCTCAACGACGCCATCTGGCGCCAGCTGACGCGGCTTCGCGGCTCGGGGCTCGAGGCGATCGCGCAGCAGAGCCCGCTTGCCCGCGACTGGGTCGATCTGCTCAGACTGCAGCGTCGCTACGACAGCGATATCGCCCGACTGTTCGTCATGCTCGACGACTGGCGCGCCCGGAACCCCAATCATCCCGCCGCGCGCCGGTTGCCTGCCGACCTGCAAGCCCTGCGCGAACTGCGCGGCCAGGACGTCCGGCGGATTGCCGTCTTTCTGCCCGAAAGCGGCCCGTTGGCAAATGTCGCCGCGGCGCTCCGCAAGGGGATCGAAACGCGCCTCATGAACGCACTCAACCAGGGCGAGCAGACCCCGCAACTGACGTTCTACGATACCCGCAGCGCCACTATCGAAACGCTTTATGCGCAGGCGACGCTGGCCGGCGCCCAGGTGGTTCTAGGCCCGCTGAACAAGGATACGGTGACACAGCTCGAGCAGCGCTCCAGCGTGCCGTTGCCGACCCTGGCGCTGAATTACGGCACCTCGCCCGAAAACCGTGCCGACGATCTATTTCAGTACGGACTGTCGGCCGAAGACGAAGCGCGTCAAGCAGCCCGACGCGCCACGCTGGATGGTTATCGGCGGGCCGGCTTGCTGGTGCCGGACAATGCCTGGGGCCAGCGCGTCGCCGAAAGCTTTCGTCAGGCCTGGCAGGCCGAGGGCGGAACGGTCGCCGCTCAGGTCAACTACAATCCCGAGGGCTCGGTGGCCAACGCGGTGCGCCCGCTGACCACTCGCCAGCTGGACATGCTGTTCCTGCTCGCGCTGCCGCCCTTCGCTCGCCAGGTACCGCCGACCCTCGACTATTTCGATGCCGGCGAGCTGCCGATCTACGCCACTTCGCATCTTTACGAGGGCGAACCGCAACCGCGTCTTGACCATGACCTGGACGGCGTACAGTTCGTCGAGATCCCCTGGCTGATCCCCGACGCCGCTGTCGGCGGTGCCGAAGCGCTACCCTATTACAGCAGTTATCAGGCGCTGTATGACACCAGCGATCCGGCGCTATTAAAGCTCCAGGCGATGGGCGTCGACGCTTTTGAACTGGCGCGTCGCGTGCCGCTGCTCAAGGCGGCCCCCGATATCGAGTATCTCGGCGCCACCGGCGCGCTGCACGCCGGCGATGACGGTCGACTCGAACGCGTGTTGCCTTGGGCGCAGTTCAGTGCAGGGATCCCCCAACCGCCGCTGCGTGGCATCCAGCAGACCATGCCCGGGCCCACCGAACCGACGGGCGAAGTCAGCGAGACGGCAGGTGGCAATGCCCAGCCTACGCCCTAACGACGCCCGTGCCCGCGGCGCACGCATCGAGCTCGCCGCCGAGGCGTGGCTGCAGGCTCATGGCCTGCAGCCACGCCATCGCAACCAGCATGCCAAAGGTGGCGAACTCGACCTGGTCATGCAGGAAGGCGACACGCTGGTATTCATCGAGGTTCGCCATCGCGCCGATGCCCGCCATGGCCATCCGCTGGAAACGGTGACCGCCGGCAAGCAGCGCCGGATCATCATGGCTGCGCGTTTTTATCTCCAACGCAACGGGCTATCATGTCCCTGCCGCTTCGATGTGGTCGGCGTCACCGGCACTCCACCGCAACTGGAGTATACTTGGGTGCGCGCCGCCTTCGACGCGTTTTGACCGCTACCGAACGTTGGATAACATGGATTTCCAAGCACGCATTCTCGACCACTTCAACGCCAGCATCGACACCAAGACCTATGCCAGCGAGGTGCTGCCTCCCTTCATCGAGGTCGCCAGTCAGATGATGGTTCAGTGTCTGGTCAACGAAGGCAAGATACTCGCCTGCGGCAACGGGGGTAGCGCCGGGGATAGCCAGCACTTCTCCGCGGAACTGCTCAACCGTTTCGAGCGCGAGCGGCCCAGCCTTCCCGCAGTCGCACTGACCACCGACACCTCGACGCTGACGTCGATCGCCAACGATTACAGCTACAACGAGGTCTTCTCGAAGCAGATTCGTGCACTCGGTCAGTCCGGCGACATTCTCCTGGCGATCTCGACCAGCGGCAATTCGGCCAATGTCGTGCAAGCGATCCAGGCTGCCCATGATCGGGGCATGGCGGTCGTCGCGCTGACCGGCCGTGACGGTGGCGACATGGCCTCGCTGCTGGGTCAGGACGATTGCGAGATACGCGTGCCCGCCACCTCGACCGCACGGATACAGGAGGTCCACTTGCTGACCATTCACTGTCTGTGCGACCTGATCGACGAACAACTTTTCGGCAGTAGCGAGTGACCAAAATGAACAAACGCATTCTTACCCCGGCCCTGCTGGCCACGTTCCTTGCCCTCGGCGGCTGCTCGGCCATCAACAGCGTGGCCACCCCGGCTCCCCAAGGCGAGGATTACAGCGCCCGCACGGCGGGCATGAAGGTCGAAGATGAAACCATCGAGTCGAAGATCCAGGACACCATGACCACCACCGACGCTCGCCTCGACGATGCGCGGGTCGGGGTCAATAGCTATAATGGGGTCGTCCTGCTGTTCGGCCAGGTACCCAGCCAGGAGCTCAAGGATCTGGCCGGCCAGATCGCCCAGGACACCCGCCAGGTTCGCCAGGTATACAACGAGCTGACGGTGGCGGCCAACCTGCCGCTGGGCCAGCGCTTGAAGGACGACTGGCTGGAAACCAGTGCTCAGACCGTGTTGGCGGCCAACAAAGACATCGATACCCGCCATCTCGAAGTGATCGCCGAGAATGCCACTCTGTACCTGATGGGAACGGTGACACGTGATGAAGCTCAGCGCGTCGTCAGTGAGGTCTCGGGTATCAATGGCGTCCAGCGCATCGTCAAGATCTTCGAGTACCTCGACTGATGCACTCGCAGCGGCGGACGATGGGCGCTGCCTGCGAAACGGGGGGGGCGGGGACTTGATCACGCGCAACGATGCTCGCCCCTTCTTCTGCGCTTTATCCGGCGCCTTGTCGTCGCCCTCGTCAACTTCGGGCGACTCCGAGTCCTCGCCTTCGGGCGCGTCGGATGAGTCACCGACACTCTCGAGGGTAGGACGTTGCTCGTCCGAGGCCGAGCGCTGCGTCGCCGGTGCATCGTGTCCCGGCATTACCGGCTCATGGCCGAACACCATGCCGACGCCATTCTCGCGGGCATAGATGGCGATCAACGACTCGCTGGGCACGATCACCTGCATCGGATGGCCGCCAAAGCGCGCATTGAAGGTGATCGCATCGTTGGCCATGTTCAATTCGCGAACCGCACCAGGGGCGATATTGAGGACGATCTGCCCGTTCTGGACGAATGGTTCGGGCACCTGGACGCCAGCACCTTCGGCATCGACGACGATGTAAGGCGTATGGTCGTTATCCACCAACCATTCGTAGAGCGCCCGGGCTAGATAGGGACGGCTGGACAGCATGCGCATACCCCTTGTAGAAAAGGAAAGTGACCGTCAGGCGGCCACAACCGGGTGGATTCAGGTGCGCATCTCGCGCTCGGTTTCCGTCAACGAGGCCTTGAACGCATCGCGCGCAAACAGGCGCTCCATGTAACCGATCAGTGGCTTGACCTGCTTTTCCGGCAGCTCGATGTTGAGTGCGGGCAGCCGCCATAGTAGCGGAGCGAGGCAGCAATCGACCAACGAGAACTCCTCGCTCATGAAAAACGTCATGTCCTCGAAGATCGGCGAGATGCCCACCAGGCTCTCGCGCAGCTCCTTGCGGGCACGCTCCGCGTCCTTCTTGCTGCCCGAGAGGATTTCCTCGACCAGCGGGCACCACTCCCGCTCGATGCGATGCATCCACAGGCGGCTCTGGGCGCGGGCCACCGGATACACCGGCAACAGCGGCGGATGCGGGAACCGCTCGTCGAGATACTCCATCATCACCTTGGACTCATAGAGCACCAGATCGCGATCCAAAAGCGTCGGCACGCTGTTGTAAGGGTTGAGATCCGCCAGCTCCTCGGGGCGGTTCTCGTCACCGACTTCGATAATGTCCACGGCGACCCCTTTCTCCGCCAGCACGATACGTACGCGATGGCTGTAATGATCATCGCTGCCGGAATAGAAGGTCATCGACGACCGCTTGGCCACTACACCCATGTAACACTTCCTCGCATCAGTTCGAACCCGAATGATAACACGACATACCGATTGCGAGAGCCCGCCACCGACACCGCCGACCTTTTCCCTGCCAGCCATCCATGGCGCCGTAGCGCGGCCAGCCAATCGATATCACGCCAGTGCCAGGCCGCTCGGTCGAAGGCCTCGGCAGGTGCATGGTCCAGAGCGCTCATGCTGACGCCAGCTAAACAAAAACGCCCAGGCTGGCCGGCCTGGGCGTTTTCTGCAAAGCGCGGAAAATCAGCGCTTGGAGAACTGCGGGCGACGGCGCGCCTTGCGCAGACCCACTTTCTTACGCTCGACTTCACGCGCATCGCGGGTCACGTAGCCGGCTTCGCGCAGCGGCTTGCGGAACTCTTCATTGTACGAGAGCAATGCCCGGGTGATGCCGTGACGAATGGCGCCCGCCTGGGCGGAACCGCCACCGCCGGCAACGGTGATGTAGGCATCGAACTGCTCGCCGGTCTGGGTCAGTTCGAACGGCTGACGAACCACCATCTGCGCGGTGACACGACCGAAGTACTCGCCGAGTTCGCGATTGTTGACGGTGATCTTGCCGGTGCCCGGCTTGAGGAATACGCGGGCCGTGGAAGTCTTGCGGCGCCCGGTACCGTAGTACTGCTGTGACATGGCGAATGGTCCCTTAGATGTTCAGTTCTAGCGGCTGCTGCGCGGCATGCGGATGCTGGGTACCGGCGTAGACCTTGAGCTTGGTGTACATGGCACGACCCAGCGGGCCCTTGGGCAGCATGCCTTTGACGGCCGCTTCGATGACCCGCTCGGGGGCGTGATCGATCATCTGCTCGAAGGACAGCGAGCGCAGGCCCCCCGGATAACCGGTGTGCCGATAATAATTCTTCGCTTGAGCCTTGTTGCCGGTCACGCGAACCTTTTCCGCATTGACGACGACGATGTAATCGCCGGTGTCGACATGCGGCGTGTATTCGGGCTTGTGCTTGCCACGCAAGCGGCGAGCGATCTCGGTGGCCAGGCGGCCGAGCGTCTTGTCCGCGGCATCGACGACATACCAGTCGCGCGTGACGGACTGCGGCTTAGCACTGAACGTCTTCATGGATTGAATCACCAATTGATGTATTGGGTCGCGCGCCAAAAGCGCTCGACCATCCCTATTTTTCTTGGTTGCCAGCCGGCCAGGCCGCCGACAACGGTTGAGCGAGCGCGCATTGTACATGAGCCGATCGCTCAGGTTAAGGGCATTATCAGGGTTTGTGCGGCAGTGCCAGGTACTCCCGCGACTGCATCTCCTGCAGCCTTGAAAGCGTGCGCGCGAACTCGAAGGTCAACGAACCCTCGGGATACAGCGACTCGATCGGCACCGCCGCCGACATCAGCAGCTTGACGCCACGGTCGTAGAACTCGTCGACCATGTTGATGAAGCGTCGCGCCTGATCGTCGCTGGCCCGCCCCAGCTTGGGAACGTTGGTGACCAGCACGCCATGAAACTCGCGGGCCAGCTCGATGTAGTCATCCTGGCTGCGCGGGCCATCGCAGAGCATCGCGAAATCGAACCATACCACCTCGTCGTGCAAGCGCCGTGCCGTGAGGACGCGACGGTTGATCTCCACCGGCACCTCACGCTCGCCCTCGCCACCGGCGAGCTCGCGAAAGCTGCGCTCGAGCCGCTCGTCGGCCTCGGCGCCGAGCGGCGTATGAAAAAGATCGACGTGCTCGAGCGCACGCAGCCGATAATCCACGCCCGAATCGACATTGACGATTTCGCAATGCCGCTTGAGCAGCTCGATCGCCGGAATGAAACGCGCCCGCTGCAGGCCGTTCTTGTAGAGCTCGTCGGGGACGATATTCGACGTCGTGACCAGCACCACGCCTTTGGCGAACAAGGCTTCGAGCAGATTGGCCAGGATCATCGCATCGGTGATGTCCTTGACGAAGAACTCGTCGAAGCAGATCACCCGCGCCTCGCTGGCGAACTTGCCGGCGATCAGCGTCAGCGGGTTCTTCTCGCCCTTGTAGTGCTCAAGCTCGTTGTGCACGCGCTGCATGAAGCGATGGAAGTGCGTGCGCATCTTGTCCGGAAACGGCAGCGACTCGTAGAAGGTGTCGACCAGGTAGGTCTTGCCGCGGCCGACTCCTCCCCAGAAGTACAGCCCGGTGACATCGGGCACCGGCGGCGCCTCGGGTTCATCATCGCGCCTGCGGAGCAGCTTGGCCATCCGCGACTTGAGCCCGCCATCGGCACTCATCGGCGCCAGCGAACGGCGCGGCGTGCTGATCAGCTCGTCATAGAGTCGCTGAAGATGCTCGACCGCACGCTCCTGGGCGGCGTCATACTCGAAGCCCGCGCGCTTTAGATCGGACCGGTAACGGGCCAATGGCGCAAGCGCGGTGCCGGCGTTGGCGCTCGCCGAGGTAGGGGTTATCGTGCACATGAGCGTCAGGCATCTCCCGGCTGCAATCGATAAATCGCGCATTATACGCCGCTAAGATTCGCCGCGCATGCGACCGCGATGGTCGCGCGGCGCGTTGACCCGGCGCGCGCCCTGCCCCGTATAATGAGCCGTGTCACCACGACGACCGCCGGGTGGGCGTCGTGGCCGTGGTTAGAGATCAAGGGGAACGACGTGTATCAAGGCAACATCGATTGGATCCTGGCAATCGCCAGTCTGTTGGCGGGTGTCGGCATCGGCGCCCTGGGCTATCACCTGCTCAACGCCAATGTCGCGCGCAACCAGAAAACCCGCCAGCGATTGGCCGAGACCGAACTCGAGCTGAGCCAGATGAAGGGCGTGCTCAACGATCACTTCGCCCGCGCGGCGGACCTGGTAACCAGCATTCAGCGCCAGAGTCACGAGCTCGAACAACAGCTCGCCCAGGGCGCCGACCAACTGTGCGACGACCTGCAGATCAAGCGCCGCCTGAGTGGTCAGGGCGAGGAGGAGACGCCCAGCGATGGCGACGCGCCTGCCCCGCGCGACTATGCCGACGATGGCCGAGGCACGCTGGCCGAGGACTTCGGCCTGCGTCAGCGCGAGCAAACGGCCGATCCCGCAACTCCGCTGCGCTACTGAGCGCAGCGGCTTGTAGCAGGCTATGCGGGTCATCAGGCCGGGTTATCGATATCCACGAAACGGTGCTCGACACCCAGCTCCCTCCCCAGCCATTCGCCGAGCGCCTGGACACCGTAACGCTCGGTGGCGTGGTGGCCGGCCGCGAAATAGCTGATTCCCATCTCGCGGGCCATGTGCGTTGTGCGCTCGGATATCTCGCCGGAAATGAACGCCTCCGCTCCCGCCTCGGCGGCCTGGGCAATCATGTCCTGGGCGCCCCCGGTACACCAGGCGATACGGCGAATCTCGCGGGCATGACCGCTGATCACCGTCGGCTGGCGATTCAATACCGCCGCCAGATGACGTCCCATGGCCGTCGTATCCATGGCGCTTGCCGGCTCGCCCAGCCATATCAGGCCTTCGCCCAGTTCGCCATCGGCGCAGCCGTTGACCCGAAAGCCCAGCCGTTCGGCCAGGCAGGCGTTGTTGCCCAGGCTGACGTGAGCGTCCAGCGGCAGATGATAGGCGAGCAGGTTGATATCGTTGGCCAGCAGCGCCGCGAGCCGCCGACGCTTCATGCCGGTGATCGCCAGCGGCTCGTTCTTCCAGAAATAACCGTGATGCACCAGTAGCAGATCGGCTCCCCAGGCAACCGCCTCGTCAACCAGCGCCTGGCAAGCGGTCACGCCGCTCATCACCCTGGCGACCCGCTCGCGGCCGGCCACCTGCAAGCCGTTGAAGGTATAATCCTTGAACCGCGCCGCATGCAGCTCGGCATCGCAGGCTTGTATCAGTTGGTCGCGTGCCAGCATGGCTCCTCCCGGGCATTCATGAAAAGGCGGTGATACACTGCCGCCATTGTAATGGCTGCACCCATCGGCTTCGACACAAGCGTGGCGCTGGCGGCCCCTTGCTCAAGGATCATACATGCGTCGCTTCGTGATGCCCCTTGTCTGGCCTGTCATCAGTGGTGTGTTGCTGGCCGTCGTCCTGCTTTACCAGTTTCCCGATCTGCTGGGCACCGAAGAGCCCCAGCCGCCGGCCAATTCCACGGCCCCGAGCGAGCCGACAGCCAGCGAAGCTCCGGGCGTCGCGGCACCCCGGGCAAGCAACGCCACGGCCACCCCGCGCCCGGCGCCGAAATTGCAGGAGGCCGTGCCGCTCGCACGCCTCAGCGGCACGACCAGCTACGCCAGCGCGGTCGCCAAGGCGGCCCCGGCAGTGGTCAACGTCTATTCCTCGCGGGTCGTCGAGCGCGAACAGAATCCGCTGATGTCCGACCCCTTCTTCCGCCAGTTCTTCCGCGACGACACGCCGCGCCGACAACGCCTGCTCTCGAGCCTGGGCTCAGGGGTGATCGTCAGTGCCGAGGGCTACATCCTCACCAATCAGCATGTCATTCGCGGCGCCGATCAAATTCAGGTCGCCCTGCGCGACGGCCGCGAGACGCTTGCCCAGCTGGTCGGCACCGACCCCGAGAGCGATCTCGCCGTGCTCAAGATCGGCCTCGACGGGCTGCCGGTGATTCGGCTTGCCGATTCGGAGAAAATCGCCGTCGGCGATATCAGCCTGGCGATCGGCAACCCCTTCGGCGTCGGTCAGACCGTGACCATGGGCATCATCAGCGCCACCGGTCGTAATCAACTGGGGCTGTCCACCTATGAAGATTTCATTCAGACCGATGCCGCGATCAACCCCGGTAACTCGGGAGGGGCACTGGTCAACGCGCAGGGTGCGCTGGTGGGCATCAATACCGCGATCTTCTCGCGCTCCGGCGGCTCGCAGGGCATTGGCTTCGCTATCCCTACCAATCTGGCGCGCGACATCCTCAGCCAGATCATCACCAACGGCCGAGTCATTCGTGGCTGGCTGGGCATCGAGGTACAGGAGGTCACCGCCAATCTGGCCTCATCGTTCGGGCTCAATGCCATCCAGGGGGTCGTCGTCGCCAATGTGGTACCGGGCGGGCCCGGCGCCGAGGCCGGCCTGCAACCCGGCGACGTGATGACCGCCATCGACGGCAAGCCGATCATCGACCCGCGCGTGGCGATGGCCGATATTGCCGAGATCGCGCCCGGCACGCGGCTGCCGGTCACCTACATTCGCGGTGGCAAGCGCTATACCGTGGAAGTCGTGGTCGACGAACGGCCGCGTCCGCAGCAAGCCTGAACGCGGTCAGCCGTGAAATTCACTCGCCCATAGAAACGGGCCCGCGTCGGGCAGGCCCGTGTTCATGCGCCGGCGGGCGCAAGCCGCACGGCACGCCACTCAGTCGTCGATGCGATTCTCCGCCGAGCGCGCATGGGCGGTAAGTGCTTCGCCCCGCGCCAGCACCGAGGCGGTGCGGCCAAGTGTCGCCGCGCCCTTGGCGGAACAGTGGATGATCGAAGAACGCTTCTGGAAGTCGTAAACCCCCAACGGCGACGAGAAGCGCGCCGTTCCCGAGGTCGGCAGCACATGGTTGGGCCCCGCGCAGTAATCGCCCAGCGCCTCGGCCGTATAGCGGCCCATGAAGATTGCCCCGGCGTGACGCACCTCGTGCAGCCAGGACTCGGGATCGGCCACCGACAATTCCAGATGCTCGGGGGCGATGCGGTTGACCAACGCCAGCGCCTCGTCGCGATCCCGGCAACGAATCAGCGCGCCACGCGAGCGCAACGAGGCGCGCACGATCGGCGCGCGCTCCAACGTCGGCAGTAATCGCTCGATCGCCGCCTCGACGGCGTCGAGATGCGCCGCGTCCCAGCCCACCAGAATCGCCTGGGCATCCTCGTCGTGCTCGGCCTGGGAAAACAGGTCCATGGCCAACCAGTCGGGATCGGTGCCGCCATCGCTGACCACCAGAATCTCCGAAGGGCCGGCGATCATGTCGATGCCGACCTGGCCGAATACCGCGCGCTTGGCGGTCGCCACGTAGATGTTGCCGGGCCCGACGATCTTGTCGACTCGCGGCACGCTTTCGGTGCCGTAGGCCAGCGCGGCGATCGCCTGCGCCCCGCCGATGGTGAAGACGTGATCGACCCCCGCCACGTGCGCGGCGGCCAGCACCAGATCGTTGAGTACGCCATCCGGCGTGGGCACCACCATGACGATCTCGCGCACGCCGGCGACATGCGCCGGGATCGCGTTCATCAACACCGATGAGGGATAGGCCGCCTTGCCGCCGGGCACATAGATGCCGGCCCGGTCGAGCGCGGTGATCTGCTGGCCCAGCAGCGTGCCGTCGGCTTCGCGGTATTGCCAGGATTCGGGTTTCTGATGGCGATGATAGCTGCGGATCCGCTGTGCCGCGTGTGCCAGGGCCTCGCGCTGGGCATCGGGGAGGCTATCGAAGGCCTGCTCAAGGCGCTCGGGGCTGAGCGTCAGCGCCTCGACGCTGTCCGCCTCGACGCGATCGAAGCGCCGGGTCAGCTCGACCAGCGCGGCGTCGCCGCGCGTACGCACGTCTTCGATGATCTGACTGACGCGCTTTTGAACTTCGGCGTCGGAGACGCCCTCCCAATCGAGCAAGACCTCGAGCAGCGGACCAAAATCCTCATCCCGGGTATCCAGCCGGGGCATCTTGAAGCTCTCGGTGGCACTGTCGGTAACGGTATCGGCCATGATGCGAACCTCGTCTGTGGCGCTCGACTCGCAGCGCCGGGAATCAGGAAACCGGGGCCTTGGCGTGGCGCGCCTCGACGGCCTGGCGCAGGCGTTCGATCAGCGGCTTGAGACGCTCGTGTTGCATGGTCATGGCGGCCTTGTTGACCACCAGCCGCGTGCTGATGTCGGCGATCAGCTCGCGCGGCTCCATGCCGTTGGCGCGCAGCGTGTTGCCGGTGTCGACGATATCGACGATCTCGTCGGCGAGGTTCATCAGCGGCGCCAGTTCCATGGCGCCATAGAGCTTGATGACCTCGGCCTGAATGCCCTGCTCGGCGTAGTAGCGCCGCGCGATATTGACGAACTTGGTCGCCACCCGGCGCCGCGCATGGCGTGCCTGCATGCCGGTGACACCGGCGGTCATCAGGCGGCAGCGGGCGATCTCCAGATCGAGCGGTTCATAGAGCCCTTCGGCGCCGTGTTCGAGCAGCACGTCCTTGCCGGCGACCCCCAGATCGGCGGCGCCCATCTGTACATAGGTGGGCACGTCGGTAGCGCGGATCACCACCAGCTTGATGCCTTCCAGATTGGTGTCGAACAAAAGCTTGCGGCTCTTGCCGAGATCCTCGCTCGGCTCCACCCCGGCATCGGCCAGCAGCGGCAACGTCTCGTCGAGAATGCGCCCCTTCGACAGGGCGAGTATCAATTGCTTTGACATGGCGACTTCGATTCCAGGTGTTTCCAGACGGCTCGGAAGGCTCAGTGACCGGGCACGCGGCGGATCTTGGCGCCGAGCGACTGAAGCTTTTCCTCGATGCACTCGTAGCCGCGATCGATGTGGTAGATGCGATCGACCAGCGTCTCGCCCTCGGCGATCATGGCAGCCACGACCAGGCTGGCCGAAGCCCGCAGATCGGTGGCCATAACCGGCGCACCGGAAAGCCGCCGGACCCCGGTCACGATCGCGGTGTTGCCTTCGATGGCGATCTCGGCGCCCATGCGCTTGAGCTCCTGCACGTGCATGAAGCGGTTCTCGAAGATCGTCTCGACGACGCGGCCGGTGCCGTCGGCGATGCAGTTCAAGGCCATGAACTGGGCCTGCATGTCGGTGGGAAACGCCGGGTACGGCGCGGTTCTGACGTTGACCGCACGCGGGCGGCGCCCCTGCATGTCGAGTTCGATCCAATCGTCGGCGTGGCGGACCATCGCCCCCGCCTCTTCCAGCTTGGCGAGCACCGCGTCGAGGATGTCGGCGCGGGTATTGCGCACTCGGACGCAGCCCCCCGAGGCCGCCGCGGCGACCAGAAAGGTGCCGGTCTCGATGCGATCGGGCATCACGTCGTAGTGGCAGCCGTGCAAGCGCTCGACCCCTTCGACGGTGATGGTATCGCTGCCCTGGCCGCGGATCTTCGCCCCCATCGCGATCAGGCACGCGGCCAGGTCGACCACTTCCGGTTCGCGGGCGGCGTTCTCCAGCACGGTGGTGCCCTCGGCAAGCGCCGCCGCCATCAGCAGGTTCTCGGTGCCGGTGACGGTGACGGTGTCGAAGATGACCGTCGCGCCCTTGAGGCGACCATCGACGCGGGCCCGGATATAGCCGCCCTCCACCGTGATGTCGGCGCCCATGGCTTCCAGACCGCGAATATGCAGGTCGACCGGCCGGGTGCCGATCGCGCAACCGCCGGGCAACGACACGTCGGCCTGGCCGAAATGCGCCAGCAACGGCCCCAGCACCAGGATCGAGGCGCGCATCTTCTTGACCAGCTCATAGGGCGCGTGGCACTCGCGGACCTGGGAGCCGTCGAGCTGGATGCTCATTTTCTCGCCCATCACCGGCTCGACGCCCATATGCGCGAGCAATTCCAGCGTGGTGGTGATGTCCTGAAGGTGCGGCAGGTTGCCGATGATGACGGGCTCGTCGGCGAGCAGCGTGGCGGCCAGGATCGGCAGCGCGGAATTCTTCGCCCCGCTCGCCCAGACCTCGCCGTTGAGCGGGCCGTTACCGGTGATGATCAGCTTGTCCATGGTGGTCGAGTACTCAGCTCTGGGCGCTCTCGGGCGCGTCCTGCCACTGCGCCGGGGTATAGGTCTTGATGCTCACGGCGTGAAGCGCGCCGCTGGCGATCTCCTCGGACAACGCGCCGTAGATCAGTTGCTGACGTTTGACGGGGCTCAGTCCTGCGAATGCTTCGCCCACAGCGACGACCTGGAAGTTGCAGCCTTCGCCCTGGATGTGAAATTCGCAGTCGTCGATCCGCGACTCCAGTCGCGCCTTGACATCACTGGGTTGCATGGCCGTGGGACTCCTGTCGAAGATGGGCCGGCGACGCGTCGCCGGCGGGTATCGTGAAGGCGTCCATGGTAATGAAAAGCACCGGCAATGGCGATGCCCAGCCGCGCTGTCGGCCCACCGCGCGATCACCTCGAGGCGATCAGCCCCCCACCGCTTGCGTGGGAGATGGCAACAGCTGGTCGATGCCCGCCAGCGAAGTCACCCGAGCCAGCGGCTCGGAAAGTCTGACCGACTCGATCTTGAGACCGCGTTCGCGAGCACAGCGCAGCCATTCGAGCATTACGCTGATCGCCACGCTGCTGGCCCGATCGACGCCGCTCAAATCAAAGCGCACCACACTGCCAACGGCCTGGGCACCCAACCATTCACAGCCGCTCTCGGCCAGGCTGGCGGCGACGTCGAAATCGGCCTCGCCACTGGCGATCAGTGCCTGATCCTCCACGACCAGCCGCACACCGTCGTGATCGAGCAATATACTCACTGCGCCGCCTCTTGCCCCGAGGAAGCGGTGCCCCCTTTCTCCAGCTCCTCGGTGGCGACTTCGGGCGCCCACTCATCGATGACCTTGTCGTAGTTGCGATTATTGTTGCGCATTGCCTGATCGAACTGGTTACGGAACGTCAGCCCTAAGTTGATGCCGTTGACGATGACGTTGACGACCTTCCACTGGCCGTCGTCCTGGCGCAGGGTATAGCTCACCGGATAGACCTGACCGTCCTCGGCCACCACTTCCATGTCGACGCTGGCCTGGTCCTCGTATCGGCCGCCCGTCCCGTCCAGCACCCGCAATTCGCGATAGTTGAACGTCACCAGGCCCCTGGCGTAGGTGTCAATCAAGGTCTGACGGAACGTATCGACGAAGCGTGAACGCTGCTCCGGCGAGGCATTGCGAAAATAGCGGCCCATGACGCTGGCCCCGATGTAGCGAAAATCGGCAATCTGCTCGAGATTCTTGTCGATCAGTGCCTTCAATTCATCGGGATTTGCGACGAAGTAGTCCTTGCGCCCTTCGATCTGCCCCATCAGCTGATTGATGCTGTCGCGGATCAACTGCTCGGGTTTCTGTTGAGCCTGGGCCGCCGATGCCATCAATAGCACCGCGCCTATCACGGCCAACCAACGCAAAACGAAAAACTTGCTGTGCATCGCCATACTCGACTCCTGCTCAATCCTTCACCATGTTCGACACGAACTGCTGAATCAGTTCTTCAAGCACCAGGGCCTGCTGCGTATCGCGGATCGTATCGCCATCCTCGAGAGTTTGCGGGTCGCCGCCCATCGACAGACCGATGTACTGCTCGCCCAACAGCCCCGCAGTAAGTATCGCCGCCGTGGAGTCGCGCGGCAAAACGCCTTCGAGCTTGTCGTCGACCTCGAAAGTGACGCGGGCGTCGAACCATTCAGGGTCGAGTTCGATCGCCGAGACCTGCCCCACCTCGACGCCGGCCAGCGTCACCTTGGAGCGCACCTTGAGACCGCCGATATTGGCGAAATTGGCGTGCAGCGTCATGGTATCGCCCGTAACGCCGGTGCCCAGACCGCTGACTCGCAGTCCCAGGAAGATCACGCCGATCACGCCGGCCAGCATGAACAGGCCGACCCCAAATTCTATCCCCTTGCTGCGTCTCATCCGAGTTCTCCAAACATCGTCGCGGTGAGCACGAAGTCCAGCCCCAGCACCGCCAGCGAAGAATAAACCACCGTGCGCGTGGTGGCGCGCGAAATGCCTTCCGAGGTTGGCACCAGGTCATAGCCCTGGAAGACCGCGATCCAGGTCACCACCAGCGCGAACACCACGCTCTTGATCATGCCGTTGCCGATATCCGCGAAGAAGCCGACGCTGTCCTGCATGTTGCTCCAGTAGGAGCCATCGAAGACGCCCAGCCACTGCACGCCGATCAGGTAACCGCCCCAGATGCCCACCACACTGAAGCCGACGGTCAGCAGCGGCAGCGAAACGAAGCCCGCCCACAACCGTGGGGCGATGATCCGGCGCAACGGGTCGACACCGATCATCTCCATGCTCGAGAGTTGCTCGGTGGCCTTCATCAGGCCGATCTCGGCGGTCAGCGCCGAGCCGGCGCGCCCGGCAAACAGCAACGCCGTGACCACCGGCGCCAGTTCGCGCAGCAACGACAGGGCGACCATCTGCCCCAGCGCATCCTCGGCGCCGAAATCGACCAAAATGGTGTAGCCCTGCAGCCCCAGCACCATGCCGATGAACATGCCGGATACCAGCACGATGGCCAGCGACATCACGCCGACGAAATGCATCTGGCGCAGCCACAGCCGCCAGCCTTCCCGTGACGGCACGGTCAGACTCGACAACACCAGGATCATCCCCGCCCGCCCCAGCGCGTCGATGGCATCCAGCGTCGTCCGACCCAGCGCCGCGATCCTGCGCAAGACAGCCCGGCGCAAGATCGTACCGGGCAAGGCATGGCTACGATTTTCGTGACGATCGCTCAACGCTGCACCCTCCCGGCCATGATGTCGGTGACGTAATCCGGCGCTGGATAATGAAACGGCACCGGTCCGTCGGGTTCACCGTGGATGAACTGGCGCACCCGGGCGTCGCCGGTGTCATCCAGCGATGCCGGCGTGCCATGCGCCATCACCTGGCCATCGGAGATCACGTAGACATAATCGGCGATCGTCAGGGTCTCCTTGACGTCGTGGGAGACCACCACGGCGGTCAGTCCCAGTGCCTGATTGACCTTCTTGACCAATTGCACCAGCACGCCCATCGAGATCGGATCCTGCCCCACGAACGGCTCGTCATAGAGGATCAAGTCGGGATCCAGGGCGATCGCCCGGGCCAGCGCCACCCGTCGCAGCATCCCCCCCGACAGTTCCGAGGGCATCAGTTCGCGAGCGCCACGCAAGCCCACCGCCTCGAGCTTCATCAGGGCGATGTCGCGTACCATCGCCTCGGGCAGATCGGTATGCACGCGCAACGGGAAAGCCACGTTCTCGAACACGGAGAGATCGGAAAACAGCGCGCCGCTCTGGAACAGCATGCCCATGCGCCGGCGCAGCCGGAACAGCGCCCGCCGCGACAGGCGGTGCACGTCGTGGCCGGCGATCCTGACCCGCCCCGCGTCCGGCCGCAACTGGCCGCCGATCAGCTTGAGCAGCGTCGTCTTGCCGGTGCCGCTGGGTCCCATGATCGCAGTGATCTTGCCGCGCGGAATCTGCAGATCGACACCGCGAAAGATTTCCTTCTCGCCACGGGAAAAGCGCAATCCTTCCACCTCGACGAGCAGCGATTCGTTCATTCAGGCGACTCAGTGGTGAAAAATTATCGAACATCGTATCCTAACCCAGCGTACCACGACCAGCCCGACCGGGTTTCACCCTTGCATGCCACCGCCACTATGCGTCTAATAAGCGCCCGGCACAGTTGCGACGAACCGGCCGGAGCGTCCGGCAGCGTCGCCTCTTGAGTCCAATCGCCCCGGGGGCAACAATCACTGCCATGACCATCGATATCGACTTCGCCTTTCGTGCCAGCGCCCGACGCACCTTGAAACTGGAACAGCAGGCCATCGCCACACTGATCGGCAAGCTGTCCGACGATTTCGACCGCGCCTGCCGGCTGATCCTCGCCTGCCAGGGGCGCGTGGTGGTCACCGGCATGGGCAAGTCGGGGCATATCGCACGCAAGATCGCCGCCACGCTGGCGAGCACTGGAACGCCGGCCTTCTTCGTCCACCCCGGCGAGGCCAGCCACGGCGACCTGGGCATGATCACCGCCCGCGACGTGGTACTGGCGCTGTCGAACTCCGGCGAGACTCAGGAGATCACCGCGCTGCTGCCGCTGTTGAAGCGCATGGGCACGCCGCTGATCAGCATGACCGGGCGTCCCGCCTCGGCCATGGCCTGCCATGCCGAGGCCCACCTCGACGCCAGCGTGGAGCGCGAAGCCTGTCCGCTCGATCTGGCGCCGACCGCCTCGACCACCGCCGCGCTGGCGCTTGGCGACGCGTTGGCGGTGGCCCTGCTCGAGGCGCGCGGCTTCACCGCCGAGGACTTCGCCCTGTCACATCCCGGCGGCACGCTGGGCCGGCGCCTGCTGCTCAAGGTCGAGGATCTGATGCACAGCGGCGCGCGGCTGCCCAGCGTCGTCATCGGCAGCCCGTTGCGCGAAGCGCTGCTCGAGATCACGCACAAGGGGCTGGGCTTCACCTGCGTGGTCGATGAAAAGGGCCGGTTGGCCGGCGTCTACACCGACGGCGATCTGCGCCGCACCCTCGACCAGCATGGCGACCTGCGCGCGCTGCGGGTCGACGATGTAATGACCCGCGGCGGCAAACGGATTCGCGCCGACATTCTGGCGGCCGAGGCCGTCAGGCTCATGGAGGACAACCGGATCACTGCGCTGGCCGTGGTCGACGACGACGACCGCCCCATCGGCGCCATCCACATGCACGACCTGCTCGTCAGCGGCGTGGTCTGAGGAGACAGCGATGCCCCATCCCCCCCATTTGGTCGAGCGCGCTCGTCACATGCGGCTGCTGGCCTTCGATGTCGATGGCGTGATGACCGACGGTCAGCTGTACTTCCAGGCCGATGGCCAGGAAACCAAAGCCTTCAGTACCCAGGACGGCCAGGGCATCAAGCTGCTGCGTCGCACCGGGATCGAGGTGGCGATCATCACCGGTCGCGAGTCGCCGATGGTGGCTCGGCGTGCCGCGGCGCTGGGAATCGAACATGTCTTTCAAGGGCGTGACGACAAGTTGACCTTGCTGCGCGAATTACTCGACACGCTGGGCCTGGATTTCGAGCAGCTCGCCTATTGCGGCGACGACCTGCCTGATCTCGCCCCCATCCACTACGCGGGGCTCGGCATCAGCGTGCCCAATGCGCCAGACTACGTCCGTGAGCGGGCCGACTGGGTCACTCTGCGTGCCGGCGGCCACGGCGCCATACGCGAGATCTGCGATGGCCTGCTGCAGATGCGGGGCCACTGGACGGCGCTGCTCGACGCTTATCTCCACGGCCGGAACTGAACGATGCTCCAGCGTTTCTCGCGGCTTTCGCCCAAAGGGTGGCTGGCGCTCATCCTGCTCGCGCTGGGTGGGCTGCTGGCCTTGATCGAGCAACGCAACCTCATCTCGTTGCCCTCGCCCCCTTCCACGGGCGAGAGCGGCGAACCCGATTACTACCTGGAAGACGCCACGCTGACCCGCTTCGATGCGACCGGTACCGCCTATCAGCGACTCGAGACACCCCGGCTTACGCATACCCCCACCGATGACGTGACGCGGCTGCAAGCGCCCGACGCTCGGCTCGTCGACGACCGCGGCCGGGTCTGGCTCGCCAGCGCCGACACAGGTAGGCTGGGAGCCAACGCCAATCCGCTCAAGCTAAGCGGCAACGCCCAGCTCCAGGCGCCCGAACAGGGCTGGAAAATCAACAGCGAGGTCTTGATTTACGACGCCGAAACCGGTCATGCCTGGAGTGAAAGCGAGGCCGTGCTGCGCAAGTTTCAGCAACGCGTGCGCGGCGATCGTTTCGATGCCTGGCTGGACAGCGGACAAATGCAGCTCAACGGCAATGTACGCGGCTATCACCCGCCGATCGACGAGGAATCAGGATCATGATGCGCACCCTAATCGCTGCCCTAGGCCTGTCCGGTGCGGCGCTGCTCGCCACGCCGGCCCTGGCGCTGGAAGGCGATGCCAACCAGCCGATCAACATTGCCGCCGACCGCCTGAATCTCGACGACCGTGCCGGCACCGCCGTCTACACCGGTGACGTCGCCATGCAGCAGGGCAGCATGAAATTGACCGCTCAGCGTGTCGAGATCGAGCGCAACGACCAGGGCGAAGTGACTCTGGTGACCGCTACCGGCGGCACCGAGCGCGCCTATCTCGAACAGCGCCCGGCGCCCGACGATCCGCTGGTCAAGGGCTGGGGCGAGACGATCGTCTACTACGCCGGCGAGCGACGCGTCGAACTGATCAGCCAGGCCGAACTGCACCAGGCCAGCGACACTTTCAAGGGCGCCTATGTCGAGTACTTCCTCGATAGCCGTCAGGTCCAGGCGCGTTCCCAGGCCCAGGGAGCCGAGAACGAGCGCGTGCGCATGAGCCTGACACCGAAGTCGGCCGAACAATGACCCCGCCGGCCGAGATCAGTCCAGAGGCCAGCCCAGAGGAGAGCCCCGCGCGATGAAGACATTGTTCGCCCGGCATTTGGCCAAGAGCTACAAGAATCGCCGCGTGGTCCAGGACATCAGCCTATCGATCGGCCAGGGCAGCATCGTCGGCCTGCTCGGCCCCAACGGGGCCGGCAAGACGACCTCATTCTACATGATCGTCGGCCTGGTGCGCGCCGACGCCGGCGAGGTGGGCATCGACGACCAGGACCTCAGCCGCGCAGCGATGCATCACCGCGCCCGCGCCGGCATCGGCTACCTGCCTCAGGAAGCCTCGATCTTTCGCAAGCTGTCGGTCGCCGACAACATCATGGCGATCCTCGAGATGCGTCGCGACCTGGACAAGCCGGGACGCAAGCGCCAGCTCGAGCAACTGCTCGAGGAATTCCATATCACCCATATTCGCGACAACATGGGCATGAGCCTGTCCGGCGGCGAACGTCGCCGGGTAGAGATCGCCCGCTCACTGGCCACCGAGCCGGCGTTCATCCTGCTCGACGAGCCCTTCGCGGGGGTCGACCCGATTTCGGTCGGCGAAATCAAGTCGATCATCCGTCAATTGCGCGATCGGGGCATCGGCGTACTGATCACCGACCATAACGTGCGCGAGACGCTGGATATCTGCGACAACGCCTACATCGTCGGCGACGGCCAGATCATCGCCGAAGGCAACGCGGAAGCGATACTCGCCAGCAAGAAGGTCCGCGAGGTCTATCTGGGTAGCGAATTCCGCCTTTGAGCGCTCGCAGCACGATGGCGGCTGTCAAGCCCGCGCCTCCACGCAAGGTCTCGCCAAGCTGTATTAGCCCGCATGATGGCATGGTTATTGCTTTTACACTTGCAAGGCCTCACCGAGCAGGATAACGTGTCGTGAAATCCTCTCAGTGAAGTCACGCTTGTCATGGCAATGAAACCCACGTTGCAGCTTCGGGTCGGCACCCAGCTGACCATGACGCCTCAGTTGCAGCAGGCCATCCAGCTACTGCAGCTGTCGACGCTGGATCTACGCCAGGAGATCCAGCAGGCGCTGGAATCCAACCCCATGCTCGAGATGGAGGATGATTTCGGGGAAGCCGACGTCGGCGAAGCGCTCGACGACGACTGGGCCAGCGACATCCCTGAGGAACTCGCCCTGGACAGCGAGTGGTCGGACACCTACCAGGATCTGGCCCCCGGCGCCGGACGCAGCGAAGACGCTCCCGACTTCGAGCGCAACACCGCCGATCAGAGCCTGCAGGATCACCTTCGCTGGCAGCTCGACATGACCGGGCTCGACAGTCGCGAACATGCGATCGCCGACTGTCTCATCGATGCAGTCAACCTCGACGGCTATCTCGACGGTCAGCTCGACGAATTGACGGAAGGCCTGCGCAGCCAGGGGCTTTCCGGACTCAAGGCCGCCGAGGTCGAGCAGATTCTGCATCGTCTTCAACAGTTCGACCCCACCGGTGTATTCGCCCGCGACCTGCGCGAGTGTCTGCTGCTGCAACTGGCTACGCTGGCCGACGATACGCCGCTGCTGCCCCAGGCCAAGCGCCTGGTACGCCAGTTTCTCGACGCGCTGGCCAATGATGACCGCAAGTTGCTCAAGCGTCGGCTGCGTCTCGACGATGCCCAGCTCGATGCGGTGATCGCCCTGATCCGCGCCCTCGATCCACGCCCCGGCCAAGCCTTCGACGCCAGTGGCGAGGATTACGTGATCCCCGACCTGGTGGCTCGCCATACTCGCGAGGGCTGGCGTATCGAGCTCAATCCCGAGGCGCTACCGCGATTGCGCGTCCAGCCCGACTATGCCGCCTTGATCAAGCGCGCCGACAAGAGCGACGACAACACCTTCATGAAGCAGCACCTTCAGGAGGCGCGCTGGTTGATCAAGAGTCTGTCGAGTCGCAACGACACCCTGCTCAAGGTCGGTCGCGAGATCATGATCCGCCAGTTCGACTTCCTCGAGCGTGGCGAGGAGGCCATGAAACCGCTGGTGCTCGCCGACATCGCCCAGACCGTGGAGATGCACGAATCGACCATCTCGCGGGTCACCACACAGAAGTTCATTCATACCCCGCGCGGCGTCTTCGAACTCAAGTACTTCTTCTCGAGCCATGTCGGCGGCGGCAGCGAAGGCGATGCGCACTCCAGCACCGCGATACGCGCACGCCTGAAGAAGCTGATCGGCGACGAGCCGCCGCGCAAGCCACTTTCCGACAGCAAGCTGGTCGAGCTGCTCGCCGCCGATGGCATCGCGGTGGCGCGACGCACCGTCGCCAAGTATCGCGAAGCGCTGGGCATCCCCTCCTCCGGTGAACGCAGACGCCTCGCCTGAGGCTCCTTCAGACATATGCAGCTCTCTCCCCGGCACAAGGAAAGTGCCGCGCCCTATCGCATCGAAACGTCGATTCACATGTCTTCCCGCTCTCGACAAGCGACGTTTGCGGCCACCATCCCGCGAGGGGTTTGCTAAGCTGCAAAAAGGGTTACAATCGGCCATCACTCGTCGAAAAGGAACGTGCCATGCAAGCCAACATCACCGGCCATCACGTCGAACTGACGGATGCATTGCGTGACTACGTCAACGAAAAGTTGGCGCGGCTGGAACGCCACTACGACAACATCACCACCGTGCAGGTAACGCTCTCGATCGAGAAGGAACGCCATCAGGCGGCCTGCACGCTTCACGCAGCGGGTGCTGACTTGCATGCCGAAGCCGAGAACGGCGACATGTACGCCGCCATCGATGCCCTGGCCGACAAGCTCGACCGCCAACTCGTCAAACACAAGGAAAAGGCCCAGGCCCGCGCGCAAGGCGCCGGCGCCCGCTGACTCCCCATCATGTCACTGGAAACCATACTGCCCCCCGAACGCACTCTGTTTGCCGTGCCCGGGGGGAGCAAGAAGCGCGTGCTTGAGTTCTTCAGCACCTTCATCGCCCAGAACACCCCTAGCCTGGACAGCCAGGAGGTGTTCAGCCGGCTGATCGGTCGTGAACGGCTGGGGAGTACCGGCATCGGCAATGGCGTGGCCATTCCCCATGCGCGCAATCCCCATTGCAAGGCGCCGGTAGCCGGCTTTATCAAGCTACAGGAGCCGATCGATTTCGATGCAGTCGATGGCGAACCGGTCGACCTGCTGTTCGTGCTGCTGGTACCCGAAGAGGCCGACGACACCCACCTGGCGCTACTCGCCCAGGTCGCCGGCATCATGAACGACGCCGACACCCGCAACCGGCTGCGCCACAGTGCCAGCCAGCGTGAACTGCACGAAACGCTCATCGATGCCATCCATGCCCTCGATGGCGGCGCCGGTAGCGCGCCGCGGCAGGCCAGGTAGCCTGAAGGCTGCGCTTTAATTCGCCCCGGCCTATTCAATTCGGGTCTGGTATGCCCAGCGTCATACGACCGCCTCGTGACTCATCGTGACAAGGGAGCCGCCCCATGCAACTCGTGATCATCAGTGGCCGCTCCGGATCCGGCAAGTCGATCGCCCTCCAGGCACTCGAGGACCTGGGCTTCTATGCCATCGACAACCTGCCGGCGATGCTCCTCGATGCGCTGATCGATGAGCTCCAGCAGGCCGACAGCAAGCGCGCCAGCGTCGCGGTCAGCATTGATGCGCGCAACTTGCCCACGGCCCTCGAGCGCTTTCCCGCGCAGCTCGAGGCCGTGCGCCAGCGCGGCATCGATTGCCAGGTGGTCTATCTGACCGCCGAGGACAAGATCCTGCTCGAGCGCTACTCGGCGACCCGCCGCCGCCATCCGCTGACCCGTAATAGCCAGATGACCCTGGCCGAGGCGATCGAGTCCGAGGAGAAGGCACTGGCGGACATCCGGGATCTGGCCGACCTGGTGATGGATACCTCGCAGCTCTCGGTCCACGACCTGCGCGGACGCATCGCCGAGCAGGTCGCCCACCATACCAGCGAACAGCTCACGCTGACCTTCGAATCGTTCGGCTTCAAGCGCGGCGTGCCGCTCGATGCCGATACCGTCTTCGACGCCCGCTGCCTGCCCAATCCCTACTGGGATCCGCGGCTGCGCCCGTTCAATGGCCGAGATGCCGAGATCGTGACCTTTCTCGAGGATTATCCGGATGTCGGCGCCATGGCCGACGATATCCGCGACTGGCTCGAACGCTGGTTGCCCGCCTACCGCGCCAGCAACCGCAGTTATCTGACGGTGGCGATCGGCTGCACCGGCGGCCAGCATCGTTCAGTGTATCTGACCGAACGTCTGGCGCAGCACTTTACCGGCCGTTACCGGGTGCGAATTCGTCATCGGGAATTGGGCATCCACGCCGCCGTGGGAGCCGCCGATGCCACAGCGTGAGCTGACGCTGATCAACAAGCGCGGCCTGCATGCCCGTGCCGCGACCAGGCTGGTCCAGTGCTGTCAGGGTTACGACGCCAGCGTTACCGTTCATCATCAGGGTCGCAGCGGCGATGCCGCCAACATCATGTCGTTGCTGATGCTCGCCGCGCCCTGTGGCAGCCGGCTGACCATCAAAGCCGAGGGCCCGCAGGCCAGCCAGGCGCTCGATGCGCTCGAGGCGTTGCTCGCGGCACGTTTCGAAGAGGATCTGTAAGCGTCCATCGGCGAACGTGCGACCGCGCGACGGATCGTTGCCCTTCGAGCCCGGCCACGATGTTAGAATGACGCCGCCCACCGCGGGGCGATCAAGGACGCCGACTGCCATGAGCCAGAATCCAAGCCGACTACAGCCTCGCCTCGATCGGCTCAACGCAGCCTTGGAAAACGGCGCCCTGGATCAGGTCCGACGCATGCTCAACCGCGGCCTGGCACCGGTCGACGTGGCTCATCTGCTCGAATCGACCCCGCCGCGCGAGCGCGAGGTGCTCTGGGCACTGGTCGACCCCGAGTTGCAGGGCGACGTCCTGCAATATCTCAACGATGATATCCAGACGGTGTTTCTCAGCCGCATGGACACCCAGCAGCTGGTCTCGGCCACCGAGCGGCTCGACGTCGACGACCTGGCCGATCTGCTGCAGCGCCTGCCCAACACCGTCACTCTCGAAGTGCTGGCCTCGATGGAGGCGCAGGAACGCCAGCGTCTGGAGACCGTCCTCGCCTATCCCGAGGACACCGCCGGCGGGCTGATGAACACCGATGCGCTGACGATCCGCCCGGATATCACGCTCGACGTGGTTTTGCGCTATCTGCGTCGTCATGAGCGCCTGCCGGACACCACCGACACGCTGTTGGTGGTGACCCGCGACGACAAGCTGATCGGCAGCCTGCCGATCAATCGCCTGCTGGTTTCCGATCCGTCGATGCTGGTCCGCGAAGTGATGGATACCGACATGGTCAGCATCGCAGCAATGACCGACGAGAGCGACGTCGCCAAGCTATTCGAGAAGTTCGATCTGGTGTCGGCGCCGGTGGTGGGCACCGATGGCCATCTGCTGGGCCGGATCACCATCGACGACGTGGTCGACGTGATTCGCGAGAACGCCGAGCATCAGGTGATGAGCATGGCAGGTCTCGACGACGACGAGGACACCTTCGCCCCGGTCTGGCGGACCAGTCGGCGACGGGCGGTCTGGCTGGGCGTCAACCTGATTACCGCGTTCATGGCGGCGGCGGTGATCGGGCTGTTCGAAGGCACCATCCAGCGTGTCACCGCGCTGGCGGTATTGATGCCGATCGTCGCCAGCATGGGCGGCATCGCCGGTTCCCAGACGTTGACGGTGTTGATCCGCGGCATCGCTCTCGGCCATGTCTCGGGCAGCAACGTACGCTGGCTGCTCAGCCGCGAGCTGATCGTCAGCGTGCTCAACGGCCTGCTCTGGGCGCTGGTGATCGCCGCCATCGCCGTGGTCTGGTTCGACGATCTGACGCTGGGCGCCATCATCGCCGCAGCGATCGTCATCAACCTGCTGATCGCCGCGCTCTGCGGCACCCTGCTGCCCGTGGCGCTCAAGAAGCTCGACATCGACCCGGCGCTGTCCGGCAACGTGATTTTGACCACCGTCACCGACGTGATCGGCTTCATGGCCTTCCTCGGCCTGGCGACGCTGTTCTACCTATAGGAGACGGAAGACCGACGCTTCGCGTCTCGAAGAGGGAAGAACGGCGCTATGCGCCTGGAAGAAGAACAAGTAGCAAGAATCATTTTGCCTCTTCCCTCTTCTGGCCGTAGGCCCTCTTTAGCCCCCCGCCACCATCATGTCGTCGATCAGCCAACTGCCGGTATGCACGCTGCCGCGGGTATCGACATCGTCGCCCACCCCGAGCAGATTGCCGAACATGCCGCGCAGGTTGCCGGCGATGGTGAACTCCTCGACCGGATATTGCAGCTGGCCGTTCTCGACCCAGAAGCCGGCCGCCCCGCGTGAATAATCGCCGGTCACGCCGTTGACCCCCTGGCCCATCAGCTCGGTGACCACCACGCCGCTGCCCATCCGCGCCAGCAGCGCCTCGGGTGTGCTCAACGGCGCGTCCAGCCGCACATTGCGCGCACCGCCGGCGTTGCCGGTGGTGGTCATGCCGAGCCTCCGCGCACTGTAGGCCGAGAGCATGTAACTGGCGATCCGCCCCTGCTCGACGTAGACGTTGTCGCGGGTATAGACCCCATCGTTGTCGAACGGCGCACTCGCCATCCCACCGATCTCGCGCGGCTTCTCCTGGAGCGACAGCCACTCGGGAAACAGCGTCTCGCCGAGGCTGTCACAGAGAAACGAGGCGTCGCGATAGAGCGAGCCTCCAGCGATGGCACTCAGCAAGTGTCCGATCAGCCCGCCGGCCAATTCAGGGGCGAACATCACCGGCATGCGACCGGTGGCCGGGCGCTTGGCGCCGAGCCGCCGCAAGGTACGCTCGGCGGCGCGCCGGCCGATCGCCTCGGGCGAGGCCAGCTTGGCCGGATCGCGCTCGCTGGAATAATCGTAGTCGCGCTGCATGCCCTGCTCGTCCTGAGCGATCAGCATGCACGACAGCGAATGCCGGCTACCGCATTGGCTGCCCATGAAGCCGTGGCTGTTGGCATAGACCCGTACGCCTTCACCGCTCGACAGTTCGGCGCCTTCGGAGTTGCTGATGCCCGCCACACCGCGCCCGGCCTGTTCGCAGGCCAGGGCCATCTCGATCGCCTGATCGGTCGACAACTGCCATGGATGGTGGACCTTCAGATCCGGCAGCTCGGTGGCCATCAACGCCTTGTCGGCCAGGCCGGACGCCGTGTCCTCGCCGGTCTGACGGGCGATTGTCAGGGCTCTGTCGACCAGCGCGCGGATCGACGCCTCGCTGGCGTCCGACGATGAGGCGCTGCCCTTGCGCTGGCCGACATAGACGGTGACGGCAATGCCCTGGTCGCGCGCCAACTCGACGGTCTCCACCTCGCCCATGCGCACGCTGACATTGATCCCCTGGTCGACGCTGGCGCCCACCTCGCAAGCGTCGGCACCCGCCTCGCGGGCCTGCTCGAGCGCGGCCGCCGCACGCGCTTCCAGCAGCGCCTGCTGCGCACTCGCATCGAAAGCCTGTGTCATGTTGGTCTCCTTGTGCGAAGGCTGGCTGGTATACTGCGCCAACCTCCCAAATGCTTATGGAAATGGCATGTCATTCGAGTCCCCCGCCGATCTTCCGGAACGGTCGAGCAAGTCCCAACTCAAACGCGAAATGCTGGCGCTGCAGGCGCTGGGCGAAAAGATCATCGCCCTGCCCGCCCCGCAGCGCGCCCGACTGCCGCTGTCCGAGGACATGCTCGCGGCGGTCGAGGAAACCTCGCGCATCCGCTCCCACGAAGGCCGCCGCCGGCACATGCAGTACGTCGGCAAGGTCATGCGGCGCGAGGACATCGCCGCCATCCAGGCCGTGTTCGACGAATTCGAGCAGGAAAAGCTGCGCCGCGATCACGCCTTCCACCGCCTTGAACAGTGGCGCGACCGGCTGGTCGAGGACGACGGCGAGGCGCTCGAAGCCTTTATCGCCGAACACCCCCACGTCGACCGTCAGGCGCTGCGCCAGCTGATCCGCAATGCCCAGAGCGAGCGCCAGCGCGGCAAACCGCCGACCAACGCCCGCAAGCTGTTCCAACTGATCCGCGATACCGCCAGCATTTAATAGTGCTATACCCGCGGGACGTAGCCGAGCGATGCTCAGGCAAGGCGAACAGCGGCGAGGCAGCGGAGTTTACAAGTTCGTAAATGAGCATGCCGAGCCGATGTTCAACGCCGCATGAGCGAGCGCAGGCACGTTCGTTCACGATTGCGTGCCGCCGACCGTCAGCTCGTCTAATTTCAGCGTCGGCTGGCCGACGCCCACCGGCACGCCCTGGCCCTCCTTGCCACAGACGCCGATCCCGCTGTCCAGCTGCATGTCGTTGCCGATCATCGACACCCGCCCCATCGCCTCGGGGCCATTGCCGATCAACGTCGCTCCCTTGACCGGCGCGGTGATGCGGCCGTCCTCGATCAGATAGGCCTCGCTGGCCGCGAACACGAACTTGCCGGAGGTGATGTCGACCTGCCCACCGCTGAAGCTGACCGCGTAAATGCCACGCCTGACGCTCTTGACGATGTCCTCGGGGTCGTCCTGGCCGGCCAGCATGTAGGTGTTGGACATCCGCGGCATCGGCATGTGCGCGTAGGATTCACGCCGCGCATTGCCGGTCGGGCTCATGCCCATGAGCCGCGCGTTGAGCTTGTCCTGCATGTAGCCGGTGAGGATGCCGTCCTCGATCAGCGGCGTATAGGCGCCGGGCGTGCCCTCGTCGTCGATCGACATCGAACCGCGCCGCTCGGCCAGCGTGGCGTCGTCGACCACGGTCACCCCCCTGGCGGCGACTGGCTGGCCGATGCGCCCGGCGAACGCCGAGCTGCCCTTGCGATTGAAGTCCCCCTCCAGGCCATGGCCCACCGCCTCGTGAAGCAGGATGCCCGGCCAGCCGGCGCCCAGCACCACCGGCAATTGGCCGGCCGGCGCGTCGACCGCCTCGAGGTTGACCAGCGCCTGGCGCACGGCTTCCTTGGCGTAGCGCTCGGCGACGTTCTCGTCACGCAGCCGCGACATTGCATAGCGCCCGCCGCCGCCGGCGCTGCCACGCTCGCGGCGACCATCGCGCATGGCGATGACGCTGACGTTGAAACGCACCAGCGGGCGGATGTCCGCGGCCAGCGTGCCGTCGCTGGCGCGCACCAGCACCACTTCATGGACGCCGCTCAGCGAGGCACTGACCTGAGCGACGCTGGGATCGGCGGCGCGGGCGACGCGATCGGCCTGCTTGAGCAGGGCGATCTTGTCCTCCGCGGACAGCCCCGATAGCGGATCGATGCCGGCATAGCGCTGCGCCGCCGCCGCGCTGTGTACCGGCACCCGCATCAGCCGGGAACCGCTGCGCGCGATCCCCGAAGCGGTGCGCCCGGCCTCGGCCAGCGCATCGGCGGTGATCTGGTTGGAATAGGCGAAGCCGGTCTTTTCTCCGGCCAGCGCGCGTACGCCGACGCCGCCGTCGATATTGAAGCTGGCGTCCTTGACCTCGCCGTCCTCGAGGACCCAGTTTTCCTGCCAGCTACGCTGGAAATACAGGTCGGCATAATCGATGCCCGGCCCCAGCGCCTGTTCCAGGCCCGGCTCGAGCGCCTCGGCATCCAGGCCGCCGGGGGCGAGCAGGGTGGTTATGGCCTCGTCGAGAGGCGAATGGGAGCGTTGCGTCATTCGGCATCTTCCACGGTGATTCGCGGCGAGGTCCAGGGCCCCTCCACGCGATAGTAAATTCTCGTGACCTTGTCGAGCCAGCCACCGAAGACCTTGTCCGCCAGGAACAGCGCGCCGCCGACATAGGGCGCGCCGGCGATCACGGCGGCCAGAGGCAGATTCTGGCTGACCGGCACGGTGACCCCAAGGGTCAGATCGAGCTGGCGTGCCAGCAGATCCACGCTGCCGTCCAGGGTGAATTGGGTGGAGGTCCCGTCGATTTCAACCGGCCCGCGGGTTTCCAGACGTCCACCATACAGTGTGGCATCGCCGCTGACACTGTCGAATGCGGTGCCTTCGCCGGTGACGTCGGAGAAATCCAGGCGCAACCGGCGCAGCAGGTTGTCGACGTTGAGCAATCCAACCAGCCGCGCCGAGGGCGACTCCAGGGTGCGAAAACGGCCGTCGGTCAGCTCCGCCTCGATGCTGCCCCGCGAACGCGCCAGGGCGAATTGCCAGGGCGCGCCCGGCCAGGCCAGTTGGGTCTGTACCTCGGTGCGCGTCGAGTTGATGGCCACCGGCTGATCGAGCGTCGCCAGCGCCGTGCCCAGATCGCCGCCGCTGATCGATAGCCGTGAACGAGTCAGGCTGGCCTGCTCGCCCGAGGCCTCCCAGACCAGTTCGCCCTGCGCGGTTATCTCGCCCAGCTTCAGCGAGACCGGATCGAGCCGCAGGCGGTCGGGGGATTCCCGCCAATTCGCCTCGAAAGGGCCGAATTGACGGCCGCTGCGCGACAGCGTGGCGATGCTCAACCGGCCTGCCGGCACCTGGGTCAGCCAGTCGGGCAGCGGTGCGGGCTCGGGCGGTGCGGTGACGATCTCGCTCTGCAGGCTGGGTGACGAGGCGTCGTTCTGTTCGCCGCCACCGGCGAGCAGCGGGTCAAGATTCAAGCGTGCGAGGCTAATATCCAGCGGCGCGGCCTGCCTCGGCCGATACTCGCCACGTCCCTGCATCAGCGAACCCGCCAGACCCAGCGACCAGCCATATTCGTTCAGCGGGCTGGCCGAGGCCTGCAGATCGCCGAGGCAGCGCTGCTGATAGTACAGGCAGTCGATTTGCAGGTTAAAGCGCTGCAACCGAGTCAGCGCCGAGCGGCCGTTGGCCTCGGCTTCATCCGCGGCCGAGGGCAGCGATACCTCGGCCAGCGCTTGCTGCCAGCCTGCCAGCGACAGCCGCGGGGTGTTCCAGGCGATGTCCCACCCGCTGCCACTCGGCCATTCAGGATCGACCGGCCAGTTTTCCAACCAGGCCTGACCCTGGCCGCCTTCGGGGCCCAGCGAACGCCAGCGCAGACGCAAGCGCTCGGCCAGCTCGAGCTCGACCACACGATCGGGGATCGAGGCCGTCACGGCAAGCGGAACCCGGGCATCCAGCGTCTTGCCGAACGGCGCCGGCAGGTCGATGGCCAGACCCTGGAGATCGCTATTCAGGCTCAGGCTCGGCTTGTCGGCCTCGAGGTCGAGTTCGGCCGTATAGGGAAAATAGCCGCTGATCAGGCCGCCGAGGCCATCGACTCCCGCCCAGTCCAGCAGCCCGCGGGCCAGGGCGCGACCCTCCAGGGTCACGCCCTGGCCGCCGACATCGAAGTCGGCAAGCAGCGGCCCCTCGAAGACCCGTGCGCCGAGTTGACCGGTCAGGGTGTCGCTGCCAGGTTCGCCGAGGTATTTATAGCGCAACGCGCCATTGACGTTGCCCAACTCCAGATCGGCCTGGGGCAGACGGATCGACGGTGCATCGACACGGGCCTGCAGATCGACATCGACAGGCGCGTCTACCGATTCCGGAGTGTCCATGGCCACACCGAGGCGCAGTTGGCCGTCGACTCGCCCTTCGCCTCGCCAGTCGCTGAAACTCTCCAGGCCATCGAGCGGCGCGGCGGCCAGAAAGTCGAACAGGCCTTGAATGGGGCCAGCGACCGGCCCTTCGACCGTCAAGCGTTCGTCGGCCAGCGATACCTTGGCGCCTTCGCTGACCAGGCCCAGGGTCTCGGCATGCTCCACCGTCGCTTCGAGGGTCTGGTTATTCAGCGTGAGCTGACCGCTGAGCGCGTTGAGCGCCGGCCATTCGGGATCGTAGGGCAGGTAGCCCCGTTCGACGTCGAGGGCCAGGCGCAGCTCGGCGCTCTTGCCGAGTTCATCGACGTTCTCCCGAGTCGCGCCAGCCTCCTCGCCATCGAGGCGCTGACTGAACTGCAGCGAGCCGCGCGGGACATAGCCGGTGATGCCCGAGGTCAGCCATTCACGCAGCTCGCTATCGAACACCTCGAGCGGCAACCACTCGCCCAGCGGCGTCTGCGTCGCATCGACATTGCGCATGTCGAGGTTCAACGCGAATTGCCCGGGCCGCTGGCGGGCGTTTTCGCCCGGTACCGTCAGCTGAAAGTCGCCGTCGACCGAAGCGCCGCGCCAGCCGAGCGACAACTCCTCGCCAGCGACTTGCGGCTGCTCGCCGTTCAGCGACCAATTGACGCGACCGCTGGCATAATCGAGCGACAAGGGGGCAGGAAACAGCTTGGGAAAGCGCAGCTCGACACCCTGCCGGCCGGCGAATTCGACGTACCCGGTGCGACCGTCGGCCTCGACCCAGGCATCGAAAGGGCCGCCACCGGGGGCGTCCTGCCAGGGCTGGGCGGTCATCTCCTGCAAGGCGGCGCGCGCCTGCCACTGGCCCTGCTGTCGGCCCACCTGCAGGCCCTCGACGCGACCCCCGGGCTTGAGCGCATCGAGCATCGATTGCCAGCGCTCGGGCAACGGCAGCCGCCGTCGCCAGGCCATCAGCTCATCCACCGAAAACGCCGAGCTGCGCAGCCACCAGTCATCGCCCTCGCCGGCCAGTTGCAGACGCTCGGGCAGCGACGAGGCGCCGTCCCGGGCATCGTTCATGGACAAGCTATTGACCCAGGCATTCCATTCATCGCCGTCACCGCGCAGCCACTGCCCGCGGGCCTGGATATCGCGCAGTTCGAGGGTGCCCTCGCTGTCCGCGACACTCAGCTCGGGTATCGACAGGGCCAGCCGAGCATCCTCGACGCGCCCGTCGCGCCAACGCGCCCACAGCTCGGCCTCGCCACTCACCCGCTCGAGACTCAAGGGCTCACGGCGTGTGAGCAGCCGACCCAGCCGCGTCAGGCTGCCCAGATCCGTGCGCGCCTGAAGTGCAGCGCTGAAATCATTCAATCCCTGGGACCCGGGCAGGACTTCGAGCACCACGGAAAGCGATTGCTGCGACTGGTCGGCGACGAACAGTTGCCCCTCGAGATGGGCACGCCCCGATTCTTCGGCGATCAGTAACTGAGGCGCCCGTAACGTCAGCGTCTCGTCGAGGCCGTGCAGCACCACCCGCAGGTCGTTGAACACCACCCGCTGGCGCAGCAACAGCTGTACCCAATAGTCAAGCCGCGACAAGTCCATGCCGCCCTCGGGTATCACGTAGGGCGGGATTTCGGCCGGTCCCGGCCATTGCCAGCGGCCTTCGCTATCCTGGTAAAGATGCAGCGTCGCCTGGCTGATGCGCGCTTCGCCGAGCACCGGCTGCCGCGCAAGAAGCGAGGCAGCAGTGTCCAGGCGCAGGTCGGCGTACTCGATCTCGAGCAGCGGAAAGGGATCGCTGCCTGCCTGCGACATCAAGCGCAGATCGTCGATACGCAGCGCCGGATCGAACCATTGCAGGCGCCCTTCGAACGCCTTCATCGTCAGACTCGCATTGAACTGTTGCGACAGCTCGGCGACGATTCGCCCACGCACGGCGTCGAGCTGCGCGACCCTCAGACGCAGGCCGCCGATCAGCAACGCCAGCAGGACCAGCGCCAGGGCCGTCAACGTCAGGGCCCATCGCAGGGTTAGACGGAACGGGCTCATGGGCTCACATCAGCACGATGTCGTACTGCTCCTGGGAATAATGACCTTCGACCTGGAAGCGAATCGTCTTGCCGATGAAGATCTCCAGATCGGCGACCGCCGCGGACTCTTCGTCGAGCAGGCGGTCGACCACTTCCTGCGAGGCGAGCACCATGTAGGTATCGGGACTATAGGCACGCTCCTCGCGCAGGATCTCGCGAAAGATCTCGTAGCACACCGTTTCCGGCGTCTTCAGCGTGCCCCGCCCCTGACAGGTCGGGCACGGCTCGCACAATGTCTGTTCGAGGCTTTCGCGGGTCCGCTTGCGGGTCAGTTGCACCAGCCCCAGCTCGGTGACGCCGGTCAGCTTGTTCTTGGCATGATCGCGCTCCAGCGACTTCTCCAGCACCCGCAGGACCTGACGCTGATGCTCGTTGTCCTCCATGTCGATGAAATCGATGATGATGATGCCGCCGAGATTGCGCAGGCGCAGCTGGCGGGCAATGGTGGTCGCCGCTTCGAGGTTGGTCTTGAAGATCGTCTCCTCGAGATTGCGGTGCCCGACATAGCCGCCGGTGTTGACGTCGATGGTGGTCATCGCCTCGGTGGGATCGATCACCAGGTAGCCGCCCGACTTGAGCTGAACCTTTCGGCCCAGCGCCTTGTGGATCTCGTCCTCGACACTGAACAAGTCGAAGATCGGCCGTTCGCCCGGATAGTATTCGACGCGCTCGACCACGTTGGGCATGAACTCCTCGGCGAATTCGATCAGCCGCTGGTAGTTCTCGCGCGAATCGATGCGCACCTTCTCGATGTCGTCGCGCATCACGTCGCGCAGCGTGCGTATGTACAGCGGCAGGTCGTCGTAGATGCGGCTCGGCGCGGCCGCGGTCAGCTTGCGTTCGTCGACCTTGCGCCATAGCCGCAGCAGGAATTGCATGTCGGCAATCAGTTCGTCGGCGCCCACGCCCTCGGCCGCGGTGCGAATGATGAAGCCGCCGGGCACGTCAGCGTCGTGATCGGCCAGGCAGGATTCGACCAGCGTCCTGAGGCGCTCGCGCTCGACGTCATCCTCGATGCGCTGGGAAACGCCGGTGTGCGGCGAGTCGGGCATGTAGACAAGATAGCGCGAGGGCACCGACAGATGAGTGGTCAGACGCGCCCCCTTGGAACCGATCGGGTCCTTGGTAGCCTGCACTATCAGCGACTGCCCCTGTTGCAGCAACTGGCTGATCGACGCCTGCTCATCGCTCGGGGTGTTGGGCGGCAGCACCTCGTTGGCATGGATGAAGGCGGCCCGTTCCAGACCGATGTCGATGAATGCCGCCTGCATGCCGGGCAGCACGCGCACGACCTTGCCCTTGTAGATGTTGCCGACGATACCGCGACGCCGGCTACGCTCGATGAAGGCTTCCTGCAGGACACCGTTTTCGACCACGGCGACGCGGGTTTCCATCGGGGTCAGGTTGATGAGTACCTCACCACTCATGCGGGAATCCTTGTGCTAAGCTCTTGGCTCGATTATGACACAGCGCCGGCGCCGTCAGGCCATAGTGCGAGGCCCTGACGCTCAAGCAATTGCGCGGTCTCGTAAAGCGGCAGGCCGACCACTGCCGAATGGCTGCCTTCGATGCGCTCGACGAACATCGCCGCACGCCCCTGGATGGCATAGCCACCGGCCTTGTCGGCGGGCTCGCCGGTCGCCCAGTAGGCGGCCATCTCGGTCGCGGCGATCGGGCGCATCGCCACCCGCGTGGTCACGCACGCTTGCAGCAATCCCTGCGGGCCGGTCACTGCCACCGCGGTCATCACCGAATGCCAGCGCCCGGACAAGGCACTGAGCATCGCGCAGGCATGCTCGCGATCGCGCGGCTTGCCGAGAATGGCACCATCGATCACCACCGCGGTATCCGAGCCGAGTGTCACCAACGTGCTGCCGGCCGCCCCCGCCAATGCCTTGTCGCGGGCCAGCCGCGACACATAATCGCCAGCGCTTTCACCGGCGTGGGGCGTCTCGTCGATAGCCACCGGTGCCACCTCACTCGTCACGCCAATGCTCGTGAGCAATTCACGGCGTCGCGGCGAAGCCGATGCCAGGCGCAGCACAGGGGCAACAAGCGTCATTGGCGTCTCCTTGACGAACTATCGCCGGCATGAGGCGGATTCAGCTCACCCCCAGGCGTCGCCGTAGCATTTGCAGCAAGGTATAGAACCAGGGCCATAGCACCGCGCCGATCAGTGCCGGCAGTAGGAAGGCGAGATTGATCGCGAAGGGCCCGAAGATGATCCGCAGCCACTGCTCGAGCAGTTGTGCGATACCCAGCAGCACGAACACCAGCACCGCCTGTTGAACCAGCGCGTAGGCGCGCATGCGCTGATAGACCAGCAAGGCGAGAAAGGCGATCAGCGCCATCACCAGTGCATTCTGGCCAAGTGGCGCGCCCTCGATCAGGTCGAGCAGTAGACCGAGGATGAAGCCGTGGAACACGCCGATCCGTTGCGGTGCGACCACGCACCAGTAGATCAGCACCAGGCCCAGCCAGTCGGGGCGCCAGACCAGCCAGGCATCGGGAAGCGGCATGACCTGCAGACACAAGGCCAGAAACAGGCTGATCCAGGTAGTCGCCAGGCCGCGCAGGGACACGTTCATGGCTGCTCCTTGGCGGCGCCTTGGCCGGGCTGTGGCTGGCCGGTGGCGGCCTCGACGGCAACACCGACCGCGTCGCTGCTGATCCGCGTTGCGCGCGGCGGCGGAAACAGGATCAGAAAATACCGCGAGCTTTCGGGCTGGGCGATCGGCTCGGCGCTGACCTGGGCGAACGGCTCGCCGGGATCGTGGACCACTTCGCTGACGCGAGCCACCGGGAAGCCTTCGGGAAAACGCCCGCCCAAACCGGAAGTCACCAGCAGGTCGCCGGCTTGGATGTCGGCCGTATCGGGCACATTCAGCACATCCAGGGTGTCGTAACTGCCGGTCCCCTGGACGATGAACCGCAGCCCGTTGCGGGTGCTCTGCACCGGTACCGCATGGCTGGCATCGACGGCCATCAGGACTCGGCTGGTGTAGGCGGACACCGAGACTACCTGGCCGATCAGCCCCGAAGCGTCCATCACCGGCAAACCGACACGCACGCCGCTACTGCGGCCGCGGTCGATGACCATCTGGTAGGTAAAGGGGTCGGAGTCCAGCGACAGCAGTTCGGCGCCGATATACGGCACCTGACGACGTTGCGCTGCGGACAGCAACTCTCGCAGACGCGTGTTCTCGGCAGTCAGGCTGGCCATGCGCTTGACGCGGTAGGACAGCGTCAGCAGTTGCTCGCGCAGGCGGCGATTCTCCTCGACCAGCTCGCGCTGGTCGGTGATCATCAGCGCCCCCCAGGAAAGTGCATCGCTGGGCAGGCTGACCAGCCACTGCACCGGGGTGACCAGGGTCGACAACTCCGCGCGAAATTCCGCGAATCGCGGCAGACGGTGCTCGGCAAACATCAACGCGAAGGCGATGAAGGCGCATAGCAGCATGCGATAGCCGGGGGCGGGCCCCTGCGAAAACAGCGGTTTGATAGATCGACTCCCTGCGAGCTGACCACGAAAGCGGGCCGCATTCGAGAAGGCGGCCCATCTGCGACGATCAACGGCGGCGCAAAGCGCCGCCGTTGATCAATCGCTGGAAAGCAGTTCGAAGGTGTGCTGGTCGATCATCTCGAGGGCCTTGCCACCGCCGCGGGCCACACAGGTCAGCGGATCCTCGGCGACGATCACCGGCAGACCGGTTTCCTCGGCAATCAACTTGTCCATGTCGCGCAGCAGGGCGCCACCGCCGGTCAGCACCAGGCCACGCTCGGCGATATCGGAGGCGAGTTCCGGCGGCGATTGTTCCAGCGCGCTCTTGACCGCGGCAACGATGGAAGCCAGCGGGTCCTGCAAGGCATCGAGAATCTCGTGGGAATTGAGCGTGAAGCTGCGCGGAATGCCTTCGGCCAGGTTGCGGCCACGCACGTCGATCTCGCGCAGCTCGCCACCCGGATAGGCACAGCCGATCTCTTCCTTGATGCGCTCCGCCGTGGCCTCGCCGATCAGGCTGCCGTAGTGGCGACGCACATAGGCGGTGATCGCTTCGTCGAAACGGTCGCCACCGACACGGATCGACTCGGAGTAGACCACGCCGTTGAGCGAGATGATGGCGATCTCGGAGGTACCGCCGCCCACGTCGACGACCATCGAGCCCTGGGCTTCCTCGACCGGCAGTCCGGCGCCGATGGCGGCCGCCATCGGCTCCTCGATCAGGAACACCTCGCGGGCGCCCGCCCCTTCGGCGGATTCCTTGATGGCACGCCGCTCGACCTGGGTCGACATGCACGGCACGCAGACCAGCACACGCGGGCTCGGGGTCAGGAACGTGCTCTGGTGAACCTTGCGAATGAAATGCTGGAGCATCTGCTCGGTGACGGTGAAGTCGGCGATCACGCCGTCTTTCATCGGGCGGATCGCGGTTATGTTGCCCGGGGTACGGCCGAGCATGCGCTTGGCGTCGACCCCCACGGCCGCGACAGAACGCATATTGCCCGACTGGCGGATCGCGACTACCGAGGGCTCGTCCAGGACGATACCGCGACCGCGTACATAAATCAGTGTGTTGGCGGTACCCAGATCAATCGACAGATCGCTGGAGAACAGCCCCCTCAAACGTTTAAACATGGAAGTCTTTCACCTAGTCCAGACCGGAACCCTGTGCGGAGGCAAACGGTATCATCGCGGGGGCAGCCCGGCAAGCGAGATGCCCTTCCAAGCGAGTTATGCTACCGTATCAAGCTATTTTCCCAACGGTCGATTGCGGCGCATCGCACCGCAATCGACCCGCCTTGCCTGAAGCCTTCATTGAGGACCGCAGACGTTATGGCGCTTGAACTCCAAGACGTGCGGCGAGCCGCCTTTCTCGCTCGCCTAGGCCTGAACGACGACGAAGCCGCGGGCTACGTGGACGACCTGAGCCGAATCCTGGACATGGTCGATCGTCTGCAGGCCGTCGACACCAGCGGCGTGGCGCCGCTGGCCCACCCGCTCGACGCCACCCAGCGCCTGCGCGCCGACGAAGTGACCGAGAGCGACCAGCGCGAACGCTTTCAGCGCTGCGCACCGGCCGTGGAAGACGGCCTGTATCTGGTCCCCAGAGTCGTCGAATAAGTCGCTGGCGATTGCGCAAGACTGCGTAAGAAAGAAAAGCCTTTCAGGGAGCCCCTCTGTTCATGCATGACAAGACCTTGACCGAGCTGGCCACGGCGTTGGCCGCCGGTGAGTTCTCCAGCCGCGAGTTGAGCGAGACGCTGCTCGCGCGCATCGCGCGCCTCGACGGCGAACTCAACAGCTTCATCACCGTAACGCCAGACGCCGCCCTCGCGGCTGCAGACCGCGCCGACGCCGCGCGCGCGCGGGGCGAGGCCGGTCCGCTGAGCGGCTTGCCACTGGCCTTGAAGGACATCTTCTGCACCCAGGGCGTGCGCACCAGTTGCGGCTCGCGGATGCTCGACAGCTTCGTCGCGCCCTATGACGCCACGGTGGTCGAGAAACTCGCCGCCGCCGGCAGCGTCAGCCTCGGCAAGACCAACATGGACGAGTTCGCGATGGGCTCGTCCAACGAGAACAGCTACTACGGCCCGGTCAAGAATCCCTGGGACCTGTCCGCGGTGCCCGGCGGCAGCTCCGGGGGCAGCGCCGCGGCGGTCGCCGCCGGGCTGGTTCCGGCCGCGCTGGGCACCGATACCGGCGGCTCGATCCGCCAGCCGGCGGCGTTCTGCGGCATCACCGGCCTGAAGCCCACTTACGGCCGCGTGTCGCGCTACGGCATGGTCGCCTACGCCTCGAGCCTCGACCAGGGCGGACCGTTGGCGCGCACCGCCGAGGACTGCGCGCTGCTGCTCGGCGCGATCGCCGGCCACGACCTGCGCGACTCGACCAGCGTGGCGCGCGGCGTACCCGACTACACCGCCGAGCTCGGCGAGTCGCTGTCGGGGCTCAAGATCGGCCTGCCTCGCGAGTACTTCGGCGACGGTCTCGACCCGGCGGTGGAAGCGGCGATCCGCGAGGCGATCGGCGTCTACGAATCGCTGGGCGCCACGGTGCGCGAGGTCAGCCTGCCGCACACCGCGCTGGCGATCCCCACCTATTACGTGATCGCCCCCGCCGAGGCCTCGTCGAACCTGTCGCGCTATGATGGCGTACGCTTCGGTCATCGCTGCGACAACCCCCGCGACCTGATCGATCTTTATCAACGCTCGCGGGCCGAAGGCTTCGGCGACGAGGTCAAGCGACGCATCCTGATCGGTACCCACACGCTCTCGGAAGGTTTCTTCGACGCCTACTACAAGAAGGCGCAGCAGGTCCGCCGATTGATTCGCCAGGACTTTCTCGACGCCTTCGAGGATGTCGACGTGCTGATGGGGCCGGCCTCGCCGACCCCGGCCTTCGACCGGGGTGCCAACAAGGATCCGCTGTCGATGTACCTGCAGGACATCTACACCATCGCCGTCAACCTGGCCGGCATCCCGGGCATCAGCGTGCCGGCCGGCTTCGTCGGCCAGCGCCCCGCGGGAGGCCGCCCCGCGGGAGGCCGCCCCGCGGGAGGCCGCCCCGCGGAAGGCCGCCCCGTAGGCCTCCAGGTTCTCGGCCCGCATTTCGCCGAGCAGCGCCTGCTCAACGTGGCCCATCGCTTCCAGCAGGCGACCGATTGGCATCGCCGCCAGCCCGCTTTCGGTCAGGAGAACGCATGATGCAGTGGGAAACCGTGATCGGCCTGGAAGTCCACGTCCAGCTCGCCACCCAGTCGAAGATCTTTTCCGGCGCCTCGACCGCCTTCGGCGCCGCGCCCAATACCCAGGCCTGCGCCGTCGACCTGGGGCTGCCGGGGGTGCTGCCGGTACTCAACGAAGGCGCCGTGGCGATGGCGGTCAAGTTCGGGCTGGGCATCGATGCCGAAATTCCCGAAACCTCGGTCTTCGATCGCAAGAACTACTTCTACCCCGACCTGCCCAAGGGCTACCAGACCAGCCAGATGTATCAGCCGATCGTCGGCCCGGGCGAGGTCGAGATTTCCCTCGACGACGGCAGCACCAAGCGCATCCGCGTGCACCACGCCCACCTCGAGGAGGACGCCGGCAAGTCGCTGCACGAAACTTTCTCTAACGGAATGGGCCAGGGCATGACCGGCATCGACTTGAACCGTGCCGGCACGCCGCTGCTCGAGATCGTCTCCGAGCCGGACATGCGCTCGGCCAAGGAGGCGGCGGCCTACCTCAAGGCGATCCACGCCATCGTCACCTACCTGGGCATCTCCGACGGCAACATGGCCGAGGGCTCGATGCGCTGCGACGTCAACGTCTCGGTGCGCCCCAAGGGCCAGGAGACGCTGGGTACCCGCGCCGAGATCAAGAACGTCAACTCGTTCCGCTTCGTCGAGAAGGCGATCGCCTACGAGATCGAGCGCCAGATCGAGCTGATCGAGGACGGCGACAGCGTGGTTCAGGAAACCCGCCTGTACGATCCCGAGGCCGACGAGACGCGCAGCATGCGCACCAAGGAGCAGGCCAACGACTACCGTTACTTCCCCTGCCCCGACCTGCTGCCGGTGGTGCTCGACCAGGCGTATGTCGATCACTTGCGCGCCAGCCTGCCGGAGTTGCCCAGCGAGAAGCGCGCACGGTTCCAGAACGAGCTGGGCCTGTCGGCCTACGATGCCGGCGTGCTCGCCTCAAGCCGCGCCATGGCCGAGTACTTCGAAGTCGTCAAGGACGTCAGCGGCGACGCCAAGCTGGCCGCCAACTGGGTCCAGGGCGAGCTCGCCGGGCGCCTCAACAAGGAGGGCCTGGAAATCGCCGACAGTCCGGTCTCGGCCTCGCAGCTCGGCGGCCTGGTGGCCCGCGTCAAGGACGAGACCATCAACGGCAAGGCGGCCAAGCAGGTGTTCGCCGCGCTGTGGAACGGCGAAGGCGGGGATGACAATAGCGCCGACGCGATCATCGACGCCCGAGGACTCAAGCAGGTCACCGACAGCGGCGCCATCGAGGCGATGATCGATCAGGTAATCGCCGACAGCCCGGTGCAGGTCGCCCAGTACCGCGAGGCCGAGCCCGACAAGCGCGGCAAGATGATCGGCTACTTCGTCGGCCAGGTGATGAAGGCCTCGCGCGGCACCGCCAACCCGCAGCAGGTCAACGCCCTGCTCAAGGAAAAACTCGACAACGCGTGAAGACCATCGCGCCGGCGGGCAAGCTGCCGGCGCGATCGCACAAGGCGCACAAGGAACCCCTCGCGATGTCAGACGATGTCGGCCCACGCCTGCGCTCGCTGCGCACCCTGCGCGGTATCTCCCAGCGCGAGCTGGCCAAGCGCTGCGGCGTCACCCACTCGAGCCTGTCGCTGATCGAACAGGGCAAGGTCAGCCCCTCGGTCAGCTCGTTGAAGAAGATCCTCGACGCCATCCCGATCAGCGTCGGCGATTTCTTCACCCTCGACCTGGAAAGCCGTGATCAGGTCTTCTATTCGGCCGACGAACTCACCGACATCGGCAGCGGCGAGGTGATCTACAAGCTGGTCGGCGCCAATCATCAGACCCGCGGCCTGTCGTTCATGATCGAGACCTACCCGGCGGGCGCCGACACCGGCCGCGAGATGATCACCCACCGCGGCGAGGAAGCCGGCGTGGTGCTCGAAGGCGAAATCGAGATCACCATCGGTATCGACACCCGGGTACTGGGCCCCGGCGAGGCCTATTACTTCAATACCCAGTTGCCCCACCGCTTCCGCAATCCCGGCTCGACGCCCTGCCGGCTGGTCAGTTGCTGCACCCCGGCGCGCACCTTCTAGACTTCGTCTGAAAAGTCGACGAGCGATGGCCAGGCAAGGCAAAAATGGGCGAAAAGGCGGAGTTTACGGGTTGTAAATGAGTACTTTGAGCCTATTTTTAACGCCGCATGGTCGAGCGCAGGCACTTTTCGGACAAAGCCTCGGCGCGCCAGGACCGCCCGGCGTCAGGTCGCCAGCGACATCCACACCGTCTTGAGCTCGGAATACTCCGCCAGGCTGTGGTGCGACTTGTCGCGCCCGTTGCCGGACTGCTTGACGCCGCCGAACGGTACCGTCATGTCACCGCCGGCCCAGTTGTTGACGAACACCTGGCCGGAATGCAGCCGCCGCGAGACCCGCATGATGCGATCGATGTCCTGGCTCCACAGCCCGGCGGCCAGCCCGTACTCGCTGTCGTTGGCCAGCGCCACGGCCTGCTCCTCGCTGTCGAAGCCGAACACCGCCAGCACCGGGCCGAACACCTCCTCGCGGCCGATGGCCATCTGCGGAGTGACGTTGTCGAAGACGGTCGGCGCGACGAACAGCCCGCCGGCGACCGGGCTCACCGCCTGGCCGCCGGTGCGCAGGTTCGCGCCCTCGGCCACGCCCTGGCGGATGTAATCGAGGATGCGCGCGTGCTGGGTCGCGTCGACGATGGCGCCCATGAAGCTCGCCGGGTCGAGCGGATCGCCGGGCTGCATGGTCTCGGCATGCGCCAGCACGCGCTCGACGAACGCCTCGCGAATCGAGTTCTCGACCAGCAGCCGCGAACCGGCGATGCACACCTCGCCCTGGTTGTGGAAGATCGCCTCGGCGGCATGACGGGCCACGGCATCGAGATCCCGGCAGTCGGCGAACACCAGGTTGGGGCTCTTGCCGCCGCATTCGAGATACACACGCTTGAGATTCGACTGGCCGGCGTACTGCATCAATTGCTTGCCGACCCCGGTGGAACCGGTGAACGACAGGCAGTCGACGTCCATCGACAGTGCCAACGCCTTGCCGGCGGTATGGCCGAACCCCGGCAGCACCTGGAACACACCCGCCGGCAGACCGGCTTCCTGGGCCAGCCGGGCGAGACGCAGCGCGGACAGCGGCGACTTCTCGGAAGGCTTGAGGATCACGCTGTTGCCGGCGGCCAATGCCGGACCGATCTTCCAGGCGGTCATCATCAACGGAAAATTCCACGGCACGATCGAGCCGACCACCCCGAGCGGCTCGCGCAGCACCAGGCCCAGGCTCTCCTCGCCGGTGGGCGCGACCTCGCCATACAGCTTGTCGATGGTCTCGGCGTTGTAGCGGATGCAGCCGATCGCCCCGGCCATGTCGCCCAGCGAGCTGCCGATCGGCTTGCCCATGTCCAGGGTGTCGAGCAATGCCAGCTCGTTGATGTGCATTTCCATCAGCGCGGCCAGGCGCAGCATGGCCTGCTTGCGCGCCCCCGGGGCCAGCCGCGACCAGTCGCCACGATTGAAGGCCGCGCGGGCATGGCCCACCGCGGCCTCGACATCGGCGGCATCGCAGCTGGCGACCCGGGCCAGTCGCTGGCCGGTGGCCGGGTTGATCGCTTCGAAGGTTTCGCCGCTGGCGGCCTCGACGAAGGCGTCGCCGATATAGGCGCGGGTCTCGAAGCTCAGCTCGCCGGCGAGACGCTGCCAGTCGGCGTGGGTCAAGTTGGCGCTCATGTTCTTGTCTCCCTTACAGTCGTATTGGTATTCAGGCGACGCGCGGTTTCGTCCAGGGCGCGACGCGCCAGCGCGACCAGCTCGTCGATCTGTTCATGGCGGATGACCAGCGGCGGCGAGATGATCATGGTATCGCCTACCGAGCGCATCACCAGACCGTTCTGGAAGCACAGGTCGCGACACAGGTTGCCCGCCGCAAGCGTTCTGGCAAAGCGCTCGCCGCTGGCCTTGTCGGCAACCAGCTCCAGCGCGCCGATCAACCCCAGGCTGCGCGCTTCGCCGACGATCGAATGCTCGCCCAGTTCGGCCCAGCGTCGGGCCAGGTAGGGGCCCAATTCGTCCCGCACCCGCGCGACGACGTTCTCCGCTTCCATCAGCTCGAGATTCCTCAGCGCCACCGCGGCGCAGGCCGGATGGCCGGAGTAGGTGAAGCCATGGAAGAACTCGCCGCCCTCGTCGATCAGCGTCTCGGCGACGCGGTCGCCAACCAGCCCCCCGCCGATCGGCAGGTAGCCCGACGACAACCCCTTGGCGATCGACATCAGGTCGGGCTCGAGTCCGTAGTATTGACTGCCGAACCATTCGCCCAGCCGGCCAAAGCCGCAGATCACCTCGTCCGCCACCAGCAGAATGTCGTACTTGGCCAGCACCGCCTTGACCGCCGGCCAGTAGCTTTGCGGTGGAATGATCGCACCGCCCGCGCCCTGCACCGGTTCGGCAATGAACGCCGCCACGTTGTCCTCGCCCAGCGCCTGGATGCGCTGCTCGAGGACCTGGGCGCAGGCCCGCCCGAACGCCGCCGGCGACTGGTCGCGCCCTTGGCTGAAGCGCCCCTCTCCAAACCAATAGGGTTGCCGGATGTGTTCGATGCCCGGCACGCACGGGCCGCCCTGGCCGTGCATCGGCGCCATGCCCCCCAGGCTCATGCCGGCCACGGTGGAGCCGTGGTAGGCATTCTCGCGGGCGATGACGATATGCTTCTCGGGCTTGCCCTTGAGCGCCCAGTAGCGGCGCACCATGCGCAGCACGGTGTCGTTGGCCTCGGAGCCGGAGCCGGTGAAGAACACCCGGTTGATGTGGGCCGGCGCCAGCCGGCAAAGCTGCTCGGCAAGACGCACCGCCGGCGGATGCGTGGTCTTGAAGAAATTGTTGTAGTACGGCAGTTCGCGTAACTGGGCCGTGGCGGCGTCGACCAGCTCATCGCGTCCATAGCCCAGGTTGACGCACCACAATCCGGCCATGCCGTCGAGGATACGATTGCCCTCGCTGTCATGGATGTAGACACCCTCGGCATGGGTGACGATGCGGCTGCCTTCTTCGCCCAGCGCCTTGAAGTCGGTGAAAGGATGCAGGTGATGCGCGCGATCCAGCGCCTGCAGTTCGCGTGTACTCGGGCTTATCATGGGCTTCTCCTGGTGAGCTCCTTTGATAGTCAGCGCGGCTCGCGTGTTATGTTTTAATCAACATAATGCCATTGAAAACGATTGCCAAGGCACCCGGGCTTTTTTAATCATTACTGAAAAACCCCCATTAAAAGGCAAAAACCCGTTAGCAGAGGAGGCGTGAGCACTTCCTGGCGCGGAAAAGGCGTAAAAAATTTGACAACACCCGTGCCCGACGGAAAGATGAGCATCATGGACAACAACCATCAGCACAAAGGTATCGCCTCATGACGTCCGCATCCGCCCAGGCCGAAGCCCGGAGCTTTCTCGAATATCACCCGGACATCGAAAGCTTCGATCTGCTGATCAGCGACCTGAATGGCGTTCTGCGTGGCAAACGCATCCCACGCGACAACCTGATCAAGGCGTATCGTAACGGCATCAACCTGCCTGCCTCGTTGTTCGCGCTGGATATCAACGGCAATACCATCGAGGAAACCGGGTTGGGGCTTTCCAGCGGCGACAGCGACCGGGTCTGCCGTCCGATTGCCGGCTCGCTGCACCCGACCCCCTGGCTGCGCGAAGGCCGCCAGGCGCAACTGCTGATGACCATGGAAGAGATCGACGGCAGCCCGTTCTTCGCCGACCCTCGTCAGGTACTGAGGCACGTTCTCGAGCGCTTTACGGCCCGCGGATTGACGCCGGTGGTGGCAATGGAACTGGAATTCTACCTGGTCGACCGGCGCCGCGACGACCTGGGCCTGGCCCAGCCGCCGCGTTCGCCCGGCACCGGCGAGCGGGCCACCCAGAGCCAGCTCTATTCGATCAACGAACTCGACGAATATGCCGATTTCCTCGAGGAAATCCAGCAGGCCGCCGCCGAGCAGGCGCTGCCGCTGGACACCGCACTCAAGGAATGCGCACCGGGCCAGTTCGAGATCAACCTGATCCACTGCAACGACGCCCTGCGTGCCGGCGACAGCGCCGTGCTGCTCAAGCGGCTGATCAAGGGCGTGGCGCTCAACCACGGCTTCGAGGCCACGTTCATGGCCAAGCCCTACGGCGACGAGGCCGGCAGCGGCGCCCATGTACACATCAGCCTGCTCGACGAGACCGGCAACAATGTCTTCGCCAGTACCGACGAGGATCCACTCGGCACCCCGGCACTGCGCCAAGCGATCGCCGGAGTGCTCGAACTGATGCCGGCGTCGATGGCGATCTTCGCCCCCAACCTGAATTCCTATCGTCGCTTTCAGGCCGGCCTGTACGTGCCCATGGCCCCCTCCTGGGGCTACGACAACCGCTCGGTGGCGGTGCGCATCCCTTCGGGGCACAACGCCGCGCGACGCATCGAGCATCGGGTCGCCGGCGCCGACGCCAACCCTTACCTGCTGCTGGCGACGCTACTCGCCTCGGTCCTGCATGGCCTGAGCAACGAGCTCATGGCGCCGCCGCCGATCGAGGGCAACGCCTACGAACAACTCGAACCGACGCTGACCAACAGCTGGCAACGCGCGCTCGACCTGTTCGCCGAGAACGACGTGCTGGCCGAAATCCTGGGCCGCGACTTCCATCACGTGTTTCTCGCCAACCGGCTCGCCGAACGCGCCGAGACGATGCGTACCGTCAGTACTCTGGAATACGACTGGTATCTGCGCCACGTCTGAGCCCCGACAGAACGAGGCCCCGCCATTGGCAGGGCCTCGTTCATTCAGCGCGATGGGGCGCTACGATCCGGAGCTGGTATCGGCAGGCCATTGCGCTCGACCGTCGACCAGCGGCACCCGATCCCCTTCGGGCGCCTGATCGAGACGCGCGGTACGGGTCTCTCCATCGACACGATATTCAACATCGTAGCCGATCAGTTTCTCGCGACTATCGGCAACCGTACGACAACGCTGCTCGGTGGTGGTGTAGGTTTCGCCCTGCTGCATGCGTTGCTGCACCTCGCGACCGGCCAGACCACCGGCCACCGCCCCCGCCGCGGTGGCGATCTTCTTGCCGCTGCCGCCTCCGACCTGATTGCCCAGCACGCCACCGACGATCGCGCCGACCGCGGTGCCGGCGATGCGGTTGGGATCCTTGGCCGGACGCTGGCGCGTCACCGCCACGTCTTCGCAGACCTCGCGAGGCGTCTCGACGGTTTCGGTGACCCGATCGACCTGGGTGATCCGGGCGAATTGCGGTTCGGACTGGGCCTCGTTCATCTGATAGGTGCCAAACGCCAGCCCGCCCAATCCAAGCACGGCCAGCGTGCCGCCTACGACGATCGACTTGTTCATAGTCGCCTCCTTTCTCTTTGCTGCATCCGCATGATGCCATTGTCGGCGACCGCGAGCCCGCCTCCTGGCGAGCCTGGGCCGCTATCCGATGAGCGACGCTCTGCACAGGCGATGTATACGGGAGTTCGGCGGCTTCCGATTGCACCCGTCGGGTTCAAGCGATGAGAGAGGGTTACAGTTTATGACAAAATGTAAGAAAAGTCAGTTTTCGAACGATGTTTCCATTCCGACAGTCTCCCTTAGATACCCAGCGCGTCGCGCATGCGATAGTACCAGGCACCCAGCGTGGTCAGCGGCACGCTCAGCGCGCGGCCACCGGGGAACGGCAATTGCGGCACGCCGGCAAAGGCATCGAAGCGCTCGCTGTGGCCGGCCATGACCTCGGCGATCAGGCGTCCGGCAAGATGCGAGCAGGTCACGCCATGCCCGGAATAACCCTGGGCATAATAGACGTTGCTGTTGATCCGCCCGAACTGCGGCAGGCGGTTGAGCGTCAGCAGGAAGGTCCCGCTCCAGGCGTAATCGACCTTTACGCCCTTGAGCTGGGGGAAGGTGGTTTCCAGCTTGGGGCGGATCGCCCCCTCGATGCTCGCCGGGTCCTGACCGCCGTAACTGACCCCGCCGCCGTAGATCAGCCGCCGATCGGCGGACAGCCGGTAATAGTCGAGCAGGTAATTGCAATCTTCCACCGCACGGTCGCTGGGCAGAATCGCCTCGGCCTGGACGGCGTCGAGCGGCGCGGTGGTGACGATCTGGGTGCTGGCGGGCATCGATTTGCCCTCCATCTGCGGCAGCAAGCCTTTCATGTAGGCGTTGCCGGCCAGCACCACCCGCTCGGCGACGACCATCCCCTGAGGGGTATGCAAGCGCACCGGCTCGCCATGCTCGATACGATCCACCGGCGTCTGCTCGTGGATCGTCCCACCCAGCGACTCCAGCGCCGCGGCCTGGCCCAGCACCAGATTGAGCGGATGCAGATGACCGCCCGAATGGTCGAGCAGCGCGCCGACATAACGCTCGCTGCCAATGTCCTGTCGATAGGCCTGGCCCTCGAGCAGCTCGAGTCGCTCATGGCCGTAGCGCTCCCACAGGGCCTTGTGCTCGATCAGCGCCTTCATCTGCTTGGCGTTGCACGCCGCGAACAGATTGCCGTCCTTGAGATCGCAGGCGATGTCGTAGCGGGCGATGCGCTCGCGGATGATCCAATTGCCCTCGAAGGCCATGTCGCCCAGCGCCCGCGCTGTCTGCTCGCCGTAGCGCGCCTCGATGACGTCCATGTCGCGGCTGTAGCTGTTGACGAGCTGTCCGCCGTTACGCCCCGAGGCGCCGAAACCGACCCGCGCCGCCTCGAGCACCACCACCTGCTGGCCTTGCTCGGCCAGGTGCAGGGCGGCGGAAATACCGGTGAAGCCGGCCCCGACCACGCAGACGTCGCACCGAGTTTCGCCCTGCAGGGCCGGGCGTGTCGGGCTGGGGTTGGCCGATGCGGCATAGTAGGACGCTACATGGGGGGTATCGGTCGTTTGCATGAAAATCTCCAACCAACGAAACGGGGTCGCTTCTAAGCGAAGGCAGGGAGACTGCTAATGACTGCGTGCTATACCACTCAATCGATACGCCTTCATGCCGCCCCTCGCCTTTCGCTCAGTGATCCAGCGGGTCAGACCCGCAACAGCAGATGCTCGCGTTCCCAGGAACTGATCACGCCGAAGTAGGCCGCATGCTCGGCGCGCTTGACCGCCAGGTAGCTGTTGACGAAGCGTTCGCCGAGCAGGTCGGCCAACGGCTTGCATTCGCGCAGCGCGGCCAGCGCCGGGCCGATGTCGTCGGGCAACTTGCTGCCCGACGACCACGCCGAACCGACCATCGGCGGGCGCGGATCGAGTTGGCTGAGCATGCCCAGGTAGCCGCAGGCCAGCGAAGCGGCGATCGCCAGATACGGATTGCAGTCGGCGCCGCCCAGACGGTTCTCGACCCGGGTCGCCACGGCGTCGCCCACCGGCACGCGCAAGCCCACGGTACGGTTGTCGAAACCCCATTCGGTATTGACCGGCGCCGAGCCGCTGGTTTCGGTGCGTACCAGGCGCCGGTAGGAATTGACGTTGGGCGCGAAGAACGGCATCGCCGCCGGCAGGTAGGCCTGCAGCCCGCCGAGGAAGTGATGAAACAGCCGGCTGGGCTCGCCATCGTCGCCGGCGAACAGATTGTCGCCGAACTTGATGTCGAGCAGGCTCTGGTGCACGTGCATCGAGCTGCCCGGCTCGTGAGCCATCGGCTTGGCCATAAAGGTGGCGTACATGCCGTGGCGCAGCGCCACTTCGCGCAACGTGCGCTTGAAGATCACCACCTGGTCGGCGAGCTTGAGCGGATCGCCGTGCTGGAAGTTGACCTCCATCTGGCCGGCGCCCTCTTCGTGAATCAGGGTGTCCAGGTCCAGGTCCATCGCTTCGCAGTAGTCGTACATCTCCTCGAACAGCGGATCGAACTCGTTGACCGCGTCGATCGAGAACGACTGTCGGCTGCTTTCCTGGCGGCCGCTGCGGCCAACCGGCGGCTCCAGCGGATAATCGGAGTCGGTGTTGGTCTTGACCAGGTAGAACTCCACCTCGGGCGCCACCACCGGGCGCCAGCCGCGCGACTCGTAGAGTGCCAGCACGCGCTTGAGCACGCTGCGCGGCGACAGCTCGACCGGTTCGCCGGTCAGGTAGAAGCAGTCGTGGATGATCTGCGCGGTGGGATCGTCGGCCCATGGCACCAGGTAGACGGCGCCGGGGTCGGGAACCAGCTGCATGTCGCGCTCGGCGGGGTTCCAGAAGCGGATATCCTCGTCGTCGGGATAACCGCCGGTCACCGTCTGGATGAAGATCGAATCGGGCAGCCGCGGCCGGCCGCCGTTGAGATACTTGCCGGCGGGCATGATCTTGCCCTTGAGGATGCCGGTCAGATCGCTGACCAGGCATTCCACTTCGGTGATGCCATGAGCATGAAACCATTCACTGAGTTCATGGCCGCTACGCTCGCTCATAAAGATTCCTTGATCGGCCGGGGGCAGGCCCGATGCTGCTGCGAAGGCCGGGGTGCGGCACCGGAGCGGCATCGGGCGTTCACGTGCTCGTGCGGCGGCGGGTCGCCCCGCCGCGAACGATCAGCGCGACTGCACCTCGGTCCACAGTTGGTTGAACATCTGTAGCTTGTCGCCCTGCAGGCTGGGCGTGAAAGAGAGCCGCTCGAGATCCGCATCGCTGGGCGTGACCGGCGGCTTTGTCAACACCGCGTCGAGATACGGCTTGGCCGCCGCGTTGGGGCTCGAGTAGTAGTTGTAGTTCGACAGCTGGGCGCCGATCTCGGGATCGAGAATGAAATTGATGAACTTGTAGGCCAGCTCCGGATTGGGCGCGCCGGATGGAATCATCATCGAGTCGACCCAGATCTCGGTGCCTTCGTCGGGAATCATGAACTCGATGTTGGCGAAGGACTCGGGGTTCTCTTCCCGGTAATAGAGATAATCGCCGTTGTACGACAGCGAGACGTGGGTGACGCCGCGCGCCAGCTGCTGCAGCGCCGGCGTGCCATCGACGAAGCCGCTGAAGTTGCCGCGCTGCTTGGTGTCGAGCAGCAGCTTGGCGGCCTCCTTCCAGGCCTCGGAATCGGTGCAGGCATAGCCGTAGCCCAGGTAGGCGCAGGCGGCGCCCATGCTCACCTGGCCGTCGCCCATCAGGCCGAACGGCCGGCCGGGATTGACCTCGGGATCGAACAGCAACGACCAGCTCTTGGGGGCGTCGGGGAAGGTCTCGGTGTTGTAGACGATACCCGTGACGCCGTACTGGTAGGCGGCGGTGTAGTCGCTATCGGGGTCGTAATCGGTATTCTTGAACTGGTCCATGATGTTGTCGAAGTTGGGGATCTTCGACTTGTCGAGCTTCTGGACCAGGCCGGTCTCGATCAGCCGCGGCACATAGTAGTTGGACGGTACGATGATGTCGTACTGCGAGGCCCCGCCGGTGTTGAGCTTGGCGAACATCTCGGGCAGCGAATTGAAGTAGTTCTGGACCACTTCGACATCGTACTTGTCCTCGAACGCCTGGATGATCGCCGGGTCCATGTACGCGGTCCAGTTGAACAGGTACAGCTTGCCCTCTTCGGCCTGCGCTGCGCCGGCCAGCAACAGCCCGCCCAGCGCGGTGACGACGCGTGTGGTGATTGTTTTCATGGTGTCGTTCTCCTAGTTCCCAGGTTTGGCAGTCGCACCTAGCGGCGCCCCTGACGATTGAACAGCAGACTCAAGACCGCCGCCAGTGCCACCGCGCCGATCATCAGCGTCGCTATGGCATTGATTTCCGGCGACACGCCCTTCTTGATGGCGCCCCAGATATAGATCGGCAGCGTCGCGCTCTCGGGTCCGGCGGTGAAGAAGCTGATCACGAAGTCGTCGATCGACAGCGTGAACGACAGGAAGAACGCCGAGATCAGCGCCGGCTTGACGGTCGGCAGCAGAAAGTGCAACGCGCGCTTGAACGGCGAGGCGTACAGATCCTTGGCGGCCTCGAACAGGCTCGGATCGAGGCCCACGAACCGCGAATAGACGATCAGCGCGACGAACGGGATCTGGAAGGTCACGTGGGCGATGATCATCGTCCCCAGCCCCGGTTCGAGCAGCCCGGTCAGACGGTTGAACTGGACGAAGAAGGCCATCTCCGAAATGCCGAAGACGATGTCCGGCAACACGATCGGCAGGTAGATCAGCACGATCAGCCAGCCCAGCTTGCGATGACGGTGGCGATACATGCCATAACCGATCAGACAACCGATCATCAGTGCGACGATCGACGACACGATGGCCAGTATCAGGCTGTTGTAGAATGCCGAGATGATCTGATCGTTGCCCAGCAGACGGTGATACCAGCGCAGCGAGAAGCCCGAGAAATTGGCGGCGCTGTTGGTCGAGTTGAACGAGAACAGCACGACGATCGCCAGCGGCAGATAGAGAAAGACCAGGGTCAGCCACCAGAAACCCGCCAGACCGCGGTTGAGGGTGCGCTTTCTCATATCACCACCTCCTCGCCGCCACCCAGGCGCTTGCCGATCCGGCGCATGGCGAACAACCCGACGAAGGTCGCCAGCAGCATCAGCAGCGCCCCCGCCGCGCCCAGCGGCCAGTTGGAGCCGCCGGCGAACTGATTGGCGACCAGGTTGCCGAGCATCATGCCCTTGCCGCCGCCGAGCAGCTCGGGAATCACGTACATGCCGAAGGCGGGAATCGCCACCAGCACCGTGCCCGCCAGCAGCCCGGGTAGCGTCTGTGGAAACACCGCGTGCCAGAAGGCCCGCACCGGCGCGGCGTAGAGATCCTGGGCGGCCTGCACCTGGGCGACATCGAGTTTCTCGAAGGCCGCATACAGTGGCAGCACCATGAACGGCAGGAAGTTGTAGACCAGCCCCAGCGTCACCGCGAAATTGGAGGGATAAAGGCCCATGTAGTCGCCGATCAGGCCCAGCGCCTGGGCGGCATCGGAGAGCGGCGTGCCCGGGGCCAGCAGGTTCATCCAGCCGAAGGCGCGAATCACCTGGTTGGTCCACGACGGGACCACCACCGCCAGCAGCATCAGCGGACGCAGGCTCGTGCGACAGGTGGTGATGTAATAGGCGATCGGGTAGGCAACCAGGACCACCAGGCCCGTCGACACCAGGGTCTGCCACAGCGAACGCAGCAGCGTATATAAATTGCCCGGACTCCAGCCGAGAAAGCCGAAGCCGGCCAACTGCTTGAAGGCATCCAGCGACAGCGGCAACTCGGGAAGCCCGTAGGCGCCGTTGGTCATGAAGGCCACCGCCATCAGGTACAGACTGGGCAGCACCAGAAAGATCAATATCCATACGGCCCCGGGCATCACGCTGAACAGCAGATGGCGGGTCTCGCTGACCACCGCATGGCGACGTGTGACTTGTTGTATGTTGGCCATGCTGCTCTCCTCAGGACGCCACGCGCACCAGGTCCTCGGGGCACACGCTGATGATGACGCGATCGCCGACATCGTGCATGCGCTGGCCCAGATTGCTGGCCATCGCCATCAGCGGCTGACCGTTGACCTCGAGCCGGTATTCGATGCGACTGCCGCGATACAGGCGCTCGCGGACGACGCCCTCGAGACGGTTGTAACCCTCGGGAACCTCGCAGCCCAGTTCCAGCGTCTCGGGGCGGATCAGCAACCAGCCGTCCTGCTCGGCGCGCTGCTCGGCCGGCTCCAGGGTCAGCCGGCCGAGCTCGGTCTCGACCCAGTCGGCCTCGCTGCGGCTGATCGCGAACAGATTGTCATGGCCCATGAAGCGCGCCACGAAGGCATTGGCGGGATGCTCGTAGACGTCGCTGGGAGAGCCCACCTGCTGGATGATGCCGCTGTCCAGCACGGCGATACGATCCGACATCACCATCGCCTCGTCCTGATCGTGGGTGACGAACACGAAGGTCATGCCCAGGCGCTTCTGCAGACGCTGCAGTTCCACCTGCAACTGCCCGCGCAGGCCGGCATCGAGCGCCGACAGCGGCTCGTCGAGCAGCAATACGTCGGGTTCGCAGATCAGCGCCCGGGCCAGCGCGATACGCTGGCGCTGACCGCCGGAGAGCTGATCGACAGGGCGCTCGACCAACGAGCCGAGCTGAATGAATTCGGCGACTTCGGCAACCTTGCGGTCACGCTCGGCGGCCGGTTCGCCGCGCATGCGCAGGCCGAAGGCCAGGTTGTCGCGTACCGACAAGTGGGGAAACAGCGCATAGGACTGGAAGACGGTGTTGACGCTGCGCCGGTGCGGCGGGGTATCGGTGACGTCCTTGCCGCCGATCTTGAGGCGCCCGCCGTTGGGCTCCTCGAGCCCGGCGAGGATGCGCAGCAGGGTCGTCTTGCCGCAGCCCGAGGGCCCCAGCAAGGTGAAGAACTCGCCGGCCTCGATGGTCAGATCGACCCCGTCGAGGGCGACGGTGTCGCGGCCGAATCGCTTGTGCAACCCTTCGAGCTCGATGGACGAGGCCTCGCGGGGCCGCGACTGGACAGGCGCGTCAGCGACCGCCGCCTCTCGGGGACCGGCCTCGGCAGCCGGCATGGGATCACTCATCGCCACTCTCCCTATCGTTGACGGGTATAACGACTGTTGACGGCATGCCGGCGCGGCAGACGGCCTCGCCCCGGGCGCGTTCCTCACAGGCGATCCCGCAACTTGTAGAAACTCGTCGCCAGCACCAATAGCGGCGTACGCAGCCAGCGCCCGCCCGGGAATGGTCGGTGCGGCATGGCGGAAAACAGCTCGAAACGCTCGGCCTGGTCGGCGATGGCATCGCTCAGCAGCTGCCCGGCCAGCCCGGCCAGCGACATGCCGTGGCCTGAATAGCCCTGGGCGTAGAACAGGTTGCCGTCGAGGCGGCCGAAATCCGGGGCGCGGTTGAGCGTGATCGCCACGTCGCCGCCCCAGCGGTAGTCGATGCCAACGCCCTTCAGCGCCGGAAACAGCCGCGCGATCTTGGCATCCATGCGCGCCTGGAGATGGCGCGGTTCACGCCCGTCGTAGCTGACCTCGCCACCGTAGATCAGGCGGCGATCGGCCGACAGACGATAGTAGTCGAGCACGAAGTTGGCATCCGACAGCGCGTCGTTGTGGGGCAGCACCTGGGCGGCCTGCGCTTCGCTGAGCGGCTCGCTGGCGACGATATAGTTGGCGGCGCGCATGATGCGCCCGCCGAGCTCGGGCACCAGGCCACCCAGGTAGGCATTGGCGGCGATGACCACATAATCGGCGCTCACCCGGCCCTGGGCAGTGCTCACCCGGGCCGGCTCGCCACGTTCGATGGCCACGGCGGCGCTGTGTTCGTGGATGCTCACCCCGGCGCGCTGCGCGGCGCGCGCCAGTCCCAGCGTGTAGTTGAGCGGATGCAGGTGGCCGCCTTCGGCGTCGAACAGCGCCGCCGGGTAGGCGTCGGTGACGACCCGCTCGCGTAGCGCCTCGCCTTCGAGCAGGTGCAGCGACTCGTAGCCGTAGCGCTCGGCCATGGAAGCCTGGAAGTTGCGCAATTCACGAACATGACGGGGCTTGACGGCGGCGTGCAGATACCCCCAGTGCAAGTCGCAGGGGATCGCGTGGCGCTCGATGAGCGCGGCGGTCAGGCGCACCGATTCGCGGCTCATCTCCCAGATCGCCTTGGCGCGCTCGTGGCCCAGGGCCTTCTCGATCACGCCAATGTCGGTGCCCAGCCCGGGCAGGATCTGACCGCCGCTGCGCCCCGAGGCGCCATGACCGATCTCGCCGGCCTCGAGCAGCGCCACGCTATAGCCGCGTTCGGCCAGGTGCAGGGCCGCCGAGCAGCCGGTGATGCCGCCGCCCACCACGCAGACGTCGACACGCTGCTCGCCGGCCAGCGGCGGTGTCGGCGCGAGGGTCACCTGGGTACTGGCGGCGTAGTAGGACGCCGGGCGACGCAGGACGGCAGCTACATTCATACACACTTCCGAAAGCGTTGGTTCTCGTCGGGAGAACCCAAGTTATTGTTGAATTCTTTCACCATCGCAAATCGGCAATCGTGATAATGTCCACTTAGTCTGACACCAACACCGCGCTTATTGTCAAGTATTCGATAACACCTAGCCTGTTTCGCTATGCTCATCCGCCTCCCGGTCCTGTGCCGCCAAGGCCTCGAGAAACGCCTCCAGCACCCGGTGCGGTCGCCGTCCACGGCGGGTCACGGTGACGAAGTCGGTGGCGAAGCGTTCGCGCTCCGGCGCCAGCGCGCGCAAGCGCCCCGCCTCGATCCAGGGGCGTGCCAGGTGATCGGGCAGATAGCCGATGAAACATCCGGTGAGAATCAGGAATGCCGCACCTTCGCGATCCGATGCCGTCGCCTGGCCGTCCAGACGTTCGATGCGCTCGCGCGCCTCGCCGGGGAGCGGATAGCCCGGCACCACCGCCGGCTGACGGGCCAGGCAGGTTTCGTTCAACTGCGCTTCGTCCACGCCGAACAATGGATGCGCGTCAGCGCAATAAAGAAGCGATCGCTCGCTGTACAGCGGACGCACCTCGAGGCTGGCAAGGCGGTTGACGTCGGGTACCACACCCAGCTGCAAGCGGCCATCGAGTACCGCTCGGGCGATCTCGTCCGGCGGCGTCATGTGGATATTGAGGCGCACGTCCGGTCCGCGCGCCTTGAGATCGGCCAGCGCGTGGGTGATGCGCATGCGCGGCAGGCTGACCAGGTTGTCGGTGATGCCGATGCTGAATTCGCCGCGCAGCGTCTGATGCAGGCCGTTGACCTCGGTGCGAAAGGTCTCCAGCGAGGCCAGCAGGGTCAGCGCCGCCTGGTAGACCTCGCGCCCCTCCTCGGTGAGCGCGAAGCCGCCTCGCCCGCGCTGACACAAGCGCAGCCCCAGACGTTTTTCGAGATCGGCCATGTGCACGCTGATCGCCGAGCGGCCAATGCCCAGCGACACCTCGGCGGCGGTAAAACCACCGCTTTCGGCCACCGCCTTGAAGATCCGCAGCAGGCGAATGTCGAAATCGCTGACCTGACCGAGCGGCCCTTCCATCGGCCTACCTCGCCGCGCGGGCGGATACGCCGCAGACCGGGCAGTCCGGGTCGCGGGGCACGTTGAAGCGGCGCCACTCGCCGTCCAGGCCGTCGAAGGTCGAGAGGCCGCGGTGGGGCCTGCCCGCGCCGCTCAACAGCTTGATCGCCTCGAGCGCCTGAAAGCAGCCGATCAGCCCGACCAGCGGGCCGATCACGCCATTCTCGGCGCAACGCAATTCGTCATCGCCGTCGTCGTCGTCGTCGGCCGCGGGCGGGTAGAGGCAGGCATAGCAGGGACTTTGCGGGTCGCGCGGATCGAACACCGCCAACTGACCGGAAAAGCGGATCGCCGCTCCCGAGACCAACGGACGCCCGACCTCGACGCAGGCACGATTGATCGCGTAGCGGCTGGCGAAGCGATCAGTACAGTCGAGCACCACGTCGGCCGCCGCCACTGCCGTGGCGAGCGTCTCGCCGTCGAGATGCGCGGTCAGTGGAACAATCTCGCAGTCGCTGTTGAGGGCACTTGCCGCCGCGGCCGCGGACTCGGCCTTGTTGCGCCCCAGGTCAGCCTGACGGTGGGCGATCTGGCGCTGCAGGTTGCTGATCTCGATGACATCGGCATCGGCGATGCTCAACCGGCCCACCCCGGCCGCCGCCAGATAAAGCGCGACCGGCGAGCCCAGTCCGCCGGCGCCGATCACCAGCGCATGGCCGTCGAGCAGGCGCTGCTGGCCCTCGATGTCCAGCGCAGCGAGCATGATATGCCGGCTATAGCGCAACAGCGCCTCATCGTTCATCACCACTCCCGGGTTCGCAGTACGAATTGATGGTTACCGCCATGGCCGGAATCGTCGCTGGCCGGACTACTTGTTGGCGTCGAGCTCGTCGAGCTCGGGAACGTGCAGGGAAAACTCCTCCTTGACCTCCTCCATGACCACATAGCTCTTGGATTCCTTGACCCCGGGCAGCGTCAGCACCACGTCGCCGAGCAGTTGGCGGTAGGCGGACATCTCGGGAATCCGGCACTTGAGGATATAGTCGAACTGGCCCGATACCAGGTGACACTCCTGGATCTGCGGCAACTTGGCGACGGCCCGACGGAATTCGTCGAATACTGCCGGCGACTGGGTTTCCAGGCAGATTTCGACGAACACCAGCAGATTCGCCTTGAGCGCTTGCGGATCGAGAATCGCCCGGTAGCCGCGAATGATGCCCGCCCTTTCCAGCCGCTTGACGCGCTCCAGGCAGGGCGTTGTCGACAGTCCCACCTGGGCGGCCAGATCGACATAGGAGATGCGCGCGTTTTCCTGCAGGCTGCGCAGGATCTTGAGATCGATACGGTCCAGCGAGCGTGTCTTGGCTTTCATTGTAAGAATGTTCCCTACTGCACGATAGCAGGATGATCACCTACGTTGACCGCGTCTTGGCGCAGCAAGTGATGGTCTTATCGCGAAATGCCACAAGCAAACAGCAATATCTGCCAATGCGGCATGACGGCTCGATAGTCTTATCACATCGGCCCGAAGGATAACCAGCGGGCATATTCCACGCTGCGTTCAGTCGTCGCGCCGACCCAGCGAAACCCGCGGCCGGCCGGCCAGGTCGAGGCGGGTCGCGACCGCCCCATAGCCTGCCTGATTCAGCGCCTCGCGCACCGCTTCGCCCTGCGCCATGCCATGCTCGAGCAGCAGCCAGCCCTCGGTCTCCAGGTAATGGCGCGCGGCGCCGATCAGATAGTGCAGGTCGGCCAGGCCCTCGCCCCCGGCCACCAGCGCCGAGCGCGGCTCGAAGCGTACGTCGCCGAGCGCGAGGTGCGGGTCGTCTTCTGCCAGATAGGGCGGATTGGCGACGATCAGTTCAAAGCGCTGGTCGGTGAGCGCGGCAAACCAGTCGCTGACCTGGAAGTCGGCATTGGCGATGCCCAGGCGGCGCGCATTGGCGCTGGCCAGCGTTACGGCCTCAATGATCCTGTCGACGCCGGTGACCCGCCAGGCGGGTCGTTCGCTGGCCAGCGCCAGGGCGATCGCCCCGCTGCCGGTGCCCAGGTCGAGCACCCGCTGCGCCGTCGCCGGCCTCAGCGCCAGCGCCGTTTCGACCAGGCATTCGGTGTCCGGCCGCGGGATCAGCGTCGCTGCGTGCGTGGCAAGCGCCAGCCCCCAGAATTCGCGCTCGCCGGTCAGGTAGGCCACCGGTTCGCCGACGACCCGTGCGGCGATCAGCGCGGCAAAGCGGGCCCGCAGAAAACCCTCGACACCGTGATCGTTCCAGGTGTAGAGCCAGCTGCGCTCGCGGCCCAGCACATGGCCCAGCAGCACCTCGGCATCGAGTCGTGGGGTCGGCGAGCCGGCGGCGGCCAGACGCGCGGTGGCCTCGACCAGCAACCGATCGATGCGCATCAGGCGTCCTGCAAGGCCGCCAGCCGCTCGGCCTGGTATTCGTTGATCAGCGGCGCGATGACCTCGTCGAGTTCGCCGCCCATCACTTCGCCGAGCTTGTAGAGCGTGAGGTTGACGCGATGGTCGGTGATCCGGCCCTGGGGGAAGTTGTAGGTGCGGATGCGCTCGCTGCGATCGCCGGAACCGACCAGCGACTTGCGCGTATCGGCCTGCTGCTGACGCTGGCTGTCGACGGCGTTCTGCTTGAGCCGGGCGGCCAGCAGCGACATCGCCTTGGCGCGGTTCTTGTGCTGGCTGCGCTCCTCCTGGCACTCGACGACCACGCCGCTCGGCAGGTGGGTGATGCGGATCGCCGAATCGGTAGTATTGACGTGCTGGCCGCCGGCGCCGCTGGAACGGAAGGTATCGACACGCAGATCGTTAGGGTTGATGTCGATGTCGCCGACCGCGTCGGCCTCGGGCATCACCGCCACCGTGCATGCCGAGGTATGAATGCGCCCCTGGGACTCGGTGGCGGGAACGCGCTGGACGCGATGCGCGCCGGATTCGAACTTGAGCCGCGCGTAGACGCCGTCGCCCTTGATCCGCGCGATGATCTCCTTGTAGCCGCCCTGCTCGCCGTGGCTGGCGCTGATCACCTCGACATTCCAGCGGTGCTTCTCGGCATAGCGCGAGTACATGCGAAACAGGTCGCCGGCGAACAGCGCCGCCTCGTCGCCGCCGGTACCGGCGCGCACCTCGAGGAACACGTTGCGCGCATCGTCGGGGTCCCTGGGCACCAGCAGCACCTTGAGTCGCGTCTCGAGCTCGGCGAGCCGCTCGCGACCGGCGTAGAGCTCCTCGTTGGCGAGTTCGCGCATCTCGGCATCGGCGTCGCCGGTGAGCTGCTCGGCGGCCTCGACGTCGCTCTCGGTGGCACGGAATTCGCGCCACGCCTCGATGAGTTCATCGAGTTCCGCGTATTCCCGCGAGTAGTCGCGAAAGCGCGCCTGATCGGCGATGACGTCCGGCTCGGCGAGCAGCGCGGCGAGTTCGTCGAAGCGTTCGTGAAGGCTTTCAAGACGCTGGCGCAAAGACGCTTTCATGCAGTGTCCTATTCCGGATCCTGGGCAGGCGCGGCCGGGTCGAGCAGCAGGCTCTCGGCCGCCTGGATGACATCGTGTCGTTCGGCGCCCGACGCCTCGCGCAGGCGCAGCGTCGGGCCATGCATCAGCTTGTTGGTCAATTGCTGGCTGAATCGGCGCAGTACCTTCTCGGGGTCCTCGCCACGCGCCAGCTGCGCCAGTGCCTGGGCCTCGGCGCCCTGGCGCAGCGCCTCGCCCTGTTCGCGATAGCGCTTGATCAGCTCGCCGGCGCCGCGCACCCGGCGCTCGTGCTGCCAGTGGCTGACGCCCTGGCTGATCAGCTCCTCGGCCTGGTCGGCGGCGACCTGCCGATGGCGCCGGTTCTCCTCGATCACCTCCTGGAGGTTGTCGACGGTGTACAGGAACACGTCGTCGAGTTCGCCGACCTGCGGCTCGATGTCCCGCGGCACGGCGATGTCGACCATGAAGATCGGCCGATGGCGACGCACCTTCAGGGCCCGCTCGACCATGCCCTTGCCGATGATCGGCAACGGCGCCGCGGTCGAGGTAATGACGATGTCGGCTCGCTCCAGCGCCTGAGGGATCTCGCCGAGGGTGATCGCCTGGCCGCCGAACTCGCCGGTTAGTTGCGCGGCGCGTTCACGGGTGCGGTTGGCGACGATCAGCTCTCTGATGCCCGCTTCGTGCAGGTGCCGGGCGACCAGCTCGATGGTGTCGCCGGCGCCGACCAGCAGCGCCCGGGAACGCGTCAGGTCGTCGAAGATGCATGTCGCCAGGCTGACCGCCGCGTAAGCCACCGAGACCGGATTCTCGCCGATGCCGGTCTCGGTGCGCACTTGCTTGGCGACCGCGAAGGCGTGCTGGAACAGCCGCTCCAGCTCGCCGCCCAGCCCCTGATGCTGGCGCGCCTGCTGGTAGGCGCCCTTGATCTGGCCGAGAATCTGCGGCTCGCCGAGCACCATCGAGTCCAGCCCCGAGGCCACGCGCATCAGATGCCGCGCCGCCGACGCATCCAGATAGTGATAGGCACAGCGCATCAGTTCCTCGACCGGCAGGTCGTGGAAGCGACCCAGCCAATCGATGACCGCCTGCTCGCCCTGCGCCTCGGTGACGCAGTAGAGCTCGGTACGATTGCAGGTCGACAGCACTGCGGCCTCGCTCACCGCCGGCAGCCCCTTGAGCGCGACCAGCGCCGCTTCCAGTTGACCGGGGGTAAAGGCGACCCGCTCACGCACCGCAACATCGGCGGTCTTGTGGTTGATTCCCAGGGCGAGAAGCGTCATTGCAATGAGCCGTTGGATCCTGCGCAATAGTCGAAAACATGGGTCGCAACGCGGCCAGCGTGCGACCTCAGGCGCGCCCGCCGCCAGGCCGGTGCCGAGCGTATTCGGGCGGCTTAGTCTACCACATGGCCGCCCGCGTAGGCATGCGCGCCTTTGCCTTCACAAGGCCAAGGCTGGTCAAGCCGGGGGCCGGGTACGTATAATTTGCTCGATCTGTCGCAGGCGACCCTTCGGTCACGCCTTCACTCCCTCGACTCACGGACAAAGCGGGCGCCAGGCGCCGACGCATTCTATGGCGAAGAAACTCTTCATCAAGACCCACGGCTGCCAGATGAACGAGTACGACTCCGCACGCATGGCGGATCTGCTCGGCGAATCGCATCAGATGGAGCTGACCGACGACGAACGCGATGCCGACGTCATCCTGCTCAACACCTGCTCGATTCGCGAGAAGGCGCAGGAGAAGGTCTTCCATCAGCTCGGCCGCTGGAAGAAGCTCAAGGAGCGCAATCCCGAGCTGGTGATCGGCGTCGGCGGCTGCGTGGCCAGCCAGGAAGGCGAGAACCTGCGCAAGCGCGCGCCCCACGTCGACATGGTGTTCGGTCCCCAGACGCTGCATCGCATTCCCTCGATGCTCGAGGCGCGCGGCAAGAATGCCGAGCCGATCTCGGTGGTCGATGTCACCTTCCCCGAGATCGAGAAGTTCGACCATCTGCCCAAGCCCAGCGCCGACGGCGCGACCGCCTTCGTGTCGGTGATGGAAGGCTGCTCGAAGTACTGCACGTTCTGCGTGGTGCCCTATACCCGCGGCGAGGAGGTCTCGCGGCCGTTTGCCGCGGTGATGGAAGAAGTCGTCCACCTCGCCGACCAGGGGGTGCGCGAGATCAACCTGCTGGGCCAGAACGTCAACGCCTACCGCGGCGAAGACGAGACCGGCGAGGAGATCGACCTGGCCGAGCTGATCGCCTGCGTCGCCGCCGTCGAGGGCATCGACCGCATTCGCTTCACCACCTCGCATCCGGTGGAATTCTCCGACAGTCTGATCGAGGCCTATGGCGAGATCCCCGAACTGGTCAGCCACCTGCACCTGCCGGTACAGGCAGGGTCCGACAGGATCCTGGCGGCGATGAAGCGCGGTCACGGCGTCGAGGAATACGTCGCCAAGCTCGAGCGCATTCGCGCGCTGCGTCCCGACATCAGCTTCTCCTCGGACTTCATCATCGGCTTCCCGGGCGAGACCGAGGCCGACTTCGAGGCCACCATGGACCTGATCCAGCGGATCGGTTTCGACGTCTCGTTCAGCTTCGTCTACTCCGCACGCCCCGGCACGCCGGCCGCGGCGCTCGAGGACGACACGCCCGAGGCGGTCAAGAAACAGCGCCTGGCGATCCTCCAGGAGCGCATCAACCAGAACGCCATGCAGATCAGCCGGCGCATGGTCGGCTCGACCCAGCGCATTCTGGTCACCGGCTTCTCGCCCCGCGACCCCGGCAAGCTCACCGGACGCACCGAGAACAACCGGGTGGTCAACTTCAGCGCCGACGACCCCACCGCAACGATCGGCACCTTCGTCGACGTCGAGATCACCGAAGCGCTGCCCAATTCGCTGCGCGCCACGCTGGTCTCGCCGGTCCGTCACTGACCGCGCCCCGCTTGCAAAGTCCGCTTGCAGAGACAGTCGACTGCATTTGTTTGCCCCGGGCTCGCCCGGGGCACTAAGCTGACTGCATGTTCCCAGATACCCTATTTCCCAGACACCCTATGGAAGCCTGTTCTTGAGTCAACAAAGTTCTCCGGCCAATCGCGTCCTCACCCTGACCCTCGAGCCCAATGATCCCATGCGGCTGGCCAAGCTCTGCGGGCAGCGGGATGAACATCTCAAACTGATCGAATCGCGCCTCGGCGTGACCCTGCGCAACCGCGGCAACACCTTCCAGCTGGCCGGCCCCGGGCCGCACGTCAAGGCGGCGGCCAATGTAGTCGAGCATATTTACCGCGAGACCGAATCCGGCGACCTGGATCCCGATACCGTGCATCTGTTTCTGCAGGAATCCGGCATCGAGGCGCTCGAGGAAGAAGAAGGCACGAGCGGCGACGGCGAGGTGATCATTCGCGCCCCGCGCGCCGTCATCAAGCCGCGCGGTCTGAACCAGCAGAACTACGTCGCCAGCATCCGCAAGCACGACATCAATTTCGGCATCGGCCCGGCGGGCACCGGCAAGACCTACCTGGCCGTCGCCGCCGCCGTCGAGGCGCTCAACCAGCAGCAGGTGCGGCGCATCCTGCTGGTGCGCCCGGCGGTCGAGGCCGGCGAGAAGCTGGGCTTTCTGCCCGGCGACCTGGCCCAGAAGATCGATCCCTATCTGCGCCCGCTCTACGACGCGCTCTACGAGATGATCGGCTTCGAACAGGTGGCCAAGCTGATCGAGCGCCAGGTGATCGAGATCGCCCCGCTTGCCTACATGCGCGGGCGCACGCTGAACAATGCCTTCATCATTCTCGACGAGAGCCAGAACACCACCCGCGAACAGATGAAGATGTTCCTGACTCGCATCGGCTTCGGCTCCACCGCGGTGATCACCGGCGACATCACCCAGGTCGACCTGCCGCGCGGCCAGCAGTCCGGACTGATCCAGGTGCTCGACGTGCTCAAGGACACGCCGGGGATCGGCGTCACCCACTTCGCCGCCAAGGACGTGGTCCGTCATCCGCTGGTGCAGCGGATCATCGAGGCCTACGACTACTTCGAGGCCGAGCAGGAAGCCGATGACCGCGCCCGCCGCGAGGCCCGCGAGGCGGCCCGCCGGGAGAGACAGGCCGCCGAGACAGGGGCGTTTGAATCGCGCGGCGCGGCCTCCTCGGGCGAGAACGCCTCATGAACGACGCCCCCGGGCCGCTGATCGACCTGCAGCTGGCCATCGAGAGAGGCGATGAGCTGCCCGGTGTCGAGGCGCTGAGTCGTTGGGTCGCGGCGACCCTTGCCGCGCATGCGCGCGTCACCGGGCAATCCGGCGCCGCGGCGCCGGAGCTGACCATCCGCCTGGTCGACGACGCCGAGAGCCAGGCGCTCAATCGCGACTATCGCGGCAAGAACCGGCCCACCAATGTGCTTTCCTTTCCTTTCGAGGCGCCCCCCGGAATTGACCTGCCGCTGCTCGGCGACCTGGTGATCAGCCATCCGGTCATGCGTCGCGAAGCCCGCCAGCAGCACAAGCCACTGGCCGATCACTACGCCCATTTGGTGATCCACGGCACCTTGCATTTATTGGGTTACGACCATATAGATGAGGCTGAAGCCGAGATCATGGAAGCCATCGAGCGTGCCGTTCTCGATGGCTTCGGCATTCCCGATCCCTACGCGCTTGCCGATGACGAGCGTGACAGCGAGGACACGAGACCCGACGCATGAGCGAAGACCGATCGAGCAGCCAGGGCGGCAAGTCCTGGCTCGAGAAGTTGTTCACTGCCTTTTCCAGCGATTCCGACGAACCCAATTCACGCGACGAGTTGCTGGTCTTTTTGCGCGAGGCCGCCGCCAAGCTGCGCCTGGACCCGGACGCGCTGACGATCATCGAGGGCGCCTTCCAGATCAGCGATCAGCAGACCCGCGAGGTGATGATCCCGCGTTCGCAGGTTACCGCCATCGGCATCGACCAGCCCCCCGAAGACTACCTGCCGGTGATCTTCGAAACCGGCCACTCGCGCTATCCGGTGATCGGCGAGAATCTCGACGAGGTACTCGGCATCCTGCTGGTCAAGGACCTGCTGCCGTTGCTGCAGGTCAACGACGGCAAGCGTGACCGCATCGCCCTGCGCGAAGTGATTCGCCCGGCGATGTTCATCCCCGAGTCCAAGCGCCTCAACAGCCTGCTCAAGGAGTTCCGCGACACCCACAACCACATGGCGGTGGTGGTCGACGAGTATGGCGGCACGGCGGGCATCGTGACCATCGAGGACATCCTCGAGCAGATCGTCGGCGACATCGAAGACGAGCACGACACCGACGAGGAAGACGACATCCGCGACATGGGCGACGGCAGCTTCGCGATTCGCGCCTTGACCCCCATCGACGATTTCAACGAGCGCTTCGATACCGCGTTCTCCGACGACGAGTTCGATACCGTCGGCGGCCTGGTGATGCAGCGCTTCGGCTACCTGCCGCGGCGCGGCGAGCAGGCCCATCTCGGCGAGTGGCGTTTCACCGTACTGGGCGCCGACAACCGGCGCATCCGCCTGCTGCAGGTCGAGCAGGTCGCCGAAGGCGCGAGCGACGACGGGCACGACGGCTAGGATCAGCCCGACCCGGCCGATCGCGGCAGTTTCGTTTTGCACAACGGCTCTGGTATAAGAGGCACGTCCCGCTACGGAGTACCTCGAATGCCGACTGTTTATCGGCCCTGGATGGGCTACCTGGCCGCCTTGATCGCCGGCGGCCTGACCACGCTGACCTTCTCGCCCTTCCAGCTGTGGTGGCTGGGGCCGGTGGCCGTCGCTCTGGTGTTCGCCGGGCTTCATACCCAGACCCCGGGACAGGCAGCACTGCGTGGCTGGAGCTACGGCGTCGGCCTGTTCGGCTCGGGCACCTCGTGGATCTACGTGTCGATTCACGACTACGGCTATACCGGCGTGCCGCTGGCGGTGTTCCTGACCGCGCTGTTCGTGGTGACCCTGGCGCTGTTCTACGCCGTGCCGTTCTGGTGCTACCGGCGATTCACCGGAGCGCGGCTGGCCTGGCTCAGCTTCGCCGGGCTCTGGGTACTCGTCGAAGTGCTGCGCACCTACCTGTTCACCGGCTTCCCCTGGCTCTTGCTGGGCAGCGCCCATGTCGACTCGCCGCTGGCACCGCTGGCGCCGCTCGGCGGCGTCTATCTGCTGAGCCTGATCACCGCGCTCAGCGGCACGCTGCTGGTCGAACTGCTGCGAAGGCGCTGGTGGGCGCTCGCTCCCCTCGCCGCGATGTGGCTGGCGCCACTGACGCTACCCGGGCAATGGACGACGCCCGGCGAGACGACTCGCGTGGCGCTCTTGCAGGGCAATCTGCCGCAATTGATGAAATGGACCGACGAGGGCCGACGTACCGCTGCCAACACCTATACCCGCCTGACCCGCGGCCTCGATGACAATATCCAGTTGATTGTCTGGCCGGAAACCGCCCTGCCGATGTTCGAACGACAGGCCCTGCCGCTACTCGAACGCCTCCAGGCGACGCTGCCCGCCGATACGGCACTGTTGACGGGGATCGTCGAACGCGACGCGCAGGACGATTACTACAATGCGGTGATCGGTTTCGGCGACAGCCAGGGGCGCTATCGCAAGGAGCACCTGGTGCCGTTCGGCGAATACATGCCGCTGGAAGGGCTGTTGCGCGGCGTCATCGCCTTCTTCGACCTGCCGATGTCGAGCTTCTCGGCCGGCGCGAATGACCAGCAACCGATCCGCGCGGCCGGCCTGAGAATCGGCACGGCGATCTGCTACGAGATCACCTATCCCGACCTGGTGGCGAGCCGGGCACGCCAGGCCGAGGTGTTGATGACAGTGTCCAACGACACCTGGTTCGGTGATTCCATCGGCCCGCTGCAGCATTTGCAGATGGCCCGTCTGAGAGCGCTGGAGAACGGCCGCTATCTCATGCGCGCCACCAGCAACGGAGTCACCGCGATCATCGACCCACAGGGGCGAATAACCAGCCGCGCGGCGCAGTTCGAGACCGCGCAGGTCATCGGCGAGGTCCGCACCATGCAGGGCGAAACGCCCTTCACCCGCACCGGCAGCTGGCCGACCTGGCTGCTCGCCGGGCTGATGCTCGCCGCCGGACTACGCTTGCGCCAGGCCCGGCGGCGCTGATTGACAGCGGCACCATTGATAGCGAATCAGGGCGCCGATCAACAGCCAGTCACTCGGCCGCGCCACGCGCCGGGGCGCGCTCGAAGTAGCGATGCCCGCAGGCATGGCAGGGCTCGAGCCGGGCGACGCGCTCCAGCGCCAGCGTCTCGCCACAGTGCACGCAGGCCATGCGACCCGGCGCGGCCAGCTCGCCCTCGACGTAATCGGCGCGGGCGGCTTCCAGGTCGTCCTCGAAACGCTCGCGCTCCACCACGCTGCGATCGGCGATCGACAACAGCGCCTCGCTGATCTTGCGCGACAGCACGTTCAGGTCGATGCCCAGCCAACTGGCCACGCCGCTGCCACCGGCGGCCAGGTAGCGACGCAGGTCCTTCAAGTCGCGCTCGACCCAGGCCCGCAACAGCGACATCTCATCCTTGGTGAACTCCTCGACCTCGACTTCGAAAGCCACCGCTTCGTCGAGTTCATGCTGCAGCCGCTCCCAGGAGAGCTCGTCGGCCCCGTCGCGCATGCGGTGCAGCACGCGCTCGTAGGCATCGTGCAGCCGCCGGTCCTGTTGCTTGTCGTCACTCATGGTGCCTCTCCTATCATTCTCGGGTGCTGGCCTGACGGTCGCCGCCTTGCCGGCGGCCCTACCTGCCCATGCACGTCTTGGGGTATCCTTGGGCCAGCATTGACGGTATTCCATGCCTGCCTCCATTAATTTTCTCACACATTGTGTGGCAGGGTGTTATCTCCAGCGGTTGCATCGCGCTCCCCGCCGCCGGGTCGAGCCGACGCCACCGATCCCCAACGCAAGGTGCCCCACGCAAACGATGGACACTCAGTACCAGCCCCACGCGATCGAATCGGCCGCCCAGAGCTACTGGGACGAGAATCAGTGCTTCAAGGCCGTCGAGGACGCCTGCCGCGAGAAGTTCTACTGCCTGTCGATGTTCCCCTACCCCAGCGGCAAGCTGCACATGGGGCACGTGCGCAATTACACCATCGGCGACGTGGTCTCGCGCTACCAGCGCATGCAGGGCAAGAACGTCCTGCAGCCGATGGGCTGGGACGCTTTCGGCATGCCGGCGGAGAACGCCGCGATCAAGAACCGCGTGCCGCCCGGGGACTGGACCTACCAGAACATCGACTACATGCGTCGCCAGTTGAAGGCGCTGGGCTTCGCCTACGACTGGAGCCGCGAGTTCGCCACCTGCGACGTCGACTACTATCGCTGGGAGCAGTGGTTCTTCGCCAAGCTTGTCGACAAGGGGCTGGTCTACAAGAAGATGGCCGCGGTCAACTGGGATCCGGTGGACAACACCGTGCTCGCCAACGAGCAGGTCATCGACGGGCGCGGCTGGCGCTCCGGCGCGCTGGTCGAGCGCAGGGAGATCCCGCTGTGGTTTCTCAAGATCACCGATTACGCCGAGGAACTGCTCGCCGACCTCGATCACGTCGACTGGCCGGAACAGGTCAAGACCATGCAGCGCAACTGGATCGGCAAGTCCCGCGGGGTCGAGCTGAGCTTCGACGTCGACGGCCGCGACGAGACGCTGGATGTCTACACCACCCGCCCCGATACGCTGATGGGCGTGACCTACGTCGCCGTTGCCGCCAGCCATCCATTGGCCAAGGCCGCGGCCGCGAACGACCCGTCGCTGGCCGACTTCCTCGAGGAGTGCGCCCGCGGCGGTACCTCGGAAGCGGATCTGGCAACCATGGAGAAGCGTGGCCGCGATACCGGTTTCACCGCGCGTCACCCGCTGAGCGGTAACCCAGTGCCGATCTACGTGGCCAACTTCGTGCTGATGGAATACGGCACCGGCGCGGTGATGGCCGTCCCCGGCCACGATCAGCGCGACTGGGAGTTCGCCACCAAGTACGACCTGCCGATCGTCGCGGTGATCGCCGACGCACGAGGCGACGCTCCGGATCTCAGCCAAGGCGCTTATGTCGAGCATGGCGCGCTGATCAATTCCGGCGAGTTCGACGGCCTCGACTTCGACGCCGCCTTCCAGGCGATCGCCGCGCGGCTCGAGTCCGACGGCCGCGGCACGGTCAAGACCAATTTCCGGCTGCGCGACTGGGGAGTGGCCCGTCAGCGCTACTGGGGCGCGCCGATCCCGGTCAAGTACGGCCCCGGGGGTCAGACCGTGGCGCTGACCGACGAGGAGTTGCCGGTCGCGCTGCCGATGGAGGTCGAGGTCGACGCCAGCGGCTCGCCGCTCAAGAAGATGCCGGCGTTCTATGATCTGGGCGACGGCTGGACCCGCGAGACCGACACCTTCGACACCTTCATGGAGTCGAGCTGGTACTACGCACGCTTCGCCTGCGCCGACAACCGCGAGGCGATGCTCGACGAACGCGCCGACTACTGGCTGCCGGTAGATCTGTACATCGGCGGTATCGAGCACGCCATTCTGCACCTGCTCTACGCGCGCTTCTTCCACAAGCTGATGCGCGACTTCGGCCTGATTGCGAGCGACGAGCCGTTCCAGCGCCTGCTGACCCAGGGCATGGTGATCGCCGAGACCTTCTATCGCGAGACCGGAAACGGCGGCAAGGACTGGTTCAATCCGGCCGACGTCGAGGTCAAGCGCGATGACAAGGGCCGGCCGGTCAGCGCGGTATTGAAGAGCGACGGTGAGCCGGTGCAGATGGGCGGCATCGAGAAGATGGCCAAGTCGAAGAACAACGGCGTCGACCCGCAGGCGATGATCGAGCGCTTCGGCGCCGACACCGTGCGCCTGTTCATGATGTTCGCCGCCCCGCCGGAGCAATCGCTGGAATGGTCCGATGCCGGCGTCGAAGGCGCGCATCGCTTCATGAAGCGGCTATGGAAACTGGTCGCCGATCACCTGGCCGCCGAGCAAGACGCCGGCACGGCGCCTGCACTCGACCCTCACTCTTTCGACCCTCAGGCGCTCGATGACGCGCAAAGGGGGTTGCGTCGCAAGACCCACGAGACCATCAAGAAGGCCAGCGATGACATCGGCCGGCGCACCACCTTCAATACCGCCATTGCCGCGGTGATGGAACTGACCAACGCGCTCGGCCGCTTCCAGGGCGAGCGCGCCGGCGGCGCGCCTCAGGATCTGGCGGTCGCCCGCGAGGCGGTCGAGACCTGCGTGCTGCTGCTCGCCCCGATCACCCCGCATGCCTGCCATGCGCTGTGGCAGGCCCTCGGCCATCGCGAGCCGGCCATCGACGCCCGCTGGCCCGAGCTCGACGAGCACGCGCTGGTCAAGGACAGCCTCGAGCTCGTCGTGCAGGTCAACGGCAAGCTGCGCGCGCGCATCGAGATCGCCCCCGATACCGTCAGGGACACCGTCGAGGCCGAAGCGCTGGCCAACGAGAACGTCCAGCGACACATCGAGGGCAAGACGCTGCGCAAGGTGATCGTGGTGCCGGGAAAACTGGTCAACATCGTTGCCAGCTGAGCGTCGCCACCCAGCGCGTGTCGCTAACCACAATGCAAGGAGCTAGCCGTGAAGCGTCGAACCTTTCTCGCCCGGTCGCTGAGCGCTGCGCTGCTCGGTGCCGGCATCACCGCCCTGCCCGGCTGCGGCTTCCAGCTGCGCGGCACCGGGGCCACACAAGACGCAGGCATCGAGCGTCTGGTCCTGGCGACGACACCCTCGGCGCTCAGCGATAGTGTCACTCGCGCGCTGCACGACGCCGGGATCGAACTGAGCGACGCCGCACCGTTGCGCCTCAATCTCGGCACGGAGCGCATTCAGGAGATCAGCCTGAGCGGAAGCGACAGCGGCACCCAGGAGATCGAACTGCAGCTCGAGGTGCCGTTCTCGATCCAGCGCACCGCCGACAACGCCTACCTGCTCGACCAGCAGCGAATGCAGGTGACGACCACGTTCCGGGCCAACGACAATGAGCTGTTGACTCGGGACAACGACCGCGAGCGGGCGCTCGAGGCGCTGCGCCGCGACGCCGCCCAGCGCCTGATCGATCGGCTGCGCAACCTGGACGCCACGCGGTGAAGGTCTTCCCCGACAAGCTGCCCGAGACGCTGGCCAGGAAATTGCCGCCGGTGATCATCGTCGCCGGCGACGAGCCGCTGATCCAGCGCGACGCCTGCGACGAAGTCAGGCGGGTGGCCCGCGAACGCGGCATCGAGGAGCGCGAGGTGCTACACGTCGAGAGCGGTTTTCAATGGGGGCGGCTCACCGAGTCCGCGGCCAGCATGTCGCTGTTCGCTACCAGCAAGCTCATCGAACTGCGCCTCGGCGACCAGGCGCCCGGCCAGGAAGGCGGCAAGGCGCTGGAAGCGTTCGCCGCGCAGGCGCCGAACAGCGACGACGTGCTGCTGATCTCGGCGGGCCGGCTCGATCGCAAGCAGCAGCAGAGCAAATGGTTCAAGGCACTCGACAAGCTCGGCGTGTTCGTGCCGGTGTGGCCGGTCGATCATTCGCGGCTGGGTTTCTGGATGCGCGACCGGGCCACCCGCTACGGTCTCACCCTCGACATGGACGCCGCCCGGCTGCTCGGCGAACGCACCGAGGGCAATCTGCTCGCCGCCGACCAGGAGTTGCAGAAGCTCTCGCTGCTGCTGCCCCCCGGCGCGCGACTCGACACCGAGGCGATCACCTCGGGGGTCGAAGACAGCGCCCGCTACGACGTCTTCACGCTGACCGATGCCTGCCTGCGCGGCGAGCGCGAGCGCGCCGTGCGGATCGTGCGCGGACTCAGGAGCGAAGGCATCGAGGCGCCGGTGGTGCTGTGGGCGCTGAGCCGCGAGATGCGAACGCTGCTCTCCCTGCAACAGCACCTCGAGCAGGGCCAGAGCCTCGAGCACGCCTGCAAGGCCCAGCGCCCGATGATCCCCGAAAAGCACCGCGCCAATTATCAGCAAGCATTGCAACGCCTACCCCATCGCCGCCTGCACAAATTGCTGCTGTTCGCCCAGCGCATCGATCAGGCCGTCAAGGGCGGTCTGGCGCTGCCGGTGTGGGACGCACTCAACGACCTGGCCCTGACCATGGCCGGCGGCCGCGGCCTGCTCGCCGAACTGCCGCATGCTTACCGGATCGCCTGAGATGCCTGTGACCCAAGCGCCACGCTATCTACAGATCAAGCAGTTCCTTCTCGAGCGAATTCGCTCCGGAAACTATCCGGTCCATCATCAGATTCCACCGGAAGAGCAACTTGCCCAGCAGTTCGACGTCAGCCGAATGACCGCCAACAAGGCGATTCGCGACCTGGTTCACGAAGGCTATCTGGTCCGCCAGCCGGGGCTGGGGACGTTCGTTACCGACTTGAAGGCCGAATCATCGCTACTCGAGATCCGCAACATCGCCGAAGAAGTGCGTCAGCGGGGGCATCACTACCGTAATGACATGCTGCGCTGCGAATCCATCGAGGCCGACGATGAAGTCGCCTTGCGCCTCGGCGTGCGCCTCGGCACGCGGGTTTTCCATACCATCCTGATTCACCGCGAGAACGAGATTCCGATCCAACTGGAAAATCGCTACGTCAACCCACGCTGGGTGCCGAATTACCTGAAAACCGACTTCTCGCGCTATACACCCAACGAGGTGCTGGTCGCCGCCTGCCCGATTTCCGATCTGGAGCATGTGGTGGAAGCCGTGCTGGTCGATACCCAGACCGCCGACTGGCTGGAAATTCCTGTCAGCGCACCGTGCCTGAGCATGGTGCGACGCACCTGGTCCGGAGAACACCTGATCAGCTACGCCCGATTGATCCATCCCGGCGACCGCTACAAGTTGCGCTCACAGGCACGCTCTGCCTGAATTTGCCAAACATCATTCGGGATAGAGGCCCTTTGCAAACTACCAAACGCCAGCGGCGGCGCATTGATCGCGCCGCCGCTGGACGTGGCGGGCCTTCGCACGCGGTTAACCGCCAGCCAAGGCCTGGGCCAGATAGCCAGCCGGCACCGCCAGCAACAATCCCAGCGCCGTGCGCAAAAACCAGACGACGACAATGCGCCCCACCGAAAGCGGAATCGTGGTCGAAAGGATGCAGGGGATCGAAGCCGAGAAGAACAATACCGACGATACCGATACCACGCCCGTGGCGAAGCGAGCCACGAAACCGGCATCCCCCATCAGCAGGGCCGGCAGGAACATTTCGGCCAGCCCGGTCGAGGCGGCTTGGGCCAGCGCCATCGCCTCGTCGAGCCCCCACAACGCCGTCATTGGGTAAAACAGCAGACCCAGCCAATCGAACAGCGGCGTGTACTTGGCGAGCAGCAGACCGATCAACCCCACCGACATGATCGACGGCAGAATGCTGATCGCCATCAGCAGCCCTTCCTTGAAGTTGAGTGCCACACTGCGCATCAGACTCGGCGCGTGATGCGCAGCATCAAGGCCAGCGCGCCAGGCGGTCACCAGCCGGCGTCCGCGAGGCACTCCAGGCTCGTCATCAGATTTCTCGTCGTCCATCCGTGCCAGCGGTGGCAAGCGCACGGTAATCGCGGTCACCGCGAAGGTGATCAGCAGCGTCAGCCAGAAATACAGGTTCCATACCGCCATCAAGTCCAGCGTCTTGGCGACGATAATCATGAAGGTCGCCGATACCGTGGAAAACCCGGTCGCAATGATGGCCGCCTCGCGCGGCGAATACTGCCCCGCTTGATAGACGCGATTGGTGATCAGCAGACCAATCGAGTAACTGCCGACGAAGGATGCCACGGCGTCGATCGCCGATTTTCCCGGCGTCCGCCAGATCGGCCGCATGATCGGTTGCAGCAGAATGCCGATCAACTCGAGCAGGCCATAACTGATCAGCAATGCCAGGAAGATAGCCCCAATCGGCACGATCAGCCCCACCGGGATCACCAGTTTGCCGAACAGAAAAGGCAACATGTCCGGCGTATGCAGCAACGCCGGCCCCCAACCGCTGAGCGCCATTACCGCCGCCACGACGCCCAATAGCTTGAGCACGGTGAAGACCCGGTCGGTAACGCTACGTCGCCAGTTACCGGTCACCAAAGGATAGGCCGCCCCGGCGACGATCAGTGCCAATGCATACCAGCCATCCAGCCCACCCAACAAATATCGTGCCCCAGTGACCATGTGATCGAGCGGGATGGTGGTCCGTCCCGCCAGTGTCACGGGCACGAAAAAGATCAGGATCCCCAGCAGGCTGGGAATGAACAGGTAGAGCATCGTCTTCAGGGAATACCGACGCTCCTGCTCCTCGCTCGCAAATGATGTCTTTTCTTGGTGCGACATGAAGACCTCTCGTTTCTTGTAGTCAACGCATTTGTATATACAATTAGAAGCGATATTCTTCAAGGAGCCTCCATGCCCGAGATATCCTCCCTGCTATGGCGTGACATGACGGTATTCGACGGCAATCGAGAATTGCCGGAGCCGATGGCCGTTCTGGTACGCGATGGCCGGATCGAAGCGCTGCAGCCGATGCAGGAATTCGACGCGATGCGCTGCGAGTACGCCCACGACGCCGGCCGGGGCGGGGTGATGACCCCGGGGCTGGTGGACTGCCACACCCACCTGGTGTTCGGCGGCAGCCGTGCCGACGAGTTCGAGATGCGCCTGGAGGGCGCCAGCTACGAGGCGATCGCCAAGGCCGGCGGCGGCATTCTGAGTACCGTGCGCGCGACGCGGGCCGCCAGCGAGGAAGCGCTCTTCGACAAGGCCCAGCCGCGTTTGCAGGCGCTGATCGACGACGGCGCGACCACCGTGGAGATCAAGTCCGGCTACGGGCTGAACGTCGAAGACGAGCTCAAGATGCTGCGGGTCGCCCGGCGCCTCGGCGAGACACTACCGGTGCGGGTCGTCACTACCCTGCTCGGCGCCCATGCCTTGCCGCCGGAATACGCAGCCGCCAGCGACACCTATATCGATCTGGTGTGCGACGAGATGATTCCTGCCGCCGTCGCCGAAGGGCTCGTCGATATGGTCGACGTGTTCTGCGAGGCGATCGCCTTCTCCGTGGCCCAGTGCGAGCGCGTCTTCCAGGCGGCCCAGACCCATGATCTGCCCATCAAGGCGCACGCGGAACAGCTTTCCAAGCTGGGTGGCAGCGCCATGGCGGCGGGCTACGGCGCGCGCTCCGTGGACCATATCGAATACCTGGACGAGGCGGGCATCGCGGCCATGCGCCAGGCCGGCAGCGTCGCGGTCATCCTGCCCGGCGCCTTTCATACCCTGCGGGAAACCCAACTGCCGCCTATCCAGGCGCTGCGCGACGCCGGCGTGCCCATGGCCGTAGCCACGGACTGCAACCCGGGCAGCTCGCCGCTGTTCATGCCGACGCTGATGCTCAACCTGGCCTGCACGCTGTTTCGTCTGACACCCCGTGAGGCGCTGGCCGGCATGACCGCCCACGGCGCCGCCGCCCTAGGCCGCCGCGAGCTGGGCCGCCTCTACGAGGGCGCGCCCGCCGACCTGTGCGTGTGGGACATTCAGCGCCCCGCCGAACTGGCCTATGCCGTGCAACCCGGCCGGCTGCGCCAGCGCCTGTTCAGGGGAGAGCTCACCCATGACCGCTGAGACCATCGACATGTCCGCCTGGACCGGGCGCATCGACCCGGAAAGCAACAGCGAGCGCTGGCATCAATGCATTCGGCCGCTGGATCAAGCAGGTAGCAAGGGCGTCGCCCTGCTCGGCTTCGCCTCGGATGCGGGGGTCAAGCGCAACCAGGGCCGGCCCGGCGCCACCCAGGGTCCGCAGGCGATCCGTCGCGCCCTGGCGCCGCTGGCCTGGCATCGCCAGGCCCCGGCCTTCGATGCCGGCGATGTGGTGTGCCGAGGCGATGCCCTGGAAGAGGCCCAGCAGCGTCTTGGTGAGCGCCTGGCCGAATTGCTCGACGCCGGCCATTTCCCGGTGGCGCTGGGCGGCGGCCACGAGATCGCCTTCGGCAGCTGGCAGGGGCTTGCCCGGCACCTGGAAGCGCAAGGCAGCAAGCACGACCGGCCACCGCAAATCGGTATCGTCAATCTCGATGCGCACTTCGATCTGCGCGACCCGAGCCATGCGCACTCCTCCGGTACGCCCTTCGCCCAGATCGCCGATGCGTGCGAGCAACGTCACTGGCCGTTCCGCTATGCCTGTCTGGGCGTCAGTCGCGCCAGCAATACCCGCGCCCTGTTCCAGCGTGCCAAGGATCTCGGCGTGCTGGTGCGCGAGGACCGCGAATTCACCGCGGCCACACTCGAGGCCATCTTGCGCGACGTCAAGCGTTTCATCGCTCACTGCGAGCATCTTTATCTCACCATCGATCTCGATGTACTGCCCGCTACCGAGGCGCCGGGGGTCAGCGCGCCGGCGGCGCGCGGCGTGTCGCTGGCGCTGATCGAGCCGCTGATCGAGATCATCCGCGATAGCGGCAAGCTGCGACTCGCCGATATCGCCGAACTCAATCCTGAGCACGACATCGACGGCCGCACCGCCAAGGTCGCGGCGCGACTCGTCCATCAATTGACCCTGACCGGCTGAATCGGCCACCAGCCACCAGCCACCAGCCACCAACCGCAGTGTTTGTCTAAACCAGCCTCAATATTTGTCTAAAAGAACCAAGAGAGACCACAAGCATGTCCGACACCGACAAGCGTCACGACCCCAGCCGCCAGATCGCCGCACCCACCGGCACCGAGCTTACCTGCAAGAGTTGGCTGACCGAAGCGCCGCTGCGCATGTTGATGAACAATCTGCATCCGGACGTCGCCGAGCGCCCCGAGGACCTGGTGGTCTATGGCGGCATTGGCCGCGCCGCGCGGGACTGGCCATGCTTCGACAAGATCGTCGAGACGCTCCAGCGCCTGGAAGATCATCAAACGTTGCTGATTCAGTCCGGCAAGCCGGTGGGCGTGTTCGAGACCCACAAGGATGCCCCCCGGGTATTGATCGCCAATTCCAACCTGGTGCCGGCCTGGGCCAACTGGGAGCATTTCAACGAGCTGGATCGCAAGGGCCTGATGATGTACGGCCAGATGACCGCCGGCTCGTGGATCTACATCGGCTCCCAGGGCATCATCCAGGGCACCTACGAAACCTTCGTCGAGGCCGGTCGCCAGCACTATGGCGGCAAGCTCGCCGGTCGCTGGATCCTCACCGCCGGACTCGGCGGCATGGGCGGCGCTCAGCCGCTGGCGGCGACGCTCGCCGGCGCAACTTCGCTTACCATCGAGTGCCAGCAGTCACGCATCGATTTTCGCCTGCGCACGCGCTATCTCGACGAACAGGCCAACGATCTCGACGACGCCCTGGCACGCATCGAGAAGTACATCAAGGCGGGCCAGGGGGTCTCCATCGGCCTGTGCGCCAACGCCGCCGAGGTGTTGCCGGAACTGGTCAAGCGTTGCGACGCCCGGCGTTGCGTGCGTCCGGACATGGTCACCGACCAGACCAGCGCCCACGACCCGCTGCACGGCTACCTGCCAGCGGGCTGGAATTGGGACGACTACGTCGCCCGCGGCAAGTCCGAGCCCAAGGCGGTGGTCAAGGCCGCCAAGCAATCCATGGCGGTGCATGTGCAGGCGATGCTCGACTTCCAGGCCCTGGGCATCCCGACCTTCGACTACGGCAACAATATCCGCCAGATGGCAAAGGACGAAGGTGTCGCGAATGCCTTCGACTTCCCGGGCTTTGTACCCGCCTACATCCGGCCGCTGTTCTGCCAGGGTATCGGCCCGTTCCGCTGGGCGGCGCTGTCCGGCGACCCCGAGGACATCTACAAGACCGACGCCAAGGTCAAGGAGCTGATTCCCGACGACCCGCACCTGCATAACTGGCTGGACATGGCCCGCGAGCGGATCTCCTTCCAGGGCCTGCCGGCACGCATCTGCTGGGTCGGCTTGAGGGACCGTGCGCGTCTCGGCCAAGCCTTCAACGAGATGGTCAAAAGCGGCGAGCTCAAGGCGCCGGTGGTCATCGGCCGCGACCATCTGGATTCCGGCTCGGTGGCCAGCCCCAACCGCGAGACCGAGGCCATGCAGGACGGCTCCGACGCGGTGTCCGACTGGCCGCTGCTCAATGCTCTGCTCAACACCGCCGGTGGCGCCACCTGGGTGTCGCTGCACCATGGCGGCGGCGTGGGCATGGGCTATTCCCAGCACGCCGGGGTGGTGATCGTCGCCGATGGCAGCGACGATGCCCACAAGCGCCTCGGTCGCGTGCTGCGTAACGATCCGGCCACCGGGGTGATGCGCCATGCCGATGCGGGCTATGACATCGCCAAACAGAGCGCCCATGAGGGTGGCCTCGATCTGCCGATGATCGACGCACAGGAGGGCAAGTGATGAGCCATCTCGAGATTTCCCCCGGCAAGATGACCCTGGCGCAAATGCGCCAGGTTTTCGAGGCCCCGCTTCAAGTCAGCCTGCCGGATAGCACCGTGTCATTTTCAGAAGGTGACTGCACGGAATATCAAGAGTCGGCTGCACAGTCTTTTCTGATCTGTGGTCGTCTCAGAAAACGGAAAATAAAGCACGCTAAGCTGTGGAAGCCCCTGCCAAGCTCGTTCCACCTTGCAACGACGCAATCAGCGGACACGAAACATTCCCCTGCCGCGAATGGCAGGCGCACACCAGGTCAGACAGCACAGCCTCCATGCGCGCCAAATCGGCCATCTTCTCGCGCACGTCTTGGAGCTTGTGCTCGGCCAGGCTGCTGGCCTCCTCGCAGTGGGTGCCATCGTCGAGCCGCAGCAACTCGGCGATTTCATCCAGGCTGAAGCCCAACCGCTGGGCCGATTTCACGAATCGCACCCGTGTCACGTCCGCCGCGCCATAGCGGCGAATGCTGCCATAGGGCTTGTCCGGCTCGGGCAACAAGCCCTTGCGCTGATAGAACCGGATGGTCTCCACGTTGACGCCGGCTGCCTTGGCAAAAACGCCAATGGTCAGGTTCTCCAAATTATTTTCCATACCGCTTGACTCCGTACATGAGTACGGAAGTAAGGTTACGCTATCCAATTCAAATTCGAAAGGACAAGCCGAGGAAGGTAGCGGACGACTCATTGGGGTACAGGCAGTGGCCCCGGAAGCGGGCGAGCTGATCCAGACGGCGGTGCTCGCGATCCGTAACCGCATGACCGTACAGGAACTGGCTGACCAGTTGTTCCCCTACCTGACGATGGTCGAGGGGCTGAAGCTCGCGGCGCAGACCTTCACCAAGGATGTCAAACAATTGTCCTGCTGCGCAGGATGAAAGGAGATGGAACCATGAAGCTCGCCCCATATATTTTAGAACGTCTCACTTCGGTCAATCGTACCAATGGTACTGCGGATCTCTTGGTCCCGCTACTGCGGGAACTCGCCAAGGGGCGTCCGGTTTCGCAAACGACACTTGCCATGTCTCTCGACTGGCCTGCTCAGCAAGTGAATGCCGTGCTCGAACGGGCCACCAGTACCGAGTACGATAGTGATGGGAATATCGTTGGTTATGGCCTCACCTTGCGCGAGACTTCGCATATCTTCGAGATTGATGGCCGCCGTCTATACGCCTGGTGCGCACTGGACACTCTGATGTTTCCGGCCCTCATTGGCCAGACGGCGCGCGTGTCGTCGCATTGCGCTGCAACCGGAGCACCAGTTTCACTCACGGTTTCGCCGAACGAAATCCGGGATATCGCACCGACCGACGCCGCAGTGTCGTTGGTCCTGCCGCAGGAAACAGCGGACATTCGTCAGTCATTCTGTTGCCACGTCCATTTCTTTGCATCGGTCGTGACGGCGAAAGATTGGGCCTCCAAGCATCAAGGCGTGGAGATCGTAAGCGTCCAAGATGCCTTCCGCTTGGGCCAAGAGCTTAATCGACATATGCTGCAGACCATTCCATCGAGAAAATCGTGATTGGATAACGATTCTACAGCCCGGTATTCGCTTCGTAGGTGCGGATTGCCCTCTGCGAAATCTACCCGGGGGCCCCCGCAAGGCAATCAAAGCGGGCGTCAAACAGAGAAGCAAAGCAGCTTTCGCGCTGTGCATCCCAAGGAAATAGCTATGAAACATACACGCTACATCACCGAAATTGCTGAAAGTCTGGCGCCAGCTAATCAGCCCGAAGGGTTCGGGCAGCTGTTCGTCGTGCTGCTGCGTGAGCTGGCCAAGGGGCGTCCGGTTTCGCAAACGACACTTGCCATGTCTCTCGACTGGCCTGCTCAGCAAGTGAATGCCGTGCTCGAACGGGCCACCAGTACCGAGTACGATAGTGATGGGAATATCGTTGGTTATGGCCTCACCTTGCGCGAGACTTCGCATATCTTCGAGATTGATGGCCGCCGTCTATACGCCTGGTGCGCACTGGACACTCTGATGTTTCCGGCCCTCATTGGCCAGACGGCGCGCGTGTCGTCGCATTGCGCTGCAACCGGAGCACCAGTTTCACTCACGGTTTCGCCGAACGAAATCCGGGATATCGCACCGACCGACGCCGCAGTGTCGTTGGTCCTGCCGCAGGAAACAGCGGACATTCGTCAGTCATTCTGTTGCCACGTCCATTTCTTTGCATCGGTCGTGACGGCGAAAGATTGGGCCTCCAAGCATCAAGGCGTGGAGATCGTAAGCGTCCAAGATGCCTTCCGCTTGGGCCAAGAGCTTAATCGACATATGCTGCAGACCATTCCATCGAGAAAATCGTGATTGGATAACGATTCTACAGCCCGGTATTCGCTTCGTAGGTGCGGATTGCCCTCTGCGAAATCTACCCGGGGGCCCCCGCAAGGCAATCAAAGCGGGCGTCAAACAGAGAAGCAAAGCAGCTTTCGCGCTGTGCATCCCAAGGAAATAGCTATGAAACATACACGCTACATCACCGAAATTGCTGAAAGTCTGGCGCCAGCTAATCAGCCCGAAGGGTTCGGGCAGCTGTTCGTCGTGCTGCTGCGTGAGCTGGCCAAGGGGCGTCCGGTTTCGCAAACGACACTTGCCATGTCTCTCGACTGGCCTGCTCAGCAAGTGAATGCCGTGCTCGAACGGGCCACCAGTACCGAGTACGATAGTGATGGGAATATCGTTGGTTATGGCCTCACCTTGCGCGAGACTTCGCATATCTTCGAGATTGATGGCCGCCGTCTATACGCCTGGTGCGCACTGGACACTCTGATGTTTCCGGCCCTCATTGGCCAGACGGCGCGCGTGTCGTCGCATTGCGCTGCAACCGGAGCACCCGTTTCACTCACGGTTTCACCCAGCGAGATACAGGCTGTCGAACCTGCCGGCATGGCGGTGTCCTTGGTATTGCCGCAGGAAGCAGCCGACGTTCGTCAGTCCTTCTGTTGCCATGTACATTTCTTTGCATCTGTCCCGACGGCGGAAGACTGGGCCTCCAAGCATCAAGGATTGGAAGGATTGGCGATCGTCAGTGTCCACGAGGCTTTCGGCTTGGGCCAGGAGTTTAATCGACATCTGTTGCAGACCATGTCATCTAGGACACCGTGATCGGATATCGACCCAATGTTCTACGGCACCGGCATCGGATTCGCAGCGCGCGGATTGAACTCGGCGAAACGGTATATGCATTGCCGTGAACCGACCAAAAGGAGGTGTTCGATGAACGCCTACACGGTGTCCCGGCTGGCCCTTGATGCCGGGGTGAGCGTGCATATCGTGCGCGACTACCTGCTGCGCGGATTGCTGCGGCCAGTCGCCTGCACCACGGGTGGCTACGGCCTGTTCGATGACGCCGCCTTGCAGCGACTGTGCTTCGTGCGGGCCGCCTTCGAGGCGGGCATCGGCCTCGGCGCATTGGCGCGGCTGTGCCGGGCGCTGGATGCGGCGAACTGCGATGAAACTGCCGCGCAGCTTGCTGTGCTGCGTCAGTTCGTCGAACGCCGGCGCGAAGCGTTGGCCAATCTGGAAGTGCAGTTGGCCGCCATGCCGACCGCGCCGGCACAGCATGCGGAGAGTTTGCCATGAACAGCCCCGAGCGCATGCCGGCCGAGACGCACAAACCGTTCACCGGCTACCTGTGGGGCACGCTGGCCGTGCTGACTTGCCCCTGCCACCTGTCCATCCTCGCTGCCGTGCTGGCCGGCACAACCGCCGGTGCATTCCTTGTCGAGTATTGGGTCATCACGGCGCTCGGTTTGACCGGCCTGTTTCTTCTGTCACTGGCGCGGGCGTTGCGGGCATTCAGGGAAAGATCATGAGCGCTTCCCGGCCGGATGGATGGACTACGGCGGAGGGCCCAAGCGTTCGAGCGCGGGCAAGGCTTTCTGTTCGCAAAGCCGATGCCGGCGGCGGCATTCGCCGTCTTCGTCAGTCAATGGAGGGGTGCCACCATGAATGCAAATGATCCGACCGCCACCAGTTGCTGCGTGTGCTGCAAGGAAATTCCGCTCGATGCCGCCTTCACACCGGAAGGCGCGGAGTACGTCGAGCACTTCTGCGGGCTGGAGTGTTATCAACGTTTCCAGGCGCGGGCCAGCACTGCGACCGAAACGAGCGGCGAACCGAACGCTTGCGGTTCGCCGCCGTCAAATTGAGACAAACCACGCTTTCGCTACGTCGCCTCATGTCGGCATCAAATTCGGCTGAGTAGCTTCTCGCCATCTGGACGTAGCTCGCCCTTGGGTGAAATATGCCGATACAGGGTCTGCCGCGTGATGCCAAGTTCCTGGCACAGGTCGCCGACCTTGGTCTCTGACTGCCCCATTGCCGCCATCGCCAGCCGCAGCTTGGCGGCGGTCATCTTGAACGGCCGGCCGCCTTTCCGGCCGCGTGCCCGTGCTGAGGCCAGGCCCGCCACGGTGCGCTCGGCGATCAACTCGCGCTCGAACTCGGCCAGCGCGGCGAAGATACCGAAGACCAGCTTGCCGGCGGCGGTCGTGGTGTCAATGGCCGCGCCGTGCCCGGTCAGCACCTTGAGGCCGATGCCGCGTCCGGTCAGGTCATGGACGGTATTGATCAGATGGCGCAGGTCGCGCCCGAGCCGATCCAGTTTCCAAACGACCAACGTGTCGCCTGGCCGTAGTGCCTTCAGACAGCTCGCCAGACCGGGACGATCCTCGCGTTTTCCGGACGCTTGGTCTTCATAGAGATGCGCCGGATCAACACCGGCCGCGACCAGCGCATCGCGCTGCAAGTCCGTCGCCTGGGAGCCATCCGCCTTCGATACTCGCATGTAGCCAATCAGCATCTTGTACCTGTCACATATACGTTCGATTATGTGACAGTTTGCATCGGGAAGCTCTGCACGTCAAAATTTGTCACTTAACCCGTCATTCTGTCTAAGGCATGCAAAGGGTAGGCTAGGCTCATAATGTGACAGAAATTCCGGGGGGATGCCTTCCTTCGCGAAGGTGGCGCGCAACTGTTCCAAGGAAGCGGGGTCGCGCCGACCATAGGAAGCCAACGCGAACAGCGAGCGTGCCGTCTCGGGGTTGTGTCGTGCTTCAATGATGGCCTCATCAATGGCCTGGATTGCACGCTGCCAGTGATCGACGGGTTCGGGCTTCGGCGCTTTCGCCGGCAGGCCACTGGTGAACCCGGTTTGGGGCTCGGACCAGAATAGCTTTGCGTGCTCGCCTGGCGGGCTTATATCCCTCACCTCAATCAAGCTGATTGCCGTTGCCGCCGCCTCCAGCATCTGCAACCGTACTGCCGGGTTCAGGGTTTCATACGGTCGCCACAGACTTTGCCCAGCACGCAGCGGATGCCCGCAGCATTCCCAGATTTGGCGGAGATACCCCGCGTAGGTGCCGCACGTCGAAAGCGGGGTGTTCAGCTCATCGAGCAGCGTGCGTAGCAGCCTAAACCACAATCCGGCGTGGATGCGTCGGCGCGGCAACTCCACGTGGCCGGTCGTCAGTGCCTGCCAGGTACGCTGGTCCATCGCCGCAATCGCGTCGCTGGCAGTGCGCGGTTCGGCGTCGGCGTTCTCCCAGCCGAGAAACCGCCCTGGCACGCCCCAATAGGATTCCAGCCAGCAGCCATGCAGTGGGCAGCTCAGCATCAGGGGCAGCTTCCACGCGAGCAGTACGGCTTGGTTCTCCGGATCGTTCAGGCAGAGCGGACAGGCGCGGTGTATCGGTTGGGTGGGCAGCCAGGCACGCCAGCTCGTGATGGATCGCGTCTTACGGCGGAGTCTCGGCAGCAGTACCGAGAGCTGGAACGCATAGGTTTCCAATGCGGCTGGAATCTGATCATCAAGGCTGTCCAGTAGCCAAGGCACCCAGCCGGCGAAACTCATGCAGCGCAGCCGATCCAGCTCGATACCGCTCCGCTGGGAGAGCATCGCCAGCAGCGCCAGTGGTGGCGCGGTGTCCAGGTCATCAACCTGGCCGTGACCAAGATCGTGCTCCAGCAGCTCGGACACTTCCATGTGATAGCAAAGGGCCACGCGGTTGAGCCACGAAGACAGGGCTTCGGCTTCCCTGGGTGCCGGATGCAGTGGCCAGCGTGGCGCTGGCTTCACATCAGTTCCCGCTCGAATTGCCGCCGCCGCTCGCTGGGACCGGTGTAATCGGCCATGCTGAGCGTGCGGTGGTTGATCGCTTCCTCACCACTCTCCACGGCGGCCACGGCCGCCGCCATCAAAAGGTGCGCCAGCTCGCCAATAGTGCCCTCGCTGCGCGTGAGCAGGTAGCGAGCCATGTCCAGCGTGGCAATCGACGAAGGTCGCCGCAGCGGGAGCGAAGCCGCGAAGCTGGCCAGCAGTGAACAGCAATCGTCGTTGGCCTCCCACACCGGCAGCATCATCGGCTCGAAGCGATTTTCCAACTGGTCATCCGAGCGGATGGCCAGGTAGGCGTCGCGTGTGCCCACACCGACCAGCGGGATGCGCAATTCGTTGCCGAGGAAGCGCAGCAGGTTGAGGAATTCCCGGCGGTTGACGCTGTTGCCGGCCAGGACGTTGTGCAGCTCGTCGATCACCAGCAAACGCACACCGAGCTTGCGCAGCAGTGTCAGCGCCAGTTGCTCTATTTCCGGCAGCCGTGGGCGCGGTCGCAATGGTGCTCCCATCGCCGCGAGCAGCGCGACGTAGAAGCGGATCACCGATGGCTCGGACGGCATCTGCACGACCAATACCGGGATGTGCTCCTGGTCGGCGTCGGAGCTGGCCGGGTGGGCGCGGCGGAACTTCTCGACGATCATCGACTTGCCGTTGTTGGTTGGACCGACCAACAGCAGGTTGGGCATGCGTTGTTTGTTTGGCCACGTATACAGGGCTTCCAGCCGGTTCAACGCCTCGACTGCTCGCGGATAGCCGATCCAGCGGTCGGCGCGAAGGCGATGGATGCGCTCGTCCGCCGGGAGACGGGCCAAGCCCTGGGCCGCCGGCAGCAGGTGGGACAGGTCGATGATGGGATATTCGTCCACGGCTACCACTCCTCAATCTGGTCGAACGGTTTGGCAGGTGGCTGGTTGTCCGCCTGCGGGTCTGCCATGTCCGTGTCCGCTGGTGGCGTGGTTTTGACAGGTTGTTCCGTTGACTTGAGATGCTGGCGTCGATCCGCGTCGCGCCGCGCCTTGCGCGTGGCTTTCTGCGCAGTGGTCACGATTTCGCGCATCTGCCCGATCATGCGGAACAGCGCCGACTCATCCACCTGTTCGCGCCCTTGCTGCCGCAATTTCGCCAGCGCCTGCCGTTGTTCCCAGAGGGTGACAGCCGGGTGCGACAAGGTACGGTATGGAATTTCCAGATAGTGCTGCCCCTCCGGCTCCAGCACCCAAATGCGGCTGATGTCGCGTGGGTCGCGCCGGATCAGGAACGCAGGCAGGCGGTCGCGCCGAGCTATCCACGGCTTGAGCGCATCGGCGTAGTAGTGGATGTGGTCGATGACGAAGCCAGTGCGGGTCAGGGTGCGGCGGAGGACGGGCAGGAAATCGACCAGAAAAGCCGTGGTGCGAGTGATGACGGTTGGAACGCCGGTACGCGCGACAGCTTCGGCCCAGCGTGCGGCCGGCGGTTGGAGCAGGCCGTTGTGCACGGAGCCGTGATAGGTGCCAACCGCCAATGCGAGCCAGCGTTCCAGCTCGCGCAGTGTCAGGGCGGCCATCTTCTCGGAGGCGTATTCCCCGCGCTGGTCAGGGTTGGAGAAGGTCGTCCCCGGCAATTCGTCGTGGATCATTTGCATCGCCGTGCCGATGATCCGTTCCACGATGCCGCCATAGTGCGGCTGCCCGAGAGGCCGATAGTCCAACCGGATGCCATGCTGCTCGCAGCCACGGCGTAGCGCCTCGCTCTTGAATTCGGCCGCGTTGTCCAGGTAGAGCAGCGCGGGCTTGCCGCTCATCGGCCAGTCCATTTCCACGTCCAACCTTTCCAACCAAGGGCGCTTGTCGCAACCGGCGTGTGCGAGGCACAGGCCGACCGAGACGGCAGATGGCGCTTCTAACGTGACCACCATGCCAACCACGCAGCGGGTGAACACGTCGATGGCGAGGGTCAGGTACGGACGGCCAATCGGTTGCCGGTCGCGCTCGTCCACCACGATCAGGTCGATGACTGTGTGGTCGATCTGTACCTGCTCCAGCGGTGCGGAGACTGGCGGAGGAACACCGCCAACACCTTGCAGGATGCGGGACGCATCCTGGCCTTCCCGAAGTCGAGTGGTCTTGAGTGGATCAAGGCTGGCGATCCGCAACGCGACCGTGTTGCGCGCCGGCATCCGCAGCTTTTGCAGCTTGCACACCCGCGCAACTTCACGGTGGAACGCCGCCAAGCTGCGCTTCTGCTTGGTCAGGAAGCGCTTTTGCAGTAGCTCGCGGATGATTCGTTCGACCGACTCCGGCAAGCGGCCTTTACCTTTGCCACCGCTCGACTGTCCAAGAGCCAAATCAGTGACCAGCCCCGAACCTTGCCGGGCACGGCGGATCAGGACGTAGACCTGCCGCCGGGACAGACCCAGCGCCTGGGCTGCTGCGTCGGCCGCTTCATGCCCGACCGTCTCCGACTGCGCCAACGGCCCAATGATCTCCGCGCGGCAGCGAGCACGCTCCCATGCCTGTTCTGACAGGGTGGCTACGCCGCGCTCGGCAATCGGTACGGTATCGGTCGCCATGCTCGCCTCGCTTTGGTGCACACGAGTATTGAGCATAGACGAGTTTCGTGCAGAGGAGTCCTGATATCGGGCTGTCAGGAGCCGTATGCACAGCAGGCTTCATGTCTCGTTGATTGGTGCAGTCGTCTTCTGAAAATGACACACCGACACTGCCATCCAGCGCAGCGTGGACTGTGTCAATCGGGTGCTCGCGGAAGAGCGTACCGCCTATGGCATCAATACCGGCTTCGGCCTGCTGGCCCGGACACGTATCGAGAAGGGCCAGCTCGGGGACTTGCAGCGCTCGCTGGTGCTGTCCCACGCCACCGGCGTCGGCGCGCCCATGGACGACGCTCTGGTGCGGCTGATCATGGTGCTCAAGGTCAATGCCCTGGCGCGAGGCTTCTCGGGTATTCGCCGCCAGGTACTGGACGCACTGATCGCGCTCATCAATGCGGAGGTTTATCCACGCATTCCGCTCAAGGGCTCCGTAGGTGCCTCCGGCGACTTGGCGCCCTTGGCCCACATGAGCGCCCTGCTGCTCGGCGAGGGCAAGGCCCGCCACGGCGGCGAATGGCTGCCGGCCCGAGAGGCCCTGGCCATCGCCGGGCTCGAGCCGCTGTCGCTGGCGCCCAAGGAGGGCCTCGCCCTGCTCAACGGCACCCAGGTGTCCACCGCCTACGCCCTCAAGGGCCTGTTCGAGGCCGAGGACCTGTTCGCGGCGGCCACGGTGTGCGGCGCGCTCACCGTGGAGGCGACCCTGAGCTCGCGTTCGCCCTTCGATGCCCGCATCCACGAGGTGCGTGGCCAGCGCGGCCAGATCGACGCCGCTGCGGCTTATCGCCACCTGCTCGGTGAGCGTAGCGAGCTCAGCGATTCGCATGCCGACTGCGATAAGGTTCAGGATCCCTACTCGCTGCGCTGCCAACCGCAGGTGATGGGTGCGTGCCTGACGCAGATCCGCCAGGCCGCCGAGGTACTGGCCATCGAGGCCAACGCGGTCTCCGACAATCCGCTGGTATTCACCGATAATGGCGACATCATCTCCGGCGGTAATTTTCACGCCGAGCCGGTGGCCATGGCGGCCGACAATCTGGCGCTGGCCATCGCCGAAATCGGCTCGCTCACCGAGCGGCGTATTTCGCTGATGATGGACAAGCATATGTCGCAGTTGCCACCGTTTCTGGTCGAGAACGGTGGGATCAACTCCGGCTTCATGATCGCCCAGGTCACCGCCGCGGCGCTGGCCAGCGAGAACAAGGCACTGGCGCACCCGCATAGCGTCGACAGCCTGCCGACATCGGCCAACCAGGAGGATCACGTCTCGATGGCCCCCGCAGCCGGCAAACGGCTATGGGAAATGGCCGATAATGTGCGTGGAGCCATCGCCATCGAATGGCTGGCCGCCTGCCAAGGGCTCGATTTCCGCAACGGCCTCACCACCACCGCACCCCTGGAGCAGGCCCGCGGGGCATTGCGTGAGCGCGTGACTTACTACGACAAGGACCGTTTCTTCGCCCCGGATATCGAGGCCGCCGGCGAGCTGCTCAAGGCACGCACCCTGAGCCACCTGGTGCCCGCCGAGCTGCTGCCCAGCTACTGAAAGGCCGCCCGCCATTCCACCTATAACAGCCCCGAATCATCTAAAGGCATCGTTACAGTGAACAGACATCATGTCTCGGCACCTCCCGAGCGCACAACAAACCGGACGTCGTCGACACCCGGTTGTTCACCTCGCATTGCAAGAGACCTGGACATCACAATTCGACACCCAGCAGTCTCGCGCCGTAGCCCCACAGCAGCACGGTCAGCCCCAGCAATACCTCGAGTACCAAGACGCCGATTCCCAGTGTCGAGCCGGTGACGATGAAGCCTTCTTCGTTGCTGATGCCTAGAAACGCGGGAATACCGATATACAGCAGGACGGCGCTATAACAGAGCCCCACGATGATCGCCAGCAGGCATAGCCAGAGCAATGGATAGAGAGCCACCAATCCGCTCAAGAACATCGGCGTCGCCACGTAGCCGGCGAAAATGATGCAGTCGCGGCGACTCGGTTGGGTAGAGTAGCGCCGCGCCAGCCAATGAATGACCACCCCCATCAAACCCACCGCCGCCAGAATGGCCACGTAAAAGGCGATACCGGCGAAAAAGGCATCCGAGTATGCAAGGCGTATCGTTTCGCCACCGCCGTAATCCCACCCGATCTGGGTGGTGCCGATGAAGGCGCTTACCACCGGGATCGCCGCCAATGCCAATACGTGGTGAGCATAGAGATGGGTCAGCGTCTCCCGTTCGCTATGGATCTGCCTCCATTCACGGTTCGGGTGCGCCAACAGTCCCCAGACGTGCGTGAGCATATCAACACCTCCTTTATCACCGATTTCGCAAATAGGCTGCGTGCCGTAGCGTAGCCGATATCAGCTTTCATGTTGGCAGTATAGGCAGTATTTCCTCAGCAATATAAGCGTTTGACGGCTATTACCGGCCACAGCGACGATGCCGCTTCATTAGACGATTCAAGATGTCTTCCAGACGAGACGCTTGCGGTAGAGGGTCGAAGGCGCTACCTCTAGCAATGCCGCCGCTCGCTGAATGTTTCCCCCACAAGCAGCTATGGCATGCTCGATCGCATCTCGCTCGATCATCCATAGTGGACGAACGTGTGCAGAGGACCCCTCGTCAGGAACTTGCTTGAACGTTGGGGGCAGAGGCACCCTTCGCGCCGCTACAGATAGTTCGAGCATATGCTCGGTTAATTGCTCGCCGTCATGCATGACGACCGCACGTCGGATGACATTTTCCAGTTCGCGGACATTGCCCGGCCAACTGTAGCACCGCAGGGCAAGCTCGGCTTGATGCGAAATCCGTTGAAAGGCCTTGCCCTCCGACCCGGCATAGCGCGCCACCAACGCACGAGCGATCTCGACGATGTCATCGCCTCGGTCGCGCAACGGTGGCAATGCAACGGGAATTACATGCAGGCGGTAATAGAGATCCTCGCGAAAGCGGCCCTCACGGACCAGCACGGAAGGATCGACGTTGGTGGCGCAAACGATACGACAATCGACGACACGCGGCGCCGTCGCCCCCACGGGAATCACCTGACCGGTCTGCAGGAATCTCAGCAGCTTGCTTTGTACATCGAGACTGAGTTCGGCGACCTCGTCCAGAAACAACGTTCCGCCATCTGCCGCCATGGTATAGCCGTCTCGATCACAGGAAGCCCCGGTAAAGGCGCCCCTCAAGTGGCCGAATAATTGCGACTCGAAGAGTTCAGACGGAATCGCCGCACAATTGACGGCGATGAAAGGGCCTTGATGGCGCTTTCCGTATTTATGGAGAACACTGGCGCAGAGTTCCTTGCCGGTGCCACTTTCTCCGCTAATAAAAACGGGCGCATCGGAACATGAAACTTGCTTCAGCTTTTTGTATAACATTTTCATCGGCAGCGAGTCACCGATAAAGGCGTTCATGACCCGAGGATCCGTTGCCGCACCTTGCCTGCTTGAAAGATATGATTCACAACCCATAACAAGCCCCCAGAAAATTTCTAGATTTATTTGTTTAATAATCTTATTGGGTTATATAACACCAACCAACACACTAAGCATCTTTATTACTTTTTCAATCGCTTACATCCAATAAAACGTAGACTAACCGAACGTCGCCCGCTTGCAACAATAAAAGCAAAAGCACAGCCATTAAAAAATCAACGCAAACTATTGAAAACTAATCCCAATTACTGAAAAATTAAATAGACGCCCTGTCATAGCTCTCAAAAATCCCAAAAAAACATTATGCCAACATCTACGAAAATAACAAAAAAGCATCAACGAACTAATCGATATCACCTACATCAAAACATTAGCAAAGTGCGCAACCATCGCTCTCATCAAGTCTCGATCTTCAAGCGTCATCAACTTATAAAACCTGAAGCTGGCCACACTAATAAGAATTTTTCAAAATACAAGGCATTTTGCAAAAAACAACAATAACATCACGCCATTATTGTCCAACAACTCATTGCCCGAAAGAGAAAATGAATATTTGGCACACATGATGCTTAAAGGATAGTCAAGCACTTACGGACTATCTCGGGTGAATAGCACATGCTCAATTTCAAGTATTATCCAGCGCTCTTGTTCGTTCTCCTGGGTAGTGGTTGTGCAGCAGTCGATCCGGACTTCGAGCATGTGAAGCCGCTGCTAGGGCCGCCCGTGACCAGCAATAACACACCCTATAGCCAATGCCTGGCCGATCTCGACAAGTTACCGGCTGCCAATAATCTTCCAGTGATTGCCGTGGGCCAGATCGCCGACAAGACCGGCCAACGTACCTATACCACGGTTACTGAAAGCACCGCGCTCACCCAGGGTGTCTCGGAAATGCTGATCAGTGCCCTGTACAAGACGGGCAAGGTCAACCTCACTGAGCGCCTCGACGTGCGCGTGCCACTGGCTGAGCAGCAGCTATTCGAACGCAATGCGATGGCCTACGAGCCCAAGCCTATCGCCGTTCTGCCGGCCAACTTCGTGATCCTCGGCGCGCTTACCGAACTCAACTACAACATTGCCAGCGGCGGGGCACGTCTCTATGTCAGTGGCATTGGCGGCGGTGTTCGTACGGCGGTGATCAACGTCGGAATCGACCTACGCCTGGTCGATGTCAGGACTTTCCGAACGCTCTATGTCACCAGCCTGCAGAAGCAGATCGTCGGTTACGAGGTGGAAACCGGGATCTATCGTTTTTTTGGCAATCAACTCATCGAATTCGACGCCGGCGGTGTCAGGAATGAACCCCTGCAACTCGGCGTTCGATCGGTCGTGGAAATGGGTACCTACCAGATCCTGACCGAAGGCCTGGGTCTTCCGATACCAGACGGGGAGACCTGTCAGCCGGAAACCGGGCAATACCTAGCCGTAAGTCAAGAGGAACGCAACAATGAAACAACTGAATAAACTGGCCTTCGCCATCAGCGCCGCAAGCGCCATGGTGCTGGGAATCTCGCAGGCTCAGGCCTTTGATAGATCTGACTGGGATTGGGATCTTGATGTCGATACATATGTTGATCAAGATATCGATATAAATGTGGGTCTCGATGATCCCAGCGGGCTCGCACTAGCCGAGATCGACCAGACATTCACCGGCAGTGTTAGTGCTACCAGTAACGTCACCAACATCGACAACATGGTCAAGCCGGACAAGACCATCGATGCCGACTGGTGGTCCACCGGCCATGGCAAAGGCGGCGTCGACGTCGACATCAACTACGACTACTCGGCCATCGGTAATGGCGCCATCGAAAGTGCAGCGACCGCTGTCGCCAATAACGCCAGTGTCGAAACCGACGTGCAAACCAACCTGGATAGCAACCAGATCTGGTACGGCTCGGGCAGTATCAGCGCCAGCTCCACGGTTGCTGGGATCGACAACATGACCGTTGACAGTGCAGCGACGGCTGTCGGCAATAACTTGTCGCTGGATCTTCAGGCCAATACAGCTGCAGACTCCATCCTGCTTGCTAACATTAACCAGGTCGGCACAGGCAGCGTATCAGCCTACTCCTACGTCAATGACGTAAGCCTCATGGTTACTGATCCTGGAACATTGAAAGGCCCTGAGATCAGCTCTGTGGCAACAGCTGTTGGTAACAACGTCAACGTCAGCCTGGGTAGTTTCAGTAACTGACAACATCAGGGACTGCCGGGGGGCATTCGCCCCCCCGGTTCGGGAGAACCTTATGAACCTATTGGACAAGGCGCTTGCCCACGAAAAAACGCTCATCCCGATCCGCGTTTTACTGGCTATCGGCGCTTGGATGACAGTCTTCCCGATTGCACAAGCCGGTGACGGTTCCTTGATCGGCCCGCAACCGTATAATTTTCCGGCTCGAAGTGCCCAGGCCGCGGCGATACTCTACGAAAGCAAGCAGAACGCCTCGTCTTCGGGCTCCTCCGGCTCCGCCACCATATATAGCAATACGACTATTTCTGCTACCAATTGGCAGCAGATCGAGATGACACTGGGTGACAATGCTCAGGGATCGTTAAGCACCGATTCCAGTCAGACATCTAACGGTGGGACAGCCACTTCACAATCGGACTTCCTGAGTTCACAGGAAGAAGCGCTGGCCCAGTAACCGAGACTTATCTCGGGCGAGAATATTTACGGCTGACCTTGCAAGCGTACGATGCCGGTCTCGCCCGAACGCCTCAGATAAATTCGCAGCCAAGGCGTGAATGCGCATGGTGACTCGGCGATCTCTTGGCGTAGCGCTACGATATCCAGCCAACGGTAGTCGCTGACTTCAGCGGGGTCGGGCCGAATCATCACTCCTTCGGCTTCGCACTCGGCAGAAAACAGATGCACGTGCTCATTTTCCACCAGGCCACCACCGACATCGGCCCGGTAATCCATGATACCGGCGCTGTGCACCGGTAGATCCAAGCCCATTTCCTCCTTGAGCCGGCGGTGAGCGCAGTCGATTACCGCCTCGCCCCAGTCGGGATGCGAGCAGCAGGCGTTGGCCCATTGTCCAGCCGAGTGGTATTTGCCCGGGGCGCGCTGTTGCAGCAACACTTGAGTGCCCGAGAACACGAAGACCGAAATGGCGACGTGGCGCGTTCCCAGACGGTGCGCCCCGAGCTTGTCGATGGGATACAACTGGCCACCTTCGTCAATGGCAGTGATCATGCGTTGTTCCATGACGCCTCCTCGCTGGCCTGCCTTCAAGTATAACCGATCGATACGTCGCGCCGCTTGTAGCTTGGGCTCGCCATACGCCGGTATCCGCGCACCAGAAAGCCGCCCGTAGGCGGCTTGGAAAGCGGCGCGAGTCCTTCACCCCGCCCTGTGTTTGATGCTGGAGTCAGGTAAGGCCCGCCTGGAAATCACGCCGCTCTTATTTGAGACGCTCGAAGATCGTCGCCACCCCCTGACCCATGCCGATGCACATGGTCGCCAGTCCCAGCGTGGTGTCCTGCTGACGCATCACGTTGAGCAGGGTGGTCGAGATACGCGCGCCCGAGCAGCCCAATGGATGGCCCAACGCGATGGCGCCGCCATTGAGATTGACGGCCTCGTCCATGCGCTCGCGCAGGCCGAGCTCCTTGAGCACCGTCAACGCCTGGGCGGCGAAGGCCTCGTTGAGCTCGACGCTCTGGATGTCGTCGATCTTCAACCCCGCCGCGGCAAGCGCCTTCTTGCTCGCCGGCACCGGGCCATAGCCCATGATCGAGGCGTCGCAGCCGGCCACGCCGGTGGACAGCACCCGGGCGATCGGCTCGAGCCCCAGCGCCTTGGCACGCTCGTAACTCATCACCGCAAGGCCCGACGCGCCCACCGACAGCGCCGAGGACGTGCCGGCCGAGACGGTACCGCCTTTGGGATCGAAGATCGGCTTGAGCTTGGCCATGTCCTCGAGGTTGGCGTCGATACGCACCACCTCGTCGCGGGTCACGAGCTGCCGGAAACCGTCGCTGTCGTGGCCCTCGACACCGATGATCTCGTTATCGAAATAGCCCTTCTCATTGGCCGCGAGCGCACGCTGATGAGAACGCACCCCGAACTTGTCCTGCTCCTCGCGAGTGACGCCGTGCATCTTGCCCAGCAGTTCGGCAGTCAGGCCCATCATCATCGCCGCCTTGGCGGCGTGCTTGCTGGCCGCCGGATTGACGTCGACGCCGTGATCCATCGGCACATGCTCCATGTGCTCGACGCCGCCGATGACGTAGAAGTCGCCCATCCCGGCCTTGATGTTGGCGGCGGCGATGTGCAGCGCGCTCATCGACGAACCGCACAGGCGATTGACGGTCTGCGCCGGTACCGAGCGCGGAATGCCGGTCATGATCGCCGCGTTGCGGGCGATGTTCATGGCCTGTTCGAGAGTCTGGTTGACGCAGCCCCAGATCACGTCATCGACCTCGGCGGGGTCGAGCTTGGGGTTGCGATCGAACAGCGCCTGCATCACCGCGGCGGACAGGTTCTCGGCGCGCACGTTGCGAAACGCCCCGTTCCTGGCCTTGGCCATGGCGGTGCGTACGGCATCGACCACCACGATGTCTCTGGAATTCAAACTCATCTCGTCTCTCCTGAAATACGTGGCGGATCAGGCCGGGTTGTGGCTGGAAGTCGCATCGGCGCTATAGAAACGCTCGCCGTTGGCGGCCATCTCGCGTAACCGCCGGGTCGGCGCGTAAAGCGGCCCGAGCTCTTCGGCCAGGCGCTCGGCCAGCGCCACGAACTCGGCCACGCCCATGGCGTCGATGTAGCGCAACGCGCCCCCGCGGAACGGCGGGAAGCCGATGCCGTAGATCAGCGCCATGTCGGCTTCAGCCGGGCTGCCGACGATACCGTCTTCCAGGCAGCGCACGCTTTCCATGCACAACGGCACCATCATCCGCGCGACGATCTCGTCGTCCTCGAATTCGCGCTTGGCAACGGCCACCTCGCCGGCCAGCGCCCTGGCCTGCTCATCAGAGACCTTGCGTGGCTTGCCCTTCTTGTCTTCCTCGTAGCGGTAGAAGCCCTTGCCGTTCTTCTGGCCCAGGCGGCCGTTTTCGTACATCACCTGAATGACGGTTTTCTCGTCACGTGCCATGCGCTCGGGGAAGCCCTCGGCCATCACCTCGTTGGCGTGTACCGCGGTGTCCATGCCGACCACGTCGAGCAGGTAGGCTGGCCCCATCGGCCAGCCGAATTTTTCCATGACCTTGTCGACGTGCTCGAAGTCGGCGCCCTGCTCGACCAGGAAGCTGAAACCACCGAAGTAGGGGAACAGCACGCGATTGACCAGAAAGCCCGGGCAGTCGTTGACCACGATCGGCGTCTTGCCCATCTTGCGGGCATAAGCCACGGTCGCCGCCAAGGCGGCATCGCTGGTCTTCTCGCCGCGGATCACCTCGACCAGCGGCATGCGGTGCACCGGGTTGAAGAAGTGCATGCCGCAGAAGTTCTCGGGGCGCTTCAGGTTCTGCGCCAGCCGATTGATCGAGATCGTCGAGGTGTTGGAGGTAAGAATGGTGTTCTCGCCGACCTGGCCTTCGACCTCGGTGAGCACCGCGTCCTTGATCTTGGAGTTTTCGACCACCGCCTCGACGATAAGATCGACCTCGCCGAAATCGCCGTAGGAAAGCGTCGGGCGAATATTGGATAGCGCCTCGGCCATCTGCTCGGTAGTCAGCTTGCCGCGCTCGACCTGCTTGGCAAGCAGCTTGCGCGCCTCCTTCAGCCCCAGTTGGACGGCCTCCTCGTTGATGTCCTTCATCAGGATCGGCGTGCCCTTGTAGGCGCTCTGGTAGGCGATCCCGCCGCCCATGATGCCGGCTCCAAGCACCGCCGCCCGGTTGACCGGCGCGGCCTTTCTCTCGTACTGGCTGCCCTTCTTCTTGACCAGCTGGTCGTTGAGGAACAGCCCCACCAGGTTGTAGCAGACATCGCTCAGCGCCAGCTTGGCGAAGACCTTGGCCTCGATCGCCTGAGCCCGTTCGCGGTTTTCTCCCGCCCCTTTCTGGATCACCTTGATGGCTTCGATGGGTGCCGGATAGTGCGGCCCGGCCTTGCCGGCGACGTAGCCCTTGGCGGTCTCGAAGACCATCATCTGCTCGATGGCGTTGAGCTTGAGCGGCCCGGTCTTCTCCGCGCGACGTGCCCGATAGTCCAGCTCACCGTCATTGGCCCGCGCCAGGATGTCCAGCGCCGCGGCTTCGAGCCGCTCGCCCGGCACCACCGCATCCACCGCGGCGATCTTCAACGCCTGGTTGGCCCCGTTCTGGGAGCCGGCGGCGATCCACTCGATGGCGTTGTCGGCCCCGGTCAACCGCGACAGGCGCACGCAACCACCCCAGCCCGGCAGGATGCCCAGCTTGGTTTCCGGCAGGCCGACCTGGGCCGAATCCGCCATCACCCGGAAGTCGGTGGTCAGGGTGACCTCGAAACCGCCCCCCAGTGCCAGGCCATTGATGGCGGTGACGGTGGGAAAGGGCAGGTCCTCGATACGATTGAACAGCGCATGAACCTGCTGATTCATGTCGACCAGATAGTCCTCGCCCTTGGCGAACAGCGCGTGAAACTCGGTGATGTCGGCGCCGACGATGAACACGTCCTTGGCGCTGGCGATCACCAGCCCCGTGATGCCCCGCTCGGTATCGAGCGCATCGATTGCCTCTCTCAGTTGCGCAATGACGGTGCTGGAGAGCTTGTTGATCGATTCGTCCTGCAAGTCGAAGGTCAGCATGGCGATGCCATCGCTGCGTTTCACAACCGACAGGGCGCTGCCTTGGTAGATCATGGACCCATCTCCACGGGTTGAGAAGAACATTCATACAAGCGTTTGAATACAGCTAGCTTGAGTCAAGCCCGGTGACTTCGTCAAGCACTGAATGGCGACCCGTCGGCGCTGTCGCACCGGGGCGACTCCCTCAGGCGCGGCGACAGCTGCTAGGATGCGCGACTTCGCACCGACCACGAGCCCCGACCGAGTCAGCCCAATGCCCGCCGCCGCACAGCCTCGCCTACTGCGCCTGCACCACTTCATCGAACGCTGGGTGAAGCGTTTACAGCCCTATGCCTGGCTGTGGCCGCCCATGGCGTTTCTGATCGGTGCGCTGAGTTTCTTCCTGGTCGACCGCCAGCAGGCGCTCGGCGTCATGCTGGCACTGGGTCTACTGTTCGCCTGGCTGCTATTGCTCTCCGAAAGCATGATAGGCCGTCTCCTGGCGCGCCGGGGCTATCCCACCCTGCCCTCGGGAGTGACCACCTTCATCGCCCAGATGATTCATCAGGAGACGCTGTTCTTCACCCTGCCTTTTCTGCTGGCGACCACCGTGTGGGCCAGTGGCCAGGCATTCTTCACCCTGGCGATGATCGGCTGCGCTTTACTCTCGATTCTCGACCCGCTGTATTTCAAGCTCGCCGAGCGTCATCGCTGGCTGTATTTCGCCTTTCACGCCCAATGCGTATTCCTGGTAGTGCTGGTCACCCTGCCCTTGATGCTGCAACTGACCACCGGCGAGAGCCTGTTGCTCGCCGTGCTGGCGATCATGATCTTCGGCCTGCCGAGCCTGATCCATCTGTTGCAGCCCAAGGGACTGCTACGCTGGCTGGCGATGATCGGCCTGGCGCTGCTGCTGGGCGCTACCGCCTGGGCCGGCCGCGCCTGGGTGCCGCCGGCGACGCTGTGGCTGACCGGTACCGCGCTTTCGCCGAGCTTCGATGCGAGCCGCCGCCAACCCAGCGGCAGTCTCACGCTGACCAATAGCGCGCTGCGCGATCAAGGCCTCTATGCGTATACGGCGATCCGCGCGCCCCGCGGGTTGCGCGAGAAGATCTATCATGAATGGCGCTACGAGGGACAACTGATCGACCGCATCCCCTTGATCATTGAAGGCGGGCGCGACCAGGGCTACCGCGCCTGGACGCACAAGCAGCAGTTCCCCCTGGACAGCGTCGGGCGCTGGCGCATCGATGTGGTGACCGCCACCGGTCAGCTTATCGGCGTGATGCGCTTCACGGTCACCGAATCCGCCGCACGGGCCGACACGGCCGATGGCATGATTCGTTCTCCCGTCGGCATTCCCGGCCTGGACGTGCGGCAATTGTTGCCTGGCGGCGAGAAGACCCAACCTTAGGGGTTGCATTGCGCTACGGTTTACGGACAATCGACTGAATATTAGCCTGCGAAATGACAACCCCAATGCCTGAGACCATCGGATTCAAACTGTCCCGCCTGCCGCGCCTGTGGCGCGCCATCCTCGATGAGCGTCTGGCGCCGCTGGATCTGACCCAGACCCGTTGGGTCACCCTTTACCATCTCTGGCAGATGGGCGATGGCCAGCCGCAGTGCGACCTGGCTCGCGCCATCGGCGTCGAGGCGCCCTCGCTGGTGCGTACGCTTGATCAGTTGAGCGATCAAGGCCTGATCGAGCGCCGCCCCTGCCCCAACGACCGGCGCACCAAGCGGGTCTACCTGACCGAAAGCGCCATGCCCATGCTGGAACAGATCGTATCGATTGCCGACCAGGCGCGCACCGAGATACTCGAAGGCATCTCGCCCCAGGAAGTCGCCACTCTCGAGGACCTGCTGAACCGCATCGAGCGCAACGCCCAGCGTCTACAGACGCGCAGCCCCGGGGGCGACTGCTAGCACCGCTGCCGCCCGCGCCTTCGGGGCGCTAGCCAGGCGGCACATTGGGCGCGCCGCGGCTTGCCTCATCGCCCTCCAGGGCATCGCGCAGCCTCGCCATGGACCTTTCGATGTCGCTGAACGCCGCCGCGTCCAGCGACTCGCCCCACCACAGCCATAGATGGTCGCGAGTCGACTCGAGCACCAGCGCATCCTCCGGCAAGAGCGCCAGGAGTTGCTGCAGCCGTTGGTCCGCCTCCGCGGGCAAGCGCCGCAGCGGCTCGATCCGCCAACGCCAGTTCGTCCCGTACGGCTTCAACTGCGTACTGGCATGCGCCTCGCGCACCAGTACGCAACGCGGTCCTGGACGCGTCTGCGGGTAACGCCAACGATAGCTCGCCAGGTCGGCCGGTGCCATGTGCAGCGGCGACTTGGAAAAGCCCACAGCAACGCCTGCTTCCCGCGCCGCCTGGCGCAATGCGGCGATCCGGTGCTCGCGTCGCGAGGGCCGCAGCCACACGGCCGGCGAAATGATCGCCAACATGGTCACTGCGAGAATCAGCCAAAACGTCATGTCGTATCCTGAAACGTTGATTAGGCTCATTGTGAGGCAAACACTCTCGATTTAGAGTGACTGCATCCAATCGTTGAATGAGGGAGGGCCCTTCCCATGAGTAACGAATACCATCATGTGCTGGTCGCCGTGGATCTGACCAAGGATTCATACAAGGTGCTGGAGCGCGCCATTCCCATTGCTCGGCGTAATCACGCCAAGCTGTCGGTCATGCATACCCTGGAGCCACTGGGCTTTGCCTACGGTGGCGACATCCCCATGGACTTGACCAGCATTCAAGATCAACTCGACGACCATGCCAAGCATCGCCTGGCCGAGATCGCCGATCCCCACGACATCCCGCGAGAAGATCAATATGTAGTGGTGGGCATGCCGGATACCGAAATCCACCGTTTCTCGAAGGAACATGGCGTCGATCTGATCGTGGTCGGTTCGCATGGCCGCCATGGCTTCGCCCTGCTGCTGGGTTCGACATCCACGGGTGTGTTGCATGGCGCCGAATGCGACGTCCTCGCGGTACGCGTCGGCAAGGACGGCGAAACCGACGAATGACCGGCCGCCTGAACATGACCACGGGCCGCCAGCCGGCCCGTGGCCGTGCTATTCGCCCTGCGCCATGGCCTCAAGCTCCATCCAGCGCTCCATCGCCGCATCGAGCTCCGCCTGCCTGGCGGACAGCGCCTCGAGCGACTGGCTCACCGTCTCGGCATCCTGCCGATAGAATCCCGGGTCGGCGATCTGCGCTTCGAAGTCGGCGATCTGCGCCTCGAGCGACTCGATGGTCGCCGGCAGGCTATCCAGCTCGCGCTGCAGCTTGTAGGAAAGCTTGACAACCTTCCTGGCGGGCTTTGCCGTAGCGTCGTAGGCCGTGGACTCAGGCTTCCCGCCGCCTTCGTTCCTGCTCCCCTTGTCGACGCCCGCCGCATCGAAGGCCCAGGGCGCCGGCGGCAATTTACCGCCCTGGCGCACCCAGTCACTGTAGCCGCCGACGTAGTCGTTGACGCGGCCGTTGCCCTCGAAGGCCAGCACCTCGGTGACCACGTTATCCATGAACACCCGGTCGTGGGAGACCAGCAGCAGCGTTCCCGCAAAGTCGAGCAGCAGCTCCTCGAGCAGTTCCAGCGTCTCGACGTCGAGATCGTTGGTCGGTTCGTCGAGTACCAGCACGTTGGCCGGCTGGGTGAACAGCTTGGCCAGCAACAGCCGATTCGACTCGCCGCCCGACAGCGCCTTGACCGGCTGGCGGGCGCGCTCGGGGGTGAACAGGAAGTCCTGCAGGTAGCTGATCACGTGCTTGTCCTTGCCGCCCACGCTGACCCGGTCGCTGCCCTGGGCGACGTTGTCGTAGACGCTCTTCTCCGGCTCCAGCCCGGCGCGCAGCTGATCGAAATAGGCCACGCTGATGTTGGTGCCCATGCGCACCCGGCCCTCGCTGGGCTCGAGTTCGCCGAGCAGGATCTTGAGCAGCGTGGTCTTGCCGGCGCCGTTGCGCCCGATCAGCCCCACCCGATCGCCACGCTGGATCTCCAGATCGAGATCGCGAATCACCCAGTCGTCGCCGTAGCGCTGGCTGACGCGGCTCAACTCGACCACGCGCTTGCCGCTGCGCTCGCCGCCGTCGACGCGGATCGTCGCCCGGCCCTGGCGTTCGCGTCGTTCGGCGCGCTCGCCACGCATCTTCTGCAGCGCGCGCACCCGGCCCTCGTTGCGGGTCCGCCGGGCCTTGATGCCCTGACGAATCCACGCTTCCTCCTGGGCGAGCTTCTTGTCGAACTCGGCGTGCTCGCGGGCCTCGATCTCGAGTTCGTGATTCTTCTGGGCCTGGTAGCGCGCATAGTCGCCGGGGTAGCGCCCCAGTCGGCCGCGATCGAGCTCGAGGATGGCGGTGGCCAGGCGCGACAGAAAGGCCCGGTCGTGGGTGATGAACAGCACCGCGCCGGCGAATGCCGCCAGCTGCTCCTCGAGCCAGGTGATGGTATCCAGATCGAGGTGGTTGGTCGGCTCGTCGAGCAGCAGCAGATCGGGGTCGGCGACCAGTGCCCGGGCCAGCGCCACGCGCCGCCGCCAGCCACCGGACAGCGCGCTCATCAGGCTGTCGGCGGGCAGGCCGAGCCGGGTCAGCACGGTATCGATGCGCTGATGGAACGACCAGCCGTCGATCGCCTCGAGCCGCGTCTGCAACTGCGCCAGGCGATTCATGTCGGGATCGTTCGACTGGATCAGATGATGATACTCGGCGAGCAGTTCGCCGGCCTGGGGCAGCCCCTGGGCGACGACGTCGAAGATCGTCTCGCCGCTGGCCACCGGCAGATCCTGGGCCAGCACGCCGATGCGCAGCCCCGGGGCGCGCCAGATATGGCCGCCGTCGGGAAGATTGTCGCCGGCCACCAGCCCCAGCAGGGTCGACTTGCCGGTGCCGTTGCGCCCCACCAGCGCCAGGCGCTCACCCCGTTCCAGGGTCAGGTCGGCGCCATCGAGCAGGACCTGTGGGCCATAGGCCAATTGCAGCTGTTCGAGCCGTAGCAGCGTCACGCCTACCTCGTCGTGGAGAGTTTCAAGAAGAATATGTTTCAAGAACGGGCATTGTAACGCATGGCCGGCGCCGCGTGGCCTTGGTTACAATGATCGTTCCCGCGACCCAGGAGATCGACGTGAGCGACACCTCGCCAGGCATCGCCGACAGCGCCAACCCGTTGCCCGACACGCTGCGCTTCAAGGCCGCTGCGCCGCTGGTCGACATCGGCGCCAACCTGACCCACGACAGCTTCCGCCGCGACGTCCAGGCAGTGATCGAGCGCGCTCGCGACGCCGGCGTCGGGACGCTGATCGTCACCGGCACCGACCTTGAGCACGCGCATCAGGCCCTCGAGCTGGCCGCGCGCCATCGCGGACTCCACGCCACCGCCGGCGTGCACCCCCACGAGGCCAGCCAATGGTCGGCCACGCCGGCCCAGGAGTTCGCCGCGCTATACCGCGAGCCGGGAATCGTCGCCGTCGGCGAATGCGGGCTCGACTTCAACCGCAACTTCTCGTCGCCGGCCGATCAGGAGCGCGCCTTCGAAGCGCAGCTAGGGCTCGCCGTCGAGGCCGGCCTGCCGCTGTTCATTCACGAGCGCGATGCCGGTCCGCGCATGCTCGAGATGCTCAGGAGCTGGCGCGACGACATCGCCGACGCGGTCATCCACTGCTTCACCGGCGAGCGCAAGACGCTGCACGGCTATCTCGATCTCGACCTGCACATCGGCCTGACCGGCTGGCTGTGCGACGAGCGCCGCGGCCATCACCTGCGCGAACTGCTCGCCGACATACCGCTCAATCGGCTGATGGTCGAGACCGACTGCCCCTACCTGCTGCCGCGCAACCTGCCGGCCAAGGCGCCCGGGCGGCGCCACGAGCCCGCGCTGCTACCCTGGATCGTCGGCGAGATCGCCCACTGGCGCGGCGACGGCGAGGGCGACATCTGCCGGGCAACCACCGCAACGGCGCGGCGCTTCTTCCGCTTGGAGGATAACTGATGGCGGATTATCCCGGCTTCATCACCGTCGAGACCGGTGAAGACGATGCACTCCCGCTGGCCATCGCCTGGGCGCTGCCCGACGGCCAGATCAAGCACACCCTGATCCAGCCCGACGACGAGTGGCTGAATGACGAACTGCTCAAGCTCGGCGACTACAGCCTGGAGGAGCTGCGCACCTTCGGCGTCAGCCCGCTGGACGTGATCCGCGAACTCGAGGGCGACCATTACAGCGCCACGCTGTTCACCGCCGGGGTGTTCGACGACGAGGCCGGGTTGTCGCGGCTGTTCGACGACTATGGCGTCGACCCGTTCGTCGAGCTGGCCCCGGCCGAGAGCCTGTACCCCGACCTCGCCACCGGCGAATGGGCCCGCGCGCGCAACGAGCTGTTCAGCGAGCTGGGCCTCGAGCCGCTGCGCCCCGACCACGAAGTGCAGGTCATGCTCTACCTTCACCGGCGCCTGATCGAGGACGCCGCGAACTAGCCCGGGGCATCCGTCACGCTATGCAGCTCGCCGCCGCACCGCGAGCCAGCCGCTCGCGGCCCTCGGTGATCGCGTCATCGCGCGACGCGCCGTGGCGATAGAAGGCTTCGAGCGCGGCGCGAAACGCTTCGCCACGCCGCGGCAACCCCTCGCGCCGATAGCGTTCGGCGCGGGCCTCGACGCGCGCCCCGAAGGCGTGGCGATCGACCGCCATGTCACCGAGATTGTCGACGCTGACGTGGAAGCGTCGCCGACAGGCCCGCGAGAACAGCAACTCCAGGGCCTGCGGCGCCACCTCGGCGTTCTCGAACGCCTGCTGCATGTTGCCATCGCGCCCATCGGGGCAATACCAGTAGCCGTAGTCCTCGAGTTGCCGGCGGCGCTCGCCGGCGATGCACCAGTGGCTGATCTCGTGCAGCGCGCTGGCGAAATAGTCGCGCGTGAAGATCACCTGGTGGTGGCCATCGCCATGCGCGGCCGGCCGGTACAGCGGCTCATCGCCGCCGCTCACCAGCCGGGTGCGGTGAACGGCGCCAAACAGACCGTCGAACAGCGCGATGACGTCGTCGATGCGATGGGAGCCGCTAGCTTCGTTCATGGCCGACATTATACGTGTCGTCCGCCCGGCTGGCATCCGCTTGCCGGTCCGACCCTGCGACGACGGTCGCCGTAGGCAGGCCGTCGCGAGTCCCCTAGAATGCGGTTTCCTCCGCCGGCCGATAGGGAGCGTCGCCGTGGTGACGACCACAAACCGCTGGCAGCGCTGGCGGCGAGAAAACGCCGCGCTGATCCGCCTGGCGCTGCCCATCTGCGGTGCGCAACTCGCCCAGTCGGGAATGAGCGTGACCGACGTGATCATGGCCGGGCGCGCCAGCGCCACCGATCTCGCGGCGATCTCGGTGGGTTCCAGCCTGTGGCTGCCGTTGATGCTGTTCGCCACCGGCACGCTGATGGGCCTGACACCGATCGTCGCCCAGTTGCTGGGCGGCAAGCGTGTCGACCGGATCCGGCCCTTCGTGCATCAGGCCCTGTGGCTGGCGCTGGGTCTCGGGGTGATCGCCGCCTTGTTGCTGGCGTTCGCGGTGATGCCGGTGTTTCGTCTGATGGCAGTGCCCGAGCCCGTGGCTTCGCTCTCGGCCAGCTACCTGGCGATGGTCGCCTTCGGCATGCCGGGCGTGGCCGCCTTCCAGGCGCTGCGTGCCTTCGCCGACGGCATGAACCATACCCGTCCGGCATTATGGATCAGCCTGCTGGGGCTGGGCGTGAACGTTCCCTTCAATTATCTGCTGATCTACGGCGGTCCCGGCCTCGAGACGCTGTTCGGCGACGCCCTGCCGCTGGGGTTGAGCCGGTTACCGGCACTGGGCGCGGTGGGCTGCGGCATCGCCACCGCGCTGGCGATGTGGGTGATGTGCCTGGCGCTGCTGATCTATACGCAGCGCAGCGCGATATTCGCTTCCTTGAACCTGTGGTCGAGGCTGGCCCGCCCGCAACGCGCCATGCTCGGTGAATTGCTGCATGTCGGCGCGCCGATCGGCGTGGCGATCTTCGTCGAAGTGACGTTGTTCACGCTGATCGCGCTGTTCATCGCCAGCTTCGGGGAGATTGCCGTCGCCGCCCACCAGATCGCGCTCAACTACACCTCGATCCTGTTCATGCTGCCGCTGTCACTGGGCATGGCATTGACGATACGTGTCGGTCACACGCTGGGCAGCGGGCAGCGCCGCGGCGCCGCTTTCGTGGCCTGGAACGGCATCGTCGCCTGTCTGCTGGTGGCGCTGCTCAACGACCTGATCCTGTGGCTCACCGCCGGGCCGGTGGTGGCGCTGTACTCGCCCAACGAACAGGTCCAGTCGCTGGCGGTGTCGCTGATCTGGCTGGCCATGATCTATCAGTTCTCCGACGCCCTGCAGGTCAACCTGGCCGGGGCGCTGCGCGGCTACAAGGATACGCGCATCATCATGGCGATCACCCTGGTGTCCTACTGGGCGGTGGGTCTCGGCGGCGGCTACCTGCTGGGCAGCGCCGGTATCGGCGACTGGCAGCCGCTCGGCGTCTACGGCTACTGGCTCGGCCTGGTTGCGGGATTGAGCGTCGCCGCGCTGCTGCTGGGATGGCGTCTCTGGCGGGTCAGCCGGGGGAATACCGATGTCAGCGTTGCACGCGCGTCCGTCGACAGGGGTTAACTTCGACTGGCGAGCTGTGCTAATAGTGAATCGAGGCCTAGGCCGAAATCTTGCCGATGAGGAGGGTAACCATGGGTATCCCAATGTCCCCCCGCTCCGCCCAGGTCATCGATCTGGAGACCATGCGCAACCGGCTGAGGGCCAAGCGTCATCTGGTTCGCCTCGCCCCCGAGCTGGACGGCCTCGAGATGGTCTATCATCTGGCCTCCGATCTCGACACGCTCTACGGCATGCCGTTGCTCGCCTGGGGCCTGCGCGACGACGGGGAGGTGGTCGGCCTGGTGCCGTGGATGGAAGCGCTGACACCCTGTCACGATCTCGACGATCCGGAGCACGGTCACTTCGTCGGCTACCGCGATCCCGAAACCGAAGAGATCTTCTACACCGCGCCCGAGCACAAGGTCTACGAACTCGAGCATGCCGCCGCCTATTTCGATTACGAGGAGAGCGGCGAAACGACCCTTCTTCAGCAGTTGCCCGAGACGCTGGGCACGCATGCCTTGTGCCTCGACGAGGAGGCGACGACCTGGCAGCTCAAGCTGGTGTTCGGCTGGCGGCTCTACAACAATGGCACGATCGAGGCCCTGCTGGTCGACGAGAGCCGGGTCGAGTCGACCCCGGTGGTCGCCGGCGACGATTGCTTGTATCCCGGCCACAGCCGCCATCAGGTGGTCTACTTCTTCCAGCGGGCCATCGCCAATCGCATTCGCCAGGAGGACCCGGCCACCCTCGAGGCGCTGGCCTGCATGGTGGGTCACGACGACTGATTGAAGGCAGTCGCGAGGCCCGGCGAGGCTTCAGCCAAGGCGAGCCGCGTCAGCCCAGGGCAATCGCAGTTGAACTGACGAGGGGCACCGGTGATAAGCCGAAGAGGAGGTCCGACGCCATGGCCGGAAAGAAAGTTCCTGACTTTTCCGGCATTTCCGCCATCCATGGCGGTCAGATGGCGTCGGTAGCGTACATGGAGGTATTCACAGCGCCTCCGGAAGGCCGGCCCCGCTCGCAGGCTTATCGGCGGATCAGCCCCGAGCGACAACGCTATCTGCGATAGCCTTGGCGTCAGCCAAGGCGGATATAGTAGAGATAGTCGTCGCCGCGCTGCTCCTGGGCGAGCAGTTCGTGGCCCAGGAAGTTACAAAACTTGGGCACGTCGCGGGTGGTCGCGGGATCGCTGGCGACGACCTTGAGCACCTCGCCGGCGCGCATGTCGCGTATTCGGTTATGCATCAGCATGATCGGCTCGGGGCAGTAGAGCCCGGTGGTATCCAGCTCGGCATTGGCATCGTAGGAATCGGATTGCGGATCCATCGTTGGCCTCTCGGGTGGCGTGTTGGATGTATAGGGTCATGACAGCCGCACGTGGACGGTAACCTCCTCGCGATCGTGATAGAGCTGCTTGCAGGCGATGCGTGCCTCGACTCCGGCATCCGCCAGACGCGCTTCCAGCCGCTCGAGACAGCGCGCCACTTCCGCCCAGCGCTGCTTCATCGGCAGCTTCAGGTTGAACACCGCCTCGCGACACCAGCGCTTTAACAGCCAGCGCTCGACCATGTCGACGACCCGCATCGGCTTGTCGACGATATCACACACCAGCCAGTCCAGGCGCTGCGGCGGCTGCCAGGTGAAGCCATCCTCGCGCAGATGCTCGACCTGACCGGTCGCCATCAGCTCGCGGCCCATGGGGCCATTGTCGATGGCGTAGACGTACATGCCCTGGCGTACCAGCTGATAGGTCCAGCCGCCCGGCGCCGCGCCCAGATCCGCCGCCTGCATCCCCGCGTGCAGCCGCTCCGGCCATTCCTCGCGAGGGATGAATTCGTGCCAGGCTTCCTCCAGCTTGAGCGTGGAGCGGCTCGGCGCGTCATGGGGGGAGCGCAGCCGGCGTATGCCGCCCAGCGTCTCACTGCGTTTACCCGGGAAACTCATGCCCAGCTGCACGCCGTCGCCGGTCGTCCAGTAAAGATGCAGACGCCGCCCGCCGGCCTTGCGACGCAGCGCGCCGCGCTTGCGCAACGTCGATTCCAGCGGCTTCTGCAGTGCCTTCATCAAGCCAGCCAGGGCCTTGGCCTCATTGGAGTCCGGCGTCTCCTGCCACAGCGACTCGAAGCTCCAACCGCTGGCGACGACCTGCGCGATGATCGGCGTCAACCGGTCTTCCCGGGACAGCCCGACGAGCGGCGGCAAGGCAACCAGCGACTGGCGGGCGAAGACCAGCGCATCGAGCGGCAGTTCACGATGCAGGACATTGGCGGCCCGGCCATCGCTCATAACCCAGCGCACATACCCGGCACCCGGCTCGGCCGTCACATGCCCGGCGACGTCGCGCGCATTCAGCGCGCCGGTCCTGGCCTGCAGTTCGGCGCTCAGGTCGCTCTCGAAACCCGGCCGGCAATACAGCAGCAACTCGCTGGGCACGCACGTCGGCGCCGGCTTGGCGTGCGGCTTGCGGGGAGATGAATTCGGCGGCATGACGACTCCTTGGAAGGAGCGCAGTCTAGCCGCGCCACCCTTATCGGACAACCCCGACGCAGTGCACTCGTGCCGACCGAAGTCGTCGCGTAAACTGACGGAATTTCGCCACCAAGCGCCCAGCATGCTCGACAATATTCGCATCGTTCTCGTCCAGACCTTCCACCCCGGCAACATCGGTGCCAGCGCCCGCGCCATGAAGACCATGGGCCTCACCCGGCTCACGCTGGTCAATCCACGCTGCTTTCCCGATGCCGAAGCGACGCGGCGGGCCGCCGGTGCCAGCGACGTGGTCGAACAGGCTCGGGTCGTCACCAGCCTTGAAGCGGCGGTCAGCGATTGCGTGCAGGTAATCGGCGCCAGCGCGCGCCTGCGTAGCCTGCCCTTGCCGCACTTCGACGAACCCGACGAGATGGCTCGCACGCTGGTCGCCAATGCCGAACGGGGCCCGGTGGCGTTGGTCTTCGGTCGCGAGCGCTACGGCCTGACCAACGACGAAATCCGCCACTGCACCCACCAGGTCAGCATCCCCGCCAACCCCGACTATGGCGTGCTCAACCTGTCCCAGGCGGTCCAGGTGCTCGCCCATGAGGTCTATGGCGCCTGGCGGCGGGCCGATAACGCGGTGCCCACGGCCTCGCCGAGCCACGGTCCGCTGCCGACCCAGCAACAGCTCGGCTACTTCCACGAGCACCTGCAGCGCGTCATGGAGGGCTCGGGATTCATCAATCAGCCCCATGCACGGACGTCGGATCATCTGCACGCGCTGTTCGCCCGCGCCCAACCCAACCGCAAGGAACTTTCGCTGCTGCGCGGCCTGCTCAGCTCGCTGGAAGCGCATCTCGACCCGCCCTCCTGAACCGTGACAGCGTGAACGCCCTCGCTCCTACCCGCCGAGCGGCTTAGACGAGTGAGCGCCCAAAAAAAGCCGCGACCCGAAGGTCGCGGCTCTTATCTGGCCATCTGCGGCCATCTTGCGTCTTGCGAGACTAGTGGACGATCAGTCCTGACCCATCTGCTGCTTGATCAGGTCGCCAATGGTGGTCGGGCTGGACTCGCTTTCCTGCTCGCGCAGGCGGCCCATGTTGCGGCGCGTGTCCGCCTGGTCCTTGGCCTTGATCGACAGGCTGATGCCGCGGTTCTTGCGATCGACGCCGACGATGCGGGCCTCGACGCTGTCGCCTTCGCTCAGCACGTTACGCGCGTCTTCGACACGATCGGCGCTGATCTCGGAGGCCTTGAGGATACCGATGACATCGGTCGCCAGCTCGACGTGGGCTTCCTTGGCGTCGACTTCGACGACACGACCGGTAACCATCGAGCCCTTGTCGTTGACCGCCAGGAACTCGGAAACCGGGTCGGTCTCGAGCTGCTTGATGCCCAACGAGATGCGCTCGCGCTCGGGGTCGATCGACAGGATGACGGCTTCGGCTTCGTCACCCTTCTTGAACTGGCGCACCGCCTCTTCGCCGGTCTCGGACCAGGAAATGTCGGACAGGTGAACCAGACCGTCAATGCCGCCTTCCAGACCGATGAAGATACCGAAATCGGTAATCGACTTGATGGTCCCGGCAACCCGATCGCCCTTGTTGTAACGGGCGTTGAAGTCTTCCCACGGGTTGGTGGTGCACTGCTTGATGCCCAGCGAGATACGCCGACGCTCTTCGTCGATGTCCAGCACCATGACCTGAACGTCGTCACCGACCTGCACGACCTTGGACGGATGGATGTTCTTGTTGGTCCAGTCCATTTCGGAGACGTGAACCAGACCCTCGACACCCTCTTCCAGCTCGGCGAAGCAGCCGTAGTCGGTGAGGTTGGTGACGCGCGCGTCGACCTTGGTGCCTTCCGGGTAACGCGCCTTGATGTTGACCCAGGGATCTTCGCCCAACTGCTTGAGGCCCAGCGACACGCGGTTGCGCTCGCGATCGAACTTCAGCACCTTGACGTTGATCTCGTCGCCGACACCGACGATCTCGGACGGATGCTTGATGCGCTTCCAGGCCATGTCGGTGATGTGCAGCAGACCATCGACGCCGCCCAGGTCGACGAACGCGCCATAATCGGTGAGGTTCTTGACGATACCCTGGATCTGCTGGCCTTCCTGCAGGGTCGCCAGCAACGCTTCACGCTCGGCGCTGTTCTCGGCTTCGAGCACGGCACGGCGGGAAACGACCACGTTGTTGCGCTTGGGATCGAGCTTGATGACCTTGAAGTCGAGCTCTTTGTTCTCGAGGTGCGTGGTGTCGCGCACCGGGCGCACGTCGACCAGCGAACCCGGCAGGAAGGCGCGGATGGAGGCCACGTCGACCGTGAAACCGCCCTTGACCTTGCCGTTGATCACGCCCTTGACGATCTCGTCCTTCTCGAAGGCGGCTTCCAGCTCTTTCCAGGCTTCGGCACGCTTGGCCTTCTCGCGGGACAGACGCGTCTCACCGAACCCGTCTTCGACGGCTTCGAGTGCAACCTTGACTTCGTCGCCAATGCCGATGGTCAGTTCGCCGTTATCGTTACGGAACTGCGCCACGGGGATCTGGCCTTCGGATTTCAGGCCGGCATTGACGGTAATCCAGTCACCTTCGATGTCCACCACGGTGGCCATGACGATGGCACCGGGTTCCATGTTGATGTCCTGGAGGGACTGTTCGAACAGTTCAGCAAAGCTTTCGCTCATGAGCATCCTACGTGATCAACGGTAATGGCGGTTGTCGCCTTCTCCACACCACCAGCGAGTGCGGGCCTACTTTACAAATCCCCGGGGATGTTGGCGCTGGTTCGACCTGATCCGGCTCTCAGTCGCATGGGGTCAGGTTGCCGGAGCACGTCATTACATCTTGCCGGGGGCACCCGGAAGCGTCGTCGCATCGGGGACTTCACTTCAGATCGAGGCGATCAGACTTCGATCCTCAAGCAGCCTCTGAATGTGATCCACCACATCCGGTATCGACAGCTCGGTGGTATCCAGCTCAATGGCATCGTCGGCCGGCTTGAGCGGAGCCACGGCACGCTGCATGTCGCGCGCATCGCGAGCCTGAATCTCTTTTAAAAGACTCGGTAGACTAGCATCCACGCCCGCTTCCTGCAACTGGAGGAGGCGGCGGCGGGCACGCTCCTCGGCGGAGGCGGTGAGAAATATCTTCAGCGCCGCGCCGGGAAACACCACGGTGCCCATGTCGCGGCCGTCGGCGACCAGCCCGGGCGGCTTCTGAAAGTCGCGCTGGCGGGCCAGCAACGCCTGGCGAACCGCCGCCAGTGCCGCAACCCGGGAGGCGCATTCGCCCATCGCCTCGGTACGGATCGCCGCGCTGACGTCCTCGCCCTCGAGCACCACCCGCGCCGCGCCGTCCTCGGCGAGAAAGGCGACATCCAGCGACCCGGCCAAGCGCGCCACCGCCGGCTCGTCGTCGAGGGCGATGCCGTGCTTGAGCGCCGCCTGGGCGGTGAGTCGGTAGAGCGCGCCGGAATCCAGCAGATGCCAGCCCAGGCGTTCGGCGATCAGCCGGCTGACCGTGCCCTTGCCAGCCCCGCCGGGGCCGTCGATGGCGAGCACCGCGGCGCAAGCGTCCTGGCTCATGCACCCTCCTCGGCCCGCTCTTCGAGCGCCAATCCAACCTTGCGTGCCAGCTCGATGAAGCCCGGGAACGAGGTCGCCACGTTGGCGCAGTCATCGATCACGATCGCCTCGCGGGCGCGCAGCGCGGCGACGCTGAACGCCATGGCGATGCGATGATCGCCGAGGCTGTCGATGCGCCCGCCGCCATAGCTGGGGCCGTCATCGCCCTGACCGTCCAGACGACCGACGATGTCGATGCCGTCGGCGTAGAGGGTGACCTCGACGCCCAGCGCGGCCAGGCCGTCGGCCATCGCCTGCAGTCGGTCGGACTCCTTGACCCGCAGCTCCTCGGCGCCGCGCAGCCGCGTGGTGCCCTCGGCGCTGGCCGCGGCAACGAACAGCGCCGGGAACTCGTCGATCGCCAGCGGCACCTGATCGGCGGGAATCTCGATGCCCTTGAGCGGCGTGTAGCGCACGCGGATGTCGGCCACCGGCTCGCCGCCCACCTCATGCTGGTTGGAAAGCACGAGATCGGCGCCCATCGCCTTGAGAATGTTGATCACGCCGATCCGCGTGGGATTGACGCCAACATGCTCGAGCGTCAGATCCGAGCCCGGGGTGATCGCCGCGGCGACCAGGAAGAACGTCGCCGAGGAGATGTCCGAGGGTACGTCGATCGGCCCGGCGGTCAGCGTGCCGCCGCCGTTGAGCCAGGCGAGATCGCCGTCGCGGGAAACCGGATAACCGAAACCATTGAGCATGCGCTCGGTATGATCGCGGGTCGGCGCCGGCTCGCGCACCCGGGTTTCGCCGTCGGCGTACATCCCGGCCAGCAGCAGGCAGGATTTCACCTGGGCGCTGGCCATCGGCATGGCGTAATCGATGCCCTTGAGCGCCTGGCCGCCCTTGATCTTGAGCGGCGGCCGACCGCCCTCGGCGGTCTCGATCACCGCGCCCATCGCACGCAGCGGATCGGCCACGCGGCCCATCGGCCGCCTGGTCAGCGAGACGTCGCCGGTCAACTCGGTATCGAAGGCCTGACCCGCCAGCAGCCCGGCGAACAGCCGCATGGCGGTGCCGGCGTTGCCCACGTAGAGCGGGCCGACCGGCGCCTTGAGGCCATGCATGCCGACCCCATGGATGGTCACGCGACCCTGGTGCGGCCCCTCGATCGCCACGCCCATCTCGCGGAACGCCTGCAGCGTGGCCAGGCTGTCCTCGCCCTCGAGAAAGCCCTGCACCTGGGTCACGCCTTCGGCCAGCGCACCGAGCATGATCGAACGGTGCGAGATCGACTTGTCGCCGGGCACGCGGATCGTGCCGCGAACGCTACCGCCGGGCTGCACGCGGTAGCGGATGTTGCGTTGTTCCATCGTCTGATATCTCGTCTTGTTCAAAAGGGTGTCGAAATACTGCCGAGCATGGCTGGCACGGTCCAGCGTCGCCAGCATGGCATCGCCGTCGCCACGCTCGACCGCGCTGCGCAGCCGCGCCACGCCGGCCTCGAAATCGTCGAGCGCGGCGAGCACCGCGTCGCGATTGGCGGTGAACACGTCGCGCCACATCACCGGGTCGCTGCCGGCGATCCGGGTGAAGTCGCGAAAACCGCCCGCAGCGTAGCGGAAGATCTCGAGCCGCTCGTCCTGGCGCGCCAGGGTGTCGACCAGCGAGAAGGCCAGCAGGTGCGGCAGGTGGCTGGTCCGCGCCAGCACCTGATCGTGACGCTCGACGGCCATCTCCAGCACCTCGGCGCCGCACGCCGCCCACAGCGCGCGCACCCGCGCCACCGCCTGCGGGTCGTTGTCGGGCTCGGGAGTGAGGATCACCTTGTGACCGCGATAGAGCGTCGGGTTGGATGCCGCCACGCCGCTCTTCTCGGAACCGGCGATCGGATGGCCGAGCACGAAGCGCGCCGGCAGCGCGCCGAATACCGCCTCGGCGGCGGTGCGAATCGCCAGCTTGGTGCTGCCCACGTCGGTGACCACCTGATCGTCGAGCAGCGGACGCAACGCTTCCATCACGCCTTGCATGGCCATCACCGGCACCGCCAGCACGATCAGGCTGCTGGCCTCGACCCACGGCGTTAGCTCGCTGCCGCCGTCGTCGATCACACCCATGGCGATGCCGCGGGCGATTTCGTCGGGATCGCGATCGCAGGCGACGATCTCGCCGCGATAGCCGCCGGCCTTTAGCGCCGCGGCCAGCGAGCCGCCGATCAGGCCCAGGCCGACGATCAGGATCCGCGATTCGGCGACTTGCCGCGCGCCGTCGTGGCTTCGCTCCAGCGTGTCGTGGCTGCGTTTCGCCACCGCATGGCTGCGTTTCACCACCTAAAGCACCCCCTGCGGGTAGGAGCCCAGCACCTTCATCTCGGCGGCGCGCAGGCGCACCTCGTCGAGCAGCGCGGCGACCTCGGGCTGGTCGACGTGGCCCTTGAAGTCGATGAAGAACACGTAGTTCCACACCCCGCTGCGCGACGGCCGGGTCTCGAGGCGGGTCATGTCGATCTGATGTCGGTGGAACGGTTCGAGCAGGTCGTGCAGCGCGCCCGGCTGGTTACGCATCGCCACCACCAGCGAGGTCTTGTCGGTGCCGCACATCGGCACGTCCTGATGGCCGATGATCAGAAAGCGCGTCGAGTTGTCGGGACGATCCTCGATCTTCTCGGCGACCCGCTCCAGTTCATAGAGCTTGGCCGCCATGTCGCCGGCGATCGCCGCGCTGTGCCATTCGCTCTTGACCAGCCGCGCGGCCTCGGCGTTCGACGACACCGGCACGCGCTCGGCCTGTGGATAATGGGCGTCGAGCCACTTGCGGCACTGGGCGAAGGATTGCGGATGGGAGTAGATGCGCGAGATCTTGTCCTGCCGGGTAGTGCCGGCGATCAGCAGGTGATGGTGGATGCGCAGCACGACCTCGCCACAGATGTGCAGCGACGAATCCATGAACGAGTCCAGAGTGTGGTTGACCACCCCCTCGGTGGAGTTCTCGACCGGCACCACGCCGTAGTTGACCGCACCCGCCTCGACCTCGCGGAAGACCTCGTCGATCGCCGCCATCGGCAGGCTCACGGCACTCTCGCCGAAATGCTTGAGCGCGGCCTGCTGGGTAAAGGTGCCCTCGGGGCCCAGGTAGGCGACCTTGACCGGCTGCTCCAGCGCCAGGCAGGCGGACATGATCTCGCGAAACAACCGGGCCATCTCCTCGGCGTCCAGCGGGCCGGGGTTGAGCGCCATGATGCGTCTAAGCACCTGGGCCTCGCGCTCGGGACGGTAGAACACCGCCTGAGGGTCGTCGGCGGTCTTGACCTGGGCGACGCGTTGCGCGCACCGGGCGCGCTCGCTGATCAACTCAAGGATCCGGGTATCGATCTCGTCGATGCGCTCGCGCAGGGCATCGAGATTGACAGGGGTGTCGCTCATCAGTAGTCCTCGGTCGAGACAGCACTGGAAGCCAACGTTCCGCTTCTGGTTTTACTTCCAGCTTACCGCTTCAAGCTTACGGCTGGGTTCAGCCGTGACGTTGTTCGAAATCGCCCATGAACGCCACCAGCGCCTCGACCGCCTGCTGGCCGACGGCGTTGTAGAGGCTGGCGCGCATGCCGCCGACGCTGCGATGGCCCCTCAAGTTGAGCAGCCCCGCCGCCTCGGCCTCGCCGAGGAAGGTGTCGTTGAGCGCCTCGTCGGCGAGCACGAACGGCACGTTCATGAGCGAACGGTTGGCCGGGGCGATCGGGTTGCTGTAGAAGTCGCTGGTCTCGATGGCATCATACAGCGTGGCGGCCTTGCGTCGGTTGATCGCCGCCATCGCCTCGAGGCCGCCGATGTCGTCCTTGAGCCACTCGAAGACCAGCCCGGCCAGGTACCAGGCGTAGGTCGGCGGCGTATTGATCATCGAAGCGTTGTCGGCGTAGACCTTCCAGTCCAGCAGCGAGGGCGTCTGCGGCAGCGCGCGCCCGAGCAGGTCGTCGCGGACGATCACCAGGGTCAGCCCGGCCGGGCCGATGTTCTTCTGCGCGCCGGCGTAGATCACGCCGAATCGCGAGACGTCGAGCGGCGCCGAGAGAATCGACGAGGACATGTCGCAGACCAGCGGCACCGCCACGTCGGGGACGTAATCGTAGGCCAGGCCGCCGATGGTTTCGTTGTGACAATAATGCAAATAAGCCGCGTCCGCGGACAGCGCGATCCGGTCGCTGGCCGGCACGTCGACATACCCCCCCGCCCGGCTGCTGGCGGCGAGGTGCGAGCCGGCCAGGTGGTCGGCTTCCTTGATCGCCTTGCCCGACCAGATGCCGGTGTCGAGATAGTTGGGCGTTCCGCCGCCGCCCAGCAGATTGAGCGGCACACAGGCAAACTGCATCGTCGCCCCGCCCTGCATGAACAGCACCCGATAGTTGTCGGGGATCCGCAGCAAGGTGCGCAGATTGGCCTCGGCGGCCTCGGCGATGGCCGTGAACTCGGGGCTGCGGTGACTCATCTCCATGACCGACAGGCCACGGCCCCGGTAGTCGAGCAGCTCTTCGCGGGCCCGCTCGAGTACCGGGGTGGGCAACGCGGCCGGCCCGGCACAGAAGTTGTAGCGGCGTGTCATCGGCGTCGTCTCTCGCAACTTATTCTGCTGAAGTGCTCTCGCTGAAGTGCTATTCGCTGAAAAGCTGATGCGCTGTTACAACGGCCGCACTAACCATGGCAAGCTATGCCAAGCGACCGCCGATAAACGGCGATCGCGGATGAACCAGGCCCGGCCTCACTGTGGCTCTTCCGGTCCCGGCTCGTCGCTAGCGTCGCCGAGATCGTCGGTGTCGGCAGCGCCGTCATCCTCGGCTAGCGCCTGGCTGTCAGCGCCTTCACCGGGTGCAATCTCGCTCTCGATCGCCGCCTCGACCTGCTCCTCGCTGGGCTCGTCGACGCGCACGGTCTTGACCAGCGATTCGCCCTCGCCCAGGCGGATCAGCATCACCCCCTGGGTGTTGCGCGAGGTCGCCGAGACCTCCTCGACACGGGTGCGCACCAAGGTGCCGCGATCGGTGATCAGCATCATCTCGTCGCAGGCGTGCACCTGGATCGCCGACACCAGCTCACCGTTGCGCGCGCTGGTCTGCATGGCGATCACGCCCTGGCCGCCGCGTCCGCGCAGCGGGAAGGCTTCCAGCCGCGTGCGCTTGCCGTAGCCGCGCTGCGAGGCGGTCAGAATGTAGATCTGCTCGTCGGCGGTGTCGACGGCACCGACCTCCACCTCGACGGCCTCACCCTGCATGGCCTCGTCAGCGCCGTCGTCGTCGGCCGAGTCGCTGTCATCGATCTGCGTCGAGCGCGGGATGATCAGGCTGATCACCTCGGCATCGCCCTGCAGGCGCATGCCGCGCACGCCGCGTGCGGTGCGGCCCATGGCGCGGACGTTGCCTTCCTCGAAGCGGATCGCCTTGCCGTTGGACGACAGCAGCATGACGTGGTCTTCGCCGTTGGTCACCGCGGCGCCGACCAGACGATCGCCCTCGTCGAGGTCGATGGCGATCAGCCCCACGCTACGCGGCCGCGAGAACTGGTCGAGCGTGGTGCGCTTGACGGTGCCGTTGGCGGTGGCGAAGAAGATGTAGCTGTCCTCGCGATACTCGCGCACCGGCAGCATGGCGTTGATCGATTCGTCGCCGTCCAGCGGCAGCAGATTGACCAGTGGCTTGCCCCTCGAGCCGCGACTGGCCGCGGGTATCTCGTAGACCTTGAGCCAGTAGACCTTGCCCTTGTTGGAGAACAGCAGCACGGTGTCGTGGGTCGAGGCCACCAGCAGATGCTCGATGACATCCTCGTCCTTCATGCTGGTCGCCGACTTGCCGCGTCCGCCGCGGCGCTGGGCCTGGTAGTCGGTGATCGGCTGGGTCTTGGCATAGCCCGAGCGCGAGATGGTGACCACCATGTCCTCTTCGTTGATCAGATCGGCGATGGTCAAGTCGAGGCGACTGGTCTGGATGACCGTCTTGCGGGCATCGCCGTACTGATCGCGCACCGCGATCAGTTCCTCGCGGATCACCTCGAGCAGGCGATCGGCGGAGGCCAGGATCGCGCTGAGTTCGGCGATCTTCTCGAGAATGCCCAGGTACTCGTTGAGCAGCTTCTCAGTCTCGAGCCCGGTCAGGCGATGCAGGCGCAACTCGAGGATCGCCTGGGCCTGAGCCGGCGACAGCCGGTATTCGCGCTGATCGCCGGAAAGCCCCAGGCCTTCCTCGAGGCCTTCCGGCTTGCACGACACCGCCCCGGCGCGCTCGAGCATGCTGGTCACCTGGCCCGGTTGCCAGGCCTTGTCGAGCAGCTTCTCCTTGGCTTCGGCGGCGCTCGGCGAAGCCTTGATCAGCTCGATCACCTCGTCGATGTTGGAGATCGCCACCGCCAGGCCTTCGAGGATGTGGCCACGCTCGCGGGCCTTCTTGAGCTCGAACAGCGTGCGCCGGGTCACCACCTCGCGGCGGTGGCGGACGAACGCCTCGAGTATCTGCTTGAGGTTGAGCGTCTTGGGCTGGCCATCTTCCAGCGCCACCATGTTGATGCCGAACACGGTCTCGAGCTGGGTATGGGCGAACAGGTTGTTGACCACCACCTCGCCGGACTCGCCGCGCTTGACCTCGATCACCACGCGCAGACCGTCCTTGTCGGACTCGTCGCGCAGCTCGGCGATGCCCTCGATGCGCTTGTCCTTGACCAGCTCGGCGATTTTCTCGATCAGCCGCGCCTTGTTGACCTGATACGGCAGCTCGGTGATGACGATATGATCGCGCCCGCTCTTCTCGTGGTGCTCCACGGTGTACTGGGCGCGCACGTAGATGCGCCCGCGGCCGGTGCGATAGGCGTCGAGGATGCCGGCCTTGCCGTTGATGATCCCGGCGGTGGGAAAATCGGGCCCCGGGATGTATTCCATCAGATCGTCGATGGTCAGCGTGTAATCGTCGATCAGCGCCAGGCAGCCGTTGATCACCTCGACCATGTTGTGCGGCGGAATGTTGGTCGCCATGCCCACCGCGATGCCCGAGCCGCCGTTGACCAGCAGGTTGGGCACCCGCGTCGGCAGCACGTCGGGAATGCGCTCGGTGCCGTCGTAGTTGTCGACCCAGTCGACGGTGTCCTTCTCGAGATCGGCCAGCAGTTCATGGGAAAGCCGCGCCATGCGCACCTCGGTGTAACGCATCGCCGCCGCGCTGTCGCCGTCGATCGAGCCGAAGTTGCCCTGGCCGTCGACCAGCACGTAGCGCATCGAGAAGTCCTGGGCCATGCGCACGATGGTGTCGTAGACCGCGCTGTCGCCATGCGGGTGATACTTACCGATCACATCGCCGACCACACGGGCGGACTTCTTGTAGGGCTTGTTCCAGTCGTTGCCGAGTTCGTGCATGGCATACAACACCCGACGGTGAACGGGCTTGAGCCCATCGCGCACGTCCGGCAGCGCGCGGCCGATGATCACGCTCATCGCGTAATCGAGATACGACTGCTTGAGCTCGTCCTCGATATTGACTGGCAGAATCTCTCTGGCGATGTCACCCATGTGTCGTCGAATCCTTTGCACTGCGACTGATAAGCGCTGGCATAACAGCAAGCGATTAACCTTCGCTCTCGCCCGGCCGGCACCGAGGAGGCGACGAGGCGAAGGCTGTGCGCCCCGCGGGGCGACACGATCGGACGATTATACCATTGCGCGGCCCATTAAGGCAGCGCCGGGGACGCCGCCTCGTTGAGACTGCAGGTCACGCGCCTCGGTCTAGTGAGCGGTATTCGCCTCGCCGAGCACATAGGGGCGCAGGGTATCGCGCACCTCGCCGTCGATCGGCAGGCTCTTGCCGGTGTTGGTATCCAGCAGCACGAAGGTGAAGTCGGCATCGGCGATCCGCTTGCCGTCGTCGACCCGGTTGATCTCCTGGTGGATCACGGCGCTGCGATGGTTGAGACTGGCCAGCGAGGTCAGTACCTCCAGCTCGTCGTGGATCACCGCGGCACGGCGATAATTGATGTTGAGATTGACGGCGACCGCGGCCAGGCCCTGATTGAACAGCGCCGCCAGATCGAACTGCTGCTCGAAATAGGCCCAGCGCCCCTCCTCGAGAAATTCCAGATAGCGGGCGTTGTTGACGTGGGCATAGCCGTCGAGATGAAAGCCGCGCACGCGCAGCGTGGAACGGGCGATTCGTGGGTCCATGGCGAGCGATCCTTGGCATGAGGAAAAACTGCATAAATGTCTGCGCGGGCGAATCGCTGCGTTGTGCGGTGCGCGGAATCCTCACATATAACCCATATGCTCCGGTTCCTGTGCTCCGTACGCCTTGCGCTTCACTCCGCTCGCCTATTTATTCAGCGTTTCCTGAGATAAGAGAATGGCGATGAGCTTGGGGCCGTCTCGATTCTAACCAGCCCCCGGCTGGCTATCAAACGAGAGTTTTAAACTGATCTTGAGCAAATGGACGAGCCAACGAAGTGGCTCGAGCTATGGCACCCGGCGGGACGATTGGCCATAATGTGCCCCTTTTGCAACGGAACGACACCATGTGGTTCAAGCACTTGCACCTCTATCGCGTGCATGACGCCCCGCCGCTGACCAGCGACGAGATGACGACTGCGCTCGACGCCCAGGCTTTTCGCCCGCTGGGTGGCAGCGAAGCCCGGCGGTTGGGCTGGAGCGCCCCGGCGGGACGCGCCGGCGTGCAGTTGCAGCACGAGCTTCACGGCCACCGCCTGCTGTCGGCGTTGCGTCAGGAGCGTCTGCTGCCGGCCTCGGTGGTCCGCGAGGAAGTCGACTCCCGCGCCGCCGAGCAGGAAGCCCACGAGGGCCGGCCGCTGCGTCGCCAGGAAAAGCAGGCGCTCAAGGAACAGGTCTATGAAGAGTTCCTGCCCCGCGCCTTCGTGCGCACCCAGCGCTTCGATCTGTGGTGGGACACCCAGCGCCAGTTGATCGGCGTCAATGCCTCGAGCCGTGCGCGCGCCGAGGACATTCTCGATCTGCTGCGCCAGACATTGGGCAGCCTCAAGGTCACGCCGCTGGCGACCAGGACGACGCCGACCCGCGCGATGACCGAATGGCTGACCCAGCCCGACAATCGCCCCGCCGCCCTCGAACTCGGCGACCAGGTCGAGCTCAAGGCCACCAGCGGCGACGAAAGCGTACTGCGCGGCCGCCAGGTCGATCTTGACGGCGAAGAGATCCAGACCGTCCTCGCCGCCGGCCGTCAGGCCACGCGACTGGCGCTGACCATCGACGAAGCGGTATCGCTGGTGCTTCACGACGACCTGGCGATCAAGTCGCTGCGCTTCGCCGACGCCGTGCTCGACGAAGCCGCCCAGGTCGAGGACGACGACGACCCGACGCTGCGCCTGGAAGCCGATTTCGCGCTGATGACCCAGGTACTCAGCAACGCCATCGAACAACTCATCGACTGGCTGGGTGGCGAAGCCAACCCCGCCGCGCCGACGCCATGACTCAACAGCCTTCAGCGGATAATTTCGACAGCATCCGGCCTTATTACGACGCGGAAGTGCCCGAAGTGCTCGACCGCCTCGCCCACGACCGCGAGTTCCTCGACGCCATCACCCGCTATCGTCTGCCGCGGCTGTCGCGTCATGCGCCCTGGCTGGCCCGCGCGCTGGCCGGCTACAAGCTGCAGCGGCAGATGCGCGGCGTGACAAGCGTGCGCGACTTCCAGAACAGCATCGCCTATTACATGCGCCGGATGCTCGCCACCAGCACCGACGCCTTCGAGGTCGAGGGCCTTGAAAAGCTCGATCCCCAGCGCGGCTACCTGTTCATCGGCAATCACCGCGACATCGCCCTCGACCCGGCCTTCGTCAACTATGCGCTGTACCAGGCCGGGCGCGACACGGTGCGCATCGCGATCGGCGACAACCTGCTGCAGAAGCCGTTCGTCACCGACCTGATGCGGCTCAACAAGAGCTTCATCGTGCCGCGCAGCGCCAAGGGCAAGCGCGCCATGCTGGCCGCCTACCAGGCGCTGTCCGGCTACATTCGCCATTCGATCACCCAGGACAACCATCCGGTGTGGATGGCCCAGCGCGAAGGCCGCGCCAAGGACGGCATTGACCGCGCCGACCCGGCGATCATCAAGATGCTGACCATGGCCCACCGTCAGCACGACAAGAGCGCCAGCCTCGGCGACGCGATCCGCGAGCTGCGCATGGTGCCGGTGTCGATCAGCTACGAATACGATCCCTGCGATACCCAGAAGGCTCGCGAGCTGCACGCCGTGCACACCCAGGGCCGCTATGAGAAGGTCGAGTTCGAGGACATCCGCTCGATCGTCGCCGGCATCACCGGCGCCAAGGGCCGCATCCGGTTGAGCTTCGGCGAGCCGCTCAGCGCCGACTTCGAGACCCCAGAGCAGGTCGCCGCCGAGATCGACCGTCAGGTACTCGGCAACTACCACACCTTTCCCAGCCATCAGCTGGCGCTGGAGGCCACCGGCCAGGCCCCCGAGCTGCTCGACTTGAGCGAAGTCACCGAGGCCGACCGCACGCGCTTTGCCGCGCGCCTGGCGGGCGTACCCGAGGAGTTGCGCGACTGGTGGCTGGCGCAATACGCCAACCCGATTCTCAATCGCGCCGGGCGGATCAGCGAGGAATAGCTACGGGCTGGGAATCGCGTGAGCGAGGGTTTGGTGGGAGGGACTTTAGTCCCGATGGTTGCAGCCACTTCGATCGGGAATAAATTCCCTCCCACGAAACTAACCCAGGTGGCAGGGGCCTGGTGGGAGGGACTTCAGTCCCGATGATGGTTACTCCGAGTTCGCCTCCCTACCACTCATTTCCGCCAGAACATCGGCGTCAGCAGCACTAACACCGTCAAGATCTCCAGCCGGCCCATCAGCATGCCCACGCTGAGCAGCCACTTGGCGGCATCGGGCAGGCTCGAGAAGTTGCCGGCCGGGCCGATCACGTCGCCCAGCCCCGGACCGACGTTGGCCACCGCAGTGGCCGCGCCGGACAGCGCGGTGACCAGATCGAGCCCCAGCGCCGCCAGCGCCAGCGCCAATGCCGCCACGGTCAGAAAGAAGAAGAACGAAAACGCCACCACCCCGCGCACGATCTCGTCGCTGAGCAGGCTGGCGTTGTAGCGCTGGGCGAACACCCCGTTGCCGTGAATCAGAAAGCGCAGCTGGTTGCGCAGCATCAGCAGCGCGATCTGGAAACGGAATATCTTCATCCCGCCGCTGGTCGACCCGCTGCAGCCGCCGACGAAGGTCAGATAGAAGAACGCCACGATCGCCAGCCCACCCCAGAGGGTGTAATCGTCCGCGGCGTAACCGGTGGTGGTGACCACCGAGATCACGTTGAAGGCCACCTGGGTCAGCGCCTCGAAGGCCGGCGTGCCGCTCATGACGCGATAGGTCGTCAGCATGACGATCGCCAGCGCCAGCAACATCAGCATGCCGCGCACCTGCTGGTCGCACCACAATGCCGAAGGCGCGCCGCGCATGCTGCGGATATACAGCACGAACGGCAGCGCACCGCTGAGCATGAACAACGACCCCAGCCACAGCAGCAGCGGCTTCTCGGCATAAGCGCCGAACGAGGCATCGGAGTTGGCAAAGCCGCCGGTGGACAGCGAGGTCATGCCCAGCACCACCGCATCCAGCGGCAGCATGCCCGCCAGCCAGTAGCTGATGACCGCCAGCCCGGTCAGGCCCACGTACACCGTCATGGTCGCCTTGGCGATGCCGCCGGTGCGCGGCATCACCTTGTCCGACCAGTCCGAGGATTCGGTGTGGAACAGCCGCATGCCGCCGACCTTGAGAAACGGCAGGATGGCGATCGCCATGACGATGATGCCGACACCGCCCAGCCACTGCATCATGCCGCGCCATAGCTTGAGCCCGTCGGACAGCCGCTCGATGCCCACCAGCACCGTCGAACCGGTGGTGGTGATCGCCGAGACCGACTCGAAGACCGCATCGGCGAGCGACAGTTGCGGCGCGCCGAGAATCAACGGCAGACTGGCGAAGCCACTGACCGTCACCCAGCTCAGCGTGGTCAGCACGAACATCTGACGCGGCCTGAGCTCGATCTCGACACGCCAGGTCAACAGCAGCGCGACCGCCACCGCGCCCATCACGATCGCCAGCGACAGTGCGAAGGCCCGCGCATCGCCATCGCGCTCGGCAATCAGCACCAGCCACGGCACCACCATGAAGGCGGCCAGTACCAGCCAGAGCATGGCCAGCACCTTGAGCACCGGCGCCCAGCGCGCTGACACCAGGCGCGGCACTGCAATCGAAGCCATTGAAATCGTTCCCTTGCGTTTTCGGCCTTGCGTTACCGACCTTGGTATCCGGCAACGGGCCGCAACTATAGCGCAATTTCTCCTGTTCGCGGGCCGGCGGTCGGACTAGCTTCAGTGCTCTTCGGACTGGCTTCAATGCTCTTCATGCTGGTTTTCACAATAGCGCAGCTCGATCTGCGCCTTGTCGACCTGCTGCTGATAACGCATCAGTCGCCGGTCGGCCAGCTTGCTGCGCGCCGCCTCGGGCAGCTTGGCGATATCCAGCGTGCCGCTTTCGATCAGCGCCTCGATCAGATCCTCGAGCACGCGGATGAATTGCTGGTCGGATTCGTGCCACTGCATCTGAGCGCCGCCCTCCTCGACCAGGAACGCACGCCAGTCCTTGGCATCGGCGGCCAGGTACTCGGTGCAGTCCGGCGACAGGTGCCGGCTGACCAGTTCAATCTCACCCTTGGCATTTCGCTTGACGAACATGGCTATCCTCTAGGTATCCGGCTCGTTGACCGAGGCCTGCATGTGGCCTTATGAAAAGTGTAAGCCAGTCCGCGCAGCCGGGTAACAAAAACTTACAGTAAGCTTGGCACGGCTTTTTCTGCCGACAAGGTAGTTCTACCGACAAATGAGGCGCGTTCGCCGAGAATGCTCGCCCTATCATCACCCCACGACCGAGAGCGCTGACGCGCGCGGTGCGGCCATGCTATCGTTCGCGGCATGCTGTTTCAGCCAGTCACATCGCAGTCATCAAACGGTGGAGAGGCAGACCATGGCCAGCTCGGAAATGCAGAAAGCGCGCGTGATCAACGAACTGCGCGCCTTTATCAAGAAGCTGTTGCAGGACCCGCAGATACTCGAACAGTCGTTGACCGTCGCCCGCAAGCACTTGGGGCAAGGCAACGACCGCGAAGTGATGACGCGTATCGCCAACGAGATTTCTGACACCACCAGCGTGCATATTTCCGACGATCCGGCGGAATTTTCCGAAGCCGATCGGCTGTATCTGGAGTTATTGAAGGAAGTGGTGGGGGAAGAGCAGGCGCTGTATTAAATAAAAAAAGAGACCAAGTTGCTTGGTCTCTTTTTACTTCTCTTTATTTTAGCTACTTGCGACTCGACAGTTTGCCGGCAAATATTTGTTGTCAATTGGTTTAGCAGCACCTGGCTCGCAACTCCAAGTTACTGAACCTTCGTTGCCTGTACCTGTAAATTGCAAAGTGCTGTTATTCGCAATGCCACCTGTCTCATTGACAGTTACAGTAATAATCCCCTCATCACTTTCTCCTTTGGCATAGGAAACAGACTTAACTACTTCCGTTTTCAAATCATTCTTTTTTAAGTCGATGCCCGCCTCATCAGCGGTAGCGGGCATGACACCTTGAGAGATATAATATTCAGAAATAGCTGTTTTAGCTGCAGCAGCAAAGTTTAAAGCTTCGGTCACCCTCGCCCTTGTCGTATAGTCTTGATACTTAGGGATCGCGATCGCCGCGAGAATCCCCACAATCGCCACCACGATCATCAGCTCAATCAGGGTAAAACCGCCCTGACGGCGCGCCGCCTGAAATTTTTCCTGGTTCATTCTTGGTGCTCCCCTTCGAAGCCTTTCCTGCTTTTACTTGAACGTTCCCCGAGTACCGCCATGTCTGTATACCAGTCACGTCATCGGGACGCTATCACATGGGTCATGCAGATGCATGAGGCGGTCGTTTCAACGCTAGCTATCGGCTGAAAGCCTGTTTGCTTGAGCCTATCGGCCACGTATCCGCCCGTGTTGCCCAGCATACGCGCCGCCCGAAAAGGCCAAGGCTCGAATAGCGCCGGCTTTCGCGGGTTATTGCGCGTCAAACGCCGGTTTGAGGTAAGGTAGAACCATCAGGCGGCCCATACCGCCGCTCGCTTTTTCCTGCTTCTTTCTGCCGAGCGCACGCTCCAACGAGGCCGACGATCCAGCCATGTCCTCCTACCAGCCTTCTCACGCAACCGGCCCAGAGGCCGGCGATCATTCACCGCTGGCAAGGGTCTCGCAGAATGCCGCCGGCGACGGGCTGCGCGGCCTGTCGCGGCGGCTGCTCGCCGAGGGGCTGGTCGACGCGGCGACGCTTCATCAGGCCGAGCAGCAGGCCAGCCGCCAGGAAACCTCGCTGTTAAAGCACGTCATCGACAGCGGCCTGGTGACGGCCCGCGAAGCGACTCAGGCGGCGGCCCACGAATACGGCCTGCCGATCGTCGATCTCGACGCGCTGCGCAAGGAGATATTGCCGCCGCACCGCGACATGCCCGACCAGGTGCTGCGTCGCCACGGCATCCTGCCGCTGATTCGCGTCGGCCACCGGCTGACGGTGGCGGTGCCCTACCCGTCGTCGCTGGCGACGCTCGACGAGTTGCAGTTCGCCACCGGGCTATCGGTCGAGGGCGTGCTGGCGTCGATCGACCAGCTCGAGCCGGCGGTGGAGCGCTACCTGGCCCAGGCCGACGCCGACAACATGCTCGAGGCGCTCGACGAGGAGGAAGGCCTCGACGGGCTGGAGTACGGCAGCGTCGGCTCCGAGCAGGACGCAGAGGACGAAGGCCCCAATATCAGCGCCTCGAGCGACGACGCGCCGGTGGTCAAGTACGTCAACAAGATCCTGCTCGACGCGATTCGCCGCGGCGCCTCGGACATCCACTTCGAGCCCTACGAGACCAGCTACCGGATTCGCCTGCGCATCGACGGCATTCTGCTCGAGATCGCCCGGCCGCCGTTCAACATGCGCACGCGCATCGCCGCGCGCCTCAAGGTGATGGCGCGGCTGGACATTTCCGAGCGCCGCCTGCCGCAGGACGGCGCGATCAAGCTCAAGCTCTCCAGGAGCCGTTCGATCGACTTCCGCGTCAACTCGCTGCCCACCGTCTACGGCGAGAAGATCGTGCTGCGTATCCTCGATTCGGCCTCGGCCAAGCTGGGGATCGACGCGCTGGGCTTCACGCCGACCCAGAAGGCGATCTACGAGACGGCCCTCGGCCAGCCGCAGGGCATGATCCTGGTCACCGGCCCCACCGGCAGCGGCAAGACGGTGACGCTGTACACCGGGCTCAACATCCTCAATACCGACGAGCGCAACATCGCCACCGCCGAAGACCCGGTGGAGATCAAGATGCCGGGCATCAACCAGGTCAACGTGCTGCCCAAGATCGGCCTGGACTTCGCCGCGGCGCTGCGCGCCTTCCTGCGCCAGGACCCCGACGTGGTGATGGTCGGCGAGATCCGCGACCTGGAAACCGCCGAGATCGCCGTCAAGGCCTCGCAGACCGGCCACCTGGTGCTCTCCACGCTGCACACCAATTCGGCGGCGGAAACCCTGGCCCGGCTACGCAACATGGGCATCGCGCCGTTCAACATCGCAAGCTCGGTGTCGCTGATCATCGCCCAGCGGCTGGTCCGCAAGCTGTGCAGCCACTGCAAGAAGCCCGCCGACATCCCCCGCCAGGCGCTGCACGAGGAAGGCTTCAGCGACGACGAACTGACCGGCGCGACGATCTATCAGTCGGTGGGCTGCAATCAATGCACGCTGGGCTATCAGGGCCGGCTGGGCATCTACGAAGTGGTGCCGATTCGCGCCAGGATCGGCCGGCTGATCATGCAGGAAGCCAACGCCATGGACATCGACGAGGCCGCTCGCCGGGAGGGCTACCCCGACCTGCGTCGCAGCGGCCTGCAGAAGGTTCTCGAAGGCCTGACCAGCCTCGAGGAGGTCAACCGCGTCACCAAGGACTGAAGCGCCCCCGCAGAGGGCGCCTATCAAGACCGCGCCGGCGCGGTCGATAAACCAATAAACGCACGGGCGCCGGCATCGGCGCAGGGAACCGACAATGGCTACTACGCAAAGCACCGCCGCCAGGCGTCCGCAGTCCCGCAAGGCGCGCGACGGCCGCGAAAAGACCCAGCTCTACCGCTGGCGCTGGAAGGGCAAGAACAGCCGCGGCCAGGTGGTCGACGGCGAGATCGTCGCGGCCATCCGCGGCGAGGTCGAACGCGAGCTCGCCAAGCAGGGCGTGATCGTCTCGAGCATCCGCAAGAAGAGCAGCCTGTTCGGCGGCGGCGGGCGCATCAAGGCCCGCGACGTGATGCTGTTCTCGCGCCAGATGGCGACCATGATCCGCGCCGGCGTGCCGGTGCTGCAGGCCTTCAACGTGGTCACCGAGAGCCTCAAGAACCCGGCGATGCGCAACCTGGTGCAGAAGCTCGCCGACGAGGTGGCCGCCGGCTCGAGTTTCTCCGACGCGCTACGCCAGCACCCGCGCCACTTCGACCGGCTGTTCGTCAACATGGTCGACGCCGGCGAGCAGTCCGGCGCGCTGGATCGCATGCTCGAACGGGTGGCGAGCTACAAGGAAAAGGTCGAATCGCTCAAGTCGCGGGTACGCAAGGCGCTGTACTACCCGGTTGCGGTGCTCGCGGTGGGCGTCGGCGTCACCGCGCTGCTGCTGGTCAAGGTGGTGCCCCAGTTCGAAAGCCTGTTCGCCGGCTTCGGCGCCGAACTGCCGGCGATGACGCGCATGACCATCACGCTTTCGGAATTCGCCCAGGCCTATTGGCTGCCCGGGCTGGCGGTCGTCGCCGCGGCGATCGTCGCTCTCGTCCAGGGCACCAGGCGCTCGCCGGCGTTCGCCTATCGGGTTCACAAGCTCGCGCTCAAGCTGCCGGTGATCGGCGACATCCTCGACAAGTCGGCGGTGGCGCGCTATTCGCGCACCCTGTCGACCACCTTCTCGGCCGGCGTGCCGCTGGTCGAGTCGCTGGAGACCGCCTCCGGGGCGACCGGCAACTACGTCTACGAGCGCGCCATCCTGCGCATTCGCGACGACGTCTCCAACGGCCAGCAACTGCACTTCGCGATGCGCACCGGCAACCTGTTCCCGACGCTGGCGGTGCAGATGGTCAGCATCGGCGAGGAAGCCGGCTCGATGGACACCATGCTCAACAAGGTCGCCGACTTCTACGAGGAAGAGGTCGACAACAAGGTCGACGCCCTGACCTCGCTGCTCGAGCCGTTCATCATCGTGGTATTGGGGGTGCTGGTCGGTGGACTGGTGGTGTCGATGTATTTGCCGATCTTCGAGTTGGGCAACGCCATTTGATCAGGTGCTACTGCGCTCGACGATACGGCGTTGACATTCACCTCGGCATGCTCATTTAGCGCTGCTAAACTCCGCGGCCTCGGTGAATGTCGCCTTGTCTCGCCTTCGCTCGTGACACACCTCAACCTCAGCCATGTCAGCAATGCACGGCTATGGTACCGTCTGGCGCCGATGCCTGCCGACGATTAGAAGGAGTCTCCCTTGCCGGCCGATTTCCCGCCTTTGCTGTTATGGCCGCTGGTCGCGATCCTCGGGCTATGCCTGGGCTCGTTCGTCAACGTGGTGATCGCCCGGCTGCCGCCGATGCTGATGCGCCAGTGGCACGTGGAGGCCCGCGCGGCGCTTCAGATGGACGTCGACCCGGAAGTCGCCGAACTGCCGAAGGTCAATCTGGCCACGCCGGGCTCTCACTGCCCCAACTGCGCCGCGAACATCGCCTGGCACGACAACATTCCGCTGCTCGGCTATCTCAAGCGCCGCGGGCGCTGCGCCCACTGCAGCCAGCCGATCAGCGCCCGCTATCCGCTGATCGAGCTGGCCGGCGGCGTGCTGGCGGTGGCGGTGGTCGCCCTGCATGGCGCCACGCTGGCCAGCCTGGCGCTGATCGGCGCCTGCCTGACCCTGCTCGCGCTGGCGGTGATCGACCTGCGCACCCAGCTATTGCCGGACGTACTGACCCTGCCGCTGCTCTGGGCCGGGCTTTTATACCAGCTATTTTTCCAGCCCTGGCAGTTGCCCAGCGCGGTGATCGGCGCCGTCGCCGGCTACTCGGTGCTGTGGGCCTTCTACTGGCTGTTCAAACTGATCACCGGCAAGGAGGGCATGGGCTACGGCGACTTCAAGCTGCTCGCCGCGCTGGGCGCCTGGCTGGGCTGGCCGCTGCTGCCGCTGCTGTTGATCCTGTCCGCCGGGGTCGGCGCGGTGATCGGCTCGATCGTGCAACTGACGATTCCCCGGCTGCGCGGCATGCCGCTGCCCTTCGGCCCCTTCCTGGCGTTGGCCGGCTGGATCGCGCTGCTGTATGGGGCGCCACTGATGGCGGCCTATCGCTCATTGTTACTAAGCTGATCGGGGCGCGTCGTTCTTTTGCAGTCATGAGGAGTAGTTTGTGAGCCGCCCCCTGACCATCGGCGTGACCGGCGGTATCGCCGCCGGCAAGAGCGCCGTCGCCCGGGCCTTCGCCGCCCACGGCGTGCCCTGGGTCGATGCCGACGACGTGGCTCGCGAGATCGTCGCGCCCGGCGAGCCGGCGCTGGCCGAGATCGCCGCGCATTTCGGCGAGCAGGTGCTCGACGCCGACGGCCGCCTCGACCGGCGCCGGCTGCGCGCCATCGTCTTCGCCGAGCCCGCCGAACGCGCCTGGCTGGAATCGGTGACCCATCCGCGGGTCCGCGAGCGCCTGCTGGCGCACCTCGAGCGCATGCGCGCAAGCGGCGCGCCCTATCACCTGCTGGTCTCGCCGCTGCTGTTCGAGTCGGGCCAGCATCGGCTGGTCGACCGCAGCCTGGTGATCGACGTGCCCGAGGCGCTGCAACTGGCTCGCACCACCGCGCGCGATGGCGTCGACGAGGCCCAGGCCCGCGCCATCGTCGTCGCCCAGATGCCCCGCGACGAGCGCCTGGCCAGGGCCGACGACGTGATCGACAATGGCGGCGATCTCGACGCGCTCGCCGCTCAGGTCGCGCGGCTCGACGCCCATTACCGCCAACTCGCCGCTACATTCACCCGCCCATCCGGTGATTCAACATGACTCAGGATTCAAACAACGACGCCTCTCACGACACGGCGAACGACCGCCCGCTGCAAGTCGCCTGCCCGCAATGCCGCAAGAGTGTGGAATGGACCAGCGACAACCCCTACCGGCCGTTCTGCTCCAAGCGCTGCCGGCTGATCGATCTCGGCGCCTGGGCCGACGAATCGCACCGCATCGTCGGCGAACCGGCAATGGATGAAGCCGACTTGGATGCGCTGATCGACAAGCTGGAGCGCGGCGGCGATAACCGCTGAGCCGTTTGCAGATTCTCAAATCACCAGAATCGCCAACGAGTTCGCCCCCAAGCGGGACGCAATCTAACGCTCGGTAGTGTGCGCCGCCTGCGGCGCACCATTGAGTGGCTTGTTAGCAGATTCTGCTTGAAGGCGCTCCACCAGCCACACCTTGATGATCGATTGGCGGGTAACGCCAATGCGAGCGGCCTCACGATCCAGCGACTCCACGACCCACGCCGGAAAATCGACGTTAATTCGCTTTTGTTCCTGGTTAACGCGGCGAGCCGAGGACAGATCCAGGTCGGTAACAATATCTTCCTGGTCTTCCTCGAATTTTTTATCGAAGTCTTTAGCTTTCATAGAGCTCAACCTCCTTCCGGCGGGAACGCCTGACTGAAATCAGACGAATACGGCCTTGCCTGTATGTGACGACAGCCGACCAGTGCTTTTCAGCAATCTTGCCGATCAGCAAGAACCTTGGCTCATCATCTGAGTTTGCACGGATTTCCAGCAAGCATGGGTCCGTCCAAAGCGTTTGAGCAGCCTCGAAATCAATACCGTGCTTTTCCAGGTTGGCTTGGCTTTTGGCTTCGTCGAATTCAAACCCATCCATGAGTACAAAGTATTCCCTTTTTACTCATCTCACAAGGAGGCGTAGAGCAACTGCTAACAGACTCACGGCCCCGAGCGGTGGAGCGCGGAGGGAGGAGCTTGTTCCCAATAGGGCTTGGCAGAACACACCGAGGGGGAATCGCCCCCTCGGTTGCGATCAGATCACGAACAGATCCATGAACGCATCGACGGCGGTGCTTTCGAGTCGCGCCTGGTCCTTGCAGAGCTCAAAGATCCGCTCGCTGCGCGCGGCCGGGAAGCGCGTCGCCAGGTTGGCCTTGAACTTGGCCTCGAGCAGCGGGATGCCCTCCTCGCGGCGGCGACGATGGCCGACCGGATAGTCGATGGCGATCCGCTCGGTCTTGCTGCCGTCGGTGAAGAACACCTGGATGGCGTTGGCGATCGAGCGCTTGTCGGCCTCCAGGTATTCGCGGCTATAGCGTTCGTCCTCCTCGATTACCATCTTGGCGCGCAGCTCGTCGATGATCGGATGATCGCGGTGGAAACTATCCTCGTAATGCTCGGCGACCAGGTTGCCGAACGCCAGCGGTACCGCGGTCATGTACTGCAGGCAATGATCGCGGTCGGCCGGGTTGGCCAGTTCACCGACCTTGGAGATGATGCGGATCGCCGACTCGTGGGTGGTGATGACGATCTTGTCGATCTCGCCGAGACGGTCCTTGACCTGCGGATGCAACCGCACCGCCGCCTCGCAGGCGGTCTGCGAGTGGAACTCGGCGGGAAAGGAGATCTTGAACAGCACGTTCTCCATCACATAGCTGCCGTACTCCTGCGACACCTTGAAGCGCCGCTGATCCTCGGGCTTGACCTGCTGGTCCTTGTTGGTCTTGGCAAACAGCACGTCGTAGAAGCCCCATTGCGGCGCGCTGAGCACCCCCGGAATGCCCATCTCGCCGCGCATGGCGATATCCGCCAGGCGCACCGCCCGCGAGGTAGCGTCCCCCGCCGCCCAGGATTTTCGCGAGCCGGCGTTGGGCGCATGGCGATAGGTGCGCAGCGACTGGCCGTCGACGAAGGCGTGCGACAGCGCCGCGAGCAGCTGCTCGCGATCGGCGCCCATCAGCTTGGCGACTACCGCGGTCGAGGCGACCTTGACCAGTACCACATGATCGAGCCCGACGCGGTTGAAGGAATTTTCCAGCGCCAGCACGCCCTGGATCTCGTGGGCCATGATCATCGCTTCGAGCACGTCGCGCATGGTCAGCGGCGCCGCGCCGCGCGCCGCGCGCTGCTGCGAGAGGTGATCGGCGACGGCGAGGATCGCGCCCAGGTTATCCGAGGGATGGCCCCACTCGGCGGCCAGCCAGGTGTCGTTGTAGTCCAGCCAGCGGATGATCGCGCCGATGTCCCAGGCCGCCTTGACCGGATCGAGGCGCAGTTGGGTACCCGGCACCCGCGCGCCGTGCGGCACCACGGTGCCTTCCACCAGCGGTCCGAGGTGCTTGGTGCACTCGGGAAAGCGCAGCGCCAGCAGACCGCAACCCAGGGTATCCATCAGGCAGTTGCGGGCGGTATCCAGGGCTTCCTGGCTGTCGATGCGATAACCGAGCACATAATCGGCGATCTTTTGTAGTTCGGCGTCGTAATCGGGACGCTGATTCTGTTCGACGTTGGCGCTCATGGCGTTTCCTTGAAGTTGTTGCTTATACCGGGCTCGAAGCTCGTAGCTCGTAGCTCGTAGCCAATATTATTGACGCTGCTCGATCGGCACCCATTGCTGCTTTTCCGGCCCGGTGTAATCCGCATTGGGGCGGATGATGCGGTTGTTCTCGCGCTGTTCGAAGACGTGGGCGCACCAGCCGGTCAGTCGCGAGCAGACGAAGATCGGCGTGAACAGCTTGGTGGGGATGCCCATGAAGTGATAGGCGCTGGCGTGGAAGAAATCGGCGTTGCAAAACAGCTTTTTCTCGCGCCACATCACGGCCTCGACGCGCTCCGAAACCGGGTAGAGGCGCGTATCGCCGACATCCTCGGAGAGCTTCCTGGACCACTGCTTGATGATCGCGTTGCGCGGATCGGACTCGCGATAGATGGCATGGCCGAAGCCCATGATCTTGTCGCGGCGCTTGAGCATGGCGAGGATCTCGCGCTCGGCCTCGTCGGGGCTCTGCCAGTCTTCGATCATGTCCATCGCCGCCTCGTTGGCGCCGCCGTGCAGCGGCCCGCGCAGCGAGCCGATCGCGCCGGTCACGCAGCTATGGATGTCCGACAGCGTCGAGGCGCAGACCCGCGCGGTGAACGTCGAGGCGTTGAATTCGTGCTCGGCGTAGAGGATCAGCGAGACGTTCATGACCCGCGCATGCAGCTCGGAGGCCGGCTTGCCATGCAGCAGGTGCAGGAAGTGGCCGCCCACCGACTCGTCGTCGGTCTGGGTATCGATCCGCACGCCATCGTGGGAATAGCGGTACCAGTAGTTGATGATCGACGGAAACGCCGCGAGCATGCGATCGGACTGGTCCTGCTGCTCGTCGAAGTGCTGCTCGGTCTCGAGGTTGCCGAGCATCGAGGCGCCGGTGCGCATCACGTCCATCGGATGGGCGCCGGCGGGGATCTGCTCGAGCACCGCCTTGAGCGCATCGGGCAGGCCACGCAGGGTCTTGAGCCTGGCGACGTAGGCATCGAGCTCGGCCTGGGTCGGCAGCTTGCCCTTGAGCAGCAGGTGGGCGACTTCCTCGAAGCGCGCATGCTCGGCCAGGTCGTGTATGTCGTAACCGCGATAGGTCAGGCCCGAGCCTTCCTTGCCGACGGTGCATAGCGCGGTGCTACCGGCGCTCTGGCCGCGCAGGCCGGTGCTGCTGGGCGTCTTCTCTGCCATGACGTGTCTCCTTGTTTTAAATCGTCTGCCCTGGCTCGGCTATTTCCGACCGAACCAGTACCCCGCGTTCATTTCTCCTGATCGAACAGCGCATCGAGCTTGCGCTCGAAGGCATGGTAGTCGAGAAAATCGTAGAGCTCGTCGCGGGTCTGCATCAGTTCGACCACGCCGTGCTGGTGGCCCTGCTGGTGAATGCTGCGATAGACCTTGAGCGCGGCGGCGTTCATGGCGCGAAACGCCGACAGCGGATAGAGCACCAGCCGGCAGCCCACTTCGCTCAGCTCGGCCTGGGTAAACAGCGGCGTGGCGCCGAATTCGGTGATGTTGGCGAGAATCGGCGCCTCGACGCTCTCGCAGAACGCGCGGTAGTCGTCGAGGCTGTGCACCGCCTCGGCGAAGATCGCATCGGCGCCGGCCTCGACACAGGCGTTGGCGCGGGCCACGGCTGCCTCCAGGCCCTCCTTCTGGAAGGCATCGGTGCGGGCGATCAGGTAGAAGTCGGGGTCGAGCCGGGCATCCGCCGCGGCCTTGATGCGATCGACCATCTCCGGCTGCGAGACGATCGCCTTGTTGGGCCGGTGACCGCAGCGCTTCTGCGCCACCTGGTCCTCGATGTGCACCGCCGCCACCCCGGCGCGGCCCATCTCCTTGACGGTGCGGGCAATGTTGAAGGCCCCGCCCCAACCGGTATCGATGTCGACCAGCAGCGGCACGTCGGTGGCTCCGGTGATCCGGTGGGCGTCCTCGACCACGTCGTTCATGGTGGTCATGCCCAGATCGGGCAGCCCGAACGAGGCGTTGGCGACGCCGCCGCCGGAGAGATAGATCGCCGGATGGCCGACCTTGTCGGCCATCAGCGCGGTATAGGCGTTGATGGTGCCGACGATGGGCAGCGGCCGATGGGCCTCGAGCGCGGCGCGAAAGCGCGCCCCGGGAGTCATTCGGGTCATGACGATTTCCTCTGGATGGGGGTCACGGTGGTCTCGGCCTCCTCCTCGAGAACCGCGGCATAGCGTTGCGCGACGTTCTCGCGAGAGGCGCTGACGTGGCGGCGCATCAGCAGCTCGGCGAGCTCCTCGTCGCCGGCCTCGATGGCGTCGACGATGCGATGATGTTCGACGAACGCCCGCTGCGGTCGGGCGCCGCTGGCGCTGAACTGGGTGCGATAGAGCCGCACCAGGTAGTACAGATCGTCGCACAGCAGCGTCATCAGCATGCGGTTATGACTGCCGAGCACGATGCGATAATGGAAGTCGAGATCGCCCTCGCGCTGGTAGTAGGCCTCGCCCCGCGACAGGTCGGTCTGGCGTTCGTGAACCGCCAGCACCTCGCGCAATCCGGCGATCTCCTCGGCGCTCATGTGGCGGGCGGCGAGCCGCGCGGCCATGCTCTCCATCGCCTCGCGCACGTCGAACAGTTCGAGCAACTCCTTCATCGACAGCTTGACCACCCGCGCGCCGACGTGGGGCACCCGCTCGATCAGCCGGTGGGTCTCGAGCCGGCGCATCGCTTCGCGCAACGGCCCGCGAGAGATGCCGTAGGCCGCGGCGAGCCCCGGCTCGGTGATCTTGGTGCCGGGTGCCAGCTCGCCACGCACGATGGCGTCCTGCAGCTGGTTGAAAACCCGCTCGGCTAGCGTGCGGACTTCAGGTACGTCGCTGTCCTGCATGGTTTCGCTTACCATTGTCGACAATCTAGAGAAATAAGCACTTTAGCCAGCAGCCGATAGCGCGTCAATACCGCGCCATAATAAACCGCTACACCTTTTGGCGTATATCGCAGGCGGCATCATGCAATAGGTTGTCGACAATGAATCCAGCCGGGCGACAAGTGGCCGGTCAGCTTGAGCCCATGGCGTTGATCGGCGAGCCGCGCCTCGACAAACCCACAACAACGCCGGCCCACTGATAGAATGGGTCGCTCGTTCACCGCGGTTAACAGGCATGACGTCCCGACTCGACATCGTCCCGCTGCCCTATCAGGGCGACCCCACGCTGCGCTTTGCCGCGCTGAGTCAGCGTCCCGGCGCGGTGCTGCTGGATAGCGGCCGCCCCGATGCGCCCGGCGGGCGCTATGACATCCTCTCAAGCGACCCGTTGGCGGTGCTGGAGATCGCCGCCGATGGCGGGATTCACTGCGACCCGCCGATGGCGCTGCCCGAGGCGCCGTTCGCCGCCCAGCAGGCGTTGCTCGATAGCCTCGATCTCGAGGCCCCGGCCAGCGAGCTACCGTTTCTCGGCGGGCTGATCGGCTACTGGGGCTACGATCTCAATCGCCAGCTCGAGCCGCTGCCCGGCCACGCCCGAGCGGTCAACGCCCTGCCCGCCTGCCGCCTGGGATTGTACGACTGGGCGGTGATCGAGGATCACCATGCCCGAAAGGCCTGGCTGGTGGCCACCCCCGAGCGCCGCGTCCAGGCGCTTGCCTGGCTGGCGAGCGCGCCCGCTGGCGAGGAAGCATTCCAGTTGCGCGAAGCGTTTAGCGCCGAGCTCGATCGCGCCGCCTATGGCGAGCGCTTTCGCCGGGTCCAGCGCTACATCCATGCCGGCGACTGCTATCAGATCAATCTCGCCCAGCGTTTCAGCGCGGCTTATTCCGGCAGTGCCTGGCAGGCCTACCGGCGCCTGCGCCGTGCCACGCCCACGCCTTTCGCCGGCTACCTGGCGTGGGGCGACAAGGCCGTGCTGTCGCTGTCGCCGGAGCGCTTCCTGGCGGTCGAGGACGGCCGGGTCGAGACCCGGCCGATCAAGGGCACCCGCGCGCGCGGTGCGACGCCCACCGAGGACCGCGCCCTCGCCGACGACCTGCAGGCCAGCGCCAAGGATCGCGCCGAGAACGTGATGATCGTCGATCTGCTGCGCAACGACCTGGGCCGGGTATGCCGGCCGGGTAGCGTGCGGGTAGCGCAGCTCTGTGGTCTGGAAAGCTACGCCAACGTGCATCACCTGGTCAGCGTGGTCAGCGGCGAACTGGCCGCCGGCCACTCACCGCTCGACGTGTTGGCCGCCGCTTTCCCCGGCGGTTCGATCACCGGCGCGCCCAAGGTGCGCGCGATGCAGATCATCGACGAGCTCGAGCCCAGCCGGCGCAGCCTGTACTGCGGCAGTCTTGGCTACGTCGACGTGCGCGGCCGCATGGATACCTCGATCGCCATCCGCAGCGTGGTCGCCGATGTCGGCCGGCTGCATATCTGGGGCGGCGGCGGGCTGGTCGCCGATTCCGACGAGGAGGCCGAATATCAGGAGACCCTGGCCAAGATCGCACCGCTGATGGCAGCGCTCGCTGCCAAGCCCCCCACACTCGGCGATGGCATGTCCAACGTCTGCGAAGCCAGGCCATTGCGTTCTAACTGAGCGTCATAACTTTCGATTCGGCTATATAAGGTTCGAACCAAACGGTATTGGGGGCCCGGCTCGGCGCTCTGCTACCGTAAGGGCATTTCGGGGGAGTCCCCGGGCGATTCCAGGAGACGGCATGGACCTGAACATCGAGGCGATCAACGAACAGCTAGGCCACGACCCGGAAGGACTGACGCGCTGGGCGCTGAATCTCGACCGGCGCGCCATCTGCACCACCAATTTCCGGCCCTTCGAGGCGGTGATCCTGCACATGGCGACCCAGGTGCAGCCGGACATTCCCGTGGTGTGGATGGATTCCGGCTACAACACCGAGGCGACCTACCGCTTCGCCGACGAGGTCGCCAAGCGGCTGTCGCTGAACCTGACGATCTACCATCCGCGCCGCTCGCGGGCCCACCGCGAAGCCGTCGACGGACCGCTGCCGAGTATCGACGATCCGCGTCACGCCGCCTTCACCGAGGAGGTCAAGCTCGAGCCGTTCGCCCGTGCACTGCGCGAGATGGACCCGCAGGTCTGGCTGACCGCACTGCGCGCCGAGGACACCGCCGAGCGCTCGCAGATGCAGCCGGTCTCGGTCAACGCCGCCGGGCTGATCAAGGTCGCGCCGGTGCTGCACTGGACTGCCAAGGACATGTACCAGTACCTGCAGCGCCACGACCTGCCCAACAACTTCGACTACTTCGACCCCACCAAGGTCGAGGACACACGCGAATGCGGCCTGCATCTGCAACACTGAGCAAGTCAGCGCGCATGCCTTGAAAACCCGCCGCGGCGGGTTTTTCAGGACTGGCCTACGCGCACCTGGCCGGGTCCGACGTCAGCGCACCGGCAGCTCGACATCGGTGAACAGTGCCTGCTCGTGACGCGGCCCGGCGGCCAGAGCGGCATCGATCAGATCGCGATCGAGATGCGGCGCGAAGCGCTGGATGAAATCGTACATGTAACTGCGCATGAAGGTGCCGCGACGGATGCCGACCTTGGTGATGGAGCTGGCGAACAGGTGGCTGGCGTCGAGCGGCACCAGATCGTCGTCGGCCTCCGGGTCGATCGCCATGCGCGCGACGATGCCCACCCCCATCCCCAGGCGCACGTAGGTCTTGATCACGTCGGCATCGGCGGCGGTGAGCACCACGTTGGGCGTCAGCCCCTTGGCACGAAAGGCCTCGTCGAGCTGCGAGCGACCGGTGAAACCGAAGACATAGGTGACCAACGGGTATTCGGCGAGTCGCTCGAGGGTCAGCTCGCCCAGCTTGGCCAGCGGATGATCCTCGGGCACCAGGATGCAGCGGTTCCAGCGGTAGCACGGCAACAGCACCAGGTCGTTGAACAGCTCCAGCGACTCGGTGCAGATCGCGAAATCGGCGAGCCCTTCGCTGACCATCTGGGCGATCTGCTTGGGCGTGCCTTGCTGCATGTGCAGGGCGACATCCGGGTACTTGCGGGTGAACTCGCCGATCAGCGGCGGCAGTGCATAGCGCGCCTGGGTGTGCGTGGTGGCCAACGACAGGCTGCCGCGCCGCTCATCGCTGTGTTCCTGGGCGACCTGCTTGATGTTGTCGACGGTGCGCAGCACCTCGCCGGCCAGTTCGACGATCGACTCGCCGGCCGGGGTCACCCGGGTCAGGTGCTTGCCGCTGCGGGCGAAGATCTCCACACCCAGTTCGTCCTCGAGCAGGCGGATCTGCTTGGAGATGCCCGGCTGCGAGGTGAACAGGCTCTGTGCCGTTGCCGAGACGTTGAGGTTGTGCCGGGTGACTTCCCAGATATAGCGCAATTGCTGCAATTTCATGCCAAATCCCTGATTGCTACTGACGGCTGCTGCTGGCCTGCGGGCGCCTTTGCGTACCGCGCGAAATTCCCCAAAGGAACTAAAACTCTTTAAACCGATTACTTTATGGCATATAAAGGCATCATAGTCGGCACGCCAGCCGACGGCAAGACGGGGCGATTATTGATAGCATGCAACTATCGGGCAGCCTGCCAATGGGTATTTGCCAGCCCGAAAGCTGCCAGCTACCATCGGTCGACTACGCTAAGAGAAGCGCGCAAGCAATCTGGAGAGATACATGGCTAACAACGTCGATGTCACCATGGCCAACTTCGAGCAGGAAGTTCTCGGCGCCGACAAGCCCGTGCTGCTGAAGTTCTGGGCACCCTGGTGCGGCCCCTGCAAGATGATGGCCCCCGTGATCGAGGAAGTCGCCGACGAGAAGGCCGATAACCTCAAGGTGGTCAGCGTCAATGTCGATGATGCGCCGGACATTACCGCCGAGCAGGGCGTGCGCGGCGTCCCCACCGTCATGCTGTTCAAGTCGGGCGCCAAGGTCGCCTCGCTGGTCGGCGCCCAGTCCAAGTCGCAGCTGGTCCAGTTCATCGACCAGAACGCCTGATTCGGACTCGCCCCCTGGCTGGCCATCGTCCCGCTTCACGCGGGGCGATGGCTCCGTCATGACTTCGTGATCTTATTCGAGGCGCCCACCCAGCATGCGTGCCAGCCAGCGCGTTTCGGGATGACTGTTCAGCGCGATCTTCAGGGTCATCGTCAACGGCACCGACAGCAGCATGCCTGCCGGCCCGAGAATCCAGCCCCACACCACCAGCGACAGGAAGGCGACCAGCGTCGATAGCCCCAGTGTCCTGCCCATGACCCGCGGCTCGATGAGATTGCCGATCACGAAGTTGATGACCAGATAGGCGCCGGCCAGCATCCCCGCCTTGGCCAGGCCGCCATCGGGCATTACCAGCGTCAGCAGCACGGCGGGCAGCGCCGCCAGGGCCGAGCCGATATTGGGTATGTAATTGAGGCCGAAGGCCAGCGTTCCCCACAACAGCGGAAATTGTACCCCCAGCAGCAGGCAGGCGGCGTAGATCAGCGCTCCGGTCACCAGACTGATCAACGTCTTGATCGCCAGATAGCGCTTCAAGTTATAGCTGAATTCCTTGAACCGTCGCAGGCTCGGCGCGGGGTTTTCCAGCGATTGCGCCACCTTGTTGCGAAAGTCCAGGGTCTCGAAAAGCATGAAGATCACCAGCAGGATGATCAGCACGCTTTGCGACAGCAAGCTGCCCAGGCTACCGAGGAAGGTCGGCACCATCTGCATGGTGCTGCTCGGATCGAGCCATTCGGATATTTGCTTGGGCTGAATGTACACGCCCAGGCTCGATAGCCAGTTGAGCAGGCTCAGATACTGCTTGTGCAGTTGCCCCTCGAGCTTGGGCAACGCCTCCATGAAGGTCGCGAAACTGCTCGCCAGCAACGAACCCAGCAGCACCAGAAAGACCCCGGCAATCAGCAGGGTCAGCAGCACGGCGCTGCGGCGCCCCACCCCTTTGCGGTATAGCCAGTGTACCGGCGAGGTACAGATTATCGCGATGAACAGCGACAGGATCAAAGGAACCAGCAAGTCGGCGCCGAGTTTCATGCCGCCGATGATGATGACCAGTGCCGCCAGAGTCAGTGTCAGGTTGAGAGGCATACGGCGCTTGTCGTCGTCGACGTCGTGCTCCATGGGGTCATCCTGGCTTTTTTGCGGTGCTTCCATGATGACCCCATCCGCGACCGACGACAAACCGCCTGGTATTGTTTTGAATAAGAAAACGAGGAGTCACAAAAATGGCGAGCCGAGGCCCGCCTGCAAGGGTCAGAGCGCCTGACCTAGAGACATCGTGTCATGCCCGAAACCTTAGATCTCGAAGCCAAGGCCGAACTCATCGGCACTCAACGCCATCAACGAAACGCCACCGGCGCGGATCATCTCGGCATGCCCGCGGGTGCGCGGCAGCAGGCGCTGGAAGTAGAAATCCGCGGTCGCCAGCTTGGCCCGATAGAACGCCTCGTCGCCCTTGCCCGCGGCGAGCGCCTGGCTGGCGGTGTCCGCGGCGCGTGCCCAGAGATAGGCCAGCGCCACATAGCCCGAGTAGAGCAGGTAGTCGACGCTCGCCGCGCCGACCTCATCGCGATCGTGCATGGCCTTCATGCCCACCGCCATGGTCAGTTCGCCCCACTCGGCGTTGAGCCTGGACAGCGGCTCGACATACCCCTTGAGAGCGTCGTTGTCGGCCTGCGCCTGGCAGAACGTGTGGATCTCCTTGGTGAACACCTTGAGCGTTTCACCCTGGCTCATCAGCACCTTGCGGCCCAGCAGGTCGAGTGCCTGAATGCCGGTGGTGCCTTCGTAGAGCCGCGTGATGCGCGCATCGCGAACGAACTGCTCCATGCCCCACTCGGCGATGAAGCCGTGGCCGCCGAACACCTGCACGCCCTCGTTGGTCGCCTCGAAGCCCAGCTCGGTGAGAAACGCCTTGACAATCGGCGTGAGCAGGCCGAGCAGCGTCTCGGCACGCTCGCGCTCGGCCGCGTCGCTCGCATGCTCGGCCAGGTCGACCAGTTGGCCGGTGTACATCACCAGCATCCGCCCACCCTCGGCGAGCGCCTTCTGGGTCAGCAGCATGCGGCGCACGTCGGGATGCACGATGATCGGATCGGCCGGCTTAGCGGCGGCCTTGGTGCCCGACAGCGCACGCATCTGCAGGCGATCCCGGGCGTAGGCCAGGGCATTCTGGAAGCTCGCTTCCATCAGCCCCAGACCCTGGATGCCCACCCCGATGCGCGCCTCGTTCATCATCGTGAACATGCACGCCAGCCCCTTGTGCTCCGGCCCCACCAGGTAGCCCTTGGCGGCGTCGAAGTTGATCACGCAGGTGGCGTTGCCGTGGATGCCCATCTTGTGTTCCAGCGAGCCGCAGCTCACGCCGTTGCGCTCGCCGACGCGGCCCCCGGCATCCGGCAGGCTCTCTGGCAAGTACTTGGGCACCACGAACAGTGAGATGCCCCGCGAGCCTTCCGGCGCGTCGGGCAGCTTGGCCAGTACCAGGTGAACGATGTTCTCGGTCAGGTCGTGCTCGCCGGCGGAGATGAAGATCTTGGTGCCGGTGATCCGATAGCCGCCCTCGTCATCGGGCACTGCACGGGTCTTGATCAGTCCCAGGTCGGTGCCGCAATGCGGCTCGGTCAGGCACATGGTGCCGGTCCACACGCCCTCGACCAGCTTGCTCAGGTAGCTGGCCTTCTGGGCATCGCTGCCATGATGGCGCAGCGCATCGGCGGCCCCGTGGGACAGCCCCGGGTACATGCCCCAGGCCAGGTTGCTCGAGCAGATCATCTCCGACAGCGCCAGGTTCAGCGACGCCGGCAACCCCTGGCCGCCGAACTCGGGCTCGGCCGCCAACCCCGGCCAGCCGCCATCGACGTACTGGGCATAGGCCTCCTTGAAGCCCTGCGGGGTCTTGACCTCGCCGCCCTCGAGCACACAGCCCTCCTGATCGCCACGCTGATTGAGCGGCAGCAGCACCTCGCGGGCGAAGCGTCCGCCCTCCTCGAGGATCGCCGCAATCACGTCCGGCGAGGCGTCTTCGCCGCCCGGCAGGCCTGCGTAGTGGCCGGGGTAGTCCAGCAGCTCATCCATGACGAAGCGCAGATCGCGCAGCGGAGCCTGATAGTCGGGCATGACGAACACTCCTCAATACACGCCGGAATCGGTCGGTCGTGCGGCCTGGGCCGCTCTCAAACATGCGTTTGAAATTATCCCGGCACCGAGTGCAAGTCAAGCGTTCGTTTGATTCCCGAAAGACACGCCCTAGCCCCCCGGATGGTGCCCCGAAACTATCCGGGGGGAGCCGCCCGGCGAGGTTCATCACTGCATGCGGATGCCGCCGTCGAGGCGAATGGTCTCGCCGTTGAGCATCGCGTTGGTGACGATCTGCTCGGCCAGCATGGCGAACTCCGTGGCCCGCCCCAGGCGCTTGGGAAACGGCACCGCGGCCGACAGCGCGGCGAGGGCTTCATCGGGAATGCTCGCCATCATCGGTGTCTCGAAGATCCCCGGCGCGATGGTCATCACCCGGATGCCGTGGCGCGACAGCTCGCGGGCCAGCGGCAGCGTCATGCCCGCCACCCCGGCCTTGGATGCGCTGTAGGCGGCCTGGCCCACCTGGCCGTCGAAGGCGGCGATCGACGCCGTGTCAATGATCACTCCGCGCTCGCCATCCTCGCCCTGCGGCTCGTTGCGGGCCATCGCCGCCGCCGCCAGTCGCAACACGTTGAAGGTGCCCACCAGATTGATATGAACGGTGCGCGCGAAGGCCTCGAGATCCGCCGGCTTGCCGTCGCGGTCGAGCAGCTTGGCGACGCTGACTACCCCGGCGCAGTGCACTACTCCATGCAAACCGCCATGCAGCCCGCCTTGGGCGACGGCGAGATCGACCGCCGCCTGCATGTCATCGCCATCGGTGACGTCACCGCGCTGCGCCAGCGCCGCCGCGCCCAGCCGCTCGGCGAGTGCATCGACGGCCTCGCTCAAATCGCAGAGCACCACCCGGGCGCCACCGGCCACCAGCCGTTCGGCGGTCGCCGCTCCCAGCCCCGAGGCGGCGCCGGTAATCAGGAAGGTACGTTCGGTCAATTGCATTCAGCGTGTCTCCGTTTGTGCGGCGGCCAAAGCGCGGCCGGTCAGCATGGCAAGCAGTTCGCCGGCCAGCGCTTGGGGCGAGCGCGGCCCTGCCGGGTCGTACCAGCGCACCGTCCAGTTGAGCGCGCCGAGCAGGAAACGCCGCACCAGCAAGCGATCGCCGTGAATCAGCCCGGCCTCCAGCGCTTCGTCGACCACCTTCTGCCACAGCGACTCGTAGGCATCACGCAGGTGGATCAGATGATCGCGGGAGGCATCGTCCAGGCGCCGCCATTCATAGAGCGCCACGACATGCGCATTGCGCTCGGTCAACAACGTCTCGAGGTGCGCCCGCGCCAGCGCGTCGAGGCGCACCTCGGGCGAGCATCCGGCCTCGGCCAGCGAACCACGCGCCAGCGTCAGCGCATGCTGCATGCCGGTCTCGATCACCGCGCGGAGAATCGCCTGCTTGTCGCTGAAATGGTGAAACAGGCTGCCCGACTTGATCCCCATCGCCTGGGACAGCATGCGCACCGTGGTCCGGTCGAAGCCCTCTTCGACGAACAGACGAGCGGCAATCCGGACCAACTCCTTGCGACGAGGTGAGGCGTTCACTAAAGTCATTGAGCCAGGACCTGAACACGAGCGTTTGCTTGGTTTTTACCGAGCAAAGCATAGGGCCACCCGGCGGTCAACGCAGCCATGCCGGCCCCATCGAATTACGAGAGTGGAGGACGCCATGTCTTCAACGAGCGATATCGTCATCCTGGGCGGCGCGCGCACCCCGATGGGCGGCATGCTCGGCAGCCTGTCGAGCCTGAGCGCACCGCAGCTCGGCGCCGTGGCCATCCGCGCCGCCATCCAGCGTGGCGGCATCGACGCCGACGCCATCGACGAAGGCATCCTCGGCTGCGTGCTGCCCGCCGGGGTCAAGCAGGGGCCGGCCCGCCAGGCGATGCGCCAGGCCGGGATCAGCGACGCGCGCGGCGCGACCACCGTCAACAAGCTGTGCGGCTCGGGCATGAAGGCCACCATGTTCGCCCACGACCTGATTCGCGCCGGCAGCGGCGAGATCCTGCTCGCCGGCGGCATGGAGTCGATGTCCAACGCCCCGCACCTGCTGACCCGCGCTCGCGGCGGCTATCGCCTGGGCCATGGCGAACTCAAGGATCACATGTTCCTCGATGGCCTCGAGGACGCCGAGAGCGGACAGCTGATGGGCGCGTTCGCCCAGCAGGTCGCCGATGGCCGGGGCTACGCCCGCGAGCGCATGGACGATTTCGCCATCGCCTCGCTGGAGCGCGCCATGGCGGCGCACGAAGCCGGTGAACTGAGTGGTGAAATAGCCCCGGTCACGGTCGCCTCGCGTCACGGCGAGAACGTCGTCGAGCATGACGAGCAGCCGTTCGCGGCGCGCCTCGACAAGATCCGTACGCTGCGCCCTGCCTTCAGTCGCGACGGCACCATCACCGCCGCCAACTCAAGCTCGATCTCCGACGGCGCCTCGGCGCTGATCCTGGCCAGCCGTGGCGCGGCCGAGGCCGTCGGCGCCTCGGTGCAGGCCACGCTCCTCGGCCATGCCACGCATTCCCAGCACCCCAGCGAATTCACCCTCGCTCCGGTGGGCGCGATCGGCAAGTTGCTCGAGCGCCTCGGCTGGTCGGCCGATGACGTCGATCTCTACGAGATCAACGAGGCTTTTGCCGTGGTCACGCTGATCGCCATCGACGAGTTGCGGCTGGATCACGACAAGGTCAACGTCTTCGGCGGCGCCTGCGCCCAGGGCCACCCGATCGGTTCCACCGGCTCGCGGATCATCGTCACGCTGCTCAACGCACTGCGCCGACGCGGCGGCAAGCGCGGCATCGCCAGCCTGTGCATCGGCGGCGGCGAGGCCACGGCAATCGCCGTCGAACTCGCCGACTGACACCGCGCTCGTTGGCGCCGATCGGCCAGCGGGCGTTCCCAGCATCCTGACAGCACCCGAGCGAGTGCCTATTTCAGCACCCGAGCGAGAGCCTATTTCAGCACCCGAGCGAGTGCCTATTTCAGCACCCGAGCGAGTGCCTATTTCAGCATCCCCGCCAGATGGCGCAGCGCGCCGAACGTCGCCATGCCCAGCGCGGCCATGCCCAGCGAACCGCCGACGTGCAGGGCGATGCCCGCCAGCGTCATGCCCCAGCGGCCCGTCTGGATATTGGCGAGCATTTCGATGGAAAACGTCGAGAAGGTCGTCAACGCGCCCAGAAAGCCGGTAACCACGAACAGTCGCCATTCCGTCGACAACGACGGCATCTGAGCGAACGACGCGAAGGCCACGCCGATCAGCCAGCTACCCAGCAAATTGGCGAGCAGCGTGCCGGGCGGCAGCGCGGGAAACAGCGCATTCAGCCAGAGACTCAGCAGCCAGCGCAAGTTGGCGCCCAGTGCCGCGCCGCCGCCGATGGCCAGTATCGATAACCACATGCGTTCTTCGTCCTGTCATTTACAAGGGAAACGAAAGCAACGCGAAGCGGCCGGGAGGAAGGGACATACGATGCCTGCTACGCACCTCGGGCGCTTCGCAGGCATCATTAACCGCCGTGACGGGCGGTGGTTCGGTCTTGAAGACCCGGAGGAATGCCATCTCCGTGGCCGGTAGGTTTACCACGCCCGTCGGCTGCGGTTCAAGAAGCCCCAGGGGGTGATCAGCCGTAGCGACCGGTGATGTAATCTTCGGCTTTCTTGGTGTAGGGATTGGAAAACATCATCTGCGTGTCGTTGTATTCGATCACCTCGCCGAGGTGGAAGAACGCCGTGTAGTCGGCGACGCGCGCGGCCTGCTGCATGTTGTGGGTGACCGTGACGATGGTGAACTGCTGCTTGAGCTTGTCCATCAAGTCCTCGATGGTCGCCGTCGAGATCGGATCGAGCGCCGAGGTGGGCTCGTCCATCAGGATCACTTCGGGCTGCACGGCGATCGCTCGGGCGATGCATAGCCGCTGCTGCTGACCGCCGGACAGCGAGGTACCGGGCTGCTGCAGCTTGTCCTTGACCTCGTTCCACAGCCCGGCGTCGGTCAGTGCGCGCTCGACCAGTTCGTCCTGCTCGGCCTTGCGACCGACCAGGTCGTGCATGCGCGGCGCGTAGGCGACGTTCTCGTAGATCGACTTGGGAAACGGGTTAGGCTTCTGGAAGACCATGCCGACCCGACGGCGCAGCGCGACCTCGTCCATTCTGGCGTCGTTGACGTCGCGACCGTCCATTTCCACCCGTCCGCTGACTCGCACGCCCTTGATCAGGTCGTTCATGCGGTTGAGGCAGCGCAGGAAGGTCGACTTGCCGCAGCCCGACGGACCGATCAGCGCGGTCACGTTGCGCTGGTAGATGTCGATGTCGATATTCTTCAGCGCCTGGTTGTCGCCGTACCACAGGTTGAGATCGCGCACGCGGATGCTCAGTTCATGATTGGCCTTCTCGTTGCGGCTTACCGGCCCACCGGGCGCCGGCTGGCGCTGCACGCCATGGGGTTTATCGCGACTTTCGACAGTTTGCTCGTTCAGCATGATCTTGTCCTATGCAAAGTGGTGACTTACCAGCGCCGTTCGAATTTCTTGCGCAGCCACACCGCCGTGGCATTGAGCGAGATTAGCACCGCCAGCAGCACCAGGATGCCGCCGGCCGTCTTCTCGACGAAGGCACGGTCAGGCTCTCCGGCCCAGGTGAATATCTGCGCCGGCATCACCGTCGCGGCATCCGTGAAGGAACCGCCGACATCGGGGATGAAGGCCACCATGCCGACAATGATCAAGGGCGCGGTCTCGCCCATCGCCTGGGCCATGCCGATGATCGAGCCGGTCAGAATACCGGGCAGCGACAGCGGCAGTACATGATCGCGCACCACCTGCCAGCGCGAGCAGCCGACCCCGAACGCCGCCTGGCGAATGCCGTCCGGCACGCTGCGCAGCGCCGAGCGCGTGGTGATGATGATCACCGGGAGCGTCATCAGCGCCAGCGTCAGGCCGCCGACCAGCGGCGAGGAGCGCGGCACGCCGAAGAAGTTGATGTAGATCGCCAGGCCCAGCAGCCCGAACAGGATCGACGGCACCGCCGCGAGATTGTTGATGTTGATCTCGATGAGCTGGGTCAACCGGTTGTCGGGGGCGAACTCTTCCAGATAGACCGCCGTCATCACGCCGATCGGAAAGCATACCAGCATGGTCACGATCAGCGTCAGGACGGTGCCTATCGCCGCCGAGGCGATGCCAGCCAGTTCCGCCATCTTGGAGTCGCCGTTGGTGAAGAACGTGGTATTGAAACGCAACTCGGCGCGCCCGGCCTCGACCAGGCGTTCGACCGCGCGGACCTCGCTGGCGCGCAGGTCGTCCTCGTTACCCTTGAGATACTGATCAACCGAGCTGTCGGCGAGCACCCACTCCATGCGGGTGGTGCCCAGCAGCTCGGGATTTTCGTTCATGCGCCCGGGGATCAGGCGCAGATAACCGCGACTGACCAGCGCGCGCACGTCATCGTCGACCGCGGCCGGCGGAATTTCACGCGCCTGCTCGCTGTAGCGGACTTCGACCTGAATCTGCGCCTGCTGGAAGGCCGGCAGGCCCTTGACCAGCATGTCGCCGATGAAAACGAGCAGAAACGCCGCCGCCAGGATCAGCGCCCCCATCGACAGGTACTTGAGGCGCGCCGAGCGGCGATGACGCCGCTTCAGCTGGGCGGTGATCTCGTCAAAGGATTGGCTCATGAGCGCAACATTCCTCGTCGTGTCACAGGGTGTTGGTGCGGTACTTGTCGCGGAAGCGACGAATCATCAGGACCGAGACCATGTTGAGGATCAGCGTGACCACGAACAGCACCAGTCCCAGCGCGAACGCGGACAAGGTTTCGGCGCTTTCGAATTCCTGGTCGCCGGTCAGCGCGGCGACGATGCGCACCGTCACGGTAGTCATGTCCTCGAGCGGGTTGGCGGTCAGGTTGGGGCGCATGCCGGCGGCCATTACCACGATCATGGTTTCGCCCAGCGCCCGCGACACCGCCAGCAGCGAAGCGGAGATGATCCCCGGCAGCGAGGCCGGCAGCACCACGTTGCGAATGGTCTCGCCCTTGGTCATGCCCAGTGCCAGCGAGCCTTCGCGCATGCTGTCGGGCACCGCATTGATCACGTCGTCGGAAAGCGACGAAATGAACGGGATGATCATGATCCCCATCACCACCCCCGGTGCCAGCGCGTTGTTGTAGGACGCATCGAGACCGAAGAAGCCGGCCACGTCGACGATGATCGGAGCAATGGTGATTGCCGCGAAGAAGCCATAGACCACGGTGGGAATCCCGGCGAGCACCTCGAGCACCGGCTTGGCCAGGTCGCGGACCTTGGGCGGTGCGAACTCGGCCATGTAGATAGCCGCCATCAGCCCCACCGGGATCGCCACCAGCATGGCGATCAGCGAAATCAGGAAGGTTCCGGCGAACAGCGGCACCGAACCGAACTGCGCTCCTCCCGCGCCTTCGCCGGCACGCCCCGCGGAAGCCAGGAAACTGTCGCCCGGCGCCCAGGTGGTGCCGGTGATGAAGTCCCACAGGCTTTGCATCTGGAAAAAGCGGATCGCCTCGGAGACGATCGACAGCAGGATGCCTACCGTGGTGACGATCGACATCAAGGCCGCCGTAGCCAGCGCCAGGCGAATCACCCTTTCGATCGCCTGGCGGGCATGAAAGTCGGGGCGCACCTGCTTGAGTCCGACGAACAGGCCGATGGCGGCAATCACCATGCTGGCCGAAAGCAAGTACACCACGGGGATCTCGGCGCCCAGCAGCAGCAGCACGAAGGCGCCCAGCGCGCCGGCCAGAATCGCCGGGCCGGCCGTGGCAAGCACTGAGAACCAGGCGTACTGATCGGGCTGGGCGAACATCGCTACTCCCGAGACGCGTGTGCGTGTCGCTTTGCCACGTGCCGCGAAGAAGGCAACCAGCCCCAGCATCAACAGCACGCCACCGAAAAGCAGATAAATCAGGTTGGTCGACATAACATTCTCTTGGCAGGAGTCCGCTCCCTCAGGGCCACCCTGCATGCATGCGGGCCGGCGGCTTGCGCCACCGGCCCCACCGTTTCATGCAGCGACATGATTACTTGAGGTCGGCCAGTTCGAGCTTCTCTTGGCTCTCGACCGCCTGACGCTGTTCGCTGCGCATCTCCTCGGGCAGCGGAATCAACCCCAGCCCCTTCAGATACCCCATCGGCCCGATCATCTTCTCGGTCATGAACAGATTGGCGTATTCGTACATCGCCGGCACGGACTCGGCGTGCTGGTTCTTGATATAGAAGAACAGCGAGCGGGAGACCGGGTACTCGCCGGAGCTGATCGCGTCCGGGGTCGGCGCAACGCCATCGATGCTGGCGCCGATCAGCGTGTCGGTGTTCTCCTCGAGGAACGAGTAACCGAAGATGCCGAAGGCCTTGGTATCCTCGGCCAGGCGCTTGACGATCAGGTTGTCGTTCTCGCCGGCGTCGATATAGGCGCCATCCGAGCGGATGTCGGTATAGCCATCGCCGCCATAGGCTGACATGTCTTCGGAGGCGGCTTCCATGACCAGTTCCTCGAAGGCGTCACGGGTGCCGGAGGTGGTGGGCGGACCATAGACGGAAATCTCGCGATCGGGCAACGAGGGGTCGATGTCGCTCCACTTCTGATAGGGATTGTCGACCAGCTTGCCATCCTGCGGCACCTTGGCGGCCAGCGCCAGGAAGATCTGCTCGCGAGACAGGTCGATCGGTTCGTTGCTGCTGGATTCGGCGAAGGCGATACCGTCATAGCCGATCACCGCCTCGGTGATGTCGGTCACGCCGTTCTGCTGGCAACGTTCGAATTCGGAAGTCTTGATGCGTCGTGAAGCATTAGTGATATCCGGCGTATCCTCGCCGACACCTTCGCAGAACAGCTTCAGGCCGCCGCCTGAGCCGGTGGACTCGATGACCGGCGTCTGGTAATCGGTGGTCGCGCCGAACTCCTCGACGACATAGCTGGCAAATGGGTAGATCGTGCTCGAGCCGACGATGCGCAGCTGTTCACGCGCTTGGGCTACGCCTGCGACGCCCATCACGGCAGCGGCGATCGCGGTCGTCTTCACGATACGGCTGTTGAGGATGCGGTTCATTGTGTAACTCCTGTCGATGAGAGTGTTCAACTTTCGCCCGACACACGATGCCTAACCAAGATGACAGCTTCATGACACGATCGCCAATCGGCCCTGCACGTGACTACGCCTGCTCGGTCGCCAGTTTCTGCGCGCGCAGCGCCCGCCCCGAGAGTACGCGCACTCCCAGGTTGCCGGCGATCGAAGCGCCGATCATGGTCAGTACCATCGGCCAGGCGCTGGGGATCTCGAAGGCGCCGACCAGCACGCCGGCCAGCGCCCCGGAGGAGAACTGGATGCTGCCCTGCATCGCCGTTGCCGTCGCGCTCATTGTAGGAAAATGATCGAGCATCGACGACATCGCATTGGGCCCGATCAGCCCCTGCATGCCGACGAACACCATCAGCAGCGGCGCTACCGTGTAGAGCGAAGCCAGCCCGGTGGCGAACAGCACCACCAACGCCAGCCCCGCAGCGAACTGGATGCCCAGCCCCCACAGCAGGTTGCGCTGCGGCGACGAGCGCTTGAGCAGGCGGATGTTGATGCGGTTGGAACCGGCCATGATCAGGATGTTGGCGCCGAACACGAATGGGTAGACCGCCGGCGACAGGCCGAAATACTCCATGTACAGAAAGGGCGAACCGGTAATGAAGGCGAACATGCCGGCAAACGACATCGATACCGCGCAGATATAGCCCATCGCCTCGCGATGGCGCAGCACCGTCAGATAATTGCCCAGAACCTGGGCAAAGCTCGGCGCATCGGGATCGCGGCCGTGGGTTTCGGGCAGATAGCGACCCAACAGCCACAGCAGAAAGACCGCATAAAGCGCCAGGAAGGCAAAGATCAGCCACCAGTCGGCAAGATACAGCAGCAGGCTGCCCAGCGCCGGCGCGACCAGCGGCGCCAGCATCAGGATCATCACCATGGTCGAGAGCACCTTGGCCGCTTCGCGGCCACTGAAGCAGTCGCGCACGATCGCCGCCGAGTTGACCACCGAGGCCCCGCCGCCCAATGCCTGCACAAAGCGCAGCGCCCATAGCGCCTCGAGGCTCTCGACCTGAGTGATCGCTAGACTCGACAGCAGGAACACCACGATGCCGCCGAGCAGCACCGGACGCCGCCCCAACCGATCGGACAACGGGCCGAAGATCAACTGGCCGACGGCGAACCCGAACAGGAACAGGCTGACCGACAGTTCGGTCAGGTGCACGCTGGCCCCGACCGCCGCGGCCAGCGCCGGAATGGCCGGTAGATAAGCATCGATGGCCAATGGCGCAAGCGCCGTATTGGCTGCCACCAATAGCGCCACGCGGCGCGCATCGAGCTGCAACATAACGCTCCTTGTCATGGCGGACGAATAACCGGGAGGGACCCAACGAACCGCTAATGGTAGCAGCTCTTGACCGGCCCGTCGGGACGGCCCAGGCGGACAGCATGTCATCGTCGCCATGGGCCGGGACTCCAGTACGTGGAGGAACGCGCTACTTCAGGAGTCGCTGCGCTGCTGCTGGGCCTCGAGCAGGTCGACCAGTGGCTGGAACTCCGCACGATTGTGCTCGTTCATGCGCATCAGGATGCGATGGGCCTCGAGGATGCGCTCCTGCAGTCCCTCCTCGTCGGCTTTTACCGCCGGCAGCTCGGCCAGCCCGCCCGCCGGCTCGGCGATCGGCGCCTGGACCAACGTGAAATAGCGCGAAAAGCCCATGACGTCGAGCATCCGGCGCACGTCGGGATGATCGACGACGATCGTCGGCGGATGGTCGAGCCGCGCCTTGACCGCCAGAGCGACCTTGGCCAGAAAGCCCAGCGCCGTGGAATCGACATTGGTCGCCTCGCGCAGATCGACGATCACCGTCGTCAATCCCGGCATGTCCGCCAGTCGCTGGGCTTCATTGTCCAGCGTGGCGCACAGGGTCAAGCGAACATCCCCACATAACTTGAGCACGAAAACACCGCCATCGAACGCCGCCTTCAATCGCCCATCATGCGTTGTCATGATCGAATCCGCTTAGCGTCATAATAGTCAAATCATCCGGTCGTTCTTCGCCACCCGTGGCGGCATCCTGCTCGCCCGCCAGCAAAGCGGCGCGCAAGGTAGCCAGATCGTCGCAGACGACGATGCGTCGCTTGAGATCGTCAAGCCGTGCCGTCAGCGTCTTGCCCGGCAGGCCTTCCAGCACCCCGTCGGAACACAGCCACAGGCGAAAGTTCGCCGGCAGCGACACGCGATAGGCGGGATACTCCACGTTCGGAAACAGCCCCACCGGCATGCCCTCACCACGCAATACGTCGACCTCGCCCCGACTTCTGTCGACCAGCACCGGCATCGGCAATTGCGCGCCCAGCGAATAGTGCAACTCGCGCTGATCATGGTCGATCACCCCGACGAACAGCGTCACGTGCTTGCCGATGCCGGTGTCGAGCAGTTCGCGGTTGAGCTGGGCCAGCCAGCGAGGCGCCAGAGCCTCGGGGCGCTGCCCATCCCATTCGCCCAGCCAGCGGTTGCACAGATAGCGCAGCAGCACCGTGACGAAGGCCGACGAAGCCCCATGCCCCGAGACATCGGCGAAGTAGAACACGCTGTAACGGCCATCGAAACGCTGATAATCGAGGAAATCCCCCGACAAATAGAGCGATGGCGCCAACCAGTAGTCACACGCCACGCCGTTGATCGTCAGCGGCTGCACCGGCAGCAGCTTGCGCTGGATATGCCAGCCGGCCTGCTGATCGAGTCGCAGCAGCGCCAGGTGAGTTTCCAGGTTTTCGTTGAGCTCGGCCAGTCGCGCGCGATCGCGGGCATGTTCCTCGGCAAGCTGCCGATGCTCCAGGGCCCGCGCCACCAGGCGCCTGAGCACATCGGCGTGGCGCAGCGGCTCGACCAGATAGTCGACCAGGCCGGCATCGACCGCCGGCAGCAGATCGTCGTCGATGCGCGTCTCGGTGACCACGATCGTCGGTAGCCGACGCGCCAGCAGCGGCCAGTCGTCGAGGCTCACCGCGCGCACGTGCGCAACGATCAGCACGGCCTCCGCGGGCAGCGCGTCGACATGCTCGGCAACGGTCACCGTATAGGAGGCGCCCAGGCCGAGTGCCGCGGCCAGCGCATCACGCGCCTCACCGGGGCGGTCGAGAAGACCGATCAGCGTAGGGGACTTGACCATGGAGTCGAGTTCTCACTCTGCGAAATCATCCGCATTGAAATCGAAGTCGTCATCGGCGAAGCTGTCGCGGCCCTGCTCGCCGTCATTGACCTTGAAGCGTCGCTGCTGCAGATAGGTATCGCGTAGAAAGCTGTAGCGATCGCCCTGGATCAACTGCTCCTGGTCGAGCACGCTGGCCCGGTAATTGATCAGCTCGAGACCGCGCAGGCCATAGCGGGTGGCGTCGTCCTCGACGTAGGTCAACGGATCGGTATACCAGTCCGCCGGTAGCCCGCTGGCATGGCGCAGGGTGCGCCCGCCGAGCAGCGGCAAGACCACGAAGGGTCCCTCGCCCACGCCCCACACCGCCAACGTCTGGCCGAAGTCCTCTTCGTTCTCGTTCCAGCCCATCCGCGTGGCCGGATCGAGGACGCCGCCCAGTCCCAGGGTGGTGTTGACCAGAAAACGTCCCGAGGCGACCCCGGCATTGGCCCATTTCCATTGCAGTGCGCTATTGATGATCGTGCGCAGCTCGCCGAGGTTGCTGAAGAAGTTGCCGACGCCCTCCTGGACCGGCTGCGGGGTGACGAAATCGTAACCCTGGGCGACGGGTTTCAGCGCGTAACGATCGAGGGTCTGGTTGAAAGCGAAGACGCGACGGTTGAAGCCTTCCCACGGGTCGGCCGGATTGGCGACCTGCGGCGAATTACTGGCACAGCCGGCGAGCGTGGCCGCGGCAACGAGTCCCCAAAGCCCCTTACCTAACCTTTCCATCAGCTCACCTTCCGTAACATGATACTGCCGGCACTGTAGCCGGCTCCGAAGGAACACACCACCCCCAGCGCGCCGCCCGCAAGATCGTCGCGGTGCAGATGGAAGGCGATGATCGAGCCCGCCGAGCTGGTGTTGGCGTAGCGGTCGAGAATCACCGGCGCCTCCTTGAGGTCCGGATCGCGACCCAGCACGCGCCGGGCGATCAGGTCGTTCATGTGGCGATTGGCCTGATGCAGCCAGAGTCGCGACAGGTCATCGGCGGCCAGCCCCAGCTCGCCGAGGTGGTCGACGATCAACTGCGCGACCAGTGGACAGACCTCCTTGAAGACCCGTCGCCCCTCCTGCACGAACAGCTTGTCCTCCGCCAGCGGGTCGCTGTCGGTGATGCGGTTGAGAAAGCCCGAATTGTTGCGAATCGCGTTGGAGTAACGGGTGGTCAACTTGCTGCCGAGAATCGCGAACCGCGCGTCGGCGCGAGCGACGCCGTCGGCCTCGATCAGCAACGCGGTGCAGGCGTCGCCGAAGATGAAATGGCTGTCGCGGTCACGGAAATTGAGATGCGCCGAACAGATCTCCGGATTGACCACCAGCGCACGCTGGGCGCCACCGCTGCGCACCGCGTTGGCGGCCACGTCGATGGCGAAGGTCGCCGAACTGCAGGCCACGTTCATGTCGAAGGCATGACCGCTCGCGCCGAGCGCGGCCTGCAACTCCACCGCGATCGCCGGATAGGCGCGTTCCAGATTCGAGCAGGCGACGATCACCAGCTCGATCTCGTGAGCCTCGATTTCGGCCCGCTCGAGCGCCTCGCGGCTTGCCGCCAGGGCCATCTCGCACTGGATGGAATGGGCGTCGTTGGACCGCTCGTCGAGACGCGGGCGCATGCGCTGGGGATCGAGGATACCCTCGGCATCGAGCACGTAACGACTATGAATCCCCGACGCCTTGACGATGAACTCGCTGCTCGAATGCAGCAACGGTTCGCGCTCGCCGCGCTCGATGGCCTCGGCATGCCGACCGTTCTCGGCGTCCACCCAGCGGTTGAAGGCCGCCACCAACGCCTCGTTGTCGATGGCGTGGGGCGGCGTGTACAGGCCGGTGCCGGTGATGACGGCGGATGTCATGGCGTTCTCCTCACGGCGGCTGAGCCGCTTCTCGTGTGATGGACATTCAAGCCTCACGGCGACCGGTGATCTCGGCCCAGCGGCGCTCCAGGCGCTTGGCGGATACCGGCATGCGCGTGCCCAGTTGCTGGGCGAACAGCGAGACACGCAATTCCTCGATCCACCAGGCGAACTCGACCAGCGCCGGGTCCTCCCAGCCATCGCGACGCTCGGTCTGGCGGCGATTGGCCAGTCGGGTCTCAAAGTCCTGAGCCTCTTGCATCAGCATCTGATCGCGCATGCGCTCGCGCGGGGCCTTCTCGAGACGGATGCGCGCCGCCTCCATGTAACGTGGGTACTCCTGCAGCCATTCGCCCGCTTCGCTGACGAAGCCGGGATGGACCAGCCGCTGCATCTGCGCCTTGAGATCGCCATAGACCAGCGCCAGCGACAGGCTCAGGTTGCCTTTCAGCGCCTGGGTCACCGCCAGATGGCCCTCGAGCGCGCGCTGCAGCGTCGCCACCAGACCCTCGCCATAGGCCATGAGCTCGCCACGCCGCTCGTCGAGGCGCTCGCTCAGCGCCTGGCGCGAACGCGGCAGCGGGTCGAAGGCGATCTCGTGAAGAAACACCGCCGCCACCAGATCGTCGGCGAGCTGCGCCTTGCTGCCGACCTTGGCGAACAGCAGCGCGCAGCGCTCGAGCCCCGGCAGGCGCTTGAGTGCCTTGACCTGCTCGGGCAGGCGCTGCATCGCCAACCGCTTGATACCGTGTCGATGCGCCTGATGCGCCTTGGCCGGGTGATCGAACAGCGCCACCGCCAGCGCGCCGGCTTTTGCCTTGTCGTCGCGGCTGGAATTGCGCTTGGCGTCGCCCTGCTCGACCAGCGCCGGGTAGGCGGCGACCCGAATGCCCGCCTGGGTCGTGCTGCGCGACTCGGCCAGTGGCGTTTCGGGCAGATCGTCGACCGCCTGGCGGGTGTCGCCGGCCGCATCCAGCGCCTGGGCGCCGGCGTTGGCGGCCGCAGCGAAACGCCGCTCGAGCGCCGCTGGATCGCGGCCCTGTCCCAGTTCCCTGCCTTCATGATCGACCACTCGCAGGTTCATCACCAGGTGCGCTTCGAGCTGCTCGCTGCGCCAGTCCTCGGGAGCGAGCCGCAGTCCGGTCTTGACCCGCAGGAACTCGCCGAGCGCCTCGCTCAGCGGCACATCGTCGGGGCTCAGCGTCTCGAGCGCGGCATCCACCCAGTCGGGGATCGGCACCACCTGGCGGCGTACCGACTTGGGCAGCGACTTGAGCAGCGCGATGCACTTCTCGCGCAGCAACCCCGGTACCAGCCACTCGAGGCGCCGGCGCGGCAGTTGCGACAGCATCGCTGCGGGTACGGTCAGCGTCACTCCATCATCCTCGGCGCCCGGCGCGAAATGGTAACTCAACGGGTAGCGCACGCCCTTGAGCGTCAGCGTGTCCGGGTAGTGTTCCTCGCTGACCTCATCGGCCTGGCGGGCCATCAGGCTGGCCTTGTCGAGCTTGAGCACCTCCGGGTCGTCGCGTTCCGCCTGGCGCCGCCAATGCTCGAAGCCCTTGCCGTTGACGATTTCTTCCGGCAAGCGCTGATCGTAGAAATCGAACAGCGTTTCCTCATCCACCAGAATATCACGCTTTCGCGCCCTGTCCTCCAGATCTTCGACTTCATCGATCAACGCTCGGTTGTGGGCGAAGAACGCCGCCTGGGTCCGGTATTCGCCCTCGACCAGCGCGCGACGGATGAACAGCTCGCGGGCCTCGGCGGGCGCGATCGGCCCGTAATGCACCTTGCGCCGGGCGACGATCGGCAGGCCGAACAGCGTGACCTGTTCGAAGGCCACCACCTGGGCGCGCTTCATTTCCCAGTGCGGCTCGCTGTAGCTGCGCTTGACTAGATGACCCGCCAGCGGCTCGATCCATTCCGGCTGGATGCGCGCCACGTCACGCGCATAAAGCTTCGAGGTCTCGACCAGTTCGCCGGCCATCAGCCACTTGGGCGATTTCCTGGCCAGCCCCGAGCCGGGATGAATGAAGAACTTGCGGTTGCGCGCGCCCAGATACTCGCGGTTCTCGGTGAGCTGGCCGATGTTCGACAGCAGTCCGCTGAGCAGCGCCTGGTGGAAGGTCGCCTGTTGCCGACGAACGGCTTCACGTGTGGCCGCCTGCCCCGCCTCGTCAGCGTCGACGGACGTCTCGGCCGGGGCGGCGGCCGGCACGTGAATGGCCATGTCGCGCAGCAGCTGGCGCAGTTGCCTGAAAGTGTCATGCCACTCGCGCAATCGCAGGTAGTTAAGATACTGCTCGCGACACCAGCGTCGCAGTTGATTGCCCGAGAGTGCCTCGCGGGCCGCCTCGAAGCCGTTCCACAGGTTGAGCCAGGCGGCGAAGTCGGACTCCGGATCGTTCCACTGCTGATGCTTCTGATCGGCGGCCTGACGCTTGTCGACCGGGCGCTCGCGGGGGTCCTGGATCGACAGCGCGCTGACCACCACCAGCACGTCGCGCAGGCAGTCCTGCTCGGCGGCGGCCAGCACCATGCGCGCCAGCCGCGGGTCGATGGGCAGCCGCGCCAGCCGCCGGCCGAGCGGCGACAGCCGGTTGCCCTCGTCGACCGCGCCGAGTTCGAACAACAGCCGGAAACCATCCTTGACGAAGCGCGAGTCCGGCGCGTCGACGAACGGAAAGGCCGAGATGTCATCGGGTTTCAATGACAGCAGCGAGAGCATCGACAGGATCACCGAGGCCAGGTTGGTGCGCTGGATCTCGGGCTCGGTATAGGCCGGCCGGGCGAGGTAGTCCTCTTCGCTGTAGAGACGGATGCACACACCCTCGGCGATACGCCCGCAGCGACCCTTGCGCTGATCGGCGCTGGCCTGGCTGACCGGCTCGATCGGTAGCCGCTGGATCTTGGCGCGGTAGCTGTAGCGGCTGATGCGCACCAGCCCCGGGTCGATCACGTAGCGGATCCCGGGCACCGTCAATGAGGTCTCGGCGACGTTGGTGGCGAGCACGATACGTCGCCCGGCATGGCTCTGGAACACCCGGTTCTGCTCGGCGTTGGAGAGCCGCGCGTAGAGCGGCAGGATCTCGGAGCCCCTGAGGTCGGCGCGGCGCAGGGTATCGGCGGTCTCGCGGATCTCGCGCTCGCCGGGCAGGAAGATCAGCACGTCGCGCGGGCCGCTGAACCAGCGCTTGTCGCGCTCGATGGCCTCGATCTCCTCCACCGCGTGGAGGATGCCCTCCTGCAGGGTGCGGTCCTCCTCGTCGTCGGCGTCGCGCACCAGCGGCCGGTAGTGCAGCTCGACCGGGTAGGTGCGCCCCGATACCTGAACCACCGGCGCCGGCGTACCGTCGCCGCGGGCGAAATGCCGGGCGAAGCGCTCGACATCGATGGTCGCCGAGGTGATGATGATCTTAAGGTCGGGCCGCCGCTGAGTCAGGCGCTTGAGGTAGCCGATCAGGAAGTCGATATTGAGGCTGCGCTCGTGGGCCTCGTCGATGATGATCGCCTCGTAGCGCTCGAGGTCGGGATCGTGCTGGGTCTCGGCCAGCAGGATGCCGTCGGTCATCAGCTTGACCAGCGTGGCGTCGCTGCTCTGGTCGGTGAAGCGCACCTGGTAGCCAACCTGAGCGCCGAGCGGCACCTCGAGTTCCTCGGCAAGCCGCGTGGCCACCGAGCGCGCCGCCAGCCGCCGCGGCTGGGTGTGGCCGATCAGCCCGCGCCGGCCCAGGCCCAGTTCCAGGCACAGCTTGGGCAGCTGAGTGGTCTTGCCCGAGCCGGTTTCGCCGGCGACCACCACGATCGGGTGCGCGCGCAGCGCGGCGAGGATGTCCTCGCGCTTCTCGGCGACCGGCAGCGACTCGGGATAATTCAGCGTCACCGGCTGCGCCCGGCGTTTTTCGAGCAGTGCCTGCGAGCGCCTCAGGCGCGCGTCGAGCTCCCGTAGCGCACGATCGATCGGCTTGCCGGCCTTGGCCCGCTGACGCAGCTTGGCCAAGCGCCGCCCCTGTTCGCGGGCGTCGCGCAACAGGCAGGCGTCGAGTTGGGCCCGGCGACTGTCCAGGGCCCCTAGAGCATCGGGATTCGAAGCGGTAGCGCGCAAATCGTCCTCGCTGAATTCAATAAACGACCGGCCCGCCACGGTCGTGCCGTGGCGGGCCGGTTATTGTATCGCCATGCTGCACCCGCGAGCCAATCGCCGCAAGACGAGCGGACGGGGCAAGCCTCTGATGCTTTAAGAAGCGCTGAACAAATCGCCGAGCGAGTAAAGCGCCAGGCGCACGGGGCACAGACTCGAAGCGAAGCGGAGAGAACGTCCAAAGGACGGCCCCGAAAGGGCGAGAAACCGCAGGTTTCGAGTCAACCAGAGCCTATGGGGTATAGGTGAGGATTCCGACCGGGCTGGCGCTCCAGCACCGCGCAACGCATCGATTTGCCGGGGACGCCGAGTTCGCGCAGGCATTTTGTGCCGTGTTTCTTCAGGCGTCGCGCAACTCGCGGCGTAGCACCTTGCCGACGTTGGTCTTGGGCAGCTCGTCGCGAAACTCGACGAACTTGGGCACCTTGTAGCCGGCCAGTTCCTTCTTGCACCAGCTGCGCAGGGTCGCCGCGTCCAGCGACTCGTTGCGGGCGACGACGAACAGCTTGATCGCCTCGCCGCTGTCCTCGTCGGGCACGCCGATCGCCGCCGCTTCGATCACGTCAGGGTGACCGGCGACGACGTCCTCGATCTCGTTGGGATAGACGTTGAAGCCGGAGACGATGATCATGTCCTTCTTGCGATCGACGATGCGGATGTAACCGTCTTCCTGAAGTACGGCGATATCGCCGGTGCGCACCCAGCCCTGGGCATCGAGGGTCTTGGCGGTGTCCTCCGGGCGGTTCCAGTAGCCCTTCATGACCTGCGGCCCCTGCACGCACAGCTCGCCGGCCTCGCCCAGTGGCAGGTCGTTGCCGTCGGCATCGATGACCTTGACCGAGGTGCCCGGTACCGGTTTGCCGATGGTCCCCAGCTGGATCGCCGCGGGCGGGTTGAACGAGACGATCGGCGAGGTCTCGGTCATCCCGTAGCCCTCGGTGACCGGGCAGCCGGTGACCTCCTCCCAGCGCTTGGCCGCGGCCTTGGTCAGCGCCATGCCGCCCGAGATGGTCAGCTTGAGCGAGGAAAAATCCAGCGCGCGGAAATCGTCGCGGTTGCACAGCGCATTGAACAATGTATTGAGCCCGACGAAGCCGGTGAAGTGGATCTTGCGCAGCGTCTTGACGAAGCCGTCGATGTCCCGCGGATTGGGGATCAGCACGCTGTGATTGCCGGTCTCCATCAGAAACAGGCAATTAACCGTGAAGGTGTAGATGTGATAGACCGGCAACGGCGCGATCACCGTCTCGCAGCCCTCGCCGAGCACGTCGCTGATTACCGCCCGGGCCTGCAGCATGTTGGCGACCAGGTTGCGATGGGTGAGCATGGTGCCCTTGGCGACGCCGGTGGTGCCGCCGGTGTACTGCAACGCGGCGATGTCGTCGCGGTCGCGCTCGACCGGTTGGTACTGCCGCTTGGCGCCGCGCGCCAGTACGTCGCGAAAGCCCAGGGCGCCGGGCAATGAGTAACGCGGCACCAGTTTCTTGACGTGGCGCACGGCGAAGTTGATCAGCGCACGCCTGGGCAAGCCATGCAGGTCGCCGATCTCGGTCACCACCACGTGGCAGATCTCGGTCTTGTCGATCACCCGCTCGAGCTTGTCGGCCATGTTGGCGAGAATCACGATCGCCTTGGCGCCGGAATCGACGAACTGGTGATGCATCTCGCGCTCGGTGTACAGCGGGTTGGTGTTGACCACCACCAACCCGGCACGCAGCGCACCGAACACCGCCACCGGAAACTGCAACAGGTTAGGCAACTGAATGGCGATGCGATCGCCCGGCTCGAGTTCGGTCTCGTGCTGAAGCCAGGCGGCGAAATCCGCCGCCAGGCGGTCGACGTCGCGATAGCGCAACACCTGACCCATGCAGCTGAACGCCGGCTTGTCGGCGAAGCGTTCGACCGAAGTCGCGAAGACATCGGTCACCGTGGCGTAATCCTCCAACCCCTGCAGGGCCGGGCCGGATACGAGAGGCGCAGTGGCGTGCTGGCTCATGAGCTGATCTCCGCTGATGCGTTCGACCGGAGTCGACGGACTTTCTTGTTCTGCCACTCGGCAAGCGATCCGCCGGTGCGCTTTATGGCCGCAGGCCCATGGGCACGGCCAGTTCAGCTTACCTTAGCAGACCGCACCCGGGCGTAAAACGACCGATTCAAACTAACGTTCACTCGTTTGCGCGCCATCCTCGTTCGCCCTGTAGCGGGCCTGAATCTCGCCGTCGCGCCAGACCAGCAGCTCCCCCGGCTGCATGGCGGTCCAGTCCTCGTTGGCGGTCAATGGTTCGGTGGCCATCACCGAGACCACATCGGCCAGCGTGGTGTGCTCGCGAAAGTCGACACTCATCTCGGTGTCGCTGAGATGGGCGTGGCCAAACGGCGCACGCCGGGTGAGGTGGACCAGCTTGGTCGAGCAATAGGCATACAGATGCACGCCGTCGGAGAACAGCAGATTGCACACGCCCAGACCGCGCAGCCGTTCGCACAGCGCATGCAGCGTCGTCCACAGCGGGCCGGGCTCGGCGGGCGGCTCGGCAAAGCGCTGACGCAACTCGCCGAGCAACCAGCAAAAGGCATGCTCGCTGTCGGTATCGCCCACCGGACGATAGAAGGACAGCGCCAGCGCGCCCCAGCCCTGCAATTGACCGTTGTGGGCGTAGCACCACGGACGCCCCCACATCTCGCGGGTGAAGGGATGGGTATTGGCCATCCGCACGTTGCCGACATTGGCCTGACGGATATGGCTGATCACCACGTGCGACTTGATCGGATAGTCGCGGATCAAACGGGCGATCGGCGAATCCGCCGAGGGGCTGGGATCGCGGAAGTCGCGATAGCCGCCCTGCTCGTAGAAAGCGATGCCCCAGCCGTCGCGATGCGGTCCGGTGCGTCCGCCGCGATGCAAAAAGCCGGCGAAGCTGAAGCAGATATCGGTGGGCACGTTGGCGCTCATGCCCAGCAACTCACACATGCGGCTCCTCCCGCTCGGCGTGATGGCGGCGCGCACCACGCCGCCGATGTCGTCGCCGCCGGGCGTTGCGACGCCGGCGCCAGAGCAGCAACAGCACGATCAGCGCAGCCAGCAGCCACCACAGCGGATTCCGGCGCGTTTCGCGGGCGGCCTGCTGCAGGCTCGTCGGCGCCTTTTCCCACAGCGACTCGAGCCTGGCCGGCAACGCCGCCAGCCATTGGCCCAGTTCATCGCCCAGCGCATCGAGCGACGAGCCGGAAGCCGCGGGCTGCTGATCCGGCTTTGCTTCCTCGAGGGCCTCGGCCTCGGGTCGGTCGAGGCTCACTCCGCGCAGCCCGGTATCGGCCTCGGGGTTGAGCATCACCGGGGGCAGCTCGATGGTTCGCGTATCGCCATCCAGCGTCACGTTGGCCGTCAGCGTCAACGCCAGCGAAAGCGACTCGTCGATCGCCGGCAGCACGACCCGCCAGCGCTTGTCGCCCTGCGTACGGACCGTCAACGACTCGCCCTGCAGTGTGGCGGCGATCCGCGTGTTGTCGCTGTTAAGCAGCGGATGCTCGGCGCGCAGCGCGACGCTGCCGGCTGCCTCATCGAGCTTGGCGCTGATCGGCGCCAGTACGTTGACCGCCTGGCGTCGTTCGCGAATGAACCGATCACCCTTCGCGACCACCGCCAGGCGTGCATTGCCGACCTTGCGCGGCGGTGCCAGAACGCCGCGATAACTGTCGCCGTCGCGCTCCAAGACGACCGACTGGCGCACCCGGCCGTCGATGTCACGCAGTTCGGCGCGCATCTCGAGCCCCGGCGGCGCGTCGGTCGCCGCATCCGGCTGGTTCAGGCTGGCCTCGATCGGCGTCTCGAAGCCCTGATAGAGGGTCGTCGGCAGTTGCGCAACGCGAAGTGCCAGGTCCGACTCGATGCTGATTCGACTGTCGGGCCCTACATCGCCTTCAATACGCCATTTCCCGGCCTGGGGCTGCGGAACGCGGATGATGTCGAAACGCGGCTGGTGCTGCCAACGGATCGCCGGGGAGTGCTCCTCCAGCGTATGACGGGTGCCGTCGGGGCCGATCAGCGCCGGCTCCGGCGAGTCCGGGTCATGAAACAACAAGGCCGAGAACGCATCGACACGCTCGTCGATCGGAAAGCTCTGGGCATCGAGCGGCACCTGATCGCGGGGGAAGATACGATCGAACACATCGAGGAAAGCCCGCAGCAATGCCGCGGGATCCTCGGCGACCGCGTAGAGGCCGCCGGTTTCGCGGGACACGCCCGCGAGCAGGCTCGAATCCACTCCCGACGAAAAGGCGATGGTATGGACCACCACCGACTCGTCGGCCAGGGTGGGCGCCAGCTGCTTCATCAGGCGCTGGCGTGACGCCTCGTTGCGGCCACGCTCATCGCCGCCGCCGGGTATGTCGATCATCCCGTCGGTGAGCAGTATCAGATGCCGCTTGCCATCGGCGGGCGCCGCGCTGGCCGTCTCGCGGACCGCCTGTTCGATATCGGTGTATTGCTGATAGTCGGACAGCGCCGGTTTCAACGCCAATGCCCGTTGGCGCCAGTCCGCGTCGATCGTCGCACTCGGCAGCGGATTGGCCACGCGACTGCCGAACGTCCACAGGCCGCCGCGTGCGCCCTCGGGCAACAACGTCACCATCAGTTCCAGCGCACTGTCGCTGAGGCGGTTGGGGTCGTTGCGCTTCATGCTTCCCGAGACATCGAACAGCATGCGCACGTCGGGGGGCGCCGACTCTGCGGCCTCTAGCGTCCCGCACAGCAGCAGCGTCAAGGCCGCAGCAATCAACCCTCGCATGGCAGTGCCCTTGCGCCTAGCCAATGATCGGTTCACGCCGCGGCGTCGACGCCGGGTCGTGATCGTCGCCCGCACTGTCATCGTTGCCCGCGTCCGGGCTGGCACGGCGACGCAGCCCCCACCAGGCCAGCACGCCGAGTGCCGCGCCCAGCACCGTTCCCAGCAGCAACAACGCGGCGGCGCTTCCCAGTGCAGCCATGTTGCCTTGCAGGAAGGCAATGCCGGCTACCACCACCGCCGGGGCCATGCCATGATAGGTCGCATCCGCATCAAGCAGCGGCAGGGTGAAACTACTGGGTATCCAGACCAGCCCTGCCACCACGCCGGTGACGACGAACCGCGGCAACCTCGGCAACCAGCGTATCGCCAGGTAGCCGGTAATCAGCACGACCAGCGACAATGCCACGTAACTGAACCAGAGAAGTGGCATCGAGTCGGAAATCAGCATTGCTCCAGGTTCTCCCTCTACACGTTTTGTTCATCATGGTACACCGCGTCCAATGAAAGCACAGCAGCCCGTTCCAACACCGCCCGAGGCCCCGATCACGCGCTTCAGGCGCTCCGCGGATATTGACTGGCACTGGCTTGAACAGCGCGACGATCCGCAGGTGGCGGCCTTTCTCGAAGCCGCCAATCATGAATGCGACGACTGGTTCGAGCCGCTTAAGCCACTAATCGAGTCGCTCTACCAGGGCCACCTGGCGCGCCGGGAGCTCGCGGTCAGCGGCCTGCGCACGCCCCTCGAACGCTACACCTACTGGAGCGAGACGGCCGCCGACGCCGATTATCCGGTGTGGTGGCGTCATCCCAATGACCACGCCGAGCGCCCGGAGTGCCTGCTGGATCTCGAGGCACTTGCCGGCGAGCGGCATTTCCTCGAGCTCGGCGACCTGGCGATCTCGCCCGCCGAGGACCGCCTGGCCTGGACCGAGGACAGCCGCGGCGACGAATACTTCGATCTGTATCTGCGCGCCCTGCCCGGCGGCGAACCGCGCCTGGTGCTCGAAGGCATCGGCCCCGAGCTGACCTGGGCCGAGGACGATCGCACGCTGCTGTTCACCCGCTACGACGCCACCCAGCGCCCGGCCAGCGTGTGGCGGCTGGATATCCATGGCGGCGAGCCGATGATGCTGTTCGAGGAGCGCGATGTCGAATTCTGGGTCGGCCTGGGCAAGACCCGCTCGCGGACCTGGCTGGTACTCGAGAGCGCCTCCAAGGACACCTCCGAATGCCACCTGATTCCCGCCGCCGCCCCGCACACTCGGCCACGCTGCGTGCGCCCCCGGGAAACCGGCGTCGAGTATGCGCTCGAGCATCGCCCCGGGTATTTCTACGTTCTGCACAATCGCCAAGCCACGCACTTTCGCCTTGACGTGGCCGAGGAAGACAGCCCCGAACGCTGGCGAGCATTGATCGCCCATCGCCACGATCAGACCCTGGAAGGCGTCGACGCCTTCGCCTGGGGCCTGGTGATCACCGAGCGCGACCACGATCAGGCCCAGGTTCAGCTGCGCATCGTCAGCTTCGACGCGAATCACGCCATTAGCGACGACCGCCGCCTGCCGCTGCCCGAGGCGCCGTGCAGTGTGGCGCTCGGCGACATGCCCGACTTCGCCACGCACCGCCTGCGCCTGCGCGAGGAGTCGTTCACCCTGCCGCCGCGCTGGATCGAGCACGACCTGGACGGCGACACACGGCGCCTGCTCAAGGCCCAGCCGGTCCACGGCGACCTGGCACCCGAGCAACTGGCCTGTCGGCGCCTGTGGGCCACCGCCCACGATGGCGAGCGCATCCCGGTATCGGTGGTGGCGCGGGCCGACCTGCTCGGCGCGAAGGCGTTGCCCACGCTGCTCTACGGCTACGGTGCTTACGGCGAGGTGCTCGACCCGTGGTTCTCGATCGCCCGGCTCGAGCTGTTGTCGCGCGGCGCGGCCTTCGCCGTCGCCCATGTGCGCGGCGGCGGCGATCGCGGCGAACCCTGGTACCTGGCCGGCAAGCTCGAGCACAAAGCGAACAGCTTCCGCGATTTCCTCGCCGCCCGTCAGGCGCTGGTCGAGGCCGGCCTCGCCGACGAGCGACGAATCGCCGCCTACGGCGCCAGTGCCGGCGGCCTGCTGGTGGGGGCGAGTCTCAATCTCGATCCCGGCGCCTTCTGCGCGGCGGTCCTCGACGTGCCGTTCGTCGACGTGCTGCGGACCATGGAGAACCCCGACCTGCCGCTGACCACCGCCGAATACACCGAATGGGGCAATCCCGACGAGCCCGCTGCGCGAGGCCGTATTCGCGACTATTCGCCGCTCGACAACTTGAGCGACCGGCCCTACCCGGCGCTCTTCCTGCAGGGCAGCTGGCACGATTCGCGAGTGCCCTACTGGGAGCCGGCCAAGCTCTATGCCCGGCTCAACGAACTGCGTGCCGCGCGCCTGGCCGCCGGCGGGCACGACCCCGCGGAAGGCCGCCCAATCCTCCTACATAGCGACATGAGCTCGGGGCACGGCGGGGCCTCGGGGCGCTTCAAGGCGTGGAAGGACAACGCCCGTCAAGACGCGTTCCTGCTCTGGGCGCTGGGCCTTGCGGAGAGCCGCGACTAGCTCGCGGCGAAGGGCGTCACTCGTCGATCGACAGGATGTCGATGATGCGATCTTCCCAGTCGGCTTCGCCGATGGCGTCCTCGGCGATCGCGAAACTGGCAACGCCGATCCCGGCACGCTGCACGCTGCCGGGATCGCCCGAGACCAGTGGATGCCAATCGGCCAGCCCACGCCGCTCCGATAGACGCCGATAGGCGCAGCTCGCCGGCAACCAGCGAAACTGCGCGACCCGCTCGCGAGTCAGCGGCACGCAGCCAGGTACGCGCGCACTGCGGTTGGCATAGTCGCCGCACCGGCACGTGTTGATATCGAGCAGCTGGCAGGCGACATCTAGGGTGGCGATGTCGCCGCTCTCTTCGTCCTCCAGCTTGTGCAGGCAACAGCGCCCGCAGCCGTCGCACAGCGCCTCCCACTCCTCGCCGGTCAGTTCGGCGAGCGGGTAACGCTCCCAGAAACGCTCTCGCAACACACGCACTCCCCGGTCGGCGATGCGACACCGACCATGCTGGCTAGTCGGGCAGCTCGGCCGGCGCCCGATACAGCTTGAGTAGATAGTCATCCTTGCCCGGCGGCATCTGCAGGTAGTAGCCCTTGTCGGCGATGGCCGCCAGCACCTCGCCGGCATCGGCCCGCGCCAGCCGGCGCTCGGGGCCCAGCAGCAGGGTCAATACCGGCTGCGGCTTGCCGAAGCGCTCGAGCAGCGCCTCGGGCACCGCGTCGAAACCCTGGCGCTTGTCGACGAACAGGTACATCTCGTCCTTGCGCGGGCTACGGAATATTTCGCATAAACGCTTGTCCATCCTGGCGATCCTCGTCGCGTTGCTATACCGGGCCCCGGGCATCGGCAGCGGCGCCATCGAGCGCCTGGCGCAGCGGCTCGGCGAGCAGCTCGCCGCGCCAGCCCTCGGGCAACGGCAACGCCCGGCCCTCGAGATCGGCAGCCACCAGCGCTTCCAGTTCGCGGCGCCGGGCCAGCACCTCGGGCGCCACGCCGAGCCGCTCGGCGGTTTCGCCGACACAGCGCTTGAGCCGCTTGAGACGCTTCTTGAAAGGATCCGACAGCGGCGACGGCAAGGTCGGCGGCAGTTCGGCCTCATCAAGTTGCGCCGCCTCGCGAACCAGGGCCAGCAACGCATCGCCCTCACGCTTGACCAGGCTCGGCTTGATGTCCTCCACGGCCGCCAGTTCGTAGCGGTTGGCCGGCATGCGCTCGGCCACGGCGAACAGCACCTTGTCGCTGACCAGCCAGTTGCGCGGCAGGTTGCGGCTACGCACCTCGGCTTCGCGCCAGGCGGTCAGGCGCCGATAGGCAGCGATCGAGCGCGGGCTGAGCCGCCACAGCTGGCGATGGCGGCGAAACCACTCGCCGTCGCTGTCCAGGCTGCGCTGAGCCTGGGCCACCAGCGCGGCGCAGTCGGCTTCGAGCCAGCTCAGTCGCTCAAGTTCCAGCAGCGCCTGGCGCTGCGCCTCCCAGAGCGTCGGCAGGTAGATCACATCGAGTGCTGCATAGCGCCGCTGGGCCTCGCTGAGCGGCCGCACCAGCCAGTCCGAGCGTGTTTCGCCCTTGGGCAGGCTGTCGCCGGTCCAGTGCTCGACCAGCCGCTGGTAGCCGATCGCCGGGTCTTCGGACAGCAGTCCCTGGGCCAGTTGGGTATCGATCAGCGGCTGCACCACCACCCCGCTCCAGTTGAACAGCACCTCGAGATCCTCACTGCTGGCATGCAGCAGCTTGACCGGCCCTTCGGGGCCCAGCAGCCGGCATACCGCCGGCGTCGCGGCAAGCGCCTGAGGATCGACCAGGTAGGCATGCTCGCCAGCCGACAGCTGAATCAGCGCGGCCACCGGATAAAAGCTCGACTCGCGGAAGAATTCGGTATCCACGGCCAGCCAGCGGACGTCGGCGAGTTCGTCGCAGACCGCATCGAGGGCATCGGGGGTGTCTATCCAGTGACTGATCGGTTCCTGGGGCATGAATGTCCTGCAGTGAATGAAACGAAGAGCGGTCAATCGCCCTGGAAGGGCAAGCGACCGTTGAAGGCGCGGCTGAGGGTACCGCCGTCGACGTACTCGAGTTCGCCGCCCATGGGCACGCCATAGGCCAGACGCGACAGGCGCAAGCCGCGCTCGCGGATCTGTTCGGCGATGTAATGCGCGGTCGCCTCGCCCTCGACCGTGGGGTTGGTGGCGAGTATCACCTCCTCGACACCGCCCTCGTCGAGCCGCGCGTCCAGCAGCGCGAGGCCGATGTCGTCGGGGCCGATGCCGTCCAGCGGCGAAAGGTGTCCGTGCAGCACGAAATAGTGGCCGTGATAGCCCCCGGCATCCTCGATCGCCAGCATGTCGGCCGGCGATTCGACGATGCACAACAACGCACCATCGCGCCGTGCACTGCGACACAGCGTGCAGGTCGGCTCTTCGGTGAGGGTCCGGCAGCGCTGGCAGTAACCGACCTGCTCGAGCGCCGTGCCGAGCACTTCGACCAACCGGCGTCCGCCGTCGCGCTCACGCTCGAGCAGGTGCAACGCCATGCGCTGGGCGGTGCGCGGGCCGACGCCCGGCAACACGCGCAACGCTTCCAGCAAGCGATCGACCAGCGGTGAAAAGCTCATCAGAACGGCATCTTGAAGCCGGGCGGCAGATTGAGCCCCTCGGTGGCTTCCTCCATCTTGGCGCGGGAGCTGGTCTCGACCTTGCGCACCGCGTCGTTGACCGCGGCGGCCAGCAGATCCTCGAGCATCTCCTTGTCCTCGTCCATCAGGCTCGGGTCGATGACCACCTTGCTGACGTCGTGGCGCCCGTTCATGGTCACCGAGATCATCCCGGCGCCGGCTTCGCCGGTCACCTCGGACTTGGCGATCTCTTCCTGGATGCGCTGCATCTTTTCCTGCATTTCCTGAGCCTGTTGCATCAGGTTGCCCATTCCGCCCTTGAACATGGCGATCACCTCGTGGCTATGGCTGTCGATTGACGTGGTTGGCGCGTCGGGTCGCGGCATCGCAACTACCGGGCCGTCGGCGTCCCGGCCTGCGGCGCGACGCTCTGCTCGAGCAGCCGCGCGCTGAACGTCCGCTCCAGTTCCTGGATATGCGGGTCATCGCGCAACGCTTCAACTGCCTGGGCATGACGCTCGCGCGCCTCGCGGTCGCTACGCGACCTGGGAGTCTCGATGGCCGCCGGCAGCTCGGCGGAGTCGATGCTGATCCGCCGTTCGATGCCTGCCGCCGCCAGTGCCTTGCGCACCCGTTCGACGTGCACCTCGGCGTTCATGGCCGCCTGACCGGGGTCGAGACGTAACTGGAGCGTCTTGCCATCGTCGTGCTCGACCATGCAGTGCGCCGCCAGGTTGCGGGTCAGCCCGGACAGCGAAAGGCGCGGGAACAGCTCGAGCCAGGCGACATGATCGATCCCCCCCGGCGCGGCGTGCACAGCGTCCCCATGGGCTTCACCGATCCCCGGGGGCTCGCTCGGCGCGGCGTCTGACGGCTCGGGAAATGCAGGCGCCTGCGTAGATGCCTGATCAGCGAGCTGCTCGTCGGCTTCCCAGGGCGGGCGTTCGGCGGCCGTCGGCGGCGATTCGGCGGGTGCCGGCGGCGTTTCGTTCGGCGCGTCGGATATCGGCATCACCGCGCGTTCCTGCTGGCTGGCTGACGACTGCGCCATGCTTCCGGCGCCCCCCTCGCCGGGCGACGCCTCGCCGGGCGCAGCCTGCGGGGTCGAGTCGCCGCGCAACGGCAAGGGCGTCTGCGGCGGCCTGGGCACCCCCTGGGGGCGAAAGGCGAGCATGCGCAGCAGGGTCATTTCCAGCGCGGTGCGCGGCTCCGGCGTGCTGTCCATGTCGCTGCGGCCCTGCAGGCCGATCTGGTAGTAGAGCTGAACGTCCTCGGCAGTGAACCGCGCCGCCAGCGCCAGCAGCGTCTCGCGATCGCCATGCCCGTTATCGAGCGCATCGGGCACCATCTGGGCGATCGCCAGGCGATGCAGGATGCCGGTCAGATCGTCGAGCACGCCGGCAAAGTCGGGGCCCTGCTCGGCCAGGCTGGCGATCTCGGCGAGTACCCGCGCGGCATCGACCTCGGCCAGCGCCTCGACCAGCGCCAGTAGATGGCGATGATCCAGCGTCCCCAGCATCGCCGCCACATCCGCGTGCTGGACGCGCCCCTGGCCGAAGGCGATCGCCTGATCGGTCAGGCTCATGGCGTCGCGCATCGAGCCCTCGGCCGCCTTGCCGAGCAGCCACAACGCGGGCTCCTCGAAGGGCACCGACTCGGCGTCGAGCACCTTGGCCAGGTGTTCGACGATCCGTTCGGGCGGCATGTTCTTGAGCGCGAACTGCAGGCAGCGCGACAGCACGGTCACCGGCAGCTTCTGGGGATCGGTGGTGGCGAGCAGGAACTTGACGTGGGGCGGCGGCTCCTCGAGCGTCTTGAGCAGCGCATTGAAGCTGTGGGTCGAGAGCATGTGCACCTCATCGATGAGGTACACCTTGTAGCGCCCCTGCGAGGGGGCGTACTGCACGTTGTCGAGCAGCTCGCGGGTATCCTCGACCTTGGTCCGCGAGGCCGCGTCGACTTCGATCAGGTCGACGAAACGTCCGTCGTCGATGTCCCGGCAGGTCGAGCATTGGCCACACGGCGTCGAGGACACGCCATTCTGGCAATTGAGGCACTTGGCGAGAATCCGCGCCAGGGTGGTCTTGCCGACCCCGCGCGTGCCGGTGAACAGGTAGGCATGGTGGAGACGCCCCTGATCGAGGGCGTTGATCAACGCTCGCTGGACATGCTCCTGACCAACCAGCTCATGGAAGGTGCGCGGCCGCCATTTGCGGGCCAGTACCTGATAGCTCATGCAGCGCGGAAGTCCTTGCGGCTGGGTCGGGTCGGCCGTGAGGCCCCCGAGGATATGCGCGAACAAACGTGGCGACGCCGGAGCGACGACGTATTCGCGTCGAATCGATTCATTCTAGCGGTTCGCCGCAGGGGGGAAAAGCGAGGTTTCGGGGATCGGAAATGGAGGCGGCCCCATCAGCCACATCCCGGCACACGCAGCCACCACTACCGTTGCTCCCTTCCGGGCCTGGCGGGGTTTGCGGTTTAGCGTTGCGAGAGGACCGACAGGGCCACCATAGTCGATTGTTCAAAAAGCTTTCAGCAACACCTTCGAAGCCTTTCGACAACCGCGAACCGGCAATCTGCTCAATGACTTGCCAAGTGCGAGGCGCACTATAACAGTGGCCCTTGGCCCTCGCAAGGATAAACCCCGAGCGAGCAAGAGGCACGCATTGTAGGCTAGGCTAGGGGTGGCGAATCTGATCAACGAACAGCCCACGGAGGGCATGGACCATGGATAAGAACCCCAGCAAGGGTTACGTCGCATTGCTTGGCTGGAGCCTCAACGCCGTCGAGGCCGCCGACAACTTCGATCGGCGTTACGTGGTCGTCGCACCGGAATGGGCCGATGACTACTGCAAGCAGCATGACATCCCGTATGTCCCCTGGAACTTCGAGCGCCTCAACGACCGTTCGATGGAGATCGCCGAGACGCTCAAGGAGATGGGCGTCGACGTTGCGATTCCGCTCTACGAGGAAACCGTGGAATGGGCCGGGGCGATCAACTCGGTGCTGCTCGACAATCCGCGCCTCTATGGCCAGGCGCTGCTGCTGCGCGACAAGGCATTGATGAAGCGCCGCGCCCAGTTGGGCGGCATCCGCGTGGGGATCTTCGAGGAGGCTCACGACCGGGACGACGTGATCCGCTTTCTCAAGCGCGTCAACCAGACGCTGCTCAAGCTCGACGGCGACCCCAACGACCCCATCCACCTCAAGGCCTTCGACAAGGCCGGCTGCCTGGGTCACCGCGTGATCCGGACGCCCGACGAGGTCGATACCATTCCCGATGAAGAATTTCCGGTGCTCATGGAGTCGCACCTTGATGGCTGGGAGTTCGCCGTCGAGGCGTGGATCCACAATGGCAAGATTCGCTTTCTCAACATTTCCGAGTACGTGACCCTGGGCTATTCGGTATTCGTCCCGGCAACCCCCGAACTCGAGAAATACCGCGAATCGATCACCCGGCAGATCGAGAAGCTGATAAAGACCTTCGACATCGACTTCGGCTTCGTCCATCCCGAGTACTTCGTCACCAGCGATGGCGAGATGTACTTCGGCGAGGTCGCCTACCGTCCGCCCGGTTTCAAGGTCTTCGAACTCCTCGAGCGAGCGTACGGCTTCAACGCCTACCAGGGGCTGATCCTGTCCTTCGACCCCAAGACCACCGAGCAGGAAATCACCGACTTCTTCCCCCGCGAAGTGGTCGACGCCAAGGGTGTCGCCGGCTGTTTCGGCGTCTATCCGCGCCGCCGTGTGGTCAGCCGCCTGGAGATGCCCGAAGAAACCGAGGATCATCCCTACTTCGAGTCCCATGAGCTGACCGCGCCGGTCGAGGAAACCGTGACCAAGCGCACGGCCTTCGGCACGCACTGGGGCCTGCTGTACTTCTTCGGTGACGATCCGCACACCATGCGCGACCTGCTCAAACGTCAGGAAGACCTGGATTTCTATGTATAATCGCGCCCGTACCTTTGGGCACAAGGAGCCCTTGTGACGAGCTACGACGAACACACCGCGGACAGCGCCAAGCTGGATGAGCTGCTGGCAAAGCTCGACGAGGCCATCGAGATCCTCGCCAAGGCGCGCGACTTCGCCAAGCCCGGCAAGGTACGCCGGGCCTTCGACAGCGCCCGCAAGGTGATGCTGCAGCCCGGCGGGTGCGCCGCCATCGAGGCGCGGGCCCAGGCGATCGAGGCGGCCGGGGTCTTCAATGGCTCCGACTGGGCCCAGCCGCAGATTCTGGTGCCTTCGCTGACCGTACACTCACTGCAGAGCGGCGCGAACGATACCGTAGTGCTCGAGGCACTGAGCGAGTTGCGGCTGCTGGCCGTGGCCCATGGCCGCTACGAGCACTCGCTGATCTCGGCCGAGCAAGCCCACCATTATCTGACCCAGGTACTGGCGATCAACCTCGAGCTGCTGTTCACCGCGCCCAGCGAGGCCGAGCGCGAGACCCAGGGCCGGCTGGCATTGCTGACGCGCTCGCTTTTTGCGCACCTGGCCGAAACCATCGGCTACGAGCACGTCATCGACCAGTTGATCGATGAGATCTGGCGCATCCTTCAACAGCGGCCGATCCAGGTCGATTCGATCAAGCGCATGATCACTCAGATCGCCCTCTGCCAGGCCAACCCCGACATCGACCTGGGCAACAGTGGCCAGGGCGCCGACCGGCTGGTCAGCAGCCTGTTCGGCGCGACTCAGGCGTCCCGCGAGGATCCGGGGGTCGAGGTCTACCTCGAACGTTTGCAGGCGATGGATAGCGGCGCCCTGCAGTACGAAGCCACCGGCTTCGCCCGCGCCATGCACGATACCGGGCTGGTCTCGGCCTATCATGCGGTGCTGTTGCGATACCTGCTCGACCACGGCGATCACTTGCTGTCCGAGGCGCTGGGGCTTTCGGCGACTGGCCGCGATTGCCTGCTGTGCTATCGGCAACTGGTTCAGGCGCTTATCGAGGAAGGCGTTTACGCCGCCACGCCGCAGGCGGTTTACGGTCTGGCGCTGATGCTCGAACGCGGCATCCTCTATCAGCCGCCGGTCGCCCCGGCGCTGTGGCGGCAGATAGGACTGCCGGTGTCGGCCTGGTCACAGGAACGCATTCGCATGGCCTACGGCGATGCGGTAGCGCCACGCGCGCGGCTGCTCGAGGGCGTGCTGTGCATGCTTGGCCTGCCGCTGGGCGTCGGCCAGGGCAACAACCCGACCTGCCAATCGGCGCGGGCGCTGTCGATGTGGGCCTACAACGACCCCGACTACCTATTGCAGATGGTCGCCTGGGCGGCCCGCGACGATGAGATCATCATGCACTTCGAGGGCATGCCGCTGTCGTCGATGGCCAGCCTATCCGGCGTGGCCTCGAATCTGCCACTGGATCTCGATCCGGTATCGCTGATCGTGGTGCCGCATCTCGATCGCATTTATGCCGAGATGGGCCGGCGTTGCATCGGCCGCGAGGGTGACCCTCATCGTTGGGTCAATCCGGAATTCCATGGCTGGTGGGCCGGCCGCGGGTTCCGCATCAATGTCGATGTGGAAACCGGTCAGCTCCACGAACTCGAGGAGTTCCTGCGCCATTTCTATGCCAGTTATCACCCCTACTACAACGGCAACCAGCCGTTGATCCATCCGCAGCCCGCAGGCATTGCGGTGACCGACAGCGCGGCGCGCTTCATTGGCTGGCACGCCATCACCCTGCTGCGGGTCAATCTGGATCCGCAGGACGTGATGCGCGCCTATTTCTTCAATCCCAACAACGACAGCGGCCAGGACTGGGGCGACGACACCAAGGTCAGCACCTCGGGTTGCGGCGAGCGCTTCGGCGAGGCCTCGCTGCCCTTCGAGCAGTTCGCCTCGCGGCTGTACATCTTCCACTACGACCCGCTGGAGCATGGCGAACTGGCCAACATTCCCCAGGAGCAGCTCGATCGGGTGATCGGCCATGTCTATCGAAGCTGGGGCGCCGACCGGGTCCCGGCCGCCGAACTGCAGGCGCACAGCGGTCCGCGTTGAACGCACCGCTGAGTTGCACCCACGCTTCTTGATTATTCGACCACCCGGCATGCAAGACGGCCCCGCCAGCAAGCAGCCAGCGGGGCCGTGATTCTTCAGTGCAGCGCGGACGCTCAGTCCGGCTGATTGCCGGCGGCCGCCTGCATGCGGCGACGCAGGATCGGGCCGACGATGACCGGCAGGATCAGCCCGGCGATCGCCACGATCCACAAGCCCAGCGCCAGCCCGCTGTCCCACAGCACCGTCCAGTCACCGTCGGAGAGGGTCAATGCATGGCCCAGATTCTTCTCCATCTCCGGCCCCAGCAGCAGACCGAGGATGATCGGCACCATGGGAATCTCCAGCTTGCGCAGGAAGTAGCCGAACACGCCGAAGGCGACCATGAAGTACAGGTCGAACGCCGAGTTGCTGATCGAGTAGATGCCCACGAAGGCCACCATGGTGACGATCGGCAGCAGGTACATTGGCGGCACCGACAGCAGCTTGACGAAAATGCCCACCAGCGGAATGTTGAGCAGCAGCAGCAGGAAGTTGCCGATCAGCAGTGCCGCGATCACGCCCCATACGATATCCGCGTTCTGGGTGAACATCAGCGGCCCGGGAGTGATGTTCATCGAGATCAGCAGCGCCAGCAACACGGCGGTGGTGCCGCTGCCCGGCACGCCCAGGGTCAGCATCGGCACCAGCGCACCCGACGAGGCGCCGTTGTTGCCGGCCTCGGGGCCGGCCACGCCGCGCGGGTCGCCCTGGCCGAAGTAGCCTTTCTTGCCGATGATCTTCTTCTCGACGGTATAGCCGATGAAGCTGCCCAGCGAAGCGCCGGCGCCCGGCAGCACGCCGGCAATGAAGCCGAGGACGCCGCCGCGAATGCTCGACGGCATGATTTCACGGATGTCTTTCCACGAGAGCTTGAGCTTGTTGACGACCATCTTCCCCTTGCCGCCACCGGCACGCTCCTCGATGAAGAACAAAAGCTCGGAAATCGCGAACAACCCGACGATGGCGATAATGAAATCGACCCCTTCGTAAAGTTTCAGCATACCGAAGGTATAGCGCTGGGTGCCGGTGGCATCGATGCCCACCGTGGCGATCATCAGGCCAATCGCCGCGGCCAGGATCGTCTTGACCGGGTTCTTGCCGGTGATGCCGCCCAGGGTGGCGAAAGCCAGCACGAACAGCGCGAAATATTCCGCGGGCCCGAAGGTCAAGGCAAATTTGGCCAGGATCGGCGCCAGCAGAATCAGCCCGACGGTGGCGATCAAACTGCCCATGAACGAGGCGATCGCCGAGATCGCCAGGGCTTCGGCCGCCTTGCCCTTCCTGGCCATCGGGTAGCCGTCGAGGCAGGTCATCATCGCCGGCTCGTCACCGGGAATATTAAGCAGGATCGACGAGATACGGCCGCCATACATGGCCCCGGCATACACCGCCGTGAGCATGATCAGAGCGGTTTCCGGGCGCAGGCCCAGGCTGAAAGCCAGCGGGATGAGGATGGCCACCCCGTTGGCCGGGCCGAGACCGGGCAACGCGCCTATCAGGGTACCCAGGAAGGCCCCGATCAACGCGAACATCAAGTTATGTGGCTGAAGCGCGACGCCAAAGCCATCGATCAGATACCCCAGGGTTTCCATCAGCTTCCCTCCAATACGCCAAGCAGACCCAGCGGCAAGGCCAGGTCGAGACCGTAGGTGAACAGGGCAAAGACCACGATGCCCGCCACACCGCCGGTCACATAGGCGCGCACCGGAGCAGCACCCATGCGCCAGCACAGCGTGCCCACCGCCAGCAGGGTGGAGACGATAAAGCCCAGCGGCTCCAGCAGCAGCGTGTAGGCGATCAGCACCAGCACGGCGATGACCAGCTCCAGCGCCGTGCGGCTCTTGGGCCAGGCATTGTCGGGATCCGGCTTGACGATCAGGTAGAGGCTGGAAAGCACCAGCACTACCGCGATGATGATGGGAAAGGTCTCGGGCCCGATGGCCTCCGACCCGCCGAACGGCACCGGGAACTGCGTGGCACCCCAGCCGTACGCGACGGCCAGGGTGAGCATCAGTATTCCGAAGATGCGGTCGTTGAGTGTCATTTAATCAGCCCGATGTCCTTGGAAAGCTTTTGGATATCAGAGATCTGGGTCTTGACGTACTGCTCGAACTTGGCGGACTCCGGATGGAACGGCATCAGCCCGTTCTGTTTCATGACCGACTTCCACTCTTCGCTCTTGTACACCGTATCGATCGCATTCACCCAGTACTGCTTGGCTTCCTCGGACACATCAGCCGGCATGTAGAAGCCGCGCCAGTTGGCACCGATGGCGTCGATGCCCTGCTCCTTGGCGGTGGGAATGTCGCTGAGTTTGCCGGGCAGGCGCTCTTCGGCCAGTACCGCCAGCACGCGCAGGTCGCCGGACTCCATGAACCCCTGGGCCTCGGAGATATCGCCGGTGAAGGCATCGACTTGACCGCCGACCACCTGGGTCATCGCTTCGCCACCGTTGTTGTACGACAGATAGGGAATCCGCGGCAGGTTGTCGACGCCGGCCGACTGCGCCGCGATCAGCACCTTGAGATGGTCCCAGCCACCCTTGGCGCTACCGCCGGCGAACTTGACGCTGCGCGGATCCTTCTTGAGCGCATCCATCAGTTCGTTGAGGTCGTCATACTTGGAATCCTTGGCGACCGCGATGATGCCGTAGTCGGCGCCCAGCGCTCCGAGCCAGTTGACCTGTTCGGCGTTCATGCCCGGAAACTGGCCCTGGGCCAGGCGGGTGGTAGTGGCGGTCGAGGCCGCGACGAGCAGCTGATCGTCGCCGGCGCGCTTGCTGACGGTATGGGCGTAGGCCACACCGCCTCCGGCACCCGGCATGTTGACGGTCTGCACGCTGCCCGGTACCAGGTCGAGCTCCTCGAGCACGTTACCCACGCTGCGGCAGGTGAAGTCCCAGCCGCCACCCGGGTCGGCGGGCGCGATACATTCCACCTTGCCTTGCGGCTCGAAGGCCATGGTCATGCTGCTGACCAGGGTCAGCGAAGCAGCGGCAAGAAGCTTGAGAGGCATTCTCATCGACATTGTTCTAGTCCCCTTGAAAAGAAAAGATGAGCGAAAGGATCGCTTGCAGGAACTCGACCGCTGACCTTACAATTCCGTAAGGAAGAATGGCGTTCCTCAGGATGGAAATTAGGCGGATGCCTTCCACGAGTCAACGCCTATCCAGGGGCTTAATACCAAAGTTGAACCCGGCGAAACGCACGAGCGACGTTCGACAAGCGCATCGAGAGAAAGGCACGGACATGGCACAGGACCGGGTTGAAGCGGTAGAGCGAGCGCTGACGATCCTCGACGTCTTCGATGCACCCCAGGAGCGCTTCACACTGGCCGACCTGGCCAGTGCCACCGGCTTCTACAAGAGTACGCTGCTGCGTCTGCTGGGCTCGCTGGAGCGTTACGATTATGTCCAGCGCGGCAGCGACGGACGCTACCAGCTGGGCCACAGCCCGGTACGCCTGGCGCGGCGTCACCCGCCCGGCCGCCAGCTGGCGGCCTGGATCCAGCCGGCGCTCGATGCGCTGGCCGAGCACAGCGGCGAAACCGCGGCGCTGCTGGAAGTCGCCGCCGGGCGCGCCGAGTGCCTGCTCGTCGCGATGCCCGGCGTGGCGCTGCGCCATGAACTGCGACCCGGCGAGCACTGGCTGCTCGGCGACCCGCGCTCGCCGGCGCTTGATTTCGCTGGCGGCATCATGGTCTGCCAGGCGCTGGACACCGTGCTGGAATCCCGCGCCTTGTGGCTGTCGCTATCCGGTCCCGCCGGCCGTCTGCAGCCGCCGGAGGCCGCTGCACGACTCAACGCGGCCGTGGGCGATCTGACGCGCAGCCCCGCCTCCCGCCAGGTCGCCGCACCGGAGGCTCGCTGATGCAACTGCTGCTGATCGAAGACGATGCCCTGCTCGCCGAAACGCTTGAGGATGCCCTGCGCCTCGAAGGCTACTCGGTGCTTGCCATCGCCGATGGCGAAGTCGCCTATCAACGCCTGGCCAGCCCCGATCCCCCGCATGGCCACGAGCTGATCCTGCTCGATCTCAACCTGCCGGGACGCAGCGGCCTCGAGATCCTCGAGACCCTGCGCCATCACGACAGCGCCACGCCGGTGCTGATTCTCACCGCCCGCGGCGCCATCGAGGACCGCGTGCGCGGACTCGACCTGGGCGCCGACGATTACCTGGCCAAGCCGTTCGCGCTCGATGAACTCGAGGCGCGGGTGCGCGCGCTGCTGCGTCGTCAGAAACCCGGCGTGCGCCTGCAGGTCGGCAGTCTCGTGTTCGACAGCCTGGCGCAGCGCTTCACGCTGGGCGGTGAGCCGCTCAGCCTCCCGCCGCGGGAACAGCGCCTGCTGAGCTGCCTGATGCGCCGCGCCGGCGAGCCGATCGATCGCCGGCAACTTGCCAGCGAAGCCTTTGCCGGCGAAGCGCTCGGCGACAACGCCATCGAGGTCTATGTCCATCGCCTGCGTCGCCGGCTGGGCGACAGCGACGTCACGCTGCATACGGTGCGCGGCCTCGGCTACCTGCTGGCACCGACATGACCGGTCGCGAGCAGAACAACGCCGCCACGACGGGCGGTGGCAGCCTCTACCGCCGGCTGATGGCCTGGCTGCTGCTGCCCCTGCTGGGGCTCGGCGCGTTGATGCTCATCCAGGCTTACCTGGGCGCGCGGGATACCGCCGACCGCGCCTTCGACCGACTGCTCGAGGCCGCCTCGCTGGCGATCGCCGAGCAGGTCAAGAAGCAAGACGACCAACTGTGGCTGGATCTTCCCCCGGCGGCGCTCGAGATGCTCGCCACCGACGCCGAGGAGCGGGTCTTCTATGCGCTCTACAATGAGCGTGGCGAATTCGTCACCGGCAACGCCGATCTGCCGGCCCCGGTCCGCCAGAGCGACGACCCTCAGCCGCTGCAGTACAGCGACACCAACTGGCGCGGCATGGCGCTGCGCGTCGCCGTGCGCACCTCGCAGCTCGAGGGCTGGAGCCAGCGCGAGCGTTTCGAAGTGCGCGTCGCACACACCCGCGAAGGCCGTGAGCGGCTGACCTGGGCGCTGTTCCAGGGCAGCCTGGGGCGCATCGCCGCCATGGCCCTGCTCGCCGTGGGCGTGGTGCTGCTGGCAGTACGCGTCGCCCTGGCTCCGCTGACCCGGCTACGCCGGGCGATTCGCGAACGCGACCCGCGCACGTTCGCCCCGCTGTCCCTCGAGCTGCCTCGCGAACTGGCCGAGCTGCGCGAGACCCTCAACGAGCTGTTGGCGCGAATGCGCCGCGTGCGCGCTAACCAGGAACGCTTCATCGGCGACGCCTCGCATCAGTTGCGCACGCCGCTGGCCGGGATCTCGGCGCGCGCCGAGCTGGCCTTGCGCAAGGACCAGCCCCAGGCTTGGCACAGTGCCCTGGAAACCATTCAGGAAGCCAGTGCACGCACCGCCCGGCTGGCCGTTCAGCTGCTTTCGCTGACCCGACTCAACAACCCCGAGGCCAAGCCCGAGCTGAGCCGCCTGGAACTGACCGCCATCGCTCGCGAGGCGACCCGCAGCGCCCTGCACGCCTGCTATCGCGACGGCGTCGACCTGGGCCTCGAGGCACCCGACGAGCCCGTCTTGATCGAGGGCATCGGCTGGCAGCTCGAGGAAGCGCTCGCCAACCTGATCGACAATGCGCGACGCTATGGCGCGCGGCACATCACCGTGCGAGTGAGCGCCGCCCCGCCAGCCCTGGAGGTCGAGGACGACGGCCCGGGCATCGCCGCCGAATGGCGCTTGCTGGTACTGAGGCCTTTTCACCGCGGTCGCAACGCCGGCGAGGGCTCGGGGCTGGGCTTGGCGATCGTCGATGGCATCGCCCGCGCCCACGCCGCTCGACTGACCCTGTACGAAGCCAGCGGCGGCGGCTTGCGCGTGACCATGACATTCCTGGGAGACCGTGCATGACGACACCCCACACCAATCGGCTGGTCGCGCTGCTGGCCGGCCTTGTGCTGAGTGGCCTGAGTCTCGGCGTCCTCGCCCAGGCGCAATTGAACTATCCCGCGCTAACCGACGGACCAGCGTTCAACGACGGAGCGGCTCGGGACGACGAGCGGCCCCGTTCGCGCCTGGTCATTAACGCCGCGCTCGATACGCCGTTGATCGCACCGCTGCTGGAAGATTTCCAACGTCGCAACCCGGATATCGAGATCGTCTATCGTAACCTCTCCACCCTGGCGGTGTACCGCACCTTTCTCGACGCGGGAGCCGCCGAGCGCGCCGACGTGGTCATGTCCTCGGCGATGCCCTGGCAGTACTGGCTGGCCAACAACGGCTATGCGCAGCCGCTCGACAGCGCCGCGGCCCGCGCCTGGCCGGCCTGGGCGCGCTGGCGCCAGGAGCTGTTCGCGATCACCTTCGAGCCGGTAGTGATCGTCTATCGCCGCGACGTCGCCGAACGCTTCGGCGCGATCGACAGCCACGCCGATCTTCTCGAGCGCCTCGAGCGCCATGCCGAGGCGCTGCGTGGGCGCGTCGTCACCTATGATCCGGCAACCAGCGGCGCCGGCTACAGCTATGCCATCGAGGAGGCGCGCCTGTCACCACGCTACTGGGAACTGGTGGCCGCGCTCGGCCGGGTCGATACCGCGCTGGTCGGCACCACCCGCGAAATGCTCGAGGGGCTGGCGCAAGGACGCTACTGGATCGGCTACAACCTGCTGGGCAGCTACGCCCGGGAATTCGCGCGCGAGCACCCCGAGCTCGAAGTCGTGGTGCCCAAGGACTATGCGCTGGTGACGCACCGGCTGGCCTTCATCGCCCGAGATGCCCGCAATCCCTACGCCGCACGCCGCTTTCTCGATTACCTGCTGAGCGAGTATGGCCAGCGCGCGATCGGTCGGCTCACACCACTGGGGACGATCCATCCGGCGCTGAGCGGCCCGGGCAGCGCCAATGCCCTGCGTGAGCGGCTGGGCGATGCCTTGCGCCCGATCGACATCGGCCCGGGCCTGCTGGCGACCCTCGACAACCTCAAGCGCGAAGCGCTGCTGAGCCGCTGGAGGCGCGAGTTCCAGCGCGCAGCCCCGTCCGCCGACATACCCGCCGCTGCGCTCGATGTACCACCCAGCGAGGCGGCCCGATGATGCGACTCGATCAGTTGCTGCTGGCGCTGGGTCTGGCGCGCTCGCGCACCCGCGCCCAGCGGCTCATCCGTCACGGCCGAGTGACCCTCGAAGACGCCCCGCAGCGGCCGCTGACCAAGCCCGGCGTGAAAGTTCCCGACGACAGCCGCCTGGTAATCGCCGAGGACGCCGAGGAGCGCTATGTCTCCCGCGCGGGACTCAAGCTCGAGGCGTTGCTGGATGCCCTGGAGCTACGTCTCGATGGGCGCGTGGTGCTGGATGTCGGCCAATCCACCGGTGGCTTCACCGATTGCGCACTGGCACGCGGCGCGGTCCACGTGATCGGCATCGAAGTCGGCCATGACCAGCTCGATCCGACGCTGCGCGACGCTGTCCGCGTGACCTGCATCGAAGGCCTAAACGCCCGGGCAATGGCCGGCGATGCCCGACTGCACGCCGCCATCGAGCGATGCTCGCCGCTGCGACCGACGGCAGCGGTCATGGACGTTTCGTTCATCTCGCAGACGCTGATCGTGCCCCAACTGGCGCAGTTGCTGGCCGGCGGCGGCGATCTGCTGTCGCTGGTCAAGCCGCAGTTCGAGGTCGGCCCCGGCAATGTCGACGCACGCGGCATCGTCAGCGATACACGCCTCTATGTTGGCGTCGAGGCGCGCATCCACGCCTGCTGTGTCGAGCATGGCTTCAGCGTCGAAGCCTGGCGCGAAAGCCCGATCCGCGGTGGCGACGGCAACCGCGAATTCCTGCTCCACGCGCGACGCCGCTGACCGCCCGTCAGGTCTCAGCGTCGTCCGCATCGGACTGCCCGCGCGGGCCCGGTCTGCGCCGGGGTTCGTCAACGCCGCCCAGCGGGCGGGCGGCGCCACTTTGCGAGCTCACCTGAGCCACCTGGCCATCGCTGTCGTGCAGCCAGACATCCATCTGATTGAAGGCGACGCGAATGCCGTGCTCGCGGAACAGCGCATCCAGCCGGCGATTGATCTCGTCGGCCGCGTAGAGCCTGTCGAGCAGGTCGTTGACGAAGACTCGCAGCTCGAAGTTGAACGCCGTGGCGCCGTAGCTGGTGCAGAACACCTGCGGCTCGGGGTCCTTGAGCACGCGCTTGTTGTCGTCCGCCACCGCGCGCAACAGCCGATGCACCGTATCCAGGTCCGAGCCGTGCGCCACGCCGTAATTCAGCACCACTCGGGTGATGTTGTCCGACAGCGACCAGTTGATCAGCTGGTCGGTGACGAAGGTCTTGTTGGGGATGATGATCTCCTTGCGATCGAAGTCGGTCACCGTGGTCGCACGGATGCGGATACGGCTGACCGTGCCGTGCAACTGGCCCAGCGTGATGGTGTCGCCGATCCGCACCGGGCGTTCGAAAAGGATGATCAACCCCGAGATGAAGTTGGCGAATATTTCCTGCAGGCCGAACCCCAGCCCCACGCCCAGCGCCGCCACCAACCATTGCAGCTTGTCCCATGACACGCCCAGCGTACCCAGCGCGATGACGATGCCGGTGCCGACGATGACATACGACAACAACGAGGAAATCGCGTAGGCACTGCCCTGCTTGAGCGACAGCCGCGAGAGCACCATCACCTCGAGCAGGCCAGGCAGGTTGCGTGCCATCAATGACGTCAGCACCACCGTGATCAGGCTGGTCAACACGTCGGCGATGGTGATCGGCGTCTGACCGATCGCCTCGCCGCTGCCCTGCTCGATCGTCCATACGGCGATACTGTCGAGATACGCCAGCGCGGTCAGCAGGTCGGCCCAGACCAGGTAGAGCACCAGCGTAAAACCGAGGAACAGGATCAGCTTGGAGAGCCGCAGCGACTGCTGGTTGACCTGTTCGAGATCCAGCGGCGGCTCCTCGATCAACTCCAGTCCGCCCTCGGCGCCCTCCTGGGCCTGGGCGCGGCGACGCGCCACCGCGCGCCGGTAGGCCAGGCGCCGAGCCGCCACCGCCAAGCCGCGGACCACTGCAGCCTCGATAAGTATCCAGGCGCCCAGGATGTACAGGCTGAACACGAAGCGGCCGACCAGTTGCAGCGCGGTGTATTCGTAACCCATCACGATCAGCCCGGCGAGTACCACGGTCACCAGCGACAGCGCCAGACCCAGCAGCAGCCGGAACACCTTGGTCCCGAAAAACGGTATGTGGGCCAGGATCAAGCGGGCGATCAGCACGCTCAACGCCAGCAGCCCGCTCAGCAGCAGAAACAGCGCGATCGGCTGCTCGGCCAGGGTCGGACCGTTGTCGCGTGCCAGGGTGCTGATCAACAGCACCGGTATCAACGCGACACCAAGCCACCACAGCAGCCGTCGCAACCGCGAGGCATAGCCGCCGGGCCAGTGGAAATGGCGCACCGCGACGCCATCGCTGATCAACAGCCGCCGCGCCAGTTCGATCACCCCCCAGGCCAATGTCAGTTGCAGCAGGGCCATGCCCAACAGCTGCGCATTACCCTCGGTGCCCTTGGCCAGCGCCAGCCCGGCGCCGGCCAGCGCCAGCGGCCAGGGCGCGGCCAGCAACGCATTCATGGCGATCGCCCGCGGCGTGTGCATCTGGGTGTCGCGCTTGAGTCGGCCGATCTCGTCATGCAGCGCCAGCAGGCGTTGCTTGATCCGTCGCCGACGCAACAGCAGCACGCCCGCCGACAGCCATACCGGCAGCGCCCACAGGGCCTTGGCCTGCAACGGCTGCCAAAGCGCCGCCAGGCGCTCCTGCCAGATGGCCGGGCTGGCATTGGCGGCCAGCGTGGCGGGCAGCTTGCGTAGCCAGCCGAGATCGAGCGGGCTGCGATTGGCCACCCAGAACAACTGCTCCTCGATGGTCGAGCGCAGCGAACGGCTGATCGATACCAGCTGCTGCTGAGTGAGCTGCAGATCGATCGCGGTGGTCAACAGCTCGCCATATTCCTGCTCGAGTTGGTCGATGAGCTCACGCCGTGACCGGTAGAGGCCGGACAGCGAATCGAGCAGTGCCGGGGTGGCCTCGACGTCGGCATCCCCGATCCGCTGTCTGGCCAGCGCTTCAGCATCGCGCAGCGACTCGCGTTGACGGCTCAGTTCGAACTGCTCGAGACGCACGTCGGCGATGACCTCCTGCAACCCGTCCTGGGCATCTATCGAGGGTAGCGAGCTGCGCTGTTCGCGCAGAATGCGCGACAGCAGCAGGCTGCCGCGAATCGCCTCGATCTGCTCGTTGAGGGTGCGCTGTACCTGGCGCACCCGGTCCAGTTGAGTGCGCACCTTGATGGCTTCGCGTTCATAGCGATAGCGGCGATCGATGGCGTCGAGCAGCGACTGGCTGAGTTCGCGGTTTGTCGACTGAGCCCGCATCACCATCGGATGCTCGTTGGCGATCAACGGGTCGCGACTGGCCGCTTCGGCAATCGTCGACTCGAGTTCCTCGCGACGGCGCTGGTCGAGAATGGCCTGAAGCAGATCGAGTCGGTCCTGGAGCGCCTTGTTCTGTCTGATCAGCGCATCGCGACGTTGCTGGGCGAGTTCGCGGCTACGCGCGTTGGTCTCCAGCTGGCGACGCTTGAGGGCCAGTTCGCGCTCGGCAAGCTGCATCTCGACCTGGATCTTCCAGACTTCGGGTCCGTCCGCGCCGGTCGGCAGCTGATCGCGGGCAGAGCGCAACGCTTCGATCCTGTCCAGCGATTCGCTGATCGTCGCCTGGGCGCGTTCGGGCAGGGTCTGGGCGGCGATCAGCCGCGAATTGGCATCGGCCAGGCTATCGCGCAGGCTCTGCAGCCGATCAAGCATCTCGCTGACGTTGGCTTCGAGTTCATCGCGGGGGGTATTCTTCAGCGCCTCGGCGCTGGGCAGCTCGGCGTTTTCGGCTTGCCGGGCAGCACGCTGCAGCCGCTCGATCGCCTGGGGACCCTGCTCGAGGCGCTGTTCGAGCTCAGTGCGCGCCTGGGCGATGTCCTCCAGCTTGTCGAAGGTATCGAGCACGCCACGCAGGATATCCATGGCTGCCTGCTCGCTGCTGTCGGGCTTGTCGATGGCCTTGAGCGTCTCCAGACGCTGCGAGACCCTGTCCCGTTCAGGCAGCGCCATGTCCTCCTGCGCCCATGCCGGGCCACCCAGCAAAGCGATCATTGCGATCGCCATCAGCCATCCTGTCCACCACCGCTGATTCGCCACGCCTGCCCGCCTTTACTGTCGACTGTTTCGCCAAGCGATTGTGCGGGGACCCACGATCCTTGGCAATTGCCGCCGGGAATTGACTTGCCGGCAAGTCATGGTAGAAACGACTATCCGAATGTCTTCCTACAGGATGTCCCTATGGCTGCGCCGATCGCTCTGCCGATCTCACTCTTACTGGCCGCGTCACTCACCCTGCTGCCCCTGGCGGCCATCGCCCAGGATGCCGAACAGGGAGGCGCCACTGAATCGGCACTCGAGCAGGCGCAGAAGCGTCGGGAATACGAGAACGAATCCAACCGCAACCCCTTGGCCATCACCGCCTATCGGCGTAATTATCTGCTGCCCTGGACATACAACACCGATCCCAACCAGGGCGCTTTCAACGCCATCAGCGACGACGCGGAGGCCGATAGCTCCGAGGTGAAATTCCAGCTCAGTCTCAAGATCAACGTGCTCGACGATCTATTCGGCGACAACGGCGATCTGTATTTCGCCTACACCCAGCGCAGCTGGTGGCAGGCCTATAATTCCGACGCCTCGGCGCCGTTTCGCGAGACCAATTACGAGCCCGAGGTCTTCGTCAGTTTCGACAATGATCTCTCGTTTCTCGGTTGGACCAACACCTTGAACCGCATTGGCCTTGCCCATCAGTCGAACGGCCGTTCACAGCCACTGTCGCGCAGTTGGAACCGGGTCTACGCCGACCTGCTGTTCCAGCGCGGCGATTGGGCGGTGAGCATCGCACCACACTGGCGGATACCCGAAAGCAAGAGTAACGACGACAACCCCGATCTTGAAAGCTATGTCGGCTACGGCGACATCACCGTCGCGCGGGCCTTCGGCGACCAGGAGCTGTCGGTGATGGTGAGGGGCAACCCCGGCAAGCATAACTACGGCGTACAGCTCGACTATTCCTTTCCGCTGGCCGGCAAGATTCGCGGCCACGTGCAATATTACGACGGCTACGGAGAAAGCCTGATCGACTATGACAACGACGTTCAGCGTCTTGGCATCGGTTTCAGCCTCAATACCTTTCTGGCGGGTATACCCGGCAGCCGTTGATACACCAAGTCATGCTGCTATGATGAAACTGTTATTCACCGTCAAAGGAAAGACACCACATGGCCATGTTCCCCATCGGACAGCATGATAACAACACCAGCACCGCTCAGTTGAAGGAAGATCTCCGCCAACTGTCCCATACTGTCGAAGAGTTGATCAACGCGACTGCCGAAGACTCCCGCAGCAACGTCAAGGAAATGCGCGACCGCGCCCAGCGGAGCCTCAAGGAAACCCGCGGAAGACTCGAAGCCCGCGGTGAAAAGCTTTACCACGATACGCGTGACGGCGTTCTCGATAGCGCCGATCTGTGCGACCGTTACGTCCACGAGAATCCCTGGACCAGCATCGGGGTCGGCACCGCTGTCGGGGTGGTGATCGGCTTGCTGCTTGGACGTCGCTGATGACCGATGGCCAGGGACCGGCAGAGCGTGTCATTTCGGCGGCACGACGCCTGATCGGCAATGTCGTCGCCATGGGCGAGACGCGTCTACGTCTCGCCGTGCTCGAACTCGAACTCGAGCGAGACCGCCTGCTTTCGCTACTGTTGCTCGCCGGAGCCAGCCTGATCCTGTTCTCGTTCGGCGTCGGCATGCTGTTGTTGCTGGTGGTCGTCCTCTACTGGGACGACCATCGCCTGCTGGCCATTGCCTTGTGCTCCTTGGTGCTATTGCTGGCTGCCGCATTGCTCGCGGCCAAGGCCAAGCAGATCGCCAATCAGCGCAAGTTGATGGAAACGACCCTGCATCACATGCAGCAGGATCGTCAGGCGCTGGAGTCATCGCATGACGCATAACGATCGCCTGGCGCGACGCGATCAGCTCGAGACGCAGATCCTGCAACAGCGCCTCGACATGGGCATGGCTCTGCGCGATTGGCGCGAGGCCACCGCACCGATCGACCATGGCTGGCAGAAACTCATGCAATGGCGGGCGCCGACCATTGCCGCACTGGGCCTGGTATCGTTGCGCGGGGTCACCCGGCCACGCGCGACCGGCCGGATGATACGTCGGGTGATGACCGGCCTGCTGCTGGCCAACCGGCTAAGGGCGGTTTACCGCGCCATCAATCGCTGATGCCGCTCACCGGAAAATGCCGAACCCCGCCACACCGGCGGGGTTCGGCGTCTTGATTGACCCTGTTTCAGCGCCTCGGGCGGTTCGCCCTGTCGCTTGCGCTGCGCTCATGCGTCGCGGGCCAGGCGCAGGCCGGAAAACGCCCAGCGCGCCTGGGGCGGAAAGAAGTTGCGATAGCTCGCGCGGATGTGCGAGCGCGGCGTGGCGCAACAGCCGCCGCGCAGCACCATCTGCCCCGACATGAACTTGCCGTTGTACTCGCCCAGGCTGCCTGGCAGCGTTCGAAAGCCTGGATAGGGGCGATAGGCGCTGCCGGTCCATTCCCAGACATCGCCGTATAGCCGGCCCGGCGCGGCGCCATCCGTGGCTTTCGCCACCGGCTGAAGATGATCGTTCTCGACGAAGTTGCCGTGGATGTCCACGCCCTCGGCGGCGACTTCCCACTCGGCCTCGCTGGGCAATCGCGCTCCGGACCAGCGCGCGTAGGCATCGGCCTCGTAGAAGCTGACATGACACACCGGGGCGTGCTCGTCGACCGGCACCAGGCCGCCCAGCGTCATGTGATACCAACCGTCATCGCGCTGCACCCAGTAAAGCGGCGCCGTCCACGCCTCGTCCTTGACCCTTTGCCAGCCATCGGCCAGCCAGTGGTCGGGGCGCCGATAGCCGCCATCGCGGATAAACGCCAGAAATTCGCCATTGGTGACCGGACGATCGGCGAGTTCGAAGGCCTCGACGAACTGCCGGTGGCGCGGCATCTCGTTGTCGTAGGCGAAGCTGCCGGTAGCCGACTCATGGCCGATCAGGCGCACGCCGGCGGGATAATTCAGCCAGGCCAGCTCGCCGGGCGTGGCCGCCGGCGACGTGGCGAGATCGTCGCGCAGGTCATCACGATAGACCGGGCACAACGGGTTCTGCGCCAGGATGTGCTTGATGTCCATGACCAGCAATTCCTGGTGCTGCTGCTCGTGATGAAGCCCCAGCTCCACGCGACGGCGGATCTCGTCGACATGCTCGACGGGCGGCGCTTCGAGCAGTCGGGCCATGGCCTCGTCGACATGGGCGCGATAACGGTATACGTCGTCTACGGTGGGCCGCGATATAACGCCTCGTTCGGGGCGTGGGAAGGGCGTGCCGTGGGTCTCGTAATAGGAGTTGAAGAGGAAGTCGTAGGCCGGATCGAGCGACCGGTAGTCCTTGAGAAAAGGGATGAGCAGAAAGGCTTCGAAGAACCAGCTGACATGGGCGATGTGCCATTTCGGCGGGCTGACATCGGGCATGCTCTGGACCATGTAGTCCTCCCGATGCAGCGGCGCGCACAGGCGCTCGGTTGCAGCGCGCACGCGCTGATAATCGCGCAGCCACTCCTTGGTGTGCCGAGTCTCGAGGGTGTCGCTTGCGAGCTGATGAGCGAGCGGGGCCATGGGTACACTCCTTTGCGCTGGGCAGGGTCCGTCAGTTTCCCTCTCAGCGTAGGCGCCATCTCACGCCCTTCAAGTGCGAAATCGACCCGGTGCGGCGCACGAAGCCGGCCATGCGCTTGAGGAGCCCGGTCACCTCAGCCGCCACGCGATGCCCCTGGGCCGCTACAACGCCAGGCCGCAGGCCACCGCCGAGGCCCAGGCCCATTGGAAGTTGTAGCCGCCCAGCTCGCCGGTAACGTCGAGCACCTCGCCGATAAAGCGCAGCTGGGGCAGTTCCCGGACCGCAAAAGTCTTCGACGAAAGGGCCGCCGTATCGACGCCGCCCATGGTCACCTCGGCGGTGCGCCAGCCCTCGGTGCCCGCCGGTTTGAGGCGCCAGCGATTGAGCCGCTCGGCCCACGCCTCGAGCTGGGCGTTGGAACGCTCGGCGAGCACCCCGTCGTCGCCGTACCATTCGATTAGAGCCTGGGCCAGGCGTCTGGGCAGGCGTTCGGCGAGCCACGTCGACACCAGCCGTCGCGGCGCCGCCCGGCGTTCCTCGCGCAGCGCCGCGCCGGCATCGAGCCCCGGCAGCAGATCGACGACGAGCTCGTCGCCGGGCTGCCAGTAGCTCGAGATCTGCAGCATCGCCGGCCCCGAAAGCCCGCGATGGGTAAACAGCAGCGGCTCGCGGTAATAGCCGCCGCGACAGCGCACCGCGACCTCGCAGGCGACCCCGGCCAGCGCCGCGGCGCGCGCCTTCCACTGCGAGGTCAGGGTGAACGGCACCAGCGCGGCGCGGGTCTCGGTCACCGCCAGGCCGAACTGGCGGGCGACATCGTAGCCGAAGCCGCTCGCCCCCAGCGTGGGGATCGACAGCCCGCCGGTGGCGATCACCACCGCCCCGCACTCGATCCGCCCCGCCGCGGTACTCAGGCGCATGCCCTCGGCGTGACGCTCGATGCGCTCGATGGGCGTGGCGAGGCGAATCGCCACGCCGGCCCAGTCGCATTCGGTGAGCAGCATGTCGAGAATCGGCCGCGACGAGTCGGCACAGAACAGCTGACCCGGAGCCTTTTCGACCGGCTCGATGGCGTGGCGCTCGACCAGCTCGAGAAAGTGCTCCGGGCGGTAACGCTTGAGCGCCGAGATGCAGAAGTGCGGGTTGGCCGAGAAGAAATTCGCCGGCGCGGTGTCCAGGTTGGTGAAGTTGCAACGCCCGCCGCCGGACATCAGAATCTTCTTGCCCGGCTTGCTGGCATGATCGAGCACCAACACGCGTCGGCCGGCGTAGCCGGCGGTCAGCGCGCACATCAGGCCAGCGGCGCCGGCGCCGATGACGACCACGTCGGGATGGCTAGGCATGCGGGAAACTCCGGACGACTCGAGACGGCGGTGCATTCTAGCCTGCCGCGCAATTTCGCCGCCAGCGTATGGCATGAACTTGTCCTCGACCTGCTGCCGGAGGGCGAGGCACTGTGCTCTTCGAGTGCTACGCTTGAAAGGCCCGTTCCCATTCGAGGAAGCCGCCATGCTCGAATTGCTCACCGCCCCGGCTGCGCACGTCGTCGCGCTGCGCGTCAGCGGGCGGCTCGACGCCCACCAACTGCAAACCGCCATCGACGCCATCGAGGCCGCCAAGCAGGCCCACCCGCGGGTCAGCCTGTACGCCGAGATCGATGCGCTGCGCTGGATGAGCGCTTCGGCGCTGCTGCGCGACCTGGGCTACGGCCTGACCCAGCTCGGCCAGCTGAGCCATTTCCACCGCGCCGCGGCGGTGACCGATCAACGCTGGCTGCGCCCGCTGGTCGCGGTCGAGAATCAGCTGTTCAGGCCGCTCGAGGTGAGGCTGTTCGCCAATGCCCGAAAAGCCGAGGCGTTGGCCAGGGCCTGCGAATTGCCGGTGGTACATGCGGGCACGGGCGGCCAGCGCCGGGCGGACTAGGCCGCACCCTGGATGGCCTTGATGAGTTCGGCCTTGGTCATCTGGCTACGCCCGGCGATAGCCATCTCCTGGGCGCGCTGATAGAGCGCCTGGCGCGCCGGCTCTCGGCGTAGGGCACCACCTGTTCGGCCTCGGGCTCGACCATCACCTGACGGACCGGGGCGCGGTCCTTGCGATGCAGCAGGCGAAAATGCACGCTGCGATCGGCCAGCGCGGCGTAGAGCTTGACCGGCACGCGCGCCTCGCCGAAGCAAAGCGCGCCGCGCCACATGGCACGGGCGCTCATCGTCACACCTCCTCTCGGCAGTCGGGACAGACGGTCTCGCGGCTCTCACGCAACTCGACCACGCAGAACGGGCAGATCGGCTGGTCGCAGTGCATACAGTAATAACCCGCCTCGACGTGGTAGCGGCGCAGGCAGAAGGGACACTCCTCGTCGCCGGCCTGCAGCCACCAGGGCAAGGCCGGGGCTGTCGCATCCTGGGTCATCATGGCGTCTTCGCGTATTGCACCTGCCTTTGCGAATTCACTGTTAATGGTTTCGCCGAATGACAGTGATCACCTACAAGGCTAGCCGAGCCAGCAACGCGCGCAACCGTCGGCGAAGGCGGCTCTGGCAAAACGCCGACCCCGACAGCTTCCATCCGCCGGCCGACGTCGCCGATCTGCGCCTATCAAGTTGCGTTGAGCGGCTTCGAGCTGGACCCGCTCAGGCCAGGGCGCGCTCGAGTAGTTGCTGCGCGCGCGGCGGCAGGCCGATCGTCGCCGCCAGTTCATGGCCGCGCGGCGACATCTTGTGCCAGGTCTTGCGCAGGATGCGGATCAGCTTGTCGTCGTCGTGGCGGCTGGCGAAGTCCGCGAACTCGCGTTCGAGAAACACCAGGCAGGCGCTATCCTCGAGCGCCTGGGCATCGGGATCGCTGCGCAGGCGCTCCTTGCGGATCATCTGCGCGACGTGCTCGCAGCTGGCCTGGTCGTAGCCGCTCTCGCGCAGCACCGCGGCGGCGGTCTCGGCCTGGCGACGTCCCAGCTCGCGCCGCCAGGCAAGGTAGCCCGGGCGATCGCGGGGATAGTCGTCGCGCGGGATCCGCCAGCGTTGCAGGTGCTGGGCGCGCACCGCCAGTTGCAGCACTTCGCTGGCCTCGGGGGCAACGCGCCCCAGCCATTCGCTCATCCAGCGCGCATAGAGCAATTCATAGGGAATGTGCTCGCCATCCTCGGTCCGCTCGAGCCGCGGGTCTTCGCCGTGCAGGGCGTCCAGCCGCTCGAGCGCGGCCTGAAAGCGGGGATTCTGGTCAGTCACGGTTGGCTTCACCTCGGAAGAACTTTACGTTTCACCATACGGTATCGCGCACTGGACACGCCAATCGCCGACTCGCTCAACCGTAGACGCCCTGGCTGCGCAGGTAGTCCTCGTAGCGGCCGGTGAAGTCGGTGACGCCCTCGCCGCTCATGTCGAGGATGCGGGTGGCCAGCGACGAGACGAATTCGCGATCGTGACTGACGAAGATCAGCGTGCCGGGATAGTGTTCCAGCGCCAGGTTGAGCGCCTCGATGGATTCCATGTCGAGGTGGTTGGTGGGCTCGTCCATGACCAGCACGTTGGGCTTTTCGAGCGCCAGCTTGGCGAACAGCATGCGCCCCTGCTCGCCCCCGGAGATCACCTTGACCGACTTGCCGATGTCGTCGCTGGAGAACAGCATGCGTCCCAGCGCCCCGCGGATAGCCTGCTCGCCGCCGTCGGTCCACTGGGCCATCCAGTCGTAGAGCGTGGCATCGAAGGCGAAGGCGTCGGCATGGTCCTGGGCGAAATAACCCACCTCGGCGGCGTCGGTCCACTTCACCTTGCCGTGATCCGGCGCCAGCGAACCGGTCAAACAGCGCAGCAGCGTGGTTTTGCCGACGCCGTTGGGGCCGATGATCGCCAGGCGTTCGCCGGCTTCGAGCTGCAGCCCCAGCTTCTCGAACAGCGGCGTGCCGTCGTAGCCCTTGGTCAGACCCTCGACGCTGAGCGCGCCACGATGGATCTTGCGTTTCTGCTCGAAGCGGATGAACGGACTGACCCGGCTCGACGGCTTGATCTCGTCGAGCTTGATCTTGTCGATCTTGCGCTGGCGCGAGGTGGCCTGCTTGGCCTTGGACGCGTTGGCCGAGAAACGGCTGACGAACTGCTGCAGCTCGGCGATCTCCGCCTTCTTCTTGGCGTTGTCGGCGTGCATGCGCTCGCGGGCCTGGGTCGCCGCGGTCATGTACTCGTCGTAGTTGCCGGGGAACAGCTGGATCTCGCCGTAATCGAGATCCGCCATGTGGGTGCACACGCTGTTGAGGAAGTGGCGGTCGTGGGAAATGATCACCATGGTGCTGCTGCGCGTGGTCAGCACGCCTTCCAGCCAGCGGATGGTGTTGATGTCCAGGTGGTTGGTCGGCTCGTCGAGCAGCAGCACGTCGGGATCCGAGAACAGCGCCTGGGCCAGCAGCACGCGCAGCTTCCAGCCCGGCGACACGGCACTCATCAAGCCGAAATGCTGGGATTCGGGAATCCCCAGTCCGAGCAACAGCTCGCCGGCACGCGCCTCGGCGGTGTAGCCGTCGAACTCGGCGAACTGGGTCTCCAGCTCGGCGACGCGCATGCCGTCGGCCTCGCTCATCTCGGCCTGGGCGTAGATCGCCTCGCGTTCGGCGGCGACCTGCCAGAGCTCGACGTTGCCCATGATCACGGTGTCGATCACCCGATGCGCTTCGTAGCCGAACTGGTCCTGGCGCAGCTTGCCCAGGCGAGTGCCCGGCTCGAGCATCACCTGCCCCGCCGACGGTTCGAGTTCGCCGCCGAGGATCTTCATGAAGGTGGACTTGCCGCTACCGTTGGCGCCGATCAGGCCGTAGCGGTTGCCGTTGTTGAACTTGACCGAAACGTTTTCGAACAGGGGCTTGGCCCCGAACTGCATGGTGATATTGGCTGTGGAAATCACTGAGGGTCCAATCGAAGAAGGGCCGGCAAGAGAGACCGGCGCGGGAATGGCCGAGCGGCAAAAGTGCGCGATTGTACCGATTCGCCACGCTTTCTTCATCCGTGGGCAGCCAGCCGGCGACGAAAAAGGCACCCTTGCGAGCGCCCTTGAAAGCCGACGATGCAGCCCTGCTCGTTCTAGAACCGGGCTGCCAACTGCCGAGCCAGGTTTTCGCAAGGGCGCTGTGAATCCTTCCATTGACGCTACTTTCGCCCTCCATGGCGAAAGACCCTTGCTTCAACCTGGCCGCGGCAGCCGGGTGAGGCAGGCTTTGAATGCATTCTTATTCAACCGGCGTCAGCGGCCGCCAGTCCTTGCGGTTGGCCAGGAACTCGGGACGCGGACGGTTGCCGCAGTACGGGTCGTGCAGCGTGTTGTCGACGCTGTTGTAGACGAAGAACAGGTTGCTGCGCGGCCAGCACGACATGTTGATGTTCGAACCGTGCAGGGTGTTGCACTCGAACATCACCAGCGAACCGGAGGGCCCTTTGGGCGCTTCGATGTCGCCCTTGACCATCAAATCGCGCAGGCTGGCATCGTCAGGCACGCCGATGTCCTGGCTCTTCAGCGACTCCTTGTAGTTGTTCTCCGGCGTGCGCCCGACACACGGCACGAAGTACTTGTGCGAGCCAGGCACCAGCATCAGCGGACCGTTGAACTCGCCGTTGTCGGTGAGGATGATCGAACAGCTCACCGAGCGCATGCGCGGCATGCCGTCCTCGCTGTGCCAGGTCTCGAAGTCGGAATGCCAGTCGAAGCCCTTGCCCTTGAAGCCGGGCTTGTAGTTGATGCGCGACTGGTGGATGTAGACATCGCCGCCGAGGATCTGCTGGACCATCGCCAACAGGCGCGGATCGCGGGTCAGGCGGCTGAACCGCTCGGATACCTCGTGGATGCCGAAGATCGAGCGAATCTCCTCCTTGCCGGGCTCGAGAACGGTGCCTTCCGAGAGCTTGAGATCCTCGTCGCTCTCGTAATCGCGCAGCTCCTGCAGAAACGCTTGCATCTCGTCCTCGCCGAAGAAGCTTTCGAAGGAGAGAAAACCCTTGCGGTCGAATTCGTCGAGTTCATCCTCGCTGAGCGGACCCTTGCGTTGCTCGCCTTCGCTATGGACCACCGGGTCGATACGCTCGAACATCCCCAATTTGCGTTCCAGTCGGGTCGGGAACAGGTCTTGAGTCTCTTTCATCGCAAACTCCTCCATTAGTCTGCTTTAATGCGGCGCGCTGCCGTCCGTCCTGTAAACGTAGATGGGGAGGCAGGCCCCAGCAACGCCGTCTCGTCACTGCCTGTCGCCTTCCTGGCGACTCGCTCGAGGCTACGCCTGCGAGGTTCGCATGTATTTAGCCTGTGTTAAACCGATGGCCAGTCGGTTTGCCTCAACCGTTCGTCAGTGACGCTTCGCCACGCGGATCCCGGGGATAGAAACGCGCCGGCAGTCGCTCGATATGCGAGAAGACCTTGGTGTCCTTGTAAGGCATCTTCATATAGCCCGACACGCCCAGCCCGCTGATCTGCGGCACCGCCGTCAGCATCGCATCGAGACAGGCGCGGAATTCGGTCTCGCGCGCGGGGTCGAGCAATCGGTAGTAGCTGTGGATCTTGAGGTGGGTGGGCAGCGCCTCGAAGATGATCAACCCGGTGTGATGGATGGCGTTGAGCGCCTCGAGCTGGGCCATGATCGCCGCCGGCAGTTGCAGGAACTCCTCGGGATCGGGACCGTCCTCGAAATACGAGTGCACCCGGGTGTGATCCTCGAGATCGGGCGCCGCGCTGACTTCGTAGGGCAACGCCAGCCCCGCTTCGGGCTCGAACGGCGCCTGGGGCGAATCACGGTCGATATGCAGGGTATCGCGGGCGTTGAACAGGCAGCTCTTGAACACCCCGCGGCGGTAGATCGCCCGCGCCAGCGAGACCATGTTGTTGACCGCCGCGACGAACGCCGTCTTGAGCGTCAGATCGTGCAGGTTGAGCACGCTGTCGATGTACACGCCGTCGCTCTCCCAGCGCACCGCCAGGCCGCCGACCACCGGGTAGCGCCCGAGCCGGCTGACCGCGGCGAGAAACGCCTTCTCGGTCTCGCCCATGCCCTGCATGAAATTCTTGTAGTAGCGGTCGAGCTGGACGTCGTTGACTGCGCTCAAGGTGTCGCTGGCGGCCTCCTCGCGCAAAAACGACTTGCGCGAGCTGTAGACCACGGTATCGATCTCGCGGTTGCTGGGCCTGACCCACACCGGCACCCGCGCGGTCTCCGCCGGCTCGGCCAGGTCGAGCATTACCAGCCGCGCCAGGCGCGGCATCTCGCTGATGAAATGATCGCCGCCGCGGTGACGCCGCGCCGGGTCGGGGTCGAGCATCGCCTCGAGCATGCGCGCGAACTCCACCGGCAGGCCCAGCGCGGTGGGCGGAATCGCCCGGTGACCGAAGCGGCACGATTGCGCCGAGGCCAGCGCATACAACGTGGCCGCCGTGCCCTGCTCGTCGAAGCGCGGCGACGACAATCCGCCGTTCAACTGCTCGTCGCCGATGAAATAGACGTCGCCGAGCCGCGCATTGGTGTGCTGCAGGTCGGCGGACATCAGCTCCATGACGTTGGTGGTCACGAACTGCTGGCCGGCGTCCAACTGGGCGAATACCGACGAGCCCCAGTCGATCAACGCGATGCGCTCGGTGGCCGGGTCGAAGACCAGGTTCGAGGGCTTGATGTCGCCATGCACGATCGGCCGCACGTGCGGCCCGGTCTCGCGGCGCAGATGGCGCAGGATGTCGGCCAGCTGGGCGGCGATGCGCACCACCAACCGCGGCGACAAGCGCCCGTGGCGTAGCGAGTATTCCTCGAGATTGACCCCCGGGGCGCGCTCCATGACCAGGATCGATTGGCGATTGAGACGCTGATAGGCGACCAGCTTGGGTACCCGCGGGTGATCGACCTGCTCGAGCATGAACGCCTCCTCCTCGAGGCGATCCTGCAGGTGTTGCGGCAAGGTGATGCGCGAGAACTTGAAGACGTGCTCGGCAGCGCGCCCTGCGCCCTGCGGGAGCGCCCCGGCGAACACGAAGCCGTAGGCGCCCTTGCCCACCAGCTCGATGCCGCGATAGCCGAGCTGTTCGAGCTGGCCGCGACACAACGCCACCCAATCCTTGAGCTTGCGCGCATCGTCATGGCTGAGCAGGTAGATCGACTGCTCTTCGGGGATGTAGAACTGCTCCAGGGTTTCCTTGGCCATGACGACGTCCCGGCAATCGGTTCAATGCATCTCGAGCAGCATCGATTGCGGGTCCTCGAGATAGCCCTTCCACTGGTTGCTAAAGCGCGCGATGGCGCCGCCGTCGATGACCCGATGATCCCCCGACCAGGTGACGGTCATGATCGCCCGCGACACCACCTGCCCTTGCGCATCGAAGCGCGGCAGCCACTGCGTGCGGCCCAGCGCGACGATCGCCACCTCCGGCAGGTTGATGAGCGGCGCGGCGTAGGTACCGCCCAGCGCGCCGATGTTGGAGATGCTGATAGTGCCGTCGGCGAGATCCGCCTGGCCGACCCGGCCCTCGCGGGCGGCCTCGGTCAGCCGCGCCACCTCGCGGGCGATCTCGAGCAGGCTCAACTGCTCGACGCGCTTGACGTTGGGCACCAGCAGGCCGGCCCGGCTGTCCACCGCCATGCCGATGTTGCAGTGCGGCTGGTAGTGGATCTCGCTGACGGCGGCGTCGACCCGGCTGTTGAGCAGCGGATGGGCTTGAAGCGCCAGCGCCAGCGCCTTCATCACCAGCGGCATCAGCGTGAGCCGCGTGCCGGCCGCCTCGGCCTGCGCCTTGAGCCGCTCGCGCAGCGCCAGCAGCTCGGTGACGTCGATCTCGTCGCCGTAACTGAAATGCGGGATCGTCGTCGCCGACTCGACCATGCGCTTGGCCATCACCGCGCGCATGCCGCGAATCGGCTCGACCCGCGCCGCGCCCCCGCTAGCCGTGGGCGCGGCTTGCGACGTCTGACGCGGCCCGTCGCCGCGCCTGTCGAACGCCAGCACGTCCTCCTTGAGCACCCGACCGTGCTTGCCGGAGCCGGGGATCGCCGCCAGCGACACGCCGAGCTCGCGCACCAGCCGGCGCACCGCGGGGCTGGCCGGAATGCGCCCATGCGGGCCACCGGCGGATTGATTCGGCGCGTTGCGTGCCGTTTCGTCCTGGCGCGCAGGCGCGCTTGCCGCCTGGCGTTCGGCCGGCAACTCGACGGGGGGCGTGACCGCCTCGGGATGACCGCTGTCGTGCGCGGGTTCGCGCTCGGCGGCGTCCTGCGTCGCGCCGCTGTCCGCGTCGTCGTCTTCCGCGCGCTCCAGCGGCGTGTAGGCGAACAGCGGCGAATGCACCCGGGCATTCTCCTGCTGTTGATAGTAGAGCCGCGTCACTCGTCCGGCCTCGGGCGCGGTGATCTCGACCAGCGCCTTGTCGGTCATCACCTCGACCACCGGCTGGTCCTCCTCGATGGTGTCGCCCTCGCCGACCAGCCATTTGACCAGCTCGCACTCGACGATGCCTTCGCCGATGTCCGGCAGTATGAAATCGCTCATGATTGTCTCCTGAAATCGCCGGGCTGCCGGTTCTAGAATTCGATGGTCTGCTTGATCGCTTCGAAGATCTTCAGATGATCGGGCAGATACTCCTTCTCCAGGGTCAGCGGGAACGGCGTATCCAGTCCGGTCACCCGGGCGATCGGCGACTCCAGGTAGAGAAAGCAGCGGCTCTGCACGGTGGCGGCGATCTCGGCGGCAAAACCGCCGGTCAGCGGCGCCTCGTGGGTGATCACCAGCCGGCCGGTCTTGAGCACCGACGCGACCACCGTCTCGGCGTCCCACGGCAGGATGCTGCGCAGGTCGATGATCTCGCAGGCGATCCCCTGCCTGGCGGCGAGCTCGGCGGCCTTGCCGGCCACCTCCATCTGCGCGCCCCAGGCCACCAGGGTGATGTCGTCGCCCTGCTGGGTGACTTCCGCCGTGCCCAGCGGCAGCTGGTAGTCCTCTTCGGGGACCTCGCCGGTGGAGGCGCGGTAAAGCCGCTTGGGCTCGAAGAACAGCACCGGGTCCGGGTCGCGGATCGCCGCCAGCAGCAGGCCCTTGGCCTGGTGCGGGTTGCGCGGCACGACGATCTTGAGCCCCGGGGTGTGGGCGAAGTAGGCCTCGGGCGACTGCGAGTGGTAGAGCCCGCCGGAGATACCGCCGCCGTAGGGCGCGCGCAGAGTCAGGCCGCCGACGTTGAACAGGTTGCCCGAGCGATAGCGGAACTTGGCGGTCTCGTTGACCAGCTGATCGAAGGCCGGAAAGATGTAGTCGGCGAACTGGATCTCGGCGACCGGCACCGAGCCCTGGGCGGCCAGGCCGTTGGCGAAGCCGACGATGCCCTGCTCGACCAGCGGGGTGTTGAAGCAGCGATCGCGGCCGTACTTGTCCTGCAGGTGGCTGGTGGCGCGGAACACCCCGCCGAACACCCCGACGTCCTCGCCGAAGCAGATCACCTTGTCGTCGGCGGCCATCGCCGTGTCCAGCGCCTGGTTGATGGCCTGCAGCATGTTCATGTTAGGCATCGCGAGTGCCTCCTTGCTCGGCATCTAGGCCGGGCGCGCTCTTGGGATAGGCCTCGGGATACTTGCGGATATGCGCCTTGAGCGCCTCGAGCTGCGCGGCGAGCGCCGGCGTCACCTGGTGGTAGACGTCGCTGACCAGGCTGTCGAGCGGCGGCGGCGGGCGCTTCTCGGCGCGTTTCATGGCTTCGAGCACCTCGCGCCGCCGGACTTCCTGCTCCTGCTTTTCCTCCTCCTCGCTCCACCAGCCCTGGCCCTCGAGCCACAGCTTCATGCGCAGCACCGGGTCCTTGTCGCGCCAGGCTTCCTCCTCCTTGCGACTGCGATAGCCCGAGGGATCGTCCGACGACGAGTGCGCGGCGAGGCGGTAGGTCATCGCCTCGATCAGCACCGGTTGGTTGTGCCCCACCGCCAGCTTGCGCGCTTCCTGGGTGGCCTGGTAGACGGCGAGGATGTCGTTGCCGTCGACCCGGATCACCTTCATGCGATAGCCGAAGGCGCGCGGCGCGATGCCGTCGGCGGAAAACTGCTCCACCGCCGGCGTGGAGATCGCGTAGCCGTTGTTGCGGCACAGGAAGATCACCGGCACGCGATGCACCGAGGCCATGTTGAGCGCGGCGTGGAAGTCGCCCTCCGAGGCCGCGCCCTCGCCGAACACGGTGATCGTGCAGTGGCCTTCGCCGGCCAGCTTCTGGCCGTAGGCGTAGCCGGTGGCCTGGGGGATCTGGGTCGCCAGCGGCGACGAGATGGTCAGGTAGTTGAGCTTTTTCGAGCCGTAGTGAACCGGCATCTGCCGCCCGCGGCCGTAGTCGCGATCGTTGCCGAACAGCTGGTTCATGAATTCGTCGACAGCGAAGCCGCGATAGGCCAGCGCGCCCTGCTCGCGGTACTGGGCCATGATCATGTCGCCATCGTCGAGCGCCGCGGTACTGCCGATCACCGTGGCCTCCTCGCCGGTGGACTGCATGTAGAAGCTCAGCCGGCCCTGGCGCTGGGCGGCCAGCATGCGCTCGTCGAGCACCCGGGTGAACAGCATGGCGCGGTAGATGCGCAGCGCCTTGTCCTTGTCGAGTGGCGGAAGCTTGGCGTTCTTGTAGGGCGTGCCGTCCTGCTTGAGCAGCTTGAAGACGGGGATCTGAAACTCGTCGCCGTTCATGAAGTCGGGCCGGTGAACGACGCTGGACCTTGTTGTTGTGCTCATCGGATCTTCCCTTGTCGTCGCCCGGATCGCGGGCGAGTGGTCGCGCGTTAAACGCCGTGCCGGCGCGGTCGCCTTGTGGGCCTGTGCGCCGCAGGGCAAGCCGGCTCACCCTGAATCACTTTAAAGCAGCCGCCTGGCCTATGGGATCGGCGCTTGGTCGTAGGCGCCGAGGCGAGCCAAGGCGACTAGTTGACGTTAACGTAAGATAGAGGATCGAGGCCGCAACGTCAGCCGTCGTGGCATGCAACGTTAGTCGAGCACGACGAGTTGGCGGCACGGGGCATTTTTCTACACTGGTAATAACAGGGGCACGGATTTGCCTGTCCGCACCGCAACCGCAACGCCGCAGGTCGGCGTGAAAGGAGGCACACGATGGCCATGAACGTGGCACACCAGCTGATCGACGCGCACCTCGTCGAGGGAAAAATGGCCCCGGGCGAGGCGATCGCGCTGTCCATCGATCAGACGCTGACCCAGGACGCCACCGGCACCATGGTGATGCTGGAACTCGAGGCGATGGGCCTCGAGCGAGTCAAGACCGAGGTGTCGGCACAGTACGTGGACCACAACCTGATCCAGGAGGACAACAAGAATCCCGACGATCACCGCTTTTTGCAAAGCGCCGCCGCGCGGCTGGGGGTGTGGTTCTCGCGCGCCGGCAACGGGGTCAGCCACCCCACCCACCAGCAGCACTTCGGCCAGCCCGGCAAGACCCTGCTGGGCTCCGACAGCCACACCCCGGCCGCCGGCTCGATGGGCATGCTGGCGATCGGCGCCGGCGGCATCGACGTGGCGATGGCCATGGCCGGCGAACCCTTCCACCTCAAGATGCCCGAGGTCTGGGGGGTCAGGCTGACCGGCGAGCTGCCCGACTGGGTCAGCGCCAAGGACGTGATCCTCGAGATGCTGCGCCGTCACGGCGTCGACGGCGGCATCGGGCGGATCATCGAATACTACGGTCCCGGCCTTGCCTGCCTGTCGGCAATGGATCGCCACGTGATCGCCAACATGGGCGCCGAGCTCGGCGCCACCACCAGCGTGTTTCCCGCCGACGACGCGGTACAGCGTTTCCTCGCGGCCGTGGGCCGAGGCGACGACTTCAGCCCCCTCGCGGCCGATGACGGCGCCGGCTACGACATCGACGAGAAGATCGATCTTTCACGCCTCGAGCCGCTGATCGCCACGCCCTCGAGCCCCGGTAACGTGGTACCGGTACGCGAGGTCGCCGGCGAAAGCCTCTCCCAGGCGTATATCGGCTCTTCCGCCAATCCCGGCTATCGGGATTTCGCGATCGCCGCCGAAATGCTCAAGGATCGCCGGATCAGCGACTGGGTATCGTTCGACATCAACCCCACCTCGCGCTCGATCCTCGAGACGCTCGATCGCGACGGCCACGTGCTCAGCCTGCTGGGCGCCGGCGGGCGACTGCACCAGGCCGGCTGCAACGGCTGCATCGGCATGGGCCAGGCCCCGGCCAACGACAGCAACAGCCTGCGCACCACGCCGCGCAACTTTCCCGGCCGCTCCGGCACCCGCGAGGACCGGGTCTTCCTGTGCAGTCCCGAGACCGCCACCGCCTCGGCGCTCAACGGGGCGATCAGCGATCCGCGCGATCTCGACTTCGCCTACCCGCGCGTCAGCGAGCCCGACGATCCACTGATCGACGTTCGCGATCTGATGCCGCCATTGGAGCCCGACGCCGCGCGCAAGGTGGAATTGATCAAGGGACCCAACATCGCCTCGCTGCCGGAATTCGAGGCGATCGCCGACCGTCTGGAACTACCGGTGCTGCTGAAGATGCACAACGACGTGTCGACCGACGAGATCATGCCGGCCGGCAACGAGGTGCTGCCGTATCGCAGCAATATCCCGCGCATCGCCGAATTCTGCTTTCGCGGCATCGACGAGGAGTATCCGCAGAAAGCCGAGGCCAGCGGCGATCACTGCGTCATCGCCGGGCGCAACTACGGCCAGGGCTCGAGCCGCGAGCACGCCGCCATCGCACCGCGCTACAACGGCCTGCGAGTGGCCATCGCCAAGAGCTTTGCGCGCATCCACTGGCAGAACCTGGTGAACTTCGGCGTGCTGCCGTTGCGCTTCGACGATCCCGGCGATTACGACACCCTGGAAAGCGGCCAGACGCTAACCTTCGAGGGTGTGCACGAGACCCTGAAGCAGGGCGATCGCATCGCCGTCCAAAGCGATGACGGCGAAATCGTGCTGCGCCACGACCTGACCCCGCGCCAGGTCGAGATACTGCTCGAAGGCGGACTGGTCAACTGGATGAAGCGTCACCGCGAAGGCTGAGCCGGGCGCGCCGCCAGCAGCAGCGGCGCGTCGATGGCGATGAACGGCGAGGCCGCGCGCACCAGCGCTTCGGCGCTGAGTCGAGCGACGCCGTAGACCTCGACCGGGACCGCGAAGCGCTGGCCGACACGCTGCACCAGCAGCGCGAAATCGCCGTCGCCGGACACCAGCACCAAGCGGTCGACGCGCTCGGCGAGTTCGATGGCGTCGAGGGCAATGCCGACGTCCCAGTCGCCCTTCGCCGAGCCGTCGCGGCGCTGGATGTAGGGCTTGAGTTTCACCTCGAAACCGATGGCGCGCAGGATGTTCTGGAACTGGCGCTGCTTGTCGTCGCCGCGGTCGACCGCGTAGGCGTGGGCCGCGACCACCTCGCGCCCGGCGCTGGCCTGCGCCCAGAAGGCGTTGTAGTCGAAATGCCGGCCGAACGCCTGGCGAGTGGTGTAGTAGACGTTCTGCACGTCGACCAGAATGGCTACACGTTGCATGCCGCCCCCTCGTTGGTTGCCGGATGGATCAGGAGCGTGCTGGCTAGCGGGTACGATTCAGGCCCGCCATGGATTTCATTCATGAGCGGGCACGGCAACGTGCCCGACAGTCAATGCATCGTCTCGGGCAGCGACGTTGCGTCCTTCTCGCCCTCCCACAGGGTGGTCTGGGTTATCGCGTGATCGATCATCTTCCGGGCCACCTCGAAGCGACTCTGACTCAGCAGCTCGGCGGCTTCCTCGGAGATGCGAATGCTCAACAGCGGCTCGCCCTCGCCTTCATCGGCCGGGCGCAACACGAATTCGCCATCGGCGAGTTCGACGATTTCCAACACGGCAGTCTCTGACACGGTCACCTCGATTCATTGCGCCATGGCTGGTTATTCCTTGGCAACAAAAAACGACCACGGCATACGGCCATGGTCGTTATTCTATGACGACAGCCTAACACTTAGCGCGCCTGGGCGTCACCATTCGACGCTGGTTTCGCGCAACGCGGCGAGCTCGTCCTTGAAGGCCCGCAGGCACCAGTGTAGCTCGTCGCCCAGGGTCACGCGATCGGCGGCGACGATCAGCGAATCGCTCGCCTCGCGCCGCGCCGCGCCCTCGACATCGTGCAGCGCATGCAGTCGCAGACAGAGCCTCGCCAGCCAACTTTCCGGGTCGTCGCGCAGCACCCGCAGGCGGCGCAACTCGGCGACGCCTTCATCCTGGCCTTCCAGCAGTTCCCGCCAGTCGTGACGCTTAAACGCAGCATGCTCGGTGAGTTCGCGCAACGCCGCGTCGAGCGCCAGCTCGGCAAGCGCCAGCGTGCCCTCCTCGATCGCCATGTGCCGCGCCGCGGCATGCTCGTCGTCGCCGGGCTCGCAGGCGAGCAGCAATTCGGCCTGGTAGAGCAACTGGTTGGTGCGTCCTCGGGGAGTCACTTGCGCTTGTCCTCGATCTGCCAGCGGCCGTCCTCGTAAATCGCCTTCCAGCCGGTGGCCCTGCCCTCCTCGTCGCTCATCACGTACTGGCTCTTGGTCTTGCGCGAGAAGCGGATCTGCGCCGGCCGGCCGTCGGGGTCCTGGGCGGGAGCCTCGAGCAGGAAGTGATACTTCTCGGGCAGCTCCTTGGCGTGGGCCTTGAGTTCGGCGACCAGCGGCGCGCGGGTCTCGCGATTCTTGGGAAACTGGCTGGCGGCCAAGAACAGCCCGCTGGCGCCGTCGCGCAGCACGTAATGGTCGTCGACCTTCTGGCAGGCCAGCTCGGGCATCGGGATCGGGTCCATCTTGGGCGGCGCCACCTCGCCGCTTCTAAGCAGCTTGCGGGTATTCTTGCAATTCTCGTTGGTGCAGCCGAAATACTTGCCGAAGCGGCCCGACTTCAACTGCATGTCGCTGCCGCACTTGTCGCACTCGATGGTCGGCCCTTCGTAGCCCTTGAGCTTGAACTTGCCGGACTCGATCTCGTGGCCGTCGCAATCGGGGCTGTTGCCGCAGATATGCAATTTGCGGGTCTCGTCGATCAGGTAGCTGTCCATCGCCGTGCCGCACTTGGGGCAGCGACGCTTGGCGCGCAGCGCATCGGTCTCGGCGTCCTCGCCGGCCTCGGCGGCGACCGCCTCGTCGCCGGGAATCAGGTCGATGGTGGTCTTGCAGCGCTCCTTGGGCGGCAGGTTGTATCCCGAGCAGCCCAGGAATACCCCGGTCGAGGCGGTGCGAATCTGCATCTTGCGCCCGCACTTGGGGCAGTCGATGTCGGTGGGCACCGGCTGGTTGGGGCGCATGCCGTCCTCGCCCTCGGCTGTTTCCAGCTTGGCCCGGAACTCGGCGTAGAAGGCGTCGAGCAGCGTCCGCCAGTTGCGCTCGCCTTCGGCGACCTCGTCGAGGCTGTCCTCCATGCGCGCGGTGAAGCCGTAATCCATCAGGTCGCTGAACGATTCGGCCAGCCGGTCGGTGACGATGTCGCCGAGCTTCTCGGCATAGAAGCGCCGGCTCTCGAGCTTGACGTAGCCGCGATCCTGAATGGTCGAGATGATCGAGGCGTAGGTCGACGGCCGGCCGATGCCGCGCTTCTCCAGCTCCTTGACCAGGCTCGCCTCGGTGTAGCGCGCCGGCGGCTTGGTGAAGTGCTGCTGCGGGTCGAGGCGCTCGAGCACCATCGCGGTGCCCTCGGCCAGATCGGGCAGCGTCTGGTCCTCGTCCTTCTTGCCGGTCGGCTTCATGACCCGGGTATAACCGTCGAACTTGAGCACGCGGCCCTTGGCGCGCAGCTCGAAGCCCTGGGTTTCCACCGTCAGCGTGGTCGACAGGTACTCCGCCGGGGTCATCTGGCAGGCCACGAACTGGCGCCAGATCAGCTCGTAGAGCCGCTCGGCATCGCGCTCCATGCCGGCCAGGTCGGCGGCGGTGCGCGTCACCTCGGAGGGACGGATCGCCTCGTGGGCCTCCTGGGCGCCCTCCTTGCTCGAATAGCGCAGCGGCGCTTCGGGCAGGTAGCGCTGGCCGAACTGACCCTCGATGTAGTCGCGCACACCGCTCACCGCTTCCTGCGAAAGATTGGTGGAATCGGTACGCATGTAGGTGATGTAACCCGCCTCGTAGAGACGCTGGGCCAGGGTCATGGTCTTCTTCACCGAGAATCCCAGCCGGCCGCTGGCGGCCTGCTGCAGGGTCGAGGTGATGAACGGCGCGTTGGGCTTGGAGCGGGTCGGCTTCTCCTCGCGGGCGGTGATCTCAAGATCGGCCTTGTGAAGCGCTGCGATGCGCGTAAGGGTCTCGGCCTCGGAGGTGGGCCGGAACGGCTTGCCGTCCTGGCGCACCAGTTCGAAGCGTATCGGCTCGCCTGCTGAACTGACCAGATCGGCATGCACGTCCCAGAACTCTTCGGGAACGAAGGCGCGGATCTCGCGCTCGCGCTCGACGATCAGGCGCACCGCCACCGATTGCACGCGCCCGGCGGACAGCCCGCGGGCGACCTTGCTCCACAGCAATGGAGAAAGCATGAAACCCACCACCCGGTCGAGGAAGCGCCGCGTCTGCTGCGCCTCGACCCGCGGCATGTTGAGGCTGCCCGGCTCCTTGAAGGCTTCCTGAATGGCGTTCTTGGTGATCTCGTTGAACACCACCCGCTTGTAACGTTCGTCATCGCCACCGATGGTCTCGCGCAGGTGCCAGGCGATCGCCTCCCCCTCGCGGTCCAGGTCGGTGGCGAGATAGATGGTGTCGGCCTTGCTGGCCAGCTTGGCCAGCTCCTCGACGACCTTCTCCTTGCCCGGCAGGATCTCGTAGTTGGCCTGCCAGCCATGCTCCGGGTCGATGCCCATGCGCCGCACCAGCTGATGCCAGGACTTCTGCTTCTGGTAGACAGCTTTCTCCTCGGGGGACATCTTGCGTGTCGCCGCTGCCTGCCTGGCGCGCTCCTTGGGATCGCTGACGTTCTTGCCGGAGCCGCTGGTCGGCAGGTCGCGAATGTGGCCGACGCTCGACTTCACGATGAAATCGTTGCCGAGGTACTTGTTGATCGTCTTGGCCTTGGCTGGCGACTCAACGATGACCAGTGACTTGCCCATAGTGCTCCACTTTCTACGTGTCGAGTCCGCATGCATGACGCGGCGACGTGTACGACGTACCGAACGCGAACGCCGGTGACAAAATGCGCTTACCCTACCCCAGCCATCCGCTGGGCGCCAGTCGCTGCATGGCGTCAAGTGCGAGGCGGGTTTTCATGACACTAGACGCGCGGCCAGGCTTGGCGCAAGCCTGCCATGGCGGCCGGCCTGGTCCCACACTGCGCTCGGTCGGACGCGCGGAGTCGGGGATCGCGCGGCTTTCACGTCCGGCGACAACGTGCTGTACTATGATGTAGTAAAATGACTACATGTTGTCGCAGGCACGACCGCCAGGCTTGTTGACGTGGACTTCCGCACAAGCACTTTGCATGGCGGACGATCGTTGCCACCTTTATAGAGACAGTACCGAGCAGTAAGGAGCTTCTCATGCCGGACTTGCACGGCCATGCCCCCCTTCGCCGCACCAAGATCGTCGCCACCCTGGGCCCCGCCAGCGATCGCGAGGGCGTACTCGACGAACTCATCCGTATCGGCGTCGACGTGGTGCGGCTGAACTTTTCCCACGGCTCGCCCGAGGATCATCGCCGCCGCCTGAGTGCGGTGCGCGAAGCCGCCGAGCGTCATGGTCGCAGCGTCGCCGCGCTCGGCGACCTGCAGGGCCCGAAGATTCGCATCGCCCGTTTCGCCGACGGCGCGGTTACGCTCGTCGAGGATCAGACGTTCATCCTCGACGTGTCGCTTGCGCGCGATGCCGGCGATGCCACCCAGGTCGGTTGCGACTACAAGACGCTGGCCGACGACGTCAGCGCCGGCGACGTGCTGCTGCTCGACGACGGCCGCCTCGAACTGGAAGTAATCAAGGTCGAGCCACCGCGGGTCCATACCACGGTGCGCGTCGGCGGCAAGCTGTCCAACAACAAGGGCATCAACAAGCAGGGCGGCGGCCTGTCGGCGGCGGCCCTCACCGACAAGGACCGCGAGGATCTAAAGACCGCCATCGATATCGGCGTCGATTACCTCGCGGTGTCGTTCCCGCGCTCGGCGGCCGACATGCAGCTGGCCCGCGAGCTGCTCGGCGAGGCCGGCGCCGAGATCGGCCTGGTGGCCAAGATCGAACGCGCCGAGGCGGTCGCCGACCCCGAGGTGATGGACGACATCATCCGCGCCTCCGAGGCGGTGATGGTAGCCCGCGGCGATCTCGGCGTGGAGATCGGCGACGCCCAGTTGATCGGCGTGCAGAAGCGCCTGATCCAGCGCGCGCGTAGCCTCAATCGCGCGGTGATCACCGCCACCCAGATGATGGAGTCGATGATCACCTCGCCGTTGCCGACCCGTGCCGAGGTGTTCGACGTCGCCAACGCCGTGCTCGACGGCACCGATGCGGTGATGCTCTCCGCCGAGACCGCCGCCGGCGACTACCCGGTCGAAACCGTCGAGGCGATGCAGCGCCTGTGCCTGGGCGCCGAGCGCGAACGCAGCATCCAGGAGTCCAAGCACCGCATCCACGAGGATTTCACCCGCATCGACGAAACGGTGGCGCTATCCGCAATGTACGCCGCCAACCATCTGGCCGGCGTGGCGGCGATCGCCTGCATGACCGCCACCGGCTACACGCCGCTGATCGCCTCGCGCATCCGCTCGGGACTGCCGATCGTCGGACTGGCCCACAGCCCCATCGCCCAGCGGCGCATGGCGCTGTATCGCGGCGTGGTCTCGCTGCCCTTCGACACTACCAACATTCCGCCCGAGGAGCTCGATGTGCGCGCCCTGCGATTGCTCCGCGACCGCGGCATCGCCGAGCCCGACGATCATGTGATCCTGACTCGCGGCGATCACATGAACGCGCATGGCGGCACCAACTCGATGAAGATTCTCGACCTGGACGCGGCGTCGTCATGAGCGGTGAGGTCAGCGGCCCCGAGCGTCCGCGACGCCAGATTCAGCGCACCCTGCCGGCGAGAAAGCGCATCGCGCTGATCGCCCATGACGCCAAGAAGACGGAACTGCTCCAATGGGCGGGACGCTGGCACGAGACCCTCGCCAAGCCCGGCCACATGAAAGCCCCCTGGCCCGCCGTGCCGATCAGGGGTTTTCGAGCGTTACGTCACGCCGGCCCGGGTCTGGCTTCCGGCTTGGCCCGCGCGAACAATTCGCGCACCCGATCGAGGCGTGACTGGGTACGCTCGGACAGCGGCGCACTGGCCTCGACGACATGCTCGATGTGCGCAAGATGCGCGTCGATGGCCTGTGCGTTCTGGCCCTCGAGCAGGGTTGGCAGCGCCTCCAGGGCCGCCGGCGAATCCAGCTTGAGAATGAAGAACTGCTCGCGGACCAGCGCCTTGAACGTGCTCAGATTGATATCCGGCTCGATCTGGGCACGGGTTTGCTTGAGCCGCTGGAAGTTGCGCTCGTCGGTGGATGGCGCGCCCCCCAGCACGAAGATCAGCGCGCGCATCACTGCGTGATGGCTGTCGCCCTCGGCGATCCGTCCGCGCAGCGCCTCCATGCGCTGGGCGATGAAGCGGCCATGCTCGGGCTCGAGCCCGGGGCGACGGTTGGGCAGCTCGCCACGGTCGACGCCGAGCCCGGCCAATGTCTGCAACCAGGGCTGACCGTAGGTCTCCAGAAACAGCCATTCGATGCCTTGGTCACGCACGTCGCGCAAGACATTGAGGGCGTTGACGATCTGATCCGAGAGCATGCTCTCGGCGACCCGAAACGGGTTGTCGTTGCCGACCGCAGCGCGGTTGGCCTTGACGAAATCGGCCATCACCGGCAACGGCACGCTGGCCGGATTGCGATCCGAGAGCAGCTTGTAGCCCAGCCGGATGGGGTGCATGCGGCGTATCCAGCGCGCCGCCTCGGGGGTCACGATCGCCTGCATCCAGGGCTGCGCGTAGCGCTGGTATATCCCCAGATTGATCTCCGAGACCCTGGCCAGGGTGGCGAAGCGCCGCTCGTCCTCGTGGATCGGCTGGACGATGGCGTTGACATCGTCGAGATCGCGCGGGGTGAACTCGAGCAGGTAATCGCCATCGACATGCTGCGCTGCGGACCCGTCACCGGGCCGTTCGTTGACTGCGGCCTCGTAGAGCCCCGGCGGCAGGATATCGATGTAATCCATGTTCTCCGTGAACTCGGCGTGCTCCTTGCGCGAGACGCTGCCCGAGACGAAGATGCCCAGATGGCCGGTGGTATCGTGGACGCAATAGACGATGGTCTGGTCGTTGGCCTGGATGTCGTCGACACTGCCGTAAAGATCGCGAATCCAGCCCAGCGCCTGGGGCGGCGGCGTGATGTCGTCGCCCTTCGAGCAGAACACCACGATCGGCGAGCGCACGTTGCGCAGGTCGATGCGCCGGCCGTCGCGGGTCTGCAACTGGGCGCTGCTCAGTCGGTTGCCGATGAACAGATTGTCGACGATATACTGGATCTCGGCACCGTCGAGGACCACGTGGCCGCCCCACCAGCGCTCGAATTCCAGATAGCGACGCGCCTCGCTGTCGACGTTGGCGAACAGGTTGTACTGCTTGCTCCACAGCGTATTGGCCGGATTGAGCTTCTCGAAGTTCTGCACCAGCCAGGCGCCATCGAAATTGCCCGCCCCCAGATCGCTGGCGAAGGCGGTCAGCCAACTGCCGCCGAGCATCCCGCCGGAGTAGCGCATCGGCGCCTTGCCGCGCTCGCCCGCCCAGTAGGAGAGCGGCGCGCCGGCGATCAGGATGGGCCCGAAACAGTCGGGCTCGAGCGCCGCCGCCATCATCAGCTGCCAGCCGGCCTGACAGTTGCCGACGACCATCGGTTTCTCGTCGGTCTGCGGGTGACGCTCGATGATCTGACGCAGGAAATGCGCTTCGGCCTCGACGACGTCCTCCACCGTCTGCCCAGGCACCGGAAACGGCAGAAAACCGATGAAGTAGCAGGGATGACCGGCGCGCAGCGCCACGCCGATCTCGCTGTCGGGCTTGAAGCCGCCGATGCCCGGCCCATGACCGGCACGCGGGTCGACGACCACGAACGGGCGCATGTCGTCGTCGACGATAACGCCCTCGGGCGGCAGCACGCGCATCAGCTCGTAATTGACCGGACGCGGCAGATCCCGCCCATCGACCAGCATCTCGGTCGCGAAGCCCAGCACGCTGGGACGGGTCTTTTCCATGTGCTCGAGGTACTGGTTGCCGCGCTGTCGCATGACATCCAGATAGAGCACGCTGCGCTCGGCGGCGTCACGCCAATAGTCGATGGCGGCGCGACCGATCCCCAGCGGATCCCAGAAGGTCGTGGCCGCCTGCGCCATGGAGGCATAAAGAGACAACATGGTGAAAGCTCCCGTAGTGGCTTTGCTGCACTGCATGATAAGGGTAACGCCATCTTGCCTGCCATGCAGCCAACAAAAGCCCTCGATTGCGGGTTCATTTCGGACCATGGCGCGACGACTCGCAGCCGGCAGCGGCGGAAACAGGCCTGAAGGGTCCGGAAATGCAGATACGTGGCGCCCGGCGTTGCGGGCGTCACGGTAGAGCGGGATGCAGCGCCAAGCGCGCGCCGAACGCCGTCGGCGACCACGTGGCCATGAAGGCGAGTTGCCGACTCAAGGCACCTGTGGCGGTTCGGCGTCGTCGCGCTGGGTCGCGAAGGAGCCCGTCGACGTTCCGGCGGCCGGCGTTCCGGCGGCCGGCGTTCCGGCGGCCGGCGTCTCGGAGACCCGCGTCTCGGCGATCGTCTCGTCGCCGTTGGATGATGGCGTCGCGTCGTCCAGCCCGCGCGATGGGCTGCGCTCGCGTTCGCTGCGTGCCCGCCAGGCCAGCGCACCGACCCCCGCCACCAGGCCGTACTTGAGGGCCTTGCCGAGCACGCCGCGTCCATGGCGGCTGCTCAACAATAGCCCGAGCGCACCGCCCATCAGTGCGCTGCGGCCATCGACGCGGCGCGCCTGGCTGTAGCATTGGTCGACCAGGCGGGCCAGTTCATCGCTACGGTGCTTGTCATCCATGGGGTCTCTCCTGGGTGGGGCGAACAATTGCTTACTCTTAACTACTAGCCGGCTCAGCGCCAGTTGCAAGTCCGGCGATGCCTCGCCGTGAGTCGGCAGGCACCATCGCCCATCCCGACAGCCACTTGCCGACCACCTAAAGCTGTGACTCAGTCGATCTCGATCAGCACTTCGCCGGGCGTGACGCGATCGCCACGCGCAACGTGGACGGCCTGCACGGTGCCGGCGACCCGGGCATGAACTTCGCTTTCCATCTTCATCGCTTCGGTGACCAGCACCGGCTGACCGGCCTCGACGCCGTCGCCGACAGCGACCAGCACGTCGACGATGTTGCCCGGCATCGAGGTGGTGACGTGCCCCGGCGCGCTGGCCTTGGCACGCCCCGGCGCCGCGCTGCCGACATAGTCGTCCTTGGCCTCGAAAACCACTTCCTCGGGCATGCCGTCAAGCGTCAGGTAGACCTGGCGCTTGCCGCCGGTGTTGCGTCCCACACCGGTGATCTGCACTTCGTAGGACTCGCCATGCACATCGATCACGAACTCGGTGGGCACGCCCTCGGTCGCCGGGCGCCCCGCCGCGGCGTCGGGCGCGGGCAGCGGCTCGGGGCTTAAGGTGCCGTCGCGGCGCCCCTGCAGAAAATCGCGGCCCAGTTCGGGGAACATGGCGAAGGTCAGCACGTCCTCCTCGCTCTCGGCCAGCTCTCCGGTCTCGCGGCCCAGGCGCTCCATCTCGGGTGCCAGCGCATCGGCCGGGCGCCCCTCCTCGACCGGCTGGTTGCCGATCGCCCGGCGACGGATCTCGGCGTCGACCTCGGCCGGCGGCTGGCCGTAACCGCCCTGCAGGTAGCGCTTGACCTCGTTGGTGATGGCCTTGTAGCGCTCGCCGGTGAGCACGTTCATCACCGCCTGGGTGCCGACGATCTGCGAGGTCGGCGTGACCAGCGGCGGGTAGCCAAGGTCTGCGCGCACCCGCGGGATCTCGGCGAACACCTCGCGAATCCGCGATAGCGCGTTCTGCTCCTTGAGCTGGTTGGCCAGGTTGGACATCATCCCGCCCGGCACCTGGTTGATCTGTACCGAGACGTCCTCGCGGGTGAACTCGCTCTCGAAGGCGGCGTATTTCCTGCGCACCTCGCGGAAATAGTCGCCGACCTGCTTGAGCGCCTCGAGATCCAGCCCGGTATCGTAGCCGGTGCCCTGCAGTGCGGCGACCATCGCTTCGGTGGACGGGTGGCTGGTGCCGCCGGCGAAGCCGGAGTTGCAGGTATCGATGTGCCGGCAGCCGGCCTCGATCGCCTTGAGATGACACAGCGACGACAGCCCCGAGGTGGCATGGGCATGCAGGTGAATGGGCACCTCGACCGCCTCGACCAGCGCCGCCACCAGCTGTTCGGTGGCATAGGGGGTGAGCAGACCCGCCATGTCCTTGATGGCGATCGAATCGGCGCCCATCTCGACCAGCCGGCGGGCCTGTTCGACGAACATCGCCAGGGTATGCACCGGGCTGACCGTGTAGCACAGCGTGCCCTGGGCGTGCTTGCCGCTGGCCTTGACCGCGCGCATCGCGGTTTCCAGATTGCGCAGGTCGTTGAGCGCGTCGAAGATCCGGAAGATATCGATGCCATTGTCAGCGGAACGCGCGACGAAACGCTCGACCACGTCGTCGGCATAGTGGCGGTAGCCCAGCAGGTTCTGGCCGCGCAGCAGCATCTGCAGCGGCGTGGCGGGCAGCGCCTCCTTCAATGCGCGCAGCCGCTCCCAGGGGTCCTCCTTGAGAAAACGAACGCAGGCGTCGAAGGTCGCCCCACCCCATACCTCCAGGGAATGAAAGCCGATGGCGTCCAGCTGCGGACAGATCGGCAGCATGTCCTCGGTGCGCATGCGAGTGGCAATCAGCGACTGATGACCGTCACGCAGCACGACGTCGGTGACGTGGACCCGGTCGGGTTGCTTCGGGCTCATGAATCTCTCCTTATAGTCCGGCGTGGGCGGCGATGGCGGCAGCAATGGCCAATGCGACCTCTTCGGGATTGCGCTTCACCGAGTAATTGAGCAGCTCCGGGTGCGCCGGCACGAAGCCGGTGTCGAACTCGCCGCGCCGAAAATCCGGGTGGCGCAGGATCTCCTGGTAATAGGGCGCGGTGGTCTTGACCCCCTGCAGGCGCATGTCGTTGAGCGCGCGAATGCCGCGATTCAGGGTTTCCTCCCAGGTCAGCCCCCAGACGATCAGCTTCAGGCACATCGAGTCGAAATACGGCGGAATCGTGTAGCCAGTGTAGATCGCCGTGTCGGTACGCACCCCCGGGCCGCCCGGCGCGTAGTAGCGGGTGATCCGGCCGAACGACGGCAGGAAGTCGTTCTTGGGGTCCTCGGCGTTGATGCGAAACTGGATCGCATAACCGTGATGGCGAATGTCTTCCTGGCGGAACGCCAGTTTCAGCCCGGCGGCGATGCGGATCTGCTCGCGGACGATGTCGACCCCGGTGATCGCCTCGCTGATGGTGTGTTCGACCTGGACTCGGGTGTTCATCTCCATGAAATAGATTTCGTTGCCCTTGACCAGGAACTCGACGGTCCCGGCATTTTCGTAGCCCACCGCCTCGGCGGCGCGCACCGCCAGTTCGCCGACATAGGCACGCTGTTCGGGGGTCAGCTGCGGGCTGGGGGCGATCTCGATCAGTTTCTGGTTGCGGCGCTGGATCGAACAATCGCGCTCGAACAGGTGGATGACGTTGGCGTGGCGATCGGCGAGTATCTGCACCTCGATGTGCCGCGGCTCGACCACACACTTTTCCATGAACACGTCGGCGCTGCCGAAAGCCTTGGTGGCCTCGGAAATCACCCGCTCCCAGGCCTGGCGCAACTGAGTGGCATCGTCGCAGCGGCGAATGCCGCGACCGCCGCCCCCGGAGGTGGCCTTGAGCATTACCGGATAGCCAATCGTCTCGGCCAGCGCCAGGGCGTCTTCGCAACTGGCCAGATTACCCTCGGAGCCCGGGGTAACCGGCACGCCGGCCTCGCGCATCGCCGCACGCGCGGCGGTCTTGTCGCCCATCCGCGCGATCACTGTGGACGACGGGCCGACGAAGGCGATCCCCGCCTCGCTGCAGATACGCGCCAGATCGGCATTCTCCGAGAGAAAACCATAGCCGGGATGGATGGCGTCGCAGCCGGTCTCGCGGGCCAGGTCGACGAGTCGCTGCGGATCGAGATAGCCGGCCAGCGGGTCGTCGCCGACGAAATGCGCCTCGTCGGCGCGCTTGACGTGCAGCGCGAAGCGATCGGGCTCGGTGTACACGGCGACCGAGCGAATGTCCATCTCGGCACAGGCGCGCACGATACGCACCGCTATCTCGCCGCGATTGGCGATCAACAGTTTATGGAACACTGGCGGTCCTCCCGGGTTGCGTCCACGGTGGCCATGCGAAACACTCACGGGTTGCTCGCACGTGGTAACGACCGTACTGAATGTGCCTTTACGCTACCCGGCGGGCTACCAATAGAAAAATTGATATTTTTTTGCCAACCTATAAGGGACGGCTTATACCTCTTATGCGGAAATCGCCATGTCGCGCCCTCATCTGCTCAATCGCCTGACCTTTCGCCAGCTCCAGGTCTTCCAGGCCGTGCATCGCCAGCAGTCCTATTCGCGTGCCGCGGAACAACTGGGTCTGACCCAGCCGGCGGTCAGCGCGCAGATCCGTCAGCTCGAGCAGGCACTGGAACAACCGCTGTTCAAGTACGCCGGCAAGACGTTGCATGTGCTGCCCGCCGCCGACGCCCTGGCGGCCACGGTCCAATCGATATTCGGCCAGGTATCGAGCCTGCAGATGGAACTCTCCGAGCTGGCCGGCACCATTCGCGGCGAACTCAACCTGACGGCGGTATCCACCGCGCAATACGTGGTGCCGCATATCCTGGCACGGTTTCGCGCCCGCTATCCCGAAGTGCAGATCCGCCTGCACGTGTGCAATCGCGGCCAGGCCCTTGAGCGCCTCGCCGAACGCCGCGACGACCTGGTGCTGATGGGCATGGTGCCGGATGACGCCAACCTGGCGTTCATGCCGGTTCTCGACAACGAGATGATTCCCGTGGTCTGGCCCGGCCATCCGCTGCTCAGCGACGACAGACCGACCTTCGAGGACTTCGCGCGTCATTATGTGCTGATGCGCGAGCCCGGCTCGGGAACGCGTACCGCCTTCGAGGAGTACGCCTCCCGCGAGCGGGTCTCGCTGGCGCACACCCTCGAGCTGGGTACCAACGAGGCGATCAAGCAGGGTGTCATGGCGCACCTCGGGGTGTCCGTGCTGCCGCGCCTGGCGGTGCAACTGGAGCTGGCCTCGGGCCTGCTGGCCTCACCCGCCCTGCCGGGGTTTCCGCTCAAGCGCTCGTGGTGCGCCGTTTATCCCAAGGATCGTTATCCGACCCCGGTGACCGAGCTGTTCATGCGCTTTTTGCGCGAGTTGCTGCCCGAGCTCAACGCGCACTTCAAGGCGCCGCTCGAGCCGATGCCCGGCCACTCGGTGGTCTGCCTGCCGATCCCCGCCAACCACGGCAGCTGATGTGATGACACCGGGTCGAGTGTGGTAAATTGCCTCTCATAGAGACGCGCCGAGCAGGGCATTTAACGTGCGGCCCGCGTCGCCGAACAGGCCGGTCAGCAGGTCGATTGGAGAGTCAGGTCCGATATGAGTGATACGTCTTCGCAGTCCGTTTCCAGCGGCAAGAAGTACCGCAACGAACGCGGCATGTCCGTGATCAAGGACGGCATCAAGCAGCGCAAGCAAACCGAGGAGCGTCAGCAGGCTGAAGAGAGCGCCGTCACCGGACGCAAGCCGCCCTGGTTGCGGATCCAGATGCCGGGCGGCGAACGCTTCGATGCGGTCAAGCGCAACGTCAAGGAACATCGCTTGAGCACCGTCTGCGCCGAGTCGCACTGCCCCAACATGGGCGAATGCTGGAGCAACGGCACCGCCACCATCATGCTGATGGGCTCGGTATGCACCCGCGCCTGCCGTTTCTGCGCCGTGGATACCGGCAACCCCCGAGGTTGGCTGGATCACGAAGAGCCCGAGAACACCGCCAAGTCGGTGGAGCTGATGGGGCTGCGCTACATCGTCCTGACCTCGGTCGACCGCGACGATCTCGACGATGGCGGCGCCGCCCACTATGCAGCCTGCATTCGCGCCATCAAGACCCGCACCCCCGAGGTCGTGGTCGAGGCGCTGACGCCGGATTTCGACGCTCGGGAACCGGCCGTGGAGGCCGTGGTGGATTCGGGGCTGGAGGTTTTCGCCCAGAACGTCGAGACCGTGGAACGCCTGACCTCGCGGGTTCGCGATCCCCGCGCCGGCTATCGCAAGACCCTGGACGTGCTGGCCCACGCCAAGCGCCATCGCCCCGATATCCTGACCAAGACCAGCCTGATGCTGGGGCTGGGCGAAACCGACGACGAGATCCTCGCCACCTTCGACGATCTCAGGGCGATTGGCGTGGATATCGTCACGCTCGGGCAGTATCTGCGTCCCACCAGGAACCACCTGGCGGTGGAGCGCTGGGTCACCCCGAACGAGTTCGAACGCTATCGGCAACTGGGGCTCGACAAGGGTTTCATGGAAGTCGCCGCCGGTCCGCTGGTTCGCTCCAGTTATCGGGCCGATCGGGTATTCGAGAAGAACAACCTGGGGCTTGCCGCGCCCGCCGCGGTGCCGGGGCAGGAGCCCGACCCCGATATCATTCCCGCCATCAACGTCGGCTAGGCCAGCGGCCTGACCCGCTCAGGCCGAAACCCTGTACGAAAGCCCCTGCGCCAGGCAATGTTCCGGCAGTTCGCCGGGCATGGCCGCCGCGGTGTTCCGGCCCAGCCGCCCCGCGAGATGCGCGATCAGGCGCTGCGCCACCGCTGGCAAGCAAGGTTCTTCCACCAGATCGGCAAGACGCACCATCTGCATCCCGGCATAGCCACAGGGATTGATGCGCTGGAACGGCGATAGATCGCCCGTCACGTTCAACGCCACGCCGTGAAAGCTCGCGCCACGCCGAATGCGCAGGCCCAGCGACGCGATCTTGGCCTCATTGACGTAGACGCCCGGGGCATCGGGGCGCGCATGGGCCTCGATGCCCGCGTCGGCCAGCACCCCGATCACCGCCTGCTCCAGGGCGCTCACCAGATCGCGCACGCCGATCCTGCCGCGCCGCACATCGAGCAGCGGGTACAGCACCAGCTGTCCGGGGCCGTGATAGGTGACCTGGCCACCCCGGTCGGTCTGCACCACCGGAATATCGCCAGGCATCAGTAGATGTTCCGGCTTGCCTGCCTGGCCCTGGGTAAAGACCGGCTCATGTTCCACCACCCAGAATTGATCCGGGGTAGCGGCATCGCGGCTATCGGTCAGCTCGCGCATCGCCTGCCAGACCGGAAGATAAGCCTGGCGTCCGAGCTGAAACACTCTGATCGGCGCTGCCGCCGACGCTGCGTCCATCACGACTCCTCGTCATCACCACGTCGTCACCACCACGCCAGGACTCTGGTCATCGAGTCAAAGCACCATGTGCACGCGGCCGGTTTCCTTGAGCGAGACGAACAGCGCCTGCAGTTGCTCCTGCCCGGTGGCGGTGATGGTCACCCGTATTGAACGGAACTTGCCATTGCGGCTGTCGACGGCGTTGACGGTACGCCGGTCGATACCCGGAGCATGCTCCTCGATCACGTCGATGACGGCGGCTTCAAAATCGGGCGCGGCGTCGCCGACGACCTTGATCGGGTAGTCACAGGGAAACTCGACCTTGGGGGCGGGCGGCGTGGCTTGCGCGTTCGGGACACGCAGGTCGCGGAGGGAGTTGTCGGTCATGGGGTCGGCTCGGCGAAGACATTTCCGAGTATTCTACTCAACCTATTCGCGGCGACCAAGGGTGGCGCGGGCCGAGGGCCGTGCGCCACCCGCTGAGGATCAGTCGAACAGGCCGGTGAAGAACTGCAGGATGGTGTCCCAGATGCGCTTGAAGAAACCGCCCTGCTCGACCGTCTGCAGCGCTACCAGCGGCTGTTCCATGAGCACCTTGTCACCCAGCTTGACGTTCAGGGTGCCGAGCTGCTGACCGGCCTGTACCGGCGCCTCGAGGGTCTCGGGCAGGTTGAGTTGCGCGGTCATTTCGTCGCGCCGCCCCTTGGGCACGGTCAGGTAGATATCCTCGGAGACGCCGACCTTCAGTTGATCCTGGGCGCCTCCCCAGATCCGCGACTGATTGATGACCGCGCCACGCTGATAGAGACGGAAAGTGTCGAAGAAGCGAAAGCCGTAGTTCAGAAGCTTCTGGCTTTCCTGCGCCCGCGCCTCCTCGGAAGCGGTGTTCATGACCACCGAGATCAGTCGCATCTCGCCCTGCTTGGCCGAGGCCGCCAAGCTATATCCCGCCTCTTCGGTATGCCCGGTCTTGAGGCCATCGACCGACGCGTCGCGCCACAGCAGGCGGTTGCGATTGGGTTGACGAATACCGTTGTAGGTGAAGTACTTCTCCGAGTAGATCTGGTAATGCTCCGGATAGTCCTGAATGATGTGCTTGGCGAGGGTCGCCAGGTCCCGTGCCGACGAATAGTGCCCGGGACTTGGCAGGCCGGTGGCATTGGCGAACTGGCTGTTCTGGAGCCCGAGGCGTTGCGCCTGCTGGTTCATCAGCTCGGCGAAGGCCGACTCGGAGCCGGCGACGTACTCGGCCAGCGCGACACTGGCATCATTGCCCGACTGAATGACCACGCCGCGCAGCAAGTTTTCTACGCTGACCTGAGTCCCTTCGCGGATGAACATTCGTGAGCCGCCGGTCTGCCAGGCCTTCTTGCTGATCGTGACCAGATCCTGATCGTTGATATTGCCGTCGTCGATCTCCTTCTCGACGATGTAGGCCGTCATCATCTTGGTCAGACTGGCTGGCGGCAGCCGCTTGTCGGCATTCTGCTCGGCCAGCACCTCGCCGCTGTTGGCATCGATCAGAATCCATGACGAGGCATTGAGGGTCGGCGGCGAGGGGATCATCGGCTCCGGCAGCGTCTGCTGCAGCGCCGAATCGGGCTGGGGAGCCGGATCAGGCTGAGGCGCCGCGTCCTGAGCCTGGGCGGGTTGGGCCGCGATGAACAATGCAGTGACGGCGGCAGTCAGCCAATGCCAGGACGGTGACGGTAAAGCGGGCAATCTCATGACAATGTTTCTCGTGGCTTGATTCGATGGATGGTGATGGTAAAGCGGCTTCAACGCCCGGCACTCACCGAAAAGGCTTGCGCATAACCGGCCTTACGCAGTTCGCTGCGCAGGCGCTTGAGCGCCGATTGATTAACGACCGGGCCAACCTGGACCCGGTACAGGCGATCATCGCGAGCGACGCGCACCGGTCGCGCCAGTTGCTGCTGCAATTGTGACTTGAGCCGTTCGGCGCTAGCCGCCGAACTGAGCGCCGCCACTTGCAGATAGATCCGCGATGCTGCGCTGGCCTGCACCGGCTCGGCGACGGGCTGGGGCTGGCCAGTGGCCGGCAGCGCCTTGGCGACGTCACCACCCGCACGAACCGGTGCATCCGGCGCCTTGAGTCGAGTCTCTTCCGGACGCTGCGCAGGCCCTTTTCCCGGCGACGTTTCGCCACTTGCCAAGGCCTTGTCCGCGCCATTCTGACGATACTCGGCCTGCCAGGCGACAGGGTCGATCGCCTCGACCCGCACTTTGCCGGTTCCGTTGCGCAGGATACCCAGACGGGCCGCCGCCGCATAGGACAGATCGATCAGGCGATTGCCCTTGAACGGTCCGCGATCGTTGACTCTGACGATCACCGTACGACCATTATCGAGATTGGTGACCTGCGCATAGGTCGGCAACGGCAGCGAGCGATGCGCCGCCGTCATCTTGTACATGTCGTAGGGTTCGCCGCTGGCCGTGTCATAGCCCTGGAACTTCTTGCCGTACCAGGAAGCGATGCCTTCCGCTTCATAACCGCGGGGGTCGTCCATGACCCGATAGGTGGTGCCCCAGACCTGATAGGTGGAGCGGTTGCCGCTCGCCGCACGCGGCTCGACCCGAGGTACCGCATTGGGAACCCGGGAGACATCGGGCGGCTCGTCGGGATAGGCATCGTTCGCCATGGCATAGCGTCCCGAGCCCGCCTCGGGGCGCGAGCCGCCATCACCGGCGCACCCCGCCAGGAGCATGATACCGCCCACCAGCAGTAACCAGCCCCACCTCATGCCCCGGCCTCGCGCGCCGCTCGGATTCGCTCGGCCAGCTCGCTCACCGCCATCGCATAGAGATGACTACGGTTGTAGCGCGTGATCACGTAGAAATTTTCGTAGCCCAGACGATAGCGGGTTTTGCCCCCGTCGACCTCGAGAGCCAGCGGGATGACCGGGGCCCCGGCGGCGGCTGTCCCGCTCGCCGGCTCGATACCTTGCTCGCTCAACTCGGCGATGCTGATGTAGGGGCGGCGCACCTGATTGAATTCGATGCTCGTGGGCGGCGTCGCCGGCCCCCGCGCCTTGGCGTAAATCGGCGCGCCGGGCTGCCAACCGTTGCGCGCGAAATAGTTGCCGACGCTACCGATGGCATCGACCGGGTTGTCCCATAAGTCGCGCTTGCCGTCCGCGTCGAAGTCGACGGCGTAGGCTTGATAACTGGTGGGAATGAACTGCGGATAGCCCATCGCACCGGCGTAGGAGCCCTGCAGACTGGCGGGATCGACGCCCTGCTCGTTGCTGATCTCGAGAAAGGCGGCCAGTTCACCGCGAAAGAAATCGCCCCGCGAAGGGTGACGAAAAGCCAGCGTGGCCAGCGAATCGAGCACCTTGTACGAGCCGGTGTAGCGCCCATAGAAGGTCTCGACACCGATGATCGCTGCGATGATCTCGGCGGGTACGCCGTACTCGGCCTCGGCGCGCGCGAAGGCCTCGCGGTTTGCCGCGATGAAGTCGACGCCACCCTGGATACGCTCGGGCTTGATGAAGATATCGCGGTACTCGTCCCAGCGCAGCTGCCGCTCGGCCGCGCCGGCCATGGCATCGAGCACCTGCTGGCGGAACTCGGCGCGCGACAGGGTGGCGACGAGCCAGTCGCGGGGCAGACCCCGCGCCGCCAACTCATCGATCAACGCCTGTACGCGGGGATGGCCATCCGGCGCGAAGTTCTCTCCCGCCAACGCTGGCAGACCAAGACTCCACAGACAACCGCCAAGCACGATGATCGCCGCCTTGACAGGCCGACGGTGGCGATAGTGACGCAGGGGGCTGCTCATCGTCCTGCTACTCCTGAAGGCATAGGTCCCGAAGGCATAGGTCCTGAAGGCATAGGCTATTTCCGCTCCAGCGATCGTTTGCGGCATCGTCGCCTCAACGGGGCAGTAGCCGTCGGTGGCTGTGAATCGACATGAGAATACCGAAACCGGCCATCAACGTCACGCTGGAGGTCCCGCCGTAACTGACCAGCGGCAACGGCACGCCGACGATCGGCAGGATACCGCTGACCATGCCGATATTCACGAATACGTAGATGAAGAACGTCAGGATGATGCTGCCGGCGACCAGCCGACCATAGCTGTCATGGGCGCCATTGGCCATCAACAGGCCGCGCCCCACGATCAGCAGGTAGAGCGTCAGGATCAGCAGCATGCCGACCAGGCCGAACTCCTCGCCGAGCACCGCGACGATGAAGTCGGTCTTCCGTTCGGGCAGGAATTCCAGCTGCGACTGGGTGCCCAGCGTCCAGCCCTTGCCGATGAGCCCGCCACTGCCGATCGCCGTGGTCGACTGGATGATGTTCCAGCCCGAACCCAGCGGGTCGCTCTCGGGGTTGAGAAAGGTCAAGACCCGCTGGCGCTGGTAATCGAGCATGTTGATCCACAGCAACGGCAGCGCCGCCCCCGCCAGCGCCACCAGACAGCCGATCAGGCGCCAGGACAAGCCGGCCAGCAGCAGCACGAAGAGCCCGGCGCTGCTCACCAGCAGCGAGGTGCCGAGATCCGGCTGCCTGGCGATCATGGCCACTGGCACGGCCATGATCATCGCGCAGACCGCGATGTCGCGTAACCTCGGCGGCAAGACTTGGCGCTGCAGGTAGGCGGCAACCATCATCGGCATCGCCAGCTTCATCAGTTCGGAAGGCTGGAAGCGAATCAACCCGGGAATTTCCAGCCAACGCTGCGCGCCCATGCCGATGTCGCCCATGACTTCGACGGCCACCAGCATCGCCAGCCCCATGGCGTACACAACCGGCGACCAGCGGCATAGCGTCTTGGGCGATATTTGCGCGAGCGTCGCCATCGCCACCAACGCGATACCGAATCGGCTGGCCTGGGCGGTGACCACCGGCATGCGCTGGCCGCTGGCGCTGTAGAGCACGATCAGCCCGGCCCCCAGCAGCACCAGCAGCAGCCCGCCCAGCCAGGGGTCGATATGGATCCGCGACCACAGCGTGCGACGACGACGAACGCTGGCGCGGCGCGGGTAGTGAAGCATGGCGCTATCGCGTCGGTTCATGGTCTTCTCGCTGGGTGAGCTCGTTTTGTGCCTGTTCGAGCGCCGTGTTGTCGGGCAGCAACCAGGCATCGATCAACTGACGGGCCAGCGGCGCCGCGTTCGAGCTGCCACCACCGGCGTTCTCGATGACCACCGCAACGGCTATCCGCGGCTCGTCGATCGGCGCGAAGGCAGTAAACAGGGCATGATCGAGGAGACGCTCATCGAGTTCGTCGGCGTTGTAGCGCTCGTCGTTGGCGAGGGAGAATACCTGAGCGGTTCCCGACTTGCCGGCCATGCGGTATTCGAGCCCCTTCCCGGCACGTCGCGCGGTGCCCTCGTTGCCGCTCAAGACCGCTTCGAGCGCCTGGATGACCAGATCCCACCATTTGTCGGGCAACTTGATGTCTTCCTTGGCGGGAGGCGGCTTGACCATCTCGTCGCCGATCTTGCGAGCGAGATGCGGGGTCACCCATTTGCCGCGGTTGGCGAGTACCGACATGGCGGTCGCCATCTGCAGCGGCGTGGCCAGCCAGTAACCCTGGCCGATGCCCACCGAGAGCGTCTCGCCGGGAAACCAGACCTGGTTGCGGCTCTCGCGCTTCCATTTTCTCGAGGGCATCAAGCCCTGGGAAGCGCCGTACACGTCATAGCTGGTCTCCTCGCCGAAGCCGAAGCGGGACATGGAGCTGGACAGTGCATCGATTCCCAGCAAGTTCGCCAGGTTGTAGAAGTAAGTGTCGTTGGAGACCTCGATGGCACGACTCATGTCGACCCGACCTTGCCCCGAGCGCTTCCAGTTATTATAGCGCCGATCGAATCCGGGCAGCTTGTAGTAACCCGGGTCGTAGATGGTCTTCTGCGGGGTGATCACAGCGTTTTCCAGCCCTGCCAGCGCCAGGTAGGGCTTGACCGTGGACGCTGGCGGGTACTGCCCGCGAACCGAGCGATTGTAGAGCGGCAGATCGATGTCCTCGCGCAGCGCACGGTAATCTTCATAGCTGATGCCGGTGACGAACAGGTTGGAATTGAAGCCCGGCGACGAGGCCATGGCGAGAATCTCGCCGCTCGGCGGGTCGATGGCGACGATCGAGCCACGCCGGCCAGCGAGGAGATCGTAGGCCAACTTCTGCAGTCGCGCGTCGATGCTCAGGGTGATGTTCTTGCCGGGTTCGGGATCGGTGCGACCGAGCTCACGCAGCACCCGCCCCCGGGCGTTGGTCTCTACCCGGCGCAGCCCGGCGTCGCCTTGCAGCTGTTCTTCGTACTGCTTTTCGATGCCGGTCTTGCCGATGAAGTGCGTGCCGGCGTAGTCGCCGCTGTCCAGCTCGGCGAGTTCCTCGGCGTTGATCCGGCCGACATAGCCGAGCACGTGCGACATCAGCACCGGGTTGGGATAGTAGCGCAGCAACTGGCCCTCGATCTCGACCCCGGGCAAGCGATAGCGATTGACCGCCAGCCGTGCAATCTGGCGCTCGTCGAGCTCGCTCATCAGCAACGCCGGCTGATACGGGCGTTGACGCTGATAGGCCCGCTTGCGAAAGACCGCTTCCTGCTGCTCGGGAAGCTCGAGAATACCGACCAGCAGGTCAAGCGTCGCGCCCAGATCGTCGACCCGCTCGGGAACGATGGTCAGGTTATAGGTCGGCCGGTTTTCGGCCAGCAATAGGCCATTGCGGTCGTAGATCAAGCCGCGGGTCGGCGGTAACGGCTCGACGCGCACGCGGTTGTTCTCCGAGCGCGTGGCAAAGGCTTCTTGCTGGAATATCTGCAGGTAGACCAGGCGTGCCATCAGGCCGCCCGACAGCAGGATGACCACCGCCACCGCCAGCAACGAGCGGTTGCGGAAGATGCGCACTTCCTGTTCGGGATTCTTCAGCGCGGAACGGCGTTTACGCATGCGAAGGCCACAAGGCGAGGGTGACGTTTCGAGGCGGCGAAGCAGGCTCGTGGCGTGGATGCTGCATTGCGTCCTTCAGTCAACGGTGATAGGGGTGGCCAACCAGCAGCGTCCAGGCGCGATAGAGCTGTTCGGCGATGATCAGCCGCACCATCGGGTGCGGCAGGGTCAGTGGCGACAGCGACCAGCGCTGATCGGCGGACGCCGAAAGTGCCGGCTCGAGCCCTTCGGGACCGCCCACCAGCAGCGCCACATCACGCCCCGAATGGCGCCAGCGATCGGCCTCGCCGGCAAGCCGCTCGGTCGACCACGCCTGGCCGGTGACTTCCAGCGCCACGCACAGTTCGCCGTTCAGGCGTTGGCGCATGCGCTGTCCCTCGAGCGCCACGGCACGCGCCACATCGGCATTCTTGCCACGCGCACCGGGAGCGATCTCGATCACTTCGAGGGCGAAGTCACGCGGCATTCGCTGGCGATATTCCGCAACGCCCCGCTCGACCCAGTCGGGCATCCTGGTGCCGACGGCCAGCAGCTTCAACTTCACGCCCGGCCTCCGCGCACCTCCTCCTCGCTGTCAGCGGGCAGATCGGCCCACAGTCGTTCGAGATCGTACAGGCGCCGCGTCTCGGGCTGCATGACATGGACCACCACATCGCCCAGGTCGATCAGCACCCATTCGGCGCCGTTCTGCCCTTCGACACCGAGCGGCCGTACCCCGGCATCCTTGGCCCGCTCGACCACATTGTTGGCCAGCGCCGCCACGTGGCGTGACGAGGTACCGCTGGCAACCAGCATGACATCGGTGACGCTGGTCAGCGCCGCGACGTCGAGTTCGGCAATATCCTGGCCCTTGAGTTCCTCGAGGGCATCCACTGCCAATGTCTTGAGTGCGTCGATCTGCATAGCTCCTCTAAAGAAACAGTCTAGTCAGACCGTCATTCTACCCCGACGGTTCCAACGACCGATAAAGATTGCGTGAGCGAACATAGTCTTCCACCGCTTCCGGCAACAGATAGCGTACGCTGCGGCCCGCGGCCAGGCGTGTGCGCAACCCGGTGGCGGAGATCGCCATGCGGCTGGGCAGCCTCACGTGCAACACGCCGCCCGCCGGCCGACGCAACAGCGCCTCGGCATCCGCCGCTTCGCGACCGGCGACGAGCCGCGCCAGGGCAGCGGGCAGCGGGCCCCGATGACCGGGACGCTCGATCACCACCACGTGCGCCAGCTCGAACAAGCGCTGCGGCTCGCGCCATTCATGCAGCCTGAGGAAGGCATCCATCCCCACGCTCATCACCAGGCGCGCCTGCTCGCCGTAGTCGCGACGCAGCGAAGCCAGGGTCTCGCCGCTGTAGGAAGGGCCGTCGCGATCCAGCTCCCGGGCGTCGGCGACCAGCCCCGGGGTATCGCCGATGCCGGCCTCGAGCATCGCCAGGCGCTCGGCGGCCGAAACTCCCGGCGCTTCCCGGTGCGGCGGTACATGGGCGGGCAGCATATGGACCCGATCCAGCGCCAGGCACTCGCGCAGTTCGACGGCACTGCGCAGATGCCCCAGATGCACTGGGTCGAACGTACCGCCGAACATGGCGATGCGCGGCGCGGCGTCGCCCGAAATGCGGTCACTCACGGATCTGGCCATCGCCCAGCACGATGTACTTGCGGGTCGTGAGACCTTCGAGGCCCACCGGCCCCCGGGCGTGCAGCTTGTTGGTGGAGATGCCGATCTCGGCACCCAGGCCGTATTCGAAACCATCGGCGAAGCGCGTCGAGGCGTTGACCATCACCGAGCTGGAATCGACCTCGGCAAGGAACCGCCGGCTCAGCGTATAGGATTCGCTGACGATGGCATCGGTGTGGTGCGAACCGTAGCGCTCGATGTGCGCGATGGCGGCATCGATGCCATCGACCACCCGGATCGCCAGCACCGGGGCCAGGTATTCCGCCGACCAGTCGGCCTCTTCGGCGGCCTTGATTCCCGGCAGCAACTCACGGGTACGCTCACAGCCGCGCAGCTCGACGCGGTGTTCGGCGTATGCCGCGGCCAGCTCGGGCAGCAGCTCGCCGGCCACCGGCGCATCGATCAGCAGCGTTTCCAAGGTATTGCAGGTGCCGTAGCGTTGCGTCTTGGCATTGACGGCGATCGCCAGCGCCTTGTCGCGATCGGCGCTGGCATCGATGTACACATGACACACCCCGTCGAGATGCTTGATCACCGGCACCTTCGCATCGCGCGCCACCCGCTCGATCAACGACTTGCCGCCGCGCGGAATAATCACGTCGACATACTCGGGCATGGCGATCAACTCCCCCACCGCGGCGCGATCTGTCATCGCCACCACCTGCACCGCGCTTTCCGGCAACCCGGCATCGGCGAGCCCGGCGACGATGCATTCGGCGATCGCCGCGTTGCTCTCGCGGGCCTCGGAGCCGCCGCGCAGGATGCAGGCATTGCCCGACTTGAGACACAGGCTGGCCGCCTCGAGCGTGACGTTGGGACGCGACTCGTAGATGATCCCGATCACCCCCAGCGGCACGCGCATCTGGCCGACCTGGATGCCGCTCGGCCGGGTTCGCAGATCGTCGATCGCACCCACCGGGTCGGGCAGCGCGGCGACCTGGTGCAGGCCTTCGATCATCGCCTCGATGCGCGCCTCGCTGAGCGCCAGCCGATCGAGCAGCGCCGCGTCCAGCCCCGACGCCCGTGCGCGCTCCAGATCGCTTTCGTTGGCGGTCAGCAGCGCCTCGCGGGAGGCCGCGAGGCGCGCCGCCATGGCCGCCAGCGCGGCATTCTTGGCCGCGCTGGTGGCACGCCGCAATTGACTGCTGGTACGGCGCGCCTCGCGACCCAGCTGTTGCATGTAGGAGGCGACATCGGTCGTCGCGAACTGTGGTGACATGTCCGAAAAGTCTCCATCGGCCTGCCGCACGCCACCAGGGCCGGTGCGTCGGGCGCAGGGTTGGCGAAAAAGTCAGATACGAGTCGCCGCCGGGGGGCGGGTATCGTACAGTGTCCGCTACTCGGAAAGGAGCACAATAGTAAGCCACCATGGAGCGCAAGTTCAAAGAAGGCCCCTATCGGCTGATCGTCTGGCTGACCGCCCTGTCGATCCTCGCGTTGGCGCTGGTCTGGCGGGGCGAGTCGGCCGCGCCGGTACTGGTCGTCGGTGCCTTGTTGCTGGTGATAGTCACCCATGCCCGGCCGGGCGGCATCCATCTCGCCAACGCCTGGCTACCGGCCTTGCTGGCGCTGGTGCTGACGCTGGTGCTGGCGCTCGACCCTCAATATTTCCTGCTGTGGCTATGGGCCTGGGTGGCCGTGCTGGCCTTGCCGCAGCCCCCATGGTTGCTGGCGCTCAACGCCGCACTCGCGACACTTAGCTACTTCGACAGCCGCACCGCGTTTCCCATCGAACAGGGAGTGCTCGCCGGGCTGCTGCTGGCCACCCTGGGGTTGCTGGCGATTGCCCGCAGCCTGAGTCTGCAGGCCAGCTGGCGCACTCAGCATCGCTATGCGGAGCGCATCCCGGACGCCATGTTCTGGTCACGCCATCAGCTCGAGCAGGACCTGCCCGAGGAGACCGCTCGCTGCCAGCGCGAGAAGACCCATGGCATGCTGGTGCTGGTGCGCCAGAAGAGCCGCACATCGACACTGGCGCGCCTGCTGGTCGACCATACCCGCAGCTACGAAAGCGGCTATCAGCTCGACCGACACGTCCTCGCCGCGCTGCTGATCAGCCGCGACGCCACGGAGGGCGGCCAGCGCCGCGACGCCTTGAAAGCGGCACTGCCGGGCATCAGCCAGGCTCGCTTCGTCACGCTGGCGCCGGGGCTCGAGCTGGCCGGACAGCTACGCGCCCTGGCCCACCAGTCGCGTCCGTTGATCGTGCTCGAGGAGTCAGCCTGAATGGCTTACGACGACCGCTCGCGCCTGGCCGATTGGTTGTTCCGCCTGGTCTACGTCAGTGGCGTGGTGCTGATGGGCAGCTATGCGCTGTGGCAGTACATGATGGGCCACTACAGCGATATCCTGCTGCCGGCGATACTGACCCTGATGCTCGGCGGGGCGCTGTTCGTACGCTGGGTCAATGCCGAGTTCCGCCGCCTGCCCATCTATCTGGTGCTGATCAGTTGCTACCTGATCGTCGCCATCGACCTGGCCCACCAGCAAGCCACGCTATCGCTATTCTGGCTGGGCCTGCCGCCGGTACTGACGCTGTTGCTGCTGCCGCTCGCCCCGGGGCTGCTGCTGAGCCTGTTCCTGACTCCGGTGTGGCTTGCCATCGCCGCCCCCGACCTGACGCTGGGGCCGGCGGCATTGGCCTACCTGACGCTGCTGGGCATGGCCTCGTTGCCCGGCTGGCTGGGCCATCGTCATGCCCAGCAGTGCGATCGATCGGTACGCCGAGATCGCGATTGCTGCGCGCTGTCGCGCGAAACCCTCGAACGCCGGATGGCCGCCGAGGTCGAGCGGGCCAAGGCACTCAGGCGTCCGCTTGCCGCCCTGGTCATTCACCTCCCCCAACTGGAAATGGCCGACGAGCAGTTCGGCCGCCCGCTGCTGCACGCCCTGCTCGATCGCATCTGCCAGACAATCCAGGCCAACTCGCGCCAGCACGATCTGCTGGGTCGTCAGCAGGGCTCGTTGTTCTGGCTGCTGCTGCCGGACACCGGGGAAGCCGGCGCACTGATCGTCCGCGAGCGCCTGCTGCATGCGCTGAATCGTGAAGTCATCGCCGAGACCGGCACCCTGCAGTCGCGGATTCAAGTTTGCCGCCTACACGCCGGTGAAACTCGCCAGCATTTCGAACAGCGCCTGCTGAGCGCGGGCCTCAAACTGATGGAGCCCGCCCTTTGAGCATGACCGAATGGATAAGTGGCTTCATGCCCTCACCCAACTGGCTTTTTCTGATCGTCGCCGGCATCTCGCTGATCGAGTCGCTGGCCGTCGTCGGTCTGCTGGTGCCCGGCGTGATCTTGATCACCGCCGCGGCCTCGCTGGCCGGACACTACGATCTGGCGATCTTCGCCCTGCTCGCCGCGGCCTTCGTCGGCGCGGTGATCGGCGATGGGCTAAGCTTTGCGTTCGGCTATTACCAGCGCCAGCGCATTCCACAGTTGCGACCGTTTCGCAACCACCCCGAATGGCTGGCCCGCGGCGCGCGCTTCTTCCATCGCTATGGCGTGCTGTCGGTACTGATCGGCCGTTTCTTCGGTCCGGTGCGCCCGATCATCCCGCTAATCGCCGGAATGCTGCACATGCGACCGACCACGTTCCTGTGGTCCAACATCGGTTCGGCACTGCTCTGGGCACCGATCTATGTACTGCCAGGCTACCTGCTGGGCAGCACCTGGCAGCAATTGCTCGACCTGCCCAGCAGCAGCCGACGCTGGCTGGTGCTGCTGGCGATACTCGTCGTCGCGCTGGCGATCGTCTTCTCGTTGCTGCGCAGCCAGCTTACCCGCCAGGGACGTGGCTATCGGTTGCTCGCCGGGCTGGCGCGCCGTCATCCACGACTGCGCCGCCTGTGGCTTTGGCTACGCACCACACGCCCCGAAGCGGAACTGCCGCTGGCCTCGCTGGCGCTGGCGCTGATCAGCCTGGCGGCGCTGTCCGGCTGGACGCTGTGGGTATTGGAGCAAAGCGGCCCGCTGCCCATGGATCGGCAACTGCAGGCCCTGCTGGGGGATCTATCACTCGCCCCCCTGGTAGCTGTCGCCGAATGGATGGCCAAGGCCGGCGACACGTTCGGCGTGCTCGCCCTGACGGCCCCCTGGGCGGTATGGCTGGCGCACCGCCGGGCCTATGCCGTACTGCTGCATATGGCCGGTGCGCTGGGCGGCATCGCGCTGGCCAATACGCTGTTCAAGCAGTTGGCCGGACGCGTGCGGCCCGATACGCCCGATTACCTGATCGGCTCGTTTTCCTACCCCAGCGCGCATGTCTCGACCGCTGTGGTGCTCTATGGACTGACCGCGGCGTTCGTCGCCGACCGACTGCCCCCGCGACATCGGGCACCGGCCTACTGGCTGGCGATTCTGATCAGCGTTCCCATGGCGCTGTCGCGGCTGGTGATTGGCGTGCACTGGCTCAGCGACCTGATTGGCGGCGCCCTGCTCGGCCTGCTGGCCTGTGCGCTGGTACGCCTCAGTTATCACAGCTTTGCGCGGCACATGCCACCACCGGCCCCCTGGAAAATCCTGTCGCTGGCCTCGCTTGCGCTGCTAGTCGGTCGCATCCTGTGGCTGCCAAACGCCTGATCGGCATCACGTCCGACCGGCTCCTAACCCAGCGCCAGCCAGACCCCGACACCCACCATCAGCGTGCCGGCGAGGCGATTGAGCAGCCGGACGTTGCCGCTCTTGGCGAGCAGATGGCTGGCGGTGCGCCCGCCAGTGGCGTAGAGCAGCAAGCTGCACAGCTCGAGGGTCAGGATCATCCCGACCAGTACCGCCAGCTGCGGGGCCAGTGGCAGGTCGGTATCGAGAAACGGCGGCAGCAGGGCAATGAAGAACGCCCAGCCCTTGGGATTGGCGACTGCGGTGACAAACCCCTGGGAAATCAGTTGCCAGCGCGAGACATCGCGTACCGCGGCGGGCTCGCTGGGAATCGCCATGCGTCCCCGCGAGCGCCACATCATTACCCCCAGATACACCAGGTAGGCGCCGCCCAGCCACTTGAAGGCAGCGAATGCCAGCGGTTGCCGCAACATCAGCGTCGCCACGCCGGCCCCCGCCGCCACGGCGACCAGGCCGACCCCGACCAGTTCACCGATCATCATCCACAGCGCGCGGCGAACGCCGAGGGTCATCCCCAGCACCATCGACAGCGTCATGCACAGGCCCGGAGTCAACGAGACCATGAAGAAGGTGGGGATGAATACCGACAGCAGCGACAGATTGACGATCACTGCGGTTCTCCCCAGCGCGGTATCAAACGATGCTCGATACCCAATTGATTGAGGATCCGCGCGACGATGAAGTCGATCAGCGCCTCGACGCGGGTCGGACGATGGTAGAAGCCCGGCGCCGCGGGCAGGATCACCGCACCCTGCCGGGTCAGCGCCAGCATGTGCTCGAGATGGATCGCCGACAATGGCGCCTCGCGCGGCACCAGGATCAACCGGCGGCGCTCCTTGAGCGCGACATCGGCGGCGCGCTCGATCAGGTTGTTGCTGGCGCCGGTGGCGACCGCCGACAGCGTGCCCGTCGAACACGGGCAGATCACCATGGCCGTCGACGCCCCGGAGCCCGAGGCCACCGGCGCCATCCAGTCCTCGCGGCCGAAACAGCGGATCTGCCCGTCGGCGGCGCCGCTGCGGGCGGTCAGCGCCTCGCCGAGCCTGGCCGGCTGAGCCGGCAGGCGCACGTCGGTCTCGGTGACGATCACCATGTGCGCCGCCTTGGAGATCATCACCCAGACTTCGTGCTCGGCCGCCACCAGGCATTCGATCAGGCGCAGCCCGTATTGCGCGCCGGAGGCTCCGGTCAGCGCGACGGTCACCGGTGGCTTGAACGTCGCCTCAGCCATGCCGCGCCTCCAGGGCCGCCAGCAGTTTTTCGTGGATGCCGCCGAAGCCGCCGTTGGACATCACCACGATGCGATCTCCAGGCTGCGCCTCGTCGACCAGCGCAGCGACCAGCGCAGCGATGCCGTCGACCCGCTGCGCCGGCACCGGACTGGTTTCGAGCAGCTCGTCCAGCGACCAGTCGAGCTCGGGCGGCTGGTACCACCAGACCCGGTCGGCCTCGGCGACGCTCTCGGCCAGCCGCGAGCGCAGCGTGCCCAGGCGCATGGTGTTCGAGCGCGGCTCGATCACCGCCAGCAGGCGTCCCAGCGGAGTGGCGGCACGCAATCCCTGGAGCGTGGCGGAAATCGCCGTAGGATGGTGGGCGAAATCGTCGATGACCTGGATGCCGGCGATCTCGCCGCGCACCTCCTGGCGTCGTCGCGGTGACTCAAAGCGTGCCAGCGTGGCGCAGCCGCGTGCCAGGTCCACGCCACAGGTCGCCGCCGCGGCCAGCGCGGCGAGCGCATTGCGGGCGTTGTGCACGCCGCTCAGCGACCAGTCGACCACCGCATCCTCGCCGTCGTGAATGACCCGAAAACGGCTGGCGTCGTCACGCTCCAGCTCCAGCCGCCAGGCGCTCTCTTCGGCATCGCCGAAGCGCTCCAGGGGCGTCCAGCAGCCCATCTTCACGACCCGTTCGAGCGCCGGTTCGCCATCGGCGACCAGCAGCCGGCCATCGCCAGGAACGGTACGCACCAGATGATGGAACTGGCGCTCGATGGCTGCCAGATCGGCGAAGATATCCGCGTGATCGAACTCCAGGTTGTTGAGCACCGCGACATCCGGGCGGTAATGCACAAACTTGGAGCGCTTGTCGAAAAACGCCGTGTCGTATTCGTCGGCCTCGATCACGAACGGCGCGTCGTCTCCGCCGAGGCGCGCCGAGACGCCGAAGTTGCGCGGCACCCCGCCGATCAGAAACCCCGGCGCGAGCCCCGCGCTCTCCAGCAGCCAGGCCAGCAAGCTGGCGGTGGTGGTCTTGCCGTGGGTACCGGCCACCGCCAGCACCCGTCGTCCGGGCAATACGTGCTCGGCCAGCCACTGCGGCCCCGAGACGTAGCTCAGCCGCGCGTTGAGCAGCGCCTCGATTTCGGGGTTGCCGCGGGACAGGGCGTTGCCGACGATCACCTGATCGGGTCGCGGCTCGAGGTTGGCCGCGGCGTAGCCGTCCATCAGCGCGATATCGGCGGCTTCGAGCTGGGTGCTCATCGGCGGATAGACGTGGGCATCGGAGCCGCTGACGGTGTAGCCCAACTCGCGCGCGAGCAGCGCCAGACTGCCCATGAAGGTGCCGCAGATTCCGAGGATGTGCACGTGCATGACGGGGTCTCCAGCCCTGAAGTATGGCTGGCGGCGGCTCGTTTCAGCGAACCGCTCACCGGCGCGTGAGCCTAGCATGACGCCACAGCCGCTGCCATATGCCGCCAGCCGCGCCCCAGGGCTATCGCCGTTGAACTAATGAGGGCGCCGGGGACAAACCGAAGTGGAGGTCCGACGCCATGGATGGCGTCGGTAGCGTACATGGAGGTATTTACAGCGCCTCCACGCGGGCTTGTCGACGGGTCAGCCCGAGCGTAACCGCTATCTGCCAGCCCTGCAGCCGCGCCCCAGGGCTGCCGTGCAGCAGCGGGCGCTTTCGGCTATGATGCACAGCCATCCCACCGCGCGTAATCCCTATAAAAGCAGGAGCAAAGGAAGCCCCTATGGCCCAGCACAACGCCTTCTACGCCCAGTCAGGCGGGGTAACCGCCGTGATCAATGCCAGCGCCTGCGGCGTGATCGAGACGTGCCGTCGCCACAGCGACCGGATCGGCAAGGTCTACGCCGGACACAACGGCATCATCGGCGCCCTGACCGAGGATTTGATCGACGTTTCCCAGGAAAGCGACGAAGCGATCGCTGCCTTGCGCCACACGCCGGGCGGCGCGTTCGGCTCGTGTCGCTACAAGCTCAAGGACATCGAGAGCCACCGCACCCAGTACGAGCGTCTGATCGAGGTGTTCAAGGCTCACGATATCCGTTACTTCTTCTACAACGGCGGCGGCGACAGCGCCGACACCTGCCTCAAGGTCTCGCAGCTCTCCGAGAAGATGGGCTACCCGCTGACCGCGATCCATGTGCCCAAGACGGTCGACAACGATCTGCCGATCACCGACAACTCGCCGGGCTTCGGCAGCGTCGCCAAGTACATCGCCACCTCGACCCGCGAGGCGGCGCTCGACATCGCCTCTATGTGCGCCACCTCGACCAAGGTCTTCGTGCTCGAGGTGATGGGCCGCCACGCCGGCTGGATCGCCGCCGCCGGCGCGCTGGCCGGCAACGGCGAAGGCCAGCCGCCGCACCTGGTTATCTTCCCCGAGATTCCCTTCGAACGCACCAAGGTGATGGCCCGCGTCGAACAGGCGGTGAAGGACTACGGCTACTGCGTGATCGTGGTTTCCGAGGGGGCGCGCTATGCCGACGGCACCTTCCTGGCCGACGCCGGCAACACCGACGCCTTCGGCCACCGCCAGCTGGGTGGCGTGGCGCCGACGCTGGCCGGCATGGTCAAGCAGGACCTGGGCTACAAGTATCACTGGGCGGTCGCCGACTACCTGCAGCGCGCCGCGCGCCACCTGGCCTCGAAGACCGACGTCGAGCAGGCCTACGCGGTCGGCAAGAAGGCCGTGGAACTGGCGCTGGCCGGCAACAACGCGATGATGCCGGCCATCAAGCGGATCAGCGACTCGCCCTACGAGTGGCGCATCGAGGCCGCGCCGCTGGCCGAGGTCGCCAACAAGGAGAAGTACATGCCGCGCGACTTCATTCGCGAGGATGGCTTCGGCATTACCGCCTCCTGCCGGCGCTACCTCTCGCCGCTGATCCAGGGTGAAGATTTCCCACCGTTCGAGAACGGCCTGCCCATGGTGGCCAAGCTTAAGCTGGCCAAGGTCGCGCGCAAGCTGCCCGAGTTCACGCTGTAAGGCTTGTCGTAGCCCGTAGCTTACGAGCCTCGGGCTTCGAGCCGCGAACCCAAAAACTCACCAGCGCTTGTCGTAGCCCGTAGCCCGTAGCCCGTAGCCCGTAGCCCGTAGCCCGTAGCGGAAATTATTTCAGCAGCCAGGAGAGCACCAGCAGCAGCAACAGCAGTCCAGCAATCCCCTGCCAGAGGCCGGCCGGTGTACCGGTCGCCACGCGCTCATCGCCGCCGCGCTGGCGCGGATCGCGCAGCGCCACCAGGAATTCGGACAGCCGCCGAAAGCGCAACGCACGCTGCGGGTCCAGGGCGCGGCGCAGAGCGTCGTCGAGCGCCGCCGACACCGCCGGGTTGCGGCTGCGCGCGCTGCGGTACGTCATCTGCTCGAGTCCGGTATGGCTACGCAACTCGCCCGGCGACCGGTCGTAGGGCACGTCACCGGTCAACAGCCAGTAGACGGTCGATGCCAGCGCGTATTGGTCGCTGCGCCGGCCGACCTCGTCGCCCAGTGCGTATTCCGGCGCGCTGTGCACGCCGAGACCCACTTCGCGAGCCAGTTCGCGCGCCTTGCCGCTCTCGCCGTCGCGCCGGAAACAGGCGCTGAAATCGCTCAACACCACCTGGCCATGCGGATCGATGAGGACGGTGTCGGGATGGATCTGCTGGTGCAGCACGTCGCGCCTGTGCAGGGCCTGCACCGCCTTGGCCAGTTGGCGGGCGATATCCAGCCGCTGGGCCAGGCTGGCCTGGGGATGACGCCGCAGCCAGTCGCTGAGCGACTCGCCGCGCACATCCACCATCAGGTAATAGAGGTGTCGGCGCGGTCGCGGCAGTTCGACCAGCTTGGCGACGAACGGCGAACTGACCCGCTCGGCGACCCATTGCTGCAGCAGGAAATGCTCGAGATAGGCATTGCGGCTGGAAAGTTCGGGACTCGGCGCCCGCAGCAGCATCTCGCTACGGCTGCGCTCGTCGCGCACCCGGTAGACCCGCGACTGGGCATTACGCGACAGCACGTCCAGCACCTCCAGCCCGTCGAGACGCTCGCCGACCGCCAGTTCCGAGGGTACCGGTAGACTGCCGAGATGCACGTCGACCGTGGCCGAGTCGAGCTCGGGCAAGCGATCGATGCGCACCAACTGAAAACAGAATTGCTCGGCGCCGTAGCCACGTTCACCGGCCCGCGCCTGGGCGGCTTCGGCCAGGCGCTCGCAGGCGGCGTCGAGATTGCTGACATCGGCGCGAATCAACTGCACGAAATCCGACGGCATCAAGGTGCCACGCACCGCCCGGGTGGTGAACAGGAACAGATCGCCCTGCTTGAGTGGCAGCTGCGCGTAATCGATGTCCAGATTGCCGTCGAGCCCCAAGGCCCGTGAGGGGTAACGATAGCCGCCCAGGTCGGTGACGTGGTCGCGGGTGAGCTGCTCGAATTCGGCGCCGCGCAGACGAAACACCAGCGTATCGCCCATGTGGAAGAGATGCGCGTCGCGGCCACGCAGGACCATCAGCGACATCGAGCTGACGTAGCTGCCCCCCTCGATGTAGCTGCTCTGACTGTAGCTCCAACTATTCAGGGCCCGCAGTACGCGCGTCGCCGAGGTCTTGACGTCCCAATGCGCCGGCGTGGAATAGTAGTCGGCGAGAAAGCCGCGCACGCTGAGATCGCCGGCCTGCTTGGCGATGGCGTTGCGCCAGATGGAGTCGCTGATCAACGCGCTGACGCCCTTGCTCTGCAGCATCTCGCCCTCGGTGACCAATACCGACATGGAGCTACGATGGCGCCGCCGCTCCGGGGCGACGAAGGCCTGGCCGTAACTCAGGGACAGTGCTTGTTCCGCCAAGTGTCGTTCTCCTTGCAGGTGGCCGCGGCGCGCCCATCATACACTGTGAGGGAGTCACCTTCGCCTCGTCCCGGCGACGGATTGGTAATCCCCCGGGGCAGTTCGTATAATCCGCCCCATTTCGCCTTCAAGCCGCAAAACGCAAGGATTCGACGATGAGCTTCAATCAGATTCCCGCTGGAAAGGACCTGCCCAACGACGTCTATGTGGCGATCGAGATCCCGGCCAATCACGCCCCGATCAAGTACGAGATCGACAAGGAAATGGACGCCCTGGTCGTCGACCGCTTCATGGCCACGCCGATGTTCTATCCGGCCAACTATGGCTTCATTCCCAACACCCTGGCCGACGACGGCGACCCGCTCGACGCGCTGGTCGTCACCCCGCATCCGCTACAGCCGGGCAGCGTGATCCGCGCGCGTCCGGTGGGCGTGCTCAACATGACCGACGAAGCTGGCGAGGATGCCAAGCTGATCTGCGTGCCGCATCACAAGCTGTCGTCGCTGTACGACGACGTGCATGAAGTCACCGACCTGCCCGAGCTGCTGCGCCAGCAGATCGCCCACTTCTTCGAGAACTACAAGGATCTCGAGAAGGGCAAGTGGGTCAAGGTCGAGTCCTGGGACAACGCCGAAGCCGCGCGCAAGGCCATCGAGAAATCGGTCGCCGCCTACGCCAAGCAGTAAGCGCTACCGGCCAACCCGTCGCTCCGGCAGTAATCAAAGCGCCGCTCTCGGAGCGGCGCTTTTCGGTTGGGCGAGACTCGCGCTCATTGCTGCACCCGGGCCGGGGCCGCGTCGCTGCTATCGCCACCAGTATCATTCTGGCCACCTTCACTCGGCTTGCCACCGGCTTCGGAACCGCCTTGAGAGGCTCGGCCCGCTTCGCTATTCGATGATGCAGTGGGCGCTGCCGGCTGCGAGTCGCTTTTCGGCGCCGTCACCTCGACCCCCTGCACGCTGCCCGCGAGCTGTCCCGTCAGTTCGGCGACGGCCTGGGTATAATTGGCAAGTACCAGCGAATGGTTGGCGAAGATGCCGAAGCCGGAGCCGTTGAGAATCACCGGGCTCCAGACCCGCCGCTGAGCCAGTTCAAGTTCGGCGATCAGCCGCTCCAGCGTGGTGTTGGCGCTGGCCTTGCCGAGCACCTCGGCGTAATCGAGCCGGGCCGCCTTGAGCAACTGCAACAGGCCCCAGGCATCGCCACGGGCTTCGAAGAACACGTTGTCGATACGAAACCAGGGCGTGGCCTCGGGCAATGCGGCGTCGTCGACACCCAGTTCGCGCAACGCCTCGGGGTCGTCGACGCTCGCCAGCAATTGCTGGGTCAGCCCCGAGAAGCGCCGACTGACGGCATCCAGCCAACCGGCCAGGCCCTCGCCAGTGGCGGCAAAGCCATTGCCACCGCGAAGCATACCGTTCAAGTAGCTGGCAAGCGCACCCTGGGCCTGGCTGTAGCGCTTTTCGGCCGCCGGATACAGCCAGTCCTCACTATCCGATTGCAACGCCTTGCTGGCACTCTCCAGGGCGTCCGCGCCCGCGGGACTCATCGCCGGCAGAGCCTTGGCGAGGATGCGCAGCTGGGTGAGCACGCCATATTCCCAACTGGGCATGTTGTCCAACCAGACCCCGGGCAGCAGCATGTCGTTGCGCAGCCAGCCGCCCGGCTTTTCCAGCAACGTGTCCAGGGACGTCAGCATGCTCGCCGTCAACCGCGCGCCACGCGGCAGTTCGGCATCTGCCGGCGCCCCCAGCCACTGCGTGGTGGCCTGGTCGACATCGAAGGGCTCGGGGCGCTGGCTCCACCAGATGCCCAGTACCAGACTGACCAGCAGATAGATCGCCAGCAGGACCAGCAAGGGTTTCCAGATCCAGCCGTATTCGGGGCGCTCGAGCACCTCGGTGCGGCGTTTGCGGTTGCCAAACAGGGCCATGGGCACGACGTCCTTGGGCGTGACGGTTGAGAAGAAGGCGTTTACTCGCAGGGTATCCTATCATGGCGCTGGCGGCGTACCCGCCCGACCAACGCAGCGCTTTCGTTGATGCACGCCGGCCAGCACGGTGCTGCCATCGATCGGGTAGAACTCGCCGACTGCGCCATGATCGCATGCTGGCGCTGAGCTCAAGGACTCCCTGCCAATGCCTCGTCCGTTGTTGCCGGCACGTGCAAGCGTTCAAGGCTGCGCTCCAGTCGTGATGGACGCGGCTGAACGCGCCTTCTTGCACCCTTCCGGGCCAAGGAAACGCTGTTCACGGCCGGCTGGACAATGCCGGGGTTTTTCGGCAAACTTCGCCGACATCGGCATAAACGACGTTCACAAGCGCGATCTTGTCATCAACTGACGTGATCTTAGCGAGTTTCAGGCAAGTTGACTGCGTCATTCACGCGCCTTTTGTCGAACCGTATTGGTCGCCTGTTCATGTCCGCGAGCCACTTCGTCAGCATCTCCTTTATCCGGCGCGGCAGTGGACGTGACCAGCGAATTTGGCGCCGAAAGCTAGGTCTTTTGAAAGCTAGGTTTATCGAAAGCTACGGCCTGGCGTCGGAAGGCGGCGCTGGAGGGGCCAGCGTCACCAGCCTCACTCACCGCAATAGAGACACCGACATGGATATTCGCAAGGTCAAGAAACTGATCGAACTGCTGGAAGAATCCAATATCAGCGAGATCGAGATCCAGGAAGGCGAGGAATCGGTGCGCATCAGCCGTCACCCCAACGGCACGCCCAGCCAGCCGACCATGTATCAACCCCACTGGGGCCCGGCGCCGAGCCAGCCGAACTATCCGGCCACCGGCGGCGAAGCGGCACCCAGCGCGTCCATGGAAGCTCCGACACCGGCGCAGCCGGCCGGGCATGCGGTGACCTCGCCGATGGTCGGCACCTTCTACCGCTCGCCGGCACCGGGCGCCAAGGCGTTCGTCGAAATCGGCCAGAGCGTCAAGCAGGGCGAGACGATCTGCATCGTCGAGGCGATGAAGATGATGAACCAGATCGAAGCCGACAAGGATGGCGTCATCGAGGCAATCCTGGTCGAGGACGGCGAACCGGTCGAATTCGACCAGCCGATGCTGCTCATCTCCTGATCCACTCGACAACTCTGGCGGACCCCATCATGTTGGACAAGGTACTCATCGCCAACCGCGGCGAGATCGCTCTACGCATCCTGCGCGCCTGCAAGGAACTGGGCATCCGCACCGTGGCGGTTCATTCCAAGGCCGACCGCGAGCTCATGCATGTGCGTCTGGCCGACGAAGCGGTGTGCATCGGCCCGGCCTCCTCGGCGCAATCCTATCTGAACATCCCGGCGCTGATCAGCGCCGCCGAGGTCACCGACGCCAGCGCCATCCACCCCGGCTATGGCTTCCTCTCGGAAAATGCCAACTTCGCCGAGCAGGTCGAGCGCTCGGGCTTCGTGTTCGTCGGCCCGCGCGCCGAGACCATTCGCCTGATGGGCGACAAGGTCAGCGCCATCGAGTCGATGAAGAAGGCCGGCGTACCCACCGTGCCCGGCTCCGACGGCGCCCTGCCGGATGACGACGATGCCGTACTGGCGACGGCGCGGCGGATCGGCTACCCGGTGATCATCAAGGCCGCCGCCGGCGGCGGCGGTCGCGGCATGCGCGTGGTGCACAGCGAGGCCAACCTGCTGTCGGCGGTCAGCGTGACCCAGAGCGAGGCCAACAGCGCCTTCGGCGATGGCACCGTGTACATGGAGAAGTTCCTCGAGGAGCCCCGCCACGTCGAGGTTCAGGTGCTCGCCGATGGCCAGGGCAACGCCATTCACCTCTTTGATCGCGATTGCTCGCTGCAGCGCCGTCACCAGAAGGTGCTCGAGGAAGCCCCCGCCCCGCACATCGACCCCGAGGCCCGCGCCCAAGTGCTCAAGGCCTGCACCGATGCGTGTCTCGAGATCGGCTATCGCGGCGCCGGCACCTTCGAGTTTCTCTACGAGAAGGGCCAGTTCTTCTTCATCGAGATGAACACCCGCGTGCAGGTCGAGCATCCGGTCACCGAGATGGTCACCGGCGTGGATATCGTCAAGCAGCAGCTGCTGATCGCCTCCGGCCAGCCGCTGTCGATCCGCCAGCAAGACGTCGAGGTCAAGGGCCACGCCTTCGAGTGCCGCATCAACGCCGAGGACGCCCGCACCTTCATGCCCTCGCCCGGCAAGGTCACGCTCTATCATGCCCCCGGCGGGCTCGGCGTGCGCATGGACTCGCACCTGTATACCGGCTACAGCGTGCCGCCGCACTACGACTCGCTGATCGGCAAGCTGATCACCTGGGGCGCGGACCGCACCAACGCCCTGACGCGCATGCGCAATGCCCTCGACGAGCTGCTGGTCGAAGGCATCAAGACCAATATCGATCTGCAGAAGGATCTGGTTCGCGACAGCGCCTTCCAGCAGGGTGGCGTCAATATCCATTATCTGGAAAAGAAACTCGGCGGCTAAAGCGCCGGCTTCTTGACAGGCGGCGCGGCTCCGGATCGCGCCGCCTGCGTTTTCAGACCCACCGATTAGGAGCAGCCACCATGCCCTGGTTGCAACTCAAGGCCCGCATCGCCCCCGACCAGGCCGAGCTCCTCGAGGAGCTGCTGCTCGACGAGGGCGCTTCGGCGATCACCCTGCAGGACGCCCACGACGACCCGGTCTTCGAACCCGAACGCGGCAGCACGCCGCTGTGGCAGGAAACCGTGCTGACCGGGCTCTACGACGACCTCGAAGGCATCGACGCGATGCTCGAGCGCGTCCACCACGGCTGGTCGCTGGCCATGGGCGACGAGCCCTGCCCGAGCATCGAGTACGAACTGCTCGCCGATCGCGACTGGGAACGCGAATGGATGGACGGTTTCGAGCCGCTGCCGATGGGCGAACGGCTGTGGATCGTGCCCAGCTGGCACGACGCCCCCGACGCCGATGCGGTCAATCTGCGCCTCGACCCCGGGTTGGCCTTCGGCACCGGCACCCACCCGACCACCGCGCTGTGCCTGGGCTGGCTCGACGAGCAGAGCGTCGCCGGCACCCTCGAGGGTTGCCGGGTGCTCGACTACGGCTGCGGCTCGGGAATCCTGGCGATCGCCGCGCTCAAGCTCGGCGCGCCAAAGGCCACCGGCACCGACATCGATCCGCAGGCGCTCACCGCCAGCCGCGACAATGCCGAACACAACGCCATCGACGAGACGACGTTCATGCTGTGCCTGCCCGAGCGGCTGCCCGACGAGCGCTTTCAGATCGTGCTCGCCAACATTCTCGCCGGGCCGTTGGTCGAACTGGCCCCGGCGATCGCCGGTCACGTCGAACCCGGCGGCCGGCTGGTGCTCTCGGGCATCCTTGCCCACCAGGCCGACGACGTGCTCGATGCCTATCGCGACCAGGACTTGATCATGCACCAGCCGCGCGAGCGCGACGGCTGGGTGTGCCTGACCGGCGAGCGCCCGAGCGGCGGCTGAGCGAGCCAATACGCGACAGGTTGGCGGACCAGCCTTCAGTCTGCCCCGGCAGGTGGGTATCATAGGCGGTCCGCTTGAGCCGAGTCCCGAACACGATGCCCGCTACCGCACGCGGCGAGCCGCCCGCCATAGGTCGATTCCAATTGCCCAACCGGGTGATCCTGGCGCCCATGGCCGGCGTCACCGACCGGCCGTTCCGCCAGCTCTGCCGGCAGTTGGGCGCCGGTCTGGTGGTCTCCGAGATGGTCACCTCGGACCCGCGGCTGTGGCATACCCGCAAGTCGCGGATGCGCCTGGATCATCACGGCGAACCCGGCCCGCGCAGCGTGCAGATCGCCGGCGGCGATCCCGAGATGCTCGCCGAGGCGGCACGCCTGAACGCCGAACAGGGCGCCCAGATCATCGACATCAACATGGGCTGTCCGGCCAAGAAGGTCTGCAACAAGGCTGCCGGCTCGGCATTGCTGCGCGACGAGAAGCTGGTCGCGGCGATTCTCGAGGCGGTGGTCGCCGCCGTCGAGGTCCCGGTGACGCTGAAGATTCGCACCGGCTGGTGCGAATCAAGCCGCAACGGCGTGCGCGTGGCGCGCCTCGCCGAAGCCGCCGGTATCCGTGCGCTGGCCGTGCACGGACGCACCCGCGAGCAGCGTTACAACGGCTTCGCCGAGTACGACACCATTGCCGAGATCAACGCTGCGGTGGGCATCCCGGTGTTCGCCAATGGCGACATCGACACTCCCGCCAAGGCCGCCGAGGTTCTCGACTATACTGGTGCGGATGCGGTCATGGTGGGTCGCGGCGCCCAGGGCAATCCCTGGATCTTCCGCGAGATCGACCATTTCCTGCGCACCGGAGAAATCCTGCCACCCGTCTCTCTCGACGAGCGGCGCAGGGTCATGCGCGAGCACCTCGATGCGCTGCATGGCTTCTACGGTGAGCACATGGGCGCAAGGATCGCACGCAAGCATATCGGCTGGTATCTCGCCACCCGCGAGGACGCCAAACCGCTGCGACAACGTTTCAATGCCCTGGACAGCGCCGAGGGGCAACGTTGTTTCGTGGATGAACTGTTTCGCCGGGCCACGGCGCCGGCAACCGAAGGGATCAGTGCAGCATGAACAGCAGGCAAGCCATCACTCCCGAACAGCTCGTAGGCGAGGAATCGCCGCTTTCCGCCACGCCCGCCCCCCGCGGCCAGACCCTGCGCGAAGCGGTCGACGATGCCATGCGGCGCTACTTCAGCCACCTCGAAGGCGAAGCCGTGACCGACCTGTATGCCATGGTCATGGCCGAAGTCGAGGCGCCGCTGCTCAACGCCGTGCTCGACTATGCCGGCGGCAACCAGACCCGCGCCGCCGACATGCTGGGACTCAACCGCGGCACCTTGCGCAAGAAGCTCAAGCAGTACGATCTGATCTGAGCACCGGCCGTTTTCACGGGGGAGCCAGCCGGCTCCCCCGTCGCGTTTAAAAGCCCAGGCCCTCGCCCTCGGCGGGGCCGACATCGAAGAGTGACTCTCATGGCCGAACAGCCCCACCACCCCCGTTCCCTGCCGGTCCGCCGCGCATTGATCAGCGTCTCGGACAAGACCGGCATCGTCGACTTCGCCCGCGAACTCGCCGAGCGCGGCGTCGCCCTGCTGTCCACCGGCGGTACCTACCGCCTGCTCAGCGACAATGGCATCAATGTCAGCGAAGTCTCCGAGCATACCGGCTTCCCGGAGATCATGGACGGCCGGGTCAAGACCCTGCACCCCAAGATCCACGGCGGCATTCTCGGCCGCCGGGGCCAGGACGACGCGGTGATGGCCGAGCACGACATCGCCCCGATCGACATGGTAGTGGTCAATCTCTACCCGTTCGCCCGGACCGTCGCCCGCCCCGACTGCACGCTGGAGGAGGCGATCGAGAACATCGATATCGGCGGCCCGACCATGGTCCGCGCCTGCGCCAAGAACCATGCCCACACCAGCATCGTCGTCAGTGCCGAGGATTATCGCCGAGTGCTCGACGAGATGGCGGCCAATGACGGCGCGGTCGGTGGCGAGCTGCGCTTCGATCTCGCCGTGAAGGCCTTCGAGCATACCGCCGGCTACGACGCGGCGATCGCCGATTATCTGGGCAGCCGCGTCGAGGGCGGCGAAGACGGCTTTCCGCGCACCTACAATCTGCAGTTTCACAAGAAGCAGGCGATGCGCTACGGCGAGAATCCCCATCAAGCGGCCGCCTTCTACGTCGAAGCCAACGCCAGCGAGGCCAGCGTCGCTACCGCCGTACAGCGCCAGGGCAAGGCGCTGTCCTACAACAACGTCGCCGACACCGATGCCGCCTTCGAATGCGTCAAGGCCTTCACCGAGGCCGCCTGCGTGATCGTCAAGCATGCCAACCCGTGCGGCGTGGCCACCGGCGCAACGCTTCACGAAGCCTATGAAAAAGCCTTCGCCACCGACCCGACCAGCGCCTTCGGCGGCATCATCGCCTTCAACCGGGCGCTGGACGCCGACACCGCGCGCGCGATCGTCGCCCGTCAGTTCGTCGAAGTGATCATCGCCCCCGGCGTCAGCGACGCGGCCGCGGCAGTCGTCGCCGACAAGAAGAACGTGCGGCTGCTCGACGTCGGCGCCAGCTGGCCCGGCGAGCGTGTCCACGCGCATGATTTCAAGCGTGTCACCGGCGGCCTGCTGGTCCAGGATCGCGATCTCGGCATGGTCGGTCGCGACGAGCTCCAGGTGGTCACCGAGCGCGCGCCCAGCGAGCAGGAACTGCGCGATCTGGCGTTCGCCTGGAAGGTCGCCAAGTACGTCAAGTCCAACGCCATCGTCTATGCCAGGGACGGCCGCACCGTCGGCGTCGGCGCCGGCCAGATGAGCCGCGTCTATTCGGCCCGGATCGCCGGCATCAAGGCCGCCGACGAAGGCCTCGAGGTGCCCGGCTCGGTAATGGCCTCGGATGCCTTCTTCCCGTTCCGCGACGGCATCGATGCCGCCGCCGCCGCCGGAATCACCGCGGTGATCCAGCCCGGCGGCTCGATGCGCGACCAGGAGGTGATCCACGCCGCCGACGAAGCCGGCATCGCCATGGTCTTCACCGGCATGCGCCACTTCCGCCACTGAGCCGCATGCCCTGGGCCTGGCGCCCAACAAAACGCCGCCCCTCGAAAGGGGCGGCGTTTTGCGTGCTATACCTCAGCGGCCTCGCGTATTGCACCGCCGAGCTTGCGGCGTTACTCAGGCGTAGGTATTGAGCTGCGTACCGATGCTGCCGACGCTGGCCAGTTTCGGCCCGTCGCCGACCGCCTCCATCAGCTGGGCAACTTGCCCCGCCTGGGTGTCGAGCGACTGCCGGAGCAGCGACATCTGGGCGCTCTGGTCGGCGTTGTACTGCTGCAGCGCGACGGCGGCACCGACGGTGTTGCTGATGCTCGAATCCATGCGCATACCTCTCGGGTAAAGAAAAGTCCTGCCAAGTTACCATCCTCACGCCGCAAGGCAAGGACGCGGCGGGCAGCCTCGTCAACGCTTGGCCGCGCTAGGCTGCCCACCGCCGGACCGGATTCAGCCCAGGTCGAGGCACAGGTACTTGGTTTCGAGGAACTCCTCGAGCCCCTGATGGCCGCCCTCGCGGCCCAGACCCGACTCCTTGACCCCGCCGAACGGCGCGGCGGCGTTGGAGATCAGCCCGGTATTGATGCCGACGATGCCGTATTCCAGCGCCTCCGAGACCCGCCACACCTGGCTCAGGTCGCGCGAATAGAAGTACGCGGCGAGGCCGAACGGCGTGTCGTTGGCCATTTCCACGGCGTCCTCCTCGTCGTCGAAGGGGAACACCGCGGCCAGCGGGCCGAAGGTTTCCTCACGGGCCACCAGCATCTCGCTGGTCGCCTGATTGACCAGCGTCGGGGTGAAGAAATTACCGCCCAGCGGGTGATGATTGCCGCCCAGCATCAACTCGGCGCCCTTGTCGAGCGCATCGCGAATGTGCCGGCTGACCTTCTCGACCCCGTCGCTGTCGATCAGCGGGCCGATGTTGACGCCCTCCTCGGTGCCGTCGCCGACGCTGAGCTCGCTGTTCATGGCGGCGGCAAGTTTCTCGCAGAAGGCGTTGACCACGCTCGACTGGACCAGGAAACGATTGACGCAGACGCAGGTCTGGCCGCCGTTGCGGAATTTCGAGGCCATGGCGCCCTCCACGGCGGCGTCCAGGTCGGCGTCCTCGAAGACCAGAAACGGCGCATTGCCGCCCAGTTCCAGCGAGATCTTCTGGACATGCTGCGCGGCCTGCGCCATCAACCGCTGGCCGACCTCGGTCGAGCCGGTGAAGGTGATCTTGCGCACCAGCGGCGACTCGGTCAGCGCCGCGGCGATCTCGCTGGCACGCCCCGGCACTACGTTGAACACCCCGCGCGGCACGCCGGCACGCTCGGCGAGCAGCGCCATGGCGGTGGCCGAGAACGGCGTCTGGCTGGCCGGCTTGACGACGATCGGGCAGCCCGCCGCCAGCGCCGCGCCGACCTTGCGGGTGATCATCGCCGCCGGGAAGTTCCACGGCGTGATCGCGCCGACGACGCCGACCGGTTGCTTGATGACCATGATCCGCTGATTGCTCTTGGCGCTGGGAATGGTCTCGCCGTAGATGCGCCGCCCCTCCTCGGCGAACCAGCGCAGGAAGCTCGCCGCGTAGACGATCTCGCCGGCGGCTTCCTTGAGCGGCTTGCCCTGCTCGAGGGTCATGATGCGCGCCAGCTCGTCCTGATTCTCGAGCATCAGCTCGTACCACTTCATCAGGATGTCGCCACGCTCCTGGGCGGTATGCGCGCGCCAGGCCGGCAACGCGGCATGCGCCGCGTCGATCGCCCGCTCGGTCTCGGCGCGGCCGAGTCGCGGCACGCTGCCGATGATCTCACCGGTGGCCGGATTGTCGACTTCGATCTGCTCGCCGCTGTCGGCGGCGACCCAGCTGCCATCGATGTAGGCGAAGGGCCGGTACAGCGGATAGTCCTGCAGCGATTCCATGATGTGCTCCTTCCTGGAGGGCACCCGCTTCGCGAATGCCCTGATGCGTTATCCGGCCTGCGTGACGCCGGACGTGATGATAGCATGCGACTGAGAATGTATATCCGGCAAGATGGTGGTGTTGCCGGTGGCTTCACCAACAAGCATAGCGTAGCAGCGAGCGCCGCGACCCCGAGCGGCATCGTCGAAACTGATTAGCGTCTCCTCCAACGTTTACTCCGTGACCACGGCCGGTTCATGCTAAGCGCTTTGGTCGATGGACTCCAACCGCCGCTCAGGCCAGCCAGCGTGGCTTTTCGAGTGCGACGCGCTGCTGCTCGAGGGTGCGAATGTGCTGATCCCAGTATGCTTCGTCGGCGACCCAGGGAAAGGCGCGCGGAAACGCCGGGTCGCGCCAGCGTGCCACCAGCCAGGCGCTGTGACGCATCAGGCGCAGGGTCCGCAGCAGCTCGATCCAGGCCAGTTCGCGGCGATCGAAATCGCGGTATTGCTCGTAGCCCTCCAGCAGCTCGGAGAGCTGCATCTGCCACTCCTGGTCGTTCTGGGCAGTCAGCATCATCCATAGATCCTGCACGGCCGGCGCCATGCAGCAGTCGTCGAAATCGACCAGCGCGAACTGCTCGTCGCGCCCCAGGATATTGCCCAGATGGCAGTCGCCGTGCACGCGAATCGCCGCCTGGGCCGGCCAGGCGCGCTCCGCCAGCGTGTGTTCCAAGGCCTCGCTGATTCGCCGGTAAGCGCGACGCTGACGTTGGCTGAGCCATTCGCCGGCGAGTACCTGCTCGCGGCTGCTCGCCGCCCAGCCAATCGGTTCGAGGGTCGGTCGTGTGACGAATGGCGTTGTATCCGACACCGAGTGCACCCGGCCGATCAGTTCACCGAGGGCGAACAGGTGGGCAGGGTTCTCGAGCTCCGGCGCCTGGCCGACCACATGGGGAAACAGCGCGAAGCGAAAGCCCTCGTGCTCATGCAGACTCTCGCCGTCGGCATCACGCCAGGGCGCCGCCACCGGCACCTCGGCGGCCGCCAGCTCGGCGAGAAAGGCATGCTCCTCGCGGATCTGCGCATCGCTCCAGCGGTCGGGACGATAGAACTTGGCAACCCAGCGGCGTCGCTCGTCGTCGTGGATCAGAAAGACCCGGTTTTCGTAGCTGTTGAGCGCGAACGGCTCGCCGGGCAGCCAGAATCCCAGCGCCTCGATGGCGGCAACGATGCGCTGCGGCGGCAGGTTCTCGAACGGATGCGGGTTGGCGGCCATGCGGGCCTCCTCGGTAAGCGATGCCCGCATGCTAGCAGATTGCCACCCGTCAACGGCAGCGCACGCACTCAATGACCGAGTGGCGTGCGCGCCACCGCCCAGGCCTCGACATGGCGGGCGCCGGTGCCGCGGCAGGCCACGGCCAGCGCGTCGAGCGAGGCGCCGGTAGTCATCACGTCGTCGACCAGCGCAACCCGCTCGGGCAACAGGGTTTCGACCCCGAAGGCGCCCTTGAGATTGCGCCGCCGTGCCGTGCGATCCAGGCCGCGCTGCGAGGGGGTGGCGTGCAGCCGGCACGGCTGGTACCAGGGCAATCCCAGCCGCGCGGCAAGGCGCTCGGCCAGCCAGGGGCCCGGGTCGAAGCCCTGTTCCCGGGCACGCTGACGATGGCGCGGCAGAGCGATCAACAGTTCAGGCAATTGCTCCCTTTCGAGCCCCGCCAACGACTCGTTCATCAGGCTTACCAGCAAGTTGCCCGCGCGCGGGTCGTAGCCGAACTTGAAGCGACGCAGCAGCAGCGCGATCTCGTCTTCGTAGCGCAGGCCGATGCGCGCAACGGCAAACGCTGGAGGACGCCGCAGGCAGTGCCCGCAGTAGCGCGGAGACGCTTCCGGCAAGGGCTCGGCGCATTGCACACAGGCATGCCGGTTCCACGGCAGCACCGCCAGGCAGGGCCCGCACCATGGGACGTTCGGCATGCAGCGCGCCAGGCAGAACGCACAGCGCCCGGGCAGGGCGCGACGCAGCATCTTGTCAACCTGGTTAACAACCAGGGCTGGCTTCGGACCCATGCGCCCCGCCATCTCTGTCAACTTCATCATGAACAAAAGATCACTAATTGCTCGCAAGCCTGTGATGACCTTAACCGCGCCATCCTCCCGCGTCACGCTAGCCGCGCGGAACGGCAATTGACTTGGCCGACGCGGCCCGTACAATACGGGCGTTTCCTGCCCCCTATTTGCGGATGTGGTGGAATAGGTAGACACGCTAGATTTAGGTTCTAGTGCCGAGAGGCGTGGGAGTTCGAGTCTCCCCATCCGCACCATCTATGGGCCTGCAGGCCGCTTTACCAGAGCCTTTACCTATCTCAGAACTTGGCATTCTCAGTCCCCGCCAAGTCCCCATGCACTCCTGAGCACGGACGAGGCCAGCTAACGCTCTCCCCTCTCCCCTTGTTTCTATTCAGGCAATCGAATAGCGCTTGACGCAGACCCGCAAAGCCTCCATATGGTTATGTACAGGCATCGCATCAAGGAGATAGCCATGAAACGCATGCTCGGCGCAGCCGTTGCCAACTGGCTCAGGAATCCTCAGAACCGCGAGAAGGCCAAGCGCACGGCAAGGCAGTTATGGAGCAAGTATCAGAATCGCAAGGGCCCACCGCCAGGCAGCAATACGCCCACGAGATAAACCTACCGGCTGCGCTTCGGCTATGTGTCAGGCGCAGTCGAGTGCGCTACGCGTAGCGCCACCGCGCTGATCGCCGCCTGGGGCGTCGCGCTTCAAGACATGAGTTAGAACCGAGAGCTCACCATCAGATGGCCGAATCAAACTATTGTTTTTTAAGCAATGATTAATTACGTTAGCGCTTGCCATATAAATTCACCCACTACGCAGGGCAGTTATGGCAGTCTATTTAATAACGTATGAATTACACCTACCCATCGCCTACAACGCATTCCATGATCTGTTGGAATCCTTTCCCAATGCCACGGCGGTCGACTGCAGCGTACTCATAGAGGCCGATGCCACGGCTGCCGCTCTGATCGAACGCCTCCATCCGCATATCGGCGCTCACGATTCGCTCTTCGTATGTCAGATCGGCCGCGATTGGGCCGGCGTACAAGCGCGCTGCGGCAATTGGCTCGACGAGAGAGTCTATGGCTGAACCGACGGAGCACTGCATGCAGGCCAACAGAAACCCCGCACTCCGTTGTTTACTTGTCAGGCACTGACGTCACGGAAACGCGCATTGATGAAGCAGTAGATGCCATAAGCGACCAAACCCAGCGAGACGATACCCAACAGCCAGGGACCCAACGGCTGCTGAGCCAACGTCGCCAGAGCGCCACCCAACCCTTCCGCTTCGCTAGGGTCGGACTGCCAGGCAGCCAGACAGAGAAACAGCCCAATGAGCAGAAACACGATGCCGCGGGCCGTCAGCCCCATGCGTGTGGCCCACTTGGCAAGTTTGCGCTGACGCTCGTTCATCTCTCGCATGTGCCAATTCTTCAGAAATGAGCATTTGACTGCACGAACGATCTGGCGCACGCCAACCCCGAAAAAGACCACACCCACTGCGAAGACCAGATAGATTCCTCCGGGATGGCTCATCAATTCGGCCGTGCGACCGGTTGGCGAGGTATTACCGGTGGCGGCGTTGCGCAGCAGGTTGAAGCTGTAAAGTGCCAGGCCGCTATAAATACCGCTGCTGACCAGAAACCCCAGACGCGCCGCAATGGCACGCACTCCGTAGCCCAGATTCTCGGTGTCGATCAGAGCCTGTAGCAGACGCCACACGGCGTAGGCGAGCAGGCCCAGGCTGAGCAATGCCAGCATGAGACCACCGAATGGCTGACTAGCCAGCTGGGTGATCGCCTGCTTGGTGTTGACACTGCTGCCACCCAGCCCGGCGGCAGCCAGCGACGCCAGGACGCCGACGATCATATAGACCACGCCTTTGGCGACATAACCGCAACGAGCGATGATGCGAACGACGCGTCTCGCCAGGATAGAGCGCGATGCCAGAGCGCGGAGCTTGCTGAAAGGGGCTGCCAGCATCGTCAGAAGCGATCCAGACTGTCGATCAGAGGGCATCGTGGGCTCATGCCTCGCCCACAGGTTGGAGAGGCTCCGCTGCCATGCGCTTGTGAATGGCCAATGGCTGCAGCAGCGCAAGCACACCGAGATAGTCGGCCAGGCTGTCGTCGACCAGCACGAAGAAGTGCGACTTGGGATCGGTATCGACCTGAATCAGATAGCGCACGCCCTCCAATGCATGTCGAAAAGCATCGCCCAGCACGGTGTCTTCCACCGGCGCATAGACGGTATAGACGCCCTGGACGGTTTCATAGGCCGTGTAGCCCGCTTCGTCAAGAAGGTTCTCGAGTGTTTGCGGCGCGCTAGCACGATCGCCATGAAGTAGCTCGGCCAACGTATTGCTCTGCTTGACCAGCCGGCCATCGGTATGCCTGTAGACTCCGCATCCTGGCACATCGTCTCTGAACATGACTCTCTCCTTGAACCGCCAGCGTCGCGCCTTGTTTCGCCAGTGTACGTGGGCCTCAGGGGATCCACAAATGCTGACTTATCCGGCAATTATCCTTTTTGTCGCCATTAAGAGACGCTGTAGAGCGCTGATTAGACTAACGTTAACGCCGCGTTCATGGTGAGCGTCAGATATTAGCAACGCTTAATAAAAGCTCAGCCGATGGATGCCCAGCCAACGACCTGCGCGGGCCTGGATGGTTTTTATAAACCACTGTATTTAAATTGAATTAAAATAGATGGCACGCTTATGGCTAAGTTTTTAGCGAGTGAGCAACTGGGCGCCGGGCACGCTACGCCCGCGTAGCAAGCCTGGCTCTTCGTGACTCACTCAATGCGATGTGTGACTTAGGTTGCGATGAGACGGCACCGCCTTCGGGCAAGGAAGGGTGTCTAGGGAAAGGATTCCCCGGCAAGGATGCCACCTATCCAGCATGCTGCGTCATCGATAGGGCATGCCATCGGGGTGGCCGCGTCTACGCCAAGGCGACGAGGCATGCCCACTCCGGGCCTTCGGGCCAGCGACTACCTCGTGTTCGCATCTCCGATAGTTCCCTGCGTACTGGACCGCCACTGATGGCGGTCCTTTTTTGGTTCTTCGCGGATCAGCGTGAAACGTCAAGACCCCGCTATTGGGAATAAACTCCCTCCCACGCAAACCAGCCTGGATGGCCCACTGGAGCATGGGGACGCCGGTGGGAGGAAACTGGTTCGCGATTGGCGCCGCAGGCGCCCGGCATGGCCGGGGAGGTACAGTGCCCGCCGCCATCGCGAATAAATTCGCTCCCGCAAGGGCAAGGAGCTTGTTCGCGAAGGCAAAGAATGAGACATGACACTCTCCTGAACGGTATAAAAGGGGATCAGCTGACGGCACGCACGTCCGGACGGCGCTCCGGCAGCATGCCGCGATCGAGAATGAATCGGATGATGGTCTCGAGCCCCACCCCGTCGTGCAGATTGGCGAATACGAACGGTCGCTCGCCGCGCATCTTGCATGCGTCGCGGTCCATCACCTCCAGCGAGGCGTGGACGTACTCGGCGATGTCGATCTTGTTGATGATCAGCAGGTCGGACTTGGTGATGCCCGGCCCGCCCTTGCGCGGAATCTTGTCGCCGGCGGAGACGTCGATCACATACAGGGTCAGGTCGGACAGCTCGGGACTGAAGGTCGCCGAGAGGTTGTCGCCGCCGGATTCCACCAATACCAGCTCCAGATTGGGATGGCGGCTGTGCAGATCGTCGATGGCAGCGAGGTTCATCGAGGCATCTTCGCGAATCGCGGTATGCGGACAGCCGCCGGTCTCGACGCCTAGGATACGGTCCGCGGCCAGCGCATCGTGCTTGAGCAGGAAATCGGCATCCTCGCGGGTGTAGATGTCATTGGTGACCACCGCAATATCGTAATGGTCGCGCAGTGCCAGGCAGAGCTGCCTGAGCAGGGCCGTCTTGCCGGAGCCTACCGGGCCGCCGACACCCACACGCAAGCAATGATTCATGGCGTTACTCCTTCCTTAAATGACCGCTCAGCTACGAAATAGCCGCGAATATTGGGTTTCATGATGGGCGCTGGCCAAGGCTAGCCCCGGCAATGCCGGCCCCAGCTCCTCGTCCTCCAGCGCCAGGGCCGTGTCGACTGCCGCCACCAGCTGCGGTCGCAAGCGCTCGATCAGCCGCTGGGCGCTGGTCTGCCCCAGCGGCAGGGCCTTGCAGGCCACCGCCAGCTGGTTTTCCAGCCAGGCCCAGGTGAAGCCGAGCAGGCTGTCACGGACCGAGATACCCCGCTGCCAACTGGCGAGCGCGAACGTCGCGGCGTAAGTCGGGCGGGACGGCAGCGACGGCGCCAGCGGCAGCCGATCCAGCGAATGCAGCAGGCGCACCATGGCCTCACCGAGCCGGAAGTCCTCGGCGGCCAGCTCGGCGGTCTCGCGATTGGCCTGCAGCCAAGCGTTCCATGCGGCGAGGGCGTCTGCGTCGCCGGCCTGCCAGGCGTCGTACAGGCGCGCCAGTGCCGGCAGGTCGCAACGGGTCAGGCCATCCTCGAGCACGCCTGCCAGCCATTCGCCGAGGGTCACCTCGTCGCTCACCCAGCCCAGATCGAAGGCGCTTTCCAGCCCCTGGGACCAGGCGAACGCGCCGATCGGCAGCGCCGGACTGACCAGTTGCAGCAGGCCCAGCAGGGCCAGGTCGTCACTGCCGGCCTGGCTGGACTCAGTGGGCATGGCCGGGCTCGTGGTCGTGTCTATGTGACTGGCCATGATCGTGGTTATGACCGTGGGAATGTCGATGTCCGTGGGAATGATCTTCACCCTGCGAATAGGCGCCCGGCTCGGGGTCGAATGGCGCCTGGTGATGCTCGAGCGTCGCCCCCAGGCGCTCGGCGAGTTCCTCGAGCACGTGGTCCGGCGGGAAGCGCACCCAGCCCTGATCTCGTGAAGAGCGTTCGTCGCCGCCGATGGCCAGTTGCACGTGACGATTGCCCAGGTGATAGCACAACCGTGCCAGCGCCAGTGTGCCTTCGATGCGCGCCGTCACGGCCGGCTCGTCGGCCGCCCTGACCCGAATCACCTCGCCGCTTTCGGCACGCAACCCTTCGCCATCGCGCAGCACCGGGCCACGTTCGAGGAACAGTCCCAGCTCGCGGCCGGCATCGCTGACCGCCTTGAGCCGACCGCGCATCCGCGCCTCGAACGGCAGCGTCAGGGTGTCGCTCGCCGCGCTTTCATCTATCGGCCCCAGGCGTTCAATCAGTTTCAACATGTTTCACCTCAGCACGCAGGTCAGTGTGGGAGCGAATTTATTCGCGATTAGGGCAGCCGAAACCGATCGGGAACAAGTTCCCTCCCACCAAGAACTTCAGCCGTGATGGTTTTAAAATAAGTGATAACGCTGGGCCAGCGGCAGTTCCGTCGCCGGCTCGCAGGTCAACAGTTCGCCATCGCAACGCACCTCGTAGGTCTGCGGGTCCACCTCGAGATGGGGGCAGACCCCGTTGAGCTTCATGTCGGCCTTGCGCACGCCGCGCACGTCCCTGCAGGCCAGCAGCTCGCTCTGCAGTCCCAGGCGCTCGCGGATGCCGGCATCCAGCGCGGCCTGGCTGACGAAGGTCAGGCGCGTACGGCTGGCCGCGCGGCCCAGGGCGCCGAACATGGCCCGGTAATGCACCGGCTGCGGCGTGGGGATCGAGGCGTTGGGGTCGCCCATGGGCGCCGCGGCGATCATCCCGCCCTTGAGCATCATGGCCGGCTTGACGCCGAAGAAGGCCGGCTCCCACAGCACCAGATCGGCCAGCTTGCCGACCTCCACCGAGCCGACCTCATGAGCGATGCCATGAGTGATCGCCGGATTGATGGTGTACTTGGCGATGTAGCGTTTGGCGCGAAAGTTGTCGGTGCCGCGTTGGGTGTCTTCCGGCAGCAAGCCACGCTGCACCTTCATCTTGTGGGCGGTTTGCCAGGTTCGGCAGATCACCTCACCGACCCGCCCCATGGCCTGGGAGTCCGAAGCGATCATCGATATCACGCCCAGATCGTGAAGGATGTCCTCGGCGGCGATGGTCTCGCGGCGGATGCGCGAATCGGCGAAGGCCACGTCCTCGGGAATGTTGGGATCGAGGTGGTGGCACACCATCAGCATGTCGAGGTGTTCATCGATGGTATTGACGGTGTAAGGGCGCGTGGGATTGGTCGATGACGGCAGCACGTACGACTTGGCGCAGGCGGTGATGATGTCCGGTGCATGACCGCCCCCGGCGCCCTCGGTGTGGTAGGTATGAATGCAGCGTTCCTTGAACGCCGCCAGGGTATCCTCGACGAAGCCCGACTCGTTCAGCGTGTCGGTGTGGATGGCGATCTGCACATCGAAACGCTCGGCGACGCTCAGGCAGTTGTCGATGGAGGCCGGCGTGGTGCCCCAGTCCTCGTGCAGCTTGAGACCCATGGCGCCGGCCTCCAGTTGCGCCTCCAGCGCCTCGGGCAGGCTGGCATTGCCCTTGCCGAGAAAGCCGATGTTCATGGGCATGTCATCGACGGCCTGCAGCATCTTGCCGATATGCCACGCGCCCGGCGTGCAGGTGGTGGCGTTGGAACCGGTGGCCGGGCCGGTGCCACCGCCGAGCATGGTGGTCACGCCGCTCATCAGCGCTTCTTGCACCTGCTGCGGGCAGATGAAGTGAATATGCGCGTCGATGCCCCCGGCGGTGAGGATCTTGCCCTCGCCGGCAATGATCTCGGTCCCCGGGCCGATGACGATGTCGACATCCGGCTGGGTGTCCGGGTTGCCGGCCTTGCCGATACTCGCGATACGGCCCTGCTTGAGCCCCACGTCGGCCTTGACGATACCCCACCAGTCGACAATCAGCGCGTTGGTGATGACGGTATCCATCACCGCCTCGTCGAGGCGCTGGCTCTGCCCCATGCCATCGCGAATCACCTTGCCGCCGCCGAACTTGACCTCGTCGCCATAGTGAGTGAAGTCCTTTTCGACCTCGATCCACAGCTCGGTATCGCCGAGTCGCACACGATCCCCCACGGTGGGGCCGTACATGTCGGCATAGGCCTGACGCGTGATCTTCATGATTTATCTCCCTGATCCAGGTGCCCCATGACCTCTCCGCGGAACCCATAAATGTGGCGCTTGCCGACAAAGGGAATCAGGGTCACCTCGCGACGCTGGCCGGGCTCGAAGCGAATCGCCGTGCCCGCCGCCACGTCGAGGCGATAACCGCGCGTCTTGTCGCGGTCGAAGATCAAGGCCGGATTGGCCTCGGCAAAGTGGTAGTGCGAACCGATCTGGATGGGCCGGTCGCCGGTATTGGCGATCATGACGGTGATCCGCTCGCGCCCCGCGCAGAGCTCGATTTCGCCGTCCTGCAATTGGTATTCACCGGGAATCATCGACAACTCCTTACACAATGGGCGAATGCACCGTGACCAGCTTGGTACCGTCCGGAAACGTCGCCTCGATCTGTACGTCGTCGACCATCTCGGCCACGCCTTCCATCACCTCGTCGCGAGTCAGGATCTCGCGCCCGGCGCTCATCAACTCGGCGACGCTCTTGCCGTCGCGGGCGCCTTCCAGGATCTCGAAACTGATCAAGGCCACCGCCTCGGGGTAGTTGAGCTTGAGGCCACGGTCGCGGCGGCGTTCGGCAAGCTGCGCGGCGGAAAACAGCAGCAGCTTGTCCTTGTCTCTCGGGGTCAGTTCCATAACGCTCTCCTAAAATGTAAGAACGGCGCTTCGCGCCTTGAAGAAAGAAGTCACCCCATGAGACCCGGAGCCTGGGAGCAGACTTCTCTTCCCTCTTGCTTCTTCCGCCTTCCTTCTCCTGCCGGTCAGGTCATCCAGATCCGCGGCACACATGCCTCGCGCCCGCAGAGCCGGGGCCTCAGCACCTCCCATGCCTGCTGACACATCGCCCAGGCGGCATTGCGCTCATCGCCCAGGTAACGCAGCAAGAGCACGTCGAGGCGTTGGGTGACCGCCCAGTGCCGCGACGCCGGCAGTCGCTGCCGCAGGGCCTTCACCGCCGCCGCAGGGTCGTCGAGCCCCACTGCCCAGAGCGTCGCCTGTACCGTACTGCCGCCCTGCCCCCAATGGCCGTGGAAGCGCGGATGCATGGGATCGAGCGGTTGACGCTCGATCCATAGCGGGCATCCGTCGCGCGTCAACGCGAAGCGTTGCTCGACCCGCCCGCTGGCGAACGGCAACCGGCTGGCGGGACGCCCCAGCGCCAGGACTTCCCAGCCCACGCAGCATCCATCACCCTGCACATCCAGGGTCGTGCTCTGTACGCCACGCGCGCCGTCGAAACACAGGGTTTCCTGCGGCAACCATTCGAGCAGCGCGCCGGGCCGCACGGTCAGGTGCGTGTGCTGCCCCCAGCTCACGCCATGGCTATCGGCGCGATACAGCTTGGTCGCCGCCGGAGTGGTCAACAGGGCATGGGCGCCGCGCTCGGCCTCGATGTCGATGCGCAGCTCGTCGCCGCTGACCAGTCCGCCCGGCGGATGCAACAGATACACGTGGCAGGGCTCGGCATACGGAGGCTCGGGGATTCGGCCCGGCTCGGGATAGAACGGCCGTTGCACGCGCAGGGGGCCGTGGTGGCGCGTGTGGGTCATGCGCGTGCGTGCCTCGCGCGGGCGAAAGCCCAGCGACAAGCAGGCCGCCCAATGGCGCCGGGTGTCGAAGCGATGCCCCGAATCGCCGGATGGCGTCTTGCCCGGTGATTCGCCGGGAGATGCCACATGGCCGGGAACAGACAAGTCCGTCATACCGTCAGGTGCCGTTTGATCAGGTCATCGTCGAGTTCACCGATCTCGCCGCCGGCGACCGTCTGTCCCCGGTCCATGATCGTGAAGCGGTCGGCGTACTTGCGCGCGAACGGCAGCTTCTGCTCGACCAGCAATACGGTGAGCCCGTCCTCCTGGTTGAGCCGACGCAGCACCTCGCCGATCTGCGTGACGATATTGGGCTGGATGCCCTCGCCGGGTTCGTCGAGGATCAACAGGCACGGCTCGATCACCAGCGCCCGGCCGATGGCCAGTTGCTGTTGCTGGCCGCCGGACAGATCGCCGCCCCGCCGGTGGCGCATTTCCCTGAGTACCGGAAAGAGTTCGTAGATACGCTCGGGAATGCCTCGCTCCGCCTCGCCTGATACACGCTTGCGCCGTGCCGGCAGGCCGATGCGCAGGTTCTCCTCCACGCTCAGCGTGGCGAAGATCTGACGCCCCTGGGGCACGTAGCCGATGCCCAGGTCGGCGCGGCTCTCCGGACGCCGCTCGAGCAGGTTCTCCTCGGCGAAATTCAGCTGACCGGCGCGCACCGCCACTTCGCCCATGATGGCCTTGAGCAGCGTGGTCTTGCCCACGCCGTTGCGGCCCATCACGCAGGTACAGCGCCCCGCCGGCACCTCCAGCGAGAGATCGCGCAGGATATGGCTTTCGCCGTAATACTGGTTGAGCGTGTCGACGCTGAGCATCACTCTCCCTCCCACACGTCGGACGACGCGTCACCACCCAGATAGACCTCGATCACCCGCGGGTCGTTGGCGATTTCGTCCATGCTGCCCTCGGCGAGCACGCTGCCCTGATGCAGCACGGTGACGGTACGCGCGATGGAGCGCACGAAGCCCATGTCGTGCTCGACCACCACCACCGATTGCTGGCCGGCCAGGCGCGTCATCAACTCCGCCGTGCGGTGCATTTCCGGCTCGGTCATGCCCGCCACGGGCTCGTCGACCAACAGCAGGCGCGGGCGCTGCATCAGCAACATGCCAATCTCCAACCATTGCTTCTGACCATGCGAGAGCACGCCGGCCAGCCGCTCGCGCTCGGCACTGAGGCCGATGGTCTCCATGACCTCGTCGATACGCTCGCGCCCCTCGTGGTCGAGCCGGGCCAGCAAGGTCTTCCACACGCGCCGGTCGCCGGCCATCGCCAGCTCGAGGTTGGCGCTCACCGACAGCGCCTCGAACACGGTGGGTTTCTGGAACTTGCGGCCGATCCCCAGGTTGACGATCTGCGGTTCGTCCATCTGCAACAGGTTATGGCGGCTGCCGAACCAGGCCTGGCCGCGATCGGGACGCGTCTTGCCGGTGATGATGTCCATCATGGTGGTCTTGCCGGCGCCGTTGGGACCGATGATGCAGCGCAGCTCGCCGTCGTCGATGGTCAGGTTGAGATCGTCGATGGCCTTGAAGCCGTCGAAGCTCACGCTGACATCCTCGAGGTAGAGAATCGGCCCGTGACGCACGTCGACGGGGGAATCCGCCGGCGCCATGAAGTCGAAGACGCGATCGGGACGCGCGAACTCGCGCAGGCGTTGCATGCGCTGCGAATCCATCATGCTCATGCGGTCACCTCCCGACGCCGACGCAGGCGTGCCATCAAGCCCGCCACACCCTGCGGCAGGAACAGGGTGACCACCACGAACAGGCCGCCCAGCAGAAACAGCCAGGCGTCAGGCATCACCCCGGTCAGCAGCGTCTTGAGATAATTGACGACCAGCGCGCCGAGCAGCGCGCCGTACAGCGTGGCGCGGCCGCCCAATGCGACCCACACCACCACCTCGATGGAGAACAGCGGCGCGAAGGTGCTCGGGTTGATGATGCCGACCTGTGGCACGTAGAGCGCCCCGGCAATGCCCGCGATCATCGCCGACAGCACGAACACCGCCAGCTTGACATGCTCGACGCGATAGCCGATGAAGCGCACCCGTGCCTCGGCGTCCCGGGTGGCCATGCACACCCGCCCGAGCCGTGACCGGGTGACCGCCTTGCAGCCCCAGAACGCCAGCAGCACGGCCACGCCCGAGGCCACGAACAACGCCACGCTCATGCCTTCGCTGGCGAGCGAAAAGCCCAGCAGCTCATCGAACCGCGTCAGCCCGGTGCTGCCGCCCATGTCCATCTCGTTGCGGTTGAAGGCCAGCATCAGCGCGAAGGTCAGCGCCTGGGTGATGATCGAGAAGTACACGCCGGTGACCCGCGAGCGAAACGCCAGCCAACCGAAGATCAGCGCCAGCAGCCCCGGCGCCAGAACCACGGCGAGCGCCGCCACGGGAAAGTGGGCCAAGACACCCTGCCAGGGCGCCAGCGGTGCCTGCTGCGCGGTCAGATAGAGCCCCATGGCGTAGCCGCCCAGGGCGAAGAAGGCCCCGTGGCCCAGGCTCAGGATGCCCAGGTAGCCCCAGATCAAATCCACCGCCAGCGCCAGCAGCATGTAGGTCAGATACTTGCCCAGCAGCGAGACGACGGAACCGTCCAGGTGCCAGGCATGCTCCGGCGGCAAGGCATGGAGCACAACCACCGCCAGCATGCCGACGATCAGCACGACGCTGGTGATCCAGGTCGAGCGCTCATCGAGCAAGGAATTGCGTTTGAACATCGTGGCGAGACTCATGATGTCCGCCCCTTGGGCGCGAAGAGGCCCTGCGGACGTTTCTGGATGAACAGGATGACGCCGATCAGCACGATCACCTTGGCCAGCACGGCACCGACCCAGGGCTGCAGGACCTGATTGATCACCCCCAGCGACATGCCGGCGACCAGCGTGCCCCACAGATTGCCGACGCCGCCGAAGACCACCACCAGGAAGGAGTCGACGATATAGCTCTGCCCCAGGTTGGGCCCCACGTTGGTGATCTGGGACAGCGCCACGCCCGCCAGCCCGGCGACCCCGGCGCCCAGGCCGAAGGTGAGCATGTCCACCCGCGCGGCGCGCACGCCCATCGAGCGTGCCATGGCACGATTCTGGGTCACCGCGCGCACCTCCAGCCCCAGCCGGGTGTAGCGCATCAGCGCCCACAGCGCGGCGAACACCACCAGGCAGAAGAGCAGCACGCCCAGGCGGTTGAGGGTCAGCGACAAGGCCTCGTTGACCTGCCATGCGCCCTGCAGCCAGTCCGGCGAGTTCACGCGCCGATTGAGCGGCGAGAACACCGTGCGCACCAGTTGTTGCAGAATCAGGCTGATGCCGAAGGTCGCCAGCAACGTCTCGAGCGGGCGCCCCTTGAGAAAGCGGATCACGCTGCGCTCGATGAGAATCCCGAATGCGCCCGCCACCAGGAAGCCGCCGGGGATCGCCAGCAACAAGGCCAGCCCCGGCTGCCCGGGCAGAACCTGCTGGATCATCCAGGTGGTGTAGGCCCCCAGCATGATCAGCTCGCCGTGCGCCATGTTGATCACCCCCATCACCCCGAAGGTAATCGCCAGGCCAATCGCCGCCAGCACCAGCACGGACCCCGCGCTCAAGCCGAAGAACAGCGTCTGGCCGCGCTCGTACCAGGCACGCTTGCTCTCGATGCCGGCCAGCGTCTCGCCGGCCTGGGCAGCGATCGGGGCGTCGCTGGCGGCGATGGTAGAGAGCGAATTGCGCACGCGGGTGTCGAGATTGCCGCGCAGGGTCGCCAGGACCGCGGCATCGCCCTGCTCCACGCGATACAGCGCCAGCGCGGTTTCGATCTCGGCGCGTACCGCGGAACTCTCCTCGTCGTCGAGTTGTGCAGCGACCGCGTCGACGCTTTGCGCATCGACCTCGCCGATCAAGCGCTTGGCGGCATCGAGACGGGTCGCCTCGTCGCCCGCGTCGAGCGACAGCGAGGCGATCAGGCCCTGCAACTGGGTACGCATCGCGTTGTTGATGCGAAACGCATCGACGCGGCGACGGGAGCCGGTGCCGGCGTCCTCGAAGGTGATGGCATCGATGATCGGCCATTCGCGGCCGCTATCATCGGTGATGATGTAAAAACGTTCGCCGCGACGCTCGCGTCCCAGACGGCCGTCGAGCAAGGCCTCGAGCCAGCGCGTTTTCTGGGCGGCGTCGCTGGCGGCGATGGCCTGGGCGGCCTCGGCCTTGGCATCGAAGTCGTCGGTGTCCAGCGCCTGCAGCAGGGCCTGGGCACGCTGTGGCGTCACCTCGGCCTGCACCGGCGAGACGCCGACAAGCCACACCAGCAGTACGGCCACGACCGTCAGGCAACGCCGAAGACCGGTGCTGGCTTGCGATCCGATCACGATGCCAGGTCGCATCTTCGCGTGAGTTGGCGTCATCGAAGGATTCCTTCTCGCGCCGCGACGGTCGCGGCGCACGATTCGGGAGCGCCCCGTTCTTCAGGGCGCCTTGACGTGAAGGAAACGGCAAGGCGCAGGTCGCTTGCCATGGGCGTGCTTACTCGGCGCCGTCTTCGCAGGTCATGGTGTCGACATTGAGCTTTCCGCAGCGCAGCGGGGTACGCCAATCGCTGATCAGGTTCTGCGACTCGGGGAGATAATCGGACCAGGCGTCGCCGGCAATGGTGCCAGCACTTTCCCAGACCACGCTGAACTGACCGTCATCCTGGATCTCGCCGATCATCACCGGCTTGGTGATATGGTGGTTGGGCATCATCGTTGCGTAGCCGCCGGACAGGTTGGGCACACTGACGCCGATGATCGCTTCCTTGACCGCGTCGACATCGGTGGTACCGGCCTTGCGCACCGCTTCCAGCCACATGTTGAAGCCGATGTAGTGGGCCTCCATGGGGTCGTTGGTGACGGCGTTCTCGTCATCGGTGTAGTCGATCCAGTTGTCGATGAAGTCGTAGTTGGCGTCGCTGTCGACGCTCATGAAGTAGTTCCAGGCCGCCATATGCCCCACCAGCGGTCCGGTATCGATGCCGCTGAGTTCCTGCTCACCCACCGAAAAGGCCATGACCGGAATGTCGGCGGCACTGATGCCCTGGTTGGAAAGTTCTGTGTAGAACGGCACATTGGCATCGCCGTTGATGGTCGAGACCACGGCGGTCTTCTTGCCCTGGCTGCCGAAATCCTTGACCTCGGCGACGATCGACTGCCAGTTGCTGAAACCGAACGGCGTGTAGTTGATCATGATGTCGTCGTCGGCGACGCCGTGATCCTTGAGGTACGCCTCGAGAATCTTGTTGGTGGTGCGCGGATAGACATAGTCGGTACCCAGCAGCGCCCAGCGCTCCACGCCCTGGCTCATCAGGTAGTCGACCGCGGGAATCGCCTGCTGGTTGGGCGCCGCGCCGGTATAGAAGATGTTCTCGGAAGACTCTTCACCTTCGTATTGAACGGGATAGAACAACAAGCCGTTCTGTTCCTCGACCACCGGCAGAACCGCCTTGCGCGACGCCGAGGTCCAGTTGCCGAAGATCACGTCGACCCGGTCGTCCCCGGTCAACATGTCGCGTGCCTGCTCGGCGTACAGCGACCAGTCCGAGGCCGGGTCCATCACCACCGGTTCGAGCTGCTTGCCCAGCAACCCGCCGTTTTCGTTCTGCTGTTCGATGAGCATCAGCAGCTCATCCTTCAGCGTCGACTCGCTGATCGCCATGGTCCCGGAAAGAGAGTGCAGGATCCCCACTTTGATGGTGTCTTGCTGGGCGAAAGCGGGGAAGGACATGCCCAGGGACACCAGCGAGGCGCCAGCCAACCAACGAAGGGAAACATTCAGCTTTTTCACGGCAATCTCCTTGCGAATGATTGTTATAGGTATCCACGACACCGAATAACGTCGCGTTACCCCTCGCAAGGCATGTGCCAACCTAGTTTATTTCGCTTATTTACCCTATTAATCAGTATCTTATACAATATATGCCGCTCACCCCCTTTTCTTCCATGCACCATTGTTGTTCAACGCACCTCTTTCATGCACCACCACGACGACAACCTGCCCATCAGATGCATCAATTCGGGCAATTGAAAAAACCGGCCTCAAGAGGCCGGGGTCGTATCCTGTACTTTCAAGCTCATCATTCGGGATAGAAGTCCTCTTCGGCCAGATTCATCAATTCCTCGGCGCCCGCCTCGATCTGTCGTTCCAGGGCTTCGATACGCGGCAACATGCGTGTCAGGTAGTGACGGCCGACCGCCAGCTTGGTCCGGTAGAAGCGCTCGCCGACGCCGCCGTCTTCGCCCAGCCCGCGCTGTGCGGCACGCATCATCTTCCACCACATCCAGGCGTAGGCGACGTGGCCGAGCAGGTTGAGGTAGTCGACCGCCGCCGCGCCGAGCTCATCGGGGTGCTTCTCGCTCCGCCCGAGCACGCGGGTAGTGACGTTCTCGAGCAGCACCAGCGCCAGCGAGATGCGCGTGTGCGAATCGCGCAAGTCGGGCCCGGCACGCTCGCCGAGATCCTCGCGCATGGCCGCGACGAATTGCACCAGATAGCGGCCGCGGTTACGGGCCAGCTTGCGCCCTATCAGGTCCATGGCTTGAACGCCGTTGGTGCCTTCGTAGATCATCGCGATACGCGCATCGCGCACGTACTGCTCGGCCCCCCACTCCACGCAGTAGCCGCTGCCGCCGTAGATCTGCTGAGCCTCGACCGTCGACTCGAAGCCACGATCGGTGAGAAACGCCTTGGCCACCGGGGTGAGCAGTGCGACCAGCGCCTCGGCCTCGTCACGTACCGCCCCATCGGGATGGAACTTGGCACGATCGAGCTGCTGCGCCACGCAGGCGGCAAAGGCGCGCCCGCCCTCGTTCCAGGCACGCACGTTGAGCGCCATGCGCCGCACGTCGGGGTGCACCAGGATCGGGTCCGCGGGCTGTTGGGGATATCGAGCGCCGCCCGGCGCGCGGCTCTGCAGGCGCTCGCGGGCGAAATCCATGGCGCTCTGGTAGGCTACCTCGCCGAGCCCCAGCCCCTGGATGCCGATCGATAGCCGCTCGTAGTTCATCATCGTGAACATCGTCGCCAGGCCCTGGTGCGGCTCGCCAATCAGTACGCCCTGGGCCTGGTCGAAATGCATCACGCAGGTCGCGCTGCCCTTGATGCCCATCTTGTGCTCCAGACCGCCGCAACTGACGCCGTTGACATCGCCCAGTGCGCCATCCTCGGCGACCTTGCGCTTGGGCACCAGGAACAGCGAGATGCCCCGCGTGCCCTCCGGCGCATCGGGCAACCTGGCCAGCACCAGGTGGACGATGTTGTCGACCAGGTCGTGCTCGCCGCCGGTGATCCATAGCTTGCTGCCGCTGATCGCATAGCGCTCGTCGCCGATGGGCACGGCCCGTGTCTTGATCAAGCCCAGGTCGGTACCGCAGTGCGGCTCGGTCAGGCACATGGTGCCCAGCCACTCGCCGGCGTACATCTTCGGCAGGTAGCGCTGCTTGATCGGCTCGGAGGCGTGGTGGTCGAGCAACAGTGCCGCCCCGGTATTCAATGCCGGGTACAGCGCGAAGCTGGCGTTGCTGGCGTAGAGCATCTCCTCGAAGGCCACGGTAAGCAGCTTGGGCAGCCCCTGGCCGGCATAGTCGGGGTTGCCGCCCAGGCCGAACCAGCCCCCCTCGGCCAGGGTCCGCTGGGCCTCCTTGAAGCCCTTGGGCGTGGTGACCCGGCCCGCCTCGAAGCGACAGCCTTCGGCGTCGCCGCTCTGGTTGAGCGGAAACAGCTCGGCCTGGGTGACCCGCGCTCCTTCCTCCAGGATGGCCTCGGCAAGGTCGGGGGTGAGCTCGGCGGTTGCGGGCATCGCGGCCCACTCCTCACCAGCCTGAAAAACCTCGTTGAGCACGAAGCGCATGTCGCGCAGCGGCGCCTGGTAGCTGGCCATGAAACACTCCTGAAACGGTTGGCGGAAAGGTACGGTTTGCCTGAATACACGCGGCAGCACAAGAATTCAAACGATCGATTGGATACTAGTCCATTACCCCGGTCGGCTTATAGCCCGACCTTCGCCCGGCGCCGTTTGGCCGACACCGCGCCGGTGGCATGCCGAGCGCATGAATAAACGAACGCCGGACGGCGACAAAACCAGGCCCCGCTTCCGGTAGCAACTGTCGCCACTTTGCGTCAGGATAAAGGCACCAATTGCGCTCTCATTTTGCAGCGTCGCGTGACATGACACACGACGCCATTGATGCTTTGTCAGTTGGTCGCGCAATCTCGGCCTGGCCGGCAACGCCGCCAGCATACGCTTCGAACATCACGCCGAAACGGAGATGCCCTATGGCTGAAAATCCCAACAGGCAGAACGAGTCGCCATCGCCGGAAAGCCAGGAAGGCATTCCGGCGCCGACCGGACGCTCGGACCTCATCGATACCGACTATGTGATCGGCCAGGACAACCTCACCACCCGCCGGTTTGGTGTGGATGTCGACCTGCACGGCAAGGTCTTCTCGATCTCCGCCTTGCTGATTCTGTTCTTCGTGTTCATCACCCTGGCTCTGCCGGACCAGATGGGCCCGATCTTCAATGGCGCCAAGAGCTGGCTGACCGGCAACCTGACCTGGGTGTTCCTGTTCGCCGCCAATATTTTCGTGGTGCTCACGGTCGTGCTGATCTTTACACCGCTGGGCAAGGTGCGCATCGGCGGCATGGAAGCCAAGCCGGACTTCAGTTACGCCGGTTGGTTCGCCATGCTGTTCGCCGCGGGCATGGGCATCGGGCTGATGTTCTACGGGGTTTCCGAGCCCATCACCCACTTCGGCACTTCGATGGCAGGCACCAGCGTAGAAGGTGGCGTGCGCACCGACTGGGCCCCGTTGGGTGCTGCCGCGGGCGATCAGCAAGAGGCCATCTCGCTGGGCATGGCGGCGACGATCTTCCACTGGGGGCTGCACCCCTGGGCGATCTATGCCGTGGTTGCCCTGGCCCTGGCGCTGTTTTCGTACAACAAGGGGCTGCCGCTGACCATGCGTTCGATCTTCTATCCGATCCTCGGCGAGCGGATCTGGGGGTGGCCGGGCCACGTGATCGACATCCTGGCGGTGTTCGCCACCCTGTTCGGCCTGGCAACCTCGCTCGGCCTGGGCGCTTCCCAGGCCTCCGCCGGCTTAAACTATCTGTTCGACACGCCCAACAACAACGTCACCATGGTGCTCCTGATCATGGGCATCACCCTCGTTGCGCTGATGTCGGTCATGGCCGGCGTCGACAAGGGCGTGCAGCGATTGTCCCAGGTCAACATGGTGCTCGCCTTCCTGTTACTGGCCTTCGTGATCGCCGTCGGACCGACGCTGATGATTGTCACCGGCTTTTTCGAGAATCTGGCGAGCTACCTGGCCTATCTGCCCGCGCTGTCCAATCCGTTCGGGCGTGAGGACGTCAACTTCAGCCAGGGCTGGACCGCCTTCTACTGGGCCTGGTGGATCAGCTGGTCACCGTTCGTCGGCATGTTCATTGCCCGGGTCAGCCGTGGCCGCAGCGTGCGCGAGTTCCTGATCGCCGTACTGCTGGTGCCCTCGCTGGTGTCGGTACTGTGGATGACCGCCTTCGGTGGCACGGCCATTCATCAACTGGTGGCCGACAATTTCGAGGGCGTCAAGAATGCCGCGCTCGAACTGCAACTGTTCGTGATGCTCGGGCAGCTGCCGTGGACTAGCGTCACCTCCTTCGTGGGTATCGTGCTGGTGATGGTGTTCTTCATCACCTCGTCGGATTCCGGCTCGCTGGTGATCGACTCAATCACCGCCGGCGGCAAGGTCGACGCACCCAAGCCTCAGCGCGTGTTCTGGGCGCTGATCGAGGGCGCCATCGCCATCGCGCTGTTGCTCGGCGGCGGCCTGACGGCGCTCCAGGCGGCGGTGATCTCGACCGGCCTGCCCTTCACGCTCGTGTTGCTGGCGGCATGCTATGCCATCGTCAAGGGGCTGATGAGCGAGCCACGCGCCTAAGCGTATGGCGCGCTCTCCATGAGAGCGCCACTGCCCATGAGAAGAGCGGCCCGCGGGCCGCTCTTCTTTTGCCTCGATCAAACGCCTCAGCGCCAGAATGTGCTCACCGGGGTCTGCCAGGAATAGTGGCGGGCAACCTGGGCCTGCAGCAGCTCGGCGGTGGCCAGGGCGTCGCTCAGCGCGTGATGACCCGTATAGGCCGGCAGATTGTAACGCTGGCGGCTTTCGTGCAGCCGGACCGATGCCGGCGGCCGCCCCACCAGACGCCGCAGCCACAACCAGCGCCGTCGGCGGTGACGCAGCGCTTCCAGCGACATGGTATCGATCATCGGGAACAGCAGATGCTCGTCGATTCGCTCGTGGATCGCCGAATCGAGGAATTCGCGTTCGATGGGCCGGTAGTGAACCACCGCCAGCCGTCCGGCCAGGCAAGCCAGCAATTCATCGAGTATGGCTTCCAGATCCGGCGCGTTGGCCACTTCCGAGTGGGTGATATGGTGGAACGTCACCGACTCGGCGCTCAGCGGTCGGCGTGGCGCCACCACCCAATAGCGTGCCTCGCTGAGGCGGATGCGCTCCAGCGTGAACGCAATCAGGCCGATGCTGACGATAGCGTGGCGACTGGCATCCAGTCCGGTGGTTTCAATATCCAGCGCCACCAGCGGCACATCACCGATGGGTGTCGCCGCCTCCGGCGTACCGGCGGCGTAATAGCGCGCGAGACGCGGATCGCGGGTCCGGCTTGCCCGCGAGGCCAGGTACGCCGGCCAATCGGGTACCTGCTGGCGCAGCCGGGAGAACAGGCGCATCACCATCAGCGCGACTTCGACGGCATCGGATAGCGAAAGCCGAGAAACTTCTGGGCATGGCTCAATACCTCGAAGGCATCCTTGAGATCCCGGCGCTCGCGCCCCGACAGGCTTTCCGGCTCGACGCTGTTGTCGGTGGTGTCCTCGTCGTGCTCGATGTCGTAGGCCTGGTGGCGGATGCGCACCATCGACAGCAGCTCGAAGGCATAGCGCAGCCGCTCGTTGACACCCTCGGGCAACAAGCGGGTACGGGCGATGTCGTTCAGCCGGGCGAAGGTATTCTGGGCTTTCGAACCACAGGCCAGCGCATGGATCCTCACCAGGTCGACCAGCGGTGCCGTGCCACGCCGTTTGAGATTGATCGACTGACGATGCTTGCCGTCCTGCTCCATCACGAAGGTGCGGAAGAAGCCCAGTGGCGGCGTTCGCCCCAGCGCGTTGCGCGCCATCGCCGCAAGGAACACCGGACGTTGCGGCGCGCGTTCGGCGATCAGATCCTGCAACTGCTCGACGTAGGCGGCCTCGCCATGCACGCTGGTCAGATCGAAGAAGATCGAGCTGTGCAACAGCCGCTCGGGGCTGGGCTCGTCCATCCATTCATTGAAGTAGCGCTTCCAGACCTTGAGTGGCTGACGCCAGCGTTCATGGGTGGCCATGATATCGCCCTTGCAATAAGCATAACCGCAGGCCGCCAGGCCATCGCAGACGAACGCCGCCAAGGCCTTGAAATAGCCGTCGTGGCGCCCAGGGTCGAAGCGGTCGTCGAGAATCAGCGCATTGTCCTGGTCGGCGGTGATGGTCGGCTCGCCCCGCGCCATGGAGCCCAGCACCATGAAGCAATAAGGCACCGGCGGCGGCCCCAGCTCGGCCTCGCCAAGCTCCAGCAGACGTCGCGCGAAACTGCGCCCGATGGTCGCCAGCGCCTGCCCGACAATTTCCGAGTTGGCGCCATCCTTGACCAACCGGGCAAAGGCGGTGCGCACTTCGCCACTCAGTGCCGCGAGCTGCGTCACGTCGGTCTGGTGGAAGATGTTGTTGACCAGATACAGGCTGCTGTGAGTCTCGTAGCGCACGATATCGGAAAGATTCAGCACCCCGACGGGATGGCGGCGATGCAGGACCGGCAGGTGCTGGACATTGTTGCGCAGCATGCAGAGCATGGCCTCGTAGACCGATTCATCCGACTGAATGGTGATCGGGTCATGCGACATCACCTCGCTGACTGGCGCCTGCGGCGAGATGCCATCGGCCAGTACCCGTGTGCAGAAGTCGCGGTCGGTCAGGATACCCGCCAGTCGCCAGGCCTGATCGTCGCGCCCGGTGAAGGAATGCTGCCAATCGCCGCCGGGGGCATCCAGCACCAGCACGCAGGTGGTGTTTTCCTCGCGCATCTGCTGAGCAGCCTGTTGCAGGGGCGTGCCGGCCTCGACCAGCACGGCCTGACGGTGGATCAGCTTGCGCACCCGGGTAGTCAGCAGCTCGCTGCCGCGATGCTGCTGCTCCACCGTGGCCTTGAGCCGCTGGCCGCCGGTATCGACGAAGTCCGAGAATTCGTCGTTCTCGTCGCAGAGTTGCTGGAACAGCGTCTCGGGAATGAAATAGACCAGCGAGTCCTCGAGCGCACGCACCGGAAAGCGCACCCGATTGTTTCGCAAAAGGTCCGAGTAACCGAAGATGTCGCCTTCGCTCAAGCGGTTGAACAGGCTCCCGCTGCGCTTGAACATTTCCACCGCGCCGCTGCGCAGATACCACAATTCATGGATTGGCTGGTCCTTGACCAGCAGCTCGGTACCGGCCTGGAAATAACGAACCTCCACCTGCCCCGCGACGCGATCCAGCAGCGCGTCGGGGAGCGTGTCGAACGGCGCGAACTGCGCCAGGTGATCGCGGATGTCCAGCTGTTCGATGGTCATGACGGCCTCGTCCATGGCGTCGGGGGTAGGAGTCATTTTCGAGAGCGCCCCGACGAGCGTCAACCGCCATCGGACATCGCTTCGTCTAGGCCGTCGGCATCGCCCTGCGGCGACGGATGCTTGCCATGCTCCCAGCCCTGGCTCGCCGCACGGGCGCCATCGAACCAGGCGAGCCGCGCGGCCAACGACACCACGCTGCCGACGACGATCAGTGTCGGCGGATGCACCGGCCCCTGGGTGAGACTGGCGGGAAGCGTCGCCAAGGTGCCGACGTGCAGGCGCTGGCGGGCGGTGGTGCCCTGCTCGACCAGCGCCAGCGGCGTCTCGCCAGCCAGGCCGTGCGCGCGCAGCTCGCGGCGAATCACCTCGAGGCTGCCCAGCCCCATGTAGAACACCAGCGTCTGCTGCGGCCGGGCCAGCGTCGGCCAGTCCAGGTCGCTACTGCCGTTCTTGAGATGGCCGGTGACGAAGCGTACCGACTGGGCGTGATCGCGGTGGGTGAGCGGAATACCGGCATAGGCCCCGCAACCCGAGGCGGCGGTGATCCCGGGGATCACTTCGAAGGCGATGCCGGCGTTAGCCAGCGTTTCGAGCTCTTCGCCGCCGCGACCGAATATGAACGGATCGCCGCCCTTGAGGCGCACCACCCGTTTGCCCTGGCGCGCCCAGTCGACCAGCGCCTGGTTGATATCCACCTGCGGCAGGCTATGCCGCGAACGCGCCTTGCCCACGTAGAGCCGCCTCGCGGCCGGGTTGGCCAGCGCCAGGATCTCGCTGCTGACCAACCGGTCATGGAGGATCACCTCGGCGACCCGCAGACGCTTCAGGGCCTTGAGCGTCAACAATTCGGGATCGCCCGGCCCCGCTCCGATCAGGCAAACCTGGCCACGCGGGAAGTCGTGCAACGCCGACGAGGCGGCCAAAGATTGCGCGGTGGGAGTGTCGGGCATCGGTCAGCTCTTATAACTAAACATAAGCAAAGGCTCTTCTATTAGGCGCAAAAATAATCATCGCGCGACGACTATGCCAGTAACGTCTGGTTGCCAGCTTATAACCCAGGCCCTGCAACGCAAACGCCCCGGCCAGGGACCGGGGCGTTCGTGGTCCGTATCAGCGACAGGCTAACCGGCCAACTGTCGCTTGAGCCGCGGACTGAGCAACTCGCCGATCAGCGTGATCGCCACCAGCACGGCCAGCAGCCAGGGCCACTGGCGTCCCATGTCGAGCGCCATCAGGCCCAGCGCGTCGATAAAGATCAACACGATGCCCAGCGGGCTGACGTAGCGGATCATGAACAGCCATAGCGCGTACGGAACACGGCCCATCCCCAGCTCGGAGCGGAAGACCTCGTTACGCAGGAAGAACCCGGCCAGCAGCGCCATGCCCAGTCCACCCAGCGGCATCATCCAGCGCGAGGTCAGATAGTCCAGCCAGTTGAAGAAGTTCTTGCCGCCGAGCGTCCATTCCGCGCCGACGTTGAACGACAGCATCGCCAGGCTACTGACCAGCCACAGCACGATTCCGGTAGCCCAGGCGGCCTTGGCCCGGGAAATGCCCTTGCTCTCGTTGAGCCAGGCGACCGTCGCCTCGATCATCGAAATGGCCGAGGTCAGTGCCGCCAGGGTCAGCATGACGAAGAAAATGATCGCGAGCAGCGTGCCCAACGGCATCTGCTGGAAGGCCAGCGGCAGGCTCATGAAGATCAGCCCCGGGCCGCTGGCCGGATCCATGCCGCTGGCGAAGATGATCGGAAAGATCGCCAGCCCCGCCATCAGCGCCACCAGCGTGTCGAACACCGCCACGGTGAAGGTGGTGCGGGCGATGGATTGGCCATCCGGAAGATAGGAGCCATAGGTCAAGATAGCGCCGGAGGCCAGGGACAAGGTGAAAAACGCCTGGCCCATGGCCGCCAGCAGGCCTTCGCTGGAGAGCTTGCCCAGTTCGAAGGTAAACAAGAAGCGCAGGGCCTGGCCGAAGCCGCCGGAGAAGATGGCATAGAAAATCATCAGGGCAAGGATGAGCACCATGCCCGGCATCATCCAGCGCACGCTCTTCTCGATGCCTTCCTGTACGCCCTTGCCGACGATCAGCATGGTAGCCAAGGTCACCAGGGTGCTCCAGACTCCCAGATTCCAGGGATTGGCGTTGTTGGCAGCGAAGATCGCCGCCATGCCCTCGACGCTGTCGGCGCTCAGTCCGCCGGTGATGGCCTTCCACAGATACGACACCGACCAGCCGGCGACCACCACGTAGAACGACAGGATCATGAAGCCGCACAGCATCGCCATCCAGCCGATCAATGCCCAACCGCGGCCATGCCCGGACTCGCGAGCCACCCGCCGGATGGCGTCGATTGGACTGCCGCGACCACGGCGGCCGAAGCCGATCTCGAGCATCATGATCGGAATGCCGATCGCCAGGATGCACAGCAGGTAGACCAGCACGAAGGCGCCGCCCCCGTATTCGCCGGTCATGTAGGGAAACTTCCAGATATTGCCCAAGCCCACGGCCGAGCCGGTCGCCGCCAGGATGAAGCCCCAACGGCTCATCCAAAGATTGTGGGGTTTCTCTCTCGTCGTCATGAAATACCTTAAAGTTTGTTGTTGTGCCGATGGAGCGCCGCGCAGCGTGGCACAAGCCGGCAATTGTAGCGTTGTTGGCTCAGCTGTCATCAATGATGCCGGCGTTCATGGTGCTAAATGAAGCGCTTGCGGCAAACCTCCGGGTGCCTCGGCCCGACTCCCGGCCAGTGTCGTCCGCGCCAGCGCACTTGCAACCGGGTCGATGATTCGCCACAAAGTTTCACTTGAAACCTTATGCCGAGGCTCAGCGGCTCCACAAGCGCCTGGACGACACCACGCTTGCCGCAGCAGTAGAATTGCGTAACGTTTTCGCTACAAGCCTTTCGCGACAGCGCCAGAGTCGTGCCGTCCCGCCGCCAGGAGATCGCCTTGCCCCTCCCCGACCAGCCATCCCCTATGCTCGATCTCAAGGCATTCCTGCCTTATCGACTGTCCAACCTGGCCGAGCGCATCAGCCAGGCGCTATCGACGATCTATGCCCAGCAATACGACTTGACCATCGCCCAGTGGCGGGTACTCGCCTGGCTTCAACAGGCTCAGCCGCTGACCGCCAAGCGCATCTGCCAGTTGACCGACATGGACAAGGCCCGCGTCTCGCGTGCCGTTGCCCAGCTGGTGGAACGTCGGCTGATCCAGCGACAGCGCGATGCTGTCGACCAGCGCACATTATGGCTGACCCTGACCGTCGAGGGCAGCGACCTGCTGGCCTCGGCAATCCCCCGGGCGCTGGCCTGGGAAAGCGAACTGATCGCGAACCTGAGCCCGGCAGAATACCGTGAACTCTTCAGACTTCTGGCCAAGGTCGAGGCTGGCCTGACACAGGACTCGCCAATCGACGGCGATATCTAGGAGTCTGTCGGGCTTGGCCGATCGTCACGAGAAGCACGGGTTCCGAGTCAAATTTATCGATCGATTGAGGCGAATAGCGCGCTATTTAACGAAATGGATCGATGGAATTGGCCGAAAGGCCGGGATTCGCAGTAGGTCAGTGTCAAGTCCGACGGGCTCCTAGGGCCGACCGTGGACAGCGTCACCGCCAGCGGCCCCGGTTTCATGGTAATCCACGCCAGCAACGAGCAGGGCGCGCCCGTCGTGCCGAGTCCATCGGTCATGAGCAGGTGGAGGAAGGCCAGCAGCAGGACGTCACGATCACCCTGGACAAGGAAGTGCAGTCCGGCGACAAAGTCTTCGTCATGCTTCACGAGGACACGGCGCCATCTCCGTCATCGACTGGATACGGCGCCGTGCGACGGCAGGTCGGGTCATTTCCTGCGGGCCTGAGGGGAGGCCGTCAGACCAGTACCCGCAGTCAGCCCGGGCAGACCCCGTTTCGTCTTACTCTTCCTTGTACCCCAGCAACCTCAGGGCGTTGAACACGACCACCAACGTGGAGCCCTCGTGGAAGACCACGGCCGGGCCGATACCGAGCAGCCCGAACGCGGTAGCCGGTATGAGGAAGATTACAATCCCGAGGCTCAAGAACAGGTTCTGCTTGATGATCCGGCTCGTCCTCCGGCTGAGACCGACGGCGAACGGGAGTTGCCGAAGGTCGTCGGACATGAGAGCCACATCGGCGGTCTCCAGGGCCACGTCCGAGCCGGCGGCGCCCATCGCGATGCCGACGGTGGAGTTGGCCATCGCCGGGGCATCGTTGACGCCATCGCCGACCATCGCCAGCTTGCTCTCCTCTTCACGCAGGTTTTTTATGGCGTCCACCTTGTCCTCGGGGAGCAGGTCTCCGCGCGCTTCGTCCAGCCCGATCTCGGCCGCCACGGCATCGGCGACGCGCTGGTTGTCGCCGCTGATCATGATCATGCGCCTGAGTCCGATCTCGCGCAGCTTCTTTATGACCTCCGCCGCTGATCCGCGCGGCGTATCCATCAGGCCCAGCACGCCGAGGTACTTATCGCCCCGACGCACGATCATGGTCGTCCGTCCTTGTTCTTCGAGCTTCTCGACCCTCTCCCGGAGTTCCTCCGGCAGCCCCGGCCCGTCGACCTCTCCGAACAGGTCGTCCTTGCCGACGTACACGGGCTCGTCGTCGAGCCAGGCCCGCACGCCCCGGCCGGTGATGCTCTCCATGCCGCGCGCCTCGGGTACGCTGTAACCGTCGAGCCTCTCCGCGCCGTCCCGGACCACGGCGGCGGCGAGCGGGTGGTCGCTGAGCCTCTCTACCGCCATCGCCGCGCCGAGCAGCTCCTTCACGTCCGCTCCATCAGCGGGCTCCACGTCCGTCAGGCGCGGCTTGCCCTCGGTCAGGGTGCCGGTCTTGTCGAACGCAATGGCCGTGAGCGTGCCCAGGTTCTCCAGCGGCCCGCCGCCCTTGACGAGCACGCCGCTACGGCCGGCGCGTGCGACCGCGGAGAGTACGGCGCTCGGGGTGGAGATCGCCAGGGCGCACGGGCTCGCCGCCACCAGTACGGCCATCGCCCGGTAGAAAGCATCGCCGAATGCCTCGCCCGTCACCAGCGGCGAGAGGAGCAACAGTACGACGAGGACCAGCACCGACGGGACGAAATACCGCTCGAACTTGTCGGTGAAACGCTGAGTCGGTGACTTCTGGGTCTCGGCCTCGCTGACGAGCTGCACCACGCGGGCAAGCGTGTTGTCTTCAGCCCGCTTGAGCACCTGTACCTCCAGGGCGCCGCTGCCGTTGATGGTGCCGGCGAAGACCCGGCCCGAGGCATCGAGCTTATCCGGAGACTGCATCGCCTTCTCGGGGTCTTCCACGGGCTGCTTGTCCACCGGGACGCTCTCGCCCGTCACGGCGGATTGATCCACACTGCTCACGCCCTGGATCACGAACCCATCGGCAGGGATCTTCTCGTTGGGTTTGACGATGACCACGTCCCCGACCTCGAGTTGCTCGACGGGGATTTCTTGCTGGCCGTCTGCTCGCCGCACGATGGCCGTCTTGGGCGCGAGCTCCCCCAGGGCTTCGATGGCCTTGCGCGCCCGGCCCATCGCGTAATGTTCCAGCGAGTGCCCCAGGCTGAAGAGGAAGAGCAACAGCGCGCCCTCGGCCCACTCGCCCAGGATCGCGGCGCCCGCGGCAGCGACAAGCATGAGGAAGTCGATCTCGAACTGCCCGGCCCTCACGCTCTCGAAGGCCTCCTTGAGCGTATAGAATCCGCCGAAGAAGTAAGCGGCGAAGTAGAAGCCCAGAGGCACCCACTGCGTCACGTCGGTCAATACTGAGATGAGGAAGCCGGTGATAAGAGTGGCCCCTGAGAGAATCGCGAAGATCAACTCCGTGTTCTCGCCGAAGATGCCACCGTGGGAATGGCCGTGCTTCCCATGGTCATGGCCCGCTTCATGATCATGGCCCGCTTCGTGATCATGGCCCGCTTCGTGATCGTGTTCCCCTGGCTCGCCGGCCTCGCCCGGCTCGCGCGTGTGCTCTTCGCCTCCGGCCCTTTCGCGAGGCTTCTCCCGGACCCAGACGTCCATTCCTTCCAGCGCGGCCAGTATCTCGGCTTCATCCGTTCGTTCGCGGTCGAACTCCACGCGCACCGGCCCCGAGGCCGTCGCCTCAGCCTCCACCACGCCGTCCAGTCGCTTCAAGCGTTCGGTGACGGTGCGTGCCCGGCGCTGGTGGTTTATGCCCTCGACCTTCCAGAGCACGTGCCCGAAACGGTCTGTCAGGTGCGCCCCCGCACGCTCGGAGATCTGGCGGATACGTGCCAGCGAGAGCACCTCCGGGTCATAGTGGATACATAGCTTCGCCGGCTCCTCATCGGATGGCGCGACCACGTGCGCCCGTTCGAACCCCTCGCGGGCCTCCAGGTCGGCGATAAGCCGCTCGACGCAATCGTCCCGCTCGTCCGGCACCTCGGGCAACAGGACGGGCAGATCCAGCTGGTAACTATCGCTCACTATAATCCTCCTCCGCGTCTCCTACTGATGAATCGCGCTCTTATCCTTGCGTACCCGATTACCCGCGAGACCGCGTGCTTCGGCGGGGTCGAGATCATCATGTGCACGTGATCCGGTATCAGGTGACCCTCTTCGATCCGGCGCTCCCTCTGCTCCGCTAGATCCCTCGGCACACCGCGAGATCTCGGCGAATCTGTGTCGATATACGTAAACTAACATGAGTATAGGAAGCTTTCATGCTGAACGTCCTGCTCTGGGCTGGATGGTCCTTCTTTCGTACAATGCCCTGCCAGCGGGTGCCGCGCTTCTGAAAAGTCGCCATGGCGTACCACCAAACGCCGGTTTCGGCGCCTCTCTCTGAAAATGCTACAGCGAGGGTACACCAAGCTCGGTTTCGGGCGGTATCGAATGGGTATTAGCGTGATAGGACGAACAGCGGAAGGAGGGTTAATTGGCTGAGTTAAAGAGAAACGACTCTCTGGAAGTGGCTCGACGGTTCAGTGTGGCGCCGATGATGGACTGGACGACCCGCGACTACCGCGCCTTCGCCCGAATGCTGACGCGCCACGCGCTGCTGTATACCGAAATGGTCACGACTGGGGCGATCCTGCACGGCACGCCGCGCGAGCGCTTCCTGGGGTACGACGCGCTGGAGCATCCGCTGGCCCTGCAGCTCGGCGGCAGCGACGCCGGCGAGCTGGCCGCCTGCGCGGCGATCGCCGAGGAATGGGGCTATGACGAGGTCAACCTGAACGTCGGCTGCCCCAGCGACCGGGTCCAGAACAACCTGATCGGCGCCTGCCTGATGGCGCATCCGCAGACCGTCGCCGCCGCGGTGCGCGCGATGCGCGATGCGGTGTCGATCCCGGTCACCGTCAAGTGCCGCATCGGCATCGATGACCAGGACGAGGACGCCGACCTGACACGTTTCATCCGGCAGGTCGCCGACGCCGGCTGCGAGACGTTCATCGTGCATGCCCGCAAGGCCTGGCTGCAGGGTCTGTCGCCCAGGGAAAACCGCGACGTGCCACCGCTCAACTATCCGCGCGTGCAGCGGCTGAAGGCGCAGCATCCCGAACTGCACATCGGCGTCAACGGCGGCATCAGGACGCTGGCCGAGTGCCGCGCGCAGCTGGAATCCGTCGACAGCGTGATGGTGGGTCGCGAGGCATACCGGAACCCGTGGCTGCTGGCGAGCATCGACGAGGCGCTCTATGGCCGCCCCGGCCCGGCAACGTCGCGTCACGGAGCCGCACGAGCGCTGCGCCCCTACATCGCCGGGCGGCTCGCGGAAGGCGCCAGGCTCAACCATATCACCCGGCATCTGTTGGGACTGTTCCAGGGCTGCCCGGGGGGACGCCGCTTTCGCCGTCATCTGTCCGAGAACGCGCACCGCGACGGTGCCGGGCTTGGCGTCTTCGACGACGCCCTGGGATTGGTGCCCGAGCCGCACGAAACCGCCGCCCCCTCCCCGGCCCGAGCCGGTCATAGCGTGTCCGGCGTGCCCTCGTAATCCGACTGGAACGACTCGACGGCGTTCTCGGCCTCCTCGATCGCCTCGAAGCGGGCGACGTGGAACAGCGCCTCGCCCTCGTTGGCCAGCGGCAGGTTGCTCATGCCGATGACGATGCCATCGGCGTTGGCCAGCACCTCGCCTTCGGAGTTGCCGAACGGATCGGCGACGAGCCCCAGCACCTGGCCCTTGGCGACCCGCGCCCCGAGGCGCACCCGCGGACGCAAAATGCCGTCGATCGGCGCCCGCGCCCAGCTCGAGCCGTTGGCGACCTCGGCCGCTGGCGGCTCGCGACGTTGTCGGCTGGCGGCCAGCATGCCCAGGTGGCGCATCACCCGCAGCACCCCGCGCACCCCCGGGGCGATCGCCCACTCGTCGAAGCGCAGCGCCTCGCCGGCCTCGTAGGTCAGCACCGGCACGCCGTGATGCTGGGCGTAGGCGCGCAAGCTGCCCTCGCGCAGTTCGGCATTGAGGATCACCGGTGCGCCGAACGCCCTGGCCATTGCCGCCGTCTCGCTGCCCACGCTCAGTTGCGAACGGACCTGCGGCAGGTTGGTGCGATGAATGGCGCCGGTGTGCAGATCGATGATATGGCTCGCCAGGTCGACGATCTGCTCGCGGAACAGCGCAGCCACCCGCGAGCCCAACGATCCGGCGTCGCTGCCCGGGAAGCAACGATTGAGATCGCGCCGGTCAGGCAGGTAACGGGTGTGCTGGACGAAGCCGAAGACGTTGACGATGGGCACCGCGATCAGCGTCCCGCGCAGCCGGCGGATCGCCGACGAACGCAACAGCCGGCGGACGATCTCGGCGCCGTTGATCTCGTCGCCGTGGATCGCCCCGCACACCAGCAGCACCGGCCCGGCCTGGCGACCGTGCACCACTTCCACCGGAATATGCAGCGGTGCATGGGTATAGAGTTTGGCCACCGGGACGTCGAGCTGTGCGCGGGAGCCTGGCGCGACGCGCACACCGGCGAGTTCGAAGGGAGCTCGTGCCATAGTCCATCGCTCATGTAGCAGAAATCTGGCCCTCTTATACGCGGACTACACCGGCTTGACGACCCTTGGCGGCACCTGGCCGCGACCCACGGCGTGCCGTGCCAGCGTTTACGCTACTGAACGAGCGGCTAGCGTGCGCTAGCATTACGCGTACCACCTGCATAAGGAACCACGTGCATGTTCAGCCTCACCGTTGGCGATCACATGACGATCATCCACAGCTTCCAGGGCGAGGTGTTCGGCCCCGCCCAACGCCAGCACGGCGCCGAGGGCCTGACTCCGTTGAATGTGACGCTGCACCAATCGCACATCGCCTGGGCCAGCTACGAGGGGGGCTTGTGAGCGCGGACAGCCAAGACCAAGACGCATACACCCTGAGCCTGCTGGTCGCTGGCGATCCCGGTCAGTTGGCCGGCGGCTACGTCTACGATGCGCGTATCGTCGAGGCGCTACGCGAACAGGGCTGGCAGGTCACGGTCATCGGCCTCGAGGGGCGCTTCCCCGAGCCCGACGGCCAGGCCGCCCACGCGCTGGAAGAAACGCTGGCCGACCAGCCCGACGGTGCGCGCGTGGTGATCGACGGCCTGGCGATGGGCGGTCTGCCCGAGGTCGTCGCCCGGCATGCCGAGCGGCTCGATCTGACCGCATTGGTCCACCATCCGCTGGCCGACGAGACCGGCCTCGACCCCGCCCAGCGCACCCGCTTCACGATCAGCGAGACCCGCGCACTGGGCGCGGTGGGCCGGGTGATCGTCACCAGTGCATTCACCGCCCGCCGGCTGGCCGACTTCGATGTCCCCGCCGAGCGCATCACGGTGATCGAGCCCGGCGTCGCCCGCGCGCCGCTCTCGCCACGCGCAACGGCCGACCATCCCGCCCCCGCGCGCCTGCTGTGCGTCGCCGCCATCACGCCACGCAAGGGCCACGAGGTACTCGTCGAGGCACTCGCCCTGCTCGCCGACCGCGACTGGCAGGCGACCTGCATCGGCGGGCTCGACCGCGATATGGCCCACGTGCGCCACGTTCGTGGGCGCATCGCCGTCCACGGCCTCGAGACCCGCCTCGAGCTGGTCGGCGAACGCGCCCACGACCAGCTGGCCGAGGCCTACCGGAACGCCGACCTGTTCGTGCTGCCCTCGCACTACGAAGGCTATGGCATGGTCATCAGCGAGGCGTTGGCTCATGGCCTGCCGGTGATCACCACCACCGGCGGCGCGCTGGCCCATACCTTGCCCCGGGACGCCGGGCTCGCCGTGCCGCCGGGCGATAGCCAGGCGCTGGCCGAGGCGCTGGCGCGCTGGCTCGACGAACCCGAGCTACGCCAGCAGCTGCGCCAAGGCGCCCAGCGAGCCCGTGACGGGCTCGCCGACTGGAGTGGCGCCGGACGCGCCTTCGCCAAAGCGCTCGACCGTGCGCCCCACTGACTGTCGCTCATGACGCTCCCTCTGGGTCGAAATTGAATCGAGGTTGGCAAATTGTCATCGTCACTGTGTCACGATAGGCCCAGCGCATCGCCCGCTCGGCGGCGCGGATTCACCGCCATCTTGCCATCCGTTGTTGCCGGAGCCTGCCATGCTGGAAGTCATTTGTCTGTCGTTCGCGCTCGTGCTGGGGCTGGTGGCGCGTCGCTGCGGCCTGCCGGCGCTGATCGGCTTCCTGGCGGCGGGCTTTCTGATCAACCCGCTGGCCGACCAATTGTCGCTGCCCGCCTCGACGCCGGCGGTGCTCGATCACGTCGCGCATCTCGGCGTGCTGTTGCTGCTGTTCACGGTCGGCTTGAAGCTCAAGCTCAAGAGCCTCGCCCAGCCGGAAGTGATCGGCGGCGGACTGGTGCATTTCGCCGTCACCGTGGGCGTTTTCGCACCGGGCCTGCACTGGCTGGCTGGCATCGCCTGGGGGCCGTCGCTGCTGCTGGCTGTCGCGCTGGCGTTTTCGAGCACCGTGCTGTCGGCCAAGAGCCTCGAGTCGCGCCGCGAATTACGCGCCTTTCACGGTCGCGTGGCGATCGGCATCCTGATCATCCAGGATCTGATAGCGCTGTTCGTGCTGGCGTTCTCGACCGGCCAGGTGCCCTCGCCCTGGGCGCTCGCGCTGTTCGGCCTGCCGTTGTTGCGACCGCTCTTTTATTGGCTGATCGATGTCAGCGGCCACGACGAGCTGCTGTTGCTGATGGGGCTGGTACTGGCGGTAGTGGTCGGCGGGGCGGGCTTTTCCGCGCTGGGGCTGTCCAGCGAGGTCGGCGCGCTGGTGCTGGGCGCGCTGGTTGCAGGCCATCCGCGCGCCCAGGAACTGGGCAAGTCGCTGTGGGGGCTCAAGGAGCTGTTCCTGGTCGGCTTCTTTCTCAAGATCGGCATGTCGGGGCTGCCCGACTGGCAGGCGCTGGGCTTCGCGGTGGCGTTCACTGCGCTGCTGCCGCTCAAGGCGGCACTGTTCTTCTTCCTGCTGATCCTGTTCCGGCTGCGCGCGCGCAATGCCTTTCAGGCTGCGGTCAGCCTGACCAGCTACAGCGAGTTCGGGTTGATCGTCGCCGCGGCGCTGGTGCCGGATGCGCTGGTCGGCCTGGCGCTCGCCGTGGCGCTGTCGTTCTTGTTCGCGGCACCGCTGCAGCGCAATGCCCACGCGCTGTTCGCCCGATTCGAGCCGTGGCTGCTGCGCTTCGAGACGCGCACCTGGCATCCCGACGAGCAGCCCGCCTCGCTGGGCAATGCGCGGGTACTGATCCTGGGCATGGGCCGCACCGGCACCGCCGCCTACGATCGCCTGTGCGAGGACCATACGCGCCTGATCGGCATCGACGCCGACCCCAGCCGGGTCGAGCGCCACAGCCGCGCCGGGCGTCATGTGGTCTACGCTGATGGCGAGGATATCGGCTTCTGGCACAGCCTCTCGCTCGATACCATCGAGGTGGCGGTGCTCACCCTGCCCGATGCCGAGTCGAAGATCTTCGCCACCCGACAGTTACGCCAGCATGGCTTTTCCGGTGCGATCGTCGCGCACAGTCTCTACGAGGACGAGGCCGAGGCGATTCGCCGCGCCGGCGCCAACCAGACCTACCTGACCATGCACGAGGCCGGCCTGGGGCTGGCCGAGCATGTCCGTCAAGGCCTCATCGAGCGGCCCGGCTAGACGACCACGAAGCCATTGGCTGGCCAAGGCTTTTCCCGATCAGGGCTTGCCAGCACTGCGCCAAGCCGTTGCAATGGTGGTTTCGCGCATACACCCAGGAGGTCGCCATGGAGCCCCAAGCGCCACCCGTACCGCGCACGACAGAGGGCCAATTGCGGCGTGTCGGCGTGGAAATCGAATTCGCGGCGCTTGCACCGGCGGCGGCGGCCGAACTGGTGCAGGGCCGTTTCGGTGGCGATATCCACCAGCTCAGCCCGCATCGCTTCAAGGTCGCGGACACCCGCTGGGGCGATTTCACCGTCGAGCTCGACGCCAAGTACGCGCATCCCGACGACAAGCTGCTGGAAAAGACTCAGGCGAGCGGCGACGCCGAATGGCAACGCCTGCGCGCCGACCTGCACAACCGCACCCGGGCGCTGATCGGCGACGCCGTGTCCGGCGTGGTGCCTACCGAGATCGTTTGTCCGCCGATCCCCTGGCTGTCGCTGGGCGAGCTCGATTCGCTGTTCGACGCCCTGCGCCTGCAAGGCGCCCGTGATACTCGCGAGAGCCTGCTCTATGCCTTCGGGCTGCACCTGAATCCGGAGGTGCCGAGCATCACCACCGCAAGTGTGCAGGCTCATCTGCGCGCCTACATGATTCTCGCCGAGTGGCTGCGCGAGGAGATCGACATCGACATCACCCGCGAGGTGCTGCCGCACGCCAATCCGTTCCCTCGCGACTATGCCCTGCAGGTACTCGACCCGGGCTACCAGCCCGATCTGGGGACCCTGATCGAGGATTACGCCGTCGCCAATCCGTCGCGCAATCGCGAACTCGACCTGTTTCCGCTGTTCGCCTTCCTGCAACCCGAGGCGTTGCCCCAGTTGTTCAGCGACGAGCGCATCAAGCCACGCCCGACCTATCACTACCGGCTGCCCAACGCCCAGTTCGCGCAGCCCGACTGGAGCGTGGTCGCGGAGTGGAACCGCTGGGTCGAGGTAGAGCGCCTGGCCGCCGATGAAGCACTGCTCGCCGAACGCGCCGCCGCCTACCTCGCCCATCACCATCGATTACCGATGACGCGCTGGCTGGATCGCCTGCGCGGATGGATGAAGGACGCATGAAGACAAGACCCCTGATCGGCATCACCACCTCGAATGACAAGAGCCGGCTGGCCTGGTATTGCGACTGCCTGGCGGTATGGCGCGCCGGCGGCCGGCCGGTGCGACTGTCCCCGGCGCGCCCCGACGGGTCGCGACTCGATGGCCTGATCGTCGGCGGCGGCGACGATATCGGCGCGCAACTCTACGGCGGCGGAGTGCAGCTCGACGTGCGCGTCGATCCCCAACGCGACACGCTCGAACTGGAACTGCTGAAACGGCTGGTACCGGACGGCTGCCCGGTGCTGGGCATCTGTCGCGGCGCGCAGATCATCAACGTGTTCTTCGGCGGCACGCTGTTCAGCGATATCTACACGACCTACGAACACATCAAGCCGCGTCGCACGGTGCTGCCGCGCAAGACCGTCGACGTGGTCGAGGGCAGCCGGCTGCACGACATCCTGCGCGTCAACTGGTGCCAGGTGAACAGTCTGCATCATCAGGCCATCGACGCCACCGGTCATGGCATCGATGTCGTCGCCCGCGACCGCGACGGGCTGGTCCAGGGCATCGAGAGCCACCATCACGATTTCCTGATCGGCGTGCAGTGGCATCCGGAGTTTCTGATCTTCAACCGCCCGCAACAACGCCTGATCCGCGCGCTGGTCGAACACGCCGCCCACTACGCCGAACGCGGCGAGGCCCCGTCGCGGGCCGGCGCCTGATCCGACGGCCCCGTCGTCAATGATTCGATACGCGACCAAGCCGGCTTCGGGGCCGGCTTGGTCTAGCCTTGCGTCGCCATGAGCCGGGCGATGACGTGCTCGAGCGCTACCCGGCGGCCAGGCTCAGTTCTCGAGCTTGGCGTCCAGGGTGATGTTGGCCTTGAACAGCTTGGATACCGGGCAACCTTCCTTGGCCTTGTTGGCCGCGGTCTCGAAGGTCGACTGGTCGGCACCGGGGATCCTGGCGAGCGTGTCGAGATGGATCGCCGAAATGGTGAAGCCGTTGTCGTCCTGCTCCAGGGTCACGGTGGCCTGGGTGTTGATGCTCTCGGCCTCGAGGTTTTCCTCGCCGAGGATCATCGACAGCGCCATCGAATAGCAACTGGCATGCGCCGCGCCGATCAACTCTTCGGGATTGGTGCCCGGCTGGCCCTCGAAGCGCGTGTTGAAGCCATAAGGTATTTCCTTGAGCGCACCGCTCTCGCTGGAAACGCTGCCCTTGCCTTTTTTCAGGCTCCCCTGCCACTGCGCGGATCCTTTCTTCTGAATGCTCATGTCGTCTCCTTTGATTGGCCGATGGCAGGCATGGCCTGCCTCGCGCAAGCGCTGTTGCCGTGCGACGGCTTGCGCCCATTTCACTGTAGCCGATGGACGGGCGTTGCGGACAACGCACTGCACCCTAACTCACCAGTGCCACTCTACGACATGGCCGCCCGACTGCGTGCTTTCAAGGGCAAGCCCCTGGGAAAGCGATTTCCGATAGTCCGTTCAGGGCTCGTCCGCCGTCCGTTCGGCGTCCAGTCGGGCATTGCCCAGACGCCGCATCAACGCGACGTTGCGTTCGGGGATGGCCTGCGGGTCCGGGTAGCTGTCCAGCACACGGCTCACGCTGGCCTCGCGCAGCAGATGCAGCATCGGCCATGGCGAGCGGTTGGTGGCATTGGCCGGGTCGTCGGGCTCGGCGCCGTCGAAGCGGTAATCGGGATGAAAACTCGCCAGCTGATAGACGCCGCTGTAACCCTCGGCCTCGAGCAGCGCCTCGGCGAGATCCAGCAGATCCAGGTAGTCCTCGAAATCGGCGACGCCGCTGGGCAGAATCAGCAGCGTGGTCTCGATGGCCGGCGACGCGTCGAGCGCGCGGCAGGCCTCGACCAGCGCCAGCAACGCCGTCTCGACAGCATCCGCCGCCAACACCTGGTAGCGGATGCTGTCGCGACGCACCTCGCGGGCGGCAAACGGGCAGATATCGTGGCCGACGACGAAGCGCGCAACCCAATTGCGGGTCGCGGCGATCACGGCGGCTTCGGTTGGATAAGCGGACATGGCGGCAAGCCTTGGTTGGATGGAGTCGGGATACAGCGTACCGAGAGTATACCCAGGCAAGGTGCGAGCGGGTCTCGTCCCGTTATCGCGAATAAATTCGCTCCTACGAAACCCGGTCTGGACGGCCCACTGGGTATGAACCTGGAGGTTTTTGTGGGAGGGAACTTGTTCCCGATTGGCGCCGCCAGGCACCCTGGTATGGTCAAGCAAGTAACGCTATCGAGATTGAATTCGCTCCCACGCGAGACGGCAGAGCACTGGGTTTATAGCCGCGAACCGCCCGGCTCGACGAAGCGGCTGCCGCGCCGCGAGGCGATACGATCCGCCAGCCGCGTCGGTTCCGGCAGCTTGGTACGGCCCAGGCAGGCGATCGTCCAGTCCAGCGCGGTGGCCAGGCTCAGCCGATGGCCCGGCGAGACGATCACCGGCTTGACGTTCTGCCGCGAGCGCAACAGGGCGCCGATGATCACCCGGCCGCTGGCATCGACCGGCGCGTCGCCCGGGTCCTCGTCGCGACGCTTGTCGCTCAGCGCGGTCCATTCACCCCTGGCCGCCGGCACCTCGCCATGCCGACCGCACAGGCGTTTCTTGGCCACCCCGAGGGTCGGCAGATCGAGCCACAGGCCGAGATGCGCGGCGATGCCCAGACGGCGCGGATGGGCGATGCCCTGGCCGTCGACCATCACCAGGTCGGGCCGCCGCGACAGACGCGCGAAGGCGCTCAACGCCGCGGGAATCTCGCGAAACGACAACAGGCCGGGAAGGTAGGGCATGCGGGTCGGTTCGCGATGGACGATCTCGTCGACGGGAGTCAGGTCCGGCCAGTGCAACAGCACCACGGCGGCGCGGGTGGTGGCGCCCTCGTCCTCGAAGCCGATGTCCATCCCGGCGATCCACTCGACGTCGTCAAGGCGATCATGGCGTTCGACCCGCGGGGCGAGTTCGCGCTGCAGGGCGACCGCCTGCTCGGGGGTCAACGACCAATCGTGAAGCGGCTTGCGCGGGAAGGAATAAAGCGAAGTACCGGGCATGGCGGCAAGATCCTTTTGTCATCCTTGCCCTTTAGCCTAGCAGTCAGTTCTCATGCGCCCGAAACAAGCTGGACCCGCTTCGCCGAGGCGCTACACTGGGCGCACTTTTTTCACCGGCCGGCTCAGGAGCTCTCCGTGAAACTGCTGCACACCGCCGACTGGCACCTGGGCCAGACCTTCCACGGCCAGGAGCGCCACGTCGAACACCAGGCGTTCCTCGACTGGCTGCTCGCGACCCTGGAGGAACGCCACAGCGACGCCCTGCTGATCGCCGGCGATATCTTCGACGTGGTCAATCCCTCGCTGCGCGCCCAGCAACAGCTCTACGACTTCATCGTCAGCGCCCACCAACGGCTGCCACGGCTGAGAATCGTGCTGATCGCCGGCAATCACGACAGCGGCGCACGCATCGAGTTGCCCGGGCCGCTGCTGGAGCGTCTGCGCACCCATGCGCTGGGCCGCGTGATCTGGCTCGACGATGGCCAGGGCGAGGCTGCCCGCCTCGCTGCCGAGCGGCTGCTGATACCGCTCGAGGCCGCCGACGGCCAGATCGCGGCCTGGTGCCTGGCGCTGCCCTTCCTGCGCCCCGCCGAAGTCACCGGCGGCGCGCATGGCGACGATTACGTCAGCGGCGTCGAGCGCGTTCACCGCGAACTGATCGAGTGCGCCGAGGCGCGGCGGCGCCCCGGCCAGGCGCTGGTCGCCATGAGTCACGCGCATATCCAGGGCGCCAGCGTGTCGGCCGACAGCGAGCGGCCGATCGTCATCGGCGGCGAGGAATCGCTGCCCGGCACGCTGTTTCCCGCCTCGCTGGCCTATGTCGCCCTCGGCCACCTGCACCGCCCGCAGCAGGTCGGCGAGGCGCGTATCCGCTACAGCGGCTCGCCGCTGCCGATGGATTTTTCCGAGGTCGATTATCCGCACCAGGTCCTCGAAGTGACTCTCGACGGCGAAACGCTGGCCGGCTGCGAGGCGATCCGCGTGCCCCGCGCGGTGGCCCTGCTGCGCGTCGGGCCGGCACCGCTCGACGCAGTCGTGGCGGAGCTCGAGGCCCTCGACGGCGACCCCGAAACCCCGCGCGAACGCTGGCCCTGGCTGGAGGTACGGGTCGAGCTCGACGCCCCGCGGGTCGACCTGCGCACCTGTATCGAGCAAGCGCTCGCCGGCAAGGCGGTGCGCCTGGTCCGCATCCAGTCGCTGTATGCTGGCAGTCGCGACGCCGCCGGCCACGACGCCGCACCGCAGCAGGCCCCCGAGCCGGCGGCGCTGTTCGCCCATGCCTGGGAGCAGCAGTTCGGCGCCCCGCCGGACGCCGACGTCACGGGCGATTTCGCCAGCCTGCTCACCGAGCTCGCCCATGCCGACTCGGCGGAGGACGCCGACGCGTGAAGATCCTCGCCATTCGCCTTCACAACCTCGCCTCGCTGGCCGGCGAGCATGTCATCGACTTCAGCGCCGGGCCGCTCGCCGACAGCGGGCTGTTCGCGATCACCGGGCCCACCGGTGCCGGCAAGAGCACCCTGCTCGATGCCCTGTGCCTGGCGCTCTACGGCAACACCCCGCGGCTGCGCCAGGCGCCGTCGCGGGACTCGCTGGCCCCCGATGTCGGCGACGAACGGCTGACCACCGCCGATCCGCGCACCCTGCTGCGGCGCGGCACCGCCAGCGGCTACGCCGAGGTCGACTTCGTCGGCCGCGACGGCGCGCGCTACCGGGCACGCTGGTCGGTACGCCGCGCCCGCAACCGCCCCGACGGCCGCCTGCAGGCCGTCGAGCAGGCGCTCATCGAATTACCCGGCGAACGCGTGCTGGCCAGCCAGAAACGCGATTTCGAGCGTCTGCTGCCGCAACGCCTGGGGCTCAACTTCGACCAGTTCACGCGCGCCGTGCTGCTTGCCCAGAGCGAATTCAGCGCCTTTCTCAAGGCCGACGACAACGCCCGCAGCGAACTGCTCGAACGGCTCACCGACACCGGCATCTATTCGCGTATCTCGATCGCCGCCTATCAGCGCGCCAAGCAGGCCGCCGAGCGGGTGCGCGAGGTCGAGGCGCGTCTCGACGGCGAGCCGCCGGCCGAGCCCGCCGAGCGTGTTGCGTTGGAAGACGCGGCACGCGATGCCGACCGCGACTGGCAGGCGATCCAGCAGCGCGAGAAAGCGCTGCACGCCGAACAGGCCTGGCTCGATCAGGAGTACAGCCTGCGCGCAGCCTGGCAACGGGCCGAGCGCGAAAGCGCCGCCAGCGAGGACGAATGGCGTGCCCTCGGCGCGACGCGCCGAACGCTCGAACGGCTCGAGACCCTGGCCGCGAAGCGCCACGACTTTCACGAACGCGACCGGCTGGCCCGCCAGGCCGATGAGCTCGGGGCCCGGCTCGCCGAGGTCCAGACAAGGCGTCAGGCCAGCGATGCCCGGCAGGCCGAGCAGGACCGCGCTTTCCAGGCCGCCGACGCATCCCTGGCCGCGGCCCGCCAGGCCCAGCGCGAGGCCCAGCCCGCCTTGCAGGCCGCCAGCGAGAGTCGCCAACGGCTCGACTATCTACGCCACGAGCTCGACGAACTCGACGCCGAACATCGTCGCCTCGGGGAGCGCCGCGTCGAGCTGACCCGCGAGCTGGACGATCAGCGCCGACAGCGCCAACACAAGGCCGAGGAGCTCGCCGCCCTCGAGCAGCGTCTCGGCGGCGATCCCGAACAAGCCCGCCTGGCGCTACAGGCCCGCCACGACGAGATGCGTCAACGCCACGCCGAGCTCGACGCACTGCGTCATGTCGCCCAACGCTGGCAGGCGCTCGATGCCGAATACCGGGCGCTCGACGAACGCCAGCGCCACGATCAGGACCGGCAGCAACGCCTGCTCGCCGAGGGCAGACAGGCCCGCGGCCGGCTCGACGCCTGCCAGCGCGACGCCGAACGTTGCCAAGCCAGTATCCAGCGCCTGCGCGCGGCGCGCAGCGAGCGGGTCGAGGCGCTACGCACCCAGCTCGAAGCCGAGCACCCCTGCCCGGTCTGCGGCAGCCACGAGCATCCCTACCGGCACGCCCCGCCGCCCTCGCCCGATCAGGCCGCCCTGGCGGCGAGCGTCGCCGAGGAGGAGCGTCAACTGGCCGAGGTCGACCGGTCGCTCGCCACGGCCCGTGACGAGCATCAACGACTGAGTGCCGACTATCAGGCGCTGCGTGCGCAAGACCAGCAACGCCAGCGGCGCCTGGCGGAGTTGAGCGAGTCGTGCGACGGCGCGCGCCGGGCGCTCGACGCCCAGCCATTGGCCGGCGAATACCTGGCCGACGAGGTCGACCGGGATGTCCAGCGCGGCGCGAACTGGCTGGACGAGCAGCTCGCCGCCAGCCGCCTGCAGCGCGACGAGCTCGCCGCCAAGCTGACCCGACTCGATGACGATCGCCGCCACCAGCAACCGCTGCGCGAAGCGCTCAACCGCCTCGACCTGACGATCGGCCGGCAGCAGAGTCAGCTCGAGCCACTCGACAGCAGGCTAGGCGAGATCGACCGGGCCCGGCCGCCCCGGCACGCGCAGTGTGCCGAGCTCGAGCGCGACATCGCCGCGCGGCTCGGCAACCACCTCAGTATCGATGCCTGGCGAGAGACACTGGAGCGCGCCTGCAGCGAGGCCCAGCAGCATGCCGACCGGACCCGCGAAGCGCGCGACGCCGTGCGGCTGGAAAGCCAGCGCCTGGCCCAGCAGCAGCACGATCTGACGATACGTGTCGAGCAGACCCGGGAGGCACTGCGTGCGCTGACCACCGAGCTCAGCGCCTGGCAAGCCGCCAATCCGGCGTTCGACGACGCCACGCTGGCCGAACTGCTGACGATGGACGACGCTTCGCAACGTGCCTTGCGTGAACGTGTCGAAAACGCACACAGGATACGGGAAGCCTGTCGGGTACGCGCCGGCGAGCGCCGCGACGGGTTGCTCGAGCATCGCCGTCAAAGGCTCGACGAGCCCGATCAGGAGACGCCCGAAAACGACCACGCGCGTCTCGACCAGCGCCGCGAACAGGCCAGCCAGGCCCGCGAGGCGCTGGCCCCCGCCGGCGACGCCGCCCAGCAGCAGCGCGACCGGGCGATGGCCGCGCTGCACGACGACGACCGCCGCCGGGCCCGCCAGCAGGAACTACAAGCAACGCTAACGACGGCGCGGGACGAACACCGTCGCTGGGGACGCATCAGCGAGCTGATCGGCTCCGCCGACGGCAAGGCCTTCCGGCGTATCGCCCAGGCCTATAACCTCGAACAGTTGCTCGCCCACGCCAATCAGCACCTCACCGGCCTCACCCGGCGCTACCGGCTGGCCCGCGGCGGCAGTCCGCTGGGCCTGCTGGTGGTGGATACCGAGATGGGCGATGAACGCCGCTCAGTGCATTCGCTATCCGGCGGCGAGACCTTTCTGGTCTCGCTGGCGCTGGCATTGGGCCTGGCGTCGATGGCCTCCGGCAAGCTCGACATCGAGACGCTGTTCATCGACGAAGGCTTCGGCAGCCTCGACCCGCATTCGCTGGCGCTGGCCATGGAAGCGCTCGACGGCCTACAGGCCCAGGGCCGCAAGGTGGGCGTGATCTCCCACGTGCAGGAGATGCACGAGCGCATTCCGACCCGCATGCGGGTCGAGCCGACCGGCAATGGCGCCAGCCGGATCGTTCAGGAAACCACGCAGCTGGGCTGACCGAGACGGCACAGGCCCGCCCAGGCTTAACTCGACTTCAACCGGCCAGCTTGGCGGTGAGCTTGGCCACGTGTTCGCCCTGGAAACGGGCGATGGTCAGTTCGTTGTCGCTGGGCTGGCGGCTGCCGTCGCCACCGGCCAGGGTCGTCGCCCCATAGGGAGTGCCGCCGGATACCTCGCCGAGTTCGGTGAGCGCCGCGCAGGAATACGGTACCCCCACCACCACCATTCCCAGGTGGAACAGCATGGTATGGATCGAGGTCAGGGTGGTTTCCTGGCCGCCGTGCTGGCTGGCCGTGGAAGTGAAGGCGCTGCCGACCTTGCCGACCAGCTTGCCCTGGGCCCAGACGCCACCGGTCTTGTCCCAGAAGTTGCGCATCTGCGAGGTCATGTTGCCGTAGCGGGTGGGCGTGCCGATGATGATCGCGTCGTAGTCGACCAGCGCATTGGGATCGTCGAGCACCGCTGCTTGCTGATCGCGCTTGTAGCCCGATTGCTCGGCGACGTCATCGGGCACCAGTTCGGCGACGCGGCGGATCTCCACCTCGCTGCCGGCGACGCTGCGCGCGCCTTCGGCGACGGCGTTGGCCATGGTCTCGATATGACCATAGCTTGAATAATAGATCACCAGAATGCGGCTCATGACGGCTCCTTGTTCAGGGATAAGCTAAAAGATGAATCGAGCAGATGAATGATAGCCCGCCTTCAAGATGGGCCAAGTCGAGCGCCTGGTCAAAAGCCTGCCGGCTCGGCTGGCGCGCATGTTAGGCTGGACGCAACAAGGAAGCGCTGAACAAATAGGTGAGCGGGATGAAGCGCAAGGCGTACGGAGCACAGGAACCAGAGCATATGGGTTATATGTGAGGGTTCCGCGCACCGCACAACGCAGCGATTCGCCCGCGCAGACATTTGTGCAGTGTTTCCACAGTCCCGGAGCCCATCGGAGCCTTCATGCGATCCGCCCAGCAACTCCTCGAAACCCTCGTCGGCCATCCCAGCGTGTCACGCGACTCCAACCTGGAGCTGATCCGCTTCATCGAAGGCTACCTCGACGAATTCGACCTGCCCTACCAGCGCATCGAGAACCACGACGGCACCAAGGCCAACCTGCTGGCCCGCATCGGCCCCCGGGTCGAAGGCGGCGTGGTGCTGTCGGGCCACACCGATGTGGTGCCGGTGGACGGCCAGCCGTGGACCAGCGATCCGTTCTCGCTGACCGAGCGCGACGACGGCCGGCTTTACGGGCGTGGCAGTTGCGACATGAAGGGTTTCATCGCCTGCGCGCTGGCCCAGATTCCGCGCTGGGTGGAGCGGGAGCTTGCCCGGCCGATCTATCTGGCGCTGTCCTACGACGAAGAGGTCGGCTGCATTGGCGCGCCGGGCCTGATCGAGGCGCTGATGGCCGACGAGCCGCGCCCCGCCGCGGTGATCGTCGGCGAGCCGACGCTGATGGCGCCGGTGGTCACCCAGAAGGGCATCACCAACCTGCGCACCACGGTGAGCGGTCGCGAAGCGCACTCCAGCCAGGTCGACCAGGGCGTCTCGGCGATCCACGTCGCCGCCCGGCTGGTCGCCAGGATCGAGGACATCATGGCCGAGCTGACCGCCGAGGGGCGGGTCGACGAGGCCTTCAATGTCGCCCACTCCAGCCTGCACGTCGGCAAGATCCAAGGTGGCACAGCGATCAACATCACTGCCCGCGAGTGCCAGTTCGACTGGGAGATCCGCCACCTGCCCGGGGACGGTTTCGACAGCGTATTCGCCCGTTTCGACGACTATGCCCGGCGCCTCGAGGCCGAGCTTCGCGAGCGTGCGCCCCAGGTGAACATCCGTACCGAGCACCTTACCGACACCGTGCCGGCGCTGGCCGATCGCGACAACGCGGCGGCCCTCACGCTGTGTCGCGAACTGCTCGGCGAGCATGACAGCGAGGCGGTGGCCTACGCCACCGAGGCCGGCCAGTTCCAGCGTGCCGGACTGCCCACCGTGATCTGCGGCCCGGGCAGCATCGCCCAGGCGCATCAACCCGACGAATATCTTGAAATTGATCAGCTCGATGCCGGCTCGACGTTCATGCACCGATTAGGCGATCGCCTGGCGAGCCGCTGATCAGTGCACGTGTCACACCTAAGTGACATTGCTCAAATGTTGAACATATGTCAGCGTGAATCAAACACTGGCTGGAAACTCCTGACGTGAAGGCAAAGCAACGCAAGTCACCGCTGCGACCCAGTGTCGCCGAGGCCCTTGCCGAATCCATCTTTTCCGGGCATTACCAGCCCGGCGACTTCGTCCCCAAGGAACTCGCACTGTGCGAGCAGTTCGCCATCAATCGCTCGGCGGTGCGCAGCGACCTGCGTCAGCTGGTCGACGTGGGGATCATCGAGCGTATCTCGGGCCACGGTTCCAAGGTTCGCGAATACGCCGACTGGAACATCCTCGATCCGCAGGTCACCGCCTGGATGACCCGTTACGCGGCCCCCAATGCCAAGGTCCAGCGCGAAATCCTGACCTTCCGCCTCGACGTCGAGCCCTATGTCGCGATGACCGCCGCCAGACGCGCCACGGCGCGCGACCTGGTGACGCTCGAAGAAGCCTTCGAGGGCATGGGCCAGTACCTGCACAATGCCGACAGCGGCGAGGCGCGCCGGTTGCACAGCGATTACGACGTGGCCTTTCACGAGGCGATTTTCAAGGCGACCCACAACATCGTCTGGGCGCAGCTCTCGCATATCCTGCGCCCCTCCATCTACCTGCTGGTGTCGATGTCCAACGTCAGCGAGACCGACGACCCGGCCGAGAGTCTGGAGCGTCACCGGCGATTGATGGAACACATTCGCGCCCGCCAACCGCGCGAAGCGTTCCGCGCGGCCCAGGCAGTGCTCGCCGGCACCGCCAAGGCGCTCGGCCTGGAAGCCCCCGAAACGTCGCTGGGACGCAGCGTGGAGCTCGACTGAGCCGCCTTTCCCAACACACAGCAAGCCATTCAGTGATTGTCGCGGGGCGGCGACCGGCGTGCCACGTCGCGGTACTTGGTCGCCGGTTCCAGGGTCATGCCGCGGTCGTGCTGTTCCACCAGGCTGCGCTGAATCTCCTGCCACGGCGTCTGGTGTGGCGGATAGATATACCCACCCCGTGAAGCAAGGCGCTCGCGACGCTGCGCCAGTTGATCATCGGCAATCAGCAGATTCGCCTCGCCACGCCGCAGGTCGATGCGAATGCGATCGCCGGTCTCGAGCAGCGCCAGGCCCCCGCCCGTCGCCGCCTCGGGCGAGGCGTTGAGAATCGACGGCGAGCCCGAGGTGCCCGACTGACGCCCGTCGCCGATGCACGGCAGCGACTCGATGCCCTGGCGAATCAGCGCCTCGGGCGGCTGCATGTTGACCACCTCGGCGCCACCCGGATGGCCCACCGGCCCGGCGCCGCGCATGACCAGAATGGTGTTTTCGTCGACAGCCAGATCAGGATCGTCGATGCGCGCATGGTAATCCTCGGCGCCGTCGAACACCGCCACGCGGCCCTCGAAAGCGTCGGGGTCCTCGGCGCGACTCAAAAAACGCCGGCGGAAGTCGCTGGCGATCACGCTGGTCTTCATCAGCGCCGAATCGAACAGGTTGCCCTTGAGGTTGATGAAGCCGGCGGCCTCGACCAGCGGATTGGCATAGCGGCGGATGACGTCGTCGTCGCTCGTCTCGCGGCCGGCGGCGTTGGCGGCCAGGCTCTGGCCGTTGACGGTGATTACCTCGCCATGCAGCTTGCCGGCGCCGAGCAGTTCGCTGATCACCGCCGGCACGCCGCCGGCGCGATAGAACTCCTCGGAGAGATAGATGCCCGCCGGCATGACGTTGGCCAGCAGCGGAATCTGATGGCCCAGGCGCTGCCAGTCGTCGTTGTCGATCTCTATGCCGGCGTGGCGGGCGATGGCGTTGATGTGCACCGGCGCGTTGGAGGAGCCGCCCAGTGCCGAGCACACCACGATGGCGTTCTCGAACGCCTCGCGGGTAAGAATATCGCTGGGCCGCAGATCTTCCCAGACCATCCCGACGATACGCTCGCCGGTCTGGTAGGCGACCATCGAGCGCTCCTTGTAGGGCGCGGGAATCATCGCCGAGCCCGGCAGGCTCATGCCCAGCGCCTCGGCCATCGAGTTCATGGTCGAGGCGGTGCCCATGGTATTGCAGTGCCCCACCGAGGGCGCCGAATCGGTGATCCGGGCAAGGAATTCGGGATACTCGATGTCGCCGGCCGCCAGCCGCTTGCGCAGCTCCCAGACCACGGTGCCCGAGCCCACCCGCTCGCTGCCCCGCCAGCCGTTGAGCATCGGCCCGCCGGAGAGCACGATCGCCGGGATGTTGACCGTGGCCGCCGCCATCAGGCAGGCCGGGGTGGTCTTGTCGCAGCCGGTGGTCAACACCACCCCGTCGAGCGGGTAGCCATGGAGTATCTCGACCAGTCCCAGATAGGCCAGGTTACGGTCCAGCGCCGCCGTCGGCCGGCGCACGTTCTCGTGGATCGGGTGCAGGGGAAACTCGAACGGCACCCCGCCGGCGGCGCGGATGCCATCCTTGACCCGCTTGACCAGCTCGATGTGATGGCGGTTGCAGGGCGTGAGATCGGACCCCGACTGGGCGATACCGATGATCGGCTTGCCGCTGACCAGTTCGTCCAGGGTGATGCCGTAGTTCATGTAGCGTTCGATGCACAGCGCGGTGGTGCCCGGATGCTCGGGGTTGTCGAACCACCAGCGCGAGCGCAGCTGCTCGGGCGTGATGCGGCGTGACTCGTTGGCCATGTCAGCTCCTTGTCCTTGCTGGACGCCGGGATTGGCTTGGGGTTAAGTCAAACATATCTTTTGTATGTTCAACATACACCGATAGCCTTAGACGCCCGATGCAGCTGGCGGAATCTCGATACGCATCCCGTCGCCATCGAAGCAATGCAGCGCGTCGGTTCGCGGCGTCATCCACAGCGACTCACCGGACTTCGTCGGGTCATCGCCCGGCAAGCGCACGATGAGATCGCCCAGATCCTCGCCATCGATATAGGCGAAGGTGTCGGCGCCGAGCTTCTCGATCACCCGCACGCGACCGCGCCAGACGCCCTGCTCGCGGCTGACATCGATATGCTCGGGCCTCACTCCCAGCGTGTGCGCGCCATACGCTTGCGCGGTCTCGCCCTCGATCAGGTTCATGCGCGGCGAGCCGATGAATCCGGCCACGAAGCGCGTCGCGGGGCGCGTGTAGAGCTCCATCGGGGTCCCCGCCTGCTCGATGCATCCGCCGTTCATGACCACGATCCGGTCGGCCAGGGTCATCGCCTCGACCTGATCGTGGGTCACGTAGACCATCGTCGCACCAAGCCGCTGGTGCAGTTCGGCCAGTTCGACGCGCATGCGGTTGCGAAGTGACGCATCCAGGTTGGAGAGCGGCTCGTCGAACAGGAACACCCCGGGGTTGCGCACGATGGCCCGGCCGATCGCCACGCGCTGGCGCTGCCCGCCGGAGAGCGCCGCCGGCTTGCGATCGAGATACTCCTCGAGATTGAGCAAGCGTGCCGCCTCGTCGACCTTGGCCTTGCGCTCATCGGCGGGCACCTTGGCCAGGCGCATGCCGAAGTCGATGTTGCGGGCCACGCTCATGTGCGGATAAAGCGCATAGGACTGGAAGACCATCGCCACGTTGCGCTCGGCGGGTTCCTCCTGGGTCACGTCGCGCCCGTCGATCGACACCGAACCTTCGCTGGCGGTCTCGAGACCGGCGATGATACGCAGCAGCGTGGACTTGCCGCATCCCGAGGGCCCCACCAGCACGGTGAAGCTGCCGTCGTCGATCGCCAGGTGCATGTCGGGAATCACGTCCGCGCCGCCCTTGAAGCGTTTGCGGATACCCGTCAGGGTCACGTCGGCCATGGAATCATCCTCTCAACGAGTCATTGCCGGCCGCGTCTGCGTCGGACCGGATGTAGCGAAACGCGCTGAAGTCCGCCGGCAGGCCGCGACCGCTGATATCGTGCGCCGCCATGCCCAGGAAGGTGCCGGTGAAGTAGCCGTGAGCACGCCCCGCTCCCTCGTCGGAAAGCATCCCGGCATCCAGCGTCGGACCGATCGGCTGCCACTCGCCGGTACCCTCGGCATAGCGAAACCGAAGGCTGGCGCCATCCATCGTCAGGCCCAGGCGCAGGGGCGTGGCCTCGTCGAGCACCACCGGCGAAGCCAGGGGAAAGTCGAGATCGCCGCTCGGCCAGTTATCGGCGCAGCTCAGGATCGTCAGCACGCGCTGGCCGGAAGCGTCGCGGGTGACCGCCAGGTAGTGGAACTTGAAGCGGTTGTAGTAGGCGATCAGGCCGGCGCACTGCTGGTAATCCTCGGGGGCGAATTCGAGCGTGGTCTCCGCCGCGCAAACGAAGGCGTCGCGGCGCCGCGCGACCAGCGCCTGCTCGAACCAAGAGCCCGGCGACTGGCGGCCGAAGAGGCGCAGGTAGCCGGGCCGCTCGGTCAGCGAGAACAGTCGCTCGGGATAGGGTGTGCGTAACCACTGAAAGGCCATCGGCAACGTCGCGGTATCGAACGCGTGACGCTCCTCCCGCGCGGGCGGCCGGGGCGGCGCGCCGTTCGGCGCCGCCAGTTCGGCCGCCGGGGCATTGCCGCCGGTCGCCAGGCGCAGCCAGCCAGCGTCGTCCCAGCGCGCCCGTTGCAGCGCCGTTTCGCGGCCCAGCGGCGAACGCTGGGTGCCCGGCAGCGGGCGTCCGCAGAGATGCACCAGCCAGGTCTCGCCCGCCGGCGTGTCGATCAGGTCGGCGTGGCCCGCGCGCTGCAGCGCGAGGCCCTCGTCGCCCCGCGAGGTCAGCACCGGGTTGTCCGGGTGAAGCTCGTAGGGGCCGGTGATCGACCGCGATCGGGCCATGGTCACCGCATGGCCATAGCCCGTGCCGCCCTCGGCGACCAGCAGGTGATACCAGCCGTCGCGCCGATACAGGTGCGGGCCTTCGGTCAATTTCATGTCGGTGCCGGCGAAGATCGTGTGGATCGGGCCGGTCAACGCCTGCGCCTCGATATCGTATTCCTGCAGCACGATGCCGCCGAAGCGATCCGGGCCGGCCGCCTGGCGATAGTCCCACTTCAGGTTGAGCAGCCAGTGGCGGCCATCGTCGTCATGGAACAGCGACGGGTCGAAACCGCTGGCGTTGAGGAACACCGGGTCGCTCCACGGGCCTTCGATGCTCGGCGCGCTGACCAGGTAGTTGAGCCCATCCTTGAAGTGGCCCTCGTAGCGCTTCATGTCGGTATAGATCAACCAGAAGCGGCCCTGCGCATGGCTCAGGCAGGGCGCCCAGATACCGCAGGAATCGGGATTGCCGCGCATGTCGAGCTGTTCGGGCCGCTCTAGTGGCCTGCGAATCAGTCGCCAATTGACCAGATCCGTCGAATGATGGATCTGCACCCCGGGATACCATTCGAAGGTCGAGGTGGCGATGTAGTAATCCTTGCCCACCCGGCAGATCGATGGGTCCGGATTGAACCCGGGGAGAATCGGATTGGTGAACGTGACGGCCATGCCTCACCCCTTCACGGAGCCGCCGGTCAGCCCGGCGACGATGTATTTCTGCGCCGCCAGGAAGAACACGATGGCGGGCAGGATGGTCAGAGAAACGAACGCCAGGATCAGGTTCCACTGGGTCAGGTACTCGCCGCGGAACTGCATCATGCCCAGCGGCCAGGTGTAGATGGACTCGGTGTTGAACACCACCAGCGGCAGCAGGAAGTTGTTCCAGCTCTGCACGAAGACGAACACCCCGACCGTGGCGAGGATCGGCGTCGACAGCGGCAAGGTGAACGACCAGAAGAAACGCAGGTAGCTGCAGCCATCGACGTAGGCCGCTTCGAACAGCTCCCGCGGCAACTGGTCGAAGAACGCCTTGAACAGCAGGATCGCCAGCGACAGCCCGAAGGCCGTCTGCGGCAGGATCACCGCCCAGTAGGTGTCCAGCAGACCCAGGTCGCGCACCTTGATGAATAGCGGCAGGATCGCCGCCGCGAACGGGAACATCAGCCCCAGCAGCAGGTAGGAGTGCAACATGCGCGCGCCGAAGAAACGGATGTGCGAGAACACGTAGGCCGCCGACGCCCCGACGATCAGCGTCAGGATCACCGTCGCCGACGAGATCAGCAGCGAGTTGCCCAGGTACTGCCAGAAGCTGGGATCATCGAGAATGCCCGCGTAGTGGCTGACGTCCCAGCTCGCCGGCAGCCCCAGCGGATTGGTGCGCAACTGCGCGTTGCTCTTGAAACCGCCGAAGAACGCCGCCAGCAGCGGACCGATGACGAAACCGGCGACGATCAGCAGCACGATCACCCGCAGGCTGTTGCGCAGCAGGAAAAAGCGGCTCATGCGTCCTCCCTGGCCATCGCGTGGCGCTGGTAGAAGAAGGCGATCAGCATGGCGATGACGAACAGGAAGATGGCGGCGGCACTGCCGAAGCCGATCTTCAACCGGGTCAGGCCGAAGGTATAGAGGTAGGTGACGATGGTGTGGGTGCTGTTCGATGGCCCGCCGTTGGTCAGCGGAATGATGATGTCGAAGATCTGCAGCGAACCGATCAGCGCGAAGAACACGCTGACGACGATGGCGTGCTTGATCATCGGCACCTGCACGTGGCGGGCGATCTGCCAGGGGCCGGCGCCCTCTAGCCGTGCCGCCTCGACGAGATCCTTCGGCACCCCCTGCAGGGCGGCGATGTAGATCATCATGTGGAAACCGAAATACTTCCATACGATGACCGTCATGATCGCGGCGAACGCCCATTGGCGATCGGCGAGAATGTACACCGACTCCATGTCCAGGGCATTGAACAGCTGGGCCGTCACCCCGTACTCGCCGTCGAAGACGAAACTCCAGATCAGCCCGGCGGCCACCTCGGCCAGGATATAGGGCAGGAAGAACACCAGCCGGAACAGCGCATTGGCCGGCGTCTTGCGATAGATCAGCAGCGCCAGGCCCAGCGCCAGCGGCAATTGCACCACCAGCGAGACGATGACCAGTTGGACGGTGTTCCACAGTGCCGTGTGAAAGGTCGAGTGCCCCAGCAAGCGCTGATAGTTCTCCGCCCCCACGAAGTCGCTGGGCGTGGCATAGCCGTTCCAGTCGAACAGGCTGTAATAGGCGGCGTCCGCCAGGGGCAGAATGACGAACAGCGAAAACAGGATCAGCGCCGGCGGCAACAGCAGCAGTACGGCACTCAGCCGACCGCTGGCGCGGCCGCGCCGTAGCCGTTGTCGCCAGCTGGAAGGGGAATACGACGATGTAATCATGTAAACACCCGATATGAGGCTCGACAGGGGCCGTTGCCGGCCCCGGCGAAAGGCACGCTTAACGGAACTGCCAAGCTTCCTCGACGCGCTCGGCCGCTTCCTCCGGGCTGGTCACGCCCTGAGCGAGGTCATTGCTGATGTCGTTCACCGTCGCGCCGACCGAAACGCCCAGATCCTGATCGAGGAAGGTCTGATGGTAGGAGGCTTGGTCGATGTCCTTGGCCACCTTGCGGCCGTAAGGTGTCGTCAGCGCCTTCTCCGCACCCTTGACGATCGGCACGAAGATCCCGCGCTTGGCCGCCTCGCGCTGATTGTCGAGACTCAGCAGGCTCTTGAGAAAGGTCACTGCCATATCGGGAGCATCACGGGTGACCGCCCAGCCGTTCAGCCCGCCGTAGGTCGCCTCGTTGCCCTGTCCGCCTTCCACGCTGGGAAACGAGATGAAGCGCAGATCCTCGTCCGGCACCCCTTCCCCGCTCATCGAGCGCTGCTTCGAGGGCAGGTAATCCCAATCCCCCATCAGATGAAAGGCCGCCTCGCCATCGCCGAACATGCCGCTGGCCCGTTCGTAGGTGGTGGCCATGAAGCCGGGCTGGAACGGCTCGAGCTCGGCCAGTTGCTCGAGCTTTTCGCCGGCCTGGACGAAAGGCGGCGCGGCGAACCCTTCGCCCTCACCGGCCTTGGCGGCCTTGAAGCCCTGCTGTCCAGCCAGCCGCGTGGCCAGGCTGCCCCAGTAAAACTGCATCGGCCAGCCATCCTTGGCCCCCACCACGATCGGCGTGATGTCGGCCTCCTTCAATGTAGTGACGGCATCGAGGAAGTCCTGCCAGGTGTCGATGGCACCGACGTCCACGCCGGCCTTCTCGGTCAGCGCGGTGTTAGCCCAGAACCCCACTTCGGTGACGTACAGCGGTGCGCCGTAGATCTTGCCATTGATGGTAAAGGCGTCGATCGCCGAGTCCGGGAAACGCGCCTGCCAGCCGTCCTGCATGGCCGCGGTCAGATCCTTGACGAAGCCGGCCTCGACCTTCTCCTTCAGGGCCTCGCCACCCCAGCTGTAGAAGATATCCGGGCGCTGGTCGGACTGCAGCAAGGTCGGCAGCTTCGACTTGTAGGCCTCGTTGGAGAGGTAGTCGAGTTCGATGTTCACGCCGGGATGGCTGTTCTCGAATTCGCGAGCGATCTCGGCATAGTAGTCCTTCTCGACCTGACTGATCTCGACACGCATCACGCGAACGGTGGTGTCCGCCATCGCCGACTGCGCGGAGCCGAGCAGTGTGGCGACGGAGACGCTCATCAGGATCTTTCTGGGATGGCTTGACATGGCTACTCCCGTCTTGTTGTTGGAGCGTGACAAGGGCGGTCGTTCAGCGCGTGACGCGCGGTTCGATCAACCCGGGGTTGGGCGCGGGCATGGCGAACAAGCTGCCCGCCGACGGCCATTGCCGTTTTTCGGCGTCGCTTAGATGCTGCGTGGCCGTGGTGATGTAAAGCGTCCTGCGGTCGGTCCCTCCGAAAGCCACCATGGTGGGGTGCGGGCAAGGCAAGGCATGGCTTTCCAGGAAAGCGCCATGGCGATCGAACCTGGCGATCCGCCCGCCCCCGTAGAGCGCGCACCAGTAGTCGCCCCGGCTGTCGACCGCGGCGCCGTCCGGCACCCCGGGCAGGTCGTGATCCGCCAGATCGATCCATGGCTCACCCGCCTCGAGCGTGCCGCGTTCGGCATCGAAGGCGTAACGCCAAACTTGGCGGGTTGGCGAGTCGCTGTGGTAGGCGAAGCGGCCGTCGGGACTGAATGCCAGGCCGTTGGAGATGGCCAGCGCGCCCTTCACCGAGGTGAGGCGTTCGCCGTCCAGGCGATACAGGCTGGCACTCGGCGCCGCTTCGGTGGCGTCGATCGTGCCCACCCAGAATCGCCCGAGCGGATCGCAGCGGCCATCGTTGAAGCGATTGCCGGCTCCATCGAGCCATTCGGGGTTGGCGACGATCCGCGTCTTTTCGCCGCTGCCAGGGTCCAGCCGGTAGATCCCCGAGCGCGCGGCGACGATCAGCCCCGCGTCGCCCAACGCCAGGCAGCCCAGCGGCTCGCCCAGCGCGACACTATACGGTGCGGCGTCACTCCCGGGCCGCCAGCCGTAAACCAGTCCGCGGTTGATATCCACCCAATGCAGGGACTCGTTCGCCGCGTCCCACACGGGGCTCTCGCCCAGGCTCATGTCGAGCGCGACGGCGACGGCGGGCGCGCTCACCCCCAGCCTCCATCGACCGGGATCTCCTGGGCGCTGATCTGGGCGCTATCGTCGGCGGCGAGAAACAGCGCCGTTGGTGCGATATGCTCGGCTTCCAGGCGTACCTTCAGGCATTGGTGGGCCTGGATGTTGGCCTCGTCCTCGGGACTGATCCATTTATCGAGCTGGCGCTCGGTCATGACGCTGCCGGGCACCAGAGTGTTGACGCGAATGCCATGCGGGCCCAGGTCGCGGGCCAGGCTGCGCGTCAACCCGTGCACCGCGGCCTTGGCGCTGACATAGGCGGCCATGTCGCCGAGCGCCAGGCGCACGCTGACCGAGCCGAAGTTGATGATCGAACCGCCGCCCGCCTCGCGCATCTGCTCGGCCACGGCCTGAATGGTGAAGAACATCGGTCGCAGGTTGAGCGACATCCGCTCGTCCCAGTAGGCCACGTCGACATCGCGCCAATCGTGGCGGTCATCGTTGGCGGCGTTGTTGATCAGCACGCGGATGGGACCCAGCGTCTCGCCGACCCGAACGATGGTGGACTGCAGGGCTTCGACATCGCGGATATCGCAGAACTCGAAACACGGGGCACGGCCGGTTTCCCGCTCGAGTTCCTCGACCAGCGCCTCGCTCGCCTCCCTGGCGATATCGACGAACACCACCCGGGCGCCCTGGCGATGAAAGGCACGTGTCAGGGCGGCGCCGATACCGCTGCCGCCACCGGTAATGAACACCACGCGCTGTTCGAGGCTGGGGTACCGCGCTGAAGGGTGGGTCATATCGGCTCCTGTTTTCTTCGCTTTGTTTCGCTGTTTTAGGGGCTGAAAGACTAGCCACGCTTGACGCCCCTACAGCAACCAAGCGCACGATGTGGCTGGCTTCGAGTGAGATTTAATTTAGCACATGAATTAAATACAGCCACATGGCACTTTAGTCGCTTCGACAAAAGGCGAAAAAGCAAGGATTGGGATGTGCAGACGAGCAAAAAATCGGCCCAAATGAATCGTTTATTGGATTACCCCCGTTCGATTGGCATTTTTCCTTAAATCTTTTGGCGCTATATAATTAGCAACATGAATTAATTAGAGGTCTCTTCATGGTCGCCCCGGTCACCGACTCGATACGCACCGACAACACCTTGGCACTGATCCGTTCGCTGCGCGCCCATGGCGCCATGGCGCGTGTCGATCTGGCAGCCGCCAACCAGTTGAGCTCGGCGACGGTGACCTCGATCAGCGGGGAACTGCTCGAACGGGGCGTCGTCGTCGAGCGTCCACTGTCCACCCAGAACCTCGGCCATCGCGGCCGCCCCAAGACGCTGATAGCCCTGGATCCTAACGTGGCCTGCGTCATCACCATCAAGCTGTCGATCAATGAAGTGCGCTTAACGGTAGGCAACTTCTGCGGCGATCTGCACTACAGCGATACCCAGGCGATCGATACGCTGAGCTTGACGGCCGAGGCGCTGATCGAGTTGCTGATCCAGCACATCGACGGCCTGAGCCAACGCCTGGCGGCCACCTCAGGCCCGGTCGCCAGTATCTGTCTGGCCGTACAGGGAATCGTATCCCCGATACGCGGCAGCATCGTCTGGTCGCCGGCCTTCGCCCTGCGCAATGTCGATGTCGTCTCTCCGCTCCGGGCCCGCTTCGCCTGCCCGGTTCAACTGGATAACGACGCCAACTGCATCTCTGCAGCGATTACCAGCCACCCCGACTACATGACCATCCCCAACCTGGCGGTGATCATGCTCGGCTATGGCGTGGGCATGGCGATCATGATCGATGGCAAGCCCTATCTCGGCGCCCACGGTTCGTCGGCGGAGTTCGGGCATACCAAGTATGAATCCAACGGTGCGCTCTGCGCCTGCGGCAAGCGCGGCTGTATCGAGGCCTATGTCAGCGACTACGCGCTCTATCGGGACGCCCACACGCTGTTGACGCTGCCCGCCGGCGATAGCGCCCATCCCTCGGAAGAACAGATGCAGGCGCTGGTGCGGCTCGCCGAGAACGACAACCCGATCGCCCGGCAGATATTCGCCAAGGCGGGGCAGGTGCTGGGCACCGGCATCGCCAACGTGCTGGCGTTGTTCAATCCCGACCAGGTACTGATCACCGGCTCGGGCGTGCGCGCCTATGACCAGCTCAAGCCCAGCCTCGACCAGGCACTGAATGATGCGCTGGTCGAGGAACTGATCGGCCAGACGCGCCTCACCACTTACAGTTGGGACCACGACATGACCTGCATGGGCGCTATCCAACTGGCCCTGAAGGCGGCCGATCATCGGCTGGTACAACTTGATCGTTCGCAGGCCCTGCCCCTGGCCTGAGTCGCCACGCTTGCGCATGGCGCCAAACCGAGGCTGGCAAGCCGACGCAACTCGTCGGTCGACGGAGCGAACTCGCCAAGTCTGTAAGAGCAATTCGAGTCACGCCCTACGAAAGTATATGTTGAACATATATACTCTATGTTCAACATTTAAGGCCGCCTTGATCGAAGACCACACTGATCGAAGACAACAACATTTGACTGAATAGGCTCATAGACCATGCACACCCACGCACTGCTGCCTCGGGATATGCCCGACAACCGACTGCTCGGCCGGCTCTGGGACCCCGAAAGCCAAGGCCCGCGTCTGGTCACGGTGCGTAGCGGCTGGCTGCACGACATCAGCGCTCTGGCGCCGACGCTCAGCACGCTGCTCGAGCGCGACGACCTGACGGCGTGTATTGAGGCGGCCGCCGACGCCCCGCTGGTTAGCGTGGACGGATGCCTGACGAACTCGCTCGACGCCCAGGGCGATCCTGATCGCCAGTACCTGATGGCACCCTGCGATCTGCAGGCGATCAAGGCCTGTGGGGTAACGTTCGCCAGTTCGATGCTCGAGCGGGTGATCGAGGAGCAAGCCCGCGGCGACGCCAGCCTGGCGGCATCGATCCGCGAAACCATCGAGGAGCTGATCGGCGACGACCTGTCGCGTCTCGAACCGGGCTCCGAAGACGCCGCCACCCTCAAGCGCCGGCTGATCGACCTGGGCGTCTGGTCGCAATACCTCGAGGTCGGCATCGGTCCCGATGCCGAAGTCTTCACCAAGGCCCAGCCGATGTCCTCGGTGGGCTTCGGCAGCCAGGTGGGCATCCATCCAGCCTCGGCCTGGAACAATCCCGAGCCCGAAGTGGTGCTGGCGGTGGACTCTCGCGGCCGGGTGCGCGGTGCGGCGCTCGGCAACGACGTCAATCTGCGCGATGTCGAGGGCCGCTCGGCGCTGCTGCTGGGCAAGGCCAAGGACAACAACGCTTCCTGCGCCATCGGTCCCTTCGTGCGGCTGTTCGACGAGGCGTTCGGCATCGACGACGTGCGCCGCATGGAGGTGCATCTCGAGGTCGAAGGCGGCGACGACTATCGCCTCGAGGCGATCAGTTCGATGGCGCAGATCAGCCGCGACCCGCTCGATCTGGTCGAGCAGACGATTGGCGCCCACCACCAGTACCCCGACGGCTTCCTGCTGTTTCTGGGCACGCTGTTCGCACCGACCCAGGACCGTGGCAAGCCGGGCAGCGGCTTCACTCACAGGATCGGTGATCGCGTCACCATCGCCGCGCACCAACTCGGCGCGCTGATCAATCCCGTCGAGCGCTGCGATCGGATTCGCCCCTGGCGGTTCGGCAGCGGCGCCCTGCTCGACTATCTGACCCGGCGGTAATAACAGCCGCCGGGACTGATCGGTCCGTGTGGTGGCACGAACCTTGTCGCCGCCGTTGGGCCCGGCCACGTTCAACCTGAAGGGCGTGGCGTCGTCGGAGATCAGCCTCAAGGACGTCGTCGTGTCGCTGCTGCCGTTCATCGCCAACCAGCTGTGCATGCTGCCGGTCCTGCTATCGTGGTCCAACCTGGCGATGTGGCTGGTATGACGATCAACCCGCTACACTGCTCAAGGGAGCCATTTATGCGACTGATACAATGCGAACACCAAAGCCGGTTGCGCGTCGCGCTGGTCGAGGATGAGCGGCAAGTTCGCCTGCTGGACGCCGAATACGGCACCTACGGCCTGGCACAGCACGCCATTCGCGAAGGGCAAACGCTGAGCGCGGCTGCCGAGGCCGCGCTGACCGATACGCGGCTGGACTATGCCAAACTGATTGCCGAAGGCCGCCTGCGCACGCCGCTCAGCCACCCCGATCCGGCCCATTGCTTGATCAGCGGCACCGGCCTGACCCACCTGGGCAGTGCCGATACCCGCTCGGCGATGCACGCCCAGATATCGGATCAGGCCCAGGCCGCCAAGGAAGCGCTGACCGACTCGATGCGCATGTTCAAGATGGGCGTCGAAGGCGGCAAGCCCGCCGTCGGCGAGATCGGCGCCCAGCCGGAATGGTTCTACAAGGGCGACGGCGGCATCGTCGTCGATCCCGAAGCAGCGCTGTCGGTACCGGCCTTCGCCGAGGATGCCGGTGAGGAGCCCGAACTCGCCGGACTGTACGTGATCGGCGACGACGGCCAGCCGTGGCGGGTGGGTTACGCAATCGGCAACGAGTTCTCCGATCACGTCACCGAGCGCCATAACTATCTGTGGCTGGCCCACTCGAAGCTGCGCGCCTGCAGTTTCGGCCCGGAGCTGCTGATCGGCGAGCTGCCCGAGCACCTCGAGGGCACCAGCCGCATCGTGCGCGATGGCAAGACACTCTGGGAAAAGCCGTTTCTCACCGGCGAGGCCAACATGGCGCATAGCCTGGCCAATCTCGAATACCACCATTTCAAGTATCCGGGGTTCCGGCGCCCCGGCGATGTCCACGTCCACTTCTTCGGCACGGCCACCTTGAGCTTCGCCGAGAACGTCCGCACCCAGGAGGGCGATCGCTTCGAAATCGAGCTGCCGGCGCTGGGTCGCCCGCTACGCAATTCGCTGACGTTCGTCGCCGACGACGGCGCCACCACCGTCAACGCGCTCTGATTCATAGTTCTTCATAGCCAGACTCGTATCGTCGATACGACACGCTGCAGCATCATTCTCAGGAGGAAGTCATGACCTTGGAAGGCAAACTACTCATCGGCCAGCAGGCCGTCGCTGGGGCCAGCGAGCCGATTCAGGCCATCGACCCGAGCACCAATCAACGCCTGGAGCCGGCCTATGCCGGCGGCACCGCCCACGACGTCGATCGCGCCTGCGGCCTCGCCTGGGCGGCCTTCGACCGCTACCGCGAGACCTCGCTGGAGGAACGCGCGACGTTCCTCGAGACGGTAGCCTCCGAGATCGAGGCGCTCGGCGACACGCTGATCCAGCGCGCGGTGGCCGAATCCGGCCTGCCCCGGGGGCGCATCGAGGGCGAGCGCGGGCGTACCTGCGGCCAATTGAGGCTGTTCGCCCAGGTGGTGCGCGCCGGCGAGTGGCTCGACGTGCGCGTCGACCCGGCGCTGCCCGAGCGTCAGCCGATGCCGCGGGTCGACCTGCGTCAGCGCCACATCGCGCTGGGAGGCGGCCGCCTATTCGGCGCCTCGAACTTCCCGCTGGCGTTCTCGGTGGCCGGCGGCGATACCGCATCAAGCTTAGCCGCGGGCTGCCCGGTGATCGTCAAGGCGCACTCCGCCCATCCCGGCACCTCGGAACTGGTGGGCCGGGCGATCCAGCGCGCAATCGCCCAATGCAACCTGCCGGAGGGGGTGTTCTCGCTGCTGTTCGGCTCCGGGCGCGAAGTGGGCACCGCGCTGGTCGCCGATCCGCGGATCAAGGCCGGCGGCTTCACCGGCTCGCGCAGCGGCGGCCTGGCGCTGCTCAAGGTCGCCCAGAACCGTGCCGAGCCGATCCCCTTCTACGCCGAGATGAGCTCGATCAACCCGGTGTTCCCGCTGCCGGCGGCGCTCGAGGCCCGCGGCGAGGAGATGGCCAAGGGCTTCGTCGCCTCGCTCAACCTGGGCGCCGGGCAGTTCTGCACCAACCCCGGGCTGGTGATCGCCGAGCAGGGCGCGGCGCTGGACGCCTTCGTCGCCACCGCCGGCGCGGCGCTCAAGGAAAGTGCCGCGCAGACCATGCTCACCCCGGGCATTTATGACGCCTACCAGCAGGGCGTGGCGCGGCTGGCCAGCCACGACCAGGTGCGTGAAATCGCCCGCGGCCAGGTCGGCGAGACGCCCAACCAGTGCCAGGCCGGGCTGTACGTCACCTCGGCCGAGGCCTTCCTCAATGATGAGGCACTGCAGGAAGAGGTGTTCGGCTCCACCTCGCTGGTGATCGAATGTCAGGATGCCGCCGAGGTCAAGCGGGTCGCCGACCGTCTCGAAGGCCAGTTGACCATCACGCTGCAGATGGACGACGCCGATCACGACGCGGCCCGCGCGCTGCTGCCGACGCTCGAGCACAAGGCCGGGCGCATCCTGGTCAACGGCTGGCCGACCGGCGTCGAGGTCAGCCACGCGATGGTCCACGGCGGGCCGTTCCCGGCCACCTCGGACGTGCGCAGCACTTCGGTGGGCACCGCGGCGATCTATCGCTTCCTGCGTCCGGTGTGCTATCAGAATCTGCCCGACGCGCTGCGTCCCGAAGCGCTCAAGGAGGCCAATCCGCTGGGCCTCAAGCGGCTTTACGACGGAAGGCGCGAAGGCTGAGCGGCGCGAGTGATGCATGACCCGACGGGATGGCTTCGGCCGTCCCGTCGTTCTATAAGCCTCCTTTTACTGCGATTGGCGGCGTACTAACGTCCGTTCTCATCAAGAGGTTGCTCGGTCAACTCCCGCAAGTGCTCGATCAACGCCTGCGCTGCCGTCGACAGCGGTTCGTCACGCCGAGTAATGATCCCGTAATAGTCGAGAGGTTTGCCGATGATGCGCTCGAGCAGCACATATTGGCCACTTTCCAGCGGTCGCCGCAGTATCGAATGCGGCAGTACCGCCAGCATGTCGGAATTCAGCAGGAGCTGCAGGGTGGCCTGGATGGACGTGGTTTCGACGATATCACTGGGCGAGGCGATGCCCTCCGCCGCCAGCGCCGCCTCGAACACACCGCGCATCGGGCTGGTCATTGGATGCAGGATCCACGGCCAGCGACTGAGGTTTTCAATATCCGGCATGCCATGGCCTGTCGCCAGCGGGTGACCTTGACGAACCACGACACGCAGCGGCTCGTCACGCAAGGGCTCGAAGTCGAACTGATTATGCTGGTCGACATGGGTCAGGCGGCCGATCACCAGATCGAGCCGCTTGTATTCGAGTTCGGTCAATAAACGATCGCTGGTCTGCTCTTGCAGGCTAATCGACAGCCGGGGTCTCTGGCGCTTGAGTCGCGCAATCGCCGCCGGCAGGATTTCCGGCGCCGCTGCGACAATCGCACCGATCAGCAACTGCCCGTACCCCCCCTCGCGTAGATCATTGATATCACTGACCAGCCGATCCGCCTCGTTGAGCATAATGCGAGCATGACGTACGACATGCGCTCCCAGCTCCGTCAGGATCATGGCTCGCGGTTGGCGCACGAATATTGCAAAGCCGAAGAAGCCTTCGAGATCCTTGAGTATCTTGCTGGCCGCCGGCTGGCTGAGATGCATCCGGCGCGCCGTTACATGCATGTTGCGACTGTCTGCCAAGGTGGTCAGTAGCACGAGATGCTTGAACCTTAACCAACCGGTCAGTTGGATCGACGTATCCGGGGGCATGAGATTTTGCGCCGGCAATGGTACAGCCTAAACGATAACCCAAGGTAATCGGTAGCACAAAAACTTCAATTGGCCGTTATTGAACGACAAGCCTAGCCTAAACGAGGCGTGCTCGCCAAACCCATGGTGGCTAACACTTTTCCTAACAGCCAGGTAACGCCTGCAATGACCCAGATCATCCATCTAGAAGCCAGAGACGTCCGCTTTCCCACCTCGCGACAGCTCGATGGCTCGGATGCCATGAACGAGGCGCCGGACTATTCGGCGACCTATGTCACGCTCACTACCGACACCCACGACGCCCATCAGGGACACGGCCTGACGTTCACCATCGGCCGCGGCAACGATGTCTGCGTCATGGCCGTCGAGGCCCTGGCCTCGCGTATCGTGGGGCGCGATCTCGAGGCCATCACCGCCGAGATGGGAGCGTTCTGGCGCGACCTCACCAGCGGCGACAGCCAGCTGCGCTGGCTGGGGCCGGAGAAGGGCGTGATGCACCTGGCCGCCGCCGCCATCGTCAATGCCGTGTGGGACCTGTGGGCGAAGCGTGAAGGCAAGCCGGTATGGAAGCTGTTGGTCGACATGACCCCGGAGCAGCTGGTCCGCTGCCTGGACTTTCGCTTCGTCACCGATGCCCTTACGCCGCAGGAGGCCATCGCCCTGCTCAAGCGCCGCGAGGCCGGCAAGGCAGAACGCGAGGCCCACATGCGCGCCGAGGGCTATCCCGCTTACACCACCTCCGCCGGTTGGTTAGGCTACTCCGAGGACAAGATGCGCCGCCTGGCGCGCGAGGCGCTGGCCGAGGGCTGGACGCACTTCAAGCAGAAGGTCGGCGGCAATCTCGAGGAAGACCGTCAGCGTGCGCGCATCCTGCGCGAGGAGATCGGCTGGGATCGAGCACTGATGATGGACGCCAACCAGATGTGGGAAGTCGACGAAGCCGTCGCCAACATGCGTGATCTGGCCGAGTTCGACCCGCTGTGGATCGAGGAACCCACCAGCCCCGACGACATCCTCGGTCACGCCGAAATCCGCCGCCGCCTGGCCCCTATCGGGGTCGCCACCGGCGAGCATTGCCATAACCGGGTGATGTTCAAGCAACTGCTGCAAGCCGGCGCCATCGACTATTGCCAGCTCGATGCCGCGCGTCTCGGCGGGCTCAACGAAGTGATCGTAGTCATGCTCCTGGCCGCCAAGTATGACGTCCCGATATGTCCGCATGGGGGTGGCGTGGGCCTGTGCGAGTACACCCAGCACATTTCGCTATTCGACTACATCGCCGTGTCCGGCTCGCTGGAAGGACGCATTCTCGAATACGTCGATCACCTCCACGAGCATTTCGTCGATCCGGTGCGCATCCAGCATGGGCGCTACCGGGTAACCGAGGCGCCGGGATACAGCATCACCATGCATGAGAAGTCCCTTTCGCATCATTGTTATCCCGACGGTGAGGCCTGGACTTCATCACAGGAGCTCAATCAATTGGCCGACTACGACTAATGGTCAAGTCACACCGGGGACATCTGGGTGTATGTTCAACATTCAGGTAGCCCAAAGCAGACATGCTGTTGGCAGCTTGCCCAGGAAACAGGAAACAGGAATTTTTTATCGTTAGGTCATGATGATATTGGTGTCATTCATGACCCATGTACCAGCACTAACCATCAGTTCCAGGAGGACAGGATGACAATAACCACAACGACTCGCTTTGTTTCCATCGTTGGCGGCGCGTTTATCGGACTCACCGCGCTAGGCGCCTCCGCGGCGACCGAGATGCCGCCGTTACCGGAAGTCACCGGCGACAAGGTCGAGGCCGAAGGCAATTTCAATATCAAGTTCAGCATCGGCACCACGAAATCGGGCGCACAATACCGCGGCCTCGAGTATTTCGAGAAAATCGTCGAGCAACGCAGCGGCGGCGACATCCAGGTCGAGCTCTTCCCCGGCGCGCAGCTAGGCGACGATCTTCAAGCTACCAGCGCCCTTCAAGCCGGCACCCTGGAAATGACCATGCCGTCTACGTCACCGCTGGTGAACATGTTCCCGAAGTTCGCGGTCTTCGATTTACCCTTCTTGTTTCCGAAGCCGGAGATGGCGGATGCCGTGCTCGATGGCGAAATCGGCCAGCAAATGCTCGAAGACGCTTCATCGAAGGGCTTGGTCGCCATCGGCTGGGGCGAGAACGGCTACCGCCAATTGACCAATAGCCAGCGCCCCGTCGACAGCCCTGACGATCTCGAAGGGCTCAAAATCCGCACCATGCAGAATGAACTTCATATGGATATCTGGCGGACACTGGGTGCCAATCCGACGCCGATGTCCTTCGCGGAGTTGTTCACGGCGCTTGAGCAAGGGGTCGTCGACGGCCAGGAAAACCCCTGGATCACTATCAAGTCTTCGAAGTTTAATGAAGTGCAAGACTACGCCACTGAAACCAACCACGTATACACACCATTTATCACCCTGGTGTCCAAGCGTTTCTGGGACCGCCTGCCGGAAGAATATCAGCAATTGCTGCGCGACGCGGCGACCAAGATGGGCAACTACCAGCGTGACGTCAGCCGTACGCTGAACGATCAGATAAAACAGGACCTGAAGGATTCAGGCATGCAGATCACCGAACTTACCGACGAGCAGATCAAGGTCTTCCAGAACAAGCTGGAGCCGGTCTATAAAAACTGGCGCGACGAGATTGGCGGCGAATTGATCGACCAAATTCGCACCAAAGTACAGCAGGCGCAAGCGCAGCAATAAGTCGCCCCAAGCCAATACCACAAGCCTACGGGGAAGGGTGGCAACGCCCTTCCCCATTTCAGCATCATTCGTCAGCTCCCCTCTGGAGGCTTCATGAAGTCACGTTCGGGTAATGATTACTTGAATAAGTTGATAAGTGGGTTGGACGTCATTATTGGACTCCTCGTCATTGGCGTGGTCATCACTGTGTCGATGAATGTCATTGGCCGCTTCGTATTCAACTACTCCTTTGCCTGGGCGGCGGAAATATCACGATTGCTCTTTATCTGGATGGTGCTGCTAGGCGCTGGCATCGCCAGCCTGACCAACGAACACGTCGCCGTAACCCTGTTCAAGGACAAGGCGCCATCTGCCCTGCGTAAAATCTTTGCATTGCTATCGGCGACGATCATCTACGCGGTGTGTATCAGTATCTTCGTCGGCTTCGACGACATCCTTTCGGGCTACGTAAGCTCGACCCCGTTCCTGGCCATACCCCAGACAGTGCTCTATAGCGCGATGGTGGTCATGGCGGTGCTTACCGTCATCGGCAACAGCCTTTTTCTCTATAACGTCTTCAAACGAGGTGCGGCATGATCCTATGGAGCATACTCTTGGGGCTGCTCGCCTGCATCGTGATCGGCATGCCAATCTCGTTTGGCTTGGCCGCGATCAGCCTTTTCATCTTTTATGTCGCCGATTATGGACTGACCACCCTCGTCTCGCAGGCCGTCAACGGGCTGGATTCCTTTCCCTTGCTGGCCATTCCCTTGTTCATCCTCGTCGGCGAGGTGATGAGTTCGGGCGGCATCGCCAAGCGCCTGGTACGCCTGGCCAGCGCCATGGTGGGCTTCATCGCCGGCGGCCTGGGCCAAGTCACCGTATTGACGTCAATGTTCTTCGGCGGCATCAGCGGTTCCGCCGTAGCGGATGCCTCGGCGGTAGGCAGCATGATGATCAACCCGATGAAGCAACACGGCTATTCGGGACCACGCGCCACCGCCATCGTCGTCGCCGCCTCGGTGGTGGGCATCATCATTCCCCCATCAATTCCGATGATACTGTTCGGAGTGGTGACCGGCACCTCGATTTCGCAGCTCTTCATGGCCGGTATCGTGCCGGGTATTCTGATCACCATGGGCCTGGCCCTGGCGACGTACTTCCAGTCCAAGAAGACCGGCGCCGCGCAGCCGTTCGACTTCAAGGAACTCGTCGCCGCACTCAAGGACTCGGTGCTCGCGTTGCTGCTGCCGTTCATCATCGTCGGGGGTATTCTCAGCGGCGTCTTCACACCCACTGAAAGCGCCGCCATCGCGCTACTCTATGCTGTTGGCGTGTCAATGTTCATTTACCGCAGCCTGACGCTCAAGGGTTTCTTCGCATTATGCGTTTCCACGGGCCGCTTGACCGGGGTGGTCCTGCTGCTGCTGGCATTTGCCAGCGTGCTGGCTTGGTTGCTGACTGCCAACCTGATTCCTCAGCAGATCGTCGTCATGCTCTCGGAGTTTTCCCAGAACAAGTACGCCATCCTCAGCGTATTGATGCTGTTTCTACTGGTTGTAGGCTTCTTCATGGACCTGACCCCGGCGATGGTCATCCTGGCGCCCTTGATGACGCCCGTAGTGGTCAAACTCGGCATCGATCCGGTCTACTTCGGGGTGATGATGTCGTTCATCCTGGGCATCGGCCTCATCACACCACCGGTGGGCACTGTGCTTTACGTAGGATGCGGGGTCGGCAGGGTCAGCCTGGAAGACCTGGTCAAGAGCCTGCTTCCCTACTACTTCACGTTGATTGCGTTGCTCATCGCGTTTCTGGCCTTTCCCGGCATAGTGCTCTGGTACAAATAGCATTTTGGAACAAGTGACTTGGTACCAATAACGCGCTGCATAAACGACATGACAGTGGAGCAAGAAATCACATGCCCATCGCCACGGCGGAACTGCATTGCTTTCTCAGCGACTTGCTCGGCAACGGCGGGGTTATCGACGCCCCCTCGGAGTTTCCTCGTTATACCAACGACTGGGCCGGCGACAAGCGCGGCGACCCCTGGATGGTTGCCCGCCCCAGCACCACCGAACAGGTCGCCGAGATCGTCACATTCTGTCATCGCCACCAGATTCCCATGGTGGCGCAGGGCGGCCATTCCGGCCTTGTCGGCGGTGCGCAACCCGACCCTGAACACCGCGAGCTGCTGATCAGTCTCGAGCGACTGAACAAGATTCGCGCTATCGATCCCATTAATTTCAGCATGAGCGTCGATAGCGGCTGCATCCTGCAGAACGTCAAGGATGCCGCCGAAGAGACCGACTGCTATTTCCCGCTCGCTCTCGGCGCACAGGGTAGCTGTCAGATCGGCGGCAACGTCTCCACCAATGCCGGCGGCCTCAACGTGCTGCGCTACGGGATGATGCGCCAGCTGGTACTGGGCCTGGAGGTGGTACTGCCCGATGGCCGGATCTGGAACGGTATGCAGGCCCTGCACAAGGACAATCGCGGCTACGATCTCAAGCAGTTGTTCATCGGTGCCGAAGGCACGCTGGGCATTGTCACGGGGGCCATGCTCAAGCTCGTACCGCGCCCGCAGACGAGCCGCACCGCGCTGATCGCCGTGCCGGATATCGGCTCGGTGCTGGCGCTGTACGCTCAGGCACGGCGCAGTTGCTGCGACCTGCTCTCGGCATTCGAGTTGATTCCCCGCGTATGCATGGAGCTGGCATTCGAAGCGGCGCCGGACTTGCCCGACCCGCTTGGCGATGCCCATCCCATCTATGTGCTGCTGGAAGTCTCGGCCAGTGGTCCCGTAGATATAGATGCCATGATCGAGCATCTCTTCGAGACCGGCGCGGAAAAGGGTCACGTGCTGGATGGCGTGCTCGCCAGCAGCGAGACACAGGCGGCGCAGCTATGGCAGATTCGCGAAAGCATGCTGGAAGGCCAGCAGATGCGCGGTGAGCATTTGCGTACCGATATCTCGCTGCCGATTTCCGCTCTGACGGCGTTCTGCGAAGCGGCCCATCAAGCCATGCTGCAACGCTCGCCGGAGACACAGGTCCTCATGTATGGCCATATCGGCGATGGCAATTTGCATTTCAACCTCTTGCCACCTGCAACACTCGGCCTCGAGGCAAAGAAGGCCCTGCTGCATGAATTGGAGGAAGTGCTGTTCGAGCTTGTTGATACCCATCACGGCAGCATCAGTGCCGAACATGGCATCGGGCGCGTCAAGCAGGCGCCCTATCTAGCCGGTCTGTCGCTCGTGGAGCACGAGCTTCTAGAGGGCATCAAACGACTCATCGACCCCGGCGAAATCATGAACGCAGGGCGCATCTTGCCACGCCACGCCTGAGAGACGGAGACGATTGGCCGTTGCTCCCCTTGGCCACATGGGCGCTATTTCAGTTAGACGAAAGCGATTCCTCGCATGCCATCAGCAAGTGGCAAATCGCTAGCGGGTGGATCATACTCGAAGAATAGTCATGCTATTATCCTGTCATACAATAACGATACCATGATGAGGCCACCATGCGACTTCGAGACAAGACGGCATTGGTCACCGCGGCCGGCCAAGGCATTGGCCATGCCACGGCTCTGCGCTTCGCCACCGAAGGCGCCCGCGTCATCGCCACCGATATCGACACCGACAAGCTTGAATCCCTCGCCGCATTGCCCGGCATCGAGATACGCCACCTGGATGTGCGCGACACTGCTGCCATTCAGGCCCTGGCCGAGGAGCTGCCGGCCGTGGACGTGCTCTTCAATGTTGCTGGCCATGTCGCCAGCGGCTCGCTGCTAGAGTGCGACGAGGCCGACTGGGAATTCTCCCTGGCACTCAACGTGACGGCCATGTACCGCATGATCCGTGCGTTCCTGCCCGGCATGCTCGACCAGGGCGGGGGCAGCATCATCAACATGGCGTCAGTGGCATCAAGCCTCAAGGGCGTGCCCAATCGCTTCGCCTATGGCACGAGCAAGGCCGCCGTGCTCGGATTGACCAAGTCGGTGGCGGCGGATTATCTGAGCCAGGGGGTACGCTGCAACGCGATCTGCCCGGGCACGGTCGCCTCACCATCGCTGATGGAACGCATCGCCGACCAGGCCAGCCGCCAGGGACGCACCCAGGACGAGGTCTATGGCGAGTTCGTCGCACGCCAGCCGATGGGACGGCTGGGCACGCCCGAGGAAATCGCGGCACTGGCCACCTATCTCGCCGTGGACGAGTCGGCCTATACCACCGGTACCTTTTCGGTCATCGATGGCGGCTGGCTGGCCTGACCCTGCTGGACATTCACTCGACCACAAGGAATCCCAACGCATGAAACTGCTGCGCGTCGGCCCTTCGGGCCAGGAAAAACCCGCCCTGCTCGCCGAGGACGGTACCCTTCGCGACCTGTCCGGGCAGATCGACGACCTCGCCAGCGACGTGCTGGCGCCCGCGCGACTGCACGATCTGGCGGCGCTGCCGACCGACAGCCTTCCCGTGATCGGCGCCGATACCCGCATCGGCCCCTGCGTCGGCCAGGTCGGCAAATTCATCTGCATCGGCCTCAACTACTCCGACCATGCGGCGGAAACGGGTGCCGCAGTGCCCAGCGAGCCGGTGATCTTCAACAAGTGGACCAGCGCCATCTGCGGCCCCAACGACAATGTGAAGATTCCGCGCGGCTCGCAGAAGACCGACTGGGAGGTCGAACTCGGCGTGGTGATCGGCAAGGCCGGTCGCTACATCGATGAGGTCGACGCCATGAGCCATGTCGCCGGATACTGCGTGGTCAACGACGTCTCGGAGCGCGAATTTCAGCTCGAGCGCTGCGGCAGTTGGGACAAGGGCAAGGGCTGCGATACCTTCGGCCCATTGGGCCCATGGCTGGTGACCCCTGACGAGATTGCCGATCCGCATGATTTGAGTATGTGGCTCGAGGTCGACGGCAAGCGCTATCAGCATGGCACTACGCGCACCATGGTCTATCAGGTGCCGTTTCTGATTAGTTACCTGAGCCGCTTCATGAGCCTGCAGCCGGGAGACGTGATTTCCACCGGCACGCCTCCCGGGGTGGGCATGGGTCAACAACCGCCCGTCTATCTCAAGCCGGGCCAGCAGATGCGCCTGGGCATCGACGGTCTGGGCGAGCAGTGCCAGCGCGTCGTCGCCGACGACTGAACCAGAGCCGGCCTGTCCCTTCGCCCCGGGCAAGCCGATAGGAGCCAGCATGAGCCAGACCATCGCCAGCGATACCTTCCAGCGGCCCAGCCTGCGCGTGCATGCCGCCGACAACGTTCATGTCGCCCTCAAGGACTTGCCCGCCGGGATCGAGATCGAGGACAACGGCCGTAGCGTGCGCCTGACCGAGGCCATTCGCCACAAGCACAAGTTCGCCCTGCGACCACTGGCTGTGGGCGATCTGGTGATCATGTACGGCGTCACCGTCGGCCGGGTCACCCAACCCATCGCCGAAGGCGGGGCGATCACCACCGGCAACCTCGAGCACAGCACCGACAGCGACCATGCCCAGGCGCGCCGAGCGCATTGGAACGCACCGGATGTCAGCCGCTTCCTGGGTGTCACCTTCGACGGCTATCAGCGTCCCGACGGTCGGGTCGGCACGGCCAACGTCTGGGTCGTGGTGCCGCTGGTGTTCTGCGAAAACCGCAATATCGAGGTGCTGCGCCAGTGCGTCGCCGACGCGCTCGGCGAGGATCCCTATCGCAATTACAAGCGCATGGCCCGCGAGATGCTGCATGGCCAGGCGAGCGGATCGCCTGCTGACCAGTCACCCGACGAGCGCCTGTTTCCCAACGTCGACGGCGTACGCTTTTTGACCCACACCCTGGGCTGCGGGGGTACCGACGACGACGCCCTGGCACTGTGCCAGCTGCTGGCCGGCTACATCTGTCATCCCAACGTGGCCGGTGCGACCGTGCTCAGTCTGGGCTGCCAGAAGGCACAGATCGATATGCTCAAGCAGGCCATGGCCGAGCGCGATCCCGAGGGGCTGCGTCCGGTACATTACTTCGAACAGCAGGCCTCGCGCAGCGAGGACACCCTGATCCGCGAGGCGCTGACCACCATCTTCGATGGCCTGAAGGAAGCCAACCGGATCACGCGCCAGCCAGCGTCGCTGGCGGAGCTCACCATCGGCGTCGAGTGCGGCGGTTCCGACGGCTTTTCGGGGCTGTCCGCCAATCCGACGGTCGGCGCCGTCATCGATCGCCTGGTCACCTTGGGCGGCAGCGGCATCCTTAGCGAGTTTCCCGAGCTGTGCGGCGTCGAGCATGAGCTGATTTCGCGCTGCCGCGATGACCAGATCGCCGGGCGTTTCCGCTCGCTGATGGATGCCTACCAGGCGCATGCCGCCGCCGTCGGCGCGCATTTCTCCATGAACCCCTCACCGGGCAACATTCGCGACGGCCTGATCACCGACGCGATGAAGTCTGCCGGGGCCGCCAAGAAAGGCGGCGACAGCCTGGTGGTCGACGTGCTCGACTACACCGAGCCCGCCGTACGCAAGGGGCTCAACCTGCTGTGCACGCCGGGCAACGACGTGGAATCCACTACGGCCCTGGTCGGCTCCGGCGCCAATCTGGTGATTTTCACGACCGGCCTCGGCACGCCGACCGGCAACCCCATCGCGCCGGTGCTGAAGGTCTCCAGCAACAGCGAGATGGCCCAGCGTCTGCCTGACATCATCGACTTCGATGCCGGCCCGATCATCCGCGGCGAGGCGCAGATCGCCGAGCTGGCCGATGAATTGCTGCAGCTATGCATCGATACCGCCTCGGGACGCTACCGACCCAAGGCGGTACAGCTGGGGCAATACGACTTCATCCCGTGGAAACGGGGCGTGTCGCTGTGATGCCAACGAAGAGAGGACGGTCGATTCGTCCTTTCTTTTGATTGTGATTGTCTATTCCTATCCTGAATCGGACAATCTCTCCTTGAGCTGGCGATAGGTTCCGTAGTGGCGGTCGAGGTGACGCCGCATTGCCGTTTCGGCGGCATCCGGGTCGCCGGAAGCAATGGCTTGGACAATTTCAGTATGGGCCTGCAAGGCGGCATGATCCTCGCCGTCGCGCTGCAATACCTGGGCACGCCGGTCATCGAGCCACTCCGACAAGGCATCGTGCACGGCGTTGAAGATCGGGTTGCGGGCGATGGATGCCAATACACCGTGGAAATCGTTGTCGCTGCGCTTGAAGCGTGCCTCGTCGCCCAGCGACTCGCGATTTTCCGCCACCGCCCGCTGCAGATTGTCAAGGTCTTCGCGAGATGCATGCGCGGCGGCATAGCGGGCCAGCGAAATCTCGAACATGGCCCGAGCTTCCTGAAAGTATTGCTGCCCTTCCGACTTGGAGAGCAGTTGCCGGGTCACGCCCGACAGACGCGCCATCACGGCTTCGGCGGTGGGCCGGATGACGCGCGCGCGGGTACCGCTGTTGATGGCGATCAGCCCGAGGCGCTGCAGGTAGAACAACGCTTCGCGAACCGCCGGGCGACCGACGCCGAATTGCTCCATCAGCGCGCGTTCGGCGGGCAACTGGTCGCCTTCCTTGAAACGCCCTTCGAGAATGTCTTTCTCGAGTTGCTCGGCCACCTGTTCGGAGAGCGTCTTGCGCTCCACCTTGTATCTCGTCATTCGTTACGACTCCTCGCCAAACGCATCTGCTGCCCAATGGTACTGCATGCGGCCTATACCAGCATCGGCGATGGCAACTCGAGCGTTTCCGCCAGTTGGCGGTACGCAGCCAGATTGGCCGAATCAAGGGGAATGCCTTCGGCATCGCGCCGAGCCTGACAGCGCCATTCGCGATCCCCCGGGGCCAACACTTGCCGGCCTGCCAGCGCGGGCTGGGCACGCAGATCCTCGAGATACGCCCGCATGGAACGTTCGTATGTCGCCCGATCACTGAACGCGCCAGGGTGCATGACCAGAAAGAAATGCCCTACGCCACGTGGTGTCGACATGTCCTCGCCGGTCATCGGCAGCATGCGAAAGCCGTGAATCATGCCGGTCAGCGTGGCGCTGAGGACGTCCACCATGCCGGCCAGCCCGGCACCCTTGAAGCCGAAGTCGGCACCGCCCAACGGCAATAGCGACGCGGCCCGTTGCGCATCGGTGGTCAATTCGCCATGAGCGTCGACCACCACATTGGGGGGTAGCGTCCGGCCGATGGCCCGGTACTGCTTGACCCGGTTCCACGGGATCGAGCTGGTCGCCATGTCGAGCAGGTAGGGCAGGCTGTCCGGGACCGGTGCCGCAAAGGCGATGGGGTTGGTGCCATGAAAGGGCGTCTGGCCCTGATGCAGGCTGACCAGGGCATCGGCATTGCACAGCGACAGGCCGATGTAGCCGCGCCGCGCCGCGGCCAGCGCATAGCAGCCGGCGGCGCCGAAGTGCGATGAGTTGCCTACGGCTACCGCACCGATGCCTGCCGTCTCGGCCAGTTCGATGGCATGCTCGATGGCCCGGTAACCGGCCAAATGGCCGAAGCCGTCATCGGCGTCCAGGTAGCCCGTGGCCGCCAGGCGACGTGTGAACGTCAGCGTCGGCCGTCTCTTGACCCGCCCCCCTTTCACCGCCTGTACGTAATGCGGCAACAGGCGCAGCCCATGGCTGTCGGTACCCATGCGCGACGCCGTCACCAAGGCACGGGTGACGGCCTCCGTCGAAGCCTCGTCGATTTCACAGCGCAACAGCACGCGCTGCATGAAATCTTCCAGTTCGCTAACGGCAATACGCGCCACAATGTCTTCTGACATGGGATCCGAGTTCCTCAGCGATAGATCAGTTCGGGCAGCCACATGGACAGCGCCGGAATGAAGGTCACCATCAGCAGCGCAACGATCAGCGGCACGAGAAACGGCAGCGTGCCGCGCATGCAGCGTTCGAAAGGAATGTTCGAGACTCTCGACAGCACGTAGAGCACCATGCCGACAGGCGGCGTCAGCAGGCCGATCATCAGGTTAAGGATCATGATCACCCCGAAGTGGACCGGGTCGACACCGGACGCCACCGCCAGCGGCAGCAGCACCGGCACCAGGATAGTAATGGCGGCAATGGTTTCCATGAAGCAGCCGACGATGAGCAGCACGACATTGATAATGATCAGGGTGGCCACAGGGTTATCGGCAAGGGGACCGAGCAGGCCAACCACTTGCTGAGCAACCTGATTGCTGGTCAGGATCCAGGCAAAGATGGAGGCGCCGGCGACGATCAGCAAGATCACCGCGGTCGTTTCGATGGTTTCCATACTGACCTGGAACAAGCGCCGCCAGGTCAGGATGCGATACACCACGCCACCCAGAAAGAGCGCATAAACCACGGCGGCGATCGCAGCTTCAGTGGGAGTAAAGACACCCGTCATGATGCCGCCGACGATGATTATCGGGGTAAACAGCGACGGTATGGCGCGCTTGAAAGTCTGCCATAGCACCGACCACGAGAAAGCCGCGTCACGCTGATAGCCACGCCGCCTTGCCAGGAAGAATATCATCAGCATCAGCGCAAGGCCCATCAGCAGCCCGGGGATCAAGCCGGCCACGAACAACTGGCCCACCGATACCGAAGCCATGACACCATAGATCACCATCGGCAGACTGGGCGGAATGATGGGACCAATGGTCGATGACGCCGCTGTGATGCCCACCGCAAATTCCTGATCGTAACCGGCATCGCGCATTGCCTTGATCTCGATGGTGCCCAGACCGCCGGCATCGGCCACGGCGGCACCCGACATGCCGGAGAAGACGATGCTGGCACCGACGTTGACGTGACCCAGGCCGCCACGCATCCAGCCCATCAGCGCCTTGGCAAAGTCGAAAATACGGTTGGTGATGCCGCCGTTATTCATCAGATTGCCGGCGAGAATAAAGAAGGGTATGGCCAGTAGCGGAAAGCTATCGATACCGCTGATCATGCGCTGAGCGACCACCACCTCGGGCACACTCCCGCTCAACGCCACATAGAGCAGACTGGCTCCCCCCAGGCAGACGGCTATCGGCACGCCAAGTACCAGCAGGGTGAAAAGCGTGGCGAAGAGAAAAAGCAAATACTGCTCGGTCAGTGCCAGGGCGATGCAGCCGAGGATGGCAATCACCGCGATCACCGGTGACACCAGGGCACCGCGCCTCCTCAGGGCCAGGGTATTGGACATGGACAGGCTCTCTCGGTCGACGTTATCACTGTGAATCCAGCAACTCGCTGGTACCGCTTTGCCAGTGGCGGATAGCTATCTGAACGGCGCGCATCAGCATCAGCACGAACCCCAGCATCACGATGTAATAGAGATAGCTCTTGGGGATATCCACGGAGGCCATCAGCGCCGTGGTCAGGTTGGCCAGCTTGAAGGTGAGCCAGGTCATGGCGGCAAAGAAGGCGATGTTGGCCAGATCCACCAGCGTCGAAGCCGTACGTGCCATCCAGCACGGCATGTAACGATAGAAGAACTCGACGGCGATCTGGGAGCCCTTGCGCACTGTCATGGCACCGCCCATGAAGCCCACCATTACCAAGAGGTAGCGCGCCATTTCCTCTGTCCAGGCGATGGAGTTTCCGAGCACATAGCGGCTAAAGAATTGGGCAAAGACATCCAGCGCCAATAACCAGAATATTCCTAACGTCAGGTAGTCCTCCAGGCCATGGTCCCTCGCGTTGAAGGAATCTTCCTCGAGCAAGTTGAAGGCGGGCGCCTCGTCTCGATCTGCTTGGTTCATGTCAGAGTCCCACGCACCACTCCCAACTTGGGGGTGGTGCGATATTCAGGATTGAAGAGGAGGATTACTGGCCGATAGCCTGCAGGCGGTCGAAGGTTTCCTTGTCCCAAGTCGCGGCATCGCCATTGAGATAAGGCAGGACCGCCTCCCGGAAGGGCTTGGTATCCACTTCATTGACGGTCACGCCCTGATTCTCGAACCACGCCACCAGGTCCTCCTCGGACTGACGCACGTCATCGGTAATCTTTTCGGCGGCTTGCTTGTATACGTCGCGGAAGATCTGCTTGTCCTCATCCGACAGGCGGTTCCACAGCGGTCCGCCGGCGATGGTCAGCAGCGAGTCGGTGATATGCCCGGTGAGGTTGATATAGTCTTGAACCTCGTAGAATTTCTTGGCTTTGATGGTGAGCAGGGGGTTCTCTTGCGCGTCGACCACGCCCTGCTGCAGAGCCAGATAGACTTCAGAAAAGGCGATAGGGGTGGGGTTGGCGCCGACTGCCTCGGGGAACAGCATGTACATGGGAGCGTTGGGCGTGCGGATCTTCAGATTCTGCATGTCCTCAGGCGTGTTGATCGGCTTATTGGAAGTGACGTGGCGTTTGCCGTAGTAGTTCAGCGCCAGCGGCACATTGCCGGTGGCGTCCTGGTAGCCTTGAGCGATCTCCTTGAAAAGATCGCTATTGGCATAGGCTTGCCAGTGATCGAAGTCGCGGAACATGTAAGGCGCACCGGCAATGCCGATAGGACCGTAGAAGCGCCCGGCGAACTGATTGCCTGTGTAGATCAGGTCCACGGTACCGAGCTGTAGTGCCTCGTTGATATCCGCTTCCTTGCCCAGCGATGAGGCCGGATAGACCTCTATGGTATAGCGGCCGTCTGTACGCTCCTCGATCTGCTCCGCTGCCCACAGGGCCCACTTCTGATAGGGCGTCGAGGTCTCGTACACGTGGGCGAATTTCAGCGTTTCGGCCTGGGCCTGGGTTGCACCGGCCAGGCTGACGCCACCCGCGACCAGTATGGCGGTTATCAGCCGGGGCAGCTTGAACTGACGTTGTGGCTTGTCGCTCATCTTGTACTCCTACATTCGTTGGATTTGTTTTATTGGTAGCGGAATCGGTGGTACCCGCGTGCTTAACTGCACATATGGCTGTATACGTATCATACCAGCAGCTTCAAATTAGTCCTTGCCGCAGCGACGCGCAAGCACTGCAAAGCCTTGCGGCGCTCGCCTTTAGTGGAAGTCGCGGTGCAAGCGCTTTAACAAGTCCGGTGTCCCAAAGCCGCCGGCCTTGGTCATCACCAAGCGATGCGGATCTCCATCGAGGTGCCCCAAGGCCACGCCCGGCGCCCATTCCCCCGCCAGCACGACTTGCCTGGCCCCTAGATGTCCGAGGACGGCCATGGCCGTGTCGCCACCGGTCAGGAACAGCAACGGGTTGCGACCCGGCTCGCCAGCCAGCAATCCACTGACGCAACGCGCCATGCCCCGGGCGACCTGCTCTGCAGTGAAACGTGCCGACGGCTGGCGTTCGGGCATAACCAGGCGCTGCTGCGCCGGACCGGGTGCTAGCCCCTCGTCGTCCATGGCATGCATGACCGGTAAATCCGGCGCCGCCTCGCACAAGCAAGCAACCTGGCGGCGCGCCTGATCACAGCGCGACCCGACAACCAACAGCAGGGCATCCACGGGAGGCGACAGACGCGCCTCAGCTGCCGGAAACAGGCTTCTGGACAATGCTTCGGTCAGCCCCGATGCCCCGACAGCCAGCCAGCGCCGCGGGTATTCGAGCAGACGCTGGGCCAGCGCCTGGAGATCGGCGTCGCTCACGGCATCCACAATCGCGTCGGGCTCACCCGACACGCTGCCTGCCGGCAGGCTCGGAACGGCTAGCCCCCCGCGCTCGAACAGGGTCGCCAGTGGCTCGACGGGCGGCGCCGAGCGTGCATCCCGCCCAGAGTCCGACGCCGTCAAAGGCTCGTCATGCACATAGACCTGACCGCCACGCAGCGTGCGTCCCTGGACGGGGACGGCGGGACACACCAGCAGCCCACGTCCACTACTGCGCCGCGCGGCCAGACATTCCGCGACGACGTTACCGCGCAGCGTCGAATCGACTTTCTTGAAAAGAAGGTGCGGTGCGAGGGGAAGCAGTCTCTCGAAGGCCTCGGCGACCCGTTTCGCGGCCTGATCGGCGGGCAGATGACGCGACTCGGTATTGATTGCCAGCACGTCGGGCAGGTTGCCCTGAGCAAGGACCTCGGCGAGATGTTCCAGTGCAAGGACGACGCTGGCCTGCGCACCGCGACGAGCAAACGGTGCCGCGGCATCCATCGCCCCGGTCAGGTCATCGGCGACGATCGCCACGACAAGTTCAGTCAAGGTGGAGTCTTCTCGCCAGTTGCCGGGCATAGACGATGGCCGCCTTCATGTTGGTGGCATCCGCCCTGCCCTGCCAGGCAATGTCGAAGGCCGTGCCATGATCCACCGAGGTACGCTTGATCGGCAGGCCCAGGCTGACGTTGACGGTGGTATCGAAGGCGATCAGCTTGACCGGGATATGACCCTGGTCGTGATACTGCGCCACCACCAGATCGAACTCGCCACGGCTGGCACGGTAGAATACCGTGTCGGCGGAGATCGGCCCCCGCACCTCGTAGCCCGCCTGTTGCAGCGCCTCGACGGCCGGGCGAATGATGCGTTCGTCCTCGTCGCCGAAGATGCCCCCCTCACCGCAATGCGGATTGAGCCCCGCCACGGCGATTCGCGGCGTGGCCCTACCCAATTGACGAAGATGCTCGTGCCCAGCCTTGACGGTTGCCTCGATGCGCTCGACCGTGACCCGCGAGATCGCCTCCTTCAGCGAAACGTGAGTCGACACGTGGATCGTCGACAGCGTTTTTGAGGCCAGCAGCATGAACGACGCCGGCGCCCCGGTCAGCGACGCCAACATGCCGGTATGGCCATCGTAATAGCGCTTGGCGGCATGCAGGGCCGCCTTGTTGAGCGGCGCGGTGACGATTACGCCGGCCTGCCCGGCCTGGACCAGCTCCACGGCGCGCTCCACGCAGCGAAACGCCATTTCCCCGGCGGCGGCGCTGATCTCGCCATCGGGTATCTGGATGTCGAGCGGCTTATCGACCTGAGCCACCGCAATGCTGTCGGGCGATGCCGCTTCTGGCGCATCGAGCCCATGGAATGTCAGCCTGGCATCGATCGTGGCCGCCGCCCTGGCAAAGATATCGATATTTCCCACCAGTAGCGTGCCCGACCGTTCGTCATCGGACATGCCGACCAAGGCGCGGCAAATGATTTCCGGCCCGATCCCGGCCGGGTCGCCCATGGTGATGGCAATCGCAAAAGGGGCTTGTCTCGTCATGGCATCGACTGTCCGCCGTTGACCTCGATGACCTGGCCGGTCACATAGACACTGAATGCGTCGCTGACCGGGCACAGATAGGCACCGATCCCTCGACTTTCCCCGGCAATCGGGACCCGCTTGCCCCGAGACGGCTCATGCATCGTGCGCTCCTTTTTCTCGATGTCTGTTCATGGCATACCTGTCATACAAACTGATACTAGTAGGTCATGCATCAAGCGTCATTGCGACGATCGTTTCACCGAGCAGGAAAAGCGTTATGGCCAGGAATCGAGACAGCCGCTTCATGTCACCCAGGCTCGCTCTGACTGACGACACATGACATCAGCAAAAGCCTGCTCGGCGAACCTCGCCATGCTGTCTCACGGGCGCTGCTGCAGGGCCAGCTTGATGCCAAGCGCCATAAGGACCGTGCCGGTAGCGCCATCGAGGACGCGCGACACCCAGCGCTTGGCCAGCCAGGTGCCGGCTCGGCCGACCAGCAGGACGATGGCGATCTGCCAGAGATTGGCGATCACGAAATGCACCCCGGCCAGCCACAGCGACTTGAGCAGCGCCGGGTCGCTCGGCGCGATGAACTGCGGCAGGAACGCCATGTAGAAGATTACGGTCTTGGGATTGAGAACATTGGAGAGAAAGCCCTCGCGTATGGGCAACATGACCGGCACGTTGCGCCTTGGCGTATCCACCCCGGCAACCGGAAGCGGATTGCCGCGCCGCATACCGAGCAGGTTCTGCACGCCCAGCCACACCAGGTAGGCGGCGCCCGCCAGCTTGAGCAGCCCGAAGGCCCAGGCCGATTGCACCAGGATCAGCGAGATGCCCAGCGCCGATACCGCGGCGTGCACGAACAACCCGCAGCAGATGGCCACGCTGGTGATGACGCCGTCGCGCACTCCGCCGCGGGCGGTGTTGCGAATCACCAGCAAGGTGTCCACACCGGGAGTCATGCTCAGCAGGGTGATCGCCACCACGAAGGGCAGGAATTGGGCATCAATCATGCATCGTCCCCTCTCCAGGTACACGTTCCAGAAAATCGGTCGATGACTTATGGCAACAGCCAGCGCCAGATGACGACGGCGCCGAGCGCCACCACGGCGAGGCCGGTCATGATCAGCAGCCCATCCTCTGCCGCCAGCCCCAGCCCCAGCAGAGCAATCGCCAGCGCCGGGATCGCCGCGGCGAATGGCAGCAATTCAAGCGGAATCATGGATAACGCCAGCAGTGCCGAAAGCACTGCAACCAGACGCTGCATCAGCGGACTCGTCAGGAACTCCAGGCGCGGCTTGAGCAACCTGTCAAAGCACTGCGTCCAGGGCCGCACACGAGCGACTGCCTGATGGAAGCGCCGATGACTGAAGCCGCGCTCCCGCAAGCGGCGCGGCAGCCAGGGGGTTCGCTTGCCCAGAGCCAGTTGACTGGCCACGGTGGCAATGAATAGTCCACATAGCGTCGGCACACCGGGAATCGCACCGGTCGGCAGCAAGGCGATCAGCGCCGGCAGCACCAGCAACGGCCCGAAACCACGCGATGCAAAGTTATCGATGATGTCCTGCAGGCGGATCTTGCTTCCGCTGTCCGTTCCGTCGAGCTGATCGAGCAGTCCGGTCAAGGCCATCCGTTCGGCCATCGGGGCCTCCTTCCCTGTCTCTCTACCCCTGACCCAAGGCATCCAGCCGTCCGGTCGGTATCGTGATTACTGGCTGAACAAGCCGCGCCGGGCATGCTTGAGCGATATCTGATCGTTCAAGGTCCAGAAATCGTAGAGCACGCCGATCAGGAACAACCCGCCCGTGAACAGGTAGATCAGCCCCGTGAGCCATTTACCCATGTACATGCGATGCAGGCCGAACACGCCCAGGAACGTCAGCAAGATCCAGGCCAGCGTGTAGTCGGTCGGCCCGGTGTGAAAACGCATGTCAGCCTGACGGTCCATTGCCGGAATCAGGAACACGTCGATCAGCCAGCCGATACCCAGTAGCCCGAAGGTGAAAAACCAGATCGTGCCGGTGATCGGCTTGCCGAAATAGAAGCGGTGAGCCCCGGTGAAGCCGAAGATCCACAGTAGATAGCCCACCAGCTTGCTATGCGTGTTGCTGGACGCAAATTGTGTCACGCCTCGCTCCTTGTAAAGGACTGAAGAATAGCAGGACGGCCCAAGCCGCGGGAGCATCTCGGAGTGAGCCTGCCGGCTCGTCCCTGCCTGCTTGACGCAGGCGGCAATCTTACCACGGAGCGATGTCGAAACCTCATGGTCGCTCGCCATGGGGCCCGCCGGGCCACGTGTAAAAACCATTGACTCCGCCCCCATGCCATGGGTCATGCGGGTCTGGACGCACTCGGAATTAGCATCTATGGTGCTTGATGCGGGCATCGTAACGTGCAAGACCCTCTTCCAGCGCAGCTTGGCATGGTCGATGACAACGATGCACACGCCGCTGCGTGGGTCAGCAAGCAGAATGGCGTCAATAGGTTATCGGTTTCCGAAGACTTCCAGTACGCATTTTTCTTGTCACCTCACGCATGACGCGCACATCGCGAGCCAAGGTTCTCGCAGCCCGGCACCATCAATGGTTAGTTAAGGAAAAATCGACAATGGCAACTGGCACTGTCAAGTGGTTCAACGATACGAAAGGCTACGGTTTCATCTCTCCCGATGACGGCGGTGATGATCTGTTCGCCCATTTCTCCGAGATTCAGGCTGAAGGCTTCAAGACCCTGCAAGATGGCCAGAAGGTCTCCTTCGAGGTCACTCAGGGCAAGAAAGGACTTCAGGCCGCCAATATCAAGGCGCTCTAGCGCCTGTGAGCGCTTGCCGGTCGCAGGCGGGTCCTCGCACGAGGCAGCGCCAAGTGAAGCCCGCCTCGGCGGGCTTCACTTACGTACCGCGGCTGGTCAGACTCACCTCTGGAGTGCGACCAAATTAAGCTTGACCCGCAACGTTTAAAAGCGCATCCTTGATGCGATTGGTTTGTAGACAGAATGACGTCAGTTGTTAATCGATTCCCTCGATAACCCCGTGCGCGTTTCTCTGGCTTATAAGCCTCGCACCGGCGGTTCGTAGCAGTCCGCAAGGCTTCACGTAATCGCATCATCATCAGTAAGTTAGATAGTTAAGGAATTCGACAATGGCAACTGGCACTGTCAAGTGGTTCAACGATACCAAGGGCTTTGGCTTCATCTCTCCGGACGACGGTGGTGATGACCTCTTCGCTCACTTCTCCGAAATTCAGGCAGAAGGCTTCAAGTCTCTGCAAGACGGCCAGAAGGTTTCCTTCGACGTCACTCAGGGCAAGAAAGGCCTCCAGGCCGCTAACATCAAGCCGGCCTGATACGTCTAACCACGTACAGGTTGCACCGATCGCCACGTCCCTGGACGTGGCATTGTAAAAAAGGTCCGCACATGCGGACCTTTTTTAATGCTCGACCACCAGATTCAATTGGTGCTCGAGCTTGCACTGCCCTCGGTCGTCTCATCGGGCTCGATCGACAGCTGTTCCTTGACGTCCTGTTTCTGCGCTTGCTCGAACTGCTCGTTGAGTTCCTTCTCGGCCTCCTTGAATCGCCGCTCGGTTTCCTTCAAGGCCTCACTAACGTTGCTCCCGGAACTTTCCCAGGAACCATTTGCTGCCGATGCGTCCGCCGGCTCACCTACCACGGCATCGCCTGTAACCGTATCGCCGTTCTGTTCCGCCTCGCCGGGCTGCGCGGTGTCGCCGCCTCCGCCGGCATCGGCCTGGGCCTGTTCACCGGTCGAGCCGCTACCTGCCGCCGTACCCGCTGTGTCTTCCGCCGCTGGCGTGCCGTCACGCGAGATGCGCCCGGCTTCGCTGTCCTCGATCGACGCCTGAGATGATTGAGACGATTGGCCGCTCTCCTCGACCGCCGGGGCGCCGTTGTCATCGTCGCCACCGTTACAGCCCGCCAGGCCGAGCATTAGCGCCAAGGGTAGAACCGTCGTCATCCAGGACGTCTTGGCCATCGGGTATTCTCCTCGTCGTGAATAAAAGGGTTTGTTGACGCCGCGTCATTGCAGCAAACGCCGCGCCTGGGTGCAAGGCACGCTAGACGCCGATGTCTTCGTTCCAGACATCGGGATGCCGGGCAATGAACCTCGCCATCAACTCGCGACAGGGCTCGCTATCGAGCACTTCGAGCGCAACGCCCTGTTCGCGCAGGTGCGCCTCGGCGCCCATGAAGGTGCGGTTCTCGCCGATCACCAGCCGCGGAATGCCATACAGCAGGACAGCCCCGCTGCACATCGGGCACGGCGACAGCGTGGTATAGAGCGTCGCTTCGCGATACACCGAAGCCGGTTGGCGCCCGGCATTCTCCAGGGCATCCATCTCACCGTGCAGTATTGCACTAGCTCGCTGCTGGCGCTGATTGCGGCCGCGACCGATGATCCGTCCGCCGTGGACCAGCACCGAGCCGATCGGCACGCCGCCTTCGGCCAACCCCTTGCGCGCCTCCTCGATCGCCGCCTGCATAAAGATATCCATGCCAGCCCCCGCCTCAGGTCGCGAACAACTGCCCTTCGATATCGCGAAATGCCTTGAACTCCAAGGCATTACCCGAAGGGTCGCAGAAGAACATGGTGGCCTGCTCGCCGGGCTCGCCCCGAAAGCGAATGTAGGGTTCGATCTCGAAGCGAACCCCGGCCTGAGTCAGGCGATCGACCAGCTCTTCCCAGTCGCCCATGCTCAATACGACGCCGAAATGCGGGACCGGGACACCGTGTCCGTCGACCGGGTTGCGATGTACGCCAGTCTCTTCCTCATCGAGCTCTGGATTGAGATGACAGACGAATTGATGTCCGTAGAGGTTGAAATCGACCCAGCGTTCACTGGAGCGCCCCTCCGGGCAACCCAGCAACTCGCCGTAGAAACGCCGAGCCTCGGCGATATCACGGACCTGAACGGCCAGATGGAAAGGGTTGGGCATAGCGGGTTCTCCTCGAATAGCAATCACGGACAGTGGGGTGAATTCAAAAGCCGGCTCGCACCGGGCATCGACAGCTTGATGGCATGCGGCTCGAGCGATACTTCGAAATGTTGGAGATGACGCGGCTCGCCATCAAGATTGAGCGGAAAGCGAGTGTCGCTGCGAAAGCTCAACCGGGACGCGCGAATCGTCCGAACGAATTCGCCATCCGCCGGCAATCGTTCTATTTCGCCAAGCAATTGGCGCATGTCATGCAACGACGAGAAGTGGCGCACGATGACGATCTCGAGCAGACCATCGTCCAGCTTGGCGGCCGGCGCCAGACATTGCCCGCCACCGGCCTGGGAGCCGTTGCCGATCGCCAACAGAAACAGCGGTGTGGTCAGCTCGCCACCCGGCCAGCTGAGTGCGCCCTGATACGGCTGATAGCGCCAGGCCTTGAGCATGCCCATCAACGAGTAGGCACCGCCGCCCAGCAGGCGCTTCAAGGCGACCGGCGTCGAGGTGGTGATCTCGGCGCCGAAGCCACCAGTGGCCATGTTGATGAAGCAGTCTTCACCGAGGCGAGCCACATCCACGTCGTGCACGCGACCGGTCAGCGCGAGTTCGAGCGCCGGTTGCGGTTCCAGCGGCAGCCCCACCCCATGGGCGAAATCATTGGCACTGCCCAGCGGCAGAATGCCTAGCGCCGGGCGCCGCTCCGACGCCACGGCCATCAGCCCGGCGACGATCTCGTTGACCGTGCCGTCGCCGCCTCCGGCAACAACGCGCGACACCCCCTCGTCGGCCGCCTCACGTACCAGGCGCAGGCCGTCGCCGCTTTCCCAGGTGACGCGTACATCCAGCGCATGGCCCTCTTCGCGCAATGCAGTGACTGCTTCGCGCACTTCATCGATCTGTGCCGATTTGCCGTTTATGATCAAGCGCGCCAGGTTACTCGACTGAGCCATTCACTGCATTCCCTGTACTGTCATTCCATTGATCGCTATACCTTCGCCTGTCGGCGCCTGCATCGCAAGCGACACATCAGGCCGTCACTGCCCTTCATGTCAGGCACAGCGCGCCATTGAGATAGCTGTAGAGCCGCGCCCCCTGAGCCGGCGTAAAGGCATCGCGTTCCGCGGCGAATGCCACCGTGGTCGTGGCACAGGCACCCAGCCCTTGAAGAATACGCGACGCATAGAGCGGTCCGAGGCTGGTCGCCGCGATGTCCGGCAGCGCGCCGAGCGCATTAGAGTGCCGAGCCGACCAGCAATGCCGGGCGGCGGCGGTCGGTCAGCGGTCCCACCACGATCTGGCCGAGACCGACGCTTGACAGCAACAGCGTGATGATGATCTGCAGCGCCGTGGCGGGCTGCCCGAGATCGGCGGCCATGACCGGCAACGACGGCAGGTAGATATCGATCGCCAGCGGCGTCAACATTACGCTGGCGACCAGTAGCCACATCAGGCTGGCTCGGGTGGGCGGGATGACCATGGGTGCTCCAGAAGTAGCGGAGAGCCACTGTAACGCCCTACCTGCGAATGGCAAGCGATTCACTCACCGGCCTGCGACAGGTGAAACTCGAGCAGATCGCGCGACGAATGCCGCAAATGCCCGGCCAGGCGGGTCAGGTTCTGGCGATCCTTGGTCTGCAACACCATGTGGTAACGATAGACCGCGCCATGCTCACCCAGGCTATAGCTCATCGACTTGACCACGCAGCCATGCCGACCGACGAGCTCGCGAACCTGTTCTTCGCTCGGCGTCTTCTCGATGGCATAACTGAGCACATGATCGGCGTAGTACTCGCTGGGCAGGCGCAGCTCGACCCAGCGAAACAGCGACAGCGTCAACAGCGTAGCCACGGTGGCGGTCAGCGCCGGCAACCAGAAGCCCACGCCGAACAGGATACCCAGCGCCGAGGTGATCCAGATCGAGGCCGCCGTGGTCAGTCCATGAACGTTCAAGCCCTCCTTGAAGATCACTCCGGCGCCGAGAAAGCCGATCCCGGTCATGATGCCTTGCGCCATACGCGTGGGATCGGTACGAATCGCCGACTCGGGCATATTGGTGTCGAGCCACTGCCACTGGTTGGTACTGACGATCATCAGCAATGCCGATGCGCCACAGACCAGCGCATGAGTGCGAAACCCCGCGGGGCGCCCATGGAAACTCCGCTCCAGCCCGATCAGGCTGCCCGCCAGCCACGCAGCACCCAAGTAATAGAGCATCTCCAGACTTTCTCCAGGCATGTGCCACTCCCTGTGTCATCAGTCAATTACAAGAATAGCCAAGTTCAGCATTGCAAAGGCTTGCCAGCCCGCATGCGTTCGTCCACAGCCAGTGGGCATCGTTGCCGGCCGTTGCGGGCAACGTGGTCGGCACCTTTGCGCTGATCAACCACGCCCAGTTACCCAGCGACACTTGAGCCCGTCGTTACAACGCAAACGGCCGCCCGAAGGCGGCCGTTTGCGTCGCAGAGGCCTGACCCGGATCAGGCGGTGATCGCCGCCGCGTTGGCCTCGCGCTCGCTGGCCGCCGTGCGCCCGGCGCGGTTGAGCGCCGAAAGCACCGCCTTGAGCGAGGCGCTGACGGTATCGCCGTCTTCGGCCATGCCGCTGACCCGCCGGCCATCGACATTGAGCTGGACGAAGGCGATCGCCACGGCGTCGCTGCCTTCGCCGAGCGCATGCTCGCCGTAATCGACCACGTTTACCGAGCTGCCGCTATGGCGCTGCCAGGCATCCATGAACGCCGATATCACGCCGTTGCCGTTGCCCTCAAGCGTCAGCACCCGATCGCCATCTTGCAACGTGACGGTCAGCTGCTCGGCCTCGTCGCGATTCAGACGATAGCCCTTGAGCGTGAGCGGCACCTCGTTGGCGAACGTGGTCAGCAATATGTCGCGAATCTGCTGACTCGAGAGTTCGCCGGGCACCTTCTCGCTGGCCTGCTGCACGTGCGGGGCCAGTTCCAGCGTCATCCAGCGCGGCAGGCTGATGCCGAAATCACGCTCGAGCAGGAACGCCATTCCACCCTTGCCCGACTGACTGTTGACGCGAATCACCGCCTGGTAGTCGCGTCCCAGATCGTGCGGATCGATGGGCAGATAGGCGACCTGCCACGGCTCGTCGGCGCCCTGCTGGTGCAGACACTTGCGGATCGCATCCTGATGGCTGCCCGAGAAGGCGGTATAGACCAGCTCGCCGATCCAGGGGTGGCGCGGATGCACTGGCAGATTGGTGCACTCGGTGCAGACCTGAATGATCTCGTCGGGGTTCGACAGATCGAGCTCGGGGTCGATGCCTTGACTGTACAGGTTCATGCCCAGGGTCACGATATCCATGTTGCCGGTGCGCTCGCCGTTGCCCAGCAGCGTGCCCTCGACGCGATCGGCACCGGCCAGCAGGCCGAGTTCCGCCGCTGCCGCCGCGCCGCCGCGATCATTGTGGGTGTGCAGCGAGATGATCGCCGCGTCGCGGTTGGCGAGATGGGTGATGAAATACTCGATCAGATCGGCGAAATGATTCACCGGGCCGACCTCGACGGTGGCCGGCAGATTGAGGATGCAGGGATTTTCCGGTGTCGGTTGCCAGATCGCCATCACCGCCTCGCAGATCTCCACCGCGTAGTCGGGCTCGGTGCTGGTGAAGCTTTCCGGCGAATACTGGAAGCGCCATTCGGTGTCCGGGTAGCGTTTGGCGTATTCCTGCACCCAGCTCGCGCCCTGGCGGGCGATCTCGACCACCCCGGCGCGATCCATCTCGAAGACCCGCTCGCGCTGGGCGGTCGAGGTGGAGTTGTAGACATGGACGATGGCCCGCTTGACCCCTTCGAGCGCTTCATAGGTACGCGCAATCAAGTGCTCGCGAGCCTGGACCAGCACCTGAACGGTCACGTCGTCGGGGATCTGGTCCTCCTCGATCAGCCAGCGCACGAAATCGAAATCGGGCTGACTGGCCGCCGGAAAACCGACTTCGATCTCCTTGAGCCCCACCTTCACCAGCAAGGCCCATAGCCGCTTCTTCTGTTCGACGTTCATCGGCTCGAGCAACGCCTGGTTGCCGTCGCGTAGGTCCACGCTCGCCCAGATCGGCGCGCGGCTCAGCGTGCGCGACGGCCACTGGCGTGGCTGGGTCAGCGGTACCGGCGTTGCCGGCGTGTACTTGCGATGGTCGAACGAAGCCATGGGTCTGATCCTTACCGGTGATGAACGAAAGCAGCGGTGGCCGCAGGCGGAATGGGCGCCGCGGGCCGGATAGGCGTTAGCGGCAAAGCGAAGCCGGCTCTCGTGAAGCCGACATCTGAGCGAAACATAGCATTCCGGATAGCGCTTGTGACGATGGCTATCAGTCTAGCCGCGATTGCGCGGCGATGGATTGCTAATTTCGGATGAATGCGTGGGCCAAGCGGCATAAAATTGCCTGTCTTACGCCATTACCAACAGGTTGTTGCCAACCATGACCAGTATTTCGCCAACAGCTGCTCTCGACCGTTATGATCGATCCATTCTCGACGTGCTGCAACGCGATGGCCGCATCAGCAATCAGGAACTCGCCGAGCGCATCGGCCTGTCGCCGTCCCCTTGCCTGCGCCGCGTCCGCGCGCTGGAAGACAGCGGCTTGATCGTCGGCTATCGCGCCATGGTCGACAGCAAGCGGCTCGGTTACAGCCTGATGGCGCTATTGCACATTTCGATGGATCGCCACACGCCGGAACGTTTCGCCAACTTCGAAGCCAAGGTCGCCGCGCTTTCCCAAGTGCAGGAGTGCTTGCTGATAACCGGTCAGGAAGCCGACTATCAGCTCAAGGTCGTGGTACGCGACATGGACGATTACCAGGATCTGCTGCTCAACCGCATCACCCGCATCGAAGGCGTCAGCGGCGCCCACTCGAGCTTCGTGCTCCGCCGGGTCATCGACAACCCCGTGCTCCCGACGGGGTGAGCCCGCCGGAAAGCCGGACTAGGGCGGCCGCCTGCTATTGGGCCGCGTGATGCACAGTCTCGCCAGGCCCACACCGCACGGCATTGGCGCCGGGCAACCGACTCACGTAGCATCAGCGGATATCTGCGCCGACCCGGCCTGCCCCCACTCAGCGGGAGACGTGGCCCTTCGGGACCTGTACGAGATGTATCTACTCCGCCTACTGCGCCGTCGGCAGACCTCCGCAAGGGTCACCCAGCGGTTGAATATCGACATGCGCGCGCGGCTGGCCAGCGATTACAGCGATTATCGCCTCAAACAAGGAATCCATGATCAAGGGCCGCTGGAGGTGGCAGGTGCAAGATCACGTACTGATCATCAACAGCCCGAACAACAACGCTGCTGTCTACTTCGAGCGCCTGGTGAGCCAGTTGCGCTCGACCGCGGAGCTGCATGACACCCCGGCGCGGGCCAAGGCGATCATCGTGCTGGCCCGCGACGAGTACAGCCGGGTATCCGATAGCATCACCCTGGACGTATTGAGCCAGCTGCAGGAGCTCTGCCAGGCGGGGCTACCCTACACCGTGGCCGAATGCGTTCACGAGGACAGTCGCAGGCGCACTGAAATGGCGGGCGCCAGCACCACGCCACGCCCGATCCGCGCCTACCCGGAGATGCTGGTCCGTTCGCTGGTGGCGCCGGGGGCGGAAAAGATTCTCGAGAACCTGTTCACCCATCACGACGACCATGCCATGCGCTATCCGGTTCATCTTGAAGACGCCGTGTGGTCCGACGTGACCTGCCGGCTGATGACGGCGGGCATGGGCACGCTGATGGCTTACGTGGCGGAGGACGGCCACATCACCTGCCACCCGGCCCACGACCACCGCTTCAATGCCAGGCCTTGATATTGATGGTACGCGAGGAGCTCGTGCCCACCGCCCAGGACATCGAGCGCTGTGTCCAGCAAGCCATGCTTGGCAACTACCGACCGTGAAGTTACGGGCCGGCGAATCCTGCAGTATGTTGGGCCACCGATTTTCCCAGATCCAAGTGCCATGAACCGACTCCTTTCCGCCTCGGCCGCGACGTCGGAGCCCGACGACAGCGTGTCGCGCTACCTGGCGCGTCGCCGTCGTCATATTGCGTTGATCGCGATCACCGCACTAGCGATGCTGACGGCATTTTTCGCCGACGTGGCCACCGGGCCCGGTCAGTACCCGTTGCGCGCGTTGCTGGCGGCTCTGATCGATCCCGATTCCGCGTCGCGCATGCTCGCCGTGGTGGTCTGGGAGATTCGCCTGCCGACGGCGCTGATGGCGGTGCTGGTGGGCATCAGCCTGGCCCTGGCGGGGGCCGAGATGCAGACCATCCTCGACAATCCGCTGGCCGATCCTTTCACGCTGGGCATCTCCTCGGCGGCCAGTTTCGGCGCGGCGCTGGCGATCATCCTCGGCCTGGGCGTCGTGCCGCTCGCCGGGACGCTGCTGGTTACCGCCAACGCCTTCGCGCTGGCGATGCTCGCCGCGCTGCTGATCTGGGGAATCAGCCGGCTGAGGGGCGTGACGGTACAGACCATGGTGTTGATGGGCATCGCCATGATGTTCTTCTTCAACGCCCTGCTCGGGCTGATGCAGTACCTGGCCTCGGCCGAGGCGCTGCAGCAGCTGGTGTTCTGGTCGCTGGGCAGCCTGGCCCGATCGAGCTGGGAAACGGTCGGCCTGGCGCTGCTGGCGCTGCTGGCCACGCTGCCGGTGTTCCTGGCCGCCGGCTGGCGGCTCACCGCGCTGCGCCTCGGCGATCTGCACGCCAAGGCGATGGGCATCAACGTGGGCCGCCTGCGGCTGAGCATCATGCTGTGCTGCTCGCTGCTGGCCGCCACCGCCGTCGCCTTCGTCGGCACCATCGGTTTCGTCGGGCTGGTCGGCCCGCACATCGCCCGGCTGCTGGTGGGCGAGGACCAGCGCGTGTTCCTGCCCATGTCGGCGCTGAGCGGCGGGCTGATCATGTCGCTGGCCTCGATCCTTTCCAAGATGCTGATCCCGGGCATTCTCTTCCCGATCGGCATTCTCACCGCCCTGATCGGCCTGCCCTTCTTCGTCTCGCTGATCCTGCGCAGTCGCCGGGGAGGCTGGGGATGAGCCTGCGCATCGAGCGGCTGACGTGCCGAATCGGGCGCACGGAGATCCTGCCCGGCGTGACGGGCCTGCACGCCCGCCCCGGCGAACTGACCGCGCTGATCGGCCCCAACGGCGCCGGCAAGTCGACGCTGCTCAAGGCGATCGCCGGGATCGAGCGGGCCGAGGGCGAGGCAACCCTCGACACGCACTCGCTCATCGCGCTGTCGCTGGAGGCACGCGCCGAACGGCTCTACTACCTGCCCCAGGAACTGGGCTCCCAGGCGGTGCTGAGCGTCTTCGAAGCGGTGCTGCTGGCGCGCCGCACGCGGGTTCACGAACCTTCGAGCGCCGCGCTCGTCCAGGTACGCGACATGCTCCGGACCCTGGAGCTCGAGCCGCTGGCCGAGCGCGAGCTGGCCAAGCTGTCCGGTGGTCAGCGCCAACGCGTGGCCATCGCCCAGGCGGTAATCCGCGAGCCGCGCCTGCTGCTGCTCGACGAACCGACCAGCGCCCTCGACCTGCATCACCAACTGCAGGTGCTCGACTGGCTGGAGCGGCTGGCGGCCGAGCGCGACATGATCGTGGTCATCGCCATCCATGACCTGAGCCTGGCGGCCCGCTTCGCCCGGCACTTCTGGGTGCTCAAGGAGGGTCGCACCGTCGCCTGTGGCGAGCCGACCGAAGTACTCACACAAGCCTGCCTGCGCGACGTCTACGCCATCGAGGCGCGCGTCGAATGGCCGGCGAACGAACCGCCGCGCATCACGCCGCTGGCGGCTACGCGGCGACTGGGCGGCTAATGGGCAGGTCTGTGCGACTCGCTAGCCGTCGCCACAGGCCTTACCATAGGCGCAAACCAGCTACCCGTATGCGTCCATGAAATATCTCGGCGCCCACGAGATCATCGTGCAGGTCGACGATCGCTTGCGGGTCGACATGTGCATCGACACCCGCCATGGCTTCGCGGCGGGCTACGAACCATCGAGTCAGCCTCGTGGTCTCAGGAGCTCGCCTGGCTGCGCGAACAGCAGCCAGGCGCACCGGCCGAGACACGCGACGCGCGATGACACCATCATCAAGGACGAACCATGCAGGATGACGGATTCTTCACCTGGCTGGGGGAGGCGATCGGCGACGCCATCCGCACCCTGGTCGAGTTGCTGGGCAATCTATTCGGCGGACTCTACTGGGCCGTCGAGGATTTCGCCGATGGCCTGTCCGACTCGCTGGGCATCAGCGGTTCGCTGTTCAGCCTGCTCGTACTGATCGTCGGCCTGGTCATGCTCTACAAGGGCCTGCGCGCCTTTCTGCGCGGCTCGCTGCTCGGCGGCGTGTGCTGGGTGCTGGTGGGCCTGCTGGTGCTCAGTTGGCTGATCGCCTGACGCGCACGCTGCTCACCGGGCATTGTCATCGCCACGATTGCTTGCTTTTATGACTGATTCGGGTCAATCGCGACCCGGCCCTTATAGAAGATCATGACGACAGGAGACGGACAACATGTTGAATCGCTTCGCATTGCGCCACTGGGCCTTATCGCTGCTGGCCGCGCTTGCCTTGGCTCCCGCGGCCTTCGCTCAACAACAACAGCCCCCGGCCGAGGCCAATGTCGATATCCAAAAGGTCCAAGACTGGGAGGTGCGCTGCCCGCAGGGCGACACGGCCCAGGGTGCCTGTACGATGACCCAGTTGATCGACAATCCCAATAGTGGCCAGCCGCTGATGCGCGTGGTGCAGGCCTATCCGCCACAAGCCGATGGCGCCGTGCTGGTGTTCCTGCTGCCGCTGGGCGTGCGCCTGGCACCAGGCATGCAACTGAGCGTCGACAATGGCGAGCCGATCCGCTTCCCCTATCAGGTCTGCCAGCAGCAGGGCTGCCGCGGCGACCTGCCGGTCAAACCCGAGCTGATGCGTCAGTTGCGCGGCGGCAGCACCGCCACGCTGAGCATGATCGGACCGCGTGGCGAGCGCATGGACCTGGATATCTCGCTGATGGGCTTCACCGACGCCACCCAGCGCATCGCACCGTAACCGGTGCCCCTCCTGTGCCAGGGATGATTTGACACCTCTAAAGGGCCGCTTCATGAGCGGCCCTTTTGTCTACCATCGACCCGGCACCTGGCGTGCTAGAAAGCCAGCGCCTTTTCGACCACCTCATAGACGTTGGGCGAGAGTTCCTCGGCCTGGATGCGTTCCAGCTCGGCTTTCATCAGCGCCTGACGCTGCTCGTCGTAACGCTGCCAGCGAGTCAGCGGGGTAATGATTCGCGCGGCGATCTCCGGATTGAGCGTGTTGAGTTCGATGACCACGTCGGCGAGCAGCCGGTAGCCCTGGCCATCGAGACGATGGAAGTTGACCGGGTTCTGGCCGGCAAAGGCGCCGATCAATGCGCGCACCCGGTTGGGGTTCTTGAGCGAGAACGCCGGGTGGCCCATCAGGTACTTGACGCGTTCGATGGCATCCGACTGCGGGCGCGTGACCTGAACGCTGAACCACTGATCCATGACCAGCGGATCGTGGGCCCACTTCTCGCCGAAGGCGCGCAACGCCGGATCGGCGATGTCGCCGCGCGAGCTGTGTACCAGCAGCGTCAGGGCGGCCCGCACGTCGGTCATGTTGCGAGCGGCCTCGAACTGCTCGCGGGCCAGTTCGACCGCCTCGTCGTCCTCGATGCTCATCAGGTAGGAAAGCGCCACGTTCTGGAGGCCGCGCTGGGCGATCTGCTCGGCGCTGGGGGCGTAATCGGCCTGCGACTGGTTGGCGCGATACAGCGTCAGGAACTCATTGCGCAGCACGGTGGCCAGCGAGCGCTTGACGAAGTCGCGCGCGGCATGGATCGCATCGACATCGACCATCGGCTGCTGCTCGGCGATGTACGCCTCCGAGGGCAGCGTGAGCATTTCGGCGAGCACCGCCTTGTCGTCGGTAGACGCCGTCAGCAAGCCGCGGAACGCCTCGGTCACCCGGGCGTCCATGACCTTCTCGACGCCGTTGCGGTGCGCGGCGATCAGGTCGTCGAGCGCCAGCATGGTCAGCCGCTGGCCGGCATCCCAGCGATTGAAGCCGTCGCTATCGTGTTGCAGCAGGAAAGCCAGATCCTCGCGGCCGTAGGGGAAGCGCAGCTTGACCGGCGCCGAGAAGCCGCGCAGCAGCGAGGGAACCGGCGCCTCGGCCAGCTCGGTGAAGACCAAGGTCTGCTCGTCCTCGCGCAGGTGCAGGACGCACTCCTTGCCGAGCCGCTCGCCATCCAGCGTGAGTTCCAGATCGTCGCCGGACTTGGTACCGACCAGGCCGATGCGCACCGGGATGTGCAGCGGCTGCTTGTCGGGCTGGCCGGGCGTCGGGGGCGTGCGCTGGCGCAGCGTCAGGCGATAGGCGCTATTGGCGTAATCGTACTCGCCATGAGCGTCGATCTCGGGCGTGCCGGCCTGCGAGTACCAGCGCATGAACTGGCCGAGATCGATGGCCGAGACCTCGGCCATGCAGGCGACGAAGTCCTCGATGGTCACGGCCTGCCCGTCGAAGCGCGAGAAGTACAGATCCGAGCCCTGGCGGAAGGCGTCCCAGCCCAGCAGGTTGCGCAGCATGCGCACGATCTCGGCGCCCTTCTCGTAGATCGTCAGGGTATAGAAGTTGCCGATCTCGATGTAATACTCCGGACGCACTGGATGCGCGGTGGGCCCGGCGTCCTCGGCGAACTGCGCGGTACGGAAGAACGACACGTCCTCGATGCGCTTGACCGGCGCCGAATTGACGTCGGCCGAGAAGCTCTGGTCGCGGAAGACCGTGAAGCCCTCCTTGAGCGAGAGCTGGAACCAGTCGCGACAGGTCACCCGGTTGCCCGACCAGTTGTGGAAGTATTCGTGGGCGACGATCCCCTCGACGCGCTGGAAGGCGGCGTCGGTGGCGGTCTGCGGATGGGTCAGCACCGCCGCCGAGTTGAAGATGTTGAGGCCCTTGTTCTCCATCGCGCCCATGTTGAAGTCGTTGACGGCAACGATCATGAAGCGATCGAGATCGTACTCGCGACCGTAGGTCCGCTCATCCCAGGCCATCGCCGACTTCAGCGAGCGCATCGCGTGCTCGGTCTTGTCCAGGTTCTCGGACTCGACCCAGATCTGCAGGGTGATCTCGCGACCGCTGGCGGTCGTGAAGCGATCCTCGACCTTCTCCAACTGGCCGGCCACCAGCGCGAACAGATAGCAGGGCTTGGGATGCGGATCCTCCCAGGTGACGAAGTGCTTGCCGTCCGGCAACTCGCCGCGCTCCACCGGGTTGCCGTTGGACAGCAGCACCGGCAGGGTCTCGGCATCGCCGATCACGGTGGTCGAGAAGGTCGCCATCACGTCGGGGCGATCCGGATAATAGGTGATGCGCCGGAACCCCTCGGCCTCGCATTGGGTACAGAACATGCCGTTGGACAGATACAAGCCTTCCAGCGCGGTATTGCTGGCCGGATCGATGTCGACCTCGGTTTCCAGGCGCAAGCGCTCGGGCGGCTCGGCGATGGTCAGCCGCGCTTCGTCGACCCGGTATTCGCCAGCCTGCAGCTCCTGGCCGTCGATGGCGATACGCTTGAGCGAGAGCCGCTCGCCGTCGAGCTCCAGCGGCCGGCCGGGCGCGCTGTCGGGATGGCGCTCCATGTGCAGGACCGCACTGACGCGAGTCGCCGAGGGCGCGAGGTCGAACTTGAGTTCGGTATGGCTGACGCGAAAGGCCGGCGGCTGGTAATCCTTGAGATAGACCGGTTGCGGCTGCGCATCGACCGGCTTGATTTCGACCTCTGCGGAAATCGGCGAATCGGGCATGACGGGTACTCCTGATACAAGGTTGCCGCCATTGTACGGCGAGCCAGGCAGGAGTCTCAAAGGCGCCGCCTGCCAGCCCTTCTCATTCGTGCAGTTTTCAGCGGTTGGCGCGCTGCGAGGAGCAGGAGGCGCCGGTGAGGCGTTCGGAGGGTGCAGGCAACATCGGGCAGCTGCCGAGGCCCTGGCGTGGCACGGGACGCGTGGCGATCCACAGCGCCAGCCCGCTCAGGCCGACGATCAGCGCGACACGCACGGGCAACGATTCGACGCTCAGGCCGATGACGGTCATCGACACGATCAGCATCGCCAGCGCCCAGCGCTTGGCATGGCGAGGAATCGCCCGTTCGCGTTCCCAGGCGCTGATCGAGGGGCCGAAGCGCGGATGCTCGCGGATCCACAGCGCAAAGCGTGGCGAGCCTCGCGAGGCCAGCCATACCGCCAGCAGCATGAAACAGGTCGTCGGCATCACCGGCAGGAACAGGCCAATCACGCCCAGGGCGAAGCTGATACCCGCCAGGGCCGTGTAAATGGCATGTCTGATGTTGGGCATCACGCCCTCCTGTGACGACGACCCTAGCGAACAGGGGTAACCACCGAGCCCCGCGGGGGCATACTCGTCGGTTGGCGGCTCGGCGGCTACCCGTGCTCATTACAGCGTGACCGACCAGCCGAGGGAAATAACCACCGCCTATGGTCATCCTAGGCAACTTCAATCGGTGCGTCATCCGCGTCCAGGCTACCCGGGTACGCCGACGAATCTTGATTCAGCGCAAGGTCAATCGCGGAAATTATCGAACTGCAGCGGCAGATCGATGGATTCATCGGCCTTGAGCAGCGCGATGGCCTGCTGCAGGTCGTCGCGCTTCTTGCCGGTGACCCGTACCTTGTCGCCCTGGATCTGCGCCTGGACCTTGAGCTTGGCGTCCTTGAGCGTCTTGACGATCTTCTTGGCCAGCGGCTGGTCGATGCCCTGGCGCAACTCCACGCGTTGGCGGGCGCGCACGCCGCCGGTTTCGGCGGGCTGTTCATCGAGGCAGCCGACATCGATGCCGCGGGCGATCAGGCGCCCCTTGAGGATATCGAGCATCTGGCGCAGCTGGAAGTCGGCATCGGCTTCCATCGTCACCGCTCCGTCCTCCTCGCTGAAGCTGGCGGTGACGCCGCGAAAATCGAAGCGCGTGCCCAGCTCGCGGTTGGCCTGATCGACGGCGTTGGTGACCTCGTGCTTGTCGAGCTCGGAGACGATGTCGAAGGATGGCATAAGAGAACTCCAGTAATGTTGACCGCGAGCATGCTAGCCGAAGCGCGCCGCGGGTGCAGCCTCCAAGGTCTCGCGCGGCGCTTCGCCGGCCTCGGACAACGCCTTGTCCATCTGCCAGGCGGCACAGCCATCGACATAGTAGTCTTCCAGCCAACGCCTCGGCAGGAAACCCATGCGCCGATAGAGCCCCATCGCCACGCGATTGTCGGCGCGCACTTCAAGCGTCAGGCGCTGCATGCCGCGCTCGAGCGCCTCGCCCTCCAGCGCCTCGAGCAGGCGCCGCCCCAGGCCGGTGCCACGCGCCTCGGGATGCACGCAAAACGAGTACAGCCGCGCGCTACGGCTGTTGCGGCGAAACAGCAGTGTGCCGTAACCCTGCAATGTGCCCTGCTCGGTGACGGCGACCCAGGTGTGCGCATGGGCGCGGTTGAGCAGATGCGCCAATTGGCGACGCGTGAAGCGATCACCCTCGAAGCTGATCGACTCGAGCTGACACAGGGCATCGAGATCAGCGCCGCACGCGGGGCGCAGCGTGGAAGACTGCAACGGGTTCATGACGAAGTTTTCAAGCTAGTGGCGAAGGGTTGGAGCCGGCGCCAACGCGGCCATCAGGCCCTGCGAGCACCCTCATTTTATGCGATTGAAGCTATTGTAGCCGATCGCGGTCAAGTGCATTCTAGCGCCAATCGGGGCCCGCCCGCTCCGTACACTTCAGCCAGGAAGCTCGCCCATGTCACCGTTGCGTATCGTTGTCGACCGGCTCGCCGACTGGCGCCCCTACTACCCCAGCGACGACCTGATCAGCGCCGCCGATTACCTGGCCCAGGAAGCCACCGGCACCCAGGACAGCGCCACCCAGGTCATCAACCTGTGTGGCGGGCTGGACTACCTGGACACCGGCTACTATGTGTCGCTGCTGGCCCAGGCCCGCGGCCAGCGGGTACTGCCCAGCGTCGAGACGCTCAACCAGCTGTCGCGCAAGGCGCTGGTCGATCTGCAGCTCGAGTCGCTGGCGCCGCTGATGGACGAGTTGTCGCGACGTGGCGCGCTGCCCGGCGAGGCGTTCACGCTGCGCGTGATGTTCGGCGAGTGTCTCGAGGAAGGCCTCGGCCGGCTGGCGCGGCGACTGTTCGAACGCCTGCCCTGCCCGCTGATGGAGGCGCGCTTCCAGCGCCGCCAGGGGCTGTGGCGGCTGACCCGGCTCAAGCCGCTGGCGCTCAGCGCCCTGCGCGGAGCCGAGCAGGACCGCTTCGCCCAGGCGTTGAACCGCCATTCGCGCAAGATCTGGCGCACTCCCAAGGCGCGTCGCCGCTACCGCTACGACCTGGCGATCCTGGTCGACCCCAAGGAAGCCCTGCCGCCGAGCAACAGGAGCGCGCTCAAGCAGTTCATCCGTGCCGGACGCCGGCTGGGCATCGATGTGTCGTTGATCACCAAGCGCGACGAAGCGCGACTGGCCGAGTTCGACGCGCTGTTCATCCGCGAGACCACCCGCCTCGATCACCACACCTACCGCATGGCGCGACGTGCCGAGCATGAAGGCCTGGTGGTGATCGACGACCCGCGCTCGATCCTGCGCTGCACCAACAAGGTCTACCTGCATGCCCTGCTGGGTGCGCGCGGCGTGCCGGCGCCGGATGGTTTGCTGCTGTACCGCGACGATCTCAAGCAGCTGCCCGAAAAGGCCGCCGGGCTAGAGTTCCCGATGGTGCTCAAGATTCCCGACGGCGCCTTCTCGCGGGGCGTGGTCAAGATCGCCTCGGCCGAGGCGCTGGCACAGGAGGCCGCGCGACTGTTCGAATCGTCGGCGCTGCTGCTGCTCCAGGAGTGGCTGCCCACCGACTACGACTGGCGCATCGGCGTACTCGATGGCCAGGTGCTCTACGCCAGCCGCTACTACATGGCCCGCGGCCACTGGCAGATCTACGATCATTCGCGCGGCAAGACGCGCAGCGGCGGGTTCACCACCCACGCTCCGGAGGACGTCCCCAAGCCGGTGATCAAGGCCGCGCTGAAGGCCACGCGACTGATCGGCAACGGCCTCTACGGGGTGGACATCAAGCATCTCGGCGATCGGGTGGTGGTAATCGAGATCAACGACAACCCCAACCTGGATGCCGGCGTCGAGGACCTGGTGCTCGGTCCGCGGCTCTACGACAAGGTAATGGGCGTCTTTCTCGAGCGCATGGAGGCCAACCGCCGGCACCCGCACTGATCAGGCCTTGCGCACGCTGCCGCAAGGCTCCAGGAATCAAGCATTATGCATTCGCCGCATGGCGATTCGCAGCAGCGCAGGCAACAGCAATACCAGCACGCTGATGCGCAGCAGGTGGTGCGACGTGACGAAGGCCGGATCGATGCCCAGCGATAGCGCCACCAGGCTCAATTCGGGCGCGCCACCCGGCATGTAGGCCAGCAACAGCGCCGCTGTCGAATAGCCGGTGAGGGCGTTTACCAGCCAGGCGGCAACAATGGTGATCAGCAACAGCGCAACCGCCTGCAAGACCGCCATCATGAGGTTCGTTCCCACCGTGGCCAGCGACGTTCCGCCGAAGCGCACGCCCACCGAGACGCCGATGATGATCTGCGCCAGCGCGACGATGGTCGGCGGAATCGCCGCCTCGGTCACGCCGCTCACGTGCAGGGCGCCGGACAGCAGCACCGGCCCGAACAGCAACGGGTTGGGCAGGTGCAGGCGTCGCCCCAGCCACATGCCAATGATGCCGGCTCCGACCAGCAGCAGGGCATCGCCGAAACCCGGTACCGCCAGCCACTCGTCCAGTGTCAGACGGCGCGACTGCAGGCTGACATGGCCGACCAGATCGAGTGCCGGCGGTATCGCCACCAGCAGCACTAGAATGCGCACCGCATGGGTCAGCCCCACCACACGTAGATCGGCCTCCGAGTCCGCCGCCATCAGCGTGACCGCCGATACGCCGCCGGGCACTCCCGAGTACATCGCGGTAGCCATGGAATAGCCGGCCACGCGCCGACCGAACCACACCGAGAACGCCATCATCACCGCCGTGGCCAGCAGCATCAGCACCAGACTCGTGCCCCACAGGGCCACGTCGCCGGTCATATCGGGGGTGAACGCTGCGCCGAGCATTACCCCGATCACCACCAGCACCGCCTTGCGCGAGGTGGTGGGCGCGCGCAGACGCACGCCGCCCAGGCTGAGCACGGTGGTCGCGATCAGTGCTCCCAGCAGCCAGGGCAATGGAATATCGAATGCATAGGCAATACCGCCACCGGCGGCGCCGACGGCGAGTGTCGGAAGCAGCTTGCCGGTGGCAATGCACCGACCTTTGATCGTGCCAATCAAGGCAACCCCTCTGTCATGTGGTCATTGAAAGCGCGGCCGGATCGGCTCTCCACGCGTCCGGTCCGGGTCCAGCGCCGCCAGAGGATGCGGCAACTGTCAGACGCCGTCCAGCGACCTGCGGGCCAGCAACTTCGCCATCAGCCACGGCACCACCAGCAGCAACGCCGCGGCGATCCATAGCCCCAGCGAGATGCCCGATTGCCACAGGATGCCCAGGTCGCCGCCGCTGATCGACAGGGCGCGGCGCAGGTTGTCTTCCATCAGCCCGCCGAGCACGTAGCCGAGAATCACCGGGGCCAGCGAGAAGCCCAGCTTGCGCAGCAAGTAGCCGAACACGCCGATGATCAGCATCAGGTAGATGGCGGTGAGGTCGGAGTTCAGCTGATAGACCCCGGCGAAGGCCAGAATGGCGATGCCGGGCACCAGCACCCAGCGCGGAAGGGTCAGCACCCGGGCGAACAGTCCCGCCAGCGGCAGGTTGAGTGCCAGCAGCACCACGTTACCGATGTACAGCGAGGCGATCAGGCCACCGGCCACCTCGGGGCGTTCGGAAAATAGCAGCGGCCCCGGCGTGATGTTGTAGAGCATCAGCGCACCCAGCAACACCGCGGTGGTCCCCGAACCGGGAATGCCCAGTGTCAGCATGGGCACGAAGGAGCCCGCCGCGGAGGCATTGTTCGCCGCCTCGGGCGCGGCCAGACCACGCATGTCGCCGGTACCGAAGGTGCCTTCCTTGTCGGAGATGCGCTTCTCGGTGGTATAGGAGACCGCCCCGGCCACGGAGGCGCCGGTGCCCGGCAACACGCCGACGATGAAGCCGATCAACCCGCAGCGCAGCATGGTCCACTTGCAGTAGGCGAGCTCCTTGAAGCTGACCATCACCCGCCCCAGCGGCGGCATCTCGTCACTGGCATCCTGGCGATTGGCGTGTTCCAGCATCAGCAGGATCTCGCTGATCGCGAACAGCCCGATAATCATCACCACGAAGTCGATGCCATCGTAAAGCTCGGCCATGCCGAAGGTATAGCGCAGCACGCCGGTGCCGGAATCCACGCCCACCATGGCGATCATCACGCCGAGCACGGCGCCGATGGCAGTCTTGATCGGGTCCTTGCCCATCATCACCGCCATGGAAGAGAAAGCGAACACCATCAAGGCAAAGAACTCGGCGGGGCCGAACATCACCGCGACCTCGGCCAGCAGCGGCGCGAACAGCGTCAGGCCGATGATGGCGATGGTTGCCCCCACGAACGAGCTCACCGCGGACAGCCCCAGCGCCGGGCCGGCCAGGCCCTTCTTGGCCAGCGGATGGCCGTCGAGGGTGGTCATCACCGCCCCGGCATCCCCCGGCACGTTGAGCAGGATACTCGACATGCGGCCGCCGTACTCCGCGCCGGTGTAGACCCCGGCCAGCAGGATCAGCGCTGACTCGGCGGGCAGCCCCAGCGTATAGGCCAGCGGCATGAGAATGGCGATGCCGTTGATCGGACCGATGCCCGGCAGCGCGCCGAACAGCGTGCCCAGCACGGCGCCCAGAAAGGCCAGCCCCAGATTGAGCGGGGTCAGGGCGACGCCGAAACCGTCTATCAGAAAATCGAACATGCCGGGTTCCTCAGGCGAGATCGGACAGCCAATAGCCACGTGGCAGGGAAATTCCCAACCCCTGCGTGAACAGAAAGTAGCTGCCCAGGGTCATCAGCACGGCAGCCAGCAGCGCCTTGAGCCAGGTCGCCTCGAACAACCGGGCCAGGGCCAGCACCACAAGGAAGGTGGACCCGAAAAAGCCCAATTGAGTGAACAGCAGCGCATAGACCACCAGCGCACCCAGCACCGCCAGTAACTTCAGCATCAGCGCCTTGTCCGGCCAGTGGCCGTTCTCGCCCGGACGAAACACCAATACCAGGGACAACGCGGCGAGCATCATCGACAGGCCGATGGGGAAAACCTTGGGCCCCACGGGCTCGTAGCTGAACGGGATCTGCAGGTTGGCGGCCTGGACGGCGGCGAACGCCGCCAGACCGATCAGGGCGAGTCCCAGGATGCGGTCGGCGGCGAGTTTCATTGTGTCAGACCCACTTCTTCGGCAAGCTGCTTGAACTGAGCGACCTGCTGCTTGACGTAGCTGTCGAAGTCATCGCCGAAACGCGACATCGGGAACAGTCCGCGCGCCTCGCGCAGCTCGGCGAACGCCTTCTTTTCGGACAGCGTCTTGAGCTTGCTCACCCATTGCTGATAGGCCTCATCGCTGACATCCGGGCCCATGTAGTAGCCACGCCAGATCGGCCACTGCACGTCGTAGCCCTGCTCGGCGGCGGTGGCGATGTCGGCGTAGGGCCCGCCCAGACGTTCTTCGGACAGCGAGGCCAGCACGCGGATCTTGCCGCTTTCCAGGTACGGGCGCAGCTCCGACATGTCGCCAGTGAAGACTTGGACGTGATCACCGAGCAGGGCCGCCAACGACTCGCCGCCCCCCTCGAAGGCCACGTAGCGCAGATCGCGCGGCGAGATGCCCGCCGCCTTGGCGGTCAGTGCCGCCTTCATCCAGTCCTGGCTGCCCACGGTACCCCCGGCGCCGAAGACGATCTTGCCCGGCTGGGTCTTGAGATCCTGCATGAGTTCGTCGAGGTTCTGCCAAGGTGCGTCGGCCTTGACCACGATGGCGCCGTAGTCGGCGCCCAGCGCCCCCAGCCAGCGCACCTCATCAGCGTCGTACTCGCCGAACTTGCCCAGCGCCAGGTTGACGGCCGCACCGGTACTCGCCGCGACGATCAGGTTAGGATCGTCGTTGCGCACGCCGTTGACGTGGTTGTAGGCCACCGCGCCGATGCCGCCGGGCATGTAGCTGACCATCATCGGCTTGTCGATCAGGCCAGTTTCCTGCAGCCCATTGGCCGCCAGGCGGCAGGTCAGGTCGTAACCACCGCCCGGCTTGGCCGGGGCGATGCACTCGGGAGCGTCGGACTGGGCCTGGGCCGTGCCGGTCATCAGCGCGCCGCTGAGCGCGATCAGCGAGGACCAGCGGCGAAATGGCGAGTTGAATTTCATGGCGGACTCCTGTTTCTTTGTTGTCAGAGTGTCAGCGTGAGGGGTATACCCTACCTGCCGTCATCATTTCGATGACCCAGGAGATGCTAGGCATCCAACCTTTCATCAACCTGTCATCGGTGCCCCACCCCCGCGAGACTTTGGTCCAATGCGCCTGCTCATCGTCGAAGACGACCCGCTGATCGCCCGCTCGCTCGTCGCTGCCCTCGACCCGCTGGGCAATACCGTCGAGACGTTCCCCCGCCTGGCGGATGCCTGCGCGGCACTGGCGCATAGTCGGTTCGACCTGGTCGTGCTCGACCTGGGATTGCCCGACGGCAACGGCCTGGCACTGCTCGCCGAGCTGCGCGAGCGCGGCGACGCCACGCCGGTACTGATCCTTACCGCCCGCGATGGGATCGACGCGCGCGTGCGCGGTCTCGACCTGGGCGCCGATGATTACCTGGCCAAGCCCTTTTCGATCGCCGAACTCGAAGCCCGGGTGCGTGCGCTGCTGCGCCGCAGCCAGCAGCGCACCGACAATCGCCTGCAGTTCGGGCCGCTGTGCTTCGACCCCGCCTCGGGCGCCGCCACCTTGCAGGGCGAGACGCTGGCGCTGCCGCGCCGCGAGCTGGGATTGCTGGAAGGGCTGCTGTTGCATGCCGGGCGCATCGCTCCTCGGGAGATGCTCGAGACCCGCCTGTTCGGCTTCGGCGAGGTCGGCCCCAACGCGCTGGAGGTCTACATCAGCCGCCTGCGCAAGCGCCTGCAGGGCAGCGGCCTGCGCATCCGCACCCTGCGCGGGCTGGGTTATCGTCTGGAGGACGACCCTGCGTGATCGTCGTCGACGGCACGCTGAAGCGGCGTTTGGCCGTATGGTTGCTGACCGCCGTCGGTGTGCTCGGTGCATTCCTGCTGGTCGAGGCCTATACCAGCGCTCAGCGCGCCGCCAATCGCGCCTACGACAGCCAGTTGGAAGCAGCGGGGCTGACCATCGCCGAGGCGATCCAGTGGCAGGACGGTCGACCGATCGTCGAGATGCCGGCGGCGGCCTTCCAGATACTCGCCACCGACCAGCAGGAGCGGGTGTTCTACGCGATTCTCGACGCAGCCGGCAATGAAGTGACCGGCAACCTCGACGGTGCCGTGAAACCCGCGTGGCAACGCGCCGCCCAGGCCAAGCCGGTGTGGATGACCGTTCCCCATACCGAGACGCCCATCCGCCTGCACGGCCACGAGCTGACCTCCGCCGGCTGGGAGTCGCTGGATCCGGTGCAGATCTGGGTCGGGCATACCCTGTCGGGCCGCGAGACCCTGGCCGGCGACCTGTTCGTGGGCACCCTGACGCGTTTTCTGGCCATGGTATTGCTGGCCGGGTTGCTGATGCTGCTGGCCATCCGTACCGCACTCGGCCCGGTACGCCGCCTGCGCCAGTTGCTGCGTCAGCGCGATGCCGACGACGTCAGCCCGCTGCATGCGCGGGTCCCCGGCGAACTCTACGACATGGCGGATACCCTCAATACGCTGCTCGCTCGCCAGCGCGAGGGTCGCGATGCATTGCTGCGCTTCACCGCCGATGCCAGCCACCAGCTCAAGACCCCGCTCGCCGGCTTGCAGAGCACCAGCGAGCTGGCCCTGCAGAGTGAATGTCCCGCCGACTGGCGCCAGGCCCTGGAGACCATCCACCACAGCGCGGCACGCACCAGCCGCCTGGCCGGCCAGTTACTGAGCCTGGCCCGCCTGCGTCACGCCGATGAAGGGAGCCTGACAGCGATCGACCTGGCCGCCCTGCTGCGCGACACCGTGATGGAATGGGCCGAGCGCGATGTCGCCCAGCATCACGACCTGGGCCTGGCGCCGTTACCCGAGGCGCCGCTGCGCATCCAGGGCGAGCCCTGGTCCCTGCGTGAGATGATCGGCAACCTGATCGACAATGCGCTGCGCTATACGCCGCCGGGCAGCGAGATCACCCTCGGCCTGGAGCGCAGGGCCGACACGGTGACGCTCGGCATCGAGGACAACGGGCCCGGCGTGAGCGACGACCTGCTCGGCCGCCTGCATCAGCCCTTCGAGCGCGCCGGACGGCAGGACACCCAGGGCACCGGCCTTGGCCTGGCCATCGTCGATTCCATTGCCCGACGACACGACGCCGTGCTGAGCGTACGCAATGCGCCAAGCCATGGCTTGTGGATCGGTATACGTTTCTCGCTGCTGCCGGAGGAAACCTGACATGCTGCGACACTGGCGGGCATACCTGGTGCTGCTGTGCTTGATACCCCTCGATACGCTGGCGCAAGTCAGGACGCCCCTGGTAATCGAGGCCGCCCTCGACCGTCAGGTCATCGCCCCGCTACTCGATGCCTTCGAGCGCGCGCGCCCCGACATTGCCCTGGAATATCATGACCGCTCCACGCTCGAAGTCGACCGGCGTGCCCGGAACGTCCGGCCAGCCCCCGACGTGGTGATCAGCTCCGCCATGCCCTGGCAACTGGCGCGGGTCAACGAGGGACTCGCCCAGCCGCTTGACAGCGACGAGGCGCGCGACTGGCCCGCATGGGCCAAGTGGCGCAACGAGGTGTTCGGCTTCCCCTTCGAGCCGATAGTCATGGCCTACCGGCTCGACCTGTCGCGGCGCATGATGCCACCGGCCACCCACGCCGACCTGAACGCCCTGCTGACTTCCAAGCTCGACATCCTGCGTGGCAAGGTGACCACTTACTCGCCCTCGCGTAGTGGCGTCGGCTACACCCTGTTCCAGCAGGACGCGCGCTACTCGCCACGCTTCTGGGATCTGGTCGCCGCCATGGGCGCCGCCGAAGTCAGCCTTGAGGCAACGACCCAAGCCATGCTCGATGGCCTGACCAGCGGCAAGTATTGGGTGGGCTACAACCTGCTGGGCTCCTACGCCATGCGTTGGGCGCAGACCCATCCGGAGCTGATCGTGCAGGTGCCCCAGGACTATGCGCTGGTGATGATGCGCATGGCCTTCGTGCACCGCGATGCGCCGCACCCGGCGGCCGCCAAGACGTTCGTCAGTTTTCTGCTCGGTGTCGAGGGCCAGCGCATCCTCGCCGGCCGCACGCCGCTGTTCAGCGTGCTGCCCGAGGTCATCGGCCCCTATACTGCTCAGCGGCTGCGCGACCAGGTCGGCGAACGGCTCTATCCAATCCCCATCGATGCCTCGCTGCTGGCCTTCGTCGATCCGCTGCGCCGCGCCGCCTTCATGGCCCGCTGGAACCGCGAAATCAGCATACTCGATCCCCAGGAGGCGACAGCCCAACGCCCCTCGAAGGCTATTCCACGCTGATTTCATAGCCGGTGAACTTGCGCAGGTTGATCACCCCGGTATTGAACATCAGGTACTGGCCCTTCAAGCCCATCAGGGTCCCGCCGACGCTGGGCGTCTTGTCGAAGTTGTGCGAGACCACCTTGGTCGGCGCTTCGAGTATCGGATAGTCGATAGCCAGCGGCTCGGCGTCGAGCGTACGGATGGTATTTTCGCCGAAGCGTGCGCGCAGGTCGGCGAGTCCGTCGGCCAGCGTCGCCAGCAGCCGGTCGCGCTCGGCGCACAAATCGATTTCGGCGACTTCGCCCTTGAGCATCGCCCGCCAGTTGGTGCGATCGGCGACCTGGCCCTTGAACAGCATCTCGACAAAGCCCGACTGCTGGCGGGTCTCCACCTCGAGGATCGGCAACGCCTGGATCGCACCCTGGTCGAGCCAGCGGGTCGGCAACTGGGTATGCCGGGTGATACCCACCTTGAGCCCCGAGGAGTTGGCCAGATAGACCACGTGCGGCTGGAAGCAGTGGCGCTCGCCCCACTCGGGCTCGCGGCAGGTGCCGGCAAAGTAGTGGCAGGTTTCCGGCTTGACGATGCAGGTATCGCACTGCGCCAGGCGCTTGAAACAGGGATAGCAATGACCCTGGCCGAAGCTCTTGCGCGTGGCTCGCCCGCAGTGGGTACAGGCGATCGCCCCGCTATGGCTCAGCCGCAACGTCTGGCCCAGCCGCGCATTGAGATCCAGGCGCGACTCGCCGGCGCGTAGCGTATAGCGCGCCAGACCGTCGTCGCCCATGGCGATCGCCATCTTGCTCAGGTTCCCCTGACGCGCAATCAGTTCATCCACTTGATGCTGTCCTCGCCAGCGCTCTCCGCAGGCTGGCTCTTGCAGCTGTTCTGCAGATACCCCACCCGCTCGCTCTCGGGCACGTTGTGCTCGATCTCGTAGCGGATCACCGCCTCCAGACACAGCTCGGTCTGCTCGTCGCTGAGGCGCCTGCCATCGGGCCACTTGCGCAGTGCCACGGCCTGCTTGAGGCTGTCGTAGATCGTCGGCGTCATTTGCGCGATCATTCGCTCGAAGGTCATTTCACTCATCGTCATCTCCGCCATAGCCGATACCGGCATCGTGTTCGCGAGCTATTGCCCGACCCGGACGCTGGCCGGGCGCTGGTTGAATAACGTCAATGGGATTTGGCACGCCGGCTGGCCAGCCAGCCGATCGCCAGCCCCAACAGCAGGCCTCCCAGATGGGCCTCGTTGGCGACATTGCCGAAGCCGACCGGTGCGGCGAAATCGGTCATCGTGAAGACCATCCAGCCGAGCATGAAGACCACCAGCATGGTCGGCACGAAAAAACCGCTCTGCGGAACCCGTCGCGACATCAGCCACACATAGCCGAGCAGCGCGTAGTCGACGCCGGACATGCCGCCGAACAGCACCGTCCCGGTGACGTATTGCGCGAGGTTGGAACCCGCCGCGCTGATCGCCACGACCCAGGCCAGCCGAGCGCTGCCGTGCAGGCTCTCGATCTGGCGACCGAAGTACCACAGCCACAGCATGTTGAAGATCAGATGCATCCAGCCGAAGTGCAGGAAGGCCGGCGACAGCAGACGCCAGAACTGACCGTCGCCCAGCGCGCCGGTGAGCGTACCGACGTTCAGGCCGTTGCCGACCACGCTCACCGGGACGATGGTCAGCCAGGCGATGACCCGATCGCCGAACAGGGCCATCAGCGCGAAGACCATCAGGCATAGCCCTATGATTCCGGCGGTCAGCGGCGCCTCGGCCAGTGCACCGCGCCCCCAGCCGGCGCTGGCCCGCGGCGGGTCGTCGTCGCGCAGCAGCGGCTCGCCACGCTGCCAGCGCTCGATGAGCTGCATCATCTGCGCGTGCTGGCGCGGGTCGGCCAGCCATAACACCTGAGCATCGCCCTCCTCGCTGAAACGATGCCCGATGCGTTGCGCCCAGAGCGCCTGGCGCAGGGCACGGGTATCGGTTTCGCGGGGGATCATCAGCACCTTGTGCATGATCGTTCCTTATCCTCTTTGGCCAGCCCTCACCCGGCCGGGTCGTATCGCCAGCGACTCGCGAGCCCGATGCAGCCTGAACACGCGATAGGAGCACATGAAAAACAGGGGCACATGAAAAACGCACCAAAAAGAAAAGTCCGGCGGAGGAGGCCGCCGGACAATAAGCAAGGGATCATTCAAGGGAACACTCACTCTGACGGCCGCCGCGTAAACTAGTTTCATGGCAGGGCGAAAAAATTGTGTAATGAATTGTAGCTTCATGAGTCGAGATCGATTCCCCCGGGCCGGGGACGGGCGCGTTCATCCTGGGGCACGCGCAGCCAGACGAACTTGTCGGCGCTCAGGGTCGTCTCGCCGTCCCAGCGGTAGGCGACCAGACGGCCGAACTTGACCGCACTGTAATCGAGACAGGCGATGTTCGGCGCCGGCAGCGCCGGCACCCCTTCGCACCAGTAATGGCCGAGGAACAGCGGACACTGCTCGGGGCCGTAATAAGGCAGCAGCGCACGCTCGTCATCCGACAACCGGCGCAGTTCCAGAGCGCCGGGCAAGTTGTCGGGCTGGAATATGACGTCACCGTAGGTCTGCGGGTCGCGGGCCCAGAAATGCGCACGGAAGGTTCGCCGGGTGAAGCCGTCGCCGGAGTGAATCGCAATGCCTTCGGGCAGACTCAGGTGAACGCCTCGGGTCAACCGCTCGAGCACCCGGAACGCGAAGCTTCCGGAATACGCGGACTCCCGGAGGAAAGCCGCGTCGATGCGACCCTCGGGATAGGCGGCGCGAAAGCGCTCGATCAACGGTGCATCCCAGCAGGCATGGACCACCCGCAGGCCGTCACGCTCGAGCAGCAACGGAATTTCCATGAACCAGGCCAGCGTGTCGTCCCATTCGGCGGGATGATCGCGGTACTGCTCGAGGGTCTCGCGGATGACCCGGTTGTGCCGCGGCGTGTGCTCGCGCAACCATTCACAGCCGGCGCCCGGAGGGCAACGCTGATAGTAGGCCAGCGCGTTGATCTCATGGTTGCCCATCACCATGAACGCCTCGCCGGACTCGACCATGCGCCGGGCGATCGACACCGCCAGGCGAATCCGCGGGCCGCGATCGATCAGATCGCCGAGGAAGATCACCTTGCGGCGCGGATGGCGATAGACGCCGCCGGCGAGGTGATAGCCGAGCTTTTCCAGCAGTGCGCCCAGCGTCGCGCCGCAGCCGTGCACGTCGCCGACCAGGTCGTAGCCGTCGATGCCGCCGGTCATGTTCATGTCACTCCCCCAGCCGGCTGCTCCAGCCGAGTTTGCTGCGGCAGATCTCGTAATAGTTGTGACCGCGCGGATGAATCAGTGTCAGGCGTTGCGCCTTGCGGCGCACATAAAGGATGTCGCCGGGCTTGGAGACCACCTGGGTCTGGCCGTCGCAACTGACGTGCGGATAGGCTTCGTTGGTCTCGCCGATATGGATCTTGATCTCGCTGGCGGCGTCGACCACGATCGGCCGGCTCGACAGCGTATGCGGGAACATCGGCACCAGAGTGATCGCCTCGAGTCCGGGGTGCACGATCGGGCCGCCGCCGGACAGCGCGTAGGCCGTGGAGCCGGTGGGCGTGGCCATGATCAGCCCATCGGCGCGCTGGCTATAGACGAACAGGCCATCGATGAACAGCTCGAACTCGATCATCTGCACGGCCTTGCCGGGGTGCACGACCACGTCGTTCAGCGCATCGGAGGCGCCGACCAGCAAGCCCTCGCGATACACCTCGGCGTCGAGCAGAAAGCGCCGTTCGGTTTCATAGTCGCCGGCCAGCACCTCGCCGACCTTTTCCTCGACCTCGTCGGGCAGGATGTCGGTCAGAAAGCCCAGCCGACCCCGGTTGATGCCCAGCACCGGCGTGCCGCTACGGCATAGCGCCCGGCCGGCGCCGAGCATGCTGCCGTCGCCGCCGACCACGATCACCAGATCGCAGAGTTCGCCGAGCTGACTGCGGCTGGCTTCCTGCTGGCGATGTTCGTCCAGCCCGCTGGCGGTACGGTCCTCGATGATGACATGATAGCCACGCGTGCCCAGGAAACGGATCAGCCGGCGCAGCGTCTCGACCACGCTGCCGCTGCCGAGACGACCGATCAGACCGATGTTCTTGAAAGGTTCCATGGGCGCTCCCAGCCATGTCGAGCCGGCTATTATGGGGGCTCGACGTGGCCCCGGCAAACCGCCACGAGGTGTCTCGTGTCCCGACCCCATCGGCCCCGAGACTGCACCCGGCGATTCGCTGGTACGCGATCTTGCCTGGCTGCGCGAAGCGAACGGCAGCTATCGGCGGCTGTTCGTGGTTGCCGACGACTGGCCACGGGCGATCCCGCTGCCGCCGTGGGGCTCGACATCCAAGCCGAGCTGGCCGCCATGGGCGAGCTGCTGCCGACCTGGTTGACGCTGAAGCGGGCGACGCCTCGCCCATCCTTCGTTGACCAGCAGCGCGGCGACGATGATCGCGCCACCGGCGGCCAGCCTGGGCAGGTCGGCGTCGCGATTCCAGATCAGCAGATTGACCAGCAACCCGGCGGGAATCAACAGATTGTTCATGATCGCCAGGGCGCCGGCATCGACCCGCGTCGCGCCCTTGTTCCACAGAAAATAACCGAGTCCCGAGGCGATTAGTCCCAGCCAGGCCAGCACGCCCCATTGCACGCCGTTGCTCGGCAGTTGCGCTGTGCCGAGCAGTGCGTAGGCGATGATCACCAATCCCAACGCGCCCAGGTAGAACCAGCCGAATACGCTGTGCTGGGGCACCTCGGGCGGCAGCCGGCGCGCCAGGTGACGGTAGCCGACCTGACCGATGGCGAAACACAGATTGGCGCCCTGGACGATGGCGAAACCCAGCCAGAAATCGGCGCTCACGCCCTGGTAGCGGATCACCGCCGCGCCGATGACGGCAACCGCCGCGGTGACCAGATAAAATGGCGTGAAGCGCTTGTCCAGGGCGTCATCGAGCAGCGTCACGTAGAGCGGCGTGAAGATGGTGAACAGCAGCACTTCCGGCACCGACAGCAGCAGGAAGGATTGGTAGAAGAAGATGTACATCAGCCCCAGTTGGATGGCGCCGATGGCCATCAGCGCCAGCTTGTGGGCATGGCTCAAGGCCCGCGGACGCAGAAACGGCAGAAACAGCAGGCTGGCCAGAGCGATGCGCACCAGCACCGCGAAATAGCTATCGACCTGACCGGATAGATACGCGCCGATCAGCGAGAACGAGAAGGCCCAGAGGGCCGTGACAGCGAACAGATAGGACATGAGCGATCCATGAGTCAACCAATCGAGGCGGCTATCTTAGCGCTGCGCCAACGGCTTCTGTCAACTTCAACAGTATATTTTAGTTCACAACCCTTGGCAGGATCGCGCAGCGGCTGGGCCGGCCGGGGCAACGGCACGGTGAAGGTCGAGACCCACGCCGACACCAGTCTTACATTCACTGAATGGGGTCGTTTCCGGCTGGAGGGCGCGACCGAGTCGATCGCCTTTCGCAACGTCTTCCGCTGGACACCGCGGGCGGATGCCATCGCCCTGAGCCACGAGCGGCGTGGCGTCGAAGCGGCCGTTCAACTGTTCGAATTGATACCGACCGGCCCCCGCGACGCCGCCGACTGGGTCGCCCGAGAGGCGCATCAGTGTGCCGCCGATCGCTATCGCGTGCGACTCACGCCGGCAGAAGCCGGTTTCGACCTGGCCTGGAGCATCGAGGGACCGCGCAAGAGCGAGCGCCTTTATTACCGCTATCGCTGACGTCACGCCTGCCGGTTTCGCAACGCAGATGCAAAAACGGCGCCCGCAGGCGCCGCAAGAGAGACAGAAGAGACGCCCGCAGGATCAACTTTCTTCCCAGGACTTGACCATCTCTTCGTAGGGCACGGTCTTGCCCTGCGGCTTTTCGTTGTCAAGCTCGGGCTTCGGCGCGCCGGGCTGGTCGAGCCAGTACTGGACGTCCCGCGGCTCGTTCATCTTCGGGCCGCAGGTTTCCTGCACACCGGCACGCTCCAGACGCTCCATGACCCGATCCTGCGCCTCGGCCAAGCCATCGAGCGCTTCCTTGGCGGACGACTCGCCACTGGCCGCACGGGCGACATACTGCCACCACAACTGTGCCAGCTTCGGATAGTCCGGCACGTTGGTCCCGGTCGGTGTCCATTGCAGCCGCGCCGGGCTGCGATAGAACTCGACCAGCCCGCCCAGCTTGGGCGCAGCGTCGGTCATCGCCTGGGATTGAATGTCGGACTCGCGAATCGGCGTCAAGCCGACCAGCGTTTTCTTCAGCGAAACGGTCTTGGCGGTCACGAACTGTGCGTACAGCCAGGCGCCCAGACGGCGTTTCTCGGGTGTCGACTCGAGGAAGGTCCAGGAGCCCACGTCCTGATAGCCCTTCTTCATGCCCTCTTGCCAGTACGCGCCCACCGGAGACGGCGCCATGCGCCACTTGGGCGTGCCATCCTCGTTGACCACCGGCAGGCCTTGCTTGGTCATGTCGGCGGTGAAGGCGGTGTACCAGAAGATCTGCTGGGCAATGTTGCCCTGCGCCGGCACCGGCCCGGCTTCGTAGAAGGTCATGCCCTGCGCCGCCGGCGGGGCGTATTTCTTCAGCCATTCGACGTATTTCTCGGTCGCGTAGACCGCCGCCGGGCTATTGACGGCGCCGCCGCGCGACATGCTGGAGCCGACCGGATTACACCCATCGACCCGAATGCCCCACTCATCGACCGGCAAGCCGTTGGGAATGCCCTTGTCGCCGGCACCCGCCATGGAGAACCAGGCATCGGTGAAGCGCCAGCCGAGCGAGGGATCCTTCTTGCCGTAATCCATATTACCGTAGACGCGCTTGCCATCGATGGTCTTGACGTCATTGGTGAAGAATTCGGCGATGTCCTCATAGGCCGACCAGTTCACCGGCACGCCCAACTCGTAGCCATACTTCTCCTTGAATTGCTGCTTGTATTCGGGATTGGCGAACCAGTCGGCACGGAACCAGTAAAGATTGGCAAACTGCTGGTCTGGCAGCTGATAGACCTTACCATCCGGCGCAGTGGTGAACGACAGGCCGATGAAGTCCTCGAGATCCAGCGTCGGCAATGTGAAATCGGGATTCTGCTCGATCAGGGTTGAAATCGGTACGACCTTGCCATAACGGAAGTGGGTACCGATCAGATCGGAATCGTTGACATAGCCATCGTAGATGTTGGTGCCAGAGTACATCTGGGTCTGCAACTTCTCGATGACGTCGCCTTCCTGTATTAGTGAGTGAGTCAGATTGATCCCGGTGATCTCACGAAATGCCTTGGCCAGCACCTCGGATTCGTACTTGTGGACGGTCAGCGTCTCCGAGACGACATTGATCTCCTGGCCGCGCAGCGGTTTGGCCGCGTCGATGAACCATTGCATCTCCGCCATCTGCTCTTCGGGCGTTAGCGTGGAGGGCTGGAATTCATTCTCGATCCAACGCTTGGCGGCATCTTGATACTGATCGGCAAACACCAGTGAAGGCGCCGCAAAGCAGGCGGCCAGGCTCATGGCCATGGCGATGCGCGTCGGTCGTGGCATGTAATTGATGGAAGACATAGTTACCTCGTTATTGTGGAGTACAGTGCTGCGCTTGGTGCGGCTCAGGTTTCTTTATGAATGCGTCACCCCCACTTCATGATGATGAGAAATGCCGCCACGCTGGCAAGCGTGGCGATCCACAGCGGCCACTCGGTGAACCCGAGCAGCAACAGGTGTCCGTAGCCGGCCATCAGCAAGCTGATGAATAGACGATCCCCGCGGGTCGTGGAGATCGGCAAGAAACCTTGGCGCTGAATACCCGGCGACACGGTCTGCCAGATCGTCATGCCAATCAGGATCAGGCCGATGACGGTGAAGAAAATCGCCGTCGGCAGTGTCCATGCCATCCATTCCATATCTTTCTCCTTGCCGATTCGTTAATTGACGATGCCTGCTGCCAGGCGGTTCATACCCGCCCCAGCGCAAAGCCCTTGGCGACATGATTACGAACGAAGTAGATCACCGCGATCCCGGGCAGCAATGCCACCACCCCGGCGGCGGCCAGCAGCCCCCAGTCGATGCCGCCGGCGGAAATGGTGCTGGTCATCTGCGCCACGATCGGCTTGGCATCCACCGAGGTCAGCGTGCCGGCCAGCAGCAGCTCGACCCACGAAAACATGAAGCAGAAAAATGCCGTGACGCCGATGCCAGGGCGAATCATCGGGATGAAGATTCGAAAGAAGAAGCGCGGAAAGCTATAGCCATCGATATACGCCGTCTCGTCGATCTCCTTGGGGACGCCCGACATGAAGCCTTCGAGAATCCACACCGCCAGCGGCACGTTGAACAGAGTCTGGGCCAGCGCCACGGCAATCGCGGTGTCGAACAGGCCGACCGAGGAATACAACTGGAAGAACGGCAGCAGGAATACTGCCGGCGGTGCCATGCGGTTGGTCAACAGCCAGAAGAACATGTGCTTGTCGCCGAGAAAACGGTAGCGCGAGAACGCATAGGCCGCAGGCAACGCCGCCGCCAGCGAAATCACCGTGTTCATCGACACGTAGCTCAATGAATTGAGATACGTCGTGTACCAGGTCGGATCGGTGAAAATAGTCTGGTAGTTGCCGAGCGTGAGGTTCTCCGGCCACAGTGTCAGCCCACCGAGGATTTCCTGGTTGGACTTCAGCGACATGTTGATCAACCAATAGATCGGCACCAGCACGAACAGCAGATAAGTGAATAGCACCAACAGTTTGCGGGTTTTCATCGCGCACCTCAGGCGTTATCGTCGGAGTGGGTCATGGCGGTATAGAACAACCAGGTGACCAGCAGGATGATCAGGAAGTAGATCAGCGAGAAGGCGGCGGCGCGGCCGATGTCGAACTGACCCACGGCCATCTTGGTCAACGTCTGGCTGAGGAAGGTAGTGGTGGTGCCTGGGCCGCCCCCGGTCAGCACGAACGGCTCTGTGTAGATCATGAAGCTGTCCATGAAGCGCAGCATCACGGCGATCAGCAGAACGTTCTTGAGCTTGGGTAGCTGAATGTAACGGAATACCGCCCAGTGCGAGGCCCTGTCGATGCGCGCGGCCTGGTAGTATACGTCGGGAATCGCACGCAGCCCCGAGTAACACAGCAGCGCCACCAGCGAGGTCCAGTGCCAGACGTCCATGATCAGTACCGTGACCCAGGCATCCACGGTATTGGAGGCGTAGTTGTAATCGATGCCCATCTCATTGAGCGTCCAGCCATAGAGCCCGATGTCCGCGCGGCCGATAATTTGCCAGATGGTGCCGACTACGTTCCACGGAATCAGCAGCGGCAGTGCCAGCAAGATCAGGCAGATCGGTACGCCGATACCGCGCCGCGGCATGGAGAGCGCAACGACAATGCCCAACGGGATCTCGATCGCCAATACGCTGAACGAAAAACCGAACTGACGAAGCAAGGAATTGTGCAGCAGTGGATCGCGCAGGATCTCGCGAAACCACTCGGTGCCGACGAAGTAGCGATTCCCCTGGCCGAAGATGTCCTGCACCGAGTAATTGACCACCGTCATTAGCGGCACGATGGCGCTGAACGCAACCAGCACGAAGACCGGCAGTACCAGCAGCCAGGCCTTATTGTTGTGAATCTTGTCCATCATTCATCTCCACCAGATAATCGTCGGCGTAGAACTTGGTCCAACGCTCGGGGAAGTAACTATTCAGGTGGTTCTGAATTAGGGTCGCCAACCAGCTGATTTCTCTGGCATGGTGTCCCGAGATACCACTACGCCATGCGGTGACATGACCATCAGCGACATCAACGTCGACGAGGCCCTGGAACGGGTCCGGCAGCAGCTCAAGGAAGACCGCACGGTCTCCCCGTCGCTGCGTGCCGCCATCGACGTGCTGATGCTGCTGGTCAAGCTCATGGCCGACCGGTTGGCCACCGGCAGCCGCAACAGCAGCAAGCCACCGTCCCAGGATCCCAACCGCCAGCGCCGCTCGCGCGCCAAAGGCGAACGCCGTCCCGGTGGGCAGCCAGGGCATGCGGGCAAGACGTTGGCGCCGGTGACGAACCCCGACGAGGTGGTCAAGCTCCGCGTCGATCGTCGGCATCTGCCTACAGGGCGCACCTATCGCAGCATTGGCGTCGAGACCCGCCAGGTGCAGGACATCGTGATCCAGGCCGTGGTCACCGAGTACCAGGCCGAGATAGTGGAAGATGACCAGGGGCAGCGCCATGTGGCGCCATTCCCCGAGGGTGTGACGCGGCCCATCCAGTATGGGCCGCGCCTCAAGGCACACGCGGTCTATCTCTCGCAGTACCAGCTGCTGCCCTATGCGCGCATTCGGGAGCTGCTCACCTCGCAGTGTGGCCTGTCGTTGAGCACCGGCACGCTGTTCGCCTTCAACCAGGAGGCCTACCAGCGGGCCGAGGCGTTCGCCGAGTGGGTGGTCCCGGCGCTACGCCAAGCACACGGTCTGCCAGATGATGAAACCGGGATGCAGGTGGGCGGCAAGCGTTACTGGCTGCACAGTGCCTCCAATGACGCCCTGACCTGGTTGGCCCCGCATCCCAAGCGCGGCCAGGAGGCGATGGATGCCATCGGCGTATTGCCCTTCGTGTGTGGCGTGCTGGTGCATGATCATTGGAAGCCCTACTACCGCTACTCGGATTGCCGGCATGTCCTGTGCAATGCCCATCACCTGCGGGAATTGACGGCGGTCTGGGAAAACGACCACCAGCGCTGGGCCAAGTCGCTCCATGACCTGCTGTTGGCCATGAGCCGAGCGGTGGATGCCGCCGGCGACTGCCTCTGCGCCGATGAGGCCCAGCGCTGGCGAGCACGTTACCGACGCTGCCTGGCGGCGGGCGACGCCGAGTGCCCGCCACCGGCAAAGCCACCGCCCGGGACGCGCGGGCGTGCCAAACGCACAAAAGCGCGCAACCTGCTGGAACGTCTCCAGGCGTACGAGGACGACGTGCTGCGTTTTCTCGAGGATCCCGCCGCGCCTTTCACCAACAACCAGGGGGAGCGCGACCTGCGGATGACCAAGGTGCAGCAGAAGATCTCGGGCTGTTTTCGTGCCTGGGAGGGCGCCGAGATCTTCTGTCGGATGCGCAGCTTCCTCTCCACCGCGGTCAAGCAAGGCATGGCGGCGCATACGGCGCTGGAGCAACTGTTTGCCGGCGAGGTGCCCACCTTCATGCGACAGGACGACCAGGATCAGGCGGCATGAGCTGAATAGTTACTCGGGGAATAGCAGCCCTACCTCGCTTTCGGGCACCGTCTGGTCCTCTTCGATACGAGCCTTTATCGGCGACTTGTTCGTCATGCCGAGCTGCAGGTCGAGCACCTTGTAGGTTCCCAGGTCTTGAACCAGATCGAGCGTGGCACGCAGCGATGATTCGGCGGGCTCGACCAGTTGTACGAATTCGGGGCGGATACCCAGCGTCAAACGCTGTCCGGCATGTGCTTCGAGGGCTTGGTGCACCGCTGGGGACAACCGTAGATCGGCGCCCGCCAGGCACACGCCGTCGGCCGTCAGTTCGACCTCGAACAAGTTCATGCCGGGACTACCAATGAAGTAGCCGACGAAGGTGTGAGCGGGGTTTTCGAAAAGCTCGCGCGGAGTGCCGAACTGGACGATCTGGCCGTCATACATCACCGCGATCTTGTCGGCGAAGGTCGAGGCCTCGAGCTGGTCATGGGTCACGTAGACCATGGTGATGTTGAAGCGCTCGTGGATCTGCTTGAGCTTGCGACGCAGGCGCCACTTCAGTTGCGGATCGATGACGGTTAACGGCTCGTCGAAGAGGATCGCCGCGACGTCGTCGCGCACCAGGCCGCGCCCCATCGACACTTTCTGTTTCTCGTCGGCGGTCAGGTTGCGGGCCTTGCGCTGCAGTAGATGGGAGATTTCCAGCGCCTCGGCAACCTCCTGGACACGCTCGGCGATCTTGGCCGCCGGCTGGCGCTGATTGCGTAGCGGAAAGGCCAGGTTGTCGTGCACCGTCATGGTGTCGTAGATCACCGGAAACTGAAAAACCTGGGCGATGTTGCGTTGCTGAGGCGACAGGGCGTTGACGGACTCGCCGTCGAACATTACCCGGCCCTGGGAGGGCTCGAGTAGCCCCGAGATGATATTGAGCAACGTGCTCTTGCCGCAGCCCGACGGGCCGAGCAGCGCATAGGCCCCGCCCTGTTCCCAGACATGATCGATACGCCGCAATGCGTAGTCGCTGGGCTGCTGGGGGCTGGCCACATAGCTGTGCGCCAGTTGGTCGAGTCGAATTTCCGCCATGATTGCCTCATTGGGCCGCAAGGGATGGTGCCCGGACCAGCTCGCCCGGCTCGTCGAAGACGAACAGCTTGTTGCTGGGGGCATAGACACGGATCGCGCTGTCGACCGGGAAGTCGTGGATACCGCCGAGGTGCAGCACAAGCTGGAGATCGTTGCTGGCGACGTGCAGAAAGGTTTCCGACCCGCTGATCTCGGCAACGCCGACCTCGACGCAGAATTCCAGGTCGTCGTCGTTCAGAGGCGTCAGGCTGAGATGGCTGGGGCGCATGCCCAGGCGATACGGGCCATCGTCGAGCGACGCCAATAGCCGTGGCAGGGGAAAAACCGTACTGCCGACGAGCAGCCCGCTACCGCGCACCACAACCTCCATCAGATTGATCGGCGGCTCACCGAACAGAGCCGCCGCCTCGACCGTTTGCGGGCGATGAAAGACAGTATCGCTGGGGCCGGTCTGCAATATTCGCCCTTCATGAAGGAGCGTAGTGGTGTCGCCCAGCGCCAATGCCTCGGCCGGCTCGGTGGTGGCATACACTGCCACGGTATTGCGCGTACGAAACAGCTTGCGCATCTCCAGGCGCAGCTCTTCGCGCAACTTGTAGTCCAGGTTGACCAGCGGTTCGTCGAACAGCACCAGGTCGGCATCCTTGACCAGCGCCCGGGCCATTGCGGTGCGTTGCTGCTGGCCGCCGGACAGCTCCAGCGGATAGCGCCCCAGCAGATGATCGATGCGTAGCATGGCCGCAATCTCCTCGACACGCCGCTGGATCTCGGCCTTGGAGACCCGGGCCAGTCTGAGCGGAGAGGCGATGTTGTCGAACACCCGCAGCGAGGGATAGTTGATGAACTGCTGGTAGACCATCGAGATGTTGCGCTTGCGCACCGGGACGCGGGTCATGTCCCGCTCGCTGAACAGCACGCGTCCGCGATCCGGTGCATCGAGCCCCGCCATCAGCCGCATCAGGGTTGTCTTGCCCGACAGCGTATGGCCCAGCAACACATTGAAGGAGCCCTGCTCCAGGCTCAGGCAGGCATCGCTGATATGTTTCTCACCGCTGACCGTGCGGTCGATATGTTCAAGGACTAGAGACATGGGTGAGGCGATCCTTTTTCATGTTCGCAAATTCTTCATGTTCATAAGCGAACGCCATGCCAATTTCCTCCCGAAGCCTTCACCTTTCTTAAAAACCATATTCAAGCACCTGTTCTATAAATTAAAAATTCTCACCCTACCTTGGTATAAGCGTATTTGTGGACAACTCGGCTAGGCTAGATTGAACACACCCTGTACAGTTTATGAACACGTGTTCGTGCACATAAATGTTCGAAAGCGAAAAAACAAGATAGGGGAACTGCCATGCAAGAGGATGCCAAGCACCGGCAACGTGCCCACATCGCGCGCGCCGGATATCGTCTGGATGACATGGGCGCCCCGACTGGCGGCCGCCAGCCTGACCGATATTCGGCAGACGATCTCGAGCAGCGGCGTACCCTGGCCCGCCCCCTGCTGGAGTTACTGGACGAGGATCTTGTACCCGAAGTCGGCGCCATGCTGCGGCATTGGCAGTGCGTGCTGGTGCTGGCCGATCGGGACGCCGTGATTCTGGCCCATTGGGGCGACTCGCGGGCCATGCTTCCGAGTCATGAAGATTGGCTGCTGCCCGGTGCGCAGTGGGGGGAGGCGCAGATCGGCTGCAACGCCATCGGCACCTGCCTCGCCGAAGACGATGCTCTGGACGTGATCGGTCGCGAACATACCTGCGACGCCCTGCATCACCTAGCCGGTCATGCGGTGCCGGTCCGTAACTGGCGCGGGGAGGTCGACGCCTGCCTGGCGTTGCTCAGCGACCCCTACCGCAACCGCTCGTCGCGCTACAGCGGTCTGCTACAGGTCCTGGCGATGCGAATCGAGAATGGCCGGCTGATCGCCCACTACCGCCATCGCCATTTTCGGCTGACGTTCAGCGCCAACCGCGACGATATCGACGGCCCACGTTCCGGGCTGCTGATTCTCGACGAACAGGGCCAACCGGTGAATGGCAACTCACGGGCCTGCTGGCTACTGAAGCTCGAGCGCGAAGCGCTGACGGGAACCACCATCGAAACGCTCTTCGACACGAGCTGGTCGGCACTGGTGGCGCACGGCAATGCGCTGATGCCCCTGCGCGTCGCCGGGCGCTATCACTGCTACGGCCAGCTCGCCGCCCCGGATCGCCTGGTTGATGCCAAGGGTGCTTCCACGCCCTCGCCACTGTCGGCTCTCGATCTGGGCGACCCGCGCCTGCGTCAGGCGATCCTCCTCGCCGAGCGCCTCGGTGATCGCGGCATCGCCATGCTGCTCTATGGCGAAACCGGCACCGGCAAGGAAGTCTTCGTCAAGGCACTGCACGCTGCTAGCCGGCGCGCCGACAAACCGCTCATCGCCATCAACTGTGCGGCCATTCCCGACGCGCTGGTCGAAGCCGAACTGTTCGGCTATGTGCGCGGGGCCTTTACCGGCGCCGACCCACGCGGCAATCCGGGGCGCTTGCGCGAGGCACATGGCGGCCGACTGTTCCTTGATGAGATCGGCGATATGCCACTGCCGGTTCAGGCCCGCCTGTTGAGGGCGCTGCAGGAACGCAAGGTCACGCCGCTGGGCGGCAGCACCGCCCACCCGGTGGATATCGAAGTCATCGCTGCCACCCATCGTCCACTGGCCGACGAGGTAGCCAGCGGGCGCTTTCGCGCCGACCTGTACTACCGGCTGTGCGGAGTCGAGTTGAGTCTGCCGCCCTTGCGCGAACGCCAGGACATTCCCGCCCTGGTGCAGGTCCTACTTGCCCGGCTGATGCGTGAACTCGACCTCGAGGCAACGCAGAGTCTACCGCCTCGGGCATCGCCCGCATTGCTGGATTGGCTGTGCCGGCAGCGCTGGCCGGGCAACATTCGCGAGCTGGAGAATGTCCTGCGTGTCGCGCTGGCAATCAGCGACGGACCTCTAATCGATCTCCAGCATCTACCCGCCAATGCATGCGCCCCGGACGCCTACGTCGCGCGGGTGCCGTCCACCGTGCCGGCCATGCCGGCCAACCGGCCGGTATCGGCGCCGCCTGCTTTCGGCGGTCTGCGGGAGCGTCTGGCTGCTCATCGCGGCAACCTCTCGGCGTTGGCACGGGAATTGGGCATAAGCCGCACCACGCTCTATAAGCGCCTGCGCGAACAGACCGGCGTCAATGCTCTCGGTTGATGGTGTCTTGGCGGGGCCCGGCGAAGCCGCCGGGTTTGCCTCGTACCATGAAAAAGCCTCCTGCGGGGAGGAGGCTCGATGGTGTCTTGGCGAATACGCTCAGCGCCGGGCGATGATCCATATCGCATGAATGATCCCGGGAATGTAGCCGAGAATCGTCAGCAGGATGTTGAGCCAGAACTGTAGCCCCAGACCGACTTGCAGGAAGACCCCGAGCGGGGGCAGCAGGATTGCCAGAATGATGCGGATCACGTCCATATGCGTCTCCTCTAGATACGCTGAGTGTCGTTCCTTGGACGAACGCGCGCTGAGCGTCGCGAACCTCATTGTTCATATGGGCCCGACGGCCGGGCGCTTCAAGTCATGACTTGTCTGAAGTTTCGTCATCCTCTCGCCGGTGCGCCGCATGATCGTACTTCTGCGCGATCCGTTCGGCATCGTCGGCGAGTTGCGCATGGTGGCGCTCCCAATCCTCCCAGTCATGAGGCGTGCCGCTGCGCGGGCGCTGGCTTCCGGCATGACGTGCACGCTGCCAGGCCCGTTCCTCCAGGGTATTGGGGCGTTCCTCCTCACGCTCGAGCGCGATGCCCCGCCTGGCGAGATAGTCTCTTGCGTTCATGGCACCTCCTTGCAGCGTAACCGGTCGCCCAGGGCGACCAAGATAACATATAGGCTATTTATGACAGTTGCTTATATGACCGCCCCGCTGCTGTTCGCGTTCATCGCCAGCCAGGAGCGGAGCCAATCGCTTGGCAGACCACGAACCAGCCGGAATATCGGTGGCGTGCCCCCCAGGATAGCAGTTGCGCATGATCCCCAGGTACTCGCGGAGCAGCCCATCATCCTCCTTGAGCTGGGCTATGCTGAAACCGCAAGTGCAACGGACGTCGTTTCGTGGCGCTTTTGATCGCACCGCAGGAAACGCGGGCCGGGCAATCCCGGTCGGACAGGGTCGGGTCCAGCAGGGTTATCAGTCCTTCGAGGAGACAAGCACATGACCGACAAGGCGCCCATGACGGTACGCGACATCATGTCCCGCGACTGTTACCGAGTCACCGCTGACACATCGGTGGCGACGCTCGTGGCCGGCCTGGCCCTGCACCGACTGCCGGGCGCGCCGGTCGTCGACGAACGCGATCACCTGATCGGTTTCATTTCCGAACATGACGTGATGGCCAAGCTGTTCGAGAGCGTCTATCTCAGCGACGAGCCGGCACCGGTACGCGAGCTGATGCGCCATGAGGTGCTCACGGTCACGCCCAACAAGAGCGTGACCGACCTTGCCCAGGAGATGCAGGGACAAAAGCCCAAGGTCTACCCGGTGGTCGAACAGGAGCGCCTGGTCGGCATCGTCACGCGACGCGACGTGGTCGGCGCCATCCTGCAGATGCGCAGCACCCATTAAGCCCGAGTCATGTGGACGCGAGACCGTTGCAACGACACCTAAAAAACCGCCGCATCGAGGATGCGGCGGCCAATAGATCGAATGCAGCAAGCAAAGACGCAATTTTTCGGCGACTGCCAAAAAGTTGCGGTTGATTCTGAGACCACGGCTTGCCGACATCGATCCATGGAAATCGACATTTATTTACCCCGAGTCTCATGATGGGCGATCAACGAACAGCGAATGCTTGCCTTGCCAGCAAGCCCGGCGATTCATTATCATCAGGGCATCGAGCGGGTATAGCTCAGTTGGTAGAGCATCAGCTTCCCAAGCTGAGGGTCGAGGGTTCGAATCCCTTTGCCCGCTCCATCTTTCTTCTTGAAAGACGCCCAGAGCCCCGGACTGGAACGCCAGTTGGCGGAAGGCCGTCCCATGATCGCCCTGTCCCTCCATCTCGTTTTTGCAACCACTGATACCGTGCTGCCGGCCTCTGCGGCCATTGCCCTGGATGATTAACGCGCCGGCAGTAATCCGTTAAGCTACCCGTCGCTGGATACACGATGCCGAAAAGGCACAAGCCATGAAAGACAGTTTGCGCACCCTGGTCGTTGCCGCCTCGACCGCCACCACCCGCCTGGCCCGGCGCCGTTACGCCGCGGGCAACGTCGACGACGTGCGCTGGGTGCCGATTGCCGAATCGCCGTACTCCACTACTCGCCCTGTCAGGACCCGGGCGATCTGCTCGGTGCGCTTCGCTCATCAGCAGCTACAGGACATTCGTGCCATGTCCGACTCGCTCGGCCTGGTCAAGTAACATGAGCGTGACGCTCTTTCTGTTGATATTCGTCGTCTCGATGACGGTCATCGGCGCCACGATCGCGATGATGATGCTGTCCCGCACACCTCGCTATCGCACCGAGCCGCAGCATCTGCTGCAGCTGTTCGACCGTGTGCTCGGTGGCGAAGCCTCGACGAACGAATGGCATACGGTGATCGGCTATCCGGTTCGTCACGACCAGTATCTCGAGAGCGTACGCCGCAGCGCGATGCGGATCATGGACGAATATGGCCGCCTCTCGCAGGCCGCGACCGGCGGTTCGCTGCTGTCCCGCGCCGGGCGCGAGGAACTGACCATGCTGCGTGACCATCTCGCCGCCCACATGGCCCTCGATGAAGGCCAACGCGAATTCTAGCCGCCGGCGTCGGCCGAAGCTGCCAACTGGTCGATCGGTGGAGCCGAGAGGGGCGACGAAGAGCCCCGGCACTATCGCCATGGCGGCGGTGACGGCATACAATGGCTGGCATTGGCGTCACGAGGTAACGACATGTCCAGCGCCATTCGTCTTACGCCGCTCGACAATACCATCAAGCATCACGCTCACGACTTCCACCAGATCGTGATCGGTCTCGACGGCCATGCCGATTTCGAGATCGAGGGGCTTGGCGGGCGCATCGCCGCGCTATCCGGCTGCATCGTTCCCGCCAACCACCTGCATTATTACGAAGGCATCGGCACCAACCGCCAGCTGATTTTCGACCTGCCCGACGATGCGCCGGCGCTGACCGGCAGCCACCGCGGGCATGCCCGGCTGTTCGATGCGCCGCGCTTCTTCGCGCTCGATGCGCCGCTGCGCGTCTACCTGCGCTTTCTGGTCCGCGAGCTCACTCAGCCACAGCCGGCCCCCGGCGACCTGCTCGCCGCGACCTTCCTCGGCTGCCTCAATGCGCGCATGCCGGATAACGCTTCTCAACGCTCCCGGCGCATCGATCTGGCGGCCATCGACGCCTACATCGGGCAGAACATCGAGCGCCGCCTGAGCGTCACCGATCTTGCCCGTCACGCCTGTCTGAGCGCCGCGCATTTCAGCGAGCTGTTTCGCGAGCAGACCGGGGTAACGCCCTATCAATACCTGCTGCGTCAACGCCTGACGGCCGCCCGGCAGTTGCTTGCCGATTCGCCGTTGCCACTCGGCGAGATTGCCGCGCGGACCGGTTTTGCCAGCCAGAGCGCGCTTTCCCACGCCTTTCGCCGCGTTTATGGGCACCCCCCCGGGCATCTACGCCGCCGGCCATCGCTGGCACACGAGACACCGAGTAGCCCGCGTCATCGTCTAAAACTTTCGTCGCACGGCTGATCCCATATCGGCCAGCTCCCGACTTTTTAACAAAAGTCACCGCGAAATTGGCAAGACGCGGCGTCTTCCCCCACCCTAAATTCAGCACATACCGGGTTGCCTCTCGGACCCCGCTGTTTCACCCGGGGTCGTGGCGTTCGTGTGCCTTCATGGATGATGGCCACGCCAGCGCCCGAGTCACATCGCCATTAACGGGGTCTTCATATGCTCGATGCCAAGACCATGCTGGACAGCCAGACCTGGCAACAGGACCTGGACACCTTGCTCACGCGCCTGAGCGAGCATTATATCGTCGACGAGAACGCCTTCATGGCCGAGCTCGTCGCCGTTCTGCAGGCCGACGAGAACGACTTCGCCCGAATCGGCGACAAGACCGCCGAGCTGGTGCGTGAAGTCCGCGAGATGGATACCGCCGTGGATTCCATCGATGAGTTGCTGCAGCAGTACAGTCTCGACACCCATGAAGGGCTGATGCTGATGTGTCTTGCCGAGGCCATGCTGCGCATTCCCGACAAGGCCACCGCCGATGCGCTGATCGAGGATAAGCTGGGCCCCGCCGACTGGAAGGCCTACGTCGGCCAGAGCGAGTCGTGGTTCGTCAATGCCTCGACCTGGGGCCTTCTGATGACCGGCCGCGTCATCCAGCTCGACAAGCCGCGCGACGGCAAGCCGGCCAGTTTCATCAACAAGCTGGTCAACCGCATGGGCGAGCCGGTGATCCGCAGCGCCATGTACCAGGCGATGAAGATCATGGGCCGCCAGTTCGTGCTCGGGCGCAGCGTCGACGAGGCCCTGAAGCGCTCGCAGCCGCTGTTCGAAAAGGGCTACACCTACTCCTACGACATGCTCGGCGAAGCTGCGCGGACCCGCACGGATGCCGGACGCTACTTCGACGATTACGCCAATGCCATCAAGCGCGTCGGCGAGGTCAGCCGCAAGCTCAGCGACAAGACCCCCGCGCCGTCGATCTCGATCAAGCTTTCCGCGCTGCATCCGCGTTACGAGTTCGGCCATCGCCAGCAGATCCTGGTCGAGCTGGTCGACAGCGTGAAGCAGCTCGTCGCCATGGCTCGCCAGCGCCATGTGGCGATCACCATCGACGCCGAGGAAGTCGACCGCCTGGAACTTTCGCTGGAAGTCTTCCGCGCCGTCTACGCGAGCGAGGAGTGCCGCGGCTGGGGGCACTTCGGGCTGGTCGTCCAGGCCTACGCCAAGCGCGCCCTGCCGGTGCTGCATTACATCAACCGCCTTGCCGACCTGCAGGGCGACGAGATTCCGCTACGCCTGGTCAAGGGCGCCTACTGGGATACCGAGATCAAGGAGTCCCAGCAGCTCGGCGTCGACGGCTACCCGGTATTCACCCGCAAGGCGAACACCGACGTCGGCTATCTGGTCTGCGTGCACTTCCTGCTTTCGGAAAACACCCGTGGGCGGATCTTCCCGCAGTTCGCCACCCACAACGCACACACCATCAGCACCATCCTCGAACTGGCCAACGCCACCGATCGCCCGTTCGAGTTCCAGCGTCTGCACGGCATGGGCGAGGCGCTCTATGACGCCGCCCTCAAGCGCGCGCCCGCCGGCACCTACTGCCGCATCTATGCGCCGGTAGGGGCGCACAAGGACCTGCTCCCCTACCTGGTACGCCGGCTGCTCGAAAATGGCGCCAACTCGTCGTTCGTGCACCAACTGGTCGACCCGCGCGTGCCGGTCGAGTCGCTGTGCGTACACCCGGTCGAGACGCTCGGTCAGTACGAGTGCTACGCCAACCCCAGGATTCCGCTGCCGCGCGCTATCTATGGCACGCGCAAGAACTCCAAGGGCGTCAACCTGAATATCCGCAGCCACTACCAGCCGCTGGTCGACGCCATGGCCCAGCACATGGATCAGGAACACCACGTCAAGCCGTTGCTGGGCTTCGATGTCGACGACGACCCCGAGCAGCGCCAGGAAGTTCGCAACCCTTACGATACGCGCAAGCTTATAGGTAGCGTGCAGTGGACGACCCGCGAACAGGCCGAACGAGCCGTGGAGATCGCCTGGCAGGCCTTCCCGCGTTGGGATGCCACCCCGGTCGAGGAGCGTGCACAGATCCTCGAGCGTTTCGCCGACCTGATGGAAGAGCACCTCGCCGAACTGATGACGCTATGCTCCCGCGAGGGCGGCAAGCTGCTCACCGACGGCGTCGACGAGATCCGCGAAGCGGTGGATTTCTGCCGCTATTACGCCAGCCGCGCCCGCGAGCTGTTCGCCGAACCGACCCAGCTGCCCGGCCCGACCGGCGAATCCAATCAACTGATGATGGCCGGCAAGGGTGTGTTCGCGACGATCAGCCCGTGGAACTTTCCGGTGGCGATCTTCTGCGGCCAGATGGTCGCCGCCGCAGTGGCCGGCAACAGCGTGCTCGCCAAACCCGCCGAGCAGACTTCGCTGGTCGCCCACCGGGTCGTCGAACTGCTCCATGAAGCGGGCATGCCCCGCGACGTCGTGCAGTTGTTGCCCGGCGATGGCCCCACCGTGGGCAGCGTGCTGAGCTCCGATCCGCGCATCACCGGCATTGCCTTCACCGGCGGCACCGACACCGCCCAGATCATCAACCGCTCGCTGGCCGCCCGCGAAGGCGCCCCGCTGGCCACGCTGATCGCCGAAACCGGCGGTCTCAACGCGATGATCGTCGATTCTACCGCGCTGCCCGAACAGGTCGTCGCCGACGTCGTCCGCTCGTCTTTCCAGAGCGCCGGCCAGCGCTGCAGCGCGCTGAGGGTGCTCTATCTGCAGGAGGACGTCGCCGATCGGGTGATCGAGATCCTCACGGGCGCGATGGCCGAGCTCAGCGTCGGCGACCCCCGCGACCTGGGCACCGATGTCGGCCCGGTGATCGACGACGAGGCGCGCCAGGGCCTGCTCGCGCACATCGCGCAGCTCACGGGCGAAGGCCGGCTGATCGCCGAGACCTCGCTCGACCCGGCGCATACCGCCCACGGCAACTTCGTCGCCCCCACCGCTTTCGAGATCGACGGCATCGGCGCGCTGGAGCGCGAGCAGTTCGGGCCGATCCTGCACATCGTGCGTTACAAGGCCGACGAAATCGATCGCGTGATCGAGACCATCAACGCCAAGCAATATGGCCTGACCTTTGGCGTGCATAGCCGCAACGAATCGTTCGCCAAGACCATTGCGCAGAGAATCCGTGTGGGCAATGTCTATGTAAACCGTAATATCATTGGCGCCGTCGTCGGTGTCCAACCCTTCGGTGGCCAGGGCCTTTCGGGGACCGGGCCCAAGGCCGGTGGGCCCAACTACCTGTTGCGCTTCGCCACCGAAAAAGCGCTGACCATCAATACCGCCGCCCTGGGCGGCAACGCGTCACTACTCGCGCTGGGCGATGAATGACCGGGGCCGAGTAGTCTGCCCGGCGGGTGCCAGCACTCGCCGGGCGATGCTCGGCCTCGCCTTCATCGCCTGGTTTCGTGAATAGAAAAGAGAGTTACAAAAACAATGCGCGCCACTACCGGATTCTGCTCGGTAACCGCGCTAATGAACTGGAGAAGCTTCATGGCTATTGGTGTCTGGATTAGTCTATTCATCTATTTTGCGTTGATGATCGCCATCGGCGTTTATGCAATGCGCAAATCCACGTCTTCGTCTGAAGACTACGTGCTGGGCGGGCGGGGCCTCAGCCCAAAGGTAGCGGCCTTGTCAGCCGGGGCTTCGGACATGAGTGGCTGGTTGCTGCTGGGGCTGCCCGGGGCGCTCTTCGTTTCCGGTCTGGCCTCTGCGTGGATTGGCATAGGCCTGTTCGTCGGGGCTTTCGTCAACTGGATTCTTGTCGCCCCCCGGCTCCGCGAGCAGACCGTGCATTACGGTAATGCCTTGACGATTCCGTCCTTTCTGGCAAACCGCTTCCCCACCCGGTCCATGTCACTGCGTACCGTCTCAGCCATCGTCATTGTCGTGTTCTTCGCGGTGTATACGGCATCCGGCCTGGTTGCAGGCGGCAAGCTGTTTGAAAGCGCGTTCGGGGGAATCATCAGTATCGGGGGCATGAGCGATTACGCGGTCGGCATCATCATCACCTTGGGCGTCGTGCTGGTCTATACGGTGGTCGGCGGCTTCCTGGCGGTAAGCATGACGGACTTCGTGCAGGGTTGCATCATGGTGGTGGCCCTGGTGATCATGCCACTCGTCGTACTCTTTGGCGAAGGTGGCGGCGGCTTTGCCCAGGCGACCCAGACTCTGGGAGAGGTCGATCCCACGCTGCTTTCATGGACGGAGGGACTGACCTTCATCGGCTGGCTGTCGGCGGTCACCTGGGGCCTGGGCTATTTTGGCCAACCCCACATCATCGTGCGCTTCATGGCAATTCGCAGCCTGAAAGAGGTACCGATTGCGCGCAATATCGGCATGACCTGGATGGGTGTTGCACTCATCGGCGCCATATCTCTGGGCATCTTCGGTCGAGCTTACGCGGTACGCAACGGTTTGAATGTCGAGGATCCGGAAACCATCTTCATCATCTTGTCCGAATTGCTGTTCAATCCGTTTATTACCGGCTTCCTCTATGCGGCTTTGCTGGCCGCGATCATGAGCACCATCTCCAGTCAACTGCTGGTGTCCTCGTCTTCCCTTACCGAAGACTTCTATCGGTTGTTTCTGCGCAAGGAGGCCAGTGAACGCGAATCCGTGACTGTCGGCCGTGTTTGCGTCGTGCTGGTTGGCCTGGTCGCGGCGATCATTGCCTCCGATCCCGAGTCCAATGTTCTGGCTCTGGTGAGTAACGCCTGGGCCGGCTTCGGTGCGGCATTCGGCCCGCTGATCATCCTGTCGCTGATGTGGTCGCGCACCAATGGTGCGGGCGCCATTGCCGGCATGGTCGTAGGCGCTGCCACTGTCATCGTCTGGATTTCACTGGGCTGGAATTCAGAATTCATGGGCGGTCCGGGTGTCTATGAAATCATCCCCGGTTTCATCGCCTCCTTGATTGCGATCCTGGTAGTGAGCAGTGCCACGGCCGATGCAGGTGAATACCAGCATATCGATCGCTAAAGGCGCGCAGCACTCTCACAAGCGATGCAAGGGCTCCGTATGGAGCCCTTTTTTAGAGTCGCAACAGCAGCAGCACGCCGAACAGCCCCAGCACCAACCAACACCAGGGCGGCCCCAGCCAGCGCCGCAACGGGCCGGGGCGCACGGTGAGACCGACCCCATGGGCGAAGCCGGCGCCCAGCGCCCAAACCCCGAGCAGCCAGAGCGGCAGGCGCCAGATAAGCGTCAGACCACTGATGATCTCGGGACGCAACAGCAGCAGCAATGCCATTGCCGAGGCCAGCACTAGCGCCAATAGTCGGGTTCCCTGCCGATAGCTTGCCGCGAGCATCTCTCGCTCCTTGATCGTTGACCTGACTTCAGTAAAGCGGCTCGCCGCGACAAGCGCCACGAAGTCGCATTCTTGATGTCCGATCGTAACAGGCCATACACTCCTTTAGTCTAATAACAAAATTTTACGTGACATAAGCGAACAGTGTTTCCTATACTGCCAGCACAGTATGAAAACACTGTTTCATAAACCCGGCGATAGCCGGAGCAAACAGACAGTGGATGTTGTCATCCCGCTTATCAGCAAGGAGCCACACATGACCAAGATGAAACTGCTTTCCGCTTCTATCGTCGCCGGCAGCCTGATCGTTGCCTCACAGACATCGTTCGCCTATGAAGCTGGCGACATCCTGCTGCGCGGCGGCATTGCCGAGAACAATGCCACCGGCGACGGCATCGATATCAGCGACGACAGCGCCTTCGTCGGCAGCGTCGGCTACATGATCCAGGACAAGGTCGGCGTGACCCTGGGCGGCAGCGACAAGTTCGAGCGCAGCCTGTCCGGTCAGGGTGTCAATGGCGAAGTCGACAGCCAGCTGATCGATCTGATGGTCGAGTACTACCCGCTCGGCGGCCTCGATTCGCGCATCCAGCCCTACGCGGGCGTGGGCGCCAACTACACGCGCTTCTCGGGCGAGAGCGCCGGCCTCAGCGTCGACAACACCTGGTCACCCAAGGGCGAAGTGGGCGTCGACCTGGTGGTTACCGACTATCTGTCGTTCAATGGCTTCGCGTCCTATGCCGACGTCGATGCGGACTACAACGCTGCAGGCGGTGCCAGCGGCGAGCTGGATAGCGATCCGGTCATCGTCGGCGGTGGCGTAACCCTGAACTTCTAAGCCACGCCTGCCAACCACCTGGTAACGACGACGCCGGGCTTTATGCCCGGCGTTCTTATGGCCAATCCTTTTATCCCGCTGCTGCAGCGCCCTGTTTCAATGCTCGCCCCGCCGATCGAGTCGCATCAACGCGGTGACAGCCGCGATGACCCCAGCGCCATCTCACCGATACGTGCCGCTACGTGAGCGACGTTCATGTCCCTTCCGTAAGCGAAGTCACAGGCCATGCTCAGGCCTTTGTAACGATCCGGTCCACTTCGGCGATCGCCGCCACCACCACCGCGCGGTCGCTGGGCTTGCTGTTCTGCAGATAGGCCTCGGCGGCCGGGGCCACCTCGCAGCTGGCCGGTAGTGGCCCTTGCGCATCCACCAGGGCCTGGAGGCGCGCAATGAAGACGTAGCGCAGCCATTGCGCCAAGTCCATGGTATCGACGCAGAATGGCTGGACGCTATCGAAAGCCCGAGGATCGGGACACGCGGTATTCCACAGATCGACACTGCGCAGCGCCGATTCGAGTCCGCTGAGCGCCTGGTCGAGTTGCTGATGAGCGGTCATTGCGGCTCCGTCATTGCAAAACGTCATTATCGCGCGAGCCGCCAGGCAGTCTCAAGGCTCGCCCAGCGCCTGGCCGGCCAGCACCTTGCGCAGGAAGTTGCGGGTACGTTCGTCACGCGGCGCGGAGAACACCTCGGCAGGCGGACCCTGCTCGACGATCCGTCCGCCGTCCATGAAGATCACCCGATCGGCGACGTCGCGGGCGAAGCCCATTTCATGCGTCACCACCAGCATGGTCTGGCGCTCGTCGGCAAGCTGCTTCATCAACCCCAGGACCTCTTCGACCCACTCCGGGTCCAGCGAGGAAGTCGGCTCGTCGAACAGGATGACCTCCGCCTGCGCGGCCATCGCCCGGCCAATACCCACGCGCTGCTGCTGGCCGCCCGACAGCGACGCGGGATAGGCATCCGCCTTGTCGGCCAGACCGATGCGCGCGAGGATTTCGCGAGCGCGACGGTGAGCGCGCGGCTTCGGCCAGCTGTTGATCACGATCAGCCCTTCGGCGATGTTCTCCAAGGCCGTCTTGTTGGCGAACAGGGCATAGTTCTGGAAGACGAAGGCCGTGCGCCGGCGCAGCTCGAGAATCTCCTGCTTGCGCGCCTGCGTGGCCTCGACCGTCAGATCGCCGACCGTAACCTGCCCGGCCTCGGGCCGTTCGAGGAAGTTCACGCAGCGCAGCAACGTCGACTTGCCGGTACCCGAGGGGCCGATCACGACGATGATCTCGCCCCGCTCGATGATCAGGTCGATGCCATCGAGCACCGTGCTGTCGCCGAAGCGCTTGGTCAGTCCCTTGAGTTCGATCATCGCCGGTAGGCCTTGTTGAGTCGGGTTTCAAGTCGCCGCTGCAGCCAGGCCAGCAATTCGACGATCGCCCAGTAGAATATCGCCACGGTGATGAACGCCTCGAAGTAGAGAAAGCTGCCGGCCGCTTCCTTCTGGGTAGCGCCCATCAGCTCGGTGACGCCGAGCGTGAAGGCCAGCGACGTCGCCTTGATCATGTCGATGAAGTAGTTCATCAGCGTCGGGACCGCGACCCGCGTGGCCTGGGGCAGCACGATCCGCCGCATCAACTGCAGGCTGGTCATGCCAATCGACAATGCCGCTTCGGTCTGACTGCGATCGACGCCGACGATGGCGGCACGAATCGATTCCGCCATGTACGCCGAAAAATGCAGCGTCAGGCCGAGGATCGTCGCCGTGACGCCGTTGATCTGGGTCAGCGCGCTGAACAGCTGCGGCAGGCCGTAATAGAACAGGAACAGCTGCACCAGCAGTGGCGTACCGCGAAAGAACGAGATGAACAACAGCGTCACGGCATTGAGCCCGGGCACGCGCAACACCCGTATCACCGCCAGCACGGCGGCCAGGGCGAGCCCCAGCACCATGCCGGCGGTCGCCATCTCCAGGGTCAGCGGCAGGTAGCCGAGCAGAATCGGCACCAGCCCCAGCATGTAGTCGAAATCCAGGACGCCCATTCAGTAAGCCCGACGCTTAACGCTGAGTGATGTCGGTGCCGAACCAGCGCTGGGAGATTTCCTCCAGAGTGCCGTTGTCGCGCAGTGTCTCCAGCGCCTTGTCGAAGCGATCGCGCAGCGCGCGTCCCTGCTCGGTATCGCGGAACGGCAGCGCGTTGCGGATTTCCGAGAACGGCTTGCCGGCAAGCTCCAGCGGCAGCGGTTTTTCCTTGATCACCTGCGAGGCGCTTACGCGATCCATGACAAAGGCGTCGACTCGACCCAGCGCGGTGTCCTGTTCGATGTTGCTCTCGTAGGTGCGAATGTCGATTTCGTCGGCGTAGGGCAGTTCGCGCAACAACTGCTCATAGTTCGAGCCCAGGTTGACCGCCACCGTCTTGCCGCGCAGGTCTTCGACGCCTTCGATGGTATCGTTGCCCTTGCGGGTCACGACCTGGGCGCCATCATAGACGTAGGGCTCGGTGAAGGCGTACTTGGCCTGGCGCTCGTCGGTGATGGTGATCTGGTTGGCGATGGTGTCGATGCGCCCCGACTCGAGCATGCCGAACAGCCCCGAGAAGTTGGCGGTGACGAACTCGATATCCGCCTCCATCTGCTCGCCCAACGCATTCATGACGTCGACCTCGAAGCCCTTGAGCTGGTCCTGCTCGACGAAGGTGAACGGAAAATAGCCGCCCGACATCCCCACCTTGAAACTACCGCCACCTTTCTCCTGCGCCATGTCCTGCGCCGTGGCTCCCAAGGAAGCCGTCAAAAGAGTGCCCATTGCCAGGGTCGCTATCAATCGCCGCATGATGACTCTCCGTGGTTGTTCGCTGCTTCATTGCTGGATAAGAATAAACGAGCACCTCGTTTATTCGATTTGGTTACATAGCTTAGTGACTTGAACCGCCTTTGACCAATAGGCACTCACTATTTGCAGATGCCATGGGCGGCGAGTCGATACACAGTTTTCCTGAAATAGCCTGTGGATAATCATTGGAAAAGCCGGCCCTGCGGTCGTGGCGTCTGACACGCCACGAACTGATCAAAAACTGACCGCTCAACGAATCATCGAGGTAGAAAGGCCGACGGCGACGCGCTACAGTTCGCGGCTCAACCGTGAGGACGTCATGTCACCGATACACACGCTTTGCGACTTCTTCGCCCGTAGCGGTGCACAGGCCCGCTTCTATACCCTGGGCCGCCAGGTCGTCGGCTGCCCCGAGGCTACGCTCGCCGCTTTCGAAGCGGGCGATCAGCCTTGGCCGCTGCCGTGGCTGGGCCGCGCCCAATTGGCCTGTGTGTTTCGCCTGGGCGATGCCGACGATCCGCTGATCTGGTTTTTGTCGCTGCCGCTGGACGAACAGGGCCTGCTCGACCCGGCACCGCGCGACGCTTTCCTGCAACGCCTGCTGGAAACGCTGGGTCGCTCGGCCAACCGGCTGCAGGATGACGATCGGCACATCGACAACCTGATGCAGGACAACCCGCTGGCCTTTACCCCGGACATCACTCAGCGCGCAATGCTGCATGCCCGCGCCAGTGCCGACCTGGGACGCCCCGCCAGCGAGCATTTCGAGCTCGTCGAGGACTACCTGCTCGCTGCTGCCGAGCCCGAGCAGTGGCCGGCGCTGGGCCTGCAGGGACTGGCGGATTTCAGTGTACGCCATGACCACGTCCAGGCCGGTAGACTGGCAGCCCGGTTGCATGCCCTGCCAGTCGACGTGCTACGCCCGCTGAGCCACTGCCTGGAACACGTCGAGCCCAGCGCGGATTTGCTCCAGGCACTGATCGCCCGCGGCGAGGCTGCGGCGCACGAAGGCGATATCGAAACGTTCAGTGCCTGCGTGCGCAGTGTCGGTCAAGGCGCGACCGACCTCGTCGGTCCTTGGTACGATGCCTTGCTCGCCGACAGCGCCGCCTGCGGGGCGGATCTGCTCGCGGCGATCGCCGCGCGCGGCTGGACGCATCTCGAACACGCCCAGCGATTGCCGCTGTTTCTCGACGCCCTGGCCCGCCATAGCCCGGGAGGCTTTACCAGCGTGGTCCGCGATCTGGCGTTGCTGCCCCGTCTGCGGTTACCGTTGCTGATGTACCTGCGTCAGACTTCTCCGCAATCGCCGGTCGGCCGATGCCTGCAGCCACTCACGCATTGAGCCGAGTGCCGATCCGCCTGTACCGACCCGTCCGTATCGAACAACAGGAGCGCCGATGAAAGCATTGCCCTACCAAGCGAAGGCGGTGATCGGCCGTCGCGAAATGGTGACCCTGCCGGAAATCGGCCTGACCCTGTGCTGCAAGGCCGATACCGGAGCACGCACTTCGTCCCTGCATGCCGAAGACATCGAGACTTTCGAGGAGCATGGCCATCTATGGGTCAGCTTCGTGACCCGCGGCAGCGGCGTAGAGAGCCCGGCACACTCGGTCCGGATGCATCTTCACGACCGGCGCAAGGTGACCAGTTCCAACGGTCAGGCCGAATGGCGCTACATCATCCGTACCCCGATGCAGCTTGGCGAACTCGACTATCCTGTCGAGCTTTCGCTGAGCGATCGTCGTAACATGCGCCACCCCATGCTGCTGGGGCGTCGTGCCATGCGCCGTCTGCTGGTCGCGCCGGGTACGGCTTTCCTGCATGGCGAACCCTGAGCGACTGCGTCACGCCATTTACCCGCTTACGTCTCGTCCGGAGAACACCATGCACATCGCCCTGTTGTCGCGTAACCGCAATCTGTACTCCACTCGCCGACTGGTCGAAGCGGGCCAGAACCGCGGCCACAGCGTGCGCGTGGTCGACACGCTGCGTTGTTACATGAACATCGCCTCGCATCGCCCCTCGATCCATTACAAAGGGGCCGAGCTCGAGCCCTTCGACGCGGTGATTCCGCGCATCGGCGCGTCGGTGACCTTCTATGGCTGCGCCGTATTGCGTCAGTTCGAGATGATGAGCACCTATGTGCTCAACGACAACGTTTCCATCACTCGTTCACGCGACAAGCTGCGCTCGTTGCAGCTGCTTTCGCGCAAGGGCCTGGGACTACCGATCACCGGCTTCGCCCATTCGCCCGACGACATTCCTGATTTGATCACCATGGTCAAGGGCGCGCCGCTGGTCATCAAGTTGCTGGAAGGCACCCAGGGGATCGGCGTGGTGCTGGCCGAAACCAACCAGGCCGCCGAAAGCGTGATCCAGGCCTTCATGGGCATGAAGGCCAACATCATGGTCCAGGAATACATCAAGGAGGCGCGAGGAGCCGACATCCGCTGCTTGGTGATCGGTGACAAGGTCGTCGCGTCGATGAAGCGCCAGGCCGCGGAAGGCGAATTCCGCTCCAACCTGCATCGTGGCGGCAGCGCCAGCGTGATCCGCATCACGCCTGAAGAGCGCTCGACGGCGATCCGCGCCGCCAAGGCGATGGGCCTGCGCGTCGCCGGCGTCGACCTGCTACGTTCCAATCATGGCCCGGTGATCATGGAGGTCAACTCCTCGCCGGGGCTGCAGGGCATCGAGAGCGCCACCGGACGCGACATCGCCGGATTGATCATCGAGCATCTGGAAAAGCATGCCGTCACGCCACGCAAGGCGCCGCCCAAGCCCAAGGGTTAAGTATCGCGCCTCGCCGCCGATAACCCTGGACGACGCCATTTCGATGGAAACACAGTATTTCTTGCCGGCAGGGGTAGCAAAACACTGTTTCCAGCCGCACAATCTGCGTCACCGGAGGAGGTGACCGCTCATGTTTCTCGATAATCGCCAAGTGGCGATGGACAACGTACTGGAAGCGCTGGCCGACAGCCTCGACTATTTCCAGGACAATCTCGAACGCTTGCGCCCATCGCTGCGCGATGCGCTCAAGCCGCATTTCGAGGAACGCGGCGAAGCGATGCGCGACCTTCAGGCGCTCGCCAAGCAGCACCTCGACATTCTGCCCCGCGACGCCGATGTCGAGCGCGACGACTATCTATGGCTGTGGAGCCGGCTGAAGAGCTTCGTCGGCGACGACAGTCAGGTACTGGTCGGCGAGCTGCTCGAGCAGGAACGGGTGGTCATGCAGTCGTTGTCGACCCTCTACACGCACCCTCTGCCCGACCCCATCGAGCCGGTCATCGAACGCTGCTGGAAGGGCTGCCGCGCGCTGATCCGTGAACTTTACAAGCTGCACAAGCCCAAACAGCGCCGTTAAGCGCCGTCGGGCGTCACCTCCACAGTAATGCGATCACCCCGCCGGCGCTATCTGCAGCGGTTCGCGCGGTCCCAGGAAATAGGGTTCGCGCTGCCAGATGTAGAGATCGCCCAGCGTTGCCACCCGCGCCAGCCATTCACGCACGCGCAACCGCCACTCCCCCGCTGCCCGCCGTGTCGGTGCCGCGCAACCGGTCGCCTCGATGCCCAGGGCGTCGGCAATGAACAGCGCCCGCGGCAGATGCCAGTCCTGGGTGATCAACAGCGCCTGGTCGACGGCGAAGATCTCGCGCGCACGAACCAGGGTGTCGAAGGTGCTGAAGCCGGCATAATCGAGCGTCATGTCGCTATCGCGCACATTGACCTTGCGCAAGTCGCGCCACATGGTGACCGGTTCGTTGTAATAGCGGGTGCGATTGTCGCCGGACAGCAGCAGATGCTGGACACGCTGCATGCGCAGCAGGCGCGCAGCGGCATCGAGCCGCGCCGCGTAATGCGGATTGCGCCCTCCGCCACGGGTCCAATAGGACGTGCCGAAGACGATGCCGACCGGTGCCGCTCGGCACAGCAGCAGATCGTCCTCGATGCGCCCCTGGGTGCGCGACAGCAACCACCAGTTGGCCGCCAGAACGACCCCGACGGCCAACACGAAGAGGGCGGCAGTCGCCGCTGCCGCCCGCTTCAACCATGTTCTGCGCCTTGCCGCCATCGCCTAGCAACTCTCCTGGCATTGCCGGGTCGCGCCATAGCGCTGGCGGTACGCCGAGAGGCCAACCCGCGCAGGCATCAGAACAGACCCAGTTCGAGGCGGGCTTCCTCGGTCATCATCTCCCGACTCCAGGGTGGATCGAAGACGATATCGATATGCACCCGGGAAATCGGTTGCGCACCGAGGATCTTGCGCCGGGCATCCTCGGCGATCACATCACCCATGCCGCAACCGGGGGCGGTGAGCGTCATGCGCACGGTCACCACCCGCTCGCCGCTCAGCAGGTGTTCGATGCGGCACCCGTAGACCAATCCCAGATCGACGATATTGACCGGGATCTCGGGGTCGTAGCAGGTCCGCAACTGCTCCCAGACGAAACGCTCGAGCGTCTCGTCGTCGGCATCCTCGGGCAGCGTCGGCCGGGGCAGGGCCTCCAGGCCGAGCGCATCGAGATCGCTGCCCTCGATCAGGAACATCCGGCCTTCAAAGCCGATGCTGACCGTGCTGCCCTTGGCCTGCATGATCGAGACGACCGCATCCTCGCTCAGCGTGACGCTCTTGCCGAAGGGAATCGAGATCGCCTCGACATCGCGTTGCAGAGGCATCTGCTGCCCCTTGTAGAGAAGACTTTCCAGTGGCTGCATTACGGCTCCGTTGCCGAATCTATCGCACCATCTCGACGGCACGCGCGAGCGCCGCGACGAAGATATCGATCTCCTCGGACGTGTTGTAGGCGGCGAATGACGCCCGGCAGGTCGCCGTCACGCCGAAGTGCTGCAACAGCGGTTGAGCGCAGTGATTGCCGGTGCGAATGGCCACCCCCAACTGATCGATCAGCAGCGCGATGTCCTGAGCGTGCGCACCGTCGACGACAAACGATACCACGCCGGCCTTGTGCGGTGCGGTGCCCAGCAGGCGCAGACCGGGAATGGCGGCGAGCTGCTCATTGGCATGCGCCAGCAGACGCTGCTCCCAGGCGCCGATCAGCGACACGCCGATCTGCTCGACCCACTCGAGCGCTCGGCCCAGCGCGATCACATCGGCGATCGCCGGGGTGCCCGCCTCGAACTTGTGGGGTATCGCGGCGTATGTGCTGCCGGCCTCGAAGCTCACCGTGTCGATCATCTCGCCGCCGCCCTGCCAGGGCGGCATGGCTTCGAGCAGCTCGGCCTTGCCATAGAGCGCGCCGACCCCGGTCGGACCGTAGACCTTGTGGCCGGAAAAGGCATAGAAGTCGGCATCGAGCGCGACCACGTCAATCGGCTCGTGGGGTGCCGCCTGGGCGCCGTCGACCAGAATCAGCGCATCATGCGCGTGGGCGATGCGTGCCATCTCGGTAACTGGATTGATCGTGCCGATGGCGTTGGAAACGTGGTTGACCGCCACCAGCCGAGTGCGCGCGCTGAACAGCTCGCGGTAGGCGTCCATGTCGAGCACGCCGCGCTCGTCGATGGGAATCACCTTGATGGTAAATCCCAGCTCGGCGGCCAGCAGCTGCCACGGCACGATATTGGAGTGATGCTCGAGACGCGAGACCAACACTTCGTCGCCCGGCCTGAGATTGCGCCGCCCCCAGCTATTGGCGACCAGGTTGATCGCCTCGGTGGTGCCGCGGGTGAAGACGATCTCGCGCGACTCGCGGGCACCCAGGAAATCGCGCACCGTGGCCCGCGTCGCTTCGAACGCGGCGGTCGCCTCGTCGGCCAGTGTATGCAGGCCGCGATGGATGTTGGCGTTATAGTGCCGGTAATAGTGATCGAGCGTCTCGATCACCGGGATCGGCGTCTGGCTGGTCGCGGCGTTGTCGAGATAGACCAGCGGCTTGCCGTGGACCTGCCGATCGAGAATCGGAAAGTCGCGACGCACCTTCGCTACATCCAGGGTCAACTCAGCCATCACGGTCATGCTCGTCGTCCTCCTGCGCATGGCTGCCCTGCTCGAGTGCCGCAAGTTCGACCAGGCCGGTGAGGTTGAAGCGCTCGGGAAGCTTGCCGGCCACCGCCCGTTCGACCCGCTCGGCGACGGCATCGAGGGTCACCCGATCCATCACTTCGCCGGCGAACGCCAGGGTCAGCAAGCCGCGTGCGGTCTGCTCGTCGAGCCCGCGGGTGCGCAACGCGAACACCGCCTCCTCGTCGAGCTGGCCAGTGGTCGCGCCGTGGGAGCACTTGACGTCGTCGGCGTAGATCTCGAGCTCGGGCTTGGTGTCGATTTCGGCGCGATCGGAAAGCAGCAGATTGGCATTGCTCTGATCCGCCTCGATCTTCTGACTGTCGCGCTTGACGATGACCTTGCCGTTGAACACGCCCCGCGCACGATCGTCGAGAATTCCCTTGTAGTTCTCGTTGGAGACCGTGTGCGGCGCATTGTGATTGACCAGCGTGTGGTTATCGATGTGCTGGCGCCCCTGGGCGTAGAACAGGCCGTAGAAATGGGCCTCGGCGCCTTCGGCGTTCAGTTCGCTGACCAGATCGTTGCGCACCAGCGCCCCGCCCAGGTTGACGTTGAACGAGGTGAAACGGCTGTCGCGCCCCTGGTCCACCTGCAGGCTGGTAATCAGCGAATCGCCCAGCGGCGCTTCCTGCAGCGTGTAATGAGTGAGGATCGCGCCCCGCTCGAGCAGCGCCTCGGCCACCACGTTGGTGAAGTTGGCGGCATCCGCTTCACCGGCGAAATGCTCGATCACCGTGGCCTCGCTGCGTGCGCCGGCCTGGATCAGCACCCGCGGGTGGCTCATCACCGGCGCTGCATTGGCGCGCGACAGGAACTGCACGACGATCGGCGTCTCGACCGCCACGCCCGGCGCCAGGCGGATCACCGCGCCCTCCTCGGAAAACGCCGTGTTCAAGGCGGCAAACGGCGAGAAGTCGACGCCGGTCAGACGCCCCAGCACGCCCCCCACGGCCTCGTGGTTGTCGCTCAGCGCCTGGGACAACGGCTCCACCGTGACGCCGGCGGGCAACGCGGCGAGATCCGAAAGTTGGGCGGAAAACAGCCCGTCGACGAAGGTCAGCCGGATCGCCGAGGCCAGCGGCAGGGTCAATGCCGCCGCCTGGCCCGGCGAGAAGTCGGCGTTGTCGGCCAGGGCGAAACGGCCCTGACTGATGCGCCGCACATCGGTGTACTTCCACCGCTCGTCGCGCTTGGTGGGGAACCCCAACGCCTTGAAACGCGCGGCGCCGGCCTGACGTCGCGCGGCGATCCAGGTCGGCTCGGCGTCACGCGTCTCGTCCCGCGCCCGTAGCCGCTCGAGAAAGCCTTGCTCTTCACTCAAACTGCGCTCGCTCATGCTGCGGACTCCTCCACGACCCATTCGTAGCCGCGCGATTCGAGTTCCAGGGCCAGGTTCTTGTCGCCGGACTTGACGATGCGACCGCCGACCAGCACATGCACCTTGTCGGGGATGATGTAATCGAGCAGGCGCTGATAGTGGGTGACCATCAGAATCGCCCGATCGGCATTGCGTAACGAGTTGACGCCATCGGCGACGATCTTCATGGCGTCGATGTCGAGCCCCGAGTCGATCTCGTCGAGCATCGCCAGCTTGGGCTCGAGGATCAGCATCTGCAGGATCTCGTTACGCTTTTTCTCGCCGCCCGAAAAACCTTCGTTGACGGCGCGCTGCAGGAAGCTCGAGTCCATCTTCATGAACGCCAGCTTCTCCTTGACCAGTTTCATGAATTCCGGCGCCGGGATCTCGCTCTCCCCGCGCGCCTCGCGGCTTGCATTGAGCGCCGCCTTGAGCAGGTAGATGTTCTTGACCCCCGGAATCTCGACCGGGTACTGGAAGCCCATCAGCAGGCCGGCCTGGGCCCGCTCTTCGATCTCCATGTCGAGCACGTCGCGACCTTCGAAGGTGATCGTGCCCGCGGTGACTTCGTAGCCTTGCTTGCCGGCGATCACCGCCGACAGCGTCGACTTGCCGGCGCCGTTAGGGCCCATGATCGCGTGGACCTCGCCGGGAAGAATCGTCAGCGAGAGCCCCTTGAGGATTTTCGAGCCTTCCACGCAGACGTGCAGATCTTTGACTTCGAGCATGTGTTGCCACCTTGAATCTGGATTCGAGCCGCCTCGACGACCCCGATAAACTAGTACGCCACTTGGCGCGTCATGACCGAGCGCAATAGCGCCTTAACCGACGGCGCCCTCGAGGGTCACGTTCAACAGCGCCTCGGCCTCGACCGCGAACTCCATCGGCAACTCCTGGAAGACGTCCTTGCAGAAGCCGTTGACGATCATGTTGACCGCGTCCTCCTCGGAGATGCCGCGCTGGCGGCAGTAGAACAGCTGGTCTTCGCCGATCTTCGAGGTCGTCGCTTCGTGCTCGACGGTGGCCGTGCTGTTGCCGATCTCCTGATAGGGGAAAGTATGCGCACCGCAGCGATCGCCGATCAGCAGCGAATCGCACTGCGTGAAATTGCGCGCGCCCCGCGCTCGCGGACCGATCTTGACCAGCCCGCGATAGGCCTGATCGCTGCGCCCGGCGGCGATCCCCTTGGAGACGATCGTCGATTTGGTGTTCTCGCCGATATGGATCATCTTGGTGCCGGTATCGGCCTGCTGACGGCCATTGGTGACGGCCACCGAGTAGAACTCGCCGACACTGTCCTTGCCGCGCAGCATGCACGACGGGTATTTCCAGGTGATCGCCGAGCCGGTCTCGACCTGCGTCCACGACACCTTGGAACGATCGCCGCGGCAATCGGCACGCTTGGTGACGAAGTTGTAGATGCCGCCCTTGCCGTCCTCGTCGCCGGGATACCAGTTCTGTACCGTCGAGTACTTGATGTAGGCGTCTTCCAGGGCCACCAGCTCGACCACCGCGGCGTGCAGCTGGTTCTCGTCGCGCTGCGGCGCCGTGCAACCCTCGAGATAGGAGACCTGCGCCTGCTTGTCGCAGACGATCAGCGTGCGCTCGAACTGGCCGGTATTGGCGGCGTTGATGCGGAAGTAGGTCGACAACTCCATCGGGCAGGTCACGCCTTCCGGCACGTAGACGAACGAGCCGTCGGTGAATACCGCCGAATTGAGCGCCGCGAAGTAGTTGTCGCCCTGCGGCACCACGCTACCCAGGTAGTGCTTGACCAGTTCGGGGTAGTCACGGATCGCCTCGGAGATCGAACAGAAGATCACCCCCGCTTCGGCGAGCTTGTCCTTGAAGGTGGTGGTCACCGACACCGAGTCGAACACCGCATCCACCGCCACGCCGGCCAACGCCGCACGTTCGTGCAGGGGAATGCCCAGTTTCTCGTAGGTCTCGAGCAACTTGGGGTCGACTTCGTCGAGGCTCTGCGGTCGGTCCTCGGGTTTCTTGGGCGCGCTGTAGTAGGAAATCGCCTGATAGTCGATCGCCGGGTAACTGAGATGCGCCCAGGAGGGAGCGGTCATCTTCAGCCATTGATGGTAAGCCTCGAGACGCCAGTCGAGCATCCACTGGGGTTCGCCCTTCTTCTGCGAGATGAAAGCGATGACGCTTTCATCCAGGCCGGGCGGAACCGTGTCGCTCTCGATGTCGGTCACGAAACCCTGGGTATACTCGCGACGTACGAGCTGCTCCATTTCCTCTGTAGCCATGGTCTTCCCCTCCGGGCGGTCTGCTTGCGCCCTGTTCAAGCGATGATCGGCGTGTCAGCCCTCGGCCGAAGCCGCTAGCGTCACGCTCTGTATGGGTAGCTGCACGGGTAACTTGATTGGCGTGGTCTGTGCCAGGTGTGCCAAACTGACACTATCGAGCAATGTTTGGACACCCAGCGTCACGCGCTGCCAGTTGTCGGCGACGCTGCAGTTGCCCAGCAACTCGCAATCGCCGTCGATCTGGCTGCATTCGGTCATTGCCACCGGCCCTTCGATGGCGGCGATGATGTCGCGAGCCGATATCTGCGACGGCGAGCGCGCCAGGCGATAACCGCCCTGGACCCCTCGCCGTGAAACCAGCAGACCGGCACGCACCAGCATCTTCAACGTCTTGCTGACAGTCGGATGCGGCAACTTCACTGCTTCAGCAAGCTCCGCAGCGGCATATGCCCGATCGGGGTGGCGCGCTATCTGTGCCATCACCACAGCGGCATAGTCGGTCAGCTTTGACAGCTTCAGCATTGCTGCTCTCCAGCTCGCTCAGCGATTGCGTACCATTTTAGTCCTATATGCGCTGACTGTGAAGACAGGGAGACTATCGGACATTTTCGAACAGTGTATTCGAAAAAAACCAACGTCAGGTTTTGACGTTGGAGCCAGCTTTTCCTAGGCTAGAGGCCGTAACTTACAGGTTACAAAACATTACCCGCTGAATTGAAAGGCTAATTTAGGAGACTAAGAATAGAAGACTGGCATGCCGGCCTGGATCGATAGCCAACCTCGATAGCCGAGAGCCAGCAAGAAATTATACGTCGGCACTGCCGAATGCTCGCATTCGCACAAGGGATAGACAGTCAGCCTGACGCGCTCGCTCACGTAACGGACAAGGCGTGCATGCCATCCGCTCGGTAGCGGCAAAAATCAAACACCATGGAGAGGTGACTTATGAAGATAACCATCTTTGGATCCGGTTATGTCGGTCTTGTGACCGGAACCTGCCTGGCCGATGTCGGCCATGAAGTCGTCTGCGTCGACGTCGACGCCGACAAGATCGCCCGCCTCAATCGCGGCGAGGTGCCCATCTACGAGCCCGGCCTCGAGCCGATGATCGCCACCAACATGCGTGCCGGCCGGCTGCGCTTCACCACCGATGCCACCGAGGCCGTTGCGTTCGGCAAGCTGCAGTTCATCGCCGTCGGCACCCCCGCCGACGAAGACGGCAGCGCCGACCTCAAGTACGTGCTCAAGGTCGCCGAAACCATCGCCCAGCACATGTGCGAGCCCAAGGTCATCGTCGACAAGTCCACCGTTCCGGTGGGTACCGCCGACAAGGTCACCGCAACCGTCCGGCGGGTGCTCGACGAGCGGGGCCTGGATTTGGCCTTCGATGTGTGCTCCAACCCCGAGTTCCTCAAGGAAGGCGCTGCCGTCCAGGACTTCTCCCAGGGCGCACGCATCATCGTCGGCACCGATTCCGAGCGGGTCGTCAAGGCGATGCGCGAATGCTACGCGCCGTACAATCGCAACCATGAAAAGCTGATGTTCATGGACGTGCGCAGCGCCGAGCTGACCAAGTACGCGGCCAACGCCATGCTGGCCACCAAGATCAGCTTCATGAACGAGATTTCCAACCTGGCGGAAAGCCTGGGCGCCGACATCGAGGACGTTCGCCACGGCATCGGCAGCGATCCGCGTATCGGCTATCACTTCATCTATCCCGGCTGCGGCTACGGCGGTTCGTGCTTCCCCAAGGACGTTCAGGCGCTCGGCCGCACCGCCGCGGACATCGGCTACAAGGCCGAGCTGCTGAGTGCTGTCGAAGCCGTCAACAAGCGCCAGAAGAGCAAGCTGTTCCAGAAGCTCGAACAGGCTTTCGATGGCGACCTTGCCGGCAAGACCATCGCCTTGTGGGGGCTGGCGTTCAAGCCCAATACCGACGATATGCGCGAGGCGCCGAGTCGTACCCTGATGGAAGCCTTGTGGGCGGCCGGCGCACGGGTGCAAGCCTTCGACCCAGAGGCAACGGACGAATGCCGGCGCATCTATGGCGAACGCAACGACCTGAGCTACTGCGAACGCCGCGACGACACACTCGAAGGCGCCGATGCCCTGGTTATCTGTACCGAATGGAAAGCCTTCCGCGCCGTGGATTTCGGGCATATCGCCGCCACCCTGCGCACCCCGGTCATCATCGATGGCCGTAACCTCTTCGATCCGCAAAGTGTGAAATCAGCCGGACTGCTGTATTTCGCTATGGGTCGTGGCGACTCGTTGCAGCCACGCCAGACAACTTGATGGCCATCGCTTCCCTGTACTGCTAGCGGAACGGGCAATGCTTCTCGCATCGTGCCAACGCCAGCAGCCCGCCATCGCCAGTCATGGAAGGTTTGCCATGTCGCTGAACAAGCACAGCAAGGGTTCGACGGCCAGTCGTGTTACCGAGGTAACGACACTGCTGTTCATGCTCTCTGTTCTGGTGGTGCTCGTCTTCGAGCTGCCACCGGAAGTCTTCTCGCCCAACTCCAAGAGCTTCATCCTCGCGATCGGCGTAGTCGGCGCTTGGCGCTATTCATGGTGGTTTACCCAAGCCGTGCGCTCGGTCTGGTTCAACCGCCATGTGTTCCCGCAATTGCGGCAAAAGGCCGATGCGGCCGGAGCGACTCAACGTCCCGATGCGCTTTATGTGCTTTGCACGTCCTTTCGCATCGAACCGGAGGTTTCGTTCTCGGTCTACGATGCGCTGATACGTGAAGCGCGGGATTATGGCGTGCCGACGACGATCTTCGCGGCGATCTCGGACCGCAGCGACGTCGATGTCATCGATCATGTAATGGCGGAAAACGGCTGGCCGCAAAACGTCGAAGTCAGTTACATGTTTCAGAAGGGTGACGGCAAGCGCTCGGCAATGGCCGAGGTGCTGCGCGCGATCTCGCGCCGCATGCCCAGCCACCGCTCGTTATTGATAACTATGGACGGCGATATCGAGATCGAGCCGGGCACGCTTCCACGCTCACTCTCCTTTTTCCTGGCGCAGGACGACCTGGGGGCATTGACCACCAACAATCGTTCGATAGTCAACGGCGGCGACGTTACCAAGGAGTGGTACGACCTGCGTTACGCGCAGCGCCATCTGGTCATGAGCTCGATGGCAGTTTCCGAGCGGCTGCTGGTACTGACCGGCCGTTACAGCGCCTTTCGCGCCGAACTTGCCACCAATCCCGATTTCATCGATCTGGTCGAAAACGACCATGTCGAGCACTGGCGCTTTGGCAACTTCAAGTTTCTCTCCGGCGATGACAAGTCGACCTGGTACTGGCTGCTCAAGAACGGCTGGAAGATGCTCTATATTCCGGACGTGTACGTGGCCGGCTTCGAGGAGCTTCCCGACAAGGACCGCTTCTTCAAGTCCACTATCGACCTGATGCGTCGGTGGTACGGCAATATGCTGCGCACCAGTGGCCGAGCCATCGCCTTGGGCCCCAAGCGCATGGGGTTGTTCACCTGGTGGAGTCTGGTCGATCAGCGCCTGTCGATGTGGACGACGCTGATCGGGCCCACGGTGGCGATCATGCTGACCCTGTTCGTGCGGCCATCGTTCATCTTCGCCTACCTGCTGTGGATCTTCTTCACACGCAGTGTGGCGACGTGCGTACTGGCCTTGCAGCGGGGTCGTATCAGCCTGCTCTGGATTCCTCTGCTTTATTACAACCAGATCGGCGGCGCGCTGCTCAAGACCTACGTCAGCTTTCGCTTCAATCGTCAATCCTGGTCGCGTCAAGGGATTTCCGCCGGCGAGCCCGACGACCCCAAGGCCGCCAGACGTCAACGACGCATGAGCCATTTCATGCACAGCGTGTATCTCGGCAGCATGCTCCTGGCGCTAGCCATTTTCGTTGGGGTGGTCGCACCGCCCGACCGGGTGACGCTGGAAGTCATGGGGGACGAAAGCGAACAGCAGTTCAGCGACCCCGAACGCGGCGACGCCGGCGACGATGGTGGTTGGCTAGCGCTGGCGCTGGCCGATGCCCCAGAAGGCGGCCAAGTGCAGTTGTCCGCAGGCAATCTGTACGTCGGCTCTCAGCTGACCGAGAAACTTTTCGAACTGGGTGAAATACGCTCTTCACTAATCAAGGGTCATGGCGGCGAGCGGCCGACGGTGCTCCACTTGAGCCCGGCTCTCGCTGCAAACCTGCAAGCCAATGATGGCCAGATCCTGGCCGATGCCAGGCAGTTCGACTGTAGGACCGAAGCACCCTGCGAACTGCAAACCATTCTTGGCACAGTCACCCTGAGCGACATGAACGTCAGGCTCGCGTCCCGCCAGGACTGAAGCGTACGGATACGAATACCGGACAAGGAGCAATACATGAGCGATGACAATACGCGTGATTCCAGAAGAGAGCCGACCCTCGACGGACAGGACACGCCATCCCGGCCTGACCGGGATGGCGAGTGGCATTCGACCAAAATGCACGACGAGCATGACGAGCAGATCGCCCGAGATAGCCAGCTGGGCCACGAGCGGCGCGACGAACGCCGCCATGTGCGTGTCGATGCGCCTTTTCAGGTACGTTTCGCTGACGACACCACCCTGCCCGGGCATGACCTGTCACTCGGGGGCTTCTCTGTGTATAGCGACAAGCCCATCGAGGAAGGCAAGGTCGTATCGGCTTCGCTATTGCTGGTTGCCGGCGCAGCGGAGCTCATCGTGCCCGTCGATGCCAAGGTGCTGCGCGACGCAGGCCGGCGGCGCGACAAGCAGTACGAGATCGCCTTCGAGATCACCCGTATCGCACGGCGTCACCGCGAACTGCTCCGGCGAGTCATCCGCGCTCACCTGAGCGGCAATCATGCCTCCGTGGAAAGCCTGGTCGCCACGGAAGACCCCCAGACCCCACGCAAGCGTCAAACTACCAGCGTGGCGCAAAGAAAGCCTCGCGAGCGCAAGTATTGGGGACGCTACATGGCGCTGGCACTGGCTGCAGTGCTGTTACTGGCGGTAATCACGGCGACCGCCTATCGCAACTTCTTTCTCATCGAGCCCGATTTCGCTGCGGTAACCGCGCCGCGCATCGATATTCGCGCACCGGGCTCGGGAATACTCGCCCCGCACGACTTTCAAGCCGGCGACAAGGTCCAACGCGACCAGAAGCTGGTACGGGTCAAGAATAGCCAACTCAAGACCGACCTCATCTTGGCCAAGGCTTCTCTCAACTACAACAACCAGCTGATCAAGAATCTGCAGGCGCGTATCGATTCCCCCGGCGCCAACCAGGTATACATGCCCAGCGGCAGTTCGGGCCCTTCGAGCTCAGCAGCCAACTTCGAAAGCGTGCCGGCTGAAGTTGCTCGCATCCGTATCAACCAGTTCGAAATGTCCCGCGATTATCAGCGTTCGCGTATCGATGCATTGCAATCGCGGATGTCTGCCAATGTCACCTACAGTCCCTGCGACTGCCTGGTGGCCTGGGCCCGCAGCAGTTCCGGCGGCACCTATATCAACAAGAGCGAACGCATCATGACGCTGATCAAGACCGGGCAGAACGATGTCATGGTCGAGGCGCTGGTGCATATGAATGATATCGGCCGTATCGAGCCTCGCCAGACGGCGTACATCGCGCTACCCAACGCCTCCGAGCCGATCCAGGCCCAGGTGCGCACCGTGTCGCTGGATGTTGAACGCCAGCCTCGCGCCGGCTTCCCCAATTGGGTACGTCAGCAGCAGAACGTCGCCAGCGTCCTGCTCGTGCCCGAAGAGCCGTTGCCGGCGAGCGCCGTCGGCGTCCCGGTGGACGTACGCTTCAGCGAAGCACCTATTGTCGATGCCACCGTGGAGTGGGTCTGGCAGGGTGGTCGCGCCGTGTATCAACAGGCCGAGCAGCTCTTCAATAAGGTCTTCAACCAGGTCTTCGATGATAGCGACGATCAGGCCGAGACCGCCGCCGCCAGTTAACGGCATCCTCGCAGTCGGATGTCGCCTAACCGACGCCATGCCCGCAGCAATGTCGGCCTGGCCGTCAAGGAGACAAGCATGTTTACCCGCGTGACTCACAGCCATCGGTCAGTTCACCGGATTCACCCGCTTTCCGCGGGCCTCGCTCTGCCGTTGGCCTTGCTATTCGCCACTCCGGGCGTACTGGCCGGTGACGATGAACAAGACAAGGCCCCGCTACCGGTGCCCCAGGTGGCTCCCTGCTCGCAACGTTACTCGCTGGCGGCCGACGTCGAGCCTCCCCAGGTCGAAGACGGCAAGCGTGCGGTTCGCCAGGCCTTTGGCACCAACGACGACTGGGGCACGGAGAAGAACATCGAAGTGCTCGATGCCAGCCAGACCGGCATCGGAGAACGCGGGTTTCGGGTCAGCTATCCCAAGGGCACATCGGCGCCCAGCGACACCGAAACCGGTGGCGCCGGCTTCTATGCAACCCTGCCAGCACTCAGCAATGCAGAGCGGGCATGCCTGCAGTACAAGGTTCGCTTTCCCGAGGACTTCGATTTCGTCAAGGGTGGCAAACTACCGGGACTCTATGGCGGTCAAGCGCCCAGCGGTGGCGACGAAGTGACCGGTGACGGCTTTTCGATGCGCTTCATGTGGCGCAAGAACGGCCAGGGCGAGCTCTACGAGTACGTCGTCAACAAGGACGAGGACAACGATTACGGCAAGTCGGTCGGGCGTGGACTCTGGCGTTTTCCAACCGGCGAGTGGGTCACTCTCGAACAGGAAGTCATCCTCAACGATCCCGATAGCGACAACGGGATCGCTCGGGTATGGGTCGACGGAGAACCGATCCTCGAGCAACGAGGCATCGTCTATCGCCGGCAGAGCGATGTGTATGCTGACGGGCTGATGTTTTCTACCTTCTTCGGCGGTAACGGCAAGGGGTGGCGTACGCCCAGGGACCAGCATGCCGATTTTGCCGATTTCCGTGTTTACGCTGACCGGGGCTGAACGATCGTTCAGCCGTTTCGCCATTTCGACAATGAGTCGCCATGTCCGCCATGAATGAAGTTCGCCAACACACAAGACCTCGTCAGCCCCTTGGCCCATTACTGATGATGGTTACGATCCTGCTAATGGTATGGGCCGCCTCCACCCAGGCGATGTCGATCAAGGAGCGCCAGAAACTCGATTTATCAGAGTACACGGTGACCCGCCCGAATGCCTCTTACTTCGACGTTCAAGAACGCATGGAGCTTCTTCAGAGGACCGACAATCCGTTGCTGCTGACGCAGATCGAAAGGCTTTCAACGGGGCCCAGTTGCCGGCAATTGCTGGAGATTCCACCGCTGGATACAAAGATTCGAATCCCAGGCTTTTATCCCAGCCCCAAGGCATGGCGTGAAATATCCAGCCCACTATTTGAATTCGAGAAAACCGTCGCCAAGCTTGCCGGCTCCTATGTGGCCAGCGGCGATATCTACTATGGCGAATGTCTGATCCGGTTTCTCGACAAGTGGGCCCGCAGCGATGCGCTCATGAAGTTCTATTACGATTCAGCGAAGCCGCAGGCCTGGTTTGCCACCGAGTCAATGATTTTCTCCGCCGCCGAGGCTTATTCAGTGGTAAGAGGGGCTGTGGATGGCATGGCAGAACAGAAACAACGGATCAACGACTGGCTCAAGCGATTAGCCTATCAACACAAGGCTATCCCCGGTCAGCCTAACAACAGCTGTTGCAACAACCATTTCTATCGTCGCGCGCTATACGCCACGATGGTAGGTGTGCTTACCGATGACGATGAGTTATTTCGCTTCGGCGTCAGTGCCGTGTATTCGGCGCTGAACGACATGACCGAGGAAGGTGCCTTTCCGCTGGAAATGAAGCGTGGCCGGCGTGCCGTTCACTATCAGAACTACGCCCTGCTCTGGCTTATCCCCAATATGCAGATAATCGCTCGCCAAGGGTATGATATTTTCAATCTTGAGATTGATGGGAATACCATCCGCGATGCCGTCAACTTTGCCATCGATGTCATCGTGGATCCCTCGAAGCTAGGTGATCTGGCGCCCCAGGAGCAATACATGGGATTCCTCAAGGATGATCAATATCTAGCTTGGATGGAAATTTACCTGGCACGTTTCAACAATCCTCGCCTGACCCAATTTCTCGAGACCATGCGGCCTATTTTCAATCGAGGCGCGGGGGGCTACGTGACGCTTTATTTCATGGATCCCAAGGCTCAGGAACAGGTCTCTACCGAGCAGAAAAAACAGCAGAACCGGCTCTTCGAGGACCTGGAATAGATAGCGTCCTTGGATGCCCAGGTGCCGGTGTCAATCAAGGAGGATTCACATGACCGATCAGACGACTTACCGTGGCATACCACGCCGCGAGTGGCTTGCGATTCTATATACCATGCCATTGCTGCTCGCTCTGGCGGGTTGCGCCGCTACGAATGAAGTGACTCGAGATAGCGCCGCTCCGGCCGTACCCCAGCAGTATCAGGACTGGTTCGATGGCGGTCGGCCGACCGATATGGATGCCCTGGATTGGAGCCGAGTCGATTTCGCACGCCAGGCCGCAGCGGCAGGCAACACGCAAACGGCCATCGCGCGCTTCCAGGCCCTGGCCAATGAAGGTTTCATGCTGCCGTATTACGAGTTGGCCAAGATTTACGACAAGGGCGAGGCCGTACCCCGCGACCCACAGCGCGCCGCCAAGTTCTATGGCCAAGCCCTGCAACGCCCTTCGCCAATCCTTGGCAACGCCTCGCTCAATCTGGCGCGCCTGTATCGGGATGGCGATGGTGTCGAACGCAACGACACCCTGGCCTTCTATCTACTCAAGCAAGCGATCAACGAAGGGGAAGTCGACGCCACTCCGCTGCTAGCCGACATGCTGGCCCGCGGCCAGGGCGTCGAACGCCAGCCCGAGCGCGCCATCCAGCTCTACCGCAAGGCCGCCGAGAACGGCAACACGAGCGCCCTGCTCGCGCTGGCCGAGGCGTATCGACAAGGCGGTTGGTATCAGGCCGATCCACAGCAATCCAAGAACTACGCGCAGCGTTATGCCGAAACGATCGAGACGCGTGCCAGACAGGGCGACGTCGATGCAATGACCAATCTCGCGGCACTCTACGCGCGCGATGGCATGCTCGGTTACCAGCCCGAAAAGCAGCGGCGCTGGTTGATGCGTGCCGCCGACTCCGGCGACCCCGATGCGCTCGGCGAAGTCGGTGAGGCGCTACTTGCCAGCGGCGAAAGCGAACGCGCGCTTACCATGCTCGAACAGGCCGCGCAAGCGGGCGATGTCGAAGCCATGACCGATCTGGGCAAGGCCTTGCTGGGTGAGCAAGGCATCACACCCCGGCCACAGCGAGCCGAGCAGTGGTTGGCCCGCGCGTCCGAGCAAGGGTCGCTGAATGCCACCATCGCCCTGGGTCGGGCCTATATCGACGGAACGCAATTACCGGGGCAGCGTCAACAGGGCATACGACTGCTTGAAAAGGCCGCGGATAAAGACGATCCGCTGGCATTGGCGGTGCTTGGCGATATTTATCTGGATGGCGAAGGGACCCTGGCCCAACCGCGGAAGGCCATCGATTATCTCAAGCGCGGCCACCAGGCCGGAAGCAGTTACGCTACCGCTCAATTGGGTGAAGCCTATCTGACCGGCACGGGGGTGGCACGCTCGCCCTCGCGTGCCGAAAAACTGCTGCGTGAAGCCGCCAATCAGAACCAGTCGTTTGCCGCGCGCCTGCTTGGCGAAGCCTACCTGAGCGGGGAGGTAATTCCCCCCGACCCCCAAGCCGGCGAAACGCTGCTCAGGCAAGCCATCAAGAGCGGTGATACCACCGCGATGACGGTGCTCGGCAAGGCCTATCTCGACGGCCCGCTCAGCGGCAACAGCGACAGTATCGGCGAAGCGCAATCGCTGCTCACCCGGGCCGCCGAGCAGGGTGACGACTACGCAATGATCGTGCTGGGCCGCGCTTATCGCGACGGCGAGAGCTTGCCGCAGAATTACGCCAAGGGCGAGCGTTGGCTGAAGCGGGCCCAAGCGGCCGGTCGCGATTCCGCCGAGCTTGCGCTGGCCAGGCTCTATCGCGACCGTGGCGATGGCAACAACATCGATGCGATCATTCGCGCGGCCAGGCTCGGCGAACCTGGCGCCATGGCCGATCTTGGGCGCGCCTATCTCAAGGGCCGCCTGGGCCTGGAACAGAATACCGAGAAGGCCTACCAATGGCTGACCAAGGCCAACAACGCTGGCCACGCCGGCGCCGCGGCGACACTGGGACGGGCCTACCTGCAGGGGGACCGCTTTCCGCAAAACATCTCCAAGGGCCTTAATTACCTGGAGACCGCCGTCTCGCGCGGCCATATCGGTGCGAGCGCCGATCTGGGAGCGCGGCTGCTCAACGGCAATCAGGTGGCGGCCAACCCGCAACGTGGGGTCAGCTTGCTACAGCGCGCCATTCGCGGTGGCAACCTGGGCGCCATGCAGACCCTGGGCCAAGCGTACCTCAAGGGCAACGGGGTCGCGCGCGATACCGACAAGGGCATAGGTCTGCTGACACGCAGCGCCGAGCGCGGCAACGCCTACGCCGCGCAGGTACTGGGCGAGGCCTATCTGTCGGGTGAGGGAGTTGCCAAGGACCCGGCCAAGGCCAAACAGTGGCTGACTCGCGCGGCCGAAGCGGGCAGTCTCTCTTCGCAAGCCAATCTGGGCCGTTCACTGCTCTACGGGCGCGACGGCATCACCCAGAACGTGGAGCGCGGTCTGGAACTGCTAAAGGATGCGGCCGAGCAGGGCCATGCCGGCGCTCAGGCGACTCTCGGGCGGGCCTACCTGCGTGGCGACGTGCTAGAGCAAGATAATGCCAAGGGCGCCGAATACCTGTTCCGAGCCGCCCGTCAGGGCCACCCCACCGCTCGCCTGGCACTCGCCAAGGCCTACCTGTGGACTCAGGGGCTGGAAAACGCCAACCAGTCACAGGCGCTGCTGTGGCTCGACCAGACCATCGACGGCAATAGTCAGGTCGCCTTGGAAACGATGCGCGACCTGCTCGAGAACGATCAGGCCGCCGAAATCGCCAGTGAGGTTCCCACCACTGGAAGTTGATCGCTTGTAATCGCATGTCGTTTGCCCGGGTTCGTCCCGGGCATTTTTGATCCGGCCCGGCGACCGGACTGGTTCTCAATCGAGAAACGGATTGCGCAGCACGATCGTCTCGTTGCGGTCGGGGCCGGTGGAGATGATGTCGATCGGCGTGCCGGTCTGTTCCTCGAGGAAACTGATATAAGCGCGGGCATTGGCCGGCAGGTCCTCGACACGCTTGATGCCCAGTGTCGATTCGCTCCAGCCCGGCAGGTCCTGATAGAGCGGTTCGACCGCTTCGTAGCCCTCGGAGTCCACCGGCGCGTCCAGGGTCTCGCCATCCTTGCTGCGATAGCCGATGCATACGCGGATGTTTTCCAGACCGTCGAGCACGTCGAGCTTGGTCAGGCAGATCCCCGAAACCGAGTTGACCTGCACGGCGTGGCGCAGCGCCACCGCATCGAACCAGCCGCAACGACGCGGACGCCCGGTGGTGGCGCCGAACTCATGACCGCGCTCGGCGAGATGGCGGCCGAATTCGTCGAACAGTTCGGTGGGAAACGGTCCCGACCCGACACGCGTGGTATAGGCCTTGGTGATGCCCAGCACGTAGTCAAGGTACAGCGGCCCGACGCCCGAACCGGTCGCGGTGCCGCCGGCAGTGGTGTTGGAACTGGTGACGAAGGGATAGGTACCGTGGTCGATGTCCAGCAGCGAGCCCTGGGCACCCTCGAAGAGGATATTGTCGCCGGCCTTGCGGAAATCGTGGACCAGACTGACCGTGTCGCAGACCATCGGCCGCAGTTCCTCGGCCATGGTCATCGCCTCGTCGAGGATCTGCTGGAAATCCACCGCGGGCTCGCCGTGATAGTGCTGGAGCACGAAGTTATGATAATCCAGCACTTCGCCGAGCTTGGAGGCGAAGCGTTCACGGTGCAGCAGATCGCCCAGGCGCAGGCCGCGACGCGCAACCTTGTCCTCGTAGGCGGGGCCGATGCCACGCCCGGTGGTGCCGATCTTGGCGATGCCGCGGGCCTTCTCGCGGGCCTGATCGAGCCGCACGTGGTACGGCAGGATCAGCGGGCAGGCCGGCGACAGCCTCAGCCGCTTGCGGACCGGCACGCCCTTGGCCTCCAGTTCGCGAATCTCGCTGATCAGCGCTTCCGGCGACAGCACCACGCCATTGCCGATCACGCAGGTCTTGTCGTCGCGCAAGATCCCCGAGGGGATCAGGTGCAACACGGTCTTCTCGCCGTCGATGACCAAGGTGTGGCCGGCGTTGTGGCCGCCCTGGAAGCGCACCACCGCGGAGGCCGATTCGGTCAGCAGATCGACGACCTTGCCTTTGCCCTCGTCACCCCACTGGGTGCCCAGTACGACTACGTTCTTGCCCATTACTCTCGTCTCTTGATCGAAGAATCTGCCTGACCGACGCATCCGCCAGGCTCTCGCTATTATGCCAGGGGCGATACCTGCCAATCGTCGCCCAGGCGTACCAGGCGGCGATTGCAACGATGCTCGACAGGATCGGCATGCTGGCCCGGAAGCGCCCTCACGACCCGCTCTCCTGCCTCGCGCAGTCGTGCGACGACCGCATCGAGCTCGCTTGCTCCCGCAGTCTCGTCGGCTGGCGCCCAGATCCCGTCGCAAGGTGGCTGCTGCTCGGTCAACGTAGCCAACAGCTTGAGATCCATCGAGAAGCCGGTGGCGGGACGCGCCCGGCCGAAGGCCCGCCCGGTATCGTCATAGCGGCCGCCCTTGACCAGCGCCTGGCCATAACCCGGCACGTAGGCGGCAAACATCATGCCGGTATGGTATTGATAGCCGCGCAGATCGGCCAGGTCGACGTACAGCGTGACATCGTCGGGGCCGTGAGCGACCCCTTCGCAGAGCGCCTGCAACTGATCGAGCGCAGCGCCGAGCGGTGCCGGCCCGTCGGCGAACACCGCACGCGCTTCGTCCAGCATGTCGCGTCCCCCATGCAGACCGGGCAGCGCCTTGATCATGCGTGCGACGGCCGGATCGTCGATCTGCGCATCGACCAAGGCCTCGGTTTCCGCCGGCGACTTGCGTTCGATGGCTTCGAACAGCGCAAGCTCGGCTTCCCGGGAAAGCGCGCAAGCCTCTACCAGGGCGCGATAGATGCCGATGTGACCCAGCGCCAGGTGAATCTCCTGCGAACCGGCGGTCACCAGGCTGGCCAAGGCCAGCCTGAGTATTTCCAGATCGGCTTCCAGGCCGGCATGGCCGAACAGCTCGACGCCCACCTGCACGGGACTACGCCCGCCCTGATGCTGGTCGGCCTTGGCACGCAGCACGTGGCTGCAATAGCACAGCCGCGCCGGACCGCGATGCTTGAGCGAATGGGCATCCATGCGCGCCACCTGGGGAGTGACATCGGCGCTGGCCCCCATCATGCGCCCGGTCAGTTGGTCGGTGAGCTTGAAGGTTTGCAGATCCAGATCAGTACCGGTGCCGGTCAGCAGCGAATCGAGGAATTCCACCGGCGGCGGCATCACCAGATCGTAGCCCCAGCGGTAATAGAGATCGAGTAGCGCGCGACGCAGCGTCTCCATGCGGGTCGCCTGCGGCGGAAGCACTTCGTCCATGCCGTCAGGAAGCAGCCAGCGATCAGCGATGGTCATTAGCCTTTGCCTGTCTACCAGAGATGAATGGCCAGAGATGAATGGCCAGAGATGAATGGCCACAAAAAAACCGGGCCACGCCCGGTTTACGGATTCTAGCATGTTTGCCCCCCGGGTGTACCCCGGAGGGCAAGACGATCGCCTCAGGAGCCGTCCGCGTTGCTGCTCTGCTGAGGCTGCGGGCTGGCACCGTTCAGGTAGCGGAAGAAGTCGCTATCCGGCTCGAGCACCAACAGGTCGGACTTGCCGTCAAAGCTGGCTCGGTAGGCGTCGAGACTGCGGTAGAAACGGAAAAACTCGGCATCCTGCTGATAGGCTTGGGCATAGATCGAGGCCGCTTCGGCATCGCCCTGACCGCGCAGCGTCTCGGACTTGGACTGAGCCTCGGCAAGCAGTACCTGGCGACGGCGCTCGGCATTGGCACGCAACTTGGCGGCCTCCTCCTGGCCCTGGGCGCGATACTGGCGGGCCTCGCGATTACGCTCGGTGCGCATGCGTTCATAGACCGCCTGGGTCACCTCGTCGGGCAGGTCGATCCGCTTGATGCGAATGTCCAGAATCGCCACGCCCAACTCCTCGCGCAGCACCTCATTGAGCTGCTGAGTCGGCTCCTCCATCAGCTCATCGCGACGTTCGGCGATGATTTCCTGCAACTCGAGCCGACCGAACTGGTTGCGCAGCGCCTCGTCGACACGCGGGATGATCAGCCGTTGGGCCACCTGCTCCTGGCCCGAAGTCGCCTGGTAGTAGCGCGCCGAGTCGACGATCTTCCACTTGACATAGGAATCGACGATCACCGCCTTCTTCTCCAGCGTCAGGTAACGACTGGTATCGAGCTCAAGAGTCAGCACGCGGGCATCGAAGGTGCGCACCGTGTTGGTGATCGGCACCTTGAAGTGCAGTCCCGGCTGGATATCGGCTTCGACGATCTCGCCGAACTGCAGCTTGATGGCGCGCTCGGTCTCGTCGACGATATACAGAGTGTTGCTGCCTACCCAAGCGACCGCGGCCAGGCCGGCGACGATGAGCAGGGAACGATTATTGATCATTGACGACCCTCCCTGCGGATACCGCTCGTCTGCGACGAGTTGCTGCTGCCTGCCGAGTTGTTGCGCAACTGCTCGATCAGCGACGGCGTGACATTGACGTCCTGCTGCGAATCGGCGCCGCTGGCGTTGCCACGGTTCAGCTTGTCGAGCGGCAGCACCATGAGCGGACTGCTTTTGTTGATATCGATCAACACCTTGCTGGTATTCGACAACACCTCGGTCATGGTATCCAGATACATGCGGTCGCGCATCACCTGGGGTGCCTGGCGATATTCGGTCAGCAATGAATTGAAGCGATTGGATTCACCCTGAGCCTTGGCAACCACCGATTCACGATAGCCCTGCGCCTGCTCGATCAGGCGTTGAGCCTGACCCTGGGCTTCGGGAATGATTGCATTGGCGTAGCCGATCGCATCGTTGATCAGCCGCTGGCGATCCTCGCGCGCCTTGATCACGTCATCGAAGGCGTCCTGAACCGCGTCCGGAGCCGAGGTCGACTCGATGTTGATCGCCAGAATGCGCACTCCGAGGCCATAGCTATCGAGATAGGTCTGCAGACGCGTGGAAACGGTATCCGCCAGCAATGCGCGTCCCGAGGTCAGAATTTCGTCCATATCGGTGCCGCCGACTACCTGGCGCAGCGCCGAATCAAGGGCATTCTCGATGGAAAGATCGGGCGTACGCACATTGAGTGCATAGTCGCGCGGATCGGCCACCTGATACTGGGCGGAAATATCGACCTTAACGATGTTCTCGTCGCGGGTCAGCATCGACTTGGTCTGGGATACCGAACGTACTCCGGTGACGTTGACCATGCGCACGTCGTCGATGATCGGCGGGTTCCATTGCAAGCCGGGATTGACGATTTGCTCGAACTTGCCGAAGCGCAGCACCACCCCACGCTCCGACTGATCGACCAGATAGAAGCCGGACGCCGCCCAGATTGCCAGGACAATTATCGCAAGCAGCCCCGGCAGCGCGAAGACACTGCGCTTACCGCCACCGCCGCCACCATTGCCGCCGCCGCCACGCTTGCCGCGACCGCCGAGCATGCGATTGAGCTTGTCCTGGAATTTCTTCAGCGCCTCGTCCAGATCCGGCGGGCCCTGGTTGTTGTTACCGCCACCACCATTGCCGTTACCGCCGCCGCCACGTCGGCCACCGCCACTCCAGGGGTCGTGCTGCTTGCCACCCCCACCCGGCTCATTCCAAGCCATACGTCGTCTCTCCACTAAGCAAGATTGCGATGTGCGACGAGGCCGCCGTCTACGATGGAGACGGCGGCCTCGCTGTTATTCTCGGACACCATCGGCCCAGATCGGCGGCGCCAGATCCTCCGGTGGCAGGTAGTCCTCGGCTTTCTCGCCCAGCCGGGCGAGCAGTTGCATGAATTCGCGCCGTGGCAGGCGAATCGTCAGCAGGCTGCGGCCCTGGTCGTCGAAACGCTCGCTGCGGACCGCGTCCAGCTCGTGCAACCCCGCCCGTAGCCTACCCTGATCAGGCGTCAACGTCAGCTCCAGATCGAGCAAGTCCTCGGCCAGACGCTCGGACAATGCCTGATGCAGCAGATCGAAACCGCTGCCCTGTTGTGCCGAAACCCATACTTCCTCGGGTACGCCGTGGCCGTCACGCTCGATACGCGGCGCGCTGTCGAGCAGATCGATCTTGTTCATCACCCGCAGGCAGGGCACTGCATCGGCGCCGATCTCCTCGAGCACCGAATTGACTTCGGCGATGTTCTGCTCGCGTTCGGGGTCGGCGCAATCGATCACATGGATCAGCAACGAGGCTTCGTTGGCCTCTTGCAGCGTGGCCTGGAAGGCCTCCACCAGCTTGTGGGGCAAGTGGCGAATGAACCCCACGGTATCGGCGATCACCACCGGTCCCACATCGGCCACGTCGAGCCGGCGCAGGGTCGGATCGAGTGTCGCGAACAACTGATCGGCGGTATACACCGTCGAGGCGGTCAAGGCGTTGAACAGCGTCGACTTGCCGGCGTTGGTGTAGCCGACCAGCGAGACACTGGGAATTTCGGCCCGCGAGCGCGCCCGGCGGTTCTGCTCGCGCTGGCTGCGCACCTTGTCGAGCCGCTTGTGAATCGCCTTGATCCGCGCACGCAGCAACCGGCGGTCGGTCTCGAGCTGGGTTTCACCCGGCCCGCGCAGGCCGATGCCGCCCTTCTGGCGCTCCAGGTGAGTCCAGCCCCGCACCAGCCGCGTGGACATGTATTCGAGCTGAGCCAGCTCCACCTGCAGCTTGCCTTCATGGGTCCGGGCGCGCTGGGCGAAGATGTCGAGGATCAGCCCGGTGCGGTCGAGCACGCGACATTTCAAGGAACGCTCGAGGTTGCGTTCCTGGGAGGGACTCAAGGTATGGTTGAAAATCACCAGCTCGGCGTGGTGAACGGCAAGCAACTCGCGTAACTCCTCCACCTTGCCGCTGCCGATGAAAGCACGCGGATCGGGCCGACGCCGGCTTCCCTGCATGAGGGTCGCCGGCTCGGCGCCCGCGGAACGCACCAGTTCCAGGAATTCACCCGGGTCTTCACGCTCTTGCTCGTCATGGAAATCGACATGGACGAGAACCGCCGTTTCACCGGCGTCGGGACGTTCGAAAAACAATCAGTACCTCGCGATCAATCTTCCTGCCCGGCCATATTGGGATCCTGGGCCGGAAGACGCACATTGCGTGACGGCACCACCGTAGAGATGGCATGCTTGTAGACCATCTGGCTGACGGTGTTACGCAGCAGAATCACGAATTGGTCGAAGGACTCGATCTGACCCTGCAGCTTGATTCCGTTGACCAGGAAAATCGACACCGGAATGCGTTCCTTGCGCAGGATGTTCAGGTACGGGTCTTGAAGGGACTGCCCTTTGGACATTTTGCTCTCCCTAACTGTCTCTAGTTGATGTCATTTTAATGTTCGCCCCACGGGGCTTTATGAGGCCTGGGCCACGCCGCCGGCTAACGACACCACGACGAAAGCCTCATCTTACGCTAAGTGCTGCATTGGCGCACGATTTTCAAGGCCTCGCCGAGCGGCGAAGGCGCACACGAGTCAATCCATCTCAACGCCGGCCAGGCGCGTAGCCAGGTCAGTTGGCGCTTGGCCAGCTGGCGAGTCGCGATCACTCCCTTGTCGCGTAGCGTAGCTCGATCGTACTGACCGTCGAGATACGCCCACGCCTGTCGATAGCCGACGCTTTTCAGTGCCGGCAGGTCGGGGCTCAGATCCCGCTCGCGCAGCGCGACTACCTCGTCGAGAAAGCCCTGCTCGAGCATGGTGTCGAAGCGCCGGGCGATACGTTCATGCAGCACCGCCCGATCGGCAGGCGCGAGCCCTATGGACAACGTCCGCCAGGGAAAGGTTTCGGCTGGCTGTTCACGCCACAGCGCACTCATCGATCGGCCGCTCAGACACTGTACCTCCAGGGCGCGCATCAACCGCTGCGGATCGTTGGGGTGAATGCGCGCCGCCGACTCGGGATCGACCCGCGCCAGCTCCTCGTGCAGGACGCCCAGGCCGCGCTCGGCCGCCCAGGCCTCGAGCTCGGCGCGCAGCGCCGGATCCGCGGCAGGCAGTCGGGCGACGCCGCCCAGCAGGCTACGATAATAGAGCATGGTGCCGCCGACCAGCAGCGGGAGCTTGCCGGCGGCACTGATATTACTCATCTCGCGGTGCGCGTCGTCGCGAAACTCGGCGGCCGAATAGGGTTCGCCGGGGTCGCGGATATCGATCAGGCGGTGCGGCGCGCGGGCCAGCTCGGCGGCGGAAGGCTTGGCGGTGCCAATGTCCATGCCGCGATAGACCATCGCCGAATCGACGCTGATCAGCTCCGCGCCCAGGCGCTCGTGCAGCGCCATCGCCAACTCGGTCTTGCCGGACGCCGTGGGCCCCATCAGCAGGATCGCCAGCGGCCGCTTATCGCTCGCGCCGTTCATTGGCCGCGCAGAAACAGCTTGTCGAGCTCGGCCATCGACATCTCGGTCCAGGTCGGCCGACCGTGGTTGCACTGACCGCTGCGTTCGGTACGTTCCATGTCGCGCAGCAGCGCATTCATCTCGGGCACCGTCAAGCGACGATTGGCGCGCACGCTGCCATGACAGGACATGGTCGCCAGCAGCTCGTTGATGTGCGCCTCGAGCCTGTCCGAGCGCCCGTAGCGCTCGAGATCGCCGAGCATGTCGCGGATCAGCGGCTCGACGTCGGCCTCGGCCAGCAGCGTCGGCACCTGGCGCACCAGCAAGGTTTCCGGCCCCGCGACGTCGAGCTCGACGCCGAGCCGGGCAAACGCCTCGCGGCAGGCCTCGGCGGCCTCCACGGCGTTGGCGCTGACCGCCAGCGACACCGGCACCAGCAGCGGCTGGGCGTCGAGCGCCCCGCCATGCACCTGGGTCTTCATGCGTTCGTAGACGATTCGCTCGTGGGCGGCATGCATGTCGACCAGCACCAACCCCCGCGCCGTCTGGGAAAGAATGTACACGCCGTGCAACTGGGCCACCGCATAGCCCAGCGGCGGTGCCTGGGTCGGGTCGTCGTCGGCCAATGCGACCCGCTCGGGCGAGCGGCGGCGGCGCTCGGCGAAGGCGGTTTCCGCCGCCGTTCCGCCCGGGGCGGTCTCGAGCTGGGGCGTCAGCAGACTGGCCTCGTGTTCGGGATGCAGCGCCTGATAACCGGCCATGAATTCGCGCACCCGCGAAGCGCCGGGGCGTCCTGCGTGTTCGCCGCCGGAAGCCGAGCGCAGCGCCATGGGCTGCTGTTGCCAACGCGGTTCGGCGACGGTGTCGTTCGCCCCGGCGGGCTGGCTGTCGCGCGGCTGTGTCGAGGGCCCGCCCGCCGGCGCCGCCGAGCCATCCCGGGGGCGGACCTCGCCGAGCGCCCGATGCAGGCTGGAAAACAGGAAATCATGCACCAGCCGGCCGTCGCGAAAGCGCACCTCGTGCTTGGTGGGATGCACATTGACGTCGACCACCAGCGGGTCGACATCCAGGTACAGCACGAACACCGGATGACGACCGTGGAACAGCACGTCGCGATAGGCCTGGCGAACGGCATGGGCGATCAGCCGATCGCGCACCACCCGGCCGTTGACGAAGAAATACTGCTGGTCGGCCTGGGCGCGGGCGTGAGTCGGCAAGCCCACCCAGCCCCACAGACGCATGCCGGTGACCTCGAGATCGATATGCAGCGCGTTGTCGAGGAACTTGGCGCCCAGCAACGCGGCGATACGCCGTTCGCTGGCCGCGTTGTCGTCTGCCGGACGCAACTGGTGCACGGTCTTCTGGTTGTGGCGCAGCACCCAACCGATGTTGTAGCGCGACAGGGCCAGACGCCGGAAGGCTTCTTCGGCATGAGCGAATTCGGTCTTTTCGGTGCGCAGGAACTTGCGCCGCGCCGGGGTATTGAAGAACAGATCGCGCACCGTCACCGAGGTACCGCGCGGATGGGGAACCGGCGCGACCCGCGGCTCCATCTGCCGGCCCTCGGCGACCACCCGCCAGCCACCCGCCGGGTCGTCGGCGGTATTGGAGGCCAGTTCGAGCCGCGACACCGAGCTGATCGAGGCCAGCGCCTCGCCACGAAAACCCAGGCTGGTCACGCCTTCGAGCTCCTCCAGCGAGACGATCTTGCTGGTGGCATGGCGCGACAGCGCCAGCGGCAGATCGGCCTCGTCGATTCCGTGGCCGTCGTCGCGCACCTTGATCAATCGCGTGCCGCCGTTCTCCAGGTCGATCTCGATGCGCCGGCTGCCGGCGTCGATGGCGTTCTCGACCAGTTCCTTGAGCACCGACGAGGGGCGCTCGACCACTTCGCCGGCGGCGATCTGGTTGGCCAGTCGCGGGTCGAGAATCTGGATGCGTCGTGTCTGGTTCATGGCGACTACCGAAGATTAACCGCGCGGAATGCGCAAGACCTGGCCGACGCGAATCGAGTCGCTCTCGAGCTCATTGACCTCGCGCAGTGTGCTCAGCGACACCTGATTCCGGGAGGCAATCTCCGACAGGGTGTCGCCCGGCTGAATGCGGTACTGATTGGCCTGCCCACCCCGCCCCTGGTCGCGCTGCCAGGCGATCAGGCTGCTGGGTGGCGGACTCTGTTGAAAGTGCGCGTCGATCCCCTTGAAGATCGCCCGGGCAAGCTGGCCCTGATAGCTTGGGTCGCGCAAGCGGCGCTCCTCCCCGGGATTCGAGATGAACCCCGTCTCGATCAGCAGCGACGGTATGTCCGGCGACTTGAGCACCACGAAACCGGCCTGTTCGACCCGCGACTTGTGCAGGCTGTTGATCTTGTCGAGCTGGTCGAGCACCTGGCCGCCCGCCGCCAACGAATCGTTGAGTGTGGCGGTCATGGTCAGGTCGAGCAGCACACCGCGCAGCGTCTCGTCCTTGTTGGCCAGGTTCAGGCTGCCGTCGACGCCGCCGATCAGGTCCGAACGGTTCTCGGAGGCCGCCAGCCACTTGGCGGTCTCCGAGGTCGCGCCGCTCTGCGACAGTGCGTATACCGAGCTGCCGGTCGGCCGTGGACTCTTGAAGGCATCGGCGTGGATCGAGACGAAGAAGTCGGCCTTCTGGTCGCGTGCCAGCAGGGTGCGCTGACGCAGCCCCACATAGTAGTCGCCATCGCGGGTCAGCACCGCCTTGTAACCGGGCGTGGCATCGATCTGCGACTTGAGCTTGCGGGCGATCGCCAGCACTACCGCCTTCTCCTGGGTGCCGCGTGGGCCGCTGGCACCCGGGTCCTCGCCCCCGTGGCCGGCATCCACGGCAATGATGATATCGCGCTTGGGATGCGACTTGGCGGCCGTCACCGCTTCGACAGTCGCCGCGGGCTGACCGTTGACACGCGCCTCGGCCTGAGCGCGCTGGGCGGCGATCTCCTGCTCGCGGATCTTCGCCTCGATGGGGTCGATGGGATCCTCCACGGCGCTCTCGCCGGGGTACTTCAGATCGACCACCAGCCGGTTTCCGTACTGGTCGTTGGGCGCCAGGGTGAAATGTCGCGGCACTACCTGGCGCTTGAGATCGAGCACCACACGCAGATCGTCACCGTTACGAGTACCGCTGCGAATCCGGCTGATCGCGCTGCCCTCGAGATCGATCGAGGCAACGTCGGCCTCGAGCTGGCTGTCGGCGAGATCGATCACCAGGCGTCGCGGGTCGTCGAGGGAAAAGATGTTGGCCTGTGGCGCGCTGGCCATGTCGAAGACCAGCCGCACACGATCGGGTGCCGCCCACAACCGCACGTTGTCGACTTCGTTGGCCCGTGTCGGTGTCGCGGCGACGGTCATCGCGACGCCGCACAGCACGGCGACCAGCCCGCGACGAAGGCCCGTGCAACGAGCCCGGAGGCTCTGCCAAATCCAGAAAGTCATGGTCTAGCGTGTATCCTTAATCGACGGACGGGACCGACAATCGCTCGATGACGGCCTCGCCATAGGCGGTCTCCGCCTTGAGATGGGCCTGACGACCCGGCCCCGAAACGCTCAGGGAAATCACCAGGTCGGGCATGGGTAGCCAGCCGGCGCCGCGGCTCGGCCACTCGATCAGATTGAGCGAATCGCTGCCGAACAGATCGCGGGCGCCGATGAACTCCAGCTCTTCGGGATCGCCCAGCCGGTAAAGGTCGAAATGGTTGATCTGCAGGCCGGCCAGTCGATACGGCTCGACCAGCGTGTAGGTCGGGCTCTTGACCGCGCCGCGGTGGCCGTAGGCCCGCAGAATGCCGCGCGCCAGGGTGGTCTTGCCGGCGCCCAGCTCGCCGGTCAGATGCACGACGCCGCGTCCGGCCAGCGCCCGGCCCAGGGCATCGCCGAACGCCACCTGGGCGGCTTCGTCGGATAAGCAAATCATCATCGTCGCGTCGTCGGTCGGCCATTCGCCAAAATTCGCGCATAGCATGCCAGATCGCCCGCCAGCAGGCCACGCTCGCCGTACACGCTCGCCGCCTGATCGGCGGCGCAGGCGTGCAGCAGCGTACCCACCCGCGCCGCGGACTCGAGTGTCAGGCCCTGGGCGACGAGCGCGCCGAGAATGCCGGAAAGCACGTCGCCCATGCCGCCGCTGGCCATGCCCGGATTGCCGTAAGGGCACACCCCGATGCCCTGCGGGCCGGCGATCAGGCTCCCCGCACCCTTGAGTACATGCGTGCCGCCGCGCCGCGCCTTAAGCGCGCGACTTGCCGCCAACCGGTCGGCCTGGACTTCGCTGCCGCTGATGCCTAAAAGGTGCGCCGCCTCGCCGGGGTGCGGCGTCAGCAGCCAGTCGTCGCGATGCAACTCGGGCCAGCGCTCGACCAGCAGGTTGAGACCGTCGGCGTCGATCACCAACGGCTTGCCGCTGTCCAGCGCCGCCTGCATCAAGCCTTGCCCCCAGGCATCGCGCCCCAGCCCGGGACCGATCACGATCACCTCCGCCGCCTCGAGCATCGGTGTGGCGTCACTCACCCCGCGCACCCCGCGGGCCATGACCTCGGGGGTGCGAATCAGGCTCGCGCCGACGTGCTCGGGCGCGGTGGCCAGGCTGACCTTGCCGGCCCCCAGCCGCGCCGCCGCCTGACTGGCGAGCAGTGCCGCGCCGCCCAGCCCCGGCGCCCCGCCGATCACCAGCACGTGACCGAAATCGCCCTTGTGACTGGCCCGGGCGCGCGGCGGCAATGCCGTGGCGATCAGGCTCGCATCGAGCAGCTCGGCGACCGGCGCGATATCCGCATGTTCGCCACTGTCGACGCCGAGCGGGCAGAACGCCAGCGCGCCGACATAATCCGCGGCCTGGCCGGTGTGCAGGCCGAACTTGTCGGCGATGAACGTCACGGTCAGCGTGGCGCGCACCGCCACGCCCAGCACCGCGCCGCTGTCGGCGGCCAGCCCCGAGGGGATGTCCAGCGCCAGTACCGGCCGCTCGCTTGCATTGATCGTGCCGATCGCCATGGCGTAGGGTTCGCGGACCTCGCCGCCCAGGCCAGTTCCCAACAAGGCATCGACGACCACCTCGCCGGTGAGCGCGGCATCCTCCGCCCATGGTTGCACGACGAGCCCGGCCCCACGCGCCATCTCGACGCCGCGTGCCGCCTCGCCCGTGAGCGCGGCGGGGTCGCGCAGCGCGAGGAGCTGCACCTCGAGTCCGTCGTTGACGGCCAGTGCGGCAAGCACGTAGCCGTCGCCGGCGTTGTTGCCCGAGCCGCACAGCACGCTGAGTCGGCGCGCCTCGGGCCAGCATTCGCGCAGCTGCCGATAGGCGGCCATCGCCGCGCGCTGCATCAACGCGAAGCCCGGCGCGTCGCCGCGCTCCTTGTCACCGGGCTGGGCGGCGGCGATTTCGCGGCTATCGATTTCACGGACCTGGGCGGCCAGGTAAAGCGGATGCGGTGTCGCGTCACCCGGCTTACGGGGATGGCTGGAATGACTGGAATGGCTCGACATGCGCGCCCTCCGCTATGACCATGAACGGGTGAATAGTGTAGGCTACGTCCTTCTCTTCTCAGTATTGGCCCGACATTGGCTGGGCGTTGTTGAAACGACAGCCTACCTTGCATGATGGTTCTTCGCAGTAGCTCGCATTGCCCCTCGACCGACGTGAATCGATGATTTCTGGCGAACGCGCACAACCCGACTACCCCGAGCTGGCCGAGCGCATCAAGCAATGGGGCCGCGAACTGGGCTTCCAGCAGGTCGGCATCACCGACACCGAGCTGGGCAACCACGAGCGCTATCTCCAGCGCTGGCTGGCAGCCGGCCACCACGGCGAGATGGACTACATGGCCAGGCATGGCACTCGGCGCACCCGACCCGCGGAGCTGATCCCCGGCACCCTGCGGGTGATCAGCGTGCGCATGGATTACCTGCCGCCGGAGGTCGAGACCACCAAGGTACTCGGCCAACCGCGGCGCGCCTATGTGTCGCGCTATGCGCTGGGCCGCGATTATCACAAGCTGATTCGCAAGCGCCTGGCGAGCCTCGCCAAACGCATCGAGGACGCGGGCGGCGCCTACGGTTATCGCACCTTCGTCGACTCCGCGCCGGTCATGGAGCGCGCCCTGGCCCAGAAGGCCGGGCTCGGCTGGTTCGGCAAGAACTCGATGCTGCTCAACCCCCAGGCCGGCTCGCTGTTCTTCCTCGGCGAACTCTACACCGACCTGCCGCTGCCGGTGGACGCGCCGTTCGAGAGCGAGCACTGCGGTTCCTGCGCGGCTTGCCAGACCGCCTGTCCCACCGGGGCGATCGTCGACGACAAGGTGATCGATGCGCGGCGCTGCATCTCCTACCTGACCATCGAGCTGCACGGCAGCATACCCGAGGAGTATCGCGAGGCGATGGGCAACCGGGTCTACGGCTGCGACGACTGCCAGCTGGTCTGTCCGTACACGCGCTTCACCCGGGCCAGCGCCGAAGAGGACTTCGCCCCGCGCCACGATCTCGACCGCGCCGAGCTGCTGGCCCTGTTCGCCTGGAGCGAAGGGGAGTTCCTCGCCAAGACCCAGGGCAGCGCGATCCGCCGCATCGGCTACGAACGCTGGCTGCGCAATCTCGCCGTGGGGTTGGGCAACGCCCCCTGGAGCCGGGCCGTCGAAGCCGCCCTTCAGGCGCGGCTCGCCTACCCCTCCGATCTGGTGCGCGAACATGTGCGCTGGGCGCTCGACCGGCAACGCCGCAAGCAACCCATCGCTCTCTCAACCGACTGAACCGCCAGCCGTGGCAGGGGACCCCATTTCGATGATGGCCCACCCAAGCCGAGACCTAGGGTTTTGGGGGAGGGAACTTGTTCCCGATCGGTTTCGGCTGCCCCTATCGCGAACAAGCTCCCTCCCACAGCCCCCTGCCAGTTAGTTTGTCCTTGATAGGGGTCGGGAAGGCTTCGCCTCCCCGCCCTCCGAACCGTGCGTGCGGTTCTCCCGCACACGGCTCTCCAGTCGATAGTTTCAACATCGTGATTGGCTCGCTTGCTGCCAGGCTTCGGCTAGGGTGAAAAGCCCGGCAGCGGCGAAGAACCTATTGGGCCAACGTCGCGTGTCTGTTCCGGTGTTGCCACGCCCAGGGCGTTTCTCCTGCTTGCGCAGGATGGCGCGAAGCCGTCGGCGGATGAAGCCATCCAACGGCCGGAACGTTGTCCGATAGGCGTGTCGGAGGTAGCCGAACCAGCCTCTTAGCAGAGGATTGAGTGAGGCGATGATCTGCCGCAGACTCTTACCTTCCGTCCGCCGCGTCTTGCTTCTCACCTTGTCCTTGAAGGCTCTGAGACTCTTCCTACGTACCCAGCGCTTTCCCGCCTCGAAGCGGTAGCCCAGGAAGTCGAAGCCCTCGCCGCGTTGTCGACAGTCACCGATATGGGGCTTGTCGGGGTGCAGGGTCAGGCCATTCGTCATCACCCAGTCCTGCACGTGGGCCAGGGCCTGCCGGGCCTCCTGCTCGCTGTAACAGAGGATGACAAAGTCGTCGGCATACCGCACCATGCGATAGCCGCGCTGGGTCATCTCCTGGTCCAGCGGGTGCAGGTAGAGATTCGCCAGCAAGGGGCTGATGATCGCTCCTTGCGGCGCTCCCGCGGTGGGGCTCCAGCAGTTCATCTCGCTAACGATGTCCTGCGTCAGCCAGGCACGCAGCAGTGACAACAACCGACCATCGCTGAGCCGTTCCTCAACACGGCTCATGAGGCGGTCATGCGGGATGCTGTCGAAGTAACCCTGCAGGTCGGCGTCGACCCCCCAGGTCATGCCGGCCTTGAGGCCATCATCGACGGCCCGCAAGGCGTCCTTGCAGCCTCTTCCTGGTCGGAAGCCATAGCTCATCGGCAGGAACTCGTGCTCGAGAATCGGTTCGATGACACGCTTGAGCGCCGCCTGAACGATGCGGTCCTTGACGGTAGGGATACCCAACGGGCGTGTCTTGCCGCCGCCCTTGGGGATCTCGATCCGCCGCACCGCCTGTGGGCGGTACCGCCCCGCCGCCAGGTCGGCCTGGAGCTCCTCAAGGTGGCGTCCGGACTGCGCGGCGAAGCGTGACACGCTTTGCCGATCGACCCCCGCTGCACCCTGGTTGCGGTAGACCTGTAGCCAGGCACTCGCTAGGGTCGACGAGCGGTGTACCTTGTCGATCAGGCTGAACCATTTACGTCCTTTGACGCCGTTATCCAGCGCCGCCAACATGCGGTCCGTCCAGATTGAGCGGTCACCCCCCGCCATAGCGGCGGGTGATGACGCACCTTGCTTAGTCCCACGGGGGGACACTATCGATGCTGTGCTGTTGCGTTCGCTCATCTCTGGTCGTCTCTCGCATCCATCTTCCTGCCTCCCTTCCCTCGGCACAGGTTCTGTTCTCTGCGCCTCCTGTACGGCGTCTTGGCGGTAGGCAGAGTTAGCACTCCCGCATCTCTAGATCCCTGCTTTCGCCGGGATGAGCCGTGGCCAAGGCGTGATCCGCACGCCGGTACTATGAAGGCTCTGACCCCTGGCCGCCGTCACCTCGGTGACCAGGACTCCCCGCTTATCTCGTGCACCCTTCCTGACGTTCCGCCTCCAACCACCTGGCAGGTCCCGCCGTCGCTTTAGCCGCCACCCCAGCGCGACGGGTGCGTTTCAGGCTTCGCTGTCTCCCAGCAAGCTCGCCACCTGACCCGGCCGAATCGAGTTCGTCATCCTACGGACCGCCAGTTCGCCTCCGGTTGCTCTCCACCCCGCCTCGCGGCGACGCAGTTACCTTCGACTACGGGGCCATGGCTTACCCCGACTCGGACTTCCACCGAGTTGTGTGCACGCCTTCACGGGCGCACTGGGAGCGAATTCATTCGCGATTGAAGCCGGCAACAGGCTGTCGGGAACACGTTCCCCAACAAACTTATATCTAGTCTTCACCGCTTACATCCGAGCCTGGATTATGCTTTCTCGCGGATCCCCTGCCCCGTTAGGCGCTCGCGGTCGTGCGGCCGCTCGAGGTCGAGGATCGGACCCTTGGGCACGATGCCGGTGGGATTGATGGTGGCATGGCTGCCATAGTAGTGGCGCTTGATATGATCGAAGTCGACGGTCTCCTTGATACCCGGCCACTGGTACAGTTCGCGCAGGTAGTTCGCGAGATTGGGATAGTCGGTAATGCGCCGCAGATTGCACTTGAAATGCCCGTGATAGACGGGATCGAAACGCACCAGCGTGGTAAATAGCCGAATATCCGCTTCGGTCAGCCATTCACCGGCCAGGTAACGCTGCTCGTCAAGCCGCGCTTCCATGCGATCGAGCGCCTCGAACAGCGCCGTGACGTGCTTCTCGTAGACATTCTGCTCGGTGGCGAACCCGGCCTTGTAGACGCCGTTATTGATGTGATCGTAGACGTCGGCATTGACCGCTTCGATGGTCTCGCGCAGCTCGGTCGGATAGAAGTCCAGCCGGTTGCCGGTGATAGCGTCGAAGGCGTCGTTGAAGATACGCACCAGATCGGCGGATTCGTTATTGACGAGACGTTTGCCAAGCTTGTCCCACAGCGCCGGCACCGTGACCCGACCGGTATAGTCGTGTTGCGTCATGGTGTAGAGCTGATGGTGGTAGTCCACGCCATTGAGCGGATCGCCGCTCGAGCCCTCGCCGACATGATAACTCCAGCCCTGGTCGAGCATCAGCGGACTGGTATGCGACACGCCGATCAGCCGCTCCAGGCCCTTCAGCTTGCGCATGATCAGGGTGCGGTGCGCCCAGGGACAGGCCAGCGAGACATACAGATGGTAGCGATCCGCTTCGGCCGGCAGCGCATCCTGCCCTTGCGGTCCCGGTGCGCCGTCGCCGGTCAGCCATTTGCGCAGTTGGGCCGATTCACGCACGAACTCGCCGCCGTGCTTCTCGGTGTCATACCACTGGTCGTGCCATTGGCCTTCGATCAACAAGCCCATCGTCGTCTCCTTGAATGCAGTAAGCGATTCACGCCAGCTTAGACCGATTCATTCGACGCTACTCTGCAATTTTTCCGCATTTTCTTTCGAATAAAACGAATCGTCATCGATGGGACAGCAGGTGTTGACGGCCGCATGAAGCGCCTGGGCCATGGCGTGGGTCGCCGGCCCGGCCCGGTCGCGATCCTGGAAGATCAATTGCATGGGCACCTCGCGGGTACCGCCTGCCGCCAATGGCAACGGCTTCAGGCGTCGAGCGGTCAGCGCTTCCCGTATGCGCGTTTCGGGCAGCCAGGCAAACCCCAGCCCACGCTCGAGCATGTCCAGCGAAGTCGCCAGATGGCTGACCGTCCAGCGCTGCTCGGCCTTCAACCAGCCGGCATCCATCGACTGGCGCAAGGCCGAATCGCGCACCACCAGTTGGCGATGCTGAATCAGATCGCGCAGGTCGAGGGTACGCGCCAGCGCATGTAACGGATGAGCGGGGTGGGCAACGGCGATAAAGCGCAGGGTTACCAGGGGCTCACCGAGGAAGCCCTGAGCGGCGAGCCCCGAGATCACCAGATCGGCACGCTTGTCGTAGAGCATTTCGACCCCGCCGTTGAGCACCGTTTCGTGCAACTGGACGCGTACGTGCGGATAGTTGCGGGAAAACTGCTGAAGCGCTTCGGCCAGCGCATCGGGCGGGAATATCTGATCGATCGCCAGCGACACTTCCGCTTCCAACCCCGCCGCCATGCTCTCGGCGACCTCTTCCAGTGCCGCGGCGTTCTCGATCAACTGGCGCGCCCGGCGCAACAGCATCTCGCCCGCATCGGTGAGCCGCACCTGGCGTCCGATCGGCTCGAGAATCGACACCCCAAGCTGCGCTTCGAGCTTGTGCACGGCGTGATTGAGCGTCGAGGGGCTCTTGTGAATCGCCTCCGCCGCACGGGCAAAGCCGCCGTGATCGACGACCGCTGCAAGCATCTGCCATTGAGCCAGGGTCACTCGTGACATTTCGTTTTCCTCGAACGAAGCAAGCAAAACTATGCGCTTATTCTTCGAAAAAGTCGTCCTACAATACAATCATTCCGTTATCGCGAGGTAAAGACGATGCCGCAGCGCACAATCAACCGTGTTATTGCCAGCCACCCCAGCCAGGACGGCGATGGTGTCAAGATTTCCCGCGTCCACGATTTCGGCGGCGGGCTTGACCCCTTTCTAATGTTAGACGAACTGGGTTCGGAGCAACCCGATGAATACATCGGCGGGTTCCCGCCGCATCCGCACCGCGGCATCCAGACATTGACCTACGTCGTGCATGGCGGGCTGATGCACGAAGACCATCTAGGCCACAGTAGCTCCATTGGCAGCGGCGATGCCCAATGGATGCATACCGGCCGCGGCATCATCCACTCGGAAATGCCGCTGACCGATCATGCCGGGCTCCATGCCTTCCAGCTATGGATCAACCTGGCTGCGCGTGACAAGCTCAGTCCGGCTACCTATCGTGATATCAAGCGCGAGGAGATGCCGCACCTCGAAGAGGAAGGCAGCGAGCTGATCGCCCTGGGCGGACACTGGGCAAGCGCGACTCAAGCTGTCGACGGGCCCCTGGATGCCCTGGCCGGGCAGGCCGGAATCGCCCATGTTCGCCTCGAGGGGGGAGCGACGCTAACCTTGGAACAGGATGCACCGACGCTGCTGGCGTATGTCTTCGAAGGCGAATTGCAGATAGCCGGCCAGACGGTTTCCGCGCAGCGACTGGCCAGCCTGAATGCGGGCGAAACGCTGACATTGTCCAGCCATTCAGGCGCGCAGGTATTGCTATTGGCTGGCCATCCACATGGCGAGCCGATCGCGCATTATGGCCCTTTCGTGATGAATCAGCGCGAGGAACTCGACCAGGCATTACGCGACTATCGCGACGGCACGCTGGCCCAGTGAGTGCCGACTCGTCAGTAATGCCCTATCCAATTCGTGACAACGTTTGCATCGCCTCCGAAGCGGCGCGCTGTCCTTTGCAAGGAAAGAGTTGAAGGACGAGCCATGTAGCACCATGGTAACTAATTGTTGGTAAAGAGTAGCCGTTGGCCAAGGGTTTAAAGCCTGTACATTCACACAGGCTAGGCATGCTATGAGTCATGCGTTATGGTGCATGGGTTTTTTCCTCCATTTACATGCACCTAGGCCCTTTATGATGTTGCGAATTTTCCATTCGCTGCCCCGCACGCACAAGTTGCTGCTGCTACCCGTCGCCACCATGGTTACTGTGCTGGGCACGTACAAGATTTTGGCCGCTCTGAACGAAACCGATGTTACTAACGGCATGAATAAGCCAGTCAATCTTGCTATCGCCGCCCCGACCTCGGTAGTCAATACCCAGGCGCTCGATCAGGCTGTTTCCAAAAATCTCCAACCATCCAGTTCCAGCCTGATCGGTCGGGATATTCCCCTGGTCGCCCTGACGACTCAGGAAATCGTCGACCTGAATTTCATCGAGACCGCCGAAGCCCGAGAGCCCAACGCTTCTGCCGATCTCACGGTACTTCAGCCGCAGACGCCTGCGGCAGTGGCCAACGCCCCCGCCCAGCCGGCTCCGGCCACGCAGCCCGGTAGCGAGGAAAATGACGCCGCCCTCGACATTCAGACACTCAAGATTGCGCGACAACTGTTCGACGCTGACGCAATCGAGGGCGAACTCGACAGCGGCGCTTCCCACGAATTTCTCTCTTCGGACTCGCTGATTCTCGATGACGGCAAAATCGAACTCGAGAACGAGATCGTCGCCAAGGAAGACTTCGTCCCGCAGTGGGAAACCTATACCGTTCAACAGGGCGACACCTTCGCAGTCATGGCCGAGCGTACCTTCGGCCTGGAGTACAGCGAAGTGCTGCGCCTGCTGGATGCGCTACCGGACGACAAGCCGCTGACCAACTGGCGTGCCGGCGACAACATCGACTTTCAGCTCGATGAAGAAGGTCAACTGCTGGCCCTGCGCGTGATGAAGGATGCCCGTTCGGGCTACCTCATCGAGCGCGATGCCGAGCAGCACACGTTTGAGGTCGCCAATATCGATAAGGCCGGCGAAGCTACCCAGCGGCTGTTTGCCGGAACGGTCAGTGGCAGCTTTGCCGGTTCGGCAAGTGCCACCGGGCTGTCCTCCAGCGAGGTGGCAGAGCTCAGCAACCTATTGGCCAAGAAGATTGATTTTCGTCGCGATACACGCCGCGGCGATCGTTTCCAGGTGCTGGTCGAAGCGGACATGATTGAGGGCAAGGCACTGGACTCGCGCATTCTGGCGGCTAGATACGAAGGCGCGCGGACCGAGCTGACAGTCGTTCGCAATCCGAAGGACGATCGCTTCTACACCCCCGACGGGCGAAGCCTGGACCCGGCGTTCAATCGCTATCCTTTCGACGGCAACTACCGGGTCAGCTCATCGTACAACTTGCGCCGCAAACATCCCGTCACCGGACGCATCACGCCGCATCGCGGCACGGATTTCGCCGTGCCTACCGGCACGCCCATCGAATCGGCTGGCGCCGGGCGCGTCATCAAGTCTGCTTACCAGGCCAATGGCGCCGGCTATTACATGGTCATCCGTCACGACAACGGCTACAAGACGCGTTACATGCACCTTTCCAAGCGTTACGTCTCGGAAGGGGACCGCGTCAAGATGGGCGAGAAAATTGCCCTTTCCGGCAGCACCGGAAACGCCACCGGGCCGAGCCTGCATTACGAGGTGATGGTCAACAACCGTGCCGTGGATGCGATGCGCGTCAAGTTACCCGAGAACCAGAGTCTGTCCGGGCAGGCTCTGGCGGCCTTCAAGCAACAGTCCCAGCAACTGCTGGCCAAGCTCGAAACCAGCGGCGACGCTCAGCTGGCTCGCGCCTCGACGCCGAGCAAGAGAAACCCCGACGACAGTTGATGGAAAGGCCATACTGTTGATGAAGACGCCCCGCATCGCGGGGCGTCTTCGTTTCCACCACCATCCAGTTCCCGCGTTCAAAGCGCCGAAGTCCTCTTCCCCGCCACCTGCACGTTATCTGCCAAGACGTCTTTTCATAGCGCAACCGCCTCGCCGGATGCGCCAAAGCAGCGCTTCGAGGATCGAGCGAAGCCGCGCGACAGCCATCAAATGGTTCGCAAATGACTGAAAGAGAAGCATCGCTGGAGATTGGCACGGCTGATGCTTTATTCCTGGCAGACCGACGTGGACCAGGCTTGACCCCGCGAGTACGAGTGCGTCGGCCCCGGACCTTCAATGACGAAGATCCATCCCGCGTTCGACACGACTCGATGAGGACCGACCGACTTATGGACATTCGCAACAAAGCCAACAGGATTCGTCTGTTCAGCTTCAAGAGTCCGCAAATGCGGGCTTTCCACCTTTCGTGGTTCGCCTTCCATATCTGCTTCTTCGGCTGGTTCGGCATCGCCCCGTTGATGGCAGTGGTGCGCGACGATCTTGGCCTGACCAAGACCCAGATCGGCAACACCATCATTGCCTCGGTAGCGATCACCGTCATCGTGCGTCTGGCGATCGGCGTGCTCTGCGACAAGATCGGCCCGCGCAAGGCCTATACCTGGCTTTTGTGCCTGGGCTCGCTGCCGGTGATGATGATCGGCTTCGCCGACAGCTTCGAAAGCTTCTTCCTGGCGCGCCTGGCGATCGGCGCGATCGGCGCCTCGTTCGTCATCACCCAATATCACACCTCGGTGATGTTCGGTCCCAACGTGGTGGGTACCGCCAACGCCACCACCGCCGGCTGGGGCAACCTGGGCGGCGGCACCACACAGATCCTCATGCCGCTGATATTCGCCGGCATCCTGATGCTGGGCGTGGAAGCCACGCTGGGTTGGCGCCTGGCGATGGTGGTTCCGGGGATCGTGCTGTTCCTGACCGGCATCGCGTACTACTGCCTGACCCAGGATGCGCCGGACGGCAACTTCGACGAGTTGCGTGAGCGCGGCGAACTGCCGCGTGCCGAGAAGGAATACAGCATGCGCAGCACCTTCGGCGCGGCCGCCCGGGACGTTCGAGTCTGGGCGCTGTTCGTGGTCTACGCCGCCTGCTTCGGCGTCGAGCTGACCATCAATAACATCGCCGCCATCTACTTCTTCGACAATTTCGAACTCGACCTGGCCACCGCCGGCCTGATCGCCGGGCTGTTCGGCCTGATGAACCTGTTCGCGCGCACCCTGGGCGGCGTGTTCTCGGATCTCTTCGCCCGCCACGGCGGCCTCAAGGGCCGGGTGCGCTGGCTGTTCATCGCCATGTTCTGCGAGGCCATCGCGCTAATGTTCTTCGCCCAGATGCAGGTACTCGCCGTGGCCATCGGCATCATGCTGGTGTTCAGCCTGTTCGTGCAGATGGCCGAGGGTGCCACCTTCGGCGTGGTGCCCTTCGTCAACCGCAACGCCCTGGGCGCGGTAGCGGGCATCGTCGGCGCCGGCGGCAATGCCGGAGCCGTCGCCGCCGGCTTTCTGTTTCGCGCCGAATCGCTGAGCTACCAGCAGGGCCTTCTGTACCTGGGCATGGCGGTGATGCTGGCATCCTTCTTCACCTTCCTGGTGCGCTTCTCGCCGCAGGTGCTCGCCGAGGAAGACGACGCCTACCGCACTGCGTCCGGCGAGACCGCCACTGCGGCCCTGTCGCTTCGCTGAACTCCGGCCAACTCAGACGAAGCACGCCGCCCCTGCGGACGGCGTTCGTTCCTGCGCATGGGATCATTTCACCAGCAACCGCTCCGGCAACAAGGGTCGTGGCAACGTGACGGTCAGCCCCAGCAGCAGGAAAGACAGCGTCTTGCCATGCCCGTCGAGATTGAGCGCGCCGTTGACGCCGCCCTGAAGTACGTCGTCGATCACCAGGTTCATGCCGGCCAACCCCGGCATCGGATAGCGCCGCACCCGACTCGCGCCACGGTAAGCGAATAGCGCCAATACCCGCGGCTCGGTGATCTGTTCGAGCAATGTCGCATAATGACGAGGATCGTAGGCGAAAAGCGATAGATTGAGACGATCGCCCTTGTCGCCGGCGCGGGAGTGGGCGAGCTGGTGCAGCGTGACGGTGACGCCACCGCCCCCGTCGTGCGCTGCGTCGAGTGCGGTGTCACTCATGGGTGGCATCCTCGTAGAGCGAGGCGCGGGCCGTGACATCGTCGCGCCTGACCAGGAACGACGCGGTGTGCACGCGGCGCTGAAAGTGCCGTCGGACCCCGCCGCCGCCGGCGGGACCGGCGCAGTACAAGGCCAACAGCTCCTGGGTGGCGCGTTCGACCCAGCGCCGCTCGGCATGTTCGCAGGCCAGCCGCACTCTATAGTCGCCTGCCGGGTCGGTGGGCCGGCACTGGCGGCGCAGATGGCCCGAATCGTCGTCGAAGACACTCGTGTGACCGATGATGTCCAGTCGCGTGCGCAGCTCGGCGGGTGCCCTGAAGCGCAGCCGTTCCTGCAACACCGACACCGCCAGACGCGCCCGGGCCAGCGCGTTGGGCCCCGCGTAGGAAATCTCGGCTTCGCCCTGCCATCCGCCGTCGTAGCACACCGTGGTCTTGAGCCGGGCCGGTGCCGGCTTGCCCCGGATGCCGAGGACCTCGACCCGGTCCCGCCCCAGTTCGTTGATCACGACATGGGTCAGATCGACGACCACGTCGGGCGTCAGGTAGTGCGCCGGATCGTGCACTTCGTAGAGCAGTTGTTCCTTGACGGTGCGCGCATCGATGCAGCCGCCGGTACCGGCCGGCTTGGTGATGACCAGCCGGCCATCCGCCTCGACCTCGATGATCGGATAGCCAAGGGTCGCCAGTTCGGCGACCTCCTTGAGCCCCGGGTCGGCGAAGTAGCCGCCGCTCACCTGCGCCCCGCATTCCCCCAGGTGACCGGCCATCATCCCCGCGGCGAGCCGATCCCAATCGTCCCATGCCCAGCCATGGTGGCGAACCAGAGGCGCCAGAAACAGCGCCGGATCGGCGACTCGGCCGGTCACCACCACATCGGCGCCCTGCTCGAGCGCCTGCACCAGTGCCGCCGCGCCCAGGTAGACATTCGCCGAAATCAGCGACTCGCCCGTCGGCAGCGTGCGCGTCTCGGCTTCCCAGGGTTCGAGGTCGAGGGACTCGAGCCGGTCGCGTACGTCGTCGCCATGAACCCGGCCGATGCGCAGCCCATCGCAGCCCTGATGCGCGGCCAGCTCCCCGACCACACGGCAGGCGCCAGCGACATTGGCGGCACCGAAGTTGCCGAGAATGGCGATTCCGTGGCGCTGGCAGTCGGCCAGGACCGGCTCCAGCAACTCCTCGAGCAATGGTTCGAAGCCGGCCTGTGGATCCTCGCGCATCGCCCGATGGGCGGCCGCCAGCGTGCGCTCTCCCAGCGTCTCGAAGATCAGCGCGGCAGGCTGTCCGCGCCGGATCAGCTCCGCGACCACGGGCGTCGCCGCATCGGTACGATCGCCGGAAAACCCGGCTCCGCTACCCAGTAGGAAGCTCATGGCCGCCGCTCCCCGGGCGGCTCACCCACCGCACCCAGCGTGTCGTCCGATAGCGGCCGGCGACTACGCTGGCGCGCGTAGAGAACGCCAAGCGCCAGCACTGATGCCAGCGTGCTCGCCCAACCCGGAGTCAAGGCCAGGGCAACGACGACCAGCAACGCCAGGACGTCAAGCGCCCGGCTTCCGGTCAGCGCGGTGCGCGCCATCAGGGTGGCGAAGGCGATCACGAAGACCGTGCCCTGAACCGCCGCCAACAGGATGTCGAGCCACCCTCCGAAGCCGGCCAGCGAGGGATAGATCAACAGCAGGAAAGGGATCACGTAGATCGCCGCGGCCAGGCGCATGGCCTCGCCGGCCGCCGGCAGCCAATTGGTCTGGGCGATCCCCGCGCCGACGAAGACCGCGACACACACCGGCGGCGTGATCACCGACAGCGTCGCGAAGTAGAAGACGAACAGGTGAGCAATCAGCGGCTCGACGCCGATCTCGGTCAGCGCCGGCGCCAGCACCGACGCGACCAGCACATAGGCCGCCGTGGTGGGGATCCCCATGCCGAGAATCAAGCACACGCCGCCGACGATGAGCGCCACCAGAAACAGCGATTGACCGCCCAGGTCGACGATCAATCCGGCCAGGGTCACGCCGATCCCGGTCAAGCCGATCATCGCCACCAGTATCTGCGCCCCGGCCAGCAGCGCGCCGATGATCACCATGCCCTTGCCCGCGTCGATCAAGCCCGCGAGCAGCTTGGCCGCGACGTCGCGCAGCCCGGCGCCGCCGGCCAATGCGAAGCCGGTATAACTGACCACGGTCATCAGGATCCCGAAGAAGGCCGCCGTCTGGATCGAGCGGCCACTGAGCACCCCGTAGAAAAGCCCGCCGAGCGCAGCGAGTACCGGCACCAGCCGGCCGGGGCGCAGGACATCCCGCCAGGCCGGCAGTTCGTCTTCCGGAACGACCCGCAATTGACGGCGTCTCGCCACCAGATGGATGGTCAGGAACACGCCCAGATAGAACAGGATCGCCGGCAACAGCGCGGCCAGCGCAATACGCACGTAACTCTCGCCGAGGATCTCGGCCATGATGAAAGCCGCCGCGCCGAGGATCGGCGGCGCCACCTGGCCGCCCGTCGAAGCCACGGCCTCGACCCCGGCGGCGAAGGGCGCCGGGTAGGACAGCCGCTTCATCATGGGGATGGTGAAATTGCCGGTGGTCGCGACGTTGGCCACCGCGCTGCCGCTGACCATGCCGAACAGTCCCGAGGCGACCGTGGCCACCTTGGCCGCCCCGCCCGGCGAGCGCCCGCTGATGCGCAGGGCCAGGTCCATGAAAGCCTGACCGCCGCCGGTGTGCAACAGCAGACAGCCGAACAGCACGAAGGCAGCGATCGTCGTCGCCGCCACGCCGACCAGCATGCCCCAGACGCCCAGATCGCCGAGATAGAGCGTTTCGGTGACGAAGGCCAGGCCGAAGCCGCGATGCCCCAGCGCGCCGGGTATCAGCGAGCCGAAGAAGGCATACGCCAACCCGACCAGCACCAGCAGTGGGAAGATCGCCCCGATCGCGCGACGCGACAGATCAAGGATGGCGATCAGCAGTACGCCGAGCATAGCCATGTCCCAGGGTGTGGCCCAGGGCAGCTCGGTCAGGATCCGCTGATGATTGAGGACGACGTAACCGCATGCCACGCTGACCTCGACGGCCAGCGCCAGATCGATGACCACGCCCAGGGGACGCCAGCGGGTGCCTGCCGCCAGCGGATAGAGCGTCAATCCCAGCAGCACCACCAGGGCGAGAAAAAGCCCGCGCTGGACCAGGCTGGCAAAGGGCCCCACCGCCGAGGTGTAGAGAATCAGTCCACCCAATGCCAGGGCCAGGGCCGTGGTCAGCCAATGGCGCACATCGAGTTGCATCTCGCTGCTCACTCGACCGGCTTCAGGGCATCGGGAATCTCAAGCCCCTGCTCACGATAGTAGCGGGCCGCACCGGCATGCAGCGGCACGCTGCCCACCTTCAGGGTCATCTGCGCCATGTCGGCGCCCTTGATCGCGGAGAAGGCATTGGCCTGCGGTCCGGGGTTTTCCATCACCGCCTTGACGATCTGGTAGGCGGTTTCCTCGTCGAGTTTGGGGGTTGCATTCACCGCCACGCCGAATGCCCAGGTCGTGTAGGCGGGGACGCCCTCGGCGGCACCGGCCGGCACGTCGACGACAGCCACATCGGGCATCCGTTCGCGTAGCGTCGCCGCCTGAGCGTCGTTCAGCCCGAGTACGGTGATCGGCGTGAAGGTCGCGATGTCCATGGTCGATCCATCGAGGCGATCGCCGACGCCGGACTTGACGTAGCCGGCGATGCGGCCGTCCTTGATGGCGCTGACTACATCGCTGGTCGATCCTCGAACGTAGTCGGGCTCGATGCCCAGCGCCTGCATGACCGCTTCGGTGGTGGCCTCGGTCGCCGAACCGGTGATCCCCGGGTTGAGACGCACACCGTCTAGACCGGCGAGCTTGCTGACCCCGGCGTCCTCGCGCAACACCACGTTCTGGGGGGCCACGGTATAGACCCACAGCAGCCGGCTATCGACGGCTCGTCCCTCGAATTCGCCCAGCCCCTGGTAGGCTTGGTAGCCGCTATTGGTCGTCACCAGACCCAGATCGACCTGATCGCGGCTCAGCCGGCGCAAGTTGTCGACCGTGGCCCCGGTTTCGGCCACCGAGGAACTGACTCCCTCGACCTGATCGTTGATGATCTGATTGACGGCCACGAAATAGCTGTAATGGCTCGATGAACTTGACGTCGAGCCGATCAGCAGACGTTGCTCGGCGTGACTGACGGAACTGAATGCAAGCATGGCCAGGCTGGCCGCTGCGGCGGTGAGTAGCGTTTTCATGGTTGGCTCCGTGGCCGCATGGGCCCTTGTTGTTGATAGGGGCGCCTCTGCCGGGCACCGCTCATTGGCAGGTTCGCCTCGCGGTTTTGTTTTGTACATTGAATATTTTTTCGTATTCGTTAAATTAAATAAATGAATCCCAGCATCAAGCAACTCAAGGCTTTCGTCGCCGTCGCCCAATCGCGCAGTCTCGCCGAAGCCAGCGAGCGCATTCATCTCTCGCAACCCGCCTTGAGTATCGCCATCCGCAAGCTGGAGGAAACGGTCGGAGGACCGTTGTTCGCCCGCGCCACCCGGCAGTTGACGCTGACGCCCGAGGGCGCGTCCTTCCTGCCCGTGGCGATACGCTTGCTGGAGGATTGGGCGGAGGCTTTCGAGGATCTCAATGGACGCTTTCTCAAGGAACGCGGCAAGGTCACGCTGGCGGCGTTACCGACCCTGGCGGCAGGCTTGTTGCCGGGCGTCATTGCCGGCTTTCGCGCCGAGTACCCGCATATCAACCTGAGCCTGCACGACGTGCTTGCCGATGAGGTCAATCAGCTCGTTCGCGAGGGCCGTGCGGACATGGGATTTTCCGTTGCGCCGCTCAACGCCGACGATCTGATCTACGAACCCCTGCTGGTCGATCGCTATGTGGCTGTATGCCCTCTGGGGCACCCGCTGCTCGAACAGCGGGTCGTGACCTGGCGTCAGATGGCCGCCTATCCATTCATCGGCATCAACCGGCGCTCGAGTTCGCGTCAGGATATCGATGCCGTCATGACCAGGGTCGGCGAACGCCTGGACATCATCTGTGAAGCCAGCCAGATCGCCACCGTCGGCCGTATGGTGGCAGCCGGGGTCGGGGTCAGCGTGCTGCCCTCGTTGAGCTTTCGGCAGATCGCCGGTGAAGGCATCATGCATCGTCAACTCGTCGAACCCGATATCCCCCGCGAGCTGGGCGTCATCATGCGCCGCCGCCATCCGCTTTCGGCGGCGGCCCGCGCCATGCTGGCAATGCTCGACATCCCCCGCGACGGACCGCGCAGCGTCGACATCTAACCGTCCATGAATGCAGAAAAGCATGAGCCCGGCACAGGGCCGGGCTCATGGCTTCACTCAAGGCGACCGCTCGACGCTCAGCCGTTGGCTTTCTCGGCCGCCGGGGCGGGCGCCGGAGCTGGAGCCGTCACCGGCTTGACGAGCATCTGGCTGGCGACGTAGTAGACGACCGCTCCCAGCGCCGAGCCGGTGAACCAGCCGTAGTCGTAGAACCAGGTCCAGGTCCCCGTCGTCAGCGAGAAGACGGTCAGCGCCACCGGCACGAAGAAGGCGATGAAACCCGCCGGGTTGTAGGCCGGATACGCGGCGCCATCCTTGTACAGGCTGGCGACGTCGAGTTGCTGGCGCTTGATCAGGAAGTAATCGACGATCATGATCCCGGCGATCGGCCCCAGCAGGCTCGAATAGCCCAGCAGCCAGTTTGAATAGAGGCTTTCGAGGGTCACGTCGGAGACGATCACGCCGGCCTTCTGCAGCAGGTCGTAACCCATCAGCAGCACCCCGACCAGGCCGGTCATCAGCGTACCGCGGGTCTGATTGATCAGCTTGGGTGCGATGTTCTGAAAGTCGTTGGTGGGCGAGACGATGTTGCCGGCGGTGTTGGTGGAGATCGTCGCGACGATGATGAAGAACATCGCGATGACCACCCAGAAGGGGCTGTCGATGCGCCCGATCAGGCTGACCGGGTCGGAGACCGTCTCACCCACCAGCGACGCCGATGCCGCGGTCATCACCACCCCCAGCGAGGCGAAGAAGAACATGGTCAAGGGCAGGCCGATGATCTGACCGACGATCTGGTCCTTCTGGCTCTTGGCGAAGCGGCTGAAATCGGGAATGTTGAGCGACAGCGTGGCCCAGAAACCCACCATGGCGGTCAGCCCGGCGAAAAAGTAGCCGTACACCGGCTCGCCCTCGGGACGTGACGGCGGCTGGCTCAACAGTTCGGTCATCGACACGTGCGGCAGGGCCCAGATCATCAGCCCCACGGCAACGGCCAGCAACAGCGGCGCCGAGAGCGTCTCCAGCCACTTGATCGATTCGGCGCCGCGGATCACCACATACAGATTCATGGCGCCGAACAGGAAGAACCCGATCACCTCGCCGAGCCCGTCCAGCGCTCGCCACGGGGGAAAGACCGCCGCCAGCAACAGATGAATCGCCAGCCCGCCGAACATCGTCTGAATGCCGAACCAGCCGCACCCGACCAGCGCCCTGATCAGGCAGGGCACGTTGGAGCCGCGAATACCGAACGACGAGCGCAATACCACTGGAAACGGGATGCCGAACTTGGTGCCCGGATAGGCGTTCAGGGTCAGCGGCACCAGGATCACGATATTGGCGACCAGGATGGTGATCAGCGCCTCGCTCACCGACAGGCCGAAGTAGGCGGTCAGAATACCGCCCAGGGTATAGGTCGGCACGCAGATCGACAGGCCGACCCACAGGGCGGCGACGTTCCAGCGCGACCAGGTGCGCTCCTCGAGCCGGGTCGGGGCGATGTCTTCGTTGAAGCGCGAACTCTCGCGAACGTCGTCGCCGACTTCGAGTTCGACGAGTTCGCCACGCTTTATCGCGCGTGATGTTTCTGCCGTCATTGTTGTTGTCTCCTCATGCGGCTGCCAATTCTCCCCGTCGAGGGGACTTGTACGTTACTTGTCGACCTTGCTGCCTGGCTGGTCCCTCTCACATCTCGCAAGAAACGTGCCCGAACGATCAGTTTGAGGGCTAAGCGTCGTTGAAAGCGAGCCCGGCCTTTCAGCCACGGCGGACAAGTCGTTGTTTTTTATAAACTCAAAAAACCTGTCCGGCTAGTCATGTTTATTGAGGGTCATGCAAGCCATCGCCCCCAGGGCTTTTCATGTCACGAGATCCCAGCCATCTGTCACTCTAGACAATTTCCACAATGGTGCATAACCGCGTTTAAAAGCGCGTCGACAGCCCTCTAATAACTGCATAACCATCTGTTTTTAAAATTAAAAAAAGAAAAACAAGACATTCTCCGTCACGGTGCGCCCACCGCCACATAATGAGGAAATCTTTGCAAATTAGAGAGTTACAGATTCAACGCAACCGCTTGTTCGGTTTAAAAAACACTTGCAAGATTTCCACGTAAGCGACTAGCTTTCTCTTATTCCTGACTCGACAGTCAGGTTTTATAACGACAAGGTGATGAATCGACGATCACCGTGTGCTCCAACAACAACACATGTCAGACGATGAGGATTGAGCGATGCAAAAGGTGAAGATCGGCTTGATTCAGATGGGCCTGAAGACCGATACCGAGCTTGAGCCGGCCGCCATTCGCGACGCAATGAACGAGGCCCACCTGCCCTATATCGAGCAGGCCGCCGAAGCCGGCGTTCAGGTATTGTGCTTTCAGGAAGTGTTCAATCAGCCCTACTTCTGTCCCAGCCAGGACAAGAAATGGTACGCCGCCGCCGAGAAGGTTCCCGAGGGGCCCACCTGCCAGATGATGCAGAAGCTCGCCGCCAAGCATCGCATGGTGATCATCGTGCCGATCTACGAGGAGACGGTCACCGGCATCTACTACAACACCGCGGCGGTATTCGATGCCGACGGCAGCTATCTCGGCAAGTACCACAAGACCCACATTCCCCAGGTTGCCGGCTTCTGGGAGAAGTACTTCTTCAAGCCGGGCCAGTCGAATTGGCCGGTCTTCGACACCGCCTACGGCAAGATCGGCGTGTACATCTGCTACGACCGCCATTTCCCCGAAGGCTGGCGCGCCCTGGCGCTCAACGGCGCCGAGATCATCTTCAATCCCTCGGCCACCGTCGCCGGCCTGTCGCAATACCTGTGGGAGCTCGAACAGCCCGCCTCGGCCGCCGCCAACGGCTGCTACATAGCCGCCATCAACCGCGTCGGCACCGAAGCGCCCTGGAATATCGGCGAATTCTACGGCAACTCCTACATCGCCAATCCGCGCGGCCAGATCGAGGCCAAGGCCAGCGCCAGCGAAGACGAGCTACTGATTCACGAAGTCGACCTGGCGATGGTCCGCGAGATTCGCAACACCTGGCAGTTCTTCCGCGATCGCCGGCCCGAGACGTATACACGGCTAACCGACGGCGAATAATCGGTCTGCCGGAAACGGACTGCGCTTGCCAATACGGCGTTGAACAAAGTCTCAAGGTGCTCATTTACACCAGTGAACTGGAGCGCCAGCCCGGTCGCCCTTTCGACTTTGTTCGCCTTGTCTTGGCTTCGCTCGTCGCGTTTCTGGCTAGACCTCGGATAAATGATGCATCGGTTCAGCGACCCGACAAGACAACAAGTCCAAGAGGTTTGAAATCATGACCATCCTGATCCGTGGCGGCACCGTCGTCACCCATGACGCCACCTACCGCGCCGACGTGCTCTGCGTGGACGGCAAGATCGCCGCCGTCGGCCCCGATCTGGAGGCCCCGGCCGACGCCGAGGTGATCGACGCCGACGGTCAGTACGTGATGCCCGGCGGCATCGATCCGCACACCCACATGCAACTGCCGTTCATGGGCACCGTGGCCAGCGAGGACTTCTACACCGGCACCGCCGCCGGGCTCGCCGGCGGCACCACCACGATCATCGACTTCGTGATCCCCAGCCCCGGCCAGCCGCTGATGGAAGCCTTCGAGACCTGGCGCGACTGGGCCGAGAAGGCCGCCGGCGACTACGCCTTCCACGTCGCGGTGACCTGGTGGGACGACAGCGTGCACGAGGACATGGGAACGCTGGTGCGCGAGCACGGCGTCAACAGCTTCAAGCACTTCATGGCCTACAAGAACGCCATCATGGCCACCGACGACATTCTGGTGGCCAGCTTCACCCGCTGCCTGGAGCTCGGTGCGGTGCCCACCGTGCATGCCGAGAACGGCGAGCTGGTCTATCACATGCAGCAGAAGCTGCTCGCCCAGGGCCTCACCGGCCCCGAGGCGCACCCGCTGTCGCGCCCGCCCCAGGTCGAGGGCGAGGCCGCCAGCCGCGCGATTCGTATCGCCGGCACGCTGGGCACGCCGATCTACGTGGTCCACGTGTCGTGCCGCGACGCCCTCGACGAGATCACCTACGCCCGCCGCCAGGGCCAGCCGGTCTACGGCGAAGCGCTCGCCGGGCACCTGATGATCGACGACAGCGTGTATCGCGACAAGGACTGGGCCAGGGCCGCCGGCCACGTGATGAGCCCGCCGTTTCGCAGCAAGGAGCACCAGGACGCGCTGTGGACCGGTCTGCAGTCCGGCAACCTGCAGACCACCGCCACCGACCATTGCTGCTTCTGCGCCGAGCAGAAGGCGATGGGCAAGGACGACTTCACCAAGATCCCCAACGGCACCGCCGGGATCGAGGATCGCATGGCGGTGATCTGGGACGAAGGCGTCAACGGGGGACGCATCTCGATGCAGGATTTCGTCGCCGTCACCTCCACCAACACCGCCAAGATCTTCAACATGTACCCGCGCAAGGGCGCGGTGCAGGAAGGCGCCGATGCCGATCTGGTGGTCTGGGATCCCAACGCCACGCGCACGATTTCCGCCAAGACCCACCATCAGAACGTCGACTTCAACATCTTTGAGGGCAAGACGGTACGCGGCATCCCGCGTCACACCATCAGCCAGGGCAAGTGGGTATGGCGCGATGGCAAGGATCTGCACGCCGAGCGAGGCGCCGGTCGCTATATCGAGCGGCCCGCCTATCCCGGCGTCTACGACGTACTCAAGAAACGCGCCGAGCGCAACGCGGCCACCGCCGTCGAGCGCTGAGTCGCCGATAACCGTCATCCAATAACAATGCTCGGCTCGCTGCGGTATCGGCCTCATCGCCGGGCCCCGACGAGCCGAAGGAGTTCCACCGTGACTCATCCACTCGATCACCTGCCCCGCGCCGGTCATGGCAGCGATAGCGCCTCGCTCGAGGCCAACTTCAGCGATCTGCACCCGCCATTGACCCAGCGCCAGGCGTTCATCGAAAGCCAGCGCTGCCTGTACTGCTACGATGCGCCGTGCGTGGAAGCCTGCCCGTCGGACATCGACATCCCGCGCTTCATTCGCGAAATCGCCGAGGACAACATCAACGGCGCCGCACAGACCATCCTCGAAGAGAACATCCTCGGCGGCAGCTGCGCCCGGGTCTGCCCCACCGAGATCCTCTGCGAGCAGAGTTGCGTGCGCAATCACGACGCCGAATGCCAGCCGGTACTGATCGGCCTGCTGCAACGCCACGCCGTCGACCACATGCACTTCGACAGCCACCCGTTCGTGCGCGCCGCCGATACCGGCAAGCACATCGCCATCGTCGGCGCCGGACCCGCCGGGCTCTCCTGCGCCCATCGGCTGGCCACCCATGGCCACCGGGTGACTATCTTCGAGGCCGAGGCCAAGCCCGGCGGGCTCAACGAATACGGCATCGCCCGCTACAAGCTCATCGACGACTATGCGCAACAAGAGATCGACTTCCTGCTCGGGATCGGCGGCATCGAGATCCGCCACGGCCAGCGCCTGGGCGACAACCTCGAGCTCGCCACCCTGCAGCGCGACTACGATTCGGTGTTTCTGGGCCTCGGCCTCGGCGCCAGCCGCCAGCTGGGACTGCCTGATGAGAACGCCCAAGGACTGATGCCCGCCACCGACTATATCCACGAGCTGCGCCAGAGTGACGACCTCGCCGACCTGGCGCTGGCCAAGCGCTGCGTGGTGATCGGCGCCGGCAATACCGCCATCGACATGGCGGTGCAGATGGCCCGGCTGGGCGCCGAGGCGGTTACCCTGGTCTATCGTCGTGGCAGCGAGACGATGGCCGCCACCGGCCACGAACAGGAGATCGCCAAGGCCAACGGTGTGCGCATCGTCACCTGGGCCCAGCCCGACCGGGTCCTGCTCGACGAGGCCGGACGCGTGGCCGGCATGCGCTTCGCGCGCACCGAGTCCCGCGGCGGTGCGCTCACCGCCACCGGCGAAACCCTCGACATACCCGCCGACGCGGTATTCACGGCGATCGGCCAGGCCTTCGAGGCCGCCAGCCTGAGCGACACCCGAGCCGCCCAGCTCGGCCGCGAAGCCGGCAAGATCGAGATCGACGGCAACTTCCACACCCGCCTCACCGGCGTGTATGCCGGCGGCGACTGCGTGGCGGCCGGCCAGGATCTGACCGTCCAGGCCGTGCAGCACGGCAAGCTGGCCGCCCAGGCCATTCACAACGACATCATGGCCCGGCAGGAGGTGGCGTAATGAAGGCAACCGCGAAAAAGCCCGACGTCGATCTGAGCATCGAGTTCGCCGGCATCCGCTCGCCCAATCCTTTCTGGCTGGCCTCCGCACCGCCCACCGACAAGGCCTACAACGTCGAACGTGCCTATGAAGCCGGCTGGGGCGGCGTGGTCTGGAAGACCCTTGGCGAGGACCCGGCGCCGGTCAACGTGTCGTCGCGCTACTCGGCGCACTTCGGCAAGAACCGCGAGGTACTGGGCTTCAACAATATCGAGCTGATCACCGACCGCAGCCTGGCGATCAACCTGCGCGAGATCACCGAGGTCAAGAAGCGCTGGCCCGATCGCGCGCTGATCGTCTCGATCATGGTGCCCTGCGTCGAGGAGAGCTGGAAGGCGATCCTGCCGCTGGTGGAAGCCACCGGCGCCGACGGCATCGAGCTCAACCTGGGCTGCCCGCACGGCATGCCCGAGCGCGGCATGGGCGCCGCGGTGGGCCAGAACCCCGATCTCATCGAGCAGGTCACCCGCTGGTGCAAGCAGTATTATTCCAAGCCGGTGATCGTCAAGCTGACCCCCAACATCACCGACATCCGCGCCCCGGCGCGGGCGGCGATGCGCGGCGGCGCCGACGCGGTCTCGCTGATCAATACCATCAATTCGATCACCTCGATCGATCTCGACAACATGGTCGCCATGCCCACCGTGGGCAGCCAGAGTACCCATGGCGGCTATTGCGGCGCGGCGGTCAAGCCGATCGCCATGAACATGGTCGCCGAGATCGCCCGCGACCCGGAAACCCAGGACCTGCCGATCTGCGGGATCGGCGGCATCTCCAACTGGCGCGATGCCGCCGAGTTCGCCGCACTCGGTGCCGGCGCGGTGCAGGTGTGCACCGCCGCCATGCTGCACGGTTTCCGTATCGTCGAGGAGATGCAGGACGGCCTGGCGCGCTGGATGGCCGAGAAGGGCTATCGCAGCCTCGCCGAGTTCTCCGGCAAGGCGGTGGCCAACACCACCGACTGGAAGTATCTGGACATGAACTTCCAGACCATCGCGCATATCGACCAGGACAAGTGCATCCAGTGCGGGCGTTGCTACATCGCCTGCGAGGACACCTCGCATCAGTCGATCGCCAAGCTGGTCGATGACGCCGGGGCCAGGCGCTACGAGGTGATCGAGGAGGAGTGCGTGGGCTGCAACCTGTGTCAGATCACCTGCCCGGTCGAGGACTGCATCAGCATGGTCCCGCAGCCCAGCGACAAGCCCTACATGAGCTGGAACGAGGACCCGCGCAACCCGTTCCGGGAAATAGCTTAAGCGCCGCCCACCAGCCCACTTTGGTGCACGAAGCACGAACGAAAGCCCCGGCGCGTTGGCCGGGGCTTTTTAGCCAACCTCGGAATACCTTCATGGTGACAAGCCGATACCGCGCAGGATGACGCTGGTCACCGATTGGACGGCGTGCTCGAACTGGCGGTCGTCGAGCGGCGCATCGTCGTTAAGCAGAGCTATCTGATAATCGAAATCGGCGTAATGCTGGGTTGACGACCAGATCATGTACAGCAGATAGGAGGGCTCGACCGGCAGGATACGGCCATCGTCGATCCACTCGCGGATCTTGGCTTCCTTGAGCTTGGCCCACTGGTAGAGATTGTCGCGCAGGCTCGCACCGAGTACCGCCCCGCCCTGCATCACCTCGGCCGCCCACACCTTGGAGCCCGCCGCGCGATTGCGCGAGTGATTCATCTTGGCGCGGATGTAGGTCGACAGCACCACGCGCGGGTCGTCGTAGAGCTCGAAGCACAACGCATCCTGCTTCCAGACCTCGAGCAGCGCCAGCAGAACCTCGCGGTACAACTCCTCCTTGGTCGAGAAGTAGTAATGCACGTTGGACTTGGGTAGCTGAGCCAATTGGGCGATCTCGCCCATCGAGGCGCCAGCGTAGCCCCTTTCGGCGAATATCTGCTCCGCCGCCAGCAGAATGTTCTCGACATTGCGCTGACGAATTTCACCCTTGCGCTTGGCCATGCAGCCCTCTGGACCTGTTCGGTTTCCTGACCCCATCGTCAGTTTATCACTTAGCCCGATGCACGGATGCAAAGAGACTCAGGAGGCATTGAAGAACCCGACTCACGACGTCAGTTAGCCACTCCATAACCCGCTTGCTACAGTGACGAGCCATCGCTTTGCTACATTGCATGGCGCTAACGTGCACTGTAATGAGCACTCACTTCGTCAAGAAAGGATGCAGACATGACCATCGCTACAGGCGACAAGATCCCCGACGTCACCCTCAAGACCAACGGCGCCGACGGGCCCCAGGACATCTCCACCGGCGAGCTGTTCGCCGGCAAGCGCGTAGTGTTGTTCGCCGTGCCCGGTGCCTTCACCCCGGGCTGCTCCAACACCCATATGCCGGGTTTCGTCATCAAGGCCGACGAGATCTTCGCCAAGGGCGTCGATGCCATCGCCTGCATGGCGGTCAACGATGCCTTCGTCATGGACGCCTGGCAGAAGGCGCAGAATGCCCAGGCGTTTACCATGCTCGCCGACGGCAACGCCGAGTTCGCCCGCGCGCTGGGCCTCGACATGGACGCCAGCGCCGGCGGCATGGGCACGCGCAGCAAGCGCTTCGCGATGATCGTCGACGACGGCGTGGTCGAATACCTCGGCGTGGATGCCAAGGGTGTCGATCAGAGCAGCGCCGAAACGGTGCTCGGCAAGCTCTGAGACTCGGCCGCTGAACGGTAATAGAGCCGGCTGGCGCCGGCTCGACAATCGAGCGCGGCGTGGTCGAAGGTGTCGACCAGCCGATCGTCGAACTGCTCGGAGAGCGTGTGCCGGCCGACATCGACCCGCGCGTCGAGACCATCAGCGTCGGCAATTTGCTGTCGATGCAGGCCGGGCTGGAGCGCACCTCCGGCGCCAACTACGGCGGCTGGGTGGCCAGCGACAACTGGGTTCGTGACGCCTTGACCCGCCCCTTCGTCGCCGAACCCGGCGGGCGCATGCTGTACTCCACCGGCAACAGCCACCTGCTTTCCGCCGCGTTGACCGAGGCCAGCGGGCGCAGCACCCTGGCGCTGATGCGCGACTGGCTGGGCGAGCCGCTGGGCATCGCCATTCCGCCCTGGACCCGCAACCCGCAGGGCATCTACTTCGGCGGCAACGAAATGGGGCTGACGCCTCAGGCGCTGCTGCGTGTCGGCGAACTCTATCGCCAGGGCGGGGAGTACGCCGGCGAACGCGTGCCGCCCGCCGAATGGATCGAGCGCTCCTGGCGGCCGCGCACCCGCTCGCACTTCAATCAGGACGACTACGGCTACGGCTGGTTCATCACCACGCTGGCCGACGTGCCGGTCTACTACGGCTGGGGCTATGGCGGGCAGTTGCTGTTCGTGGTACCCCAACGCGCCATGACCATCGTGATGACCGCCGACCCCACGCCGCCTTCCAACGGTAGCGACTATCTCGACCGTACCAAGGCCGTGATCGGCGCGTTGATCGAAGCCGTCGAGGCGCCGTGAGCAGCCAGCTTCTCTCATCGATCAAGCCATTGACTTCGTTATTGGAACGTTCGCGAGGAAAGAGACTCAGCGAGGCGCAACGCGGTCGTTCCTCCGTCGAGAAACAGCACCTGCCCATCACTCACCAGCGTTGCTGCGACGCCGCGGCCCTTGAGGGAGAAAAACCATGAGCAGCGAAGCCCGCCTGCACCAGATGCGCTGGCGCAACACCCTGACGTTTCTCGGCATCGGCGTCTGGTCAATCGAAATCGCCCCGGTGCGGCTGATCGTCGGCGTTTCGGAGTTCGTCCTGGGCTGGCGCTGTTGGGCTTCGCGGCGGCCGCCCTCATAGGGATGCGGCTGGCCGCCCGGGCGGTCGACCGCTGGCCACTCACCCGCATCTGCGGGGTACTGGGGCTCGCCTTCGCCGCGGCGCTGTTGCTGCCCTGCTTCGCCCGGGACACCGTCACGCTGATGGTCGCGCTGGTCCTGCTGGGCGCCATCAACGGTGCCCTCGATGTCGCCATGAATGCCCGCGGCAGCCTGATCGAGAACCGCTAAGATCGTCCGATCATGTCATCTTTCCATGCCGCCTGGAGCCTCGGCGGGGCGCCGGCGCCGCGCTGGCCGGCGTGCTCACCCCCTGGGTTTCGGGCCGGTAACGATACTCTCGCTTGCCGCTTTGCTGTCGGCCGCGACACTGGCCGTTTCGGCCGGCGCCCATCAGCCCCCCATGCCGGCGCCAGACGACGAAACCTCGACACGCGATCAGGGGCGACTCGACCCTCGACTCGCCGGGCTGTGCCTGGTGGCGTTTTGTGCCCTGTTCACCGAAGGCACCATCGCCGACTGGAGCAGCATCTATCTGCAAGGCGTGCTGGAAGGCGGCTTCGCCGTCGGTTTCTTCGCCTTCTCGGTCGGCATGACGATCGGCCGGCTCGGTGGCGACGTTCGGCTATACGGGGTTCCTGTTGGGGCCCGCCGTCATCGGTGGACTGACCCATTTTCTGACGCTGCCCCTCGCCCTGCTGGTGCTGGTGATGACGATCGCCGTCATCGCCGTCACCAGCCGGCTCGTCTTCCCGCCAGCGACTGGTGTTCGGCAGTCCCTCAGCGGCTGACCAGAACGATCCCCAACACAATGGCGAGGCCGCCGGCAACGAAATTCAGCGTCAGCGGCTCGCCGAGCAGCAGCGCGCCGAACAGCGCCCCGAACACCGGCGACAAAAACGAGAACACGCCAAGCTGCGAGGCCAGGTAACGCCGCAGCAGCGCGAACCACAACAGCAACGCGCCGAACGAGATCACCAGCGTCTGGAACGTCATGCTCGCGACGACCGGGCCGGTCACGTCGATCGCCTCGAGTTCGCCCAGCAACGCCGCCAAGGGCACCAGCGCCCCCGCGGCGATGATCAGCTGGAAGTGGTTAGCGATACGCTTCGGCGAACGCGGCGTACCCCATTTACCGCAAGCCCTGCAGCGCCTCGATGACGTGCCCGCCCAGTACCTCGCAGGCCGAGCCGGTATTGGCCCCACGCACCATCGCCATCTGATACTCGCCGATAGCCGGCAGACCGGCGCCGGCCTCGACGATCCGCAGCGGCGCGCGCAAAAGACTCAGCGGCAGCGGTGCCACCGCCAGGTCGGCGAGCAGCGCGGCCTCCTGCCCGGCGCAGTTCTCGCTGGTGTAGGCAACACGATAATCGAGCCCGCTGCGATCCAGCGCATCGAGCGCCAGACTGCGCCAGGCACAACCGTGGTTGGCCAGCGCCAGCGGTAGCGGCGTGCGCTCGATGGCCACGCCGCCCGCCAGGCTCGCCCACACCAACGGCTCGCTGAACACTACCTCGCCGCGCTCGGCAGGCGGCCCCTGGTTGCCGACGGTGACCAGCGCCAGGTCCAACTCGCCGGCGTCCACTCGCTCGAGCAGGTCCACGCTGCGCCCGACCACCACCTCGACCTGCACGCCGGGGTGCGAACGTGCGAACTGCGCCAGCACACGCGGCAGGATGCGCGAGCCGACATCGTCGGGCGAGCCGAACTGCACGCTGCCTTCCAGCGGCGGCGCGATGAAGTGAGCGACCGCTTCCTCGTTGAGGCGCAGCAGGCGGCGGCCATAGCCCAGCAACACCTCGCCCTGCGGGGTCAGCCGCACCCGCCGCGCCTCGCGCACGAACAGCGACTGGCCGAGCGTCTCCTCGAGCCGCTTGATCTGCATGCTCAGCGCCGACGGGGTGCGAAACACGTTGTGCGCCGCCCGCGTGAAGCTGCCGCTTTCGGCGATGGCCACGAAGGTGCGCAACACATCGCTGTCCAGCAACGGCAAGGCCGAGGGCACCCGGGCCACGTCTGCATGGCTGTTCATGCCTTCTGAGGGCTGTGGAATCGTCGTCATGCCGGCTTACCTTTCAGATTTCCTTAAACCACACTGTAGTTCTTTTCGTTTGTTTGAACCATAAGCTCGGGCCAAGCTTGACCCCGAGGTCGCGACCCTCATCGACATTCCCTGAAACGGCCGCCCCGCAGGGGCGAGCGGCCATGAGGAGCCATCGCCATGAACGACCTCAACCAGGCCAACCGTCCGCGGTTCGGCGAGCCACAACCCGAGCGAACGCAATTTCCCGACTTCTACATGCCGGCGATGCCACCACTCGGGCTGATCGAGGCGATCGAAAAGCGCCGGCGCCGCGCATTCGCCGACCGCAAGCGCCGGCGCGCCTTCAGGCAGCGCTTTTTGCCGCTGCTTGCCTACGACGATGCAATCCTCGACGACATGGGCCACTGCCGCGACGACATCGAATGGGCCGCCGGCTTGCCGCTACAAGAGGACGCCACCGCAGCGTTACTGAAACGACGGGCACAGCGTCGCCGGCAACGCCGCCGCGAGCTGTGAAGCGCCGGCCATGGTTACACTGGATGGCGGCCCGCCGTCGCTGGCATGCCGCAAATCGCACAGCTTCGACATAACGGCAACAACACAACGAGGATCCGAACATGTCAGCCAACCATCAATGTCAGGGCGCCTGCCTGTGCGGCGCCGTCAACCTGAGCGTCGAGCTAGACAGCCATGAAGTGAGCGCTTGCCACTGCCAGATGTGCCAGACCTGGGGTGGCGGCCCGCTGCTGGCCATAGAAAGCCGCACTCCGATGACCCTGCGCGGCAAGGAGAGCGTCAGCGTCTACGCCTCGTCGGAGTGGGCCGAGCGCGGTTTCTGTCGCCATTGCGGCACACACTTGTTCTATCGCCTCAAGGAGGGCGGCCACTATGCGTTTCCCGTGGGGCTGATCGACAACGGCGACCCCTGGGCCATGGCGTTGCAGATCTTCATCGACGAGAAACCCGCGCACTACGATTTTGCCAACGATACCCGCACCCTGACCGGCGCCGAGGTGTTCGAGGCTTTCTCGAAACCGGCCGATGGCTAGCGGCGGGCGGCGGATCATGCCTTGCACTCCGCGTCAGGTCAGCTGTAACTCATGCAACTGCCCGGCAAGCTCCTGTCGGTCTGCTCCTTCCAGCGCTTTGAGTGGCCGCGGTAAGCAGGGAGACGCGGCCAAGCCCTTGAGTTCCGCTGCTGTGGCTACCACGCGTAGGCTGCCGCCATGTTGGCTGAACAGTGCCCACAGCGGGTTCAATCTTTCGGAAAGGCGCAGGACTTCCTGGGTATTGCCCGCCTGGGAGGCACGGGTAATGGCCAGTGCTGTTTTCGGGAACAGGCCGCCAACCACCGAATACCAGGCCTCACACCCAGCATTCATGCCTGTGGCTGCCAAGGGGTCACCGCTGACCCCGATCGTGACATGAGACGGGATGAACGTTCGCAGACGCTCGACACGCACCCTGGCGGCATTAGGTTCTGCTGGAACGCCTGGAATCTTGATGGAGCCGACGTTGGGAAGTTGGGCGATGCGCCCATGCAGCTCGTCACTGAATTCGAAATGGGTGGTGCCAGGATTGTCGTAGACACATAGCGGCACTGACAGCTGGCGTGTCACGGCTTCATACAGTCCGAAGACTTCATCCTCGGATAATTTCTGATACGACATCGGCGTCAGTAGCACAGCGCTCGCCCCCGCCTCCTGCGCATCTTCGGCTAGCGCCAATACCTCTCGGGTACTCAAGGCGCTGATGCCAATGATGACCGGGACATCGCCGGCATGTTTCACCGCGAGTTGCGCGATGCGTGCCCGTTCCTCCCGGGTGAGATAGGCGTAATTCCCCGTCGACCCCAGCGCACCGATGGAGTCAACGCCAGCATCGGTCAAGCGCTCGATCAGCCGTATAAAGGCCATCTCGTCGACTACGTCATGCTTCATGGGGGTCAAGGGAAAGGCACTCAGACCGGAAAACATGGATCGACTCTCCTCAGCGAAATGCAATGAAAGTGACCATGCTGGACCGGTGCGGCCGACATCCATCCATGCGAGAGGAAAGTCTCCCCCTTGCATTATGGAAATAGCCACTATCAACGGCAAGGCAACACGCGAAAGCCGCGGCGTGTACGCGGCGAAGGGCTCGATGCGCAGCCGGATACACCCGCGGCTTTTTAGCGTTTGCTCGTTTCCTCAAGCGCTGGAAGTCTCGATAGCGCCTAAGGGCCATCAGTGGGCTTGCCGGTGAAGTCGGTCACCGGTTTGTCCACCGGCTTGTCGAGCCGTTCGGCGAACGCCTTGAGCCCATCGAGCAATGGCGTGAGGGCGTGCCATAGCGTCTCGTCGTGAAGCATCCTGTAGGCGCCGGTCACCCCCGGCGTATCGCCGTCATCGTCCTCGGGGCTGTGCTGGCTGACACGCTGGAGACCATCGCGCAAGGCGAACGTGACGCGATAGAAGTCCCTGGGCTCGATGGTCGACAGCGCCATGCCCAGCACGGAAGCGTTCTGGATCGCATTGAGGGTGCCCTCCTTCTGGAGCCCACCGACGAGGACCTGCGCGATCTGCGGATTGGCGGCCACCACGTCGTTGGCAAAGCGCAATACACCGTGCTCGTGCATGGTCTGCAGCAACCGCTCGAGCTCTTCGTGCGCATCCGGGCCGATCTTGGGCGGCGTCACGGTATGTGAAATGCGTTCAGCCATTACATTTTCCTCGGATTGGATTGCTGGGCAGGCGGTTCCACGTAATCCTTCTGCATCCACTTGACCTCGACCGGCACGCCCTGTGTCGGCGTCCGGTGGCCATAGCGATAGTTGTTGCGCTTCAGCGGCGGCTCGCCCTTCTCCCGATCGAGCACCTCGAGGTTGACCGCGGTTTCCTTGTAGGCCGGCGTATCGACATCGGGATCGTGGTGCTCGCCGGTCAGCGCGTTGACGCCGGGCTTGCCCTGGTGAATCGGCAAAAACAGCGTATCGCCGCTGACCCGACTAGTGACCAGTGCCCTGACCTCGATGCTGTCGCGGCGCGAGGACAGGCACACCCAGGTGCCATCCTCGATGCCCTTTTCGGCGGCGAGCTCGGGGCTGACCTCGACGAACCAGCCCGGCGCTTCATCCCAGATGCGCGGCCCACGGCCGGTCTGGTTGGTGGCCTGGAAGTGCTCGAGCATGCGCCCGTTGTCCAGCGAGAAGCGATACTTCTCGTCGGGGGCCTCATCGGGCTCCTTCCACTCCAGCGGGTAGAGGCTGGCCTTGCCGTCCTCGCTGTGAAAGCCCTCGGTATACAGCAGGGGCGAGTCGCTGCCGTCGGCCTTGACCGGCCATTGCAACGACTTCCAGCCCTCCAGGCGCTCGTAGGTCACGCCGGCGAACAGCGGCGAGATGCTGGCGCACTCCTCCATGATCTGCGAGGGATGGGTATAACCCCAGTCGTAGCCCATGCGTGCGGCCAGGTCGGTGAGGATGCACCAGTCGGGCCGGCTGTCGCCGAGCGGCGGCATGACTTCGTAGAAACGCTGGATACGCCGCTCGGTGTTGACGAAGGTGCCCTCCTTCTCGACGCTCGGACAGCCCGGCAGCACCACGTCGGCAAACTCGGCGGTGCGGCTCATGAAGATATCCTGCACGACCATGAAGTCGAGCTTCTCGAAGGCCGAATGCACGTTGGCGCTATCGGCATCCGAGAAGGCGGTTTCTTCGCCGATGACGTACATCGCCTTGAGTTTTTCCTTCTCGGCGGACTGCACCATCAAGAAGTTGCCCTCGCCGACCTTGTCGGAGAGCCGCTCCTTGTCCACGCCCCAGCCCTTGGCCCAGCGTTCGCGGGCGGAATCATCCGTAACCTTCTCGTAGCCGGGATACATGTTGCGCAGGCAGCCGAAGTCGCTGGCACCCTGAACGTTGTTGTGGCCACGCATCGGGTAGCCACCGGTGCCCGGTTTGCCGTAGTTGCCGGTGACCACCAGCAGGTTGGACAGCGCCGTGCTGGTATCCGAGCCATGGCTGTGCTGGGTGATGCCCATCGCCCACAGCAGGCTGACGCTCCCCGCCTTGCCGATCATCTCTGCGGTATCGATCAGCTCCTGTCTGGAGATGCCGGTCTTTTCCTCGGCGAACTCCAGGGTGAACGGCTCCAGCGACTCGCGGTATTCGTCGACCTGGTTGACCCACTTGTCGAGGAATTGCTGATCCGCGTAGCCGTTGTCGAACATGTAGCGCGACAGCGCCGAGGCCAGGATCAGGTCGGTACTGGCCTTGGGCTTCAGGTAGATGTCGGCGCGTTCGGCCATCTCGTGCTTGCGCGGGTCGATGACGATCACCTTCTGGCCGTGCAGTTTCTGCGCCGCCTTGATCCGCGAGGCGATGACAGGATGGTTCTCGGCGGTATTGCTGCCGACGATCACCACGACTTCGGCCTTCTGGATATCCTCGATGGAGCCGGCGTCGCCGCCATAGCCGACGGTGCGGAACAAGCCCTTGGTGGCCGGGTTCTGGCAGTAGCGCGACGAATTGTCGACGCTGTTGGTGCCGATGATCAGCCGGGCGATCTTCTGGGTCAGGTAAGCCTCTTCGTTACTCGCCTTGCTCGAACCGATAAAGCCCAGGCTGTCTGCACCGTACTTGTCACGAGTCTCGATCAGACGGCGAGCGACAAGGTCGAGCGCTTCGTCCCAGCCGGCTTCGCGAAAGCGCCCGTTCTCGCGGATCAGCGGCATGGTCAGGCGTTTTTCGCTGTTAACGAAATCCCAGGCGAACTTGCCCTTGATGCAGGTCGAGATGCCGTTGGCCGGGGCCTCGGCCACCGGCTGGACTTTAAGGATATGTCGATCGCGCGTCCACATTTCGAAGGAACAGCCGACCCCGCAATAGGTGCAGACGGTCTTGGTGCGCTTGATCTCCGGCTGGCGCCAGTGCATGTCCATCTCGGACAGCCCGCTCACCGGCGTGGCGCTGACGGTCTGCTCGAGGGTCTTGATGATGTCGATCATCGGTCGCTTGAGCGACTGCGGCATCGCCGTGAACGGCCCGGCATCGGGCTGCATGGTGTTTTCCATCAGCGCGTTGCACGGGCAGACGGTGACGCAATGGCCGCAATGCACGCAGCTGGAATCGTCGATTTTCTCGCCGCCATCCCAGAGTACCCGCGGATTGTCCATCGAATAGTCGATGGTCAGCGTCTCGTTGACCTCGACGTTCTGGCAGGCCTCGACACAGCGTCCGCAAAGGATGCACTGGTCGGGATCGTAGGTGTAGAACGGGCTGGATTCGTCCTTTTCGTAGGGCTTGCGCTGGAATTTGTAACGCTGGATGGGGATCTGCATGTCCACCATCGTGTTGTGCAGGGTGCAGTCGCCGGTGTTGTTCTCGCATACCGTGCAATACAGCTCGTGCTTGCCCAGCAGTCGGTCCATGCCCTCTTCACGGGCGGCCTTGGCGAAGTCGTCCTGGCTGGATACCGCCAATCCTTCTTCCGCGCGGATCGTACAGCCGCGCTTGAGCTCGCCATCGATCTCGACCCAGCAGGTGTCGCAGGTCTCGAGCGGGCCCAGCGAGGGGTGGTAGCACACGTGCGGCAGGTCGATGTCGTGCGCTTCGAGAAATTGAACGAGCGGCGTGCCCGCCTTGCCCGTCAGGCGCTCCCCATCATAGACGATCGTGCAATCGCTAACGTTGGCCTTGGCCATGGCTGATCTCTCCCTGTCAGGCCCATCGGTCGGTCGGGTTGTTGTGGGCGCTGTATCGGTCGTCGCGGACGGTCGGGTCGCAGGACCCAACCTAGACCGAACAGGCCAGGCAATGATCGGGGCTCGGGCCGCCTGCCGGTGACCTGTACAGGCCTGCAAGATGGGTGAAAACGAGAAATTGGCCCCAGGCCAACCTGCATCGATCCATCGCGCAGGGCGCTGCAGCGTGATAGACAGGCCATCGGGGCATCATCACCATGATCGAAAGACTGTGCGATGCCAGAGCCAATCCATTGCCTCCCTGAAACCCTAGTCAAGGCGCCAACGGTTGTCGAAGTTAGCAACCTATCCTCGACTAGGCACTGTCTGAAAAGTCGACGAGCGAATGTTAATGGCCAAGTAAAGTGACCCAGTACCGGCCAACGCTTTTGGCCACAAAGCCCCGATTGCCCACCGCGCCCCGCCCTGCGAGGATAGCGGCTCGCGCTCCGGAGACAGTCTCATGCAGATAACGCCGATCACCCCAGACGATTTCGCGCTTTTCTGGCCGACCTTCAAGGCCGTGGTCGAGTCGCGGGAAACCTACGCCTTCGACCCGGAAATCACCTTCGACGACGCCTATGCCCTGTGGTGCGAACTCCCGCAGCTCACCTATGTCGCCAAGGAGGACGGCGTGGTCCTCGGTTCGTACTACCTGAAGCCCAACGCCGCCGGGCCGGGGGTTCACGTCTGCAACTGCGGCTACATGGTCGCCCCCGAGGCGCGCGGCAAGGGGGTGGCGCGTGCGCTCTGCCTGCACTCCCAGGACCAGGCCCTCGAGGCGGGCTACCAAGCGATGCAGTTCAACGCGGTCGTCGCAACCAACGAGGCCGCCATCGGGCTCTGGCAATCGCTGGGCTTTAATATCATCGGCACGGTGCCGGGCGGCTACCGCCACGCCCGCCACGGGCTCGTCGATACGCACATCATGCACAAGGCGTTGCGCTAGCGACTGACCAGCACGATGCCGCCCAGAATGGATCCCGATGCCGCACCAGCGGGCGAGCAGCGCCACCAGCGAGCGCAGGCCGACCTGGGCCAGGGCGAGAGATCCGCAGCCACCGCCTTAATGGCGACCTGCTGGAAACCGAGCACCAGACAGAACAGCGTCATCAAGCCGCTGGCCGACATGTCGATGGACCGGCAAGCGTGAGTGCAACTCAACACCGAATCGTCACAGGGCATGGGCGTTCTGGAACCGTTCATGGCCCCCAGTGTCAGGATGAGTGTCGTGCCCTTTGATACCCTGTTCTTATAAACCGACCAGGGGGCGAAAGGAGACACTCATGCCTCGTTACTCCGAGGCGCGCGGCAAGCCGTGGTCGCCGACCGCCTAGCCAGCGGCGTGCTGGTGCGTCCCTTCGGCGACCGCTACGTGATCGACTCGCCGTTCACCTACGATTTGATCCTGCCCGTCACCGGCAACGCCCCATCGACGGTGCAGCGGTTTATCGACTGGCTGATTGAAGAGGCAGAGGGCAAAGCCCCTCACGCCTGCTCCGCCACTTCTTCTTGCCACCGCGTCACCTCCGCCATCCTCACCACGCCCCCCACAACGATCAGACAAGGCGACGGCAGCGGGTTCTCGGCCAGCTTCTCGGGCATGTCGCCGAGCGTGCCGAGCAGCGACTGCTGGTCGGCCAGCGAGGCGTTACTGATCAGCATGATCGACCAGTCGTCGGGCAGGCCGGCTTCTCGCAGGCCGTGGCAGATCGCTTCGACCTTGGCCAGCCCCATGTAGAACACCAGGGTCTCGTCGGTACGGGCAAGCGAGGCCCAGTCGGGCGCTCCACCCTCGCGGCACAGCTGGGCGGTGACGAAGCGCAGCTGCTGAGCGTGGGCGCGGTCGGTGAGCGCCATGCCCATCGCCGCGGCGGCGCCGGAGGCGGCGGTGATGCCGGGGACGATCTCGGCGGGTATCGCGCCCTCGGCCAGCGCGGCGAGTTCCTCGCCCATGCGTCCGAACACGCCAGGGTCGCCGCCCTTCAGGCGCACCACCGACTTGCCCTCCCCGGCCAGCTTGACTAGCAATGCGCCGATCTCGGCCTGCGGCACGCTGTGATGGCCGCGCGCCTTGCCGACGTAGTAGCGCTCGCGGCCGGCGGGAATCATCGCCAGGATGGCGTCGCCAACCAGCCGGTCGTAGACGATGGCGTCGGCCTGATTCAGCAGTCGCGCGGCACGCAGGGTGAGCAGATCGGCGCTGCCCGGCCCGGCGCCGACCAGATAGACGCGCCCCGGCCGGGCGTCGCCCGACCCCAGCTCGGGCGTATCGTGCCCAACCGGGACCCACCCGGCCAGCGCCGTCCAGGCGCGATTCGCCCCGGCGCCCACGCGCGCCAATAGGTCCGCGCGATCAAACCGCTTCGTGTACAAGCGCTTGCTCGGTGCCGGCATGGGCCGCCTCCTCTTCGATCAGGGACTTGAGTTCGGGAATGCACGAGCCGCACTGGGTGCCGCAAGCCAGCCGTGCACCCAGCGCCTCGACATCGTCGTCGCCGGCGCGGATCGCCTCGACGATCGCCTTCCTGCCGACCTGATGGCAGCTGCACACGGTAGGCCCGGCGTCGGCCTCGCCGGCGTCGCAACCGGCCAGCAGGCGACGACGCAGGTCGCTGGGCAGCGCTTCGCCGGCGGCGGCCTCGGCGAAGCGCTCGTCGAGCCAGTGAAGCGCAGGCAGCTCTAGAGGCGAGCCGACCATCAGCCACCAGCTCAGCCGGCCGCCCGCGAAACCGGCGGCGCGCAGGCGGCCGCTGGCGGCATCCTCGGCCCACAGCGCCGGTTCGCCGGGTAGATGTTGCCTGGCCCAGGCCAGCCAGTCGCGAGATACTTTTTCAACCCCGCCGCAGGCGCTCTCAACCCCGCCGCAGGCGCTCTCAACCCCGCCGCAGGCGCTTCCCACTTCTCCACCGGCGAGTTGCCAGCGCCGGCTGTTTGCCAGCGGGATGTAGGCCCAGTACGTGCTCTCGTCACGCCAGACGAACTCACAGTCGCTATCGGCGGCGAGAATCAGTGTGGCCTCCCAGCCGGGCGCCAGTGGCGCGAGACTCACCGCGCCATGTTTGGATTCGGGTTGGCCGGACACCGGGTCGAGGTGCGCGGCGAGCAACCCGCCCATGCGCGCCTGGCCGCTGAAGCTGTCGTTCCAGTGCATCGGCACGAACACCTCGCCGCGCCGCTGCGCATTGGAGACCCGCACCCGGCCGAGATAGTCGCCGCCGGCGCCCTCGAGTCGCGCCAGTTGCTGATCCTTCACACCGTAGCGTTCGGCGTCATTGGGATTCACCTCGATGAACGGCTCACTACGGTGGTTCATCAACCGCGGCGAACGCGCGGTACGGGTCATGGTGTGCCACTGATCGCGCACCCGGCCGCTGTTCAGTCGCAGCGGACGCGCCTCGCTGAGTGCTTGTCGGGGTCCACACGGACGCACCGGAATCAGCCGGGCCAGACCGTCCGGGGTGGCGAAGCGGCCATCGGTGAACAGCCGCGCGGTGCCCTGGGGCGCGCGGGCGTTGACCGGCCACTGGATCGGCTCAAGGGCGTCGTAGGCGGCGCGGTCGAGCCCGGCGAGACCGGAAATATCGAAGAGGCGTGCGCCCTGACCCTGGTTGTCAGGGTAGTTCTCGAAGTCGGACAGCCGGGCGTGCTCGTCGAAGATCTCACCCGGGTGCGTATAGGCGAAGGCTTCGGCGAAGCCCAGTCGGCACGCCACCTGGCTGATGATCCACCAGTCGTGGCGCGCCTCACCGGGCGGCGGCAACAGACCGCGCTGGCGCGAGATGCGCCGCTCGGAGTTGCTTACGGTGCCGTCCTTCTCGGACCAGCTCGAGGCCGGCAGCACGATGTCGGCGTACGGCAGAATGTCGGCGTTGGCCATGCAGTCGGAGACGATCACCAGCGGGCAGGCCTCGAGGATGCGCCGCACGCGGTTGGCGTCGGGCAGGCTGACGCCGGGGTTGGTGGCCATGATCCACACGGCGCGGATCTCGCCGCGTTGGATGGCATCGAACAGCTCGACCGCCTTGTGGCCGGGACCGTCGGGCAGACGCGGCGTCAGCGTGTCGGTGGTCCAGAAGCGGGTGACGCGATCGATGGCGCCGGGCGTGTGGTAGTCCATGTGCGCGGCGAGCTGGTTGGCCAGCCCGCCTACCTCGCGCCCGCCCATGGCGTTGGGCTGGCCGGTGATCGAGAACGGCCCGGCGCCGGGCAGGCCGAGCTTGCCGCCGGCCAGGTGGCAGTTGATGATCGCGTTGCACTTATCGGTGCCGCTGCTCGACTGGTTGATGCCTTGGGAGTAGAGCGTCACCACGTGCAGTTGGCTGGCGAACCAGTAGAAGAAGGTCTCCAGGCGCTCGGCATCGACGTCGCAGTCGGCGGCGATGGCCTCGATGGAGCAGTCGTCCTCACGTGCCGCGGCCAGGGCGGCATCGATGCCCTGGGTATGCCTCTCGAGGTAGACGCGATCCAGCCGCCCCCGCTCGGCCATGAAAGCCAGCAGCCCATTGAACAGCCGCGCATCGCTGCCGGGCCGGATGCCCAGGTAGAGATCGGCGATCTCGCAGGTGTCGGTGACCCGCGGGTCGATGACCACCACGCGCATCAGCGGGTTGCGCTGCTTGGCGGTGCGCAGACGCTGGTAGAGCACCGGGTGGTTCCAGGCCAGGTTGGAGCCCACCAGCACCACCAGTTCGGCCTTCTCCAGGTCCTCGTAGTTGCAGGGCACCGCATCGGCGCCCAGTGAACGCTTGTAGGCGGCCACCGCCGAGGCCATGCACAGCCGCGAGTTGGTATCCAGGTGCGGCGTGCCGAGAAAGCCCTTGAACAGCTTGTTGGCGACGTAATAGTCCTCGGTCAGCAGCTGACCGGAAAGATACGCCGCTACCGCTTCGCGCCCGTGCGCGGCCTGGGTCGCCTCGAGCCGCTCGGCGACGGTCGACAAGGCCGTGTCCCAGTCGACCTCGACGCCATCGACCCGGGGGTGCGTCAGCCGCCCGTGGTGGCCCAGCGTCTCGGCGAGCGCCGAGCCCTTCACGCACAGCCGCCCATGATTGGCCGGATGCTCGCGGTCGCCCTCGACGCCGGTCGCCGTCCGGCCGTCGTGCGTGACGATCACCCCGCAGCCGACACCGCAATAGGGGCAGGTGGTGGAAGCATGCATGGCCATCCCTCGTTGAGTTCCGTCGCTTGCTCGCATGCCTGCCTCAAATGCAAGCCCGGGACCGGCCAGGCTTTTCCACTGAAAAATCAATCCCATGAATGTCAGCCGACAGCGTGTCCCTCACGTCTCGCGGCCGTCGACGCGCCAGCCTGGTGCAGCGCATCCATGCCTTGCACAGCGGTTGCACGCGGCGCCGGCTCTCAAGGGGAGACGTCACCTTGGGATTCAGCGCCAATCCCTTGAATGTAAAAACGTTACCCCCTCCCTGGCACACGATTGGCTTTGCTCCTCGTGAATACACAGCAACTACCCAAAGTGAGCGAGAAGCGCCGTGCGATCCCAAGAGCACCTTTTGATTGTCGGCAACGGCATGGCGGGCCACCGCCTGCTGGCAGCCCTGCTCAAACATGAGCACCGGCCGCGACGGATCAGCGTGATTGGCGACGAGTGCGCCCCGGCCTACAACCGCATCCTGCTCTCGCCCTGGCTGGCCGGCGAGACCGAGCGCGAGGCGCTGACCCTGCGCGATGCCAACTGGTACGCCGAACAGGGCGTCGAGTTGATGCTCGGCGAGCGCGCCCACGACATCGACCGCGAGCGGCGCCGCGTGACCACCGGCAGCGGCCGCGAGATCGGCTACGACCGCCTGGTGCTGGCCACCGGCTCGCGCCCGGCGATGCCCGACGTGGCGGGTATCGGGCTCGCCGGCGTGCAGGGCTTTCGCGATCTCGACGATGCCGCCGCCCTGACCCGGGCCAGCCGCACCGGGCGGCGTGCGGTGGTGATCGGCGGCGGCCTGCTGGGGTTGGAGGCCGCCGAGGGGCTACGCAAACGAAGCCAGGGCAAGCGCGGGATGCGGGTCTGCGTGCTCCAGCGCGGCGAGCGACTGATGAACCGCCAGCTCGACGCCACGGCGGCGGGCCTGCTTCGCCAGGAGCTGGAGCGCCGCGGTCTCACGATCATGACCGGCGCCCGCCTGGCCGGTTGCGAGGACGACGGTCGAGGCCGTGTCTGCGCAGTGCGCCTCGAGGACGGCCGGCGGCTCCCGGCCGACTGCGTGGTGGTCGCCGCCGGTATCGTGCCCAACGCCGAGTTGGGCCGTCGGGCTGGCCTGGAGACGGCACGCGGCATCGTCGTCGATGCCTGGCTGACCACCAGCGACCCAATGAGCCACGCCCTCGGTGAATGCTGCGAGTTCGAGGGCCGCACCTACGGCCTGGTCGAGCCAATCTGGCGCCAGGTCGAGGTCCTCGCCGCGCGGCTGTGCGGCGCATCCGGCGACGGCTATCGCGAGCGCCCCAATGCCACCAAGCTCAAGGTCAGCGGCATTTCGCTTTACGCCTTCGGCCCCATCGAGCCCGACGCCGGGCACGAGGTGCTCACCTACCACGACCCGCAGCACGGCGACTACCGCCGCCTGCTGCTGCGCGACAACCGCATCATTGGCGCCATTCTCTACGGCGATACCGCCTTCGGCCCCTGGTACTTCGAGCAGTCGCTGGCCGGGCGCGATCTCGGCGCCTGCCGTCAGGCCCTGCTTTTCGGCGCCGGCGACGCCAAACCGCTTCTCGAGGAGGCCGCATAGCATGAACAAGCAACGCCTGATCGTCATCGGCAACGGCATGGTCGGCCACCATCTGGTCGAACAACTGATCGAGCGTGACGCCACCCAGCGCTTCGACATTCACGTCTTCGGCGAGGAGCGCCACCCGGCCTACGATCGCGTGCACCTGTCGGAGTATTTCACCGGGCGCGATGCGAAGTCGCTGGCGCTGTGCGACGCCGATCATTACGCCTCCAACGGTATCGAGCTGCACCTGCGCGAGGCCGTGACCCGAATCGACCGCGACGCCCGCCGGGTCGTCACCGACCGCGATAGCTACCCTTACGACCGCCTGGTGCTGGCCACCGGCTCCTACCCTTTCGTGCCGCCGATTCCCGGCAACGACCGCGAGGGCTGCCTGGTCTATCGCACATTGGACGATCTCGACGCCATCCGTACGGCGGCCGCAAGCGCGACCACCGGCGTGGTGGTCGGCGGCGGCCTGCTGGGCCTGGAGGCGGCCAACGCCCTGCGCGGCCTGAACCTGGACACTGCCGTGGTGGAGTTCGCCCCCCGGCTGATGCCGATGCAAGTCGATGCCGAGGGCGGCGAACTGCTCCGCGAGAAGATCGAGTCGCTGGGCGTGCAGGTGCTCACCGACCGCGCCACCCAGCGCATCGAGGATGGCGAGGCGAGTGCCCATCGCATGGTGTTCCAGGACGACAAGGTGCTGGAGGCCGACCTCATCGTCTTCTCCGCCGGCATCCGCCCGCGCGACGAGCTGGCCCGGGAGTGCGGACTCGAGATCGGCGAGCGCGGCGGCGTGACGATCGACGACCGCTGCCAGACCAGCGATCCGGCGATCCTGGCCATCGGCGAGTGCGCACTGTGGAACGAGAGCATCTTCGGCCTGGTGGCCCCGGGCTATCAGATGGCCAAGGTGGCCCTCGCGACGCTGACCGATGACGAAGAGACCTTCCGCGGCGCCGACATGAGCACCAAGCTGAAACTGCTCGGCGTGGATGTCGGCGCGATCGGCGATGCCCACGGCGACCGTTCGCCCAGCGCGCGTACGTTCCGCTACCTGGATGGGATCAAGCAGGAGTATCGCAAGCTGGTGGTCTCCGGCGACGGCAGGAGGCTGCTCGGCGCGATGCTGGTCGGCGACAACGCCACCTACGATACCCTGATGCAGTACTACGCCAACGGTCTGGAACTGCCCGAGGACCCGGCCTCGCTGATCCTGCCCTCGTCCGAGGGCGTGCCGACGCTGGGCGCCGATGCCCTGCCCGATTCGGCGTCGATCTGCTCGTGCCACAACGTCACCAAGGGTGCGATCTGTGCGGCCATCGACGCCGGCGTCACCGAGCTTGCCGCGGTCAAGGGCGAAACCCGGGCCAGTACCGGCTGCGGCGGCTGCGCGGCGCTGCTCAAGAGCGTGGTCGACAGCGAGCTCGAGGCGCGCGGCGTCGAGGTCGACCAGTCGATCTGCGAACACTTCGCCCACACCCGCCAGGCGCTCTACTCGATCGTGCGCGTCGAGGGCATCAGGACCTTCAGCGAGCTGATTGCCAAGCATGGGCAAGGTTTAGGCTGCGACATCTGCAAGCCGGCGGTGACGTCGATCCTCGCCTCGTGCTTCAACGAGCCGATCACCGATGCCGCCCACGTGCCGTTGCAGGACACCAACGACACCTTCATGGCCAACATGCAGAAGAACGGCACCTACTCGGTGGTACCGCGCGTGCCCGGTGGCGAAATCACCCCGGACAAGCTGATCGTGCTCGGCCGGGTCGGCGAGAAGTACGGCCTGTATACCAAGGTCACCGGCGGCCAGCGTATCGATCTGTTCGGCGCACGACTCGAGGACCTGCCCAACATCTGGCGCGAATTGCTCGAGGCCGGCTTCGAGACCGGCCACGCCTATGCCAAGTCGCTGCGCACGGTGAAATCCTGCGTCGGCAGCACCTGGTGCCGCTACGGCGTAGCCGACAGCGTCGGCATGGCGATCCGGCTGGAGAATCGCTACAAGGGCCTGCGCTCGCCGCACAAGCTCAAGCTCGCCGTCTCCGGCTGCACCCGCGAGTGTGCCGAGGCACAGAGCAAGGACGTCGGGGTGATCGCCACCGAGCACGGCTGGAATCTCTATGTCTGCGGCAACGGCGGCATGCGCCCGCGCCACGCCGAACTGCTGGCCACCGACCTCGACGACGCGACGCTGATCAAGACCATCGACCGTTTCCTGATGTTCTACGTGCGCACCGCCGATCGCCTGCAGCGCACCTCGGTGTGGCGCGAGAACCTCGAAGGCGGGCTCGACTATCTCAGGAACGTGGTCTGCAGCGACAGCCTGGGCCTGGCCGAGGAGCTCGAGCAGCAGATGCAGACGGTCATCGACAACTACGCGTGCGAGTGGGCGGGCGCCCTCAGCGATCCGGAAAAGCTCAAGCGCTTCCGCAGCTTCGTCAACGACGCTCGCCCCGACCCCGAGATTATCGTCACCGAGGAACGCGGCCAATTGCGGCCAGCCTGATACCCACTCCATGACACCCGGAGCTAGCAGCATTTGTGGGAGGGAGCTTGCTCCCAATGGATGCAGGTTTTCATCGCGAATAAATTCGCTTATATGGACCCCCACCTTGAGGGCTTTGTGGGAGGGAACTTGTTCCCGATCGAGGCTCCACGGAGCCATGGACTGGAAGAGACGAACGTAGCGACTTGATGAGGTAACAACCATGCACACAGCAACGGCAATCGACAACGACGTAATCTGGCAACCGCTGTGTCGCAAGGCCGACCTGGTCGCGTTTTCCGGCGTGGCGGCCTGGCTGGAGACGGCCAGCGGCACTGCGCAAGTAGCCCTGTTCTACCTTCCTGGTTACGAGACCGAGCTGTTCGCCGTCGACAACCGCGATCCGTTTTCCGGGGCCAATGTGATCGCCCGCGGCATCGTCGGTGACCTCAAGGGCGAGCCGGTGGTGGCCTCGCCGCTCTACAAGCAGCATTTCCGGCTCGCTGACGGCGTGTGTCTGGAAGACGCCGCGGTGCGCCTGCGCCATTGGCCGGTATGCTTCGACGACGACAAGGTGATGATCGGTCTCGGCTGACAGTCCTGAATTGCCGGCGAGGAAACCGGACTCGATAACCGGCTAACACTCCTCGTTGCGCAAGCGTCCCGCGGCACCCGACTTGGCCGGATAGCTGCCCCGGCCGAATGGCGCCGAAGGGCCGCCCCCGGCGATGGAACGATGGCGGTGATAGAGGAAAACCAGCGCCAGAAGCGCCAGGCCGGGAACGTCGGTCATCAGGTCGGGCTTGATCAGCAGCAGGGCGCAGCCCAGCACCAGCAGGCGTTCGTACCAGCGCATCCAGGTCACCAGGTAGCCCTGAACGGCCGCGACGAAGGCCAGAATGCCCACCGTTGCCGTGAAGATCACCCAGGCCCCTCGATACCAGTTCTCCACCTCGTAGAGCAGCAACGCCGGATTGAAGAAGAACATGAACGGCAGAATGGCCGTGCGCAGATCGTAGGCGAATGCCTGGACCCCGGTGCGTACCGGATCGGCCCGGGAGATGGCCGAGGCCGCGTAGGCCGCCAGCCCCACCGGCGGCGTGTCGTCGGCGAGGATGCCGAAGTAGAACACGAACAGATGAATGGCCACCATCGGCACGACGATGCCGACATCGCCGGCCAGGTTGGCGATCACCGGCGCCACCAGCGCCGCCATCACGATGTAGTTGGCGGTGGTGGGCAGGCCGATGCCCAGAATCAGCGAGGTCACCGCCGCGAGGATCAGCACCAGCCAGATGTTGCCCATGGAGAGCACACCGATGACCTGAGTCAGGCCGTAGCCCAGGTTGGTCATGGTGACCATTCCCACGATGATGCCGGCAGCCGCGGTGGCAATGGCGATGGTGGTCATGTTGCGCGCCCCCATCTCCAACCCCTGGAAGACCGCCTTGCCGCCCTTCCATAGCCCGGCGGCCAAGCCCGAGGCGCCATTTCCGCGCACGCCGCGCCAGGCTTCCTGGACCAGAATCAATGCGATCAACACGAACAGCGCATTGAGCGCACTGCGCTCCGGGGTGAGCTGGACCCACATGAGCTCATAGAGCAGGAACGCCACCGGAATCAGGTAGTGCACCCCCTTGATGAAGGTCGGCCAGAACGGCGGCAGCTCGGCCCGGGGCATGCCGGCCAGATTGAGCTTGAGCGCCTCCAGGTGCACGGTGAACAGCAATGCCAGGTAGGAGAGCAGCGCCGGTACGATGGCATAGATAATCAGTTGGGAGTACGGCATGTTGAGAAACGTCGCCATGATGAAGGCCGCCGCGCCCATGATCGGCGGCATCAACTGGCCGTTGGTCGAGGCCGCGCACTCGGTGGCGCCGGCCTTCACACCCGGATAACCGAGCCTCTTCATCAGCGGAATGGTGAAGGTGCCGGTGGTCACCGTGTTCGCCGTCGACGAACCGGATACCACACCGGTCAGCAGGCTCGCCACCACCGCCGCCTTGGCCGGGCCGCCGCGGTAGGTGCCCAGGCCGCTGTAGGCGAGATCCACGAAGTACTGCCCAGCGCCGGCTCGATCCAATAGCGCGCCGAACAGCACGAACAGGAACACGAACGACGCCGACACCTGGATCGGCGTGCCCCAGATGCCCTCGGTGGTGATGTAGAGCTGCTGGATGATCTGCCGCCAGTCGTAACCGTTGTGCAGGAAGATGACGTCGGGCGGCGTCAGCGGAATGATGCCGGCGGGGCCGGTGATACCATACAGCACGACGATGCCGGCGATGATCGGCAGGGCGATGCCGACGATGCGCGAGGCCGCGAGCGTCAGCGCGATCAGCAGCGCCGAGCCCATCCATACGTCGCGGGTAATCGGCAGGCCACCCTGCACCGCGATCAGGTTGTAGTAATTGACCACGATGTACAGCGCGGTGGCGACCCCGACGATGGCAAGCAGCCAATCGTACCAAGGGATGCGCTGGGTGGAACCGTGCTTGGCCGGGTAGGCGAGAAATGCCAGCGCGAAGCCGAAGGCCAGGTGAATGGCGCCCAGCTTCTGCGGACTCAGCGCACCGGAGTAGGTGGCGTAAAGCTGGAACAGGCTCCAGCCGACCGCGACCAGGACCAGCAGCCATCGCTGCCACGCCCACCGCGGCACTCGCGCGCCGAATTCGCTGGCCTTGACGATGCGCTGGGCCTCGGCGAGATCCTCGTCGGTCGCCTTGCCGGTCTCGTTATCGGTTGGCGGTTCGGCCATCGCCCATTGCTCCCTGTCCCGGCCCGATTCCGGGCCGCTCACGCAAGCCGACGAACCCCGGCATCGCCGGAGCCCGTCGTATCGAGCCCTGTCACTCGGATGCTGGTTGAGCGCCATCCGACTCGGGTGGCATCAGCTCGCTGGGAATCTCGACGCCCTGTTCCTCGAAGAACTTCACGGCACCGGCATGCAACGGGATGGACATGCCTTCGAGCGCGCTTTTCACGGTGAAATACTTGTCCAGGTTGGGATTCTGAACGTCGTTGTAGAAGGCCTCCAGCTTCTCGTTGAATATCGTGTTCATGAAGGTATAGACGTCGTCCTCGGACAGCTCGGACGAGGCGGCGAGCATGGCCTTCAGGGTCACTGTCTGCACGTCCTCGTCGACACCGGGGTAGGTACCGCCGGGTATCGTGAATGGGGTATAGAAGGCGTATTCTTCCTGCAGTTGGCCGAGCTCCTCCTCGGAAATCGACACCACAGTGATCGGCGCGGTCTGCGCCGCCTCGACGATGGCCGACGAGCCCAGACCGACGGTGTAGAACATCGCCGCGATCTGGTCGTCGCGCAGCAGCCCCACGGCATTGCCCGAACTGCCGCGCACCGTCGCCTGCAGGTCATCGAAGGTCAAATCGAAGGCGCCCATGATGTTCTTGGCGTCCTGCTCGGTACCCGAGCCCACATCGCCCACGTAGACGCGCTTGCCGGCCAGGTCGGCCACGCTCTCGATGCCGGCATCGGCCCGCGCCAGAATGTGAATGGCCTCGGGGTACAGCCCCACCAGGCCACGCAGGTTCTCGATCTGGTTGTTCTCGAAGGCTTCCACGCCGGTGCCGTTATAGGCGTAATAGGCGATATTGTTCTGCATCATGCCCATCTGCATGGAGCCTTCGCCGATGGCATTGGCATTGAATACCGAAGCGCCGGTGGAGCGCGCGTTGGCACGCAACCCGACATCGGCATTGTTGAGGATGTTGGCGATACCGACTGCGGTCGGGTAATACAGCCCGGACGTCGATCCCGAGCCGATGGTGATGAAGGAAGTGGATTGAGCCCAGGCCATGGACGTCGTCAACGCCAGGCCAAGAGTTGCCGCCAGAATGCGTTTAGCGAGCTTGTTGCACATTTCAGCCCCCGTGATTGTCCGATACGGTTGTTTTCAGGGCATATAGCGTAAATTTACCCGTCTTTTTAAACCTAACAGCGATGGCCGGAAACGCAAATGCGTTACCTCAGTGGCACGTGGGCCGGCCCGACCGTTGGAGCGGCAAGACCCGCAACTGGACGCCGATTGGCATCGTGTCGCTTAACCCCGAGCGGGAGCTCCAGATCACCGTCGCCGAACCGGAAAAACAGGTGGCCTGAATAACATCAGACACGACAGATTCCTTGACAACTACCGATAGAGACGCTGGTCGGCCTTGCCGAAGTTGAACTGCGCGAAGGCTTCGCGCAGCTCGTCGATGATGCGCACGGCCTGGGGCGCTTCGCAGTCGTTGAGCACCAGCAGGAATTCCTCGCCGCCGTAGCGCCCGATCAGGTCCGACTCGCGCAATCGCCGCCTGAGCAGATTGGCCAGCGCGCGGATCACCTCGTCGCCGACCAGATGGCCATAGGTGTCGTTGACGCGCTTGAAGTGATCGTCGACGACCAGCGGGTTGGCGGCGAAACGCGGGGCTTCACGCGCGTCATCCACTTCCATCAATGAGTCGCTAACGATGGCATGGGCACTCCTGAACAAGTAATGATTGTCTTATTATCGGGCCGACAGGGGGGGCTGAATAGTCCGTGACACATTGCATTGGGATGCCGCAACGGCGTGGCTACACTGAACTTACCGTTCGCCAAGCAAAGGAGAAAGAGATGACCGCCAGGATCTGCGAATGCCCCCATTGCGACTGCCCGGTTCCCGACACGGCGGTTCCCGTCAACGGTCGCTACTATTGTTGCACCGCCTGCGCGACCGCGCATGACGATCGCCGACCCTGCCAGAACCCCAAGTGCGACTGCCACAAGCACGGCTGGGGCGGTATCAAGACTTGAACCACTCGCCCTGTGCCGATGTGTCGGCGGCGGCGTTCGTGGCGCCGCGGCTTTTTCAGCTTCAGCGGAATTAACGTGGAACGCCGCGCTGGCATTCCTCGACGAGCCGGTTCATCTTGAAACGACTCTTCCATTCAGTCTTCAGGAGGTCCGCCGACATAGCGCCCAGGAAGTGATGCCGAATGTAGCCACGCCTGGCCCGTCGTCACAATCATGTAACTGACCACTGCCAGCGTCGTACCTGCCGTCAATTCGAGGAGTGCTTGCCGATGGTTCTGATCGACAAGAAAGCGACCCGCCTTTACGTACTCGACACCAACGTCCTGATTCACGACCCCGCTGCGCTTTACCAATTCGAGGAACACGACGTGGTCATTCCGATGACCGTGCTCGAGGAACTCGACAAACACAAGAACGGCATTCGCGAAATCGCCCGCACCGCCCGCCAGATCAGCCGCACGCTTTCCGAACTCACCGCCAAGGTCAGCTTCGACGAAATCCGCCGCGGCATTCCGCTGACCGACGCCTACGGCCACAGCGGTCGTCTGCGCTTTCTGTGCTACAGCGACCTCAAGCCACTCGATCATCTCGAGGAAAGCCCCGACAACCGCCTCCTGGCGGAGACCTGCCGGTTGCGCGACGAACGCCCCGACGCCTCGGTGATCCTGGTCACCAAGGACATCAACCTGCGGGTCAAGGCCTCGGCCCTGAACGTGCCGGTCGAGGACTATCTCAACGATCGGGCGTTCAGCGACAGCGACGCGATGATCGAAGGCGCCAAGGTCTACGCCCAGGCCGGACGCGACGGCGCGGGCTTGTGGGAATCGCTGAACGTCGAGGTCGCCGTCGAGCGCATCGACCATCACATCTACTACCGTCTCAGCGGTGCCATTCCCGCCGATTGGCATGTCGGCATGCTGGTCTCGGACAGCGACAACGGCGCCGATTTCGAGGCCATCGTCCGCGAAGTGGCACCCAGCTCGGCATGCCTGCAACTGTTGACCAACTATCGCCATCACGACGGCGTGTGGGGCGTCCACGCCCACGACAGCCGCCAGAACTTCACTCTCAACCTGCTGATGGACCCCCAGATCGACCTGGTCAGCATTGCCGGCAACGCCGGTACCGGCAAGACCTATATGACACTGGCCGCAGCCTTCCAGCAGACGCTGGACAGCAAGCTGTTCGAACGCATCGTATTCACCCGGGCGCCGATTCCGATGGGCGAGGACATCGGCTTTCTGCCGGGCACCGAGGAGGAGAAAATGGGTCCCTGGATGGGTGCCTTCCACGACAACATGGACAACCTGCTGCGCGACGAGAAGGACGGCACCTCGAGCTGGAGCGAGGGCGCCACGCGCCAGTTGATCGGCTCGCGGGTACAGATACGCTCGCCGACCTTCATGCGCGGGCGCACGCTCAACGACACCTTCCTGATCATCGACGAGGCCCAGAACTTCACCCCCAAGCAGCTCAAGGCGCTGGTCTCGCGGGCCGGGCGCAACACCAAGATCGTCTGCCTGGGCAACGTCGGCCAGATCGACACCGCGTACCTCACCGCCAACACCTGCGGCATGGCGGCGCTGGTGGAACGCTTTCGCGACTGGCCGCACGCCGGGCACGTCACCCTCAAGAGCGTCGAGCGTTCGCGCCTGGCGCTGGCCGCCGAGGAACTTTTATAATTTCGAGTATGGAGTGCATGCCTAACTATAAAAAGCTCCGGGCTTCGAGCACTTGCTCGTAGCTCGTAGCTCGTAGCTCGTAGCTCGTAGCTCGTAGCTCGTAGCTCGTAGCTCAGTGTTTATGATCAGCGTTGACCGCTTTCTCGAGTAACGCCTCGCTCTCGCTGCCCGGGCCCTTTTTCATGATCTTCTGCGCTTCATGATAAAGGCAGATATAGGTATTGCATGAGGCACAGAATACCTTGTCGTCCGGATTGTGGACCTCGGAGACGCGCATCAGATGGCTACCGCACTTGGGGCACGCCACCGGCATGCGAAAATCCTCGGACAGATCGTTGCTGGTCATTGGCACTCACTCCATTGATGTTGCGCAATCGGCCATGTTGCGGCCGCTTAGCTAGTCTTGGGGGCATCGGCGGATTTATCAAGCTGCCCGACGCCGCAGCGCTGTTCAAGCTGCCCGACGCCGCAGCGCCATTTAAGCTGCCCGACGACGCAGCGCTGTTCAAGCTGCCCGACGACGCAGCGCTGTTCAAGCTGCCCGACGACGCAGCACCACGCTGAGATTATTGGCCGGCATCTCGACGATGCGTTCGATCGCCAGCCCGTTGGCCCGCGCCAAGGTGCGAATCGCTTCCAGCGCACGAATGCCCCAGCTCGGATCGCGGCGACGCAGATCGGCGTCGAAGGCGGCATTGCTGGGTGCGGTCGGTACGCCATCGCGCAGAAAAGGTCCGTAGAGGAACAGCACCCCACCCTCGGGCAGGCGGGCCCCGGCCTCGCCGAACAGTGCCAGGCTCGCCTCCCAGGGGGCGATGTGCAGCATGTTGATGGCCACCAGCGCATCGAATTCCTGCTTGGCCCAAGGGCGCTCCAGCACGTTCAGCTCGAGCGGCGGCGCCAGGTTGTCGAGCGCCGCCGCGTCGCGCCAGGCAGCGATCGACGCCCGCGCCCGGGGCTCGGGATCGCTGGGCTGCCAATGCACGTTCGGCAGGGCCGCGGCGAAATGGACGGCATGCTCGCCGCTGCCGCTGGCGATCTCGAGCACTCGCGAGGAGCCCTCCAGCGCCTTCGTCAGGACGTCCTGGATCGGCGCTCGGTTACGCGCCGCGGCGGGACTGAAAAGTCGTGCGTCACCGGTCCGATGTTCCTCCTGCATGCGCTACCCCACTATTGTCGATGTGCCAAACAGGCTGGGTCATTCTGCCTTGCCCGACGCGCTCTTAAAAATCCCGACCCGCGGCTCGCGCCGGACGCACCCCAAAAAAGACCCGCCAGGCGGCGGGCCGAACGACAGCACGGACTGTCGAGAGAGAAGCGTGCCTGCCATCGGCAAAGGCGGTGGGTTAAAGACTAGACGGGTTTACTTGAAGCGCTCGGCGGCCTCGCGGGCCAACGCCTCGATACCGGCCCAATCGCCGGCCTCGATCAGTTCCTTGGGAGTTACCCAGGAACCACCGACGCACATCACATTGGCGAGCTTGAGATAGTCGTCGGCGTTTTCCGGGGTCACGCCGCCGGTGGGACAAAAGCGCGCCTCGGGGATCGGGCCGCCGAACGCCTTGATCGCCGCCGCCCCACCGCTGGATTCGGCCGGGAAGAACTTGAAGCGCCGGTAGCCGTACTGCCAGCCGTTCATCAGCTCGGAAATCGTCGCCACCCCCGGCAGCATCGGCACCGGGCTGCTCACGCCGTAGCGGTAGAGTGCATCGGTGGCACCGGGCGTGACCACGAAATCGACGCCGAGCTGTTCGGCCTGGCGGTACTGGGCCGGCGTCAGCACGGTGCCGGCGCCGATGCTGGCGCCGGGCAGCGCCTCGCGCATGCGGACGATGGCCTCCAGCGCGCAGTCGGTGCGCAGGGTGATCTCGAGCACCGGCAGACCGCCTTCCACCAGCGCGCGCCCCAGCGGCACGGCGTCCTCGAGACGCTCGATGGTCAGCACCGGAATCACCGACGCCTTCTGGCAGATGCTGTCGAGTTCAGTGGTCCGGGTCGAGGGCAACTGCTTGTCATTGCTCATGTCAGGCTCCAGCAAGATCGGTTCAGGGCGCCCAGTAGACCGCCAGCGGGCAGGCCAGAAAGGCGCGAATGGGCAGCTCGCGAACGTCGTCGCCGGCCATGGCATGCGCCAGCACGCTGCGCTTGTCGTCGCCGACGACATGCAGGACGTGGCGACGCGCCTGGTGTAGACGCCCGGCACTCAGGGTGATTCGCGGCTGCACCACGCTGGGCGAACGCGTGGCGACCAGCGGATCGTCGGTGGTCAGCGCCAGGCCGAGCTCGCCGCTGTCGGGAAACAGCGAGGCGGTATGGCCGTCCCCGCCCATCCCCAGCACCACCACGCTGGCCGGCCAGGGCAGCTCGGTGACTCGCTTGGTCACCGCCTCGACACCCAGCTCGGGGGTCGAGTCGTCACTGGTCAACGGGCAGAAACGGGCCGCCGCGGCCGGCCCTTGCAGCAGGTGTTCGCGGACCAGCCGGGCATTGCTGTCCTCGGCATCCTCGGCGACCCAGCGCTCGTCGGCCAGGGTCACGTCGATCCGCGACCAGGGCAGCTCGATGCTCGCCAGGCGCTTGAAGAACGGCACCGGCGTCGAGCCGCCCGAGACGACCAGCAAGGCCCGTTCGTGGTTTTCGAGATCCACGGCCAGCGCGCTGGCGACCGCTTCACTGAGTTGCGCGGCGAGTTGCTCGCGGGGGGTGCTAGCAGTCATGGTCAATAATCCTCGTACCAGCTGCGGCCATCCTTGGTGATCATGGCGATCGACGCCACCGGGCCCCAGGAGCCCGCCGGATAACGCCGCGGTGGAATGTCGCGTTCGGCCCAGCCCGCCACCAGCTTGTCGCACCAGCGCCAGGCATGCTCGATCTCGTCGCGGCGCACGAACAGGTACTGCTGGCCCTTCATCACCTCGAGCAGCAAGCGCTCGTAGGCGTCGGGAATGCGCGACTTGGGAAAGGCGCTGTTGAAATCCAGGTGCAGCGGTCCGGGGCGCAGCCGCATGCCCTTGTCGAGCCCGCCATCCTTGGTCAGCACCTGCAGCGCGATGCCCTCCTCCGGCTGCAGCCGGATGATCAGCTTGTTGGCCGCCAGGTCGCGCTGGTCGGGATCGAAGATGTAGTGCGGCTGCTGACGGAAGTGGATGATGATCTGCGACAGCTTGTCCGGCATGCGCTTGCCGGTGCGCAGGTAGAACGGCACGCCCGCCCAGCGCCAGTTGGCGACTTCGGTCTTCATCGCGACGAAGGTTTCGGTGCGGCTTTCGGTATCCGAGCCTTCCTCGTCGAGATAGCCCGGCACGCTGGTGCCGTCGATCGAGCCCGCCGTGTACTGGCCGCGCACCACGTCACGGCCGATGCTGTCCCGCGAGAACGGCTTCAGGGCCTTGAGCACCTTGACCTTCTCGTCGCGGATGGCGTCGGCGTCGAGATTCGACGGCGGGTCCATGGCGATCAGGCAGAGCAGCTGCAGCAAGTGGTTCTGGACCATGTCGCGCAGCTGGCCGGCCTTGTCGAAGTAGCCCCAGCGGCCCTCGATGCCCACCTGCTCGGCGACGGTAATCTCGACGTGGGAGATCTGGTTCTGGTTCCACTGGTTGCCGAACAGCGGGTTGGCGAAGCGCAGCGCGATCAGGTTCTGGACGGTCTCCTTGCCCAGATAATGGTCGATGCGATAGATCCGTTCCTCGGGGAAGACTGCGCCGATGGCGTCGTTGATCTCCTGAGAGGATTCCAGGTCGTAGCCGATCGGCTTCTCGACCACGACCCGCGACTGGTTGTCGAGACTCTCGCTGGCTTCCAGGTTGCCGCAGATATCGCCGTAGATGGCCGCCGGCACCGCCAGATACACGGTCATCGGCCGCGAGACGCCCTCGCGCCACTCGCGAATCGCCTCGTAGCCCTCGACGGTGGCGAAGTCGAGCTGGATGTACTCGAGGCGGGCAATGAATCGCTTGACGCACTGCTGATCGAGATTGCCTGGCTTGAGGTACTTGTCGAGCGCTTCTTCCACCCGCTGGCGAAAGGCGTCGCCGTCGATCTCCTGGCGCGCCAGGCCCAGCACGCGGGTCTCGGCGGCAAGCAGCCCGTCGCGATCGAGGTTATACAGCGCCGGGTACAACTTGCGCATGGCCAGATCGCCCATGGCGCCAAACAGCGCCAGATCAATCTCGGGAGTAGCGTCTTGGATCATGCCTCGAACCCCTTCAATCTGGTTATCTTACGCATAAAATAGGTCATCTTTGGGCTGATCAGCAATTGATATTGGTAATTTTACCACCAGATATTATTGGATTGCCGCTGCCCCGAAGATCGGGCCGCTTGGCGGCCCGGTAGGCGCCACGCTAGGATGTCGCCAGCGATGTAGTTAAATCACTACACGATGACAGTATCGGAGTCTTTCCCTGCATGGCCAGTCACGATCTTCTCGACCGTATCCGCGCCCGCCTCGACGAACTCAATCGCTCGGAGCGCAAGGTGGCCGACGTCATCCTCAAGGATCCGGCGACCGCCACCGGGCTGAGCATCGCCACGCTGGCCCAGAGCGCCTCGGTCAGCGAACCGACCGTCAACCGCTTCTGTCGCAACTTCGACGCCAAGGGCTACCCGGACTTCAAGATCAAGCTAGCCCAGAGTCTAGCCGGGGGCACGCCCTACGTCAGCCGCAGCGTCGAGCACGACGACGATGCCGCCCGCTACGGCGACAAGATCTTCGGCGCAACCATCGCCGCGCTCGACGACGCTCGCCGGGCGCTCGACGCCAGGCGCATCGAGCGCGCCGTCGACTATCTGATTCAGGCCAAGCAGATTCATTTCTTCGGCCTCGGCGCCTCGGGGCCGGTCGCCCAGGACGCCCAGCACAAGTTCTTCCGCTTCAACCTGCCGGTGATGGTCCACGAGGACGTGCTGATGCAGCGCATGGTCGCCGCCGCCAGCCATACCGGCGACGTGATCGTGATCATCTCGTACACCGGGCGTACTCGCGAGCTGGTCGAGATCGCCCGGCTGGCCCGCGAGAACGGCGCGGTGGTGCTCGGCATCACCGCGCCGAAATCGCCGCTGGCCGGCGAATGCACCGAGACGCTCGAGGTCATCGCCCCCGAGGACACCGACATCTACATGCCGATGACCTCGCGGATGATTCATCTGGCGCTGATCGACGTGCTGGCCACCGGCGTCACCCTGCGCCGTGGCGAGGATTTCCAGTCCCACCTCAAGAAGATCAAGGACAGCCTGCAGGCGACCCGTTTCCCGCCCAACGACGGCTGAACGACGAGCGCAGACGGCGCCCTGACCCGGCTGCACTTGCCCGGGCCTCGCCGAGGCCCAACAATAGCCCCTTTTACAAGCGAGGAGTGCTTTCATGCGCCGGCTAGTCGCCACCGCCCTGCTGTTGTGTCTGAGCCTTCTGAGCGTTCCCATGGCCAGCGCCGAGACCTTTCGCTTCACCGCGATCCCCGACGAGGACCAGTCGCGGCTGGTCGAGCGCTTCCAGAAGGTCGCCGACTACCTCGCCGACGAGCTCGGCGTCGAGGTCGAATACGTGCCGGTCAAGTCGTACAGCGCCGCGGTCAGCGCGTTTCGCAACGACCAGGTCCAGCTGGCCTGGTTCGGCGGACTGTCCGGCGTCCAGGCCCGGCGCCTGGTCCCCGGCTCGCAGGTGCTCGCCCAGGGCAGCGAGGACGCGGCCTTCCACAGCTATTTCATCGCCAACAGCGCGACCGGGCTCGAAGCGAGCGATGCCGGGCTACCCGCGGCGATCGAGGGCCACTCGTTCACCTTCGGCGCCAAGACCTCGACCTCGGGCCGGCTGATGCCCGAGTTCTACCTGCGCCGGCAGTTCGACCAGGCGCCGGAAGAACTCTTCTCGCGGGTCGGCTTCTCCGGCGATCATTCGCGGACCATCGCGCTGGTCGAATCCGGCACCTACGACATCGGCGCGGTCAACTTCACCGTCTGGCAAGCCGCGGTGGAAGACGGCCGAGTCGACACCGACAAGGTCAAGGTGATCTGGGAGACCCCCGCCTACCCCGATTATCAATGGACGATCCGCGGCGACGTCGATGCGCGCTTCGGCGACGGCTTCACCGCCCGGGTGCGCCAGGCGCTGCTCGGCATGAATGATCCCGAACTGCTGGAAAGCTTCCCGCGCGACGCCTTCATTCCCGCCGACAACGACGATTACGCGCCGATCGAGCAGGTCGGCGAGGAACTCGGCCTGTTGCGCTGATGGCTGGATCCGCTCCGCTATTACGGCTCGATAACGCCGATATTGGCCATGGCCGGCGGGTGCTCCTGGCCAGGCTCTCGCTGACCCTCAACGCCGGCGAGCGTGTCGCGCTGCTCGGCCAGAGCGGCGCCGGCAAGTCGACGCTGCTTGCCGCACTGCGCAGCCGCCTGGCCGGCGATGTCGCCTGGTGCCCGCAGAGCCACGGTCTGGTTCCGCAGCTGGCGGTCTATCACAACGTCTACATGGGTCGCCTCGAGCGCCACTCCGCGCTTGCCAATCTGTGGAACCTGGTGCGCCCCGAGCGCCGCGCCTGGACCGAGATCGCCGCGTTGTGCGACGAACTCGGTCTCGACGGCCTGCTCAAGCGACCGGTCGCGCAACTCTCCGGCGGCCAGCGCCAGCGCGTGGCGATCGCTCGCGCGCTCTACCAGCAGCGCCGGATCTTCCTCGGTGACGAACCGGTGGCCAGCGTCGACCCGCACCAGGCGTTGCGCCTGCTGGCGCTGATCGATGCCCGCCACGCCACCAGCGTCGTCGCGCTACATCAGCGCGAGCTGGCGCTGACCCACTTCGACCGCGTGTGGGGGCTGCGCGACGGCCGGCTCGAGCTCGACGCGCCAACCCGCGAATTGAATCTTGCCGATCTCGACCGGCTGTACCCGGCGGCCGACGCCCCGCCTCATTGCACGGCCGACGCCCCGCATCCTGCCGCCGATGCCCGACGCCGCGCCGTGGCCGGCGATGCGTGAATTACCGGCACCCGGTGCCTTGCGCGGTGATTCACCGGGACTGAGCCTGGCCCGGCGTTCGCTGATACTCGTCGCACTGTGCCTGCTGGCGCTGCCGTTCGCCGATCTGGCCATCTTCACCCACGACCCCTGGGCGGAACTGGCGCGAATGGCCGTCGGGCTGGCCTGGCCGAGCTGGAGCACGCTCTCATCGCCGCTGCAGGCCACGGCGCTGACCGTCGGCGTGGCGCTGTGGGGCACCTTTCTCGGCATATTGCTGGGTTTTCCGCTAGCGCTGGTGTTCGCCCGCTCGCGGCTGGTGCGCGCCGGCTGCGCCTTCGTCCGCGCAATTCACGAAGTGTTCTGGGCGCTGCTATTCCTGCAGGTGTTCGGCCTATCGGCAGTCACCGCGCTGGCGGCGCTCGCCGTGCCCTATGCCGGGATCTTCGCCAAGGTCTACGCCGAGATCCTCGAGCAGACGCCGGGCAGCGCCGCCGACAGCCTGCCCCCGGGGGCCGGTCGCTTTTCACGTTTCATCTATGCCGAGCTGCCGCTGGTCTGGGCGCGGCTCGCCGCTTATACCCGCTATCGCTTCGAATGCTCGCTGCGCGCCAGCGTGCTGCTGGGCTTCGTCGGCCTGCCAACGCTGGGCTTCCATCTCGAGAGTGCCTTTCGCGAGGGCCGCTATCATGAAGCCGGCGCGCTGCTCTGGCTGTTCTACCTGCTGATCGGTTCGATCGGCGTGTGGAGCCATCGCCGGCTGGTACCCTGGCTGTTACTGGCCAGCCTGTTCGTGCTCGGCCCCTGGCCGCAGGTCGACGGCGGCCTGCTGTGGCGCTTCGTCAGCCAGGATCTGTGGCCGGCGCCGCTGCTGGCGGGCGACTGGACCGGCTTGGTCGCCTGGTTCACCGAAATTCCCGACCTGCTGCCGGCGATCGCCAACACCCTGCTGCTGGGGCTGATGGGCACTGTCGGCGCGCTGCTTATCGCGCTGCTGGCCTGGCCGCTGGCCAGCCGTCACTTCGGCAATCGCCCGTCGCGCTTCGCCGGCAAGGCACTGCTGATCGGGCTGCGCTCGACCCCGGAACTGATGCTGGCGTTCATCTTCCTGTTGCTGCTCGGCCCTTCGATGCTGCCGGCCTGGCTGGCACTGGCACTGCACAACGGCGCGCTGCTGGCGTTTCTCGCCGCGCGCCATGCCGACAACCTCGAACCGGGAATGCCCGGGCTGCCCGCCAGCGGTCGCTACGCCTATGAACTGCTGCCCCGTCTCTACCCCGGGCTGCTCGCGCTGCTGTTCTACCGCGCCGAGGTGATCATCCGCGAGACCGCGCTGCTCGGCATGCTCGGGGTGGCCACGCTGGGCTTTTACATCGACTCGAGCTTCGCCTATCTGATGTTCGATCAGGCGTTCTTCCTGCTGCTGGTCACCGCAATGATCAACATCGCCGTCGACGCCGTAGCCCGCCGTTATCGGCCCCGCGACGTGGTGATGGACGATCCGTGCAATCGGTGAACGGATAAACGTATACACGGATTAAAGTATTCCCCCGGTCGGCCGATGACCGATATGGCCAAGCTCGATCTTGAGACGAAAAAAACCCGACCATGAGGGCCGGGCTTACAGCGCTGCATCCTTGCTATCTCCACAGGCATCCTGCCCGTGCATCCCTGGATTGAGCCGTCCCTGTGCTCGTCTTCCATGCCATGAGCGTGTCCGTACTCACTGGATGCATTATGGCAGCCATCGATTCCGTCGCCTTTAATCCAGGTTGCCATTCCCTGTAAGAGATTGCCGACACGGCCTGTGCGTAAAATGCCATTGGCGCTCAGGCTGTGTCTGAAAAGTCGGCAAGCGAAGGTCAGACAAGGGAAACATCAAGTAAAACGGCGACGCCGCCTCAGCGATGCCGCCGTCGACTCGGCACCATGCAACTCGAAAGCCGCCAGGCATGGCCTGGGCCGGGTGTTGCCGGTCAGGAATCCCGCGACACGTTTCTCATTCTCTCGATCACTCGCATCGCATACTGCTCGCCCGCCTTGTGGGCCTGATCCTCGCTGGGGTATTCCCTTCCCGGCATGTGCCAGGAGGAATAGTCGTGACTCACCTCGATGGGCATCGAGACCCGAAAGCTATAATCCCCGTCCCGGGCCCTGTCCTGGTGAATCTCCAGAATATAAGGCTGACTCTGGTGCTTATGGACCCACTTCCTGATCGCCGTCATTGCCGTTCTCCTTGCATCCATGGTCGCTAAATCCGTTTAGCCTACTCATCACTATAGACGGCGATCAATGACCCCGAAAGATCCATGACACCCCGATCACGGCCTTGGTGAAGCCTTGTCTTAGACGGCCCATGCGACCGGTATCCGCACTCGAGTCTGGGTCTGCTCGCCTGAGCGACATCATGCCGATGGCCTGCCGAGGATGACTCGCGTAGGGTATGATCCTGAATGCAGCGCCTGGTTGTCAGGCCGCTCGGATGTTACCGGCAACCCAGGACTCGATCATGACCACGGCCCCGATGTATCTTCGCGACTGGCGTGCCTGGCAGCCGGCCGGGCAGCAACATGGCCCCACCGCCAGCGACGACGACCCACGCCTTTCGACGAGCGAACGCCCCGGCGGGCAGTCGCTGCCGGCCATGCTGCGCCGGCGGCTCAATGGTCTGGGGCGCGCGGTCTGCGACATGCTCGCCGAGCTCGACCCCAAGGGCACGGCGCTATTGATTCATGCATCCCGACACGGTGACGGTGAACGCACCCTGGAGCTGCTTTATGCCCTGGCCGAAGGCGACGTACTGTCGCCGGCGCGCTTTGGCATGTCGGTACACAACGCCATCCTCGGCGTGCATTCGATCGCCAACGACAATCGCCGCTCGCTGCAGGCGCTGGCCGCCAGCGGCGACGAGCTCGCTGCATTATTCAGCGAGGTGCGCGGTTACCTGGCCGCTGGTGAGCCGCGGGTCATCGCGGTATTCAGCGATGCCCCGGTGCCGGCGCGCTTTGTCGAACACGCCCCGCCCAGCCGCGGCACGGCCGCCGTGGCGCTGGTTTTAACGGCCGATCGTGGACGCCGCGTGCGCAGCGAACCGGCCACCGACACCAACATCGGTGCTCACGGCGCGCCGCAGCCGGTCGACGTCATCGACTGGCTGGCCTGCGGAGCGCCGCTTCTGAGCCCTCGGCGCGGCCTGGCATGGCAGCTCGACGACTGATGTCCATTCAGGCACAGCCCGGCACCTGGCAATTGTCTCGGCTATGGCGCGGCGTCGGCACTGCGCTGGGCTTCATCGCGTTCGGCCTGTGCGCATTGATCATCGGCTGGCTGCTGGCGCCGCCGATCCGACTTGCCTCGCGTCACCCGCATAGCGCCCAGCGCCGCGTGCGCCGACTCGTGCGTCTTGCCTGTCACGGTCTCATCAAGGCGTTGCGCCGGCTCGGCGTGATCGCTGTGCGTATCGACCACATCGAGCGCCTCGACATGCCCGGACGGTTGCTGCTGGCCAACCACCCCACGTTGATCGACGCGCTGTTCTTGCTGGCATCGACTCCCGACGCCTGCTGCATCGTCAAGGGCCAGCTGGCCGACAACCCCACCCTGCGCCGGGTGATCCTGGAAGCCGGCTATATCACCACCTGCGAACCGCGCACGGTAATCGGTGCGGCCCGCCGCGCGCTCGCCGCAGGCCAACCGCTGCTGGTGTTCCCCGAAGGCACCCGCTCGCTGCCCGGCCGGCCCGTCCGGCTACGGCGCGGTGCGGCGGCGATCGCCCTGACCAGCGGCGCCTGGATCACCCCGGTGCGCATTCGCTGCGCCCCGGCCACCCTGACCAAGGGCGAAGCATGGTATCGTGTGCCGCCGAGCCGCCCCTGTTTTCATATCGAGATCGGCGTCCCCTTGGCGCCGCTCGCCAGCGGCGACACCTCACGACAGGCCGCTCGCGACCTGACGCGGCGCCTGGAAGATTATTTCAACAGCCCCCCATGGGAAGAGGGATCCACCGATGACCACCGAGCTGGAACGCGAACTCAAGCACTTGATCATCGACACCCTGGAACTGGAAGACGTCACGCCGGATGACATCGACCCGGACGAGGCGCTGTTCGTCGAGGGGCTGGGGCTGGATTCCATCGATGCCCTCGAGCTCGGCCTGGCCCTGCAGAAGCGCTACGGCATCCAGCTCGAGGCCGACAGCGAGGACACTCGCCAGCATTTCGCCAACCTTCACAGTCTGGCTGCGCTGGTCGAGGCACGCCGCGTCAAGTAACCAATCAGGCAACCCGACAAGTCCGCAGCGAAGCACGCACCGATGGCCGCGACGAACACGCCCCTCAGCAAATCCACCGCCGGGCCGAGCGCCCTGCTCAACCTGCTGCTCGGCACCCTGGCGCTGGGCTGGCCCTGGCTGTCGGGGCTGCTCGCCGAGCGCGCCGGCGGCTGGGCATTGCTGACGCTGGTTGCCGGGCTGGCCTGCTGGCGGCTGCCAACGGGTTATCGACGCTGGGGCGGCGTGGTGCTGATCCCCGCCGCGCTGCTGGCGCTGGCCGGTCACGCCGCGCTTACCGTGCTGCTCTGGCCGGTGGTGATCAACGTCGCGCTGCTCGGCGTGTTCGCTTGGTCGCTGACCCATCCACCCAGCGTCATCGAGCGCCTGGCGCGCCGCGAACAGCCCGACCTTCCCGCCAGCGGGGTACGCTACACGCGCCGCGTGACCCAGGTCTGGTGCGGTTTCTTCGCCATCAACGCCAGCCTCGCCCTGGCCACGGTGATCCACGGCGATCGCGCCCTGTGGACGCTCTACAACGGCGGCGTCGCCTATGCCGCGATGGCGCTGCTGTTCGCCGGCGATTGGTGCCTGCGTCAACGCCTCAAGAAGAACAGCGCCTCATGACCGCATCCCCGCTACTCTCGGCGCCCTGGCGCGCCAGCGAGCCAGGGCGCCGCGTCGGCTGGCGTGCCGGGTGCACAGCGTCCGAAACCGCGTCGCGCGTCGTGACGCTCGGCGAATTCCAGCAACGCATCGGCGCCTGGCAGGCTTGCCTCGATGCCATCGCCGAACCCGGCCAGCACTGGTCGCTCTACGCCCGCGCGCCGCTGGAGTTCGCCGCCGCGCTGATCGCTCTGTGGGAGCGCGGCGACAGCGCGCTGCTGCCCGCCGACGACCGCCCCGAGACGCTCGCCGCCACCGATCGCCTGACCCGCGCCCGGCTCGGCGACATCGCCGATGGACAGGTGCCCGGCTCGCCCGGCCGAGCGCCACGCTGGGGCCGGCTCGACCCCGAGCGGCGAGCGCTGACATTGTACACCTCGGGCTCGAGCGGCGAGCCCCAGCGGCTGGACAAGCGCTTTGCCCAGCTCGACGCCGAACTGGCCACCCACCAGGCGCTCTGGCCGCTCGGCGCACGGCTGGTCATCAGCCAGGTCAGCCACCAGCACATCTATGGATTGCTGTTCGCCATCTTGCGGCCGCTCTGCGAAGGCGCGCCGCTGGCCGACGCCACCTGCCGCTACCCCGAGACGCTGCACGCCTGGCTTGCGGCACTGGCCGCCGACGAGGCGGTGCTGATCAGCGCCCCGCCGCCGCTGGAGCGCCTGCCCGAAAGCCTCGACTGGCCGGCGGTGCGTGCGCGGCTGGCCTACGTCCACTCCTCCGGCGCGCCGCTGTCCGCCGCGGCCAGCGCCCGGGCCCGCGCGCTGCTCGACGCGCCGGTGCTGGAAATCTACGGCAGTTCCGAGACCGGTGGCATCGCCTGGCGCGACCAGCACCACGGCGAGCGCTGGACGCCGCTGCCGGGCATCGAAGTGCGTGCCGATGAGCAAAGCCAGCTGTGGCTGCGCTCGCCGTTCATCGCCGCCCGCGACTGGCAGCGCCAGGCCGACCGCATCGAGCCCGGCGACAACGGCTTTCGGCTGCTGGGACGTAGCGACCGCATCGCCAAGGTCGGCGGCAAGCGGGTCTCGCTGACCGCCATGGACCGGGCGCTCGGCGCGGACCCGCGGGTGCGCGAGGTACGCACCGTGACCCTTGCGCAGCATGCCACCCGGCTCGGCGCGATCGTGCGCCTCGACGCAGTCGACCTGCCCCATGAGCACACCGCGCGACGCACGCTGATCGCCAGTCTGCGCAGCCGGCTGCTGGCCGGCTACGAGCCGACGGTGGTCCCGCGTTACTGGCGCTTCGTCGCCCACTGGCCGAGCAACGCCCAGGGCAAACTCACCGCGGCGCTGGTCTCGCGACTATTTCGCGATCTCGACGACCGCCGCCAACCGCGCTGGCTGGGGGCCATCGACAGCGGCGAGGGGCGCTGTCTGATCGATTTCGAAGTCCCCGAACGGCTCGCCTTTCTCGACGGTCACTTTCCCGGCCAGCCGGTGGTGCCGGGTGTGGTGCTGGTGCAGTGGGCCTGTCAGCTGGCCCGCGAGCAGTTCGCCCTCGCCGCGCCTTTTCAGGGCCTCGAGCGGGTCAAGTTCCCGCTGTTGCTGCTGCCCGGCGAGCGAGCGCGGCTGGTATTGAATCTGGCTGCCGCCAGCGGCGACCGGCAATCGCTGGGTTTCAGCGTCGATAGCGCGCGCGGCCGCCACGCCAGCGGGCGGGTGGCGTTCGCCGCCGAGCGCGCGACGGAGGTGGACGATGGCTGATGCGGCCAATCCCTGCGTGCTGATCCCGGTCTACAACCATGCCGGGGCGATCGCCGCGACCTGCGCAGGCGTGCGCCCGCTGGGCATCCCGCTGCTGCTGGTCGACGACGGCAGCGACGCCGCGTGCGCGGCACTGCTCGAGCGCCTGGCCGAGGCCGACGATGTCAGCCTGGTACGCCTGCCGATCAATCGCGGCAAGGGCGCGGCGGTCAAGGCCGGGCTGCGCGAAGCCGCCCGGCTAGGCTTCAGCCACGCCCTGCAAGTCGACGCCGACGGCCAGCACGAGGCGGCCGACCTGCCGGCGTTCCTTCAAGACCTCGACGGCGCCGATCAGCGCCTGCGCATCGGCTACCCGCGCTTCGACGCCAGCGTGCCCCGCCACCGCTACTATGCGCGCTACCTGACCCACGCGCTGGTGTGGCTGAACACCCTGTCGTTCACGCTGCGCGATACCATGTGCGGCGCCAAGCTGTTCCCCGTCGCCGCGACCCTGCGGCTGGTCGAGACCCACGGCTGCGGCGAACGCATGCAGTTCGACACCGAACTGCCGGTGCGCTGGTTGTGGGCCGGCGGCGAGGTGATCAACCTGCCGGTTCGCGTACACTACCCGCTGGATGGCGTGTCGCACTTCGCCATGGCCCGCGACAACGTCCTGCTGACGCTGATGCATCTCAGGCTGTTCGCCGGCATGCTGATCCGCCTGCCGCGGCTGCTGGGGCGGCGCCTGACGCAACGGAGGAAACGCCGGTGAGTGCCACGCGAGAGGCGCCGCGACAGCACTGGGCGCGCATTCAGGAATCGGGCAGCGTCGCCGGCATGCGGATCATGGTCTGGATCCGCCGCCGGCTGGGCCGGCTGCCGTTCACCTTCATGCTGCAGTGGGTGATCCTCTACTATTTCATTCGCCACCCGCTGGCGCGGCGCGCCTCGCGCGACTACCTGATGCGCATCTGGCCGCAGCATGCCGGGCATCCGCCGCGCTGGCCGCAGCGTCTGGTGCTGCGCCACTTCCAGGTCTTCGGTCAGTCGTTGATGGACAAGGTCGACGCCTGGAGCGGCGTGCCGCTCGACGTGCGCCTCGACGCCGCCGACCGCGCCTGCCTCGACGAAGCCATCACCGGCGGGCGCGGCGGGCTGATGCTGGTCTCGCATCATGGCAATCTGGAAATCTGCAGCGCGATGAGCGACACCCGTGACGACTTTCACGTCTCGCAGCTGATGCACACCCGCAACGCCCGGAAATTCAATGCCCTGATGGAGCGCGCCACGCAGCAAAGCGGCCCCGAGATCGTCGAGGTCAGCGAGATCACCCCGGCCACCGCCATGCGCCTGGCGCAACGCATCAACGACGGCGGCTTCGTGGTGATCGCCGCCGACCGGGTGCCACTCGCCGAGAACGGCCGGACCCGCGATCTGGAGTTCCTCGGCGCCATGGCGTCGTTTCCCGAAGGCCCGTTCTGGTTGGCGACGCTGCTGCGCTGCCCGCTCTATACCCTGAGCTGCGTGCGCGAGGGCGATCATCACCGGGTGCGCTTCCAGCCGTTCGACGACACCACGCACCTGAAGCGCGCCGAACGCGAGGCGTGGCGCGAGGCCGCCATGCGGCGTTATGTCGGCTGGCTCGGCGAGCAGTGCCGCGAGTATCCCTTGCAATGGTTCAACTTCTTTCCCTACTGGCATGCCGATGAGCGCTGAGAACCCCGACACCCCGACCCTGGTGCTCGACGGCACGCCGCTGGCCATCGAGGATGTCTGCCGCGTCGCCCGTGGCGAGGCGCACGTGCGCCTGGCCGCAGACGCCGCGTTCCGGGCGCGCATCGAGGCCGGCCCGGCCTTTCTCGAACGGCTGCTCGCCGAGGATGGCGTGGTCTATGGCGTGACCACCGGCTACGGCGACGCCTGCACCCGTGCAGTGCCCGCCGAGCAGCTCGCCGCGCTGCCCCACCATCTGTACACCTTCCATGGCTGCGGGCTGGGCGAGCTGCTCGACGTCGAGGCCGCCCGCGCGGTGGTGCTGGTGCGCCTGGTGTCGCTGTGTCGCGGCGTCTCGGGGGTCAGCTGGGAATTGCTCGAACGGCTGGCCTGGCTGCTCGAGCACGACGTCGTGCCGGTGATTCCCAGCGAAGGCTCGGTGGGCGCCAGCGGCGATCTCACCCCGTTGTCGTATCTCGCCGCGGTGCTCTGCGGCGAGCGCGAGGTCTACGACCATGGCCGCCGGCGCGCGGCGGCGGAGGCGCTCGCCGAGCGCGGCCTCGCGCCCTACCGGCTGCGCCCCAAGGAAGGCCTGGCGCTGATGAACGGCACCGCGGTGATGACCGCACTGGCCTGCCAGGCCTACGCCCGCGGCGAGCGCCTCTCAAGGCTCGCCACGCGCCTGACGGCGCTCAACGTCTGGGCGCTGGCCGGCAATCCCTATCACTTCGACGCCACGCTGTTCGCCGCCAAGCCGCATCCCGGTCAGCAACGCTGCGCCGCGCGGCTACGCGGCGATCTGGCCACCCTGGACGCGCAGCCGCCGCGCAACGCCTCGCGCCTGCAGGATCGCTATTCCACACGCTGCGCGCCGCACGTGATCGGTGTGCTCGAAGACAGCCTCGACTGGCTGCGCGGCTTCATCGAGGGCGAGCTCAACAGCGCCAACGACAATCCGCTGATCGACCCGCTCGGCGAGACAGTGATGCATGGCGGCCACTTCTACGGCGGCCACATTGCCTTCGCCATGGACTCGCTGAAGACGCTGGTCGCCAATATCGCCGACTTGCTCGACCGTCAGCTCGCGCTGCTGGTCGACGAACGCTACAACCATGGCCTGCCGGCCAACCTGAGCGGCGCCAGTGTCGAGCGCGCGCCGCTCAACCATGGCTACAAGGCGCTGCAGATCGGCGTCTCGGCGTGGACCGCCGAGGCGCTCAAGCACACCCTGCCGGCCAGCGTGTTCTCGCGCTCCACCGAAAGCCACAACCAGGACAAGGTGAGCATGGGCACCATCGCCGCCCGCGATGCGCTGCGCGTGCTGACTCTCGCCGAACAGGTCGCCGCCGGGGTGCTGCACGCCGCCTGTCAGGGCGTCGAGTTGCGCCAGATTCAGGCCGGCCCACCGCCGCCGGCGCTCGCCGGCTTCGTCGCCGTATGCCGCACGCGCATCGCCCCGCTCGGCGAAGACCGCGCGCTGGACAGCGAGCTGCGCCGGCTGTGCGCTGAGCTCGAGACGCTCGCCGCGCCGCTGTACCGCGGCGCACCATGAGTCGCCGCCAAGCCACTGACAAGAAGGAGCCCGCCATGCGTATCCTGAGCCTACTGCTGCTACTGCTGTGGAGCGTCCCGGCGCGGGCCTTCGAGCTGGAGGACTTGCAGGCGCGACTGGCGGCGACCCCCGACATTGCCGGACGTTTCGAGCAGACGCGCTATCTGGCCGATCTCGACACCGAGCTGGTCAGCCGCGGGCGCTTTCGCTACGAACGCGACACGCGGGTGGTATGGACCTTGGAGACCCCGATCGACAAGCGCCTGGTCTTCACCCCGCAGGATGCCACGCGCCTTGACGAGTCGGGGGGCGAAGGCGATCGCCGCCGCCAGCAGGCCGCCGAGCTGCTGTTGAGCCTGCTCGACGGCGACTGGCGCGCGCTCGAGCAGCGCTTTCAGATCACCCTTGCCGGCGACGCTAAGGCCTGGCGCGTCGACCTGGTACCGCGCCAGCAGGCCGTTCGCCAACGCCTGGACAGCATTCAGCTCGCCGGCGGCCGCTACCCTCAGACGCTCCGCCTGCGCGCCGCCAACGACGACACGCTCAACGTGACCTTCAGCGACCAGCGCCCACTCGACGCGGACAGGCCCCAGGACGGCGAGAGCGCGGATGGCGAGTGAGCCGCATCGCCGCCTGGCCTGGCTTTCTTCGCGCCCCGCAGCCTGGCTCTCCCCACGTCCCCTGGCCTGGCTTTGGGCAGCCATCCTCGTCGGTTGCACGCTGCTGCTGGCCTGGCAGTTGCGCGACGGGCTGCCCAGCGACACCCGGCTCACCGCACTGCTGCCCGAGGATCGCCAGGCGTCGCTGATCGAGCAGGCCTCCGCGCAGCTCGGCCAGCCCTTCGAGAATCGCTTCGTGCTGCTGCTCGCCGCCGACGATCTGCCCAAGGCCAGCGCCGCGCTGGCCGAACGCTTGAGCCAGCTCCCCGATCTCGCCTGCCTCGACTGGCGGGACGTCGACCTTGCCGACGCCGACCCCAGCGAGACGTTGGGTGACTATCGCTATCGGTTGCTGACCCCGGCACTGCAGGCGACGATCGATGCCGACGGCGGTACCACGCTGATCGAGCCGGCCCTCGAACGGCTGTTCTCGCCACTCGGCTCGCCGCAACCGGTGCGCGACCCGTTCGGCCTGCTCGCACGCTGGCTGAACGTTCAGGACGACGCGCGCATCGAGGCCTGGCAGGGCCTGTTGACGGTGCGCGACGGCGCCGGCACGCGCCGCGCCCTGCTGGCCGGCCAACTGGCGGGCAGCCCCTACGCGCTGCCGACCCAGCAGGCCCTCGTCGCGCAGTTGGCGGCGTTCGAGCGCGCCCACCCCAAGGCCGAGCTGCTGCAATCGGGGCTGATCTTTCACGCCGCCGCCGGCGCCCGTCAGGCGCGCAGCGAGATCTCTACCATCGGCCTTGGCGCCTTCGCCGGACTGATCGTGATCCTGCTGACGGTCTTTCGCTCGCCGCGCACGCTGGTGGCGCTGTTGCTGCCGCTGATCGGGGGACTGCTGTTCGCCCTGCCGCTGACCCTGGCGCTGTTCGGCCGGCTGCATCTGCTCACCCTGGCGTTCGGCGCCAGCCTGATCGGCGTGGCCATCGACTACGCCCTGCATCTGCAGAGCGACCGCGCAATCCGGGGAGCGAGCTTTCGGCTGCGTCCGCTGTTGCCGGGGCTCGCGCTGGGACTCGCCTCGAGCCTGGTGGCCTATCTTGCCCAGGCGCTGACGCCGCTGCCCGGGCTGCGCCAGATGGCGACATTCGCCGCGCTGGGACTGATCGGCGCCTGGCTGTGCGTGGTGCTGTGGCTGCCGCGGCTGCGCTTGCCGGCGCACCCCGCCACCGCGCGGTTGGCCGAGCGGCTGTGGCGCGCCACCACGCCGCGCCGGCGGCTGTCGCCAGGGGTGGCGCTGCTCGGCGTGGCATTGATGCTGGCGATCGTCGCCGGGCGTCTGGAGGTCAACGACAGCCTGCGCCTGCTCAATCCGTCGTCGCCGCAGCGACTCGCCGAGGAGCGCCAGGTGCAAACGCTGCTGGGCAGCGACACCGGCAGCCACTACCTGCTGGTACGCGCCGGTGACGAGGCCGCCCTGCTCGAACGTCTGGCCGCGCTTGGCGACGCACTGGATGCGCGGATCGACGCCGGCCTGGCGATCGGCTACGACAACCTCGCCGAGCGCGTGCCCCCGCCGGCCGAGCAACGGGCCAACCTCGCGCGGGTGCGCCGGCTCTACGGCGCGCCGTTGGCCGCGCTGGTCGAGCGCGCCGGGCTGCCACCGCAGACGCTGACCCGCGCCCGGGCCACTCTCGACGACGTGCCGCTGTTGCGCGTCGCCGACTGGCTGGCGATGCCCGCCGGCGAACGCGATCGCCGGCTGTGGCTGGGTCGCGTGGACGCTGCTGGCGGCGACCAAGCCGGCATGCTGGCGGCGACGCTGCTGCTGACCGGCGTCGACGCCCCCGACGAGGTCGCCGCGCTGCAGCAATTGGCCGCCGGCGACGACGCGGTCAGCTACGTCGACCGTGTCGCCCGGCTGTCGGCGCTGCTCGGCGAGCTGCGCAGGCACATCGCCGGCTGGGTGGCCGCCGCGCTGGCGGGGCTCATGCTGGTGCTGGCCTGGCGCTATCGCCGCCGCGCCTGGCGGGTCGCCGCGCCGGCGCTGGGCGCGCTGCTCGGTGTGCTCACGTTGTTCGCGATCGCCGGCATACCGCTGAATCTGTTCAGCCAACTGGGTATGCTACTGGTACTGGGGATCGGCCTCGACGCCGGCATCTTCAGCGCCGAGCATGGCCGCCATCCGGCCACCTGGCTGGCGATCACGCTGTCGACCTTGACCAGCGTGCTGGCCTTCGGCCTGCTGGCCTTCAGCGCCACCCCGGCGCTGCACAACCTGGGCCTGACCTGCCTGATCGGCCTGACCCTGGTCTGGCTGCTGGTGCCCTGGGTCCGTTCGCCAGACATGACGACGCGACAGGAGAACGCATGACTAGTCAGCAAGCATTCGACGCTGATGTGATCGTGATCGGCGCCGCGTCCGCCGCGGTGCGCTGAAATGAGTCGCATCGCCTATCCCCGAGTGCTCGGCGCCGCGCTGCTGCTGGCGCTGCTCGCCGGCTGTTCGCTGGCCCCGCCGCTGCCGCCCGCGCCCAGCCAGCCGGTGCTCGCCGAGCCGGCGACGCTCAAGCGTCAGCTGATCTTCGAGCGCGATGACCGCCGCGAGACCCAGACGCTGATCGCGCTGATTCGCCTCGCTGGCAGCGAGCTGCGCGTGGCGCTGCTGACTCCCTACGGCCAGCGCCTGGTGACGCTGGTCCAGGACGTCGGCGGCAGTCGCTACGTCGCCGGCGACGTGCCGCTCGCCGAGATCGAGCAGCGCCTGCCGCCGGCCGACTGGCTGGCGGCGCGGCTGCAGTGGTGCCTGTGGCCCGCCGAGGCGCTGCGCGAGGCGTTCGCCGGCACGCCATGGCGCTTGACGCTGAGCGAGCGCTCGCGGGAGATTCGCTACCGCGATCAGTTGATCGCCCGCATCAGCCCCGCCGACAGTCACGCCGGCACTCGCCAGCCGGTATTGCTCGACGATCGTCAGGGTCAGTACCGTTTACGTATCATCCCGCTGAAGGATTCCCCATGAGCGACGCCGCGTCCCGCTGCGTACCCTGCCGACTCTCGCCGCCCGGCATGGTGTGCAGCCTCGGCGACGACAATGAGCGCATCGCCGAAGCGCTGTTCAATGGCCGCCGCGGTCTCACCGTCAGCGACGCCTTCACGCCAGGACGACCGCTACCGGTGGGCCAGGTCGCGACGCCACTGGCCGATACCAGCGCCTGGCCCGCCGAGCATGTCAGTCGCAACAACCAGCTGCTGACACTCGCGCTGGAACGGCTCGGCGAACAGCTAGACGCAAGCCTCGAGGCGGCGCTGACGCGCTATTCACCGAGGCGTGTTGGCGTGGTGATCGGCACCAGCACCTCGGGGATCGGCGAGACCGAGGCGGCGCTGGCCACCGCCGGACGCTCGGCGCCGCTGCCCGACAACTTTCGCTACGCCCGCCAGGAGCTCGGCGCGCCGGCGCGCTTCGTCGCCGAGCAACTGGGGCTGACCGGTCCGATGTATGCGCTGTCCACCGCCTGCAGCTCGAGCGCCCGGGCGCTGGCCAGCGCCCGGCGGTTGCTGCTTTCCGGCGAGTGCGACGCGGTGATCGCCGGCGGCGCCGACAGCCTGTGCCGGCTGACCGTCAACGGCTTCGCCAGCCTCGAGGCGGTCAGCGAGCGTCCCTGCCTGCCATTTTCCGCGCATCGCGACGGCATCAACCTCGGCGAGGCGGCGGCGCTGTTCATGGTCACCGCCGAGCGTGGCGGCATCCAGCTCGCCGGCGTCGGCGAAAGCGCCGACGCCTACCATATCTCGGCGCCGCGCCCCGACGGCAGCGGCGCACTGGCGGCCATGCGCGGCGCGCTCGAGCAGGCCGGTATCGCGCCGCAGCAGGTCGATTATCTCAATCTGCACGGTACCGGCACGCTGCATAACGATCGCATGGAAGCGTTGGCGGTCGGCGCGCTGTTCGCCGATTCGCCGCCGGTGAGTTCGACCAAGGCGCTGACCGGCCACACGCTGGGCGCCGCCGGCGCGCTGGAGGCGGCGTTCTGCTGGCTGGCGCTGGCGCATGGCCGATTGCCGCGCCACGTCTACGACGGCGCCTACGATCCCGAGTTGGCGCCGCTGACGCTGGTCGACGACCCCATGCCCGCCCGGCCGCCACGCCATGCGCTGAGCAACTCCTTCGCCTTTGGCGGCAACAATGCCAGCCTGCTGTTGAGCCGGGAGGATTGAATGACTTACGCCTCGCCCCCCGACATCGCCCTCGCCCTGCCCCGACCCATCGCCGAGTATGTCCCCCACGCTGCGGGCATGTGCCTGCTCGACACGCTAATCGCTGCCGATGAACACGGCCTGACCGCCCGGCTCGCGCCGCGCGCCGACGATCTGTTCGCCGAGGCTGCAGGGGCGCCTGCCGCAGGAATGCCTGCCCAGGGCATCCCCGGCTGGGTGGGCATCGAGTGGCTGGCCCAGGCGGTCGCGGCCTGGGCCGGCTGGCAGGCCGCGCAACGCGGCGAGTCGTCGGCGATGGGTGTTCTGGTGGGCAGTCGGCATTACACCAGTTGCAGACCGCACTTTTCGATTGGCGTGACGTTCGAGGTGCGCATTGGCTGCGATTGCGTCGCCGCCAACGGCCTCGGTCAGTTCAGCGGCGAGATCCTGGCAGTGGATACTCCCGGCGCCGCGCCGCTGGCCGAGGGCCGGTTGACCATCTATCAGCCGCCCCAGGACGCCGCCCATGACCCGTGACAACGCCTCGCTCTCCACGACCGCCCGCGTCTCCGGCACGATCCTGGTGACCGGCTCGAGCCGTGGCATCGGCAGGGCGATCGCCCTGCGCCTGGCCCGCGACGGCTTCGACGTGGTGCTGCACTGCCGCAGCCGGATCGCGGAGGCTCAGGCGGTCGCCGAGGAGATTCGCGGGCTGGGCCGTCGAGCCCGCGTGCTGTGCTTCGACGTCACCGAGCGCGCCCAGGCGCGCGCCACTCTCGAAGCCGACATCGCCGAACACGGCGCCTACTACGGCGTGGTCTGCAACGCCGGCATCACCGCCGACGGCGCCTTCCCGGCGCTGACCGACGAGGCCTGGGACAGCGTGATCGACACCAGCCTCGACGGTTTCTACAACGTGGTGAAGCCGCTGGTGATGCCGATGATCCGCCGCCGCGCGCCGGGGCGCATCGTGGTGATGTCGTCGGTCTCGGGGCTGATCGGCAATCGCGGCCAGGTCAACTACAGCGCCGCCAAGGCCGGCCTGATCGGCGCGGTCAAAGCGCTCGCCGTGGAGCTCGCCAAGCGCCGCATCACCGTCAACTGCGTGGCGCCGGGGCTGATCGACAGCGACATGACCGCCGACGGCGACTTCGCCGAGGCGCGCCGGGCGATCCCCATGCAGCGCCTGGGCAGCGCCGACGAAGTGGCCGGCGCGGTGAGCTTCCTGTGCGGCCCCGATGCCGGTTACATCACCCGCCAGACGCTGGCCGTCAATGGCGGGCTGTGCTGACGCAGCTGTCCAGCGACGAGCGACATCGTCAAGTTATCGTCCGTGCAGCCGATAACAGCCAGAGATGAGGTGGGTTCCGCCTCGCCGGAGCCGGGAGCCGGGTGTGACAACACTGATCGTTTTCGTGGTAGTCGCCACGTTATTGCTGGGCGGGCTGGGCATCGTCGCCAGTGCGCCGAGCTGGCCGCTGGCGCCGGACACCCTGGCGCTATTCGGGGTCTATGGCCTGGCGCTGGTCGCCGCCATGGGCCTGGTCGTGCTGCTGGTGGTGATCGTCGCCCAGCAGCGTCACCAGCAGCAGACGCTGATCGAGAGTCTGGCCGGCCAGCAACGCCAGCAGCGCAGTCTCGAGACCGCCCAGTTGATGGAGCGCTTCGTTCATCAGGCCGAAATGCTGCTTGCCAAGGACAGCCTCGATCCCAACAAGCGCAGCGTGCAGCGTTGCCTGGGACTCGATGCGCTACGCGGCAATACCGGGCGCGGCGATCCCAACTACCACCGCCTGGCACGGCTCTTCGAATGGCTCGCCGATACCGCCGACGAAGCCCGCAACGACCCTGCGCAGTATCGCTTGATCGAGCCGATCCTGCGCCAGTACGCCGAGATCGCCGACCAGTTGTGCCGGGTCGGCGAAGTCCGGGCGGAACGCCTGGCACCGCTGCTGCAGTTCCAACCCTCGCCGCCGGCGATCGCCGACGAGAGCGCGCTGTAGACCCTGGCGCTCGCCCGGCGGCTCAGTACAGCCGGGTCTGCGGGGTCGGCTGGGTGTGTTCGGCCTTGATCGCCGACCTCGCCAAGCAATGCGTCGACGCCGTTATGGATGACCGCCCGGCTCATGCGGGTCTGGATATCGTGACGCTGAATCATGCTGTTGGCTCCTTGAATAGCGCGGGTACCGTCGGTTGGGCGTTCAACGTAGCAGCAGCAGCGGAATGTCGGCATTGCGCAGCATCGCCGTGGTGGTGCTGCCGACCAGCAACTGGCGGATTCGCGAATGACCGTAGGCGCCCATCACCAGCAGGTCGATGGCGTGCTCGTGCTGGTATTCGTGCAGGCTGGCTTCCACTTCGCCGGCGCGAATCGCCCCGTGGGCCTTGATCCCCGTGTCGTTGAGGATATCGAGCGCCCAGTCGAGCTGGGCCTGGATATCGGCGATATCCGCGCCGATCATCACCACATGGCAGGCCAGGCCCTTGAACAGCGGGCTATCGGCGATCATCTGCACGCCCTTGCGGGTGGTCTTGCTGCCATCGAAGGCGATCATCACCCGCTCGGGCGCGCGATAGCGCTCGGGCACCATCAGGATCGGCCGATGCATCGCCCGCACCACGCGCTCAAGATTCGAGCCCAGATGCTCACTGGCCCGGTGCGCCGACTCGCCGCGCTTGCCCAACACCAGCAGCCGGATGTCGCCGCTGAGTTCGCTCAGCGTCTCGACCAGCTCGCCGTTGCGCTGGCGGGTCTGGGGCTCGGCGACGCCTTCCTGCTGGGCGCGCTGACGGGCCTCGTCAAGCATCAGCCGGCCCTGCTGCTGGGCGACCTTGGCGCGCCGCTCGTCGAGCTGGGCAAGCTCGTCGAGCAGGTGTTCGCGACTGCCCAGGCCGATATTGCCGGACAGGTCGCCGGCCTGCGGTGGCGGATGGTTGTCCAGCACGTGCATGAACACCAATGGCGCAGCCAACCGCTGGCTGGCCCATACCGCGTAGTCGCAGACCGCCGGCGCATAGCCGGAACCGTCGATACAGGCCATGACTTGCTCACTCATCGCGCGCGTCCTTCCTCTCTGTCCATTTACCTCGTTTCTAACTCATCCGGTGCGCCGTGAACAGCACCCGACACATCCCCGGGACGATCGGAGTCGGCTCACCAGCCTCTCGAGGGCATCCGTCCATGGCTATCCTGCGAAGCCCGGTCGCCTGTGGATCATGCATCGGCCCGGGGCAATCGCTACACAGCCGGATCTGGATCTCCTAGAATTTCGCCATGGCTTACCGTTTAGCCGTGGTCCTGTCGCGAGCGTACTGGAGAGTTCGATGAATCACCCCGAGATTGATGTCGAAAGCATCATTGCGAAGCTGCACAGCACCCGCGACAAGCTGCTCGAAGAGAGTGCCGATAGCACCGACTCGCGTGCCACGGTCATGCTCGATCAGACATCGGTGGGCCGTCTTTCGCGGATGGACGCCATGCAGGCCCAGGCAATGGCCAAGGCCGAAGAGCAAAGACGCCAAGTCACGTTGCGTAAAATCCGGTCTGCACTGGCGAGACTCGAGTCAGGCGAATTCGGCGAGTGCATCGACTGTGGCGAATGGATTTCATTAGCAAGATTGCAATGGGACCCGACCGTACTCAAGTGCATCGACTGCGCAGATTAAGGCCACGCACAGAGGTGATTACGGCAAGCCGCTCTATTGCCGGCTGACGCCACGAGCAGCTTCCTGCAGGGGCTTCCAGGCCAGCAACCATCCGATAGCGGCCATGGCGACCATCAACAACAATATCGTCGTGAACGCTATGCCGGCATCCAGCAGAAGGCCGAACACCGCAGGCGCCAGGCCTGACGAGAATACCATCCCCGCTGCAAAGACCGAGCGCAGCGTCGCCAGGTTCCTGCTTCCCCATATTTGAATGAGCAGGCTCGTTATAGTCGGCTCCTGCATGCCGGTGACCAGGCCCGACAAGAGCATGTAGGCAAAAATTCCATAGGCATTTTGAAGGCCGACGGCGATCAATAGACCCGCCATCAGCGGGAACAGATATAAACGCGCCATCATTGCCGCACCCAGCCTATCGACCAGACGCCCTGCGATCAGGGCGCCGCATACGCGCCCCGTTGCTGCCAGCGCAAAGCCCACGGCAAAGGCCGAGGGCGTCGCATCGAACTCTCCGACCAGGTCCGCTTGAAATACGAAAATTCCGGTGTTGACTATCCCGATCGACATCATCATCAAGCTGAGCCGCCAGAAGCGCATGTCACTCAAAGGCCGGGGAGACGAGTCGGTGTCGCTTTTATCTGTTTTAGGATGATGCTGATGGGATGGCGTTGGCCAAGTGTCAGTCAAGGTCAATACAGGCAGCCAGATAACCAGCAATGTCGCCAGCATTACCCACCACACTTCCCTCCAGCCCATGACAAGCAAGGCCCCCGCAATGGCGGAGGGCAGTATCGCCTCGCCGATCGGCATCGCCAGGGTGACCAGTGCAAGCGCGCGGCCACGGGCCTGAGCGACCTGTTTGGCGACAACCGTCGTACCCAGGTGAGTGAGCAAGCCCTGGCCACAAAACCGGACCAACCCGAGCCCGATAAGCGCCGTAATGGGCCATGACGTCAGCGTAAGAAGTAGAACCCCCAGCGTCATGGCCAGTACGATAAATGCTGCAAACAGGCGGGCGGGGACCCAATCCAACGTAGGCCCGATAAAGAAGATCAAGAAACCGGAGATCAGCGTTACCGCTGAGTAGGCCATGCCGAACTGCCCGTTGGTCAGTGCAAAGGTTTCGGAAATGGCCGGTTGGAAGAATCCGACGACGAAGGTCTGTCCCAGGTTTCCCGAAAAGACCGCTATGAAGCAAAGCGCGAGAACTCCCGGATACTGCTTGACGACATCCTTGTAACTCATGATCGAAGCTCCCTGTTAGCGCGCTGCCTGCAGCCTGCTCCCAGAGCAGGCGCTTAGGGCCTTTCCGGGCCGCCATCCGGTATTGCACCGCGAGAAGCCCCTTTCGATGGCGCCAGGTCCGATCAGCCGGAACCCCAGCGCCTGTCGAAGCCAGGCCAGGCGATCAACGGATGATCAGGACGGGGACGCTGGCATGGCGGATCATGTCGGTGGTGGTGCTACCCACCAGGCTGGCCCAGGCTGCGGCATCGCATACGGCAGGCGAGAAGCTGGAGCCATCGATACATGCCATTATCTCTCGCATTAGTAGTCGCTCCTTATTATCAGTGGCCGCTCATCAGCTTCTCGACGGCGTCCGGCTTGTCGTGGATGGCGAAGCGATCGACGATGGTCGCGCTGGCCTCGTTGAGGCCGATCACCTCGACGTCGGTGCCCTCGCGGCGGAACTTGATCACCACCTTGTCGAGCGCGCCGACCGCGGTGATATCCCAGAAGTGCGCATGGGTCAGATCGATGCTCACCCGCTCGACGGTTTCCTTGAAATCGAAGGCGTCGGTGAAACGATCCGCCGAGGTGAAGAACACCTGGCCGACCACGCGGTATTCACGGGTACGCCCGTCTTCGCTCATGGCATTGCCGATATACAGCACTCGGCCGACCTTGTTGGCGAAGAACAGCGAGGCCAGCAACACGCCGACGAACACTCCTATCGCCAGGTTATGGGTGACGACCACGACGATGACCGTGGCCACCATGACGATATTGGTGCTCATGGGGTGCTTCTTCAGATCGCGCAGCGATTCCCAGCTGAAGGTACCGATCGAGACCATGATCATCACCGCCACCAACGCGGCCATGGGAATCTGCGACACCCAGTCGCTGAGGAATACCACCAGCAGCAACAGGCCGACGCCGGCGATCAGCGTCGACAGCCGGGTGCGCCCGCCGGATTTGATGTTGATCACCGACTGGCCGATCATCGCGCAGCCGGCCATGCCGCCGAACAGCCCGGCGCCGATGTTGGCGATGCCCTGCCCCTTGCACTCGCGGTTCTTGTCGCTGGGCGTATCGGTCAGATCGTCGACGATGGTCGCGGTCATCATCGATTCGAGCAGGCCGACCACGGTCAGCATCACCGCGTAGGGGAAGATGATCGCCAACGTCTCGACGTTCAACGGCACGTCGGGCCACAGGAATATCGGCAACGTGTCGGGCAGCTCGCCCATGTCGCCGACGGTGCGAATGTCCATGCCGCTGACCAAGTAGACGAGGGTCAGCACCACGATGCAGATCAGCGGCGAGGGCACGGCCTTGCCGATCTTCGGCAGCAGCGGGAACAGGTAGATGATGCCCAGTCCGGCCGCGGTCATCGCATAGACATGCCAGGTGACGCCGGTCAGCTCGGGAATCTGAGCCAGAAAGATCAGGATCGCCAGGGCGTTGACGAAGCCGGTGACCACCGAGCGCGAGACGAAGCGCATCAGCTCGCCCAGATGCAGGTAGCCGGCGACGATCTGCAGCACGCCGGTGAGCAGCGTGGCGGCGAGCAGGTACTCGAGGCCATATTCGCGGACCAGGGTGACCATCAACAGCGCCATGGCGCCGGTGGCCGCCGAGATCATCCCCGGCCGGCCGCCGGCAAAGGCGGTGATCACGGCAATCGAGAAAGATGCATAGAGGCCGACCTTGGGGTCGACACCGGCAATGATTGAGAAGGCGATCGCCTCGGGGATCAGCGCCAGGGCGACGACGATGCCGGCCAGCGAGTCGTTCTTGATGTTGGAAAACCAGGTCTGTCGAAGGGAGCGAATCATTCTCGGTTCCGTTGTTGTCGGAGACGCAGCGCGCAGTCAACGCGGCCCTGAGCCGGCCGCTCCATGAATGGCGATGATCTCTGCACTGAGTGTCGGGCACAGCAAGACGGCGGCGAGCGGAGAATGCCCAAGGCACGCTCACGTCGCGGCGTGCCGGGCACGCGGGGAGGCAGGCGGTTCGCTAGGGTGGACTGCTCGCGGCACTCGAGGGCATGGCCGTGTCGATCCCGTGGTTGGTAGCCGGGTGTGTGCGTCAGCCGTCGAAAGGTTGCGACCTTGGTCTAAAGGCTATCGACGACAAGTGGCGGAGTCTAGCAGCTATCGCCAGCGGCTTCACCCCGCGCGGGGCCGCTTGCCGCGCGTTCGCGACGCCGGTCGAGCAGGCCCTTGGTCATCAGCGTGCCCACTACCAACGCGCCGCCGACGAAGGCCAGCGGCGCAGGCGTCTCACCGAGTAGCCACCACACCCATAGCGTGCCGGTGACGGTTTCCAGCAGCATCAGCAGGCTGACATCGGCCGCCGTCAGATACAGCGGCCCGCGCTGAATCAGCGTGAAGCCCAGCGGCAGCAGCACCAGGCAGAGCAGCGCCAGGTAGCCGGCCTGGGCCGCCGTGGGCACGACCACGGCGTCTCCGGCGGCCAGCCCTGCCAGCCACGCCGCAGCGGCGACCAGCAGCCCCGAGAGCACCAGCATCGGCGTCATGTCGACGCCGGGACGGGTGCGGCACAGCGTGAAGTTCGAGGCCATCGCCAACGCCGCCATCACCGCGAAGGCGTTGCCCAGCCAGGAGCCCGGCCCAGCGTTGGCCAGCACATCCGGAAGGACGGTAACGCCGCGCTCCTCGAGCGTGGCGTCGGCATTCGCGGTGATCGGCCCATTGGCGATTTCAAGAATGCTTTTGGCCCGCACCTGACCGACATTGGCGTCATCGATCTGGTTTTCCAGGGCGGCGAGCGAGCACCAGCACATCGACACCCAGCGCCAGCAGGTCGGCGTTGCTCATGCGCTCGACCCCGGATTCCTCGCACAGCGACGACTCGCAATAGACCATGCCCTTGAGCTCGCGGGTCGCGTGCTTGTGGCGGTAGATCCGCTCCAGCTCGAGCCGCGACAAGGCCTTGGGGTCGACGCACACGCCCCCTTTCGCCCCGCCAAAGGGCAGATCGAGGACGCTGCACTTGATCGCCATCCAGAAGCCGAGCGCGGTCACCTCGTCCGCGGTAACGTCTGGATGAAAGCGGACCCCCCCTTCGCCGGTCCCCGCGTATCGTCGTACTGCACACGCCAGCCCTGGAAGACCTGTAACGAGCCGTTGTCCATGCGTACGGGGATACTTACCTGCAGGGTCAGCGCAGGTTGCGCCAGCCGACGCCGCGTCTCCTCGGCAATATCGAGATCGCTGTAGATCGCCTCCAGGCGAGACTGTGCATCGCCCAGGGTCGTCCGTTCATCGCTCATCACTCGCTCCTTCGAGAGTGTCCGCCGCATCATGCACAGCGGCTGTCCTACCCAATCCTTGCTCTGTCTGCACAGGGTAGGCATATGCCCCTCTTCTCTCCAACGCAATGAATTACGGACCCGCACAAGAACCGGTCCGGCCCGATGGGTTTTGCTCCAGAGAAGAGCGACGCCTATCGTTGTTGTAAACACCTCGATGCCTTGGATGGAATGCCCATGAACGAAGCAGATCAGCAGCGCCTGGCCGCTGGCGAAGCCCTTCTCCCTTCCCTGACCGACATCACGCCGGACAAGGCCGATGCCCAGATTCGCGAGACCTATGAGTCTATACAGACGATACTGCGCGTGCCGTTCAACAATTTTCTCTTCCGTGCACTTGCCAATTGGCCGGATTATTTCGATGGCGCATGGCGCGCATTGGCGCCTGGCGTCGGCACGTACGCATTCGAAGAAGTCGCCGATGAGCTCAGGGCGGCAGCCATACTCGATCCACTCCCCACCGACACGGATTGGTCGGCGCTCGGGGCGCTGGAGGATATCCAACCGTTTACCGACAGCATCCACTACGTCCTGCCCAAGCTCGTACTGCTCGCGACCTGTCTCGACCTTGGGCTCGTTCCCGCTCCGCGTGATAGCGCCATCCTGCCACGCGCCGTAGCGCCCGGCACGCGGGCGCTCGCCATGCTGAGCGAGCAGGAGGCGCCGGCCGATGTAAAAGCGATCTTCGAGGATATAAAGGCTACTCATGCCCACCCGGGGGTCGCCAGTTATTATCGGGGGATCGCCCATTGGCCGGCGTTTCTTTCCACGGTCTGGCAGCAAGTGAAAGCACGCGTCGAATCGGACGATTACCGCGCGCGCAAGAAAGAGATCCTCACGCTTGCTCAACAAGCCGTCGAGCAGCGCCTCGATGCCCAACCGCTGGAAACCGTCACCGGCCTGCCCCGGCCCGATGAGGTCGGCAACATCGCCGCCGTGTTCCGCTATCGGTTCACGACAGACCTGCTACTCGACGTCGGCCTGATCCAGGGCATGCTGGGTGGCCGCCAGGCCGCCATGCGATCTCGCTTCAGTGTCCATCGCTGACCGGCCTCATTCATCTGCAGTGCGAGTTGACGGGTTCGGCTCTTCGACGCGCGTGAGCGACTGCGTCTCGATCGACTTGCGGTGCGAAAATCCTAGGCTTGGCGAGCGAGGATCTTCTCGACGACCTCTCGCATGTCGTCTCCCTTTATGTCCGGCTGGATCCCCACCGGGTTGAGCACCTTGCCCGGCCGCGCGACGAACGCCGTCTGGCAGCCGGCACTCGCCGCACCGGCGATGTCCCACGCGTGTGCCGCAACCATCGTCATCTCGGCCGTGGTGATGCCCAGGCGCTCCGCGACCATCCGGTAGGGTTCGGGGGCTGGCTTGTAGCGCTTTACCTCTTCCACCGCCATGATGGCGTCGAAGCAGTCCGTCAATCCGGCCGATGCCAGTTGCTGCTTCGCCGTGTCCAGGCTGCCGTTGGTCAAGGCGGTGAGGTGCAGGCCATGGTCGCGCAGCGATTGCAATGCCTGCAGCACGTCCGCATGGGGCGGCAGCGTCTTGAGTCCCTCCACCAGTTCCTGTCGCTGAGCGTCGGTCACGTCGATTCCCCGTCGCCGACCGGTCATGGTCAAGGCGCCTTGGACCAGCTCACCGAAGGGCTGGTAGCGGTCGATGACGGTTGCCGTAAGCCAGCTCTCTTCCAGGGTCAGAAACCACTCGACACGCGTACGAGCATCGCCGAACAGCCGCTCGAAGAAAGGATCGAGCGCCGCAACGTCGAGCAGCGTCTCGTTCACGTCGAATATGATATGCCGGGGCATGATGCCTCCTTTCCGCCCATGCGGTGTTGGCATGCGTTTGGCGAACCACTCACCGCAACGCAAATGGAACCACTGGTACAACTAGATCATTCGCCGCGTCCTGGCCAACCGGAATCGTCGTCACTGCTTCGAAGTGAGCGTCTGCGATCGGTGGCAAAAAGAGTTAAATTCATGCAAGAAACCGCCTCCAATGACAACTAGAGTGGAGGAACAGTTGAAGGAACAGCCAAGGAAAAAACGCATGGATGGAGCAACTTCAATCATCAATACCTACACGTCGGCGGCCATCGCATCGCGTACCTCGAGCAGGGCGCGGGCCCGCCGGTGCTTCTGCTGCATGGCATTCCGACGTCCAGCCTGCTCTGGCGCAACGTCATCCCGCCCCTGGCACGCACGCATCGCGTGATCGCGCCGGACCTGCTCAACTACGGCAAGTCCGACAAGCCCGACGATGCCAACGTCTCCATCGAAGCGCAGAGCCGGATGTGCTCTGGGGCGTCACGATCCCTTTCAGAAACCCGAGTACGCGGAGAAGCTCAAAGCGACGCTACCAATACACGCCTCGAATGGGTAGACGCCGCGCACTGGATTACCGAAGAACGCCCGGATGAGGTCGCGGAAATTCTGGGTCGTTTCCTGAAAGCGCGATAACGCCAGCATCCCCGGCCGTATGGCCCAAATGACGAAAAAAGTTACGGAAGAACAGGAAGGCAAGGATGTCGATCAACCAGACGCTGCGCAAAGCGGCAGGATGCGCCCTCGTCGGCGGAGTACCGCCGACTGTTCAATACCAATTTCTGGGGTGTCGTTTTCGGCTCGCCCGCCGCCCGCAAACATTTGCGGCAATACGGGGGCGCGATCATCGCGGTGGGTAGCGCCGCTTGCGAGTTCGCGCTTCCGGTTCAGGGCATGTACTCGGCGTCCAAGCATGCGATCAAAGGGTTCATCGATGCCTTTCGGCTCGAAACCGAGCAGGAGCGGGCACCCATCGCGGTGACGCTGATCAAGCCCGCCTCGATCGACACGCAGCTTCCCGATCATGCCGTCAACTATTAGGTCCTCAAGCCGGACACCTCTCACATGCTGCGATGGCGCGCAGCGCGCTGTTCGAGACTGGCTTTCTTTTCCTCGATCAGGCTGTCGGCCTTGCGCGGATTGTCGTGATTGGTTTTAACCAGATCAATGAAGTCATCCCCGCCACGGATCACATCGATAGCGTCGTTTTCGAGACCGGCCACCAGCGCGTCGGCGACCGCTTCGGGCGTCTCGTAGCCCGCTTTATCGCCGGAGTCGGCCGTCTCCATCATCGGCGTATCCGTGGCACTGGGGTAGACGGTCATGACGTGTACGCGCTCATCGGAGAGTTCCCGCCGCAGGGCCTCGCCAAACCGCGCAAGCCCGCCCTTGGTCGCGGCATAAGGCGCATAGAAAGGCATCCCGACCAGACCGATGGAAGACGAAACATTGACGATAACGGCCGCTTCACTCTGGCGCAGGCTGGGCAAGGCGGCGCGAATGAGCAGTATCGGTGCGATGAGATTGACTTCCACTTGCTTGCGTATATCGCCGGGCTCGATCGTTTCTAGCTCGCCCGCACTCACGCTCCCCGCGCTATTGACGATGCCATCCAAACCGCCGAAATGCGCAACGATCTGGCGCAGGGTGCTTTGCTGCCAGGTTTCGTCGCTGACGTCTCCGGCCAATACCAAGGCCTCGCCGCCGGCCTCTCGTACCAGGCGCGCCGTCTCTTCGAGGGGTTCCTTGCGTCGGCCCGATAGCGTCAACCGCGCGCCCTTGCGTGCCAGCGCCACGGCGGTGGCACGGCCGATGCCGCTACCGGCGCCCGTGACGAAAATCGATTTCCGAGTAATATGCATGATCAATCTCCTTGAAAGTTGGATGCCCTACCTGGCTTTTCATGCGCAGGTCAGCGGTCGCGGACAACTGCGCCTAACAAGGCAAGTTAGCCTAGACCTCGGTGATATCGCCAATCCAACTCAACGCCAGCCTGGCGAGCTGTACAACGCGGCTCCGCCCCACTGCTATTTTGATGAATAGGTTTGAAGGACAGGCCCCGCCCGGCCACTCGCGGCGGACCATCACGGACGACCACCAACACGGCTGGAATACCCATGAATGAGACTTCGCATGACCACACACTAGTACGCGTACTCGCGCGGGGCGACGTACTGGCGCTGGCCTTCGGCGCCATGATCGGCTGGGGCTGGATCGTGCTGACCGGCAACGCGATCCTCGATGGCGGCAGCCTCGGCGCCATCCTCGCCTTCATCCTCGGCGGCATCGCCGTGCTGCTGGTGGGGCTGACCTACGCCGAGCTGGCCGCGGCGATGCCCAAGGTCGGCGGCGAGCACGTCTACAGCTACCGCGCGCTGGGGCATTTCGCCTCCTTCCTGTGCACCTGGAGCATCGTGCTGGGCTACGTCAGCGTGGTGTCGTTCGAGGCGGTGGCGCTTCCCACCGTCTTCGAGCAGTTGCTGCCCGGCTACGATGTCGGCCTGTTGTGGACCGTCGCCGGCTGGGACGTCAAGGCCACCTGGGTGGCGGTGGGCGTGATCGGTTCGCTGGCGATGATGGCCATCAATTACCTCGGCATCAGCACGGCGGCGCTGGTCCAGAAGCTGGTCACCGGGCTGATCCTGGTCGTCGGGGTATTGTTCATAACCGGTGCGCTGTTCGCCGGGGACGGCGTCAACATGGCCCCGCTGTTCAATCACCAGGCCAGCGGCGGCTGGGCCGGCGGGATCATGGCGGTGCTGGTATTGGTGCCGTTCTTGTTCGTCGGCTTCGACGTGATTCCCCAGGCTGCGGAGGAGATCGACCTGCCGTTTCGCGATATCGGCAAGGTGCTGATCATCGCGGTGCTGATGGCGGTGGCCTGGTATTCGCTGATCATCCTCGGCACCAGCCTGATGCTCGACCACGAGGCGCTCACCACGAGTTCGCTGAGCGTGCCGGACGCCATGGCCGCGGTCTTCGCCAGTCCGTGGGGCAGCAAGCTGATGGTCCTGGCGGGCATTGCCGGGATCATCACCAGTTGGAACGCCTTCTACATCGGCGGTTCGCGGGCGATCTACGCGCTGGCTCACGCCGGCATGCTGCCCGCCTTCCTCGGCAAGCTGCACCCGATCTATAAAACGCCCACCAATGCCATCGTGATGATCGGCGCACTGTCGAGCATCGCCCCCTTCCTGGGCCGCCCGGCGATGGTCTGGCTGGTCGATGCCGGTGGGCTGGGCATCGTGATCGCCTATTTGTTCGTGGCGCTGTCGTTCATGGTGCTGCGCTCGCGCGAGCCGCAGATGGAGCGGCCGTTCCGGGTCGCCGGAGGCAAGCTGGTGGGCGGTCTCGCCGTGGTGCTGTCCTTCGCCATGGCCTGCCTGTACCTGCCCGGCAGCCCCTCGGCGCTGACCGCGGTCGAATGGCTGGTGTTCGGCGGCTGGATGATCTTCGGGCTGGCCATGTACCTGTATGCCCTGCGCCGCTATGGTCGCGCCTACAGCGATGAGGCGATGCAGCGCGTCTATGGACGCTGACGCTCAGGCGCTGCAGGGTCATCGGTCGGGGGCGTGGCGTGCTCGCCGCGCATCGCGCGGAACGCCTCCATCACGTCCAGCGGCAACGGAAAGACGATCGTCGAGGCGTTCTTGGCGCTCATGTCGCTCATCGTCTGCAGGTAGCGCAACTGCAGCGCCGCCGGGTTGGCCGACATCACGTTGGCCGCCTCGAGCAGCTTCTGCGAGGCCTGCAGTTCGCCCTCGGCATGAATCACCTTGGCGCGCCGCTCGCGTTCGGCCTCGGCCTGACGGGCGATGGCGCGGATCATGCTCTCGTCAAGATCGACGTGCTTGATCTCGACGTTGACCACCTTGATTCCCCAGCTTTCGGTCTGCACGTCGAGGATCTCCTGGATGTCGTCGTTGAGCCGATCGCGCTCGGAGAGCATCTCGTCGAGATCGTGCTTGCCGAGCACCGAGCGCAGCGTGGTCTGGGCCAGCTGGCTGGTGGCGGTGGCGAAGTGCTCGACCTGAATGATCGCCTTCTCGGGATCGACGACGCGAAAGTACAGCACCGCGTTGACGCGGACGGTGACGTTGTCCTGGGAGATCACGTCCTGCTCGGGCACATCGAGAGTGACCAGCCGCAGATCGACCACCTGCATCTTCTGGATCACCGGGATGATGATGAACAGCCCCGGCCCCTTGACCCCTTGGAAACGCCCGAGGAAGAACACCACTCCGCGCCTGTACTCGGGAAGGATGCGGATCGAAGCAGCGATCAGCAATAGCAGCAGCACGATCGGCACAAGATAGTAAAGCATCATGTCGGACCTCCTGGTTTCGGCCGTGAAAGAGCATTCGATGCGGGTGTTTCCTGCGTGGATACGCCAGGCTCGGTAGTAACCTCGACGGTCAGTCCATCGACCGCGACCACGCGCAGCCGCTGGCCGGTGCTTACCGGCCGAGCACTGCGCGCCCGCCAGCGTTCACCGCGCAACCGCACGTGGCCGTGCCGCTGTTGGGGCGTACCGAAAGCCTCCAGCGCGCAAGCCTCGGCGCCGATCAGCTCGCTCTGCCCGGCACGTGGAGGGCGGCGCCGCAGATGCATGAAACGCAGCATCACCCATAGCATGAACCCCGAGGCGACCAGCGCCACCCCACCGATCAACGGCAGCGACACCGCCAGGTTGCGATCGTCCATCAGCATCACCGAGCCTGCCACGAAAGCGACGATACCGCCGATGCCCAGCACCCCGAAGCTGGGCATCATCGCCTCGCCGACGATCAGCGCCAGCCCCAGCAGGATCAGCCCCAGCCCGGCGTAGTTGATCGGCAGCACCTGGAAGGCGAACAGCGCCAGCAACAGGCTGATGCCGCCAACCACCCCTGGCACCAGCATGCCGGGATTGATCAGCTCGAAGACCAGGCCGTAGAAACCCACGATCATCAGCAGGTAAGCGACGTTGGGGTCGCTGATCACGCTCAGCAGCTTGGTGCGCCAGTCAGGATCGAAACGTTCGAGGGACAGCCCGGCGGTTTCCAGGCTGCGCGTGCCGTCGGCCATCACCACCTCACGGCCGTCGATGCGCTCCAGCAGTTCGGCAACGTCGCCGGCGATGACCTCGATGACGTTGGCATCGAGCGCCTCGCGGGCGGTCAGGTTGACGGCATCGCGCACCGCGCGTTCGGCCCACTCGGCATTGCGCCCCTGGCGCTCGGCAAGGCTGCGAATGTAGGCCACCGCGTCCTCGAGTACCTTGCGCTGCATGGCGGTGTCGCCGCGCCGCGGGCCTTCATCCTCAGCCTGGTTGCCGCTGGCATCGCCCTCGTCCGCGCTCTCATCGGGCTGTTCGCCGCCGCCGATACGCACCGGCGTCGCCGAGCCCAGATGGGTGGTCGGCGCCATCGCCGCGACATGGCTGGCATATACCAGATAGGTGCCGGCGCTGGCGGCACGCGCGCCTTCGGGGGCGACGTACACCGCCACCGGCACCGTTGATGCGAGCATCGCGCTGATCATGTCGCGCATCGCCACGGCCAGCCCGCCGGGCGTATCGAGGCGCAGTACCACCAGCGCCGCACCGTCGCGCTGGGCCTTTTCCAGGCCGCGCTGAAAGTAGTCACTGGTCGCCGGACCGACGCTGCCTTGCAGCGTCAATACCAGCGCATGGCGCTGGGTTTGGGACGGCTGCTGGGCGCTCGCCGCCCAGGCCAGCAGCATCGCGCCCAGCAGGCAGGTCAGCCAGAGCAGGCGGCGATAACGGCTGGAGTCCGGGTCTCGTGGCGACATGACTTCCCCGTGCAATCGAGTGATGCTGTGTTCAGACTAGCCCAGCGCGACCGTCATCAGCCAATCGGGCGCCGCAAGATCACTGGCGAGTGCGGGCCCGCTCGTAGAGCGCCGTCGGACCGTCTTCGTCGCTTTCCGTGGACTCGGCATCGCTCCGGGCAGCGCTCGTTTGGCCCGTGCCGCTGTCATTGCCGGCGTCCGAACCGTCTTCACCACCACCCCCGGCCACCTCGGAAAGCGTCTCGAGCGGCGAGGAAACCAGGTTCTCGAGCGCCTCGCGGATCGCCTGGCCGGCGACACTGCCGAAATCCACCGAACCGGGATTATCCAGCGGGAGACGCATGGGGATGTCGAGCTCGATGACGCCATCGTCGTTCTTCAGCACGCCGATCAATGTCTTGAGCGGCAGATCGGTGGCCGAGGCGTCGACCTCTTCGCCGAGTTGCAACTGACGCAGGACGAGATGGTTCTGCGCCTCTAACCGGCCCTGCTCGAGTCGATAATCGAGATCCAGCGTCGCCTGGCCCTGCTCGATCGCATAGCCGCCGAACGCGCGCAGATAAGGCGCAAAGGTTTTCAGGTCGAGGCGCTCGAAGTGCAGGTTGAGGCGGCCGCTCAAGGTATCGCCCAGCGGGTCGAAGGCACCCTCGATACGCAGCGGCGAGCCATCGGCCACCTGGCCCTTCAGCGACAGCTGGCCGTCGCCTTCCCGGCCGGAATTGATGTCACGCCACTCGCCGGTCAAGGCCGAGAAATCGATGGTGAACGGGCGCGGCAGGTGACGGTCGCTGAAAGCCACGGCGCCCTGCTCGATGGCCAGGGTGTCGATCGCGTAGCGCATGCCGGCGCCTCCCGAACCATCGTTCGGCGGTCGCCAGGCATCGAGATTGGTGTCGAGTTGCTCGTCGATGGTCGTCCTGAGCCAGGGGGCCTCGAGCGTCACTCGCTTGGCGGTCAGCTCGGGCTGCGCACTGGCGAACGTCAGCCCCTCGACGGCGAAGCGCTCGGCGCGGGCGATGGGATCGCCGTCCTCGGGGTCGCGCATCTGGAGGCCCTCGATTGCCCCGGCGCCGGAGACCCGCGTGCCGGCATCGCTGGCCCGGCCCGCACGCAGGCGAATCTGCGCGCCCATTTCACCGGCGCTCGGCTGGGCGCGAACCACGTAGGCCAGGTAGCCCGACAGCGTGGTCAGCGGCACCTGCTCGGCGCTCAGATCGACATCCAGCGTCCATGGCGAGAAGCCCATCTCGCCCTCGCCGTTGAGAGTGCCGCCGTTCCAGTCCGCCTGGCCGCTCAAGCCGAAGGGCCGCTGCGCGGTGTTGTCGTAGTCGCGGGCCTCGAGCTCGAGGCCCTTTAGAGTCAGCGTCAACGGCTGGTCTGGCCGCCGGTTGATCCAGTCCAGCCGGCCATCGCTGACGTTGAGCCGAGCGATACGTAGCTGCATCGATTCTTTATTGCCGCCGCTGCTGCCGCCGAACAGCTGGGCCAGGTTCCATTCGCCGCTCGAGCGCCAGATCAGTTGCAGCCTCGGCGCCTCAAGATCGATCCGTTCGAAACGCCAGCCCGTTGCAGTCAACGAGCGCCAGTCGAGCGTCGCCACCACCCGGCGACTGGCGAACACCGGGGTATCGCCCTGGCCGGCAATGCTCAACCCCTCCAGCGTTACCCGCGAGCGCCACGGCGTGATGGCGACATCCTCGATATCCACCTGACGGCCGGTCTTGTCAGCCAGCATCCGGCTGAAACGCTGGTCGATATACGCCGGCAACACCCACAGCCAGACGACCAGCAACAGCGCCACGAGCGCCGCCAGCACGACCAGAACCACGCTGACGCGGCGTCTGACGAGCTTCAGCTTGCCCGGAACTCGAAGATTCATGAGCAGAACAGGTTCATTGACTGAATGCCGACGCCAGCTCGCCGAGATCGGCGACGGTCATGTCGGGTTCGCCGCCCCAGGGGTCGAACGGTGCCTCGGCGCTGCGCCGTACCCATACGGCACGCAGGCCGGCGTGCTTGGCGCCGATCACGTCGAAGGGATTGCTGGAGACCAGCCAGGTGTCGTGGGCGTCGGCTTCGATACGTTGATGAAGATGGGCGTAGACCGCCGGATCCGGCTTGAAGCGCTTGAGCTCCTCGACGCTGACGATATCGTCGAAACGATCGAGCACCCCGGCCTGATCAAGCAACTGGCTGACCGCCTGGCGGCTGCCATTGGAAAATGCCACTCGCTGCATCCTGAGTTGCCCGAGCCGTTCCAGCGCCGGCGCGACGTCGGCAAACGCCGGCAACTGGCCATAGGTAGCCATCAGCCGTTCCTTGTCGGTGTCGGACAGCCGTGTACCCAGCGCCCGGTCGACGAATTCCAGGGCCTCGCGGGTGCATTGCGAGAAATCGACGAAGGCACCCATCAGGCCGCGACGAAAAGCGTATTCGAGCTGCTTCTCGCGCCAGCGCTGCGAGAATTCGCCGGCACGCTCGCCGATCCGCCGGCTCAGTTCCTCGACCACGCCGTGGGTGTCGATCAAGGTACCGTAGACATCGAAAGCCAGTGCGCGCTTGCTCATGGGTCGTCCTTATCACGCTTGCCTGAATTGCTGGAGAATCTCCAATCTCTCTCAAACTGGTCGTTTTTTCGAGTCACGACAAGCCGATTGACCTGAAAGTCACTTGCACGAACACTTCTAGAGATTGTATAAAATCTACAACATTTTGGTCGCTCATTCATTCGGCCCTTGCCGCATGCGTCATGGACCCGCCAGAGCAGAGGAAAGCGTGCATGAAATGCATCCATGTCATCGATTCCCACACCGGAGGCGAACCGACGCGTCTGGTGATGGACGGCTTCCCGGCCCTGCCGGGCGAAACCCTGGTCGAAAAGCGCGACGCCTTGCGGGAATCCCATGACCACTGGCGTCGTGCCTGTCTGCTCGAGCCGCGTGGCAACGATGTTCTCGTCGGTGCGCTCTATTGCGAACCCGTTTCACCGGGCGCGACCTGCGGCGTGATCTTCTTCAACAACACTGGCTATCTGGGCATGTGCGGTCACGGCACGATCGGCCTGGTGGCATCGCTGCAGCATCTCGGCCTGATCCAGCCCGGCGATCACAGGATCGATACCCCCGTCGGACCGGTCAGCGCCACGCTGCACGAAGACGGCGCGGTGACGGTACGCAACGTCCCCGCCTACCGCTATCGCCAGCGCGTCCCGGTCGAGGTGCCCGGCTACGGCGTGGTGCATGGCGATATCGCCTGGGGCGGCAACTGGTTTTTTCTGGTCGGCGAGCATGACCAGACGGTGACGCTGGCCAACGAAGAAGCACTGACAGCCTTTACCTGGGCGATCCGCCAAGCGCTCGATACGCAGGCAATCAGCGGCGAGAACGGCGGCCACATCGACCACATAGAGCTGTTCGCCGATGACGTCGCCACCGACGCCGATACCATTACACCGGCCGACAGTCGCAACTTCGTACTCTGCCCGGGCAAGGCCTATGACCGTTCCCCCTGCGGCACCGGTACCAGCGCCAAGCTGGCCTGCCTGGCGGCGGACGGCAAGCTGGCCCCCGGCGAGACCTGGGTGCAGGCCGGCATCACCGGTAGCCGCTTCGAAGGACGCTACGAGTGGCGGGACGATCGAGTACTGCCCTCCATCACCGGCAACGCTTACGTCACCGCCGATGCCACGCTACTGATCGACGACAACGACCCGTTTGCCTGGGGCATCACCGCGTCATAGCAACGCTTCGAGACACTGTTCCGACCACAATACTCAGAGATTCCAGAGGACAACCATGAACCACTCCATCTTCTCCGGCTGTATTCCCGCCTTGATGACCCCGTGCACGGCCGACCGCGCACCGGATTACGATGCGCTGGTCGCCAAGGGGCGCGAGCTCGTCGATCTCGGCATGCGCGCCGTGGTCTACTGCGGCTCGATGGGCGACTGGCCGCTGCTCAGCGAAGCCGAGCGTCAGGAAGGGGTGACGAGGCTGGTCGCCGCCGGCGTGCCTACCATCGTCGGCACCGGCGCGGTCAACTCAAAAGAAGCGGTCTCTCACGCCACCCATGCCGCCAGGGTCGGCGCGCAAGGGCTGATGGTGATTCCCCGCGTGCTCTCCCGCGGCACCGCACCGGCCGCTCAGAAGGCGCACTTCGCGGCGATTCTGAACGCCGCCCCCGAGCTGCCGGCAGTGATCTACAACAGCCCGTACTACGGCTTCACCACCCGTGCCGAGCTGTTCTTCGAGTTGCGTCGCGAGCACCCGAATCTGATCGGTTTCAAGGAGTTCGGTGGCGCCGACGATCTGCGCTATGCGGCGGAGCACATTACCTCCCAGGACAACGATGTCAGCCTGATGATCGGCGTCGACACCCAGGTCGTCCACGGCTTCGTCAACTGCAACGCCACCGGCGCGATCACCGGGGTCGGCAACGCGCTGCCCCGGGAAGTACTGCAACTGATCGCGCTGAGCCAGAAAGCCGCCAAGGGCGACGTCGAGGCGCGACGCCTGGCCCACGAACTGGAATCCGCGCTGGCGGTGCTCTCCTCCTTCGATGAGGGGGTCGACCTGGTGCTCTATTACAAGCAACTGATGGTGCTCAATGGCGACAGCGCCTACGAGCTGCACTTCAACGAGAGCGATGCCTTGAGCGAAGCACAGCGGCGTTACGTCGAGACTCAGTACGCGCTGTTCCGCGAATGGTATGCGCAGTGGTCGGCCCAGACCAGCGCCGCCTGAAAAGTCGGCGTTCGATTTTTGGATTGGATACAATATCCGAAAATCAACGGGATATTCGCTAACCATGGCAACTTTCAAGACCCGAGCCCAGCACGTCGCGGACGACCTGCGCGAACGTATTCTCGGCGGCGAATTCAAGGGCGGCTCCCAGCTGCGACAGGACGCGCTGGCCAGAGATTACGACGTCAGCCGCATTCCCGTCAGGGAGGCACTGCTGACCCTGGAGTCCGAGGGGCTGGTGGAGTTCCACGCCCATCGCGGCGCGTTCACCACCGAGCTCTCCGTGGCCGCGATTCGCGAGCTGTTCGATCTGCGCATTCTGCTCGAGACATACGTACTGCGCTACGCGATCCCCAATCTGACGGCGGCGGATCTCGATCGTGCCGAAGGCATTCTTCGCCAATACGATGCAGCGCTCGATTCCGGCAGTCAGATCGACAACTGGAGCGACTACAACTGCGCGTTTCACCACGCCTTGTATGCCTCCTCCGCGCTGCCCGAAACCCTGGCCATGGTTGGTCAGTTGAACACCAAGGCGGGACGCTATATCCGCATGCAATTGCTCTATACCCGCGAGATCGAGAAGGCCGAACAGGAACACCGCGAGCTCTTGCAGCTGGCTCGGCAGGGCAACATCGACCAGGCCTGTCAGCTACTGGAAACTCATATCAAGGACGCCGCGGAAGGCATCGCGGCGGTGCTGGACAAGAGCCTGCGTAGCGCGTGAGCCATTACTCGTTCGTTATCGCCCTGGTCATGAGGTAGCGCATGTCGGACCCATCCCATTCGGCGTCGGCCGATATCGATATCGTCGTCGTCGGTGCCGGCCTCGTCGGCGTGACCAGCGCTCTGGCGCTGGCGCGTCAGGGGCACCGCGTACTGGTACTCGATACCCAGGAGCCGGGGCGCGGCGCCTCCTACGGCAATGCCGGCCATCTGGCCACCGAACAGGTCTTCCCGATCGCCGATGCGTCGATTCTGAAATCCCTGCCCGGCATGCTGATGGATCCGATGGGCCCGCTGCGGCTGGACTGGAAATATCTGCCCCGCGCGCTGCCGTGGCTGACGCAGCTGGTACTGAACCTGCGACCAGCACCGTTCCGCCAGAGTGTGGCCGGCATCCGCGCCCTCAACGAGCGCAGCCTGGCGGCGTGGCAACGCCTGCTGGCGTCGGTCGACAGCGTTCATCTGCTGAAAGTGGGTGGGTCGCTGCTGGTCTACGAAAAACCCGAGTCACGTCAGAAACTCGCAGCGCTCGAGTCGCGCATGCGCGAACAGCAGGTGCCGGTCGAGTGGTGGGAGCGCGAAACGATCCAGCGCGCGGCACCGCAGCTTTCGGAGGATCTGCTCGGCGGGTTGTTCTTTCCTGCCACAGGACATGTGCTGGATCCCTGGCGGGTTGTCACCACACTGGTGGAAGCGGCCCGCCGCCAGGGCGTGCGCTTCGCCCAGGAGACGGTGCGCTCGGCGCAAGTCGTCGAGTCCGGCGTTCGACTCGTCACCGACAGCCAACAGCTCGTGGCCCGCCAGGTGCTCATCGCCTGCGGCGCGCATTCGGCAGCGTTGACCGCCCAGCTCACCGGCAAGCGCGTGCCGCTGGATACCGAGCGCGGCTATCACCTGATGCTGCCTCGCGAACACAATCGGTTGCCCTTCGCGGTCACCTCGCTGGAACGCCGCTTCATCATGACGCCGATGGAAACCGGGCTCAGGCTCGCCGGTACCGTGGAATTCGCAGGACTGCACGCACCGCCCAACATGGCGCGGGCATGGCAGTTGCACCACCTGAGCCGAGGCCTGTTCAAGGCCGATCTCGACGTCGAGGGCGCCACGCCGTGGATGGGCTTTCGCCCCTCGCTGCCGGATTCGTTGCCGATCATCGATCATGTGTACGGCGGCCGCGTACTGCTGGCCTTCGGCCATCACCATCTGGGACTGACCCAGTCGGCGATCACCGCCGAGCTGATCGCCGATCTAGCCGGGCCAAGCGAGCATGGCGCGCCCGTCACGTCAATCGATCGAGAGAACCTGCCACCACTCGAACCCTATCGACTCGCCCGCTTCGGTTAGGCGGGCCGAGCCCTGTCAGGAAAGGGAAAGGCTGAGCGAGCCCTAGCGGGTTGTTGATACACCTGTGCTGCGACGCTGCAGACGTTGGAGGCATGCACGCCCCAAAAGGCGACGTATACAACGAAATGCTGCTTGACGGCGCTTCTGTATATTTTATACAAACGATCAGTATCGGCAGTCGATATCGATAGTCGGTATCAACAGAAAGCATGGTGTCAGAACGTAACTTTCCATGGCAGGATGAAAAAACCGCATTCAACGCGGCCCAAGCTCGGAAGGGCGCAACGTCCGACCCCTTTGCAGTACGAACAAACAAGTAACAATAAGCGCTAAAGGGAGTAATCGCTGTATGGATAAATTTCTCAAATTGATGGCCTCCGCGGCCATCGTCAATCTCGCCACCGGCTCTCTTGCCATGGCGCAGGAAGACCCCATCACACTGGGCGTTCAGGTACCGACGACCGGCTCCGAAGCGACCTACGGCAAGGATATGTTCAATGCCATATCGCTGGCTGCCGACGAGATCAATGCCGACGGTGGGTTGCTGGGCGGCCGCCAGATTGAGCTGGTGACCGGCGATACCGCCTGTGATCCGCAGCAATCGGTCAACGCGGCCAGTCGCCTGGCGTCACAGGAAGTCGTCGGGGTGGTGGGCGGGTATTGCTCCGGCGCCACGCAGCCCACGCTCAAGATCTACGGTGACGCCAATATCCCGTTCGTGATCGTGGCGGCCAATTCGACGCAACTGATCCCGGCCAATCCGGGCAACGCGGTGATGATCAACTCGACGGGCAACGATCAGGCCAAGACCGCTCTCGACTTCTTTGAAGGCAAGGGCATCGAGAAGCTGGCCATCGTCAATCAAGGGGATGCCTATTCCCAGGATCTGGCCAACCTGACCCGCGATGCCTGGACCAAGGCAGGCCACACCGTCTCGGCCTTCGAATACGTCAACAAGGGCGAGCAGGACTTCTCCGCGCTGGTCAACAAGATTCGCGGCTCCGGTGCCGAGGCCGTATTCTGGACCGCCTATTATGCCGACGGTGGCCTGCTGATCCGCCAGCTGCGTCAGCGCGGTTTCCAGGGCACCATCGCCGTGGGCGATGGCTCCAACTCGCCGGAACTGTTCAATATCGCCGGCCAGGCCGCCGAGGGCGTGTTCGCCTTCTCCAACCCCACCGCCGACTTCCTGCCGGCCGCCCAGCAGTTCATCAGCGACTATCGGTCCACGTTCGATAACGCGCCGGGGCCGTATGCGCCACTCGCCTACGATGGCCTGCAGTTGATGGTCTGGGCCATCAACCAGGCCGGCTCGACAGACGCCGATGCCATCATCAAGGCGCTGAACAGTGCCGATGGCCAGGAGTGGCTGGCCGGCCCGATCTCCTTTACCCCGCAGCATACGCTGGCACGCAGTAACTTCGTGGTCCTCGAAGGTCAAGGCGGCAAGTGGACCCGCTACGAAAAATAACGGCTAGCTTTCCGGCTCGAGCTTTAGCTCGAGCCGGAGATGACGATACGCGTCGCGGAAAATGACGTTGCTGAAAATGACGTTGCTGAAAATGACGTAGTGCAACCTGTTCGTCCGCCCTTTCCGCTGTCCAGAGATGCACGCTCATGACCTGGTACGATTCCTTTCTACAGCAGCTCGTTGACGGGCTGGTGCTGGGCTCTTTCTATGCCCTGGTGGCGCTCGGTTACACCATGGTGTTCGGAGTCATCAAACTGCTCAACTTCGCCCACGGCGATCTCTACATGACCGGTGCCTTCGTCGGCTTCGGCGGACTGTCGCTGGTTTCTGGATTTCTCGGCGCCGGCTGGCTCGGCATCTTCGTCGCCATGCTGCTGGCAATGCTGGCGGTCGGATGTCTCGGCGTGCTGATCGAGCGGGTGGCCTATCATCCCATGCTTGGCGCGCCGAGGCTGTCGATCCTGATTACCGCACTGGCCGTTTCGCTGGTGCTGCAGAACGCGGCACTGGCACTGACCGGCGGCCAGTACACCGCGTTTCGCACCGAGCTTGGGTTCGGCGGCTTGAACCTGGGGAACCTGTTTCTCTCCTACAACCAGATCGTGCTGGTCGCGACCGCCGCGGTATTGATGATCGCGCTCGAGCTGTTCGTCTCCAAGACGTTGTACGGGCGTGCCATGCGTGCGGTCTCCATCGACAAGGACATGTGCCGAATGATGGGAATCAACGTCTCCGCCGTCATTGCGGTGACGTTCTTCATCGGCTCTGGTCTGGCAGCGGCTGCCGGCACCATGGCGGGCGCGTACTACGGCAGCATCTGGTACTTCATGGGCTTTCTGATCGGGCTCAAGGCCTTCACTGCCGCAGTGATCGGGGGGATCGGCAGCATCACCGGGGCGATGCTCGGCGGCCTGATCCTGGGATTGCTGGAATCCTTCGGGACGCACATTCCCTTTATCGGCAGCGAGTGGAAAGACGTCTTCACTTTCTCGATCCTGATCCTGGTGCTGGTGTTCAAGCCCACCGGCCTGCTGGGCAAATCCGAAGTGGAGAGGATGTGACATGGACAAACATTCGCTATCCACGCCGTCGGATGCCGACGAGCCGCAGTCACGCAATCCGTTTCAACGCCTGTATGCGGCCTTCGAGTCGCCGGGACGACGGCGTGCGCTGCATGCGGTGATTCTCGTGATCCTGATTGTCACGCCGTGGATCTCGAGTCAGTACACCACGGTGATCCTGACTAACGCATTGCTCTACGTGGTGCTCTGTCTGGGACTGAATATCGTGGTCGGCTATGCCGGACTGCTCGATCTCGGCTACGCCGCTTTCTTTGCTGTCGGCGCTTACACCGCGGGCATTCTGACCCAGCAGTTCGGCGTCAATTTCTGGGCGGCGATTCCCTTCGCGCTGATGGCCGCAGCACTCGCCGGCGTGATTATCGGCGGGCCGACGTTACGCCTGCGCAGCGACTACCTGGCCATCGTGACGCTGGGCTTTGGCGAGATCGTGCGGTTTTCCGCGCGCAACCTGGAGATCACCGGCGGCGCCAGCGGTCTGTCACAGATTCCGGAGCCATCGCTGTTCGGTTGGTATATCGACAGCTCGATCGACTTCTACTATGTCTTCGCGGTGCTGGCGGTGCTGGCCTACATCGCCAGCCAGCGGCTGTTCGATTCCCGCCTGGGGCGAGCATGGCTCTATGTGCGCCACGACGAGGACGCCGCCGAGGCGATGGGAATCAATCGGGTCACAACCAAGCTGGCGGCGTATGTCATCGGCGCTATCTTCGGGGCGATTGGGGGCATCTTCTTCTCGGTCAATCTGGGTGCCATCTCGCCGGAGAGCTTCAGCTTCCAGCAGTCGGTACTGATTCTGCTGGCAGTGGTGCTTGGCGGCATGGGCAAGATACCCGGCGTCATATTGGGGGCGTTTATCGTGGTCCTCGGTCCTGAATTGCTGCGGGATTTCGGCACCTTGCGATTGTTGATATTCGCGGTGCTGTTGTTGCTGATCATGCTGTTCCGGCCGAGCGGTATCTGGCCCGAGAAGCGTTCCTAGGGGGAAGCGATGCTGCTGCAACTGAAACAGGTGTCGCTGAGCTTCGCCGGCAACACCGTACTGTATGATGTCAATTTCGGCGTCGACGCGGGCCGGATCCACAGCCTGATCGGCCCCAATGGCGCCGGCAAGACATCGATGTTCAACGTGATCACCGGCTTCTATCGCCCTCAGCAAGGCGAGATCACGCTGGATGGCGAGCCCATCGTCAAGCGCAAGCCACATGCCGTGACGCGCCTGGGTATCGCGCGCACGTTCCAGAACGTGCGACTGTTTCGCGAAATGTCGGTGCGCGAGAACGTCATGGCGGGACAGCACTGTCGCAGCCGAGCCGGTGCGCTGGCGGCCATCCTGCGACTGCCGAGCCAGCGCGCCGAGGAGCGCCGAATTCTCGAGACCAGCCTCGAGTGCATCGATTTCGTGGGCCTGACGGGACATCAGGATCGGCTGGCGACCAATCTCGCCTACGGCCATCAGCGACGTGTCGAGATCGCCCGCGCTCTGGCCACCGAACCCAAGCTGTTGCTTCTCGACGAGCCGGCGGCGGGTCTCAACAGCGGCGAGAAGCAGGCGCTGATCGAACTGATCCGGCGCATCCGTGACGAACGCGGCGTGGCTGTACTGCTGATCGAACACGACATGGGGCTGGTGATGAATGTCTCCGAGCATATCAGCGTGCTCGATCACGGCAGCCTGATTGCCGAAGGCGATCCGCAAACGGTGCAGAACGACCCCAAGGTGATCGAGGCCTATCTCGGCCAGGACGACGAGGAGCTGGCGCTGTGACGGAAACCATCACTCAAACCGACCCGCCGGCCAGCGCCACACGGCCTGGCAAGGTGCGCCTGAGTATCCGCGACGTCGAAGCCTTCTACGGCAAGATTCAGGCCCTGCGAGGCGTGACGCTGGCCGTTCACGAGGGAGAAATCGTCACCCTGCTGGGCAGCAACGGCGCCGGCAAGTCGACCACGCTCAAGACCATCTCTGGGCTGGTGCGAGCACAGCGTGGCGACGTCCAGCTCGAGGGCGAATCGATCGCCAGGCTGGCCGCCCACGAAATCGCCCGCCGCGGGGTGGTTCACGTGCCGGAAGGCCGCCACATCCTGCGCGGCCTGACGGTCAAGGAAAACCTGGAGCTGGGCGCGTTCACGGTCAAGGACAATGCCCTACGTCGCCAGCGGCTCGACGAGGTCTACGCGCTGTTTCCGATCCTGCACGAACGCCGTCATCAGGACGGCTCGCTGCTCTCCGGCGGCCAGCAGCAGATGCTGGCGATGGGGCGCGCCTTGATGCACGGCCCCAGCGTCATGCTGCTGGATGAGCCCTCGATGGGGCTGGCGCCGAAGCTCGTCACCGACATCATGCGCATCATCAAGCGCCTCAATGAAGCGGGGACCACCATCCTGCTGGTCGAACAGAATGCGCGGCTGGCGCTACGTCTGGCGCACTATGCCTACGTGATCGAAAACGGCGAGATCCGGATGCAGGGCGAGGCCGCCAGGATCCGGGAGGACGAGTCGATCGTGAAGGCCTATCTGGGCATGGGTGAATGACAAGACGCCGGTGGATAGGAACGTCAGCCCGCTCTTGAGCATCGGAGAAGCGTATGCAGACCACTCGTGTGATTCATAGCGTCAGTTGCCATGCCGAAGGCGAGGTAGGTGACGTCATCGTTGGCGGAGTGGCTCCGCCGCCCGGCGAGACGCTGTGGGAGCAGTCGCGCTGGATCGCCCGCGACGAGACGCTGCGCCACTTCATGCTCAACGAGCCGCGGGGTGGCGTCTTTCGTCATGTGAACCTGCTGGTGCCGCCGAAAGACCCGCGCGCGCAGATGGGCTGGATCATCATGGAGCCCGAGGACACGCCGCCGATGTCCGGTTCCAACAGCCTGTGTGTCGCGACCGTGCTGCTCGAGACCGGTATCCTGCCGATGCAGGAACCGAAGACGCAACTGGTGCTGGAAGCGCCGGGCGGGGTGATCGAGATCATGGCGCGTTGCGAGAACGGCCGGGTACTGGACGTTACCGTGCGCAACCTGCCGGCGTTCGTCGACCGGCAGGACCTGCAGCTCGAGGTCGCAGGGCTCGGCACGCTGCGCGTCGATACGGCGTTCGGCGGCGACAGCTTCGTGATCGTCGATGCCGCCGATCTCGGCTTCAGGCTGGTGCCGGACGAAGCGCGGGAACTGGTCGAGGCCGGCATCCGCATCACCAATGCGGTCAACGAGCAGTTCGGCTTCCATCATCCCGCCAATCCCGACTGGCGGCACGTCTCATTCTGCCAGATTGCCGCACCGCTGACGCGCAAGGGCGATGCCTGGCTCGGGCGCAACACGGTGGTGATTCAGCCGGGCAAGCTCGATCGTTCTCCCACCGGTACCGGCTGTTCGGCGCGCATGGCACTGCTGCACGCCCAGGGCAAGCTCCGAGTGGGCGAGACCTTCATTGGTGAATCGATCATCGATTCACGCTTTGTCTGCCGGCTCGACGGTACCACTCGCGTTGGCGACAAGGCAGCGGTGACGCCACTGATCCGCGGGCGCGCGTTTATCACCGGCACCCATCAGCATACGCTCGACCCGCATGACCCCTGGCCCGCCGGCTACCGTATCGCCGATACCTGGCCACGCATTGGCCGGTAGACACTTTACGACGATCGAGATCGGCCTGCCGATTGACGCAGGGGCTATCGCAGTTGAACTGACATCGCAGTTGAACTGACGAAGGGCGCCGGGGATAAGCCGAAGAGGAGGTCCGGCGCCATGGATGGCGTCGGTAGCGTACATGGAGGTATTCACAGCGCCTCCTCGCGGGCTTATCGACGGATCAGCCCCGAGCGAAACGCCAACTGCGATAGCCCTGCCGATTGACGCCCGAAACGTGACAGCGCGTTCGCATCACCGCACAATGGAGGTCGATACGCTGACAAGCGCTGTCGGCATGTACGGATCCGCTCAATGAGGCACCGAATTTCCCGATGGCATTCAAGGTATACGTAGACGGACAGGAAGGCACCACCGGCCTGCGCCTGCTCGACTATCTCGAGGCGCGCGACGACCTCGAGCTGCTGCGCATCGACCCTGCCAAGCGCAAGGACAGCACCGAGCGCGGCCGCCTGCTCAACGCCGCCGATGTCGCTTTCCTGTGTCTGCCGGACGACGCCTCGCGCGAAGCGGTCGCGCTGCTGGACAATCCCGATACCTGCCTGATCGACGCCAGCACGGCGTTTCGCATCGCCGACGGCTGGACCTACGGCCTGCCGGAACTGGCCCCCGGCCAGCGCGAGCGCATCCGCCGGAGCAAGCGCATCGCCAACCCCGGCTGCCACGCCAGCGCCTTCGTCATGCTGGTGCGCCCGCTGGTCGACGCCGGCCTGCTGCCCGCCGACTACCCGCTTTCGGCGTTCTCGCTGACCGGTTACAGCGGCGGCGGCAAGACGTTGATTCAGGAGTATCAGGCCGCCGAGGCGGGCCACCTGAGCGCGCCGCGCCCCTACGCCATGAACATGAGCCACAAGCACCTGCCGGAAATGCGCGTGCATGGCGGGCTTACGCTTTCACCGATTTTCAGCCCGGTGGTCGGGCCGTTTCTCAAGGGGCTGGCGGTGACCGTGCCGCTGCACGTCAGCCAGCTCGCGCCGGGCGCCAGTGGCGCAATGATCCGCGAGACGTATCTGGAGCACTACGCCGGCGAGCGCTTCGTCAACGTCATGCCGCTGGCAGACGAGGCCAGCCTCGATCACGGCTTCTTCGACGTTCAGGGCGCCAACGACACCAACCGCGTCGACCTGTTCGTCTACGGCGGCGAAGAACAACTCGCCTTGGTGGCTCGCCTCGACAACCTCGGCAAGGGCGCTGCCGGCGCCGCGGTACAGAGCATGAACATCCATCTGGGGCTCGACGAAGCCAGCGGTCTCGCGGTGCACTAAACGGCCCGCACGAGTCAGCGCCACAGCTTCAGCAGCTCCCCGCCCACCGGGCCGTCAGCGGCAGTTCCACCCCGCGAATAGCGGCTTGGCGGAATGTCGCATCGAAACTTCCCTGTTTCATGAATCGATCGCTGAAGCGGATTTGGCTCAGCTCAAGCGAGCGAGGGCGAAACTGGCGATCGCGGTGTCCTGCACCCCGGTGCCGGTCAGGTCGCAGACGGTGATGCTGGCGTCCGAGACGCGCAGGCGCTGGCCCTCGGCGATCACCCGGCCCAGCTCGTAGACCTTGAACGGCGGCTGCCGCTGGCGCTCTCTATCAGCCCCGAAGCCGGCCGAACCGGCCCCGAAACCGGCTGAATTAGCCCCGAAGCCAGCTGAATCAGTCCTCGAACCGGCCGAACCGCTCCCCGAGCTGGTCGAAGCGTTCGCGGCCTGTCGAGCAAACGCCTTGAGTTCGCCGTTGACCTCGCTCTGGGCGCGGGTGTCGCAGACGAAGGCGTCGGCGCGGATCATCACCTCCTCGTCGAGTTCGCGCTTGTCGGGACTGTCCGAGCCCATGGCGGTGACGTGCACGCCGTCAGGCAGGTCCTGGGCGGTGAGGATCGGTTCGCGGGCCGGCGTCGCGGTGACGATGATGTCGGCCTGCTCGCAGGCGGCGCGAACCTCGTCGTGAACGTTGACGGAAAGCCCCAGCCCGCGCACGCGTTCGGCATAGGCCGCGGCCGATTCGCGGCTGCGCGCCCAGACGTCGACGGTGTCGATATCGCGGACCAGTTGCAGCGCGCGCACCTGAAGCTCGGCCTGCTCGCCGGCGCCGAGCACCGCCACCCGCCGGCTGTCCTCGCGGGACAGGTGCTTGCTGGCGAGGGCTCCGGCCAGCGCGGTGCGCACCGCGGTCAGATAGCCCTCGTCGAACAGTACCGCATCGACCAGCCCGGTCTTGGCGGAAAACACCATCATCAGCCCGTTGAGGCTCGGCAAGCCGATCTTGGGGTTGTCGAAGAAGCCGGGGCTGACCTTGATCGCGAAGCGCTCGCCGCCGCGGATATGCGCGGTCTTGACGTCCACCTCGCCGTTGGATTCCTCGATCGCCATGGAAAGGATCGGCGGCTGCACGACGTCGCCGCGGCCGAGCGCCGCGAAGGCGTTTTCCACCGCTTCCAGGGCGGCCGTGTCGATGCTGACCGCCGACTCGATGGCGTCGCGTTGATAGAGCTGCATGGCGGAGGTCCTTTGTCCTAAAGAAATTAAAGTGAAACGCTGAACAAAATTGCCGAGCGGTGTGAAGCGCTAGGCGCACGGAGCACAGGAACCGGAGCCTATGGGGTATAGGTGAGGATTCCGAGCACCGCGCAACGCAGCGATTTGCCCGCGCAGGCATTTTGTGCGGTGTTTCCCAAGCGCAGCAAGATTAATCGGATTTGGCAAGCGCCCGGGCGCGATCGAAGGTTTCCAGCGCCACGCCGTTGCCCGAGACGATCAGCGCCACGCGCTGGCCGCGAATGTCGATGGCGTGCTCGTCCAGCGCCGCCAGGCCCACCGCCGCCGCGCCCTCGACGAGCATCTTCTCGTCGGCCAGCATGGCGACCATGGCGCGGGCGATCGCCGCCTCGCTGGCCGGGTAATGATCGTCCATCACCTCGTTCACCAGCGCGAAGGTACAACGGTTGTCGAGCCCGATGCCGCCGCCCAGCGAGTCGCCCAGGCTCTCGACCTCGTCGACCTCCACCGGCCGGCCGGCCTGCAGGCTCTGCCACATGGCATCGCCCTGGGCGAGGCTGATCCCGGTGACCCGGGTGGCCGGGCGGATCGCCTTGAGCGCCGCGCCGATGCCGCCCAACAGACCGCCGCCGGAGAGCCCGACGAACACCCGGTCGAGCTCCGGCTGGTCCTCGAGCAGTTCGACGCCGATGGTGCCCTGGCCGCTGGCGATCAACGGGTCGTCGAATGGCGGGATCAGGGTCATGCCCTGCTCGTCGACCAGCCGCGCGACCTCGCCGAACGCTTCGTCCTGGCTGTTGCCGACGCGACGCACCTCGGCGCCCAGCGCCTCGATGGCGCGCGCCTTGTTGTCGGGCACCAGCCGCGACAGACAGATCACCGCCGGCACGCCGAGATTCGATGCCGCCAGCGCCACCGCGCGGCCATGATTGCCGGTCGATGCCGTGGTCACGCCGCGCGCCAGCGCATCCGGACCGTGCTGCTGGATCAGCGTGCGGATCATGTGCGTCGCGCCGCGCAGCTTGAAGGCGCCGCTCGGCTGGTGGTTCTCCAGCTTGAGGAACACCTCGGCATCGAAACGCCGCGACAGCGCCTGCGAACGAATCAGCGGCGTGCGCACGACCTGGCCGACGAGATTGGCACGCGCGCGATAAATCGAGGCCAGCGTCACGCCGTGGCTGGGCTGGGTCATGGTTTACCTCGCAAATTTCCATTCACCATAAACGATAGCGCCGCGAAAGCAGGACTTCCGCGGCGATGACTAGTTACCCATTGCAGGTGAGTGAACGTTGGCGAGCGAAGGCCAGGCTAGGCGAGTTGCTGGCGGGAAAGCGGAGTGGACTGGAGTCCATGAGCATTTCCCGTCAGCGACTCAACAACGCCTGGCCGAGCGCAGCCCGTTCACGCCTTGAAATCACCCGAGCGGACGAGCTCATCGGTAACCCTGTCCACCGCGCGCTTGGCGCGGGCGACGACCTCGTCGACCTCGTTGCGGGTAATCACCAGCGGCGGCGCGAAGCCGAGAATGTCGCCATGCGGCATGGCCCGGGCGATCAGATCCTCCTCGACCGCCGCGGCGCTGACCCGCGGGCCGACCTTGAGCCCCGGCGCGAAGTGCGCGCGGTTGGCCTTGTCGGGCGAGAACTCCAGCGCCGCCAGCAGGCCGATGCCGCGCACGTCGCCGACCAGTGGATGCTCGGCGAAGGTCGCCTGCATCTGACGCTGCAGATAGGCGCCGGTCTCGGCGGCGTTCTGGGTCAGCCCCTCGCGCTCGATGATCGCCAGGTTCGCCAGGCCCGCGGCGGCACCCAGCGGATGGCCGGAGTAGGTCCAGCCGTGGCCGATCGGGCCGAACTCGCCGGTGCCCTGCTCGAGGACTTGCCAGACCTTGTCGCCGACGATCACCCCGGACAGCGGCTGATAGGCGCTGGTCAGGCCCTTGGCGACGGTGATCAGGTCGGGGCGCATGCCGAAGTAGTGGCTGCCGAAATCGGTGCCGATGCGGCCGAAGCCGGTGACCACTTCATCGGCGATCAGCAGCACGTCGTACTTGGCCAGGACCTGCTGGATCGCGTCCCAGTAGCCTTCCGGCGGAGCGACGATGCCGCCGGTACCCAGCACCGGCTCGCCGATGAAGGCGGCCACGGTGTCCGGGCCTTCGGCGAGGATCATCGCCTCGAGCCTGGCCGCGCAATCCCTGGCGAACTCGCGTTCGCTCATGCCCGCCTGGGCATCGCTGCGCCGATAGTAGTACGGCGCCTCGGTGTGCAGGATACCGGCGATCGGCAGGTCGAAATGGTTGTGAAAGGTCGGCAGCCCGGTCAGCGAGCCCGAGGCGATGCCCGAGCCATGATAGCCGCGGCTGCGCGCGATGACCTTCTTCTTCTCGGTACGGCCGAGCACGTTGTGGTAATAGCGCACCAGCTTGAGCTGGGTCTCGTTGGCGTCACTGCCCGACATGCCGTAGTAGACCTTGGACATGCCCATGCCGGCGAGCTTGAGAATCTTCTCCGAAAGCTCGATCAGCGGCTCGTTCGAGGTGCCCACGTAAGTGTGGTAATAGGACAGCTCGAGGGCCTGCTTATAGATCGCCTCGGCCATCTCGGTGCGCCCGTAGCCGATATTGACGCAGTACAGCCCGGCGAAGCCGTCGATCATCTCGCGGCCCTGCTTGTCGACGATCGAGATGCCCTTGCCGCCGGTAATCACGCGACCCGGCGCGTCGCCATGGGCGAAGTCGCGCAGGTGCGTCGAAGCATGAAAGGTGACCTTGCGGTCGCGATCGATCAGATCCTGATGGGTGCTCACGGCACGCTCCTCAAAATACAAGTGATTAGATTCGTTCTTATTCAGTGTGAAACTGAGCGAGCGATGGCCAGGTTAGGCGAGGCATTGGCGGGAAAGCGGAGTGGACTATTGTCCATGAGCATTTCACGTCAATGGCTCAACAACGCCTGGCCGAGCGCAGCCAGTTTCAATCAGCTTCCGGATAGTGTTCCCAATCCACCGATACAGTAGTACTTAGTCTCGAGAAACTCCTCGATCCCCGCGGTGCCGCCCTCACGGCCCAGACCGGACTGCTTGACCCCGCCGAACGGGATCGGCGGCCCGGTCATCTTGACGGTGTTGACCGCGACCATGCCGTTCTTCAGCGCGCGCATGATCTTCCAGATGCGCCGCACGTCGTAGGTGTAGAGATACGCCGACAGCCCGTACTCGGTGTCGTTGGCCATCTCGATCACCTCGTCGTCGCTGCGATAGCGGGTGATGCCGGCCACCGGCGAGAAGTTCTCCTCGCGCCAGACCTGCATCTCGGCGGTCACTCCGGTGAGCAGCGTGGGCATGAAGAAGTTGCGCCCCGGCGCCTGGGACTGATCGCCGTGCACCAGCGTCGCGCCGCGGGACAGCGCGTCGTCGACGATCGCGGTGGCTTTCTCCACCGCCCGCTCGTGGATCAGCGGGCCGAGATCGACCTCGCTGTCCAGCCCGTTGCCCACCGTCAGCGCCTTCATGCGTTCGGCGAAGTGCGCGACGAAGGCGTCGTGGATGTCCTCGTGGACCAGGATGCGGTTGGCGGCCAGGCAATCCTGCCCGGCGGTCTGGAACTTCGCCGCCACCGCCGCCAGCGCGGCTTCCTTGGGGTCGACGTCAGGGCCGACGATGAACGGCGCGTTACCGCCGAGTTCCAGCGACACGCGCTTGACGGTGCTGGCCGACTGTTCGAGCAGCAGCCGCCCGACCGGCGTGGAGCCGGTGAACGACAGCGCCATGACCCGGGTATCCTTGCACAGCACCTCGGAGACCGTCGGCGCATCGCCCAGCACCACGTTGAACACCCCGGCGGGGATGCCCGCGCGCTCGGCGAGCTCGGCCAGCGCCAGCGCGGTGAACGGCGTCTCGCCGGCCGGCTTGACCACCACCGGGCAGCCGGCGGCCAGCGCCGCGCCGGCCTTGCGGGTGATCATCGCCAGCGGAAAGTTCCACGGCGTGATCAGCGCGGCGACGCCGACCGGCTCCTTGAGGGTGCCCAGCGTCGAGTTGGGGATGTGGCTGGGAATCGTCTGGCCGAAGGTGCGCTTGCTCTCCTCGGCGAACCAGCGCACGAAGCTGGCACCGTACTCGACCTCGCCCCGGGCGTCGGGCAGCGGCTTGCCCTGCTCGAGGGTCATCAGCGTCGCCAGGTCCTCGCGATGAGCCTGCAACAGGTTGTACCAGGCCAGCAACCGGTCGCAGCGCTCGTCGACGCGCAGCCCGCGCCAGTGCACGAAGGCCCGGTCGGCGGCGCCGACGGCGCCACGGATCTGCTCCGCCTCGAGCAGCGGCACATGCCCCAGGACTTCGCCGGTGGCCGGGTTGGTCACGGCCTGTTCGCGGCCCGCATCGCCGTGGGTCCACTTGCCGTCGATGTAGGCGTACTGGCGGAATAACCGCAGGTCGCTGAGTTTCATGGTCAGCCTCCCTGAAACGAACCTCAAATGACATGGCCGGGTATCGCTACCCGTCTGCCTGTCAGGCTAGAGGATTCGGCGCCAGGGGTGTTTCTGTTCGCCGCAGCGCCAAGGCGGTTTTTTTCTGCAAAGCGCGGCGTCAAAGCGGTTTTTTTCGGCGACGGTGCGATGCCGGCTCAGCCGCCGCCACTGAGCAGTTCCAGCCGGCGGCCGCGATGGCAGCAGATCAGGTTGAGTTCGCAGGCGCGAGCGACTTCCACCGCCAACGCCGAGGGCAACGCCAGGGTCGCCAGCGTGGCGATGCCCGCGCGCACGCTCTTCTGTACCAGTTCCAGGCTGCAGCGACTGGACAGCAGCACCGCGACGGGCATGGCGCGAGCCGCGAGCCCCGCGCCGATCACCCGATCCAGCGCGTTGTGACGGCCGATATCCACGCCGCTGAAAATCACCTCGCCGTTTTCGTCCAGACCCAGCGCGGTGTGCAACCCGGCGCGCCCGCCCTGGCTGAGCGCCTCGAAACCCCGTTGCAGCGCATCCGCCGCCAGCGGCGGATGCGCCGGCAAGCGGGTCAGGCCGAACATCAGCTGCGCCTCCTCGGCTACCCCGCAGGCGCCGCAGCTGGATACCGAGGGCCCGCCGCGCTGCAAGCGTGCGGCGCGCTCGGCGATGCGCGGCGCCACCGACAGGCGCACGCTCAGGCCGTGGCGCAAGTGCGACAGCTCGATCGCCTCGACCTGGGCGGCGCGCTCGATCCAGCCGGCGGTGAAGGCATGGCCCAGCGCCAGCGGCTCGAGCGATTCGGGGCTCGCCAGCAAGGTGACCATGGCCGTGTCGTTGAGCGTCAGAGTGACCGGCTGTTCGGCGGGATCGCCGAAATCGCGCAATGGCCGGGCTCGCTGATCGTCGTAGCCATCGGCGGGCGGGCTGGCGTGAGTCGGTTGAGATGCAGGCATGCAGAACGCCCCGGTCAACGAGAGAGCATGGTATTTTGTAAACGCCCTCTCAGGATGGCCTCATGAGTCCTCTGCGTCGAGAGCTATCGGCGGCGCCTGATGCTTGACGGTCTTGGTGACGATGTAGGTGAAATAGCGCTCGATGCCCAGCTCCGAGGACAGCCAGTCATCGATCAGCCGTTGGTAGGCGTCGATGGAAGTCGCCTCGACCTTGACCAGGTAGTCGACGCCGCCGCCCACCGCCACGCATTCGGTGACCAGGGGCTCGCCGCGCATGGCGTTCTCGAAGCGCTGGAAACTCTCGGCGTTGTGCGCCTTGAGCTCGATCTGCATCCATACCGGGTTGCGCTTGACGACCGTCCGCGGGTTGATGCGTGCCGAGTAGCCTTCGATGACTCCGGCCGCTTCCAGCCGGCGCACCCGTTCCCAGCACGGGCTGACCGACAGGTTGATCGCCTCGGCCAGCCGCGATTTGGTAATGCGCCCGTCCGTGGCGAGGATTTCCAGGATCTTGAGATCGTAGCGGTCGAGCTTCATGCGGGTCCGTTGTCGAGGCCGCCGGCGGCGCCGACGGACGTTGAGCTGAATCAGGCGTCGAGGGAATCGACCACCTCGGCGATCACCGCGATGGTGTCGCCCATGTTGACCAGCGACGGGAAGCGCCGCGCCACCAGCACGCCGCTGCGCTTGGCGCGGTATTCGACCGGCGCGGCGCCGGTGCGGGTCATGTCGTAGATGCGTGCGATCACCTCGCCCTCGCGAACCGTTCCGCCGAGCGCCAGGGTCAACTCGAGCAGGCCGGTATGCTCGCTCTGCACGTAGCAGGAGGCATCCGGCATGTCGACGTAGACCTGCGGCGTCTCGGGCAATTCCAGCTCGCCGTCGATCAGATCGTAATGAATCAGGAAGTTGCGTATGCCGCGCTCGGCGATCGCCATGCGCTCGGGGTTGGTGGAGCCGCCGCCGCCGAGTTCGGTGGCGACGAACACCTTGCCCTGGCTCTCCACCGCGGTGTCGAACAGCTTGGCGGCGTCGAGCTCGAACATCAGCATCGCGGTGGGCGCGCCGAACGCCTTGGCGCCCTCCACGGCCTGGCGCTGGAGCTGCTTGTCGTCAAGCTGATGCGAGGCGCCGAACGGGATGATGTCGAGGGTGCGCCCGCCGGAATGCAGGTCGAGCACCACGTCGACCAGCGGCACCAGGTAGCGGGTGAAATAATCGGCGATCTGCTCGGTGACGCTGCCGTCGGGGTCGCCGGGAAAGCTGCGATTGAGATTGCCGCCGTCCATCGGCGAGGTGCGCCGGCCGACCTGGGCGGCGGGCACGTTCATCATCGGCACGATGATCACCCGGCCATGAACGTCGCCGGCCTTTAGCGAATTGGCGAGCTTGAGCAGCGCAGTGATGCCCTCGTACTCGTCGCCGTGATTGCCACCGGTCAGCAGCGCCGTGGGACCCTCCCCATTGCCGACCACGGTGATCGGAATCATCACTGCGCCCCAGGCCGATTCGTCGGTGGAGACCGGCAGCTTGAGAAAGCCGTGCTGGACGCCGTCGGCATCGAAGTCGACGGTCGCGGAGATGGGGCTGGGCCGCATTTGGCTGGGACGTTGGCTCATGGGGCTCTCTCCATTTTTTCGAACGGCTGGCGCGCCTTATTTGACGAAAAGCTGGCGCGGGAAATCGGCCAGTGGCTCGGCGCCGTTTTCGGTGATCAGAATACTCTCGGTGATCTCGAGACCCCAGTCGTCCATCCACATGCCGGGCATGAAGTGAAAGGTCATGCCCGGTTCGAGGATCGTCTCGTCGGAGGGACGCAGGCTCATGGTGCGCTCGCCCCAGTCCGGCGGATAGCTGATGCCGATGGGGTAACCGCAGCGCGCGCCGCCGCGGTCGAAGCCGTACTTGTCCATCGCCGCGCCCAGCGCCATGGCGATGTCGGCACAGCGGTTGCCGGGCTTGGCGACCGCCAGGCCGTTCTCGATGCCCTCGAGCAGTGCCGATTCGCCGCGCACGAACTCCTTGGGCGGCGTGCCCAGGAACACCGTGCGCGACAGTGGCGCATGGTAGCGCTTGTAGCAGCCGGCGATCTCGAAGAAGGTGCCCTCGCCCTTGCGAAACGGCGTGTCGTCCCAGGTCAGGTGCGGCGCGGCGGCGTCGGAGCCGGTCGGCAACAGCGGCACGATCGCCGGGTAGTCGCCGCCGAACACCGTGCCCTGACCGTCGGTCCAGCCCTCGGTGCCCACGCGATAGATCTCCGAGACCAGCTTGCTCTTGGCCAGGCCGGGCTCGATCACCTCGAGAATCCGCGAATGCATGCACTCGACGATCCGCGCGGCGACCCGCATGTATTCGATTTCCTGCGGCGACTTGATCGCCCGACACCAGTTGACCAGCGCGTTGGCATCGGCAAAGCGCGCATGCGGCAATTCCTTGAGCAGGCTCTGATAGGCCTTCGCCGAGAAGTAGTAGTTGTCCATCTCCATGCCCACCACGCCGCGGTCCCAGCCACGCTCGGGCATGATCGACTGGGCCAGGTATTCCATGGGGTGCATGTCGGGATTCTGGACGTAGTAATCCGGGTAGTAGGTGATATTGTCGGGATCCAGCCAGCAGGTGCGCAGCGCGCCGTTGCTGTCCTGGCGTCGGCCGTACCACACCGGCTCGCCCTCCAGGCCGAGCAGCACGCATTGGTGCACATAGAACGACCAGCCGTCATAGCCGGTCAGCCAGGCCATGTTGGAGGGATCGCTGATGATCAAGACATCGATGCCCCGGCTGGCCATCGAGCTACGTACTTTCCACAGACGCTGAGCATATTCCTCACGCGTGAACGGCAGGGTCACCTGGATCATGGACCTCGTCCCAACACGAATCGCCAAATTCGGCCCTCGCCGCCATGCGGGAGGCCGAGCCGCTTGCCTGGACGCTTGGTAACAAGCCGACACCGAAATTGTCATGACTTGAGTTTGTTGAAAACATGACAATTACCTGCCAATGTCCTACGGCGATACTAGCACCAAGGCTGAGCCAGCCGTCAAAGGCTTTATTGAATCATGACAATTGACCTGACGCCGTACCTGTCGTCGCACGGCCCCAAGTACCTGGCCATCGCCCGGGCGCTGTCCGAGGCGATCCGCCACGGCGAGTTGACCCCGGGCACGCGCCTGCCGCCGCATCGCCAGCTCGCCGAGGCACTGGGGGTCAGCGTGCAGACGGTCTCGCGGGCCTATGCCCAGGCCGACAGGATGGGCCTGGTCCAGGCCCGGGTGGGTAGCGGCACCTGGATCAACACACTCGACGACAAGCGCGAGACGGAATACCTGCGCACCGGCGAAACGCGCCCCGAAGCGGCGCTGATCGACCTGTCGATCGCCCACCCGGTATGCCCGCCGACCCACCATCTGCGCTTTCGCGAGACGCTCGCCGAACTCGCCGAATCGGCTTCGCCCGAAGTGATTTCGGCCTGCCGACCGATCGCCGGACTGGTGTATCAGCGCGAGCGGGCCGGCCAGTGGCTGCGCGAGCGGCTCGGGGTACCCGGCGACACCGAGGAGCGCATTCTCTGCAACGGCGCCGCCCATGGCCTGATGGTGGCGATCACCACGGTGGTCCAGCACGGCGACGTGGTGCTCACCGAAGCGCTCAGCGATCACGGCCTGATCGCGCTGTCGCGGACCCTGGGCTTTCAGCTGCGCGGCGTGGCGGTCGATGCCGAAGGCGTCGTCCCCGGGGCGCTGGATACCGCCTGCCGCCGCTTCAAGCCAAGCGCCGTGTGCCTCACCCCGAGCCAGCTCAACCCCACCGGCGCGACCATGAGCGAGGCGCGCCGCGACGCCGTTGCCACGATACTCGAGCGCCACGGCATCTGGCTGATCGAGGACGACGTGCATGCGCTGCTCGAAGCACCGGGCCTCGCCCCGCTCACCGCCCGCCTGCCCGGGCAGAGCTTTCATGTCACCAGCCTGACCAAGGTCACCGTGCCGGGGTTGCGCGCCGGCTATCTGACGGTGCCGCGCGGCCAGCTCCATCATGCCCTGCCGCGCCTGCGCGCGACCAGTTGGATGGCCACGCCGCTGATCTTCGAGATCGCCGACCGCTGGTTGGCCGACGGCAGCGTCGAGGCGCTGGCCGCCCAGCAGCGCAGCCTGCTCGCCGAACGCCAGCGCCTGGCCGCGCGCCGCCTGCAGGGCCACGAGATCGCCGCACGGCCCTCGAGCCTGCACGTCTGGGTGACGCTGCCCGCCGCATGGCGTGCCGAGGAGCTGCGCCAACAGGCCGAACAGGAGGGCCTGGCGCTGACCGCCTCGCAGCCGTTCATGGTCGAGCAAACCCCGCCGCCGCGCCGCGTGCGCCTGAGCCTCGGCGCCGAACCCGATATCGAGCGCCTCGATCGTGGCCTCGAACTGGTCGCCCGCTTGCTCAACGAGGCGCCGCCACCCATGCTGGCAATGGTCTACTGATTCGCCGCGACAATCGCTCACAGACTGCTTGGAGAGGAGAGCCGATGCGCATACTAGTACATATCGACGACGCCGCCACCTGGCGCGACGCGCTGGCCCAACGCCTGCCCCACGCCGAGGTGATCACCAGCGAGCAGGCCGACGGCCAACCCCAACAGGCGGATTACCTGGCGGTCTGGAAGCCGCCCGCCGAACTGCTCGAGAGCCAGACCCGGCTCAAGGGCATCGTCAATCTCGGCGCCGGCGTCGATGCGCTGCTCAACAATCCGGGCCTGCCCCGCGACGTGCCGATCGTCAAGCTGCGCGATGCCGGCATGGCACCGCTGATGAGCGATTACGTGCGCTTCGGCGTGGTGTATTTTCAGCGCGACTTCGATCGTTACTTCGCCCAACAGACGCATGCCGTGTGGCACGAATCGCCGCTCGTCGACAAGGCCGACTGGCCGCTCGGGGTGCTCGGCCTGGGCGCCATCGGCGCGCATGTCGCCCAGGCGCTGGCCGAGGACGGCTTCCCGGTGCACGGCTGGAGCCGCTCGCCGAAAGCGCTCGACGGCGTCACCTGCCATCATGGCGACGCGGGCCTGGACGAGTTGCTCGGCACGGTGCGCACGTTGATCACGCTGCTGCCGGATACCGCCAGCACCCGCGGCATCGTCAACGCCCGCACGCTGGCGCTGATGGCCGATGGCGCCAGCCTGATCAACCCCGGCCGCGGCACGCTGATCGACGAGGGCGCGCTGCTCGCCGCGCTCGGCCCCGGCGACAAGGAAGGCCGGCTGCGCGGCGCGCTGCTCGACGCCTTCAGCGAGGAACCGCTGCCTCGCGACAACCCGCTATGGAGCCATCCGCGGGTGCGCATCACCCCGCACATGGCCGCGCCGACCCCGGTGCGCGACGCCGCCGACCAGGTCGCCGCGCTGATCACCGCGCTCGACAACGGCGGGGAGGTCGAGACCATCGACCCCGGTGCGGGCTATTGAGGCGCCGCCCGGCCCGAAGCGGGTCGCCGATATGATAAGGTGTCTGCCCCGCAAACACCCAGCAAGGCCGCCCGGAACATCCCATGAACGACAGCCTGACCGCGACGCAGCATTCCCGCGCGACGACCGCCCCGAGCGACGTCGCGCCGGCGATCGTCAGCGTTCGCAACCTGACCAAGACCTACGCCTCCGGCTACCAGGCGCTCAAGCCGATCGACCTGGAGATCCGCCGCGGCGAGATCTTCGCCCTGCTCGGCCCCAACGGCGCCGGCAAGACCACCCTGATCAGCATCATCTGCGGGCTGGTCAACCCCAGCGGCGGCACCGTGCTGGCCGACGGCCACGACATCGTCCGCGACTACCGCGCGGCCCGCGAGCGCATCGGCCTGGTGCCGCAGGAGCTGACCTCGGACGCCTTCGAAAGCGTATGGAACACCGTCAGCTTCAGCCGCGGGCTGTTCGGCAAGCCCGCCGATCCGGCGCATGTCGAGCGCGTGCTCAAGGACCTGGCGCTGTGGGACAAGCGCGACAACAAGCTGATCACCCTGTCGGGCGGCATGAAGCGCCGGGTGCTGATCGCCAAGGCGCTGTCCCACGAGCCGCAGATCCTGTTCCTCGACGAGCCCACCGCGGGGGTCGACGTGGAACTGCGCCGCGACATGTGGAACGTGGTGCGAGGCCTGCGCGAGGCCGGCGTGACGATCATCCTCACCACCCACTACATCGAGGAAGCCGAGGAGATGGCCGATCGCATCGGCGTGATCAACAAAGGCGAGATCATCCTGGTGCGCGACAAGCGCGAGCTGATGCGCCAATTGGGGCGCAAGCAGATGACTCTGCAGCTCCAGCAGCCGCTCGCGGCGCTTCCGCCCGCACTCGCCGGCTATCCGCTGGAACTCGCCGACGACGGCTTCGAGCTGGTCTACAGCTACGACTCCCAGCAGCAGCAGACCGGCATCACCGGCCTGCTCGACGCGGTCAGCGCGGCGGGCATCGAGATCAAGGACCTGCATACCCGGCAGAGTTCGCTGGAAGATATCTTCGTCAACCTGGTCAAGGAGCGCCAATGAACCTCACCGCGGTCCGCGCCATCTACCGCTTCGAGATGGCCCGCGCCCGGCGCACGCTGCTGCAGAGCATCGTCTCGCCGGTACTCTCGACCTCGCTGTACTTCGTGGTCTTCGGCGGGGCGATCGGCTCGCGCATCAGCGAGATCCAGGGTGTCAGCTACGGCGCGTTCATCGTGCCCGGGCTGATCATGCTGATGCTGCTCACCCAGAGCGTATCCAACGCCTCGTTCGCGATCTTCTTTCCCAAGTTCTCGGGGACCATCTACGAGCTGCTCTCGGCGCCCATCTCGCACTTCGAGATCGTGCTCGGCTACGTTGGCGCCGCCGCCACCAAGTCGGTCATCCTGGGGCTGCTGATCCTGGCCACGGCCAGCCTGTTCGTACCGCTGCAGATCGCCCATCCGCTATGGATGCTGCTGTTTCTGCTACTCACCGCGATGACCTTCAGCCTGCTGGGTTTCATCATCGGCATCTGGGCGGACAACTTCGAGAAGCTGCAACTGGTGCCGCTGCTGGTGATCACGCCGCTGACCTTCCTCGGCGGCACCTTCTATTCCATCGACATGCTGCCCGCCATCTGGCAGACGCTGACGCTGGCCAACCCGGTGGTCTACCTGGTCAGCGGCTTTCGCTGGAGCTTCTTCGGCATCAACGACGTCAGCCTCGCCGCCAGCCTGGGCATGATCCTGCTGTTTCTGGGCGTCTGCCTGGCCATCGTGGCGTGGATCTTTCGCACCGGCTATCGCATCCGGCCCTGAGCGTCGCCACCGCCATGCCCGACTCGATGCGCCATCGTCGATGCCCACCGCTCGCCCTGTGGCAGGCTCTGCTGAGCGCGGCCTGGCTGATCCTGGCGCCGTTGGCCGCCACGGCCGGGGCGGCGCAGCCGCCGGTCGCCTTCGAGGCCCGCTACCGGCTGACACTCGATGGCTGGCCGGACATGACCATCGCTCATCGCCTGAGCCGGCAGAGCGATCACTGGCAGAGCCGCATGCAGGCCGAGATCTCAATCGCCCGCGCTCGCGAGACGAGTCGTTTTCGGATGGTCGACGGCAACGTCGAGGCGCTGCTGTATACCAGCCGCTATAGCCTGATGGGCTTCGGCGAGCGTTTTCGCCTCGACGCCGACCAGCTCGCCACGCTGCCCGACCGTCAGACGGCGCTGTTCAGCCTGGCGCGCCGGGCGCCCACTGCCGCGTGTCGCGGCAAGGCCGCCACGCCCTGCACGATTGGCTACCTGGACCACAAAGGCGCGCGGAAGGCCCTCGACTATCGGGTGCTGGGCCTCGACAGTCGCGCCACGCCGGCGGGTCGCTTTCCCGCCGTGACCGTCGAGGCCTGGTCGCCGGACAAGCCCGAACGGCGCCTGACGCTGACCTTCCATCGCGACGTGCCGGGGCTGCTGCTGGGCATGAGCTACCGCCGCGATGGCGAGCGCCGTAGTCGTTTGAGCCTGGTTAACGTTTCCATCGCGGACGATCAGCCGCGCTGATGGGGCATCAGCGAATGTCACTATCGCCCCACCCCCGCCCGACCCACCGCTCTGGTAAGCTGACCGGCTCGATTGCGCGGCCATCCGAGCCGCGCGCCCACCGACAAGGAAGACTAGGCATGGTTTCAGGGCTAGTGATCATCCTGCTACCGCTGATCCTCGGTTATCTGGTGCCGGTGCGCCATGCCGGGCTGCAGGCGGCGATCAACCACGGCGTCAACGGCTCGATCTATGTGATCCTGGCGCTGATGGGCGTCAGCCTGACCGGGCTCGACGACCTGGCCGGCCAGCTTGGTCGCATGGGCGGTCAGGCGGCGACGCTGCTGGCGGTGATCGCGCCGATCAACCTGCTCGCGCTGTACGCACTATCGCGGCGCAGCCGGCTGCGCGCCGGCACTTCGCCGGTGGTCGAGGGCGCGCCGACCAGCAAGCTCGCCGCGATGCGCGGGTCGTTGATGCTGGCCGGGGTGGTGGTGCTGGGTATCGTCGTCGGCATCGTCTTCGGCCGGCTGGGCTGGGTGGCGGCCCCGGCGCTCGCCGAGCGACTCGCCGAGTGGGTGCTCTACGCGCTGCTCGCGCTGATCGGCTGTCAGCTGCGCAATTCCGGCATGCCGCTCAGGCAGATCCTGCTCAACCGCCACGGCCTGGCGATCGCCGTCACCGTCGCCGTCAGCTCGCTGGTCGCCGGGCTGCTCGCCGCGCCGCTACTGTCGCTGCGCTGGAACGAGGGGCTGGCGCTGGCCTCGGGCTTCGGCTGGTATTCACTGTCGGGGATTCTGGTCGGCGATCGGCTGGGGCCGGTGCTCGGCGGGGTGGCGTTCTTCAACGACCTGGCCCGCGAGTTGATCGCCTTTCTGCTGATTCCGTTGGTGATCCGGCGCTGGGCACCGCTGGCCATCGGCTTCGGCGGGGCGACGTCGATGGATTTCACGCTGCCGGTGATCCAGCAGCACGGCGGGGTCGCCTGCGTGCCGATCGCCGTGGTCAGCGGGTTCATCCTGTCGCTGCTGTCGCCGCCGCTGACGCTGTTCTTCCTGTCGCTGTAGGCCGCAGTCGACCGCGGTCCGCTCAGGTTGCACCGGGCTTGCAGATTGCTTGACGACTGCCTCGCCATCTTGCGCATTGCCGGCGCGCTGGTTGAATAACCCAAGCACGCTTCTCACGCCATGTTCTGCACCTGATGGGCCTTTGTCGCAGCCACGGTGAAGCGCCCAAACAGACTCCAACCCAAGCTGCAACGAAGACGCCCTGCTCGAGCAGGGCGTCTTCGCGTTGCCAAGTGTACACAGCTAGGCTCAACGCACGTCGAGCTGCTTCACGCTCAGGGCATAGTTGTTGGCCACCTCGTTGGGATTGCCGTAATTCTGACCGGAAACCCACACGCTATAGGTGCCGGACTGCAGTACCGTCTGGATATCGATATCCCCCGCAAAGCGCGAGCCCTGCTCGCTGGCGACGACATTGCCGTCGTTATCCAGAATCCGCGCCTCGATGCGGTACGTGCCCTCGTAGCCGCTCATGGTCGAGGTGGAAACCGACACCGTCCCCGCCTGCCGGACGTCGAAACTCAGCGCCTTGCCGCGCTTGCGCATATTGACGTCGGTGACGATCTCCTTGAAGCCCTCGGGCGGCGTGCCGTCGGCTTCGGCGGCTGCCTGTCCGGCGCCATCCGCCGCCCCGGCGCTCGAGGATGAAGCCGCGGCGGCCTGCGAGGCCGCCGCATCGCCTTGGCTCGTATCGGCCGTCGCGTCGGCGCCACTCGCCGAGAAAGCCTGCGAAACCGGCGCGGCGAGCGCCGCCGAGGCATCCGGCGAGCGCACGAAGGCTGTCGTCGGCCCTTCGGCCTGGCGATCGAAGCCGATGCCGCTGGGTCCCTCGACCCCGCTCTCGTCCCCGCTGAGGCGCTTGCCCTGAGCGTTCAACCCGGCCACGCTGATGGTATAGCGGTTGCCCTTCAGCTTGGTATCGCCGAACTCCCGGGCTTTGACCTTGAGCACGTAATCGCCGGGTTCGAGCTGCTGTGACATTTCAAGGCCGCCGTCGTCGGAGCCCAGCGCTTCGCTCTCGGCGACGAGATTGCCCCGCTCATCCAGCAATTGCGCCTCGATGCGATAGCGCGTCGACATGCCTGCCCGGGACGAGCTTTCGATCAGGTAGCGCCCGGCTTTCTCGACGGTGAACGTGTGCTCGTTCCAGCCCCCGAAGTTGAAGCTCTGACTCTTCGCATCGCTGCGACTCGAGAAGATTTTCGTCACATCGATGGTCGACCCCTGATAATTGGGCGGCATATCGGCCTGGGCGACCGGCAAGGCGGCATACAACCCGAAACCGAGCAGAACGGGAGCCAGAAACCGATGATTCATAGCGAGTGTCCTATCCATACAAAATCAGGGAGGTGCCGAATTGAACTGAATGGCGCCAACGAGTTTGCACTGCGCGCCCTCTCGCATCAACCCGGCTAAAAAGAAAGCCGGCCCACGAGGGGCCGGCTTCGGTTTCACACTTTCTAGCGACCGAAAGGGTCTTAGAAAGTGAAGGCCAGACCGGTAGCGACGAAATCGCCCTGGTCCTGGGCCTGATCGTACATGGTGGTTTCGACGAAGTAGGTGACCGCCGGCGTCAGGCTGTAGTCGGCGCCCAGCATCACCTGGTTGTAAGTCTCGTCGGCAACAGTACCGTTGTTCTGCTCGTCGACATACTGGTAGGTACCGTAGAGGTTACCCATGCCGTAGGCATAGTTGGCCTTGACGGCGTACATGTCGGACTTGTCGGTGCGAGTGTCGTCGCTGCCGTCGTAACGCTCCCACTTGGCAGCCAGCGTCAGCGCGTTCATGGCGTACTGAGCGGAGAGGCCGTAGGCATCGCCAGCATCATAACTCTGACCGTTGGCGTCATAGTCGTAGGTGTCCAGGTTGTCGTAGACACCAGCCAGTTGCAGAGCGCCAACGGTATACTTCACGCCACCCACAAAGGAAGCAGAGCTACCATTGGTGTTCTGGTCTGCGTCGTTGTCGGTCTCGGCGTCACCCTTGAACTGGGTACCCACGGCGAACTGCAGGCCACCGAAGGACGGTGACTTGTAGGTCAGCTGGTCGCCTTCACGGTCGGTATTGACGTATTCAGCGTTGACATTGGCGCTGCCGTTGACTTTACCGATATAGCGGCTGGAGTTGTAGACACCGGCGTACCAGGAACCGTCGACCGGATCCTTGACCCAATCGTCGACCAGCACGTCGTAGGAACCCAGCTTGACGTCACCGAAGTTGCCTTTCATGCCGGCGTAGGCGGTATCGCCGCTGCTGTACTGAGCAGTCTTCATTTCGTCGGCGGAGAAGCCGTCGAGTTCGAGCTTCAGGTAGGCGATCAGGCCCGGGTTGACCTGATGCTCGGCGGCGACACCCAGGGTGGAACCGTTGTCAGCAATCTGATCGTCAGATTCGCTGCCCATATCTTCAGAGATGTACATCAACTGAATATTGCCGTACAGGTCGACCTGCGTACCGTCCTGATTGTAAACAGTGGCGGCCTGGGCAGCGGAGGCACCCAGGGCACCGGCAATAGCAGTCACTAAGAGCGTCTTTTTCATCACGATAGTTCCTTAACTAGCTTACTGTTCGATCGTTGTTTGCAACCGGCTTGCCAGGCACGCCCCTGAGATTCTGGTGTGAAGCGCTCTTGCCTTAGCGAAGCCTTGTTATTATCCAATGCTCGCAGAGGAACCTTATACTGGGCTCTGGCGGAACGCAACAAGAAAAAACACTGTTTTTAATCTCGCCGTTTCATCGCTACATTACCCGCGATTCCCTGCACACTGCCGATACCGAACATGCCGGCAGCGCGTCACGCAATGACCCTAGCGCCTTTTCATGACCGCCAGGTGACAAACGCGAACGCTGTTCATGATGGTCAGCCATCCCACTGATTGCAAGACGCCTAATAAACGCCATAGCCGGCGCTTTCCAACGGCTGGTTAACGTAAGCCCACGAATCGCTGCGCTAATGCTTGCCATGCTTGGCCAACAGGTCGCCCAGCTTGCGGTCGAGCCGGGCGCTCGGATTCTGGCGCTCTTCCCGCTGCAGCGTCTTGTCGCGCTTGCGCTGCTGGGCCTGTAGCGCTTCCAGCTTTTTATGCGCATGGCGCGCTTCGCCGGGGGTGACGGCGCCGGCTGGCTGGCCAGCCAGGTCGACGCGCTCGGCGCCGGCGCGCACGGCCTTGAGATAACGCGGAAGGTTGACGTAACAGGCCAACGCGCGGCGCACCAGCTTGTCGGGCCAGGGTTCGCTGGCGACCAGATCCTCGTGAATGCCGATCTTCAGCGGCCGAGTGTGCCCCTTGAAGAAGGTATCGGTATAACGCCGGTACCATTCGTCGAGCAGCGCCTGCGGCGAGGGTGCCTCGCCGATCGCCAGGCCACTCCGGGAGCCCTGTTCCTCGGTAGGCGTAACGGCGGCTTGCCGCTGGGTCTCGGCAGCGACTTCGGGCGTCGGTGCCGACGACGCCACCCGGCGCGGCAAGGGGTAACCGCGTTCGGCATTGCTCGCCTGGGCAGGCGACTCGATATCGCTGGAGCGCTCGGCAGGCTCGGCCTGCCTCGCCAGCGAATGGCGAAGTTGTTGATTCTCGCTCTCCAGACCGGCTAGTCGCTGCCGCAGGCTGGCAATCTCCTGGCGCTCATGCCGAACATGCTGCTCAAGGGACTCGAATAGCGCGACTATGCGTTGCGTCATCAAGGGCAACCTCCATTGCTTTCGTATAGCTGGCCTCAGCGTTTAGCCAGCGTCAGCCTGCGCCGGAAATTCAGCCATTATTGTTATCGTTCGCTCGCGTCGCCGTGTCCGCATGGCGAGAAGGCAAGCCTCGTCCATGCCGTCCCATGCTCAGCGACGCTGATAGACGACGAAATCATAAGTGGGCCGGCCCTGCCGGCCGCTTTCCTCGCCCGGTACGCGCTGCGTTTCCCGCCACAGCGAGCGGTCGATGGCCGGAAAGCGCGCATCGCCGTCGATCTCGACGGCGACTTCGGTCAGGTACAGCCGCAAGGCCCGCGGCATGGCCTGAGCGTAGACCTCGCCGCCGCCCATGACCATGACCTCCTCGACGCCGTCGATGATCGCCTGATGGCCGGCCAGCGCCAGGGCTTCGTCGAGATCGTGACAGACGCGCACGCCCTCGGCCTCGAAACCGGCATCGCGGGTGACGACGATGTTCAGTCGGCCGGGCAGCGCACGGCCGATCGAGGCGAACGTCCTGCGGCCCATCACCAGCGGTTTGCTCTGGGTCATGCGCTTGAAGAACTTGAGATCTTCGGGCAGGTACCAGGGCAGCTGGTCGTCGATGCCGATCACGCCATTGCGCGACACCGCGGCGATCATCGCCACCGGCACCCGCGATTCTTCGAGTATTGCGTCGCTCATACCGCCACCTGCGCCTTGATAGGCGGATGCGGGTCGTAGCCTTCGATGGCGATATCCTCGAAGCGAAACGCGAACACATCGTCGATCGCGGGGTTGAGGATCAGCGTCGGCCGCGCACGCGGCGTGCGGGTGAGCTGCAGCTCGGCCTGCTCGATATGATTGAGATACAGGTGGGCGTCGCCGAGGGTATGCACGAATTCGCCGGGCGCCAGATCGCAGACCTGGGCGATCATCTGCGTCAACAGTGCATAACTGGCGATATTGAACGGCACGCCGAGAAAGACGTCGGCGCTGCGCTGATAAAGCTGGCAGGACAGCCGACCCTCGACGACATAGAACTGGAACAGGGCGTGACACGGCGGCAGCGCCATCTCGTCGACCAGCGCCGGATTCCAGGCGCTGACGATCAACCGCCGCGAATCGGGATTGCGGCGGATCTGCTCGACGAGCTTGGCGATCTGGTCGACATGGCCGCCATCGGGGCGTGGCCAGCTACGCCATTGATAGCCGTAGACCGGGCCCAGGTCGCCGTTGTCATCGGCCCACTCGTCCCAGATACGCACGCCGTTGTCACGCAGGTAGGCGATATTGGTATCGCCGCGCAAAAACCACAGCAGCTCGTGGATGATCGAGCGCAGATGCAATTTCTTGGTGGTCACCAGCGGAAAGCCGTCGGCCAGGTCGAAGCGCATCTGGTGACCAAAGACGCTCTGCGTGCCGACACCGGTGCGGTCGGCTTTCTTGACGCCGGTGTCGAGTACCCGGCGCATCAATTCAAGGTAGGGCTGCATAACTCGCCTGTCGCAGAATCAGGATGTCGCTTCGCGCGCCTCGCGCTTGTCGCCGTCCACCGGCTGGCTCCGTGCCCAGGCCAGCAGCGCCAGGCCGGCCAGGATCATCGGCAGGGACAGCAGCATGCCCATGGTCAGCCAGTCGAAGGCGATGAAGCCGAGTTGCGGGTCCGGCCGGCGAACGAACTCGACGGCGAAGCGGAAGGTGCCGTAAAGCACCAGGAACAGGCCGGAAATCATACCGCGACGACGCGGCGTGCGCGACACCGTCCACAGGATGGCAAACAATACCACACCCTCGAGGGCGAACTCATAGAGCGACGAGGGGTGGCGCGGTTGACTGCCCCCCGGAAAGACCATCGCCCAGGGCAGGTCGCTGACGCGCCCCGGCAGTTCGGCATTGATGAAGTTGCCGATGCGGCCCGCGCCCAGGCCGATCGGCACCAGCGGAGCAATGAAATCGGTCGTCTGGAAGAATCCCAGGCGATGCTTGCGGGCAAACAGCAGCGCCGCGATCAACACGCCGAGCAGACCGCCGTGAAAGCTCATGCCGCCATCCCAGACCTGAAACAGCCATAGCGGATCGGCCAACAGACGTTCGAAGCCGTAGAACAGCGCGTAACCGATGCGTCCGCCCAGCACCACCCCCAGTGCGCCGTAGAACAGCATGTCACCGATATCGTCGGGCTTCAGTCCCAAGCGCGCCGCCCGCAACCGCCCTAGCCACCAGGCAGCGATGAATCCGACCACGTACATCAGGCCATACCAGTAGACTTTCACCGGTCCCAAGGCGATGGCCACCGGGTCGATCTGCGGATAGTCGAGCATGTCGTCTCCTTAGTGTTTTGTCCAAAAAAGTCGCAAGTAGATGAGTCAAGATACTATCGAAGGAGCGATCATGCCGGGCAGCCAGCGTTGCACCACGTCGATCAGCGCCTGGGGGCGATAGGGCTTGGCCAGATAGTCATCCATGCCAGCGGCAAAGAAGCGTGCGCGATCGGTCGCGCTGGTGTTGGCGGTCAGCGCCACCATCACGCTGCGCCCGCCCCGCACGCTTTCCCGCTGACGCCAGCGCCGGGTGGTCTCGACACCGTCCAGCGACGGCATGTAGATATCCATGAAGACCAGCGCGTAGCGATGCTCCATCGCTAATTCGAGGGCCTCCTCGCCGCTGCGCGCAGTATCGACCAACAGGCCTTGATCAGTCAGTACCCGTCGCGCCAGGGCAGTATTGACCGGGCCGTCGTCGACGATCAATACCCGCTTGCCCGAGGCGGCGCTGTCCGCGCGTCCGGCCTGATCCGCCTCGTCGGCCTCGGTTTCGGCGACACGCTCGAGCAGCGCGACAAGCCCCGCGAGGCGTTCGCCCAGCAATGAGCCGCTTTCGGCGTCGCCAGGCGCTACCTCGAGGCTTTCGAGCTCGCGACGAAGCTGGCCGAGATAGCGCGACTTGAGCTGCGATTCCTGTCGGGCACGATCGCGCTCCTGCCTGAGATGGTAAAGCTGATGGTGCGACTCGCTGTCGTCGTGCAACAGTCCCAACGCCTGGCCCCGCGCAGCCAGGCGACGATCGATGCGGAACGCATGGCGCTCCCCGTGGGCATCGCTGAGTACGGCGTAGTCGGCGGACTCGCCAAGAAAGGGCTCGCTGGCATCCAGCGCATCGATCGACACGTCCTGCAGGTCGCGGCGCGAGCGCCCAAGACGCTGAACCAGACGATCGTTGACCGTCACCAGCCGGTTGCCGCCAGCCAGGAAGGCGGCTTGCGGCAAGGACTCGAGCAGGTCCTCGATACGACTCTCGGCCTGTCGCTGCGGCAGGCTCTCCTCCAGCACCTTTATCACCGCATCGAGATCCGGCGGCAGAGGCTCGGGCACATCGGACTCGCGCACCAGCTGGCTGAGCCGGACCGCGGCCTGAAAGCGCTCGAGCCGCTGACGCTGGCGGGCACCGCGCCAGCCCAACAGGGCGAAGACCAGACTGCCTGACAGCCAGATCATCACCAGGGCATCGCGAATCTCGGCATTGAAGCGCTGGCCAACCAGCACCGCCACCAGCAGGCAGGTAAATGTCAGGCCGGCCTCGAGACCCCACAGCCACGCCGACAGCCTCGGCGGCCCGCCGCTCGGCATGTCAGGCCGGGCTGGCCGTTTACCTTCGGAGATGTCCTGCATCCCAACCCCTGTCATCGACAATCGCCAGAGTGTACGCTCAGCGTCCGTAACCTGTCATGCCGCGCTTTGCCCTCGTCCTTGAGACAATGCCATGTGTCTGATCGTTCTCGACTGGCGCCCCGGTAGCGCCGCCCCCTTGCGCCTTGCCGCCAATCGCGACGAGCGCCATGACCGCCCCGCCGCCCCCCTGGCACGCTGGCGCGATTGTCCCGCGATCCTCGGCGGTCGCGACCTCGAGGCCGGCGGCAGTTGGCTGGCCGCGCACTCAGGCGGCCGCGTGGCCGCGATCACCAATGTTCGCGCCCCCGGCTTCAAGGCCGGCGCGGCCGGGCCGAGCCGCGGTCATCTGGTTCATCAGGCGCTTGTCGAAGCCGAGCTCGGCGCCTGGCTGGAGCGGCTTGCCAGCCAGGCGGCGCAGGCGTATGCCGGCTTCAATCTGCTGGCATGCGACGGCGAGACGCTCTGGCATCTCCACCATGGCCCCCTTGACACCCGGCTGGCGCAGGTGAAACCCGGTCTGCACGGTCTTTCCAACGCCAGTCTCGATACGCCCTGGCCCAAGCTGACCCAGGCCCGTGAGCACCTGGCCAGGCTGCTCGACGATCCCCGCCGCAACTTTCTGGACGACGCCTGGACGCTGTTGAGCGATGCGCGGCAAGCCGACGATGAGAGCCTTCCGGACACCGGCGTGGGGTTGACGCTGGAGCGCCAGCTCTCGGCCGCATTCATCCTCGGCCAGGACTATGGCACGCGTGCCAGCACGCTGCTCGAATGGCGGGCGCACGGCGAGATCGTCATCGCCGAGCGAAGCTTCGAACCCGGCGGCATTGCGGCCGGGCACCGCCAATGTCGCTTGCCGGTAGCGGCCCTGGCGTAAGAATCGAAATATTCGGATCATCGCGAACAAGTTCGCTCCCACAATCTCTGCCGGTAGCTTGCCCTTGTGGGAGCTTGCCCTTGTGGGAGGGAATTTATTCCCGATAGCGAATTTATTCCCGATAGCGAATTTATTCCCGATAGCGGTGAGCATGGCACCCAGACGCCGCTATAGCTATGCGTCGTCGCGCGGCGGCAACAGGTGGGTCAATTGCCATTCGGCGAAGCGCGCACGCAGGTGCGCGCGCACCGCGGTCGGCGTGGTGAAGCGCAGGGTTTCCTCGACCAGCTCCCGGGCCGCGCTCATCGACACGCGACGAATCGCCGCACGCACCCGCGGCAGACTCGGCGCATTCATCGACAGCGCATCGAAGCCCATCCCGGTGAGCAGCAAGGCGCCACAGGGATCCCCGGCCAGCTCGCCGCACACCGACGTGGGAACACCCAGGCGATGGCTCTCTTCCGACAACCTGGCCAGCGCCGACAGCACCGCCGGATGGCAGGCGTCGTAAAGACCCGCCACACGCGGATTGTTGCGATCCACCGCCAGCAGGTACTGGGTCAGGTCGTTGCTGCCCACCGAGAAGAAATCCAGCCGTTGGGACAGCGCCTCGAGCTGATAGAGCGTCGCGGGGACCTCGATCATTACCCCGACCTGGGGCCGCTTGATCCTAGCGCCCTCTTCGTTGATCTCGTCGTTGAGCTCGGCCAGCGCCCGATCGAGCAGACGCAACGCGGCGTCGACTTCGTCGACGTTGGTGATCATCGGCAGCATGATGCGCAGGTTATCCAGCCCGGCCGACGCGCGCAGCATCGCCCGCAGCTGGACCATCAGCACCTCGGGATGGTCGAGGGTCACGCGAATCCCGCGCCAGCCGAGGAACGGATTGGCCTCGTGAATCGGGAAGTAGGGCAAGTCCTTGTCGCCGCCGATGTCCAACGTGCGCATGACCACCGGCAACGGCGCAAACCCCTCCAGCTGCTCGCGATAGAGCCGAGTCTGCTCGTGCTCGCCCGGGAAGCGCTCGGTGATCATGAACGGCACTTCGGTACGGTACAGCCCGACCCCGGCGATACGCGGCTTGAGCACTGCCACCGCATCCACCGCAAGGCCGGTATTGACCATCAACGGGACGCGATGACCGTCCAGCGTTTCGCTGGGCAGGTGCTGCTCGTGCTCGAGCACCTCGGCGAGCGCCAGCTCCTCGTCGATCTGCTTCTGGTAATGACGGGTCAGGTCATCGTCGGGACGCACCAGCAACCGCCCACGGTGACCGTCGAGTATCACCGGCGCACCGTTGAGGCGGGGCAACGGCAGATCGACCATGCCCAGCACGGTGGGAATGCCCATCGCCCGAGCCAGGATCGCCACATGGGAGGTACTCGAGCCTTTCAACGAGACCAGCCCCGCCAGGCGCTCGCGGGGCACCTCGCCGAGCATCGCCACGCTGAGCTCGTCGCCGATCACCACGCAGCGCTCGGGAAAGCCATCGAAACTCTCGCCGGCATCCTGTTGCAGATGTGCCAGCACGCGGCGCCCCAGGTCACGAATGTCCGCGGCGCGTTCACGCAGGTAATCGTCGTCGACGCGCTCCAGGTACTGGACGTGGCGGCGTACCACGTCGGCCAGCGCGCCGGGCGCCCACTGGCCCTCGCGGATGCGCTTCTCGACCTCCTGACCCAGCGCGGCATCGGCCAGCATCTGCTCGTAGACATCGAACAGCGCCAGTTCCTGGCTGGAAATGCGGCTGGCGAGACGCTCCCCGGCGCGCCGGATCTCGTGGCGCACCCGCTCGATCGCCTCGCTCAAGCGGCGAATCTCGAGTTCGATGTCGGTGGGTATCAGGTCGGGCACGTTGTCCAGATCGGCCGGTGGCGCGATGACCACCGCCTTGCCGATCACCATGCCCGGCGAGGCGGCGATGCCCTTGAAGGTCGCCATGCCGTCGGCCCGCGTCGGTCGCGCCAGGGTGCCGGTGGCCAGCGCATGCGCCAGCACGCCGGCGAGCTGCGCCGCCATGGTCACCAGGAAGGCCTCGTCGCCCTCGTCGTAGCGACGCTTCTCCTGCTGCTGGACGACCAGCACCCCCAGCGCGCGGCGCTGATGGATGACCGGCACGCCGAGAAAGCTCGAGAAGCGCTCCTCGCCGGTTTCCTCGAAATAGCGAAAGTGCGGATGCGCCGGGGCATCCTCGAGATTCAGCGGTTCCTCGCGCTGACCGACCAGGCCGACCAGGCCCTCGCCGAGGCGCATCGAGACATGACCCACGGCCTGGGTATTCAGACCGATGGTATCCATCAGCACCAGGCGGTCCTGGGCGGCATCGAACAGGTAGATGGAGCACACATCGGTGTGCATGGCCTTGCGGATGCGTCGCACCATGGTGGCCAACGCGGCCTCAAGACTGCGTGCTCCATTGACCTCCTGGACGATGCGTCTTAGTACATCGAGCATGGGCGTTCTTCTTGTAGTCGAAGGATCGGGGGGTGCCGCAGCGTCAACGCTCGCCCAGGGCGAGTCGCTGGACGCTTGGCGCCAGCTCTCGCAGGGCACGGCGATAGACCTCCCGCTTGAAGGGCACGACCTGCCCCAGCGGATACCAATAACTGACCCATCGCCAGCCGTCGAACTCCGGCTTAGCCGTGGTATCCATGCAGATGCGACTGTCCTGACAGCGAATCTTGAGCAGGAACCACTTCTGTTTCTGGCCGATGCATATCGGCCGCGATTGCGTGCGTATCATGCGCCGGGGCAGGCGATAGCGCAGCCACCCTCGGGTACAGGCCAGCACTTCGACGTCGTCGGGGGTGAGGCCGATCTCCTCCTCCAATTCCCGGTAGAGCGCCTGTTGCGGTGACTCGTAACCCTTGATGCCTCCTTGAGGAAACTGCCATGCATTCTGCCCAACCCGACGCGCCCAGAGCAGCTGGCCCTCAGGGTTGGTAATGATGATACCAACGTTGGGGCGGAAGCCGTCAGCGTCGATCACGGGCTTCACCTTATGAATCCGATATTGGATTCATTCTTCCACAAACGTCGAAAGCGCATCAACACACGGCCGAAAACCCGCGACGGTGGGCAAGCGCCGGGCGTTCTGCAATAATCGCCGCCGCCTTTGAAACCGCCGGCTGCGCCTGACATCAACCAGCCTGACACCAACCAGAGGAGAGTGCTCTTGAGCCTGGCCATCTTCGATCTCGACAACACCCTGCTGGGCATCGACAGCGACCATGCCTGGGGCGAGTTCCTGGTCGAACAGGGCGCCGTGGATCCGATCAGCTATCGCGAGGCCAACCAGCGTTTTCTCGCGGCCTACCAGGACGGCACGTTGGACATTCATGCCTACCTGGCCATGGCCCTCAAACCGCTCGCCGAAAATAGTCCCGAACAGCTGGCCGCCTGGCATCAGCAGTTCATGGCCAGCAAGATCGAGCCGCACATCCTGCCCAAGGGCGAGGAATTGCTGGCCCGGCATCGCGAACGCGGCGACACCCTGTTGATCATCACCGCGACCAACCGCTTCATCACCGGGCCGATCGCCAGGCGCCTGGGCGTCGACGAGCTGATCGCCGTCGATGCGGAAATTCGCGAAGGTCGCTATACCGGCCGCGTATCGGGCACCCCCAGCTTCCGCGAAGGCAAGATCCAGCGCCTCGAGGAGTGGCTGGCGAACCGCGACGTCAGTCTTGATGACGCCTGGTTCTACAGCGACTCGCACAACGACCTGCCGTTGCTCGAGAAAGTCGATCATCCGATCGCCGTGGACCCCGACGCCACCCTCGACAGCATCGCCCGCGCACGTAACTGGCGAATCATAAGCCTGCGATAGAAAAATAGCCGTGCTAGAGATGCTGCATCGCGGCATCGGCACCCTCGCCAGACATCCGCTCAAGTCATTGACTAAGCGGATTTTTTTCGGCCACCACAAAGACAATGTTTTGCTTATGACTAACGCCTCCTGCATAACCCATACCTTTTGAGTGGCTCGTCTTTTCCGCGCCGACCGGTATAATGGGCTTATTTGAATCAGCCCAAAGGGTGACAACCAACCATGCAAGAGGCCGTTGACGTCGTACTGGTAGGTGGCGGAGTGATGAGCGCCACGCTCGCAACACTGCTTCATGAACTGGAACCCACGGCGCGTATCGAGCTCGTCGAGCGCCTGGATTCCATGGCCAGCGAAAGCTCGTTTGCCTGGAACAATGCCGGCACGGGGCACGCCGGCTTGTGCGAACTCAACTACACGCCGCCCGGCGCCGATGGCTCGATCGACATCGACAAGGCGATCCGCATCAACACCCTGTTCGAGGAATCCAAGCAGCTCTGGAGCGCTCTGGTCGCGCATGGCAACCTCGGCGACCCCGCCGACTTCCTGTCGCCGGTGCCGCACCTGAGCTTCGTGCGTGGCGAGAAGAACGTGAGATTCCTGCGCGCTCGCCACGAAGCCATGAGCAACCACCACTGCTTCGAGTCGATGCAGTATTCGCAGGATCCCGCGACCATCGCCGCCTGGGCCCCGCTGCTGATGGCAGGGCGCACGGCCGACGAACCGGTCGCCGCGACCCGCGTCGAAGCCGGCACGGATGTCAACTTCGGGGCCTTGACCAACCGGCTGCTGACCCGCCTGACCGAACAGGACAGCGATCGGGTCGGCATCCGCACGGGCCAGACAATCAGGGATCTCGCGCGCAACGCCGACGGCACCTGGAATCTGCAGATCGAGACCCGCGCTGGCGGGCAGCGCGTCGTACGCTCGCGCTTCGTCTTCCTGGGTGCCGGCGGGGCCTCGCTGCGCCTGCTGCAGAAAAGCGGCATTCCCGAAGCCAAGGGCTATGGCGGCTTTCCCGTCAGCGGGCAGTGGCTGCGCTGCGACAAGCCCGAGGTCGTCTCGCAGCACCGGGCCAAGGTATACAGCAATGCCGCCGTCGGCGCGCCGCCGATGTCGGTTCCGCATCTCGACACCCGCCATGTCGACGGCAAGCCCTCCCTGCTGTTCGGCCCCTTCGCCGGCTTTACCACCAAGTTTCTCAAGAACGGCTCCATCCTCGATCTGGTCAAGACCGTGCGCGCGACCAATCTCAGCCCGATGCTGTCCGTCGCGCGCAGCAATGTCAGCCTGATGAAATACCTGCTCGAACAGGTTCGGCTCTCCCACGCTCAACGCGTCGAGGAACTGCGCGCCTTCTATCCGGACGCCCAGGCCGAGGATTGGCAACTCGAAGTCGCCGGCCAGCGCGTTCAGATCATCAAGAAGGATCCCCGGCGGGGAGGCACACTTCAGTTCGGCACCGAGATCGTCACCGCCAGCGACGGTTCCCTGGCCGCCTTGCTGGGCGCCTCGCCCGGCGCCTCGACGGCCACCTCGATCATGCTCGACCTGATCGAGCGCTGCTTCCCCGAGCGCTTCGCCTCCGTACAGTGGCAGGCGCGTCTCAAGCGCCTGGTGCCGGTGCGCGCCGAGACCTTGCAGAAGGACGCAACCCGGCTCGGCGAAGTACGCCGCGAGACGCATCGAATCCTCAAGCTCGGCGCCGCCGACCCCGCTTCCAGCCGCCCTGCCGAGTCGACACCGCGCGCCACCCGCGTGCCGAGCCGCAACGCCGATGAGACGCGGCATGAGTCGATGACGGCTTCCTGAATCATCTTTGCCTGATACACTGACTGCCCCGGCCATGCCCGGGGCAGGTGCGTTTACACGGACGATGGCCCGGGCCATCTTGGCCAAGGGATGGTTACTTCTATTATGCGTTGGCGATTCTCGTTGTCCCCTGCATGGCTCGCCCTGTTGCTCGGCGTGGCGCTATTGGTCTGGCTGGCCTTCGGCGACATGCAGCGCTTTCGCCAGCGGCCCCCCGAGGCGCAAGCGAGCGCTCAATCCAGCCTGCCGCGGGTCGAGGTCGAGACCGCCCAGGCCCAGGCGTATACGCCTCACGTCATCCTCCAGGGGCAGCTCGAATCGCGTCAGGAGGTCACCCTGCGCGCTCGCCGGGCCGGCGAGGTCATCGCCCTGCCGCAGCCCCGGGGCGCCAGGGTGGACGCCGGTACGCAGCTCGTGGAGGTCGACCCCGGCGACCTGCCGGCGCAGATCGAGCGCGCCGAAGCGCAGCTCGCCCTGAGCCGCTCGGAACTCGCCGGCGGGCAAAAGCTCAGCGGCCGCAACCTGATCTCCGACAACGAATTGCTGCGCCTCAAGAGCGCGCTGGCACAAAGCCGTGCCGAGCTTGCCGAGTTGCGTGAGTCGCTCGCCGACACGCAGATCGAGGCCCCCTTCGCCGGCGTGCTCGACCGGCTCGAGGTCGACATCGGCGAGTATCTGCAAGCCGGCGAGGAGATCGGCCTGCTGGTCGATATCGCCCAGCTCGAGGCCAAGGCGTGGCTACCCCAGCGCCGCGCCGACGAGGTCCGCGAAGGCATGCCGGTTACCGTCACGCTGCTCGATGGGCGCATCCTCGAGGGACAGGTCAGCTTCCTCGCCAGCAGCGCCGAGGACGCCACTCGCAGCTACCCGCTCGAGGTCCGCGTGGCCAACCCGCAGCGCCTGCGCATCGCCGGAGCCAGCGCGACACTCGACATCGCCCTGCCCGAACGGCCGGCACAGCGCATCTCGCCGGCCCTGCTGGTGCTCGACGCACGCGGCCGAATGGGCGTCAAGACCGTCTCGGACGACGCCACGGTAGGCTTCATGCCGGTCGACCTCATCAGCGCCGATGCCGATCAGGCCTGGGTCGGCGGCCTGCCCGACGCGGTGCGCCTGATCACCCTGGGCGGCGGTTTCGTCGAAGCCGGGCAGCGCGTCGAGGCGGTGGCGGCCGAGCGATCCACGGCCCAACCCGCCTCACCCGCCCCGGGTGATCGCTGATGCGTGCGCTGATCGATGCCGCGCTGGATCGCTCGCGCACCACCCTGCTGCTGCTGGCGTTCCTGCTGGTGGCCGGCGGCCTCGCCTACCAGGCGATTCCCAAGGAAGCCAATCCCGACGTCGCGATTCCCATGATCTACGTCTCGATGAGCCTCGAGGGGGTCAGCCCCGAGGATGCCGAGCGCCTGCTGGTGCGCCCCATGGAGCAGGAACTGCGCGCCATCGAGGGCATCGAGAAGATGACCGCCCAGGCCAGCGAGGGCTTCGCCTCGATCACCCTGGAGTTCGACGCCGGCTTCGATCCCCGCCAGGCGCTGGCCGACGTGCGCGAGAAGATCGATATCGCGCGCAGCTCCCTGCCCGAGCAGGCCGAGGAACCGCGGGTCCTGGAAGTCAACGTATCGCGCTTCCCGGTGCTCTCGGTGGGTCTGTCGGGACCGCTGTCGGCCGCCGAGCTGATGACCGCGGCACGCGGCCTTGAGGACGCTATCGAGAGCATCCCCCAGGTGCTCGAGGTCGACATCGCCGGCGAGCGCGAACGCCTGATGGAGATCGTCGTCGACCCGCTGATCCTCGACAGCTACGGCATCGACTTCGACACCTTGCTCAATCTGGTCTCGCGCAACAACCAGCTGGTCGCCGCCGGCAGCATCGACAACGGCGCCGGTCGTCTGGCGATCAAGGTGCCCGGAGTGATCGAGGACCTCGACGACCTGCTCGGCATGCCGATCAAGGTCGACGGCGACCGGGTGGTCACCTTCGGCGACGTCGCGACCATTAACCGCACCTTCAAGGACCCCGCCGGCTACGCGCGCATCGACGACCAGCCGGCGATGGTGCTGGAAATCTCCAAGCGCACCGGCGCCAATATCATCGCCACCATCGACGCGGTCAAGGCGCTGCTCGCCGAGGCCGGGCCGCAGTTGCCCGAGACCCTCGACGTGCGCATCATCATGGACGAGTCGACTACTGTCGAGCGCTTGCTCGACGACCTGCTCAACAACGTGCTGACCGCGGTGGTGCTGGTGCTGATCGTGATCCTGGCGACCATGGGGTTACGCTCGGCGCTGCTCGTCGGGCTGACCATCCCCGGCGCCTTCCTGATCGGCATCCTGCTGATATGGGCGGTCGGCTACACGCTCAACATCGTGGTGCTGTTCGCGCTGATCCTGGTCGCCGGCATGCTGGTGGACGGCGCCATCGTGGTCGCCGAGCAGGCCGACCACAACCTCGTCGCAGGCCAGCCGGCACGCGCCGCCTGGGCCGGCGCGGCGGGGCGCATGGCCTGGCCGGTAATCACCTCCGCCGCCACCACGCTGGCGGTGTTCATGCCGCTGCTGTTCTGGCCCGGCGTGGTCGGCGAATTCATGAAATACCTGCCGGCCACGGTAATCCTGTGCCTGCTCGCCTCGCTGGTCATGGCACTGGTGTTCCTGCCGACCCTGGGCCATCTGCTGAGCCGCGAACGCTCCACCGGCAGCCTCCGGGTCAGCACCGGCGGCCGGCTCTACCGCCGTGTGCTGGCACGCCTGCTGCATCACCCGGCACTGACGCTCATCGGCACGCTGCTGCTGATGGCGCTGGTCTACGTCGGCTACGCACGCTTCAACCAGGGCGTCGAGTTCTTCCCCTCGGTGGAACCCGACAGTGCCCAGATCCTGGTCCATGCGCGCGGCGACCTGTCGATCGCCGAAAAGGATGCCGTGGTCCGGCGCGTCGAACGCCGCGTCGCCGGAATGGCCGAGATCAAGGCGCTCTACGCACGTTCTTTCGCGATCCCCGACGGCCAGCTCGGCGCCGACGTGATCGGCCAGTTGACCTTCCAGTTGATCGACTGGAACCAGCGCCGTCCGGCGCGCCGGATCCTTGCCGAGATGGCCGAGCGCACCGCCGACCTGCCCGGCGTGCGCCTGGAATTCCGCGAACAGGAGCAGGGCCCGACCGGCGGCAAGCCGATCCAGATCGAACTCACCGCGCGCCAGCCGGCAGCGATCGAACCCGCGATCGAGCAGTTGCGCGCGGCGATGAACGAACTCGGCGGCTTCCGCGACATCGAGGACAATCGCAGCCTGCCCGGGGTCGAGTGGCGGCTACAAGTCGATCGCGAGGCGGCAGCCCGCTTCGACGCGGATGTCGCCACCGTCGGCAGCGCGGTGCAACTGGTCACCAACGGCCTGCAACTCGCCACCTATCGCCCGCCCGACGCCGACGACGAGGTCGACATCCGGGTGCGCCTGCCCGGGGCCTGGCGTAGTCTCGACCAGCTGCGCCGCTTGACCGTCACCACCGCGCGCGGCCAGGTACCGATCAGCCAGTTCGTGCGCCTGGAGCCGGCGCCCAAGGTCGGCACCCTGCATCGCGTCGACGGACGGCGCGCACTGACCCTGAAAGCCGACGTCGCCCCCGGCCGGCAGGTCGACGAGCGCCTGCGCGCGCTGAGCGGCGCGCTCGATTCGCTCCCCGAGGGGGTCCGCTACAACTTCGCCGGCGAGCAGCAAGACCAGGCCGAGACCAGCCGCTTCCTGGGCATAGCCTTCGGCGTGGCGATCTTCATGATGACGATCATCCTGGTCACTCAGTTCAACAGCCTCTACCAGGCGGGCTTGGTGCTCTCGGCAATCGTCTTTTCCACCGCCGGTGTGCTGCTCGGCCTGCTGCTCAATGCCCAGCCGTTCGGCATCGTCATGGTGGGCATGGGCATCATCGCCCTGGCCGGCATCGTGGTGAACAACAATATCGTGCTGATCGACACCTACAATCAGTTGCTGGCCGAGGGCCTGGATGCCTTCAACGCCGCGCTCGAAGCCGGCAGCCGGCGTCTGCGGCCGGTGCTGTTGACCGCCATCACCACGGTGCTCGGGCTGATGCCGATGGTGCTGAGCGTCAATGTCGATCTGCTCTCGCCGACCCTGGGTTTCGGCGCGCCCTCGACCCAGTGGTGGACCCAGCTGTCCAGCGCGATCGCCGGCGGGCTGAGCTTCGCCACCGGCCTGACGCTGCTGCTGACGCCGTGCATGCTCTACCTGGGCGCGCGCATCGGGGCGCGACTGCGCGGCCGCCGCGGAACGACGCAAGGGGCGTGATAAAACCTTCAGCCCCTGCGCCAGTGGCCATCCAAACCAGTTTTAGATAAGGGTCGGGAAGGGCTGAGCCCTCTCCGCCCTTAACGCTGAAAGTTGAGCATCCGCTCCAGTGGCTTGAGCGCCTCAAGACGCAACGCGTCGTCGACGAACACTTCGCCGCTGTAGTCGCGCAGCGCGCCGGCCAGGTTGTCCAGCGCGTTCATCGCCATCCACGGGCAGTGCGCGCAGCTCTTGCAGGTTGCGCCGTTGCCGGCGGTGGGCGCCTCGAACAGCGTCTTGCCGGGCACCGCCTGCTGCATCTTGAAGAAGATGCCGCGATCGGTGGCGACGATCAGGCGCTGCTGGGGCAATTCACGGGCGGCATTGATCAGCTGCGAGGTGGAGCCCACCACGTCGGCGATCTCGACCACCGGCGCCGGCGACTCCGGGTGCACCAGCACCGCGGCGTCCGGGTAGAGCGCCTTGAGATCGTTGATGCCCTTGGCCTTGAACTCGTCGTGGACGATGCAGGCGCCGTCCCACAGCAGCATGTCGGCGCCGGTCTTGTGCTGGATGTAGCCGCCCAGGTGCTTGTCGGGGGCCCACAGGATCTTCTCGCCCCTGGCCTGCAGGTGCTCGATCACGTCGACGGCGATCGACGAGGTCACCACCCAGTCGGCGCGCGCCTTGACCGCCGCCGAGGTGTTGGCATAGACCACCACCGTGCGCTCGGGGTGCTGATCGCAGAACGCCGCGAACGCGTCGGCCGGACAACCGATGTCCAGCGAGCAGGTGGCTTCTAGAGTGGGCATCAGCACGCGCTTCTCGGGCGACAGGATCTTCGCCGTCTCGCCCATGAAGCGCACCCCGGCGACCACCAGCGTCGCGGCCTCGTGACGGGCGCCGAAGCGCGCCATCTCCAGCGAATCCGCCACGCAGCCGCCGGTCTCCTCGGCCAGTTGCTGGATCGCGTCGTCGGTGTAGTAGTGAGCGACGAGCACCGCGTTGCGTTCTTCGAGCAGGCGCTTGATCTCGTCGATGCGCGCCTCGTCCTCGGCGGGGATCCGCGTCGGGCAGTAGGCGCGGGCCAGGTGCTCTTGCACCAGGGCGCGGGAAGTCATGATTGTCATCGTGTCTACCACTGTGACAGGCAGGGGCTCCCCCTGCGTGACTCGAAGCGCCGGCGATCGATCGCTTCGATCGCGGCGCACCTAGGAGACCGGTCACATCCGACAGGCTCCTGACAGGCATGGTACTGCGCCGTTTGCACGCTGCCCAGCCCAGGTTGCCTCGCACAGCCTTGGACAGCACACTCGCCGCGAAGTTGCCGGCGACCGACATGGCAAAACGCCCTCGCAGCAGGGCTACGAGGGCGTCGAATCGCAATCTGGTGGGTCGTGTAGGATTCGAACCTACGACCAATTGGTTAAAAGCCAACTGCTCTACCAACTGAGCTAACGACCCGCAACGCGGTCCGTCGAGATGGTGGGTCGTGTAGGATTCGAACCTACGACCAATTGGTTAAAAGCCAACTGCTCTACCAACTGAGCTAACGACCCGCAACGCGCCCTCGCGAGAGCGACGTTCGGCGGAGTGGTGGGTCGTGTAGGATTCGAACCTACGACCAATTGGTTAAAAGCCAACTGCTCTACCAACTGAGCTAACGACCCGCCGCCGGGTCCGTCGAGATGGTGGGTCGTGTAGGATTCGAACCTACGACCAATTGGTTAAAAGCCAACTGCTCTACCAACTGAGCTAACGACCCTCCCGACAGGGCGCACATATTACCGGCAGCGCCCTCTCCTGGCAATACCTTTTTTGTCGACGAATCAGCGCTTAACGCGAGCCCTTGGGCTTGCGCATCGCGCGTACCGGGCGGCGCTTGTTCTTGTCGCGGCTCCAGCGATTCTGCTCGTCGGGGGTCAGGCTCGGCACCTTGCGCGGGGCGAGACCGGCGAGCGTGGACAGGTCGTCGATCTCGCCCTGGGTGAGTTCGGTCCACTCGCCGGCCTTGGCCCGCTTGTCGAGGAAGATGTTGCCGTAGCGTACGCGCTTGAGCCGGCTGACCGTCAGGCCCTGCGATTCCCACAGCCGGCGCACCTCGCGGTTGCGGCCCTCCATGATCACCACATGGAACCAGGTGTTGATGCCCTCGCCGCCGAACTCCTGGACGTCGCTGAAGCGCGCCGGGCCATCCTCGAGCATCACCCCCTCGACCATCGCCACGACGTGCTCGCGCTCGACCTGGCCCATCACCCGCACCGCGTATTCGCGCTCGACCTGGGTCGAGGGGTGCATCAGCCGGTTGGCCAGCTCGCCGTCGGTGGTGAACAGCAGCAGGCCGCTGGTATTGATGTCGAGCCGGCCGATGGCGATCCAGCGCTCGCCCTTGAGCCGCGGCAGGCGCTCGAAGACGGTGCGTCGGCCCTCGGGGTCCTTGCGCGTGCACAGCTCGCCCTCGGGCTTGTTGTACATGATCACCCGGCGCGACACCTCGGCGTCGTCGCGCAGCGTGACCAGCCGGTCGTCGAAGGCGACCCGATCGCGGCTTGCGATGCGATCGCCGAGCTTGGCCACCTCGCCGTTGACCTTGACCCGGCCGTCGCTGATCGCGGCTTCCATCTCGCGGCGCGAACCCAGCCCGGCGCGGGCAAGAACCTTCTGGAGCTTTTCGGTGTTGCTGTTTTTACTAGAGCTACTGGAGTTGCTGGAACTGTTCATGAGTCTGAGGATGTCTCATCGATTGAATGGTCCGCGCCGCCCGACTCGTCGTCGTTGCCGTTGTCATCGGCAACGTCGGCGGGCCGTTGCTGGCGGGCGCGTTCGGCCAGGCGCGCTTCGAGATCGGCGAAGCTCAGTCCCGGTCGGCGTGACGCCTTCCCGGCGTGGGTATCGTCGGCCGTCCCGGCCGTCGTGGTGGTTTCGAGGGGTGTGAAGCGCGGCACAGGTTGCGTCTCGTCGTGGCCGGGCTGCTCACCTACTGTCGTCTCTTGCGGCACGGGGGCCACGGGTGTTTCTGGTGCTGTCACCTCTGGAATGCCTGTCATTTCGGCGTCGTCCCGCGACTCGGGGTCAGTGTAGCCCGGCTCGCCGAGCTCGATGCCCTGCAATTGGTGCATCGGCGGCAGCGCGTCGAGGGTCTTGAGCCCGAAGTCGTCGAGAAACTGGCGGGTGGTGGCGAACACCGACGGCCGCCCCGGCACGTCGCGCTGACCGACCACGCGGATCCAGCCGCGCTCGCCGAGGGTGCGCATGATCGAGCCGCTCACCGCCACGCCGCGCACTTCCTCGATATCGCCACGCGTCACCGGCTGGCGATAGGCGATCAGCGCCAGGGTCTCGAGCAGCGCGCGGGAATAGCGCTGCGGGCGTTCGTCCCACAGCCGCGAGACCCACGGCGACAATCGCTGGCGGATGCGTATCTGATAGCCCGAGGCCGACTCGATCAGCTCCAGCGCGGTGGTCTCCAGCCGCGCGCCCAGCTCGCCCAGCGCATCGCGCAAGTCGCCCCGCCTCGGGCGTTCGTGATCGTCGAACAGCGCCTCGATACGCTCCAGCGACAGCGGTTCGCCGGCCGCCAGCAGCGCCGCCTCGAGGATTTCGTCGAGCCGCGTGCTGAGCGTCATGCCGCGCGTTTCCCGGTTCACGCCTCCTCCTCGAAGGCGCTCTCGCCGCCTTCGCTGGTTTGGTCATCGTTGGCCACGGCCTCGTCGGCGTCGACGGGCTGGCGGGCGCGCACGTGAATCGGCGACAGCGGCACGTTCTGGACGATCTCGATCATCGCCTCCTTGGCCAGCTCGAGAATCGCCATGAACGTCACCACCACCCCCGCCCGACCCTCGTCGAGGCTGAACAGCGACTCGAAGGGCGTGAAACCCTCGCGATTCAGGCGTTCCATGATGATCAGCATGCGCTCGCGGGTGGAGAGCACCTCACGGCTGATGGTGTGCGCCTGGTTGAGCTCGGCGCGCTTGAGAATCCCCGACAGCGCCTGCAGCAGCTCGTCGAGCCCAACCTCGGGGTGGACCACGCGGGTCTCGAGCGCTGGCAGGCCGGCCTGGGCGCCGAACCAGTCGCGGCCCAGGCGCGGCAACTCGTCGAGGCCTTCGGCGGCGAGCTTCAGGCGTTCGTACTCCTGCAGCCGGCGGATCAGCTCGGCGCGCGGATCTTCTTCGTCGTCCTCGGCGTCGCCCTTGGGCGGGCGCGGCAACAACGTGCGCGACTTGATCTCGGCGAGCATCGCCGCCATCAGCAGGTATTCGCCGGCCAGATCGATTTCCAGCGCCTTCATCAGCTCGACGTATTCGATGTACTGGTGGGTAATTGCCGCCACGTCGATGGCCAGGATATCCAGATTCTGGCGCCGGATCAGATAGAGCAGCAGATCGAGCGGCCCCTCGAAGGTCTCGAGGAACACCCGCAGCGCCTCGGGCGGAATGTACAGATCCTCCGGCAGCTCGGTAATCGGCTGGTCGTGCAACCGTGCCAGCACCGCCGCCGCTTGCTGAACGGCGGCCTGCTCGGGCGCTGCGACACTGTCCGGCGTTTCGCTCACGATCGGCTGGGCCTCGGCTGCTACTGCTGGGGGTTGTCGATAGCTTCGACAGCTTCGAAGGTCGTCGAAACCAAAGCCGCTAGTCTATCAAGCCCGGAGCGCGTCAAGCATCCGAAATAGCCTCGTTCAGTACGCCGACCCGGCGCCGTCCGCCTTGCGATAGCGCCCGACATAGTCGAACAGCTTCTCGCGGACCTGCCAACGGCGCCCCACCCGTAGGCCATTCGCTTGATGACCTTGATTCGGTTGTTCATGCCCTCCAGCACGCTGGTGTTCAACCGATGCCGGGCGCCAGACGCAGCCCGCGACCGACGATCTGCTGGTACAGCCCCACCGACTCGGTGGGCTGCCGGATCGCAATCAGATCGACGTGCGGGGCGTCGAAGCCGCCGGCGCTCGACGGCGCGGGCGATGATCTCGCCGACGATCACCGGCGTGGCACGGTGGCAGCAGCGTGAACCCGGCATCGGCGGGCCCGCCGGCGAAAGCATCGAGGTTGCGCACCACCGACTGCAGCGAGCCGAACACCACCTGGCGCGCGGCCTGCTTGCGCCCCAGCCCGGCGCTGAAGATGTCCGCCTCGAGCCCATAGGCCCGGTACTTGACATGATTCTGATCGACCAGTTCGCGCACGTGGGCCAGCACCAGCACCCGGCCGCGGGCCCGCAGCTTCGTCGGCGAATCCTGGCAGACCGTCACGCTTGGCGCCCTTTGAATTCCGGCGTTGTGCCCAGAAGTAGTCTTTTAGGGCGACCGGAGGTTGCCGTCCTTCCATCGCACATCGCAACAACGAGGAGCCTTCCCATGCAAGCACCGACAGGTCCCGAATGCCCCGACTGCGGCAGCCGCGAGAAGCGCTTTCCGCCGGGTCGCGAAGGCCAGTACCACGTGTTCTGCGACAATTGCGGCCACGACTTCGGCCGCTATGACCAGTTGATCGAGAACTTCCGCCACATTCTGGCCGATCTCGAGGAAAAGCTGGGCATCGACGACGCCTCACCGCGTCCCGCGCCGGATTCGCGAGACTGACCCGCGCCGGAGGCGGGGGATCCTTCGACTTCACCGACAAGGAGAGTGTCATGGCCAACACCACTTACTTCGTGGTCATCGCCGAATTTCAGATCAAACCGGGCCAGGTGCCGACTTTCCTGGCGCTGGCCCACAACGACGCCAGCGAGTCGCTGACCAACGAGGAGGGTTGCCTGGCCTTCGACGTGCTGACCCCGGAAGGCAGCGAGGAGTTGGTCGTCCTGCACGAGGTCTACCGCGATCGCGCCGCCTACGAACATCATCAGCAGATGCCCCACTACGCGCCGTTCAAGGAGGGCAGCGCGCCGCTGCTGAATGGCCAGCCGAGCGTACGCTTCTTCTACACCGCGGTACGACCCGAGTAAGTATGTATTTCAAAACACCGGCTGCCCGAACGCCGAACGCAGGTTAAAGCAAGGGTCTTTCGCCATGGATGGCGAAAGTAGCGCCCATGGAAGGGTTTATAGCGCCCTTGCGACAACCTGCGTTCGGCGTAGGTTGAAACGTCAACGGGCTCGCCGAATGGCAAGCCCGTTGAATCGCAACACTCCGATGGTAATCAGCCGAGCCAGACCCGGGCGTTGCGGAACAGCCGCATCCAGGCGCCATCGCGGGTCCATTCCGCCGGCCGCCAGGAGTTGGTGACGGCGCGGGCCACCCGCTCGGGGTGCGGCATCATGATGGTGACGCGCCCGTCCGGCGTGGTCAGCCCGGTCACCCCGGACGGCGAGCCGTTGGGGTTGGCCGGATAGCGGGTGGTCACCTGGCCGTAGTTGTCGACGTAGCGCAGCGCGATCTGCTCGCTGCCCTGCATGGCGCGCAGATGGCCGGCGTCGCGGAACTCGGCGCGCCCCTCGCCGTGGGCCACGGCGATCGGCAGCCGCGAGCCCTCCATGCCGGCGAGCAGGATCGATGGGCTCTGCTCGACCTGGACCATCGACACCCGCGCCTCGAACTGCTCGGACTCGTTGCGCACGAAGCGCGGCCAGTTGTCGGCGCCGGGAATCAGTTCCTTGAGCTGCGAGAACATCTGGCAGCCGTTGCACACGCCCAGCGCGAAACTGTCGTCGCGCGCGAAGAACGCCGCGAACTGCTCGCGAGCGCGGGCGTTGAACAGCGCCGACTTGGCCCAACCGCCGCCGGCGCCGAGCACGTCGCCGTAGGAGAAGCCGCCGCAGGCGACCAGCCCCTTGAACGCGTCGAGGCTCACGCGGCCTTCGAGAATGTCGCTCATGTGCACGTCGATGGCCTCGAAGCCGGCCTTGTCGAAGGCCGCGGCCATCTCCAGCTGGCCGTTGACGCCCTGCTCGCGCAGGATCGCCATGCGCGGGCGGGTCGCGTTGACGAACGGCGCGGCGATGTCCTCGTCGACGTCGAAGCTCGGCGAAGCGGACAGCCCCGGGTCGCGCAGGTCGAGCAGATCGTCGAACTCGGCCTTGGCGCACTCCGGGTTGTCGCGCAGCGCCTGCAGGCGATAGCTGGTCTCGGCCCAGGTGCGCTGGGTCAGCGCCCGGGTGGTCTCGAGCAGCGGCTCCTCGAACAGCGTCACGCGCACCTGATCGTCGTAGCGTGGCCGGGCGATGACGCCGCAGGTGCCGATGCCCGCCGCGGCGAACTGGGCGAGCACGAACTCGGTGTCCTGGCGATCGACCTGGATCACCGCGCCGAGCTCCTCGGCGAACAGCGCGCCGGCCGCCTCGAAGGCGTCGTCGACCAGCCAGTCGAGCTTGATCTCGAGCCCGCCGCGGCCGGCGAAAGCCATTTCCAGCAGCGTCACCAGCAACCCGCCGTCGCTGCGATCGTGGTAGGCGAGCAGCTTGCCGTCGGCATTGAGGCCCTGGATCACGGCGAAGAACGCTGCAAGATCCTCGGCCTCGTCGAGATCCGGGCAGACGTCGCCGACCTGGCCGTAGACCTGGGCCAGTGCCGAGCCGCCCAGGCGATTCCGGCCGCCGCCCAGGTCGATCAGGATCAGATCGCTCTCGTCGCGGTCGAGGCGCAACTGCGGCGTCAGCGTGGCGAGCGCGTCGGTGACCGGCGCGAAACCGGTGACGTTGAGGGTCAGCGGCGCGGTGATCGCCTTGTCCTCGGCGTCGTCGCCCTCGCCCGCCTGCCAGGCGGTGCGCATCGACATCGAGTCCTTGCCCACCGGAATGGCGATGCCAAGCTGAGGGCAGAGTTCCATGCCCACCGCGTGCACGGCGTCATACAGCGCCTGGTTCTCGCCGGGGTGATCGGCGGCGCTCATCCAGTTGGCGGAAAGCTTGACGTCGCCGAGCGTGGCGATGGGCGCCGCGGCAAGATTGGTGACCGTCTCGGCGACCGCCAGCCGGGCGCTGGCCGCCGGGTCGATCAGCGCCACCGGCGCTCGCTCGCCCATCGCCATGGCCTCGCCGGCGTGGGTGTCGTAACTGGCGGTAGTCACCGCCACGTCGGCCACCGGCACCTGCCACGGGCCGACCATCTGATCGCGGGCGACCTGGCCGGTGATCGAACGATCGCCGATGGTGATCAAAAAACTCTTCGAGGCCACCGCCGGCAGGCGCAGCACCCGATCGAGGGCCTCGCGCAGGTCGAGATTGTCGAAATCGGCGCCCGGCATCGGCCGCGCCTGGCGCGTGAACTCGCGCTGCATCCTGGGCGGCTTGCCGAACAGCACGCTCATCGGCAGATCGATCGGTGTGCTGTCGAAGTGATCGTCGTGCACGGCCAGGTGATGCGCCTCGACGGCCTCGCCGACCACCGCGTAGGGGCAGCGCTCGCGCGCGCACAGCGCCTCGAAGGTGGCCAGATCGTCGGCCGCCACCGCCAGCACGTAGCGCTCCTGGGCCTCGTTGCACCAGATCTCCAGCGGGCTCATGCCCGGCTCGGCGTTGGGCACGTCGCGCAGCTCGAAGCGCCCGCCACGCCCGCCGTCCTTGACCAGCTCGGGCAGGGCGTTGGACAGCCCGCCGGCGCCGACGTCGTGGATGAAGCGGATGGGATTTTCATCGCCCAGCGCCCAGCAACGGTCGATGACCTCCTGGGCGCGGCGCTCCATCTCGGGGTTGCCGCGTTGCACCGAGGCGAAATCGAGATCCTCGCTCGAGGTACCGGACGCCATGCTCGAGGCCGCCCCGCCGCCGAGCCCGATCAGCATCGCCGGGCCGCCCATCACGATCAGCTTGGCGCCGATGGGTATCTCGCGCTTGGCGACGTGGCCCTCGCGGATGTTGCCGTAGCCGCCGGCCAGCATCACCGGCTTGTGGTAGCCGCGCCGCTCGATGCCGTCGACGCCCACCGCGTCCTGCTCGTAGCTGCGGAAATAACCGGCGAGGTTGGGGCGGCCGAACTCGTTGTTGAAGGCCGCCCCGCCGATCGGCGCCTCGAGCATGATCTGAAGCGCGCTCTGGATGCGTTCGGGCTTGCCGTAGTCGAAGGCTTCCCAGGGCTGGACGAACTCGGGGATGCGCAGGTTGGACACCGCGAAGCCGGTCAGCCCGGCCTTGGGCTTGCCGCCGACGCCGGTCGCGCCCTCGTCGCGGATCTCGCCGCCCGAGCCGGTCGCCGCACCGGGATGCGGGGCGATCGCGGTCGGGTGATTGTGGGTCTCGACCTTCATCAGGATATGGATGGGTTCCTGATGCGTGGCGTATCGCGCCGCTTCGGGCGCGTTGACGTTCGCCGTTCGCGCGGCTTCGGACGCGTTAATTCGCGCGGCTTCGGGCGCGTTAATTCGCGCGGCTTCGGGCGCGTTAAATAGCAGCGGCGCGGCGAAGAAACGCCCGGCCCGGCTGCCGCGAATCACCGCGGCGTTGTCGCTGTAGGCCGAGAGCACGTCGTCGCCGGATTGCTCGTGGGTGTTCTTGATCATCTGGAACAGCGAGCGCGGCTGCGCCTCGCCGTCGATCAGCCAGTCGGCGTTGAAAATCTTGTGCCGGCAGTGCTCGGAGTTGGCCTGGGCGAACATCATCAGCTCGACATCGCTGGGATTGCGCTCGAGCTCGACGAATGCCTGGTGCAGGTAGTCGATCTCATCGTCGGCCAGCGCCAGGCCCAGCTCGCCGTTGGCGGCCTCCAGCGCGGCGCGCCCGCTGCCGAGCACGTCGACCTGGGCGAGCGGCGCCGGCGCGCGCTGCGCGAACAGCTTGGCCGCGTCGCTTGAGTTGGCGAGCACCGATTCGGTCATGCGGTCGTGCAGGGTGGCGATGATCGCCTCGAAGGCCGCCTCGCTGAGCACGCCGTCGAGAGTCACCCGGTAGGCGATGCCCCGTTCGATGCGCCGGACCCGGTTCAGGCCGCAATTGTGGGCGATGTCGGTGGCCTTGGACGACCACGGCGACAGCGTGCCGAGTCGCGGCACCACCAGGAACAGGTGACCTTCGCGCGCGGCCGGAGCCTCTTCCCGGGCGCCGTAGGCGAGCAGACTGTCGAGCACGGTGCGCTCACCGGAAGTCCAGTCGCCGTCGTGGTCCACGAAGTGCACGTATTCGGCGTGCAGCGTCTCGATCTCGGGAACCCGGGCACGCAGCGTGGCCAGCAGCTTGGCATGACGGAAAGCGGAAAGGGCGGGCGCGCCTCTCAGTTCGAGCATGTCGAAAGAAGCCTCTGTGAAAGCCGAAGAATGGGTGCCGCGGGCGGCGATTGAATCGTCCATGATACTAAAAAGCCGTTGCTTCGAGAAATCCGTGGAATGGCGTCAGGTGACAGTCTCGAGGCCCCCGGGTATGGTGAGGCGTCCACTGTTACCGACGGCACCGCATGCTTCAGGCTTTCGCCCGCCACTCGCGTCGATTGGGGCTCAGCATGGCAGGTCTCGTGCTGCTTGGCTGGCCGGCACTGAACCCGCCGCCCGAGGCTCCGCTGCTCGACGCCATTCGCGCCCGCGATTTTCTGCAGGTGGATACCCGCAACACCCCGACCACCTACTACCAAGGCCGCCAGGGGCCAACCGGCTTCGAGTTCGAGTTGGTCAGGCGCTTCGCCGAGCGGCTCGGCGTCAGCCTGTCGCTGGACAGCGATGGCAATATCGACGACGTGCTCGACGCCGTGCGCAGCGGCAAGGCCGACCTGGGCGCCGCGGCGCTGCCGCTCGACCCGACCCTGCCCGGCATCCACTTCAGCCGCGCGATCATGACCCTGCAGCCGCTGGTGGTGTATCGCCGCGGGTTGCCGCCGGTCGCCGAACCCGGCAAGCTGCTGGGCCGTTCGATCGGCGTGATCAAGGGCTCCGGCGCCGGCCTGGTGCTGCGCGAGCTGCAGCAGGACTCGCTGCCCGGGTTGAGCTGGAAGGAGTCGGCCGACATCGAGGTCGCCGATCTGCTCAGCCTGGTCGAGAACGGCGAGCTCGACGTGGCGGTGATCTACGCGCACCAGTTCAAGCTCAACCGGTTGTTCTTCCCCGGCGTCGAGAACGGCTTCTTGCTCGGCGATCCGCTGAGCCTGGCCTGGGCGCTGCCCGCCGATCGGGGGCTGGGTCTGCTGCAGCGCGTCAACCGCTTCCTGGACGAGATGCAGGCCGACGGTACGCTCGCCGCGCTCAGCGCGCGCTATTTCGGCCAGGACGATTATCTGGAATACGTTGGCGCGCGGACCTTCATCCAGCAGGCCAATGCGCGCCTGGACACCTACAAGGATGAGTTCCTCGCCGCCGCCCGCAAGACCGGCTTCGACTGGAAGCTGCTTGCCGCGCTGGGCTATCAGGAATCGCACTGGAAGCCCGAGGCGACCTCGCCGACCGGGGTACGCGGGCTGATGATGCTCACCCAGTCGACCGCCGAGCAGGTGGGCGTGACCAACCGGCTCGACCCGGCGCAGAGCATCGACGGCGGGGCGCGCTACCTGAAGAGCGTCAAGCAGCGCCTGCCGGAGGAGATCGAGGAGCCGGACCGCACCTGGATGGCGCTGGCCGCTTACAACGTCGGTCTCGGCCATCTCTACGACGCCCAGAAGATCGCCGAGATGCGTGGCGGCGATCCCTACGCCTGGGCCGACGTGCGCGAGGCCCTGCCGCTGCTGCAAAAGCGCAAATGGTATTCGCAGGTGCGCTATGGCTATGCCCGCGGCGGCGAACCGGTGATCTACGTGCGCAACATTCGCCGCTACTACGAGATCCTCAACTACATCGAACGCAGCCAGCAGCAGTTCTTCCAGCTCAATCAACGCGAACCCGGCGCGGACGACGGCGGCCTGTTCGACGTGGTGCCGCCGGTTTTGTGAACGCGCCGGGCACGCGGCCAACGCCACGGCCGCGATCCGGTATCGACTGCCCGAAAACGACTCAGCCACCGCCAGCAGTAACCGCGTTACCCCGGGCGCTCGGGGTCCGCGTTTCGCTGGCCATCTGCGCCCGCGAACCGCGCCTCTACGTGGTCATCACCAGCCAGCCCCGCGGCCTCACGGCGCTCGGCGAAGAACGCCTGCAACAGGCGGCGCGCCTGTACCGCCAACAGCCCGCCCTCCACCGTCACGCGATGGTTGAACCACGGCTGGGCGAACAGATTGGCCCGCGACTCGACCATTCCGGTACGCGGCTCGGCGGCGGCGTAGACGACCCGCGCCAGGCGCGCGTGGATGATCGCCCCGGCGCACATCATGCACGGCTCGAGGGTCACGTAGAGCGTGCAGCCGTCCAGCCGGTAATTGGCGAGCCGCCCGGCGGCGTCGCGCAGCGCACGGATCTCGGCATGCGCGCTGGGATCGTGGCCACCGACCGGCGCATTGAAGCCGCGCCCGACGATCGCCCCCGCCGCATCGACCACCACCGCGCCCACCGGCACCTCGCCGGCGGCCTGGGCGGCGCGGGCCTGGTCGAGGGCACGGTGCATGTAGTAGCTGTCGCTGCGCATGGCGGGTGTCTCGGGTATCCTGTCGTGCCGCCCATACTACATGTGCAGCTCATACGCAGGGAGACAACGCATGACACAAGCACTCGACGGCCTGGTCCAGTTGCTGGGCATGGAAACGCTCGAGGAGAACCTGTTCCGCGGCCATAGCCAGGACCTGGGCTTTCCCCAGCTGTTCGGCGGTCAGGTGCTCGGCCAGGCGCTCTCGGCGGCCAGCCAGACGGTCGACCCGGCACGCCGTGTGCACTCCTTGCACGGCTATTTCCTGCTCGCCGGCGACCCCCATCACCCGGTGGTCTATCAGGTCGACCGGGTCCGCGACGGCGGCAGCTTCGCCACGCGCCGGGTCAGCGCGATCCAGCACGGCAAGACGATCTTCTTCTGCAGCGCCTCGTTTCATATCGAGGAAAGCGGTTTCCATCATCAGCCGACGCGTCCGCCGGTGGCCACCCCCGATGAGCTGATCGCCGACGGCGCCCAGCCCGAGCGCTTCGCCGGGCACCCAATCGAATTCTTGCACCTGCCCGAGGCAAGCGACGGCGGCACGCCGCAAAAGCGCTTGTGGTTTCGGCTCGCCGGCGAGCTGCCCGACGACGCCACCTTGCATCGCTACCTGCTCGCCTACAGCTCGGATTTCCACCTGCTGACCACCAGCCTGATCCCCCACGACAGCTATTTCGGCGACCCGCGGCTGCGCATCGCCAGTCTCGATCACGCGCTGTGGTTCCACCGCGACGTGCGCATCAACGACTGGCTGCTTTATGCCATGGACAGCCCCTGGGCCGGCGGCGGGCGCGGCTTCGCCCGCGGCAGCATCTACGACGCCCGGGGTTATCTGGTGGCTTCCAGCGCGCAGGAAGGACTGATCCGCATGCGTGAGTGAGACCGTCCTGGCCCATGCACGAAAACGCCGCCGGTCATCGCGAGCCGGCGGCGTCGTTTTCATGCCAGCGAATCGATCAGACGGCGTCCTTCACGGATGCCATGTCGATCACGAAGCGATAGCGCACGTCGCCCTTCTGCATCCGCTCCCAGGCGGTGTTGATGTCCTTGATGTCGATCATCTCGACATCGCAGGCAATGCCTTTCTCGGCGCAGAAGTCGAGCACCTCCTGGGTCTCGGGGATGCCGCCGATCAGCGAACCGGCCAGCACGCGACGCCGGAAGATCAGGTTAACCCCCTCGACGGCGGGCTCGAGCGGCTGCAACTGGCCGACCAGGATATGCGTGCCGTCGTACTTCAGGGCCTGCAGGTAAGGATTGACGTCGTGCGGCACCGGCACGGTGTCGAGCATGAAGTCGAAGGTCTCGGCGATGGCCGCCATCTGTTCCTCGTCGGTGGAGACCACGACATGATCGGCGCCGTTGCTCCGGGCCTCGTCGACCTTGCTCTGCGAGCGGGTGAACAGCGTCACCTCGGCGCCGAAGGCCTTGGCCAATTTGACGCCCATGTGACCCAGGCCGCCCATGCCGATCACGCCGACCTTGTGGCCCGGCTTGACGCCGTAGTGCTTGAGCGGCGAGTAGGTGGTGATGCCGGCGCACAGCAGCGGCGCGGCGGACTTGAGATCGATGCCCTCGGGCATGCGCAGCACGAAGCGCTCGCTGACCGTCACCTTGTCGGAATAGCCGCCCTGGGTCAGGCTGCCGTCGTGGCGGTCGGGGCTGCCGTAGGTCATGACGAAGCCTTCGGCGCAGTACTGCTCGAGACCGTCGTTGCAGGCCTGACAGTGGCGGCAGGAGTCGACCATGCAACCCACGCCGACCAGGTCGCCCTCCTTGAAGTTGCTCACCTCGCTGCCCACGCCGGTCACCCGACCGACGATCTCGTGGCCCGGCACCACCGGGTAGGAGGCCATGCCCCAGTCGTCGCGGGCGAAGTGCAGGTCGCTGTGGCAGACGCCGCAGTAGAGAATCTCGATGGCGACATCGTCGGCTCGCGGCTCGCGGCGCTCGAAGGCGTAAGGTGTCAACGGGGATTCGGCGGAATGCGCGGCGTAACCCTTGGCTTGCGGCATGCAGGAACTCCTTTTCAAAAGGCAGGTTTTTCAACAGACAGGATCAGCCGCCGAACGCGACCGATTAACTGCTGAACCAACGCTCCTAGTGTGGCCGCTGTGCGTCGGGCAGGCCATGCTCGATTCTGCTTTATGCATGCCCGATACTGCTTGATGACAGCTGATCAGGCACAGTTGAAGCTTTTTCCGTGACCAATGTTACGATACACACCCACTGTCAGCGAGCGCGAGCAGGCCATGCATTCAACCGCCCATCCCATCGAGGCGCTGCACGAGGCAGCCCCGATTGCCGATCTTGGCCGACGCATGGCCGCGCTGATCGCCCCGCTGGTCGATGGCGAAGGATTCATGACGACGCGCATGCCCGGCGTGGAGCTATTCACCAGTTGCGGCCAGCCGCGCACGCCGCTGATCTACGACCCCTGCCTGATCGTCGTCGCCCAGGGCGGCAAGGTCGGCTATCTGGAGGACCGGGTGATCCATTACGGCGCCGGCAACTACCTGATCCAGGCGCTGCCGCTGCCCTTCGAGTGCGAGACCCTGGCCAGCCCCGAGCAGCCGTTGCTGGGGGTCATGGTGCGTCTCGACCGGGTAATGCTCGGCGAACTGGCCCGCGCGCTGCCCGCCATTCACGGCGACGGCGAAAGTCCCTCGCCGATGGCCGCGGTGACGATGAATCAGACGATGGGCGACAACGTGCTGCGCCTGCTGGAGTGCCTGCACGACCCGCTGCTCGCCGACACGCTGGGCGGCGGGCGCATCCGCGAAGTGGTCTTCGAGGCGCTGCGCGGCCCCCAGGGCGACTCGTTGCGGCGGCTGATCCGCGTGTCCGGCAAGTACGCCCAGATCGCCGATGCGCTGGCCTTCCTTCACCAGCATTATACCCAGCCATTGACGGTCGACGCGCTGGCCCGGCAGGTCAACATGAGCGCCTCGCACTTCCATCACCATTTCAAGCACACCACCCGGCTGGCGCCGATGCAATACTTAAAGCGCCTGCGGCTACTCAAGGCGCGAGCGCTGCTCGGCCAGCAACAGCACAGCGTGGCGCGCGCCGCCAACACGGTGGGCTATCAGAGCGCCTCGCAGTTCAGCCGCGACTACAAGCGCTACTTCGGCATGCCGCCGGTCAGCGAACGTCGCCGTGCGGCGCTCGGTTGAATGTCGAGCCACCCCCACCCGCAGGTCGGCCGTGGACGACCGATAAGCTCCCGTTAAGAATTCTCGTCCACCCTGCTGCCACATTCATCATGCCATCGCTGGAACTTCGATGCTTCGAACGCTATCCACTCGCCTGTCGTCATGGCCAGGTATCGGTACCTGGCAATCGGGCCTTTTGCTGACCCTGATCATCGCCGTCGTGGCCGTCGTCATCCGCGTCAACTACCTGCCGCTGATGCCCATCGACGAGACGCGCTATCTGTCGGTGGCCTGGGAGATGTGGCAGAACAACAGCTTTCTGGTCCCGCATCTCAACGGCGAGCCCTACCCCGACAAGCCGCCACTGCTGTTCTGGTTGATCCAGTCCGCCTGGGCACTGTTCGGCACCAGTGATGTCGTGGCTCGCCTGACGATTCCGGCCGTCGGCCTGCTGACCTTCCCGCTGCTGGTGGCCATCCAGCGCGAATGGCCCGAGCAGCAGGCACCGGGCATGCGCTGGGCCCCGCCGGTGCTGCTGGCCATGACCATGTGGTTCGTCTACATGCCACTGAGCATGTTCGACATCCTGCAGACCACCTGTTTGCTGATCGCGACGCTGGGCTGGGTGCGCTACGTGCATCGCGCCGAGCGGCGCTGGCTCGTTCTGGCCGGCTTCGGCCTGGGCCTGGCCCTGCTCGCCAAGGGGCCGGTGGTGCTGATCTACTGGTTGCCGCTGACCCTGAGCACCCGCTTCTGGCGCCCCGACGGCGTGACGATCGGCGCCCGCCACTATTGGGCGATCCTGCCGGCCACCCTGCTCGGTGCCGCCGTGGTGCTCGCCTGGGCGATTCCCGCCGCGATTACCGGCAGCCCCGAGTATGCCCAGGCGATCTTCTGGGGCCAGTCCGCCGGCCGTGTGACCAACGCCTTCGCTCATGCCCGCCCCTGGTACTGGTATCTGCCGTTGCTGCCGTTGCTGACCCTGCCCTGGCCAACCGTCTGGCTGTGGCGACGTCCGCTGGCAAGCGGCTCGCTCGAGCGCTTCGCCCTGTGGGGCTGCCTGCCGCCACTGGTGATTCTGAGCCTGGTCAGCGGCAAGCAGGTCCACTACCTGATGCCGGCCCTGCCCTTCCTGGCGATCTGGGTGGCCGGTCAGATCGAGCGGCACCCGCCCCGGCGCACCTGGCTCTACCGCCTTCTGCTGCTGGTGCTCGCCGGCCTGATGCTCGCCCTGCCCGAGATCGCCCTGCGCTTCTATCCGCTGGCACCATTGCCCAATGCCGTGCGCCTGACGGCACTGGTGCCGCTGGCTCTCATCGTCGGGCTGAGCCTGCATCCCCGGCGAGTGATCATGACGCTGGCCTGGCCGCTCAGCCTGCTGGCCCTGCTGATCGGCCTGTCCCCGGCGCTGGCTCGCTATTACGATGTCACACCGTTCGCCCGCGAGATCGGCTATCAGCAACAGCAGGGCGTGCCCGTCGCCTATGTCGGCGACTACGCCAACCAGTTCCGCTTCCTGGGTCGCCTCACCCAGGACATGACCGTGATCGACTCCGACGAGGTTATCGCCTGGAGTGCCGATCATCCACAAGGCGCGCTGATCGAGGTGGTGGATACGCTTTCGCCCGCCCAGCGCGCCGGGGCGTTGTTCAGCCAGCCCTACCGGGGCAGCTTCCTGGTACTGATGCCTAGCGCCCGGCACGGCCTGCTCGACCGCTGAGCCGATACTCCGACCTCGTACACGACAAGGCCCGGCGGATGCCGGGCCTTGTCGTCTTGGATTGCCGGTTCGCTGGTCAGACACCCGCTCGAGTCGACACAGGGGCGCCCCGCCAGGCAATCAGAGCAGCAAGCCCTGCAGGAGATAGAAGCCACCGATCACGGTGACGATCCAGCGCGTCCAGTAGCGGAAATTGGCATCGGTCAGCCGCCGCAGCATGCCGTTGCCGGCACGTGTGCCGAGGATCGCGAACGGTACCGCCAACGCCACCACGCCCCATTGCTCGCCACTCAGGGCGAGTGCCGAGCCGGCATAGAAGACGATCTTGATGGCGTGCGCAATCACCTGGACCGCCGCCTTGGTGGCGACGATCTGACGCCGGTCCATGGCGGTACGGATGAAGAACAGATCGATAGTCGGCCCCGAGACGCCGGCGGCGATGGTCAGCCCGCCGGCGACGATGCCGCAGCCGAAGGCGTGGCTCGGCCGCGCCGCATCGAAATGGAACCAGGCCTTGGGGATCCATACCAGGATCGGCATCACGCCGATCAACAACGAGACGATCGTCGTATTGGGGTGATAGCCGATCAGCGCCAGCGCGATCGCCGACAGCGCCCCACCCGAGGCGATGACCGCGACGATCCGCGCATTGATGTAGTGGCGCGAGAACCACGCCCGCGAGGCGTTCGAGCACAGCTGGATGACCCCGTGGACGACGATCGCCACGCTCGCCGGCAGCGCTAGCAGCAGGAACCACAGCAGGAGCAGACCGCCGGCCATACCGAAGATGCCGGACAGCAGGGCGGTCAGAAAGACGATGGCGAAGAACACCAGGGCGATCAATAAAGACACGATAACCGGCCAGCAAGTCGTTGAGTCGGTTCATTTTCGCACACTTCAGCCAACACGTGTGGCCGTGCCCGGCAGCTCGGGCCCTTCCACCTTGGTAGCACCCGGAGGACTTATCCGTTAAGCTGCAGGCCCGCTGCCCCGCCGGTTTCCGGCCCCATCCCGCAGCCACCGAGAGAATTCATGAGCTTTGCTTCCCTGGGACTTTGTGCCCCGTTGATGACCGCCGTGGCCGAACAGGGCTACGACACCCCCTCGCCGATCCAGGCCAGGGCGATCCCCGCCGTGCTCGAAGGCCGCGACGTGATGGCCGCCGCCCAGACCGGCACCGGCAAGACCGCCGGTTTCACCCTGCCGCTGCTCGAGCGGCTCAAGAGCGGCGAACGCGCGCGTCCGCGCCAGGTGCGCGCGCTGGTGCTCACCCCGACCCGCGAACTGGCCGCCCAGGTCGGCGAGAGCGTCGCCACCTACGGCAAGCATCTGCCGCTGAGCTCGGCGGTGATCTTCGGCGGGGTCAAGGCCAACCCGCAGATCGACGCGCTGCGCCGCGGCGTCGACGTATTGATCGCCACCCCCGGCCGGCTGCTCGACCTGTTCGGCCAGAAGGCGGTGTCGTTCGACCAGCTCGAAGTGCTGATCCTCGATGAAGCCGACCGCATGCTCGACATGGGCTTCATCCACGACATCCGCAAGATCCTCAAGGTGTTGCCCGCCAAGCGCCAGACGCTGATGTTCTCGGCGACCTTCTCCAACGAGATCCGCCAGCTCGCCAAGGGCCTGGTCAACGACCCGGTGGAGATCTCGGTGACCCCGCGCAACGCCGCCGCGACCACCGTGACCCAGTGGGTCTGCCCGGTGGACAAACAGCGCAAGCCGGCGCTGCTCAGCCACCTGATCCAGCAGCGCGAGTGGCACCAGGTGCTGGTCTTCACCCGCACCAAGCACGGCGCCAACAAGCTGACCCGCTATCTGGAGGGCGCCGGCATCGAGGCCGCGGCGATCCACGGCAACAAGAGCCAGAACGCCCGTACCAAGGCGCTCAGCGGCTTCAAGTCCGGCGAGATCCGGGTGCTGGTCGCCACCGACATCGCCGCTCGCGGACTGGATATCGATCAGTTGCCCCAGGTGGTCAACTTCGAGCTGCCCAATGTCGCCGAGGACTACGTCCACCGCATCGGCCGCACCGGACGCGCCGGCGCCAGCGGCCAGGCCGTGTCGCTGGTTTCCAGCGACGAGAGCAAGGAACTCGCCGGCATCGAGCGGCTGATCAAGCAGAGCCTGACCCGCACGCCGATCGCCGGCTTCGAGCCGGGCCAGCCGGGTAGCGCGGCGGAAGAGCCGGCCGCGGACGAACGCCCGCGCCAGCCTCGCAACGACAATGCCCGTCGCGGCACCCGCAAGCCCGCCGGGCAACCCCCCCGCAACAGCGACAAGCCGGCCGGCGAGCGCCGCCGACGCCGGGGCGGTCGCGGCCGTGGACGCAGCGCCAACCAGGGCGAGTAAGCCGCGCTAGTCACCTTGAACGCCGGGAGTCAACGCCAGACGGTGACCCCCGGCGCGCTGGCAAGACCCGCACATTGTGGGTTGACGATGCAGAAACGATGCCCGGTGGGCGCCTGCATCACCACCCACGCCTCCAGCCGTTCGACCACACCGGCACCCAGCGCCTGGGACCAGAAGTAGGCCGCTTCGTTGACGTCGTCCTGACCGTCGACGACCAGACACGCCAATCGGCTCTTGTGCATGACAGCGTTCTCCATCGCAAGGGTTATTAGTCACCTATAACCACTATAGCGCCCCCCGGCGCCCCCTCCCGAATCCTTGCGCGCTCGATCGTCGTTGGATGCCGATGGCTGGCAACAGCCGCGGGCGACCCCGTGCGACAGCCGGATATGATCGTCGAGCAGCGCCCGCGCGGCAGCTATGTCGCGGCTCAGCGCCAGCTCGACCAGTTCGCCGTGCTGGCGGTCGAGCACCTTGCGCACCGCCGGGTTGGGCGGCGCCAGGCGACGGTAGCGGTCGAACTGGTCGTGCAGTTGTTCGATGAAGCGCAGCAGCCAGTGCGAGCCGCACGACGCCAGCAGCGCGCGGTGAAAACGCAGATGCGCCTGCTCCCACTCTTCCACCCGCCCGGGATGCTCCTCGGCCCGGCGCAGCCGATGGTGTGCCGCCAGCAACTGCGACTCCCATTCTGGATCGCCCGCCTGGAAGGCCTGGGTCAGCGCCATGCATTCGAGCTGAGTGCGCAGCCCGGCAATGTCGTCGAGTTCCTCGAGACGCATCGCCGGCACCCGAAAGCCGCGCTGGTTGACCTGTTCGAGCAGGCCATAGGCCGCCAGCCGGTTGAGCGCCTCGCGCAGCGGGCTGAGCCCGACCCGGTAATGATCCTTCAGGGCGCTGATGGCGAGTTTCTCGCCGGCCGCGAAGCGCCCGCGAATCAAGTCCTGCTTGAGCGTCTCGAAGATTCGGCTCGAGGCCATGTCGCGGCTGGCGGATGGCGATGCGGTCATGGCGTGGTTCCCGGTGCAGTGTGCAAGGCGCGCTCCCCGATAAGGGTTTCTGGACGATTTTCCCGCGGCGCTGCCACGTCGCGTGAATCCCGTGTTGACGTTAGCCAAGTCCCGCGCCATAGTCATCTCAAGAAAATCGATTTTTTTTATTCAAAACGATTTATAACACAACAATCGATTGGAGACGGCATGTTGACGCCCTTTTCCTCGGCAACGCCCTACGCCTCCCAGCGCAGCGCCACCTATGCCAAGCACGGCATGGTCGCCGCCTCGCAGCCCCAGGCCAGCCAGATCGGCCGCGACATCCTCGCCCGGGGCGGCAACGCGGTGGATGCCGCGATCGCCACTGCCGCGGCGCTGACCGTGGTTGAACCCACCGGCTGCGGAGTCGGCGGCGACGCCTTCGCGCTGGTCTGGATCGCCGACAAGAACGGCGAGACGGGGGCGCTGCACGGCCTCAACGCCAGCGGTACCGCGCCCGCCGCGCTGACCCCACAGGCACTCGCCGAGGCCGGCTTCGAGGCCATGCCGCTGTACGGCTGGACGCCGGTCACCGTGCCCGGCATCCCGGCGGCCTGGGCCGAGCTGTCGCGGCGCTTCGGCAAGCTCGACTTCCAGACGCTGCTCGCCCCGGCGATCCGGCTGGCCCGCGAGGGCTTCCCGGTCTCGCCGGTGATCGCCAGCCTGTGGCAGCGCGCCGAGACGACCTTCCGCGAACATCTCACCGACGCCGCCACCGCCGGCTGGTTCGAGACCTTCGCGCCGACCGGTCGCGCGCCACGTGCCGGCGAGTGGCATCGCTGCGAGGACCAGGCACGGACCCTGGAAGCGATCGCCGCAAGCTGTGGCGAGAGCTTCTACCGCGGCGAGCTGGCCGAGCGCATCGACGCCTTCTCGCGCGACACCGGCGGCTATCTGCGCGCCGCGGATCTTGCCGGCTACCAAGCGGAGTGGGTCGCGCCGATCGCCGCCGATTACCGCGGCCACAAGGTCTGGGAGATCCCGCCCAATGGCCAGGGGCTGGTCGCGCTGATGGCGCTGCGCATCCTCGAGGGTTTCGAGATCGACAGCCGCGACAACCCCGAGGTGCTGCACCGCCAGCTCGAGGCGATGAAACTTGCCTACAGCGACGGCCAGGCCCACATCACCCAGCCCGAGCACATGACCCACAGCGTCGCGGCGCTGCTCGGCGACGCCTACACCCGCAAGCGCCGCGCGCTGATCGGCGAGCGCGCGCTCGAGCCGCGCCCGGGCACGCCGCAGGCCGGCGGCACCGTCTACCTGGCGACCGCCGATAGCGACGGCAACATGGTGTCGTTCATCCAGAGCAACTATCACGGCTTCGGCTCCGGGGTGGTGGTGCCGGGCACCGGCATCGCGATGCACAATCGCGGCCACGATTTCAGCCTCGACCCGACCCACGACAACGTGCTCGCGCCGGGCAAGAAAACCTTCCACACCATCATTCCCGGCTTTTTGACCCGCGACAACGGCACGCCGCTCGGGCCGTTCGGCGTGATGGGCGGCTTCATGCAGCCCCAGGGTCACGTCCAGGTGGTGATGAACCTGATCGACTTCGGGCTCAACCCGCAGGCCGCGCTCGACGCCCCGCGCTGGCAGTGGATGGGCGGCAAGCGCATCGGCATTGAGCATGGCTACCCGGCGCCGCTGGTGCGGGCGATGGCCGAGCGCGGCCACGACATGCGCGTCGAGCACGATCCGCGCGGCTTCGGGCGTGGGCAGATGATCATCCGCGACCCGGACAGCGGCATCTACTGCGGCGGCACCGAGCCGCGCACCGACGCCAGTATCGCGGTGCTGTGATCATGCTGCGTACCCAGACCCAGCTATTTCTGGCTTTCCTGCGCATCGGCCTGTTCGGCTTCGGCGGCGGCCCGTCGATGATCCCGCTGGTCCATCAGGAGGTGGTCGAGCGCCACGCCTGGATGGACGACGAGACGTTCGCCGACGTGCTGGCGATCGGCAACACCCTGCCCGGGCCGATCGCCACCAAGATGGCCGGCTATATCGGCTACCGGGTCGGCGGCGTGCTGGGTGCGCTCAATGCGCTGATCGCGGTGATCGTGCCGGTGATCGTGGCGATGGTCGCGCTGCTCGGCCTGTACGCCCGTCACGGCGACCAGCGCTGGGTGCAGGGCATGGGCCAGGGCGTGGTGCCAGTGGTAATGGTGATGATGGCCAAGCTGACCTGGGACTTCTTCGCCAAGTCGCGGGCCAGCCTCGGCTGGCTTGTGACGCTGACGATGGGCGCCGTCGCCGGCGGGCTGATCTACTGGCTCGGCGTACATCCGGGACTGGTGATCGGGGCGCTCCTGCTCGCCGCGCTGCTGCGCCCCGAGCCCCGCCGTACGGCCAGCGAGGCGAGCAAATGATCTACTGGCAGCTGTTCCTGGCGTTCTTCATTCCCAACATCGTCGGCTACGGCGGCGGTCCGGCGATCATCCCGCTGATCGAAAACGAGGTGGTCGGCCGCTACGGCTGGATGAGCTCGCAGGGCTTCGCCGAGACCCTGGCGCTGGGCAACGCCTTGCCCAGCCCGATCGCCACCAAGATGGCCGGCTATATCGGTTACGACGTCGCCGGCGTGCCCGGCTCGCTGACCGCCATCTTCGCCACCGTCGCGCCGTCGCTGCTGCTGATGCTGGCCGCGCTGGGCACGCTGTATCGCTATCGCGACTCGGTCAAGGTCAAGTCGATGAGCCAGTGGGTACGCCCGGTGGTGATGACGCTGATGGCCTATCTGACCTGGCGCTTTCTCGCTGAAGGGCTGGACACCGCCGGCACCCTGCACACCGCGATCATCGCTGGCGTGGCCGGCGTATTACTCCTGGCGACCCGGGTCCACCCGGCGTTCGTCGTGTGTTTCGGGCTTGGCTACGGCGCCCTGCTACTCGGCTAGCGGGCGACCGGGACCTTGCCCGTTCGCGGTTCGGCGGTACACGCACGAACCGAGTGTGGCCCTCGCGGGCCAGTAACGACGCAATGCATCAATACGATGACCTACAAGGACAAAACAGCCATGTCATTCTTTCCACCACAGTCAAGCAAGCCCCGTTCCACACGTCTCAAGCTGGCCATTGGCGGCCTGGTGCTGGGCACCACGCTCGGCGCCAGTGCATCGGCGCTGGCCCAGTCCGAGGACTATCCCAGCAAGCCAGTGGAACTCATCGTGCCCTGGTCGCCGGGTGGCGGCAGCGATACCCTGATGCGGCTGATCTCCAATAATGCCGAGGAGTACCTGGACCAGCCGATGCCGGTGATCAACATGCCCGGAGTCAGCGGCACCACCGGCCTCAAGGAGCTTTCCAAGCGCGAGCCCGACGGCTATACGGTGGGTCAGATCCACGAGGGCCTGCTGGTCGCCAACGCGACCGGCCTGACCGATCTCAACTGGGACGACTTCACACCGGTGGCCGCGATGACCGCCTCGCCGCAGTACCTGACGGTCAACGCCGACAGCCCCTGGCAAACCTTCGACGAGTTCGTCGATTACGCCAAGAAGAATCCCGGCGAGATCCGTGTCGGCGTGACACTCGGCGGCATTCCCCATGTCCAGGCGGCAATGATAGAAGACGCCGCGAACCTGTCGTTCCGTTACGTCGGCTTCGAGGGCACCGGTGCTCGCATCCGTTCGCTGGTTGGCGGGAACATCGACGCGGCGATCGGCGACATCGCCTCGAGTGGCGAATTCGTCAAGAATGGCGATCTGCGCTTCCTGGCGGTGGGCAGCGCAGAGCGCCAGGAGGAGACCCCGGACGTACCAACCTTCAAGGAACTCGGCTACGACTCGCTCAGCCTCAACATCGTGCGCGGCCTGATCGCCCCCAAGGGCACCCCCGAGGACAAGGTCGCGGTGCTCGCCGACGCCATGCAGCAACTCTCCCAGGATGAGGAGTTCATCCAGCAAGTCCGTAATGCCGGTGCCCAAGTGCAATTCCTAGGCCCGAAGGCGTTCACCGACTACCTCAAACGCACCGACGGGACCATCGAGCGGCTATCAGGGAAGTTGGCTCAATGAGTTCGTCCGCCCCTTCACGGCAGACCCGGTCCTCGGACCGGGTCGTCGTCGACACCGATACCCGACGCGCCAGTGCCCTCGCCCATCTGCTGCTGAACGGCACGCTGTTGGTGCTGTTCGGCGCGCTGTTCGTGCAGGCCGGAGCGCTGCCTTCGTCAGCGTGGGAGCCGCTCGGTGCGGGCAGCTTTCCGCGCTTGGTCCTGGCCGTCCTGATGCTGATCAATCTGGGCATCATGGCCCAGGAGTGGCTGCACTACCGTGGCGCGCCGAGCGCTGCAGCGGGGCTGGTCAAGCGCTGGCTGTGGCGCCAGCGGCTGGCATTCGGCGTCCTTGCGCTGTTCGTCCTGTACATCCTCGGCGTACCGATGCTGGGCTTTCGCCTGGCTTCGCTGGCGTTTTTGATCCTGGTTCAGTTTGCACTCGGCGCACGCCGCCCGCGCAGCCTGGCGATCGCCGCGGTCATTGCCGTGACGTTTTCGTTCGGCCTCGACTGGCTGTTCCGGGATGTCTTCATCATCAGCCTTCCCCGCGGCCCGTTCAGCTGATTCACGGCTCGCGGCTGCCTTCGAAAGGAGATGCAACATGACGGAAGCGCTGTTCGCCGGCATGGACCAGCTGTTCACGCTATCGACGATGGTCACCATGCTGCTCGGCGTGGTCGCCGGCGTCATCGCCGCGGCGATCCCGGGCTTTACCATCACCATGGCCATCGTGCTGACCCTGCCGCTGACCTTCACCATGGATCCGCTACAGGGCGTGGCGACCATGCTCGCGGTCTACGTCGGCGGCTATTCGGGCGGGCTGATCAGCGCCGCCCTGCTGGGCATTCCCGGCACGCCGTCGTCGGTGGCCACCACCTTCGACGCCTTCCCGATGGCGCGCAGTGGCCAGCCCGGCCGCGCCCTGGCACTGGGCATCTGGGCATCGTTCTTCGGCGCCCTGATCAGCGCGATCATCCTGATCATCGCCGCCCCGCCGCTGGCGATGATCGCCGTCAAGCTGGGCGCCTGGGAATATTTCTCGCTGATCATCTTCGCCATGACGGTGGTCGCCAGTCTGGTCGGCAAGTCGATGCTCAAGGGGCTGATGACCGGCCTGCTGGGGTTGTTCATCGCCACCGTGGGCGCCGACCCGATGATGGGCGTGGCGCGCTTCACCTTCGACGCCGACCTGCTCGCCAACGGCTTTCCGTTCTTGGTGGTACTGATCGGCATCTTCGCCGTCAGCCAGTTGCTTCAGGAGGTCGAGGACGCCGAGCAGCCCCAGCGCGGCAAGCAGCTGATTTCTTCCAACGTGGCCTTCAAGCCGCTCGATGCGCTGCGCGAGACGCTGGCCCATCCGGTCAACCTGATTCGTTCGTCGCTGGTCGGGGTGTTCATCGGCGCGGTGCCCGGCGCCGGCGGCAGTATCGCCAACCTGTTGGCCTACGATCAGGCCAAGCGCGCCTCCAAGACCCCCGAGCAGTTCGGCACCGGAGCGCCCGAGGGGGTGATCGCCTCGGAGTCTGGCAACTCGGCAACCTCGGGGGGCGGATTGATTCCGATGATCGCGCTGGGCATCCCCGGCAGCGCCGTCGACGCGGTGCTGATGGCCTCGTTGATGGTCCACGGCATCGGCATCGGCCCGCGGCTGATTCTCGACAACGGCGACCTGGTCTACGGCATGTTCATGGCCATGCTGCTGGCCGCGTTCATGGTGCTGGTGGTATGCCTGTTCAGCATGCGTCTGTTCCTGCGCGTCACCGACGTGCCGCGCTCGGTGATCGTGCCGGTGGTGCTGGTGTTCTGTGTGGTCGGCGCCTTCGCCCTCAACAATCGCGTCACCGACATCTACCTGTTGCTCGGGGTGGGGATCTTCGGTTACATCCTCAGCAAGCTCAACTATCCGCTGGCACCGCTGGTGCTCGGGGTGATCCTTGGCCCGATCGCCGAAACCAACCTGCGCCGCGCGCTGATGATCGACGAGAACTGGGCGCTGTTCTTCACCCGGCCGATCTCGCTGACGCTGCTGATTCTCGCCGCGGTATCGGTGGCCTTCGCGATTCGTCACCGGCTGCGCCAGCGTCACGCCGCGACACCCGCCTGAGCCGGCCCCTGCGGGGGCCGCTTTGGCCCTTCGACTACGACCTGCGCCCCGCCTCGCGGTTGTAGCTCGCATCACCAGACTACCGTTCGGCGGAATCCGAACGCGTCACCCCTGGTCTGCCTGATTCGCCAGATAGGCATGGATCGCGGCGAAATCGTCGCGGCCATGGCCGGCCGCCTTGGCGCTGCCGTACAGCGACTTGGCCAGGCTGGCGAGATACAGTGGCTGATTCTGCTCGTAGGCGGTCAGGTCGAGCAGTTGCAGGTCCTTGTGCATCCACTCCAGCGGGAACTGGGCGGCATAATCGCCGCTGCGGATCAACTCCGCCTTGCCGGCGAGAAACGGCGCCGACACCGGCAGGTTGGGCAGCGTATCCATCAGAAAATCCCGCGAGAAACCGAGGTTTTCGCCGAGCAGGGCGGTCTCGGCGTAGACCAGCATCGATTGCGCCAGCTGGGCGTTGACCAGCATCTTGAAGGCCGCGCCCTGCCCCGTCTCACCGGCATGCACGATCTTCTGGCCCATGCAGTCGAGAAGCGGTCTCAGGATCTCGACATCCTCGCGTGCGCCGCCCACCAGGAACGTCAGCGCGGCCTCCTCGGCCGGCTGCTTGGTGCCGGCGACCGGCGCATCGACGAAACGCAGGCCATGCCCGCCGGCGCGGGTCGCCATCGCGCGGCTGAACGACGGGTTGACGGTAGAGCAATCGACCCACAGCGCGCCTTCGCCCATCGCCGCCACGAAACCGCCCTCGCCGAACGCCACCGCTTCGACGACGCTCGGTTCGGCGAGCATGGTGAAGACGATGTCCGCCTCGGCGACGGCCTCCTCAGCCGAGTTCGCTCCGCGGGCGCCAGCCTCGACCAGCGCCTCGACCGGCTCCGGCGAGCGGTTGAAGACGCTCAGCGTCAGGTCATCGTGGCGCATCAGGTTACGCGCCATGTGCCGGCCCATGATGCCCAGACCAATGAAGGCTACTTTCATGATGCTTCTCCCTGTCGGTTGGCGACGTTCGATACATCCCGGTACGCGAACGCATCGACCTATCCTGTGCTAGTGAAAATCGCGTCGGTTCAACTAGGCTAGACTTCGGCTTGATAACCCGTGGCCTAGCCGGCCGTGCCTACCACTTTCCAGAAAGCGCTCCATGACTACAGAAACTCGCAACGGCAGCCCTGAAAGCAATAGCGACCCGACACCTCACAAGCGCTGGTCAAGCACGCTTCCAACCTGGGTCGGCATCGGTATCTTCATCTATCTCTCGGTTTTCGCCCTGGGCTTTGCCCAGCTGTTTCTGGTGCCCGTGGTGTTGGCCTTTCTGCTATCGATGGTGTTCAGCCCGATACGCCGTTTCTTCGACCGGCGCGGCCTATCCCAAGGGCTGTCGGCGCTCATCATCATCACCTCCCTGCTCACCGGTCTGTTCGCGATCGCGGCCGCCCTGGCGGTCCCCGTCAGCGGCTGGATAAACAATGCGCCGCAGATAGAGATGCGCATAGAAGGCCGACTCAACGAAATAACCGGCCCGTTCAGCGAGCTGTTCGAAGCCAAGGAAAAGCTCGATTCGATGGCGAGCTCCGATTCACCAAAGGTTCAACAGGTCGAAACCCAGGATGACAATCTCAGCCAGAAACTCGCGGCGCTCGTGCCCACCGTGATGACGCAGTTCCTGTTCACCCTGGTGCTTCTGCTCTTTCTGCTCGCCTCGGGCGACATGTTCTACGAGAAGCTCGTGCACATCATGCCCACTCTGCGCGACAAGAAACGCGCGGTGCGGATCACTCACGATATAGAACGTAAGTTGTCGCGCTACCTGTTCACCATCACCGTCATCAATGCCGGCTTGGGTGTCGCGGTGGCGATCGCCATGTGGGCCCTGGGCATGCCCAGTCCACTGGTCTTCGGGATCATCGCCTTCCTGTTCAATTTCGTCCCGTACCTCGGCGCCTTGGCGGGCATCATCATTGCCGCCATGGTTGCCATCGTTTCGTACGACTGGATTGGCTGGGCACCCATCGTCGCCGGCACCTATTTCTTCCTGACCACGCTCGAGGGGCAACTCATCACCCCCTATTTCGTCGGCCGCAGCCTGCGTCTCAATACCGTGGTGGTGTTCCTGACCATCTCGTTCTGGGCCTGGCTATGGTCCGTGGTGGGCATGATCGTCGCCGTCCCCCTGTTGGTCGCGGTCAAGACGCTCAGTGAGCACATCGATGGCCTCGAGCCGCTCGGCCACTTTCTCAGCGAGCGCCACGCCGAACGGCAACCGGAAGCGTCCATCGGCGAACGCTGACGGCTACATGACGAGGGCCCGTATCATCATGCGGGCTTTTTTAGGACATTACACTGCCGGTGACTCCACGTCGCCTCATCAGAACTCCAGGCAGATCTTGCCGAAGTGCCGTTGGCCTTCCTGGTGACGGAACGCATCGGCGATCTCGTCAAGCCTAAAACGCCGATCGATCACCGGACGCAGACCGCTGACCTCGATGCCGCGGATCATCTCGATCTGGTCCTGGCGGCTGCCCACGATCAACCCCTTGAGCGAAGCCTGCCTGGCCATCAGCTTGGCGGTGGGCACCTCGCCGCCACGCCCGGTCAGCACGCCGATCAGCGCGATGTGTCCGCCGATGCGTACCGCGTCGATCGACTGCGGCAGCGTCCCCGGGCCACCGACCTCGATGACGTGGTCGACGCCGCGCCCGTCGGTCAGTTGCTTGACGCGCTTGCCCCACTCCGGCTCGCGCTTGTAGTTGAGCGTATGATCGGCGCCCAGCTCGCGTAGCCTGGCGATCTTGTCATCGGATGACGAGGTGGCGATCACCGTCGCCCCCATCTGCTTGGCGAACTGCAGGGCGAAGATCGACACCCCGCCGGTGCCCAGCACCAGCACGCTGTCGCCGGGCTTGATGCCGCCGTCGACCACCAGCGCCCGCCAGGCGGTGAGCCCGGCAGTGGTCAGCGTCGCCGCCTCGGCATGGCTGTAACCCGCCGGCGCGCGGGTGAACCAGCTCGCCGGCCGGATCACCTGCTCACGGGCATAGCCGTCGACGCCGTCGCCGGGCACGGTCTTGAAATCGCCGACCAGCGCCGGGCCGGTCTGCCAGCTGGGAAAGAAGCCCGAGACCACGCTGTCGCCGACCTTGAACTCGTCGACGCCTTCACCGAGGGCCTCGACCACGCCGGCGCCGTCGGACATCGGAATGCGTCCGTCCTCGGTGGGCATCGCCCCCGAGACCACGCCGTAATCGTGATAGTTGAGCGAGCTGGCATGGATGCGCACGCGGATCTCGCCCGGCCCGGGCTCGCCGGGCGCGGGCTGCTCGCCGACGTCGAGACGATCCAGTCCGCCGGGGCTTTTTACTGTAACAACTTTCATGGCGCTCTCCTTGCTGATTGGCTGCTATCCATCTCAATCAATGGCGTCCTTCGGCGCAAACTTCAATGCCGGCGACGCCGCTCAGCGACTCTTGGACAGCCGCCGCGAATTGGCCGTGGTGCGCCGATGCATGGTCTTCATGGTGCGCTGACTGGTGATCCACCAGGGCGAGAACTGACCGGTCGCCATGCTCAGCATGGCCTTTTGCATTTCGAATCCGATCTCCATGCAGGCCTCGAGCTTCTCGGTCACCATGCGCTGGTTCTCCCTGATCATCTTGGCGTCGGAAGGCGCCTGGGTGGACCACAGCGTTTGACGCTGGCCGATCGTCGAGAGCGCCGTCGCCCACAGTTCGAAAGCCGTGACGCCGGTCTTCCAGACGTCGAACGCATCGGCGGGATTCATGGGGACAAGGGGGAACGGTTGATTCTTGCGCATGAGAGATGGTCCTTGTGTGGCGAAGCGATCCGGGAGGCAGAATACTGCCTCTCATCTTCATACGCCGAGCCACGCTGCTCCGCAACAATCCGGGCTGTACTCGCGCGAATAAATTGTAGGCGCTTTCCTGACGGGCCCGCTCCTGTCACCACCCAATGTCCGGCCATGGCTTCGGTGCCCGGTCGAGGATCGGCCTTCTCGCGGCCTCGCGCTGAAACCCGGCATGATCACTTTCGACGAATCGAGGGATGCCGCGCCGTCCAGTCGGGGCCGTCCAGGCGCAGACCGTGGCCGCCGGAATAGGCCGAAGGCGCGGGTGATCGCCAGCCTTCGAGCAGCGCCGGGTCGAGGGCGTATACCTCGACATCGAGCGGGTGGCAGGTCGCCAGCAATTGCTCGTCGGTCGCGCCCCACAGCTGCAGCGACAGATCGCCGCCGGGGCAGCATGACAGCGCGCACAGCAGGTCGATCTCGGCGAAGAATTCCAGATAATCGCCGGGGCGCGCCGGACAGGCCTTCATGAAGTATTCGTCGTCGGCATTGAGCCCGGTGCACTGGAAGACGTTGAGCACGTCGTGGACGTCGCGTTCGTCGAGGCCGTGGGGCAGCACCGCGCGGGTCAGGTTGGAGTGGCAATGAAAGTCGAAGTCCTCGCCGGTGAGCAGTCGGTTGACGTAGGGATCGCAGCGCGTGCCCAGCAGGTCGTGCAGACGCCCGCCGTCGGCATCGACGCCATACCAGTCGAGGGTGTCGGCGACGATGGTCGCCAGCGGGCGGATATAGGGCAGGCTCGACCACAGCCGGTCGAAGGTGGTGACGTGGGCGCGCTGCAACTGGCGGGTGCGCGAGGCCCACATCCGCTCGCGCGGGTTGGCCAGCGACCAAAGGTTGAGATCGCCGACCTGGGGGCCGTCGGTGGTGCAGATGCGGAACACATGGCCGGCGGGAACCCGCCAGGCGCGAGCGTCGCGGATCGGCACCCGCAGGCGCTCGACGAGGGTGCGCCCTGCGCTGTCATCGGCAATACGCCGGTAGAAGTCGCGGTCGATGTCGAGCGGCGAGCCCTGGGTCGCCTGGTAGGCGGCGGGAACGTGGGCCATGCGGAGTCTCCTTGGCGACGAGGCTGGCGGTCAGTTCAACCATAGCACCGCCAGCCTCGTCGTCACGGTCTGCCACCGACCCGACGACTCAGTAGTCGTCATCCTCGGCATCGTCACGCTCGCGTTCGCGTCGCTCCTCGGCCTCTTCGCGGGCGTCGTCGATCACCGCCATCAGCTCCATCACGTCGACGCTGTGGGTGTCGGGTTCGAAGTGCCCGGTGAGCCGGCTCTCCGGGTGCAGCTCGCCGGCCTCGAAAAGCGCCCAGATCTCCTTGCCGTAGTCGGTGTCGAGCAGCGCCGGCTCGAAGCGTCCGAACCAGTCGCGCATGGTGTCGACGTCGCGCACCAGCAGCATCGGCGCGCTGTTGTTGCCCGCCGCATCGACCGCCTGGGGCAGGTCGATGATCACCGGGCCGTCGCGATCGACCAGCACGTTGAACTCGGACAGGTCGCCGTGCACCAGCCCGGCGCACAGCATGCGCACCACGTCGGCGATCACCCTGTCGTGATAGTCGCGGGCCTGCTGTGGGCTCAGCGTCACCTCGCCGAGCCGCGGCGCGACATCGCCCTCGCCGTCGCTGATCAGGTCCATCAGCAACACGCCGTCGACGAAGCCATGGGGGCGCGGCACGCGCACCCCCGCCGCGGCCAGCCGGTACAGCGCATCGACCTCGGCGCTGAGCCAGGCCGCTTCCTGTTCCTTCTGGCCGTAGCGGGTCTTCTTGGCCATCGCCCGGGCGCGCCGGCTGTTGCGCTCCTTGCGGCCCTCCTGATACTGCACGGCCTGCTTGAAGCTGCGCTGGCTGGCCTCCTTGAAGACCTTGGCGCAACGCCGCTCGCCGCCGCAGCGCACCACATAGACCTGGGCTTCCTTGCCGCTCATCAACTGGCTGACGACCTCGTCGATCAGGCCGTCGTCGACCAGGGGCTGGAGTCGCTTGGGTACTTTCATATCACCTTTTTATGGTATGGCCCGACAATCGGCACAGCATCGCATGGCCGCCCGATTTGCCCAAGCCAGCGGATTTCATGGCATACCGGCATCGCGAATAAATTCGCTTATATGGACCCGTCCCGTTGTGCAAGCCAGCAGCGACGAGACATGAGGTGAGACTGCACGCTTATATCCGGCCTCTTCATGGCACCTGCTGCGGCACCGGGCCCTGATGGAATGCGCGCTCTCTGGCCTCTTATCTCCCACGCGGCCTCAATGGGCCTAGCGAATTATCAGTGTGCCAGAGAGCCGGTCTTGCCGATCATGTCATCGAGGCAACTTGCCCGCGCAACCTCGGGAAAACTCTTTTCTGTATCCTCTTCCTCTTCTTGCCTTCTCTTCTGGCCTTCCGGCCCTCAGATCGCCTGGCCCTGAGGCTGGTAAGGCCGGCCATGAGCCAGCACGGACCAACAGATCCGGGCCAGCTTGTTGGCCAGCGCCACGATCGCCGTGCGCTCGCGAACCAGGCGCGTGCGTACCCGATGCACGGCCTGAAGCGCCTGTTGTGCCTCGGTCTTGATGGCTACGTGGGGCGTGGCGGGGCGCGCCGCCGCCTCGGCGATCCCCGCGGCATCGCGGGCGTCGTTCTTGTGGCCCTGGACGAAGGGCTTCACGGCCTGGGGCGGCAACAGGCGCGCGTCATGCCCCATCGCGCGGATCTCGCGCGCCCAATAATGGGCCGAACCACAGGCTTCCATCGCAACCCGGCAAGGTGGCATCCGGCTCAGTGTCAGGCGCAGTTGCTGCCGGCTCACTGCCTTGCCGAAGACCTTACGGCCGTGTGCATCGATGGCGTGCAGCTGGAAGACATGCTTGGCGAGATCGATCCCCACAATGCTAATGTGATTCATGGATGGACCCTCCTCTCGGGATGCCGTGGGTGCCCCATGCACCGATAGATGGCGTTACACACGCATCTTGGCACAAGGGGGGGACGGGTCCATCCCATTTCCCACGAAAACCGGCCTCGAGGGCCTATGAGCGGCCCGTTGCCCGTAGCCCGTAGCCCGTAGCCCGTAGCTCGTAGCTCGTAGCTCGTAGCCATATAACTAACCAAGGAGAAGTCATGCACACCAAAGCCGTACTCAACTTGAGCGACGTCAACGCCATCCTCGATGCCGCGCAGCAGGAAGCCGAGGCCAACCACTGGGCGGTGACCATCGCCGTCGCCGACGATGGCGGCCACCTGCTCGGCCTGCGACGGCTCGATGGCGCCGCGCCCTTCTCGGCCGGCGTGGCCAGCGAAAAGGCCCGCAACGCCGCCATCGGCCGCAAGGAGACCCAGGTCTTCGAGGAGATGATCAACAACGGCCGCACCGCCTTCGTCACCGCGCCGCTCAAGGCGCTGCTCACCGGCGGCGTGCCGGTGATCGTCGACGGCCAGGTGATCGCCAGTGTCGGCGTTTCCGGCGTCAAGCCGGATCAGGACGCGCAGGTCGCCAAGGCCGGTGTCGCGGCCATCGGCTGAGCGCCGCGGCACGACGCGCTGGCGTCGGCCCCTGCAGGATTCCTATACTGATTGAATCAATCCGATCAATTGGTGGCTCACCCGAGCCGAGGAGACGACATGGCCGGCGGATGGTCGCGGGATGGCGCCGTGCAGGACCAGATCGACAGCACGGTCGAGGATGCCGTGCAACGCTCGCGCAGCCAGTTGCCACGCGGCGAGAGCCTGACCCACTGCGAGGAGTGCGACGCGCCGATTCCCCAGGCCCGCCGCGAGGCGGTGCCCGGGGTGCGCCTGTGCATCGTCTGCCAGAGCGAACGCGACAGGCACCAGGCGGCGTTCAGCGGTTACAACCGTCGCGGCAGCAAGGACAGCCAGTTACGCTGAGCGGACAGTTGCGGTTATCACGAATGGCCAGCAAGGCCGACATCGTTCTCGACCCGAGGACGCTGTCCGGCGCCGATGCCGTGCGGAATGCTCGAGCAGGCGTCGATTCACGGCCCGACGGCGCCGACACCGAATCCACCCGGCGAACGATTGTCCTGGCCCTCCACCACGCCTACGATTAGCGGACGAATAGTACGCACCGCTCGCTGCACGCGTTTGCCCTTGCGGCGCGCGGACGGCGAACCGACAGCCATCACGGAGGAACCATGTCGCAATCACCCGTCACCACCCAGTGGATCGATATCGCCAGCCACGACGGCCTGTCCTTCAAGGGCTACCTGGCCCTGCCGCCGGCCGGCAAGGGCCCGGGCATCGTGCTGATTCAGGAGATCTTCGGCGTCAACCGGCACATCCGCAGCGTCGCCGAGCAGTACGCGCTGGACGGCTACGTGGTGCTCGCCCCGGACGTGTTCTGGCGCCAGGAACCGGGCGTCGAGCTGGCCTACGAAGGCAATGACATGGACAAGGCCTTCAGGCTGGTCAACGAGATCGACTTCACGGTCGCCGTGAAGGATCTGGCCAGCACCACCCAGGCACTGCGTCAGCGCCCCGAATGCCAGGGCGAGGTGGCCTCGCTGGGCTACTGCATGGGCGGGATTCTCGCCTATCTGGCCGGCATCGAATCCGGCGTCGACAAGGCCGTGTGCTTCTACCCCGGCGGCATCGCCAAGCATCTCGACAAGTCGGACGCACTCAAGGTCCCGGCGCAATTCCACTTCGCCGGCAACGACGGCCATATCACCGACGAGCACATCGGCCAGGTACGCGATACCTTCGCCCAGCGCGACGACGTCGAGATCCACGTCTACGATGGCGCCGATCACGGCTTCAACTGCTGGGCGCGCAGCGCCTATCACCGTCACGCCGCCGCACTGTCCCACGGCCAGGCGCTGACCTTCCTGGAAAACGCCTGAAGCCATCGCCTCGCCCCGCATTAATACACGGGGCGAGGCCAATACCAGAGATTTTGCGATGCCCTCCCGTCTATGCGTTGCCAACCAGCGCCACGCGTCCTGGTCGATGCGTCTCTAAGCTCTGTTGGAAGCGCCGACGCCCCTTTCGCGGAGAGGGTGCCGCCAATTCGGCGCTTGTCGTTTCCGCCATCCACGACTAGCTTCCAGAGGGCATGTCAGGAAGGCATGCCCAGACCATGAATCAACTAGGGATAGACGCGATGGGAATTATTGCGTGGATCATCTTCGGCCTGATCGCCGGTGCGATTGCCAAGCTGATCATGCCGGGTAAAGATCCGGGTGGCTTCATTGTCACTATCATCATCGGCATTCTCGGCGCCGTCGTTGGCGGCTGGATAGGAACCGCACTGGGCTTCGGTGACGTCTCCGGCTTCAACATCGGCAGCTTCATCATTGCGGTGATCGGTGCCATCGTGTTGCTGATCATCTATCGCGTCGTGCGTAAATGAGCTGTGCGTAAATAACCAGCGCCGAGATAGCCGGTCCGGCGGCTTAGTCCGCCGGGCCGGCCCGTTACCTTGCGCTCGCATGGTATCCTGACGCCATGGACTGACGAATCAGGAATCCCATGTCGCTCGACGATCTTCACCTCAACCTGCGCAACCTGGCCCCCGACGACTATCCGCAGCTCAAGACGCTGATGGATGCCGTCTACGACGACATCGGCGGGGCCTGGCCGAAACACACCATCGACAAGCTGATCGGCGAGTTTCCCGACGGCCAGATCCTCATCGAGGACGACGGCCGCATCGTCGGCGTGGCGCTGACCGCACTGGTCGATTACGACGCCTTCTCCAACCCGCACCAATACGACGACCTGATCGGCCATCGCGAGGTGATCCTCAACGACGCGGGCGGCGATGCGCTGTACGGCCTCGACGTGCTGATCGACCCGGCCTATCGCGGCCACCGCCTGGGCCGGCGCCTCTACGAGGCGCGCAAGGAACTGTGCCGCTCGATCAACCTGCGCTCGATTCTCGCCGGCGGGCGGATTCCCAACTATCACCAGTACGCCGCCGAGATGTCGCCCACCGAGTACCTGGAAAGGGTCGCCCGCAAGGAGATCCACGACCCGATCCTATCGTTCCAGCTGGCCAACGACTTTCAGGTCAAGCGGCTGCTGCGCAAGTACCTGCCCGAGGACGAGAAATCCCAGGGCTACGCGACGCTGCTGGAGTGGAACAACATCCTCTTCGAACCCGCCGAGCGGGTGCTCGAGACGCGCAAGACCCAGGTGCGCGTCGGCGCGGTGCAGTGGCAGATGCGCGAGTTCGCCTCGGTGGAATCGGTGCTCCAGCAGGTCGAGTACTTCGTCGATGCGGTGGCCGACTACCAGAGCGACTTCGCGGTGCTGCCGGAGCTGTTCAACACGCCGTTGATGGGGCTCACCGACCAGTCCAACCAGATCGAGGCGATCCGTTTCCTGGCCGGCTTCACCGAGCGCTTCAAGAACGAGATCTCGCGCATGGCGGTGTCGTTCAACATCAACATCGTCGCCGGCTCGATGGTCGAGATCGGCGACGACGACAAGCTCTATAACGTCTCCTACCTGTGCCATCGCGACGGCGAGATCGACCGCCAGGCCAAGCTGCACATCACCCCGCAGGAGCGCCGCGACTGGGTGGTGGAAGGCGGCGACGAGCTGCGCGTGTTCGACACCGACGCCGGCCGCGTGGGCATCCTGATCTGCTACGACGTGGAGTTCCCGGAACTGCCGCGGCTGCTCGCCGACCAGGACATGGACATATTATTTGTGCCGTTCTGGACCGACACCAAGAACAGCTACCTGCGGGTGCGCCACTGCTCGCAGGCACGCGCCATCGAGAACGAATGCTACGTGGTGCTGTGCGGCAGCGTCGGCAACGTGCCGTCGATCGAGAATCTCGACATCCAGTACGCCCAGTCGTCGGTGTTCTCGCCGTCGGACTTCGCCTTCCCCCACGATGCGGTGCTCTCCGAGACCACCCCCAACACCGAGATGGTGATGTTCTCGGATCTCGACCTGACGAGACTCAAGGTGGTGCGCAGCGAAGGCTCGGTGACCAACCTCAAGGATCGCCGCCAGGATCTCTACGACCTGCGCCTGCGCGACTGGTCGTGGAAGTCGGGGGGCCGGCCATCCGGAAGCAGACAGGACGATGGCAACTGACCAGCGGCTGAATGTACACCAGCGAGACGCACCATGAGCCTGTGGAATGAGCTCAAGCGCCTGGGCGGCGCACGCCGGCCCTTCCCCGAAGCCGACTGGCGGGAGGCTCGCCGGCGCGTGCCGCTGCTCGCGACACTCGACGACGCCGACACCGAACGGCTCGGTGAGCGCGCCTGGGCGTTCTTGCACCGCAAGCGTCTGACGCTACCCGACGACGACGCCTTCGACCTGCCCGCGCGCCTGGGCCTGGCCGCCCAGGCCTGCCTGCTGACGCTCGGCTGGGACGACAGAGCGGCCCGCGAGGCGTTCGCCAACGTCCATCAGGTGGTGGTGGTCCCCGACGCGTTTCGGCGCCATGTGGAAGAGATGGACGACGCCGGCGTGGTGCACGAATACGAGGACGAGCGAGTCGGCGAGACCTGGTACCAGGGGCCGATCGTGGTGTCGCTGGCCGACCTGGCGGACAGCGGCGACTGGAGCGGCTTCAACGTGGTGATCCACGAATTCGCCCACAAGCTCGACATGGGCAACTCGCAGGAGGCCGACGGCTGCCCGCCGCTGCCGCGGGATATCGCCGCCGAAGAGTGGCACCGGGTATTCACGGCGGTATGGGACGATCTGCAGGCGCACCTCGAGCGTGGCCAGCCCACGCCGATCGACGACTACGCCGCGACGCATCCCGGCGAGTGCTTCGCGGTATGCTGCGAGACCTTCTTCAGTGCCCCCGACGTGCTCGATGGCGCCTACCCCGAGCTCTATGCACTGCTCGCACGCTACTTTCGCCAGGCGCCCTTGGCTCGCCTGCCGCGCTGAGTCCTCGGCTCTTCACACAAACGCAAAGGCCTCGCCGAATGCGGCGAGACCTTTTGCGTTAGAGGATGCGCGATTACGGCGTCATTACCCGAGTCGCGCCCGCTGCCGGCCATGCCAGAGTCACTTCGAGCCCGCACGGATCGCGATTGGCCAGCGTCAGCCGCGCTTGCTGACGCTGTGCCAGCTCGAGCACGATCGACAGGCCCAGTCCGCTGCCGGTAGTGCGCTGGTCCGTGGCGCGCCGAAAGCGTTCGGTGACCCGTGCGAGCATGGCTTCCGGGACCCCGGGACCGTTATCGCGCACGATCAGCCGCGCCTCGCCCGCGGCGCTCGCCAGCTCGAGCGTCACGCACCCGCCGTCAGGCGTGTAGCGCAGTGCGTTATCCACGAGATTGCGCACCAGGATGCCCATCTCGACCGGGTCGGCGCGGACCCGAAGCGATGTCGACCCTGTCACTTCGAGCGTCTGGCCACGCGCCTGAGCCCAGGGCCAGAGTTCAGCGACCAGTTCCAGCACCAGCGGGTAGATATCGATATCATGCGCCTGCTGGGCGTCGCCGCGGTCCAGTCGGGCCAGTACCAGCAGCTGCTCGACGACCCGCTGCAGGCGCGCCACACCGGTGTAGGCCTTGTCCAGCGAGGCGCCTTCGCCGGCACGCGCGTTATCCAGGTGAATCTTGATTCCGGCCAGCGGGGTGCGCAGCTCATGGGCTGCATCGGCAGTGAAGAGCCGCTCACGCTCCAGCGTCTCGCGCAAGCGGGCGATGAAGGCGTTGATCGAGGCCTGCAGGCCGCCCAATTCCCGCGGCACAGTGGCCTCGATGAAACTCAGCTGGCGGTCATTGCGACTGGCCACTTCACGCGACAGAGCGTCGATAGGTCTGAGGCTGCGCTTGACGATCCATGCCGTGGCCAGCAGCAGCAGCGGCAAGGCGATCAACATCGGAATCAGGTTGCCCAGGGTGATCTTGCCGCCAAGCTCATCGATGAACTCCTCCTGGATGCCGACACGTATCCAGGTCTCGCTGCGCGTATCGAACAGCGAAAACACCCGCCAACGATCACCGCCATAGTCGATCCAACGATACCCCACGGCACTCGGCGGCGGAAAGGGAACCTGGTCGTTCCATTTCGCGCCTAGCAAACGCGGCGTGCCATCGCCGTTCCAGAAACCCACCGCGAGCATGCGCTCCTCGTGGCTATAACGCACTGCCTCGCCCGGGGCATCGGGGGGCTCCGCCCGACCCTCGGTATAGCGTCGCGCCGGATGCCCGGGCTGGCTGAGCTGTGCGGCGATCTCGCGATAGGTCGCAAGGGGCGTGTCGGCGCTGATCTGGGCGGCGATCAAACGCGCTTGCAAGCTCAGTTGAGCATCGAGTATCTCTTCCATCTCATACTTGGTGATCAGGTAGGCGGCGGTGATGCTCAGTGCCGTGATCGCGGCCAGCACCAGCGCCAGGGTGCGGGTAAGATAGCGCCTGATCGAGATCATTCGCAGTTCGGGCTCAGGCGATAGCCGATACCTCGCACGGTGGCGATCAGCCGTTTGTCGAGCTTTCGGCGCAGGTGATGAATATGCACCTCAACGGCATTGGAGGCTATCTCTTCATTCCAGCCGTAAAGCAGGCTCTCGAGATGCGGACGGGTCATGATCTTCTCCGGATGGCGGGCAAGTTCGAGCAGCAATGCATACTCGCGTCGCGCCAGCGGCACCACCCGGGCATGCCAGGTCACTTCATGGCTCGCCTCGTCGATCCGCAGCGGGCCGATCTCGATGATCTGCGAAGCCCGCCCCTGGGCGCGACGCATCACTACACGTAGCCGCGCCAGCAGTTCCTGCAGATCGAAGGGCTTGAGCACGTAATCGTCGGCGCCCCCATCGAGTCCAGCGATACGCGCCTCGATGTCATCACGGGCAGTCAGGATCAAGACAGGCAGGACACTGCGGCGGCGAATCTCCTTCAACACCTGCATGCCGTCAAGATCGGGCAGCCCCAGATCCAGCACCACCACCGAGAAGGTATCGTAGCGTACCGCGGCCAGCGCATCGTGGCCGCTTAACAGCCAGTCCACCGCGTAGCCCTCACGCTGCAGGGCCGTCTTGATACCGTCGCCCAGCAGCGGGTCATCCTCTACCAGTAATACGCGCATGCCGGCCTCATCGCTCCATTCTCTGTCCAGTCTCTTGAATGCGATAGCCTCGCTGATTGCCACCGTCCATCGTTTCTGCCTGTCACGAGCTCAAGGAAAGTATGCAAACTCCAGTCTCTTGAATGCGATAGCCTCGCTGATTGCCACCGTCCATCGTTTCTGCCTGTCACGAGCTCAAGGAAAGCATGCAAACTCCAGTCTCTTGAATGCGATAGCCTCGCTGATTGCCACCGTCCATCGTTTCTGCCTGTCACGAGCTCAAGGAAAGTATGCAAACTCCAGTCTCTTGAATGCGATAGCCTCGCTGATTGCCACCGTCCATCGTTTCTGCCTGTCACGAGCTCAAGGAAAGTATGCAAACTCCAGTCTCTTGAATGCGATAGCCTCGCTGATTACTGTTAGAGTACTTAGAAGGGCTTAAGGATAGTTTAAGGAAAATCTGCCAGACTGGCGACCTGCAATAGGGACATCATAGGGCTCCATCGTGACAGCACCGCAGCTTTCCATTCTGATACCCGCCAAAGATGAGGCCGGCAACCTGCCTACGTTGCTCGACGAGATTCAGGCCGCCCTTGCGGATACCGACTACGAGATTCTGGTAGTCGACGATGCCTCGCGAGATGGCAGCTGGGAATTGCTTTGTCGGCGCGCCGAGCAGGATGCTCGACTGCGGCCCTTTCGTCACGCGCGCAGCGCCGGGCAGAGCACCTCGATCTGGCAAGCCGCCGGTGCGGCGCGGGGATGCTGGCTGGCAATGCTGGATGGCGATGGCCAGAACGATCCCGCTGATCTTCCGAGGCTTTTCGAACGCGCCCAGCGAGGCGATGTCACGCTGGTCATCGGCCAACGCACCAACCGTCGCGACGACTGGCTCAAGCGGCTCTCCTCGCGGGTCGCCAACGGCGTTCGCGCGGCGCTGCTCGATGACGCCACGCCTGATACCGGATGCGGCCTCAAGGTCATACGCCGCCAGGCCTTTCTCGACCTACCCTACTTCGACCATATGCATCGCTTCACCCCCGCGCTGGTGCTGATGCAGGGGGGCAATTGTCTATCGCTACCAGTCAATCACCGCCCGCGCGGCAGCGGACGCTCGCATTACGGGCTCAACAATCGGTTATGGGCCGGCCTGGTCGATCTGCTGGGTGTCATGTGGCTGCATCGACGTTCGCGTTTGCCCGCGCCGCTGGAAAGCGTCAGCGGGCCGACAACCCTGAGCAATGACCTGAGTACTGGAGAGCCTGCTCTGCCCGAGCAGGCTCTCCAGAGGGCCGGTCATGCAAGCACCTTGAAGGGGGTATCTCGGTGAGTCAGGAGTGGTTGTGGATCACCATCGGCTTTCTTGGCCAGGCGCTGTTCTCGGCGCGCTTCATGGTCCAATGGATCGCCAGTGAACGCGCCAAGCGCAGCATCGTCCCCAAGGCTTTCTGGTTCTTCAGCCTGGGGGGCGGCGCCACACTGCTCGCCTATGCGCTGTATCGACAGGACCCGGTGTTCATCGTCGGCCAGGGGGCGGGGCTGTTCATCTATGTCCGCAATCTGATGCTGATTCACCGGGAGTCCCGCCTGGAACAGGAAACCTCACGCTCTTAGCCCATTTCCTTCGAATGGTGAGTAGCCATGCAACGCCCCGCTTACCTTCGCGGCAAGCAGCACCTTAGCGGACTGTTGGTGCTGATCGCAGCCGTGCTCTTGCTGGCCCTGGGCATCGGCCTGCGCGATCCATGGCCGGCCGACGAGCCGCGCTTTGCTCTCAACGCGCTGGAGATGCTCGATACCGGCAATTTCTGGATTCCCCATCGCGGCGGCGAGCCCTACCCCGACAAACCGCCGATCTTCATGTGGGCGTCGGCGGCGGCGATCGCCCTGACCGGATCGGTGCGGCTGGGCTTTCTGCTGCCCTCGCTGATCGGCGCGCTGGGCACGCTGGGATTGGTGATGGATCTCGCGCGGCGGCTCTATGGTCGACGCATCGCTACGCTCACCGGCATCGCGCTGCTGACCACCCTGCAGTTCGTGCTCCAGGCCAAGACCGCGCAGATCGACATGCTGGTAACGCTGTGGACCACTCTCGGCGCCTACGGGTTGTTGCGGCATGCCCTGCTGGGACCGGCGCGGCGCTGGTGGTACATCGGCTGCGTGGCGATGGGGCTGGGGGTTCTCACCAAGGGCGTGGGCTTTTTGCCATTGTTGATGCTGCCAGCCTGGGGGCTGCTGGCGTGGCGCGGCCAGGCCGTCCGCCTGGCCTGGAAGGACCTAGCACTGGGGGTATTGGTCCTCCTTGCGACCATCGCGCTGTGGGTGGTACCGATGGTGCTGATTACTACGCTGAGCGACGATCCGACCCTTGCCGCCTACCGCAACAACATCCTGTTCAAGCAGACCGGCGAGCGCTATGCCGAGTCCTGGCATCATCTCGAGCCCTGGTACTACTACCTCGTCATGGTAATTTCCTGGGCCTGGCTGCCATTGATCCTGGGGCTGCCCTGGCTGCTGCCCGCCTGGTGGCATCGCGCTCGCCGGCTCGATGCCCGGATACTGCTGCCGCTTAGCGGAGTGGTTCTGCTGGTCGTGTTCTTCTCGTTGTCGCCGGGCAAGCGTGGCATCTATGTACTGCCGGGGATTCCGCTGCTGGTGCTGGCCATGGCGCCGTTGCTGCCGGGCCTGCTGAGCAAGCGCTGGCTGCATTGGCTGGGCGCTGCACTGCTCGCCCTCCTCGGCGGCATTTTCCTGAGCGCAGGCCTGCTCGGCGCGGCCGGGTTGACGGCGCTCGCCGAACTGGCCGCGAAACACGACCTGTCGCCGTGGCTGTGGTGGATCGTGCTGGGCCTGAGTGCGGCGGCGCTGCTTTATTGGCTACGTCCGCGACGCGGCATGCTGGCGCTGGCCAGCTGGCTGGTGGTGTTCTGGGTACTGTGGTCGACCTGGGGCTATGCCCAGCTCGATGCCACCCGCTCGCCACGCGACATGATGCAACGCGTCGAACGGATCACCGGTGACGATACCTGGCTGGCGATGGTCGACTTCGACGAAGAATTCCTTCTGCAAACGCGCCAGCCGACCGTCCACTTCGGCAACGCCACCCCGCTGGGTCGGCAGTTGCAGCGCGCCTATGCCTGGCTGAATGCCCAGCCTCGGCAACGCTGGCTATTCATCGATCAGAATAGGGCTGATGAATTGCAATGCGCCGATCTTTCGCTGGCCCGTGACCTGGGGTTGCAGAATGGCGATCGCTGGTGGTTGATACCGGGCAAGGCCTTCGGGGGCTGCCAGGGCGACACCCAGGCAGCGCCACTGTATGTCGTGCCAACCAGCCTGGAAACATCGCCGGACGATCGCTGAGCGACATCACTGCGCACTCGACCAGTCCTGGCTGCGTGTAGGCGGGGTCGGTGCGGGGCAATCGAGCATATTCGTCGACCAGCTGTCGCTGCGCAATTGATGGCAGCGATCGGGGCCTTCCAGCGGGTCGCGAAGGGACCGGCGATCATCGCTCGACACGCCGTCGACGATCACTTCGACATTGGGCGCCCAGCCGGGACGGTTGCGATGGCCGTTCCGGTCTCCGCCAGTGTAGCCACGCCAGCGATCACGACCGTCTTGCCAACCCATGCGCGGGTCGTCGCGGTGCCGGTCGCTGCCCGACGTCTGACTGCCGAACGTGATGTCATGGCGCCGCTCGTCGGCGGCCGCCGGGAAAGGCGTCGCGAGCAACAGGATCCCGGCCAGCATGAGGCCACCGGTCAGCGTCGGCTTGTGCTTGAGTCGCATCGACTTCTCCCCTTCAGGCCTGCCTTCACGGTAGTTCGCCATTGGTCTCGCCACCATGTGCCACCAGCCAATCCCACAGCAGCAACGCCTCGGGGCGCGGTGAGCGACGCGCCGGGCGCACCAGCCAGAATCCCTCGTCGCTGGGTACGCTCAGGGCGAACGGTGCCACCAGGTCGGCACGCTTGGCCAGCAGGCTGCGGTGGGCCAGCGCCACGCCGCCACCGCGGGCCGCCAGCGACAGCGACATGACCTGACTGTCGCATATCAGCGAGCCGCACTGACGGTCGAGCCCGGGCACCCCGGCGCGCTCGAGCCAGGCCGACCAGCCCACGGCAAAGCCCACCGCATGAATCAGCGTCTCGCCGGCCAGCGCCTGCGGCGTGGCCAGGCGTTCCGCCGTTCCGGCCGAGCAGGCCGGCAAGAGTTCTTCGTCACCCAGCGAAAAAGCCACCGAGCCCTCCCAGTGGCCGAGCCCGTAACGGATCTCGATATCCGCGCCTTCGGGCCCGAAGTCGTCGCGCCAGATCGCGCTGACCAGCCGCACCACCACCTGCGGGTGCCGGCGATGAAAGTCGAGCAGCAGCGGCGCCAGCCAGGTCTGCTGCATCACCGGCGTGGCACGCAGCGTGACCGGCGCCTCGACGCGCGGACCGAACACTTCGGCAGTGCCCTCGGCGAGCCGCGCGAAGCCCTCCTGTACGCTCGGCAGCCAGGCCCGACCGGCCGGGGTCAGCGTCAGGCTGCGCGCATGGCGGACGAAGAGCTTCTGACCGAGGCGATCCTCGAGCAGGCGGATGCGCTGACTGACCGCCGACTGGCTCACCGCCAGCTCCTGGCCGGCCTGGGTGAAACTCAAGGTACGCGCCGCGGCCTCGAAGGCCTGCAGCCACAACATCGGAGGCATGGAATCCATGGAAAAGGCAGCCATTAGCTTAGCTTGGTCATTGACCGTAGATTAATCGTTTGTCCAAGGCCCACGCAAACGTCAAGCTGTGTCGCTCAATCGCTATCGACGTTCGCAACAGGAGGCTACCGATGACCACTGCGCATCCCGATCACACCCAGCAGACAGTCACTCGCCTGCGCGTCGACATGGGCGAACTGTCGGCCTACGACGACGGCCCCGCCCTGAACGACGCCGTGGCGAGCGGCGCGCGTGTCACCGTGACCTGGGACGATGGCGTTCACGGCCACTTCCCGTTGCTGTGGCTGCGCGATCATTGCCCGTGCGCCGCCTGCCGCCACCCGCTGACCCGCGAGCGCCTCTACCTGCCGCTCGAGGGTATTTCCGGTGCGCCGAGCGTCGGCCTCGACGACGGCATCCTGCGTGTGGCATGGGCCGATGGCCATCTCAGTCACTACGATCCGGTCTGGCTTTATCAGCGCCGCCTCGCGGAGACCGGCACCCAGCACACGCAAGCGCTGCCGGCGCGCCGCCCCTGGGCGCGCGACTTCCGTCCTACCTGCGTCCGTCATGCCGATTTCCTCGACAGGCCAGGCGAGCGCGAATGGCTCGAGGCGCTGTTGCGCGACGGCCTGGTGCTGCTCGAGGACGGCCCGCTGGCCGACGAGGAGGTCAGCCGGCTGGCCGGGCGCATCGGGCCGATGCGCGCCACCAACTTCGGTGCGCGCTTCGACGTGCGCTCCAAGCCCAACCCCAACAACGCCGCCTACACGGCCATCGGCCTGGCGTTGCACTCCGACCTGCCCAACTGGCGCCAGCCGCCGGACATCCAGCTGCTGTATTGCCTGCAGAACGAAGCCGAGGGTGGCGAATCGATCTTCGCCGACGGTTTCGCGGTGGCCGAGGCCTTGCGTGACGCCGACCCCGAAGCGTTCCGCGTGCTCGCCGAGACGCCCATCGACTTCCGCTTCCAGGACGAGGAGCACGACATCGCGGTCCGCGCGGCGGTGATTCAGCTCGACGCCGACGGCAACCCGCTGGAAGTGCGCTTCAACAACTGGATCCGCGACACCCTGCGATTGCCGCTGGACAAGGTCGAAGCCTGGTACGCGGCCTACCAGCGTTTCTGGCAGTTGCTCCACGACCCGCAACACCAGATCGAGTTCGCCCTCGAGCCGGGCCAGATGATCGCCTTCGACAACCGTCGCGTGCTGCATGGCCGACGCGCCTTCGATCCCAATACCGGCACGCGTCACCTGCAGGGCACCTATCTCGACCTGGACCTGCTGGAATCACGCCTGCGCGTGCTGGCGCGCTGAGCGGCGGGCCCTACTGTCGCTTGCCCGGGCCTCGCCCCCGGGCACTTTATGGCCAGCAGTCGTTGGTCACCGGCGTTTATCCCAGTATCCTGAGCGCGAACTCCTTCGCGACGAGCTGCACCACCCATGAACCGCTCCCTGGGCCTCGTCATCGTCCTGCTGCTCGGCCTGGTCGGCCTGGGCCTGCTCTGGCAATGGCTGGCGATGAACGATGCACTGACCCCGCAACGACTGATGGAAATGACCCGCTATGCGCTGAGCTGGCGCGATTCGCCCTGGGCGGCGCCAGTGGTCATGGGCGTCTACGTCGCGGCGACGCTGATGGTCTTTCCGCTGAGTATCCTGGTGGCGGTGACCGGTTTGCTGTTCGGCCCGCTATGGGGCTTCGGCTACGCGCTCGTCGGCACTTTGCTGGCCTCGGCCGTCACCTACTGGGTGGGCCGCAAGCTCGGCCGCGAAGTGCTGCTGCGCCACGGCGGCAAGCACCTCAATGGCCTGGCCAAACGACTCGCCGGACGTGGCATCCGCACCATGACGGTGGTCAACCTGTTGCCGCTGGCGCCCTTCACGCTGACCAACATGATGGCCGGCGCCTTCCACCTGCGCTTTCGCGATTACATGGTCGGTTCGCTGATCGGGATCATCCCCGGGCTGGTCGGCGTCACGCTGCTGGGCAGTCAGCTCAGAGAGCTGATTACCGCCGAGAATCGCAGCGAACTGGCGTGGGCATTGGGCGGAATCGCACTAGGCATACTGGTGCTGGTCGCGCTCAAGCGTTACGCGGATCGCAAGCAGCGCTCGCGCCGCCTGTAATGGCGCTGAGCGTCGCCGGTCATTTCTGCGGCGCTTCCGACTCGTCCTGCTTGACCAGCGGCAGGCCGAACATCGGCTCGTCCTGCAGCATCGAGCGCAACACCCGACCGCGATGGCGCAGCAACTGCCATTCCGCCTCGAGCCGGCCGCGGACGCGCTCCCAGGCCCCGTCGTCGGCATGGCTGACCGGGCCGCCGGCGGCGATCACCCGCCGATAGACCGCCAGGCAGGAATCCGCGCAGCACGCCTCGTCGCACGCCTCGGCGGTCGCCAACGCACCTTCGCGCAGCACCTCGCGCAACGCCGGGTCGATGAGCTTGTCGAGCGCCTCGCCGAATGCGGCGATATCGTCGCGCGCCAGTGACAGGCCGTTCTCGCCGTGGCGCAGCACTTCGCGCACCCCCGAGGCGTCGATCGCCACCACCGGCAGTCCCGCCGCCATCGCCTCGACCAGCACCATGCCCTGGGTTTCGCTGTGCGAGGCGAAGGCGAACACATCCATGGCATGATAGGCGTCGATCAACGCCTGATCGTGCAGCTTGCCGGAAAAGTGGAAGCGATCGGCCACACCCTGCTGGGCCGCCGCGCCGTGCATGGCGGCGCGCGCATCGCCATCGCCGACGATCAGAAAATGCGCCTCCGGGTGGCCGGCCAGCCAATCGGCCACCGCACGAGCCAGGAATGGCAGATTCTTTTCCTGGGCCAGGCGGCCGACGTGCCCCACCAGGTAGGCCGACTCGGGAATGCCCATCCGCCGGCGCAGCGCCCGGCCGTCGCCATTGGCGAAGCGGCGCGTGTCGACGCCGCTGGGCACCACGTACACGGCGCTGTTGGCGCCACGCCGGAACAGCAGACTGCGCGTGCTCTCGCTGGGGGCGATCACCGCATCGCAAAGATGGGTGTACTCGGTGGACAGCGCGACGGCGAAACGCTGCATGCGCGGCGAATCGCCCGGCACGTAGTGGGTGTAGTGTTCGTAGAGCGTGTGGTGGGTGAACACCAGCGGCAAGCCGTAGGTCTCGGCGGCCCGCGCGGCGGTATCGCCGAGCAGGAACGGGTGATGCGAATGGACGATGTCGGGTTCGAAGGCCTCGATGGCCTCGTAGAGCTGGCCGGGAATCGGCACCGGCAGCGAGAAATCGCTGCCGTTGAAGTGCTGCACCGCCGCCACACGGATCACGTCCGGCTCATGCCGCGGCTGGCCCTGCAGCTTGGGCGCCACCACCAATACCCGATGCCCTTCGGCCTGCAGGCGTCCCTTGAGTCGCTGGACCGACTCGCTGACGCCGCCCACGATCGGCCGATAAGTATTGGTAAACATGAGGATATTCAAGCCTTCGTCTCCCTTGGCACTCAGCACGCCCATGGGCGGGTGCACATCATATCAGGCCGAGCCGTGCTTGCCTGCTTTCGGGCTGCCGACATCCTGGGGCGGCACGCGTCCGGGCAGGTTGTCTTCAAGGTAGGCGATAAAGGCCCGTAACCGCGCGGGTAAATGCCGACGCGGCTCGTAGACGGCGTAGAAATCGGCCGCCACGCCGTGCCAGTCCGGCAGCAGGGCCTGCAGCTCGCCCCGTTGCAGGTAAGGGTAAACGTCCCACCATGAACGCAGCATGACGCCGTGGCCGTCCAGCGCCAGCCGCGTGACCACCTCGGCATCGTTGCTGGCCAGCCGCCCGCCGACCTTGATCGCCGCCGTCTCGTCGCCGCGATCGAAGCGCCACAGGGCATAGCCGCTGTCGTTCTCGCGCACCACCAGGCAGTCGTGGCCGGCCAGTTCGCGCGGATGCGCCGGCGCCGCGCGATGGGCCAGGTAGCTCGGGGCCGCACACAGCACCCGCCGATTGGCCAGGACACGCCGCGCCACCACGCGGGCATCCGGCGGCGGACCGACACGGATGCCCACATCGAAACCGTGATCGGCCAGATTGAGCGGGAAATTGGTCAATTCGAGCAGCACCTCGAGACGCGGATGCTCGGCGGTGAAGCGCGAGATCAGCGGCGCGACGTGGCGCCGGCCGAAGCCGAATGTCGCGTTGATCCGCAATTGGCCGCTGAGCACAGCCTGACGCGTGCTCAGCGTGCCTTCGAGCTCACCGAGATCATCGAGGATCGCCGCGCCGCGACGCCGGTAGAGCTCGCCCTCCGCGGTCAGCGTCAGTCGGCGCGTGGTGCGGCTGGCGAGTTCGACGCCAAGCCGCGCCTCGAGTTGCTTGAGACGCTTGCTTACCGCCGACAGCGACATGCCCAGTTCCTGCGCGGTAGCGGTGAGGCTGCCGCAGCGGGCCAGCTGCTGAAAGAACGCCAGGTCGTCGAGCGGCGTCATGAGGCGCGCTATTCTCCACTTTTCCGCAACAATGACTTGCATTCTAGCCTGATTATCTCGGCGCACCCAGGGTCTAGACTGGTGGACAGACGCCCACCGATCAACCAACGCATCAGGAGACGTTCCCATGAGTCACAAGATTGCCGTAATGGCCGGCGATGGCATCGGTCGCGAAGTAATGCCGGAAGGCCTTCGCGTGCTCAAGATCGCCGCCGAGCGCTTCGGTATCGCGCTGGATTTCAAGCACTTCGATTTCGCCAGCTGCGACTACTATCGCGAACACGGCAAGATGCTACCCGACGACTGGCGCGACACGCTCGGCGGTTTCGATGCGCTGTTCTACGGGGCGGTCGGCTGGCCCGACACGGTTCCCGACCATGTTTCGCTGTGGGGCTCGCTGTTGCAGTTCCGGCGCGGTTTCGATCAGTACATCAACCTGCGCCCGTGCCGCTCGATGCCCGGCATCAAGAGCCCGCTCGCCGATCGTCAGCCCGGCGACATCGACTTCTACGTGGTCCGCGAGAACACCGAGGGCGAATACTCGAGCATCGGCGGCAGGATGTTCGAAGGCACCGAACGCGAAGTGGTCATCCAGGAGACCGTGATGAGCCGCATCGGCATCGACCGGGTGCTCAAGTACGCCTTCGAGCTGGCCGCCCGGCGCCCGCGCCACAAGCTGACTTCGGCGACCAAGTCCAATGGCATCTCGATCACCATGCCTTACTGGGACGAGCGCGTGGCGGCGATGGCCAGGACCTACCCCGACGTCACTGTCGACAAGTTCCACATCGACATTCTCGCCGCCAACTTCGTCCTGCATCCCGACTGGTTCGACGTGGTGGTGGGCAGCAATTTGTTCGGCGACATCCTCTCCGACCTGGGCCCGGCGTGTACCGGCACCATCGGCGTCGCGCCCTCGGCCAACATCAACCCCGAGGGTCATTTCCCCAGCCTGTTCGAGCCGGTCCACGGCAGCGCGCCGGACATCGCCGGGCGCGGCATCGCCAACCCCATCGGCCAGATCTGGTCAGGCGCGATGATGCTCGAGCACCTCGGCCACGAGGACGCCGGCCGGGCGATCGTCGACGCCATCGAGGCGGTGCTCGCCGCGGGGCCGCAGCAGGCGCCACTGACGCCCGATCTAAAGGGCAAAGGCAGCACCGAAGCGCTCGGCAAGGCGATCGCCGAAAAACTGGCCGGCTGAACGCGATCAAGTCGCCCGACCGAACGGTCCCTCAGGCGTTATCGATGACCCGAAAGCGCGCCACCGCTTCATACAGCTGGCCCGACTGATCTTCCAGCGAACCCGCGGCGGCGGCGGCCTGCTGGACCAGCGCGGCGTTCTGCTGAGTCACCTGGTCCATTTGCGTCACCGCCTGACTGACCTGCTCGATCCCCGACGACTGCTCATTGGACGCCGCGGAGATTTCACCCATCAGGTCGCTGACCCGCTGGGCGCTGTCGCGGATTTCGCTCATCGCGCTGTCGGCCTGGTCGACCAGCTTCGCCCCGGTGTTGACTTGGCCCACCGAGCTTTCGATCAACGCCTTGATGTCGCTGGCGGCCTTGGCCGAGCGACCGGCCAGGTTGCGCACTTCGCTGGCGACCACCGCGAAACCGCGACCCTGCTCGCCGGCGCGCGCCGCCTCCACCGAGGCGTTGAGCGCCAGCAGGTTGGTCTGGAAGGCGATGCCGTCGATCAGCGTGATGATGTCGGCGATCTTGCCGGAGCTTTCGCGGATATCGCCCATCGTGGTGACCACCCGTGAAATCACTGCCTGGCCGCTGGCCACGGACTCCGTGGTCTGGGCGGCGAGCCGGTTGGCCTGGCCGGCGTTGTCGGCGTTCTGGCTGACGGTCGAGGTCAGCTGCTCCATGCTCGCGGCGGTCTCGGCCAGCGAGGCCGCCTGCTCTTCGGTGCGCGCCGAAAGGTCGTTGTTGCCGGTGGCGATCTCGCGGGTGCCGGTGTCGATCGACTCGCTGGCGCGGCGGATCCCCGCGATGGTCGCCGCCAGTTCGCCGCGCATGCGCTCGATGGCGTACATCAGGCTGCTGGTGTCGCCAGCGCGTAGCGGCGTCGGCCGGGTCAGGTCGCCGTCGGCGATGCGCCCGACCACGTCGGCCGCCGCACGCGGCTCGCCGCCCAGGCTGCTGTAGACGTTGCGAATCAACACCAGAAACACGGCCGTCAAGGCACCGCCGGCGATCAGCAGAATCGCCGCATATTGCCAGAGCTTGCCGATAAAGGCCGACTCGATATCATCCGTGTAGACGCCTGCCGCCATGTTCCACCCCCAAGGCTCGAAGCGCTCGACGTAGCTGAGCTTGGAGAGCAACGTCTTGTCCTCGGCGCTGCGCTGCGAGTGATAGGGCAAGTAACCGCCCTCCGAGGCTAGGCTGGCCAGATCGCGATAGACCGCCACGCCATTGGGGTCTTGATAGTCGCGCATGCTGGTGCCCGCTTCGCGACGCGGGTGGTAAACGATATCCGCGTTCGCATCGAACACGAACACATAGTTGTCGCGCTCCTCACCGAAGCGCATGCTATCGAGCGCCGCGATAGCCCGTTGCTGGGCGTCCGCCTGCCCCATCGCACCCGCCGACACTTGTGTCGCATAGCCCTCGAGCAGCGTATTCACCATGCCGACGACGTTGTACAGCGACCGCTGGCGGTCTTCGTACATGGTGTTGCGGCTCTGCCAGGCCATGCCGACGACGATAGCGATCATCACCAGCCACATCAGCGCCAGGGTCAGCCACATCTTCTTCTTGAGCGTCCAGCCTGCCAAACTGGGGAACGAGCGACTCGACGCTCCCCGAGAAGCACCCGCCCGGGAGCGACTCCCGTCATGCACCATCACCGCGCTACTCGCTGCCATCGTCTGCCCTCGCCTCTGCGTCTCGCCCATGTGGACTACCGTCTTATCGGCATCCCGGCTCGGACCTGAAGCGAGGCGGGCCATTTACCGCCCCGACGCCTCTTCAATGGCGCCGCGGAGCTGCCAGGGTTGATAGGGGCACGACCCCGAGCCTCAAGCGGGCCGGACGGTTTTCATTATCGCACCCGCCATTTTCATCAGCTCGACGTGAGCCCTTGCCGCATGTACAACCCCGCCGGATGGTAAGGCATCGCGGTGGCTAATCGGGCATTCGCCCGGCTACTGGCCAGTCAGCCGCAGCGCGTCTTTTCAGACCGCAGGATTTCAGACACCACGAGCCCGGATCACAAGAAAACAGACAGGCATGCCATGACACTCGAGACCTTCTTCGCCCAGTTGTGGGACGACTACATCGCCATGACGCCCCAGGCGCAGCGCATCCACGATGCATTCATCGCCGACGGCGAGACCATCATCAACGATCACGTCGCCTTTCGGACCTTCGATCGCGGGCCGATCACGTTGAGCGACCTGGAACCGCACCTGCTGGCACTGGGCTATACCCGCTACGAGCCCTACGACTTCGCGGCCAAGAAGCTGCGCGCCTATGGCTACCTGCCGCCGGCCGACGATCAGCCGCGGGTGTTTCTCTCCGAACTCAAGTGCGACGAGCTCTCGGACTCCGCCCAGCGCATCATCGACGCTCTCGTCGCCCAGATCGATCCCGCCCGGGTCGCCACCCCCGACGTGATGTGGGCCGGTCGGCTGTGGGACGCGCCGAGCTTCGAGGACTACCAGGCCTTGATGGCAGAGAGCGAGTACGCCGCCTGGCTGGCCATCATCGGCCTGCGCGCCAATCACTTCACCATCAGCGTCAATCAGTTCAGGACCTACGACAGCGTCGAGAAGGTGCTGGCCAAGGTCGAGTCGCTGGGACTGGGCATCAACGAATCGGGCGGTCGCATCAAGGGCTCCCCCGAGGTCCTGCTCGAACAGGGCTCGACGCTGGCCGACCGGGTCGAGTTCACCTTCGCCGGCGGCCAGGTCGAGAAGATCCCCAGTTGCTACTACGAATTCGCCAAGCGTTACCACGGCACCGACGGCACGCTTTATCAAGGCTTCGTTGCCGCCAGCGCCGACAAGATCTTCGAATCCACCGACATCCGCGGCGACCGGCATGCTGGCTGAATGGCTGACCCTGACGCTGGATGGCGAGGCGCCTGACGCGCGCCAGGGTCGTCTGCCCTTCGCCCGCTACGTGGTCCATGCCCCCGGCGTCCTCGAACTGATACCCAGTGCCGCGCGCCAGCAGGCGCGGGCCTGCGTGCTGTCGGCGGGCATCCACGGCAACGAGACGGCGCCGATCGAGCTGCTCGGCGAGTTGCTCGCGCGGCTCGAAGCCGGCCTGCTGCGTGTCGGTGCGCCGACGCTGATCATTCTCGGCAACATTCCCGCGCTACGCGCCGGCGAGCGCTTCACCGCGACCAATCTCAACCGGCTGTTCGACCGTGAGCAACGCGCCGACGGCGACGAGGCGCAGCGCGCACGCCAACTGATGGCGGCGGTGGATGAATTCTACGCGCGCCACTCGCAGCCCAGGCTGCACTACGACCTGCACACGGCGATCCGCGATAGCCGCTATCCGCTGTTCGCCGTCGAGCCGTATACCCAGGAGGCCGCGACCGATGCCGAGCAGTGGCGCTGGCTGGCGGCCGCGGGCATCCAGGCGGTGCTGCATCAGCATCGCCACAGCTGGACCTTCTCGCACTACTCGCGCCACTACCACGCGGCTCAAGCGTTTACCCTGGAACTCGGCAAGGTGCGCGCCTTCGGCGACAATGACCTCGGCGCGCTGCGCCCGATGCGTCAGCTGCTCGAAGCGCTGGTCGAAGGACGCGAGCCCAGCGGCGGCGATCCGCAGGCCATGGCCTTCTTCCAGGTCGAGCACGAGTTGATGCGCCAGGCCGAGAATTTCAAGCTGTGCTTCGCCGACGCTACGCCGAACTTCACCGAGTTCGCCGCCGGCACCCGGCTGGCCGCGGACGCCGTGGCCGGTGACTTCGTCGTCGACTCGGCGCCCCTGGCGGTGGTGTTTCCCAACGCGGCCGTCGAGATCGGCGCCCGCGCCGCGCTGCTGGTGCGCCCGACGCCGCCACCGCAGATCGGCGGCTGACCCCAACGCCTGACACTCGGTACGGCCCTGCGCCGTCGTCGAATGGATCGAAGACAACAACAAGACAGAGGCACCCATGCCCCCGATAGCGTATTTCGAGCCGACCACCTTTCGACCAAAGTCGAATGACCAGACGTCACGCCGGTTCTGATCCCGGGCCGAGTGCCTGTTAGAATCGCTGCTTTTTCGCGCCGGCCTCGTTAGCCTTCCCTGTTCAATGCCGACCGCACCGGCAAGATCCGTCACTGGAGCCCGACTCATGGCCGCAACACCCCTGCCACTGGAAGTGATCAATCTCAAGAAGCGCTTCGGCGACAACGAGGTGCTCAAGGGCCTGTCACTCAAGGCCCACAAGGGCGACGTCATCAGCATGATCGGCGCGTCCGGCTCGGGAAAGAGTACCTTCCTGCGCTGCATGAACCTGCTCGAACAGCCCAACGAGGGCGAGCTGGTCGTTCACGGCGAGTCGATCGATTTCAAGCAGACCCGCCGCGGTCGCGAACCCGCCGACTGGCGCCAGGTCGAGCGCATCCGCGCCAAGCTGTCGATGGTCTTTCAGGGCTTCAACCTGTGGGCCCACATGACCCTGCTCGAGAACGTCGTCGAGGCGCCCATTCACGTGCTCGGCAAGCCCAGGAAGGCAGCCCTAGAGCATGGCCGCGCCCTGCTCGATCGAGTCGGCCTGGGCGAGCGCGCCGATTATTACCCGACCCAGCTGTCCGGCGGTCAGCAGCAGCGCGGGGCGATCGCCCGCGCGCTGGCCATGGAGCCCGAGGTGATGCTGTTCGACGAGCCGACCTCGGCGCTCGATCCGGAGCTGGTCGGCGATGTGCTCAAGGTCATGCGCGATCTCGCCGAAGAGGGCCGCACCATGATCGTGGTCACCCACGAGATGGGCTTCGCCCGCGACGTTTCCAACCAGGTGATCTACCTGCACCAGGGGCTGATCGAGGAGGCCGGCGCGCCCGCCGAGGTGCTGGAAAACCCACAGTCGGAACGCCTCAAGCAGTTCCTGACGCCCAAGTTCTGAGAGCTGGCTGGAGACACTTCCCATGATCGACCTGCAAGGTTACGGGCCACGCCTCGCGGAAGGCGCGCTGGTCACCATCGAGCTGGCCCTGCTGTCGCTGCTGCTGTCGGTGATCCTCGGTCTGCTCACCGCCAGTGCCAAGATGTCGCGCAACTGGCTGGCGCATCGCATCGGTACGCTCTACACCACGCTGATTCGCGGGGTTCCCGACCTGGTGCTGATGATGTTGCTGTTCTTCGGCGGCCAGATCGGCATCAACATGATCACCGATTGGCTCTACTACCAGTTCGATATCGACATCTTTATCAATATCAATGAGTTCGTCGCCGGCGTGGCGACCATCGGGCTGATCTTCGGCGCCTACATGGGCGAGACCTTCCGCGGCGCCTTCATGGCGGTGGACGAAGGCCAGATCGAGGCGGCCCGCGCCTACGGCATGTCCGAGTCGCTGATGTTCCGCCGCGTGCGCTTCCCGCAGATGATGCGCCACGCGCTTCCGGGACTATCCAACAACTGGATGGTACTGCTCAAGACCACGGCGCTGGTGTCGGTGATCGGTCTCACCGACATGGTGCGGGTCGCCGAGGAAGCCGCCAAGGCCACCCGTGAACCGTTCACCTTCCTGATTCCGGTGGCGGCGATCTACCTGCTGATCGCCAGCGTCTCGGAGTGGTTCTTCGCGCGCCTGCAGAAGCGCTACAACGTCGGCTTCGGAGGGGGTGACGAATGGAACAACTGAACGCCTGGTTGACCGACCTGCTGGCCGGCAACGAGATCTTCACCGCCAACACCCTCGGCTATTACGCCGAGGGCCTGGCGACCACCGTGCAACTGGTCTCCCTGTCGTTGCTGATCGGTCTGGTGCTGGCGGTACCGCTGGCCATCGGCCGGGGCTCCAAGCGTCCCTGGATCAAGTGGCCGATCTTCTTCTATGCCTACGTGTTCCGCGGCACGCCGCTGCTGATTCAGCTCTACATCATCTATTACGGCGTGGTCTTCGTGGAGGGCATCCAGGATACCTGGCTATGGCTGATCCTCGAGGAACCCTTCTATCCCGCGCTGATCGCCTTCACGCTGAATACCGCGGCGTATACCACCGAGATATTCCACGGTGCGATCAAGGCCACGGCCAGGGGCGAAATCGAGGCGGCGCGCGCCTATGGCATGTCGCGGGCCAAGATGATGCGGCGGATCATCCTGCCCAGCGCCTTCCGCCGCGCCCTGCCGGCCTACGGCAACGAGGTGATCTTCATGCTCCAGGCCAGCGCCATCGCCAGTGTGGTAACGATCATGGACCTCACCGGCGCGGCACGTTTCGTCTATGCGCGCTTCTACGCGCCCTTCGAGGCCTTCCTGTTCGTGGCGGCGATCTACCTGTGCCTGACCTTCTCGATCATCTACTTCTTCCGTCACCTGGAGAAACGGCTGCTGGCCCATCTCAAGCCGCAAGGTTGAGACCGGACTGAAACGAGCGTTGGAAAAGTGCTGATCTCAAGTGCTTTTCCCTCTTCCGACCCGGCGCGTGGTGAGATAACGTTAGCGGGTCATCGGCCAAGGTCGATCAATACAAGAACGGGGAATTACTACTCATGAAGAAACTGCTTTCCATTACCCTGCTGGGCGCCGCCCTGCTGACCGGCACCGTGCAGGCCCAGGAAGAAACGGTGCGCATCGCCGTCGACGTGCCCTACGAACCGATGGAATACCGTCTGCCGAGTGGCGAACTGACCGGTTTCGACATCGAACTGGGCAACGCCCTGTGCAAGGAGATCGGCATCGATTGCGAATGGGTCGTACAAGGCTGGGACGGCATCATTCCCGGTCTGCTGTCGCGCAAGTACGACGCGATCATGTCGTCGATGACCATCAACGAGCAGCGCCGCAAACAGGTGCTGTTCTCCGACCCGTACTTCATGCCGCCCTCGGCCTGGTTCGTACCGGCCAAGAGCGACATCCGCACCCCGGCCAAGGAGACCCTCGAAGGCAAGAGCATCGGTGTGCAGCGCGGCACCCTGCAGGACAATTACGCCACCGACATGTACGGCGATGTCGCCAACATCAAGCGCTACTCCACCGCCGGCGACATGGTGCTGGACATGGAATCGAATCGCCTGGATATCGTGTTTCTCGACTTCCCGGTCGGCAAGTCCACGCTGATCGACAGCGAAGAGGGTAACTACAAGGTGGTCGGCGGCATGATCACCGAGCCCAAGAAATACTTCGGCGACGGCTTCGGTATCGCCTTCCGCCAGCGCGACAAGGAGCTTGCCCAGAAGTTCAACGACGCTCTTGCCACGCTCAAGGAAAAAGGCACCTACGACGAGATCTTCCAGAAGTACTTCGGCACCAAGAAGCAGTAAGCGTGATCTTGGCCTTGAAGGTCTTGTCCTTGAAGAGCTCATGACCGTGGAGGTCTTGCGCTCGGCGACTTGCCCCCTCAGTCACGCCAAGGCAATACCCAAGCAAAAAGGATGGCCCTCGCGGCCATCCTTTTTGCTGTGTGGTGATGCGCTCAGCCCACCCGCTCGCGCGGCACGTTGCTGAGATGACTCGCGGTCTGTCCGCCCGGCAGCGCCGCGATCAGATCGGCCGCCTCGAGCAGGCGCGGTAGCGACACCCCGGTATGCACCTGGCCGCCATGCAGCGCGTAAAGCAGATCTTCGGTGGCGGTGTTGCCCGTGGCGCCGGGGGCGAACGGACAGCCGCCGAGCCCCGCCGTGGCGGCATCGAGTGCCGTCGCCCCGTGGTGGATGGCGAACAGCGCGTTGGCCACACCCATGCCGTAGGTATCGTGGCCATGGAACGCCCATGTGAGCCGCGGGTCATCGTGCCGCTCGCGCAGGCGGGTGAAGTGATCCGCCACCTGGTAGGGCGAGGCTCGCCCGGTGGTGTCGCACAGCGCGACTTCCAGCGCGATGTCGCGCACCGCATGGCGCGCCTTGGCAAGCACCGCATCGACCTGCTGCCAGCCGATGGGGCCCTCGTAGGGACAGTCGAAACTCGTGCCCAGGTCCAGGCGCAGGCAGACGGCATCCTGCAAGCCGCGCTCGTGCAGCAACTCCGCGATGGCTCCCAGCCCCGTCAAGGATGCCTCGACGCTCTGGCGCACGTTGCTCCGGTTGTGGGATTCGGAGACCGACACCACGTAGACCAGCTCACGCAGACCGTTGTCCAGGGCCCGCTCCGCACCCCTGAGGTTGGGCACCAGCGCCGAGAAGCGCATGGCCGGGTACTGGCTGAATGCCGCCACGATCTCGCCGATATCGGCCATCTGCGGAATCGCCCTGGGACTGACGAACGAGCCGATTTCCAGGCGCGAGATACCCGCCTCGATCAATGCCTCGATGCAGCGGATCTTGTCCGCGGTGGGCAGCGGCTCGCGGATCGACTGAAAACCGTCGCGCGGGGCAACCTCGACGATCTCCACGCGGACCGGTGGGGTCAGGGCACTCATCAGCGTCCCTCCATGTTCAGCCAGTTGATGACGCCCCCCTGGGAGAGGATCGCCTGCTGCCGAGGGCTGAGTTCATGGCGCAGGTACAGCGTGTCGGTATCGTTGAGCGTGGCGACGACCCGCTGCCCTGCCGCGAGCTGCTGGCGCAGGCCGACGATATTCAGGCGATCATCCTGCTGCAAGCGGTCGAAATCCGCCGGCTCCTCGAAGGTCAGCGGCAGCACGCCGAAGCACGGCAGATTCTGCCAGTGGATGCGCGCGATGCTCCTGGCGATGACCACCTGCAGCCCCAGGGAACGCGGCACCAGCGCGGCGTTCTCGCGGCTCGAGCCCTGCCCGTAATTATCGCCGGCGACGATGATGTGCCCCGCCGCGCCGCGCGCCCGGGCACGCTGCACGTAGCCGGGGTCCAGCGTCTCGAAGGCGAACTCGGCCGAGGCGTGGATATTGCTCCAGATCGGCAGCACCCGGGCACCGGCCGGGATGATGTCGTCGGTGGAGACGTTGTCGCCGGTCTTGAGCAGCACCGGCGCGTCGAGCGTCTCGGGCAGCGCCTCGAGCGCGGGCAGCGGCGGCGTGTTGTCGGTGGCGAGCAGCGACACGCCGCGCGCCTGCTCCGGCGGCAGCGGCGGCACGAACATCCGCTCGTTGGCGGTCATGTCCTCAGGCTCGCGGACCCGCGGATAGGCCATGTCCAGCGTGCGCGGATCGGTGATCACGCCGTGCAGCGCCGAGGCGGCGGCGGTCTCCGGGCTGCACAGGAACACGCTGTCCTCGCGGGTGCCCGAGCGGCCGGGGAAGTTGCGCGGCACGGTGCGCAGACTGTTGCGCCCTGCCGCCGGCGCCTGGCCCATGCCGATGCAGCCGTTGCAGCCCGGCTGGTGCAAGCGTGCGCCGGCCGCGACGAGCGAGGACAGGTGGCCTTCGTCGATGAGCGCCGCGAGGATCTGGCGCGTCGACGGGTTGATGTCCAGCGAGATGCCGTTGGCGATATTGCGCCCCTTGACGATCTCGGCGGCCACCGCGAAGTCGCGATAACCCGGGTTGCCCGAGGAGCCGATGTAGGCCTGATAGACCGGTTCGCCGGCAACCTCGCTGACCGGCACGACCTTGTCGGGGCTCGACGGCAGCGCAATCAGCGGCTCGAGCTGCGAAAGCTCGATACGCTCGTCGCTGTCGTAGGCGCAGCCCGGATCGGCGGCCAGCGGCGTCCACTCGGCCTCGCGGCCGCGTGAAGCCATGAACCGGCGGGTGATGTCGTCGCTGGGAAACACGCTGGTGGTCGCGCCCATCTCGGTGCCCATGTTGGCCAGCACGTGACGGTCCATGGCATCGAGCCCGTCCAGGCCGGGGCCGTAATATTCGAGGATGCAGTTGCGCGCCCCGGCCACGCCATGGCGGCGCAGCAGTTCGAGTATGATGTCCTTGGCGCTGACCCAGTCGGGCAGCTGGCCCGCCAGCTCCACCCCGATGATACGCGGCATGGGCAGGTACAGCGGCTCGCCGGCCATGGCCATGGCCACCTCGATGCCGCCGGCGCCGATCGCCAGCATGCCCAGCGCCCCGGCGGCGGTGGTGTGACTGTCGCAGCCGACCAGGCTGTCGCCGGGCTTGCCGAAGCGCTCCATGTGCACCGGATGGCTGATGCCGTTGCCCGGGCCGCTGTACCAGACGCCGAGCCGCTCGCAGGCGCTCTTCAGGAACAGGTGGGCATCGGCGTTGATATTGTCCTGCTGGATCAGGGTATGATCGATGTACTGCACGCTGGGCGAGGTCTTCACCCGCTCGATGCCCATGGCGTCGAGTTCGAGCATCACCAGCGTGCCGAGGATGTCCTGCAGCAGCGCCTGGTCCATGCCCAGGGCGATCTCGCGGCCCGGCAGCATCTCGCCCTCGACGAGGTGGGCGCCGATCAACTTGTGGCTGAGTGTCTCAGGCATGCGAAGTCTCCTTGTCGGCGGCGGGATGGACGAGCCGATACGCCGCCCGGCAGGTCTCGATCAGAAATTGCACGGCCAGCGCCCCGAAGCCGATGGGCAACAGCGCGTAGGGATAGACCATGGGCGTGCCGAAGGCGCTCGACACCCGCTCGCCGTACTCGAAGGACTGCAGCGCCATCAGCCCGCCCCGCCATACCAGGATGGTGCAGAATGTCATGCCGATGAAACCGGTCAACAGCGCGATCAGCGCCTTGACCCGGCCGGGCAGCTTGTCGATGAAGAAGGTGATGCGGATATGCGCATCGTGGCGCTGCGCCTCGCCCGCGCCGACCACCGCAAGATAGACCAGCAGGAAGGAGTTGATCTCCAGGCTCCAGCTGGTCGGCGCGGCGAATAAATAGCGCATGATGGCATCGTAGCAGATGGTCAGCATCATGAACGCCAGCACCGCCATCGATGTCCAGCGCAGGACGGCCAGCAGGCCGTCCCATCCGCGCAAGGCTGGCTTGAGCATCGCCGCCCCCTTCACGCCTGGCCGAGCGCCAGCGCGATGGCGCGCTCGCCGACATCCTGGCCCACCTGCTCCTTCCAGTCATTCCAGACGCCTTGGGTACTCTCGTTGAACGCCGCCAGATCCTCCTTGCTGGGTTCGACGACCTTGACTCCGGCCTCCTTGATGGCGGGCCAATACTTGTCGGGATACACCACGTCGTTACAGTAACTGGCGAAGTTGTCGGAGTACCACTGACTGGCGCCCTGCAGCGCCTGCCTGGTGCCGTCGTCCAGTGCATCCCAGCGCGAGCGCAGCATGAACGGCGCGACGGTGAAGGCGGTCATCGGCAGCTCGTAGCAGGTGCCGAGCTGTTCAAAGAGGCTACGCCCGTAGACGGTAGAGATGTTGGCCACCGCTGCATCCACCGTGCCGCGCTGCAACGCCAGGTAGGTTTCCGAAGACGGGATGCGCACCGCGGCGATAGCGTAGGGCTCCAGCGCCTTGGTGGCCTCGAAGCCGACGATGCGGATCTTCTTGCCGCGCAGCGCCTCCAGCGAGGTGATCGGGCTGGCCCGGGTGCTCCAGATGTACTCCGGCTCGAGGATGCCGCCCCCCGACGACAGCATGTAGAGATTGTCCTTGGCCAACTCTTCGTTGATCAATTGAAATAGCGGGCTGTCCTGGGCCAGGCGTTCGGGATTGCGATACAGCTCGCCCACCACGCCGGGCAGCCCGGTGATCCCGAGGATCGGCAACGAGCGGGTGATGTACGAGGTGGTATGGAACATGAAGTCGATGCTGCCGGCACGCAGCGCCGGCAACTGCTCGTCGGCCTTGAGCAACTGCCCCGAAGGGTAGAAGTCGACGGTGAGCGCCTCGCCGCCGTTCTGCTCGAGATAGTCGACGAAGCCGTTTGAACCGTAGCTCAGCGCTTCGTACGACGGCGTGATGTAGGTCACGCCGGTCAGGGTGGTGGCGGCCATGGTCGGCCGTGCAAACAGACTGTGCCCACCGAACAGCGTCGCGCCGGCGGTGGCGAAGGTACCGTACTTGAGCAGGTTGCGACGGGTGATTGGCATGGTGATTCTCCTTGGCTTGTTGTTGTGGGTTATCACGTTGAATCGCCGGGTCACATCAGGCCCGGCAACCAGAGGCTGAGGCTGGGGAACAGCACGAACAGCATCAGCACCAGGAACTGCACCGCCACGAAGGGCAGCGCGCTACGAATGATTTCCTCGATCGACAGCTCCGGACACACCCCGCGCAAGGCATACAGATTGAGCCCCACCGGCGGCGTGACCACGGCGATCTCCAGGTTGAGCACCAGTACGATGCCGAACCACAGCGGGTCGTAACCCAGCGCCTGGATCAGCGGCAGCAGTACCGGGGTGGTGACCACGATCAGCGATACCGCGTCGACGATCATGCCGAGCAGCACCAGCAGCACCATCACCACGAGCAAGATGGCCCAGGGCGGCAACGTGCTGGCAGTCAGCATCTCGGTCAGCAGCTGCGGCACCCGCACCAGGTTGAGATAGTCGCCGAAGATCTTGGCGCAGCCGATGATCAGCAGGATGGCGCCGCTGACGCGCACCGTGGTGGCAAGAATCTCGAGCAGCTTGCGCCACGACAGCGAACGGAACACGACAGTGGCGATCAGCAAGGCGCCCAGCGCACCGATGCCGGCGGCCTCGCTCGGCGTGGCCAGGCCGGAATAGATCGAGCCGAGCACGGCCACCACCAGCAGCGCGGCGTGCCAGATATTGGCCAGGCTGCGAAAGCGCTCGCCCCACGTGAAATGTTCCTCGACGCGGGGGGCCTCACCGGGATTCAGGCGTACCCGAAAGTAGATATACAGCGACAGCGCCAGGGCGAGCACGATGCCCGGCACGATGCCGCCGATGAACAGGTCGGCCACCGACACGCTGGACACCGCGCCGTAGATGATGAACGGCACGCTGGGTGGAATCAGCATCGCCAGCGCCCCGGCGCTGACCACCGAGCCGGCGGCCAGCGAGCGGCTGTAGCCGCGCTCGAGCATCTGCGGCACGGCGATCGAGCCGACCGCGGCGACCCCGGCCAGGCTCACCCCGGACACCGCCCCGAACATCGCCGAGGCGCCCACCGAGGAAATCGCCAGGCTGCCGCGCAGCCAGTTGAGCCAGCGCACGGCGGCCTGGAACAGGCTCGCTCCCACCGGCGTCGCGCCGAGAAAGTTGCCCATCAGCACGAACAGCGGCAAGGCGATCAGCTCGAAACTGTTGAGCTGGCCGAACAGCGACGAAGGGGCGAAAAAGAACGCCAGCGAGCCCTTGGCCAGGTACAGCCCGACCAGCCCCGAGAACCCCAGGGCCAGGAAGATCGGCATGCCCAGGCCGATCAGCGCCACCAGGGCCAGCAGGACGATGACGGTATCGCTCATGATCGCGCTCCGCTCATATCACGCCACCGTCGCGCAGCGCCGCGATGCCGGCATCGTCGAGTGCCAGCCAGTCCTTGAGCACGGCGTCGCTGTGCTCGCCCAGCGCCGGGCCCACATGCCGCACGCGCCCGGGTGTCGCCGACAAGCGCGGAAAGACGTTCTGCATCGGCAGCGGCCGGCCATGACGGTCCGCGATCTCGACGATCGCCTCGCGGGCCTGGAAGTGCGGGTCGTCGAGCATCTCCGGGGCGCGGTAGACCAGCCCGGCGGGCACCCCGGCCTCGGCCAGCCAGGCGACGATGTCGTCGGCGTCGTGCTGGCGGGTCCAGCCAGCCACCGCCGCGTCGATGGCCTGCTGGTTGTCGCCGCGGGCGCGATGGGTGGCGTAATCCGGATGGTCGGCCAGCGTCGGTTGGCCCATCATCTCGCACAGACGGCGGAAGACCGAGTCCTGGTTGGCGCCAATGATCACGTCGCGCCCGTCGCGGGCCGGATAGGCGTTGGACGGGGCGATCTTGGGCAGGAAACTGCCGCTGCGCTCGCGAATCTTGCCGGCGCGGGCATAGTCGGGAATCAGGCTCTCCATCATGCCCAGCACCGACTCGAAGATCGCGCTGTCGACCACCTGGCCGCGTCCGGTGCGCTCGCGCTGGTGCAGGGCGAGCAGCGCGCCGAGCGCGCCATGCACCCCGGCCAGGGTGTCGCCCAGCGAGATCCCCACCCGGACCGGCGCGCGATCGGGGTAGCCGCTGACGTAGCGCAACCCGCCCATCGCCTCGCACACGGCCGCGAACCCGGCCCGGGTGGCGTAGGGGCCGTCCTGGCCGAAGCCGGTCACCCGGACCATGATCAGGCCGGGGTTGCGCTGGGCCAGCGCATCGTAGCCCAGCCCCCATTTTTCCATGGTGCCGGGGCGAAAGTTCTCGATCAGGATGTCGGCCTCGGCGGCCAGCTCGCGCAGGATTTGCTGGCCACGCGGCTGGCGCAGGTCGAGGGTCAGCGACTGCTTGTTGCGGCCGATGACGTTCCACCACAGCGGCTCCCCGTTGGCATCGGCCTCGCCCCACTGGCGCATGGCGTCGCCCTTGCCGGGCGGTTCGATCTTGATCACCTCGGCGCCGAAATCGGCCAGCACCTGGCCGCAGTAGGGGCCGGCGATCAACTGGCCGAGTTCGAGCACCTTGAGATCGGACAGTGGCGTGTCGGGAAGCATTGTTGTTGTAATCCTCGCGTTCGCTGGAGGTCGAAAGGCGCTCAGCCGCCGCCATCCTCGAAATTCAGATGCAGATCCCGCGCCGCCAGCAGGTGGGCGCGCATCACGTTCTCGGCCCACTGAGCGTTGCCCGCCTCGATGGCGACCAGCATCTCGCGGTGGTGACGCATGCTGCGCAGCACATGATCGTGCCGGTAGTTCTGCAGATTGCGCCGTGTCACCGAGGTGCGCACCACCATGTCGAGCACCGTGGCCAGGCGTTGGCTACCCGAGGCGCGGATCAGCTCGCGGTGGAACTCGTGGTTCAGGGCCGCGATGTCGTTGCGCGCCGAATCGCCGGCCTGCTCGGCCAGCAGTTCCATACGCTTGGCCAGTTGCTGTAGCTGCTTCAATTGGGCCGCCTGGATATGCCGTGCGGCGCGATGGATGGCGAGCGGCTCGAGCAACAGGCGGATCTCGAAGACCTCCTGGGCGTCCTGTTCGGTCCAGGCCGTGACGCGGGCGCCGTGATGGGGAATCGCCTCCAGCCAGCCTTCGGTGACCAGCTCGCGCAAGGCCTCGCGTACGGGGGTGCGGCTGACTTCGAGCTCCTTGGCCACGCCGGTTTCGCGCACGTACTCGTGGGGCCGGTAGCTGCCATCGAGGATGCGACGCTTGATCGCCTCGTAGACCTGCGCCACCGCCGTCGGATAGGACGTCTGTCTGGTCGTCACAAAATCCCCCATTGCATGCAATCAAAGCGTAGAACCCGCCATCGGACGCTGCCTATTGCGCTTTGGTCGTAAGATTGCATGCAATCCAGGTATTGCTCTCACTGCAGTATCGCCGCTCCGGAGACTGACCGGATCGGGCATCCCCTGTCATTTTCAGAAGACGGTTGAACGGATCAAGAGTGCAATACCAGCGACCCACACGGTAACGACCACGCCAGCCGCCAAGCGGCTGACTGGCCGTTCGCTCGCTTTGGCCGCGGCTTCTCTGTGCTCCTCCATCACTTCGGGCGGTATAAGCCGGACAACCAGCAGGAGACCGAGCGGCACGATGATCAGATCGTCAAGATAACCCAGTACCGGGATGAAGTCGGGGATCAGGTCGATGGGCGAGACGGCATAGGCTGCAACAACCAGCGCAAGCGCCCGAGCTATCCACGGTGTGCGCGAATCGCGCGCGGCTAACCAGACTGCATGTACATCCCGCTTGATCGTTCGCGCCCATTGTTTGGCGTTCCAGATTGGTCGTCTTGTCATGGTGTCACGCATTTTTGCTCCTGCCGGATCGCTAGGGCGCCATGTGGCGCAACAACGCGGTTCGCTGAAACGTCAACAGGATCTAAGATTTCGTTAAGACTCTATCTCCATAGTGGCCACTCCCCGCTTCCCGGAGAGGCCTTGCCATGTTCCTGCTCACCCGCCTACGCCGCCACACCGCCATGCGCCAGCTGGGCAAGCGTCTGGAAAAACGTGCCAAGGCGTGGCTGTACCGCTGGCTCGCCGGCTCGGCCGCCGGTACTGCCGCGACCCCGGCGACCCTGGAAGGCGTCCAGCGAGTCCTGCTGGTGCGCCCCAACTTTCGTATCGGCAACGCCCTGATCAGTGCCCGGCTGATCCACGCGCTGGCCGAAGGGCGCCCCGAGCTCGAGATCGACTACCTGGCCACCGACACCACCGTCTCCCTGTTTGCGGGGATGCCAGTGACCCATTGCCATGCCCTCGGCCGGGACATGCTCGTTCGCCCCTGGAAGCTGGTCGCGCTGTGGCGCACGCTGCGCCGGAGACGCTATGACCTGGCCATTCAGGTGGCGGATACCTCCCTGACCGGCAGGCTCTGCCTGAAGGCCGCCGGCGCCCGACGCACCCTAGGCGCCGCTTCACGCCTGGCCGGCCTCTACGATCAGGTCTACCGCGTGCCGCCCGGCCAGACGCATGTCTATGACGTGGCCGCGGTCATCGCTGGTACCCTGGGGCTGGATTGCGAGGCGCGCCCCTGGATGACGGTCTCGGACGCCGAACAGACGCGGGCACGGGCCGGACTCCAGCAACTCACCGACAAGCCATTCGATATCGGCGTGTTCGTGGGCGGCCACCTGAACAAGCGCCTGCCACTGGCTTTCTGGTTGACGCTCTGCGATGCGCTCAACGATCGCGGCCTACGCTTCTTGCTGCTGATCGGCCCCGAAGAAGCTGCGATGCGCCCGGATCTGGAAGCCCGCAACGGCCATCATGGCTGTGTGGCCCCCGCCATGGCGTTGCGCGACTTTGCCGCCACGCTGACGCAGTTGCCACGCCTGATCACGCCGGACACCGGCCCCATGCACATGGCGGTCGCGCTCGGGGTGCCCGTTACCGCCGTGCTCAACACGTCCATTTCTCGGAAATTCGCGCCCCGTGGCCAGGCCGATCAGGTGTTGCTGTCGCCCTCCCCGGCGGAGGTCGTGGCCTCGCTCGATTGCACGATGCCTTATCCGCCCGTTTCGCTTCCCGGCGCGCTCACCCCCATGCCACTCGAGGCCGCCGGGCTGTCCTAAACTGAGACATGCCATCAACGGCCTGACCGGCCAGTTTTCCGCGCTCGAGACCCTGATGATCACCGTCACCCGCGTCGGCGTGCCGGGTCGCTTGTATTGGTGACGAGTCGATGCGCGACGGTTGGCGAGACGCCGGCGAACGCCTAATCTGGGCACACGCCACCGGATAATCAGGGACATCGATGATTCGTACCTTCGAGCTTCACCGCCAGACCATCATGGAAGTCACCGAGGAGACGCAGCCGCTGGCCCGGCGCCTCGCGCACTCCACCTGGATCGATGCCCACGAGCCCGACGAAGACGAACGCGATCGGCTCAACGCCTTTCTCGCCGACGAACTGCCCGCCGGAGAGGATGTCGAGGAAATCGAGTCCTCGGCGCGCTATTTCGTCGACGCCGACGGCATCCACGTCCACTCGCTGTTCCTCTCCCAGAGCGAAGGTCGCCACGGCAACACCACGGTCGCCTTCATCCTGCAGCCGGAGCGGCTGATCACCTTCCGCGACTGCGAGCTCGCCGATTTCCGGCTGCTGCGGCTGCGCGCGCGCAGCGGCCAGGTCGAGGCGAGCTCCGCGCAGACGCTGATGATGACCATCTTCGAGCAGAAGGTCGAAAACCTCGCCGATACATTGGAGGACATTCACCGCAAGCTCGAGGATGTCAGCCATCTGGTCCTCGAGGAGGAAGGCTCGGATCTCGAGGACGCCATCGACCAGCTCGCCAAGCTCGAGGACAGCAACGGCAAGATCCGGCTGTGCCTGATGGACACCCAGCGCTCGGTGTCGTTCCTGATTCGCCATTTGCGCGGCCACAGCGAGATTCAGGAGACCGCCCGCGAGGTGATGCGCGACGTCGAGACGCTGATGAGTCACACCGCCTTTCTGTTCGACAAGATCAACTTCCTGATGGACTCCACCCAGGGCTTCATCAACATTCAGCAGAACCAGATCATCAAGATCTTCTCGATCGCTGCCGTGGTGTTCCTGCCGCCGACCCTGGTCGCCAGCATCTACGGCATGAATTTCACCTATATGCCCGAACTCAGCTGGAGATTCGGCTATCCGCTCGCACTGGGGCTGATGGTGGTCGCTGGCGTATCGCCGTACCTGTATTTCAAGCACAAGAACTGGTTATAGATTGCCCAGAAGCTTGCCAAAGTAGCTAAACCATCGGGAACAAGTTCCCTCCCACAAGCTCGGTACCGTCTCAGTGGCAGCAGGGGTTCGGGGGAGGGAATTTATTCCCGAAAGACAACGGCTACAGGCTTCATCGCCCCACCGCCACGAACCAACGCTCGATGATTTTTCAATCTCAGTGCGCGCCGCCGATATGCCGCACCGCCGGCGACTCGCCACTCTCCTCGTCCTCGTCCGCCGGCTGGGCGAGTTCGCGGAGAATGCCGCAGGCGCCGATATCGGCGTCGCCGCGGCAGCGCGCGCGCAACTCGATCAGTGCAGTGCGCAGGCTGTCGAGCTGGGCGAGCCGCGTTTCGACATGGCCGATATGCTCGTCGACCAGATCGTTGACCTCGGCGCAATCGCGCTCGGGATGGTCGCGGTGCAGCAACAACCGGCGAATCTCACCCAGCGTCATGTCCAGCGCGCGGCAGTGGCGGATGAACATCAGGCGCTCGACGTGCATCATTCCGTAGAGCCGGTAATTGCCGGCGCTACGCGCTGGCTCCGGCAACAGGCCTTCGCGCTCGTAATAGCGTATGGTCTCGACCTGACAGCTCGCTCGCTGTGCCAGTTCACCAATTTTCATGATGCCTTCCTCCGCCTGCCGCACCCGCGGGCGCAAGCCGTGACTTGCCGGTGGATAATTTCCAAGACGTGCAGTGTAAAGCCTGAGGCAAACCCCCGACCATCGAGTTTTGGGGTCACGATAGCTGGAACAGACGTTATCGCTGACCCGCCCGACGATTGAGTGCCTGACGCATGAAGTTGAGAATCCAGCGCACCATCAGCTGGTCGTCGACCGGCGCGTTGAGCGAGGCCTGACCCTCGCGGACCCGGTTGCCGGGGATCTTGCCGCGGCGGAGCTCCATCAAATCTGCGGAGTAGGCCTTGGAAAACTCCGGGTGACCCTGCACGCCGAGGAAGATCTCGCCGACCTGCATCACGTAGACCGGGCAGAAGTCGCTGGCGGCGAGCACCACGGCGCCCGCGGGCAGCCGCGATACCTGATCCTGGTGGCTGACCACCAGATCGAGCCCCTCCTGCCACGGGTCCATCCACGCGGCGCGCTCGGTGAGCCGATTGAACGACATGCCCACGCCCCAGCCGCGCTCGCTCTTGACCACCTCGCCGCCCAGCGCCTTGGCGATCACTTGGTGACCGAAGCAGATCCCCACCAGCGGCTTGCCGGCCGCCCACAGTTCGCGCACGAAGCCGCCCAGCGCCTCGATCCACTCGTCGCCATCGTTGGCCCCGTACTTGGAACCGGTGGTCAGCCAGGCATCCACGGCATCGACGTCACCGGGAATCTCGCCATCCAGGCAGCGCCACACCTGGAACTCGAGGGTCGGGTCGACGCGGGTGAACAGCCGCTCGAACATCTCCGGGTAGTTGCCGTGGCGGGGCTGCAGCTTCTCATCGACGTCGTCGCACTGCAGCAGGCCGATTCGCATGGCATTGTCTCCTTGAAAAATTGAACGCGCCGCATTCTACCCAACCCGGGAGTTTACAGACGACCCTCGACGGCGTTGCACAGCAGCGTCTGGTACTGCGCGGCGTCGAAGGCGATGGGATTGGAGCCGGCGGACGGGTCGGCCACGGCCATGCGCCCCACCGTCTCGGCCTGGGCCAGATCGATATGCAGCTCGGCCAGGGTATGCGGGATGCCGAGCCGCTCGCGCAGCTCGAGCACCCAGTCGATGATCGCCGCGGTGCCCGGCTGACGCAGGTCGAGATAACGCCCCAGGCGCACCATCGGCTCGCCGATCGCGCACTCGTTGGCGCGCAGCACGTAAGGCATGAGAATCGCGTTGAGGGTGCCGTGGTGAGCGTCGTACAGCGCGCCCAGCGGATGGGCCAGCGCGTGTATCGCGCCCAGCCCGCGCTGAAAGGCGGTCGCGCCCATCATCGAGGCGACCAGCATCTGCTGGCGCGCCTCGATATCCTGGCCGTCGCGATAGGCGGCGGGCAGGAAATCGCGGATACGCCGCATGCCCTCCACGGCGATGCCCTCGGCCAGCGGATGGTAGTTGGGCGCGCACCACGCTTCCAGGCAATGCGACAGCGCATCCATGCCGGTCGCCGCGGTGATCGCCGGTGGCAGGCCGACACAGAGTTCGGGATCGAGAATCACCGTCGCCGGCAGCATGCGGGGATGAAAGATGATCCGCTTGACCCGCGCCTGCTCGTCGGTGATCACCGAGGCCCGACCAACCTCGGAGCCGGTGCCGGCGGTGGTGGGCACGGCGACGATCGGCACGACCGCCTCGCCGTCGGCGTGCTTCCAGTTGTCGCCGACATCCTCCAGCGACCAGATCGACAGGCCATCCGGCTGCTTGGCCATCAGCGCCACCGCCTTGGCGGCGTCGAGTCCCGAGCCGCCGCCGAAGGCGATCACCCCGTCGTGGCCGCCGTCGCGAAAGGCCGCCACGCCGTCGGCCACGTTGGTGCCGGTGGGGTTGCCCTTGACGGCGCTGAACAGCCCACAGTCGAGCCCCGCGTCGCGGCAACCCACCAGCGCCGCCTCGACCATCGGCAACCGGGCCAGGCCGGGGTCGGTGACCAGCAACGGCGCGCGCATGCCCAGGGCACGGCACGCCTCGGGCAACTCGCGTATCCGACCGCTGCCGGTGCGGATTTCGGTGGGGTAACTCCAGGTGGTAGTGAACTGGCTAGCATGTTGGTTCATGGAGACCTCGTTTCGTTAGAGCCGTAAGCTCGAAGCTGTAAGCTTTAAGTAGAACCTCCATTCGGCTTACGGCTTACGGCTTACGGCTTATGGCTTCAAGCGTGCTTCAAGTGGAACGACTTCGGCCGGGTTACACTCTCGTAACCGATCCGCGACAGCGAACAGCCACGCCCGGACTGCTTGACGCCGGTCCAGGCCAGTTCGGGATCGAGATAGTCGCAGCGGTTGGTGAATACCGTGCCGGCCTCCAGCCGCCGGGCCAGCGCTTCGCCCGCGGCGATGTCACGGGTGAATACCGCCGCGGTCAGCCCGAACGGGCTGTCGTTCATCAATGCCACGGCCTCGTCGTCATCGGTCACCGGCATAACGCCGACCACCGGCCCGAAGCTTTCCTCGCTCATCACCCGCATCGAATGATCGACGCCGGTCAGCAACTGCGGTGCCAGATAGGCGCTGCCGGGTGCCGACAGCGGGTAGTCGCCGGGGTCGATCCAGGCCTTGGCGCCGGCGGCGACGGCCTCCTCGATCTGGCCGCGCACGAAATCCGCCGCCTCGGGGCGCACCAGCGGGCCCAGGCTCGTCGCCGGATCGCCGGGGTTGCCGAGCTTGAGTTGACGCAACCAGGCCACCGCCCGCTCGACGAAGGCCTCGAAGAGGGACTGATGGACGTAAATGCGTTCGATGGCGCAGCAGCTCTGCCCCGCATTGAAGAAGGCGCCGTCCATCACACCCTCGACGGCGGCGTCCAGGTCGGCGTCGGCGCGAATGTACGCCGGGTCCTTGCCACCCAGTTCCAGCCCGCTGGCGATGAAGCGCCCGGCCAGCGCCGACTCGACCCGCTCGCCGCCGGCCACCGAACCGGTGAAGGAGACGTAAGCGATGCGCGGATCGCGCATCACCCCCTCGGCCGCGGCGTGCGACAGATGCAGATACTGGAACACGCCCTCGGGCAGGCCGGCGGCAGCGAAGGCCTGCTGGATGCGCTCGGCGCACAGCGGGGTCTGGGCGGAATGCTTGAGGATCACCGCGTTGCCGGCCATGATCGCCGGCACGATCGCGTTCACCGCGGTCATGAAGGGAAAGTTCCAGGGCGCGATCACGAAGGCCACGCCCAGCGGCTCGCGACTGATATAGCGGGTAAACCCCGGCTTGTCGGCCAGCCGGATCGGCGCCAGCGCCTGCTCGGCGAGCGCGATCATGCCCCGCGCGCGCTCCTCGAAGCCGCCGATCTCGCCGCCGGCCGCGGCGATCGGCCGGCCCATCTGCCAGGTCAGTTCCTCGGCCAGCGCATCGCGCATCGCCACGAAGGCATCGACCATCGCCGAGCAGTAGCGCGCCCGCTCGGCCAGCGGCACCTCGCGCCAGGCCCGCTGCGCGGCGCTCGCACGGTCCAGGGTGGCCTCGACCCGCGCCGGATCGGCCAGCTCGCGCTCGACGTAGACCGAGCCATCCACCGGGGAAATCGTTTTTTGTGCAGCCATGAATATTCCTCAGCTCACGAGCTTCGGGCTTCGAGCCACGAACCCCAAAGGCTCAACCAGCGCTTGTCTTGGCCCATGGTCCGGTGGGAGGCAACTTGTTCCCGACGAAGCCCATTCCATCGCGAATAAATTCGCTCCCACCTGATGCCGAATCAGGCCTTCGTAGCCCGTAGCCCGTCCGTAGCCCGTAGCCCGTAGCCCGTAGCCCGTAGCCCGTAGCCCGTAGCCCGTAGCCCGTAGCCCGTAGCCCGTAGCCCGTAGCCCGTAGCCCGTAGCCCGTAGCCCGTAGCCCGTAGCTCAGATTATCTCGAAGTACCTATCGAGCTCCCAATCGGTAATATGCCGGCGAAACTCGCGCTCCTCCCACTCGCGGGTCGCCGCGAAGTGCTCGACGAAGGCGTCGCCGAACAGCTCGCGCGCCGGGGCCGAGGCCTTGAGCCGCTGCGCCGCGTCCCACAGCGTGCGCGGCAACGCCTGATGGACGGGATGCTCCAGCGTGTAAGCGTTGCCGACGACCTGCTCGTCGGGCTCGAGCTGATGCTCGATGCCGTAGAGTCCCGCGCCGATCGCCGCCGCCAGCGCCAGGTAGGGGTTGGCGTCGGCGCTGCCCAGGCGGTACTCGACCCGCTGCGAGGTGTCGCTGCCGGGGATCACGCGCAGCGCACAGGTGCGATTCTCCACCCCCCAGGTCGCCTCGGTGGGCGCCCAGAAACCGGGAATCAGCCGCGTGTAGCTGTTGACGGTCGGCGAGAACAGCGCCAGGAATTCCGGCATCAGCTGCTGTTGACCGGCGACGAAGTGGCGCTGCACGGCGCTCATCGTGTAGGGCTTGGCGGCGTCGAAGAACGCCGACCTGCCGGCGTCGCGCTCGCGCAGCGACAGGTGGATGTGGCCGCTCTGACCGGGATAGTCCGGCGACCACTTGGCCATGAAGGTCGCCATCAACCCCCGCCGCTGGGCCCAGACCTTGACGAAAGTCTTGAACAGCGCGCCCTTGTCGCCAGCGGCGAGCGCGGCGTCGACGCCGATCGCCGCTTCCAGCACGCCGGGGCCGGTCTCGGTGTGCAAGCCTTCGATGGGAAAGTCCATGCTCTCCGACAGCGCCAGCAACTCATGGTAGAGCTCGCTGTGCACCGAGCTTCTGAGCATCGAATAGCCCATCATGTCGGGCGTCAGCGGCTTGAGGTTGCGAAAGCCCTTGTCGCGGATCGATTCCGGCGTTTCCTGGAACAGGAAAAACTCGTATTCCAGCGCGCCAAACACCTCGAAACCCAGCCCCTCGGCACGCGTCAGGACCCTTTCGAGCAAACCACGCGGGCAGATCTCCCGCGCCGGCCCGGCGAACTCGGCAAGAAACAGCAGCATGCCATCCTCGAAGGGAAGTTCGCGGCAGCTCTCCGGGACGATGCGTAGCGCGGCATCGGGATACCCGGTGTGCCAGCCGGTGTACTGGACGTTGTCGTAGAGCGCGTCCTTGCTGTCCCAGCCCAGCACCACGTCGCAGAACGCGAAGCCGTTCTCCAGCGCATCGAAGAACTTCTTCTTGCTCATGTACTTGCCGAGCATCACGCCGTCGATGTCGAACAACCCGACCTTGACGTGGCTCAGCCCGCGCTCCTCGACCAGTTGCCGGGCCTGGTCGGCGCTGGTCACTTGCCTGGCTTGCTTGACGCCCATCGCTCTACCTCGCTGGCCATGTTGGGATTGTCATAGGGCGGCACTCGCCTCATGCGTTGTCCGCACGCTCGCGGTGCGCGACGGCGAACTCCTCCTCCGGGGAGAGTATCAGACGATGCCGGCCGATGAGCGCGAAGTAGACGATGCCCACCGCGAACCAGGCCGCCACGCCCACCACCCCAACCCGGTAGGTCGTATCGGAGAGCTGGAAGAAGATGGTCACCACGGCGATGACGATGGTCGCCCAGGCGCCGGCATTGCCGAACGGGCTGCGATAGGGCCGCTCCATGCTCGGGTAGTTCTTGCGCAGCAGAATGAACGAGACGGCCTGGGCGATGTACGAGCACATCGCCCCGAACACCGCCATGTTCAACAGCGTGCCGCCGATCACCGCCGAGCTCTGGTCGGCACCCAGCCCGACGAAGCTGATCAGCATGATCGTCAGGCCGACCAGCGCGCCGGCGATCATCGCCACGTGCGGAGTCTTGCGCGAGCCGTGGGTCACCGACAGGAAGGTCGGAAAGTAACCGGCACGCGACAGCGAATAGATCTGCCGACCCTGGGCGAAGATGATGGTATGAAAACTCGAGATCAGCCCGACGATCGCCACCAGCGCCAGGATCTTGGCCGTGCCGCTGCCGAAGATCGCCTTGAAGCCGTCGAGCAGCGGTTCGCCCGACTGGCCCAGCGCATAGGCGCCCACACCGACGACCGAGGGGTTGAGGAACAGGATCATGAACGCCGAAATGATCAGCGTGACGATGCCCAGGATGATGCCCTTGGGCATGTCGCGCTTGGGATCGACCGATTCCTCGGCGGCCAGCGGTAGCTGCTCGATGGCCAGGAACAGCCACACCGCGAATGGCATGGCCGCCAGCGCACCGACGATGCCCATCGGCAGGAAGGGCCCATTGCCGCCCTCCAGCAGCACGCCACCCTCGCCGATATTGAGCGCCCAGGCCGAGAAATCGATATTCGGGAAGGCGCTGAACCAGAACACCAGCAAGACCGCCAGGGCGAGTAGCGTCACGCCCAGGGTGACCTTGAAGGAGAGTTCCACGCCGACGATGTTCAAGCCCACGAACAGGATGTAGCCCAGCACCCACCAGATCGGCTGAAAGGCCGCTTCGGTCTCGAAGATCCCGGTCAGGTAGGAGCCGATGAAGAACACGATCACCGCCGGGGTGAGAACGTACTCGACGTTTTCGCAAAGTCCGGTGACGAAACCGCCCCACGGCCCCATCGACGAGCGGGCGAAGGAGTAGGCGGCCCCGGTGTGCGGCAGCGCCGGCGACATCTCGGCGATGCAGAAGGTCAGCCCCAGATACATCACCGCGATCAGCACGGTGGCGATCAGCATGCCGCCCCAGCCGCCCGAGGCCAGCCCCAGGTTCCAGCCGGAGTAGTGCCCGGAAATCACCGCCCCCACGCCCAGCGCCCAGAGCGACCAGGGCCCGGCGTGGCGACGTAGCCCGCGCTTCTCGAAATAGGCGGCATCTTCGTGCCGGTAGTGAATACTGCTCGTATCCTTGCGGGTATTTGTGGTCATTGTTGTGCCCTTCCAGCTGATCGGTATAACGCGGGCGAGCGACTCGCCGCACGCAGACGCGACTTTCCGCGGCAACGGTCGCGGCTTCCTGCAGTCTGGGCAGACTCGTCCCGGCGCGGCAACTAGCATCGGCGCCAGACACCGGTTGGCTATCGAAAAAATCGATAGTGCACCGCAACGCAGCACGCAGCCTTCAGCGCACGTCGATCTGCGCGGCCAACCAGGGCAGATGGCGCAGGAGCTCACCGGCGCAGCGCGTCTTCAGCAACCCGCGGCTGTCGCGGGCCAACTGCGAAGGCAGGTCGCCAAGCTCGTCGCGCCGCGCCACCAGCGTCAATTCGCGACGCAACGGGGCGATGGGCAGCTCGACCACCTGCACGTCGAGACGCTCGAGCCCGGCCTGGCACAGGCACAGCGGCGTGGTGATCGTCCAGCCGACGCCGGCGTCGACCATGCGCAGCAGGGCGAAGGTGTTGTCGAGATGCAGCCGGGCGGGCAGTTCCAGCTGGTTGAGCCGCAAGTGTCGCTCGATCGCCTGGCCGATCAGCGACTGCGGGGTGTAGCGCACGAAATCCAGCTGCCGGGCCAGCCAACGCAGGTTGTCGTGGCCGCCATGCCAATGCCGAGGCAGTACCAGCACGAAGGGTTCGTCGAGCAGCGAATGGCGCTCGAGCCCATCGTAGTTCTCGAGCCGGTCGTCGGAGACGATGATATCGACGTGACGGGTCAGCAGCGCATGGCCGTGCAGGTGGGAGAGCCCGGTGGTCAGGGTGTAATCGCGGGTATGACGCTTGATCGCCTCGATCAACGGCTGGCCAACCGCGGTGGCCAGCGAATCCACCAGCGCGATGCGCACCTGATGAAGCTGCTGGAAGGCGCCGCTGCGCAGTTCGCGCCGCGTTGCGCGGGCCTCGCCGAGCATGCGTTGGGCTCGGTCATAGAAGAAGCGCCCCGCGGCGGTCGGCTCCAGCGGCCGGGCGTGGCGCAAAAACAGCGACACCCCCAGCGTTTCCTCGAGATTGGCCAGGCTCTGCGAGACCGACGACTGCTTGAGTCCCAGGTGCAGCGCCGCCGCCGTCTGGCTGCCCCGCTCCAGGGTCTCGACGAAGATTTCCATGCTGCGCAGATCGAAGCCGAATGCCCCACGCATATCGCCACCTCGTTAGCGGGCCGATAAGGGCGCCGCACGATACCGAGCCTGCCGGCGCTCTTGTCGACGACCATGCGGCATTCGCCGTGCCTCGGCAATGCCCTTTGCGCTGGGCCATGCGAAGATGCGACTGGAGCCGATCGAGCAACGAGCCATGGTACATTGTGCCAGCCGGCGTCCTGCCTGGGCCGAGTACATCACCCCGTTGCCGCCATAGCCCAGCGCGTGATGGCCGCCGGGCTGGGGATCGCAGTCGATATCGGCGATCAGGCTTGAAGGTTTGCATGCCCGCCACGCACTCCTCGTGCATCCTGAGCGCCCCGGCGTGGCGTTCTTCACCGCGATCTTGCCGTCGCGGAAGGTGAAGGCGTCGATCATGCGCGCCTCGGAGCGGACGCCATCCACGGTCGTGCCCTTGCAGGTGCTCTCGGTAAAGCCCCGGTCCCCCACCACGACATGTTCGCCATCGACCCAGGCCGCGTCCGGCGCACCTTCCACGCATTCTCGAGGGCCTGACGCACCTCGGCCTGCCCGACGAAGCGCTTGCCCATCAGTTCCGGTCCGGCAAGGGCATGGAATTCGCAATCCTCGGTCATCATCGCCATCACCGCATCGATGTCGTGGCGGTTCAAGGCCTCGCTGAAGGCTTCCAAGAGTTCAATACCGAGCTGGCTCATGTGGTTCCCCTCGACTGGGGTAGTCCGCGATCGGCCAGCGGCCACCGCGATGACTTCGAGGGTAGTGCCAAGCATCCGCATGACTTAGCGCCAGTGGGGAGTCGCTTGTTGGGCCAGCATGGCGGGCTCATGATCCGTGGACGCCGGTACCCGGTAGGGCGCGGTATCGACGATCGGCTCACGTCCCAACAGTTGATCGACCAGCAGGCGCGTCGCGGCCGGCGCCAGCACCAACCCATTGCGGTAATGCCCGGCGTTGACGAACAACCCGGCGATGCCCGGCACCTCGCCGATGAAGGGCACGCCCTCGGGCGAACCGGGGCGCAGCCCCGCCCAGTGATGCTCCACCTCGCACTCGGCCAGCCCCGGCAGCATGGCAACCGCACTGGCATGCAGCGATGCATGGGCCGCCGCGGTGGGTGTCTTGTCGAAGTCGGCCTCCTCCAGCGTGGAGCCGATCAGCACCCGGCCATCGGCGCGCGGAATCAGGTAGCGCCCGTCCTTCAACACCACGCGCTCGAGCAGTTGCCGACAACCGGTCGTCAGCGGCGTCTTGAACAGCATCATCTGGCCCTTGACCGGGCGCACCGGCAGCGCCACCCCGACTTCACCCAACAGCCGTCCACTCCAGGCACCGCCACAGACGATCACGCGTGCCGCCCCGAAATGCCCCCCGGCGGTCTGCACGCCCGTCACCCTGCCCCGTTCGACGACCAGCCGCTCGACCCGGCAGCCCTCGTGCACGGCGACCTTCGGCAAGGTGCGCAACCGGGCGCGCAGCGCCTGGCCCAGCCGCGGGTTGCGGATGCTGCCGAGGGTCGGCATCCACAGTCCATCGTCGAGCCCGGCCGCCAGGTGCGGCTCCTTGCCATAGACGAAATCGGCATCCACGCGCACCAGCGGCTTGCCCCGTTGCCGCGCCCACGCCACGGCGTCGGCCTCGTCGTCGACGTGGAGATACAGCAATCCCGTCTGGCGGTACTCGGGGTCGATCCCCGTCTCCCCGGTCAGGCGATTCGCCAGAGCCGGGTAACGTCCTTCGGACCACTCGGCCAGACGCGAGATCGCCTCCTCGTAGCGCCAGGGATACAGCGGCGAGACGATACCGCCCCCGGCCCAGGAGGCCTCCTTGCCGCATTCGCCGCGTTCGAGCAGCGTTACCGAGTGGCCGGCCTCGGCCAGTTGCCAGGCGGTCATCATGCCGATGACACCCCCGCCGATGATCAGGAAGTCCTGCATGCCATGCCCCTCCGATAGTCGCTCGTGCCCGGCCTTTGCGCGGTGGCGACCGCACAGCCACGGCGCCCCTGCCACGTGGCGATAAAGCCAACCGGAACGCTGGATTCCAACGAATGGAACATGGGGAAAGAATCTAGCGACCGTCTCGCCTCATCGTCAATGAATATTTCAAGAAATGGTATGCTTTCTACCAAATATAGGAATTGTTATATTGCTCTCATGCCCACGACCATCCGTACGAGAGGCTCGACATGACGTCTGACGTAGCCAAGATCGATGGCGACACGCCAACGATGCGCCTGCTGGCGCTGCTGGAAGTCATCGCGGAAAAGGATCAGTTCTTCACGCTGCAGGGGCTGGTGGAGGAGACCGGGCTGCCCAAGCCCACGCTGCACCGCATGTTGCAACAGCTCGAGGCCGCCGGCATGCTGCAGCGCGATGGCGACAGCCGACATTACGGGACCGGTATGCGTCTGCGGCGTCTGGCCGAGACCCTGCTGATGAACAACACCGTGCACGGCGCTCGTCATGGCGTGCTCAGCCGGCTAGTCGAGGAGATCGGCGAAAGCTGCAACATCACGGCTCTGTCGGGCAACGAGGTGCTGTATCTCGATCGTGTCGAGACCAGCGCGCCGCTGCGCTTCTACCTGCATCCCGGTTCACGGGTGCCGGTACATGCCTCGGCGAGCGGCAAGCTGTTTCTGGCGCAGATGCCACCGGCCCAGCGCAAGCGGTTGCTCGCCCACGTCACGCTGGAGCGCTTCACGCCCAACACCCGGGCGGATGTCGATGCATTGGAACACGAGATCGAGCGTGTGCGTCGCGACGGCTACGCCTTCGACGACGAGGAGTTGCTGCCGGGACTGCTGTGCATCGCGGTGCTGGTTCCCGGCAGCAAGGGGCGCTCGAATCTGGGCATTGCCGTTCAGGCACCGACCATGCGCCTGACGCCGGAGCGCGCCCGGGAGTTCCTGCCGGCCCTGCAACGGGCGGCCGAGGCAATTGCCGCCATCGATGCCGAAGCCGCACCCGGCAACAGTGCCTCCGCTTGACCGGCGCCATATGCCCGGCTGTTCGGGAGCGCTCACGCCGTGCTCTGACAATCGTTGATCGCCGCGACCAGCGCATCGAACGGCAACGGACGAAAGAACCAGAAGCCCTGGAAGATGTGACAGCCGTTGCTCAGCAGGAAGTCGCGTTGCGCGGCGCTCTCGACGCCCTCGGCGACGACCGTCAGATGCAGGTTCCGAGCGATCGTGATGATCGTCTGGACGATCGCCTCGTCATTCGAGTTGTCGAGTTCCTGAATGAAGCTGCGATCGATCTTGAGTTCGTCCAGCGGCAAGCGTTTCAGGTAGGACAGCGACGAGTAGCCGACCCCGAAATCGTCGATCGCCAGGCCCACGCCGATACGCTTGAGATCGCGCATCGTCTCGATCGTCTCGATCAGGTTGTCGATCATCACCCCCTCGGTGATCTCGAGCTGCAAACGCGACGGATCGATGCCCGAGCGCTCGATGCCGCGTCCGATCGAGGCGACGAACTCGGGCTGGCCGAACTGGCGCGGGCTGATATTGATCGACAGCCGAGGGAGCTGCCGCGCATCGAGTCGCATGAGCGCCTCGCAGGCCTGGTCCAGCACCCTCTGGCCGATATCGAGGATCAGCCCGCTCTCCTCGGCCACCGGAATGAATTCGACCGGCTGGACCATGCCGCGCTTCGGGTGCAACCAGCGCAACAACCCCTCGCCGCCGACGATCCGTCCATCGCCGTCGACCTGGGGCTGAAAATGCAGCTGCAATTGGTCGCCTTCGAGCGCCAGGCGCAGGTCCTGCTCGAGATTCAGTCGCCATACCGCCGCCGTGTGCATGCTCGGCAAGTAGCCGCAGGCCTTCGCGCGCCCCTCCGTCTTGGCCTGGAACATCGCCGTTTCGGCCTGCTTGAGCAGCCCGGTCGCGCTGCTCTGCTCTTCGCCGAACAGCGCAAAACCGATACTCGGCGTCACCAACAGCGGTCGATCGCTGAGATGGTAGGGCTCGGAAAGCGCGCTCATGACACGCTCGGCAACGCCGTTGACGCCATCGATCACCTGCTGACGATCGCCTCTGATGCGTGCGACCACCACCACGAACTCGTCGCTATTGACGCGCGCGGCGATGTCGCCATCGCGCAGCAGCTCGGTCAGGCGGCGCGCCGTGGCATTGAGCAGCCGGTCGCCGACCGAGTGGCCAAGCGACTCGTTGACCTCCTTGAAGCGGTCCAGATCGATGAACAGCACCGCGCCGTGCTCGCCACGGTGGGCCGATTCGGCCATCAGCTGCGCCAGACGCTCGCTGAGCAGGCGCCGGTTGGGCAGTCCTGTCAGCGCATCGTAATAAGCCTGACGGTGGATGGTCTCCTCGGCCTGGCGCCGCTCGGTCAAATCCTCGACGACCGCCACGCCGGCAACGATAGCGCCCTGATCGTCACGCACGCCGCTGAACAGGATTCGCACCGGCAAGGCCGGGCCCGATGCCGTCAGCATGCTGTAGTCGCCCTCGTAATAGCCTTCGCCATGGCTCAGCGCACGTTGCACGGCCCGCTTGACGCGGATGCTCTGCACGGATTCCAGCATGTCGAACCCCAGAAAGCGCTCGCGGGACTCGCCGGTAATCTGAAGCAGCTTGTCGTTGCAGTCGGTAACCCGGCCCTGGGCGTCGAAATGCAGCATGCCCAGTGGCGAAGCCTGGAAGATGGTGTGGTAGCGGCTTTCGCTCGCGCGCAGCGCCTGCTCACGCGTCTCGCCTTCGGCCTGGAGGTGAAAGTTGTCGCGCAGGATTCGGTTCCAGCGATGGCTGACGGCCAGCGTAAAACCCAGGAAGAGCCACACCATCGCCGCCGCGGTCAGCGACGCCGGGCCGCCCAGCCACAGGTAACGCAGGCTCAATGGCAGCAGTGTAAGAATCAGGAACGTCGCTGCGATCGGCCACACCGGCGCCATGGTCACCGCCCCGCCCGAGGCGATGCCGGCCAGCGCCACGACCAGGATCACCTGATGCTGGAAGTCGGAGACCGGAAACAGCCATAGGCCACATGCGCCCCACAGCAGACCGCTGGCGGTCGAGCCGATCGCGTAGCCGATCATCCAGCGCCGCGCCGCCTCGGCCGGCGGTTGCTTGCGCTGAAAGCACCAGGCCAATCCCAGCCGGGCGAACGTGATCAGTACCACCGCCGTCATCCAGGCCAGCATCTGCCGCTGGTCGACGACCGACCACAACGAGACCAGCAGCAGCCCCGCGACCAGTACCACCGAGACCATCGGCAGCCACAACCCGTCGTAGAGGATGCGCACCTGTTCGCTGCGTATCCGCAAGCCATGCTGTGTCGCGCCGTCCATGCTTCCCCGTGTACGCTTCATCGAGGCTTCCAATACCCGGCCCCTTTTATGTCCTTGCTCGGTTAATCATCGCTGAAAACGCTCGCCCAGCGATCCGTTAGCGTCGCGTCAGCCTTTTACCTCAAGGGTATCAGGCGACATGCGAAGATCTTCTGTCCATGACCGAACGCCCTTCAGCTAAAATAACCAACCCTTCATGCCGCGTATAGGTGCCAGAAGATTCGTATTGAGTGTCCCCGCGGCTGCTCTCCATACTGACTATCCACTCACACGGACTCGTGAGGGTTCTAGTGCAGCCGTCAAGCGCCCCTTTACCGCTCTATCCTGGGCACTGGTATGCCTGGCAATGCATCAGCGCCGACGACGGCGCCGACAGCTACTTTTCGCCGGTCTATCTGAAACGGATAGTGGCGCGGGGCGGCCTGGCGCCGGTACTGACGCTGGCGATAGCCAATGTGCTCAATCTCGACCGGCCCCAGGACGAGATACTCTCGCTGCGCACCATCCGCCACGATTGCCGGCTACTGATCGCCGACGTCATGGAGCCGGGACAAGCGCCCGCCAGCACTGTCATCGTCACGCCGATCACCTTCGGCTGGCTGCGTCGCCATACCCCGCACATCCTCGACCAGCACCCCTCGACACTGCTCGATCATGCGGACACGGCCAGCGCCGATCGCTACCTGGGACGGGCCTTTCCCTATGTGGCAAGACCCAGCCTGTGCCACGATGGTGGGGGTCGCTGAAAATTCTCCAGCCCTCTATGCTAGCCTGTATGTCGGGCTCCGCGGAGCCCGACGGCCATTTTTCAGCGCGCAGCCATCGGCTTCGATCGGGCCAGATGACGATGTCGCGTGGCTAGCGCCACCATCCAACCAGCCTTGGGAACCCAATGATGAAACGCCCCTTCCGCATCGCCGTCACCGGCGCCGCCGGTAGCATCAGCAACTCGTTACTCTTTCGTCTCGCCGCCGGCGAGGTCTTCGGCACCGATCAGCCCATCATCTTGCAGCTGATCGAGCGCAGCGAAGCCATGGAAGCGCTACGCGGTCTGGCCATGGAGCTCGAGGATTGCGCCTTCCCGCTGCTGCATGCCGTGCGGCTGCACGACAACCCGGAAGACGGCTTTCGCAATGTGCATTTCGCCTTTTTGATCGGCGCCAAGCCGCGTGGCCCGGGCATGGAGCGTGCCGATCTGCTGGCCGCCAACGCCGAGATCTTCAGCCGTCAGGGCCGTGCGCTCAACGACCACGCCAACCCCGACGTCAAGGTGCTGGTGGTCGGCAACCCGGCCAATACCAATGCGCTGATCGCCAGTCGCAACGCGCCCGACCTGTCGCCGTCGCAGTTCACCGCGATGAGCCGGCTCGACCACAACCGCGCCAAGGGCATGATCGCCAACCGCACCGGCTTCAACACCGCCGACATCCGCAAGGTCGCCGTGTGGGGCAACCACAGCGCCAGCCAGTTTCCCGACGTGCGCAACGCCGAGGCGATGGGCGAACCGATCTGGCCCGGGCTCGATCACGACTGGGTCGACAACACCTTCATTCCGCGCGTCCAGAAGCGCGGCGCCGAGATCATCGACGCCCGCGGCCAATCCAGTGCCGCCTCGGCCGCCCAGGGCGCCATCGATCACATGCGCGACTGGTACATGGGCACGCCCGAGGGCGACTTCGTCAGCATGTGCATCGTCTCCGACGGCAGCTACGGCATCGCCAAGGGCATCGTGTTCTCGTTCCCGGTGCGCTGCCGCTACGGCCGTTACCAGATCGTCCAGGGCCTGCCCATCGACGACGCCGCCCAGAAGCGCCTCGACGCCACCGAAAAGGAGCTGCTCGAGGAGAAGGACGCGGTCAAGCACCTGCTGCCGGCCGAGACCGAGGACGCGCACAACAACCTGAGCGTCAGCCTGCGCTCCGGGGCCAATCGTTACGGCGAGGAAGACCGTGACGACGACAGCGAGGCCTGCGTGCTGCGTACCGATCGGGTCATCTAACGCACGCCCCTCCCGTTGCACGGCGCAACGCCGTGCAACGGTATTCCCCTGCCGAGCGCCTGCCGCGGCCGGGCGAGCAGGACCTGGCCGATCGCGATATCGCCAACGCGGTGATGTACGCCATCAGCCAGCCCCAACACATCGACGTCAACGAGATCCTGGTGCGCCCCACGCCGCCACGCGACGAGATTTGACGCCTCGCGACGGTAGCGGCCGATGCGCGGCAAGATGCCCCTGAAAAAGCTTGAATTTGCACTGGTCGCGCGGGAAAAAATTGCGCATGCTTGAGGGGTCCGATTGTCACTTCTGGAGCCTCATGGACGCGGTACGACAAACCGGCAACTGTGCCTCACGCGCACAGTGCCGCAAACGGGACTTCGATGTTCGAGACATGGAACATCGCACCCGTCTGATGCGCATAGTCACTCGCCGCATCGCCCTTTCAGAACTCGGCAACCGTGAAATCGCCCGGCGCGCCGGCATCCCCTCTCAGCGCATCAGCGACCTGCTCGCCGGTCGTCTGGAGCATTTCTCCGCCGACGACCTCCAGGCGATCCGCGATCGGGTGGAAAGCGTCGTCGACGACGGCGAGTCAACCCCGAGCGTAGCCACGGCCACGCCACCCTGAGGAGCCTGTGTCGGGCTGGGCGCTGACCCGTTGTGGATCGCGGCCATCGGCTACTCCGGCAGGTCCGTCACCGCTCCAAGCGATGCCGAACTCACGGTGCGCGCATACTTGGCCAGCACCCCGCGCCGATAGCGCGGTTCGGGCTGGCGCCAGGCCGCGCGGCGCAGCTCGAACTCGTCGTGACTGAGCGCGACGTTGATGGTGTCGGCCTCGGCATCGATGGTGATCTCGTCGCCATCCTCGACCAGCGCGATCGGCCCGCCGTTGAACGCCTCCGGCGAGACGTGGCCGACCACGAAACCGTGGCTGCCGCCGGAAAAGCGGCCATCGGTGATCAACGCCACCCGATCGCCCAGCCCGCGCCCCATGATCGCCGAGGTCGGGGTCAGCATCTCGCGCATGCCCGGCCCGCCGCGCGGCCCTTCGTAGCGGATTACCACCACCTCGCCGGCGACCACGCTGCCGTCGTTGATGCGCGCCTGGGCCTCCTCCTCGGAACCGAACACCCGCGCGCGGCCGGTAAAGCGCGTGCCCTCCTTGCCGGTGATCTTGGCCACCGCGCCCTCCGGCGCCAGGTTGCCATGCAGGATGCGCAGATGGCTCTGCGCCTTGATCGGCGCATCGAGCGCCGCGATGATCCGCTGATCGTCCGGGTACGCCGCGACCTCGGCGAGATTCTCGGCCAGCGTCTTGCCGGTCACCGTCAGGCAATCGCCGTGCAGCAAACCGGCCTCGAGCAGCGTCTTCATCAGCGGCTGGATGCCGCCGATCGCCACCAGTTCGCTCATCATGTAATGCCCGCTAGGCCGCAGGTCGGCGAGTACTGGCACGCGCCGGCCAATCCGCGTGAAGTCGTCCACCGAAAGCTCGACGCCGATGGCGCTGGCCATCGCCAGCAGATGCAGCACCGCGTTGGTCGAGCCGCCCAGCGCGATGACCACGGTGATGGCGTTCTCGAAGGCATCAGAGGTCATGATGTCGCTGGGCTTGAGGTCACGCTCGAGCAGCGCGAGCACCGCCGCCCCGGCGGCACGGCTGTCGTCGCGCTTGGTGTCGGAGACGGCGTTCTGCGCCGAGGAGTTGGGCAGGCTCATGCCCAGCGCCTCGATCGCCGAGGCCATGGTATTGGCGGTGTACATGCCGCCGCAGGCGCCCGGCCCGGGGATCGCCGTCTCCTCGATCTGCTTGAGCGCGATCAGGTCGATGTCGCCGCGCGAGTGGGCGCCCATCGCCTCGAACACCGAGACGATGTCGGTGTGATTGTCGCCCGGCAGGATGGTCCCGCCGTAGACGAACACGCTGGGCCGATCGAGCCGCGCCAGGCCGATCATGCAGCCCGGCATGTTCTTGTCGCAGCCGCCGATCGCCACCAGCCCGTCGAAGCCCTCGCAACCAGCCACCGTCTCGATCGAGTCGGCGATCACCTCGCGCGAGACCAGCGAGTACTTCATGCCCTCGGTACCGTTGGCGATGCCGTCCGAGATGGTGATGGTATTGAACACCACGCCCTTGCCGCCGGCCTCGTTGGCTCCCGCCCGGGCCTGCTCGGCGAGTTCGTCGATATGACTGTTGCAGGGCGTGACCTGGCTGGCGGTGGAGGCGATGCCCACCTGCGGCTTGCAAAAATCGTCGTCCTCGAAGCCCACCGCACGCAGCATCGCGCGGCTGGCCGACTTGCCAGGGCCGTCGACCACCGGGCTCGAATAGCGACGACGCGGGTCGGCGTGGGGTTCATCACTCATCACGGCTACTCCCTGAACTGGTCACGCGGGCGGGTCTGTTGCGAGGCTGCATAACAGCCTAGCCGACTCAGTCTGAAAGCGCGGCAGTCCGCTTGCAAACTGCCTCCGGTCGCTGAGTGGCACAGCGGGCAGCCAGCGAGCCAGCCGATCACTGGGCCGACAGCGCCCTCACCGGCCGCACCCAGGCGACCAGCGCCGCCACCAGCGTCGAGGCCGTCAGCGCGCCGAGAAACGGCGCCAGGGTCGGCGCGCCGCCCGGGAAGCTCGCCGCCAGCAGACCGCCTGCCAGGCTGCCCTGGGCGATCCAGCCCGGCAGCACCGCGCCGCTCAGCCCGGCCAGCCCACCGGCCACCGCCGCGGCGGTGCTCATCCGCGACCAGAGCCCCAACAGCACCGGCACCACCGCCGTGGCGCATAACAGATCGGCGATCAGAAACAGCCGCAGCACCGACACGCCCTGCAGCGCCACCAGCATCGCCGGCACCATCAACGCCAGGGTGATCCAGCGCGCCCCGCTCAGCGACAGCCCGCGTCGGTCGAGGCTGTCACCCTCGCCGACCAGTAGCGAGGCGATGCCATTCTGCAGCGTATCGACACTCGAGGCGACCAGCGTCACCGCCAGCACCAGCGCCAGCAGGCTCAGCCAGCCTGGAGCCGCGATCAGCAGGGCGAAGAACGGCATCGGCGGCTCGCCGAGCCGGGCCTCGCTCAGCGCCGCGAGGATTCCCAGCCCGCCGACGACGGCGACCACCACTACCGTCGTCACGGCGCCGAGTACGGCGCCGCGTCCCAGCGCCCGGGAATCGCGGGCGGCCCAGATGCGCTGCCAGTAGCCCTGGTGGAACAGGTTGGCTGCGGTCACCGCGATCACCAGCGTCAGCGCCACCCCCAGCGCATCGCCGAACGCGACGTCGGGCAGTGCGGCCGAGGCCGGCAACGCGGGCATTCGCGCCAGCGCCACGCCGCCGACGACCAGCAGCAGCGCGCTCAGCAACAGCGCCTGCCAGCGGTCGGTGACCAGACTCGCACGCAGCCCGCCCCAGGCGGTATAGGCCAGCGTGGTCACCGCCACGGCGACGATCGCCACGCTGCCCGACAGCGGCGAGAGCAATTCGGTGATCCCGCCGATGGCGCTCAACTCGGCGGCCAGGAAGCAGGCCATGTAGAGTACCGAGATCAGCGCCACATAGCGGCGTACGCCACTGCCGAACCGCGCCGCGGCGAACTCGCCGATGCTCCGGCCTTCGGGCAGGCAGCGGCGGATCGCCGGGCCGCACAATGCCAGCACGAGAAACGGCAGCGCCGAGCCGATGGCGTAGCCGGCCAGCGCCACCGGGCCGACGAAGGCCCCCACTTCCGGCGGGGCGAAGAGAATCCACGCGCCCATTCCCGAGGCCAGAAACGACAGCCCCAGGGTGGTGGCCGGCTGTGAATTGCGCGCGGTCATGTAGTCGTCGAGCGCCTCCCCCGCGCGGCTCGCGCGCAGTCCCAGGATGGCAAACAACAGCAACGCCGCAGCGAGCGCGGCCAGGGTCGCGTAAAACATGTCGCACTTCCTCCGCCGGTATGAACCGGATCAGGTTCCAGGGTCAGCGCTTTCGTAAAGCCGCACTCTCAGCCCGCCCTGTGGACAGGACTCCCCTGGCGACAGTGAATGTAGATGTGTCGATTAAAGATTAACGCCGCAGCGCCGATAACCCAAGTTATGGCAAATTGTCGTAACCTCGGATGTGCCGGGCATAGCGTCCGGCCTGGCGGTGCTGCATGAACCGCCGGCTCAACGTATCATTCGACGGTCTGAAACGATGACACAACAACGAAGAATAACGCAGACATAGGGTCCAAGCGCCATGCCTTATCACGAAGCCAACGAGCATGCCCCCGGCCGGCTGCATGCGCTGTTCGCCGATCCCTACCAGGCGTTCGGCAATCACGTTCATGCACGCTGGGACCACCTGCCGGTCGCTCTGCACGCTCTGCTCGACCGCCCGCTGGCCGCGGCCGACCTGAAGGTGCGGGTGATCCACGGCTGGGAAAACGGCAACTTCCAGCTCGGCGAACTCAATCATAGCGATCATGCCCTGCGTAACCTCGCCGACCTGCGCCACGTCGAGGCCCGCTATCGCCAGGCGCGACGCGACGGCCAGGCGCTGCCCTGCGACGACCGCTCGCTGCTCGAAAGGCCGCTGGACGACGCGATCGCCCAGGCCGAGCAGGCCGGCCAGGCGATAGACGAGCTGACTCGCAGCACCCCGGCGCGCTGGCCCGCGTTCGACCAGGGGCTGCTTCTCTATACCTTCTTCAAGATCTATCATCGCCTTACCTACGGCGAGGACGACGTCTACCGCTCGATCCGCTGCCTGACGACTTCCGGGCCCTGCGAGGTCCACGAATTCCACCTCGAAGAGGGCGAGTTCGCCATCGTCACGCCCGCCGAGGGCGAGCCGCAGGCCACGACCCTGCTGGTGCTTCACGAAAGCCAGCTCGAGCCGGTCATTCAGTTGCTTCAGAGGTGCCGGATCGTCTAGACGCACTGACTCTTTGTTTCTCTCAACGCAGGACGGCCCCGTCTCCGGCGAGACGAGGCCGCGTTACAGCATGGTACGAATCAGCCCATCGAGATGGTGCTGTTGATTCCCGAGGAGACGTTTTCCGGCTCGAACCAGCGCGCGGTGACGGTCTTGGTCTGGGTCCAGAACTGGATCGCCTGCTTGCCGTTGGGCCCCAGGTCGCCGAGCTTCGAGGCCCGCGAACCGGTGAAGCTGAAATACGCCACCGGCACCGGGATCGGCACGTTGATACCCACCTGGCCGACGTCGATGTCGCTCTCGAAGCGCTTGGCCACCCAGCCGGAGTTGGTGAAGATCGAAGTGCCGTTGCCGTTGGGGTTGGCGTTGATGAACGCAATGGCGTCGTCCAGCGTGTCGACACCGACCACGCACAGCACCGGACCGAAGATCTCCTCGCGATAGATGGCCATGTCGGCGGTCACGTCGCTGAAGAGGGTCGGCCCGACGAAGTTGCCGTCCGGATAGCCGTCGACGCTCAGGCCGCGGCCGTCGAGCTTGAGCGTAGCGCCTTCGGCCTCGCCCTTGCCGATCAGCGCCACCACCCGCTCGCGCGCCGCCGGCGACACCAGCGGGCCCAGGTCGGCGTCGCGCTGGGTGCCGGGGCCGACGGTCATGGCGCGGGACTTGTCGACGATCTCGTCGAGCCACTCGCGCGCTTCGCCGACCAGCACCAGTACCGAGTTGGCCATGCAGCGCTGGCCGGCGGCGCCGAACGCCGAGCCCAGCAGGTTGTTGATCGCCTGGCTGCGATTGGCGTCGGGCATGATCACGCAATGGTTCTTGGCGCCCATCATCGCCTGCACGCGCTTGCCGGCGGCCCCGGCGCGGGCGTGGATCTGTGTGCCGACCGGCGTCGAACCGATGAACGACACGGCCTTGATGTCCGGGTGGTCGCACAACCGGTTGGCGACCTCGGGGCCGCCGTGCACGACGTTGAGCACACCGGGCGGCACACCCGCCTCATGGGCCAGCTCGACCAGCCGCATGGTCGACGACGGGTCCTGCTCGGAAGGCTTCAAGACGAAGGTGTTGCCGGTGGCGATGGCCAGCGGAAACATGAAGCACGGCAGCATGATCGGGAAGTTGAACGCGGTAATCCCCGCGCCCACGCCCAGCGGCTGGTTGAGCGAATAGACGTCGACGTCGCTGGCGGCATTCTCGGCGATTTCGCCGAGCTGCAGCGAGGTGATCGAGCAGGCATGCTCGACCACTTCCAGGCCGCGCCCCACCTCGCCCTCGGCGTCGGGCAGGGTCTTGCCGTGCTCCTCGGTGATCAGCGCCGCCAGCTCGCCGGTGTGTTCGCGGATCAGCGCCTGGAAGGCGAGCATGATGCGCATGCGCTTGGCCAGCGGCACCTTGCGCCAGGTCTTGAAGGCGACCTGGGCGCTGGCCACCGCAAGGTCGACCTCCTCGACGCTGCAGAACGGCACCCGGGCGACGACCTTCTGGGTCGCGGGATCGATCACCTCGCGCCAGTCACCGGACTGCGACGGCACGGGCTTGCCATCGATATAGAGGGCGATATCTCGGACGGACATGCGGGCGGCTCCTGTTGTGATTGTGGCTGTCGCTAACATTCTTGCTATGGCCAGTTTACGCGCACGGCAACCCCGCACAACGCCTGCCCGCGTACGACTTTCGTCCGCCTCAGGTGCCGCAGAAGGTGCGCAGCACCTGCTCGCTGGGCGCGGCGGGCAGCGCGTACTCCTCGCGCCCCGGCTGCTCGTCGAAGGGTCTGGAAAGCACCTCGCGCAGCGTCTCGAAGGGCCCTAAGTCGCCGTCGTCCGCCGCCGTCAGCGCCTCCTGGACGCGGTGATTGCGCGGGATGTACCTGGGATTGGCCGCGCGCATGCGCCGGGCGATCTCGTCGGGCTCGGCCGCCTCGCGCGCCAGCCGCTCGCGCCACCGGGCGAGCCAGGCCTGGATCGGCTCGCTGCGTTCGAACAGCTCGAGCAGTACCGGTTCGGCCTCGGCCGAGGCCGCCACGTCACCGAGTTGCCGGAAAGTCAGGGTGAAGTCCGCGCGCCCCGCCTGCATCGCCTCCAGCAGTGAATCGACGAGCTCGCCGTCGCCCGCCTCCTCGCCGGTCAGGCCGAGCTTGGCGCGCATCACCGCGAGTTTCTCGGCCTCGAAGCGCCCCGGATAGGTCTCGATCACCTGGGTGGCTCTGGCAATGGCCTGCTCCTGGTCCGCGTCGATCAACGGCAACAGCGTCTCGGCCAGCCGCGCCAGGTTCCACTGACCGATGCCCGGCTGGTTGCCGTAGGCGTAGCGCCCGCCCTCGTCGATGGAACTGAACACGGTGCGCGGATCGTAGGCCTCCATGAACGCACAGGGACCGAAATCGAGGGTCTCGCCGGAGACGCTCATGTTGTCGGTGTTCATCACTCCATGGATGAAGCCGACGCCCATCCAGCGGGCGATCAGCGCCGCCTGGCGGGCCTGGACCGCCTCGAGCAGCGCCAAATAGCGCTCGCCCTCGGGACGGTTGAGATGCTCGGTGTCGGCGAGTTCGGGCTGCAGTTGTGGATAGTGGCGCTCGATGACGTGGTCGGCCAGCGCGCGCAGGCCGTCGATATCGCCGCGCCCGGCGAAGTATTGGAACGTGCCGACGCGAATGTGGCTCGCTGCCACGCGGGTCAGGACCGCCCCCGGCTCGGGGATGCGCCGAACCACTCGCTCGCCGGTGGTGACCGCCGCCAGCGCCCGGGTGGTAGGAATAGCCATGGCGTGCATCGCCTCGCTGACCAGGTACTCGCGCAGCACCGGACCAAGCGGCGCGCGCCCATCGCCGCCGCGCGAGAACGGCGTGCGTCCGCCGCCCTTGAGCTGGATGTCGCGCAGCCGCCCCTGGCGGTCGGTGACCTCGCCGAGCAGCACCGCCCGGCCATCGCCCAGACGCGGCACGAAGTTGCCGAACTGATGCCCGGCGTAGGCCATCGCCAGGGGCTCGGCGCCGTCGGGCACGCGATTGCCCGAAAACACCTGGGTGGCCAGCGCCGCGTCGTAGGCGTCCAGGTCGAAGCCCAGCTCCTCGGCCAGCGGGCGGTTGAAGGCCACCAGTTGTGGCGAGGCAACGGGCACGGGAACGAAGCGCTCGTAGAAGTGCGCTGGCAAGCGGACATAGCGCAGGGTGAACGTGGGTAACATCGAGCCTCCCGAATGACCGATGGTCATCGCCATCGGCGAAATGAACGCGTTATCTTGAGAATAGGTGATAGCGGGCAACGCACTTTGCAAGTGTGCCGGACAGTCACTCGAGTGCCGATTCCGGCGAGTCCATGGCGGGCAACGCGATACACTGATCGCCAAGATGGCTATCGTTTGAAGGAGAACGCCGTGCTCGACCCCGAACGCTGTCGCCAGGCGCGCCTGTCGCGGGACGCATGGGCATGAACCCCGGTGAGCTGCGCCGCCGCGCCGCGAACGGCGGCCGCGGGCTGACGCTGCAGCTGGCCTATCGCCCGCCCTATGCCTGGGAGCGGCTGCGCGATTTCCTCGACCAGCGCTCGATCAACGGCCTCGAGTGGGTCGGCGACGACCATTACGGTCGCTGCTTTGCCTGGCAAGGGGCCAAGGGGCATTTCACCGCGCACCACGAGCCGCAGCATCACCGCTTTTCGGTGACCCTCGAGCTCGATCGGCTGGCGTCGCTCAAGGCAGTGGTCGGCAACATTCGTCGGGTGCTCGACCTCGACGCCGACAGCACCGCCATCGAGGCCCACCTGGCCCAGACGGCCCCGGGGCTCAAGCTGGTCGAAGGCCTGCGCCTGCCCGGCATCTGGAGCCAGTTCGAGGCCGGCATCAAGGCGATTCTCGGCCAGCAGGTTTCGGTCGCGGCCGCCCGCAGGCTGGCCCAGATATTGGTCGACACGCTGGGTGAGCGTGAGGATGAGGCTGCTAGCGAAGGGCGTCGCCGCTTTCCCGAGCCGGCCGCTATCGCCGCCAGCGACCTGGCCTTTCTCGGTATGCCGGGCGCGCGGCGCGACACGCTGCGACGCCTGGCCGAATGGCATCTCGCCCACGGCCACGACGAGGACGCCCAGGCCTGGTTGACGCTCAAGGGCATCGGCCCCTGGACGGTGGATTACGCGCGCATGCGCGGCGCCAGCCACCCCGATATCTGGCTGGGCGGCGACCTGGGCGTGAAGAAGGCGCTCGGCGAGCTCGACGGGGCCGATCCCGCCGCCGCCTCGCCCTGGCGCAGCTACCTGACCTTCCAACTGTGGAACCGCTGACATGACCCTCGACACTCTTCACTATCTCGACTATCTTGCCGCGCCTTCGGACTCGCCCATCGGCCTGCTGGAGATTCGCGCCAGCGACCAGGGCATCACCCACATCCGCTTCGTCGACGAGGCCGCGCATGACGCCCGCCCTCATCCGCTGATCGAGCGCTGCAAGGCCCAGCTCGCCGAATACTTTCGCGGCGCGCGACGGGAATTCTCGCTGCCCCTCGCCCCACAGGGCACCGCGTTCCAGCAGCGCGTCTGGCAACGCCTGCGCGAGGTGCCTTTCGGTGATACCTGCAGCTACGCGACGATCTCGCGGGACATCGGCTGTCCCAACAGCCACCGCGCGGTGGGCGCCGCCAACGGCCGCAACCCGCTGGCGATCGTCGTGCCCTGCCATCGCGTGATCGGCAGCAACGGCCAGCTGACCGGCTATGCCGGCGGGCTACCGCGCAAGCAGTGGCTGCTGCGGCTCGAGGGCGTGAGTCTCGCCGCCTCGGACGATCTGTTCGCCAGTTCATGAGTCACTGAAAATGTAGACCCTGACAGCTGCCACCGACCTGGGCGAGAATGCCCCAGACCGCCCCCGAGAGACCACTCACGATGACACGCTCCTTCTGGCTGGCGGCCAGCCTGCTGTTGCTGGCCGCCCTGGCCTGGCTCGAGGCGCCGCAGTTTTGGGCGCTGGCCACCCTCGACGATGCGCTCGGCAACGCCTTCGCCGCCTTCGCCATCGCCCGGGGGCTCAACGCCACCATCTCGGTACTGCAGTCCTCGACCGTCGACCTGCAAGTATTCCAGATCTCGGTCGGCGAAGCGCTCGACCCGGCCAACGACATGATCGAGCGCTTCTCATGGGTGATGTTCGCCGCCACCGGCTCGCTGGCCCTGCAGAAGCTGCTGCTGGGCATTTCAGCCAACGTCGTCATCAAGGCGCTGGTCAGCGGCGCTTGTATACTGGCCGCGGTACTGGTGGCGCTGCGCGCGCGGGTCGGGCAGGCGGTCGCGCTCAAGCTGGCGCTCGCCTGCGTGTTCCTGCGCTTCGCGGTGCTGCTGGTGGCGCTGGCCAGCGGCCTGGCCAGCGAGGCGTTCCTCGACGAGCCGCGCCAGGCCACCATGAGCCAGCTGGAAACCACCGAGGAGCGCCTGGCGGAGATCGCCGACGAGCGGATCGCCGGTCAGCAGGACGCCCAGAGCTGGTGGCAGCAGCTCAAGGGCAGCCTGGACAACCTGGTCGGCAACCCGGTAGCGAGCGTGGTCGACGGCTTCGACGCGATCACCGACAAGGTCGTCGACCTGACGATGATCTTCATCACCCAGACGGTGCTGTTTCCGCTGGGCTTTCTGTATCTGCTCTACCGCCTGGGCGGGCGACTGTTCGGCCAGGCGCGCCTCGGCGGGCGGTTCGAGCGCCGCCGGCTGCCGCCCAGGGAGTGAGCGGAGATGACGGCGTTCCCGGCGGGTACGTCACTTTGCCTCGGCGGGAAACCAGGCAAGCGGTCAATTGAGAATGGTTATCAGAAGTGATAGCCTGCTGCGATCGCAACGGGGAATGCGCCATGGCCGCACAGCAAAGCTACCGAATCTTCGACGTCACCCTTTCCCGGCGTACCCCGATCAGCCCGTCGCTGGTCCGGTTCACCTTCACCGGGCCGGAGGTCGGCCAGATGGCCACCCATGCGCCGGACCAGCGCATCAAGCTGTTCTTCCCCGCTCCTGAAGCCGATAGCGAACCCGGCGTCCAGAGCGGTCTCGATGCCCTGTTGGAGATCGCCAGGCAGAAAGAGCACGACTGGTACGGCGCCTACCGTGCCCTGCCCGACGCCCAGCGCCCGCCGATGCGCACCTACACCATCCGCGAACTGCGCCCGGCCCGCGCCGAGGTCGACGTCGAGTTTGTGCTGCACGGCGACAACGGCCCCGCCTCGCGCTGGGCGATGCAGGCCCGGCCCGGCGATCGCCTGGCGATGACCGCCCCGGTGGCCGATACGGACGCCGCCCCGGTGGGCTTCGAATGGAAGCCGCCGCGCGGAGTGCGACGCATCCTGGTGGTGGCCGACGAGACCGCCCTGCCGGCGGCGGCCGGCATTCTAGAAGAGCTCGCCTCGCGCTCCGATCGCCCGCTGGTACAAGCGCTGGTCGAGGTGCCGAAAGGCGGCGACGAGCAGCCGTTGACGCCCACCGCCCAGGTACGCTGGCTGCCGCGCGACGCCGCCCCCGGCTGCGTCCACGGCGAACGGCTGCTGAGCGCGGTGCGCGATCTCGACCTGAACCGGGAAATCCGTGCCCTGGGCGGTGAGCCCGGGAGTACCGCCGGAAGTACAGAGAGTGCCGACATCGCCGAGGAGACGGCCGACGATTGCCTGTTCTGGGAAGCCGCGAGCGTCGACGACAGCGCCCCCTTCTACGCCTGGATCGCCGCGGAAACCAAGGTGGCGCGGGGCATTCGTCGCTACCTGGTCAACGAGTGCGGGCTGCCCAAGCGCTACGTCACCAGCATGGGCTACTGGTGCGAGGGCAAGGTGCTGGGTTAGCAACGCTGCCGCCATGGCTACGTCGCCCGCGAGGGGGCGAATATCTTAGCGATGCCGAGCATCGAACCAAGTGACTTGAATCTGGAGCTATCGAAGAACGACTAGCGCCTTTCCCGGCTAGTCATAGCACTGTTTCAAGGCTATCAGCGATGTGAGAAGTTCGGATGTAATCCGCCCTCAGGGCCGGCATGTGAGCTTGCAGTCGTTGTAACGTCTCGGCTCGGTTCATCGTCGATACCTCCGCTCAAGTTACGATAACACGCTTCTTCCCTTTGCTCCCGTCGTGGGTTGGGGCACCATAACTGCTGCTCATTTATCCAGTCATGCAGGATCGCCATGCCCCTCGCCTCGTCGCCCGACCTCCAGCCCGGCTTCATGGCCATCCACGGCAACCGCCTGGAAGACCTGCGCGGCGTGGCCGTGGAGTGGATGAAACGCCACCCGCTGGCGCCGCTGGAAGACGAGGTAATCCTGGTCCAGAGCAACGGCATCGCCCAGTGGATGAAGCTGGCGCTGGCCGCCGATGAGCGCGACGGCGGCACCGGCATCGCCGCCGCGCTGGACATCACCCTGCCGGCGCGTTTCCTGTGGCAGGCCTATCGCGCGGTGCTCACCCACGTCGAGAACGACCCCGGCGCCGTGCCGGCCACCTCGCCGTTCGACAAGTCGCGCCTGGTGTGGCGGTTGTGGCGATTGCTGCCGGAGCTGATGGCGCGCGATGTCTTCGCCCCGCTGCGCCAGTTCCTCGACGGCGACGACGACCTGCGCAAGCACCACCAGCTCGCCGAGCGCCTGGCCGACCTGTTCGATCAGTACCAGGTCTACCGCGCCGACTGGCTGGACGCCTGGAGCCGCGGCGAGGACGTGCTGATCACCGCCCGCGGCGAGTACCGGGCGCTGGACGAAAGCCAGTGCTGGCAGCCGGCGCTTTGGCGGGCGCTGATCGAGGATGTCGGCGACGACGGCGTCGCCTCCAGCCGCGCCATGGTGCATCGGCGCTTCCTGGAGGCGGCGCGTCATCTGGATTGCGACGCCCGTCCGCCCGGGCTGCCGCGCCGGGTGATGGTGTTTGGCATCTCATCGCTGCCCCAGCAGACGCTCGAGGCGCTGGCGGTCATCGCCCGCTGCTGCCAGGTGGTGCTGTGCGTGCACAACCCCTGCCAGCACTACTGGGCCGATATCATCGAGCACAAGGAGCTGTTGAGGGCAGCGAGTCGTCGCCAACGCCGCAAGCCGGGCATGCCCACGCAGCTCGACGTGCTCGGCGATGGCGACGGCGAGGCCGGCCTGCACCTGCACGCCCAGCCGCTGCTGGCCGCCTGGGGCAAGCAGGGTCGCGACTACCTGCGGCTGCTCGACGAGCACGACGACAGCCAGCAGTACGAAGGCTTGTTCGCCGCCGAGGCGCTGCGCATCGACCTGTTCGAGCCGTTCGTCGACAGCCGCGGCGAGCAGCGCCTGCTCAACCAGCTGCAGGACGACATCCGCGAGCTGCGCCCGCCCCACGAGACCCGCGAGACCTGGCCGGCGGTGGACACCCGTAGCGACGACTCGATCGTCTTCCACCTCGCCCACGGCCCGCAGCGCGAGGTCGAGATCCTTCACGATCAACTGCTCGCCGCGTTCAGCGCCGACCCCGAACTGCGCCCGCGCGACATCATCGTCATGGTGCCGGACATCGACCAGTATGCGCCGCACATCCAGGCCGTGTTCGGTCAGTATGAAAAGAGCCAATACGCGCGGCGCCAGGACGCGCCCGGCGATCCGCGCTTCATTCCCTACACCCTGTCCGACCAGGGCAGCCGCCACCGCCTGCCACTGCTGATCGCCCTGGAAACGCTGCTGCGCCTGCCCGAATTGCGGGTCTCGGTGAGCGACCTGCTCGACCTGATCGACGTGCCGGCGCTGCGCGAGCGCTTCGGGCTCAAAGAGGACGACCTGCCGACCCTGCGCCACTGGATTCAGGGCGCCGGCATCCGCTGGGGGCTGCACGGCCGCCAGCGCGAAAGCCTCGACCTGCCCCACGGCATGGAGCAGAACACCTGGGCCTTCGGCCTGCGCCGGCTGCTGCTCGGTTACACCGTGGGCGAGGCGGCCAGCGGCCCCTGGCAGGGGATCGAACCGTTCGACGACATCGGCGGGCTGGAAGCGCAGCTCGCCGGGCCGCTGGCCAGCCTGCTGGAAACCCTCGAGCGCCAGTGGCACGCGCTGCGCGAGCCCACCGACGTCAATGGCTGGGTGCAGCGGCTGCGCACGCTGCTCGAGGAGAGCTTCAGCGGCGACGACGCCCAGGACAGCCTGATGCTGGCCCAGCTCGAACTGGCCCTGCAGACCTGGCAGGAGAGCGCCGAGGAAGCCGGCCTGACCCGCGAACTGCCGCTTTCCGTGGTGCGTGAGCACTGGCTTGCACAGATCGACGAACACAGCCTGTCGCAGCGTTTCATGGCCGGGGCGGTCAACTTCGCCACGCTGATGCCGATGCGCGCGATCCCCTTCAAGCGCGTCTGCCTGCTGGGCATGAACGACGGCGATTACCCGCGCAGCCATCCGCCGATGGACTTCGACCTGATGAACGGCGACTACCGCCCCGGCGACCGCTCGCGCCGCGAGGACGACCGCTACCTGTTCCTCGAGGCGCTGCTCTCGGCCCGCGACCAGCTCTACGTCAGCTGGGTGGGCCGCAGCATCGTCGACAACAGCGAGAAACCGCCCTCGGTGCTGGTCGGCCAACTGCGCGATCATCTGCGTGCCGGCTGGCGCTCCGCCCACGACGAAGCGCTGCTGGACGCGCTGACCAGCGAGCACCCGCTGCAACCGTTCAGCCGCGTCTACTTCCCGACCCCGGCGGCGCTGGCCGAGCGCGGCGTCGGCCAGCGCCGGTTGATCACCTACGCCCATGAATGGCGCGCGGTGCACCCGACCGAGCTGGATTCGGATCTCGAACGACGCCAAAGCGTCACTAGCGAAGACGAGACAAGGCAAAGCCCGCCGAGAACGCGGAGTTTACAAGCCGTAAATGAGCAGTTCGAGAAGGGCTTTAACACCGTATCGTCGAGCTCAGTAGCTTTGCGGCCGTTCGAGCAGGACACGCCGCTGACGCTGGCCCAGTTGGGCAACTTCCTGCGCGACCCGGCGCGGGCCTTCTTCACCACCCGGCTCAAGGTCACCCTCGAGCGCGAGGACCTGGTCAGTCTCGATCATGAGCCTTTCGCCCTCGACGGGCTCACCAACTGGCAGTTGCAGGACGAGCTGATTCAGGTACAGCGCCGCGCCGTGGACCACGGCCAGCCGCGGCTGCCGGCCCTGCACCAGGCGCTCGAGCGCCTGCAGGGCCAGGGCGTGCTGGCGATGGGCGCGTTCGGCAGCCGCATGCGCGAGCAACTCGTCGAGCCGATGGAGGCGCTGTTCGACGCCTACGCAGCCGCGCTCGAGGCCTGGCCCCACGCCATCGACGAGCCCGAGGCGGTGCTGCTCGACGTTCCCGGCGCGGCGCCGCTGGAAGACTGGCTGGACGGGCTGCGGCTGAACGCCGACGGCGAGCGCTGCCGCCTGGTGCTGACCAGCAGCAGCCTGATCAAGAAAGGCAGGTATCACTGGCATCACATCCTGCGCCCGTGGGTCGCGCATCTATCGGGCCATCTGGATGGCCAGCCGATGACCACGCGGCTGCTCTCCAAGGCCGGCCACGTCACCCTGCCGCCGCTCGAGCCCGCCACCGCCCGCGCCCACCTCGTCGAGCTGATCGCCGCCTGGCAGGCCGGCATGCGCGAGCCGCTGCCGCTGGCCAGCGGCAGCGCCTTCGTCTGGCTCAGCAAGTTGGGCTCTTCACAAAACACGCCGGACAGCGAGCGCGACGGCGACGCCTGGCAGGCCGCGCGCAAGCAGTACGAGGGCGACGGCTACAACGCCGGCGAAGTCGACCGCAACCCGTATCTCGCCCACCGCTGGCCGAGCTTCGCCGCGCTGCACGATCACCGCCGCGACGCCTTCGGTTTCGCCGAGCTCACCGAGCGGCTGCTGGCCCCGGTGCATCGCGCCGTGAAAGGAGACAAGCCGCAGCGGGGCAAGCCGGAAAAGGACGGCAAAGCGGGAGGCCAGCCATGAGCGACGTCACGCAGCTCGATCCACTCAGTTTCCCTTTACATGGCAGCCGGTTGATAGAAGCCAGCGCCGGCACCGGCAAGACCTTCACCATCGCCCTGCTCTACGTGCGCCTGGTGCTCGGCGCGCGTCACGACGACGACCAGGCCGCCTTCGAGCGCCCGCTGACCCCGCCCGAAATCCTGGTGGTGACGTTCACCAACGCCGCCACCCAGGAGCTGCGCGAACGGATTCGCGCGCGGCTGGTGGAAGCGGCGGGGGTTTTTTTAGCAGAAATGCCTGCCGACGATGCCGCGACTCCGGAGGCAGGCCTGCGCGAGGGCGCTGTAAACCCATCCGTGAGCGCTACTTTTTCCCTCCTTGGAAAAAGACCCTCGCTCCAACCTGCCCCCGGCACCGCTGTCGCAAATGACCCGCTGCTTCTCGCCCTGCGCGACCAGTACGACCCGGCCGTCTGGCCGGCCTGCGCGCGGCGTCTGCAGCTCGCCGCCGAATGGATGGACGAGGCCGCGGTGTCGACCATTCACAGCTGGTGCTATCGCATGCTGCGCGAGCACGCCTTCGACAGCGGCAGCCTGTTCTCGCTCGATCTGGAAAACGACCAGACCGAGCTGGAGCTCGAGGTGGTGCGCGACTACTGGCGCAACTTCTACTACACGCTGGACGGCGAGGTGCTGGCCAGCGTGGTGCGCCACTGGGACGCCCCCGAGGCGCTGCACCAGGCGGTGCGCGACCTGCTGCCCGAATGCGCGGCGCTGCCCAAGGACGCCCCGCCACCCGCCGAGGCCGTCTCCCGCGCCCAGCATGAGGCCGCCCGGCGCCTGGCGGAGCTCAAGGCGCCGTGGCCGGCCTGGCTCGACGAGTGCGAGACGCTGTTCGAGAACGCCGCCAGGCAGAAGGCCTTCAAGGGCCAGAGCTTCAACGCCAGAAGCCGCGCCAACTGGTTCGGTGCGCTGCGCGAATGGTGCCAGGACGATGCCATCTGGCCGGGGCTGACCGATGCCGCCTGGAAACGCCTGACCCCGGCGGGCATGGCCGAGATCTGGCTCGAGGGCGAACCGCCGGATCACCCGGCGCTGGCCGCGCTGGAGGCGCTGCAGGGCGAGCTGCGGGCCCTGCCCGACCCCTACGCCGACCTGCTCACCCATGCCGTGCACTGGTGCCGCCAACGACTCGACCGCGAGCAGCAGCGGCGCGCCGAGATGGGCCCCAACGAATTGCTGACCCACCTCGACCGCGCCCTGGCCGGCCCCAACTGCGAGGCGCTGGGCGCGCAGATCCGCCGCCAGTTCCCGGTGGCGCTGGTCGACGAGTTCCAGGACACCGACCCGGTGCAGTACCGCATCTTCGACTGCGTCTATCGTATCCGCGAGAATCGCCGCGGCTCTTCTGAAACCCGGGGGGTGTTCCTGATCGGCGATCCCAAGCAGGCGATCTACGCCTTCCGGGGCGCCGACATCCACACCTACCTGCGCGCGCGCCGCGATACCCAGGGCCGCCACGTCACCCTGGGCACCAACTTCCGCTCCAGCACCGAGATGGTCGCGGCGGTCAATCGCTGCTTCGCGCATGCCGAAAGCCACCCGCCCGGGGCGTTCCTGTTCAAGGAACGCGACGGTGGCAATCCAGTGCCTTTTATCGGCGTCGATGCCAAGGGCCGCAAGGACGCGCTCACCGTGGACGGCCGGCCGCTGCCCGCCATGACGCTGTGGCGGCTCGACTGCGACGAGCCGCTGTCCAAGACCGCCTACCACGGCGAGATGGCCGAGCGCTGCGCCTCGCACATGGTCGAGCTGCTGGAGCAGGGCCAAAGCGGCCGCGCCGGGTTTATGGAAAGCGGCCGCGCCGGGTTTATGGAAAACGGCCGTGCCGGGTTTATGAATAGTAACCGCGCCGGTTTCCAGGGTGGGGACAAACACGCCTTCAAGCCGCTCAGGCCCTCCGACATGGCGGTGCTGGTCAACGGCCTGGGCGAGGCGCGGGCGATCCGCCAGGCGCTGGCGCGGCGCGGGGTGAAGAGCGTCTACCTTTCCGACAAGGACAAGGTGTTCGCATCATCCATGGCCTCGCAGCTGGAAGCCTGGCTGCACGCCTGCGCCGAGCCCGACGACGCCCGCAAGCTGCACACCGCCCTGGCGATGCCCGCCCTGGGGCTAAGCCTCGCCGAACTGAACGACCTTGGCTCTTCACAAGGACATGATGAGCTGGCCTGGGAAGGCCGGGTCATGCAGTTTCGCGACTATCATCGGCTGTGGCGCAACCAGGGCGTGCTGCCCTTGGTACGCCGGCTGATCAACGACTTCGAGATCGCCACGCGGCTACTCGAAGGCGGCCCGGCCAGCGAGGGCGAGCGCCTACTTACCGATTTATTACACCTCGGCGAGCTGCTGCAGCAGGCCAGCCAGGAACTCGACGGCGAGCACGCGCTGATTCGCTTTCTGGCCGAGTCCATCGCCCGCCCCGCAGGCCAGGGCGACGCCCACAAGCTGCGCCTGGAAAGCGACGCCGACCTGGTGCAGGTGATCACCATCCACAAGTCCAAGGGGCTGGAGTATCCGCTGGTGTTCCTGCCGTTCATCTGCGGCCACCGCCCGACCAGGAAGGACGATTCGCCGCTGCGCTGGCACGACGCCGAGGGCCGGCTGCATATCACCCTGGAGGCCGATGACGAGATGCTGGCCATCGTCGACCGCGAGCGCCTGGGCGAGGACCTGCGCAAGCTCTACGTCGCCCTGACCCGCGCGCGCCACGCCACCTGGCTGGGCATGGCGCCGCTCAAGGGTCTGGAAGGCAGCGCCATCGGCCAGCTGCTCGACAATGGCAACCCCATCGACCCGGCCGGCTTCGACGCCGCGCTGGCTCGGCTCAAGGGCCTCGGCGACGATGCCTGTCCGAACATCCAGATCGAGCCGGCGCCGCCGGCCCATGCCCGCGTCGTCGAGCTGGCCGGCGTCGATGACGCCCTCGGCGAGGCGCCCACCCCCACGCGGCCCGCCCGCGAGCACTGGTGGATCGCCAGCTACTCGGCGCTGCGCATCTCCGCCGACGGCGCGGCGGCGGGTGCAATCGAGCCCGCCCCAGTAAGCGCTGACACTCTCCACAGCGCCCCGCCCATGGCGCCTGCCGATATCGCATCCATCAGTCCGGTCGAGGGTGCGACGCTGCCCGAACCGGCCAGCGCGCTGGAATCCACCGCGCTGGAAGTGATCGAAGAACCTCGTGACAGGTCGCCATTCCTTGAGGAACGCCATCGAGCGACGGCCAGACAAGGCACTCTCTCGCGAGAAAGCGGAGTTTACATGCCGGTAAATGAGCAGTTCGAGCGAGAGAGTAACGCCGTATGGCCGCGCGCAGATCGTTCCTTGCATCGGTTTCCAAGAGGCCCGGGGCCCGGGACTTTTTTGCACGGCATACTCGAATGGGCCGGCGGGCAGGGCTTCGCCAGGGTGGCCGCCGACCCCGCCGCCCGGGAGGACGCCCTGGCGCGGCGCCTAAACCTGCGCGGCTGGTCGCAATGGCTGCCCACCCTGCACGAATGGTTCGGCGCGCTGCTGACCACCACGCTGCCGCTGCCCGCGCCGGGCCAGACGGCGGCAACGTTCAGGCTCGATTCGCTGGCCACCTACCAGGTCGAGATGGAATTCTGGTTCGCCGCCAGCCGCGTCGACACCCGTCGCCTGGACGCCCTCGTAAGCGCTCACACACTCGCTGGCACTCCGCGCTCGCCCCTCGACCCCGATACGCTCAACGGCATGCTCAAGGGCTTCATCGATCTGGTGTTCGAGTGCGAGGGGCGCTATTACGTCGCCGACTGGAAATCCAATCACCTGGGCCCGGACGACGCCGCCTACAGCCCCGAGGCGATGCGCCTGGCGGTGGCCGAGAAGCGCTACGACCTGCAGTTCGCGCTCTACCTGCTCGCCCTGCACCGGCTACTCGGATCGCGCCTGCCGGATTACGACTATGACCGCCATATCGGTGGCTCGCTGACCGTGTTCCTGCGCGGAACCAACGCCGAGGGCCACGGCGTGTATGCCGAGCGCCCGCCCCGTGAGCTGATCGAGGCAATGGACGCGCTGTTCCGGGGCCACGACCACACGGCCGCCGAGCGAGCGCCGACCGACACGGAGACGCCGGCATGACCAAGCGCGCGCCTGGTAAAGACAAACAAGGTAAAGGCAAGCACGACGCCACCCCCGACCTGTTTGAGGACCTGGACGAAGACCCGCTCGTCCAGGCCGAGCCGGGCGAAGCGAGCGAGGCCCCGCCAACCGCCGAAGACGAAACGGCCGACGTGGCCAGCGCTACAGACGGCACGGCCCCGAACCCGGCGCTGCAAGACATCGACGCGCTGCTCGCCCTGCTCGACCGCTGGGTGGAGCGCGGCTGGCTGCGCGCGCTGGACCGTGCCCTGGCGGTGTTTCTGCATCGCGAAGTGAGCGACGACTCGCCCCTGCTGCTGCTCGCCGCCGCGCTGGCCAGCCATCAGCTCGGACGCGGCCATGTTTGCCTGGATCTTGCCCAGACCCTGGCCGCGCCCAACCTGGCGCTCTCGCTACCGCCGGAAGGCGACGACCTCAGCGACCCGCCGCCACTGCCCAGCCAGGTGCTGGAAGGGCTCGAACTGGAACGCTGGCGCGCCGCGCTCGACCACCCGCTACTGGTCGCCGACGGCCGCGACGACCATTCCGGCAACACGCCGCTGGTCAGGCTCGACGGCCCCGGCAGCGCCCGGCTCTACCTGCGCCGCTACTGGCAGTACGAACAGGACATTCGCCGCCAGATAAGCGCCAAGCTCGCGGCGAACGAGTCCGATGCCGGTGGCTCGGCTCACGACCCCATCGGGAACAAGTTCCCTCCCACAAAACCAGGCCACCACCCAGACTCCCAGCCCGCTGCCAGCCGTGGGAGCGAACTCGTTCGCGATGCATCGGCCGCCCAACTTCGCCAGGCCCTGGACGCACTGTTCCCCGGCGACATCCGAGCGCCCGGCCCCGACTGGCAGAAGATCGCCTGCGCCCTGGCCGCCCGCGCGCACTTCGCGGTGATCACCGGCGGCCCCGGCACCGGCAAGACCACCACCGTGGTCAAGCTGCTCGCCCTGCTGCAATCGCAACAGCTCGCCCACACCCAGCGCGCGCTGCGCATTCGTCTAGCCGCGCCCACCGGCAAGGCCGCCGCGCGGCTCAACGAGTCGATCGCCGGGCAGGTCGGCGGCTTGAGACTCGACGGCGTCAGCGACGACCCCGAGGCGCTCAAGCGGCAGATTCCCACCGAGGTGACGACGCTGCACCGCCTGCTCGGCTCGCGGCCCGACACGCGCCACTTCCGCCACCACACCGGCAACCCGCTGGCGCTGGACGTGCTAGTGATCGACGAAGCCTCGATGGTCGACATCGAGATGATGGCCGCCGTGCTCGGCGCCCTGCCGCCGCGAGCGCGGCTGATCCTGCTCGGCGACAAGGACCAGCTCGCCTCGGTGGAAGCCGGCGCGGTGCTCGGCGATCTGTGCCAGCGAGCCGAAGGCGGCCACTACAGCCCGGCGACCTGCCAGTGGCTCCAGCGCGACGAGTACCGGGATGCGAACGGCCAGCCGCTCGACCAGGCCATCGCCATGCTGCGCGTCAGCCATCGCTTCGATGCCACCAGCGGCATCGGTCAGCTCGCCCAGGCCGTCAACGCCCCGCTGACCGGCGATCATCAGCCCCGGGACAAGAAGCACGCCATCCGCGAAGTATTCCGGAGCGCTTACGCCGATATTGCCCGCCTCGCCCTGGCGGATGCCGACGACCCGGCCTTCGAGCGGCTGGTGGTCGACGGCAACCCGGCCGGCTTCGTCAACCGGGGCACGGGCCGGCAGCACCGCGGCAACGAACTCGCCCCACCCACCGGCTACCGCCACTATCTCGAGGTGCTCAAGCGACAGCGCCCCCCGGCCGGCAGCGACCCACAGGCACAGCGTGAGGCGTTTGATACCTGGGCGCTGGCCGTGCTTGAGGCGCACAACCGCTTCCAGCTCCTATGCGCGCTGCGCAAGGGCCCGTGGGGCGTGGAAGGCCTGAACCTGCGCATCGGCAAGGCGCTGCGCCGCGAGAATCTGATCAGCGCCAACGACCGGGAGCTCGAACGCGGCTGGTATCTTGGCCGCCCGGTGCTCGTCACCCGCAACGACTACGGCCTGGGCCTGATGAACGGCGACATCGGCATCACCCTCGCCCAGCCGCACCCGCAAGAACCGGGCAGAAACGTGTTGCGCGTCGCCTTCCCCACCGCCAATGCCGACAAGCCCATCAAGTGGGTACTGCCCAGCCGCCTGCAGGCGGTGGAAACCGTGTTCGCCATGACTGTGCACAAGTCCCAAGGCTCGGAATTCACTCACACCGCGCTGCTGCTGCCCGATGCGCCCAACCCGATCCTGACTAGAGAACTGGTCTACACGGGCATAACACGCGCCAGGCACTGGCTGACCCTGGTGGAAACCGGGCGCGGCATGCTCGACGAGGCGGTGACGAGGGAGGTGGTTCGGATCAGTGGGTTGGAGAGGTTACAGTCACACAGCCACGCCAGGCTTGGCTGACAAGACAAAGCGTGTGGTTTTCCAAGGCAAGGGAGCTATAACCCAGTCATAAGTTCGTTCCCGGCCTTGCGGCCTTGCGGCCGTCCACCGGACGCCCTAGTCGGGCCCCGCTTAATATTGGCGTTACGCAAATTGACACCCAGTACGTTACAGGTTACATTTAAGGAATGATACGAAGCTTCAAACACAAGGGCTTGGCCAAGTTCTTCAAGTCCGGCAGCACTGCAGGGATCCAGGCCGCTCATGCAAAGAGGCTTCAGCTTATTCTCGGTAGACTTAATGCGGCTTCCGGCGCCAACGATATGGACTTGCCGGGCCTTAGGCTCCATGAGCTTTCCGGCAATCGGTCAAGAATCTGGTCGGTGACGGTAAGCGGTAACTGGCGCGTGACATTTCGCTTTGAGGATGGAGACGCCGAGATAGTGAATTACGAAGATTATCACTGAGGTATTCCTATGTTGATGCACAACCCGCCCCATCCTGGTGAAGTCATACGAGAGCTTTGCCTAGAGCCCCTTGGTCTGTCTGTTACAGCAGCTGCGGAAGCGCTCGGGGTCAGCCGGAAAACGTTAAGCGCTGTTCTGAACGGCAAAGCCGGTATTAGCCCGGAAATGGCAATTAGGCTTTCTATCGCTTTTAATACCTCATCGGAGAGCTGGCTAACCCAGCAGTCTCAATATGAGCTTTGGCACGCTGAGCAACACCGTAAAGACCTTAGGGTCAAGAAGCTTGTCGCTGCGTAGCAGAGCACATAACCATGCCATTAAATTCGCTCCCTTCGGTCGCCGGACGCTCGTACCTCGCGCCGTTTATGGCGGGCGTTATATCTGCTCTGGCCAAACGACCGCTCCTGGCCAATAGCGACGGCCCGACCGGGCCGCCTCTGATCTCCTCTGGTTACTTCTCCCCTATCGCCACGTAATATCCGCCCCTACACCCGATACTGCCACTACTCCTTGAGTATGGAGCTGAAGTTATAGTGGGTTTAGCTGAACAGCCAAGGGTCGAGGACACCGCTTGGATAGGTGAGGGTCAGGAAATGGGCCATGCCGACAAGAAAGGCGACCACGCCAACAGCCATACCCGCTGCCGTCCATAACTTCAGCCGGGCGATACCCAGCAGAAACACCAGGCAGAACAGCGCAGCGGTGCTGATGAAGCCCAGGCCGAGGATGGTCGCGATCAGCGTGCAGAAACCCGCCAGCCAGATCAGTTCCTCACGACACGCCTGGCGCTGCCATTGTGGACGGCGCATCAGGTGCCGTGCGATTTCGGCAAGACAGCCCAATGCCATGATGGCGATAGCCAGTTTGGGAAACACGCTGCCCAATAGCGACAGGCCTGCGACGTCGCTCCAGGCGAACGCAGCCAGACCCAGCAACCCGGCTAGCAGCAATATATCCACGCCGCCCAATGTGGCGCGTGCCGGCTCGGCTGGGGCGGTCGCCTCGGTATCAGCGGCCTCACCACCACCCTTTTTTGTCTGCCGATGTTTCTGCCACAGTGCCTTGAGGGCCGGGATAAACAGCGCCGCCAGGATCAACGCGCCGATAATCAGCACACCGGGACGGGCAAAGGCCGCGCTGCCCTGAAACTGTAGCGCCTGGTAGAAATACGTTTCGGCACCGGGAGCCAGCACGAAGCCGATCAAGAACGCTGGACGCGACCAGTTGGCCTTCTTGAACAGCACGCCAATGGCGCCGACAGCGGCCAGAGCGACCAGATCGCCTGTGGCACGGGTCGCCTGATAGGCGGCAAACAAAATAAGAATAGTGATCAGTGGGGCGAGGATGGTAAAGCGTACCCGTGTAAGACTGGCGACCGGTCCAGCGAGCCCCAGGCAAAGTCCTGCGCCAATGATGTTGGCTAGTGCCAGCGACCAGATGATGGTGTAGGTCAGGTCGAGATGGGTCTCGATCATGCCGATACCCGGTTGCAGGCCGAGCAATAAAAGCCCACCGAGGAACACCGCCGCGCTGCCGGAGCCCGGTACGCCAAACAGGAGTGTTGGCACCATCGCCGCACCAGCTGTGGCGTTGTTGGCCGATTCCGGGGCGATCACGCCACGAATGTCGCCTTGGCCGAACTCACTCTTATCCTTGGCGCTCTGTACCGCATGGCCATAGGTCATCCAATCGACTACCGAACCGGCTAGCCCCGGGATGGTACCGATCAGACTACCAATCCCCGCACAACGGGCGACCAGGCCTTTTTCCCGACGTACATCGCGAAACCCCTGGCGCCACCCCGCGCCGAGCCGGCAAGGCTCACTGGCTATGGCACCTCGCTGTGTCAGTAGATCGATGATTTCGGGTAACGCGAAGATACCAAGGCCGACCACCACTAGCGGCAAGCCATCGTAGAGGTAATCGAGACCATAATTCAGTCGAAACTCGCCAGTCGCCGGGGCCATTCCTGTGGCACCGACCAACAGGCCCAGCCCGCATGCGGCCAGCCCTTTGAACAGGTCACGGCCCGAGAGCACGGCAACCATCGACAGGCCCAGCAGTGTCAGCATGAACAGCTCGGATGATGAGAAAGACAACACCAGCGGCCGGGCAATAAGAATGAAACCGGTCAGTACCACGGCACCGATCAAGCCGCCGATCATCGACGAAAGGAAGGCACTGGACAGTGCACGAGCCGCCTGACCACGCTTGGCCAACGCGAAGCCGTCGATCACCGTGGCCTGTGAAGCGCTGGAGCCGGGAATGCCAAGTAGCACCGAGGCGAAGGTGTCGCCGGTAGGAATGACGGCCACCAAGCCCATCAGCATTCCCAGCGCTTGCGAGGGTTCCATGCCGTACAGGAAGGGTAGCAACAGCGACATGCCGGCTATGCCGCCAAGACCGGGAATAATGCCGACCACTAGGCCGACGATGATCCCAAGCATCATGTAGAAAAGATGGGAGAAGGTGAAGACTTGTCCCAGACTGGAGAGAAGGATATCGAGCATGGCGTGTTCTTCGCGTTGTCGTTTTGGAATCGAGCCGGCCCCGCCTCTATACGACGAGGCCGGAAGGTCAGCGCGTGCTCAAATGGACGTCGAACTTGTCCGCCAACCAGGTGACCAGCCATTGACGCGTCTCGTCCTTGATCGACATGGCGTCCTCGAGATAGGCCGAGACCGTCTTGCCGACGATCGGCGTATAGGGGCCGAGTTGAGCTGCCGATTCCTGCTTGAACTTGTCGGTCTTGATGAATTCGCGAGCCGCCTGCCTGTACGTCTCGGTGAGTGCCTCGGGGGTATCGGCCGGCACCATCACCAGTTTCTGCAGGGCGTAACCGGAGGCGAAGAACTTGCGATAGGCCTCGTAGGTGTTACCCGACGGTGCCTTGCCTTCGGTCTGCTGGTAAATCTCGTTGAACGTTGGCAAATTCGGAAAGGTCGGATCGCGAACGATCTTGCCATCGTCATTAAGCACGCCCAGGCTGAACAGCGGGATGGCCTTGCCGTCCTCGACCAGCGGCTGAACATTGCTCAGGTAGGCCGAGGTGGTCTGGAAATCGATGTTCGCTTCGCCACGTTCGAAGGCCAGTCGACCCTCGCCACGGCTACGCATCCCGAATACCGGATTGACGTCGACGCCCAGCATATCGAGGGCTATCAGAACCGGCAGTTCGACGCCTGTGGGCGATTGTGCAGCGAGTTTGACCGGCTTCTTCAGCAAGGTTTGCAGGGCGCTGTCGGCATCTTCACCGAGGCTCGGTGAAGCGTACACGACGCCACCTGTCGGCGTGGCAAGGATTGGTTTCCAGTCGGCATAGTCATAGCGCACGCGCGGGTCGTTGAGCATCGCCGGATACTGGGTCGAAGCCGAGGTACCCAGCCACTGGCTGCCGTCGGCACGCGCCCGCATTGCAAAAAGATTGGCGCCGTTGATCGAGCCGCCTCCGGGCACATTATCGATCATGATGGTTGGCTCGCCGGGCAGATAGTTGCTGAACCAGGGGGCAAAGAAGCGTGCCCAGACATCGGTACCGCCACCTACGCCAAAGGGAATGGTCCATTTGATGTCGTCGGGCACGTTGGTATCGGCGGCGGCCGTGGCGGGTAAGGCCACGGCGCTCAGCCCAGCGTAAACCAGGCCTAGGCCTGCGGCGCGCTTCAGTCGGGCGGTGAGTGTCGGTTCGGTTTTCAAGGGACTCATGATGCGACTCCTTGTTCTTGTGTTGCTGATCGGGTGGGTTTTCGTTGGTATTAGATGCTTCTAACAGGCTTTTGCCTTCACCGTATCGACCGGCGAATTGCTGGTTGATGTGCCGGAGCTGGTAGATGTGCTGGAATAGTAGAGCGTGCCGGTCATGATCTTGCGTGCCGTACGGACCAGCGATACGCGAGCGACGTCATGCGAATCTTGCCCTCGGTGTTCGACGTCAAGATCGATGTATCCGGAAGGATGCTCGAGACGAACATGATTCAGCGGCTCGTCGTCGGTCAGACGACCGGAAGCGAGGGCGATGCGGTGGGCAACGGTGCCCGGCACGCTGACCGCTGTCGCCAAGGCGATGGCACCCGTGACGGCGAGCGCCTTGTGACAGCGGTATGGTACGAAGTAGCGCGCGCGCAACGTGGCGTCGACTTCGTCGGCCGCTGACAGTAGAACCGGCTTGGGCAGTACGCCTTGGCTGACATCGCCGAGCCCCATGCGTCGTCCGGCTTCACGACGAATCAACTCGAGTCGGGCCAGCATGGGCTCATTGGCGTCGAGTTCGGCGGGTGTTTCGTTTCCATTCAGGCCGAATTCTTCGGCTGCAATCAGCAACGTGGGAGTCGCCGCGTCAAGGCAAGTCACCACGACTCCATCGATAGTTTCCTGCGCCTGTCCGGTGGGCAGCAGCGCCCCGGTCTTGGTACCCACGACGTCGAGGAAACTCAGCTGAATGCCGGCGGCAGTGCCTGGCACCCCGCTGATTCGAGTATCGCCCTCATAGAGAACCTGCCGGCCCGGTGTCGGTACGTGACACTCGATGAGACGCTGAGTGTTGAGATTGCGAACCCGCACCACGGTCATATCGTCGCTAGGCTCGATCAGTCCAGTCTCGATCGCATAGGGGCCGACCGCCGACAGCATATTGCCACAATTGGGGTTGAAGTCGACGCGACGGCCGGGGCCGTCAATTTGAGCAAAGAGATAATCAACATCGGCCTCCGGATGATCGGAGCGTTCAACAATAGCCACTTTGCTGGTCAGCGGATCGCTGCCACCAATGCCATCGATCTGAAGCGCATGGCCCGCGCCCATCAGGCTGAGCAATGTCTCCGCTCGTGCCTCTGGCGATTCGGGCAGGTCGCTCATGCGCAGGAATGGGCCCTTAGATGTGCCGCCGCGCATGATGATGCAGGGAATGCTATTGATCATTGCTGTTTCACTTTCTTACGGACTCGTGAAACGAGCATGTCACCCTCGTTTTGATGCATCAAATGCAAATAAAAACAAATTCTGATGTGATATGCACATTAATGCGTTAAACTGTTCAATTACACCGTTTCAATGCAAGAACCGTCTATGTTACATCGTATAGAGTTTCTCGATCTGCAGTCCTTCGTCCAAGTCGCCGAGCTGGGTAGTTTTCACGAGGCGGCGCAGCGCCTTCATCTATCGCAACCTGCACTATCTCGGCGTATTCAGAAGCTTGAAGAAGCGCTTGAGGTTACACTCCTCGAACGCACCACACGGCGCACATGGTTGACTGCAATCGGTGCTGACTTTCTGCCTCGGGCCAGGAGGATGATCGACGACTACGAATCGTCGATTCTAGGTATTCGCGAACTCGCAACCCATCAGAAGGGGACCTTGACCATCGCCTGCCTGCCTACGGCGGCGTTCTACTTTCTGCCCAGCGTTATTCGTCGCTTCAACGAGGCATGGCCGGGCATTCGCATACGCATACTCGATGTCAGTGCTAATGAAGGGCTGGAGCGAGTGATCAATGGCGAGGCGGATTTTGGAATCAATATGATCAGCCCGCAATTACCGGAGATATCGTTCACCCCGCTATTACGCGATCCCTTCGTGTTAGCGCTGCGTTCAGATCATCCATTGGCTGCCAAGGAGACGATCACCTGGGCCGATCTAGAAGCGATTCGAATGATTACCGTTAGTCGTGATAGCGGCAACCGTACGCTGCTGGACAATGTGCTGTCATCGGAGAGCATTCGTCTCAACGGCTTCTATGAAGTACAGCACCTTTCTACTTCGCTTGGGCTGGTGGAATCCGGTCTTGGTGCCGCCATTTTACCGAGGATGACCATGCCAGGGTCGGGTCATGACACGCTCTGTTCGCGTCCTTTGCCAGAGCCGCGAATACAACGCACCATCGGTTTGATCCAGCGCAACGATCACAACTTGTCGAGTACCGCCGAGTTGTTCATCAAGACGTTGTTGGAATTGTGGGGCGACGGGGGTAAAAACCGACCCTCTTGAAGCAGTGACCGAGCCATATCTCAATATGACAGCCACACCAAACTGTACGATTTATTCTGCATTTTCTACTTATCAAAAACAAAAATAGTTTGAGTCAATAAAAATAATAGACGAGGCAATTAAATGGGTACGCGTTTAAGTAAATCCATCAAGATTGTGCCGTGCATCCGCTTATCCGCTTGGCTACGTTGCACTCGGCAGGCTGCAGCCTGCCGCGCATTGGGGTTATTGCGATGATATCGCCGGTAGCCAGAGCGCCAGCGCAATCAGCGTGGCCAGCAGCACCGGCGGAGTGATGACCAGCCCGATCTTCATGTATAGCCCCCAACCGATGCGATAGCCCTTGCCGGCCAGCACATGCAGCCAGAGCAGCGTGGCAAGGCTGCCGATGGGCGTGAACTTGGGGCCCAGATCGTTGCCGATGACGTTGGCGTAGATCATCAGTTGCTGGGTCTGGCTCGATACCTGTGCCTGGTCGATGGCCAGGGCGCCGACCAGCGTCGACGGCATGTTGTTCATCAGCGAGGCCAGGATGGCGGAAGCGAAGCCCGTGCCGACGGTCGCCACCACGTCGCCTTGCCGGCTCAACCACACCAGCACGTCCGCCGCCCATGCCGTGAGCCAGGCATTGCCCAGGCCGTACACCACCAGATACATGCCCACGGAAAACAGCACGATCTGCCAGGGGGCGTTGCTCACTATCTTCTTGAGCGAGACGACGTGCCCATGTCCCGGCGTGAACCAGCGCCCGGCGATGGCCGCCAGGATCAGCGCCGCGGCCCCCATGATCAGGGAAAACGGGGTCTCCCATCGGCCGGTCAGGAACAGCGCAACCAGCAATACGATCAGCAGCGGAAAGGCCGCACGAAAGACCTGACGGTCGCGAATCGCCGTGGCCGGCGCTTCCAGCCGCGCAATGTCGTAACCCGCGGGTATCTGCTTGCGAAAGTACACGCCCAGCACCAGCAGCGTGGCGGCCAGCGAGACCAGATCGACCGGCACCATCACCTGGGCGTAACGATCGAAGCCGATCTCGAAATAGTTGGCGCTGACGATATTGACCAGGTTCGAGATCACCAGCGGCAGGCTGGTCGAGTCGGCAACGAATCCCGTGGCGATGATGAACGCCAAGGACGCCGCAGGGCTGAACTCAAGCCGGGCGAGGATCGCCACCATGATCGGCGTCAACAGCAGCGCCGCGCCATCGTTGGCGAACACGGCAGCAATCAGCGCCCCCAGCACGACGATCAGCGGAAACAGCAGCCGTCCCCGGCCATTGCCCCAGCGCGCGATATGCAACGCAGCCCAGGAAAAGAAGCCGGCCTCGTCCAGGATCAGGGAAATGATGATCAACGCCACGAAGGTGAAGGTGGCATCCCAGACGATATCCCAGACGACAGCCACGTCACCCCAGTTGACGACCCCCGTCAACAAGGCCACGGCAGCGCCCCCCAGGGCGCTCCAGCCAATCCCGAGCCCCTTCGGTTGCCAGATGACCAGTATCAACGTGACCAGGAAGATCGCAAAGGCCAGCATGCATGCAGCTCCGTTTCAGTGCGTTTTCTGGTTGACGCGCCTGGAAACCGCTTCGGCGCTCTCGATTCGCTCCGAGTAGCGATCCGTCAGATACGCCGAGCGGCCCCGTGTCAGCAATGTGAACTTCACCAGCTCCTCACAGACATCGACGATGCGCAGGTAGAGCGGCGACAGCCGCATTCGCTCCGCCTCATCGAACTCATGGAAGGCCTTGGGCACCGAGGACTGGTTGGGGATGGTCAGCATGCGCATCCAGCGACCGAGAATGCGCAGTTGATTGACGGCATTGAAGCTCTGGCTGCCGCCGGAGACCTGCATCACCGCCAGCGTCTTGCCCTGGGTCGGACGCACGCCGCCCAGCGCCAGCGGAATCCAGTCGATCTGGGTTTTCATGAGGCCGGTCATGGCGCCGTGGCGCTCGGGGCTGACCCATACCATGCCCTCGCTCCACTCGGCCAGTTCACGCAGCGCCTGCACCTTCGGGTGGCTGGCGTCGGCATCGTCCGCCAGCGGCAGGCCGGCGGGGTCGAACGTGCGCACCTCGCAACCGTACCAGCGCAGCAAACGCCCGGCTTCCTCCGACACCAGCCGCGAGTAGGAGCGCTCCCGCAGTGAACCATATAGCACCAGAATACGTGGCGGATGGCGGGGCTGGTCTGGGCCGACCAACGCATTAACATCAATGGGATGTAAATGTTCAGGGTCAATGTTGGGCAGTTGATCCGGGCTCACGATGAAGTTCCTCCAGAACGTACGATCTCGCCATCTTCCTTGGTGAATTCGCTCACTGGATCGGGCAGCAGCGCCAGCACTGTCTCGGAGGGCCGGCACAGCCGCGTACCCTTTTCGGTTACCACGATGGGGCGATTGATCAGGATAGGATGCGCCAGCATGGCATCGATCAACTGGTCGTCGCTGAGCGCGGGATCGTCCAGGCCCAGCGCGTCGTAGGGCGTGCCCTTGCGACGCAACAGCGCTCGGGGAGTGATAGCCATGGCCGCCAGCAGCTCGACGAGCGTATCCCGGGTGGGCGGCGTCTTCAGGTACTCGATGACGTGCGGCTCTTCCCCGGACTGGCGCATCATCGCCAGGGTATTACGGGAGGTGCCGCAGTCGGGGTTGTGATAGATGACGCTGATCATGCTGAGTCTCCCTCATCGGTTGGGCAGCAGGGTTGTAGCTCCCGAAGTAGCGGCTCGCACAGCTCGGGATGCCCCGCACAACAGTCCCGCACCAGAAAGCTCAGCGTTTCACGCATGCGCTCCAGGCTGGCGCTATAGATCACCGAGCGGCTGTGCCGGCGCGAGACCACCAGGCCGGCTCGCGCCAGGACGCCCAGGTGCGTCGACAGCGTGTTGTGCGGCACATCCAGCAGGCGTGCGATCTCCCCCGCGGGCAGTCCGTCCGGCTCGTGGCGTACCAGTAACCGGAAGGTTTCCAGGCGGGTCGATTGGGAGAGCGCGGCGAACGCCTCGATAGCGATTATATTGTCCATATGTCCAGAATTACAGACATGATGATAAAAAGCAACTGCATGCTGCTCATCACGCTGATGAAGATAGGCCCTGATCGCGCCGATCGGCAGCGTCGCAGCCAGGTGGAAGCAGAACAGCGCTGGCCCGGCCCCGAGTAGCGCGGCCCAAGCATGGCAGTGCCAAATACCCCGGCGCTGCCCAATTATGCTACTTTCAATACATAACCAGGCACGGCCAATAGCTATATCCTTTACAACCAACATAAACAAGCGAGCAAACACCGTTGGTCAGAAACAGGGCATTCTGATCGCTATTCGACCAACTGGCATTTAGAGGACAAGGCATGTCTGATCGCGAACGCTACTCGCCTGTATCCATTATCAACCACTGGGTTACGGCACTTCTTGTCGTTGTAATGCTCGCGCTGGGCTATGCAGCCTACGCAGCACCGTCAGGGACGGTCAGAAGCTATATCCTGGGAATACATATATCCTTGGGATTTTTTGTATTGATCTTCATCTTCTGGCGGGTATCATTCAGATTGTACAAAGGGTTTCCCGAGAACCTCGGCAAAACCGCAATAGAGCGACAGACTGCTTACGTAGTTCACAGGGTGATATTGATCCTGTTGGTTTTTCAGGTTTTAACAGGACCACTGTATCTGTTTAGCGTGGGTGAATGCGTAGATGTGTTCGGATGGTTTTCTGTCTGCCTGCCCATGACAAGCCCAACAACAATTTATCAAACGGTGGGGTGGATTCATATATATAATGGCATGTACATTATTCCTGCCTTGCTCATTCTGCATTTCCTCGGCGCCATCCGACACTATGCAAGCAGAAAGACACAGGAAACGCCTGCCGACATGTAGCGCTTTAATGCTGAGAGATCCCCACGAGCTCTTTGCCATTCGTCGCACAAGGCCTTGCCTTGCGCTTTTCGCATTGCTCGCGTGATGGGGTAGGGTGTCATCCTGAGCTGCGAATCAACCGACCATAAGGACAGTGCCCCGTGTTCATCGCCATGAATCGTTTCCGGGTGAATCCCGAGAGAGTTGATGAGTTCGAACAGATATGGCTCGAGCGGGAGACCCACCTGCAGGGCCTGCCCGGCTTCATCGAGTTTCACATGCTACGCGGCCCCAAGGAGGAAGACCACGTGCTCTACGCCTCGCATACCCTCTGGCGTTCGCGCGAGGATTTCGAGGCCTGGACGCACTCCGAGGCGTTTCGCGCCGCACATGCCAATGCCGGCCAGAGCCGCCGTGAGGGGCTTTATCTCGGCCCGCCGAAGTTCGAGGGCTTCGAGGTCATCCAGACCATCGCCAAGAACAACGATGCCTGAACTCGCCCATGACTGAGCTCCACGATCGGCCGCCGCTGGCGGTCGTCACCGGCGCCAACACCGGGCTGGGTCTTGAAACCGCCAAGGGCCTGCTGAGCGAGGGCTACCGCGTCATCGTGGCGGCGCGCAACCCGGACAAGGGCCACGCGGCGGTCGGTGCGCTTCGCGGTGAAAGCCCGGGAGTCGACGTTCGCTTCGAGCCGCTCGACCTGGACAGTCTGGCCTCGGTGCGTGACTTCGCGGCCACGTTGCGCGCCAGCGAAACCTCGCTGGCGCTGCTGATCAACAATGCGGGCATCATGGCGTTGCCGCTGCGAAAGCTGACCCAGGATGGCTTCGAGCGCCAGCTCGGCGTCAACTATCTGGGCCATTTCCTGCTGACCAGCCTGCTGTTGCCCCTGCTGGTGTCGGCCCCGGCACCCCGCGTCGTGCAACTCTCGAGCCTGGCGCACCGCGGCGGACAGATCGATTTCGACGATCTCCAGGGCGAGCGCCGCTACGACCCCTGGCGTGCCTATCGCCAGTCCAAGCTCGCCATGCTGCTGTTCAGCCAGGCTTTGCAACGCCACAGCGACGATGAAGGCTGGGGGCTGACCAGCCTGGCGGCTCACCCCGGTCTCGCGCGTACGGCGCTGTTCGATCATGGCGTCAAAAGCCGCGCGGTGGTGGGTAGTCTCTTCAAGGTGTTGATGCCGTGGATCAGCCAGACCGCCGCCGCGGGTGCGCGCCCTACCCTGCATGCAGCGACCGCCAGCGACGTTCGCCCCGGCGATTACCTCGGCCCCGCCGGTATCGCCGAGACGCGTGGCGCGCCCAAGCGTGCCCGTATGTCGCCGGCGGCCCGGGACCGGGCCATCGCCGAGCGGCTGTGGCAGGTCTCCTGCGAATTGACCGGCGCGACGTGGCATAAAGCCGATTGCCTTGCCGGTCGGCCTGGGTCAGTGCTCGGTCAGTGAGCCGATAATGAATCAATCCGGCTCACCCTATGAGCCGCATAGACGAAATATTCGGCTCATCAGTCAAACAGAGCGCATCCGGTAGTCTCGCTACCTGGCCCGGGCTCGAATCCACCTTATGTAGTTTTGCTACAACGACTTATGCAGCTAATGGCGCTTTGTGGCGCGTCTTGTTCTAACTCATAGTGAAATCACGGTTCAGGCAGGGCGTCGCTACCCCCGACTCACCGACCTGACCCCGGCTACACCTGAGCGCCATGCCTTGATTCGACCCAGGCGCCAGAAGCGAAGGTCTTGAACGCTTGTGACCCTATCGCTGTTGCAGCATCGGGCACTTACCCGGCCCAGCATGAGTAGCTAAGGCACCAGAACGCCATCGGAGATGGCCGCCCCAAGACGGGACTTCCCGGGGGATGATGACCTTACATGAGGATAGAACCATGAACTGCAGCCAACTGACCCAGCATGCCGACGACATCGCCAACACCTTCAGCAAGCAGGACCTTGCCAAGCTGGTGGTCGCCCTGAAAGCCGGCGGTGAGTCCCTGCAGGATGCCGTAGAAGTGCTCGATACGATCAATGCCCATCAGAACTACACCCTCGACCAGGCCTGGGACGAAGTACGTGCCGGCGAGGCTCGTGACATCGTCATCAATGAAGACTGATTCCGCTTCACACGTTCGATCGTTTACCCCTCCCGACGGAGGGGTTTTTCGTTGCGATTCGCGAGCCGACCGACATAGCGACTTGACTCGCGCTCCGGCTGGGTAGTGTGATGAGCGCTACCGTCATGCGCGCCAGCATCCCGCCCAGCGCCAACCGTGAGATCCCATGCGGAAGATACTGCTCGTCGACAACGGCTCGCTGCGTCCGCAGGCCACACTCAACCTGCGCCGGCTCGCCCTGGCCCTGAGCCGGGCCACAGGCGAGGCGGTCGAGGCCACCTCGCTGTTGCATTCCTGCAAGATCGACCCTGAGCAGCTCGCTGGCGAGAAGGCCGTGACGCTGGGGCCGCTGGCCGAGCGGTCCGCCGCGCAGGGCGTGACCGAGTTGATCATCCTGCCGTTCTTCTTCGGCCCCAGCCAGGCGTTGACCGACTACCTGCCCGAGCGGTTGGCCGAGGTCCAGGCCAGCTACCCGCGGCTCGGCATCAAGGTGGCCCGGCCGCTGGTCGACCACCAGGCGACGGTGGACCTGCGCCTGGCGCAGCTGCTGGCGGACAACGTGGACATCCTCGCCACCCGCCTGCAGCAAGCCCTCGCCGGCGAGCCACTGCTGCTGGAGCTGCCGGCCCTTGGCGCCGAGATCACTTGAAGAGCGCCTTCTCCCGATCTTCAAATCCCAGCGGCGCTGTTGGTGGCAATTTTGTGGTCGAGCTGCTCGAACGGCTTATCGATTTTCCCTTTAAGGAAAAATTGGGTTTTTCCTAGGCGGTGAACGGCGCGGTATCGCCGCGTCCTTCGCGGACGATGGTCGGTGGCAGTTCGCGCAGGTCGATCACCGTGGTTGGCTCCAGGTGACAGGCGCCGCCGTCGACGACCAGGTCGAGATGCGCGCCGAAGCGTTCGCGAATCATCTCCGGGTCGGTCATCGGCAACTCCTCGCCGACCGGAATCAGCGTCACGCTCATCAGCGGCTCGCCGAGCGCCGCGAGCAGCGCGAGGGTGATGCGATGGTCGGGCACCCGCACGCCGATCGAGCGACGCTTGGGATGCAGCAGCAGGCGCGGCACCTCGCTGGTGGCGTTGAGAATGAAGGTATAGGCGCCCGGCGTCTGATTCTTGAGCAGGCGGAACACTGCGTTGTCGACCTTGGCGTAGGTGCCGATCTCGGACAGGTCCGAACACACCAGCGTGAAGTTGTGCTTGTCGTCCAGCGAGCGCAGCCACTTGATCTTCTCGATGGCCTTCTTGTCGCCCAGGTGGCAACCCAGCGCGTAGCCCGAATCGGTGGGGTAAGCGATCACCCCACCCTCCTTGATGATCTTGACGGCCTGGTCGATCAACCGCTTCTGCGGGTTCTCGGGGTGAATCTGGAAGAATTGGGTCATGGGCACCTCCCTGGGACATGACGGGATGAAATTGACGGGCGGCTGCGCCTGCGAGTGGCTGGCATCGCGCTAGGACTCTAAAGCCAGCCTAGCAGTCTGTCGGATTTGACCGATCGTCGCGAGAAAAGCGGATTTCGAGACAAGTTGATCGATCTGATGAGGCGAATAGCGCGCTATTTAACGAATCAGAGCGAATGAAATTGGCCGAAAGCCCGGATTTCGCAGCAGATCAGCGTTAAGTCCGACAGGCTGCTAGCAGGACTTCGCCCGGGGTCGGACTCAACCGGCGAATGCCGCCAACCGCGGATGCCGCCACAGCGGCGCGACCGGGGTACGCGGCGCAGCGCTCATGCTGCCCGGCGCCAACGGCCCGCCGGGAAAATGAAAATCGCTGCCCAGCGAGGCATAGAGGCCGCGCTCATTGAGCTGGCGCGCCAGATCGCTGGACAGGTCGGGATTCTGGAAGCCGCTGATCAATTCCACCGACTCGCCGCCGGCCGCGGCGAAGTCGTCGAGCAGCAGGCCGCGCTTGCGTCGGGTCAGCCCGTAACGCAGCGGGTGGGCGAGCGAGGCCACCCCGCCGGCGTCGCGCACCCAGCCGATCGCCGCGCTGAGGTACGGCCAGTGCATCTTGACGTCGCCGCGCTTGCCGGCGCCCAGGTAGCGCTTGAACGCCGCGGCCATGTCGGGCACCAAGCCGGCCTCGACCAGCGCCCGGGCGAAATCGGGCCGCCCCAGAGGGCGCGCACTTCCGGCGCAGGCGCGCGCCCGGGCCAGCGCGTCGTCCAGGCCGATCGCCTCGAGCCGCTTGGCGATCTCGACGCTGCGCCGCTCGCGGGCCTCGGCCTGCGCCGCCAACCCCTCGATGAGCGTACCCTGCACGTCGGCGGGCAGATAGCCCAGCACGTGGATGTTCACGCCCCGCCACTGCACCGACAGCTCGCTGCCCGCGAGCAGCTTGAGCCCCAGCCGATCGGCCGCCGCGGCGGCCTCGGCCATCCCCGCGACGGTATCGTGATCGGTCAGCGCCACGTGGCTCAGGCCGCGGCCGTGGCACAGCGCCATCAGCTCGGCGGGCAGCAATGCGCCGTCGGAGGCGGTGGAGTGCATATGCAAATCGACACCGGCGACGGCGTCGAGCGAATCGGGGAGTGCGATCATGGGCATGACGCCGGCGGGCGTCTTTGTCAGAATAGGACCGGTTATGGTGCGCGCCCCTTCGCAACGGGTCAACGCCAACTCGGCCTGCGCCACACGGGATTCCTGCCATGAAGCTGCTTATCGACTTTCTGCCCATCGCGATCTTCTTTGCGGTCTACCAGTTCAGCGACGACATCGTGCTCGCCACCCTGGTACTGATTCCCGCCACGCTGGCTCAGGTCGGCTTCGTCCGCTGGCGCTACAAGCGCGTCGAGAAGATGCAGCTGGTCACCCTGGCACTGGTGGTCGTGCTGGGCGGGGCGACGGTGATATTTCGCAACCCGGCGTTCATCCAGTGGAAGCCGACCGTGGTCAATGCGCTGTTCGCGCTGGTCTTCCTGGCCGCGCCGCTGTTCGGCGGCAAGACGCTGATCGAACGCATGATGGGCCACGCCATGAGCCTGCCGGCAGCGGCCTGGAAGCGCCTCAATCTCGCCTGGGTCGCGTTCTTCGCCGCCATGGCGTTGCTCAACGTCTACGTCTTCAAGACCTTCGACGAGGCCACCTGGGTGGATTTCAAGCTGTTCGGCATGCTCGGCCTGACCCTGGCGTTCATCATCGCCCAGGGCTTCTATCTGCGTCGCTATCTGACCAGTCCCCAATGACAAGCCAGTTCGTGATAACAAGGAGATACTCAATGCTCTACGCCATCCTCAGCGAAGACGTGAAGAACAGCCTGGACAAGCGCCAGTCGGCGCGCCCCGATCACCTGGCCCGGCTCGAGAAGCTGCGCGAAGAGGGGCGCCTGGTGCTGGCCGGCCCGCATCCGGCGGTCGATGCCGACGACCCCGGCGACGCCGGCTTCAGCGGCAGCCTGGTAATCGCCGAATTCGACAGCCTCGACGACGCCCGGGCCTGGGCCGATGCCGACCCGTACGCCATCGCCGGCGTCTACGCCAGGGTCACCGTCAAGCCGTTCAAGAAGGTCCTGCCCTGACACAGGCTGACAGGCCATCGCCAACTTCTTGCCTTTGCAAAGAAAAACTTGCCACCAGGTTATCCACGGTGAAGTTTCCCACAGCCCTTTTTTGCACAGTCGCTGTGGAAAACCCTGTTAAGAGACGGCGGACACCCCGCGCCTGGGCAACGACCACGCCGTCTCGCCAAGATCGATCAAATAATGACCAACTGGCTTGAGGTCAGCTGATCCAAGGCCAGCTTGTTCAAGGCCTGTTGTTTTTTTAAGGAGCGTAGCCGTGCTGCCAAGCGCCGATGACCCTGCCCGTCCGCAGTCGCCGCTCACCGCGCTGACCCCGGCCGAACTGACCTGGCAGATGGACGAGATCGGCGAGGCGCCACACTCCAGCCACTTCGGCGACGTGTATTTCTCGCGCCACGATGGTCGCGCCGAGACCCAGCACGTGTTCATCGCCGGCAACGATCTGCCCCGGCGCTTCGCCGCCTGGCAAGCGTCGCGCCCGTTCGTGATCGGCGAGAGCGGTTTCGGCACCGGGCTCAACATGCTGTGCGCCTGGGCCTGCTTCGAGACTCATGCGCCGGGCGGAGCCCGCTTGCACCTGGTTTCCACCGAGCGCTTCCCGCTCGCCCACGCGGACCTTGCGCGCGCGCTGAGCGCCTGGCCGGATCTGGCGTCCAAGGCGTGTCGGCTGCTCGCGCAATGGCCCGAGCCGGTCAGTGGCGTGCACCGGCTATGGCTCGCCGACAACGTGATCCTCGATTTGCACTTCGGCGACAGCGCCGAGTGCCTGGCGCGGTTGGACGGCCACGTCGACGCCTGGTTTCTCGACGGCTTCGCGCCCGGCAAGAACCCCGAGATGTGGCGCCCGGAACTGTTCGCGGCCATGGCCCTGGCCAGCCGGCCGGCGGCGAGTGTGGCCACCTTCACCTGCGCCGGGATCGTCAAGCGCGGGCTCGCCGCCGCCGGCTTCGCCTGGCGCAAGGCGCCGGGCTTCGGTCGCAAGCGCGAAATGCTGTGCGCCACGTTGGCAACGCCCGCCGAGGACGAGCGGCGACGGCGGACGCCCTGGTTCATTCCGCCGCCGCCCCAGCCAACGCGGCACGTCGCGGTGATCGGCGCCGGACTGGCCGGTGGCTGCGTCGCCCAGGCCCTGGCGCGGCGCGGCGTCCAGGTCATCCTGCTCGATCGCCAGGCGCCCGGCGCCGGGGCCTCGGGCAATCGCCAGGGCGCGCTCTACGTCAAACTGGCCGCCGAGACCAATCGTCAGAGCCGCGTCTATCTGGCCGGGCTGCTGCACAGCCGGCGCTGGCTCGCCGAGATCGATCCGCAGCGCCGGCTGTGGCAGGACTGCGGCGTGCTGCAACTGGCGACGGGGGAGCGCGAGACGCGCCGTCAGCAGCGCTTTCTCGCCAATCACGCCCTGCCGGCGTCGGTGGTCGAGGGGCTCGACGAGCAGCAGGCCAGCCAGCGCGCCGGGCTGACCGGCAAGTTGGCGCTCGCTCATGGTGGCTTGGAGTATCCACAGGCCGGCTGGGTGCGCCCCGCTGAACTCTGCCGGGCATTGGCGGCCACGCCGGGCGTCACGTTCAGGCGCGCCGCGGTCGAAAGTCTGCGGCGCGACGCAGCGGGCTGGCGCTTGGAACTGGCGGGCGGCGAAACGCTCGTCGCCGATCAGGTGGTGATCGCCACGGCGACCCAGGCCAGCCGCTTCGCCCAGAACGCCGATTTGCCGTTGCAACCGATCCGCGGCCAGCTATCGAGCGTTGCGTTGCCACCGGGCAGCCCTACGCTCGAGCGGGTGGTCTGCGCCGGCGGTTACGTGGCGCCGGCCTGCGACGGCGTGCTGAGCTTCGGCGCCAGCTTCGTGCCCAACGATGACGACGCCGCGCTGCGCGAGGCCGATCATGCGGCGAACCTGGCCGAACTCAAGCGCGCACTGCCGGGCTTCGTGCAGGCGCTTGAGAAGGCCGGCGCGCGGCTGGCCCCGGGCGAACTCGACGGACGCGCCGCGGTGCGCGCGGCGAGCCCCGACAAGACGCCTTACGCCGGGCCGGTGCCGGATGCGCCCCGCTGGCGAGCCGACTACGCGTCGCTGGCCAAGGACGCCCGGCGCGTGCCGCAAACCCCCGGCGTCCATCATCCGGGGTTGTGGATCAGCGCCGCGCATGGCTCGCGGGGGCTGGCCAGCGCGCCGCTATGCGCCGAACTGATCGCCTCGCGGATCTGCAACGAGCCGTTGCCCATGGAACGCGAGCTCGCCGATCACCTGCATCCCGGCCGGCGCCTGATCGCCGAGCTGGTGCGCGCCAACAATCCGCCCGTGGCGTGAGCGGGACACCAGCAAGGCACCGCTGGCGGATTACTGCATGAACCAGCCGTGACTGACCACGATCGACTGGCCGGTCAGCGCGTTGGAGGGGAAGGTGGCGAGATACAGCGCGGTCTCGGCGACGTCGGCGACGGTGGTGAATTCCTTGTCGACGGTGTCCTTGAGGAAGACCTTCTCGATCACTTCCTCCTCGCTCATGCCGTGCTCGCGGGCCTGATCGGGGATCTGCTTCTCGACCAGCGGCGTCTTCACGTAGCCTGGGCAGATGGTGTTGGCACGGATGCCGTAGGCCGCGCCCTCCTTGGCCATGGTCCGGCACAGCCCCAGCAGGCCGTGCTTGGCGGTGACGTAGGGCGACTTCATCGCCGAAGCCTCGTGGGAATGCACCGAGCCCATGTAGAGCAGACAGCCGCCGCTTTCCTGCTGCATCATCTGGCGAAAGGCGGCGCGGGTGGTCAGGAAACTGCCGTCGAGCTGGATGTTGGTGACCTTCTTCCAGGCCTCGTAGGAGAGCTTGTGAATCGGCTCGACGTGCTGTGAACCGGCGTTGGCGATCATTACGTCGAGTTGCCCGTAGGTATCCGCGACCTGCTTGAAGGCGGCCTCGACCTGGGCCTCGTCGGTCACGTCGGCGGCCACGCCGAGCGCCGTGCCGCCCTGCTCGGCGATCTCGCGGGCCGCCGCCTCGGCCGCCTCGCGATCGAGATCGAGAATCACCACCCTGGCCCCCTGGCGGGCAAACAGAATCGCGATCTCCTTGCCGATCCCGCTGGCCGCGCCGGTGATCAGCGCCACCTTGTCCTGGATGCGGTCCTGTGCCGGATGCTGTGACATTGCACTCTCTCCTTGGTCGATTCGCCTGACGCGTGCCAGGCTGGCGGGCGACGCCACCGGCGTCGCTCAGTCTAGAAAACTAGCCTCATCAAAAAGCGCTTGGCAACGGCTCAAACGTAAGACGCATCGGTCATGTCTTCCAACTCACCGTCCTGCCGACTGCGGTAACTGCATACATTGGCACCGATGTCGTCGCTGACCGGGTCGCGCCGGCAGGGGCATATCTCAAGCGCGCGGGTCATGTCCCGGAGCCCCATCCGCCAGCGCTCCATGATCGTGGCGTAGGAAAAGTCGATGTCCTTCTGGGCGGTTTCACGCTCGCGAACCGGCGCCAGCAGTCGTACGATGTTGACCGGCGAGCGCTGCGTCTGCTCCAGCAATTGCTGGATCTCGGGGCGCTGGCGCGCCTCCTCGGTCAGGTGCCGACCCAAGGTCTTGATCGCCTGACGCTGGCGATTGAGTTCCTTGAGAAAGTGCAGGTTGTGACCGGCGCGGGTCGAATACTGAATGTCCTTCTCGCGCAGCATGGCATCGGCGATGGTTTCGGGCACCGGCCCTTCGGAGCTCCACAGATCGACGACGTAGCAATTGATCGGCATGTCGCTGCCCGGACGCTCGCTTTCCACCACATAGTCCATCGGCGTGTTGGAGCACAGCCCACCGTCCCAGTAGGCCTCGCCGTCGATCCACACCGGCGGAAAGCCCGGCGGCAGGGCGCCGCTGGCAAGAATATGCGCGCTTTGCAGGGTATCGTACTGGCTGTCGAAATAACGCATCGCGCCCTTGGCGATATTCACCGTGCCGACGCTCAGCCGGGTGCCGTCATGCAGATCGCGGGTACCCAGGCGCTCGAAGTCGACCAGCTCTTCCAGCGTCTCGCGCAGCGGTGCGGTGTCGTAGAAGCTCGGTGGAACGTCCCAGAGATTATGGGTATAGGGGATCAGCCATGGCGGACGCGGCCGAAAGAAACCCGGCACGCCGGACGCCAGCGCCATGAACTTGGCGGTACGCGCTTCATAGTCCGCCAGCGCGGCGCCCTGGCTATAGCCGGGTTGCGCGATGCGCGTCCAGAACGCCGTTAGCCGGGCAAGGCTGTCCTCGCGGCGATTGCCGGCGATCAGCGCGCCATTGATCGCGCCCACCGAGGTGCCCACCACCCAGTCCGGTTCGATGCTCGCCTCGTGAAGCGCCTGGTAGACGCCGGCCTGATAGGCGCCGAGCGCCCCACCGCCCTGCAATACCAGGATATTCATGGCTCGTGACATGTTGCCCCCCTGACGAGACGGTAACGAATCGACCCCGTCGTTGGCGATAAGTGCCGTCATGGCGATGGCTCGACCTCTTACTCTAGGAAAGAGAGTGTTGCATCGCAACATGCAGCGAGATCCCTATAAGGGCAGCGCAGTTGGTGACTTTGGCGCAGCGGAGCGCCTCCTGTCTTGCGGCTTGCGGCTCGTGGCTCGTGGCTCGTGGCTCGTGGCCATCTAGTCTTCCTCGTCATCGGCCAGGTCGCGGCCGAAGGCGCGCCACTGGGCCAGCGTCATCACTTCGGTGGTTTCGGTCTCGAGATCATGAGCGATCAGCAGTTCGCCACGTTCGAGCTGACGCTTGAGCTCGACCACCCAGCCGCGCATGCCCTCGCCGGTGTCGGTGGTGTCGTAGCCCTGGCGGGTGACGTAGCTCTCGAGCAGCGCATCCAGCGTCTCGCCTGGCAGCATGCGATACGGTACTTCGATGAAGCGATCATTCATCAGCCTTGCTCCCATTCATCGAGGCGCGCCAGGAAGGTCGCTTCGTCGAGCACCTCGACGCCCAGTTCCTCCGCCCTGGCCAGCTTGCTGCCGGCGGCCTCGCCGGCGACCACCGCGGCGGTCTTCTTCGAGACGCTGCCGGCGACCTTGGCGCCCAGCGCCTGCAGCCGCGCCTTGCCCTCGTCGCGGGTCAGGTTCTCCAGCGTGCCGGTGAGCACCCAGCTCTGGCCGGCCAGCGGCTGCGGACGCTCGTCTACCGCCTCTTCATGCCAGTTAAGCCCGGCTTCGAGCAGCTGGGTCACCGTCTGGCGATTGTGGCTCTCGCTGAAGAAGGCGTGGATGTGCGCGGCGACGATCGGGCCGATATCCGCGACCGCCTCCAGCGCTTCCTGGCTGGCCTCCATCAGCGCCTGAAGCGTGCCGAAATGGCGCGCCAGGTTGCTGGCGGTGGCTTCGCCGACCTCGCGGATGCCCAGCGCGTAGATGAAGCGCGGCAGCGTGGTGTGCTTGGCTCGCTCCAGGGCCCCGACCAGGTTGGCGGCGGACTTCTCGCCCATCCGCGGCAGCTCGGCCAGATCGCCGGCGCCGAGCGCGAACAGCTCGGCCGGCGTCTTGACCCAGCCGCGCTCGACCAGCGCATCGATCAGCTTGTCGCCGAGCCCGTCGATATCCAGCGCCCGTCGGCTGGCGAAGTGCTTGAGCGCCTCCTTGCGCTGGGCCGCACAATAAAGCCCGGCCGGACAGCGGATCGCCACCCCGCCCTCGATCCGCTCGATCGCGGAGCCGCATACCGGGCAGTGATCGGGAAAGACGATCTCGCGAGCGTCGTCGGGGCGCTCGCCGGCGACCACCCGCACCACCTGGGGGATCACGTCGCCGGCGCGGCGGATCACCACGCTATCGCCGATCATCACCCCCAGCCGGGCGATCTCGTCGGCGTTGTGCAGCGAGGCGTTGGCGACCGTGACCCCGGCGACGGTGACCGGCTCGAGCCGCGCCACCGGCGTGATCGCCCCGGTACGCCCGACCTGGAACTCGACGTCGTTGAGCCGGGTGGCCTGTTCCTGGGCGGGAAACTTGAAGGCGATGGCCCAGCGCGGCGCGCGGGCGACGAAGCCCAGTTCGCGCTGCGCTCGCAGGTCGTCGACCTTGAGCACCACCCCGTCGATATCGTAATCGAGCCGCTCGCGCTTCTCGCCCAGGGTCCGGCAGTAGTCGAGCACGCCCGCACTACCCTTGACGACCGCAAGCTCCGGGCTGGTGCGAAAGCCCCAGGATCGTAGCCATTTCATTTGCTCGCTATGCGGAGCGTCGATATTGGCAAGGCTGGTAGCTTCCCGACTGACCAATTGATAGGCGCAGAACTCCAGCGGGCGCCGGGCGGTGATCCGTGAGTCCAGCTGGCGCAGGCTGCCGGCGGCGGCGTTGCGCGGGTTGGCGAAGACCTTGCTGCCCTCCTTGCGGGCCCGCGCATTGAGCGCCTCGAAGCCGGAATGGCTCATGTAGACCTCGCCACGCACTTCCAGTAAATCGGGAAATTCTCTGCCCCGCAGCCTGAGAGGGATCGAGCGCAGCGTACGCAGGTTGCTGGTGATGCCCTCGCCGGTGCGTCCGTCGCCGCGGGTGGCGCCGCTGACGAACCGCCCCTGCTCGTAGACCAGCGACACCGCCAGGCCGTCCAGCTTGGGTTCGCAGCAGAATGCCAGATCGTCGTCGCTACGCTCCAGGAGATCATTGAGGCGCTTGGCGAAGGCCACGATCTTGTCCTCGTCGAAGGCGTTGTCCAGCGACAGCATCGGCACCGCGTGCTCGACCGCGGCGAAGCCTTCGGCCGGCGCGGCGCCGACCCGCTGGGTCGGCGAATCCACCGTCACCAGTTCGGGGTGGGCCTGCTCGATCTCCTCCAGGCGTCGCAAACGCCGATCGTAGTCGGTGTCGGTGAGCTCCGGCTCGTCGAGGACGTAATAGCGGTAGTTGGCGTCGTCGAGTTCACTGCGCAGGCGATTGATCTCGTCGAGCAGTTGGGGATCGGTCTGGCTCATGACAGGCGCGGTCTCGGTGCGGCAAAAGACAGAGTGTAAGACGCGCGCGGCCTGGGGCAAAGCCAGCCCGGCAAAGCCGGCAGCGGAAGCGCGGCAAGACGGCGGCGCAAAAAAAAGAGCCCCGTCAGGGGCTCACAGAAGGGAGAGACGGCTTTTTTCCGTTGCCCTCAATTGGCCTCAGTTGGCATGAGAGCGATGCAACCGGTAGCGACGTTCGAATTCCTGAACCCGCTGGCGGGCGAACTCGACGGTCTGCGCGGTCATCACGCTGCGATTCTCGTCCTTCAGCTCGCCGCCCAGGTTGCGCACGATCACCATCGCGGTCTCGACCATCGCCTCGAAGGCGGCCGCCGAATCCCGCGCGCCGGGCAGCGGCATCAGGAAGGTCACGCCCGGGGTGCTGAAGTCGTCCATGGTGTCGAGATCGAAGGTGCCCGGCTTGACCACGTCGACCATCGCGAACTGCAACTCGCTCTCGTTGTCCTCGGTCTCGTAGCGCAGGAAGATGCCCATCTCGCTGTAACGCAGGCCGCAGGCGAGCATCAGATTGAGCAGGTCGGTGCCGGCAAAACCCTCCTCGTTACGCGACATGACGCTGATCACCACGATCTCGTCGGAATGTGCCAGCGTTTCGCGGGCACGCTGCGCGCTGACGTGATGACGCTGTGCCTTCTCGACCACCGGATGCACCGTCACCACGTCCTCACGCGGCGCTTCCTCGCGGGGCATGTGGCTGACGATGTCCTGGCGTTCGGCCTCGTAGGCGTCATCATCGCCACCCTGAGTAACCGTCGAGCCCACCGGCTCCAGGCGCTGGTCGGCGAAACGCGGGAAGACCAAGCCACAGGACTCTTCGCGGCGTGCGTCGCCACGCGACTCTTCGCTACGTCCACCGTTGCCGTCCAGGCTCGGCTCATGGTCTTCGTCATGCAGCGCGGGCGCGGCTTCGTGACGCTGCCACGCCGAGGTCATGCGTTGCATCGATTGCGAGACACGCTGACCGCCGGAGCGCAACGCGGCGGCCATCGCCGATTTGCCGCGCGCACGGCCGGCATCGGTATCGGTGGCCGGCACTTCATCGTCATCGCGCACCGCCGGCGGCTCGACGCTGCGACGCGGCTGGGCGGTGTCGGTGGCTCGCTCGGTCGCGTCCACATTCATGCTCGGTTCGCGGCGTGGCGTCGGCGATGCGCTCTCTTCGCGTGCCGCCTCGGCAGCGGGCGCAGGTTCGTCTGCGTAGCGGCCCGCTTGCGCCGGCGGGCTCTCTCGCGGGCTCTCTCGATGCGCCATGCGTTCATCCGGCTCGCCGGAGCGGCTCATGCGCGCAAAGACCTTGGAAGGTCCAGGATGCTCCTGACGCTGTAACTTGGGCTTCGGCTCGACTGGGGTCTGCGCAGCCGGCCTGACGACCCTTGCCCCGCCGTTGGGCAACTCCCAATTGATTTCGGCCCGGCGCGCCGCCTCTTCGGGGTCGAGCGCCTCGCCATTATCCTCATCCGCTTTACTCGCACCGCTCGGCACCTCGTCGAGGCGAGGGACTTTACGCTGGCGTTGCAGGCGACGCACACCGTCGACGACGATGATTGCCACCAATACCAGCCCGAGGATGATCAACCACTCTCTTAGTTCCATGGGTCGTCTTGCCTGTTTGCTAAGGCGCCATGCCTGATGTCCAGTTGGTCACTAGCATAGCGCGATTGCTAAAAAAAAGGCCACTTTATTTAGAAAGTCAACTCTTTCCTCAGCCCAGTGCAACCGCCCTTCAATTCTGCCTGTTTATCGTTGGTCTTTTGCGTTGTTAATGCATTGCGGCATTGGCTGCAAGCATTGACTGCAAAGTTTTCATGCATCGGCAAGCTCTGCGGCCTCCTCGACACCCACCGAAACCAGACGCGACACGCCCGGCTCCTGCATGGTCACGCCCATTAACCGCTCGGCGGCCTCCATGGCGATCTTGTTGTGGGTAATGTAGATGAATTGCACCGATTCGGACATGTCCTTAACCAGCTTCGCGTAGCGCCCCACGTTAGCATCATCGAGTGGAGCATCGACTTCGTCGAGCATACAGAAAGGCGCCGGATTGAGCTGGAAGATGGCAAACACCAGCGACAAGGCGGTCAATGCCTTTTCGCCCCCCGAGAGCAGATGAATGGTGCTGTTCTTCTTGCCCGGCGGGCGCGCCATGATGGCGACTCCGGTTTCCAGCAGATCCTCGCCGGTCAGCGTCAGCCAGGCCGCGCCGCCGCCGAAAACCCGCGGAAAAAGCGCTCCGAACCCCTCATTGACCCGTTCGAAAGTCTCCTTGAAGCGGGTCCGGGTTTCCTGATCGATCTTGCGAATCGCCCGGTCAAGGGTCTCGAGCGCTTCACTCAACTCGGCATGTTGACCCTCGAGATAGTCCCTGCGTTCCGCTTGCTGGTCATATTCCTCGATCGCCGCCAGGTTGATCGCCCCCAGCCGGCGCACCTTGTCGGCGGCCTCCTCGAGGCGCGTCTGCCAGACCGATTCGGTAGCCTCGGGATCGAGTGCCTCGGCCAGCGCATGCGTCTTTGCACCACCGTAGCCCAGTTCGGCGAGCACCTCGTCCTGGGCGTCGGCCTTGAGCTTGAGCGCCTGCACCTGCATGCGCCCCTCTTCCAGCTGATGGCGGATGCCCTCGAGATTGCGCTCGTGCTGCTGACGCGTCGCCTCGGTTTCACGCAGCCGCTCGCCGAGCTGCTGTGCCTCGTCGCGACAGGCGTTGAGGGCTTGTTCCTCGCGGGCGTGGCGATCGAGCAGTTCGTCGAGCTGCTCGCGTTCCTCGGCCTCGGGCTCGCGCAGGGTTTCGCGGCTTGCCTCGAGTTCCCCGCACTTGTCCTCGAGCCGGGCGCGCGTCTCGGCGCTGCGCGTGCGCTGCTCGGCCAGCCCGGCATGCTCGGCGGTCAGCCGCTGATGCTCCAGCGCCAGTTGCTGCGAACGCTCCTGCAACGGCCGCAGCCGAGCACGCTGAGCGGCGAGCGCTTCCTGGGCAACGCGGCGCTGGCGCTCGAGGGTTTCGCGGCGCTGACTGCTGTCCTCGAGTTCGCCCATCGCCGCCTGCCAGCGTTCGCGGGCCTGTTCGAGTTCGAGCGCCCGGCTCTCGCGCTGCGCCTGAAGATCGGCGATGTCCGCGTCGAGTTCCCGCGCGCGGGCATCGACGTGTTCAAGCCGCAAGGCGAGGTTGCCTTCGGCGAGCGCTGCCTGCTGACGCCGCTCGCCGAGATCGCGCTCGGCGACGCGCACCTCCTCGAGGCTCCTTTCGTGTTCGCTGTCGCGATCCTGAAGCGCGTCGAGCCGCTGTTCGCACTCGGCGAGCCGCGCTTCCAGCCGCTCCAGCTCGAGGCGGGCCGCATCGCGCCGGCGCTGCTGGGCGAGCACGCTGTCGGCGCCATCGGCGAGGCCCAGATAGCGCGCCCAGCCGTCGCCCAGCCACAGTCCGTCGGCGCTGAGCACGCTCTCGCCGGGGGCCAGCGCGTCACGCAGCGCCCAGGCCTCGCCGGCGTCATCGGCGCAGCGAATCCGCACCAGTATCGATGTCGCGGCGCCGGCGCCCTCGACCTGCTCGGCCAGCGTTCCCGCCGCCGCCGGCCCGCCCGCGGCGCCTTCGACCAGCGCCAGCTCGCCGCTTTGCGGGGCGCTATCCAGTGCCCGGCGCGGCAACTCCGGCAGCAGCCGCGCGTTGAGCCAGGACGCCAACACCCAGGACACCGCGCGCTCCCAGCCAGGCGCAACATTCAGCCCCTCGGCCAACCGCGGGGCGTCGGCCAGGCCGCGCTCGGCGAGCCAGGTATCCAGCGCGGCGTGCTGATCGTCGAGACTGGCGGCGATCAGTGCCTCCAGCGAGGCCAGCTCGCCTTGTAGCTGGCTGCGCCGCTGGCGATCCGCCTCGCGGGCGGCCTCCAGCTCGCGCAGCGCCTCGCGATCGGCGTCGCGGGCGGCCTGGGTGGTGTCGCGGCGGGCCTCCAGCGCTTCGAGCCCGAGATCGATCTCGGCGAGCTGTTCGTTGTGCGTCTCGCGACGCTCGCGCAGCTCGCGCTGATCAGGCAGCTCGTCGCGCTGCTGGCGGCGCCGCTGGAGGTCGCCGCCCAGCGCTTCCAGGCCCCGCTCCAGGTTGCGCACCCGATCCTGGGCACGCTCGGCGTCGTGGGAGGCCTGACGATCCGCCTCGTTGAAATGCTCCCAGCGCTGCTGCGCGTCCTGATAGGCTGTCTCGGCCTCGTCGAGGCTCGCCTCGAGCTCGGCCAGCGACTCGGCGGTCTCCTCCTGCTCGGGGCCCAGGGTCTCCAGGCGCTCGTCGAGTCGCGCCAGGCGTTCGGCGTCGGCCTCGCCGAGTTCGTCGAGTTCGCCGAGTTCGCGGCGGGCGGATTCGAGCTCGCGGGCCAATTGCTGCTGCTGGTGGCGGGCGTGTTCGAGGCGCTGCTCGAGCCGGGCGATCGCCGCGCCGGTCTCGTAGAAGCGCGCCTGATGGGCCTCGAGCTGTTCGGCCAGGCGGTCGTGTTCCTGGCGCGACTGTTCGAGCCGACTCTCGCACTGGCGCTGGCCGAGGATCTCGCGCTCGACCTGGGTCTCCAGCTCGCGCACGCGATGTTCCTGCTCGCCCTGCCGGGCGCGCAGCGCACGGCCGCGCAACAGCGCCAACTCGCCCTTGAGGCGATGTTCCTGCTGCTTGAGGGTCTGGTAGCGTCGCGCTGCCTCGGCCTGGCGCTTCAAGCGTTCGAGCTGCCTGTCGAGCTCCTCGCGAATGTCGTCGAGGCGCTCGAGGTTCTCCTGGGTGCGGCGCATGCGGTTTTCGGTCTCGCGGCGCCGCTCCTTGTACTTGGAGATGCCGGCGGCCTCCTCCAGCGTCGAGCGCAGCTCCTCGGGACGCGCCTCGATCAGCCGCGAGATCATGCCCTGGCCGATGATCGCGTAGGAGCGCGGCCCCAGCCCGGTGCCCATGAACAGATCGGCGATGTCGCGGCGCCGGCACTTCTGGCCGTTGAAGAAGTAGCTCGACTGGCTGTCGCGGGTGACCACGCGCTTGACGCCGATCTCGGCGTACTGGGCATAGGGCCCGCCCATGCTGCCGTCGCGATTGTCGAACAACAGTTCGATCGAGGCCTGGCCCACCGGCTTGCGCCCGGTGGAGCCGTTGAAGATCACGTCGGTCATCGACTCGCCGCGCAGCGTCTTCGCCGAGGATTCGCCCATCACCCAGCGCACCGCGTCGATGACGTTGGACTTGCCGCAGCCGTTGGGTCCAACGATCGCCGTCATGCTGCTGTCGAACGGCACGCTCACGGGGTCGACGAACGACTTGAAGCCGGCCAGCTTGATCGATTTGAGACGCATGCGGGTGTGGGGTTTCCTCGACGCCAACGGTCAACCGGTGAGTCTACCGAACTGCCGGGCCGCGCCCAAGCGGTGATTCTATGCCCGTCGGCGGACGCCGCGACCGCCGGCGATGAATGTTGGTCGCGTGCGTTTGCCCGCCTCGCCGGGCTTGCTATGATGCGCATTGCCGTGGGCGCCGGGTCCTGCCTTCAGGGCTCTGGCTTCGTTCCGACGGCCTCGCACTCGAGGGAGAGGGTCATGCAGCACGCCACACCGCACTATCTGCAACGCCAGCCCAACCTGCCGCTCAACGACGGCGCCTGGGAGGCGATCGACGCAACCGATCTGGTCGAGATCCCGCTGCTCGGCCAGGTCGCCGCCGGCCTGCCGATCGAGGCCTGTCCCGACACCAGCACGGTGTCGATCCCCTCGCGCATGGTGCGTCGCAATACCTATGCCCTGCGGGTGCGCGGCAACTCGATGATCGACTGCAACATCTTCGACGGCGACGTGATCATCATCGAGCGTCAGGAGAGCGCCGAGAACGGCGAAACCGCGGTGGTGATGATCAACGATAAGGAAGTCACCCTGAAGAAGCTCTACATCGACAAGTCGGGGGTGCGCCTGCAGCCGGCCAACGCCAGCATGCCGCCGATCTATCTGAAGAACGATGACGTCCAGGTGCTCGGCCTGGTGATGGGCGTGATGCGTCAGCCCAGTATCGCGGCCTGATGCGCTATCGGTTCCGCGTCTCGCCGTCGCACTGCGACGGGTACAATGTCCCGCCTGAGTTCACGGCGTCTCACATACTCAGAGTTAGGTTGCCACGTGGCCAAGCTACTTCATCCCGGCCGAATCGGCTTGGCGCCCATGGAAGGCGTCATCGATGCCGTGACCCGCGATCTGTTGACGCGAGACAAGGGCCTTGACTGGACGGTGACCGAATTCGTGCGGGTGGTCGATGCGCGACTGCCGCCGCGGGTGTTCTACAAGCACTGCCCGGAGCTTCACCCGGACCGACGTCAGGCCCGCCAGGACGCGGTGGCGACGCCGAGCGGCGTGCCGGTGCATCTGCAGCTGCTGGGCTCCGACCCCGCGGCGCTGGCGGCCAATGCCCGCCAGGCGCTGCGCCTGGGCGCCACCGGCCTGGATCTGAATTTCGGCTGCCCGGCCAAGACCGTCAACCGTCACGATGGCGGCGCCTCGCTGCTGCGTGATCCGCAGCGGGTCCAGCGGGTGGTGTCGGCGGTGAGCGAGGCGGTCGGCGAGCGGATACCGGTGACCGCCAAGATCCGCCTGGGCTTCGCCGACCGGCGTCTGGCGCTGGCCTGCGCCCAGGCCGCCGAGGACGGCGGCGCCCGACATCTGGTGGTCCACGCGCGGACCCGCAACGAGGGCTACCGGCCTCCGGCGCACTGGGAATGGATCGCGCGCATTCGCCAGCGGCTGACCATCCCGGTGATCGCCAACGGCGATATCTGGACGCTCGCCGACTACTGGAAGGCGCGCAGCCTGTCGGGCTGCGAGGACGTGATGCTGGGCCGCGCGGTGCTTGCCGACCCGGCGTTGCCGGCACGTATCCGCCACTGGCAACGCACCGGCGAGCGGTTGCCGGAAACGCGCTGGCAGCGCCGCGCGGACATTCTCGACGCCTACGCCCGCCGCCAGTGTGAGACGTTACCGGAGAAAGTGGTGGTGGCGCTGCTGAAACAGTGGCTCAACCAGATGCGCGGGCGCGACGACGAAGCTGCCCGCCGCTTCCAGGCGCTGCGCCGCGAGACGCGCCTGGCGCCGTTCCTCGCCGGCCTGCATGGCGCTCCCGAAGTCTCCGAGACAGCCCTCGCCGACTGAGCGCCGCATAATAAAAAAAGAGGCGCACTGCCAGGCAGCGCGCCTCGAAACGACCCCTCGGGGCCGCGACGTTAGCCGACGGCCCTTGAAGCTGCCAAGGAAATTCATGAAAGCAAGCGTCGAGAAAATCTCTTGAAACGACTCGCAAAAACAGCCTACCAACGAAAATCCGCTCTCACCATAAAGGCGAGAGCGGATCGGGATCTGGCGCGCCCGGGAGGATTCGAACCTCCGACCACCTGATTCGTAGTCAGGTACTCTATCCAGCTGAGCTACGGGCGCTAAACACGGTGCACTGCTCTACAACTTTACAATTTCTCGCCTGCAATGCTCGCTTGCAGTACGACGACGCTGGCTGAATCGAACCCGTTGACTCGCTGCCAAACGCGGAATGGGCGTGAATAAAAACACCCATCGGCAGGAAGATGGCGCGCCCGGGAGGATTCGAACCTCCGACCACCTGATTCGTAGTCAGGTACTCTATCCAGCTGAGCTACGGGCGCATCTTCGATGCATCTTCACGATCGTGTCGAGGGCACATATACGCTTGTATGGCGGAGAGGGAGGGATTCGAACCCTCGATAGGGGTATAAGCCCTATACTCCCTTAGCAGGGGAGCGCCTTCAGCCACTCGGCCACCTCTCCCTCATCAACACGGCGCGTATGTTACCGTTTCTGTTGAATCTTGTCCACCCTTGCCAGGTTTTTTTCGGAAGGCGTTCTCAGACACCCCTGGACCTCATTCGCTGCTGTCGTTGCCGGTCTGTTCACGCTGAATGCGCTGGTAGATCTCTTCGCGATGGACGGCGACGTCCCTGGGCGCGTTGACACCGATACGGACCTGATTACCTTTGACACCTAAAACCGTGACGGTAACCTCATCGCCGATCATCAAGGTCTCGCCGACTCGGCGGGTCAGGATGAGCATGACTGATCTCCTTTCAGACGTTCTTCCAACGGGATGCGCGCATTTTTACAGCCAATAGAAGGCATGGCGCACGATTATGCGCCATACACCTGCCTGAGCCAAATTCAGCGAGCCATGAAACCCGATCGCCACGTTGAATGAAAGCCGTGCGGCCCGCTCGCGTTTCCTTACAACCACTAGCGTAGAACGCATGGCACGTTATGCCCGATTCACTCGCTTTCGATGTCGTCCTTGTCCAGGCCGAACGCCTTGTGCAGGGCACGCACCGCGAGTTCCATGTGCTTTTCGTCGATCACCACGGAGATCTTGATCTCGGAGGTGGAAACCATGCGGATATTGATGTTCTCGTCGGACAGCGTGCGGAACATCTTTGAAGCAACACCGGCGTGAGAGCGCATGCCGACACCGACCAGCGACACCTTGGCGATGTTGTCGTCGCCACGCAGCTCGCCGCCGCCCAGCGCCGGAATCACCTCGTCCTGGAGAATGCGCTGGGTCTGCTTGAAATCGCCCTTGGCCACGGTAAAGGTGAAGTCGGTGTAATCGCCGGCCGGCGCCACGTTCTGGACGATCATGTCGACTTCGATGTTGGCGTCGGCGATCGGGCCCAGGATTCGCGAGGCGACGCCCGGCACGTCCGGCGTGTTGAGCAGGGTCAGCTTGGCTTCGTTGGCGGTAAAGGCGATACCGGAGATCAGCGGCTCTTCCATGGAATCCTCTTCTTCATCTGAATCAGCGACGATCAGGGTGCCGGCGCCCTCCTCGAAGCTCGAGAGCACGCGCAGCGGGACGTTGTACTTGCCGGCGAACTCGACGGCACGAATCTGCAGGACCTTGGAGCCCAGGCTGGCCAGCTCGAGCATCTCCTCGACGGTGATCGACTCCAGGCGACGCGCCTTGGAGCAGACCCGCGGATCGGTGGTGTAGACGCCGTCGACGTCGGTGTAGATCTGGCATTCATCGGCCTTGAGCGCCGCCGCCAGGGCGACCCCGGTGGTGTCCGAGCCACCGCGCCCCAGGGTGGTGATGTTGCCCTCTTCGTCGATTCCCTGGAAACCGGCAACCACCACCACCTGGCCTTCGTCGAGATCCTGGCGCAGCTCATCGGTTTCGATGCGCTGGATGCGTGCCTTGGTGTGCGCGCTGTCGGTCTGGATGCCGACCTGGCCGCCGGTGTAGGAAGTCGCCGGCACGCCCAGCTTGTGCAGGGCCATGGCCAGCAGCGAGCTGGTGACCTGCTCGCCGGTGGACACCAGCATGTCCATCTCGCGCGGCGTCGGCTCGTCGTTGATCTGGCCGGCGAGTTCGATCAGCCGGTTGGTCTCGCCACTCATCGCCGAGACCACCACCACGACCTGATGGCCGTCGTCGCGGTAGCGTTTGACTTTATCGGCGACGGCCTTGATGCGCTCGACCGAGCCCACCGAGGTGCCACCGAACTTCTGTACGTATAGCGCCATAGGTTGTCTATCCGTGAAGTGAGTAAGTGAAACGTCCTGGACCTATAAGAAAGGGCCGGACGATGTTCGTACGGCCCAGCGATGGATGATTCTAGCCCAGTTGGCCTGCCAGCCAATCCGGAACGCTGGCGAGTGCCTGCGGGAGCGCCGCGGCATCGCTGCCCCCGGCCTGGGCCATGTCGGCGCGGCCACCGCCCTTGCCGCCGACCTGAGCGGCGACATGGTTGACCAGCTCGCCGGCCCGCACGCGGCCGGTGAGATCGTCGGTGACCCCGGCGATCAGGCTGACCTTGCCGCCGTCGGCGACGCCCAGCACCAGCACGCCCGAACCCAGCTTGTTCTTGAGCTGGTCCATCAGGCCGCGCAGCTCCTTGCCGGAGACGCCCTCGACCTGCCTGGCCAGCACCCGCACGCCGGCGACTTCGCGCGCTTCGCCGAGCATGTCGCTGCTCGCCGCGCTGGCCAGCTTGGCCTTGAGCCGCTCGAGCTCCTTCTCGAGCGTGCGGTTGCGCTCGAGAAGGAGCTCGACGCGCTCCTCGAGCTGCTCCGGCTTGGCCTTGACGCGTTCGGCGAGCCGCGTGACGCGCGCTTCCTGCTCGCGGAAATAGCCCAGCGCGCCCTCGCCGGTGACCGCCTCGATGCGCCGCACGCCGGCGGCGATGCCGGTCTCCGTGAGCACGTGGAAGGCGCCGATGTCGCCGCTGCGGGCCACGTGGGTGCCGCCGCACAGCTCGATGGAGAAGTCGTCGGCGCCGATGGTCAGCACCCGCACGTTGTCGCTGTACTTGGCCTCGAACAGCGCCGCCGCGCCCTTGGCCTTGGCCTCGTCGAGGGTCATCTGCTGGATGCGCGTGTCGGCGTTGGCCAGCACCTGGCGGTTGACGATCGCCTCGACCTCGGCGAGCTGCTCTGCGCTCATCGCCTCGAAGTGGCTGAAGTCGAAGCGCAGCCGCTCGGCGGTGACCAGCGAGCCCTTCTGCTGGACGTGTTCGCCGAGTACCTGCCTGAGCGCCTTGTGCAGCAGGTGGGTCGCCGAATGGTTGCGCATGATCGCCGCGCGCAGCGAGGCGTCGACCCGGGGCGTGACCGTCGCCCCGACCGTCAGGCGACCTTCGCTCAGCACCCCATGGTGCAAATGATGGCCGGCCTGCTTCTGGGTGTCGTCGACTTCGAAGCGGGTGCCGTCGGCGTCGAGATAGCCGCTGTCGCCGATCTGACCGCCGGACTCGCCATAGAACGGCGTGCGATCGAGCACCACCACCCCGCGCTGGCCCGCCTCGAGTGCCGCCAATGCGTTGCCCGCCTCGTCGATCAGCGCGGTGACCCGCGACTCGTCCTCGAGCCGCTCGTAGCCGGTGAAGGCGGTCTCGCCCTCGATATTGATCGAGGCGCTGTAATCGGCGCCGAACTGGCTGGCCGCCCGGGCGCGCTCGCGTTGCGCCTCGAGTTCGCGCTTAAAGCCGGTCTCGTCGAGGGTCACGCCGCGCTCGCGGCAGATGTCGGCGGTCAGATCGAACGGGAAGCCGTAGGTGTCGTAGAGCTTGAACACCGTCTCGCCGGGCAGCGTGTCGCCGCTCAGTTCGCCGAGGGCCGCCTCGAGCAGGCCCATGCCATGGTCCAGGGTGCGCGCGAACTGCTGCTCCTCCTTGAGCAGGACCTTCTCGATCCGCTCCCGCGCCTCGCGCAGCTCCGGATAGGCCTCGCCCATCTCGGCGTCCAGCGCGGCGACCAGCTTGTGGAAGAACGCCTCGCGGGCGCCCAGCTTGTGACCGTGGCGCACTGCGCGGCGGATGATCCGCCGCAGCACGTAGCCGCGGCCCTCGTTGGAGGGCAGCACGTCGTCGACGATCAAGAAGGCGCAGGAGCGGATATGATCGGCGATCACCCGCAGCGACGGCGCCTCGAGATCGACGTGGCCGATGATCTCGCCGGCGGCCTTGAGCAGGTTCTCGAACAGGTCGATCTGGTAATTGGAGTGCACGCCCTGCAGCACCGCGGCGACCCGCTCGAGCCCCATGCCGGTATCGATCGACGGCTTGGGCAAGGGATTCAGGGTCCCGGCGGCGTCGCGGTCGAACTGCATGAACACCAGGTTCCAGATCTCGATGTAGCGATCGCCGTCTTCCTCGGCGCTGCCCGGCGGCCCCCCCCACACCTCGGGGCCATGGTCGAAGAAGATCTCCGAGGACGGGCCGCAGGGGCCGGTATCGCCCATCTGCCAGAAGTTGTCCGCGTCGAGCTTGGAGAAGCGCTCGGGATCGATGCCGATCTCGTCCTTCCAGATGCGTTCGGCCTCGTCGTCGCTGACATGCACGGTGACCCATAGCTTGTCGGCGGGCAGCCCCAGCCGCTCGGTCAGAAACGCCCAGGCGAAGCGGATGGCATCGCGCTTGAAGTAGTCGCCGAAGCTGAAGTTGCCGAGCATCTCGAAGAAGGTGTGATGGCGCGCGGTGTAGCCGACGTTGTCCAGGTCGTTGTGCTTGCCGCCGGCGCGCACGCAGCGCTGGGCCGAGGCCGCGCGCACGTAGGGCCGCGGATCGCGTCCCAGGAAGACATCCTTGAACGGGACCATGCCGGCGTTGGTGAACAGCAGGGTGGGATCGTTGTGCGGCACCAGCGAGCTCGACGGCACGATGGTGTGCCCCTGCTCTTCGAAGAAGGTCAGAAAGGCCTGTCTGATATCTGCGCTTTTCATGGCAAACCCGTGGCAATGTGATTGGGGCGCTGCGGGACGCGACCGACCGTCATTCGTGTAACTGGCTTGGGAACATGGTCTTCGCAAGACGTCGTGGCGGCGTGTCGAAAATGGCGGGAAAATGGCGTCCCGAACCGTTGCAAGCAGCCGTCGCAAGCGCACTAGTATAACGCGTTCAGCGTGGGACTAAAGGGAGGGGATCTGAGGGAGGGATTCTGGAAAAGCCACCGGCGACTCACTCCGGCGCATCCCAGGCATGTGCCAGGGCGTATTTCATCTGCTCGAAATCGAAGCCGCGCCCGGCCAGGAAGCGCTCGCGCCGGGCCCGCTCGCGCGGCGTGGCGCCGGGACCGTCAAAGCGCTTGGCTAGCGCCTCGCAGGCCAGCGCCTGCCAGTCCGTCTCGGCCTGCGCCGCGTCGAGCACCGTACCGATAAGCTCTCGCTCGACGCCTCGCTCATTGAGCCCGGCACGCACCTTCATCGGCCCTTGGCCGCGAGCCAGACGCGAGCGCACGAAGCTCTCGGCGAAGCGCGCGTCGGACTGCAGGCCTTCGGCCTCGAGCGCATCCAGCGTCTGCCGGATGCTTTCGGCATCGTGATGCTTGAGGGCAAGCCGCCCCGCCAGTTCGGCCCGCGAGTAGTCGCGGCGCGCCAACAGGCGAATGGCGTCGTCACGGGGTGTGGGCTCATTACTCAGTGCATTACCCGGCGCGGCACACATGATTCGGCGGCCCTCCTCGCTTCACGCTGGTTGGCTCAGAGCAGGTCGTCGCGCTCCTCGCCGGCCGCTGCCTCGACCTGCGGCGTCTCGGGTTCTTCCTTGGCCTTGCCGTCGGTGATGTTCAGCAATTGGCCGCGAATCTGGCTCTCGATCTCCTCCATGATCGCCGGATTGTCCTCGAGATACTGCGCGGCATTGGCCTTGCCCTGACCGATCTTGTTGCCCTGGTAGCTGTACCAGGCGCCGGCCTTGTCGACCAGCTTGCACTGCACGCCCAGGTCGACCACCTCGCCGGCATGGTAGATGCCCTTGCCGTAGAGGATCTGGAACTCGGCCTGGCGGAACGGCGGCGCCACCTTGTTCTTGACCACCTTGACGCGGGTCTCGTTGCCGGTCACCTCGTCGCCCTGCTTGACCGAGCCGGTGCGGCGAATGTCCAGACGCACGCTGGAATAGAACTTCAGCGCGTTGCCGCCGGTGGTGGTCTCGGGGCTGCCGAACATCACGCCGATCTTCATGCGGATCTGGTTGATGAACACCACCATGCAGTTGGCATTCTTGATGTTACCGGTGATCTTGCGCAACGCCTGGGACATCAACCGCGCCTGCAGCCCGACGTGGGAATCGCCCATCTCGCCCTCGATCTCGGCGCGGGGCGTCAATGCCGCCACCGAGTCGATGATGATCACGTCGACCCCGCCGGAGCGCACCAGCATGTCGCAGATCTCCAGCGCCTGCTCGCCGGTGTCCGGCTGCGAGACCAGCAGGTCGTCGAGATTGACGCCGAGCTTCTCGGCATAGCTCGGGTCCAGCGCATGCTCGGCATCGATGAACGCGCAGGTCTTGCCCTGCTTCTGCGCCTGGGCGATCACCGACAGCGTCAGCGTGGTCTTGCCCGACGACTCGGGCCCGAAGATCTCGACGACACGACCCAGCGGCAAGCCACCGATGCCCAGCGCGATGTCCAGACCCAGCGAGCCGGTGGACACCGACGGCATGGTCACCCGTGGCGTGTCGCCCAGACGCATCACGGTACCCTTGCCGAATTGGCGCTCGATCTGCGACAGCGCCGCGCTGAGTGCCTTGGAACGGTTATCGTCCTGTGCCATGAATGTCTCCTGATAGCACGTGTAGGTTGGCGCGACACCCGGTTCTGGGCGCGCATCGCCAGCATCCGCTGACCTTATCCAGTCACTGTATGGCCAGACAGTATTATGACGAAAAATTCGTCACTCGCCTACTCCCGTCGATGATAAAACCCGCTTCGCGAGAGCCACTCACGCCGCCTCTAGCCAGCGGATCAAGCCTTCGAGGGCCACGCGTACCGCCTGCTCGCGGACCGCCCGGCGATCGCCGTCGAAGCGCCGGCATTCGGCATGCTGCGCAAGCCTGCTTCCCCAGGCGAACCACACCGTCCCCACCGGCTTTTCCGCACTGCCGCCGCCGGGCCCGGCGACGCCGCTGATCGCCACGCCGAGATCGGTCCCGCTCTCGCGACAGGCCCCGGCGACCATCGCCTCGACCGTCTCGCGGCTCACCGCACCGCGGGTCTCGAGCGTCGCCTCCGACACGCCCAGCAGGCGGGTCTTGGCGGCGTTGGAATAGGTCACGTAGCCGGTCTCGAAATAGGCGGAACTCCCGGCAATGTCGGTAATCGCGCTGGCCACGCCGCCACCGGTGCAGGACTCGGCGGCGGTCAGGGTCACGCCATGCTGCCGACACAGTGCGCCGAGACGCTCGCTGAGCGCCAGGCAAGTGGCGTCCTGCTCAGAAATATCGGGCATTGCAAACTCCTCGAACAGCCTGACGCACACGACATCCCTGACGCCAGGTGATTGGTAAGCGTAGAATACTGGCTTTCGATATCGATGACAGTAACGCAGCTAGGATCGCCATGGCACAGGCCGACACACCCCAACAGACGCCGATGATGGCCCAATACCTGAAGATCAAGCGCGAGCATCCGGACGTGCTGCTGTTCTATCGCATGGGGGATTTCTACGAGTTGTTCTTCGACGACGCCAGGCGCGCCGCGCAACTGCTCGACATCACGCTCACCGCGCGCGGCCAGTCGGGCGGCAAGCCGATCCCCATGGCCGGGGTGCCCTATCACAGCGCCGAGGGCTACCTGGCGCGGCTGGTCAAATCGGGCGAATCGGTGGCGATCTGCGAACAGATGGGCGACCCGGCGACCAGCAAGGGGCCGGTGGATCGTCAGGTGGTGCGCATCGTCACCCCCGGCACGTTGCACGACGAGGCGCTGCTCGACGCCAGACGCGACAACCTGCTGCTCGCCCTGCACTGCCAGGGCGAGCGCTGGGGCCTGGCCTGGCTGGAGCTCTCAAGCGGTCGCTTCAGCGTGCTCGAAGTCGACGGCGAAGCCGACATGCTGGCCGAGGTGCACCGCCTGCAACCCGCCGAACTGCTGGTCGGCGACGCCCAGGACCTGCCGCCGGCGCTGGCCGAGCGTGCCGGGCTCAAGCGCCAGAGCGGCTGGCTTTACGACCTGGAATCGGCCACCCGGCTGCTGTGCGATCAGTTCGCTGTCGCCGATCTGCGCGGCTTCGGCTGTGCCCACCTTGAGTGTGCGCTGACCGCCGCCGGGGTGCTGATCGACTATGCCCGCGACACCCAGCGCTCGCGGCTGCCCCACGTCACCCAACTGGGTATCGAGAATCGCGACGACGCGGTGGTGATCGACGCCGCCAGCCGCCGCAACCTGGAGATCGACGTGAACCTCGGCGGCGGCAGTGAAAACACCCTGGCCAGCGTGCTCGACACCACCGCCACGGCGATGGGCTCGCGGCTGCTCAAACGCTGGCTCAACCGCCCGCTGCGCGACCGTGAGCAGGTCGCCGGGCGTCAGGGCGCGGTGCAACTGCTGCTGCATGACGATCTCTTCGAGACCCTGCGCGCCAACCTCAAGCCGATCGGCGACGTCGAGCGGATCCTCGCCCGCGTCGCCCTGCGCAGCGCCCGCCCCCGCGACCTGGCGCGCCTGCGCGACGCCCTGGTGGCGCTGCCCGAGCTCCAGGCGACGCTGGCCCCGCTGGACGAAGGCAGCGCCCTCGACGCGCTCAAGCGCCATATCCGCCCCTACCCGGAGCTCGCCGACACCCTGACCCGGGCGCTGGTCGAAAGCCCGCCGGTGGTGATCCGCGACGGCGGCGTGATCGCCGACGGTTTCGATGCCGAGCTCGACGAGGTGCGCGGGCTGGCCGAGAACGCCGGCGACTACCTGGTCGAGCTCGAGAGCCGCGAGCGTCAGCGCACCGGGCTGGTCGGGCTCAAGGTCGGCTACAACCGGGTGCACGGCTATTTCATCGAGATTCCCCGCGCTCAGGCTCGCGAGGCGCCGGCCGACTACATTCGTCGCCAGACGCTCAAGAATGCCGAGCGCTTCATTATCCCCGAGCTCAAGGCGTTCGAGGACAAGGCGCTGTCCGCCAAGTCCCGCGCCCTGGCCCGCGAGAAGCTGCTCTTTGATCGCCTGATCGACACGCTGGGCGCCGAGCTCGACGCGCTGCAGGCCAGCGCCCGCTCGCTCGCCGCGCTCGACGTGCTGGCGGCCTTCGCCGAACGCGCGCTGGCGCTCGAACTGGTACGCCCGCACCTCACCGATAGCCCGGGGCTGACGATCCACGGCGGCCGCCACCCGGTGGTCGAGCATGTCAGCGACGCGCCGTTCGTGCCCAACGACCTGCGCCTCGACCCCAGCCGCCACATGCTGGTGATCACCGGCCCCAACATGGGCGGCAAGTCGACCTACATGCGTCAGGCGGCGCTGATCGCGCTGCTCGCCCACAGCGGCAGCTTCGTGCCCGCCGACAGCGCCGAGATCGGCCCGCTGGATCGCATCTTCACGCGTATCGGCTCGAGCGACGATCTGGCCGGCGGGCGCTCGACGTTCATGGTCGAGATGACCGAGACCGCCAACATCCTGCACAACGCCAGCGCCGAGAGCCTGGTGCTGATGGACGAGATCGGCCGCGGCACCAGCACCTTCGACGGGCTGTCGCTGGCCTGGGCCAGCGCCGAGCATCTGGCCGCCACGCGTGCGCTGACGTTGTTCGCCACCCACTACTTCGAGATGACCGCGCTCGCCGAGCAGCTCGACGGGGTCGCCAACGTGCATCTGACCGCGACCGAGCATCGCGAGGGCATCGTGTTCATGCATCGGGTCGAGGAGGGCCCGGCCAGCCAGAGCTACGGGCTGCAGGTTGCCCAGCTCGCCGGCGTCCCCCCGGCCGTGGTGGCGCGCGCCCGCGACAAGCTGGCGAGTCTCGAGCAGCACGAGATCGACCAGGGCCAGCGCAGCGTGCCGGCCGGCGCAGGCGCCTCGCAACCGGCGCCTGCGCAACCCGACCTGTTCGCCAGCACGCCGCACCCGCTGGTCGAGGAGCTCGCTGGCCTGGCGCTGGACGAACTCAGCCCGCGGCAGGCGCTCGACTTGCTGTACCGCTGGCGTGAGCGACTGTGAGGCTGGCGTTCCTGTCGATCGGTCCAGGTAGGCATGACGCCATGGCCAAACGTTCCATAGCGCCGCTTGCCGGCACCTGGCGCCGGCACTAGAATTAGCGCCCAATTAGAAGTGGGTCTTATAACGGACCCCACATTTATAACCACTAAACGTGCAGCCGTCCTTGCCGCGACGGCTGCCGATGCAAAGAAACCGGACATCGAGCGTACTGCGCCACGACCATGACTCGAGGGAATTCCCATGACATTCGTCGTCACTGAAAATTGCATTCGTTGCAAATACACCGACTGCGTCGAGGTCTGCCCCGTCGACTGCTTCTATGAAGGGCCGAACTTCCTGGTGATCGACCCCGACGAATGCATCGACTGCGCCCTGTGCGAGCCGGAATGCCCGGCCGAGGCGATCTATTCCGAGGACGAACTACCCGACGATCAGAAGCAATTTATCGAGCTCAACGCCGAGCTCGCCGTGATCTGGCCCAACATCACCGAACGCAAGGACCCGCCGGCGGACGCCGAGGAGTGGGACGGCAAGCCCGGCAAGCTGGAACAGCTCGAACGCTGATCGCCTACGCAACGATTCCCGTGCCATGCTCCGAGCATGGCACGTCATTGCCTATAGCCTTACAAGAAACCCACGCCAGAAGCCCGACGAGAAACCCAAAAAGCCCCGCCCATAAAAAAGGCGACCCGAAGGCCGCCCGCTCTACACCCTGTTTTATGGGCAATCCCTTGCCCACTCCTTCGACCGCTTCCTTATCCGGCAACCGCGTCCTGCGACACCGGATGGATCGTCCTGCTGCATCCCGTGGCATCCTGCCGATGGAGTCGAGCTAGACAAGTCGCTTCCCAAAAATCCCGCAGCCATTTTGCCCGATCGCGGCGGGTCGGCAATGGGCCTCTCTTTGAGCGTGCCTCATCCAGCACTGGATCTTTTAGCGAAATCACTTAAAAACAATAACTTGGAAATATACACTGGCATCAAGCGAGTCCATTTTGTAAGGAATCTCCTACACGCGAAGTCGCTTTGACTGACACTGGCAACGGCGGGAATCGAAAAGCGCCACACAACCTCATGAGCGCCGTATGCGGCGCCGCCGGACGGGGCCCGGCGGCTGGCGGGGTTAGTTCACTGCTGGCCCTTGATCGCCTTGAGCCCGGGGTAGGCGGCCTTGTCGCCGAGCTCCTGTTCGATCACCAGCAGGCGGTTGTACTTGGCGACGCGGTCCGAACGGCTCAGCGAGCCGGTCTTGATCTGACCGGCGCAGGTCGCTACGGCCAGATCGGCGATGGTGGTGTCCTCGGTTTCGCCCGAGCGATGCGAGATCACCGCGGTGAAGCCGGCATCCTGGGCCATCCTGATCGCGTCCAGAGTCTCGGACAGCGAACCGATCTGGTTGAACTTGATCAGGATCGAGTTGCCGATCTGATCGATGATGCCGCGCTTGAGGATGCGCGTATTGGTCACGAACAGATCGTCGCCGACCAGCTGGAGCTTGTCGCCGAGCTTGTCGGTCAGCGCCTTCCAGCCGTCCCAGTCGGACTCGTCCATGCCGTCCTCGATCGACACGATCGGGTAGTCGTCGCACAGCCCGGCCAGGTAGTCGACGAAGCCGGCGGCATCGTAGGACTTGCCCTCGCCCGCCAGGTTGTACTGACCGTCCTGGTAGAACTCGCTGGCGGCGCAATCGAGCGCCAGGGTAACGTCCTTGCCCAGCGTGTAGCCGGCGTCGGACACCGCCTGCTTGATCGCCGCCAGGGCATCGGCGTTGGAAGCGAGATCCGGCGCGAAGCCGCCCTCGTCGCCCACCGAGGTCGACAGCCCGCGCCCGGCGAGTACCTTTTTCAGCGCATGGAAGATCTCGGCGCCCACCCGCAGCGCCTCGCGGAAGTTCGCCGCGCCTACCGGCTGGATCATGAATTCCTGGATGTCGACGTTGTTGTCGGCATGCTCGCCGCCGTTGAGAATGTTCATCATTGGCACCGGCATCAGGTAACGACCCGGCTGACCGTAGAGTTCGGCGATGTGCGCGTAGAGCGGTACCTGCTTGCTGACCGCGGCGGCCTTGGCCGCCGCCAGCGACACGGCGAGGATCGCGTTGGCACCGAGCTGGGCCTTGTTGTCGGTGCCGTCGAGCGCGAGCATGGCGTTGTCCAGGGCACGCTGGTCGCGCGCATCCAGGCCCAGCAGCTTGTCGCGAATCGGACCGTTGGCCGCCGCGACAGCCTTGAGCACGCCCTTGCCCAGATAACGCGACTTGTCGCCGTCGCGCAACTCCAGCGCCTCGCGGGAACCGGTCGAGGCGCCGCTCGGCGCGCAGGCCACGCCCCTGGCGCCGTCGTCGAGCACCACCTCGGCCTGTACGGTCGGGTTGCCGCGGGAATCGAGCACCTCGAGGGCGCGGATTTCGACAATCTTGCTCATCGTCAGTCGTCCTTTGTCAGCGTTGAGTGAAGGTTCACGGCTCCGCTCAGGATATCTCTAATTCTGGAAATCCTTTGACCAGCTCGTCGAGCGCCTTGAGTTGGGCGAGGAAGGGTTCCAGCTTGTCCAGCGCCAAGGCGCAGGGCCCGTCGCACTTGGCATTGTCGGGGTCGGGATGGGCTTCGAGGAACAGCCCGGCCAGGCCCACGGCGACCCCGGCGCGAGCCAGTTCGGCGACCTGCCGGCGGCGCCCGCCGGCGCTGTCGGCGCGCCCGCCCGGACGCTGCAGCGAGTGGGTGACGTCGAAGATCACCGGGTAACCGGTCTGCTGCATGTCGCCGAAGCCGAGCATGTCGACCACCAGGTTGTTGTAGCCGAAGCTCGACCCGCGTTCGCAGAGGATCAGCCGGTCGTTGCCGGCTTCCCGGCACTTGTTGATGATGTGGCGCATCTCGTGGGGGGCGAGGAACTGCGGCTTCTTGAGGTTGATCACCGCGCCGGTTTCGGCCATCGCCACCACCAGGTCGGTCTGGCGCGCCAGGAACGCCGGCAACTGGATGATGTCGGCGACCTCGGCCACCGGCGCGGCCTGCCAGGGTTCGTGGACGTCGGTAATCACCGGCACGTCGAAGCGCGACTTGATCTCGGCCAGCCATTCGATGCCCTTGTCGACGCCGGGGCCGCGAAACGAATGGATCGAGCTGCGATTGGCCTTGTCGAAGCTGGCCTTGAAGACGTAGGGAATGCCCAGCCGGGTGCACACCTCGACATAGCGCTCGGCCACCTCGAGGGCCAGCTCGCGGGACTCCAGCACGTTCATGCCGCCGAACAGCATCAGCGGCAACGAATTGCCGGCACGCAGGCCGGCAAACTCGATGATCTTCTGTGACTCGGCCATGACGGCGACTCCTCAGCCCGGGACCTGGGTGCGCTGGCGGGCGCTCTTGTGTTCCAGCGCGGCGTTGACGAAACCGGTGAACAGCGGATGGCCGTCGCGCGGCGTCGAGGTGAACTCGGGATGGAACTGGCAGGCCAGGAACCACGGATGGTCGGGCAGCTCGATCATCTCCACCAGTGAATTGTCGACGCTCTTGCCGGCGACCACCAGCCCGGCGGCCTCGAGCGCCTCGACGAACTGGTTGTTGACCTCGAAGCGGTGACGATGGCGCTCGGTGATGGCGTCCAGAGCGTAGACCTCGCGCGCCCTCGAGCCCGGCTTGAGCTGACACACCTGACCGCCGAGACGCATGGTGCCCCCCAGGTCGGAGGCCGCGTCGCGCAGCTCGATCCTGCCTTCGGGGCTTAGCCACTCGGTGATCAGGCCGACCACCGGGTGCTGGGTGTCGCGGGTGAATTCGGTGGAGTCGGCGTCGTCCCAGCCGGCCACATGACGCGCGAATTCGATCACCGCGACCTGCATCCCTAAGCAGATGCCGAGATACGGCACGCCGTTCTCGCGGGCATAGCGGGCAGTGGCGATCTTGCCCTCCACGCCGCGCTCGCCGAAGCCGCCGGGCACCAGGATCGCGTCCTTGCCGGCCAGGCGCTCGGTGCCGTGGCGCTCGATATCTTCGGCGTCGATGTAGTCGATGTTGATCTTGACCCGGGTCTGGATGCCGGCGTGGATCAGCGCCTCGTTGAGCGACTTGTAGGCGTCGAGCAGCTCCATGTACTTGCCGACCATGGCGATGTTGATCGACTTGAGCGGGTTGAGCTTGGCGTCTAAGACGTGAATCCACTCGCCCAGATCGGCCGGCGGCGCCTCGATACGCAGCTTGTCGCAGACGATCTCGTCGAGGCCGTGCTCGTGGAGCATCAGCGGGATGCGATAGATGGTGTCGGCGTCCTGCAGCGGGACGACGGCGCGCTCCTCGACGTTGGTGAACAGCGCGATCTTGCGCCGTTCGCTCTCCTCGAGCTCGACCTCGCTGCGACAGATCAGGATGTCCGGCTGGATGCCGATCGAGCGCAGCTCCTTGACGCTGTGCTGGGTCGGCTTGGTCTTGGTCTCGCCGGCGGTCTTGATGTAGGGCACCAGCGTCAGGTGCATGAAGATCGCCTGGCTGGCGCCCTTCTCGCTTCTGATCTGGCGGATCGACTCGAGAAACGGCAACGACTCGATGTCGCCCACCGTGCCGCCGATCTCCACCAGCGCCACGTCGCAGTCCTTGCCGCCCTCGTAGACGCGGCGCTTGATCTCGTCGGTGATGTGCGGGATCACCTGCACGGTGCCGCCCAGGTAGTCGCCGCGGCGCTCGCGGCGCAGCACGTGCTCGTAGACGCGGCCGGTGGTGAAGTTGTTGTCCTGGGTCATCTTGGTGCGGATGAAGCGCTCGTAGTGGCCCAGGTCGAGATCGGTCTCCGCGCCGTCTTCGGTGACGAATACCTCGCCGTGCTGGAACGGGCTCATGGTGCCCGGATCGACGTTGATGTACGGGTCCAGCTTGAGGATGGTGACCTTGAGGCCGCGCGCCTCGAGAATCGCCGCCAGCGAGGCCGACGCGATGCCCTTGCCGAGAGAGGACACAACGCCGCCGGTCACGAAGATATATCGTGTCATGGAGAACCTGTTGAATCGTGGGTCAGAAGGCCTGGTGGGAGCGGCCCGGATGGGACGACAGAGTAGCAGAATACGGTCAACGGCTCAATTTGGGCTACGGGCTACGGGCTACGGGCTACGGGCTACGGGCTACGGGCTACGGGCTACGGGCAGGATGATGACTCCGCCCTGCTCGTAGCCCCTAGCTCGGTGGGAGGGAACTTGTTCCCGATTGGCGCCGCCAGGCGCCCGGCATGACCCGACAGGTACAATGCCCACCGCCGTCGCGAATAAATTCACTCCCACGAAAACCAGGCCAGGCGGCAAGGTCCATGGTGGGAGGGAATTTATTCCCGATGGTTTCGATCTCCCTAAATCGCGTCAGACGCCGAGGTAGTCGAGGATGCCTTCGCCGGCCTGGCGACCTTCGTGGATGGCGGTGACCACCAGGTCGGAGCCGCGCACCATGTCGCCGCCGGCGAAGATCTTCTCGTTGCTGGTCTGGAAAGCGAAGTCGCCGTGTTCCGGCGCGGCGACCCGTCCGCGCTCGTCGACGGCGATGTTGTGCGCCTCGAACCAGGCGATCTCGCTGGGCTGGAAGCCGAAGGCGATGACCACCGCGTCCGCCGCCAGCACCTCCTCGGAGCCCGGCACCACCTCGGGGCTGCGCCGGCCTCGCTCGTCGGGCTCGCCGAGGCGCGTGCGCACCAGCTTGACGCCCTCGACCCTGTCCTCGCCGACGATCGCCACCGGCTGACGATTGAACAAAAACTCGACGCCCTCCTCGCGGGCGTTGGCCACCTCGCGCTTGGAGCCGGGCATGTTCTCCTCGTCGCGTCGGTAGGCGCAGGTCACGCCGGTCGCGCCCTGGCGAATCGCCGTGCGGTTGCAGTCCATCGAGGTATCGCCGCCGCCCAGCACCACCACGCGCCGGCCCTCCATCGACACGTAGTCGGCGGGGTCCTTCTCGAAGCCCAGGCAGTGGTTGACGTTGGCGATCAGGTAGTCCAGCGCCTTGTACACGCCGGGCAAATCCTCGCCAGGGAAGCCGCCCTGCATGTACTTGTAGGTACCCATGCCCATGAACACCGCGTCGTACTCGCCGAGCAGCTCGTCGATGGTGACGTCGCGACCGATCTCGACGTTCAGACGGAATTCCATGCCCATCTCCTCGAATACCGCGCGACGCCGCTCCATGACGTTCTTCTCGAGCTTGAACTCGGGAATGCCGAAGGTCAGCAGACCGCCGATCTCGGGATGCCGATCGAACACCACCGGCTTGACGCCGTTGCGCACCAGGATATCGGCACAGCCCAGCCCCGCCGGCCCGGCGCCGATCACTGCCACCCGCTTGTCGGTCCACTCGACCTTGGACAGGTCGGGCCGCCAGCCCATGGCGAACGCGGTGTCGGTGATATATTTTTCCACCGAGCCGATGGTCACCGCGCCGAAGCCGTCGTTGAGGGTGCAGTCGCCCTCGCACAGCCGATCCTGCGGACACACCCGGCCGCACACCTCGGGCAGGGTATTGGTGCGGTGCGACATCTCCGCCGCCTCGAGGATATTGCCCTCGCTGACCAGTTTCAGCCAGTTGGGAATGTAGTTGTGCACCGGGCACTTCCATTCGCAGTACGGGTTGCCGCAATGCAGGCAGCGGTGCGCCTGGCTGGCCGCCTCGCTGGGCTTGTACGGGTCGTAGATCTCGGTGAACTGCTTGGCCCGCTTGCGCGCGTCCTTCTTGCTCGGGTCCTGGCGGCCGACATCAATGAACTGGAAATCGTTGTCCAAACGGGTTGCCATGAGCGTATCTCCTGTTATTCATCGAGCAGCAAGCGCCACTCGGGCCATCGACGGCCCTTATTCCGGCTGACGCCGCCTCTTATTCCGGCTGACACCGCCTCTTATTCCGGCTGACGCCGCCTCTTATTCCGGCTGACGCCGCCTCATATTCCGGCTGACGCCGCCTCTTATTCCGGCTGACGCCGGGACTGGGCGAGCAGGCCGCCGAGGCTTGCCGCCTTGGGCTTGACCAGCCAGAAATGCCGGATGTACTCGGAGAAATCGTCGAGGATCTCGTGGCCCCGGGCCGAGTCGGTCTCGGCAACGTACTCCTCGATCACCTCGCGCAGGTAGCGCCGGTAGGCTTCCATGGTCTCGGTGTTGATGCGATGGATCTCCACCAGCTCATGGTTGTACTTGTCGACGAAGGTACGATCCTCGTCGAGCACATAGGCGAAGCCGCCGGTCATTCCCGCACCGAAGTTGACGCCGGTCTCGCCAAGCACCGCGACCAGGCCGCCGGTCATGTACTCGCAGCAGTGATCGCCGGCCCCCTCTATCACCGCATGCACGCCGGAGTTGCGCACCGCGAAGCGCTCGCCGGCAGTGCCGGCGGCGAACAGCTTGCCGCCGGTGGCACCGTACAGGCAGGTGTTGCCGACGATCGCCGTCTGGTGGGATTTGAAGCGGCTGGCCCTGGGCGGCACGATCACCACCTTGCCGCCGTTCATGCCCTTGCCGACGTAGTCGTTGGCATCGCCCTCGAGATAGAGATGCAGGCCGCGGGCGTTCCACACCCCGAAGCTCTGCCCCGCCACGCCGGCGAAGCGGGCGACGACCGGGGCATCCTCCAGGCCCTGCTCGCCATAACGCTTGGCGATCTCGCCCGAGGCCCGCGCGCCGACGCTGCGATCGCAGTTGGTGATGGCAAACGCGAACTCGCCGCCCGAACGGGCCTCGATCGCCGGCAGCAGCGCATCGAGCACCTCCTGGTTCTTGGCACCCGGGTCGTGGGGCACGTTGCGGCTGACCTGGCAGAACTGCGGCGCCTCGGCAGGCACGAAGTCGTTGGTCAGCAGCGGACTCAGATCGAGCTTGCGCTGCGCGGGCGTCTCGCCCTCGAGTATCTCGAGCAGATCGGTGCGCCCGATCAGCGCGGTGAGCTCACGCACACCGAGCAGCGCCAGCAGTTCGCGCACTTCCTCGGCGATGAAGCGAAAGTAGTGCTTGACCATGTCGACGGTGCCGCGGAAATGCTCGTCGCGCAGGTACTGGTGCTGGGTGGCGACGCCGGTGGCGCAGTTGTTGAGGTGGCAGATGCGCAGGTACTTGCAGCCCAGCGCGACCATCGGCGCGGTGCCGAAGCCGAAGCTCTCGGCGCCGAGGATCGCCGCCTTGACCACGTCGAGCCCGGTCTTCAGGCCGCCGTCGGTCTGCAGGCGGATCTTGTCGCGCAGGCCGTTGATGCGCAGCGCCTGATGGACCTCGGGCAGGCCGAGCTCCCAGGGGCTGCCGGCGTGCTTGATCGAGGTCAGCGGGCTGGCCGCGGTGCCGCCGTCGTAGCCCGACACGGTAATCAGGTCGGCATAGGCCTTGGCCACGCCAGTGGCGATGGTGCCGATGCCCGGCTCGGAAACCAGCTTGACCGATACCTGGGCGCTCGGGTTGACCTGCTTGAGATCGAAGATCAGCTGCGCCAGGTCCTCGATGGAATAGATGTCGTGGTGCGGCGGCGGCGAGATCAGCGTCACCCCGGGTACCGCGTAGCGCAGCCGTCCGATCATCTCGTTGACCTTGCTGCCCGGCAGCTGGCCGCCCTCGCCGGGCTTGGCGCCCTGGGCGACCTTGATCTGCAGCACCTCGGCGTTGACCAGATAGGCCGGGGTGACGCCGAAGCGTCCGGAAGCGATCTGCTTGATCTTGGACGAGCGGATGGTGCCGTAGCGCGCCGGATCCTCGCCACCCTCGCCGGAATTGGAGCGCCCGCCGGTCTCGTTCATCGCCTGGGCCAGCGCCTCGTGGGCCTCGGGCGACAGCGCGCCGAGACTCATCCCGGCGCTGTCGAAGCGCGGCAACAGCGCCTCGACCGGCTCGACCTCGTCGAGCGCCAAAGGCTCGGGGGCCGGCTTGAGCTTGAGCAGATCGCGAATGGTCGCCACCGGGCGCTCGTTGACCAGTTGGGCGAACTTCTTCCACTTGGCGTAATCGCCCTGCTGCACCGCCTCCTGCAGAGCCATGACGATGTCGGGGTTGTAGGCGTGGTACTCGTGATTGTGAACGTACTTGAGCTGCCCGCCCTGGCGGATGGTCTTGCGCGGAATCCAGGCATCGCGCGCCAGCAGCTCCTGCTGAAGCTGGAGTTCGGCGAAACCGGTGCCCTCGATGCGCGACATCATGCCGTCGAAGCACAGCGCCATGACCTCGGACGACAGTCCCACCGCCTCGAACAGCTGCGAGCCGCGATAGGAGGCCAGCGTCGAGATGCCCATCTTGGAAAGGATCTTGAACAGCCCCTTCTGCAGCCCCTTGCGATAGTTCTCGCGGGTATCCGCCGGATTGCCGGTGAGTTCGCCGCGGCGATGCATGTCGGCCATCACCTGGTAGGCCAGGTACGGGTAGACCGCCGTCGCGCCGACCCCGAACAGCACCGCCATCTGGTGGGCGTCGCGGGCGTAGCCGGTCTCGACCACGATATTGACCCGCGGGCGCAGCGCCAGGCGGCCGAGATGATGATGGATCGCGCCGGTGGCCAGCGCCGGGTGGATCGGCAGCTTGCCTTTCTCGAGCTCGGCGTCGGACAGCACCAGAATCACTGACCCATCGCGCGCTGCCTGCTCGGCCTGTTCGCACAGCGCCAGCAGCGCCTGCTTGAGACCCGCCTGCCCGGGATCGTAATTCAGCGTCAGGGTGTGGCTGCGAAACGCCGGATCGTCCTGGGTGACCAGCGCGGTGAACTTGCGCGGCGAGAGCACCGGGGTGGTCAGGATCAGCCGGTGGGCGTGCTCGGGGGTCGCCTCGAAGACGTTGAGCTCGGCGCCGCAGCAGGTTTCCAGCGACATCACGATCGCTTCGCGCAGCGGATCGATCGGCGGATTGGTGACCTGGGCGAACTTCTGGCGGAAATAGTCGGTCAATAGCCGGCTCTGGCGCGACAGCACCGCCATCGGCGTATCGTCGCCCATCGAGCCGACCGCCTCCTGGCCGCTCTCGGCCAGCGGGCGCAGCAGCTGCTCGCGCTCCTCGTTGGTGACCTGGAACATCTTCTGGTAGATGCTCAGCGCATCGGGCTCGAACGGCTGGAAGCGCGCCAGCTCGGTGAGCGCCGACTCCAGATAGTGGGCGTGGTCCTTGAGCCAGCGCTTGTACGGATAGGCCGACTTGAGACGGTTGTCGACGTCGGCGGTGTGCAGCACCTGGCCGGTCTCGGTATCGATGCCCAGGATCTGGCCCGGCCCCACCCGGCCCTTGGCGACCACCTGCTCGGGCTGGTAGTCGTGCACGCCGATCTCCGAGGACAACGTGATGTAGCCGTTGTCGGTGATCACCCAGCGCGCCGGGCGCAGGCCGTTGCGGTCGAGCATGCACACCGCGTGGCGGCCGTCGGTCATCACCAGGCCGGCGGGGCCGTCCCACGGTTCCATGTGCATGGAGTTGTATTCGTAGAAGGCGCGCAGCTCGCCGTCCATGGTCTCGACGTTCTGCCAGGCCGGCGGGACCATCATGCGAATGGCGTTGTACAGGTCCATGCCGCCGGTCATCAGCACCTCGAGCATGTTGTCCATGCTCGAGGAGTCGGAACCGCGGGTGTTGACGATCTCGTCGAGCTCGGTGATGTCGGGCAGCAGCGCGTTGACGAAGTTTTCCTTGCGCGAGTTGGCCCAGCCGCGATTGGCCTCGATGGTGTTGATCTCGCCGTTGTGGGCGAGGAAGCGGAACGGCTGGGCCAGCGGCCAGCGCGGCGCGGTATTGGTCGAGAAGCGCTGGTGGAACACGCAGATCGAGGTCTCGAGACGCGCATCGCCCAGGTCGCGATAGAAGTTCGGCAGGTCCACGGGCATCATCAGGCCCTTGTAGGACACCACCTTGGTCGACAGCGAGCAGACGTAGAAGTCCTCGTCGTCGCGCAGCGTCTCTTCGGCCTGGCGGCGCGCCATGAACAGATCGACGTTGAACGCCTGGTCGAGACGATCGTCGCTGGGCTCGACGAAGATCTGGCGAATCCGCGGCAGGCACTCGAGCGCCATCGGCCCGCACACCTCCGGGTCGACCGGCACGTCGCGCCAGCCGCGCACGCTGACCTGACGGGCCGCCAGCTCGGCTTCGAGCACCTCGCGGGCGTGCGCCTCGCGAGCGTCGTCGTCGGGCAGGAAGATGCAGCCCACGGCAAAGCGCGCGCCCAGCTCGACGCCCAGCGAATCGCGCGCCAGGGCACGCATGAAACCCATGGGCATGGTGAACAGCAGGCCGCAGCCATCGCCGGTCTTGCCGTCGGCGGCGATCCCGCCCCGGTGAGTCATGCAGGTCAGCGACTCGATGGCGGTTTTCAGCAGGTCGTGGCTGGCCTGGCCTTGCATATGGGCGATCAGGCCGAAGCCACAGTTATCGCGGAACTCGCCAGGCTGGTGGAGACCTCTCATCATGGGCGTGCCTCACAGAAATCCAGGGGACTTGTGTCCAGATTGAAAGCGCGGTATATTTTTTCGTTTTTTATAATTTTTACGGCCATTTATTCGACCGCGTTCGGGCGCCAAAAGGCCGACCAGAATAGCCAGTCTCGACCCCGAGCGCAATTCCCGCACGCATTGCCCGCCGAAAGAAACTCCCCGAAAAACGCGTGCTTAGCGTCATTCCAGCGATAATTACCAAGCCACTCAATGGCTTAGCAATGTCATTCCGGCAACCGCAAGACCGGCCGTTGTCGCGACGCCTGCGTCGCACGCTCAGCGACAATAACGCTCTTTCCTCATGCCAATTCAGCATACGTCATGCGAATAGAGGCAACCAGCCGGTGCATTATCCACGACCCGACAGCCGCCCGACACAAAAAAACCCGCCGGGTTTCCAGGCGGGTTTTGGCGAAGCGATGCCGGATTCAGGCGCGCGGATAGCTCTCGATGAACGCCCGCAGCTCATCCGGCGGGAGGCGATCATGGATGCACGCCTGGCCAAGCGCGCTCAGCAATACCAGGCGAATCCTTGCATCGAGGTTCTTCTTGTCGAGGCGCATGCGCGCAATGAAGTCGTCGGCGCTCATCGCCGCCGGCGCGGCGGTGGGCAGGCCGGCGGCACGCAGCAGTGCCTCGCTGCGCGCCACATCGTCGCCGCTCAGCCAGCCGAGCCGCTGCGACAGCGCGGCGGCCATGGCCATGCCGCTGGCCACGGCCTCGCCGTGCAGCCAGACGCCGTAGCCCTGGTGCGCCTCGATGGCATGGCCGAAGGTATGCCCCAGGTTGAGCAGCGCGCGTACCGCCTGTTCGGTCTCGTCCTCGGCGACGATCGCCGCCTTGGTCGCGCAGCTGCGCAGGATCGCATCAATGAGCAGCGCGTCATCCAGCTCGCGCAGCGCCGACACGTTGGCTTCCAGCCAGCCCAGGAACTCGATATCGCGAATCAACCCGTACTTGATCACCTCGGCCAGCCCCGCCGACAGCTCGCGGGGCGGCAGGCTTTTCAGGGTGGCGGTGTCGACGAGCACCGCGCGGGGCTGCCAGAAGGCGCCGATCATGTTCTTGCCGCGCGGATGATTGACGCCGGTCTTGCCGCCCACCGAGGAATCGACCTGGGCAAGCAGCGTGGTGGGCGCCTGAATGAAGGCCACGCCGCGCTGATAGCAGGCCGCGGCATAGCCGGTCATGTCGCCGATCACGCCGCCGCCGAGCGCGATCAGCGTGCAGCGGCGGTTGAAGCCGGCCTCGAGCAGGGCGTCCCAGATGCGCTCCACCGAGGCCAGAGTCTTGGTCTGCTCGCCGTCGGGCAGGATCACCTGGCGCACTGTCAAATCCTCGCCGAGCCCGCGCTTGAGGGCATCCAGATATAACGGTGCGACGGCTTCGTTGGTGACGATCATCACCTGACTGCCGGCCAGGTAAGGGCGCAGATGCGCGGGATTGCCGAGCAGATCCGGGCCGACGTGGATCGGATAGCTGCGCTCGCCGAGCTCGACGGTCAGGGTGCGAATGGCAGGAGCGGCGAGCGTGGACATGGCATCTATACCTTGGCTTGCAGCGGATCGACGAGACGCTCGACACGCTTGAGGATGTCGTTGACGACCGTTCGCGGGCCGCGTCGGTCGGTACGCACCACCAGATCGGCAGTGGCGCGGTACAGCGGGTCGCGCAATTCGAACAGCCCGCGCAATACCGCTTCGGGGTCCTTGTTGCGCAGCAACGGGCGGTTGCGGTCCTTGGCGGTGCGGCGCAACTGCTGCTCGACGGTGGTGTAGAGATAGACCACCGTGCCGCGTTCGCGCAGCGCGCGGCGATTGGCCTCGTTCATCACCGCCCCGCCGCCGGTGGCCAGCACGATTTCCGACAACCCGGTCAGCTCGTCGACCATCGCCACTTCGCGCTCGCGAAAGCCGGCCTCGCCCTCGATGTCGAAGATCCAGGGAATGTCCGCACCGCAGCGCGCCTGGATGGCGTGATCGCTATCCAGGAAATCGCGCTGCAACTCGGCCGCCAGAAGGCGGCCGATGGTGCTTTTGCCGGCCCCCATGGGGCCGACCAGAAAAATATTGGGAAAACCCTGCATCAGCGAATCGCCAGATTGTCCTCGATGATCTTCGGGGTGATGAAGACTAACAATTCTACCTTCTCATTGCTCTCCTCGGTATAGCGGAATAGCTGTCCGAGCACAGGAAGATCGCCGAGAAAGGGCGTCTTGAACAGGTTGCGCAGTTGTTCGGTGGTCAGAATGCCGCCCAGCACCACCGTTTCGCCGTTGTTGACCAGCACCTGGGTCTGGATCTCGTTGGTGTCGATGGCCGGCGCGCCGGCGAAGCTGGTGTCCGAGACATCGTCGTTCTTGACGATCAGGTCCATGATGATGCGGTCGTCAGGCGTGATCTGCGGGGTGACTTCCAGCGACAGCACCGCCTCCTTGAACTCGACGTTGGTCGCGCCGCTCGAGGTCGCCTCCTGGTAGGGGATTTCCTGACCCTGCTTGATGACCGCGGTCTGCTGATTGGCGGTGATCACCTTGGGCTGCGAGATGGTCTGACTCTTGCCCTCGCTTTCCAGCGCGCGCAACTCGAGATCGAGCAGGATATCCCCCGATAGATAGCCGAAGCTGAACGCCGAGGCGGGACTGACGTCGTTGCCCAGATCGACCGCCAGGCCGCCGCCGTAGGAGGCCGGGTCGTTGCCGGTGGTGGGTACCGTCGAGGCATTGCCGTCCGCGGCCCCGCTGAGATCGAACCGGCTGCCCGCGGGCGACGACAGCCCCCAGTTGACGCCCAGTTCCTGAGCGGCGCTGTCGCGGGCAATGACGATACGCGCCTCGATCTGCACCTGGCGCACCGGGATGTCGAGCTGATCGAGCGTCCGGCGGATCGCCTCGATCTGCTCGGGGGTTTCCTGCAGCAGCAACGTATTGGTGCGCGCATCGACGCTCACCCGGCCGCGCTCGGAAAGCAGCCCCAGGCCATCCGCGCCACGCAGCAGGCTGGCCAGTTCTTCGGCCTTGGCATAGCGCACCTGGATGTACTGGGTGGTCAGCGGCGCGAGTTCCTGCTGCTGGGCCTGGGCCTCGAGCTCCTGACGTTCCATCGCCGCCAGTTCATTGGCGGGGGCGACCACCAGCACGTTGCCCGACTGGCGACTGGCCAGCCCGCGGCTCTTGAGCACCAGATCGAGCGCCTGGTCCCAGGGCACGTCCTGCAGGTTGAGGGTAACGCTACCTTGCACGCTGTCACTGGCGACCACGTTGAGCCCGGTGAACTCGCCGATGATCGACAGCACTTCGCGGACCTGGATGTCCTGGAAGTTCAGCGTGATGCGCTTGCCGGTGAACGGGAAACGCTCGCGCTCCTGCTCGCGCTGTTCGGCGCGGCTGACCGGCTTGGCCTCGATGATCAGCTGCCGGCCGCTCTGGGTCGACAGCAGCGTGTACTCGCCGCGGGTGGTGATTGCCAGGGTCGTGTTCTGGGCGCCGCCCTGCGGCACGATACGCTGCATCGGCGTGCCGAAATCGCTGACGTCGAGCACCTGGTTCCACTCAGCCGGCAGCGCGACGCCATCGAGGGTCGCGACGATCCGCCCGCCGCGCTCGTTGAACCGGGTATCGACGCCCTCGCGGTCGAGCGTCACCACCAATCGGCTGGCGTCGTCGTCGCCGCGCCGGAAATCGATGTCGGTGATCCGCGACACCTGCGAGTTTGATACCCCAGGCGACGCCCGGGGCGTCGCGGGCTCGTCGGCGCTGGCGCGGCGCGCGCTCGGCATCGAATCGTCGATGCCCTCGCCCAGACGCAGCATCAGGGTGTTGCCCTGCTCGCGAGTGGCGTAGGGAAGCGCCTGGTTGAGCGTCAGCACCAAGCGGGTACGATCGCCCGCCGACAACGCCACGAGACTATCGACCCCGGCGAGACCCAGCTCGAAGCGTCGCTGATCGAGTTCATTGACGGTATCCATCAGGTCGATGGCCAGGCGCGGCGGTGAGTCGATGCGATAGCCACGAACCTCGGGGACCCCGTCCGAGAAGCGCAGCATGACGTCGAGCTGACCGTCGCTGCGCTGCTCGAAATCCATGCCGGTCAACGTCGACGCGGCCAGTGCCGGCCCCGCCAACGCACACAGCCCTGCCGTCAGCAGCGTGCCAATCAATCCCCTCATGTCGTTCCCCTGTAACCGGCTTCGCGGCCGGTCAACCCCGTTGCCGTGATTCGGCGTTGTTATCGAGCGAAAGCGTGCGGCGGCGTTCTATCCAGCCGCCCTGGCCATTGGAGACGATCTCCACCAGATAAATGTCGCGATCGGTAATCGTGCTGATGCGCCCGTAGTCGGTGCCGATGTACATGCCGGCATAGACGCGATGCACCTTGCCCTCGGGATCACGCACCAGTGCCGAATTGCGCCCGTCGATCGCCAGCGTGCCGACCAGCGTCAGCGAGTCGAGCGTGAAACGTTCGAGCGCCTCGCGGGGACGGCTCAGGTCCGGCTTCAAGTCGTTGCCGCTGGCCGCCGCATCGTCGCCGGCCGGCCGTTCCGGCTGGAACGGGCTGCGCGAGCCTGCCTGATCGTAGGTGACCGGCTGATAGACGGGGGTCTCGGGCAATGCCGGCAGCTCGCCGCTGGGCTTGGCACGCAGGCTCGCCAGGCGCTGGTCGAGCGCATCGAGCCGGGCGTCGCTGCACCCGGCCAGCAGCGCCACTACGAGCAGCGCCACTACGAGCAGCGCGAAACAGCGGGACCTGCGCGTCATGGCACCTTCTCCTCGGCCGCGTCGGCCGCCGGTGCGCGGTGGTTGTAGGTCTTGGCCAGTATCGACAGGCGCAGGGTGTCCTCGCCCTCGACCGGCTCCAGCGTGAAATCATGCAGGGTGACGATGCGCGGCAACCCGGCGACCCCCGAAAGGAACGCGGCGATGCGGTGATAGTCGCCCTGCACCTGGATATCGAACGGCTGCTCGATGTAGAACTCCTGGACCACCGGGCTGCGCAGGCGGATAAAGTCGATGGCCAGCTGGTTTTCCAGTGCGGTGTCGCTGATGCTGTCGAGCAGCGACGGCACCTCGGCGCCGGTCGGCAGCATCTCCAGCAGCTCGGCCATGCGCGACTCCAGGGTCGCCATCTGCGCGCGCATCGCCGGCAGGTTGGCAGCCTGGTAGGCCTTGCTCTCGTATTGCTGAAGCAGCGCCCGCTCCTGCTCGCGCGCCTGTTCGAAACGTGCCAACTTGGGCGCGGCGAGAAAGTGATAAACGCCCCAGAACAGCAACGCCAGCGTCAGCGCGCAACACAGCGCCTGCAGCGACAGCGGCCAACGCCCGGCCTCGCGCAGGTCGAGCTCGCGCCAGTCGACGTTGCGCAGACGTTGCCATTCGGCCTTCATGTTGCCGTTCATGGCTGCGCCTCCTGAACCAGGGTCGACTCGCCGGGGACCTCGGCGACGGTCATGTCGAAGCGCCGCAGTCCGGCGTCGTTGGCCTCGACTGCCGCCAGCGTCGGCACGCCGAGCACCTCGCGGGTGGCCAGTGCGCGCATCTGGTCGGAGACCTGACGGTTGGTCTCGGCCAACCCGGCGAGCCGCAACCGTTCGCCCTCCCGCGACACCCGCGTGTAGTAGACGCCGTCCTCGAGGCTGGTCGCCAGTTGATTGAACACGCGCACCGTCTGCGGACGGCTGAACTGCAGCTCGCGAATCAGCGCGATCTGGGTCAGCATCTGTTCACGAGTCTCGCGAAACTCGCGCAGCGTAGTGATGTCGCGATCGAGCTGCTGGCTTTGCGACTCGACGTAGCCGTTACGCTGCAGTTGAACGTCGAGTTGCTGCTGGTAGAGGCTCGACACCAGCCAGCCGGCACCGACACCCACCAGCGCCGAAAGGCCGAGGATCAACTGGAAGCGCTTGCTGCGCCGTTCGCGACGCGCCTCGCGCCAGGCCAGCAGATTGATTTCGATGGTCATGAGCGCACCCTCATCGCCAGCCCGCAGGCGGTGAGCATTGCCGGTGCGTCGCTGGCCAGGGTATGGATGTCGATACGCGAATTGATCGCCATGCGCAGGAAGGGATTGGCCACCTCGATCGCCAGGCCGCTGTCCTCGCTCAGCCGCTCCTTGAGCCCGGGAATCACGCTCGAGCCCCCCGCCAGGATCAGCTGGGTAACCTCGGGATTGCGGCCCGCCGTGTAATAAAGCTGCAACGAGCGCCCGATCTGCTGGGCCAGCGTATCCAGAAAGGGACTGAGCACGTCATGCTGATAGTCGCCCGGCAGGCCGCCACGCTTCTTGGCAAGCCCGGCCTCCTCGAAGCTCAAGCCGTAGCGGCTGCGAATCTCCTCGGTCAACTGGCGGCCGCCGAACACCGTGTCGCGGCTATAGATGATGCGCCCGCCGCGCAGCACGTGGAAGGCGTTCATGTTGGCGCCGATGTCGACCAGCGCCACGCATTGATCGTCGCCGACGTGGGGGAATTGATGGCGCAGTTCGCCGAAGGCCCGCTCGGTGGCGAAGGTCTCGACATCGACCGCGGCCGGCTCCAGGCCGGCCTGCATCACCGCTTCGGTCAACTGGCTGACGTCCTGCTGGCGGCATGCCACCAGCAGCACGTCCTGCTGATCGGCGAACCGCGCGTTCAACCCCAGGCGCTGGAAATCGAAGGCGACCTCGTTGAACGGAAAGGGAATGTGCTTGTCGGAATCGAGTTGAATGCGCGCCTCGATCTCGTCCTCGCTCAGCGAGGCCGGCAGGGTCAGGGTCTTGGTGATCGCCGCGCTGGCGGGAACGGCGACGGCGACCTGACGGGAATGCGGTCGCGCATGATCGACGGCGCGACGGATGGCCTCGACGACTTCGCTCATCTGGCGAATGCGGCGTTCGACGACCACGCCTTCGCGCAGCGGGCGCACCGCGTAGCTGTCGACCCGGTAGTGACGGCCAGCCTGCTTGAGTTCGATCAGCTTGACGGTAGCCGACGTGATATCGATGCCGACCAGTCCCTTGCCGGACTTATCCAGACCCAACAATGGCGTACCCCTGCGCAATCAGTTCGCGTTATTTGCGTTATCGTTATATCGGCTGAAAGCAGCAAAAGCTTCAGTCCCCTGCGGGTGAGATTACCTGATGTACAGCGCATTTACACATCAGAGCCGGCGTTTTGTCGTCAACGCTGGTTCATGGCAGCGCAGCTTCCTATAATGCGCAGTTCAATGGATAGTTCCGCTCTTCGCAGCCCGACCGCCACCCGAACACCACGGACATTGTCATTTCATGAAGCTCTTTAGACGCCTGCTGATCTCGGCCCTTTGGCTACTGCTATCCCTGAGCGCTGCGGGAGTGCTGGCCGTCATCGGCGCCGCGCTGTATTTCGCCCCCGGCCTGCCCGATGTACGCCAACTCCAGGGCTATGAACTGCAGACTCCGCTGCGCATCTACACCCGCGACGACAAGCTGATCGGCGAATTCGGCGAGGAGCGACGCAAGCCGGTCGATTTCGAGACGGTCCCTCAGGACATGGTCCAGGCATTCCTGGCCGCCGAGGATGCCCGCTTCTTTGAACATTTCGGGGTCGACCCCAAGGGCCTGGCACGGGCCGCCGTCGAACTCGTCTTCAGCGGCGGCGACATCCAGTCCGGCGGCAGCACCATCACCATGCAGGTGGCGCGCAACTACCTGCTGACCCTGGACAGAACCTTTACCCGCAAGATCCGCGAGATTCTGCTGTCGCTGCAGATGGAGCAGATCCTGTCCAAGCAGGAGATCTTCGAGCTCTACGTCAACAAGATCTACCTGGGCCAAGGCGCCTACGGGATTGCCGCCGCCGCCACCACTTACTACGACAAGCCGTTGGCCGAGCTGAGCCTGGCCGAGAAGGCGATGATCGCCGGACTGCCCAAGGCGCCTTCGGCCCTCAACCCGCTGAGCAATCCCGAGCGTTCGTTGATCCGCCGCAACTGGATCCTCTATCGCATGCGCGAGCTGGGCTATATCGACCAGAGCGCCTACGATCGCGCCGTCAAGCAGCCCATCACCGCTCGCGAACAAACCACCCGGGTCGAGGTCGAAGCGCCCTACGTTGCCGAAATGGCCCGCCAGTTCGCCGTCGAGCGCTTCGGCGACACGGCCTATACCGGCGGTTATCGGATCACCACCACGCTGGACAGCAAATTGCAGACCGACGCCCGCCAGGCACTGATCCAGGGTCTGATCGACTACGACCGGCGCCACGGCTGGCGCGGCGCCGAGCAGGCAGGCATCCCGCCTAGCCTGGTCGAGGCCCAGGACAATACCCAACAGGAAGGTCTCGAGGAAGAATTGGCCGAGTCCGATGAGATCATCAAGACCGCCCGTCAGGCGGCACAGAGCAGCGAGATCAAGGTCGCCGGCATCGACGGCGACGTCAGCAATTGGCTCAAGGTGCTCGAACGCACCCCCGATCTCGGCCCGTTACAGCCGGCCATCGTGGTCTCCACCGACGAGCGCCAGATGCAAGTGCTGACCAAGCAGGCCAAGCTGGTGACCCTCGACTGGACTGGCCTGAAGTGGGCACGCGACTACAAGAGCCCCAAATGGCGCGGCGAGGTGCCTGCCAACGCCGCGGCGATCGCCGAGCGCGGCTCGCTGGTACGCATTCTCGAGACCGACGACGGCTGGCGTCTGTCGCAGAAGCCCGGCACCGAGGGTGCGATCGTCGCCCTCGACCCCAAGAACGGCGCGATCCGCGCGCTGCAAGGCGGCTTCAGCTTCGCGGCCAGCAGCTTCAATCGCGTCACCCAGGCCCAGCGCCAGGCCGGTTCGATCTTCAAGCCGTTCATCTATCTGGCGGCGTTACAGGAAGGCAACATGACTGCCGCCACGGTGGTCAACGACGCGCCGGTGGTAATGAGCGACATGGGCGGCTCCTGGCGCCCCGAGAATGCCGAAGGCGAATTCCAAGGGCCGACCCGGTTACGCGTGGGGCTTTACGAGTCGCGCAACCTGGTGACGATCCGGGTGCTGCAGACGCTCGGGCTGGACAAGGCGCTGCGCTTTCTCGAGCGTTTCGGTTTCGCCGAGGACCGCCTGCCCAACGGCCTGTCGCTGGCGCTGGGCAGCGCCTCGCTGAGCCCGCTGGAGATGGCCAATGCCTACGCGATCCTTGCCAACGGCGGCTTCAAGGTCTCGCCCTGGTACATCCAGCGCGTCGAAAAGACCGGCGAGCAACAGCCATTGCTCGAATATACGCCTCAGGTCGCCTGCCGCGATTGCAGCACCGAGGCCGACGAGGTCGGTATCGACGGCAAGCGCTATCCGCTCGCCCCCCGGGTGGTCGATCCGCAGGCCCTGTACATCCTGCGCGACATCCTGCGCGACGTCATCGAGCGCGGTACCGGTCGCGGCGCGCTGGATCTCGAGCGCAGCGACATCGTCGGCAAGACCGGCACCACCAACGATCAGCGCGACGCCTGGTTCTCGGGTTTCAACAACCAGCTGGTCGCTACCGTGTGGGTCGGCAAGGACAACAACGAGAGTACCGGTGAATACGGCTCACAGGCGGCCTTGCCGATCTGGAAGCTGTTCATGCGCCAGGCTCTGAAGGGCACTCCCGAGATCGTTCCAGAACGTCCCGCGGGTATCGTCACGGCGCGCATCGACCCGGATACCGGGCGGCGCCTGCAAGACGACCAGCCAGGTGGAATCGAGGAGATCTTCCGCGAAAGCAACCTGCCCGACTACGAGCCGCAGCGCATCGACAGCGAACTGGAGGACAGCAGCGGCTCGCAGGGGACCGGCACCTACGAAGCCATTTTCTGAGCACGCCAGCACAGGCGCCAGCTTGTCCGTGTCCGCCGGGCTCATACGCGCCGGTGGACACGGATACGACGTGAGAACCAGGAGTCCCATCATGCCGCGGCTGATCGCCACAGCAACGCAGACACCGGTCCTGAGCGCCGCGACGGCCGTGTTGAGCCTGCTGTGTTCGCCCCTGACAGCAGCAGCGCAGGATTCGCTGTTCTACGCGCCCCCGGCCCCCGAAGACGACGCGCCGGAATTCACCGGTCAGGCCGAGCTCGGCTACACCAGTCTGTCGGGCAACACCGATAGCTCGACGCTGCTCGCCAAGGGCCGCCTGACCTGGCTGACCGGGCACTGGACCCAGACCCTGCGCGCCGAGACTCGCAAGGTCGAGGAAAACGACAACACCAGCGCCGAGCAGTATCTGCTCGGCGGGCGCGAACGCTACGATCTCGAGGGGCCGCATTATCTGTTCGGCTTCACGCGCTGGGAAAAGGATCGCTTCAGCGGTTACGACTATCAGTTCACGACCATCGCCGGCTATGGCCGCCAACTGCTCGCCGGTCCCGATCATGTGCTGTCATTGGAAGCCGGCCCGGGCTATCGCCATGACGAGCTGGAAAGCGGCGAAGGTGATGATCTGGCGGTAGGCTACGGCGCCCTGGATTACCAGTGGAACTTCAGCGAAGGCTCCAGCTTCCAGCAGGAACTCTCCGTCGAAGGCACCGCTCAGAATGTCACCACTCGCGCCTTCTCGGCGGTGACCGCACAGCTCAACGCCCATCTCGCGTTACGCCTGTCCCACGAGATCGAGCGCAACTCGCAGCCCCCCGAAGGCGCCAGTTCCAATATCGATCGCACCACCGCGGCGTCACTGCTGTATCGCTGGTAGCCGATCGTTCAAATCCTGAGGCATCAGAGCCTGACGAAAAAGCCGGCCCAGAAGGGGCCGACTTGCTTGTGCGCTCGCGCTATCGTGTCAACCTTGCCAACGCCATGGCTCAGCCGCCGTAGACATCCTCGACGCGGGTCAAGGGATAGTGCGGCGGAAACGGCCGACGCGCCACGCCGGAATCGACCGCCGCTCGCGCCACCGCCGAGGCGACCCGGTCGAGCAATCGCGCGTCCATCGGCGTGGGAATGATGTAGCCGCGACCGTATTCCAGCGCATCGACCTCGTAGGCCTCGAGCACCGCCTGCGGCACCGGCTCGCGCGCCAGGTCGCGCAGTGCATAGACCGCGGCCAGCTTCATTTCTTCGTTGATGCGCGTGGCACGCACGTCCAGCGCACCGCGAAAGATGAACGGGAAACCCAGCACGTTGTTGACCTGGTTGGGAAAGTCGGAACGGCCGGTGGCCATGATCACGTCGTCGCGGGTCTCATGGGCGAGATCGGGGTGGATCTCCGGGTCGGGATTGGAGCAGGCGAACACGATCGGGCTGGCGGCCATCCTGCCGAGCTGCTCGGCGCTCAGCAGGTTGGGCCCCGAGAGCCCCACGAACACATCGGCGCCGTCGATCGCCTCGTCGAGGGTCCGCAGCGCGGTCTCGGTGGCGAACATCGCCTTGTATTCGTTGAGGTCGCTGCGCCCGCTATGGATCACCCCCTTGCGATCGAGCATGTAGATGTTCTCGGTCCGCGCGCCGCAGGAGACCAGCAGCTTCATGCAGGCGATCGCCGCCGAACCGGCGCCCAGACAGACGATGCGCGCCTGATCGATGGGCTTGCCGGCGATCTCCAGCGCATTGAGCATGCCCGCCGCGGTGACGATGGCGGTACCGTGCTGGTCGTCGTGGAAGACCGGAATGTCGCACTGCTCGATCAGCGTGCGCTCGATCTCGAAGCACTCGGGGGCCTTGATATCCTCGAGATTGATGCCGCCCCAGGTGCCGGCGATACGCGAGACGGTGTCGATGAACGCCTGCGGGCTTTCGGCGTCGACCTCGATATCCACCGAATTGATGCCGGCGAAACGCTTGAACAGTACGCCCTTGCCCTCCATGACCGGCTTGCTGGCCCGCGGACCGAGATTGCCCAGGCCGAGAATCGCGCTGCCGTCGGAGATCACCGCGACCAGGTTGCCCTTGCCGGTGTACAGGTAGGCGTTCTCGGGGTCCCTGGCGATCTCGCGGCAGGGCTCGGCCACGCCCGGGCTGTAGGCCAGCGCCAGGTGCTTGGCGGAACTCGTCGGCTTGGTGATCTCGACGGACAGCTTTCCGGGGAAGGGTTGCGAATGGTAATCCAGGGCGGCCTGCTTCTTGGCGTCTGTCATGCGCTTGGTCCGGTCGGTCGGGAGGTATGCCGGCCAGAATATAGAAAAAAGATCAGCCCAACAACTTGATCCAAGTATTTGTCTTGGCAGGCTTTTAAGCGCCAGTTTGAAAACATTTCCAAGTATTGGCTAGGGGTTATGGCCAGTCTCTGCGGCATAACGCGCAGCTTATCGAAAACAGTGTTCTGAAATGTTTCGCACCGACATCCAGCGCTACAGGCTGTCGTCGGTGCGCCGCCGGTTGCCGCGATCGAGCCGGTCGATCGCCGCATTGCCCTGGCGCGACAGCGCATCGAGCCGCTCGATCTGCTCGTCGAGACGCGGCAGGGCTTGCTGGCGATAGTGCGAGACGTCGTCCAGCGCCGCCATGACTTCGCGAAAGGCCTCCTCGAGGGTCTCGCGATCCAGCGTCGCCGAGGCCGCCCGGCTCTGGATCTCCACCCCCTGGGCGCGTAACGCGCGAGCGGTGCCGGCGATCATCGCCGAGGTCGACTGGTTGAGCGCCTCGACGCGATCGAGCACCAGCCGCTGATTGGCCAGCGCCATGGCCACCGTCACCGCCACGGTGAGCGCCGAGACGGTGACGTTGATCGCCCGGTCGACGCCGCGCATCAGCTCGCGATTGTTGCGAATCACCACCTCCAGCGCCAGCACGCCCTGCTGGCTGACCGCGAGCTGCTGCTGCAGATCGACGATGCGCTGGCGCAGCGGAAACAGCAGCTCCTCTTCAATGAAGGGACGCTGGTCGATGAATGCGGGCTGGTCGAGGGTGGAACTCTGGGGATCGTCGGAACGCGCCTCGGCGGCGGCGACCAGCCGCCGGTCGATCAGCTGGCCCAGCGCCACCTGGCGCTGCAACTGGCCGGCCATGTCGCGCAGCGCCTGCTGATCGTCGCTCAGGGTCAGGTTGTCGCGGCGCAGCATCTCGCCTCCGGCTTCCAGATCGTGGATGATCGCATCGAGGGCCTGCTGGGCGTTCTCGAACTTCTGGAAATAGCGCTGCAGACGGCTGCCCACCCCCGGCAGGCGTGACAGCACCCGATCGAGCCCGCCGCCGCCCAGCGCGTGCTGCTGCGGATCGAGATCCTGCATCCGCGCGCGCAGCTGGGCGAGCGACTCGGCGACCGGCCCGCCCTCGTCGCCCTGACGCGCCAGGCGGCGCAGCGGCGTCTGCAGCATCTCGCTCTGGTGGGCGGCCTGGCGTTGCAGCTCGAGGCCCATCTCGTCGACCGCGCGGCGCGGCTCCTCGCCTTCGCCCGGTCGGAGCAGACCGTCGACGAAGTCGTCGGCCAGTGCCGCCAGCTCGCTCTCTTCGGGATCGCTGTCGCGGCGGTCGTCGGCCGACAGCCCCGCGGCGATCTCCTCCACCGCCGGCAGCGCCAGCCGCCGGTCGTCGTGTTGTTCGTCTCGATCGTCGCTCATCGCTTGGCTCCTCGCGATTGGCACACTCCAATGACGCCTACTGACTGCGGCTGTAGCGCGCCGCGCCCTCGGCGAAGCGGCGCAGATCGCCCAGCGCCCGCTCGGCGGCCACCGAGGCCTGCGGACGCTGGGTCTCGACCCGCGCCAGCGCCACGGCGGTATCGTCCAGCGCCGTCAATGCCGCCTCGTTGCGCGCCGACAGGTCGCGCAGATGGCGCTCGGTGTCGGCGACGAGTTCCAGGCGGCGCTTCAATGCCAGGCGTTCGGCCACACTCAACGTCTGGCGTTCGCGATCCAGCCGGCGCCTGACGAAGTCACCGTCGACGCCGGCCACGCTGCGCGCCTGGGCGGCCATCCGGGTAAGGTTGTCCACCGCCCCCAGGCACACCTCGTTGACCAGCCCATGGGCGCGCTGGTAGGCCAGTTCGGTGCGCTCGAAACGCGCCGCGAGGACCGACTCGACGTGCCGATAGCGGCTGTACAGCCGGTCGGCCTGCACCGCCACATCCTCGCGGGAGAGCGCAAGCAGCTCGCCTTTGGCCGCGCACAGTGCGCGCACCACCTCGTCGGCGTCGGCCGGCGGATGCTCCGGGTCGAGGCTCATCACCCCGCGCTCCTGCGCCTCGCGCTGGCGTTCGGCGCGTTGCCGCGAGTCCTCGGCCGCCTGGCGGCGGGCCTGACGCCGCGCCCGCCAACGCTGCCACCAGTTACGCGCGCGGCGCTCAACCGGCAACTCGACGGCGATCGCCACCAGCCCCGCCAACCAACCGGCCAGCGAGGGACCGAAGCCGCCCCACAACGAGGTCAGCCAGATCACGAACGCCACGAACGGCACCAGCAGCCAGTAGCGCACGATCACCTGAAGGCGATTGGGGTCGAGTTCCGCCAACGCCAGCCGCGGGCTGGCCATGCCGATCAGAAACCACGGCAGGCAGGTAACGAACAGCCCGTAGGCCAAGCCTTGCAGAAATCCCAGCATACGATGCGGTTCCGCCAACCAGGGTAGGAGAGAATGATTGTAGGGAAGGCCCGGCGCGGGATAAAGCGGCGCCGCACTCGAGGATGGCGTTTCAGCGGCGATCGCCGTCGAGCGCCCACCAGGCGGGCAGCAGCCGGGCCACCCGCGGCTCGCCGAAGCGATCGTCGATCAGGTGCACGCTGCCGCGATCCTCGGGCGTGCGAATCACCCGCCCGGCGGCCTGGACCACCTTCTGCACGCCGGGATACAGGTAGGCGTAGTCGTAGCCGCGGCCGAACCGGGTCTCGAGGCATCGGCGAAACTGCTCGGTGACCGGGTTGACCTGGGGCAGCCCCAGCGTGGCGACGAAAGCCCCGACCAGGCGTTCGCCGGCCAGGTCGATACCCTCGCCGAACGCCCCGCCGAGCACCGCGAAGCCGATCCCTCGGCCGTCCGCGGCGAAGCGTTCGACAAACGCCTGACGCTCGGCCTCGTCCATGCGCCGCGACTGTCGCCACAGCGGAATCGCCGGAAACGCGGCGGCGAAGCGCTCGGCGACCTGATCGAGGTAGGCGTAACTGCTGAAGAACGCCAGGTAATTGCCCGGGCGACGGCGATACTGCGTGGCCATCAGCGCGGCGATCGGCTCAAGCGACGCGGGCCGATCGGCGTAGCGGGTGGAGATCGTGCGCACCCGATGCACGCTCAACTGCTCGGCCGAGAACGGCGAGGCCGACTCGAGCCAGGGCGTGGCGTCCGGCAGCCCGAGCAGGTTGCGATAATAGTCGGCCGGGCCGAGGGTCGCCGAAAACAGCACCGCGCTGTGCGCGGCGGCGAAGCGCGGGGCGAGAAAGCCGGCGGGCACCACGTTGCGACAGCACAGCCGCGAGAGCCGCGCGCCGCGCCGCCCGTCGCGCAACGTCATGTCGTACAGCGAATGGTCATCGAACAGCTCGGCCAGCCGCGCCAGATGCAGGGCGTCCAGGTAGACGCGCTGCAGCTCGCTGTCGAGCGTGAACGGCTGCTCGCTGTAGTCGCCGATCGCCGCGGTCAGCCCTTGCAGCGCGCCCAGCAGGCGCTGCGGCGGCGTGTCGAGAACGTGGTAGTCGTCACTGGTCGGATTATCGCCCGCCTCGCCGTTGAGCGCGCGCCACTGGCGCCCGACGCGTTCGAGCGGCTTCTTGAGCGCCGCCGGGGCGCTGCGCTTGAGGGCACGCAGCGCGCCCTGATCGAGCTCGGCGGTGTACATGCCGCGCCCGCGCTCGACCAGGTTGTGGGCCTCGTCGACCAGCAGCACGACGCGCCACTGATTCTCGACCGTCAGCGCGTAGAGCATGGCGTGCAGGTCGAAATAGTAGTTGTAGTCGCCGACCACCACATCGCACCAGCGCGCCAGCTCCTGGCCCAGGTAGTACGGGCAGATGTCATGGGCCAGGGCAATTTCGCGCAGCGCCGCACGCTCGAGCCGGCCGTGACGCACCGCCGCCGCGCGGGCCTCGGGCAGGCGGTCGTAGAAACCGCTGGCCAGCGGGCAGGAATCGCCGTGACAGGCTTTGTCCGGGTGTTCGCAGGCCTTGTCGCGGGCGGTGAGCTCGAGCACGCGCAGCGCCGTCGGCGCCGTGTCTCCCCGGGTGGCATCGCCCTCAGTGGGCGCCAGCGTGGCCAGCGCGTCGAGCGCCAGCCGCCGGCCCGGGGTCTTGGCGGCCAGGAAGAACAGCCGGTCGAGGCGCTGACGCGGCATCGCCTTGAGGGTCGGGAACAGCGTGCCCAGCGTCTTGCCGATACCGGTGGGCGCCTGCAGCATCAGGCAGCGCCCGGTGCCCGCCGCCTTGTAGACCGATTCGGCCAGCTCGCGCTGGGCGGGCCGGAACCCGGCGTGGGGAAAGCGCAGCGCCTCGAGGGCGGCGTCGCGTCGCTGGCGGTGGGCCAGCTCCTGCTCGGCCCAGGCCAGAAAGCGCCGGCACTGATCTTCGAAGAACGCCTCCAGGGTCGCGGCGTCGAAACGCTCCTCGATCAGCGTCTCGCGCTGGCTGACCACGTCGAGATAGACCAGCGCCAAGCGCACCTCATCGAGCGCACGTTCACGGCACAGCAGCGCGCCGTAGACCTTGACCTGCGACCAGTGCAGGCGACGGTGGTTGTCGGGCATCGACGCCAGGTCGCCGCGAAAGGTCTTGATCTCCTCGAGCCGGTTGCGGGCCGCGTCGTAGCCGTCGGCGCGCCCGCGCACCGCGAGCGCACCATATTCGCCGGCGAGCGCGATCTCGCGCTGGTAGTCGGCGCCACGCCGCGCGGCGACCAGCGCATGGCCGGCGATGCCCTCCTGGGCGGTCGGCGACGGCGTGAAGCGCAGGTCGAGATCGCCGCCGCGCGCGGTGAACTCGCACAGCGCGCGTACCGCTACGCGATAACTCAAGTGCGTACCGCCTCGCTCACGACATCGCCCGCGCTCTCGCTCGGCGCCCAGCGTACATAACAGACGCTGACCGGCATGGCGTGGCGCTCGAAGAACGCCAGCCAGCGTCGCTGGTTGTCCTGCAGGCGATCGCCCGGGCCCTTGACCTCGATCATCCGATAACGCCCCTCTTCCGGCCACAGCTGGATCAGGTCCGGCAGCCCGGCACGGTTGGCGGGGATGTCCGCCAGCAGCCGCTCGAAGCACAGCCGCAGGTGGGCGGCCGGCAGGCAGGCCAGCGCCTGGTCGAGCAACGCCTCGGGCAGGCACTCCCAACTGACGAAGGGCGACTGGATGCCCCGTTTATCGCCATGCGCGCGCCGGATGATCTCTTGATAGGCATCGCTCTCCAGGCTCGTCAGGCAGCCGTCGAACAGCGCGCGACGCCGCGCGTGGAAGTCGCCCCGGGCGAGATCCGCCGGGCCGCGCTGGAAGGGATTGAAGAACGCCCCGGGCAGCGGCGCGAAGATCGCCTCCCAGCAGAGCAGCCCGAACAGCCCGCCGATCAGGGTGTTCTCGACATAGTGCACCGGCGCGTCGGGCGTGCTCAGGTGCGCCTGCACCGTGCGCTCCACCGACAGCCCGGCGAATGGCAGTTCGAGATCGAGCCGCTCGACCTCGGTCGTTGCAGTCGCCGCCGGACGCGGCAGGCCGAGCCGTCGATGCAGGCGCGGCAGCACCCGCGCGAGTTGCTGACGCTCGGCCTCGCTTTCCGGGCTACGTTCGGCCGCGCGCGCCAGTATCAGCGCCTCGTCGAAGCGTTCGAGACGCTCGAGCATGCGCAGCCGCCGGCCACGCGCGCCAGCATGGGCGGAGCGGGCATACAGGTCATGCGCGACCTGCAACTCGCCCTGGCGCTCGCTGTGCTGGGCCAGCCGATACAGCAGCTTGGCGCGGCGCGCCTCGAGCCAGGGGTTGGCGTGGGCCGCACGGGGCACGTCGGCATCGATCGCGCTCACCGGCTCGTCGCCGCCCAGGCGCTCGCGGCAACGCTGCAGATGCAAATAGCTCTCGAGATCGTCGCGCGAGGCGAAGGCCCGCGACTCGCGGGAGAAGGCGACGCGCTCGTAGCGCGCCATGCCCAGGTCGGCGAGCACGAACTCGCTCCAGCCCTGGTGCAGGTTGCCGAAGAACATCAGCCGCAGACGCTCGCACAGTGCATCGACGCGCAGTGCCAGGATGGTCTCGTCGCCAAGCCCCCACTCGGCGAGGGTGCGCGGCGGCTCGCCCGCCTCGTGCAGCACCGCCAGCCAGTCGCGCTTGCCGGCCTGGCGCAGGCCCAGCCCGGCCAGCCGCTCGGCAAACAAGCGCTGCAGCTCGGTCTTGGTGAGCAGTGCGAAGAGCTCGTCGAGGGCCAGCGTCGGCGCCGGATCGACCCACCCCCGGGCGATCAACGGCGCCAGCGCGGGGGCCAGCGGCTCGGCCGCGTCGACCTGCGCCGCGCCGAACTCCGCGGCGATTTCCGGATAGTCGAGTCTGGAGCGGCGAAACAGCACACCCTTGCGCATGATCAGGCGCACCAGCAGCGCCTGCGAGGCGCGCGGCACTTCGCCGAAGGCGTCGATGAAGGCACGCTCGTCGTCGCTCAGCACATCGCCGTAGCGCTCGCCCAGCCAGGCGAGCACGGTCTGGAAGTTGACGAGATAGTAGAAGGGATCGTCGAGAATCTGGCGGGCCATGCGCCACCACGGATAACTGGTTATTCATCCATGATACAAGCCGGCCGCGCCAACGACAATCCGGTTCGGCCGAACCGACTAGGCTCGGCCGGCACGAACGGCGTTAGGGAAACGCTGAATAAATAGGCGAGCGGAATCAAGCGCAAGGCGTACGGAGCACAGGAACCGGAGCATATGGGTATATGTGAGGATTCCGCGCACCGCACAACGCAGCGATTGATCCGCGCAGACATTTATGCAGTTTTCCTCAGCGAAGATCGGGGTTGAGCGTATAGATACCGGTCACGGTGGCCTGCCCCAGGATATGCCCCTGCATCGCGCCCAGCGCTTCGTCGCCGGTGAACTCGCCGCGCATGTCGAGCTTGTCGACGTCGAGCGCATAGACGGTGAAGCGGTAGCGATGCGGCAGTTCGTCGTTCCATGGCGGGCATGGGCCGTCATAGCCGCCGTAGGTGCCGCCCATGTCGGGATCGCCGGCGAGAAAATCGGTAAAGGTGTTGATGCCCGCCAGGCCCAGTTGGCCCTGACCGGGCTGCTTGCCCTTGGGCGTCACGCCGTCCGAGGCCGCACCTTCGTCGATCCGGTGAACGTCGGCGGGAACGTTGAGCAGCACCCAATGATAGAAGTCGACGCGCGGCATGCTCGCCGGCAGGCGTTTGCCCTGCTGGTTGACGTCGGATGGATCGCCCGGTACGTCGGGATCGCAGACGATCACCGCGAAACTGCGCGTGCCCTGGGGGATATCGGTCCAGTGCAGCGCCGGGTTGCGGTTCGGCCCGAGCGTCATCGGCTCGCCGTCGCCGGGCACGCCGAAGGCGAACGTCTCGGGGATCGGCTGCTGGTCCTCGATGCCGTCAACGGTTAACTTCATGATTACCTCCATGGATCGCTGTGCATGATCTCACCAGCCTAGCCTAGCCCCCGGGGCTTCGGCCAGGCAGACTGACGACGAGTCGCCCCCTTTCGAGAACTTCCATGATCACCCGGCAAGCCATCATCTCCGCCACCGACAGCCCACCCGCCACCCCCGCCGCGCTGGGCTTTTCGATGCCCGCCGAGTTCGCCGCGCATGACGCCTGCTGGATGCTCTGGCCGCAGCGCCCCGACAACTGGCGCTACGGCGCCAAGCCGGCCCAGGCGGCGTTCGTCGCCGTCGCCCGGGCGATCGCCGAGAGCGAGACGGTGTTCGTCGGCGTCAACGACGATCAGTACGAGAACGCGCGCCATCAATTGCCGGCCCACATCCGGGTAGTCGAGCTGTCGAGCAACGACGCCTGGATGCGCGACGTCGGCCCGACCTTCCTGACCCATCCGGACGGCCGGCTGGCACTGGTCGACTGGGAATTCAACGCCTGGGGCGGGCTCAACGGCGGCCTGTATTTCCCGTGGGACAAGGATCGCCGCATCCGATCGAAGATCGCCGAGATGCTCGGTGCCGAGCGCTTCATCGCCCCGCTGGTAATGGAAGGTGGGGCGATCCACGTCGACGGCGAAGGCACGCTGATCACCACCGAGGAGTGCCTGCTCAACCCCAACCGCAATCCCAAGCTGAGCAAGGCCGAGCTCGAACGCCTGCTGGGCGACTATCTGGGCGTGACCCGGGTCATCTGGCTGCCGCGCGGCTGTTATCTCGACGAGACCGACGGCCACGTCGACAACCTGTGCTGCTTCGTCGCCCCCGGCGAGGTGGCGCTGACCTGGACCGACGATACGAGCGATCCGCAGCACGCCATTTCCCGCCAGGCGCTGAATATCCTCGAGGCCGCCCGCGACGCCAAGGGGCGCCGGCTGACCGTGCACAAGCTGCCGATGCCCGGCCCGCTGACCATCGCCGAGTCCGAGGCCAGCGGCGTCGACCGGCTGAGCAGTTCGCGCCCACGAAAGCCCGGCGATCGCATGGCCGGTTCCTACGTCAACTTCTATATCGGCAACTCGGCGGTGGTGATGCCCAGGCTCGATCCGGCCCACGACGACACGGCACGAGCGATTCTCGAGAGCCTGTTCACCAGCCGCCGGGTGATCGCCGTCGACGCCCGCGAGATCCTGCTCGGCGGCGGCAACATCCATTGCATCACTCAGCAGCAGCCCGCCCGCCGCGTGCCGGGACACACCACGTAGCGTCGTCCCAGGAAGTGCTGCACAAATAGGTGAGCGGGAGGAAACGCAAGGCGCCCGGAGCGCAGGAACCGCAGCATATGGGTTATATGTGAGGATTCCGACCGGGCTGGCGCTCCAGCACCGCGCAACGCAGCGATTCGTCGGGGACGCCTAGTCCGCGCAGGCATTTGTACAGTATTTCCTAGCGGCAGAAGCTCATGCCGCGCATGCCGAAATGGAAGTGATTGGCGTGGGCGGCGTTGTACTCGGGGCCGAGCACCGTGCCGAACAGCCCGCAGGCGCCGGATTGCGCCTCGCGCAGGAACTCGCCGGCGGCATCGTCGCCGCCCCAGCCGTCGAGCACGCTGATGCGCCGCCCGTCGGTCAGCCGGAAGGCGGCGACGTCCAGCGCCTCAGCCGTGGCATGCTCGCTGCGCGGGGCGTTCTTGCGATTATAGATGTTGCGACAGGCGAAGCTGCCGTAATGCTGCACGGCGACGACACGCGCGCCTAAATGCGCCTCGGCGGCGGGCTGCAGACGATAGCGCTCGAACAGCACCCAGGCCACCGCCAGCGGACAACTGGCCACGAAGCTGGCATTGAAACCGACCTCGCCGCCGCGCACGCGCACCACGTTATCCAGCGGGCAACCGGCGACCGGGGTGTAGTCGGCCAGCGGCGCGTAGTTCAGGGTGCCTGGCGGCGCCGACGCGAGCACCGCCCGGCAGGCCTCGCGATCGCCCTTCAGGCGATCGAGCTTCCACTGGGTCACCGGGGTCAGCGGATCGCTGACGGTGAGCGGCGCGAAGGGGTTCCATTCGCGGGGGATCGTCCAGACGCCCTTGTCGAAGGCGACGCCCACGGCGATCAGCAACAGTAGGAAGGCGGTGCTCCAGAAGCCCTTCATCGACGCATCCTTGTCGGCTTGTCGTTGATCAGACTACCGACTCACCAGGTTCGACCCAAGCCGCGATAGTGGCCATCCAGCGGGTCATTAGCCGCTTATCAGTTAGCCGTAATGACCTTATCCGTCGCGGGGCGTAGAATTTTCGGTTCTTCGCAGATCAGCGTGAAACAGGCAGGGTTTGCGGTGAAGGCAGGATAGAAAAACGGCGGTAAATCCGTATATGCTGATGTTCACCACAAACGTCTGCCTACGGATACCGCCGTTACCATGGATGCTACCCCGCTCAACCTGTTCTGGAAAGGCTTCACCGTCACCCACCACGAGTTCCTGGATGCTCAGACGCTGCGGCTCCAGCTGGAGCCCGATGACCGGGTCCCGCCCGTCTGCAGCGGCTGCGACCATGCCTGTTTCCTGGTGCATGACGTGCATCGCCGGCGCGTCCGTGAGGCACCACTGCTGATCTACCGGGTGGAGCTCGACGTCCCGGTGCGACGCTTGCGCTGCCCGGTCTGTGGCCCGACACGAGAGCGCATCGACTGGTTACCCGGGCGCTCGCCGGTCACCACCACGCTGCGCCAGTGGGTGGAGCGTTTGGTTACGTTGCTGCCGATCCGGCATGTCGCGGATCTGGTCGGCTTGCACTGGCATACCGTCAAGACCCTCGACAAGCAGCGCCTGCAACGCGACCTGCCGGCACCGGACCCAACACGGTTGAGGCGCCTGATGATGGACGAGTTCGCCCTGCACAAGGGGCACCGCTACGCCACCGTGGTCGCCTGCGCTGACACCCAGCAGGTGGTATGGATCGGCGAAGGCCGCTCCCGCGATGCGATCCGCCCGTTCTTCGAGTGGCTGGGCGAGGCGCGAGAGCGGATCGAGGCCGTCGCCATGGACATGAATTCGGCCTTCGATCTCGAGGTGAAGGCCCAATGTCCCAATGCCGAGGTGGTCTACGACCGCTTCCATGTGGTGGCCAAGTACGGGCGCGAGGTGATGAATCGGGTGCGCGTCGATCAGGCCAACCAGCTGCGCGACGACAAGGCGGCCCGCAGGGTGATCAAGGGCAGCCGCTGGTTGCTGCTGCGCAATGCCGACAACCTCAAGCCCGAGCAGGCGGTGAAGCTGGATGAGTTGCTGGCGGTCAATGCCTCACTAACCACGGCGTATCTGCTCAAGGATCAGCTCAAGACCCTATGGTTTGCCGACGACGAAGCCACCGCTCGAAGCGCCTGGCGGGAGTGGTACGACATGGCAATCAGCAGCGGCATCGATGCCTTGGCGCGGTTCACCAGGCGGTTGGAACCCTACCTGGAGGGGATCATCTCCAGCGCTCGACACCGGCTGAACACCAGTGTGCTGGAGGGCATGAACAATCGGATCAAGGTCATCAAACGGATGGCCTACGGGTACCGTGACACGGCGTACTTCTTCCTGAAGATCCGGGCCGCTTTTCCCGGCAAAGTGCGATGAACCGAATTTTCGGCTCACCTTTGCCCGGAAAGCTCATGCCCAGCGACGCCCCGCCCCCCTTCGACCCCGCCCCATAATAGCTAGCCGCGAACCACCCAGCCCGACGCCGACTCGCCCCTCGAAACCAGCGACAAGGTCTATCGCCAGTCCGGTTTCCTGGCCTTTCTACCCGCCCCATAATAGCTAGCCGCGAACCACCCAGCCCGACGCCGACTCGACCCTCGAAACCAGCGACAAGGTCTATCGCCAGTCCGGTTTCCTGGCCTTTCTGCTGTCGCGCCTGGCCGCGGTGTTCGCCATGCAGATCCAGGCGGTGGTGGTCGCCTGGCAGGTCTACGACATCACTCGCGATCCGCTCTCGCTGGCCTACGTCGGCCTCGCCCAGTTCCTGCCGATGGTCGTGCTGTTGCTGCCCGCCGGAGACCTGGTCGATCGCTTCGAGCGCAAGCGCATCCTGCAGGCTAGTTGGGCGTTGCAGGCGGTGTGCAGCGGCCTGCTGCTATGGCTCTCCTATACCTCGTCGCGCGACGTGAGCGGGTACTACGCCGTACTGGCGCTGTTCGGCTGTGCCCGCGCCTTCACCGCCGGCATCGGTTATATCCGCGCCAAGCCGATCATCCTCGGCGTGATCTCGCTCGATCTGTTCGCCGTGCTGTTGGGCGGAGTAATCGCCCTGCTGCCGATCTATGCCCAGGAGATCCTGCATGTCGGGCCGCAGGGTTTGGGCGCGCTGCTGATGGGCGTGTATCTCGGCGTGCAGGCGATCCGTCGACATGTCGGCTGGGTGATGTTCGCCGCCGTGGCGATGTTCGGTGCGGCTAACCTGGTGTTCGCGCTGTCCGAGACGTTCTGGCTGTCGATGGCGGCGCTGGTGATCGCCGGCGCCGCCGACATGATCAGCGTCAACATCCGCCTGACCTTGCTGCAACTGGCCACGCCGGACGACATGCGCGGCCGGGTCAACGCCGTCAACATGCTGTTCATCGGCTCGTCCAACGAGCTCGGCGAGTTCCGCGCCGGCACCAGCGCGGCATGGTTCGGCGTGGTGCCCGCGGCGGTCATCGGCGGCGTCGGCACCCTGGCCGTGGTCGGGCTGTGGCTATGGGGCTTCGCCCCGCTGCGCCGGGTCGACCGCTTCGAGGAGGTCGAACCGGCACAAACGGCACGCTAGTCGAGCAGGCTCACCACCAGCGCTGCAAGCCCGACCGTCAGCGCGACGAGCACGGCGACGCTCACCAACCGGTCGAGCAGTCGGTCGATATCCAGGGGCCGGCCGGTGGCCCGGGCCGTGCGGGGCTTGCGACGCATCGCACCACGCCGGGGTGGCGGTTTCAGCGTGCGGGTCATGGCAGGACTCCGTGACTGACCGTCATAACGAACCATGTGCCCTCAACATAAGCCCCGGCGTGGATTTCCACCAGCCCTTCGGGGGTACTTGCCACGGTACATGTCTTGCCGCCCCCATTTCGATACGCCCAGGGGATCCCCACAGGGCACCAACCACCCGCACCGGGCGATCTTGCGGGACGGAGTCTTCAAGGCTAGTAGAAAGCAGCGGGAGTCTGGCCGCGGGGCGATCCTTGCCGGTGTCGCCTACAACAATAGCCGTGAACGGGTGAGTCCACGGCCATCTTGCCAGTTCAGGAAGCGGTCTTCACACAGCTTCCGCGGGGCACATTTTCGCACAACACCGGTCAGGCGCCTGCACGCATTCAGCCCTCGTCGGACTCGTGCATCTTCTTCTGCAGGTAATTCTCGAGGCCCACCTTGTCGATCAGGCCGAGCTCGGTTTCGATGATGTCGATGTGCTCTTCCTCGTCGTCGAGGACCTTGCGGAACAGGTCACGGCTGACGTAATCCCGCACCTGCTCGCAATAGGCGATCGCCTCGATCAGATCGTTGCGCCCCTCGTGCTCGATGGCCAGGTCGCTTTCGAGCATTTCGCGGGTGTTTTCGCCGATGCGCAGCTTGCCCAGGTCCTGCAGGTTGGGCAGTCCCTCGAGGAACAGGATGCGCTCGATATAGGCATCGGCGTGGCGCATCTCCTCGATCGATTCGTCGTATTCCCACTTGGCCAGACCGAGCAGCCCCCAGTCCTTGTACATCTTGGCGTGCAGGAAGTACTGGTTGATCGCCACCAGCTCGTTGCCCAACGCCTTGTTGAGGTGCTCGATGACCTTGCTATCGCCTTTCATGGGAATCTCCTCATCCGCCTTGCTCTGCCTGCGCCGGGCACACGATTACACCCAGCATTGTCGATACTGGAAGTATTGCCGACAAGAAGAAAAAAGTCCAATAAAGGCAATGTGTTACGTATAGTCACTTGCAGATGACAAGGGTTGGCGGATCATAACGAGGGCGACTTTGATCGCTGAGTCGGCGACGCTTAATCAGAGCGCGTAAGCCAAGTCGGTCAGCATCGCCGGCTGGCGCATCGCGGCGGATTGCTCAGCGACGCCTTGCTCCAGGGCGCATTGCGCCATGGCATTGCGAGCGATCGTCTTGCCCATGCAGGCGCACTTGCCGCACTGGGTCGCGCAGCCGGTCTGCTCGCGGACGTCGCGCCAACTACGCGCGCCCTGTGCCACCGCCTGGCGGATGGCCTTGTCGGAAACGCCCTTGCATAGACATACGTACATAAGCACCTCGCTTGGCATCGCGAAGGTAATGTAAATGATTCGCATACCGAACCGCAACCATAATCGCAACACCATGCCCGCGATGGCCGGTCGCTAACGTATGTCATGGAACGTTCTAGGAGTCTGTCGGGCTTGGCCGATCGTCACGAGAAGCACGGGTTTCGAGTCAAATTTATCGATCGATTGAGGCGAATAGCGCGCTATTTAACGAAATGGATCGATGGAATTGGCCGAAAGGCCGGGATTCGCAGTAGGTCAGTGTCAAGTCCGACGGGCTCCTAGCCGCTGCGTCGCAACAGATACAACCCCAACGCCGCAGAGACCAGGGTCGGCGTCAGCACCGCCCAGATCGGCGAGAAGCCGAACAGCGTCGAGGCCGGTGCCAGCAGGTCCTGCAAGTACTTGAAACTCAGCCCGACGATCACCCCGTAGAACACCCGGGTGCCCGCAGCAACACTGCGCAACGGGCCGAACACGAACGAGGCCGCGACCAGCACCAGCGACACCAGAGTCAGCGGCATGATCAGCTTCTGCCAGAAATACAGCAGCGGCTGGGTGGCGGCGAGCCCCTGAGAATGCAGATACTGCGCATAGGCCCACAGCTCGCTGGGTGCCTGACTTTCAATATCGCGCAATAGCCGGTTGAGCTGGGCCGGCGAGAACGCGGTCTGCCAGACTTGCCGGCGCGCCTGCTGCGTTTCGGTGGTGGTATCAGTGAAGCGGGTAGTGTCGACGTTTTCGAGTACCCAACGATCGCCCTGCCATACGGCGCGCTGCGCATGAGTGGCCTCGGTCAGCCGCTGGCCTTCGAAGCGATAACGGGTCAGGTCGATCACGGTATCGTCAGCGCGGATCGCCCCGAAGCGATAGAAGGCATCGCCCTCGCGTTGCCAACCGCCGCGCTGGCTGAGTACCGCACCGGCGCCCTCCAGTTGCTCGAGCCGCCACGCCTCGGCGAACTGCTCGCTGCGCGGCGTCACGAATTCGGCGATCACCAGCAGCAGGATCACCACCAGGCCGACCGGCTTCATCACCCCCCAGAGAATGCGCACCAGCGAGCGCCCGGCAGCGCGCATCACCGTCAGTTCGTTGCTCGAGGCCATGCTGCCCAGCCCGATCAGCGCGCCAATCAATACCGCCACCGGGGCGTACTGATAGAACCGCCAGGGCAAGCGCAGGCCCAGATAGAGCAGCACGTCGAAAGCGCTGTAGTTGCCTTCGACGTCGTTGAGATCGTTGATGAAACTGATCACCAGGTCGAGCCCGAGCAGGACCAGCTGTACCACCAGCATCGCCGCCAGCACGTTGCGGGCGATGTAACGGTCGAAACGGTCGGCCAGCATCAGCGATTGCCTCCCAGTTGCGAACGTCGCAGCAAGCCTAGCCCGAGCAGCAGATAGACCGCGTGGATTGGCCACATGCCGATGGCCGGCGACAGCGAGCCACGACCGATGGCATCGAGCGCCGCCAGCAGCAGGCTGAGGTAGCTGATGTGCAGAAAGATCGCCGGCAGCAGCTTGGCGAAGCGCCCCTGGCGGGGGTTGACCCGCGACAGCGGCAACGCCAGCAGGGTCAGGATGGGAATCATCAGCGGCATGCTCAGCCGCCATTGCAGCTGGGCCATAGACTCGTCGTCATCCGAGGCGATCAGCGCCGGCGTCGAGGCGTACTCGGCGTCGTCGAGCTGGGCCATCTCCGCGGCACGCGACAGGCGCACCGCATAGGTGCTGAATTCCAGCCGTTCGGCGACATTGCGTCCTGGCTCGACACTGTAGCGCTCGCCATCGGTCAGCACCAGAAAGCGGCTGCCGGTTTGCTCATCGGTGGTCTGATAGCCGCCCTCGGCCCGTGTCACCACGGTTTCGGGGCTGCCGTCGTCGCGCTGTTGACGCTCGCTGATGAAGACCTGACGCATGCGCGTCTGATCGTCGTTGAACGACTCGGTATAGGCGGTACGACCATCACCGAAGTCCAGAAAGCGCCCCGGCGTGAGCGCCGAAAAATCCAGCCGACTCTGCTGCTCCTCGATCAGCATCTCGTTATAGCGACCGCCCGCCGGGGTCAGCCACAGACTGCACAGCGCCACCAGCAGGGTGATCAGCGCAGCGGGCAGCATGGTCACCCGCAGCAGCCGGTTGGGACTGGTACCGCAGGCCACCAGCACGGTGATCTCGCTGTTCAGATAGAGCTGGCCGTAGGCCAGCAGGATGCCCAGGAAGAACGCCAGCGGCAGGATCAGCTCGAGGAAGCCCGGCAGATTGAAGAGCATCAGGGTGCCCAGCATGCTGACCGGGATCTCGCCTTCGGCGGCGCTGGAAAAATAGCGAATGAAGCGACTGCCCATGATGACCAGCAACAGGACGCCGGCAACGGCCCCCATGGTGACCAGTATCTCGCGGGTCAGATAGCGGAAAATTATCAAATCGGTCTCCCTGACGCTGTATGACGGTCCATGCAATGGCACAGTGCTTTGCGTACACTGGGGGAGTTCAGCCGGCCATGTGTCAGTGCCGGCATTATCCAGAATCCCGGCTCGCCTGTCTCGTCAGCAAGGCGGTCGCGCACACTATCTGTCGTGGAGATGTCATGGAATTTCCTGTTCTCACCGTCAACCCGGCCAAGGTCGAGACGGCCTGCCTCGTGGTTCCGGTATTCACCGATGGTGACTTGCTCCCGGTAGCCGCCAAGCTCGACGACGCCAGCGAGCGCCTGATCGGCCAGCTGATCGAGCGCGGCGACTTCGCTGCCGGGCTCGGCAATGTGCAGTTGATTCCCTTCGCGCCGGGCCTGGCCGCCGAGCGCCTGATGCTGGTCGGCCTCGGCACGCGCGCCAAGTGCAACGAGGCCAGCCTGCGCAGCGCGCTGGACGCCACCTTCCAGGCGCTGGTGAAACTGCCGCTCGACGAGGCCGTGGTGGCCTTTGGCGACGTGCCCGTGCCCGACCGCGACGCTGACTGGAAAGCCCGCGCGACGGCCGAAGCCGCGCAGCGCGCCATCTATCGCTTCAGCGAATTCAAGTCCGAGCCCGCGCCGGCTCCGCGTTTGTCGCGCGTCGGGCTGCTGCTCAGCGACGCCGCCGAAGCCACCGCCGGCCAACGCGGAGCCCTCGTCGGCCGCGCCATCGGCGAAGGTATCAACTACGCGCGTACCCTGGGCAACCTGCCGAGCAACGTCTGCACGCCGCGCTATCTGGCGGCACAGGCCGAGCAGCTCGGCCGCAATTCGGCCGGCGCGCTCGATGTCGAGATCCTCGACGAACAAGCGCTCGAGGCGCTCGGCGCGCACTCGCTGCTGTCGGTGGGCCGCGGCAGCGAAGAGCCCTCGCGACTGATCGTGATGCGCTACCAGGGCGCCGACGACGCTGAAGAGGCGCCCCACGTGCTCATCGGCAAGGGCATCACCTTCGATACCGGCGGCATCTCGCTCAAGCCGGGCGCCGACATGGACGAGATGAAGTTCGACATGTGCGGTGCCGCCAGCGTGTTCGGCACCGTCAAGTCGCTGCTCGCGCTCAAGCCCCGGATCAACGTGGTGGCGATCGTCGCCAGCGCCGAGAACATGCCCGACGGCCGTGCCACCAAGCCCGGCGACATCATCAAGACCCTCAAGGGGCTGACCGTCGAGGTGCTCAATACCGACGCCGAAGGCCGTCTGGTGCTGTGCGATGCGCTGACCTACGCCGAGCGCTACCAGCCGGCCAGCGTGGTCGACATCGCCACCCTCACCGGCGCGGCGGTGATCGCCCTGGGCCATCATGCCACCGGGCTGTTTTCCAACGACGACGACTTGGCGCTGGACCTGCTCGACGCCGGCGAAACCGCCTGGGATCGTGCCTGGCACATGCCGCTGTGGGACGACTACCAGAGCCAGCTCGACTCCAACTTCGCCGATCTGGCCAACATCGGCGGGCGCCCGGCCGGCTCGATCACCGCGGCGTGTTTCCTGTCGCGCTTCACCGATACCTACCCTTGGGCGCACCTCGACATCGCCGGCACCGCCTGGACCTCGGGCAAGCAGAAAGGCGCCAGCGGCCGCCCCGTGGGCCTGCTGACCCAATACCTGCTGGATCGCGAGACCGAGCTGGGCGAGACCCCGGAAAACGTCGCGTAGCCGCGCGGCGCTTCTCGACACGCCGTTGCATGCTGATTCTCGCTGCACCGACCCGAGCCGGGCTTTCCCGGCTCGGGTCGGGTATGTCATTCTCGCTGTCATCGTTCGCTGCGCCGGTCTGGTCGGCATGGCGACGCCCAACCGCAACGGTCCACGGCCCGGCGATTCGCCACCCGCCGGGGCCCAGCCCTGTAACGGAGACTTCCGGTGACCACCTCTGGCTTTGACGTACGGCCTAACGCCCACCCCACGGATGCCGCCATCCGTGACGAGATCCTCGGCAATTCCGGCTTCGGCCGTTACTTCAGCGACCACATGGCGCATATCCGCTGGACCGCGGACAAGGGTTGGCACGGTCATGAAGTGCGCCCCTACGGCCCGCTGACCCTCGACCCCGCCACCGCCGTGCTGCACTACGCCCAGGAAATCTTCGAGGGCATCAAGGCCTATCGGCACGCCGACGGCTCGGTGTGGACCTTCCGCCCCGAGAAGAACGCCGCGCGCTTTCGCGCCTCGGCGCGACGCCTGGCACTGCCCGAACTCGGCGACCACGACTTCATCGGCTCGCTCGAGGCCCTGGTCGCCCAGGATGACGCCTGGGTGCCCACCCCGGCCAGCGCCGCCGAGGAGACCAGTCTCTACCTGCGTCCTTTCATGATCGCCAGCGAGAAATTCCTCGGCGTGCGCCCGTCGAAGGAGGTCGACTACTACGTGATCGCCTCGCCGGCGGCGGCGTACTTCAAGGGCGGCGTCAAGCCGGTATCGATCTGGCTGTCGTCGAACTACAAGCGCGCCGCCCCCGGCGGCACCGGCTACGCCAAGTGCGGCGGCAACTATGCCGCCTCGCTGGCCGCACAGAAGGAAGCCGAGGCGCATGGCTGCGCTCAGGTCGCCTTCCTCGACGCGGTGGAGAACAAGTGGGTCGAGGAGCTCGGCGGCATGAACCTGTTCTTCGTCTACCGCGACGGGCGGATCGTCACGCCCAAGCTGACCGGCACCATTCTCGAGGGGGTGACCCGCGACTCGATCATGCAGCTGGCCCGCGATGAGGGCCTGACCCCGGAAGAGCGCCACATCAGCATCGACGAATGGCGCGACGGCGCCGCCTCCGGCGAGATCCAAGAAGTCTTCGCCTGCGGCACCGCGGCGGTGGTCACGCCGATCGGCGAGCTGGTCAGCGACGACGAGCGCATCCGCCTCGTCGACGGCGGCGGCGAGATCGGCAAGCGCCTGCGCACCCAGCTGCTCGACCTGCAGTACGGACGCCGCGAGGATACCCACGGCTGGCTGACGCGCCTGGCGTAAGCCCTCGCAATCGGGCGACGGGCTGCGAGTCGCGAGCAGTACAGCGCCGACTCGCAGCCGGGTGGGAGGGAACTTGTTCCCGATGAAGGTGGCTCAGGAGCATGGTCAGGGGCCTTTGTGGGAGGGAACTTGTTCCCGATTGGCGCCGTCAGGCGCCCGGTATGGCCGGGGAGGTACAGTGCCCACCGCCATCGGGAATAAATTCCCTCCCACGCCCCCATAGCCCATAGCCCATAGCCCGTAGCCCGTAGCCCGTAGCCCGTAGCCCGTAGCCCGTAGCCCATAGCCCGTAGCCCATAGCCCATAGCCCATCATCAGGCCCTAGCCGTGACCCACGTCGACTTCTACATCCTGCCCGATACCACCCGCGAGGCGCGCCTCGACTTCGCCTGCCGGCTGGCCGAGACCATCTACCGCAAGGGCTACCGGCTGCACGTGCACACCCAGGACGAGGACGAGGCCCAGGCGTTCGACGAGCGGCTGTGGACCTTTCGCGAAGACAGTTACGTGCCGCACGCGCTGAGCGACAGCGGCCACGACGTGCCGGTGACCATCGGCTGGCAGGCGCTGCCCGAGCCGGCCCTCGATGCGCCGGGCAGCGAGGCGATGCTCAACCTGAGTCTGACGATCCCCGAATGGTTCTCGCGCTTCGAGCGGGTCGCCGAGATCATCAACCAGCACCAGGCCATCCTCACTGCCAAGCGCGATTGCTGGCAGACCTACAAGCAGCGCGGCTACCCGGTGAAGGCGCACAAGCTGTAGGCGCCTAGCTTTCTGGCCACTCATGACGTTGCCGACCCCGGGCGCTATAATCGGGCCCATTTTCATCAGCCGTTCGGCCGAGCCCGCCGCGCCGCTCACTTGCACAACTTAGCCGGGCCGCCGGGCCGATGCCGCCATCTTCACAAGAGCGCTCCATGGACAAGACCTACCAACCCGAACAGATCGAGACCCGCTGGTACCAGCGCTGGGAAGCCGACAACCGTTTCGCGCCCTCGGGCGAAGGTCAGCCCTTCTCGATCATGATCCCGCCGCCCAACGTCACCGGCAGCCTGCACATGGGCCATGCGTTCCAGGACACCCTCATGGATACGCTGACCCGCTACCAGCGCATGCAGGGCCGCAACACGCTGTGGCAGGTAGGCACCGATCATGCCGGAATCGCCACCCAGATGCTGGTCGAGCGCAAGATCGCCGCCGAGAGCGGCCAGAGCCGCCACGACCTGGGCCGCGAGGCGTTCATCGACAAGGTCTGGGAGTGGAAGGCCGAGTCCGGCGGCCACATCACCCGGCAGTTGCGCCGTATGGGCGCCAGCGTCGACTGGAGCCGCGAACGCTTCACCATGGACGACGGCTTCTACAAGGCGGTCCAGGAAGTCTTCGTGCGGCTGTTCGACGAGGGCCTGATCTACCGCGGCAAGCGCCTGGTCAACTGGGACCCGACGCTGCACACCGCGATCTCCGATCTCGAGGTGGAAAACCGCGAGCAGCAGGGCCAGTTCTGGCACTTCCGCTATCCGCTGGCCGACGGCGCGACCACCGACGACGGCAAGAACTATCTCGTCGTCGCCACCACCCGCCCGGAGACGCTGCTCGGCGATACCGGCGTGGCGGTCAACCCGGCCGACCCGCGCTATGCCTCGCTGGTCGGCACATTCATCGAACTGCCGCTGGTCGGCCGGCGGATTCCCGTCGTCGCCGACGAACACGCCGACATGGACAAGGGCTCGGGCTGCGTGAAGATCACCCCCGCCCACGACTTCAACGACTACGCGGTGGGCAAGCGCCAGGGCCATGTGCTGATCAACGTGTTCACCCCCGACGCGCAGATCCGCGACGCCGCCGAGGTCTTCAACCTCGACGGCACGCCCAACGCCGACATCGACCCCGGCCTGCCCGCCGCCTACCAGGGGCTCGACCGCTACGCCGCCCGCGAGGCGATCGTCGCCGACATGCAGTCAGCCGGGCTGCTCGAGAAGACCGAAAGCGTCACCAACACCCTGCCCTATGGCGATCGTTCCGGCGACGTCATCGAGCCGCTGCTGACGGACCAGTGGTTCGTCGCCGTCGAGAGCCTGGCCAAGCCGGCGATCGCGGCGGTGGAGAATGGCGACATCGAGTTCGTGCCCAGGAATTACGAGAACATGTACTTCGCCTGGATGCGCGACCTGCAGGACTGGTGCATCTCGCGCCAGCTGTGGTGGGGCCATCGCATCCCCGCCTGGTACGACCCCGAGGGCGGCGTGTACGTCGCGCGCAGCGAGGCCGAGGCGCGCGAGAAATACGACCTGGCCCCCGAGGTGATCCTCACCCAGGACGACGACGTGCTCGACACCTGGTTCAGCTCCGGGTTGTGGACCTTCGGCACCCTGGGCTGGCCCGAACAGACCGAGGAGCTTAAGACCTTCCACCCCACCAGCGTGCTGGTCACCGGCTTCGACATCATCTTCTTCTGGGTCGCGCGGATGATCATGCTGACGTGTAAATTCACCGGCGAGGTGCCCTTCAAGCAGGTCTACGTGCACGGCCTGGTGCGCGACGCCCAGGGCCAGAAGATGTCCAAGTCCAAGGGCAACGTGCTCGACCCCATCGACCTGATCGACGGCATCGACCTGGAAAGCCTGGCCGCCAAGCGCACCGGCAACATGATGCAGCCGCACAAGGCGCGCGCCATCGACAAGGCGACCCGCGACGAATTCCCCGCGGGCATCGAGCCCCATGGCACCGACGCGCTGCGCTTCACCTTCCTGTCGCTGGCCACCACCGGACGCGACATCAAGTTCGACATGGGCCGCCTCGACGGCTTCCGCAACTTCTGCAACAAGCTGTGGAACGCCTCGCGCTACGTGCTGATGAACACCGAGGGCCAGGACTTGGGCGACGACGGCCAGGCGGTGGAGCTGTCGCTGGCGGATCGCTGGATCGTCTCGCGTCTGCAGCACACCGCGACCCAGATCACCAAGGCGCTCGATGAATACCGCTTCGACCAGGCTTCGCAGGCGCTCTACGAATTCGTCTGGAACGAATACTGCGACTGGTATCTGGAGCTCTCCAAGCCGGTGCTGTGGGATGCCGCACAGGGAAGTGCCAATGTCGCGGGAGACAGGATGTCGGGAGCGACCGACAACGCCTCGCCCGCCGCCAAGCGGGGCACTCGGCGCACGCTGGTGCACGTACTCGAGACGATCCTGCGCCTGGCCCAGCCGATGATGCCGTTCATCGCCGAGGAGATCTGGCAAAGGGTCGCACCGCTGGCCGGCAAGGCAGATGGCAACGGCGCGCAGTCGGTGATGAGCCAACCATGGCCTCAGGCGGATGCCGACAAGCGCGACGCGCAGGCCGAGCGCGATATCGAGTGGCTCAAGGGGGTGATCGTCGCGGTGCGCAACATTCGCGCCGAGATGAACCTGGCACCGGGCAAGTCGCTCGACGTGCTGCTGGCCAAGGGCAGCGCAGGCGACCGCGAGCGCCTCGCCGCCAACCGGGTGTTCCTCGCCAAGCTCGCCAAGCTGGAAAGCGTCCGCTGGCTCGACGATCCGGCCGCGGCGCCGCTGGCGGCGACGCAACTGGTCGGCGACATGGAAGTGCTGGTGCCGATGGCCGAGCTGATCGACAAGCACGCCGAACTCAAGCGCCTGACCAAGGAGCTCGACAAGCAGGATGCGTTCATCGGCGGCATCGAGAAGAAGCTCGGCAACCAAGGGTTCATTGCCAAGGCGCCCGCCGCGGTGGTCGACAAGGAGCGCGCCAAGCTGGCCGAGGCCAGGGCCAGCCGCGCGGCGCTCGCCGAACAGCGCGACAAGATCGCCGCGCTGTAAGCGACCGCAGGGCAGCGGGTCAGCTGGCCCGCTCGAACACCGCGCGCATCTGTTCGGCCGCCCTGTCGAGCACCACCGGTATCTCGCCTTGCATCGCCGGGGTGTCGGTGCCACAGACCCGGTCGCGACCGTCGCGCTTGGCCTGGTAGAGTCGCCGGTCGGCCAGCGCGATCAGGTTGTCGATATCCTGGGCCTCGCCATCGACCGCCACACCGATGCTGAGGGTCATGTTCAAGGCGCCACTCTCAAGCGCGTAGGACGTTTCGCGCACGGCCGAGGCCAGACGCTCGGCGGCACACAGCGCCTCGCCATGGCTCTTGCCGTGCAGCACGGCGATGAACTCCTCGCCGCCGTAACGGCCCAGGGTATCCTCGTCGCGCAGACTCACCCGCAGGCACTCCACCAGATGACACAGCGCTCGGTCGCCAAGCTTGTGCCCATAGCGGTCGTTGATCGTCTTGAAATGGTCGATGTCGATCATCAGCAGCGCAAACGGCCGCGCATTGTCCAGCGCGAGCTCGATCTCGTGCAGCACGGCACGCCGATTGAACACCCCGGTCAGGGCATCGTGATGGGCCTGACGCCGATAGCTGATCTCGAGGCGTTGGGAAACCCCCTCCAAGCGGCGCAGAATCACCGCGAACAGCACTCCTACGGTCGCCAGATTGGCGATCAGCAGGACCTGGGGCGCCCAGCCTCCCAGCCTGTCGACGAGCGTCACTTCGGGGGTTCCCATCAATTGATAGGTCGTCAGGCCCATCACCGCCAGGCTGACCCCGAGCTTGGCGATCTGGCGCAAGGCGCTGATGTAGGTGACCAGCAGGATCAGCGCGAAATACAGCTCGAAGCCCAGGCCACTGCCGTACGTGCCGATCGAGGCCAGCATATGCGCCGTCATCATGCTCAGCATCAGCGATACGCCGGCGCCCATGTGGCCCCGCCGATGCAGCTCGCGGGCGACCACGGTCATGCCCAGCCCGGTCACGCTGATGATGAATAGCCGCGTATCGCTCAGCAGCCAGAACATCGGAATGAAATCGAACAGGTAGACGACGGCCGCGATCAGGTAGAGCTGCGACAGCGTGTAGAAATAGCGCTGACGATCCGCGGGTAGCGGACAGGCGGGTAGCGACAATGCGCGCCAGCTTCCGAGGTTACGGAACTTGCCGTTCATGGAAATCCTTTTCTCCTTCCGCCACCGGGATGGTTGCAGTCTTCGATTCGCCGTCGTGGCGATATCGCTCGGCTCCGGTTGTCAATCCGACGCTATTCGCCAGCTTGCATTGCGCCGTTCGGTCCGGCCGTGATGAGACCACGCCACTCCTTGGCGGGACATGAATGCTGACAGCCGCCACCGCGACGCCAGCCTTTCCAAGCCGGAATAACAGCTTTAGGGTAGACCCTTTGGCGCATGGCCCGCCACCCTGTCGGCAAACCGCTTGTCTGAAAACGCCACGTACCACGTTGCATGTGGCCATGTTGCATGTGGCCGTGACGTGCTCGAAGCGCTCGGCATGGGAGAGTATGCCCTGGCCATCCGATCGCTCCTTTCATGGACTCCCTTACCAGCTGCCGGTATTTTCCATCGACGCCCAAGGCTCCTGCGGCGGCAGTGCGTCGCCCTGCTGCAGCAGCTCGATGGAGATGCCGTCGGGCGAGCGGACGAAGGCCATGTGGCCGTCGCGCGGCGGGCGGTTGATGGTCACGCCGTTGGCCTCAAGGCGTTCGCACAAAGCATAGATATCCTCGACGCGATAGGCCAAGTGGCCGAAATTGCGCCCGCCGGAGTACTCCTCGGGGTCCCAGTTGCAGGTCAGCTCGAGCATCGCGGTGCGCTCCTCCCGGGCACGCTGCCGGTCCTCCGGCGCGGCGAGAAAGATCAGCGTGAAGCGACCCTTCTCGCTCTCCTGGCGGCTGATCTCCTCGAGTCCCAGCAGTTCGCAGTAGAAATGCAGGGAAGCATCGAGATCGCTGACGCGAACCATGGTGTGCAGATATTGCATGATATTTTTCCTGATCCGTCAGTGTGTTGAACTCTTCCATGGTAGACCACCAGCGACGTTCGGTGAACGACACCCGAAGGGCATGCCGCGCGGGGCAACGCCGCAAGAGACATGGACGACGGCCGCCACAGCAAGCCTCGAACCAGCAAGACGGCCGCCGCGACGCCTCCGGACCATGATCAGTCGGGCTTTATCGCCATGCGTCCGCTACCCAGGAACATCACCGCCAGCGCACCGAAGAGAAACATGCCCTGCAGTTCCAGCGTCCAGCCACCCTGATCGTTGAGCGTCCAGAACTGCGGCAGGTGCACCAACACGATAGCCACGACCATGTTGGCCGCCATCAGCAGACCGCCGATCCGCGCCTGCCAGCCAAGAATCGCCATGAGCGGCCCGACGATCTCGCCCAGCACTACGCCGTAGGCGATGAATGCCGGTAGACCGACGCCCGAGAGCATCTGCCCCAGCCAGTCGAAACTCCCCGGGTTAAGGACCTTGTTGATGCCGTGGAACAGAATCAGGACCCCGACGCTCAGGCGAATGATCAGTTTCCCCAGATCATCGTTTTGCAGCAGTTGACGCATGACAGTTTCTCCCAGTTTTCTCTCGGCCGCGCGATCAGAGCCGCGATGAAACGTAATGGCCGATCGCCTGCCTGGCTTCGCCGATCGACGCCTCGCGATGTCGATCGCCCATCGCCAGCCCCTCGGCGTAGACGAAATCGACCTCCTCGATGCCCATCAGCCCCAGCATGTGGCGAAGATGAGGCGTCTGCGAATCGAGCGCGGTGCCGACGTACTGGCCGCCACGCGCAGCCAGTATCACGGCGCGCTTGCTCTCGACCAACCCCTGCGGCCCATTTTCTGTGTAGCGAAAGGTCTGGCCGGCGCGCAGCACCCGGTCGAACCAGGCCTTGAGCTGCGATGGAATGCCCAGATTGTAGAGCGGCACCGCCAGTACCAGCACATCGTGAGCGAACAGCTCGGCGAGCGCCGCCTCGGAGCGTGCCGCCAGTTCGCGCTGTTCGGCGCTGCGCTCCTCCTCGGCCACCATCCAGCTGGCGAATTCGGCGCTGTCCAGATGCGGCAGTGCATCGGCCACCAGGTCACGCTCGGTGATCTGCACATCGCCACGCTCGGCGACCTGATGCTTGAAATGCTCGGCCAGTCCACGGGATTGGCCACCATCGCCGAGGATCGAACTAGTCAGCAACAGTATCTTGGTCGGGGTCGTCATTTCCAGTTCTCTAAAGTGAAGTAATGGCGACATTATTGGATGGTTTTTTTGAAATGAAAATCGCAAAAAACCGCGCTCACCATTCGATTTAAACGATTATCACTGGCGCTCGATGCCCTGTCCACAGTCTTGCAGACCGCTGCGGGATCGCCACAGCGGTCGTTTTTCTGCGCCAGGATCACACCTCAGCCATGGCGCTTGCGCAGCACCCTGGCCGCCTCGACCATGTTGGCCAGGGCCGGCTCGACTTCGGCCCAGCCGCGGGTCTTGAGGCCACAGTCCGGATTGACCCACAGCCGCTCGGCGGGCACCTTCTCGGCGGCCTTGTCCATCAGTTGAACCATCCAGTCGACCTGGGGAATATTCGGCGAATGGATGTCATAGACCCCCGGCCCGATCTCGTTGGGGTAGGCGAACTCCTGGAAGGCGTCGAGCAGCTCCATGTCCGAGCGCGAGGTTTCGATGGTGATCACGTCGGCATCCAGCGCGGCGATCGCCTCGATGATGTCGTTGAACTCGGAATAGCACATGTGGGTATGGATCTGCGTCTCGTCACGCGCCACGGCGGCCGATAGTTGAAAGCACTCGACCGCCCAGTCGAGGTAGCGCTGCCAGTGCGCCCGGCGCAGCGGCAGCCCTTCGCGCAGCGCCGGCTCGTCGATCTGGATCGCCTGGATGCCGGCCGCCTCGAGATCAGCGACCTCGTCGCGCAGCGCCAGGGCGATCTGCCGGCACGAGGTCTCGCGCGGCTGATCGTCACGCACGAACGACCACTGCAGGATGGTCACCGGGCCGGTCAGCATGCCCTTCATCGGCTTGTCGGTGAGCGATTGGGCGTACTCGCTCCAACGCACCGTCATCGCCGCGGGCCGGCTGACATCGCCGAAGATCACCGGCGGCTTGACGCAGCGCGAGCCATAGCTCTGTACCCAGCCGTTGTCGGTGAAGGCGAAGCCGTCGAGCTGCTCGCCGAAGTATTCGACCATGTCGTTACGCTCCGGCTCGCCGTGCACCAGCATGTCGAGGCCCAGCGCTTGCTGGCGCTCGACGGCGAAGGCGATCTCCTCGCGCATACGCGCCTCGTAGGCCGCCGCGTCGAGCTCGCCGCGCTTGAAGGCGCGCCGGGCGGCGCGAATCTCGCCGGTCTGCGGGAACGAGCCGATGGTGGTGGTCGGGAACAGCGGCAGGTCGAGCCGCGCGCGCTGGGTCCGGGCGCGCTGCGGGTAGCCACTCGGACGCCGGGCATCCGCGGCGCTCACCGCCGCCAATCGCTCGCCGATGGCCGGCTTGTGGATGCGCGTCGACTGGCGGCGCGACTCGAGCGCTTCGCTGGCGGCCTGGAGATAGGCGTGATCGGCAGCCTCGCCGCGGCCGTCGAGCAGCCGCGCCAGGGTCGCCACCTCGTCGAGCTTCTGGCGGGCGAAGGCCAGCCAGCGCTTGAGTTCCGGGTCGAGCCGGGTTTCGGCGCCGAGATCCACCGGCACGTGCAGCAGCGAGCAACTCGGCGCCAGCCACAGCCGCTCGCCGAGGCGCATGCGCGCGGTGGCCAGGCTCTCGCGCAGCGCCGCCAGGTCGGCGCGCCAGATGTTGCGCCCGTCGATCGCCCCCAGCGAGAGAATCTTGTAGGCCGGCAGCCGGTCGAGCACCCGCTCGAGCTGCTCCGGGGCGCGCACGCAATCGACGTGCAGGGCATCCACCGGCAGCCCGGCGGCCAGGTTCAGATTGTCGCCCAGTTCGCCGAAATAGCTCGCCACCAATAGCTTGACCGGTGCCGACTGCAGCTTGTTGTAGGCCGTCTCATAGGCCTGCTGCCAGGCGCGCGGCAGATCCTGGACCAGCGCCGGCTCGTCGAGCTGGACCCATTCCACACCCTGCCCGGCGAGCCGCGCGAGAATCTCGCCGTAGACGGCGACCAGGCCGTCGAGCAGTTCGAGCCGCTCGAAGCCCGCCGCCGCTTTCTCCTTGCCCAGCCACAGCCAGGTCAGCGGACCGGTCAGCGCGACCTTGACCGGATGGCCGGCGCCATGGGCTTCGTCGACCTCGCGGAACAACTGCTCGCTGGCGACGCGAAAGGTCTGGCCCGGCTGCAGTTCGGGGACCAGATAGTGGTAGTTGGTATCGAAATACTTGGTCATCTCGCAGGCGGCGGCCGGCGTGCCGGTCGGCGCCCGCCCGCGGGCCATGCGGAACGTGGTATCGAGATCGATCGCGCCCGCGACATCGCCAAAGCGCGGCGGCACGGCGCCGATCAGCGCCGAGACGTTGAGCACCTGATCGTAGAAGGCGAAGTCGCCGACCGTGACGAAATCCAGCCCGGCGTCGCGCTGCGCCTGCCAGTGCCGGGCGCGCAGCTCGGCGCCAGTGGCTTGAAGCGTTGCCTGGTCGCTCTCGCCCTGCCAATAGGCTTCGACGGCTTTCTTCAGCTCGCGCCCAGCGCCTATGCGGGGGTAGCCCAGAGTATGTGCCAGCGTCATCGTTGCTTCCTCGGTTGCTGTTAGCCGGTAAGATGGGGCGGCTTGTACCGTCGCCATTGGCCAAAGAGTCTCGCTGGCACCGCCGGGTGAATCAAACTAAATTATCTAATCATCAACGTGAATGGCTTTCATGACATGCTCGAGCTACGTCATCTCCGCACTCTCATCGCCCTGCGTGACGCCGGCTCGCTGGTGGAGGCCGCCGAGCGCGTCCACCTCACCCAATCGGCGCTGTCGCACCAGATCAAGGATCTCGAGGCGCGCCTGGGCAACCCGCTGTTCCAGCGCAAGACGCGTCCGGTGACCTTCACCCGCGCCGGTGAGCGTCTGCTGACGCTGGCCGATCAGATCCTGCCGCAGGTGCGCATGGCCGAGCGCGACCTGGCCCGCCTGGCCGGCGACGAGCAAGGCCGGCTGCATATGGCCATCGAGTGTCACAGCTGCTTCCAGTGGCTGATGCCGACCATCGACCGCTTTCGCAATCACTGGCAGGAAGTGGAAGTCGACATTCCCAGCGGCCATAACTTCGACCCGCTGCCGGCCCTGGCCCGCGAACAGCTCGATCTGGTAATCACCGCCGACCCGCAACCGTTGCCCGGCGTGCACTACGAGCCGCTGTTCCGCTACGAGGGCCTGCTGGCGGTGGCCAAGCAGCATCGGCTGGCCGAACACGGCTTCGTCACCCCTGCGCAACTCGCCGACGAGACGCTGATCACCTACCCGGTCGAACACGCCCGGCTGGACGTGTTCAGCCAGTTCCTCGACCCGGCCGGACTGGCGCCGCGCGAGGTGCGCACCGCCGAACTGACGATCATGATGATGCAACTGGTGGCCAGTGGTCGCGGGGTCTGCGCGCTGCCCAACTGGGCGCTCACCGAATATCTCGAGCGCGGTTACGTGAAGGCGCTGCCGCTCGGCGAACAGGGCGTATGGAGCACGCTGTTCGCGGCGATCCGCGAGGAAAGCCGCGAACTGCCATGGATGGAGGACTTCCTGCGTACCGCGCGGGAGACCTCGTTCGCGGTACTCGAGGGCATCAAGCCGGCCTGATCAGCGCCGCCATTCGAGAAGCGTCACATACCCGCCCTCGGGCCGTTGCGGGCTGGGCTGGTCGGTGGTCAGCGTCAGTCGGCCGCCCTGCAGCCGCACCGTACGGGACAGCCGCGCGCCCTCCCAACACGCCAGGCTGGCCAGGTCGACGTCGTGATGGACCTGATCTTCCTCCAGCGCCCATTGGCCGGCGTAGGCGAAACCGCTGCGAAAATGCGCCGCCAGACTGGCTTCGCTGGCCATGTCGAAGGGCGGACGGTCGCGCGCCACGATCTGCACCGCCATGCGTCCGGGCTCGCCATCAGCGTCGAGCAGATAGCACAGCTGGCCTGCGGCGTCGCCCAGCGGCGCCAGCTCACGGCCATCCGGCCAGCAGTAGACGAAGCGCACCAGCTGCCAGGAGCCGGCCAGATCGTGAGGCGCAGGCGTCGCTGAGTGAGATGCGGTCATGGTGATACCTCGTGAAGGGTCGGTCAGTTACCGATACGCGATGGCGAAGCGGTGCCCGGCAACAGCAGACTGAAGCGCGCACCACCCAGGATCTGACTATCGTCGACGACGACGCTGCCGCCATGCCAGAGCATGATCTTCTGGACGATCGACAGGCCCAGGCCGTAGCCGCCCGAGCGCCGAGTCCGGCTATCGTCGAGCCGGGCAAAGGGCTTGAAGACCTCCGTGCGCTCATGCTCGGGCACACCGGGGCCATCGTCCTCGACGTCCAGGCGGACCGCCCGGGCATCGCGGGACAGTGTGATCAACACCCGCGACTCGGCGTGCCGGCAGGCGTTGGCGACCAGGTTCTGCAACGCGCGCTGCAGGTAACGAGGCTCGGCGACCACCTCGATCTCCTCGCCGGGGGCGATCGCCAGCTCGATATGCGGATGCAGCGAGTCGAGCGCCTCGACGACCCGCCCCGCCAGGTCGCGGCATTCCACCGTCTCGGCCTCGAGGCGCACGCCGCTGGCGTTGTCGCTGCCCAGCTTGGCGTAGGTGAGAATCTCGTCGATCAGCTGGTCGAGCTCCTCGATATCGCTGTCGATGCCCTTGAGCTGGCGGCGCACGCCCTCCTGCTCGGTCATGTCGTCGACCATCTGCACGGCGAAGCGAATCCGCGCCACCGGCGTGCGCAGTTCGTGGGAGACCGCACGGATCATCTCCTGCTGGGCACGGATCAACGACTGAACCTGAGCGGCCATGCCATTGAAGGCCATGCCCAGACGGCCCATGAAGTCGCTGCTGTCGACCTTGACGCGGGTATCCAGATAGCCGCCGGCGATGCGTGTCGCAGCCTTTTCCAGCCGCGCCATGCGCGCCTCGACGCTGCGCACGATCAAGTAGATCGCTCCCGCCAGCAGCGTCAGCGCGACCAGCACCAACCCCAGGGTAAGCACCAGCGGCATGGGGTCGAAGGCATACAGCGGCCCGACCCGTATCCAGCGCGTGCCGCTGTTATCGGTCATCGGCTTGAGTCGTGCGAAAGCCGAGACCGTGCCACGCTCGGGCAGCAGATGCATCACCACGTCGCCGTCCGCGAGGCGCTCGAGCTGCTCTTCGTCGAGTACCGTGGGCGGCGTCAGGGACAGCGAGACCGGCAGTGCCTGACGGTCGATCAGACTCTGCAACGGCAATTCGGGGGAGTACTTGCCTTCTAGCCAGACACGCAGGCTGCCGACCAGGCCACGTAGCTGTTGTTCGGAGAGAGAGCTGAGACGCGCCTCGAGCAATAGCGGCTCGTTGGACAGGCGCCGCCACAAATGCCAGTTGCCGTCACCATCGCGTGAAACCAGCGGACGGGCTTCCTCGAGGCGCGCTCGCTGAAAGTAGTTGAAGTCGGGCTCGTCGAGCGCGCGCAGGGTCAACTGCATGCCGAGACGCTTGCTCTGATCGGCCAGCCAGGATTCACGCTTGGCGGGATCGACTTCGGCGACCAGCGTCGACAGTAGCGCCATGGGCGCCTCGGCCATGGACTCGCGGTAATACTCGCGGCGCACCTGATCGACGATCAGGTAGCCCAGCATCGCCAGACCGAAGGTCAACACCAGCGCCAGCAACAGGGCCGCATAGACCCGCAGGAACGTGCTGTCGGCCAGCGCGCGACGCATGGCGATCATGCGTCCTTGACGAACAGGTAGCCTTTGCTGCGAACCGTCTTGATGCGGTGCGGGTGGTTGGGGTCATCGCCGATCTTGGGGCGGATCCGCGAAACACGCACATCGATGGAGCGATCCTGGCCGTCGTACTTGATGCCGCGCAGCGCCGAGAATATCTCCTCGCGAGTCAATACCCGGCCGGCATTGTCGGCGAGCAGCCACAACAGGTCGAATTCGGCGCTGGTCAGGTCGATGCGCTCATCCTCGAGCCAGGCCTCGCGCGTGGCACTGTCGATCAACAGGTTGCCGAAGGTCAGGCGCAGCGCGCCGCTGCCGCTCTCCGCCGGGTCGCTACGCCGCATCAGCGCGCGCATGCGCGCCAGCAATACCCGCGGCTGCACCGGCTTGGGCACGTAATCGTCGGCGCCCATCTCGAGCCCCAATACCTGATCCATGTCGTCGGTACGCGCGGTCAGCATCAGAATCGGCCCGGTAAAGCGGGAACGCACGCGACGACAGATCGACAGGCCATCCTCGCCGGGCAACATCAGGTCGAGTATCACGATATCCGGCGCGAGCTCGACGATCCGCTCGACCCCATGGGCGCCATCGGCCTCGATCTTCACCTCGAAGCCATTGGCCTCGAGGTATTCTCGAGTCAGATTCGCCAGACGCTCATCGTCTTCGATGATCAGTACCAAGTCCTTGTCTCTACTGTCCAAACTGTCATCCATCCTGTTGACTGGAGTGGCGTCATCGTCCGCCACGGTCGGTAACGTTCTAGAAGCCTAGCGCATGCTACACCCCTGCAACAGGCCGTTACGAGGAAGTCACCTCAACCATAGCGGATAGATGCCAAAGCTACCTCAAATCATTCGTATCGGTGAGTGAGCCTCCGATCGATTCTGGCGCGCTCTCGCATCACCCGCCAGCCAGTTCCGATCAAGCGTCAGCTCATGTCAAGACATAGCGCTTTCCCGCCCGGTCGAGGTGGGCTCGCATCTCGTCTGTGGCTGTATCGCGGTCACGCCGGCGAATGGCCTCGAGAATGCGCGCATGCTCTTCCAGCGTAATGTGCTCGTTGCCTTTCCAGTGCAGCTCAGAGGTATGAAAATTCGCCAGCCAATCAAGCATGGCGTTGCTGACCGCAATGTAAATTGCATTGCCGGTGATCTCGGCAATGGCGACGTGAAACGACATGTCTGCCTTGATGAAGGCACCGGCATCAACGTTCAGTTGGGCACGCTGCGTCTCGAGTAGCGTTTGCAATCGTTCGACGTCCTCGTCCGTAGCCTTCTCCGCTGCCCGGGCGACCATGCCGAGTTCGAAGAAGACCCTCGCCTCCTTGAGCTGTGCCAGCGACTGCGGTGAACTCGACAGCATATGCATGGCGGTCAGTTCGATCTGCGCAAGCACGCCCGAGGCTGTCGGCATGGTCACCGTGGGTCGCTGGCCATGGTTGATGCGGACGAGGCCGGCACGCTCCAGGGACTGCATCGCTTCGCGCACCGCTGGCCGCCCCACACCGAACAGCTCCATCAGTTGGCGCTCCGACGGCAGGCCATCGCCCGGTCGGTACTCGCCATTGAGCAGCATGGCGTAGAGCCGATCGAACACGTCGTCGGATAGCTTGCGGCGGGAAATCTTCAGGGCATCGCTCATGACGTGTCTCTCGCGGTGGTCGGGAGGCAGCTTATCTAATCCACTCGCTGACTTCAGCCCAGTCCGTCACGGCACAGACTGCGACCAAAGACGTGTTTGACAGAAAGGTGTAGTTATCATGTCATCATACCAGTTGCTTCGCATTTCTTCTCATCGACAAGGCAGGACAACGACAATGACACGCATCGCATTGATCGGCGCCGGCGGCAAGATGGGCTTTCGCCTGTCGCGCAACCTCAAGAACTCGGAATTCACGGTCGACCACATCGAAGTCAGCGAGGCAGGACGACAGCGGCTCTCTCAGGAACTGGGCATCGAATGCAGCGATGCCGAGCGTGCGGTGCCGGATGCCGACGCAGTGATCCTGGCCGTACCGGACACGCTGGTCGGCAAGATATCCCACCAGCTCGCGCCAATGATGAAAAGCGGCACCATGGTCGTCACGCTCGATGCGGCGGCGCCTTTCGCCGGGCATCTGCCTGCGCGTGACGATCTGACCTACTTCGTCACCCACCCATGCCATCCGCCGATCTTCAACGACGAGACGGAGCTGGACGCCAAGAAGGATTACTTCGGCGGCCTCAAAGCCACCCAGCATATCGTCAGCGCCCTGATGCAGGGGCCGGAAGACAGCTTCGCACTCGGCGAGCGCATCGCCCGGACGATCTACGCCCCGGTGGACCGTTCGCATCGGGTCAGCGTCGACGAGATGGCGCTGCTCGAACCGGGACTCTCCGAGACCGTCTGCGCCACACTGCTGGCGGTGATGCGCGAAGCCATGGATGAAGTCGTGGCCCGAGGCGTCTCCCAGCAATGCGCACGCGATTTCCTGCTCGGCCACATGAACATCCTCTCCGCCGTCATCTTCGACGAGCAGCCCGGAGCGTTCTCGGATGCCTGCAACAAGGCCATCGAAAACGGCAAGCCGATGCTGATGCGCGATGACTGGAAAAAGGTTTTCGAGCCCGAACAAATCGCCGAAAGCATCCGCCGCATCACCTGAACCGGGGAAGTCGTCATGAGCGAACGGATCCACGCCAGCTATCTCATCGAGACACCCTACCCGGTCGAACGGGCCGCCGAGGCGATGGCCGGCGAACAGTCGTCGGGCACCTTCACTCGATTGGCCAACGAGACCGACGCGTTGCGCGCCAACCATGGCGCCATCGTCGAGCATATCGAGCGACTCGACTGCGTCGAGACGCCGTCACTGCCGGCGCGTCCGACCAAGGGCAGCGACATGCCGCGCTATCAGCGGGCACAGGTCACGCTTTCCTGGCCGATCGCCAACCTGGGGCCGTCGTTGCCCAACCTGCTCTCGACGGTGGCCGGCAACCTGTTCGAGCTCAAGGAGTTCTCGGCGCTCAAATTACTCGACCTGACGCTGCCGGCAAGCTTCGCCGCGACCTATCCGGGGCCGCAGTACGGCATCGCCGGTACGCGCGAACTCACCGGCGTCGAGCGGCGCCCGTTGATCGGCACCATCATCAAGCCCAGCGTGGGGCTGTCGCCGGCGCAGACCGCCGAGGTCGTCGAGCAACTCGTCGCGGGCGGCATCGATTTCATCAAGGACGACGAACTGCAGGCCAACGGGCCGCACAACCCGTTCGAAGCGCGCGTCGATGCGGTCATGCCGATTGTCAATGCGCATACCGAACGCACCGGGCGCAAGGTGATGTATGCCTTCAACATCACCGATGATCTGGATGCCATGCTGCGCCATCATGACTACGTGGCGGCGGCCGGTGGCACCTGCGCCATGGTCGCGCTCAACAGCGTGGGGCTGACCGGCGTGGCGCACCTGCGCCGGCATTGCCGGCTGGCCCTGCACGGTCATCGCGCCGGCTGGGGCATTTACAGTCGCTCGCCGCACCTGGGCATGAGTTTCATCGCTTATCAAAAGCTGTGGCGCCTGGCCGGGGTCGATCACATCCACGTCAACGGCCTGGCCAACAAGTTCAGCGAGGCCGATGATAGTGTGATCGCCAGCGCCCGTGCCTGCCTGACGCCGATGTTCTCGCCACCGGCGCCGGGCTGCGAGGTGATCCCGGTATTCTCTTCCGGCCAGACGGCACGTCAGGCGGTGGATACCTACCAGGCGCTGGGCAGCACCGACCTGATCTTCTGTGCCGGGGGCGGCATCATGGCCCACCCCGGCGGCATCGCCAGCGGCGTGAAGAGCCTGCGCCAGGCCTGGGACGCCGCCGTTCAGGGCGTGACGCTGGAGGCCTATGCCGGCGAGCATCGCGAGCTCGCCCAGGCCCTGGAGACCTTCCCATGAGCGCACCCGAGACACTCATCGCCTACTACGGCGATGATCTCACCGGCTCGACCGATGCCCTGGAGGCCTTGAGCAGTCGGGGCGTGCCGACGGTGCTGTTCACGGCCATCCCCGACGATGCGCAGCTGACCCGCTTCGCGGCGTGCCGAGCCTTCGGCCTGGCCGGCACCAGCCGCAGCGAGTCGCCGGCCTGGATGCACGAGCACCTCACGCCGGCGCTGAGCTGGCTACGTGAACGCCGTGCCGGGCTGTGCCACTACAAGACCTGCTCGACCTTCGACAGCGCGCCCGGGACCGGCAGCATCGGCTGTGCACTGGAAATCGGGCGCGAGGTGTTCGGCCAGGCCTGCGTGCCGATCGTGGTCGGCGTGCCGCAGATGAAGCGCTATACCGCCTTCGGCCAACTGTTCGCGGCCTATCGGGGCGACGTGTATCGCATCGACCGGCATCCGGTGATGGCGCGCCATCCGGTGACGCCGATGCGCGAAGCCGACCTGCGTTGCCACCTGGCCGAGCAAACAACGCTGGATATCGGCCTTGTGGACCCGGCCTCGTTGACTGCTGACGACATCGACAGGCGCATCGACGACTGGCAACGCCGTCATCAAGCATTACTCTACGACGTCATCGATGAAGCCACCCAGGCCAGCGTCGGCCATCAGTTGTGGCGCACGCGCCAGACTGGTGGCAGCTATGTCGTGGGCTCCTCCGGTGTCGAGTACGCGCTGATTCTCGAATGGCGCAGGCAAGGGCTGATCGGCCCGTCGCCAAGCTTTGCCGATCCCGGCGGCGTGGAGCGGATCGCCGTGGTCTCGGGCAGTTGCTCGGAAACCACCGCCCGGCAGATCCGCTGGGTGCAAGAACACGGCTTTCAGACCATCGCCGTGGACGCCGCCCGGCTGGCCGACCCGGCAAGCGCCGAGGCGGCACGCGACGAGGCATTGCAGCGCGGCCTGGCGGCCCTGCAGGCCGGCGACAGCGTGATCCTGCATACCGCGCTGGGCCCCGATGCCGCCGATCCGGCGCTGAACACCGAACAGGCTCGCCACGGCATCGGTCGGCGCCTGGGCGAGATCCTGCGCGAGCTGGTGATTGCCGAACGTCTGATCCGCGTGGTGGTCGCCGGCGGCGATACCTCGAGTCATGCCCTGCAGCAGTTGGACATACACGCCCTGACCGCACGCCTGCCATTGCCGGAGACGCCGGGGTCGCCGCTGTGCACGGCCTACAGCGATGACGCGCGCTTCGATGGCCTGGAGATCGCCTTCAAGGGCGGCCAGATCGGCAGCGACGGCTACTTCGCCACCATCCGCGACGGTGGCGTCCGGCGTTAACGCGTTTCCAGGATACGAATCAGCTCCGGCACCAGCCGCTCGCTATGCCCTTGCTCGTTGACCTCGCGGTACAGCGCCTCGATGGCCCCCGCCACACTGTGCGGCGCCTTCACGTCCTCGGCCATGGCGTTGTAGTAGCCGACGTCCTTGAGCGTGTTGGCGAGGCTGAAACGAAACCCCGAGGGATCGCCGGCGGCGATGAACGGACGCAATCGCTCGAGCACCACCCCAGCACCGCCGCCATTGCCGAGCACTTCGAGGAACACATCGTCGGCGATCCCGGCATGGCGTGCCGCCGAGGCAGCCTCGGCGAGTACCGCGGTGAAGCCCAGCGACACGTAGTTGTGCAGTAGCTTGAGCTTGTGACCGGAGCCCACCGGGCCGCCATGGGTGATGTTCTCGGCAAAGTCCTGCAACAGCGGCAGCACATCGCGGAACAGTTCGTCCGGCGCGCCGACGATCAGATTCAGCCGGCCTTCGGCGGCCTCCTTGGGGGTGCGCGTCATCGCCGCATCCAGGAACTGCCCACCTGCCGCGGCGACCCGCTCGGCGATTTTCAGCGTGGAGCTGGGAATCGCCGTGGAGCAGTCGATGACCATGCTCCCCGCGCCCAGCCCCTCGATCACCCCGCACGGCTCGAACAGCACGCTTTCCACCTGCGGCGTGCCGGTGACACACAGGATGACGACTTCCGAGGCTTCGGCGACCTCGCGGGCGCTGCGCTTGAGTGTCGCCCCCTTGTCGAGCAGATCGTCCACAGGCTGATTGCCGGGATGGTCGAGAAAACACAACGCATGATTGTGGCGCAGCAGGCTGGTGGCGATGCCGTGGCCCATCAGGCCGATGCCCACCATGCCGACACGATAGGGTTTGCTCATGCCCGTTGCTCCTCGATGGCTGGCTGGGGTTGCGCGCCACCTGCGGCCAGCGCCTCGGCGATGGCGCGGCCCAGCGTCTCGGTCGTGCCGTTGCCCTTGAGGTCGGGGGTGATCACGCTCGGGTCGCTGCGCTGCATGACCGCCTCGATGGCGCCGACGATGGCCTTGCCGGCCTCGATCTCGCCCAGGTGCTCGAGCATCATCGCCCCGCACCAGATCTGGCCGATGGGATTGGCGATGCCCTGGCCGGCGATGTCCGGCGCGCTGCCGTGGACCGGCTCGAACAGGCTGGGGTACTCGCGGGTGGGGTTGATGTTGCCGGAGGGCGCGATGCCGATGGTGCCGGTACAGGCCGGGCCCAGGTCGGAGAGAATGTCGCCGAACAGATTGCTGGCCACCACCACGTCGAACCAGTCGGGATGCAGCACGAAGTTGGCGGTGAGGATATCGATATGGAACTGATCGACGCTGACGTCCGGGTAGTTCGCCTGCATCGCCCTGACCCGCTCGTTCCAGTACGGCATCGAGATCGACAGGCCGTTGGACTTGGTCGCCGAGGTCAGCTTTTTACGGGAGCGGGTGGCTGCCAGCTCAAAGGCGTACCTGAGCACCCGGTCGACCCCGGTGCGGGTCATGATGGTTTCCTGCAGCACCACCTCGCGGTCGGTGCCCTCGAAGACGCGCCCGCCCAGGCGCGAGTATTCGCCCTCGGTGTTCTCGCGCACCACCATGAAGTCGATGTCGCCCGGCCCGCGCCCCTTGAGCGGGCTCTCGATGCCCGGCATCAGCCGGCACGGGCGCAGGTTGACGTACTGGTCGAAGGCGCGCCGGAACTTGAGCAGCGAGCCCCACGCCGAGACGTGATCGGGCACCGTATCGGGCCAGCCCACCGCACCGAAGAAGATGGCGTCGAAGCGCATCAGCGTCTCGTACCAGTCGTCCGGCAGCATGTCGCCATGCGCCATGTAATAGGCGCAGCTGGCGAAGTCGAACGCCTCGCATTCCAGCGGCAGGTCAAAGCGCTTGGCCGCCGCTTTCAGCACGCGCAACCCCTCCGGCACGACCTCGAGGCCGATCCCGTCACCCGGCAACACCGCTATCTTGTAGGTCATTGTCGTTATCCTCAGCCGTGCTTGATGGCGACGGTTTTCAGTTGCGTATAACTCTTCAACCCCTCGAAGCCCTTCTCGCGGCCATGGCCGGAGCGTCGCACCCCGCCGAACGGCAACTCGATCCCGCCGGCGGCGCCGTAGTTGTTGACGAACACCTGACCGCTGCGGATGCGCTTGGCCAGGCGCAGCTGGCGTCCGCCGTCGCGGGTCCAGATGCCGGCGCACAGACCGAAGTCGGTGGCATTGGCCAGACGCACGGCATCGTCCTCGTCGTCGAAGCGCTGCACCGCCAGCACCGGACCGAACAGCTCCTCGCGCACCACGTCGTGATACTCGGGAATGTCGACGAGCATCTGCGGCACCACGAAGTGACCGCCGCCGGGCGCGCCCCCGGCCACTTGACCGGCGGCCGCGACACGAATGCCATCGTCCTTCGCCGCGGCGAGCCGCACCTCGAGTTTTTCGCGCTGGCGGGCATTGATCAGCGGGCCACAATCCGGGTCCTTCTCGCCGGCATCGCAACGCAGCGCCGAGAAACGCTCGGCAAGAGCGGCAATCACTGCGTCGTAGCAGCTCGCTTCGACCAGCAAGCGGCTGCCCGCCGAGCAGGTCTGGCCGGCATTCTGGATAATGCCGCGCACTACCGCCGCCAGTGCAGTGTCGAGATCGGCATCGGCGAACACCACCTGGGGGGACTTGCCGCCCAGCTCCATGGTCACGGGCACGTGATTGGCCGCCGCGGCCTGGGTAACCCGCGTGCCGGTGGCCGGCGAGCCGGTGAACGACAGATGATCGATCAGCGCATGCGCCGACAATGCCGCGCCCGCCTCGCCTCCCAGGCCGGGAATCACGTTGAGCACGCCGGACGGCAGGCCACAGCGCACAGCGATCTGGGCCAGGCGCAGCACGCTCAGGCAGGCGTCCTCGGCGGGCTTGAGGACCACGCTGTTGCCGGCGGCCAGCGCGGCGGCCACGCAGCGCCCGAAGATCTGCGCCGGGTAGTTCCAGGGAATGATCTGGGCACAGACGCCGAACGGCTCGCGCAGGGTCAGCACCGTAAAGTCGTTCTCGAACGGGATCGTCTCGCCATGAAGCTTGTCGGCGGCACCGGCATAGAAGCGGAAGTAGCGTGCGCAGACGGCAATGTCGCCCTTGGCCTGGCTCATCGGCTTGCCGGTATCGGCGCATTCCAGCGCGGCCAGCGCCTCGGCATCGGTGTCGATGGCGGCGGCGAAGGCAAACAGCCACTCGCCGCGCTGGCGGGCCGACCAGCGATGCCATTCGCCCAGTTTGCCGTCGAAGGCGCACCGTGCGGCCCTCACGGCCTCCTCGACATGCTCCGCCCCGCAACGGGCGATCTCGGTGAGCGTCTCGCCGGTGGCCGGCGCTTCCACACGCAGCGTATGGGGGGTCGTTACCCACTCGCCGGCAATCAGCGCAGCGCGGGGTGGCATCTCGGGTAGCTCATGCATGGTTGCTTTCCTCGCTCAGTAAAGAAGATCGACCAACCCCAGCGAGATCCAGGGCAGATAGGTAATCGCCATCAGACAGGCCAGAACCACCAGCACGAAACGCAGCAACCAGGGGATCAGCTGATCGATGGATAGCTTGGCCACCGCACAGGCGGCGAACAGATTGACGCCCAGCGGCGGCGTGAACATGCCCAAGGCCAGGTTGACGACGACGATCAGACCGAAGTGCACCGGATCGATGCCGTACTGCACGGCAATGGGTGTAAAGATCGGTGCCAGCACCAGGATCGCGGCCGAGGTCTCGATGAACATCCCCACCATCAGCAGCATCACGTTGACCGCGAGCAGGAATGCCACCGGGCTATCGAAGACTTGGGTTACCCAGGCAGCCACATCAGAAGGCAGTCCCGAACGACTGATCAGAAAGCTGAACAGTGTAGCGGCAGCGATTATCAACATGATGGTCGTAGTCGAAATCACACTCTGCTTGAAGATTGGCCATAGATCATCGAAGCCTAGTTCGCGGTAGACCAGCCCACCGACGATAAGCGCATAGACGACAGCTACCGCCGAGGCCTCGGTGGGTGTGAATACACCGCCGTAGATGCCGCCGATGACCACCACCGGCATCAGCATTGCCGCCCAGGCCCGCCGGAAGGCAGTGGTGAAATCGTGACGCTCCTCACGATCCCGCAAGCCGTATCCGCGGACCTTGCAGAACAAGTACAAAAACAGCAGCAGCGATCCGCCAATTAATAGCCCCGGCCCAATGCCAGCGATGAACAGCCGCCCGATCGAGGTGTCGGTGCTGACGCCATACAGAATCAGCGGTATCGATGGCGGAATCAGCACGCCCAGTTCGGCGGACGAGGCCTGAATCGAGGCCGCTAGCGGACGTGGATAGTCATGTTTGACCATCGCCGGGATCAGGATCGAGCCGATGGCAAACGTCGTCGCGACACTCGACCCGGACACCGCGGCGAACATCATGCAGGTCAGCACGCAGGTCATCGCCAGCCCGCCCTGCAGCCCACCAACGATTGACTTGGCGAGATCCACCAGACGCTGCGAGATGCCCCCGGCCGCCATCAAGTTGCCCGCCAGAATAAAGAATGGGATCGCCATCAGCGGAAAACTGTCGATTCCGACAAACATTTGCTGCGGCACCATCAACAGCGGCAGCCGCGAGAAGAATTCGATGCCGATGATCGAGGCCAGCAGGATGGACACGGCAATGGGCACGCCCAGGCCGAAAAGGATAATCAGCGAGAGACCGATGGCCAGGTTCATGAGCGCACCCTCCCGGTAGTCGCCGCCGGTTTGACGGAATTCTGCAGCGTGTCACCTTGCGGCGCCTGTCTAGCAGGAGCTGCGGAGATCTCCGGCTTCTTCTCGGGCGGTGCCTCGGCCTCGGCGGGGCCGATCGGTTCGCGTCGGGTCACTTGAGCGGCGATGCGCGCCAGTACTGCGAGCACCGAGAAGGCAGCTCCTACGGGGATGGCGGCGTATGCCCAGGCGATCGAAATTCCCATGCCCGACAATGTCTGTGAGCTTACTCGGATCGTCATTAGCGTGCCGAAATAGACCAGAATCGTCAGCACGACAAGACAGCCGAACGCGACCAGCAGTTCGAGCCATACCAAGGCCCGTGCCGGTACCAGCTTGTAGATGACTTCCACCGCCATCATGTAGCCCCCGCGGAAGCAGGCCGCCGCACCCAGGAACACGCACCAGATCATTGCCGAACGCGACATCACCTCGGACCAGGTCGACGGAGCATTAAATACGAAACGCGTCAGCACCTGGTAGAAGCCCAGCGACACCGAGATGATCAGCATCACCACGGCGGCTATCAGCGCGATGCGTGACGTGAAGCGTTCAAGGCGCAGGAAGAGTTCCAGCATGGCAGTCACCTTGTATCAGCCACCCCACGCGGGGGTGGCAAGGTTTCTAAAGTACTTAGGGCCTGTTGACGTTTCGTCGCGGCCGCGACGGAGGCCCATTGGGTGTAGAACAAGGCATGAGGAGCGTGGTTTGGTTATTCCCAATGAGCGACGAATAACGCAGTACTGCGCCCCATGGACCCCGTCCCGTTGGGTTGCGCGTCAAAGGACGCCATGCGGCGCAGCAACGCGGTTCACGCTGAAACGTCAACAGGCCCTAGTTGCTGCTGGCCAGGCACTCGCTGTTGCGAATCCGGTCGAGCATTTTGCTACCATATTGGTCGGTGTAAACTGAGTAGGAAGGCTCAACGGCCTGCTGAAACTGTGATTTGTCGATATTCTCGACCACCTCCACGCCCTTTTCCTTGAGCGCCTCGACGCCCTCGGTCTCAAGGCGCGACACTTCGGCACGCGTAGCCTCGGCGCCGGCCTTGGCAGCCTGCTTGAACCAGCCCTTTTCCTCTTCGCTGAGGCCATCCCATAGCACTGGCGAGGCAAGCATCACCGCCGGTGAATAGACGTGACCGGTCAACGACAGGTAATCCTGGACCTCCCACAGGTTGCTGGTCAGAATCACCGAGATGGGATTTTCCTGACCATCGACAGTACCCTGCTGCAGCGCCGTGAATAGCTCAGGGAAGGCCATCGGGGTGGGACGTACGCCCATCTCCTCGAAGGCGGCCATATGCATCTTGTTTTCCATGGTGCGAATCTTCAGGCCGGCGGCATCCTCGGGCGTCTTGACCGGACGCACATTATTGGTCAGATGACGGAAGCCATTCTCGGTCCAGGCCAGACCGACCAGGTTATTTTCACCAATCTTATCGAGCAGATCCTGACCAACCGGACCATCCAGTACGCAGCGCGCCTGGTCATAGTTGGCGAACAGAAACGGCAGGTCGAGCACATAGGTCTCGGGTACGAAGTTGCCGAGCGGCCCCGTCGAGGTGATGACTGTATCGATGGTGCCGATCTGCAGCCCTTCGATCATGGCACGTTCGCCGCCCAGGGCGCCGGAAGGGTACTCCTCGACAACGAACTCGCCGTCGCTGAGCTTCTCCAGGGTCTTCTTGAAGGCGTCAACACCGACCGAATAATGGGAATTGTCGGAAGTGGTATGTCCAACCGAGACGGTCTGGGCCGCCAGTGCATTAAAGCTGGCTGTGGCCAGCGTGGCCCCGGCAAGCCCGACGATAACAGTGTTCAGAGCGGTGCGTGCATAGTGAGCTGTCATTGTTGTTTCCTCTTTTAGCGTTGCGCTTCTGGATGATGGCGGCCAAGCCGCCAGATGAACTGTTATGATTATCGGGATCGTTCTCTGGGTGTTTCCTGCTCGGTGATGAAGATGCGTACGATCTCGTGGAAATCGCGATCCCCTACAAAGCCAAGCCGCTCGGCTCGCTGTGTCTCGAAGCGCGCCGGCCAGCTGGCGACGATGGATTCGATGCGCGGGTCGGGCTCGTGACTAACCCGAGCCAGGGCCTCTTCCCCGCCCAGCTCGCGCAGCACTTCGAGCATCGCAGCGACACTCACGGTCAACCCCGGCAGCATCATGCTCCGGTAGGGTGCCAACGCGTCGCCCGGGAGAGTGGCGGCATGCAGCAGCGCGTCGATGACGCGCCCCGGCGACATCACGAACAGCTCAAGCTCGGTGGGCACCGGGCACACGGTCGATTCGCCGCCCAGCGGCTCGCGCAGGATGCTCGAGGCAAAGCTGGAGGCGGCGGCGTTGGGTCGCCCCGGGCGTACCACAATGGTCGGCAGGCGCAGCACGCAGCCATCGACCAGGCCGCGCCGGCTGTAGTCGTTGATCAATAGCTCGCACATGGCCTTCTGGGTGCCGTAGGAGCTCTGCGGCGTCAGTGCCGTCATGTCGTCGAGCACCGCCGGTAGCTCACCGCCATAGACGGCCACCGAGCTGGCCATGACCAGACGTGTGTCGGCGAGACCGGCCGCACGGCACCCTTCCAGCAGTGCGCGCGTGGCGTCGAAATTGACCTGCATACCCAGATCCAGGTCGGCCTCGGCCGCCGAACTGACTACGGCAGCGAGGTGATAGATGAGCGCGGGACGCTCGCCGAGCAGGCTATCCAGGGCGCCGGGGCGGGTAATGTCCAGGGCCCGGCAGTCGAGCGTGATGCGCTCGTGGGCCGGCGCTGCCGGCGCGACCCGATCGACGAGCGTCAGGCGCGTCAGCGCCTTGCCGTTGACCTCGCCGCGCTCGAGTAGCGTCCTGGTCAGGCGTTGGCCGAGAAAGCCGGCGGCGCCGGTGATCAATACATGCATCGTCTCTCCTTGTCGTTGTTCGTCACGCACTCGTGGTTACCACTGGTTTATCAAGCCTGCAGGCCATAGGCCTTGCCCCATTTCAGCCCCGTGACAGTCTCCGCCGTCGGCTGGTATTCGCAGCCCACCCAGCCGTCGTAGCCCAGCGCCGCCAGGCGCTCGAGCACCGCCGGATAGTTCACTTCGCCGACATCCGGTTCGTGGCGCCCCGGCACGCCGGCGATCTGCACGTGCCCGAGATAGGGCAACTGCGCCTCGAGATTGGCGAACAGGTTTCCCTCGCTCATCTGGCAGTGATAGACGTCGAACTGCACGCGCAGGTTGTCGGCGCCGACCCGTCCCAGCACCTCGCGGGCCTGGGCCTGGCGGTCGAGGAAGTACCCCGGCATGTCGTGGGTATTGATCGGTTCGATGAGCAGGGTCCGCCCGATCCGGGCCAGTTCCGCCGCGGCATGGCGCAGGTTGTCGATGTAGGTGCTCAGGTGCGCTTCCCGCGTGGCCTCGTCGGCCTCCGCCGGCAGCAGCCCGGCCATGGCGTGCAGGCGCGGGCAGTCGAGGGCCTCGGCGTAGCGCAGCGCCTCGCTGACGCTGTCGCGAAACTCGGCCTCGCGGCCCGGCAGGCTGGCCAGGCCGCGCTCGCCCGCGTCCCAGTCGCCGGGCGGCAGGTTGAACAGCACCTGCTGCAGGCCGTTGTCGTCCAGGGCGCCGCGCAGCTCGCGCGGCTCATGGGCGTAGGGGAACAGGTACTCGACGCCACGGAACCCGGCCTTGGCCGCCGCCGCGAAGCGCTCGAGAAAGTCGTGCTCGACGAACAGCATGCTGAGGTTGGCGGCCAGCTTGATCATGAACGCTTCCTGTCTCGTGTCGTTGTGGGTTGCCGATTCAATCGCGCGGAAAGCGCGCTTCGAGCTCGGCGACCTGCTCGGGCGTCAGGCAGCGCGGGTTCTCGCCGCGCAGCAGCAGAAACAGCCTGGCGGTTTCCTCGAGCTCCTCGGTGGCGTAGACCGCCGCTTCCAGCGACTTGCCCGCCACCACCGGGCCGTGGTTGGCCAGCAGCACCGCGCTGTGCCGGCCGGCCAGGCCTTTCACCGCGTCGCCCAGCGCGGTATCGCCGGGCAGGTGGTACGGCACCAGCGGCAGCCGGCCGACGCGCATCACGTAGTAGGCGGTGAGCGGCGGAATGCAGTCGTGGGTGTCGATGTCCGGCAGACAGGACACCGCCACCGAATGGGTCGAGTGCAGGTGCACGATGGCCTGCGACCGGGGGCGCTCGGCGTACATCGCCATGTGCAGGAAGCTTTCCTTGGTGGGCTTGTCGCCGCCGAGTAGCCCCCCGTCGCGGTCGAGCCGCGAGATGCGCGCCGGGTCGAGCCGCCCCAGGCAGGCGTTGGTCGGCGTCATCAGCCAGCCGCCGTCATCGAGGCGCACGCTGATATTGCCGCTGGAGCCCATGGTCAGGCCGCGGTCGAACAGCGACTTGCCATGGGTGACGATCTGTTCGCGCAGGCGGTTGTCGGCGTGGCGGCTCATGACGTCGCTCCCGGGCCGAGGACCGCGAAGGCCCGGGTGAAAAAGTCGACCCCACCGAAGTTGCCGGACTTGAGCGCCAGCGACAGCGGCGCCTCTCGCCCGGCCACTTGAGTCTGCGTCCACGGCACGCCGGGGTCGATCTGCCCGCCGAGGCGCAGCTCGCTCACCCCCAGCGCCGACACCACCGCACCGGCGGTCTCGCCGCCGGCCACCACCAGCCGGCCGACACCGGCGCCGACCAGTTCGCGGGCCAGCCGGGCCATGGCGCGTTCGACCAGCTCGCCGGCCTGCGCCGCACCCAAACGCTGCTGGGCCTGCTCGACCCGCTCGGGCGGTGCCGAGGCATGGATCAGCACCGGCGTCATCTCGCTCAGGCGTTGGCGGGCAAATACCAGCGCTCCCTCGATCTGGGCATCGCCCTCGGCCAGGGCCAGCGGATCCAGCGCAAAGCCCTCATACGTGCGCAGAAAATGCTCGACCTGGCCCAGCGTGGCCCGCGAACAGCTTCCCGACAGCACCAGGGCCGCGCCACTCGGCGTCGCCAGTTGGCCGGCATTGGCGACCGGCGCCAGCCAGCCGCGCTGGCGATAGACCCCGGGCAGGGCCTGGCCCAGCCCCGACCCGCCGGTGACCAAGGGCAGGTCGGCCAGCGTCTCGGCGAGGACGCTCAGGTCGTTGTCATCGAGGGTGTCGCAGATCACATGACGAATGCCCTCATGCTGCAGCTCGGCCAGGCGCGCCTGGGCGGCCTCGGTGCCCTGGGCCAGGGTGGCATGGGCGAGCAAACCGACCGGATGCGGTGTCTGCCGGGCCAGCACGCGCACCAGGTCGGCGTCCTGCATGGGGTTCAAGGGGTGATGCTGCATGCCGCTGTCGTTGAGCAGTCGATCACCGACGAACAGATGGCCCTGGTAGACGGTGCGTCCGTTGACCGGAAACGCCGGCACCATCACCGTCTGCTCGCCTTGCACGCGCTCTTGCTGGGTCGCCCAAAGACGCTCTTGTTGGATCGCCCGAAGACGCTCAAGCAGGGCATCGGCGACCGGGCCGATATTGCCGCGCGGCGTGGAGTCGAACGTCGAGCAGTACTTGAAGTAGAACTGGCGTGCACCCTGCGCCTGCAGCCAGGCAAGTGCCGCCAGCGAATCGTTCACGGCCTGTTCCACGGGGCAGGAGCGCGATTTGAGCGCCACCACCACGGCGTCGACGTCGACGACGTCGAGCGCGTGATCGGGAACGCCGATGGTCTGGATGCAGCGCATGCCGGCTCGGACTAGATTATTGGCCAGATCGGTGGCGCCGGTGAAATCGTCGGCAATGGCGCCGAGAACGAGGCTCATGTGCCGCCCTCCGCATCGTTGGCGGCGGGCAGCGTGATTCCGGACAGGCGCTGGTAGACCTTGACGACGGCCGAGTCGTCCTCGCGCCCGAACCCGGCACCACTGGCAGCGGTGAACTGCTGCAGGGCGCTGGATGCCACCGGCATGCAGAAGGCCAGCTCGCGCCCGGCCTGGTGCACGATATTGAGATCCTTGACGAAGATATCCACGGTTGAAAGCGGCGTGTAATCGCCCTTGAGGATGTGCGGCACGCGATTCTCGAACATCCAGGAGTTGCCCGCCGAATGTGTGATCACATCAAAGAGCGTGTCGGGGTCGATTCCCATGCGAATGCCTAGCGCCATGGCCTCGGCAGCGGCGGCGATATGCACCCCAGCCAGAAGTTGATTGACCAGCTTGACGCTGGAGCCCGCGCCTGGGAAACCGCCCAGGCGGTAGACTGTCTCCGCCATGGCGTCGAGGACCGGCTTGGCCTTGGCGTAGGCCGCCTCGCGCCCCGAGGCCATCACCGACAGCCGCCCCTGACGCGCCTTGACCGCCCCGCCACTGATCGGAGCATCAAGCATCAGCAAGCCGACGGCGTCGAGCCGTTCGCCAAGCGCCTTGGCATAGCTTGGCGCCACCGTGGCGCACTGCATTACCACGCTGCCCGAAGCCAGCCGATTCACCACACCTGTTTCGCCGAACAGCACCGACTCGACCTGCTCCGCGTTGACTACGATCACCAACACGACGCTACAACGCCTCGCCAGCTCGGCCGGCGTGTCCACGCTGGTACCGCCTCGGGACTCGAAGGCCTCCCGGGCGACATCGCTGATATCGCAGCCGATCACCGCCAGCCCGGCCTCGAGCAGGGCCGTGGCCGTGCCCAGCCCCATGGCCCCCAGGCCGATGACTCCTACTGTTTCGGCGTGCGACGCGCGCTCAACCATCTGGCGGTCTCCCCTATTGTCATATTGTGATGGGATTTGAATGTTAGCGCTAACATCTGGTTTAGATTACCCTCTCAGAACGCGCAAGCGTTGGAAATAGGAGCACGACCAATGTCTAATTCAGAATTGCCGGAGCGTCGCAAGCGACGTGGTGCCGACAATCCCACCCTGGCCGATGTCGCCCGCGAATCGGGGGTCTCCACGATCACCGTCTCGCGCGTGCTCAACTCTCCCGTCAGCGTGCGCCAGGCCACCCGCGAGCGCGTCGAGGCCGCCATCGAACGGGTCGGCTACGTGCGCAACATGCTCGCCGGCAGCCTGGCCTCGGCTAATTCACGCTTCATTGCGGTAATCGTACCGTCGCTGTCCAACGTGGTGTTCATCGAGGTCATCCATGGCCTGCAGACCACCTTCGAGAAGCATGGCTACCAGATCCTGCTCGGCAATACCGAGTACGACATGCGCCGTGAGCACGAACTGGTACAGACCTTTCTCGGCTGGTCCTCATCCGCCTTGGTGATTACCGGGCTACGCCACGATGAAGCCTGCACTGCCATGCTCAGGCGCTGGCAGAAGCCGGTCATGGAGATCATGGAACTCGGTCAGGGTATCGACCTCAACATCGGCCTGTCGCACTACGATGCCGGGCGCTGCATGGCGCAGCATCTGCTCGACCGAGGGTATCGGCGTATCGTGTATGCCGGTGCGCAGATGGAAGGCAACTATCGCGCCCGACTGCGCTACGACGGCCATCGCGATCTGCTGCAGCAGTACGGCCTGGAAGCGCCATTGGAGGAATGGCCGGACGTCAGCGCGCTGGAAATTGGCGCCAAGGCGTTGCGCCACGTGATGGTTCAGCGGCCGGGAACCGAGGCCATTCACTTCGCCGACGATACCCTGGCCACCGGCGCCATTCTGGATGCCAACCGGACGGGTATTCGCGTACCCGACGACGTTGCTATTGCCGGTTTCACCGGGCTGCCCTTCGGCCAGCACATCACCCCCCGATTGACGACGATCGTGTCGCCGCGAGAGGCCATCGGCCGCATTGCCGCGGAGCAGGTCATCGCACGCATCAAGGGACAGGCCGTGAAACCATCGGTTTACGATGTCGGTTTCGAACTTTGCGTGGGAGAAAGCGCATAGCACGGCAACCGTTGCTCCCGCTCAAACGGCCATAGGATGGCACTCAGGCCTCCGCCACGAAGACGCTGACCCGATGTAGCAGCCGATGCTTCTTCGTCGACGCTCGAAAAAAATTCTTCAACGCCGTGAAACCCACAACCATGCGGCCTGACGAAAACAGCGTTGACCCCGCCGCAAAGAGTCACAAGTTACCCACAGGTTATTCACTTGCCGACAGTCAAAAGCCACATTATCTTGTGCTCTTACATGGCATGACCACAATATACTGTGACACCTGGCAATTCAGAAAAAACCCTGTCAATGGTCCTTAACGCGCTGAAACCGTCGCCTTTTTGGCCTCGAAGCACCCTGGACAGCGTTTTCATTTCACCATCTCACTAACGGAACCCGGCATCATGGAAACCACACTCGATCCCGGCAAGACGGCCCTGAACACGACTGCACCGAAACAGCTGCGCGTCATCAAGCGCGGCGGCGGCGTCGCCGCGTTCGACGCCAGCAAGATTTCCGTGGCCATGACCAAGGCCTTCATCGCGGTCGAGGGTGACAATGCCGGAACTTCGTCGCGGGTCCGCGACTTCGTCGCCGAGGCCACCGCGCAGATCGCCGAGGCCTTCCAGCGCCGCATGCCCGACGGCGGCACGCTGCACATCGAGGACATCCAGGACCAGGTCGAGCTGGCGCTGATGCGCGCCGGCGAGCAGAAGGTCGCGCGCGCCTACGTGCTCTATCGCGAGGAGCATGCCCGTGCTCGCCAGGCCAGCGGCGGCGATATCCAAAAGCCGCACCCGACGCTCAACGTCACCCTCGCCGACGGCAGCGTCCGTCCGCTCGACCTGGGCCGTGTCGAGACGCTGGTGAATGACGCCTGCGCCGAGCTCGACAACGTCGATGCCAAGAAGATCGTCGACGACTCGCTGAAGAATCTCTACGACGGCGTGTCGCTGGACGGCGTGGCCACCGCGCTGATGATGACCGCGCGCACGCTGGTCGAGAAGGAGCCCAACTACACCTACGTCACCGCGCGGCTATTGCAGGACAACCTGCGCCGCGAGGCGCTCTCGTTCCTGGGCATCGCCGAGGAGGCCACCTACCAGGAGATGGCCGAGTTCTACAAGCCGGCCTTCAAGGCCTACATCGCCAAGGGCATCGAGTTCGAACAGCTCGACCCGCAGCTTGCCGAGTTCGACCTCGAACGTCTCGGCGATGCGCTCGATCACGGCCGCGACAACCAGTTCACCTATCTCGGCCTGCAGACGCTCTACGATCGTTACTTCATCCATCGCGACGATGTGCGCTACGAACTGCCGCAGGTGATGTTCATGCGCGTCGCCATGGGCCTGGCGCTCAACGAGGACGACCGCGAAGCGCGCGCCATCGAGTTCTACGAGCTGCTGTCGAGCTTCGACTACATGGCCTCGACGCCGACGCTGTTCAACGCCGGCACCGTGCGCAGCCAGCTTTCCAGCTGCTACCTGACCACCGTGCCCGACCAGCTCGACGGCATCTACAGCGCGATCCGCGACAACGCCCTGCTCTCCAAGTGGGCCGGCGGGCTGGGCAACGACTGGACGCCGGTGCGCGCGCTGGGCTCCTACATCAAGGGCACCAACGGCAAGAGCCAGGGCGTGGTGCCGTTCCTCAAGGTGGTCAACGACACCGCCGTCGCCGTCAACCAGGGCGGCAAGCGCAAGGGCGCGGTGTGCGCCTATCTCGAGACCTGGCACCTGGACATCGAGGAGTTCATCGAGCTGCGCAAGAACACCGGCGACGACCGCCGCCGCACCCACGACATGAACACCGCCAACTGGGTGCCGGACCTGTTCATGAAGCGGGTGTTCGACGACCAGGAGTGGACGCTGTTCTCTCCCTCCACCTGCCCGGACCTGCACGACCTGTACGGCGCCGCCTTCGAGAAGCGCTACGCCGAGTACGAGGCGATGACCTACACCGGCCAACTCACGCTCTACAAGCGCGTCAAGGCCAAGGACCTGTGGCGCAAGATGCTGTCGATGCTGTTCGAGACCGGCCACCCGTGGGTCACCTTCAAGGATCCCTGCAACCTGCGCAGCCCGCAGCAGCACGCCGGCGTGGTCCACAGCTCCAACCTGTGCACCGAGATCACCCTGAACACCAGTGCCGACGAGATCGCGGTCTGCAACCTGGGCTCGATCAACCTTTCCCAGCACGTCGTCGACGGCGTGTTCGACGGCGACAAGCTCGGCAAGACCGTGCGCACCGCCGTGCGGATGCTCGATAACGTCATCGACATCAACTACTACGCGGTGCCGCAGGCCAGGAACTCCAACTTCAAGCATCGCCCGGTGGGGCTCGGCATCATGGGTTTCCAGGATGCGCTGTACAAGCAGGGCATCGCCTACGCCTCCGACGCCGCGGTGAGCTTCGCCGACACCTCCATGGAACTGGTCAGCTATCACGCCATCGAGGCCTCCTCGGATCTCGCCGCCGAGCGCGGCCAGTACCAGAGCTACGATGGCTCGTTGTGGAGTCAGGGCATCCTGCCCATCGACTCGATCGACAAGCTGAAACAGGAGCGCGGCGCCGACTACATCGAAGTCGACACCTCGACCACCCGGGACTGGGACCGTATCCGCGCCAAGCTCGCCAGCCAGGGCATGCGCAACTCCAACGTGATGGCGATCGCGCCCACCGCGACGATCTCCAACATCTGCGGCGTCTCGCAGTCGATCGAGCCGACCTATCAGAACCTGTTCGTCAAGTCGAACCTGTCCGGCGAGTTCACCGTGGTCAACGCCCACATGGTCAACGACCTCAAGGCGCGCGGCCTGTGGGACGAGGTGATGATCAACGACCTCAAGTACTACGACGGTTCGTTACAGCCCATCGACCGCGTGCCGGACGATCTCAAGGCGCGCTACGCCACCGCCTTCGAGGTCGAGCCCAAGTGGCTGGTGGATGCCGCCTCGCGTCGCCAGAAGTGGATCGACCAGGCCCAGTCGCTGAACCTGTACATCGCCGGGGTCTCGGGCAAGAAGCTCGACGTCACCTACCGCATGGCCTGGTATCGCGGCCTCAAGACCACCTACTACCTGCGCGCGCTGAGCGCCTCGGCGGTCGAGAAGTCCACCGTCGATCGCGGCCGACTCAACGCCGTGGGCAACGGCAGTGCCCCAACGCCCGAGCCGAGCGCCGCGCAGCCGGCCGCATCGGCCGCACCCACGGCCAGCGCCGGCACCCAGGAAGCGCGCGGTATCGACGACTTCCTCACCGGCAAGGGCGGCAGCGGCTCCCGCGCGCCCTCGGCCGGGGAGATCGACGAACTGGGCTGCGAGGCCTGCCAGTAACCCGGCCACGAGCTTCGGGCAGCGAGCCGCTCGTAGCTCGTAGCTCGTAGCTCGAAGCTCGTAGCTCGTAGCTCGTAGCTCGTAGCTCGTAGCTCGTAGCTCGTAGCTCGTAGCTCACACAGTCTAGCCACCGGCGTCATGCCCTGACGCCGCCAGCGAAAGAACAGGACAGCCATATGTTGAACTGGGACGAATTCCACGAAGACGACACGCCCGCCGCCGAACAGGCCAAGCCACAGCCGGCCGCGCCGAAGCCGGCTGCACCGAAGCCAGCCGTGCAGGACGCCGTCGCGGAGAGCGCCAGCCGCTATCAGGTCGGCGACAACGAGCGCCTGGCACGCGCCAGGCAATCGCTGGAAGAGCTCGACGTCGCCGCCGGCCTGGAAGAGCTCGAGATGGGCGCGGCGCGCATCGAGGTCGACGACAAGACGATGATCAACGCCCGCGCCGATCTCAACCAGCTGGTGCCCTTCAAGTACGACTGGGCCTGGCAGAAGTATCTCGACGGCTCCGCCAACCACTGGATGCCGCAAGAGATCAACATGAACGCCGACATCGCGCTGTGGAAGAGCACCGACGGCCTGACCGCCGACGAGCGGCGCATCGTCGAGCGCAGCCTGGGCTACTTCTCCACCGCCGATTCGCTGGTCGCCAACAACCTGGTGCTGGCGGTCTACCGGCTGATCACCAACCCCGAATGCCGCCAGTACCTGCTGCGCCAGGCCTTCGAGGAAGCGATCCACACCCACGCCTACCAGTACTGCGTGGAATCGCTGGGCATGGACGAAGGCGAAGTCTTCAACATGTACCGCGAAGTGCCCTCGGTCGCCGCCAAGGCCGCCTGGAGCCTCAAGCACACCCAGTCGCTGTCGCGCCCGGACTTCCAGACCGGCACCCCGGAGACCGACCAGGAGCTGCTGCGCAACCTGATCGCCTTCTATTGCGTCACCGAGGGCATCTTCTTCTACTGCGGCTTCAGCCAGATCCTGTCGATGGGCCGGCGCAACAAGATGACCGGCGTCGCCGAGCAGTTCCAGTACATCCTGCGCGACGAGTCGATGCACCTGAACTTCGGCGTCGACATGATCAACCAGATCAAGATCGAGAACCCCGACCTGTGGACGCCCGCGTTCCAGGACGAGGTCACCCAGATGATCCTCGAGGGCACCGAGCTGGAAGTCGCCTATGCCCGCGACACCATGCCCCGCGGCGTGCTGGGCATGAACGCGGCGATCATGGAGGAATACCTGCACTTCATCTGCAACCGCCGCCTGGCCCAGATCGGCCTGAAGGAGCAGTTCCCCGGCGCCAGCAATCCCTTCCCGTGGATGAGCGAGATCATAGACCTGCGCAAGGAGAAGAACTTCTTCGAGACCCGGGTCACCGAATACCAGGTCGGCGGTGCGCTGAGCTGGGATTAATCGCCCTTTATCGACGACGGAATGGGCCATGCCGACGCATGGCCCATTTTATTGCGCGGGCGTCGATCATGGTCAAAGCCACCGGCCGACGCTAGCCTTTAGTGCCACGAAAGCGCCACGAATCAGCAAAGGATCACAGCATGCAACTCGGCATCATCGGACTCGGCCGCATGGGCGGCAACATCGCCCGTCGCCTGATGGGCAAGGGCCACGAGATCGTCGCCTACGACCAGAACACTCAGGCCGTCGACGCCCTGACCCGGGATGGCGCCAGCGGCGCCAAGAGCCTGACCGAGCTGGTCGCCAACCTGGCCAAGCCACGTGCGGTATGGGTGATGCTGCCGGCCGGCGAGGCCACCGAGACGACGATCATGGCGCTTGCCGAGGTGATGGACGCAGACGACGTGATCATCGACGGCGGCAACAGCTTCTACAAGGACGACATCCGCCGCGCCCGGACCCTCAGGGAACAGGCCATCCACTACGTCGACGTCGGCACCTCCGGCGGCGTGTGGGGGCTCGAGCGCGGCTACTGCATGATGGTCGGCGCCGAGCGTGCGATCTTCGAGCGCCTCGATGCGCTGTTCGACAGCCTGGCCCCCGGTTACGGCACCATCGAGCGCACCCAGGGCCGCCATGCACCCGACGACCGGGCCGAACGCGGCTATATCCATGCCGGCCCGGTAGGCGCCGGGCACTTCGTCAAGATGGTCCACAACGGCATCGAGTACGGCCTGATGCAGGCCTATGCCGAAGGCTTCGACATCATGAAGACCAAGTCGTCGCCGGCGTTGCCCGAAGAGGAGCGCTTCGAGCTTGACCTGGCCGACATCGCCGAAGTCTGGCGGCGCGGCAGTGTGGTTTCTTCCTGGCTACTCGACCTGACCGCCCAGGCGCTGGCCGGCGATGACCGGCTCGACAACTTCACCGGCGCGGTCGCCGACAGTGGCGAAGGGCGCTGGACCATTGACGCCGCGGTCGAACAGGGCGTGCCTACCCCGGTGCTGGCCAATGCGCTGTTCTCGCGCTTCCGTTCACGCCAGGAAAACACCTACGCCGACCGGCTGCTCTCGGCGATGCGCTTCGGCTTCGGCGGGCATGTCGAGCCGCCGAAGTAGTCAGACGCTGCAGCTTCCCCGCTCCCTGTATCCGCACGCCCCGCCCAGAGAACGGGCTTCCTTCAATGCCCCAGCGACCGCCGCCAGCGTGCCTCCAGCGTATCAGGACCCGTAGGGCCAGACAGCGCCCGGGGTTCGTCGCGATACCACGCCCACATTTGATCGCCGTAACTGTAATGGCACCATTCGCTGGGCAGGTTGGCGAAGCCGGCATCGCACATGGCGTGCGCCGTCGGGCTGGGCCGCCGCTCTGCCAGGCACTGATCGCCACCACATGTGACGACTTCGCCGCGCGCCGGCTGACGCTCAACGTCTACGCCGACAATCACGTCGCGCAGGCGCTTTACCGCTCGCTGGGCTTTCCTGTTCGGCGCCGGCCGGGTGTTCGCCATCGACGGCCACCAGGATCGCCTGGACATGGCCCGCGAGCTCGGCGCCGAGACCATCGATTACGAACGCGAGGCGCCGGTGGAAACGCTCCAGCGGCTGACCGGGGGCATCGGTGCGGATCGCGCCATCGACGCGGTCGGGGTCGACGCCGAACACGCCCATCACGGTGAGGCGGCCGAGCGCAGCGATGTTGCGGAGCAGGAACGCGAGGCCGACGACACCGCGCCGCAGACCAACCCGTCCGGCGATACCTGGCATCCCGGCGATGCCCCCAGCCAAGGCACTGCAATGGGCGGTCGAGGGTCTCGCCAAGGCCGGCACGCTATCGATCATCGGCGTCTATCCGCCCGACTTCCGGCATTTCCCGATCGGCATGGCGATGAATCGCAGCCTGACGCTGCACATGGGCAATTGCCATCATCGCAACTACATTCCCAAGCTCATCGAACTGACCCTGGCCGGCAAGATCGACCCGGCCAGGATTCTTACCCAGCATGAGCCGATGCCCGACACGCTGAGCGCCTTCGAGGCCTTCGACCGCCGTGAGGAAGGCTGGATCAAGGTGGCGTTACAGCCACAGAGCGGTACCTGAAGCGCGCCGTCGACGATCATGACGCCCGGCTGCCGACACTGCCGACAGCCGGGTGCAGCGAGGTTGATTCCCGCCAAGGCAAGGCGTAGCGTACGCGTTGCCGACACAATACTTGATCAGGACACTCGGACATGACTCAGCGAAGAAGCGTCATCACCCGCGTCTACGTGCCCACCCATGTGCGCGATCTGCCCAACGGCGAACGCGTGACGATTCCCGGCCATTACCGCCAGCCGCGCGACGATCATGGCAGGCAGGCTTCCGGGTTCTCGCGCGATTGAGTCCGGCTAACCAACCGGGCGGCTAACGGCTCAGATCCACCTCGCGGGTCTGCCCCGCGCCGATCTTGACCTGCTTGAGGATCAGCGGGCTGCGCGACTTGCCGTCGGGCAACAGCACGCTGCCGGCGACGTAGAACACCCCCGCCGGGATGCCGCGGGCCACGAAGTAGCCATCGCCGTCGGTGCGCGCATAGTGGGTATATTCCCGGGCGCGCGGATCGGCCGGCTCGATGCGCTTGCCGGCCAGCGCCACATCGGCGGCTTCGGCGGAATACGCGGTCGCCGGGGCGATCGAGATCTGCTCGTTGGCGCCGACGAGGGTTCGCCCCTGAGCCGTGGTATAGCGCAGCCGGCCCTTGATCGTGGCGTTGCCGCGCTTTTCCAGCTTGGCGTAGGTGTCGGCCGGGAAGGCGACCTTGCGTTCGACGACCGCCGATCCGGGCGCCTGCTCGCTGCGGTCGATGATCTCGGGCGGCCGGCCGTCGCTGCCGGGCAGCATTCCCTGGCACCCCGCCAGCAAACTGCCCAGTAACACGACTGCTGTCCATTGGCGCATGACGTTCTCCCTTGTGTGAGCGATTCGCTGTATTTAGCTCATGATTCGTTGGCGGATTGTGGCGGGCTCAGGATCATCTGCGAGCCGCGTATACGAATCTCGAAACGGTTGAGAAAGCTCATTCCCAAAAGCGCCGTCTCACCGCCGATGCCGGGATTGATCGAGCCGCGCACGTCACCGGCGCGCAGGCCCCCCAGGGCAATCTCGTCGAGGGTGGTCAGATAGCCGCGAGCCTGGCCGTTGGCAGTCTCGAAGGTCACGCTCGCGCCCCGCTCGAGGCCCAGTCGCTCGGCCAGCGAGGCCGGCACCGACACCAGGCTGGCCCCGGTGTCGAGCAGAAACTCGACCGGTTCGCCGTTGATCCGCCCGGTGGCGACGAAATGCCCAGCGGCGTTGCGCTCGAGGGTCACCGGCTGCGCATCGCCCGGCGCTGAGGCCGTCAGCGCCGCATTCGGATTATGCTGCTCATCGAGCCGGCCCTGGAACCACCATCCCGCCAGACCCAGCACGATCACCCAGAACAATAACATCATGCCCAGGCCGGTACGCCGTAGCGCCTTGTCGTCGTCGCTCATGACACCTCGGCTGGCCGCTTTCAATCCCAAGCAAACGGAAATCGCCAGCCCCGGGGGAGCTGGCGATTTTCTTTATAAACGACGAGGCTAGCCGTCGCGCACAGTGTCATGCACTCAGTTCTTGACGATCTCCTCGAGCGCCTTGTTGAAGGTGGCGCTGGGACGCATCGCCTCGCGGGTCCGCTGATAATCGGGGTGGAAATAGCCCTGAATGTCCACCGGCTGGCCCTGGACCTGATTGAGCTCGTCGACGATGGTCTGCTCCTGGGCTTTCAGCACCTCGGTCAGCTTGCCGAACAGCGCCTTGAGTTCGCCGTCGTCGTCCTGCGCGGCCAGGGCCTGGGCCCAGTACAGCGCCAGGTAGAAGTGGCTGCCGCGGTTGTCGAGCTCGCCGGCCTTGCGCTTGGGCGACTTGTCGCTGTCGAGGAACGCCCCGTTGGCCTTGTCGAGGCTCTTCGCCAGCACCGTGGCGCGGGCGTTGTCGAAGGTCTTGCCGAGGTGCTCGAGCGAGGCCGCCAGGGCCAGGAATTCGCCCAGCGAATCCCAGCGCAGATGATTTTCCTCGAGGAACTGCTGGACGTGCTTGGGCGCCGAGCCGCCGGCGCCGGTCTCGAACAGCCCGCCGCCGTTCATCAACGGCACGATGGAGAGCATCTTGGCGCTGGTGCCGAGTTCCATGATCGGGAACAGGTCGGTCAGGTAGTCGCGCAGCACATTGCCGGTCACCGAGATGGTGTCCTCGCCCTTGCGGATGCGCTCGAGCGAGAAGCGCATGGCGTCTTCCGGCGCCATGATGCGGATATCCAGGCCGTCGGTATCGTGATCCTTCAGGTAACGCTCGACCTTGGTGATCAGCTGGGCGTCGTGGGCGCGCTGCGAATCCAGCCAGAACACCGCCGGCGCGCCGCTGTCGCGGGCCCGGGTGACCGCCAGCTTGACCCAGTCCTGGATCGGCGCGTCCTTGGTCTGGCACATCCGCCAGATGTCCTCGCGCTCGACCTCGTGCTCGAACAGCACCCGGCCATTGCCGTCGGTGACGCGCACGGTGCCGTCGGCGGGGATCTGGAAGGTCTTGTCGTGGGAGCCGTACTCCTCGGCCTTCTGCGCCATCAGGCCGACGTTGGGCACGCTGCCCATGGTGGTCGGGTCGAAGGCGCCGTGCTGCTTGCAATCCTCGATCACGATCTGATAGATGCCGGCGTAGCAACGGTCGGGAATCACCGCCTTGGCGTCGTGCAGCGCGTCGTCGGCGCCCCACATCTTGCCCGAATCGCGAATCATCGCCGGCATCGAGGCGTCGATGATCACATCAGAGGGCACGTGCAGGTTGGTGATGCCCTTGTGCGAGTTGACCATCGCCAGCGGCGGGCGCTCACTGTAGAGCGCCTCGATGTCGGACTTGATCTCTTCCTGCTTGTCGCCGGGCAGCGACTGGATCGCCGAGTACAGGTCGCCGATGCCGTTGTTGCGGTCGAAACCGGCCTTGTCCAGTGTATCGGCGTGCTTTTCCAGCACTTCGCCATAGAATTCGCTGACCACGATGCCGAACATGATCGGATCGGAGACCTTCATCATGGTCGCCTTGAGGTGCAGCGAGAACAGCACGTCGCGCTGCTTGGCGTCCTCGATCTCGGCTGCGATGAAGCGCCGCAGGCGGCGACTGCTCATCGCGGCGCCGTCGACCACTTCGCCCTCGAGCACCGCGAGCTTGTCCTTGAGCACCGTGAGGCCGCCGTCCTTGCCCACCAGCTCGATCCTGAGTTCGCCGGCACCGTCGATTACCGCGGACTTCTCGCTGCCGTAGAAGTCGCCCTCGCTCATGTGCGCGACGTGCGATTGCGAGTCGCTCGACCACTTGCCCATGCGGTGCGGGTACTTGCGCGCGTAGCCTTTCACCGATTGCGGCGCGCGGCGATCCGAGTTGCCTTCGCGCAGCACCGGATTGACGGCGCTGCCCTTGACCTTGTCGTAGCGCGCCTTGACCTGCTTCTCGTCGTCGCTGCCGGGCTCTTCCGGGTAATCCGGCAGCTTGTAGCCCTGCTGCTGCAGTTCCTTGATCGCCGCCTTGAGTTGCGGGGTCGAGGCGCTGATGTTGGGCAGCTTGATGATGTTGGCTTCCGGCGTCTTGGCCAGTTCGCCGAGCTCGGCGAGATGATCGCCGATGCGCTGCTCTTCGCTCAGGCAATCGGGAAACAGCGCGATGATGCGACCGGCCAGCGAAATGTCGCGGGTCTCCACCTCGATGCCGGCGGGATCGGTGAAGGCATCGATGATCGGCAGCAGCGAATGGGTCGCCAGCGCGGGGGCTTCGTCAGTAAGCGTATAGATGATCTTCGGCGTCTTGGGCATCTTGGCGTAAACCTCTCTGGTCACTGCGATTGCGAAAATCTGAAACGGTGGAGACTGGCCGAGACGGCCGCCAAGAGCCGGCACGCCTCGATGACATGAGGCCCGACATTCGTACGACGCTCCGACCTGTGAAAACGCATCCACCGTGCAGGGATGAATTCGGTTGCTGACTCCGATGCCCGTGTCGATCCTTCATGTGCCGATCGACGGTCAATGGCGCGGCACCGGCGCCCCAGCGGTCGCGTCGCAGTATACCAGTGCAGCGCCGGCTACGCATAAGCGAAGTGCCTGGCCGGCTAAATGCGCCAGTGCCTGGCCCTGTTCACCCGCGCGGCGGTTAGGTGACTTCCTTCAAGCCGTTGCCGCCCATTTCCCTTGGCTGATCGGCGCGCCGGCCTTTCTGGCTATCTTGTGGCGCAAGCAATCGTGGCAACACGTCATGCGTGTATCGTGACTGGTTAGGCGGGCGATCGGTAACTTCCATTGAAGGTTTGTGTCGTTTTGTCCAGCAGACTTTTTCTTATTCCTTTTTTAGCTATCCTAGTAACCAAGTACACGGAGCTAAAGAGGTTTTCATGCAAACCTTTCGACACTCACCTGGCAGGCCCGACGTGGCTGGCTTCTATGAACCGCGGACTTCAAGCGTGCAGTATGTGGTGAGCGACCCAGCGACCCGCCGCTGTGCGATCATCGACCCGGTTCTGGACTTCGATGGGAAGTCGGGGGCCACTGCAACGCACCATGCCGACGAGCTACTGGACTACGTGGCAGCTCAGCAATTGACGGTGGAGTGGATTCTCGACACCCATCCACATGCCGACCACTTCTCAGCGGCGCAGTACCTGAAAGAGAAAACCGGCGCGCCCACGGCCATTGGAAGCTATATCACGCAAGTTCAGGCGCTGTGGAAAGACCTTTATAACTGGCCTGACTTTCCGGCTGATGGCCGTCAGTGGGACCATCTGTTCAGTGAAGGTGACACCTTCAAGATCGGGGAGATCGAGAGCCGTGTGATGTTCTCGCCGGGGCACACCTTGGCCTCGATCACGTACGTGATCGGCAACGCCGCCTTCGTTCACGACACGTTGTTCCAGCCTGACGGCGGGACGGCCCGTACCGACTTTCCCGGTGGCAATGCCCACAGGCTGTGGGATTCCATCCAGGCGATTCTGGCGCTACCAGACGACACCCGGCTCTTTACAGGGCATGATTACAGGCCTGGCGGTCGCGAACCGGAGTGGGAAAGCACGGTACACAGCCAGCGCGAAACCAACATCCACCTCTGCGACGATCAGACCCTCGAAGACTATATGGCGATTCGCAACGAACGGGACGCCAGGTTACCCATGCCGGCGCTGGTCCTGCCGTCTCTACAGATCAACATTCGTGGTGGCGCCTTGCCGGAACCGGAAGACAACGGCCGGCGTTATCTCAAGATCCCGCTTGACGCGCTACCCGGCGCCGTCTGGGATGAAGCACGCAACTGAATGGAACGAAGCGAGGAAATATGGATATCAAACCACTTGATGATCAATTGAGCGTCACTGCGCAACCCCGACTCGATGAGCTTGAGCAACTCGCTGCCCAGGGGTTTGGCACGATCCTCTCCAACCGTCCACGGGGCGAAAGCGAAGACCAGCCGGATCCCGAGGCTCTGAAAGCCAAGGCGGAATCTTTGGGCATGGCCTGGCACGAGGTTCCGGTCAAACCGGGTGACTATTCCCAGGCTGATATCGACAGCTTCGCCCATGTCATGAATAGCTCCCCTGGCCCCGTTCTCGGCTTCTGCCGTTCGGGCAAGCGCGTTGCGCATCTTTGGGCCTTGTCACAGGCAGCGCATCGCCCCGTACCGGAGCTCATCGAGGCAGCCCAATCCGCCGGTTATGATCTGGCGCCCCTTCGCGAGCGTCTCGAGCAGCAGGCGGACCAGGCGAGCCCAGGGCGCTGACCGGCATGTCACGCCTCCTGCGTCGCCCCTTCGCCAAGGTGCCAGGTCAGGGGAGCCTGTCGGACTTGGCGCTCTGCGCATTGCGCAGCACGGTGTCGATGCGCTCAAGGAAGCCTTGCGCCTGCTGATGGACGCCCTGCAGGCGTACAGGATGCGGACGATTCGGGCGAGCCGAACGCCTGACAAGCGCAGCGAACTCGCCGAATAGCCTACCCATGCGGCTTGCCGACGCAATCAGGCGGCGAACGAACGCACCTTGAGTGCCTGATTGCGTACTTGCCGGCAAGCCCTTACTTGGCGAACGCCAGGTGGCCGTCCTCGGCGCTGACCCGAATGGCGTCGCCGGGGCCGAAATGGCCGGCCAGCAGTTCCCGGGCCAGCGGGTTTTCGAGGCGGTTCTGGATCGCCCGCTTGAGTGGCCGTGCGCCGTACACCGGATCGAAGCCGACCACCGCCAGCTGGGCCAGCGCATCGTCGCTGACCGTCAGCGTCATGTCGCGCTCGGCGAGCCGCTCGCGCAGGCGCTGCAGCTGGATCTCGGCGATCTTCTGGATCTGCTCCTGGTCGAGCGGATGGAATACCACCACTTCGTCGATACGGTTGATCAGTTCCGGCCGGAAGTGCTGACCGACCACTTCCATCACCGCCTCCTTCATGCGGGCGTAGGCGTCCTCGCCCTCGCTGGCGAATTTCTGGATCAGATCCGAGCCCATGTTCGAAGTCATCACGATCACCGTGTTGCGAAAATCCACGGTGCGCCCCTGACCGTCGGTCAGCCGGCCATCCTCGAGCACCTGCAGGAGGATGTTGAAGACGTCCGAGTGGGCTTTCTCGACCTCGTCGAGCAGCAGCACCGAATAGGGCTTGCGGCGCACCGCCTCGGTCAGGTAGCCGCCCTCCTCGTAGCCGACGTAACCCGGCGGCGCGCCGATCAGCCGCGCCACGGAGTGCTTCTCCATGAACTCGGACATGTCGATGCGCACCATCGCCTCCTCGGTGTCGAACAGGAAATTGGCCAGCGACTTGCACAGCTCGGTCTTGCCCACCCCGGTCGGGCCGAGGAACAGAAACGAGCCATTGGGGCGGTTGGGATCGGCGAGCCCGGCGCGCGAGCGGCGCACCGCATCGGCGACCGCCTTGACCGCCTCGTCCTGACCGATCACCCGGTCGTGCAACGCGTCTTCCATGCGCAAGAGCTTGTCGCGCTCGCCCTCGAGCATCTTGGCCACCGGAATGCCGGTCCAGCGCGACACCACCTCGGCGATCTCCTCCTCGGTGACGTTGGAGCGCAGCAATTGGTGCTGGGACGTGTCGGCCGCCCCGCCACTCTCGCCGGATTCGGCGATCTTCTTCTCAATGGTCGGGATCACCCCGTACTGCAGCTCGGACATCCGCCCCAGGTCGCCCTGGCGGCGCGCCGCCTCGAGATCGATGCGCGCCTGCTCGAGCTCGGCCTTGAACTGCGCGGCGCCCTGGATACTGGCCTTCTCGGACTTCCACACCTCGTCGAGGTCGGCGTATTCGCGCTCGAGCTCGCCGATCTGCTCCTCGAGGTTTTCCAGGCGCTTCTTCGAAGCCTCGTCGGTCTCCTTCTTGAGCGCCTCGCGTTCCATCTTGAGCTGGATCAGCCGGCGGTCGAGGCGGTCCATCTCCTCGGGCTTGGAGTCGAGTTCCATGCGAATCCGCGAGGCCGCCTCGTCGATCAGGTCGATGGCCTTGTCGGGCAGCTGGCGATCGGTGATGTAGCGAGTCGACAGCTTGGCCGCGGCGATGATCGCGCCGTCGGTGATGTCGACGCCATGGTGCACCTCGTAGCGCTCCTTGAGGCCGCGCAGGATCGCCACGGTATCCTCCTCGGAGGGCTCGTCGACCAGTACCTTCTGGAAGCGGCGCTCGAGCGCGGCGTCCTTCTCGATGTACTTGCGGTACTCGTCGAGGGTGGTGGCGCCCACGCAGTGCAACTCGCCGCGCGCCAGCGCCGGCTTCAACATGTTGCCGGCGTCCATCGAGCCCTCGGCCTTGCCGGCGCCGACCATGGTGTGCAGCTCGTCGATGAACAGGATCACCCGGCCCTCTTCCTTGGCCAGTTCGTTGAGCACCGCCTTCAGGCGCTCCTCGAACTCGCCGCGGAACTTGGCGCCGGCAAGCAGCGCGCCCATGTCCAGCGACAGCACGAGTTTGTCCTTGAGGCCTTCCGGCACCTCGCCGTTGATGATCCGCTGGGCCAGGCCCTCGACGATCGCCGTCTTGCCCACGCCGGGCTCGCCGATCAGCACCGGGTTGTTCTTGGTGCGCCGCTGCAGCACCTGAATCGTGCGACGGATCTCGTCGTCACGGCCGATCACCGGGTCGAGCTTGCCTTCGGCGGCCCGCGCGGTGAGATCCAGGGTGTATTTATCCAGCGCCTCGCGGCTCTCCTCGGCGCTGGCATCGTCGACGGCCTGGCCGCCGCGCAGGCTATCGATGGCCGCGACCAGCGCCGTCTTGGACAGTCCGGCCTGGATCAGCACCTTGCTGATCGCGTGGTTCATCTCCAGCGCGGCGAGCAGCACCAGCTCGCTGGCGATGTATTGATCGCCGCGTGCCTGGGCCTCGCGGTCGGCGAGGTTGAACAGCTGCGCCAGATCCTGACTCATGGTCACGTTGCCGTCGAACTGACCGACCTTGGGCAGGTTGTCGAGATACTGCGCCAGGCCGTCGCGCAACTTGCCCAGCTCGCCGCCGGCCTTCTGCACCAGACCCTTGATGCCGCTGTCGCGGGCGTCGAGCAGCGCGCTCAGCACATGGCCGGGATCGAGCTGGTTATGGGCACGCCCGACGGCCAGGGACTGGGCCTCGGCCAGGGCGTTCTGCAACTTGCTGGTCATGCGATCGATACGCATCGAAATCCTCCATCGGGGCGGCGGCGCGGTCGGACGCGCCGTGGGCCCAAGTCGTCATGTTTGACACTATCAATGGAGGTATGTTGGGGCGCTTTCAAGTCGACCGGAGGAGGAAACGCAGAAGGTTCGATGTGGGTCAGGGGCGCGTAAGCCGTAAGCCGTAAGCCGTAAGTCACGACATTGGCACCAGCGCTGGAATCGGTAATAGAGTGCTTACCGCTTATAGCTTATAGCTTACAGCTCCCCCGCAGGGGCTAGCGGATCCAGATCATGCTGGCCATGCGCCCGGTCACGCCGTTGTCGCGGCGGTGGGAATAGAAGCGCCCCTCGCAGGCGGTGCAGAAGTGGCCGCCGCTGACATGCGCCACCCCCAGCCGCTCGAGGCGCAGCCGCGCCAGCTTGTAGAGATCGGCCATGTAATGACCGAGCCGATAGGGGCTCGGCTCGAAGGCGCTCTCGGCGGCGGGCTGCAGGGCGACGAAGGCCTCGCGGACTTCGCGACCCACTTCGAACTGGGCGTTGGAGATCGCCGGTCCCAGCCAGGCCATCAACTCGTCGGGCGGGCAGCCCAGCGCGGCGATACTGGCCTCGAGTACGCCGCCGGCCAGGCCGCGCCAGCCAGCATGCGCCAGGCCTACCCGGGTGCCACGCCAATCGCAGAAGAACACCGGCAGGCAGTCGGCGGTGAGGATCACGCAGGCATGCCGGTCATCGAAGGCCACCGCCGCGTCGGCCTGCGGCGGCTGCTCGGCGTGGCTCGGCCGAAAGTCCTGCGCCACCGCGGCGCCGTGGACCTGGTCGAGCCACAGTAGCGGCCGGCCGTCACCGACCTGCTCGCTCAACGACGCCCGGCAGCGAGCCACCGTGGCCGGGTCGTCGCCGACGTGCAGCGCCGGATTGAAGGCCGCATAAGGACCCTGGCTGGGGCCGGTTTCACGGCTGGTGACTAGCGCGCCCACAGTAGTCGGCGCCGGCCAGTCGGGCAGCAGCAGCGTGGGTTGATCGCTCATGTTCGCTCCTCGCCGTCGGCACGCAGGCCATCCAGCAACACCCACAAGTCGTCGGGCAGCTCGGCGCTGAAGCTCACCGACTCGCCGCTCGCCGGATGCACGAAGGCCAGCGTGCGAGCATGCAACGCCTGGCGCGGAAAACTGCGCAACTGCTCCTTGAGCGCCTCGCTGGCCCCGGCGGGCAGCTTGAGCCGCCCACCGTACAGCGCGTCGCCGATCAGCGGATAACGGCGATGCGCCATATGCACGCGAATCTGGTGGGTGCGTCCGGTTTCCAGCCGGCAACGCACATGCGTATGGCCGCGAAAGCGCTCGACCACCCGATAATGAGTCACCGCCGGCTTGCCCGATTCGGTGACCGCCTGACGCTTGCGATCCTTGGGGTGGCGACCGATCGGCGCATCCACCGTGCCGCCGGCGGTCATCATCCCGGTAACCACTGCGGCATACTCGCGCGAGACGCTGCGCGCCTGAAGCTGGCCGACCAGCGAGGTTTGCGCCGCCAGGGTCTTGGCAACCACCATCAGTCCGGTGGTGTCCTTGTCGAGGCGATGCACGATCCCCGCACGGGGGATCGCGGCAAGTGCCGGACAGTGGTGCAGCAGCGCGTTGAGCAGGGTGCCGTCGGGGTTGCCGGCAGCCGGATGCACCACCAGCCCGGCCGGCTTGTCGAGCACCAGCACGTCGTCATCCTCGTGAACGATGGCCAGTTCGATTGCCTGCGGCTGCCAGCGCACGGCGTCTTCGAGCACCGCCTCCAGCACCAGCCGCTCGCCACCGTAGACCTTGTCCTTGGGCTTGGCGGTCGCCCCGTCGAGGGTCAGCGCCCCCGACTTGATCCAGCCCTTGAGGCGCTCGCGGGAAAACTCCGCGAACAGCTCCGCGGCGGCCTGGTCCAGGCGAATGCCGACCATGGAGTCGGGGATGCGCTCGTCGCGCTGCAGGATATCGGGCATAGCTCGCGGGGTGCCTATGGAGTTCGACTGGGTGTTTTCCCGGCGGGGTGTCCCCGCTGGTGCGGTGTGCTTTATAGTGTTGGGCTTTACGAGATAGTGTGGGACTTTACGAGATAGTGTGGGACTTTACGAGATAGTGTGGGACTTTACGAGTCACCGGATCCGGCCGATTCTAGCATGGCCGTTGACGATTGCCCGATACGAGGATGACGATGCGCGTTTCTCCCCTTGCCGCCCTGGCCCTTGTCGCAGCCCTGCTCGCCGGCTGTGCCAGCAACGAGGTGAACCCTGACCTTCAGGAGCAGGAACTCTACCAGCAGGCCCAGTCATCGCTCGACACCGGGCGCTACAGCACCGCCGTCGAACAGCTCGAGGCGCTGGATACCCGCTTCCCGTTCGGCAACTACGCCGAGCAGGCCCAGCTTGAACTGATCTACGCCTATTACCAGGTCGAGAACTGGGAAGCCGCGCGCGCCGCGGCCAGCCGCTTCATCCGCCTGCATCCCGACCATCCGCAGGTCGACTATGCCTATTACCTGCGCGGCCTGGCCGCCTACCAGGCCGGACGCTTCAGCCTTGAGGGGCTCGAGCTGATCGACATTTCCAAGCGCGACCTGGGCTCCTCGCGCGACGCCTACGTCGACTTCGGCGAACTGGTGCGGCGCTTCCCCGACAGCCCGTACGCCGCCGACGCCCGGCAGCGCATCATCTATCTGCGCAACGTGCTGGCCCGCCATGAACTGCAGATTGCCGACTTCTATCTGCGCAAGGGCGCCTATCTCGCCGCCGTCGAACGCGGACGCTGGGTGCTCGAGCGCTATCCGCAAGCCACCGCCACCCGCGACGCCCTGGCGACCATGGTCGAGGGGTATCTGGGGCTGAACATGCGCGATCGCGCCCGCGAGGTGCTCAAGACGCTGATCGAGAACGATCCGGACAACGCGCGTCTCGACGGTCGCACCTTCGAGCCGCGCCTCGTCGACGCCGAGCCGCTGACGCTATAACCGCTTCGGGCTTCGGCAGCATGATTAGCCCTTCATGACAAAAGACACCGCCACAGGATGTTTCCAGCGGCGGTGTCTTGCTTTTCGTAGCTCGTAGCTCGTAGCTCGTAGCTCGTAGCTCGTAGCTCGTAGCTCGTAGCTGGATTATTCCCCCGGCTGCCAGCCATTGACGATCGGATAGCGGCGATCGCGGCCGAAACCGCGCGCGGTCACCCGCACGCCGACCGGCGCCTGACGGCGCTTGTACTCGCTGCGATCGACCAGCTTGACGACCTTGTAGACATCCTCGCTGGCGAAGCCCGCCGCGATGATCGCCTCGGCGCTCATGTCGCGCTCGATGTAGCGCTCGAGAATCGCATCGAGGGTGTCGTAGCCGGGCAGTGAATCGCTGTCCTGCTGGTCCGGGGCCAGCTCGGCCGACGGCGGGCGGTTGATCACCCGCTCGGGAATCGCCGGCTCCTGGGTATTGCGCCAGCGCGCCAGTCGATAGACCCAGGTCTTGTAGACATCCTTGAGCGCGTTGTAACCGCCGACCATGTCGCCGTAGAGCGTGGCGTAGCCCACCGCCATCTCGCTCTTGTTGCCGGTGGTCAGCACCATCAGGCCCTTCTTGTTGGAGATCGCCATCAACAGCACGCCACGACAGCGCGACTGCAGGTTCTCCTCGGTGGTGTCCTGCGGCGCGCCGGCGAAGCTTTCGGCGAGCGTCGCGTTGGCCGCCTCGACCATCCCGGCGATCGGCAGCGATTCGTAGCGCACGCCGAGCAGCCGCGCCTGTTCGGCGGCATCGTCGCGCGAGATCTGCGCCGTGTAGTGATACGGCATCATCACCGCCTGGACCCGCTCGGGGCCCAGCGCATCGACGGCGATCGCCAGCGACAGCGCCGAGTCGATACCCCCCGACAGTCCCAGCACCACGCCCTGAAAGCCGCTCTTGTTGACATAGTCGCGCAGCCCGGTGACCAGCGCGCAGTAGAGATTTTCCTCGGTGCCGGGCAACGCCTCGATCTCGCCGGCTTCCGGCGTCCAGCGACCGGCGTCGTTGACGAAGCGCACCGGCATCAGCCCAACCTGCCAGTGCGGGGCGCGTATACGCAACTCACCGGCCGCATCGACCACCAGCGAGCCGCCATCGAAGACCAGTTCGTCCTGGCCGCCGATCTGGTTGACGTAGACCACCGGGCGCTGCGCTTCGCGGGCGCGCTCGGCGAACAGCGTCAGGCGCTCGGCAGGCTTGTTCTGATGAAAGGGCGAAGCGTTGAGGGCGACCAGCACGTCGGCGCCGGCATCGCGGCACTGGCGTACCGGTGCGCCGTCCCACAGATCTTCGCAGATCAGGATGCCGAGCCTGGCACCGCCATGCTCGATGATCAGCGGCTCGCTGCCCGGCATGAAATAGCGCCGCTCGTCGAAGACCTGGTAATTGGGCAGCGCCTGCTTGGCGTACTCGCCCAGCCATTCGCCGTTGTAGAGCACCCCGGCCAGGTTGTGATAGCCGCTGGCGCGATGGCCGGGATAGCCGATCACCACCATCACGTCCTTGGCCACCTTGTGCGCCATGCGCGCGCGCGCCGCCTCGAGGCGCGTCTCCATCGATTCGCGAAACAGCAGGTCCTCGGGCGGGTAGCCGGTCAGGAACAGCTCGGGAAAGACCACGACATCGGCCTTGTGCTCGAGGCGCGCTTCGCGCACGGCCTCGATGGCGCGCTCGGCATTGCCGGGTATATCGCCCACCAGCGGGTCCAGCTGGGCCATTACCAGGGTCAAATCTTGCATGAGCGTACAATCCTCACAGTCGCTGGGCCAGAAACGGGGCGGGGCACGATTGGCGAGCCATGAGGCTGGCTTTACACTACCCCCTTTACCCTCATTGTCCCGCAAGGGCTGGCGCGTGCAAAGCACTGCCGGGCCGTCATGGGAGACCCAAGGAATGAATCTCTTGCTTATCCGCCTGATCATCTTCGCGATACTGTTGTGGGCCGGCCTCAAGCTCTACCGCATGTACCGAGAATGGAAACTCGAGCAGGACGCCCCGCGCCGCGTCGAGGACGCCAGGATGGTGCGCTGCGCCTATTGCCGCGTGCACCTGCCCGAGCCCGATGCCGTGCGCCGCGACCAGTTGTGGTTCTGCTCCAGCGACCATCACGCCCGCTTCCTCGAGGAGCAGACGCCCTCCTGAGGCACGGTTCTATACAACCTACGCCCCGTGCAACAGCAGTCATGCCCAGTGATGCTCGATCTCGTACCGGGTGACAGCACCATCGACACCAGGCCCAAACCGACTTAAAGTAGTCAAGGGTATTACCTCTTACTATGGAGGCCAGCATGGCAACGCCAACGTCCATCAAACTCGATGACGGCCTGAAGAGTCGCGTCCAACACTTGGCCGATGCTCGCCGGCGCTCGGCGCACTGGCTAATGCGCGAAGCCATCGAGCAATATGTGGAGCGCGAGGAAAGACGCGAGGCCTTCAAGCAGGACACACTCAAGGCATGGGAGGACTACCAAGCCACCGGACTGCACGCGACCGCTGACGAAGTAGAGAAGTGGCTGGCCAGCTGGGGAACGGATAGCGAACTGCCAGCACCGATATGTCGCGAGTGATCTTCGCCCCGGCAGCGGTCCGGGATCTGGAGCGGCTACGCGAGTTCCTGCGGCCGAAAAACCTCGCAGCAGCCGAGCGGGCCGCAAAGGTCATCATCCAAGGCGTCCAGGCACTCGGAGAGCTGCCACGTATCGGACGCCCCATTGACGACTTGCCCGAGGAATACCGGGACTGGCTGATTGAATTCGGCGATAGTGGCTATGTCGTTCGATACCGCATCGACGATGACTTTGTTGTGGTGTTGGCCATACGTCATCAGAAAGAAGCCGGCTTGTGACTTACGCCGAAATTTTCTAACGGGAATCAATCCAGACGATAGGGCCGCGGATCGACGATCGGCTCACGGCCCAGCATCTCATCGACCAGTAGTCGCGTCGCCGCCGGCGCCAAAACCAGCCCGTTGCGGTAGTGGCCGGCGTTGACGTAGAGCCCGGCGACGCCCGGCACGTTGCCGATCATCGGCACGCCATCGGGCGAGCTCGGGCGCAGCCCGGCCCAGTGATGCTCGACCTCACAATCGGCCAGCGCCGGCACGATGCGTGTCGCGCTGGCCCGCAACGACTCCCGCGCGGCGGCGCTGGTGGCCTTGTCGAAGCCGGTTTCCTCCAGCGTCGACCCGGCCAGCACCCGCCCATCGCCGCGCGGGATCACATAGCGCCCATCGAGCAGCACCACCCGCTCGACCAGCCCGGGCGGCGCACGGAACAGGATCATCTGGCCCTTTACCGGTCGCACCGCCAGTGTATAGCCGACGGTCTCGAGCAATCCGGCGCTCCAGGCCCCGCCGCAGACCACCACGCGCTCGGCCGCGATCCGCTCGCCATTGGCCTGCACGCCGCGAACCCGCTCGCCCTCGACGAGCAGGCGCTCCATCGCCGTTTCTTCGTGCAGCGTGACCTGCGGCATCGCCGCCAAGCGCGCCCGCAACGCCTGGCCCAGGCGCGGATTGCGAATGCTGCCCAGGGTCGGCATCCACAATGCCTGGTCGAAGCCCGGCGCGGCGTTGGGCTCCTTGCGGTAGATGAATTGTCCATCGACCCGCTCCAGTGGCTTGCCAAGCTCGAGCGCCCAGTCGAGCGCCCGCGCCTCGTCGTCGACACGCAGGTAGAGCAGCCCGCGCTGGCGATACTCGGGGTCAATGCCGGTTTCCTCCAGCAGGCGCAGCGATAGCTCGGGATAGAAACCCTCGGACCAGCGCGACAACGCCGACACCGGCGCTCCGTAACGCCAGGGGTAGAGCGGCGAGACGATGCCACCGCCCGCCCAGGACGCCTCCTGGCCGCAGTGGCCACGCTCGATCAATGTCACCCGCTAGCCGGCGTCGGCCAGTTGCAGCGCGGTCATCATGCCGTAAGCGATCCACGAACCCCATCTGTTGGGCCTGAGTCAGACCGGTAGAGTCTCTTTCCAGCGCCAGGGGAGCAGCGTGTCGAGATCGTCATCCTCGCCGAGTGTCGGCAGGGTCTCGAACACGAACTGCAGGTACTCGTAGGGCGAGAGGCCGTTGGCCTTCGCCGTCTCGATCAGGCTGTAGATCGCCGCGCTGGCCCGCGCACCGCTCGGTGTATGGCTGAAGAGCCAGTTCTTTCGGCCGACGACAAAGGGACGAATAGCATTTTCCGCGGCGTTGTTGTCCAGCGGGATCAGGCCGTCATCGAGGAAGCGGGTCAGGCGCTGCCACTGGCCATCCAGGTAGTGCAGCGCCCTGCCCAGTGCGCTTTTCGGCAGCACCTGCGTCAGCGACTTGCCGAGCCAGGTGCGCAGCTGGGTGATCAGGGGGCGACTCTTCTGCTCGCGCAGCGCCCGGCGCGCCTCGGGCTCCAGGGCCCTGGCCTGCTTCTCCACGGCGTAGAGCTTGCGGATCTGGTTGAGCGCCCAGTCGGCCTTGCCGGTCTTGCCCTTGGGCTGCACCTTCTGGGCCTCGACGAACTTGCGACGGGCGTGCGCCCAGCAGCCGGCATGGATGATGCCGTTTTTCCGCACCACCTCGGCATAGCCCTCGTAGCCGTCGGTGACCAGGCGACCGCCATAGTCGCCCAGCAGGCGCACCGGCACCCGACCCGCTCGGCTGGCGTCGTAGTCGAACAGCACCACCTGCTGGCTCGGTGGGCCGCCGCGCTGCAGCCACATGTAGGAGGTGGCGCTCGCCGGCCGGTCGGCTTCGGCGTTGACCTGCAGCGTGGTCTCATCCATGTGGATCAGCGGACTCTGCAGCAGCTGCTGTCGGAGGACCTCAACCAGGGGCATCAGCCGCTCGCCGACCAGCACCATCCAGCGCGCCAGGGTGTTGCGCGGGATCTCGGCACCGTGCCGAGCAAGGATCCGGCTCTGGCGATAGAGCGGCAAGGCGTCCTGGTACTTGGCGGTGGCCACGTAGGCCAGCAAGGTGGCGCTGGCGTTGCTCCTGGGCAGCAGCTTGGCCGGTGCCGGGGCGATCTGCACGCCCTCTTCGCAGGCCGGGCAGCCGTACTTGACGCGTACATGGCGGATCACCTCGACCCGCGCCGGCACGACATGCAGCTCTTCGCTGACCTCCTGGCCGATCTCCTTGAGCTCGGTGCCGTCATCGTGGCAGTGACGGGCATCTTCGGGCAGCTCATGCACGACTTCGACGCGCGGCAACTCAGGAGGCAGAGCCACCCGACCGCCACGGCTGCGGCGCTTGACCGGCTGACGGGGCTCGGTCGGCGCGTCCTCCTCGTCGTCGGTCGCGTCATCCTGAGCGTTGGCGTCTTCCTCGTCGACCGCCGCTTCGGCCTCGTTGATGAGCAGATCCCCCTGCGCGACACGGTATTTTTCGGTGGAGGGGCCAAACTGACGCTCGATGGCCAGGCGGAACTGCTCGAAAAGCGCCGCCTTGGTGGCTTCCCACTGAGCCTCCTTCTTCTCCATCAACTGATGAAGACGCGCGATCTCCTCCTGCTGAGAACGCACTTGGCGCTGCAGCTGAGAGCGGGAATCAGGGGGTGAGAAAGCGTGGGATGTCATCCTGATATTTTACCAAAACGGCCTGCTGACAGCAGCAAAAATGTCAGCCAACCGACTGAAAATCCAAGGCCTTGTGGGGCTGCATGGCACTGAGGTCGTAGCCGTCGAGCAGCCAGTTCAGTTCCTGGCCGGACAGGGAGACGGTGTCGTCCTCCAGCCGGTCGGGCCACTTGAAGCGCTCCCGTTCCAGGCGCTTGTACCAGACCACGAAGCCGTTACGTTCCCAGAACAGCAGCTTCACCTTGTCGCGCTGGCGGTTGCCGAACACGAACACCGCTTCCTCGAAGGGGTTGAGCTCCATGGCCTCCTGAACGAGCAGGGCCAGCCCGTCGATCTGCTTGCGCATATCGACCGGCTCACGGCACAGGTAGACCCGCAGTCCGGTGTCCGGCCGAATCATCGGGCCACCTCCACGGCGACGAAGCGCAGCGGCCGATGGCGAGGTGGCACCGGCACATTCTGCACCACCAGGCGCTTTTCCCACGCCAGCAGTGACGCCAGCTCCAGCCCTTGCTCCGCGGCGTACTCGCTCAGCGACAGGTGCCGAGAGGAAGCATGGAACAGATGGCCCAGCCAGAAGGCCTGTGTCGAGGTCAGGTCAGTCATGGTGTCCTCCTTGGAATCGGGTGACACCAGTCTGACGGACACTATTCAGCGGCAGAAGATGGGGTTTGTGGAGCGCTTACATCATGCCGATGACGCCGCCACCGATGATTAAGAAATCACTCACAAAGAATGTCCGTTTTCACTTACAACAAAAAAACTTAAAACGTTTATCGTCTTTTGATACATAAAATAACACCATTAAAAGGAAACGGTCAGCATGCACCTTATACGCCAACGTGGCTTCACCCTGATAGAATTGATGGTCACTTTAACGATTCTGGTTATTACGTTAGGCTGGGTCGCCCCTTCGTTCAGTCAGCTCATCTCACGCAATTCGATTGTCACAGATCTCTCACGTCTGAGATCAGCAATCGCCTTGGCCCGGAACACAGCGATAACTCGAGAGCAGGTAATCACCTTATGTCCTAGCCGGGACCAAAAGTCATGCAACAAAAATTGGTCTTTGCCACTACTCGTCATTCAGGGCCCTTTCGATGGCAACAATATTAGCCAAGACACCGATATCCTCAAAATCATCCCAGAAGGTAACGTGTCAAATACCCGGTTCCGCAATGATTACCGTTGGATTCGCATCCCTGCCACTGGTTGGCCAAGAGGATATAACGGCACTTTTGAGCTATGCGATACCAACGGAGAGTCCGCCTCACTGGTAATGAGCAATACCGGTAGACTCCGTTCAGGTGATACCGCTCAATGCAAGCGCTAAAAACAGTCACCGATACTACCGCTCCCCGTAACGCTCCGCTGCCCAGCCTGGTCGACCGACAATGTTCCACACTGGCTGTCAGGTGCCTGCGCTCCATTGGGCGTTGCTTCGATAATAAAAGTCTGAGACTGTGGCTGCTTGTCTGCGAATCCAATAGTATAGCGATTTTCGTCAGAAAGTTCAGAAACACATTGGTTAGATGGAAGAGATTGCTCATCAGCATCCACCAAGTAAGACATGTTTGAGGTATAACGGCGTTCCATCCCCTGCGCCAGTTCAGCCAGACAAGCCGTGGCACGACCACGCCAAGTGTCGCTGACGTAGCGCTGATAGCTGGGATAGGCAATGGTCGCAAGAATAGCGATAATCGCTGCCACGATCATCACTTCGATCAATGTAAAGCCTTGCTCACGCCATTGTCTTTCCCGGCTTGCCTTGTCCATATGAACCCCTAATAATTAAAAACTTGACGCCAAGACTGACGTCCGGCCTCACCGGGCGAAGCCTCTATACGACCACCGCCACTACCGCCACTATCAATAGTGCCCGCAAGAACGTCGTTATCATTTTCTGGATCATTAACCGCAACCTGAGACTGACCACTACCGAGCTGCAACCCAGCAACTATTTGAACATTACCAATCTGGTCCGTGATATTGTCGCTACCATCAATCTTTTTATCGCCGTTAACATCGAAAAAAGCACGCATCCCGCTACCCCCGGTATCGATGCGCAGACCATACACATACCCATCGATGCCTGCAGAGCATTGGCCAAATAGAGGACTCAAGGTTGCGAATAGTGCGCGCTGGTGGTAGATACCGGTAGGTAGCGTCGGCATCGAAACCATCCGCTCGCCTGGTGGCAACTGCAGATACCAACCTCGCTGATTTTCTGCTACCGGCTTATTAGTCACGCCACGCACGAGCTTGCCGTCGACCCTGGTCATGGAGGTAATCTCTTGCTTAGCCAGGTTGGGTGTTTCGGCCTCCACCGGAACCGGGTTTGCATCTCCATTGTCTTCCAGTCCGTAGAGACGCTGTATGCTACGGTCACTGCGGTCATCAACAAACTGGAAGCTACCGGTACCGAACAGCACCATCAATGTACTTGAGTCGCCGGGTTTGAACTCTAACTGAGGAGGTGCTGTAATTGGCTGAGAAGATTGCCCCGCCAGCAACCTGACAGACTTGTTGTTTATACCGATTAAATCAAACTTCAGGTCGGTTAAATCAAAACGCCACATGTTGCCCTGCTGATCGCCAGCGTAAGCATAGGTACTCGCCCCCATGTAGTCGGGCCAGCGGGTCGCGGTGGGGGGCCCCAAGCCATTCGACTCTTGCAGGCTGCCCACGTTGGTATCAAATCGCTTGAGAAGATCGCCACTTACCAGGTCCACCACGAACAGACTCGCACGCCCGAAAACACTGTTATAACCATTACCAAACAACGCAACCCAGCGAGGCTCTCCATTATAAATTACTCGAGAAATGGCGGGGCGAGTGACGCCTTCCCCCAAGTTAGGATTCGAGAATTCCCAAAGCACGTCCTCTGGCTTCATATCGGCTGGGTCACTCACATCGAGGGCAAAGACACTGCGCCCCCCCGCGCCCATCGTACCTACTACCACGGCTTCAGGTCCGCCATCGATTTCCACATTGCGCGCCACCGCCGAGCCATCGACAAAATAACGATGCGTATAGTCAGGCTGCATCAGCGATTCGAGTGGCGAAGCTTGCCCGGAATCCGATGTCACAAGCTCACTAGGAAGATAAGCGAAAAGCTCCTTTCCACTGTCAGCGGAAAATGCATGCAGCATGCCGTCATTGGCGCCGACGAATATCACCCCAGGACGCTGACTTTCCTGGGGAGGCGAAAGAAGAAAGGGCGCACTATTGACGATATCACCAAGCAGGTTGGGGGCATTCTGGCCATCCGGGATACGGCTTCGCATCCCATCCACCGAAGCCCCTTTCAACCAACGTACCTGATCAGCACTTAAACTGCTATTCTGAGGTGCCAACTCTACCCCGTTACCTCCTTTTGAAGTGAGCAGCAACCGATCGTCAGGTGACTGCTCTCGCAGCATAGACTCAGCATCCCATAGAAGTTTGCGCTTGCCGCCTGGCAACAACTGATAACCTTTAAGTTGCCCGGACCAGTCGATGCTGCGGAAACCAGCGGAAAACATTCTGGTATCCTCGTCAATGGCGTCACTACTTACCGCAACCGGCACCACCGAAGCCTCCTCTCGAGCAACGATAGCACCAAGTACTGCATCGAGACCATCGGCGAAAGATTGTGGATCGGCAGCATTGAAGAAGCCGCCATGGCCATTGATTGCGGCATGCAGCAGGTCATCGAGCCGAGCCCGGTTCGCACGGGTACTGTCCGGGCTATTAAAATCATTGGCATCGGGCCAATCCACTGGGGAACCATCAGCTACCGCTTGCCAGGCAGTATTGGCGTTGACGTTTCCCTCGACTCCAAAACCAATGCCAAAGGACGTCATATGCTGCCAAAAGGCCGGATCCTGACCGCTGACCGGCAGATCGTTGGCCAAGTCAACACGCAAGTCTCGTTTCCAATAGTTCATCGCCACATCAGCCAAGGTAAGTGCTGTGTTGTCAGCATAAGGCGGATTAGCCGGATAACGGTAACTCTGCCCACTGGCCCCGTTAATCGTTGGGCCGGCTTGTCCATCATCATTGCCAATACCGACAGGAGGACCACCACTCCAATAACCATCGGTCATCAACACCGTATAGCCAGCCCGACAGGATTGAAAGCCCACACTCTGGTTGGAACTAGGGTCATCACGCCAGGGTTCATCCCTGTACTGATAATAATTGCCAGCTCTTTGCAAGCCGCGCCGCAACGGAGTACCTTCTGCAGGCACATCATGTTCATACAGCCGATCATAGAAACGACCGCGGCCCTGACCGTAAAAAGTACGTACTCCATCAGAAACGTTCCCATTGGCAGTGTCATAATAACTACCGCTATTTATGGTATCGAAACCGACCCGAACTGTTGCGCCAATCTGGGAAAAAGCCTGACCGACCCCGGCTCGCGCTGCCAAAGTCCGCGAGCGGTAATAAGTATACCAGTTAGCAAAATTCTGCATCTCTTCTTGGTAGGTACAACTTGCCGGCATCGCTGTCGAGTTAGCACAATCCACACGATTTTCACGCCCCTCTCCAACAAAAGGAGAATTATCAGGGCGAATTTCAGTGCGCCGATAATTATTTATATTATTATACCCACCCCCTTTGTACCAAAAATAGACTGCTGGATAAAAAGTTTCCTGATAATTGAATAAATAGCGATTATTTCTAGAATTGATGACAGCTTGACAACCCGAGGGACCACTCTCCGTGATGGTATCGCAACTGCCTACCCACTGAGCTGCTCTCTCGGTCGACTCTTGCGTCAAGTTTCGGCGCCCTCGCTCAGGAAAGGCAGGATTATCGGGCGCTAGACGTGGTGAGGCATCGGCCATGCGCGCACCATCGGCTTTTACCCAGGGGCGATAGGTAACGGAAGGGTTGTAATAAAGCGTGTTAGTCTGCGGTGAGCGACTATAGGCATTGTAGGGGTCGCTTTCATCAAAGGTAGGCACATTATTCTGATATTCAGACCCCCTAACTTGGTATGTACCTTCCGCCCTTGGATACACAAAACGCGATGCAAGGGCAATATTGGATTCTGGCATGATCTCGAAACGCATCGAGCCCGAATCATCAATTATGAACATCAAATTCGGGTCAACACGCGCTCCCGCCGAGAGCGGTGTCTGAGACAAGCTCTTGGACCATGCGTTCACTGCCACCAGCAACCCGCAGAGGCTCAGTGAAAATAAAATAACGGCACGCATTATACGCATAAACCAACCTCAATTTTAATCAGGCACGTACCAACTTTGCAATACCACACGACTATTGGGCGATCCGCCGTATCCTATTGCGGTTATCTGGTAGAGGGGTTTACCATTAATGTTATCGTCGCCTTCTACGGCCTGCCCTCCCGACCATATATAATACTGGGGATTACGGTTCAACCTGATATCGCCTAAATTATAAGTATCCATTTCTTTCTTTTCTGACCAAGCCGTGTCATTGATGGCATTGCCTTTCTTTGCCTGGCTCTCCGCCCAGCGCAATGCCGCCTCCGCAGCCTGAAAGGCCATATCGTGATCACGCTGATTACCTGCCATGCGCTCTTGCAAGGTTGCACTTTGGATAGAGGCAAGTCCCAGCAAACTCAACAAAAGTAGAAATATTAGCGACACGACAAGCACGACCCCCTGTTGAGATCGTCGTGTCGGCAAGTCATAAAGGGATGCTGTCACTGCTTCCCCTCCATCAGCCGGTTACGCAACGCTACCGTCGTGGTAAAACCCTGGTAGAGACGCAGGTCGTCGTCAGGCGCCATGAAGTCGATATCACCTGCTTTAACCTGAGCCGGTGTTTCAAGAACATTTCGCGTTGCCCCCCGTAATAGCAGGCTCACCCTGACCGCCGTTATCTTATTCCAATCACCTTTATCTGGGGCCTCCTGGTAATTATCATCAACCAAATAGCGCACTTCCAGGTCAACAACCGGGCTGGCCAAGGTTTCACTTTGTCCGGTAAGAAGATTCAATCGGCGCAATCCCGGTTCCTGTCGCGGATCATCCCAGCCGATGTAATAAATATCTCCGACCAGGGCGCCAATCCAAGTGCCGTCATCTTCGGGAGGAAATCCATATGAAAAGCCACTCGGAACTATAAGTTTACCATCTTGGGTATTTTCAATCACCTCGCACCGGTTCTGAAAAGCCAAGGCGAAGATATCACCCGCTTTGACGCTCGCCCCTTCTGCCAATGTTATATCTTTATCACCTATGTTAATGGGTTCATCCACGACTAGACCAGCCGGGTTAGCGGCATGATGAACTAATAAAGCATCTCCTTTTTGATAATCGCCAGAATCAAGTTGCTGCGCATACCCTCCTTCTGCAGGCCGTTCTGACCAGCCTCCGATTGCATCAAAGCGGCCATCGGGAAAAATAGCTTCCTTTGTCTTTTTGCTTGATTGGAGGTTGAGCGTTAGCGACTCTCCAGGGCCTGACGCGCCTTGGCAGGCTGGCGGAAACCCTGAATGGCGGAGTTCGCGCTGAAAAACGTTAATCAGGAAACGGCCATTTTCCTGAACATCAGCCACTGCCTGCTCAAAACGGTATGTCCGCTGCGTAACATTGAATAGCTGATAAATACCCGCGGTAATTAATAGTCCCAAGACCAACGAAATCATCAGCTCGACGAGGGTCAACCCTCGTTGATGTCTTGGCAAAATCGGTGAGTAACGGCTCATAAATTTACCTTCGTCACAGAGGACTGCAAAGTTCCCTCCAGTCGTGGCGAAGCGTTCCACTGGACTGTAATTGTTACCTGATCGCCATCGATTGCTACGCTGCCGTCACCATTAGGTAAGATAGCGTTTAAATCGTTTAGCCATCCCGCCAGATCTATGTTGACCAAGCCACTGCCTTGAGGGGCATCATCGTCCATGTCGGTGGCATAACCTGACAGCTGGCTAGAGTTGGCTCGTAAACGGTCCCCCAAGTCATATGCAAGGCCTACTGCCTGACCCCGCCAGTAGGCTTCCTGCACCAGCGCAAGTGATTTGGTTTGTAATGCCACTATCCCCAAGATCCCGATCGCCAGCACAAGCAGCGAAATCAAGACCTCAAGCAATGACACACCCGTTTGGCGAGAAACGATCATGGGCAGGTCTCTATCGATCGAATGGCCCCACTCGGCGTAGCTTGCAGCGCCTGACTGGCACCGCCCACACTGACTACGAGACACTGGCCACTACCGGGCGCCAATTCCCCGAGTGGGTTGAATACGAAGGGAGCCTCGCCCACTGCGCTCGCCGAATTGTCATCGAAGGCTTGCTCTCGCAAGGGCGGATCGCTATTGATTGTCGTCTTTAGCTGCCAGCCGGCACTGAAATCGCCGTCACATTTGACTATCCCACATAGCGTCAAACGCTGGTTGCGCTTAATCGCTTCGCTACGAGCAAGTCGTAGAGCAGCATTAAGATTTGTAGTCAATGCTGACAACCTGTTTTCGCTCACCAATCCTGAAAAGTTAGGCACTGCTATACCTGCCACGATGGCAACTAGAGCTATCGTCACGAGCAGTTCGATCAGAGTGAAGCCGGCTTGGCGCACAGGGAGTCCTCGAACGGCGACGGTATTGTTTCAATATGTATCAGTCTAGCGCAGCGCGTCAGGGATTAATCCATAAAAAAGTCGGGCATATGCCCGACTTTTCAACGTTCGAGGAGGGAATTGTCTCAGTCGCTGACGATGACCTGCTCTCTCAGCTCCTTCGGCATGGAGAAGGTAATGTTCTCCTCGCGGCCTTCGAGTTCCTCGGGGACCTCGGCGCCCAGTGCGCGCAGCCGTTCTATCACCCCCTTGACCAGCACCTCGGGGGCGCTGGCGCCGGCGGTGATGCCGATGCGCTCGACGCCTTCCAGCCACTCCGGTTCGATCAGGCTGGCGTCGTCGATCAGCCTGGCCGGCGTGCCCATGCGCTCGGCGAGTTCGCGCAGGCGGTTGGAGTTGGAGCTGTTGACGCTGCCCACCACCAGCACCAGATCCGAGTCGGCGGCCAGCTCGCGCACCGCGTCCTGACGGTTCTGGGTGGCGTAGCAGATGTCGTCCTTGCGCGGCCCCTGGATGGCCGGGAACTTGTCGCGCAGGGCATCGATCACCCGCGCGGTATCGTCCATCGACAGTGTCGTCTGGGTGACGAAGGCCAGCCGCTCGGGGTCCTTGACCTCGAGGGCGGCGACATCGGCCTCGTCCTCGACCAGGTAGACGGCGCCGCCGTGCGAGGTGTCGTAGCGGCCCATGGTGCCCTCCACCTCGGGGTGGCCGGCATGGCCGATCAGGATGCACTCCTGGCCGCGCTTGGCGTAGCGCAGCACTTCCATGTGCACCTTGGTGACCAGCGGGCAGGTGGCGTCGAAGATCTTCAGCCCGCGCCGCTCGGCCTCCTGCTGAACGCCACGCGACACGCCATGGGCGGAGAAGATCACCGTGACGTCGTCGGGCACCTCGTCGAGCTCGTCGACGAAGATCGCCCCGCGTTCGCGCAACGAGTCGACCACGAAGCGGTTGTGCACGACTTCGTGGCGCACGTAGATGGGCGGGCCCAGCACGTCGAGCGCCCGGTTGACGATATCGATCGCCCGATCGACGCCCGCGCAGAAGCCGCGGGGATTGGCCAACTTGATCTGCATGTCTGCCTCGCTCGATACGCGCGGTATCAATGGCGGTGTATGTCTATGAAAAGCGCTACGCGGCGGCTCAGTGGGTCGTCGCCGGCCGCACCTCGATCACCTCGACGTCGAAGGTCAGGGTACGCCCCGCCAGCGGGTGATTGAAGTCCACCTCGACGCGCTTGTCGCCGATCTCGGCGATCACTCCCGGCAACTCGCCGCCCGCCGGGTCGGCGAACGACATCACCAGGCCCTCTTCCAGCTCGTCGGTGTCGTCGAAACTGTCGCGCGGCAACGACTGGATGTTCTGCGGGTTGTGCTGGCCGAAGGCATGTTCCGGCGAGATCTCGTAGCTGCCGGTCTCGCCGTCGGTCAGGCCCGTCAGCGGCGCCTCGAAGCCCGGCGGTAGGTTGCCGTCGCCGACCTGGAACGTCGCCGGCTGCTTGTCGCGGGTGGAATCGACCACCGTGCCGTCCTCGAGCTTGAGGGTGAAGTGCAGGGTGACTTCCATGCCCTCGCCGATCCGGTATTCACTCATCTCATCGCGCTCCACTTTGCATATTCGGCCACTTGGGGCGTATCAGGCCCTTGGACGCCGGGCATCACGCAGAGTTTCGATAATCAGCCCGATCGCCCCCAGGGTGATGGCCGTGTCGGCCAGGTTGAAGGCGGGAAAGTAATAGCTGTTTGACCAGTGGAAGGAGAGAAAATCCACCACATAGCCGCGCACCAGGCGATCATAGAGATTGCCCAGCGCGCCGCCGATGATCAGTGCCAGCGAGCCGGCCAGCAGCACCTCGCCACGTTTCAGCCGGGTCAGCCAGATGCTCAGGCCGACGCTGGCGCCCACCGCGAGCAGCGCGAACAGCCAACGCTGCCAGCCGCCGGACGTGGCCAGAAAGCTGAACGCCGCGCCGGTGTTGTACAGCAACGTCAGGTCGAAGACCGGCAGCAGCTCCACCGGCTGCCCATAGATCAGCAGGTTGCTGGCCAGCGCCTTGCTGCCCAGGTCGAGCACCACGACCAGCAGCGACAGCCACAGCCAGCGCAACGGCCGGCGCATCGGCGCCGCCTGCTGGTCGCCCTCGGCCGTATCCGGCTCAGGCCGCATGTCAGGCATAATGCCGCGCCTCCCCGGGGCCGTCCGGCAGGTTGCTGATGCAGCGACCGCACAGGTCCGGGTGCTCGGCGTGGCTGCCGACATCCGGGCGATGCTGCCAGCAACGCTCGCACTTGGCGTGGGCGCTGGGCGCGACCGCGACCCGCAACCCCTCGAGTTCGCTGGCCTCGGCCTGCGCCGCGCCGCCAGCGTCCCGGGAGGCCAGATGCACCTCGCTGGTCAGCAGCACGAAGCGCAGTTCGTCGCCCAGCCGGCCCAGCGTCTCGCGCAGCTCGTCGCTGGCGTAGAGGGTGACCTCGGCGGCCAGGCCGTTCTTGATCTGCTTGGCGTTGCGCGCGTCCTCCAGGCACTTGTTGACCGCCTGCTTGACCTGCAGCACCCGCTCCCAGAAGTCGCGGCCGAACTCGGCGCCCTCGTCGAGCGTGGCCAGCCCGGTGTAGAAGCGCTCCAGCAGCACGCTGTCGCGGCGCTCGCCGGGGATGTGCTCGTAGACCTCCTCGCCGGTGAAACTCAGGATCGGCGCGATCCAGCGGGCCAGCGCCTCGACCACGTGATAGAGCGCGGTCTGGCAGCTGCGGCGGGCCAGGGAATCGGCCTGGGTGGTGTACTGGCGATCCTTGATCACGTCGAGGTAGAAACCGCCCAGCTCCCGCGCACAGAAGGTGTGCACCTGCTGATAGACATCGAGGAAGCGGTATTCCTCGTACGCCTGCTCGATACGCACCTGCAACTGGGCGGCCCGATCGACCACCCACTGATCCAGCGCCAGCATGTCGCCGAAGGCGATGGCGTCGCGCGCCGGGTCGAAGCCGTTGAGATTGGCGAGCAGGAACCGCGAGGTGTTGCGGATGCGCCGGTAGACGTCGGCGGTACGCTTCAATATCTCGTCGGAGACCGCCATCTCGCCGGAGTAATCGGTGGAGGCGACCCACAGCCGCAGGATGTCGGCACCGAGCTTGTCCATCACCTCCTGCGGGGCGATCACGTTGCCCACCGACTTGGACATCTTGCGGCCCTGGGCGTCGACGGTGAAACCGTGGGTCAGCAGCCCCTTGTAGGGCGGATGGCCGTCGATCGCGCAGCCGGTCAGCAGCGACGAGTGAAACCAGCCGCGGTGCTGGTCGGAGCCTTCCAGGTACAGGTCGGCACGCGGGCCCTGCGCGTGGCCCAGCGCATGGGAGCCGCGCAGCACATGCCAGTGGGTGGTGCCGGAGTCGAACCACACGTCGAGGGTATCGGTGACCTTCTCGTAGTCACCGGCCTCGTCGCCGAGCAGCTCGGCGGGGTCGAGACGAAACCAGGCGTCGATGCCCTCGGCCTCGATGCGCTCGGCTGCCGCCTCCATCAGCTCGAGGGTGCGCGGGTGCAGCTCGCCGCTCGCCTTGTGCAGGAAGAACGGGATCGGCACGCCCCAGTTGCGCTGGCGCGAGATGCACCAGTCGGGACGGTTGGCGATCATCGAGTGCAGCCGCGCCTTGCCCCAGGCCGGCACGAACTGGGTCGCCTCGATGCCGTCCAGCGCGCACTCGCGCAGCGTCCTGCCGTCCGCGCCGCGGATGTCCATGCCCACGAACCACTGCGCGGTGGCACGGTAGATCACCGGCGTCTTGTGCCGCCAGCAATGCATGTAGCTGTGGGTGATCTTTTGATGGGCCAGCAGCGCGCCGACCTCCTCGAGCTTGGCGACGATCTGCGGGTTGGCCTTCCAGATCATCTGGCCGCCGAACAGCGGCAGCTCGTCGACGTAGACGCCGTTGCCCTGTACCGGGCTCTCGATCTCGCTGAACGCCATGCCGTGGGCACGGCAGGTCACGAAGTCGTCCAAGCCGTAGGCCGGTGCCGAATGGACGATGCCGGTGCTGCCCTCGTCGATGCCCACGTAATCCGCCAGGTAGATCGGCGAGCGGCGATCGTAGAATGGGTGGCGGAATTCGATCAGATCCAGCGCCTCGCCCTGGGCGGTGGCGATCACCTCGCCGTGCAGGCCGAAACGCGCCAGACAGCTCTCCACCAGCTCCTCGGCCAGCAGCAACAGCCGCTCGCCGACATCGACCAGCGCGTAGCTGAACGCCGGGTGCACGTTGAGCGCCTGGTTGGCGGGAATGGTCCACGGCGTGGTGGTCCAGATCACCGCGGCGGCGGACTTGGGCAATGCGCTCAGACCGAACGCCGCGGCCAGCTTGGCGTCGTCGGCGCAGGCAAAGGCCACGTCGATGGCATCGGACTGCTTGTCGGCATACTCGACCTCGGCCTCGGCCAGCGCCGAACCGCAATCGAAGCACCAGTTGACCGGCTTGAGCCCCTTGAACACGTAACCGTGGCGGACCATCTCGGCCAGCGCACGCACCTCGCCGGCCTCGTTGGCGAAGTCCATCGAGCGGTAGGGATGCGCCCAGTCGCCGACCACCCCGAGGCGCTCGAAATCCGCACGCTGGCCCTGGATCTGCTCGCCGGCGTACTCGCGGCACAGCGCGCGGGCCTGCTCCGGCGGCAGATGCTTGCCATGAGTGGTCTCGATCTTGTGCTCGATGGGCAGCCCGTGGCAATCCCAGCCCGGCACGTAGGGCGCGTCGAAACCCGCCAGGCCCTTGGCCTTGACGATGATGTCCTTGAGGATCTTGTTGACGGCGTGACCGATATGGATGCTGCCATTGGCGTAGGGAGGGCCATCGTGGAGCACGAAGGATTCGCGCCCCTGCCCGGTCTCGCGCAGCCGCTGGTAGAGATCGAGCTCCTGCCAGCGCGCGAGGCGCGCCGGTTCCCGCTTGGGCAGATTGCCGCGCATCGGGAAGTCGGTTTCTGGCAGGTTGAGGGTGTGCTTGTAGTCGCTCATAGCCTTGGAGTCAGCCGTCGTCGTTGTCGGCGGCTCCCGCCGCCGGGAATTCGGAAGTCGCCGGCATCGCCGCCAGCGGCGCCGATGCCAGAAAGGAGTGCCACGTCGCGTCGTCCGCCGCGCCCGGCGAGGCGTCGCCCGGAGAAGCGTCTCCCGGCAGTGCGATGTCGCGGAAATAGTTCCGCGCCCGCGCCTGGTCGCGATGAATCTGGCGCTTGAGCGCCTCGAGCCCGTCGAAGGTCAGCTCGCCGCGCAGCCGCGCGCAGGGCACCACGGTGATGCGCTGGCCGTAGAGATCGCCGTCGAAATCGAACAGATGCACCTCGAGTACCGGCCGCGGCGTGCCCACCGTCGGCCGCCAGCCGATGTTGGCGACGCCGGTGAACTCGCGCCCATCGGCGAGGCGGGGGAGCACGGCATACACGCCGCGCAGCGCCATCGGCCCGGGCAGCAGCGGCAGGTTGGCGGTGGGCACGCCGATCGTGCGGCCCAGTTGCTGATCGCGCACCACGCGTCCCGCCAGCCGATAGGGCCGGCCCAGCATGCGCTGGGCCTGGGCGAAGTTGCCGCTGGCCAGCAGCGTGCGCACCCGCGAACTCGAAACCCGCTCGTCGTCGAGCACGAAGGTGCGGGTATGCTCGACGACGAAGCCGCGTGCCTCGCCAACCTCGCGCAGCAGCGCGAAGTCGCCGACCCGGTCGCAGCCGAAGCGGAAATCGTCGCCCACCACCAGATGGCGGACGCCCAGCCCGTCGACCAGCACCCTATCGATGAACGCCCGCGCGGTCAGGCTGCGCAGCGTCTCGTTGAATGGCAGGCAGACCACCCGCTCGGCGCCGTGTTCGGCGAGCAGGCGGACCTTGTCGCGCAGCCGGGTGAGCCGCGGCGGCGCCTGGTCGCCGGCGAAGTATTCGCGCGGCTGCGGCTCGAAGATCACCACCGTCACCGGCCGTCCCAGCGCGGCGGCACGGTCGCGCAGCTGGTCAAGGATCGCCTGGTGCCCGCGGTGCACGCCATCGAAATTGCCGATGGTCGCCACGCACCCCCGATGCTCCGCCGTCAAATTGTGCAAGCCGCGAATCAGTTGCATACGTCCTTCACGTTCGGAAATAGCCCATCAAGCACCGGGAAAGCCTTCGATTATAACGAAGGGGGGTGGCCTTGACAGCCGCCGCACTGCATATCAACGGCAGGCTATCGCCGGCGAACTCAGCTGCGCAGCTTGAAGTGGCGCACGCGCACGCCGGTCGCTGCCAGCCAGGCGAAGTACACCCCGGCGCCTCCCGTCACCAGCGCGGCCAATGTGCCGGCCCGGCGCCATACGCCCCACTCCAGCCATACCTGCCAGTCCGGCGCGAACCACCACAACGCCAGCGTCATCAGCGTGCAGCCGCCCAGCAACTGCAAGGCAAAGCGCCCCCAGCCGGGCTGAAACGCCAGCACCCCGCGACGACGCAGCCCGCGCGCCAGCAGCCCGGCGTTGAGAAACGCCGACAGCGCGGTGGCCAGCGCCAGCCCGGCGTGGGCCAGCGGCAGGATCAAGGCCAGATTGAGGATCATGTTGGCGATCATCGCGACCACCCCGATCTTGACCGGCGTGGCGGTGTCCTGGCGGGCGAAGTAGCCCGGCGCCAGCACCTTGATCAGCATGAAGGCGACCAGCCCCAGGGCATAGGCGCGCAGGCTCATCGCCGCCATGGCGATATCGCGATCGGTCATCGCCCCGTAGTGGAACAGGCTGACCAGCAGCGGTTCGGCGAGCACCTCCAATGCCAGCGCCGCCGGCAGGCCCAGCAGCAGCACCGCGCGCAGCGCCCAGTCGAGCATCTGCGCGAAGTGTTCGGCCGAGCGTTCGGCGTGGCGCCTGGACAGTGCCGGCAGGATCACCGTGCCCAGCGCCACGCCGAACACGCCCAGCGGCAGCTCCACCAGACGATCCGAATAATAAAGCCACGACACGCTGCCGTCGGCGAGCAGCGAGGCCAGCACGGTATCCAGCAACAGGTTGATCTGCGACACCGAGACGCCGAACAGCGCCGGCGCCATCAGCCACAGGATGCGCCGGACGCCGGGATGACGGAAGTTCGGCCAGGGTCGCGGCAGCAGCCCCAGCCGGGCCAGGAACGGCACCTGGAACGCCAGCTGGGCGGCGCCGGCGATCAGCACGCCCCAGGCCAGCGCCATCGACGGCACGCTCATCCACGGCGTCAGCGCCACCGCTGCGCCGATCAGCGCCAGATTGAGCAGCACCGGCGTGAACGCCGGCACCGCGAAGCGATTCCAGGTATTGAGCACGCTGCCCGAGAACGCCGTCAGCGAGATCAGCAGCAGATAGGGGAAGGTCAGCCGCAGCATCTCGGCGGTCAGCGCCAGCTTGTCGGGATCGCGGGCAAAGCCCGGGGCAAAGATCAGCGCCAGCCAGGGCGCCAGCACGATCGCCAGCGCGGTCATCAACGCCAGCACCACCGCCAGACTGCCGGCCACGGCGTCGAGCAGCTCGCGCACTTCTTCGCGGGCACGCCGGGAGGCGTATTCCGAGAGCACCGGCACGAACGCCTGGTTGAACGCGCCCTCGGCGAACAGCCGACGCAGGAAGTTGGGAATCTTGAAGGCGACGAAGAACGCATCCGCGCCGCTGCCGGCGCCGAACAGCGCGGCGATCGTCACGTCCCGCGCCAGCCCGAGTACCCGCGACAGCATGGTCATCGCACTGACCACCATCCCCGAGCGCAGCAGGCCGCCGCTCGCCGGCGTCGCACGCCCCGCTACGGCGCCCGGTGCCGCATCGCTCGGCGCGGCATCGCCAGCGGCCGGGGCATCCAGCGAGGCTGGATCGTCCTGCGCATCATGCGCGACTCTATTGGGTTCGTCGTCGGGCTGCACCGTGCTCATCCCTTTCCGTGTCCTAGCTCGTGCGCGGGCTCATCACCCCGCCTCGGCAAACGGCATGCACAAAAAAACCGGCCGCAGCCGGTTTTTCTCGAGTCCCCCGCCGCCCGTTGGGCCGGGCGGGGCACCGCAGCGACGTCCGGCTTACGCAGCCAGCGCCTTGACCCGCTTGTTGAGGCGGCTCTTCAGGCGCGCGGCCTTCTTCTTGGAAATCGCGTCCTTGTCGGCGATGCGGTCGATGACCGGCTGCGCCGCCTTGAAGGCATCCATGGCCTGGGCATGATCGCCGCCCTGCACCGCCTTGATCACGCGCTTGATGTAGGTACGCACCATCGAGCGCTGACTGGCGTTGTGCTTGCGACGCTGTTCGGCCTGACGGGCACGCTTTTTTGCTTGCTTGGTATTCGCCACCGTAATCTCCTTGGAGAACCATAAAATGCGGTGTAAGTGTTTGATCCGATTCGGTAATCAGATACTTCCAAACCGGTCTGGCCATGCCGCAGCGAATGCGTTGGTCACGGGCCATGTCTGAGAGGATGCGGCATTCTATCACGCGCCAGCGTGGCTTGCCACAGAACGCATGACGCCTGGCCTGCAAGGGTTAGATGACCACCAGATTGTCGCGGTGAATCAGCTCCGGGGCTTCCATGTAGCCGAGGATCGCCTCGATCTGGTGACTCGGCCGGCCGACGATCCGCGCCGCCTCGTCGCTGCCGTAGTTGACCAGCCCCTTGGCGACCCGCTCGCCCTGCTCGTCGACGCAGACCACCATGTCGCCGCGCACGAACCGACCGCTGACCGCCTTGACGCCGACCGGCAGCAGACTCGAACCGCGATCGCGCAGCACGCTGACCGCGCCGGCATCCAGCGTCAGGCTGCCGCACACCTGCAGTTGCCCGGCCAGCCAGCGCTTGCGCGCCGCCAGCGGTGCATGCTCGGGGCGCAGCAAGGTACCCAGGCGTTCGCCGTCGACCAGCCGGGTCAGCACCTCGGCCTGGCGACCGCCGGCGATCGCCGTGACCGCCCCGGAGCGCGCCGCCAGCCGCGCCGCGCGAATCTTGGTGGCCATCCCGCCGCGTCCCAGCGCCCCGCCGCCGCCGGCCACCGCGGCCAGCTGCGGATCGCCGGCGCGGCCCTCGTGAATCAGCTGCGCGGTGGGACTGTGGCGCGGGTCGGCATCGAACAGCCCCTCCTGATCGGTGAGGATCACCAGCGCCTCGGCCTCGAGCAGGTTGGCGACCAGCGCGCCCAGGGTATCGTTGTCGCCGAAGCGGATCTCGTCGGTAACCACGGTGTCGTTCTCGTTGATCACCGGCACCACGCGCAGAGCGACCAGCGTGCGCAGCGCCGAGCGGGCGTTCAGGTAGCGCTTGCGGTTGGACAGATCGTCGTGGGTCAGCAGGATCTGGGCGCTGCGCAGCCCGTGGCGCGCGAAATGCCCTTCGTAGCATTGCGCCAGGCCGGTCTGACCCACCGCCGCCGCGGCCTGCAGCTCGTGGACCGCCGATGGCCGCACGCTCCAGCCCAGCCGGGCCATGCCCGCCGCCACCGCGCCGGACGAGACCAGCACCACCTCGATGCCGCGGGCGTGCAGGGCGGCGATCTGATCGACCCAGCCACCGATGGCGGCCTCGTCGAGGCCACGACCGTCGTTGGTCAGCAGCGCACTGCCGATCTTGACCACCACCCGGCGCGCGCCGCTCAGCGCCTCGCGGCCCGGTGCCCGCTCGTTGCTCTCCATCCGACTCTCCACCTCAGGGGGCGTACTCGACCTCGACATCATAATCATCGTCGTCGAAGTCGTCGTCATCGTCCTGATCGGCCTCGACCGGCTTGCGCTTGCGACTCAGCCGCGCCTCGGCACGTGCCACCGCCTCGGCTTCCATGCGCGCGCGCATCTCGCGCTCCAGCTCGGCGGCCGCCTCGTCCTCGGCTTCGAGCCGGCGCTGCTCGGTCAGCCAGCGATAGACCGCCTGGACCAGCGGCGCGGTGCCCTCGCCGGCGATCGCCGAAATGCGAAACACCGGGCCCTGCCAGTCCAGCGCGTCGACGATCGCCTGGGCGCGCGTCTCGCGTTCGTCCTCGTGCAGCAAATCGAGCTTGTTGAGTACCAGCCAGCGCGGCCGCTCGGCCAGCGCCGGGGAGAACTGCTCGAGTTCGCGGGCGATGGCCCGGGCCGACTCCACCGGGTCCGATTCGTCGAATGGCGCGACATCGACCACATGCAACAGCAGCCGCGTGCGGGTCAGGTGCTTGAGGAAGCGCAGCCCCAGCCCCGCGCCGTCGGAGGCGCCCTCGATCAACCCCGGCACGTCGGCCATCACGAAGTGCTCGTGGGTGCCCAGCTTGACCACCCCCAGATTGGGCACCAGCGTGGTGAACGGGTAGTTGGCGACCTTGGGCTTGGCCGCCGACACCGCGCGGATCAGCGTCGACTTGCCGGCGTTGGGCATGCCCAGCAGGCCGACATCGGCCATCACCTTCATCTCCAGGCGCAGGTTGCGGCGCTCGCCCGGCGTGCCCGGCGTGGTGCGCCGCGGCGCGCGATTGGTCGATGACTTGAAGTGGATGTTGCCCAGCCCGCGACGGCCACCCTGGGCGACCAGCACCACCTGGCCGATCTCGGTGACGTCGGCGATCACCTCGAGGGAGTCCTCGTCGATCACCGTGGTGCCCACCGGCACCTTGACGTGCAGCTCGTCGCCGGCCTTGCCGCTCATCTGGCGACCCTGGCCCGGCTGGCCGTTCTGGGCCTTGTAGAAGCGCTGGTACTTGAAATCGATCAGGGTGTTCAGCGCGTCGTCACCGATCAGGTAGACGCTGCCGCCATGACCGCCATCGCCGCCATCGGGACCGCCCTTGGGCACGTACTTCTCGCGGCGGAAACTCAGGCAACCGTTGCCGCCATTGCCGGCTTCCACGATGATCGAGGCTTCATCGACGAACTGCATCTGACATTCTCCGGGCGGCGATGGCCGCCATATACGAAAAGGCCCCGCGCTGGCGGGGCCTTTTCAGTGCTCGTTCGAGAGGGGTCTCAGGCGGAGACGACGCTCACGAACTTGCGGTTCTTCGGACCCTTGGTCTCGAACTTGATCACGCCTTCGTCCAGTGCGAACAGGGTGTGATCCTTGCCGATGCCCACGCCGGTGCCGGCGTGGAAGCGCGTGCCGCGCTGACGGACGATGATGTTGCCCGGGGCCACGGCCTGGCCGCCGAACAGCTTGACGCCCAAGCGCTTGGATTCGGAATCGCGACCGTTACGTGTACTACCGGCTGCCTTCTTATGAGCCATTGCAAAGTCCTCGCAGGTTCAGGGGAGTGCTACCGCTCAGGCGGAAATCCCGGTGATCTTGACTTCGGTGAACCACTGACGGTGGCCCTGACGACGCATGGAGTGCTTGCGACGACGGAACTTGATGATGGTGACCTTGTCGCCACGGCCGTGGGACACGACCTCGGCGGATACCTTGGCACCATCGACCAGCGGCGCGCCGACCTTGACGTCGTCGCCATCGGCGACCAGCAGCACCTGGTCGAAATCCAGGCTGTCGCCGGTGGCCACTTCAAGCTTCTCGAGCTTCAGGGTCTGGCCTTCCTGGACGCGGTATTGCTTACCGCCACTCTTGATAACAGCGTACATACTTCGTCTCCAGACACTCATCGGGGATGGGCTCTTCATCGGCCTGCGGCGAGTGGCGCCCCTTTTGGCAGCCATCTGACAGGGAGCATGATGAGTTAGGGTCGCGGATTATAACCATCCGTGGACGAATCTACAAGGGGATCGCGCGCATGCCGCGCCGCGTCACGCCTCGCCTTGACGCCCCCCACCCCCCCTCATAGCATAGCGGGCAAGCCATGGCCGGCGCCGGGGGCAAGAGCGACCCACACGGCGCCTCGAAGAAACACCGAACGCGCATCCCGGGTTTCGCCAACTCCCTGACAGACAGCCACTACATGCAACTCAACGCATCGCCTATCCATGCAGCGGTGGCCGAGGATTTCGCCGCCGTCGACCGCGCCGTGCTCGCCCAGCTGAACTCGCGGGTTCCGCTCGTCGAGACCATCGGCCATTACATCATCGAGAGCGGCGGCAAGCGCCTGCGCCCGCTGCTGGTCCTGCTGTCGGCGCGTGCGCTCGGCTATGACGGCGACAAGCACATAACGCTCGCCACGCTGATCGAGTTCATGCACACCTCGACGCTGCTGCATGACGACGTGGTCGACGAATCCAGCCTGCGCCGCGGGCGCACCACCGCCAACGAACACTGGGGCAACGCACCGTCGGTACTGGTCGGCGACTTTCTCTATTCGCGCTCGTTCCAGATGATGGTCGAGGTCGGCTCGATGCGGGTCATGGAAGTGCTGTCGGCGGCCACCTGCACGATCGCCGAGGGCGAGGTGCTGCAGCTGACCAATGTCGGCAATCCGGACATCGACGAGACCGCCTACTTCGACACCATCCACGGCAAGACGGCGATGCTGTTCGAGGCCGCTTCGCACAGCGGCGCGATCCTCGCCGACGGCAGTGCCGAGCAACAAGAGGCGCTGCGCCTTTATGGGCGCTATCTAGGACTCGCCTTTCAACTGATCGACGACCTGCTCGATTATCAGGGCGACGCCGATACCATGGGCAAGAACGTCGGCGACGACCTGGCCGAGGGCAAACCCACCCTGCCGCTGATTCACGCCATCCGCGAAGGCAGCCCCGAGCAGGCCAAGCTGATCCGCCGGGCGATTCGCCAGGGCGGCCTCGATCAGCTCGCCGAGGTCCTGACCATCGTCCACGCCACCGGCGCGCTCGAATACACCCGCGCGCGTGCCGAGGAGATGGCCGAGCGTGCGCTGAAACAGCTCGATACGCTGGCGCCGAGCCGCTATCGCGACACCATGGCGGAGCTCGCCCGGCTGGCCGTGGACCGGCAATCCTGAGCACTGCACGGGGGTTGCCAAGCGCCTGGCAGTGCGTATAATGCACCTCCGTTGAGGCGCACGCCCAACCGCGTCGGAGTATAGCTCAGCTTGGTAGAGCGCTGCCTTCGGGAGGCAGAGGTCGTAGGTTCGAATCCTGCTACTCCGACCAGAGAATCTCAATAAAAAACGGCCACTTAGCTCATCAGAGCGGTGGCCTTTTTTTGGGTTCTTCGCGGATCAGCGTGAAACGTCAAGGCCCCGCTATTGGGAATAAACTCTCTCCCACGCAAACCAGCCTGGATGGCCCACTGGAGCATGGGGACGCCGGTGGGAGGGAACTGGTTCCCGATTGGCGCCGCAGGCGCCCGGCATGGCCGGGGAGGTACAGTGCCCGCCGCCATCGGGAATAAATTCCCTCCCACAAGGGCAAGCTAACCGGCAGGGGGCTGTGGGAGGGAGCTGGTTCGCGATGACCTGTGCCGCATTTCCCGGCAAAGTGCGATGAACCGAAAGAATTGACGACGAAGCCCCGGAATGGACCGACGATGATTTCCGCCGAGCCAGGCCGGCTTGCGAGGCGCTGCCAGAGATCTTCGGGGAGCAAGCCGCCGAAGAGATGCTCACGCCCAGGCGCGGCCGGCCTGTTGCCGAATGCCGCAAGGCCCAGGTGAGCCTGCGCCTCGACCCGGATGTTATCGAAGCCTTCCGGGACACCGGGCCCGGCTGGCAGACGCGCATGAACCAGGCTTGAAGGTTTTCCTGAGAAAGCATTCAGCCAACGAACTGGACCGGTGAACTCGCAGCGCTGGGGCACGTGGAGAAACCCATCGGCGCCAGCAACCTGCCCACTCGCTCTCCGCGGCCGTTAGTGAGCTGAAGAAGTTCGGCTTGGAAGGCGCATAAGTACGTAAGCATATTGCTGGAATAATCTAGTGTCAGAGGCCGGTCGATCCTTTATTCAAGGGTCTGGTGGCGTGATGCGCCTCGATGCGGCGGTCGTCGTCACCGAACAGGTGGCTGCGCTCGGGTGACAGCCACAGGCGCAGGACATTGCCTTCCCCGGCGGCGTGTTCGCCGTGCAGGCGCACCACCAGCAGCTCGTCGAGGCCCGCCATCCGGGCATAGGTCAGGGTATCGGCGCCCAACGGCTCGACCAATTCCACCGTAGCCTGGATGAGCGCACCCTCGCCCGGAATCACAGCACCCTCGTCCAGGGCGACAAGGTGCTCGGGACGCACCCCCAGCGTCAGCTCGGTACCATCATCCAGCCCGGTGGCCAGCGTCAGTTCGCCGCCGCCGGGCAGCCGCAGGCATTCATCGTGGACCGTCACCGGCAGGAAGTTCATCGCCGGCGAGCCGATGAAGCCGGCGACGAAGCGGGTCGCCGGGCGGCCGTAGAGCGCCATCGGCGTGCCGCACTGCTCGACCCGGCCGCCGTTCATCACCACCAACCGATCGGCCAGCGTCATCGCCTCGGTCTGGTCGTGGGTCACATAGACCGAGGTGACCTTGAGCCGCTTCTGCAGGCGTCGGATCTCCAGGCGCATCTGCACGCGCAGCTTGGCGTCGAGATTGGACAGCGGCTCGTCGAACAGGAACACCTGGGGCTCGCGGATGATCGCCCGGCCCATGGCCACGCGCTGGCGCTGGCCGCCCGAGAGCTGGCGCGGGCGTCGTTCGAGCAGTGCGCCGAGGTCAAGTAGCTCGGCGGTAGCATTGACCCGGCGGCGAATGTCGGCCTTCGGCACGCCGCGGTTCTTGAGGCCATAGGCCATGTTGTTGAACACGCTCATGTGCGGATAGAGCGCGTAGTTCTGGAAGACCATGGCGATGTCGCGCGCGGCGGGCTCCAGTTCGTTGACGCGCCGGCCGTTGATGGTCAGCTCGCCCGAAGTAATCGATTCCAGCCCGGCCAGGCTGCGCAGCAGCGTCGACTTGCCGCAGCCCGAGGGGCCGACGATCACGATCAGCTCGCCATCCTCGACGGCCAGGTCGATCCCGTGCAGGGCGACAAAGCCGTTGGCATAGCGTTTCTTGAGGTCGCTCAGTTGCAGGGTTGCCATAAAAGTTGTCTCGTCAGCATTCCTCGTAGGTGCCTTTCACGCCGTGGCAAGCGTTTACTTTTCTGTCTCGACCAGGCCTTTGACGAAGTAACGCTGCATCAGCAGGATCACCAGCACCGGCGGCCCCATGGCCAGCATCGCGGTGGCCGTGACATCCTGCCAGGGCACCAGAGCATCACCGGTCGTCAATAGACGCTTGAGACTGACCACAACGGTCAGATAGTCAGCATTGGTGGTAATCAACAGCGGCCAGAGATACTGGTTCCAGCCATAGATAAACATGATCACGAACAATGCCGCGAGATTGGTCTTCGACAACGGCAGCAGAATGTCACGCAGAAAACGCCAGGGGCCCGCGCCATCGATGCGCGCGGCCTCGACCAGCTCGGGCGGGATGGTCAGGTAGAACTGACGCAACAGGAAGGTCGCGGTGGCGCTGGCAATCAGCGGCAGGATCAGTCCCGCATAGCTGTCCAGCAGCCCCAGGTCGGCTACCACCGCGAAGGTTGGCATAATGCGTACCTCCACCGGCAGCATCAGGGTGATAAAGATCAGCCAGAAGCACAGCCGCCGCAACGGGAAGCGGAAGAACACGATGGCGTAGGCGGCCAGCAGCGAAATGGCGATCTTGCCCACGGCGATGCCCAGCGCCATCACCAGCGAGTTGGCGAGCAGGCGCAGCACGTCGGTGCCCAGGCCGCTCACCGGGTCGTTGATCAGCCGCGCGTAGTTGGACAACCCGGCATCGCCCACCCACAGCGGCGCGACGTTGGCGTAGAGGTCGCTCATGGAATGGGTGCTGGCGGTGAAGGCCAGCCACACCGGCAGGAAGAACAGGCCGCAACCGATGGCCAGCAGCAGGTGGCTGGCCAGATCAAGCCCGGGTCGTTGGTAGCGCATCAGTACTCGACTCGACGTTCGACGAAACGGAACTGGATCAGCGTCAGCAGCCCCACGAGGATCATCAACAGCACTGACTGGGCGGCACTGGCTCCCAGGTCCTGCCCCACGAAGCCATCCTGGTAGACCTTGTAGACCAGGGTGGTGGTGGCGCCGCCCGGCCCGCCGCCGGTGACAGTATCAATGGTGCCGAAGGTGTCGAAGAAGGCGTAGACGCTGTTCATCACCAGCAGGAAGAAACTGGTCGGCGACAACAACGGAAAGGTCACCGTCCAGAAGCGCCGCCAAGGGCCGGCACCGTCAATGGCGGCGGCCTCCAGCAGGCTCCTGGGAATGGCCTGCAGCCCGGCCAGGAAGAACACGAAGTTGTAGCTCATCTGCTTCCAGATCGAGGCCAGGATCACCAGCAGCAACGCCTGGCTGCCGTCGAGGTTGTGGTTCCAACCGATGCCCAGCGCCTTGAGGCCGGCACTCACCAGCCCCAGGGTCGGATCGAAGAGAAACAGCCACAACACGCCGGCCACCGCCGGCGCCACGGCATAGGGCCAGATAAGCAGTGTCTTGTAGGCATTGTCGCCCTTGATGACGCGATCGGCCAGCACCGCCAGCAGCAGGGCGATGGCCATCGCTCCAAGCGCCACCGCCAGGGAAAACACCACCGTGGTCCACACGGCGCTATAGTATTCGGGGCTTGTCAAGACGGCCACGAAATTGCCCAGCCCGGCGAACTGTCGTGACAGGCCGAAGGCATCCTCGACGTAGAAGGCCTGTTCGACCGCCTGCAGCGCCGGCCAGAAGAAGAACACCCCGACGATGATCAGCTGCGGCGCCATCAGCAACCAGGGAGTGAAACGATAGCGTTGAAAGTGGGTCATTCAGGGTCTCCGCAACGCACGCCGGCCCGCCAGCGACTCACGATGGCGGGCCGAACCTGGCGGGCGATCAGCTGTTGGCGCGCTGGAACTTGGCCAGCAGCGCGTTGCCCTTCTCGACCGCCTGGTCGAGTCCTTCCTGAACGCCGATGTTACCAGCGAAGATCTTCTCCAGGGCTTGGTTGATCACGTCGCGGATCTGCACCATGTTGCCCAGCCGCAGCCCCTTGGAGTTCTCGGTGGGCTCGGAACCGGTCATCTGCTTGATCGCCACGTCGGTGCCCGGGTTCTCGTCGTAGAACCCCTGCTCGCGGGTCAGCTTGGCGGCTGCGGTGGTGATCGGCAGATAGCCGGTGAACTGATGCCAGTCGGCCTGCACCTCGGGCGAGGAGAGGTACTTGAAGAACGCCGCGACCCCCTCCTTCTGCGCCTCGCTGGCGCCGTCGAGCACCCACAGCGAGGCGCCGCCGATGATGGTGTTGTTGGGCGTGTCGACGACCTCAGCATCGTAGGGCAGCGGCGCGACACCGAAGTTGAAGTCGGCATTGTCACGCACCCCAGCGTAGGAGGCCGAGGAGCCCATCATCATCGCGCACTCGCCGGAGTAGAACTTGGGTGCGGCATCGTCCTTGCGGCCGCCGTAAGCGAAGCGTCCGTCCTGCTGCCACTGGTTGAGACGCTGGATATGATCGACCACCGCGGTGTCGTTGAACTGCAGGCGGGCGTCCAGCCCCTTGAAGCCATTGGCCTTACTGGCGAAGGGAATGTCGTTGCGCGCCGAGTAGTTCTCGAGCATCACCCAGGAGGGCCAGGTAGTAGTCAGGCCACACTGCGCGGCGCCGGAATCCACCACCTTCTCGAGCGTCTTGCCGAGGCCCTGCCAGGTCGTCGGCACCTCGTCGACGCCGGCCTTCTCCAGAATGTCGCGGTTGACGTAGGTCACCGGCGTGGAGGAGTTGAACGGCAGCGAGAGCATCTTGCCGTCGGCCGTGGTGTAGTAGCCGGCGACCGCCGACAGGTAGGCATTCGGGTCGAAGTCGACGTCGGCATCCGCCATCAGCTGATAGACCGGCACGATGGCGCCCTTGGCGTACATCATGGTCGCGGTGCCAACCTCGTAGATCTGCACGATCTGCGGTGCCTTGCCGGCACGGAAGGCGGCGATCGCCGAGGTCATGGTTTCGGTGTAGTTGCCCTTGAAGACAGGCTTGACGACGTATTCATCCTGGCTGGCGTTGAAGTCGGCGGCGATCTCGTTGACCTTCTCGCCGAGCGTGCCGCCCATGGCGTGCCACCATTCGATCTGTGTTTCAGCCTGGGCCGAACCCATGCTCAAGAGTGTCGCGGCCAGAGTACCGGCCAGTCCCGGAGCGGCACGGCGCCACGCGAGGGAGGGAATAAACAGCGAACGAGACATGCAAGGCTCCTGTACAAGCTTGGGGTCGACGGACACGGGCCCCGTACCGCGACTCGCTGATCGAACGATCAGGCATTGTTATCGGTTGTCCATCGTTCGAAAGACAATCGCGATCTTAAAGGTGGTCGCATTACAAGATCCTGACCATTAGATGTTCGTTTGATGACATATCGACCGCCGGATTTAGGTTCCGCACCTCACGAACACAGCCCTTGACCGCGGCTGCCACCCTCACTACGATTTAGTTTCAAATGAAACCAAATGCCGGCGTGGTCGTGTCTTGCCCGTATCGATGACGAGGAACGCTCATGAATAACAAACCGGAATACTTAAGCGGGTTCCGCAACCATCATGCCAGCGAGGCCCTGCCCGGCGCGCTGCCGGAAGGCCAGAACTCGCCCCAGCGCTGCCCCTACGGGCTCTACGCCGAACAACTGACCGGTTCGGCATTCACCGCCCCGCGCAGCCACAACCTGCGCAGCTGGCTGTACCGCATCCGCCCCTCGGTGGCGCAAAGCGCCTATCGCCCGCTTGCGCGCGGCCAGTGGGCCACGGCGCCACCGCACGAGCCGGCCGCCGATCCCAACCAGATGCGCTGGGATCCGCATCCGCTGCCCGACATCCCCACCGACTTCATCGACGGGCTGATGACGATCGCCGTCAATGGCGATGCCACGGCACAGACCGGCTGCGGCGTGCACGTCTACGCCTTCAACCGCGACATGACCGAGCGCTTCTGCTACGACGCCGACGGCGAGCTGCTGATCGTGCCGCAGCAGGGTGCGATCACGCTGCGTAGCGAACTGGGCGTGCTTGAGGTGGCTTCGGGTGAGATCGCCGTGATTCCGCGCGGGATCAAGTTCCAGGTCCGGCTCGCCGGCGGTGCCGAGGCGGCGCGCGGCTATGTCTGCGAGAACTATGGCAGCCCGTTCGAGCTGCCCGGTCTGGGGCCGATCGGCGCCAACGGGCTGGCCAACCCGCGCGACTTTCTGAGTCCGGAGGCGTGCTACGAGGACGTGACCGGCGAGTTCGAGCTCGTCGCCAAGTTCTCGGGCCGGTTGTGGGCGACCCGGCTCGACCATTCGCCGCTGGACGTGGTGGCCTGGCACGGTAACTACGCGCCCTACAAGTACGACCTGGCGCGCTTCAACACCCTCAACACGGTGAGCTTCGACCATCCCGACCCGTCGATCTTCACCGTACTGACCTCGGCCTCCGACACGCCGGGAATGGCCAACATCGACTTCGTGATCTTCCCGCCGCGCTGGATGGTGGCCGAGCACACCTTTCGCCCGCCCTACTTCCATCGCAACCTGATGAGCGAGTTCATGGGCCTGATCCACGGCGCGTACGACGCCAAGGCCGAAGGCTTCCTGCCCGGCGGAGCGAGCCTGCACAACAGCATGTCGCCCCACGGGCCCGACGCGGAGACCTTCGAGAAGGCGACGTCCGCCGAACTGGCCCCGCAGCGTCTGGGCGACACCCTGGCCTTCATGTTCGAGAGCCGCTACGTGTACCAGCCGACCCCGGCCGCCCTGGACGCCGACTTCCGCCAGCGCGGCTACGTCGACGTGTGGGCGGGCTTGCGCTCGCACTTCACCCCCGGCCAGCGCTGATTGACCTCCGACGACACCGAACAAGGGCCGCTTCATGAAACTTGCCACACTCAACCAGGGCCGCGACGGCCAGCTGATCGTGGTCTCCCGCGACCTGGCCCGCGCCGTACGCGTGCCGCAGATCGCCGCCACCCTGCAGCAGGCCATCGAGAACTGGGACGCCCTCGCCCCCCGGCTGGACGCCGTCTATGCCGAACTCAACGCCGGCCAGGCCGCGGACGCCTTCGCCCTCGACATGAGCGCGCTGCATTCACCCTTGCCGCGTACCTATCACTGGGCCGACGGCTCGGCCTACCTGAATCACGTGCAACTGGTGCGCCAGGCGCGCGGCGCCGAGATGCCCGAGACGTTCTGGAACGACCCGCTGATGTATCAGGGCGGCGGCGATCGTTTCCTGGCGCCACGCGAGGATATCGAGGCGCTCAGCGAGGAGCACGGCATCGACCTGGAGGGCGAGCTGGCGGTGATCGTCGACGACGTGCCGATGGCCGTCTCGCCCGAGCGGGCCGCCGAGCACATCAAGCTCGTCATGCTGGTCAACGACGTCAGCCTGCGCGGGCTGATTCCCGGCGAGCTGGCCAAGGGCTTCGGCTTCTTCCAGGCCAAGCCGGCCTCGAGCTTCTCGCCGATCGCCGTCACCCCGGACGAGCTGGGCGACGCCTGGCGCGACGGCCGGGTTCATCGGCCGCTGACCGTGCATCTCAACGGCGAGAAATTCGGCGAGCCCGAGGCCGGCCCCGATATGGTCTTCGGCTTCCCGCAGCTCATCGCACATGCCGCCAGGACGCGCCAGCTGGGTGCGGGAGCGATCATCGGCTCGGGCACCGTCTCCAACCCCGGCGTCGACGGCGGGCCCGGCAAGCCCATCGCCGAGGGTGGGGTCGGCTACAGCTGCCTGGCCGAGGTGCGCATGGTCGAGAAGATCCTGCACGGCGAGATCACCACGCCCTTCCTGCGCTTCGGCGACCGGGTGCGCATCGAGATGTTCGACCCTCAGGGCGACAGCATCTTCGGCGCCATCGACCAGCAGGTCGTCCAATACCATGCGAAGTGAGCGGAGGCCCCGATGAAACTCTACGGCTACTTTCGCTCATCGGCGGCCTACCGGGTGCGCATCGCGCTCAATCTCAAGGGGCTGGACTACGACCAGATCGCGGTCGATCTGACCGGCGGCGAGCAGCGCGGCGCGGACAACCTCGCCCGCAATCCCCAAGGGCTGGTGCCGACCCTCGAGACCGATAGCGGCACGCGGCTGACCCAGTCGCTGGCGATCTGCGAATATCTTGACGAGCGCCATCCCGAACCGCCGTTGCTGCCCGCGGACGCCGAGGGGCGCGCCCGGGTACGCGCACTGGCTCAGCTGATCGCCTGCGAGATCCATCCGCTCGACAATCTCAAGGTGCTCAAGTATCTGACCGGCGTGCTGGGCCTCGACGAGACGGCCAAGCTCGGTTGGTATCGGCACTGGATCGCCGAGGGCTTCGAGGCGCTGGAGGCGCTGCTCGTCGATTCATCCGATACCGGCGCGTTCTGTCACGGCGATACCCCGACCCTGGCCGATGCCTGCCTGGTGCCGCAGGTCTTCAATGCGCGACGCTTCGAGTGCGACTTGAGCGGCTACCCGACGATCCGGCGCATCGCCGCGCGTTGCGACACACTGGACGCCTTCCAGCGCGCGGCCCCCGGCGCACAACCGGACGCCCGCTGAGTCAAGGAGAAGATCGAGAACCAGGCCACCCATAGATTCAGTAGCTCGAAGTGCCCCATGAAGGAGATCTGTGCGTCCATGCATGCCCTTCGATGACAGGAGCCGTTCGCGCCGTCATGGCCGGATCAGAAAACCGATACTTTCCAGCTCATCGTCCTGATCGGCAAGCCGTTATTTTTCGTTTAGAAAACCATGTTTCTCAGCGAGCGTAACTCTTCCATGCTGATTGTGTACTTATGTAATCGGAATGGAGGCTGTCATGACCCAGCGAAGCTTCAAGATCACCCCCGCCACGCTCGCCCCTCGCGGACGCTTGCAGCAACCGGATTATTGGCTGTTGCTGGAAACCACCGGCGGCAAGGTCCGCGAGATCGATCGCTACCCGACCTACCCCGAGGCGGTCCAGGCCAACCGCGAGGTCTGCGAACGTCAACTGCACTGACCCGGCGCGCTGCTCGCGACCTGGTGGCGAACGCTAGACCAGGTCGCGAGGTATTTCCTCGTCCCAGCTCTTGGCGAACACCCGGCTATCGCCCTCGTAGGCGTCAAGGGTGGCGCGCAGGCGGAAGTTGTCGGCGTCCGAGGTCATCAGCGTGCGGGTCACGGTGCGCACCTGCCAGTCGCCACGCCGGAAGTGGCGTTCCCATTCGGTCCAGCCGCTGAGGCTGGCGTAATTGCCGTAGGCATAGCTGTAGCGCTCGGTGACCCGCACGGCGAGCTCCAGGTCGATGTCGTCGAGCCGATAGACGCCTGCGTCGTTGACCACCTCGAGGGTGGTGCGGTCGTTGGCCAGATCGCGGATCACCCGCCAGGCCTCCTGGCTCGGCTGGATCAGCGTGCGCGCCAGCGGCGGTGCGCCTTCCGGCATGTCGAAGGCCGGCAACGCCGCCTCCTCGGCCGGGCTGGGCTCGCGGCATGGCAGGATCAGCCGGCTGGAGGCCGGATACAGGGTCAAGCGCACCGGGCTCGGCGACGGCCAGGCCAGCGGCCAGTAGCTACTCGACAGCGACAGTCGCAAGGCATGCCCTACCGGGAACTGCTGGGCGATGTGCTTGAGCGGGATGCGCACCCGGTAGCGCTTGCCCGGCTCGAGCGGCTCGGGATGCTCGTCGCTGTCGCGATGGGTCAGGTTGAGCAGGCCGTATGAGACCCGAGTGGCCTTGTCGTCCACGGCGATGTCGTTCAGCCGCAGGGCGATCATCGCCACCGGCTGGTCGGCCTCGAGCTCAAGCTCGGCCATCGGCTGGCCGCAGATCTCGAGCGTCTCGCCGAGCGGCCGGGTCTGGAAGATCAACGCCCCGCCATCCTCGTCGCGCTGGTCGTGGGGCAGGTCGGGGGGCGCATTGTAGGAACACCACTTGCCGGCGTAGAGGCCGACGAACAGCGGCGAACGGATCGTCAGCGGAACGTCGTCGACCTCGGGCGCGGCGGCGCCCGGCGCGGCGGCGATCTGGGCGACATCGGGGACCAGATCGTGGCCGCTGGTCAGGCGAAAGGATTGAGGCACGATCGTCGGCGACGGCCAGCTCGGCTCGCTGACCCAGCGTCCGGGGCGCACCTCGTAGCGCGCCGAGGGCGGCACCGAATCCTGCATCCAGACCCGCAGCATCGGCTCATCCATGATCCCGGTCTGCTGGCCTTTCAGCCAGTAATCCCACCAGCGCAGCGTCTCCTGCAGAAAACCGATCGCCGGGCCCGGCACGCCAAGGTGCGGGTACTTGTGCGCCCAGGGCCCGACCAGGCCCTTGCGCGGCACGTCGAGCCCTTCCAGCAGGCGGAACACGGCATTGCAGTAGCCATCGGCCCAGCCGCTCACGGCGTAGACCGGGCAGCGGATCCGCGCGAAGTCCTCGCCCACCGAGCCATGCTTCCAGTAGGCGTCGCGGCGCTGATGGGCCAGCCAGGTCGCCAGCCACAGGCCGCTGCCTTCCAGGCGCTGCTGCCACAGCTCGCGCCAGCGCTCGCCGACCAGCGCCGGGTCGGGCGGGCTGGCGTTGGCATCGAACATCGTCGAGGCCCACGACAGGTTGTCGCCGAGTAGACAGCCGCCCATGTGGTGAACATCGTCGGCGTAGCGGTCGTCGGTGGAGCACAGCGTGATCACCGCCTTGAGCTGGGGCGGCTGGAGAGCGGCGATCTGCAGGCCGTTGAAGCCGCCCCATGAGATGCCGATCATCCCCACGTTGCCGTCGCACCACGGCTGGCGTTCCAGCCAGTCGAGAATCTCGACACCGTCGTCGAGCTCCTGCTGCAGGTACTCATCGGTTAGCACGCCATCCGATTCGCCGCTGCCGCGAATGTCGACGCGCACCCCGGCATAGCCGTGACCGGCCCAGTAGGGGTGGGTCTGGGCATCGCGCTGGGCGGTCAGGTCACGCTTGCGGTAAGGCAGGTATTCGAGGATCGCCGGTACCGGCCGCTGTTCGGCATCCACCGGCCGCCAGATGCGTACCGCCAGCCGGCAACCGTCGGCAAGCGTGATCCAGGTCTCCTCTTCGTGAACCCGGCGTGGAAAGTCGCTGACGATGCGCATGGCGGTCCCTTATCGTGTCGTTATTCGGCATGGATGCTTTCAGGGTAGGCGAAGCGCCGCGCGGCGTTCAGCCAATGACCTCCTCGAATTCGAACGTCAGCGATTCGGCAAGCGCGGTGTAGTCGGCGAGCAGCGCCTCGTCGCTGTCGGCGCCCATCCAGATGTGCGCCAGCGCGAAGCTGTAGCTGTCCTGCTCGGGCAACGTGGAAAGCCGCGTGCCGAGGCCGACCTGCAGGGCGATCACGCACCCCGGGAAGCGTTGCTGCAACGCGTCGATCTCTTGAACACTGGGTACCCGCGTGACCACGGCATCGACGAAGAACACCCGATAGAAGAACTTTCCCGCCACCTCGTAAGCGCCCTCTGCCGTGGGCATGTCGGGGCGCTGGCCCAGCGCCAGGTCGACGCTGACCTGCTGATGGCTGACCCCGTCGACCTTCTCGAACAGATCGCAGTGCGACTGGGAAATGCGCGTGTTGATCTCGAGCAGCCAGATGCGGTTCTGGACTTCGTCCCAGAAGAATTCGACGTTGAACGCGGCGTTGTCGTAGCCGATATGGGTCATGATGGTGGTGGTCAGCTCGCGCATCTTGTCCTGGATGTGAGTCGGCAAGCGCGAGGGGTAGCGGTAGTAGAAGAAGCTCAACACCTGCGGGTAGCGAATCGAATCGACGATGCCGTAGGGCACCACCTCGCCCTGGAAGACGTAGCCTTCCACCGTGCACTGCCAGCCGCCGATGATCTCCTCGGCCATGCAGAAGCCGCCGTCCACCGCGCGTACCGCGTCGGGCAGGTTGGCCTGTTCGAGGATGAAGTTGAACGGCTCGGAAATCAGCCCGATATCCTCGCGCAACCGGGCGATCGCGGCACCGAAGTCCTCGGGACTGTCGATGCGAAAGCCCAGCCGCGAGCCCGATGACTTGATCGGCTTGACGAAGAACGGGAAGTACAGCCCCGCCTCGCCGATACGCGACAGCGCGCTATCGTCGAATGGGTCGAAGGCGGTGAAGCGCGGGATGTAATTGCCGATCACCTCGCGCTGGGTCAGCCGACTCCAGTACTTGTGCTCGCACTTGAGCAGGCTCTCGAGGCTGGCGGTCGGTGTGGCGTAGCGCTCGCACAGCAACGGCAGCATGGTCGAGACGGGGAAGTCCATGTAGCCGACGATGGCGTCGATGCGCCCCGCGAAGGCGTCCAGTTGCGCCGTGGCCTGGTTCAGCATGGCCTCGATGGGGAATATTTCGGTGTCGTAGACCGCTTCCGGTTCGATCACGCCATGAAAACGGTACTCGCTGGCGCCGCGGAGGTGCTCGAGACGCTCGCGATTGAACGCATTGAGCCCGACGACGAAGACGTTGCGCGCATCCATCGCTGCCTCCCTGGCACCCGAACGGGTCGCCTGTGAGTGATCTCGTGCGAGAACGGAACGCCGCCTCGCGGCCACTATCGCCAAGCAGCCGCCCCACCCGACAGGCGACCCGTCGCATGGGCCATACCTGCTACAGCGTTATGCTCAAGATAGCCGCTGGCGGCGAGCCAAAAGTATGAAAATAGTCATCCTCGGCGCCAAACGCGGCGCCGATGCGCGTGCTATCGTGCCATTCGCAGTCGCCATCGAATCGACCTGGAAAGCATTTGGAAAGCACGGCCATGACACTCCTCAGGCTCTATCCCGCCCCCACGCAGGCATGCACGCTGGAAGGGCTCTATCTCGACACGCCGCTCGATCACGCCCCGCACGCCATCCCCTTCGTCTACAGCAACTTCGTCACCAGCCTCGATGGCCGGGTCGCCGTGGAGGACGCCGCGGGCCACGACGAGGTGCCGACGAGCGTCGCCAACCGCCATGACTGGCGGCTCTATCAAGAGCTTGCGGCACGCGCCGACGCCCTGCTGATCGGTGGACGCTACTTCCGCCAGCTGGCCGAAGGGCGCGCCCAGGCCGCGCTGCCGGTGGCCGACGACCCGGCCTTCAGCGATCTGCTGGCGTGGCGCCGCACCCAGGGCTTGCGGCCTCAGTCCGATGTGGTGGTGCTCAGCAATACGCTCGACTTCCCGCTACCCGAGACGCTGCTCGAGCAGGGCCGGCGGGTATTGATCTTCATCGCCCGCTCGCTGATCAGCGCCGAGCGGCGCGATCGCCTGGCCGCCCAGGGGGCCGAAGTGATCGGCCTGGACGCCGAGCCGGACGCCGCCAGCATCACCGGCGAGCTCGACATATGCCAGGTCGTCCGGCGACTCGGCGAGCGCGGCTACCGGCGGATTTATTCGGTGGCCGGTCCTTATTCACTGCATTCGCTGCTGCGCCATGGCGTGCTGGATACGCTGTTCGTCACCCAGCGCCTGACGATGATCGGCGGCGAGCGTTACCAGAGCCTGCTCGAAGGCCCGGCGCTCGCTGCCCCGGTCGGCTTGTCGCTGGCCAGTCTCTATTATCAGCAGGACGTCGACGGGGGCGCCGGGCAGCTCTTCGCCCGCTTCGACCGGCGCGCATCCGCCGAGGCGGCGGGTCGCTAGCCAAAGCCGATAGGCGGATTGCGCTGATCAGCAGTGGTACATTCCTGAATCAGCGCCGGTTGGCACAAGTATCGCTTGCCAATGAATGAACGCCGGCGGTGAGCGACAAGGAGCGTATCGCGTTGGGTGCGCAGGTTGATCGTCAGCCGCGAAAGCGCTCAATCCGCGGATTCGCGCTCACGGCGCGCCGCGCCGCGCCGGGCGCGCTCCGCCGCCTTGCGGCCGCGGTTGTAACGGTACTGGCGGATCCCCGCGATGCTCAGCGCGGCAAGCAGCATCGCCGCCAGCGTTGCCCCTTGCCAGGGCCGCGCGGCGTCGCCGAGCACGGTTTCCAGGGTAATGATCAGGATGAAGCCCAGCGCCTGGCTGGCGATCGCCAGGGCGCGCAGGCCATCGTAGCGCTTGGCCATGACAGCGACTCCGGTGACGCAACGTAGCGTCGTGCGATGATCAGGGCGGATGACAGCGGGGCCGCGGCCCCGTAGGCTGGCCATTGTAGCCTGCCAGCACAGCGCTGACGACGCGCCCGTCCGCCGTCCCGCATGGAACCTTGTCGCTCATGGACGCCATCGCCCTCGGGCCATTGCTCATCGCCCTGCCGCGCCTGTACGCCTTCGTCAGCGCCGGGTCGCTGCTGCTCGCCAGCGCATTGCTGCTGCGCCTGCCCGCCACGCAACGCGGCCGCTGGTTCAACGGCCTGTTGCTCGCTGCGCTGCTTGGCGCGCGGCTGGGCTACGTGCTGCTCCATGCCGACAGCTATCGCGCCGCGCCGCTCGATGCCTTCAAGCTGTGGCAACCCGGCTATCTGCCGCTCGCGGGCTTATTGGCCGGCGCGGCCTGGACGTCGTGGTCGCTGCGTCGCCGGCCTCGCCAGGCAGTCACCGCCCAGGGCCTGCTGATCGTTGCTGCCGGGTTGTGGGCCGGGCTGATGGCCTGGCAACCGCTCGCTTCGGAGGCCACCCTGCAACGCTTGCCCACCATCACTCTCGACGCGCTCGACGGCGACCGGGTGGCACTTGCCGAGCTCGCGGACAAGCCGCTGCTGATCAACCTCTGGGCCAGTGGCTGCCCGGCCTGTCGGCGTGAGCTGGCGCTGCTCGCCGAGGCTGCGCAGCGCGGCGATGTGCGGGTGGTGACGGTCAACCAGGGCGAGAGCCTGCTCGAGGTCGCGCGCTACCTGGACCGACAGGCCCTGGACCTGCCGCTGACGCTGCTCGACCCGCGTCAACGGCTGACAGCGCTCAGCCAGGCCCCCGGATTACCGACCACGTTGTTCTATTCGGCCGACGGCAGGCTGCTGACCCGCCATGTCGGCGAATTCGGCCGCGCCCAGCTCGACGCCTGGCTCGACCGTTAAGCGCTTAATTGCCGCTGGAGATTGCTGTACCATACGCGCCCCGTCGCCGACCGGCCGCCCGCCATCGCCGGCGGCCGGGACGCAACGCACCGTATTCCTGAGCATCCGAGGCACCATGAGCGAATTCATTCCCGGTCAGCGCTGGATCAGCGACGGCGAGGCCGACCTGGGCCTGGGCACCATCCTCAACGTCGATGCGCGCAGCGTCACCGTGCTTTTCGCGGCCAGCCAGGAGACGCGCACCTACAGCGTGCGCCAGGCGCCGCTGACCCGGGTGATGTTCGGCAGCGGCGACCGTATCGAGTCCGCCGACGGCAGCCAGCTGAGCGTCGACGACTCCAAGGAGCGCGACGGCCTGGTGGTCTATATCGGCCAGGACGCTGCCGGCGAGTGGCACGAACTCTCCGAGACCGAGCTCTCCGACCGCATGCCGTTCAACCAGGCCCGCGACCGGTTGCTGACCGGTCAGGTCGACCGCAACGACTGGTTCGACCTGCGCTTTCGCACCCTGCACCATCATCATCGCATCAGCCAGAATCCGGCGCTCGGCCTGGCCGGACCCAAGATCGACCTGATCCCCCACCAGCTGTACATCGCCGACGAAGTCTCGCGGCGTCACGCCCCGCGGGTGCTGCTCGCCGACGAGGTCGGCCTGGGCAAGACCATCGAAGCCGGGCTGATCCTGCACCGCCTGCTGCTCAACGGGCGCGCCGAGCGCGCGCTGATCCTGGTCCCCGACAGCCTGACCCACCAATGGCTGGTCGAGCTGCTGCGGCGCTTCGCCCTGGATGTCACGCTGCTCGACGAGCAGCAGAGCCAGGCCCACGGCGAGGCCAATCCGTTCGACGCCGGCCAGCTGATCCTGGCCAGCCAGCAATGGCTGTTCGCCAACCCGCACCGCCAACGCCAGGCCGAGGCCTGCGCCTGGGACCTGCTGATCGTCGACGAGGCCCACCATCTCGACTGGTCGCCGGCGGCCAGCGGCCCCGGCTACGACTGCGTGGAGCGCCTGGCGCGCGCCGTGCCCGGCCTGCTGCTGCTCACCGCCACTCCCGAGCAGATGGGCATGCACAGCCACTTCGCCCGGCTGCGTCTGCTCGACCCCGACCGCTATCATGACCTGGCGCGCTTTCGCGCCGAAGAGGCCGGCTACGTACAGGTCGCCGAGGCGATCGACGCGCTCGAGCGGTTGCCCGGCGACGCCGCGGCGCAATCCAGCGCCGCCGCGGTGATCGACGATGCCGACAGCCAGGCGCTGCTCGCGACCCTGGCCGACCCGCAGAGCGACGCCGCCCAGCAGCGCTCCGCCCGCGCTCAGCTGCGCGAGCAGTTGCTCGACCGCCACGGCACCGGCCGAGTGATGTTTCGCAACAGTCGGCGCCACGTCGGCGGCTTTCCCCCGCGCCACCTGCACGTCGCCCGGCTCGAGGCGCCCTCGGCCTATCGCCGGGTGCTGCGCAAGCTCGAGCGCGACGAGGACCACCTCGACGAGCTGCTGATCGAGACCGGCCTCGACCACCCCGATCTCATGCTCTATCTCGACACCACCTACCGCGCGCTGAGCGACGTTTCGCCGGGCGACGATCCGTTCAATGCCGAGCCCTGGTGGCAGATCGACCCGCGCGTCACCTGGCTGCTTGAACACCTCACCGGGGTCGGCCGCGACAAGACGCTGGTGATTGCCCACGACCGCGCCACCGCCGTCGAGCTGGCCGAGGCGCTGCGCGTGCTCGGCGGCATCCATGCGCCGGTGTTCCACGAAGGGCTGACGCTGGTCGAGCGCGACCGCGCCGCGGCGTCCTTCGCCGACGAGGAGGACGGCAGCCAGGTCATGGTGTGCTCGGAGATCGGCTCCGAGGGGCGCAACTTCCAGTTCTGCCGCCACCTGGTGATGTTCGACCTGCCCCAGTTGCCCGACCAGCTCGAGCAGCGCATCGGTCGCCTCGATCGCATCGGCCAGCGCCACGCCATCGAGATCCACGTGCCGGTGTTCGCCGGCAGCCCCGGTGAGCGGCTGTTGCGCTGGTATCGCGAGGGCATGGATGCCTTCGACGCGCCGCACGGCGTGGGCAGCGAACTCTACGCGGCGTTCGGCGACGCGCTGGCCGAAGCGCTGCTCGACGACGACGCCCTCGAGGCGGTGATCGACGAGACCCGCGCGCTGTTCGAGACCCGCCTGGCCGAGCGCGATGCCGGGCGCAACCGCCTGCTCGAGCTCAACGCCTGCCGCGGTGAGCGCGCCGCAACGGTCGCCGCGTCGATCCGCGAACTCGACGCCGACCGCGCGCTGCCGCGCTACCTGGATCAGGCGTTGGATATCTTCGGCGTCGACAGCCAGGAGCTCGGCAGCCAGCTCGTCCACCTGCGCGCCGGGCCGCACATGCTCGACGGCCTGCCGGGGCTCGCCAAGGGTGAGGAGGGCTTTACCGCGACCCGTTCCCGCGAGCGGGCACTGGCCCGCGACGACGTCCAGCATCTGTCGTGGGAACATCCATTGATCCGCGAACTGATGGGCCGGATTCTCACCGGCACGCTGGGCAACACCGCGCTGGCGCTGCTCGATCATCCATCGATCCCCGCCGGGCGGCTGATGGCCGAGCTGGTCTTCGTCACCGATTGCCCGGCCCCCAAACGCCTGCACGTCGATCGCTTCCTGCCGCCCACCGCGGTGCGCGTGCTGCTCGACGAATCCGGCGCCAATTTGTCCGCCAAGGTCTCGTTCAGCGGGCTGGCCAAGAACCTGCAGAAAGTCAAGAAGGCGGTCGCCCGCGACCTGATCAAGTCGCGCCACGCTCAGCTGCGCGAGCTGCTGGAAAAAGGCGAGCTCGAGGCCGAGCGCGAGCTGCCGACGATCGTCGAGGCCGCCCAGCAACGCATGCGCGGCGTGCTCGACGACGAGCTGTCACGGCTGCAGGCCCTGGCGCGTCACAACCCCGCGGTGCGCCAGGACGAACTCGATGCGCTGCGCAACGAGCGTCAGGCCCTCGATGCGGCGATCGAGGGCGCGCGGCTGCGCCTGGACGGCGTGCGGGTGATCGTCACCGTCGACCGCGAGACCCGCCGCTGACGACCGGCAGCGGCGTGGCGAGCAACTAAGCCGCCGCGCGCCCGCGCCGGAGAATATCGGCCAGCGCCGCGTCGAGGGTCTCGTAATTGAAGCGGAAACCGGCGTCGAGCAACCGCCGCGGGCGCATGTCGGCGCCGCTCAGCAACAGGTGCGACATCTCGCCCAGGCCCAGCTGCAGCAGCGGTGCCGGCACCGGCATCAGTGCCGGGCGGTGTAATTGCCGGGCCAGGGTGGCGGCGAATTCGGCGTTGCGCACCGGGTGCGGCGCCGAGGCATTGAAGGCACCGCTCAGGGTATCGTGATCGAGCAGGAACTCGATGCTGCGTACGTGATCCTCGCGGTGGATCCACGGCATGAACTGACGGCCGTCGCCGAAACGTCCACCCAGGCCCATCCTGAACGCCGGCAGCAGCTTGGCCAGCGCCCCGCCGCCGGCATCGAGCACCAATCCGGTGCGCAGCAGCACGACTCGCACGCCATGGCGCTCGGCCTCGTGAGCCTTGGCTTCCCACTGGGCGCACAAGCGGTGCGCAAATTCCTCGTTGGGCGAGGTCGTCTCGTCCACGGCACGCTGGCCCTGGTCGCCGTAATAGCCCATCGCCGAACCCGAGATCATCACCCGCGGCGGCGTGCTCGACTGTCGGCACAGATCCACCAGTTGCTGGGTGACGCTCAGCCGCGAGTCGAACAATCGCCGCTTCTGGGCCTCGCTCCAGCGCTTGCCGGCGATCGGCTCGCCGGCCAGATTGACGATCGCCTCGGGCTCGCGCTGGGCGAAGGCGGCCACCGTGTCGCGAATGTCGCAGCCTTCGGGCAGCCCCTGCCTGGCCGAATCCGGCGTTCGCGACAGGACCATCAGCTCGTGGCCGTCTCGCGCCAGTCGCCGGCAGAGTAGCCGCCCCACGAAGCCGCTGCCTCCCGTGATCAGAATACGCATGGCGCCTCCTGTCGTTGCCTGTATCGCGACGCGACGGCGGCGTCGCGGATGAACCGGCGACACGTATCGAACGCTGCGGGCGGATGCCTGGCTGAGCGAGCCTCTGCCGCGATTCGGTGCGTGTCGAGTTATACGGCTATTGTACGTCTCTGATAGTCTAGTCAGTGGCCGTCGCACTTGCCCAGCCACGCCTAGTGCAGGCCAGTGCAGGCCGACGCCGCATCAGCCATATAAACGGGAACAGTTGTACAAAGCCATTATTTTGTATAACTCTTAATCCACTCCTGTCGGCATCGCCGCTATGTACAGGACACGACCGCTTCCGGGACCAGAGGCGGTATCGCCAGACAGCTAGGGACACGCGTGCGCATGATCAATGACCAGCCCATGGGACACGCCGGCTCGGCGCTGTATCCGATTCGCGAAGTCTCGCGCTTGACCGGCGTCAACGCGGTGACGCTGCGCGCCTGGGAGCGCCGCTATAGCTTGATCCGCCCGCAACGCACCCCCAAGGGGCACCGGCTCTACGCCCGCGAGGACATCCAGCGCGTCGAGCGCATTCTCCATTGGCTCGACCGCGGCGTACCGGTCAGCCAGGTGCGCGATCTGCTCGACCGTCCCGACAAGACCGAGCAGATCGCGATCGACGAGGGCGACTGGGTCGGCCAGCGCCAGCAATGGATAGCGGTGGTCGAGGCGCTCGATGTGCAGGGCCTCGAAGGGTTGTTCAACCAGGCCCTGGCGCTCTATCCCGCCGAGGTCTGCCTGATGGAGATCTGGCAGCCGGTCGTCAAGCAACTCGAGGAGCGCTGGCATGACCAGTTGGGCGCCGCCGTGCAGCGCCAGCTGCTGGAAAGCTTTCTGCGCACGCGTGTCGGAACGCGCCTGTATCACGCCAATCAGTACGTGCATGGACCCTTGCTGTTGCTCTCGCGGCTATCCGACGAGGCCGACCGGCTGGGCGTACTCTTGCTGGCGCTGGCTGCCAGCGCCGCCGGCTACCGCATCCAGCTGTTCGACACGCCGGCGCCGCTCGGCGAGTGGACGCTGGTCATGGAACGCCTGGGTGCCGCCGCGCTGCTGTTGACCAGCGACCGCGCCGAAGGCAACGAACTGATGCGCCGCCACCTGCCGCGGCTCGCCGGGCAGCTCAAGGCGCCGCTCTGCCTGGCCGGCCCGGTCACACACATACGCGCGACCGAGCTCGAAACCAGCGTCATCCAGCCCCTCGGCGACATGCCGGTCGCGGCGATCGAGCGTCTGCGCAATATACTCGACTGACCCAGCCGGCCCATGCCGGCGACAGGAGGCGTCAATGGCCCGCCAATTGATGTGGTTTCGCAGCGACCTGCGCACCCTCGACAACACCGCGCTGGCCGCCGCAGCTCGGCGCGGCCCGGTGATCGCGGTCTTCCTGCACTGCCCCGAGCAGTGGCGCGGGCATGGCCACGGCGCCAACAAGATCGATTTCCTGCGCCGCGGTGTAAAGGCGCTGCGCGACGCCCTGGCCGGGCTCAACATTCCGCTCGTCCAGCGCGACATCGGGCGCTTCGAGGCCGCGCCGCAGGCGCTCGTCGCGCTGGCCCGCGAACACCATGCCGAGGCGCTGCACTTCAATCGCGAATACCCGCTCGACGAGCGTCGCCGCGACGCCGCGGTGGGCGACGCCTGCCAGGCGATCGGGCTCAGCGTGCACGGCTACACCGACGGGCTGGCCTTCGAACCGGGCGAACTGCTTAGCGGCCAGGGTGATTACTACCGGGTCTTCACGCCGTTCGCCAAGGCCTGGCACCGCCGCATCGACGCCGCGCGCCTGGCGCTGCGCGATACGCCCGCTCCCCAGACTCGCCAGCCGATCGCCGGCGATCCCCTGCCCGAGGCGCCCGAATACCCGGAGCGCCCGGTCGATGCCGCGCTGTGGCCCGCCGGCCAGGAAGCCGCCGCCGACCGGCTGGCGCGTTTTCTGCGCTTTCGTGCGCGCCACTACGCCGAACAACGCGACCGTCCGGCGCTGGCCGGTACCAGCGAGCTGTCGCCCTACCTGGCGCTGGGCATGCTCTCGCCGCGCCAGTGCCTGCAGGCTGCGATGAGCGAGAACGACGGTCATCTCGGCGATGGCGACAAGGGACTGACCAGCTGGATCAATGAGCTGGTGTGGCGCGAGTTCTACCAGCACATCGTCGTCGGCTTTCCCGAGGTGTGCCGTTACCGGCCCTTCCAGACGCATACCGACAAGCTCGCCTGGCGTCACGACGACGCGAATTTCGCCGCCTGGTGCGAGGGGCGTACCGGCTATCCGCTGGTCGACGCAGCGATGCGCCAGCTGGTGCAGACCGGCTGGATGCACAATCGCCTGCGCATGGTGACGGCGATGTTCCTGACCAAGCACCTGTTGATCGACTGGCGGCGTGGCGAGGCGTTCTTCCTGGGTCACCTGGTCGACGGCGAGTTCGCCGCCAACAATGGCGGCTGGCAGTGGGCGGCCTCCACGGGCACCGATGCGGCGCCCTATTTCCGCATCTTCAACCCCACCACTCAGGCCAGCCGCTTCGATCCCGACGGCCGATTCATCGCGCACTACCTGCCCGAGCTCGCCGACTTGCCGGCCAGGGCACGCCACGCCCCGCCGCGCGATGGCCTCGGCACCAACGGCTACCCGGCGCCGATCGTCGATCACAAGGCCGCTCGCCTGCGGGCGCTCGACGCCTTCAAGGCGCTTGCCAACGTCTGACCCGCCGGCGCAAGGCGGCGCACCGTCTTAATACGACAAGGAGAAAGCGATGGTCATCGACCCGCCATTGGAGGCCTTTTGCACCTTCTACAAAAAATTGGACAAAAGCTGTACAAAAAATCTGCCCGAGATTTACACTGAGGATATCCGCTTCATCGATCCATTCCAGCGGATCGACGGCCTCGCGGCACTGACCGGCTACTTCGACGCGCTCTACGCCAGGCTCGAATACATCCATTTCGAGTTTACCCAGCGTCAGCGACACGCCGATCAGGCGTTCGTCTGCTGGACCTTGACCCTGGTGCATCCAAAGCTGGCCAGCGGCCGTAAGGTAGCGGTAGAGGGCTGTTCGCGATTGCGCTTCCGGGGCGATCGGGTCTGCGAACACCACGACTACTTCGATGCCGGCGCCCTGCTCTATGAGCACCTGCCATTGTTCGGTACGGCTATTCGCTGGCTCAAGCGGCGCCTGGCCTGAACCGCAGCTCGCTCGTCGAGCGCCCCGCTGATGAGGAGGATCGAGATGACAGTATTGAGCGGACAGCGGCGCATCTGGCTGACCGGCGCCAGCTCGGGCATCGGCCTGGCGCTGGCCCGGCGACTGCTCGCGCAGGGCCACCGCGTGGCGCTCAGCGCGCGGCGTCGCGAGCCGCTCGAGCGACTGGCCAGCGGCTACCCCGACGCACTGGTCGTGCCCTGCGACATCACCGACCACGGCTCGGTCGCCGAGGCCGCCCGCCGCATCGACACGGCCTTCGCCGGCCTCGACCTGCTGCTCCACGACGCGGGTACCTGCGAATATCTCGACGCTCGCCACTTCGACCTGGCGCTGATCGAGCGCGTGCTGGAGGTCAACCTGCACGGCGCGCTGAAGGTCATCGACGCCGGCCTGCCGTTGCTGCGCCGCGCCCGCGACGAGCACGCCGGCCGGCCACTACTGGCCGCGGTATCCAGCGCCGCGGCCTACCTGCCGCTGCCACGGGCCGAAGCCTATGGCGCGTCCAAGGCCGCGCTCAGCCATTTCCTCGAGTCGCTGCGCATCGACCTGGCCGACGAGGCGATCGACGTCAGCGTGATTCACCCCGGCTTCGTCGAGACCCCGCTCACCGCGCGCAACGATTTCGCCATGCCCCTGCGCCTCGACGCCGATAGCGCCGTCGATGCGATTCTCGAAGGTCTCGAGCGGCGCGACCTGGACGTGCATTTCCCGCGCCGTTTCACATATCTGATCAAGCTGCTGGGCAGCCTGCCGCCGGGGCTGCGCCTGCGCCTGGGGCGGCGCATCGCCGGGCGCAAGCGTCGTACGCAGGCGGGCGCGTAATGGCCAGCGGGCAACGCATCGCCGTGATCGGCAGCGGGATCAGCGGCCTGAGCGCCGCCCATTACCTGTCGGCGCAGCATCGGGTCTCGCTGTTCGAAGCCGCGCCGCGCCTGGGCGGACACACCGCCACCGTCGAGGTATCGCTGGCGGGTCGCGATTATGCCATCGATACCGGCTTCATCGTCTTCAACGACCGCACCTATCCCCACTTCCAGCGCCTGCTGGCAGAGCTGGATGTCGCCTCCCAAGCCACCGAAATGAGCTTCTCGGTGCACGAGGCCCACCGCGACTTCGAATACAATGGTCATTCCCTGCGCTCGCTGTTCGCCCAGCGCCGCAATCTCGTCAGCCCGCCCTTCTATCGCCTGCTCGGCGACATCCTGCGCTTCAATCGCGCGGCCAGCGACGATCTCGACGCCGGACGGCTCGATCCGACCATAACGCTGGGCGAGTATCTCGACGCCGCCGGTTTTGGCGACGCCTTCCGCAGGTATTATCTGCTGCCCATGGGCGCAGCCATCTGGTCGGCGAGCATCAGCGAACTGACGCGCTTTCCGGTGGCGTTCTTCGTGCGCTTCTTTCGCAACCATGGCTTGTTGTCGCTCAGCGACCGGCCGCAGTGGCGGACCCTGACCGGTGGCTCGAGCCGCTATATTCCGGCGCTGACCCGACGCTACGCCGAGCGCATTCATCAGCGCTGCGCGGTCTCGCGCATCCGTCGCGACGCAGGCGGCGTCGATCTGAACACGGCGCTGGGTGCGGCGCGCTTCGATCAGGTGGTGCTGGCCTGCCACGCCGACCAGGCGCTGGCGCTGCTCGGCGATCCCAGCCCGGCCGAGCGCGAGATCCTCGCCGCCATCCCCTACCGCGACAACACGGTCGTGCTGCATACCGACACCCGGCTGTTGCCGCGTCGCCGCCGAGCCTGGGCGAGCTGGAACTATCGCCTCGACGGCCGCGCCGACGAGGCGCAGGCCGCCGTGACCTACAACATGAACATCCTCCAGCGGCTGTCGGCGCCCGAGACCTTGTGCGTGACGCTCAACGACACCGCAGCCATCGATCCCGCGCGGGTGCTGGGGCGCTACCGCTATGCGCACCCCACCTTTACCCGCGCAGGCGAAACGGCCCGGGCGCGCCATGCGGAGATTTCGCAGCCGCGGCTGCGCACCCATTATTGCGGCGCCTACTGGCGCAACGGCTTCCACGAGGATGGGGTGTGGAGCGCCCTGCGCGTGGCCCGCGCCCTGCAGCAGCCAGGAGCCGACGAAAGCGCCTGGCATGCCCGCGCGGAGACGACGCCATGATCGCCACGCCGCGCAGTTGCATCTACCGTGGTCAACTTCGTCATCGGCGCTTCGTACCGTGCGGACATGCCTTCAGCTACCAGTTGTGGATGGCCTGGCTGGATCTCGACGAGCTGCCGCGGCTGTTCACCCAGGTGCCCGGCTTCAGTGCGCAGCGCAGCGCGCTGGCGCGCTATCGCCGCGAGGATTACCTGGCCCCTCACGATCGCCCGCTCAAGCAGGCAGTGCGCGAGCGACTGGCCAGCGAGCTGGGCGGCGACCTGGCCGCGGCGGCGGATGGCCGGGTGTGCATGCTCGCCCAGTTGCGGCTGTGCGGCGTGACCTTCAATCCGCTCACCCTCTACTACGCCTATGACCGCCACGAGCGACTGCGCGCGGTCCTCGGCGAGGTCACCAACACGCCCTGGGGCGAACGCCACGTCTACGCCTGTGCCGTCGATCCTGCCCGTCATCTGCACGGTGCAACGTTCACCAAGGCGCTGCACGTGTCGCCGTTCAATCCCATGGACATGGACTACCGGTGGCGCTTCAACGCCCCCGGTGAACGCCTCTACCTGCACATGGAGAACTGGCAGGCAGGCACGCGCCATTTCGACGCCACCCTGACGTTGACGGCACGACCGGCAACCCGCCGGGTACTGCTCGAGACGCTGTCCCGCCAGCCGTGGATGAGCCTCAAGACCGTCGCCGCGATTCACTTCGAGGCGCTGCGCCTGTGGGCCAAGCGCGCGCCGGTCTACACTCGCCACCGCCGCGGCTCCGGCCATCGGGAGAATTCGCCATGACCTCGCTTCGCCCGCCCGCCCCACGCCCCGCCAAGCCCTCCGTCTCGGGCGTCGAGCGGCTGGCGTGCTGGCTAAAGCCACGCCTGCTGACCCAGCTCGACCGACTCGAAGGAGGACACATCACGCTGATCGAGGCCGACGGCGAGTGTCGCCAGTTCGGCCGCGGCGGGCCGCTCGCGGCGTGCGTCACCGTGCACCGCGAGCGCACCTGGCGACGTCTGGCGCTGGGCGGCACCGTGGGTGCCGGCGAGGCCTACATGGACGGCGACTGGGACAGCGACGACCTGGTTACGCTGATCCGGCTGTTCGCCGCCAACCTCGAGCGCGTCAACGGCTCGATCGAGAACGGCAGCGCGCGACTCGCCCGCTGGCTGTCCGGCGCGTGGCATACGCTAAAGCGCAATACGCCACGCGGTTCCCGCCGCAACGTCAGCGCCCACTACGACATCGGCAACGAGCTGTTCGAGCTGTTTCTCGACCGCCGTCATCGCATGTATTCGAGCGCGCTGTTCCCGCATGCCGAGGCGAGTCTCGAGGAGGCCTCGACCTGCAAGCTGGAACGCCTGCTCGACACGCTCGATGTCGGCGCCGACCATCATCTGCTGGAAATCGGCACCGGCTGGGGCGGGCTGGCGATCCATGCCGCCCGGACCCGCGGCTGCCGCGTCACCACCACCACCCTCTCCGCCGAACAATACGCGTATGTCGCCCGGCGCATCGCCGAGGAGGGGCTGGAGGATCGCATCACGCTGCTGAAGCAGGATTATCGCCAGCTCGAGGGGCGTTTCGACCGGCTCGTCTCGGTGGAAATGGTCGAGGCTGTCGGCCACCAGTACCTGGGCACCTACCTGGCGACGCTGGATCGGCTGCTCAGCGACGATGGCCTCGCCGCGCTGCAGGCGATCACCATTCGTGATCAGCGCTTCGAAGCCGCCAAGCGCGAGGTCGACTTCATCAAGCGCCATGTGTTTCCGGGCGGCTTTTTGCCGTCGCACAGCGCGATCCTCACGGGGCTGGCGCGGCACACCACATTCAACCTGCTCGATCTCGAGGAGATCGGTCCGCACTATGCACGCACCCTGCGCGAGTGGCGCGAGCGCTTCGAGGCCAATCTTGAAAGCGTGCGCCGGCTCGGCTACGAGGAGCGCTTCATCCGTCTGTGGCGCTACTACCTGTGCTATTGCGAGGGCGGCTTTCTGGAGCGTTCGATCGGCACCTGCCAGTTGCTGCTGGCCAAGCCCGGGGCACGGCGCGGGCCGCTCACCGGCCAGCCATGAGTCTGCGCCAGCGCTCGCTCAGGTCGTCGACGAGGACTTGAGCGCAGCACTCGACGCGGCCTTCAGATAGCGCGCCTCGATGGCCTCGGCCGGCTCCGGCCGGGCGAACAGGAAGCCCTGGGTGATCGGGCAGCCGTGGGCGACCAGGAAATCGCGCTGGGCCTGGGTCTCCACGCCCTCGGCGACCACTTCGAGGCCCAGCCCTTCGGCCATCGCCAGCACCGCAGACACGATGGCGGCATCGGCGACATCCTCGGGCAACGCCCGGATGAAGGCACGATCGAGCTTGAGCTTGTCGATCGGCAGGCGTTTCAGGTAGGCCATCGAGGAATAGCCGGTACCGAAGTCGTCGATGGCGATCGGGTGGCCCTTGGCGCGCAGCGCCTCGAGGCGCGGCGAGATATCCCCCGCGCGCTCGTCGAGCAGCACCGATTCGGTAAGCTCCAGGCCGAGCATGCGCGCCGGCATGCGGTGCCGGGCCAGTGCCGTGGCAAGCCGCGCCTCGAGATCGCCCTGGATCAACTGCAGCGCCGAGATATTGACCCAGATCGGCACCCGCGGCATGCCGCCGGCGTACCAACTGGCCAGTTGGGCGACGGCCCGCTCGATGACCCAGTTGCCGAGCGCGGTCATCAGACCGTGACGTTCGGCCAGTGGAATGAAGTCCCCCGGCGAGACCATGCCCAGCTCGGGATGGCGCCAGCGCAACAGCGCTTCCAGCCCGACCATGTCGCCGTCTTTCAGACGGTGCTGGGTCTGGTAATAGAGTTCCAGTTGATCGCCCTGGGCCAGGGCACGGCGCAGATCGTTGACCATCGCCAGCTGGCGGTCGCCGGCGACTTCCAGCGAGGGCCGAAAGCGCCGATCGTGATTGCGGCCGTGGCGCTTGGCCGAGTACAGCGCCGACTCCAGGCGCTGGAATAGCACCCCTGAATCGTTGCCGTCGTCGGGCGCCCGGCAACTGCCGATGGTCAGGCCCAGGCGCAGCGAGCTGTTGTCGATCTCGAACGGCTCGCTGAGATGCTCGCGCAGCCCGGCGACCCACTTTTCGTGATCGTCGAAGGTGGTGGTACGAATCACCATGAACTCGTCGCCGCCCAGCCGGCCGACGACGCCACCGGCGACGAAGGCCGCCAGCCGCTGGCCGAAGCGCGCCAGCAGGCGATCGCCGCTATCGACGCCCAGGCCGTCGTTGATCGCCTTGAAGCCGTCGATGTCGATCAGCGCCATGTCCAGCCCCTCGCCGGCACGCAGCCGGTGAAGGCGCGAGGTCAGCAGGTCGTGCAGCCGGCGGCGATTGGGCAACCCGGTCAACGGGTCCTCGAAGCCGATCCGCCGCAGGTCCTGTTCGCGCGCCTTGTGCCGGGATATGTCGGTGAACAGGCCGACGTAGTGGCTGATCCGGCCCTTGTCGCCGGTGCACGCCTGGACCCGCAGCCATTCGGGGTACTGATCGCCATGCTTGCGCTGATTCCAGATTTCGCCTTCCCAGCGCCCGATGGCATCCAGGGTCTGCCAGTAGCGTTCATAGAAGGCCTTGTCGTGGCGCCCGGACGACAGCGTCGAGGCATCCAGCCCCAGCACTTCCTCGCGGGTGTAGCCGGTAATCTGGGTGAAGGCCGGGTTCACGCTGATGATGCGGTTGTGCCGGTCGGTAATGATCACTCCATCGCCGGACAGCTTGAGCGCCTCTTCGCTGAGCTGACGGCGACGATGCTCGCGCTTGACCTGGCGCCAGCCATCGAACAGGGCCACCATCACCATGGCCAGCGCGGCCATGCGCAGCGACACCAGCGGCAGCCAGCTCATCGCCGCCAAGGCGGCCAGGCCCATCCAGGTCAGCGGGCGATTAAGGGTGAAGGTGGGCCACATGGCTGCTCGTCTTGAAGGTGGGATTCGCGCGACAAATACTGGCATCATGCCCCGCGCGTCAAGTCTGGCGCAAGCTGCTAGCAGTCTGTCGGATTTGACCGATCGTCGCGAGAAAAGCGGATTTCGAGACAAGTTGATCGATCTGATGAGGCGAATAGCGCGCTATTTAACGAATCAGAGCGAATGAAATTGGCTGAAAGCCCGGGTTTCGCAGCAGATCAGCGTTAAGTCCGACAGGCTGCTAGGCCACTAATGTCGGCATTGCGCGACGCCATCACCCCCGCTAGCCTTGGGGCCGGCGTGCATTCACCTCGCGGTGCCAGTAAACTAGCCCCGTCTGCGCCGAGTGCGTGGCACAACAACTCGGATTCTCGGAATGACTCAGTGACCAAGCAACACTCTTTCAGCTACGAAGAACTGCTGGCGTGCAGCCGCGGCGAACTGTTCGGCCCGGGCAACGCCCAGCTACCGGCTCCCAACATGCTGATGCTCGATCGCATCACGCAGATTCACGAGGCCGGCGGTGAGTACGACAAGGGCGAGTTGATCGCCGAACTGGATATTCACCCCGACCTGTGGTTCTTCGACTGCCACTTTCGGGGCGACCCGGTGATGCCTGGCTGCCTTGGCCTGGATGCCATGTGGCAGCTGGTCGGCTTCTACCTCGGCTGGCTGGGCCATCCGGGCCGCGGACGCGCGCTGGGCTGCGGCGAGGTCAAGTTCTCGGGACAGATCATGCCGGATGCCGACAAGGTCACCTACCGGATCAACCTCAAGCGGATCATTACCCGGCGGTTGATCCTGGGCATCGCCGACGGCACCGTCTCGGTCGACGGTCGCGACATCTACCAGGCCAATGACCTGCGTGTCGGCTTGTTCACCTCCACCGCGAATTTCTGATCAGGAGGCTTCCATGAAACGAGTGGTAGTCACCGGCCTGGGCATCGTTTCCTGCCTCGGCAATGACCAACATCAGGTTTTGGATGCCCTTAGAAGCGGCCGCTCCGGCATTCGCTTCAAGGACGACTACGCCGAACGCGGATTCCGCAGCCATGTCGCCGGCGTGGTCGACATCGACCTGGATGCGCTGGTCGACCGCAAGCTGCGCCGTTTCATGGGCGACGCGGCCGCCTACGCCTATGTATCGATGGCCCAGGCCATCGAGGACGCTGGGCTGACCCCCGAGCAGGTGTCCAACGAGCGTACCGGGCTGATCGCCGGCTCCGGCGGCGCCTCGAGCGCCAATCAGGTCGAGGCCGCCGACGTGTTGCGCGAAAAGGGCCTGCGCCGCGTCGGCCCTTATCGGGTCACGCGCACCATGGGCAGCACCGTGTCGGCGTGCCTGGCCACGCCGTTCCAGATCAAGGGGGTCAATTATTCGATCTCCTCGGCCTGCGCGACCTCCGCCCACTGCATCGGCAATGCCGTCGAGCAGATCCAGCTCGGCAAGCAGGACGTGGTGTTCGCCGGCGGCGGCGAAGAGGAGCACTGGACGCTATCGTGCCTGTTCGACGCCATGGGCGCGCTGACCACCGGCTACAATGACCGCCCCGAGCAGGCCTCGCGGCCCTACGACAAGGGCCGTGATGGCTTCGTCATCGCCGGCGGTGGCGGCATCGTGGTGCTCGAGGAGCTCGAGCACGCCAGGGCGCGCGGCGCCAGGATCTACGCCGAAGTGGTCGGCTACGGCGCGACCTCCGACGGCTACGACATGGTCGCGCCCTCCGGCGAAGGCGCGGCGCGCTGCATGCGCCAGGCCATGGCCACGGTCGACGGCAGCATCGACTACATCAATACCCACGGCACATCGACGCCGGTCGGCGACGTCGCCGAACTCAAGGCGGTCCGCGAGGTATTCGGCGATCGCACCCCGGCGATGAGCTCGACCAAGTCGCTGACCGGCCACTCGCTGGGCGCGACCGGCGTTCAGGAAACGATCTATTCGCTTTTGATGATGGAGCACGGTTTCGTGGCCGCCTCAGCCAATGTCGAGACCCTCGACGATCAGGCCGAAGGCTTCGATATCGTCACTCAACGTCGCGACGACGTGACGCTCGAGCGGGTGCTGTCCAACAGCTTCGGCTTCGGCGGCACCAACGCCTGCCTGGTGCTGCAGCGCCTGCGGGACTAGCCCGCCGCGCTTGACGGATGGCTCAACGAGATCGCCCCGCCTGAGCGGGGCGAATTCATGGGCGATCCGTGCCGGTGCGTTTCAGCACAGCCTGACTGAGGCGGCTTCGCAGTCGCTACGCGGGACCATCAGCATTCGATGGCATTGACCGCCAATCCGCCCCGCGAAGTTTCCTTGTACTTGTCCTGCATGTCGGCGCCGGTATCGCGCATGGTGCGGATCGCCTTGTCGAGCGAAACGAAGTGCTCGCCGTCACCGCGCAGCGCCATCTGCGCGGCATTGATCGCCTTGACCGAGGCGATCGCGTTGCGCTCGATACAGGGCACCTGAACCAGCCCGCCGATCGGGTCGCAGGTCAAGCCCAGGTTGTGCTCGAGGCCGATCTCCGCGGCGTTCTCGACCTGCTCGGGCGAGCCGCCCATGAGTTCGGCGAGACCCGCCGCGGCCATCGCGCAGGCCGAGCCGACCTCGCCCTGACAGCCGACCTCGGCGCCCGAGATCGAGGCGTTCTTCTTGCACAGGATGCCCACCGCCCCCGCGGTAAGCAGGAAATCGACCACGTCACGCTCGCAGGCGTCGGGCTGGAACTTCATGTAGTAGTGCAACACCGCGGGAATGATGCCCGCCGCGCCGTTGGTGGGCGCGGTGACCATGCGCCCGCCGGCGGCGTTTTCCTCGTTGACCGCCAGGGCGAAGACATTGACCCAGTCCATCGCCGAGAACGTCGAGGCGATCAGACTGGGACTGTCCTCGACGGCGATCAGCCGCTGATGCAGTCGCTTGGCGCGGCGTCTGACGTTGAGCCCGCCGGGCAGCATCCCCTCCTTGTCAAAGCCCTGATCGACGCAGGCGCGCATCGCTTCCCAGATTCGCCACAGCCCGTCGCGAATCGTCTGCTCGTCGCGCCACGCCTGCTCGTTGGCGAGCATCAGCTCGCTGATGCGCAACCCGTGAAGGCGGCACAACGCCAACAGTTCGGCGGCCGAATCGAAGTCGTAGGGCAAGCGGGTCGTGTCGCTATCCAATTCGCCGGCCTGGGCCTGACGCTCGTCGATGACGAAGCCGCCGCCCACCGAGTAGTAGGTGTTTCGATACAGCTCACCGGCATGGCCGTGGGCGATCAGCCGCATGGCATTGGGATGGTGCGGCAAGCTGTGCTCGTAGAGTTGCATGTCGCGCGCCCAGACGAAGGGTGTCGCCAGGCGACCGTCGAGCAGCAGGGCCTGCGCCTCGAGCAGCTCCTCGATACAGGGCGAGATGATCGCTGGATCGATATGCTCGGGACGTTCGCCCATCAACCCCATGATCACCGCACGGTCGGTGCCATGACCGATGCCGGTGGCCGACAGCGATCCATACAGTTGCACCTCGATGCGCGCAACACGCTCCAGCAGGTCCGCGCCGCGCAGGCTCTCGACAAAATCATTGGCGGCGCGCATCGGCCCGACGGTATGCGAACTCGAGGGGCCGATGCCGATCTTGAACAGGTCGAACACGCTGATGGCCACGTTGCCTCCCCCTGTCTATGACAGGCTTAAGATCAATATCGCTAAAGCCAAGATTGGCCCGGCGGGTTTGACGCTAGCCTGAACTGGGAGTATATGAGGTACAAGCGAGAATAATTTGCCTATCTTTTAGAATAGCTAAACCATGAGCCGAACACTCAATGCCCAGACCCACGCCTGGCTGAAGGTCTTCGCGGTCAGCGCGCGGCATCTGTCGTTCACCCGTGCCGCCGAGGAGTTGCATGTCACCACCGGCGCGGTCAGCCAGCAGATCAAGCAGCTCGAGGAACGGCTGGGCTTCAAGCTGTTTCGCCGCCTGCCACGCCGCCTGGAACTCACCGACGAAGGCCGGCGCCTGGCCGGCGTGGTCGACGACGCCTACCAGGCGGTGGGTCTCGAGGTTCATCGGCTGCGCTCGGGGCTGATGAGCGGCATCCTGCGACTGCGCGCGGTGCCCTCCTTTCTGGCCAAATGGCTGATGCCGCGCCTGCCGAGGCTGCAGGCACGCTTTCCCGACATCGAACTGCACATTGCCGCCGAGGACAGCAGCCTGTCGCTGCGCGACGGCGATTTCGACCTGGCGATCGATCTCAACGACGGCCACTACCCCGGGCTTGCGATCACCCCGCTGATGGACGAGATGATCTTTCCGGTCTGCGCGCCCGCGCTGATGCGCGGCCGTCCGCCGCTCTCGCGACCCGACGACCTGGCCTACTATCCGCTGCTGCACGACATCACGGCCTGGCGCGGCAGCCACGACTATGCCGAATGGGAGCATTACCTCAAGGCGATCGAGGCCGGTCACGTCAACGTGCGCCGCGGCTACACCTTCAATCGCAACCAGCTGACCATGGAAGCCGCCATCGACGGCATGGGAGTCGCCATCGCCCGCCGCACGCTGATCACCAACGAGCTCAAGACCGGGCAACTGGTGGCCCCGTTCGCGCAACGCGTGGCCACCGACAAGCGCTATGGCATCGTGCACGCTCCTGGCGCGCTGGACGATCGTCGCATACGCGCGGTCCACGACTGGCTGGTCGAGGAAGCAGGTCGTCAGTCAGTCTGAGCCAGCCAATACGCAGCCGCCCATGGATGCGCCACAAAAAAGCCCGCGAGCCAAGCTCGCGGGCTTTTTTGCGTTGTGAGCAACCGAGCTACTCGTCGAGAAACGAGCGCAGCGGCTCCGAGCGGCTGGGGTGGCGCAACTTGCGCAGCGCCTTGGCCTCGATCTGGCGAATCCGCTCGCGGGTGACGTCGAACTGCTTGCCGACCTCCTCGAGGGTGTGGTCGGTGTTCATGTCGATGCCGAAGCGCATGCGCAACACCTTGGCTTCGCGCGCCGTCAGGCCGCCCAGCACGTTGCGCGTGGCTTCGATCAGGCCCTCGCCGGTGGCCATGTCGATCGGCAGCAACATGGTGCCGTCCTCGATGAAGTCGCCGAGATGCGAGTCGTCGTCGTCGCCGATCGGCGTCTCCATGGAGATCGGCTCCTTGGCGATCTTGAGCACCTTGCGGACCTTGTCCTCGGGCATCTCGAGACGCTCGCCGAGCTCCTCGGGGGTCGGCTCGCGCCCCATTTCCTGCAGCATCTGCCGCGACACGCGATTGAGCTTGTTGATGGTCTCGATCATGTGCACCGGAATGCGGATGGTCCGCGCCTGGTCGGCGATCGAACGGGTGATCGCCTGACGGATCCACCAGGTGGCGTAGGTCGAGAACTTGTAGCCGCGCCGATATTCGAACTTGTCGACCGCCTTCATCAGGCCGATGTTACCTTCCTGGATCAGGTCGAGGAACTGCAGGCCGCGATTGGTATACTTCTTGGCGATCGAGATAACCAGACGCAGGTTGGCCTCGACCATTTCCTTCTTGGCGCGACGCGCCTTGGCCTCGCCGATCGACAGCCGACGATTGACCTCCTTGATCTCACCCACCGGCAACTGGATCAGCTCTTCCTCGAAACCGATCTTGCGCTGGGCGCGCTGGATGTCGCCACGAAACGCCTGCAGCTTGTCGGCATACCTGGGATTGCTGGCCAGGAATTCATCCAGCCACTGGCTGTTGGACTCGTTGCCCGGAAAGTTCTTGATGAAGGTCTTGCGCGGCACCTTGGCTTTCTTGACGCAAACCTGAAGAATCATCTTCTCCTGATCGCGGACCTGCTCGACGCTGATCCGTACCTGGTTGACCAGACGCTCGAAATGCTTGGGTACCAGCTTGATCGGCGAGAACAGCTCGGCAAGGCGCGACTGCTCGGCAAGCGTTTCGGCGGCACCCGGGCCATACTTGGCCAGCGCCGCCTTGGCGGCCGCGTTCTGCTCGCGGATCTGCTCGAAGCGCGCGCGCGCCTCTTCGGGATCGGGACCACCGCTGCTCTCTTCTTCCTCGGCGTCGCCATCCTCGTCGTCGCCATCACTCTCGCCATCGCCGCCGCCGGGCACTTCCTCGGGCACTTCCGCCTCGGCGACCCCGGGAATCCCCTCGTCGGGATCGATGAAACCGGAGAACAGGTCGGACAGACGTCCGGGCTGCTCTTCGTCCTGGGTCGCATCGTAGGCTTCGAGGATCGACTCCACCGCACCGGGCAGGTAGGCCAGCGCGGACATCACCTCGCGGGTGCCTTCCTCGATGCGCTTGGCGATCTCGATCTCGCCTTCGCGAGTCAACAGCCCGACGGTACCCATCTCGCGCATGTACATGCGCACCGGGTCCGTGGTCCGACCGACATCGCTCTCCACCGCCGCCAGCGCGGCGACCGCTTCTTCGGCGGCCGATTCGTCGGTCGAATGATCGGACATCATCAGCGCGTCTTCATCGGGCGCCTCCTCAACGACATTGATGCCCATGTCGTTGATCATGCCGATGATGTCTTCCACTTGATCCGGGTCGGCGATATCCTCGGGAAGGTGGTCGTTGACCTCGGCATAGGTCAGGAAGCCCTGTTCCTTGCCGCGCGCGATCAACTCCTTCAGACGTGACTGCTGCGCATTTCCAGCCATAGATACCCTATATCGACGAAGAAGAATGAAGCACCTGAACGATAGGCGGTGAAAATCCAAGTTAGCCCGCAAGTATAGCGGATCAAATCACTCATCCGCCAGTTCGATCTATTTGCGCCGCAATTCAGGTGTGTTAGTTTATCGGGTTACGCTCTCTACTTAGCCCTGTAGATAAGGGCGCCTCGCGTTATTTCAATCCCGCCCCGCTAGCGCCCGAATGAAACCGGACTCCGAGCGATCAACGCCTGGCGATCTGGAGAAGCCCTTAGCGCCTGGCGATCTGGAGAAGCCCTTAGCGCTTGGCGATCTGAAACAGCGCCATAAGCCGTTGACGCTCCTCGCTCGATAGCCGTTTGCCGCTGCGCTGCCTGGCGAGCAGCTCGTTGATCTCCGTCTCCGGCGCCGCGGCCGAACTTTGGCGGCGAAAGTGCTCTATCAGCCCATCGAGCTCGGCGGCCCTGGCCGCACGCGGTATCAACAATTCGCGGCGCGCCAGCGCCTGGAGCCGCTGACCCTCGGCGGTACCGTGAAAGTGCGCCAGCAGTACCTGCGGGCTGCGATAGCGCCCGGCCCGCAACAGCCGGATGACCTCGCGACACAGCGAGCCGTCACTGTCATTATCGGCACACCAGTCGAGTTCTGCAGGCAACCGCTCGACCAGCGTCGGTTCGTGCACCAGCAACTGAAGCGTGCGCGCCATCAATCCGAGCGAGCCATTGCGCGTCGAAGCCGATGCCGTGATGCCCCGCTCGGCCTCGCCCGGCGCGCCCCTGGCGGACGGCTCCGCCCCCTCGGGCGCCTGCGCCTCGCTTTTGCCGCCGGACTCGAGCAGCGCCGCGAAGCGCGACGAATCGATCCCGGTGCGCGTCGCCAGCTCGCCCAGCAACAATGACTTGAGCACGCCCTCGGGCAGACGTCTCAAGGCTTTGAGCACGCCGCTGGCGAAGCGTTCCCGGTCCTCGATCTTTTGCAGGTCGCGCCCCTGCGCCGCCTGCTCGAAGAGAAATTCCGACAGCGGGCTGGCACAGGTGATGCGGTCGTTGAACGCCTCGGGGCCCTCGCGCCGCACCAGGCTGTCCGGATCCTCGCCCTCGGGCAGAAACAAAAAGCGCGCCTGGCGGCCGTCGATCATCTGCGGCAGCACGTTGTCCAGCGCCCGGCGCGCCGCCTGCCGGCCGGCGTTGTCGCCGTCGAAGCAGAACACCACCTCGCCGACCAGCCGGAACAGCCGCTGCAGGTGCTCTTCGCTGGTCGAGGTACCGAGCGTCGCCACGGCGTTGCGAATGCCGAACTGGGCCAGCGCCACGACGTCCATGTAGCCCTCGACGATCACCAGCCGCTCGAGCTGGCGATTGGCCTGGCGCGCCTCGAACAAGCCGTAGAGTTCGCGCCCCTTGTGAAACACCGGGGTCTCGGGCGAATTGAGATACTTGGGCTTGGCGTCGCCCAGCACCCGGCCGCCGAAGCCGAGGGTGCGGCCCTTCCAGTCGCGGATCGGGAACATCACCCGGTCGCGAAAGCGATCGTAGCTGCGCCCGGAGTCCTCGCGGCTTACCAGCAGCCCGTACTCCACCTGCACCGCTTCGCTGACCCCGCGCTCGCTCAGATGACGCTTGAGCGCCTCCCAGTTGTCGGGGGCGTAGCCGATCGCGAAGTCGCGTACCACCTCGGGCGACAACCCGCGATCGTCGAGATAGTCCCGCGCCGCCCGGCCCTCGCTCATCGCCAGACGTTCGCGAAAGAAACTCGCCGACAGCTCGAGCAGGTTGACGCCTTCCTGGCGCTTCTTCTCGCGCGCCTTGGCATGCGGGTCGTCGGCGCCCTCGCGCGGCACCTCCAGCCCCTGGCGCGCGGCGAGCTGCTCGACCGCCTCGGGGAAACGCAGGTTGTCGTGCTCCATCAGAAAGCGCAGCGCATTGCCGTGGGCTCCGCAGCCGAAGCAGTGATAGAACTGCTTGTCCTGACTGACGGTGAACGACGGCGACTTCTCCTGATGAAACGGACACAGTCCCGCATAGTTGCGGCCGGCCTTCTTGAGCGTCACCCGTTCGCCGACAACCTCGACCACATCGGCACGAGCGAGCAAGTCATCGATGAAACGCTGAGGGATCTGACCGGCCATGCGAGGGCTCTATGTGAAAGCTGACGGGATGAGCTGTCCGGAGCGAGGGCGATGCCCTCTGAGGCGCCGGACACAAAAAGCAAACGGCCACCGGATGGCGGCCGCTTGGCGTCCCTCTGAGGCAGACGATGTCCGCCTCCAGTACGTATCAGTACAGCCGTTCGAAACGCTTGCGCTCACGCTGCAACTTCTTGGCGTGACGCTTCACGGCCGCCGCTGCCTTGCGCTTGCGTACTGCGGTCGGCTTTTCGTAGCTCTCGCGACGACGCACTTCGGAGAGCACGCCGGCTTTTTCGCAGGACCGCTTGAAGCGACGCAGGGCGACGTCGAACGGCTCGTTATCACGTACTTTGACAGAAGGCATTAAGCACTCACCTACCTTGAAATCATGAGTTCGATTTTGAACGTGCGCTCGATCCGATCGTCGCATCCCGCCGTTCACAGGGAAACGAACCATCCGGCGATCGGGAAAGACGTTCAGTTCGGGTATTGGGCGCACGACCCAGTCTTGCAGAGTCGGGTATTCTAGTCGCTGCCCACGAGCTTTGCAAACATTGCGCATCGCGCGCCAGCGCCCCTGCCGCCGACGCGGCAAAGCCGGTAGAATGGCCGCTTTCCTGCCGCCAGCGACGAGCCACACCATGCGCATACTGGGGATCGAGACCTCCTGCGACGAGACCGGCGTCGCCCTTTACGACACCGAACGCGGCCTGCTGGCCGATGCCCTCTACAGCCAGGTCGCCATGCATGCCGATTTCGGCGGCGTGGTCCCCGAACTGGCCTCGCGGGATCACACTCGCAAGCTGCTGCCGTTGATCCAGCAGGTACTCGACGACGCCGGCCTGGGGCGCGGCGACCTCGATGGCATCGCCTACACCGCCGGCCCGGGGCTGGTCGGCGCACTGATGGTCGGCGCCAGCACCGCCCACGGCCTGGCCCTAGCGCTGGGCATACCGGTGCTCGGCGTGCACCACATGGAAGGCCACCTGCTCGCGCCGATGCTCGAGGACGAAGCCCCCGCCTTCCCGTTCGTCGCGCTGCTGGTTTCCGGCGGCCATACCCAGCTGGTCGAAGTGCGCGGCCTGGGCGAGTATCGCTTGCTCGGCGAGTCGGTCGACGATGCTGCCGGCGAAGCCTTCGACAAGGCCGCCAAGATGCTCGGCCTGCCCTATCCCGGCGGCCCGCAGGTCGCCAAGCTCGCCGAGGCGGGCGACCCGGCGCGCTTCCGCTTTCCGCGGCCGATGACCGACCGACCGGGGCTCGACTTCAGCTTCTCGGGGCTCAAGACCCACACCCTGACCAGCGTCAATGCATTGCGCGATGCCGGCGAACTCGACGACCGGGGACGCGCCGACATCGCCCGCGCCTTCGAGGAAGCGGTGGTCGACACACTGGTGATCAAGTGCCGGCGCGCGCTCGACCAGACCGGCCTGAAGCGGCTGGTGGTGGCCGGCGGGGTGAGCGCCAACCGGCGGCTGCGCGAGCGCCTGGCCATCGAGGTCGGCAAGCGGCGTGCGCGCACCTATTACCCCCGCGGACGCTTCTGCACCGACAACGGCGCGATGATCGCGTATGTCGGTGCCCAGCGCCTGCTCGCCGGCGAACGCGACGGCACCGCCATGCGCGCCGTACCGCGCTGGCCGTTGGCCGACTTGACGCCACCCACCATCACGGCGTGAAAAGCCCGGCGCGATGATCGCGCTCTTTATGTTCCACCGCCCAGCGCCACCTGCCGTCACTCTTGCGCAGTAACGGCGGACGAAGCAATCGATCAAAAGCGTGGGAGCGAACTTGTTCGCGAGGGGTGAGACACCCGGGCTGCCGCGCCACCGCCATCGGGAATAAATTCCCTCCCACGAGAGCCAGCTCCCCCAAGGCAGGCTTCGACAAGGCCAGCTACAGGCAGGTATTTGTGGGAGTGAACTTGTTCGCGAGGGGTGGACTCAGCCAGGCCATCGGGACTGAAGTCCCTCCCACGAGGGCTCAGTGCATGCCGCCACCCGGATCGGAGCTACGGCCGAGGCGCCGGATATGCCAGACGTGGCGCACCAGCACCAACAGGGCGAAGACGATCACCACCTCCACGTACTCGCGAGCCAGCCACACGCTCGCCAACGGCGCCAATAGCGCCGCACCCAGCGAGGCCACGGCGGCGGTGCGCACCCGCCAGGCGAGCAGCACCCAGCACAGTGCGCACGCCAGCGCCACGTAGGGCGTCAGCACCAGCAGCACGCCAAAGGCGCTGGCCACCGCCCGGCCGCCCTGCAGGCGATACCAGAGCGGATAACTGTGACCCAGCAGCACGCCGAGCCCGACCATGCCCTGGGCCCAGGGCGGCAGCTCGCCGGCGCGGGCCAGCCAAAGCACCGGCATGCCCTTGGTGGCGTCGACGCTCAAGGTCACCAACGCCAGGCGCGGGCCGTAGAGGCGCAGCACGTTGGAGAAACCGGGGTTGCGCGAACCCCGCCAGCGCGGATCGGCCACCCCCGCCAGGCGGCATACCCAGACCGCCCCCAGCAGACCGCCGCACAGGTAGCCGAGCACGACCAGCATGACGAGTTCGACGACATCGATGAGGGGCATGGCGGCTTCCGTAAAATCGCTCGCGGCAATCCCGGGATTCTGCCACTTTGCTGGCGTACAATCGAAGCCCGACTACCAGCGAAGGACTTTTTGACCGTGGATCGCGTGTTGATCGAAGGCCTGGCCGTGGAGACGGTGATCGGCGTCTACGCCTGGGAGCGCAGCATTCGCCAGCGGCTGGTGCTCGATTTGGAGCTGGCCACCGACATCCGCCCCGCCGCGGCCGACGATGACCTGGCACATACGCTGGATTACGCCGCGATCAGCGCGTGCATCGGCGACTTCGCCGCCCACAGCGCTTTCCAGCTGGTGGAGACCTTCGCCGAGCGTCTCGCCGCGTTGCTGCGCGAGGAGTTCGCCATCGCCTGGCTGCGCTTGAGCGTGCGCAAGCCGGGCGCGGTCGCCGAGGCCAGCACGGTCGGCGTGCGCATCGAGCGCGGGCAGCTCACATGACCCAGGTGGTGGTCAGCATCGGCAGCAACATCGAGCGCGAGCATCACGTGCGGCGTTGTCTCGACGCGCTCGCTGCCGACTTCGCGGCATTGCGCATTTCGCGGGTCTTCGAAAGCGAGCCGGTGGGCTTCAAGGACGGTCGCAACTTCTACAACCTGGTCGCCGCCTTCGACAGCCACGCCTCGGTAGGCGAGCTGCAGGCCTGGTGCAAGCGTCTCGAGTACGCCCACGGGCGTCGCGCCGACAGCCCCAAGTTCAGCCCGCGGCGGCTCGACATCGACCTGCTCACGGTCGGCGAGCTGACCGGCTGCATCGACGGCGTCGACCTGCCACGCGACGAGATCACCACCAGTGCCTTCGTTCTTCAGCCGCTCGCCGAGCTCTTGCCCGACGACCGCCATCCGCGCGACAAGAAACGCTATGCCGATCTGTGGGCAGCCTTCGTACCGGGCACGCAACGCCTGTGGCCGGTGGACTTCGCCTGGCGGGGAACGGTGATCTCGCAGGCCGATTGAGGGCAGCAACCGCGCTCAGCCCAGCGCCTCGGCGATCGCCGCCTGGCGGCGCCGGGCCAGCTCGGCGCCCAGCTCGCCACCGCGCAAGCCCTCGTCGAGCAAGCCTCGCGGTTCGATCCGCGCCCCCGCGCGCCAGCCGCGCGCCAGGCGTGCGGCCAATGCCGGGCATTCATACTCGATCAGCGCCAGCAAAGCCGGCACCCGCTCGCTGCGCCGCCAGCCGTCGATGGCGTTGAGCCAGGCAAGCGTGCGCGCCGCGGCGAGCGGCGCGTCGGCCAGCCATGCCTCGTCAAGCCAGAGCGCGCGGCTCAGCGCCACCTGGCGGGCCAGCTCGCGGTAGGCGTTGGGCACTTTGAGCCGCACGTTAAGCGCTTCGCGGGCGGTCTCGCCGAGGTGTTCGATCAGCCGCGCCCAGCGCCACTGGGTCAATGTCCACGGCGCCGCTGTCCAGCACGCCGCATCGGGCACCGCGCTCAGGCGTGCCAGGGCGTCGTTGAGGGCCGCTTCATCGGCGGTCAGTTCGGGCATCAGCACCGGCAGCGCCGCGCAGTCGTCGAGACAGCCGAAATAGGCCTGCGGCTGCGGTTCGCCGAGCGCTTTCTCGGTTTCGACCCAGATGCGCTCGGCGATCAGGTGGTCGAGTTCGCCGCTCTCGGCCAGCCGGCGCATGAGCGCCTGCGTCTCGTCGGCGACGGCGAAGCCCAGGCCGCGGTAGCGTGCCAGGAACCGCGCGGTGCGCAGTACCCGCAGGGGGTCCTCGACGAAGGCCGGCGAGACGTGGCGCAGCCGCCGCGCCTCGAGGTCGCGCTGGCCGTGGAAGGGGTCGACCAGCGTGCCATCGGGGGCCTCGGCCATGGCGTTGATGGTCAGATCGCGCCGCTCGAGATCCTCCTCGAGGGTCACCGCGGGGCTGGCATGGACGACGAACCCGGTATAACCATGCCCGGCCTTGCGCTCGGTGCGCGCCAGGGCGTACTCCTCATGGCTCTCGGGATGCAGGAACACCGGGAAATCGCGCCCCACCGGCTTGAAGCCGCGCTCGAGCATGGCCTCGGGGGTGGTCCCGACCACCACCCAGTCCTGATCGACCACCGGCCAGCCCAGCCGCGCATCGCGCACCGCGCCGCCCACCCGATACACGTTCAACCCGGCGGTATGACGATCGGCGTTCATCGCTCGACGCGGTGCGGGTGGTTGGCTTCCCAGCCGACGAAGCCGCCGTCCAGGCTGTAGACTCGCGTGAACCCCTGGCCGATGAGCCACTCGGCAGCCTGCTGGCTGGAATGACCGTGATAACAGACCACCACCATGGGCTGATCGCCGGGGGCCTGATCGACCAGATCGCCGACCGTGGCGTTGTCGACATGGCAACTACCGGGAATGTGCCCGCGGGAGAAGCTCAGCGGGTCGCGGATATCCACCAGCGTCAGCGGTTGACCGTTATCCAGCCATCCTTCGAGGGTGACGTGATCGAGATGTTCGAAAGTGCTCTGGCTCATGCGCCCTCCCTGGGCAGCGGGTAATGAATGGCGCGCCGGCGATGGCGTTATTGTCAATTCAATTCATTCGCGCGGACGGCAGGGCTCGCTGATCCGCCGGCCGCTGTCGAGATCCAGCGCGGTCAGGCTATTGCCCCATACGCAGCCGGTGTCCAGCGCTTCGGCACGCAACGCCGCGCCGGGGGTGTGGCCTTCGAGCGCCGCCCAGTGGCCGAACAGCACTCGCGGATCGTCCTCGCGCGGGTAACGAAACCACGGCTCGAAGCCTTGGGGGGCGCTATCAAGGCCCTCCTTGGCGGCGAAGTCGAGGGTGCCGTCGGCGGCGATGAAACGCATCCGGGTGAACACGTTGACGATCGCTCGCAGCCGCTCGATGCCCTCGAGCGTATCGTCCCAGCGCGCCGGCGAATTGCCGTACATCCGCTCGAAAAACGCCCCGGCCTGCTCGCCGGCCAGGCAGCTCTCGACCTCGCCGGCCAACGCCCGGGCCCCATCCAGCGACCACTGCGGCAACAGCCCGGCGTGCACCATCAGCGTTCGCGCCGGACTGGCGCTGCCGTCGTCGACCAGCAGCGGCTGATGCTGCAGCCAGTCGAGCAGCGCCTCGCGGTCGGGGGCGTCGAGGATCGCCGCGAGCGTATCGGAGCGCTTCAGGGAGCCGCCGCCGCGCGCCACGCCGAGCAAGTGCAGGTCGTGATTGCCCAGCACCACACGCGCGGCATCGCCCAGCGCCTTGACCTCGCGCAGGCAGGCCAGCGAGCCCGGGCCGCGATTGACCAGGTCGCCGGCGAGCCACAGCCGGTCGCGGCGCGGATCGAACGCCAGACGCTCTAACAGCGCCACGAATTCGGCGTGGCAACCCTGCAGATCTCCGAGGGCGTAGGTAGTCATGGGCCTCCTGCTTGGCGCGGGTAACAATGAATGACTCGATGCGGCGGCGTCAGTGCACCTGGTTGGGCCCGGCCAGGCGGAACGGCGCGATAGCGACCTCGAACGGACGCTGCGCCGCGCTCTCGACGCAGGTATAGGTGCCCTCCATCACGCCGACCGGGCCATCCAGCACCGCACGGCTGGTATAGCGGAAGGTCTGGCCGGGGCCGATCAGCGGCTGCTTGCCGACCACGCCCTTGCCGCGCACCTCCTGGACCTTGCCGCTGCCCTGGGTGATCTTCCAGTAGCGAGCCAGCAGCTGTACCGCCTGCGGCGAGTGGTTGTGCACGGTGATGGTATAGCTGAATACGTAACGCTGTTCGGCCGGCGACGATTCCTCGACCCGATAGTTGGGTTCGACATCGACGCGGATGGCCTCGCTCAGTTCGTCGATCAAGGCGATTCTCCGGCCAGGTGATTGGCGATGGCAACCAGTTCGGCCACGCTCAGGGTCTGCGGACGCCGCACCGGATCGATGCCCAGCGCCGCGAGCGCCTCGCCGGACAGCCGCGTCTTGAGATTGTTGCGCAGCGTCTTGCGGCGCTGGGCGAAAGCCTGGCGCACGACATCGGCGAACAGCGCCTCGTCGATGGCCGGCGACGGCAGTTCGGCATGCGGCACCAGCCGGACGATCGCCGAGTCGACCTTGGGCCGCGGCACGAACGCCTCGGGCGGCACCGTGAACAGCGCATCGATACGGCAGTAATACTGGGCCATCACCGACAGCCGCCCCCAGTCGGCGCCGCCCGGCTCGGCGGCGAGGCGCTCGACGACCTCCTTCTGCAGCATGAAATGCATGTCGGCGATCGCTTCGCGGGCACCGAGCAGATGGAAGATCAGCGGCGTGGAGATATTGTACGGCAGGTTGCCGACCACCCGCAGCGCCGCGCCGTCGCCCTTCAGCGCGGCGAAATCGAGAGCCAGTGCATCGCCTTCGTGAATCACCAAGTCCGGATAATTGAAAAATTGCACACGCAGCCCGGGAATCAAGTCGCGATCGAGCTCGACCACCTCCAGCACGCCGTCGGCGGCCTCGATCAACGGTTCGGTCAGCGCGCCCTGGCCCGGGCCGATCTCGACCAGCCGCTCGCCGGGGCGCGGCGCGATGCTGCGCACGATGCGCATGATCACCCCCGGGTCGCGCAGGAAGTTCTGGCCGAAGCGCTTGCGTGCCCGGTGTTGCGGCGGCTCGGGACGCTGATCGCGGGTAGCTGAAGACATGCGACAGGAATTTCCTTGGGTTGCAGTGCTTATCGGGTGCCCGGCGCGGCCAGCGCCATCTCGGCGGCGACCGTCAGCGCCACGCGCAGGCTGCCGGTATCGATGCGCCCGCTACCGGCCAGGTCCAGCGCCGTGCCGTGATCCACCGAGGTGCGCACGATCGGCAGCCCCAGGGTGATGTTGGCGGCCTGACCGAAGCCGGCGAACTTGAGCACCGGCAAACCCTGGTCATGATACATCGCCAGCACCGCGTCGAGGCCGGCAAGCCGATGCGGGGTGAACAGCGTGTCGGCGGGCCACGGCCCCGCGACGTCGAGCCCCTCGCCACGCAGCCGTTCGAGGGTGGGAATGATGATGTCGAGCTCCTCGCGGCCCAGGTGCCCGCCCTCGCCGGCGTGCGGATTGAGGCCGCACACCGCGATACGCGGCCTGGCGATGCCAAAGCGGCGGCGCAGGTCGGTATCGAGGATGACCAGCACCCGGCGCAGGCCAGATTCGCTAATGGCGTCAGCCACCGCGCGCAGCGGCAGGTGGGTCGTCGCCAGCGCGATCCGCAACGCCCGGCCCCCCATCGCCGCGGGCAGTTGCGTGGCCAGCATCATCACCACCGCGTCGATGCCGCAGGCATCGCGCAGGTATTCGGTATGGCCGGTGAAACCGCCGTGGCCGGCCTCGATGATCACCCCCTTGTGCAGCGGCGCGGTGACCATCGCCTGGGCCCGCCCGCTGCGACAGGCGGCAAGCGCCCGGTCGAGCAGTTCAAGCACGTAGTCGCCATTGGCGGGATCCAGCACCCCGGGCGTGACCGGCGCGCGCAACGCGACCGGCCATACCGGCAATACGCCGCGGCGCGGCGCCGGGACGCTGGCCTGCGCCTCGAGCGGTTCGATCGCCACCGCCAGGCCGAGCTGACGCGCCCGCGCGGCAAGCAGCTCGGGATCGCCGATCGCGACGACCCTGACCGGCGCCCGGCCGGCGGGGAACGGGTCTTCGACCGCCCGCATCAGCGCCAGATCGGGGCCGATGCCGGCCGGCTCGCCGGTGGTCAGCGCGAGCAGCGGCTCATTCATCGCCGGAGGGGCTCAACCGCTCGTCGACGTAGGCTTCGGCGCGAAGTTGCTGCGTCCAGGCTTCCAGTTCCTCGTTGACCTTGCGCTGGAACAGCGTGTCGCGAATCCGGCTGCGCTGCGCCTCGCCGCTCACATCGCGCTGGCGGCGATCCTCGACCTGGATCAGATGATAACCGTAACGGGTCTGCACCGGCTGGCTGATCTCGCCCTCCGCCAGCTGATCGGCGGCGTCCTCGAAGGCTGGCACCATCTGACCGGGGCGCACCCAGCCCAGGTCGCCGCCGTTGAGCGCGCTGCCGCGGTCGTCGCTGACCTGCTGGGCGACGCTGGCGAAGTCCTCGCCGGCGACGATACGCTGACGGGTGCGCTCGGCCAGCGCGCGAGCCTGCTCGGCATCACGGTTGGGGTTGGTCTCGATCAGGATGTGGCGGATCTTCTGCTCCTCGACCACCGCCTGCTGCGACTGGTCGCCGCCCTGACGATCGAGCAGCTTGATCAGATGGATGCCTCTGGGGCTGCGCAACGGCTCGCTGACATCGCCGACGCTGAGCTGGCTCACCGCATCGACGAAGGTCGGGGGCAGCTCGGCAGCACTGCGCCAGCCCAGGTTGCCGCCCTCGAGGGCGTTGGCCCCATCGGATTCGGCCGCCGCCACGCTGGCGAAGTCGGCACCGTTCTGGAGCTGGCGCTGGATGGCCTGGATGCGCTGCTGGGCGCTGCGCACCTGGTCCGGCGAGGGCGACTGCGGCAACGCGACCAGGATCTGGCCGAGTTGATAACGCGCGTTGCGGGCGCCGCTTTGCTGCGCCAGGTAGCGCTCGACCTCCTGGTCGGTGACGTTGACCCGGCTGGCGACGCGGCGCTGCTGGAGCTGGCGGATCAGCATCTCGCGGCGAATCTGCTCGCGCACCGCGGCCAGCGACAGCCCCTGGCTTTCAAGGGTGTTGGCGAATTGATCGAGGCTCATGCCGTTGTTCTCGGCCACCGAACGCACCGCCCGGTTGAGCTCGGTGTCGTCGACCGTCAGGTTGGCCTCCTCAGCCATCTGCAGCTGGATCTGCTCGACGATCATGCGATCGAGCACCTGCCGGCGAAGCGTCTGATCGGAAGGCATGGTGATGTTGCGGTTGGCCAACTGGCTGCGGGCCTGAGCGACCCGATCACGCAATTCGCTGGCCATGATGGCGTCGTCGTTGACCACGGCGACGATACGGTCGAGCGGTTGCTCGGCGGCCGGTGCCAGGGCGGGGAAAGCCAGCATCAGCGCCAGGCTCAGCGATGCAAACAGACGTCTGCGCATGAAAACCTCTTCTTTCAGAACGGGGTCGGTTGATAGCCGGGAATAGACTCGGCGAAGATTTCGTCGGTTCCCTGACCGACGCCGCCCAGGCCCTTGAGAACGAAGCGCAGAAACAGCCCGCGATCGGTGTAATCGTCCTCGACGGTGTTGGCGGTGTCGTTGTCCTCGATCCACTCGCGCCAGGCAACTTGAACGCCGAAGCAGCAATCGTTCCATTGCACGCCCGCCAGGGTGTCCAGCGTGCGCGAGTTGGTGTTGTCGTAGGTGTAGCGACCGATCAGATCGAACTTGGCGCCGACCCGGTAAGCGAACGAGGCATCGAACTCCTCGCGGTCGTAGCCCAGCCGATCCTCGGCGTCGCCGGAGGGATCGAAGCCTTCGAGTTCCCAGCGGTAGCCGAGATTGAGCGCGTAGCCCTCGGGATGCCGATAGCGCAGGTAGGCCGCGCTACGCTCGGTGACTTCGCGTTGCTCGTCGTAGAGCCATTCGTAGCGCGTGCTCCAGCGATCGGTGATCTGCCAGTCGAGCTGGGTGGCGATCGGCGAGCGGTCGCGGGTGGCGTCGTACCAGGCCTGATAGTTGTCTTGGCGATCGGGCAGCGCCAGGTCGCCCTCCATGCCGATTACCCGGTCGTCGAGGTAGGCGCTCTGCCCCACCGCCAGCGACAGCCGCTGGCGGCCGCTGTCGTCCTCGAAAAAGCGCGTGCTCAGCCCATAGGAGAGCTTGTTGACGTCACCCACCCGGTCGCTGCCGGAAAAGCGATACGGCGTCCACAGCTGGGCGTAGGAAAACGCCCGCTCGCTGGTGTCGAAGTCGGGGAACTCGCTCTGGTCGCGCGCCGGGGCGTAGGCGTAATACAGCCGCGGCTCCAGCGTCTGACGCCAGGTCTCGTCGAACAGCGCGAGATCGCGCTCGAAGACCAGCCCGCTGTCCACCGAGCTGACCGGCACGGTGCGCGACAGGCTCTCGTCGCGGTCGGTGTCGCGATTGCCGTAGTCGAGCTGGTACTGGGTATACAGCAGTTCGAAGCGCGGCTCGAGATAGCCCCAGCTCGGGTCGTAACGCCAGCCGAGAGCCGGCGCCAGATTCACGCGCGCACCTGTGGCGGACTCACGGTCATAACGCTCGGTATCGGGCAGGCTGGCTTCGTCTATGTCGCGCCAGAAGTAGGTGGCGTTGGAGCGCCACTGTTGATAGAAGCCGCTGTCCTGCGACCAGCGGGCGTTGGCGGTCAGGCTGGGCAACCGATAGAACGGCTTGTCGCGGTCGGCGAGCGGGTAATCGAGCTTCTGATAGCCCTGGGCCTTGGCTTCGAGCTGCCAGGTCTGGCCGCTGTAGTCGAGCTCGGCGAAACGCGCCAGGTAATCGGTCTCGCTCTCGGCGAAGGTGCGGCCGAAGTCATCGAAGTAGCGGCCATCGCTGGCAGCGCCATAGCGCAGGTTGTAGCGCAGCCGGGGGTCGAAACGTCCCTGCTGACGAAAATCGAGGTACCAGCGATCTTCGCCCTCGAAGGCATCGTCGTCGTCGTTGGGGTTGGCGCTCTCGCCGCCGCGATCGCTGCTCAGGTAGGCGCCCTCGATCTGGCCCTGATCCTCGCCGAACAGGTAGCGAAACTCGCCGCCCAGCAGCAGGCCGTGGTTGCTCAGCCAGCGCGGCGTCAGCGTGGCATCGTAGTTCGGCGCCAGGTTGAAGTAATACGGCTGGGCGTAGTCGAGCCCGTCGCCGGACACGCCGAGGATCGGCCACAGAAAGCCCGACTGACGACGGTCGTCGATGGGAAAGCGTAGCCACGGCCAGTAGAATACCGGCACCCGACCGACCTCGAGCCGGGCATTCTTGGCGGTGCCATAGCCGGCCTCGCGGTCGATGACCACATCGTTGCCGACCACCCGCCACAGCTGGCTGTCGGGGGCGCAGGTGGTGAAGCTGGCTTCGCGCAGCCGATAGCGGCCATCCTCGAGGCGCGCCAGCTGGATGGCGTCGCCACGCAGGCGCTGATCGTGAAGGACGTAATGCGCATCGTCGATCTGGGCGGCGTCACTGTCGAGCGACAGCTGGCCGTCGCCGCCGCGCACCAGCAGGCCCTGGTCGCGCAGGGTCAGCGGGCCCTCGGCGAAAGCCGTGTCGCGGGCCGCGTTGACGCGCACCCGCGGCGCGGCAAGCTGACTGCTGCCGCGGCGCAGCAGCACCTCGCCGCGCAGGAGGGTGGCGCCCTGATCGCCGTACTCGGCCTGATCGGACGCCGAACGCACCTCGCGCGGCGTGTCGCCGGGCGCCAGGCGATACTCGGGCATCACATAGCGCCCCCGGCACACGGCACCGGCCGGGGCATCGTCGCCCCACGGCTGCCAGTCGAGCTGCGAGGCCGGCAGCGTCTGCGGCGGGGCCGCGTGAGCGCCGCTGGCGGCCAGTCCGACGAGGGCAGTCCACAACAATCGCTTGCCCATGGATCCTCTGTCCTTGGCGGTTGGAATCGGTATTATACAGCCCCGGTGCCGCACGTCCTCCTTCGACGCCAGGGCGCCCGATCGGCGAGGCCGGATCGATAACGCCGGATCGATAACGAGAGGCTGGGAGGAGATCAGCATGCGGTGGCGAACCGACCCCGTCAACCAAGGAGGCCGCATGGCCGACGCGCGACAAACCGACCGCCTCGCCGCCCTGCGCCGCTGGGCCGGCGCACGCCATGCCGCGGATGGCGAACGGCTGCGAATCGAGCTGGCCGCCGGCGACGCCAGCTTCCGGCGCTATTACCGGCTGTGGCTGGGCGACGCGCCCACGCGGATCGTCATGGACGCGCCACCCGACAAGGAGGACAGCCGGCCGTTCGTGGCCGTCGCCAAGGCCTGGCGCGAGGCCGGCCTGCCGGTGCCCGCACTGCATCACGCCGATTTCGACAGCGGCTTTCTCGAGCTCGAGGATCTCGGCGATACCCCGCTGCATTTATGCCTGACCGACGATGGCCTGGCCAACGATGCGGGCGACGACGACGCCTATCGCGAAGCGCTGGCACTGCTGGCCACGCTGCAACGCCGCGCGCCGCGCACGGGGCTGCCGACCTACGCCGCCGCGCTGCTTGGCCGCGAGCTCGACCTTTACCCCGACTGGTGCCTCGCGCGGCTGCTGGGCATCGCCCCGCCGCCCTGCTGGCCGAGCGCCCGCGCCCGGCTGATCGAGAGCGCACTGAGCCAGCCACGGGTCGCCGTGCATCGCGACTTCGACGCCATGAACCTGATGCGCCACGCCGGCCAATTGTGGCTGATCGATTTCCAGGATGCCGTCGACGGGCCGCTCAGCTACGACCTGGTTTCGCTGCTGCGCGGACGCTACCGGCGCTTCGCCGAGGCCGACTATGCCGCGTTCATCGAGGCATTCCGCCGCGAGGCGATCAAAGACGGGCGTCTAGCGGATACCATCGGTATCACGACGTTCCGCTATCACGCCGATCTGATGGCGGCGCAACGCTCGCTCAAGGTGCTGGGGATCTTCTGCCGGTTGACTCTGCGCGACGCCAAGCCGGGCTATCTCCAACGCCTGCCGCTGTTTCTCGCCCACCTGCGCGACAGCCTGGCCCCCTGGCCGGCCTTCGGCGAATTGAGCGCCTGGCTGGACAGCGATTTCGCTCCGGCGCTGCACCGTGAGCTGGCACGCCGGGGGTTGCAGGCACGAGGAGTCGCGCCATGAAGGCGATGATCCTCGCCGCCGGGCGAGGCACGCGCATGCGCCCGCTGACCGATCAGTGTCCCAAGCCGCTGCTCGAGGTCGCCGGCAAGCCGCTGATCGGCCATCATCTCGAGCGCCTTGCGGCGCTGGGCATCGACGAGGCGGTGATCAACGTCAGCTACCGCGCCACGCAGCTCGTCGAGGCGTTGGGCGACGGTCGCGATTACGGCCTGACGATCCGCTTCAGCCACGAGGCCGAGCCGCTGGAAACCGGCGGCGGCATCCGCCAGGCGCTGGCGCTGCTCGGCGAAGCGCCCTTCCTGCTGGTCAACGGCGACGTCTGGTGCGCGCTGGCAAGCGCCTGGCTGGCGCCGCTGGGCGACGACCTGGCGCGCCTGGTCCTCATCGACAACCCCGCGCATCGCGCCGCCGGCGACTTCCACCTCGACGCCGCCGGCCGCGTGCACGCAACCGGCGAGCCGCGCCTGACCTATGCCGGCATCGCCTTGATCGACCCGGCGCTGGTCGCCGGCCGGCCTCCCGGCGCCTTCAAGCTCGCCCCGCTGCTGCGCGAGGCCATGGATGCCGGGCGTGTCGCGGGCTGCCATCATCATGGTCACTGGGTCGATGTCGGCACCCCGGCGCGCCTGGCCGAGCTGGATGCCTGGCTGCGCCGGTCGGACGCGGAACGCTGAGTCCGCGCCGGCAAGCTGCTATGCTGTGGCGTCGCCCATTGCGGCTCACAGCCGCGTATCGCCATCCGCCAGCGAGGATTAGCCAATCATGAAAGCCAGCGTCAAGTGGACCGACGGTCGCCAGTTCGTCGCCGAAGCCGGCAGCGGGCACAGCGTGGTCATCGATGGCCCGCCGGATCACGGCGGCCGCAACACCGGCCCGCGCCCCATGGAGATGCTGCTGATGGGGCTCGGCGCCTGCACCTCGTTCGACGTGCTGGAAATTCTCGAGAAATCCCGCGCCCCGGTCAGCGACTGTATCGCGGCCGTCGAGGCCGAGCGCGCCGATGGCGTGCCCAGCGTGTTCACCAGGATCCACGTGCATTTCACGGTAAGCGGCAGCGGACTCAAGGAAAAGCAGGTCCAGCGCGCCATCGAGCTATCGGCGGAAAAGTACTGCAGCGCCTCGATCATGCTCGCCCAGGGCGGCGTCGCAATGACCCACTCCTATGAGATCGTCGAGGCCTGAACGGCTGGCAACGGCCGGCCGGGCCGGCATCGTCAGTTCGACTGACGCGCACGGGCCGGCTGCGGCTTGTGCCCGCGGGACGCATCACTGAAATTGTGCGCGCTATTGACCAACCCCACGTGCGAGAACGCCTGGGGGAAGTTACCCAGCAGGCAGCGCCGCACGGGGTGGTACTCCTCGGCTAGCAGCCCCAGGTCGTTGCGTACGCTCAGCAGCTTGTCGAACAGCGCGCGCGCCTCGTCGCGCCGCTGTTGCAGCAGCAACACGTCGACCAGCCAGAAACAGCAGACCAGAAAGGCGCCTTCGCCCTCCGTCAGGTCGTGACGCTTGGCGTCGCTGACGAAGCGGTAGATGAAACCGTCATGCGTCAACTCGCGCTGAATCGCTTCGACCGTGGCCTCGATGCGCGGATCGCTGGCCGGCAGGAAGCCCACCAGCGGCATCAACAGCAGCGAGGCATCGAGCTCATCGCTGCCGTAATGCTGGACGAAGCTGTTGCGGTCGCGGTTGAAGCCATGCGTGCACACGTCGTCGTGGATCCGCTGGCGCAAGCGCTTCCATTGCTCGAGCTCGCCCTCGAGACCGAAGTTCTCGACCCCCTTGATGGCCCGATCGATGGCCACCCAGGACATGACCTTGGAGTGGGTATAGTGTCGCTGGGGGCCGCGCAACTCCCACAGTCCCGCCCCGGGTTGCTGCCAGTGCGCTTCGACGTACTTGGCCAACCGGTACTGGACGCGCCAGAGATCCGCGTCGGGCTCGATATCCTCCATGCGGCTGACGTGCAGGCCGTCCATGACTTCGCCATGCATGTCGAGCTGGAGCTGACGATAGGCGCCATTGCCGATCCTGACCGGACGGCAGCCATTGAAGCCGGAGAGCCAATCGAGCGTGCGCTCGTCGACGCGTCGCTCACCGGCGATACCGTAGATCGGCTGCAGCTTGCCGGGCTCGCCGGCCGCCGCCCGCAGCAGCCATTGCCGCCAAGCGCAGGCCTCGTCCCGATAGCCAGAAGTCAGCAGTGCATAGAGCGTGAAGGTGGAATCGCGCAGCCATGCATAGCGATAATCCCAGTTGAGTTCCCCGCCGATGCTTTCCGGCAGCGAACAGCTCGCCGCAGCGACCATTCCGCCGGTCTGGTCGTCGGTGAGCGCCTTGAGGGTAATCAGCGAGCGCACCACCGGTTCGCGGAAGGCCTCGTCGATATCGCAGCGGCGGCTCCATTCGAGCCACCAGCGCTCGACCTCGTCGAGTAGCCGAAGTGCATCGCGCGGTTCGGGGGCCGGCTGGAAAGCGGCATGCCAAGTCAGCGTGAAGGGCACGCACTCGCCGGCCGCGACGCTGAAGGCGGCATGCAGGGTGTCTTCGTCGCAGCGCATCGACGCCGGCGAGCATAGCCGCAGCGCATCGGCGCCGGCAATGGCCGAAACGCCATGGCGGTCTTCCCTCAGCAGCGGGGTGACATCGCCGTAATCGAAGCGAAACAGCGCGTTGCACTCCATGTCCACGCGGCCCTCGCGGCCCTCGACTATCCGCATCAGTTCGACTCTCGCCTCACCCTCACGGCTCAACGGCATGAAGTCGATGACCGCCGCGCATCCCGAGTCGGTTTCGAACAGCGTTTCCAGAACCAGCGTCTCGCCACGATAGCGCCGGGAGCGCGAGATCACCTGTCCCCGGGGAGCGATCTGCCAGTAGCCATTGCTCCGTTCACCGAGCAGGGCGGCGCAGCAGGCATCGGAGTCGAAGCGCGGCATGCACAACCACTCGATGGCGGCGTCGCGATCGATCAAGGCGGCGGTGCGCATATTGCCGATGAAGCCGTAATCTTCGATCCGTTTGGCTGCGGCTTCCATGCAAAAACTCCTTCGAACGCAATTACCTTCATGCACGTTCGCTATTATTACTCGGATAACTCTTCAACGCTCTCCAGCAAACGGCTTCTTAGGGCATAGACGCCGCCCTAATCATTAGGCCCCGCACTCAACTCGGCATATACCGAGGCAGTGCGGGAACCACAGCCATCAGCATAGCACTGCCCTCTGCGCTGGGCCTACGTAGCGGGGCGCGCCAATCTTTTTATTAACTTTTGTTATTAATGAATTTTTTTCATTTCTTGAACCCTGCCAATCGTTTTAACTAGCTTCTAGCTTGAATAGACAAGATCGACCAGACCGATGATTAACGATCATCGCTCGGCGTGGTTCATGTAATGAACGTGCATGGAGGCATTTCGACATGAGCAATGAGACGGTCAGTGATTTTCTGCTGAAACGCTTGTCTCAATGGAACGTCCGGCGCATATACGGCTATCCCGGCGACGGCAGTAACGGCATCATGGGAGCGTTCAATCGTGCCGGCGACCAGTTTGAATTCATTCAGACCCGCCATGAGGAAATGGCCGCCTTCATGGCCTGCGCCCATGCCAAGTTCACCGGTGAGGTGGGAGTTTGCACGGCCACCTCCGGTCCTGGGGCCATTCACCTGTTGAACGGCCTTTACGATGCCAAGAAGGATCACCAGCCGGTGGTCGCCATCGTCGGCCAGCAAGGGCGAAATGCCCTGGGCGGTGACTATCAGCAGGAAGTGGATCTGGTCTCGCTGTACAAGGACGTGGCCAACGAGTACGTCCACATGGCCACCAGTCCGGCCCAGGTTCGTCATTTGATCGATCGGGCCATCCGTATCGCGCTTTCCGAGCGCACCGTGACGGCGGTGATCATCCCCAGCGACCTGCAGTCTCAGCCGGCTGTCGAGAAGCCACCGCGTTCGCACGGCAGCGTGCACTCCGGCATTGGCTATGCCCGGCCGCGTGTCGCCCCGCACGAAGACGATCTCAAGCGGGCAGCGGCCGTGCTCAACGAAGGTAAACGTGTCGCGATACTGGTTGGCGCCGGGGCGCTGCATGCGACCGATGAGGTGATCCAGGTAGCGGAAACGCTCGGCGCCGGGGTGGCCAAGGCATTGCTGGGGCGTGCGGCGCTGCCGGACGACTTGCCATTCGTTACCGGCTCGATTGGCCTGCTCGGCACCAACCCGAGCTGGGAGCTGATGTCGAACTGCGACACGCTGCTGATGATCGGTTCCGGTTTCCCGTACTCCGAGTTCCTGCCCGAAGAAGGCCAGGCGCGCGGCGTGCAGATCGACATCGACGGTCGCATGCTGAGCATGCGCTACCCCATGGAAGTCAATCTGGTCGGCGACAGCGCAACCACGCTGCAGGCACTGCTACCGCACCTTGAACAGAAGACCGATCGCTCCTGGCGCGAGCACATCGAGAAGAGCGTCGCCCAGTGGTGGGAGGTGCTCGAGGAGCGCGCCATGGCCGATGCCGATCCGGTCAATCCGCAGCGCGTGTTCTGGGAGCTGTCGCCCAAGCTGCCCGACAACTGCATCCTGACCAGCGACTCCGGCTCGGCGGCCAACTGGTACGCGCGCGATCTGAAGTTGCGCCGCGGCATGATGGCCTCGCTTTCGGGCGGCCTGGCGACCATGGGCAATGGCGTGCCCTATGCGATCGCCGCCAAGTTCGCCCATCCACAACGCACAGTGATCGCCATGGTCGGTGACGGCGCGATGCAGATGAACGGCAATGCCGAACTGGTGACCATCGCCAAGTACTGGCAGCGCTGGTCCGATCCGCGACTGATCGTCATGGTGCTCAATAACCAGGATCTTAACCAGGTGACCTGGGAGATGCGTGTTCAGGAAGGCGATCCGAAATACGAGGCGTCACAGAACATTCCTGACTTTCCTTATGCCGACTATGCCGAGCTGATCGGTCTGAAAGGCATCAAGGTCACCGAATCCGAAGCCTTGGCGGGTGCCTGGGACCGCGCCCTGAATGCCGATCGCCCTGTGGTGCTGGAGGTCAAGACCGACCCCAACATTCCACCGATTCCGCCACACATCAAGCGCGAGCAGGCCAAGGCCTACATGTCGGCGCTGATGCACGGAGACCCGGAGGCACTGGGCACCGTCAAGGCCTCGTTCCGTCAGTTCGCCCGGGAGTTCATTCCCAAGACGCGCAAGCACTGACAACCGGGGTATTTCGATGATGGAAACAGCTATTCCGATCGAAGCGCTTCGGGTGTCGGCCTACAAGGTGCCTACCGAGCAAGGAACTGGCGATGAACGATCTGATAATGAAAACCGCTCCCGCGGCGACCCGGGGCGAGACGCACGCGTACCGTGAGCTGGCCCGTGAACTGGCCGATGCCATCGAGGGCGAGGTGAGCTTCGACGCTGGCAGTCGGGCATTGTATGCCAACGACGCCTCCAACTATCGCCAGCCGCCGATCGGCGTGACGATTCCCAGAACGGTGGACGACATCGTCGCCATCCATCGCATCTGTCATGCCCATGGCGTGCCGATCCTGTCCCGGGGGGCGGGTACCAGCCTGTCGGGGGAGACGGTCAACCATGCAGTGGTCATGGATCACTCCAAGTACCTTGACCGGATCGTCGACATCGACACCGAGAGCAAGCGTGTCACCGTGCAACCCGGGGCAATCAACGACAAGGTCAACCAGGCGCTGGGCAAGTACAACCTGGTCTTCCCCCCCGACCCGTCGACACATGAGTGGTGCACCATCGGCGGCAATATCGGCAACAACTCCTGCGGCGTTCACTCCGTCCAGGCCCAATGCTATGGCCACGGCCCGCGCACCTGCGACAACGTGCATGCGCTGGACATCCTCACCTACGATGGCGTGCGCATGACGCTCAAGGATGGCTACAGCGAGCAGGAGATCGACGAGATCATCGCCGGCGGCGGCCGCCAGGGCGACATCTTCCTCAGGTTGAAGAACCTGCGCGACAGGTCCATCGAGCAGATCCGCCAGCGCTACCCGCAGATCGCGCACATGCCGCGGCGCGTCTCGGGCTACAACCTGGACGACCTGCTGCCGGAACGTGGCTTCAACCTCGCCAGCGCCTTGTGCGGGACCGAAGGCACTTGCATGACGGTGCTGCACGCCACACTCAAACTGACCGATAATGCACCGCACCGCACGCTGATGGTGGTCGGGTTCGACAACGTCGAGGAGGCCGGCGATCACGTGCCGACGATCCTCGAGTCCAGGCCGATCGCCCTGGAAGCCATCGACAAGCGCCTGTTCGATAACGAAGCCACCGAACACATGAACGAGCAAGCCCTGGGCGAACTGCCCAGGGGCGACGCCTTCCTGCTGGTCGAGTTCGGCGGCGAGAATTCGGACGACACCGGCGCCCAGGCACGGCGCATGATCGACAAGCTGAAGCACGCCAGCAGCCAGATCGTCGATTACGAAACCATCGATGACAAGGCCAAGGCCGCCAGCTTCTGGCAGGTGCGCAAGGCGGGGCTGGGGGCGACCGCCTTCCCGCCGCCCGAGCAGCAGCCGCACTGGCCCGGCTGGGAAGATTCCGCCGTACCGCCCGACCAGGTCGGCGACTATGTGCGCGATCTCAAGGAGCTGTACAAGAAGTACGATTACGTCGGCTCGATGTATGGCCACTTCGGCCAGGGATGCATCCATTCGCGCATCAACTTCGACCTGCAGTCGCAGGCGGGCGTCGAGAAGTATCGGCGCTTCGCCCAGGAGGCGGCCGACCTGGTGGTGTCCTATGGCGGCTCGCTGTCGGGCGAACATGGCGATGGCCAGGCGCGCGGCGAACTGCTGGAGCGCATGTACGGCCCGGAGCTGATCGCGGCGTTCCGCGAATTCAAGCGCATCTGGGATCCGGACTGGAAGATGAACCCCGGCAAGGTCATCGACCCCTACCGGCTCGACGAGAACCTGCGTCTGGTCAACTACGCACCGCACCAGGTCGAGACGACCTTCAAGTATCCTGACGACAAGCGCAGTTTCGCGCGGGTAGCATTCCGCTGCGTGGGGGTCGGCAAGTGCCGCAGCGACAGCGGCACCATGTGCCCCAGCTACATGGTCACCCGCGAGGAGAAGCACGCCACCCGCGGTCGCGCCCGGCTGCTGTTCGAGATGATGAACGGCGAGATAATCACCGACGGCTGGCAGTCGCAAGAGGTCCATGAATCGCTGGAGCTGTGTCTGGCCTGCAAGGGCTGCAAGAACGACTGCCCGGTGAACGTCGACATGGCCACTTACAAGGCGGAATTCCTGTCGCACTATTTCGCCCCCGGGGCGCATCGGCGGCCACTGTTACACTATGCCTTCGGCTTCATCGACCGCTGGTCGCGGCTGGCCTCGCGGATCCCGGCAGTCACCAACTTCATCACTCAGGCGCCGGGGCTGCGCAACGTGACCAAGCAGGTGGTGTCCATGCCGCGGCAACGCAAGGCGCCGATTTACGCACCGCAGACATTCAAGGCCTGGTTCGCCAAGCGTCCCGTCGTCAACGACCAGGCCACCCCCGTCATGCTCTGGGCAGATACGTTCTGCAACCACTTCTATCCGGATACCGCGCAGGCCGCCACCGAGGTGCTTGAAGCAGCGGGCTACCGGGTAGTGATTCCCCCCGAGGGACTGTGCTGCGGGCGGCCGCTGTACGATTTCGGCATGCTCGATAACGCCAAGGCGTATCTGCAACAGGTGATGTCCACGCTGCACGCGGCCATTGCCGAGGACATGCCCATCATCGGGCTGGAGCCGTCCTGCATCTCGGTGTTCCGCGACGAACTGACCAACCTGTTCCCGGATGATGCCCGCGCCAAGCGGCTGCGCGACAACAGCATGATGTTCAGCGAATTTTTGATCGAGCGCGCCGACTATCGGCCGCCGAAGCTGAACCGCAAGGCGCTGGTGCATGGTCATTGTCACCACAGGGCGGTCATCGGCCTGTCCGCCGAGCAGACCCTGATGGAACGGATGGGACTCGACTATCAGATCGCCGACTCCGGCTGCTGCGGGATGTCCGGCTCGTTCGGCTTCGAAAAAGCCAAGTACGACGTCTCGATCGGGGCCGGCGAACGGGTACTGCTGCCGAAGGTCCGCGAGGCCGACCGGGACACCCTGATCATCACCAACGGCTTCAGTTGCCGCGAGCAGATCGCCCAGACCACGCCGCGCCAGGCGCTGCACATCGCCGAGGTGCTGCGCATGGCGCTCGATCAGGCGCCGGAGGCACATACCGGCCTGGCGGAGGGCGAGATCGTTCGTCGCCGCCGACAGGCCCGGCGGCATGCCAACCAGCGTGCGGCGCTGATCGCCGGCAGCGTGGCGGCGGCCGGGCTGGCGCTATGGAAACTGAGCCGCCGTCGCTGAGATCCAGGGTAACGAAACCCAGTATGGCGTACACAGGGACGTGAAATGAACGCACACCACAGGTACCAGGAAATCGTCGTGATCACCGGCGCCGGCGCCGGCCTGGGCCGCGCCACGGCGCGGGAATTCGCTCGCCACGGCGCTCATCTCGGGTTGATCGGGCGCGACGGCCATCGCCTCGAGGCGGTACGCAGCGAGGTCGAGGCGCTGGGCGCCCGCACGGTGGTGGTCAGCGCCGACGTCGCCGACGCCCGGCAGGTCGAGGCCGCCGCCGAGTGCATCGAGGCCGAGCTCGGCCCCATCGACATCTGGATCAACGGCGCCATGACCACGGTGTTCGCGCCGCTGCACGCGATGAGCGCCGAGGAGTTCAAGCGGGTCACCGAGGTCACTTACCTGGGCAATGTCAACGGCACCCTGGCGGCGCTCAAGCGCATGCGAGCCCGCGACCGCGGGACCATCGTGCAGGTCGGCTCGGCGCTCGCCTACCGGCCGATTCCGCTGCAGACCGCCTATTGCGGCGCCAAGCATGCCATCAAGGGCTATACCGAAGGGCTGCGCTGCGAATTGCTCAACGAGGGCAGCCGCGTGCATGTCACGCTCGTCGAGATGCCGGGGCTGAATACGCCGCAGTTCGACTGGTGCCGCAGCCATCTGCCCAAGCGCGCACGGCCGGTCGCCCCGGTCTACCAGCCCGAGGTTGGCGCACGCGCGATCTACTGGGCAGCCCACCATCGCCGGCGCCAGCTCTACGTCGGCGTCTCCTCGCTGCTGACCATCTGGGGCAACAAGCTCGCGCCGGGACTGATGGACCGTTACCTGGCGCATAACGCCGTCGACGGCCAGCAGACCGGCGAGCCGGAAGATTCGAGTCGCGCCGACAACCTGTGGCAGCCGGTCGCCGGCGACCGGGGCGCCCGGGGGCGTTTCAACGCCGAGGCCCACTCACAAAGCGCCCAGCTATGGGCGAGTACCCACCGTGGCGAGATCGGTTTCGCCGCGGGCGCCGCGCTGCTGCTCGCCGGCGCCCTGTTGGGCGGTCGCAAGCGCCGTCGTCGCCCACTATTGAGCCGGCGGTGACTGAGTGGCCACCGAGCGGCACAGCCGCTCGGCGAGTGGCGATCCGGCATCGGCCTGCAATGCGACCGGGCCGCCACGCGCCATGGCCTCGTGAAGTGCGGGACTGAGTCCCTCGGCGATGGCCCAGCAAGCGGGTGTGAATCGCTTTGCTCATCGCTGGCCGCTCAGAATCGATAGACGCTGCGGGTCATTACCTTCGACATCCACGACATGCCCCACTTGACCGGCGCCGGGAACCGCGTGCCGCCGGCTTCGAGCGCCCAGCGCGCATGGTGGGCCTCGTCCTCGCGCATCTGCTCGAGCACCTCGCGGGAGCGCCTGTCGCCGCGCGGCAACTGCTCGAGGTGCGCGTCGAGATGCTTGCCGACCTGCTCCTCGGTGGCATTGACGAAGCCCAGGCTGAGCCGATCGCCGACCGCGCCGGCCAGCGCGCCCATGCCGAACGAGGCGGCGTAGAACAGCGGGTTGAGATAGCTCGTTCGTCCGTCGAGCTCGACCAGTCGCGCATCGCACCAGGCCAGGTGATCGATCTCCTCCTGCGCGGCCTGCTCCATCTGCGCACGGGTGTCGGCCAGCTTGGCGGTCAGCCCCTGGCCCTGATAGAGCGCTTGGGCGCATACCTCGCCAGTATGGTTGATGCGCATCAGCCCGGCGGCGTGGCGGCGCTCGAACTCATCCAGCGACTCGTCACGGGTAGCACCGGCGGGCGACGGCCGCGAGGGTTGGGCGGCATGCGGCACCAGGGTGCGCAGCACGGTATCGAACTGGTGGATCAGCTGATCGCGGCGTGTCAGCTTGCGAAGCATGGCGGTTTCCTCGATCGATAAGGCAACATGAGGGAAACATGAGGGCGGCGTGGCATCAATCGGCGTCATGACGAGACGGGCCGCACGCGACGCACGGTCGTGAACGGCCCGGTATGCCCCGTTGGAGACGCGCGCTCTGAAGATCGCGACTCGTGCGCCGATCGCCGGCTACCCAGCCGGCCAGGTAAAGCGGCGGCCGCCCAGCAGGTGCATGTGTATATGATAGACCGACTGGCCGCCATCTTCATTGCAGTTCATCACCACGCGATAGCCATCGTCGGCGAAGCCGAACTCGCGGGCCAGCTTGGCGGCGGTGTACTGCAGCCGGCCGACCAGGGCCAGATCGCCCTCCTCGATGGCGTTCAAGGTGGCGATGTGCTTCTTGGGCACGATCAACACATGGCGTGGCGCCTGCGGGTTGATGTCGTTGAAGGCCAGCACGTGGTCGTCCTCGTAGACCACGTCGGGCTCGATCTCGCGCTTGATCATCTTGCAGAACAGGCAATTCATGATTGGCTCTCATAAGGCTGGCAACAAAGGAAGGAACCTTGGCTGGTTCTGAGGGTAACCCTTCCCGCTAATATTGTCAGGCTGCGACACCCTTCGAGATCATCGCTAATTCAGCACCCAACGGCGCTAGACATTGGTCGAATCGATATTGCCCTCCTTGAGGGTGTTGCCTAACATCTATAAATGTTGACGTTAACATTACTTATAGCGTCAGCATGAAATAGTTCGTTAGTTAATAGTATAAAGACGAATCTGGCCCGGCCTGCAGCGCCGAATGACGGCTCTGACCGGTAAGAAAGCGAACTGTCTCGGCTACGGGGCGGCGAGCCAAATAGGGAGAGAACTAAATGGCGAATGATTTGACTGGCAAGGTGGCAGCCGTAACCGGAGCGGCATCGGGCATCGGGCTAGCCAGCGTAAAAGCAATGATTTCCTCGGGCGCCCGTGTGGTGCTTATCGATCGCGACGAGTCCACCCTTGAGTCGGCCTGCAAGGAACTCGGCGAGGCCGCAATGCCGCTGGTTATCGACCTGCTCGACCCGCAGGACTGCGCGACGCTGCTGTCACGTGTCCTGGAGAAGGCGGGTCAGCTCGACATCTTCCACGCCAATGCCGGCAGCTACATCGGTGGCGACTTGATCGATGCCGACCCAGACTCGATCGACCGAATGGTGAGCCTTAACGTCAGTGTAGTGATGAAGAACGTCCATAATGTCCTGCCACACATGATCGAGCGTGGCACTGGCGACATCATGGTAACGAGCTCTGTAGCCGGGCATTTTCCCGTCCCCTGGGAGCCGGTCTACGCCTCCTCAAAGTGGGCCATGACCAGCTTCGTCCAGACCGTGCGCCGCCAAGTCCTCAGGCATGGCATCCGTGTCGCCTCGGTCTCGCCCGGCCCCGTCAACAGCGCCCTGCTGGCCGACTGGCCCGAGGACAACCTGCGAAAGGCCAAGGAGTCGGGCAGCATCATCGAACCGGCCGAGGTAGCAGATGCCATCCTGTATATGCTGACCCGCCCTCGCAACGTAACTATTCGTGACATGGTGGTCCTGCCAAGCAATTTCGACATGTAGATAGCACACCCGGCAGCAGCTCCATCGATTTCTACCAATTGGGCTCACAAGATGACTAGACATTGGTCGCAGGGCCATTGACTCGCTTCTTGGGGCTTACTAGCCTTCAAAATGTTGACGTTAACATTTTGGCAGTATCTACAATTACCTATCCCAAATGTGACAAGAACAAATCTGGAGCCAAACATGAAAATCCCCGAGTTGACAGTACACGCCCGCAAGACAGCCCTCGCCACCGCCTGCGTAAGCATGCTGGCTACGGGCACTGTGGTGGCAGATGAGGATACTCTGACAATCGGTATGTCCTTTCAAGAACTCAACAATCAGTATTTTGTGACCATGCAGAAAGCGCTCGAGAGTGCTGCTGAAAGCATAGGGGCCGAAGTTATCATCACCGATGCCCGCCATGACGTCGCCAAGCAGGTCAGCGATGTCGAAGACATGATCCAACGGGGTGTCGACATCCTGCTGCTCAACCCAGCTGATTCTGTCGGCGTCGAGACGGCAGTATTGGCCGCCAAGGAAGCCGGCGTCACCACCATAGCAATCGATGCCCAGGCCAAAGGGCCAGTAGATGGCTTCGTGGGCTCCAAGAACTACGACGCCGGCTACAAGTCATGCGATTACCTGGCTCAGAAACTCGATGGGGAAGGCCAAGTGGCCTTGTTGGACGGTATTCCTGTCGTACCGATCTTGCAGCGCATCGATGGCTGCACCGCCGCGCTCGGCGAATATTCCGGCATCGAGATCGTCGACAAGCAGAACGGACGCCAGGAGCGCGCCCAGGCCATGACAGTGACCGAGAATATCATCCAAGCGAACCCGGATCTGGACGGCATTTTTAGCGTCAATGACATCGGCTCACTCGGCGCCTTGGTTGCCATAGAAGCCAGCGGTAAAGACATAAAGCTAGTCAGTGTAGACGGTCATCCCGAGGCTATTAGCAAGATCCAGGAGGCCAATTCACCGTTCATAGCCACCTCGGCTCAGTACCCCCGCGATATGGTACGCCTGGGGCTCGGTCTCGGTCTGGCCAAATACTGGGGCGCCAGCAACGTTCCTGCGGAAATCCCAATCGACGTGAAGCTGATCGACCGCGAAAAGGCCGCCGACTTCAGCTGGTAACCCTACCGTAGACGCTGACAACGTGTGCCGCCCGGAGCGGCACACGCGAGTATCCCCATGACTCCATTACTTTCCCTAAGGCATATCTCGAAGTCGTTTCCCGGGGTGAAAGCTCTGCAGGATGTGTCTTTCGATGTCCACGCTGGAGAGGTACATGCCCTGCTCGGCGAGAACGGGGCCGGCAAGTCGACCCTGATGAAGATCCTTTGCGGCATCTACCGCCAGGACGAGGGGGACATCGTAATCGATGGCAAAGCATGCAACTTCCACGGCTATCAGGATGCCCTCGATGCCGGAATCGGCATCATCTTCCAGGAATTCAGCCTGATCCCCGACTTGGATGCCGTGGATAATATCTTCCTTGGACACGAGCGACGCAACCGGCTCGGGCTACGCGATAAGCCCGGCATGATCCGCGAGGCACAACGTCTGTTCGACCGCCTCAAGATCTCGATTCCCCTGGACTGTTCCATCGCCGAACTGAGCGTCGCCGACCAGCAGTTCATCGAGATCGCCAAGGCCCTTTCGCTGGATGCCCGCATCCTGGTTCTAGACGAACCGACCGCGACTCTGACGCCCAGCGAAGCCGACCACCTGTTCACCATCATGCGCGAATTGCGCGACCAGCAGGTCGGCATGGTATTCATCTCCCACCACATGGAGGAGATCTTCACTATCTGCGATCGCGTCACCGTAATGCGCGATGGCGAGAAGGTCGACAATTGTGACATCACCGCGACTACTCGCGACGATCTGATCGAGAAAATGGTCGGCCGCCGCGTCGAGAACATCTTCCCTGCGCATCGTTGCGATGCTGATTACCGCAATGTGGTACTGGATATACAGGCCTTACGCCTCCACGCCAATGGTCCTGAGCACTCGCTGAAGCTCCACCGAGGCGAGATCCTCGGCTTTGCGGGTTTGGTGGGCTCCGGCCGCACGGAGCTGGCCATGGGGCTGATCGGCGCGACGCGCCCCGTGAACGCCAAGGTCAGCATGGAGGGTAAGCCAGTCAGGCTCCGCCACCCCGCCACCGCCTTGGAGCAGGGGATCGGGTTGTTGCCGGAAAGCCGCAAGACCCAGGGGCTGATCCTTCCGTTCTCGTGTCGCGACAACATCTCGTTGAACAATTTGACGCAATTCCAGGCCGCCCTGCCGTTTATTAGGCGCAACGAGGAGTCGCGTACCGCCGCAAAGTTGATGGCATCGGTGCGCGTCAAAGCGCCCGGTCCCGAGACCCCGGTTGGCGAACTCAGTGGCGGCAACCAGCAAAAGGTGGTCATCGCCCGCTGGCTAGGTCATCGGTGCAAAGTGCTGATCTTCGATGAGCCAACCCGCGGCATCGACGTCGGTGCAAAGGCGGAAATCTACGCGCTGATGAAGGAGCTCACCGCCAAAGGCGTGGCGATCATTTTGATCTCCTCGGAGCTCCCCGAAGTGATCGGCCTGTGTGATCGCGCCGCTGTCTTCCACCACGGGCGGATCGCTGCCGAACTCAAGGGTGGCGATCTAAACTCACAAACAATTATGCACCATGCCACGGGGGGACTCAGCCAATGAGCCAGCTCGCCTCAACGCCCGGCACAGCCCGCCAGTCACTCAACATGCGACTGGCTCGCTGGCGCCGCACCCCGATTTTCTACCCGCTGATCGGCCTCGTCACAGTCTTCATCGCCATGGCATTAATCAATGACAATTTTCTTACTTTAAGCAATCAGATCAATCTGGTGCGACAAGTGTCGATCATTGCGATCATCGCGGTGGGAATGAGCCTGGCCATCCTGACCGGGGGTATCGACCTCTCAGTGGGACCGGTGATGGCCCTGTCGGGAACGGTCATGGCCGGATTGATGGTCGCCAGTGTCCCGCCCTCGCTGGCGATCATTCTGGGGCTGCTGGTCGGTGCCGCCTTCGGGGCCTTCAACGGTCTCTTCATTGCCTTCGCCGGTATGCCGCCGATCATCGTCACCCTGGCCACCATGGGCATCGCCCGCGGGCTCGGGCTGATCTACACCGGCGGCTACCCGATTTCCGGGTTACCCTCGGAGTTCGCCTTCTTCGGTCGTGGCACCCTGGCCGGTATCGAAATGCCCATCCTGATCATGTTCGCCGTCTACGCACTCGGATATGTACTGCTCAGCCATACCGCCACCGGACGCTACCTGTACGCCATCGGCGGTAACGAAGAAGCCACCCGACTGTCTGGCATTCGCGTCTCGCGCTACAAGCTGCTGGTCTACACCCTGAGCGGCACTACCGCGGCCATCGCTGGACTGGTCATCACCTCTCGCCTGATGAGCGGCCAGCCTAATGCCGGGGTCGGCTTCGAGCTAGATGCCATCGCCGCCGTAGTACTGGGTGGAGCCGCCATCACCGGTGGGCGAGGCATGATACTCGGCACCCTGGTCGGGGCCTTGCTGCTCGGCGTGCTCAACAACGGTCTCAATCTGATGGGCGTCTCTCCCTACCTCCAGAACGTTGTCAAAGGCCTGATCATCCTGCTGGCAATCTACATAAGCCGCAAGCGCACGACCTGACCACCAGCCAGCTCAAGGCCACCCTCAAGCGCAAGGGGTATCTGCATGGAAACCGTTATCGGGATCGACATCGGCACCCAAAGCACCAAGGCAGTGGTAATCGATCGCCAAGGCCGGATCCTGGCCGAGCATGGCCAGGGCTACCGGGTCGACACCCCACGTCCACTCTGGGCCGAGCAGTGGCCGAACGTATGGTGGGAGGCCGTACTCAACTGCATCAGGGCCTGCCTGGAAGCCTCCGAGGTCGATCCCCGAGGCGTCAAGGGACTGTGTGTCAGCAGCCTCTATGGCGGCTCGGGAATCCCGGTCGACGCCGAGATCCAGCCCGTTCACCCCTGCCTGATCTGGATGGATCGCCGTGCGGAGGCCCAGGTCCAGTGGGTGAAGGAGCACATCGACCTGACTCGACTGGGAAGCGTCACCGGCAATGGCGTGGACAGCTACTACGGCTTCACCAAGATGATGTGGCTTAAGGCCGAGCGCCCGGAAATCTGGAAACGCACCCGCTATCTGCTGCCACCCAACAGCTACATCAACTATCGCCTGAGTGGCGAGATCGCCATCGACCACAGTTCGGCCGGTAACATCGGCGGCGTCTACGACCTCGCGGCACGCGACTGGTCGACGGAAATGCTCGAGGCCCTGGGACTCGAGCAGGACAAGATGCCTTCCCGACTGGTCGACTCTGGTGCGACCGTTGGCGGCCTGCTGCCCGCGCTGGCCGACGAACTAGGCCTGCCCGCCGGCATTCCGGTGATCGCCGGCGGGGTCGATGCGGCGATGGCCACGTTGGCGGCGGGGGCGACCCGGCCCGGCAATCACGTTGCCATGATCGGCACCAGTATGTGCTGGGGGGTGATCAACCAGCACGTCGATGCCGACCAGGGGCTGATAAGCATGCCGCATGTACTGAATGGAGACCGGGATCTATATACCTTTGGCGGCGCGCTGACCGCCGGGGCTTCGGTCAGTTGGTTCGTCGATACTCTGTGCGGCGAGGACAGGGCCGCGGCCGGGGAGCATGGCAGCGTCTACGATCGGCTCGAGCCGCCCGCCCGAGAGCTTCCCCCGGGCGCCGATGGCTTGCTGTTTCTGCCCTACCTGATGGGCGAACGCAGTCCGGTATGGGACGCCCGGGCCAGTGCCTGCTTCATCGGTTTGAGCCTTTATCACCGACGCCCTCACCTGTATCGCGCCGTACTCGAAGGCGTGACCTTCGCCCTGCGTCATAACATGGAAGCCGGCAGCCAACAGGGGGAAGTGCTCGACCCCTACCTGGTCGTGGTCGGCGGCGCCACCCGTTCAAACCTCTGGATGCAGATCATCGCCGACGTAACCCAACTGCCCGTCTATACCTACCGCGAGGACGTGGAAGCGGCCCTGGGCGCCGGCCTGCTGGCCGGCCAAGCCGTCGATCTGCTCGACATCTCAGCTACCAACCGTCATGGCAACCTCGATGAGCGGGCCACACCCGATCCACAAGCGGCAGCCCGCTACGACGAACTCTTCGCGCTCTATTGCCAACTCTACCCCACTCTCAAGCCCATCATGCACCGGCTCAGTGACGCCGGTGCGATGACAGCCCATTGAAGGACAGATCATGGATTTCGAACTTCGGGGGAAGCACTTCCTGGTGACCGGGGCGACCAGCGGCATCGGCCTGGAAATCGCCCGACTGTTGCGCGAGTGCGGCGCCGATCTAGTGCTATTCGGCCGTAACCAGGAGCGTCTCAAGGCCCTCGAACACGAACTGGGCGCCCGTACCGTGGCCCTGGACATCACCGACGAGTACGCGATTACAGCGGCTTTCGCCGACCTCCCGGCTCTTGACGGTCTGGTCAACTGCGCAGGCATCTCGATTCTCGATCCCGCCACCCGGCTGCACGCCGCGGACCTCGACGCGATGATGGCAACCAACTTGCGTGCCGCTACGATCGTGGCTCGCGAGGCCGCCAACAACATGCTGGCGGCCGGACGCCAGGGCAGCATCGTCAACGTCTCCAGCCAGGCGGCCATGGTCGCGTTGGAGAATCATCTCGGCTATTGCGCCTCGAAGGCGGCGATGGACGCAATGACGCGCGTCCTGTGTCTCGAACTGGGGCCACAGGGCATTCGCGTCAACAGCGTCAATCCCACCGTGACCCTAACCCCGATGGCCGCGCGCGCCTGGTCAGAGCCCGCCAAACGCGACCCCATGCTGGCGGCGATCCCGCTGGGACGCTTTGCCGCCCCCCGCGAGGTCGCGCAGCCGGTGGCCTTTCTGCTGAGTTCGGCCGCTTCGATGATCAGCGGTACCTGCCTGCCGATCGACGGCGGCTACACCGCACGCTGATCACTGTTCGTGCGGTGTCGATGCCGTTCAGCCGATCAGGATGTCAAACAAGATCGGCAGCGATCACGACTTCGCGCACGGGAGACGTGGAGTCGTTGATCCGCTCGAAGAGCAATTGAATCGCCTCGTGCCCCGCCCGATAAGTGTCATGGGCAGCACAGGGTACAGATACATCGAAGATATCGGCATAGGGCAGGCGATCGACCCCTACCACCTTGACGGCGTCCCAGTCTATCTGAGCGTCATGCAGGGCGCGCATGGCCCCCAAGGTAATCAACTGGTTGAAGCCGAAGACCGCCTCGGGGGGGGGCTCCCGAGCCAAGTAAGCGGACATATCACGATAGCCTGGCTGCAACGTGTAATCGCCGGGGCGCTGTTCCAGCGACAACGTCTTGCCCGCCGCCTCATAAGCCGCCACCAGGCCAGCCATACGATCCTGCGTGATCCGAGAGCCACTCGGCCCCGTAAGCGCCAGCACCTGTCCGACCTCCTGGCGAACCAGCCACTCACCGAGTAGTCGCCCGGCATGGTGGTTGTCCAGCACCACGCGACTAAAGTCGCCGACATCCAGGATCCGGTCGATCATCACCATCGGCAGGTGAGCCGCTCGCAGCCGCTCGAGATAAGCGGGCCGATACCCCGCATCATCGGAGACCGGTGAAAGGATGATGCCAGCGACCTGATAGCTGAGCAGGGTCTCGATCGCCACCGCCTCGAGTTCGGCCGAACCGTCGGTGTCGATCAGCATGATCGTATAATCGTGCTGCGCGGCACTGCGCGAAATCGCCTTGATGACCTCACTGTAGAAAGGGTTATCGACGCTGGCGGTAACCAGCCCGACCAAGCGGTTCTTACGACTGCGCAGATGGCTGGCGAAGGCATTCGGCACATAGCCCAACTGGCTTGCTGCCGCGAGGATTCGTTCGCGAGTTTCCGGCTTGACCTTGTCCGGCTTATTTAGCGCACGCGATACCGTCATGTTGGTCATGCCCACATGTTTGGCGATATCGGTGATGGTCACCTTGCCACGTCGTATCATCGTTCTCCCGGCGGGGGGGGGTTAAACCGGCGTCAACGAAAGCGTCGCTGGGCCAGCAGGTGACGCACCAGCGGGCCGAGGATCAGCTCCATCGCCAGCGACAGCCGCGCGCCGGGCACCACCAGGGTGTGCGGACGGCTCATGAAGGCATCCTGAATCATCGCCAGCAAATAAGGGAAATCCACCGTCGACGGATCGCGGAAACGGATCACCACGAACGATTCAGCGTCGGTGGGGATATCCTGGATCTCGAACGGGTTGGAGGTATCCACCGTGGGCACGCGCTGGAAATTGATGTGGGTGCGCGAGAATTGCGGCTGGATGTAGCGCACGTAGTCGTGCATGCGCCCCAGGATGGTGTCGATCACCGCCTCCTGAGTATAACCACGCAGCTTGGTGTCACGATCGATCTTCTGAATCCACTCGAGGTTCATGGTCGGGGCCACGCCGACCAGCAGGTCGACATGCCGGGCGATATCGCAGTCGCCGGTGACCAGGCCGCCGTGCAGCCCCTCGTAGAACAGCAGGTCGGTACCGCACGGCAGGTCCTGCCACTCGGTGAAGGTGCCGACCTTGTAGCCGGCCTCGATCATGCGCTTGTCTTCGGCATGGATGTAATGGCGGTAGGTGCCGGTGCCCTGCTCACCGTACTCCTGGAACAGCGCTCCGAGCCGATCGAGCAGGTTGGCGCCCACCGCGAAGTGCGAGAGCTCGTCGGTGCGCTCGGGCTCCTCGCGGAAGATCCGCGTCAGCTCTTCCTTGGTGTAGCGATGAAAGGCGTCGCCATCGACGAAGGCGGCATGGACGTCCTCGCGGGTGAACATGCGCTCGAAGGTACGTCGCACGGTGGTGGTGCCGGCGGCCGACGAGCCGGTCACCGCGACGATCGGATACTCGCGGGACATCTCAGTGGGCTCCCACGCGCGAAGCGGCGGCCAGGGCGTACCGATGCAGGCACTGGGCTTGCAAAAACTCGAGCTCGAGGCGTTGCATGGTCAACTCCCTGTCAGTGGACGCGCGCGCCAGGCGTCAGGATTCCCGGGCCACCGCCCGATAGGCGATGTCGCGACGATAGAGGGCTTCGTCCCAGTGGATCGCGGCGACTCCATCGTAGGCACGATCGCGAGCCCGCGAGACCCGCTCGCCCAGGGCGGTTACGCATAGCACGCGCCCGCCGCTGGTGACGATCCGACCTTGGTCGTCTTCCGCCGTGCCGGCATGGAAGACCTTGCAGCCGACGGCCTCGGCGGCGTCCAGCCCGTCGATCGCATCGCCCTTGCGGTAGCTGCCCGGATAGCCGCCGGCGGCCATCACCACACCCACTGCGGCGCGCGCGTCCCACTCGCAGGTCTCGCCATCCAGCCGCCCCTCGGCACCGGCCAGGCACAGCTTGACCAGATCGCTCTTGAGACGCATCAGGATCGGCTGGGTCTCGGGATCGCCGAAGCGACAGTTGTATTCGATCACCTTGGGCGCGCCCTGAGCATCGATCATCAACCCGGCGTACAAAAAGCCTGAGTAGGGATGGCCCTCGGCGGCCATGCCGCGCACCGTGGGCAGGATCACCTCGTCGATGACCCGCCGGTAGACCGTCTCGGTGACCACCGGCGCCGGCGAGTAGGCGCCCATGCCGCCGGTGTTGGGACCGGTATCGCCATCGCCGGCGCGCTTGTGGTCCTGGCTGGTGGCCATCGGCAAGACGTGTTCGCCGTCGACCATGACGATGAAGCTGGCCTCCTCGCCGTCAAGGAACTCCTCGATCACCACCCGGGCGCCGGCGTCGCCGAAGGCGTTGACCTCGAGCATGTCGCGGATCGCCGCTTCGGCCTCGGCGTCGCTCATGGCCACGATCACGCCCTTGCCGGCCGCCAGTCCGTCGGCCTTGATGACGATCGGCGCGCCGCGCTCGGCCAGGTAGGCCAGCGCCGGCTCGACGGCGGTGAAGGTCGCGTACTCGGCGCTGGGGATCGCGTGGCGGGCCAGGAAGTCCTTGGTGAACGCCTTGGAGCCCTCGAGCTGGGCCGCCGCCTGGGTCGGCCCGAAGATTGTCAGGCCGGCGGTGCGGAAGCGATCGACCACCCCGGCGACCAGCGGCGCCTCGGGACCGACGATGGTCAGCCCGATGGCCTGCGCGCGGGCGAAGGCTTCGAGCTCGGCCAGGTCGTCGGCGGCGATCGCCACGTTGGTCAGCTTGGATTCGCGCGCCGTGCCGGCGTTGCCGGGGGCGACATAGACGCAATCCACGTAGGGCGACTGAGCGGCTTTCCAGGCCAGCGCGTGCTCGCGGCCACCGCCGCCGATGATCAGAACCTTCATTGACTAACCTTGCTCGCGAGTGGGGAATCGATCCGCGGCATTATGTCAGAAAGCGTGGCGCGCTGCCCGGCCGCGACGGGCTCAGTCGTCCTTGTCCTCGTCGTCGCGCGTGTGCTGCGTGCGGTTCATCGTCTGCTGCCAGAAGCGCATGTTCTCTTCGGCCATCTCGCGCATCAACTCCATCGGCGTGTGGCGCATGGCCTGCTGCCACTGATCCTTGAAGTGCTTCTGCTGCTCGAGCATCAGTTGGGTGCCCTGCTCCAGGTAACGCGCCAGCGGCAGCGGCTGCGACATGGCGTAGATGCGGATCATCTGGGTCAGCAGGTCGTTGGAGAACACCTCGGCGTCACCGTCGGCCTGTTCCTGCTCGATGATGATCGACAGCAGGATGGTCCGCGTCAGGTCCTCGCCGCTCTTGGCATCCTCGACACGGAACGGCTCGTCGTCGAGAATCAGGCGCCGCAGATCTTCGAGCGTCACGTAACGACTCTGCTGGGTGTCGTAGAGTCGGCGATTGGCATACTTACGTATCACGCGCACGGCGCTGCTCCTCATCGTTAATCGGCATCGATGCATTGTGCACCGCACCCCTTTTCTTGCAACCCATAGCTTGCAAACCATGGCTTGCAAACCCCTGTCAGCCGCCGCGGTCTCGGCTATCATGGCCGCCCGCGTCTTCGGAGCGCTCATGAACCTGATCCTGCTCGACCCCGCCGACCTGACTACCGGCGGCCTGGCGCGCGTCAGCGACCCGCGCCGTCTGCGCCATCTGCGCGAAGTGCATCGCGCCACCCCTGGCGATCGCCTGACGGTGGGGGTGCGCGATGGCCGCTGGGGCACGGCGCGGCTGGCGACGCTGGATACGCAGGCGGCGCTGTTCAGCGAGCTCGTCCTCGACCGGCCGCCGCCGCCGCCGCTGCCGGTGCACCTGGTGCTGGCCCTGCCGCGTCCACGCATGCTGGCCCGAACGCTGGAGCACGTCACCGCGCTGGGGGTCAAGCAGATCACCCTGCTGCACACCCGGCGCGTCGAGAAGAGCTACTGGCAGTCGCCCGAGCTGGCGCCGGCGAAGATCCACGACCACCTGGTGCTGGGCCTCGAGCAGGCCCGCGACACCGTGCTGCCGACGCTCAGTTGCGAGCCCCGCTTCAAGCCGTTCGTCGAGGACCGGCTGCCCGGGCTGCTGGCCGGCAAGCAGGGCCTGCTCGCCCACCCGGGCATGGACGAGGCCTGCCCGCGCGGCATCCACCGGCCCAGCGTGCTGCTGGTCGGCCCCGAAGGCGGCTTCATTGCCTACGAGGTGGAGTGCCTGCTCGCCGCGGGCTGCCAGGGCATCCATCTCGGCGAACGCATCCTGCGCGTCGAGACCGCGGTCACCGCCCTGCTGGCACGGCTCGGCTAATCCGGCCTCGCTCAGTCGGCTTCGAGTCGCTCGAGCATCCCTACGGTGGCGAAGCCGTCCGGCGTCTGTCCCAGGCTGCGCTGGTATTCACGCAGCCCGCGCCGGGTATTCGGTCCGATCACCCCATCCGCAGAGCCGACCTCGAAGCCGCGCGCGTTGAGCAACTGCTGAAGACGCTTGACCTGGCTGCGCGACAGCGCCGGCTGCTGGCGCGGCCAGTCGCCGACCAGCCCCGGTTCGCCGGCCAGCCGCTCGGAGAGCAGCGCGACCGCCAGCGCATAACTGGTCGAGGCGTTGTAGCGCATGATCGTCCGGAAGTTGTGCCCCACCAGGAAGGCTGGCCCGCGGGCGCCGGCCGGGGCGATGATCGAGGCTTGATCAAGCGCTGGCAACTGCGTGCCGCGCACGCCACGCACCCCCTGCGCCAGCCATGCCTGGCTCGAGCGGCGCACGTCCAGTTCGGTCTGGGCGTAGTCGAAGTTATCGGGCAGGCGGACCTCCGCGCCCCACGGCTCGCCCTTTCGCCAGCCGGCGTCGGTCAGGTAACTGGCGGTCGATGCCATGACGTCGGCGATGCTGCCCCAGATGTCGCGTCGGCCGTCGCCGTCGGCGTCGCGGGCATATTTCTCGAAGCTCGACGGCAGAAACTGAGTGTGGCCCATGGCCCCGGCCCAGGAGCCGCGCATGTGCTCGCGGTCGATGTCGCCGCGCTGCAGGATGCGCAACGCCGCGAGCAACTCGCTGCGGGCGAAGTCGGGGCGGCGACCGTCGTAACCCAGCGTGGCCAGCGCGTCGATGGTCGAGAAGCTGCCGAAGTTGCTGCCGTAGTTGCTCTCGATGCCCCAGATCGCCACCAGGATCTCGGCCGGCACGCCGTAGCGCCGACTGGCGGCCTGGATCGGCGCGCGATACTCGGCGAGTTGCGCGCGGCCCTGCTGGATCCGGGCGGGGGAAATCGCGGTATCGAGATAGTCCCAGACCTGGCGGGTGAATTCCGGCTGGGCGCGGTCGAGCTCGATGACACGCGGCAGGTAGCGGACGTCATCGAACGCCGCCGCCAGCGTCACCGCGTTGATGCCCTCGGTCAGGGCCTGACGACGGAAGTCGGCGACCCAGGCGACGAAGTCCTGACGTACCGCGGGCGCGGCGGTATCGGTTTGCTCGGCGGCGCTCGCCGCCGTGGTCTGGCTGGCCTCGGGGGCGAGAGTGGCATCGCGGCCGACTATGTCGGTGGTACTGGCGCTGACCTGGCAGCCGGCCAGGGGCATCAGCAGTGTCAGCAGCAATGGAACCGGGAGGCGACGAATCATGAAACTTCCTTGCCAGGCAAATGAACGGAGGACGGTACAGGACGCGCGCGCCTATCTTCTCGCAGGTGAGGCTGCGCGACTAGCGCTGGCCCCGGCGATTTTCGCGGGGCGCGGCCACGCCGGTTACGCTAGATTGGCGTCGGGGGGCGTGGTAGAGTCGAAGACTGACGCCGCGAAGGCGTCAGCCAACCGGCATTTTATCTCAATAAAAACAGCAAACTAGCTTACTTCGAAGACCAATGCTCTTGGATGCCGGGAAGCCACGAAGGGAGGAAGACACCATGACGGGCCACCCCCCGCGCGCAACCCCACGCGCGCCTCGCCATACCGGTGCCGATACTCTGACCACCGCGCGTCCGGTCGACCGCACTCCTGCCTGGATGCTGGCGCCCCGAGCCGTACGCCGCCCGTTTCTTACCGACCCGCCTTTCGATTTCGCTTGATGGTCGTTTCCGCAACGGCTGAACTGTGACCTATCGCAACCGCGCGCCGCGCGCCGGATCCGCCAGAACGCCAACGACGAGAGCGAGTCGTTCATGCCGCTGTTATTGATTGTGCTGCTGCCACTGGTGGGCGGCCTGCTGCCCATCATGAGTTCCAACGAGCGCCGTGGCGCCTGCGCCGCCGTGGCAGCCGCGCCAGTGCTCATAGCACTGGCGGTCGCGCTCTATTATGCCGGCGCGGTACTCGATGGCGAGGTGTTCCGTCAGGCCTACCGCTGGATTCCGGCGCTGGACCTGAGCCTCGCCCTGCGCCTGGACGGCCTTTCTTTGCTGTTCGTGCTGCTGATCCTGGGGATCGGCCTGCTGATCATCGTCTACGCCCGTTACTATCTGCTGGCCAGCGACAACGCACCGCGCTTTTACGCCTTCCTGCTGCTGTTCATGGCGGCGATGCTGGGCATCGTCATGGCCGACAATCTGTTGCTGCTGTGGTTCTTCTGGGAACTCACCAGTCTGTCGTCGTTCCTGCTGATCGGCTACTGGTATCACCAGAGCGAGGCCCGCAAGGGCGCCCGCATGGCGCTCACCGTGACCGGGGCCGGAGGCTTGGCGCTGCTCGCCGGTTTGCTGCTGCTGGGCCGCATCGTCGGCAGCTACGACCTGCAGGTGGTGCTCGACAGCCGCGACATGATTCAGGCCGACCCGCGCTATCTGCCGGCATTGCTGCTGGTACTGCTCGGCGCATTCACCAAGTCGGCCCAGTTTCCCTTCCAGTTCTGGCTGCCTCACGCAATGGCTGCGCCGACGCCGGTGTCGGCATTCCTGCATTCGGCGACCATGGTCAAAGCCGGCGTGTTCCTGCTGGCACGCATGCACCCGGCGCTGGCCGGCAGCCCCGAGTGGCTCTACCTGGTCGGCCTGACCGGCCTGGCGACGATGCTCTACGGGGGCTATTTTGCGCTGCTCAAGTACGATCTCAAGGGCGTGCTGGCCAACTCGACAATCAGTCAGCTGGGGCTGATCACCCTGCTGCTGGGACTCAACAATCAGATAGCGACGGTCGCCGCGCTCTTTCAGATTCTCAGTCATGCTCTCTTCAAGGCGGCGCTGTTCATGACCGCCGGGATCGTCGATCACGAAACCGGAACCCGCGATATCCGCAAGCTTCAGGGACTGTGGCGGACGATGCCGCTGGTCGCGGTAGTGGCGGTCGTCGCCGGGGCGTCGCTGGCCGGGGTACCCTACTTCAGCGGCTTTCTGCCCAAGGAGATGCTGCTCAAGGAGTCCCTCGACACTCAACTGCTGGGCGGGCTGTCATGGTTGATTCCGGTACTGGCGACGCTGGGCAGCCTGTTGTCGGTGGCCTACACGATACGCCTGGTCAACAACGTATTCTTTCAGGGGCCCATGCCCGAGTTGCCCAAGACACCCCATGCACCGCCCAGGCTGATGATCGCTCCGGGGCTGCTGCTTGCCGCGCTGAGCCTGCTGATCGGCACCCTGCCGGCGTTGACCACCACGGCGCTGCTCACCGCGGCGGGCAACGCCGCGCTGGTCGGCGACACGCCCGAACTGCATCTGGTGGTCTGGCAAGGTTTCAGCCTACCGCTGCTGATGAGTGCCATCGCGCTGATCGGCGGCGCCGCGCTGTACTGGCAGCGCAAGTATCTATTCGCCTTTCAGCGCCAGTTTCGTGCCCGCGACGCACGACTGCTGTTCGAGGCCTCGGTCCAGAGCCTGGTACACACCACCCAGCGCGTGATCGACACGTTGGAAAACGGCTCGCTGCAGCGCTACATGCTGTGGCTGGTGATCACCATCCTGGGCCTGGTCGGCGGCACCCTGCTCGACGCCACCGAGCTGCGCGGCCCGCTACCGCTGCAACCGCTCGACGGGGTGGTCATCGTCGGCGCCGGCATGGCGATATTCGCCGGCCTGGCCACGGCGATCCTGCACCGGCGGCGGCTGATCTCGCTGCTGATGCTGTCGATCGTCGGGCTGATGACCTCACTGGCCTTCGCCCGCTTCTCGGCACCCGATGTGGCGCTGACTCAGCTGGCGGTGGAGGTGGTGACCATGATCCTGCTGATGCTGGCGCTGTTCTTCCTGCCCCAGCGAACCCCCAAGGAGTCCGGCGCTGCGCGGATCCTGCGCGACGTATTGCTGGCCACGGCGTTCGGCGGGACCGTCGCCAGCCTCAACTTTGCGGTGCTGACCCGGCCGCTGGAATCGATCTCGCAGTTCTTCATCGCCAACAGCGTGCCGGGTGGCGGCGGGTATAACGTGGTCAACGTGATTCTGGTCGACTTCCGCGGCTTCGATACCCTCGGCGAGATCACCGTGCTGTGCATCGCCGCGGTGGGCATCTACAAGCTGCTCAACCGGCTGCGACTATTCATGCCATCGAGTGACGCCGAGGGCCGGCCATGGTCCCGCGACCGTCATCCGCTGATTCTGATCAGCGTGTCGCAGACCATCCTGCCGCTGGCCCTGCTGGTGTCGGCATTCATCTTTCTGCGCGGTCACAACGCACCGGGCGGCGGTTTCATCGCCGGCCTGGTCACGGCGGTGGCGTTGATCCTCCTGTACATCGCCCATGGCGTCGACTGGTGTCAGCGGCGCATGTCGTTTCAGTACCAGCCGATCGCCGTCGCCGGGGTCGGCCTGGCGACGCTGACCGGCCTGGGCAGCCTGGCGTTAGGCTATCCCTTCTTGACGTCGGCGATCGGCACGTTCTACCTGCCGTTGATCGGCAAGATCAAGCTGGTCACCACGACACTGTTCGACCTGGGGGTGTATCTCACCGTGGTCGGCGCCACGCTGATGATTCTCGCCAACCTCGGCAAGCTGACCACCACGCACCGCCCCAGCAAGCAAAAAGACAAGGAGAAGGCCTGATGGAAGCGCTGTTCTCGATGACTACCGGCGTGCTCGCCGCCTGCGGGCTGTTCCTGGCGCTGCGCGGCCGGACCTTCCCGGTGGTGGTGGGCCTGACGCTGCTCTCCTATGCCGTCAACCTGTTCCTGTTCTCGATGGGCGGGCTGACCACCGGCGGCGCGGCCTTGATCAAAGGCCAGGGCGGCGACTACGCCGACCCGCTGCCCCAGGCCCTGGTGCTCACGGCGATCGTCATCGGCTTCGCCATGACCGCCTTCTCGGTGATCCTGGCGATACGTGCCCGGAGTGATCTGGGCAGCGACCACGTCAACGGCAATCGCCTCGACGAGCCGCGGGAGGAGAGCAGTTGATGGATCACCTGATCGCGCTGCCCATTCTTCTGCCGCTGGTCGCCGGGCTGGGGCTGCTGCTCAACCGTGAAGGACCAGCGACGCCGCGGCGTGTCGTCAGCCTGGTCGCCACGGCACTGCTGCTGGCGGTGTGCGCGCTGCTGCTGGTCCAGAGCGCCGACGGCACGATTCGCTATTATGCGCTGGGCGACTGGCAGCCACCGTTCGGCATCATCCTGGTCGCCGACCGGCTGTCGGCACTGATGGTCACGCTGACCGCCTTACTCGCACTCGGCAGCCTGCTTTATGCCAGCGCAGGCAACGACGAGCAAGGCTCGAATTTTCATGGGCTGTTCCAGTTGCAACTGATGGGCATCAACGGTGCCTTCCTGACCGGTGACCTGTTCAATCTGTTCGTGTTCTTCGAGGTGCTGCTGATCGCCTCCTATTCGCTGCTGATGCACGGCGGCGGCAAGGCGCGCATTCACTCGGGATTCCATTACGTGGTGCTCAACCTGGCCGGCTCTGCGCTGTTCCTGATCGGCCTGGGGGTGCTCTACGGCACCATCGGCACGCTCAACATGGCCGACATGGCGGCGAAAGTGCCAGGGCTCGACAGCAGCCGTCTGGTGCTTGCCAAGGCCGGCGCCATGCTGTTGCTGGTGGTATTCGGCCTGAAGTCGGCAATCCTGCCGCTGTACTTCTGGTTGCCGCGCGCCTATGCCGCGGCCGCGGCCCCGGTCGCTGCGCTGTTCGCGATTCTCACCAAGGTCGGCATCTACGCCATCCTGCGCGTCTTCACGCTGATCTTCGGCGCCCAGGCCGGGGCGCTGGCCTACCTGGCCCAGCCCTGGGTCTGGTGGCTGTCACTGGCGACCCTGGCGCTGGGCGGGGTGGGCGTGCTCTCGTCACGGGATCTGCGTACCCAGGTCGCCTATCTGATCATCATCTCGGTGGGCACTCTGCTCGCCGGAATCGGCATGAACAGCATCGATGCCAACGCCGCGCTGCTCTATTACATGGTGCATACCACGCTGGTGACCGGCGGGCTGTTCCTGCTGGTCGACATCATCGCCCATCAGCGCGGCAAGGCCGGCGCACGCATCGTCCGCGGCCGGGCCGTCAATCAAACCGCATTGCTGGGCACGCTGTTCTTCATCGGCGCGCTGACGGTGGCCGGGATTCCGCCCTTTTCCGGCGCGGTCGGCAAGGCGCTGGTCCTGAAGGCCGCCACGGCCAGCCAACTGGTATGGCTGTGGCCGGTCCTGCTGATCAGCAGTCTGGCGGCGATCGTCGCCCTGTCGCGCACCGGCTCGACGCTGTTCTGGCGGACCTCGGGAGGCGAGCGCCGCCGCGAGCGCCACGAGAGCGGCGAACGCGACAAGGAGCATGAGCGCGACAAGGACAGCGAACGCGGCCAGCGCCGCGTCGGGGCGATGCGTACGGCGGGCCTTCTGCTGCTGCTCGGCGCCTCGCCCCTGCTGGTGATCTTCGCCGGACCGCTGACCGACTTCACCAGCGCCACGGCCGATCAGCTCGCCGATCAGGAGGCGTACATTCGCTCGATCATCGAACGTGAAGCGCCCAGCGATGCCACAGGAGACGAGCCATGATTCCGGTACGACCCTGGTTGCCGATGCCGCTGCTCTCGGTACTGTTGCTCGCCATGTGGCTGATGCTGCAACAGAGCGTGTCGGTCGGTCAGCTGCTGCTCGGCGGTTTCCTGGCGCTGGTCATTCCGCTGATTACCCGGCCCTTCTGGGAGAGCCAGCCAACCGTCAAGCGGCCGTGGCTGTTGCTGCGCTACGTGCTGCGCGTGCTCGGCGACATCATCGTCGCCAACTACGAGGTCTCCAAGCTGATTCTCAACCCGCGCAGCCGCATGAGCCCGGTGTTCATCGAGTATCCGCTGGAACTCGAGGAGGCCTTCACGATCACCATCCTCGCCAGCACGATCACCCTGACCCCGGGGACGGTCTCGGCCCATCTGCGTCTCGACCGGCGCACGTTGGTGGTCCACGCACTCAATGCCGAGGATGTGCAAGCCACCATCGACAGGATCCACCATCGCTACGAGCGCCCGCTCAAGGAGATCTTCGAATGCTAGACATCGCACTCTGGATCAGCCTGGCGCTGTTCACCGCAGCGACGCTGCTGACGCTGTATCGCGCGGCGATCGGCCCTGACCTGCCCGACCGTATCCTGGCGCTGGACACCCTGTACGTGAACTCCATCGCGCTGATCGTGCTGTTCGGCATCTGGCTCAACGACAAGATCTATTTCGAGGCGGCCTTGCTGATCGCCATGCTCGGCTTCATCAGCACCGTGGCGGTTTGCAAGTACCTGCTACGCGGCGACATCATCGAATAAGGAGGGCAGCGAGATGATCGGTTTCCATACCGCGATGGAAGGCGTGATCGCCTTCTTCATGGTGGCCGGCGGGGTCTTTGCGTTTATCGGCGCGCTGGGCCTGACCCACCTGCGCGATTTCTACATGCGCCTGCACGGCCCGACCAAGACCACCACGCTGGGCGTGGGCTGCGTGCTGATCGCTTCGATGGGCTATTTCAGTCTGGTCAAGGAAGGCCTGAGCTATCAGGAATTGCTGATCACCGTTTTTCTGTTCATTACCGCCCCGGTGTCGGCGCATCTGCTGGCCAAGAGCGCCCTGCATCAGAAGCTCCCCCGCTTCGAGCCCACCCGGGACGATATTCCCGAGCTCAAGGAACAAGGCGAAGACGACGAGGGCGAGCGCGCAAGTCGCCAGCCTTGAAGACCGCGCAACGCGGCGAATTACCAGCCGCGGCTATGCTGCTCGACGAGTTGCGCCAGCAGGTCGATGTGATCGCGACGATCGTTGAGCGCCGCGATGTAGCGATAGGTCTTGCCGCCGGCCGCGGCGAAGTTGTCGCGGTTTTCCACCTCGAGCTCCTCGAGCGTTTCCAGGCAGTCCGCAGAAAACGCCGGGCTGATGATATCGACATGCTCGACGCCCTCCTGGCCCCAGGCCTTGAGCGTCATGTCGGTATACGGTTTGAGCCACTCCTCGCGACCGAAGCGCGATTGATAGCTCATCAGCCACTCGTCCTCGCCGAGCCCCAGCTCGGCGGCCAGCAAGCGGCTGGTGGCCTGGCAGTGCTGCGGGTAGGGATCGCCGGCCTCGGCATAGCGTTTGGGGATGCCGTGATAGGACATCATCAGCCGCCCGCGCTCGCCATCGTGCCTGCGCCAGTGCTCGCGCACGCTCGCCGCCAATGCGCCGATGTACGCCGGATGGTCGTGATAATCGCGGACGAAGCGCAACTCGGGCAGATGCGGACAGGGCTTGAGCGCGCGCGCCAGCCGGTCGAACACGGCCGCGGTCGTCGAGCGCGAAAACTGCGGGTACAGCGGCAGCACCAGGATGCGCTCCGCCCCGGCATCGCGCAGCGCCTTGCCGGCCGTCTCCATGCTCGGCTGGCCGTAGGTCATGGCCAGCTCGACCGGAAGCGTCTCGCCGAACTGCTCGGCGAGACGCTCGGCCAGGGCACGTTGCTGGCGCCGGCCGATCGCCAGCAACGGCGAACCGTCCTCGCCCCAGATCGCCGCGTAGCCCTTGGCGACCTTGCGCGGCCGGATGCGCAGGATCACCCCGTGCAAGATCAGCCACCATAGCGGCCGCGAGACGTCGATTACCCGTTCATCCCACAGGAACTCTCCCAGGTAGCGCCGCACCGCCTCGGAGGTCGGTGCAGCCGGAGTGCCGAGATTGGCCAGTAATACACCGAAACGGGCATTGGGCATGATGGGTCTCCTTGCTTTGCGATCCCGTGAGTGTATCAATCCCGCCGGCCGCCACGGGAATTAACTCAAGCTATCGGCGGTATTTGTAAAGGCTTGTACAAACATCAGTTGGAGACAGCGCTATGCCCGCCATTGTCACTGATGAGGCTATGCTGCCAAGTAAGGAAAGTGTATCCACTGCATGAATTGGGACCGACCAACGATGACGCTACGCCATTCGCCAGCGCATGTCCGCGCGCCACTGATGCTGCTCTATGACGGCGATTGTCCGATCTGTCAGCGTCAGGTCGCCTGGATCCAGCGGCATCCCCATCGTCAGCGTGTGCGCTGCGTGGACATACGCGCCAGGGACTTTTCCGCGAGCGCCTGGGAACGTGACTGCGAGGAATTGCTGGGCCGAATGTTTGCCCAGGATGGCGCGGGGAAATGGTTCGCGGGGATGGACGCGGTACGTGCGATGCTCGCGCTGCTCGGCTATCGACGGTTGGTCTGGCTATCTCACCTGCCGGGAATCAGGCCATTGCTCGACCGGCTCTACCTGGCAGTGGCCCGGCATCGCTTTGCGCTGGGGCGTTGGCTGCCCCCGCTGCGCTGAGACCAGGCCGGTAATTGGCGCTCCATCTAAAAGACCAACGGCATGCGTGACGCCAGCGGCTCCTGATAGTGCGCTTGACGCCCGATCATCTCGTCGTGGGCGACGTAATGCACCAGATAGGCGCGGTGAATCCCCGCCCGCTTGAGCTCCAGGTAGATGTCGTCCAGGGCACGGAACATCATCGGCTTGCCGCGTTGAGTCAGCAGGTGCCGATCACCTTCGATGTCCTCGATTTCAACCTGATAACAACGGCTGCCGGCGTGGCTGATGACGCGCACTTCGAAATTGGCATGATTGTGGACGTACTGCTTGAGCACATGAAGGTCCATGGCTCCCTCCTTTTATAGTAATGCACGCACGGGCGTTGGCGTCCTGCCACGCTACCCGGCACAGATGACAGCGGCGTTTCACCTGAGGCGTCCTGTCGCGTTGCGAAGAGCTATCGAGCGCCTGGCCGGAAAGAGGAAAGATGAGTTGATCGATCGGTCAGACCGTCGATCGAAAGGGCAATTCAGCGCCACTGAGGACGCCAGTCACGAGGGTCGCCTGATCAGCCCGGGGCCGGCAACGCGAACCAGTGCCGAAGCGTCGCCCCACCGGGCCACCGCTCAGTCGCGCTGAAAGGTCGCGGGGTCGATGGCGATCCCCAGCGAATTGCGGTCCACCCAGTTGCCGGCCTTGGTTTCCTTGTAGCGGAATACCACGCAATCGCCCTCGCCGACCGGCAATTCGGCGTCCTCGGTCTGGTAGCTGTAGGTCACGCCATCGACCACCAGCGCGTAGCGGTAGAGGTCCGGCATGCCCAACCACTCCTTGAACGGCCCTTCGCGCGATACGCTCTCGAGCGTTCCACGCGCTTCAAGTTTCGGGGTCCGATTGCGGTTGCCGCGACGAAATCCGCCCGCCATGCGTATCTCCTTGTCGACTCTATTGGATGGAAACCGTTACTGCCTGACCGCCCACTGCCACGGGGCCGGCATTATACGACTCGCGACGCGCGGCTCAACCGTGCTGGCCGGCATCATTCGCCAAAGTGCTGGCCGTAGCTATCGGGCGCCAGATCCTCGAAGCGCGTGTACTTGCCGATGAAGGCCAGATGCACGGTGCCGATCGGCCCGTTACGCTGCTTGCCGATGATCACCTCGGCCAACCCCTTGTTGTCGGGATTGTCCTGATTGTAGACCTCATCGCGGTAGACGAAGGTGATCACGTCGGCGTCCTGCTCGATGGCCCCCGATTCACGCAGGTCCGACATCACCGGACGCTTGTTGGGGCGCTGCTCCAGCGAGCGGTTGAGCTGCGACAACGCCACCACCGGACAGTCGAACTCCTTGGCCAGCCCCTTGAGCGAGCGCGAGATCTCCGAGATCTCGCCGGTCCGGTTCTCGGAAAACCCGGGGATCTGCATCAACTGCAGATAGTCGATCATGATCATGCCCAGGTTGCCGTGCTCGCGAACCACGCGCCGGATCCGCGAGCGCATCTCGTTGGGCGACAGCGCCGCGGTATCGTCGATGAACAGCTTCTTGTCCTTGAGCAGGTTGACCGCCGAGGTCAGCCGCGGCCAGTCCTCGTCCTCGAGCTGGCCAGTGCGCACGCGGGTCTGGTCGATACGCCCCAGCGACGACAACATGCGCAACATCAGCGATTCGGCGGGCATCTCCATCGAAAACACCATCACCGGCTTGTCGCTGGAGATCACCGCATGTTCGACGATGTTCATCGCGAAGGTGGTCTTGCCCATCGACGGGCGCCCGGCCACGATTACCAGATCCGATGGCTGAAAGCCCGAGGTCATGTCGTCAAGATCGCGAAAGCCCGACGATAATCCGGTCATCCGGCCCTGCATGTTGAACAGCTCGTCGATGCGATCGACCGCCTTGGAGAGCAGTTCGCTCATGCCGATCGGGCCGCCCATCTTGGGCCGCGATTCGCTGATCTGGAAAACCAGTCGCTCGGCTTCGTTGACCAGCTCGTCGGATGGCCGGCCCTGCGGCGCGAACGAGCTTTCGGCGATCTGATTGGCGGCCTGGATCAGCTTACGCAGGGTGGCCCGCTCGCGAACGATGTTGGCATAGGCGCGGATGTTGCTGGCCGACGGGGTGTTGCGCGCCAGGTCGGCGAGATAGCCCAGGCCGCCCACGGTATCGAGCTGATCGCGGGACTCCAGCGCTTCGGAGAGCGTCACCACGTCGAGCGGGTGACCGCCCTCGGCAAGCGGGATCATGGCATTGAACACCAGGCGGTGTTCGTAGCGGTAGAAATCGTCGGCGACCAGCAGCTCGGACACGGTGTCCCAGGCCGAATTGTCGAGCATCAGCCCGCCGAGCACCGACTGCTCGGCTTCCAGCGAATGCGGCGGCACCTTGAGGGCGGCGGTTTCCTGATCGAGTTCCAGGGCGTCACTCATGGACGAGGCTTCCAGCAGTAAAGGGAGCGCGGCGGGTCAACGCCCGCGAGGCCATTCTACCTAGCAATCGCAGGACCTGACATGCCCGGGATCGCTTGCAGGATGCCGATAAAATAAAAGCGCGGCAGCCGAAGCTGCCGCGCTCGATTACAAGGTCCGGCGAGCGACCTTGGGCCGCGTGTTACTCGGCGACGATCACGATACGCACGGTGGCGTCGACTTCCGCATGCAGATGCAGCTGGATGTCGTACTCGCCGGTGGCACGCAGCGGCCCTTCGGGCATGCGCACTTCGCTCTTGGCGACATCGATGCCGGCCTGGGCCAGGGCATCGGCCAGGTCGCGCGGACCGATCGAACCGAACAGCTTGCCTTCGTCGCCGGCCTTGGCGACCAGCGACAGTTCGATGTCGTTGAGCTGTTCGGCACGCGCTTCGGCTTCCTGCTTGCGCTCGACGGCCTGGGCTTCCAGTTCCGCACGCTGCGCTTCGAAGGCTTCGACGTTGTCCTTGGTAGCCGGCACGGCCAGGCCGTAGGGCACCAGGTAGTTGCGACCGTAGCCGGGCTTGACGGTGACCTTGTCACCCAGAGCACCCAGCTTACCGATATTGTCGAGCAGAATGACTTCCATCTCGTTAACCTCTTGTCATTGGCTGCGGGCCAGGCGCGCGCGGAAATCCGCAAACGTATCCAGACAACCCAACAGCAGCACAATCAGAATCATGGGCCAGGTGGTCAGCAGCAATACGTAGAACGCCACCAGCCATAACCCGTTCATCCCCTTGAGACCCACCAGGCCGTGCACCAGCGCCACGCCGCTGACCAGCAGCGGTACCCAGCCGAGCATCGGCAACGCCGGCACCGCGAGCAATGCACCGATCACCGTCAAGGCGATCAGCAGTGCCAGCTCGCGGCCTTGCAGCCGCAGGGCGTGGAACTCGGCGCGAAAGCCGCCGGGGTTGTACAACCCCGCCTGCCAGCTGCGCGCCAGCGCCAGACAGGCTATCGCGGCCAGCGTCACGATCAACCCGGTAATGCCGCCGATCAGCAGGATCGCAAGCTGCTCGGTGGCCACGCCCTGTGCGCTCAACTGGTCGAGCATACCGCCAATCTCGGTCGAGCTCTGACGCAACTGCTCGAGCAACGGGCCGGCCCCGCCCGGCGGCAGGAAGACCCCGAACTGAACCAGCGCGGCGGCCACCAGCGTGCCGGCGATCAGCGCCTCGCTCCAGCGCATCCGCGCACGCAGCACGACGGCCATCAGCGTCACCAGCAACAGGCTGGCCAACGGAATGGTGTCGCCCTGCACCCACCACCAACCGGTGGGCAGCGCGGCGGCGACGATCACCGGCAGAGCCGGCGCCAGGCCGCGGCGCAGCGTCACCAGCGCGGCAACGGCGGCGCTGAACCAGAACAGCCAAGGCACCAGTGCGGCAAGCACCGCGGCACCGGCGGCGTGCGGCGTGCCACGCATTACCCAGCGGGCCAGGGGCAACATCACTTGCTATCGCTTACTGGTGGCTGTCGGTGTACGGCAGCAGCGCCAGGTAGCGCGCGCGCTTGATCGCCGTGGACAGCTGGCGCTGATAGCGTGCCCGCGTGCCGGTGATACGGCTGGGGACGATCTTGCCGGTCTCGGTGATGTAAGCCTTGAGGGTATCGATATCTTTGTAATCGATGTACTTCACGCCTTCGGCAGTGAAGCGGCAAAACTTGCGGCGACGGAAAAAGCGTGCCATGGATCAACTCCTCCTGGATGGGCGAATCAGTTGGCTTCTTCGGCGGTTTCGGAACGCTCGGCACGGGGCCTGTCGGATTTCTCTTCGCGACGTCGACCCTTGTCCTCGGCCGACTTCATCATCGGCGAGGCTTCCGTGACGGCTTCCTTGCAGCGCACAACCAGGCTACGGATGATGGCATCGTTGAAGCGGAAGACGTTCTCGATCTCGTCGAGCGTCTCGCCGCGGCATTCGATATTCATCAGCACGTAGTGAGCCTTGTGGATCTTGTTGATCGGGTAGGCCAGGTGACGGCGGCCCCAATCCTCGAGACGATGCACGGTACCGCCATTCTCGGTGACGAGGCTGGTGTAGCGCTCGACCATGGCCGGAACCTGCTCGCTCTGGTCCGGATGGACCATGAACACGATTTCGTAATGACGCATGGTATCTCCTTACGGTTTGACAGCTTCCCAGTGGCGGCAGACGCTGCTGCTGGCCATGAGGAAGCAAGGAGTCAGTGATTAAACGGGTGAGGGTGTTTCAAGAACCGCGTTATTGTAGTGATGGTACACGCCGCATGCAACTGCCACCGGCTGCAGCCGGCCGATGCCCCAAGGCTATCGCAAATCGCGTTTACACGCGGGGCTGACCCGTCGACAGCTTGCGTGGAGGCGCTGTAAATACCTCCCTGTACGCTACCGACGCCATCCATGGCGCCGGACCTCCACTTCAGCTTGTCCCCGGCGCCCTCATTAGTTCATCGGCGACGGCCCTGGTCGATGCCCGCCGGCGCTGGCGGATCGCTTCGTAAAGGCAGATGCCGGTGGCCACCGAGACGTTGAGGCTCGATACACTGCCCGCCATGGGCAGCGTGACCAGGCCGTCGCAGGCTTCGCGGGTCAGCCGCCGCAGACCCTTGCCTTCGGCGCCCATGACCAGCGCGCAGGGCCCGGTCAGGTCGATGTCGTAGAGGCTGGATTCGGCCTCGCCGGCGGTGCCGGTGATCCACACCCCCGACTCCTTGAGCTTCGCCATGGCGCGCGCCAGGTTGGTGACGCGATACACCGGCACGGCCTCGGCGGCCCCGCAGGCGACCTTGCGTACCGTGGCGTTGAGCGGCGCGGCCTTGTCCTTGGCGACGACGATGCCATGCGCACCGGCGGCGTCGGCGCTGCGCAGGCAGGCGCCGAAGTTGTGCACGTCGGTGACGCCGTCGAGAATCAACAGCAGGGGCGGTTCGGCGTGGGGCCAGCCGCCCAGGCGGTGCCACAACTCCTCTTCGCTGTGCGCCGCCAGTGGCGGGCAGAAGGCGATCACGCCCTGATGGCTGCCACCCTGGGCGAGGCCGTCGAGCACTTCGCGCGGCTGCTCGACCAGGCGCGTCCCGAGTTGCCGGGCGGCGGCGAGCAGATCGGTCAAGCGCTGTTCGGCGGCGCCGGCCTGGAACCACAGTTCGCGGGGCGCCTCGCCGCGCTCGATCAACGCGGCCACGGCGTGCACGCCGAATACGCTGTCCAGCCCCGCGGGGGGCGTGGGCAGGGCGCCGCCGCCACGCCCAGCGCCTTTTTGCTGCGCGTGACTTTGCTGCGCGTGACTTTGCTGCGCGTGACTTTGCTGCGGGTGACGCGAGCGAGCGGGCTTGTTGCGTGGCCCACCACTGCGACTCATGAACGCTCCCCGGAGGGCTTGCCGTCATTGCCGCCGGAGCCGCCGCCGCGCTCCTGCTTGCCGGGGCGCGGCTTGCGCCGCCGCGATTTCTTGCGGGCGGGCTTGTCGCTCTGGCCGGCTGCGGAGTCCGCCCCGGGCTTGCGCGGCGGGCGCTGGCGGCGCGGCTTGTCGTCGACCAGCTCGAAATCGATCTTGCGCTCGTCGAGATCGACCCGTGCCACCTGCACGGTGACGCCATCGCCGAGCCGGTAGGCCATGCCGCTGCGCTCGCCCTTGAGGCGATGCTTTTCCGCCTCGTAGTGATAGTAATCGGAGGGCAGCGAGGTGACATGCACCAGCCCCTCGACATACACCGCGTCGAGGCGCACGAAGATGCCGAACTGGGTCACCGAGGCGATGGTGCCGTCGAATACCTCGCCGATCTTGTCGGACATGAACTCGCACTTGAGCCAGTCGGTGACGTCGCGGGTGGCGTCGTCGGCACGCCGCTCGGTCATCGAGCAGTGCTCGCCGAGCTCGAGCATCTGCTCGAAGGTGTACGGCGCCCACTTGCTCGGCGGCTCGACCGGCGCGCCTTCGGCGCGCAGCACGGTGTTGGTCTGGCGCGGACCACGGATCACCGAGCGGATGGCGCGGTGCACCAACAGGTCCGGGTAGCGTCGGATCGGCGAGGTGAAATGCGCGTAGGCCGGGTAGGCCAGACCGAAGTGACCGTCATTCTGCGGCGAATACACCGCGCGACTCATCGAGCGCAGCATCACCGTCTGGATGACGTCGGCATCGGGACGGCCCTTGATCGCCTCGGCCAGATCGCGATAGTCCTGGGGGCTGGGGTCGTCGCCGCCGCCCAGCGACAGCCCCAGTTCGTTGAGAAACAACCGCAGCTTGTCGAGACGCTCCGGCGAGGGCTTCTCGTGGATGCGATACAGCGCCGGCAGGTCGTGCTTGTCGAGAAAGCGCGCCGTGGCGACGTTGGCGGCCAGCATGCACTCCTCGATGATCTTGTGGGCGTCGTTGCGCGAACGCGGCACGATCGCCTCGATCTTGCGCTCGTCGTTGAACAGGATCGCTGTCTCGGTGGTCTCGAAATCGATCGCGCCGCGCTCGACCCGCGCCTCGCGCAGCAGCATGTAGAGCGTATGCAGGTTGTTCAGCGACGGCACCAGCGCGCTGTACTGCTCGCGCAGCGTATCGGCCTCGGCATCGTCGCCATCGAGGATCGCCGCGACCTTGTTGTAGGTCAGCCGCGCATGAGAGCGGAACACCCCTTCGTAGAAGCGATAGCGACTGATCGCCCCGCTCTGCGAGATGTTCATCTCGCAGACCAGCGCCAGCCGATCGACGTCGGGGTTCAGCGAGCACAGGCCGTTGGACAGCAGTTCGGGCAGCATCGGCACCACCTGCCCGGGAAAATACACCGAGTTGCCCCGCGAGATCGCCTCCTGGTCAAGCGCGCTGCCGGGACGCACGTAATGCGAGACATCGGCGATCGCCACCAGCAGCTTCCAGCTGCCCGACTTGGTCTTCCAGGCGCACACCGCATCGTCGAAATCCTTGGCGGACTCGTCGTCGATGGTGACCAGCGGCACGTCGCGCAGATCGATGCGGTGCTGCTTGTCGGCCTCGGCGACCTCGGCGGACATGCTGGCGATCTCGTCCTGGACGTCGGGCGGGAACTCGGACGGGATCTCGTAGCTGCGGATGGCGATATCGATCTCCATCCCCGGGTCCATGCGTTCGCCGAGCACCTCGACGACTTCGCCGACCGGCTGGACGCGCGTTTCGGGCTGCTGGGTGATGCGTACCGACACCACCTGGCCGTCCTGGGCGCCGCCGGTGGCGCTGTTGGGGACGATCACCTCCTGGGCGATGCGGGTGTTCTCGGGGATCAGCACGCCGAATTCATTGGAGCGCGCGCGATAGACGCCGACCAGCGTCTGGGTGTTGCGCGCCAGCACCTCGACGATGGTGGCCTCGTCACGGCCGCGGCGGTCGCGACCGCTGACCCGCACCAGCACATGATCGCCATGGAAGACCCGGCGCATCTGGCGCGGGGGGATCACCAGATCGGGCTTCTTGCCGTCGTCGCGGAGCAAGAAACCGATGCCGTCGCGGTGGCCGAGCACCTTGCCCTTGATCAGGTCGAGCTTGTCGATCAGCGCATAGGCGCCGCGACGATTGCGCAGGATCTGACCGTCGCGCTCCATGGCGGCCAGCCGCCGGCGCACCGCCTCCTGCTGGTTGTCGTCCTCGAGGCCCAGCATGCGGCTCATGCTTTCGTCGGTGATCGGCTTGCCGTACTCCTCGAGTCGGGCAAGCAGGTATTCGCGGCTGGGGACCGGCTTGTCGTACTTGTCGGCCTCCCGCGCCGCTTGAGGATCGTCGCTTAACGTCCAGTGATTCATGCGTGGAGCTTCCTTGAATTGAATGGTTCGGGCGGCAGCGAGCGCGGCAAGCGTGGCAAACGCGAAAGGACGAGTGGATATAATGTCATGCGCGCAGTATAGCGCCGCGCGGGATGCGACCCAACCATTGCCGCTACGCCGCCTTGCAAATCCGCCGTTTGCCTCTTGCATTCGGGCATGAAATCGGTATGATTCGTGGCCACTTGCCCAGGTGGCGGAATTGGTAGACGCGCTAGCTTCAGGTGCTAGTATCCTTACGGATGTGGAGGTTCAAGTCCTCTCCTGGGCACCAGAATGACGAAGTCTTGCTTGTCGAGACAATGTCGGGGTGAAAGTCCCCTGTTGGGTGAAACCCTTGATAGACAGCCCTTGATAGACAGCCCTTGATAGACAGCCCTTGATAGACAGTTGCAACACCCCGATCGATGGCCATGTATTCGCCCAGGTGGCGGAATTGGTAGACGCGCTAGCTTCAGGTGCTAGTGTCCTTACGGACGTGGAGGTTCAAGTCCTCTCCTGGGCACCACGCGAATACAGGCCGGCATGATACGCCCAGGTGGCGGAATTGGTAGACGCGCTAGCTTCAGGTGCTAGTGTCCTTACGGACGTGGAGGTTCAAGTCCTCTCCTGGGCACCATCCGTATCATGAGCCGATCACTCCCCTCTCGCGCTGCGCTGCTCTTGCGCAATGGTTATCGCCCGTGAATGACGCTCGGGCACGCATCGCTGACTCGCACTCACCGCTTCAGTAACGCGACGGCAGACGCGCCACCTGCGACAACTGCCAGCCGGCGGTTTTCACCGACGATTCCAGACGATGTTCGATCGGCCCCGGCAACTGCGGGAAGAAATCCAGCCCGGTACGCGCCTCGACTTCGTCGATGCTCACCAGGTAGCGATCGAGCGGCTCGTTGCCGGCGACATCCTGCGGCATGACGAAGGCCAGCGCCCGCGGTTCGCTGCTCGGCACCACGACGATCTTGTAGAACGCCTCGGGCACCTCGACGAGCCCCACCCGGTTGAACACGCCGCCGATGCCTTCCGCGAAGATCGGCCCGGTGATCACCTGCAAGGTGCCGAAGCGCGCCGCGAAACGATCGATCACCACTTCCTCGAGGCGTTGCCAGAGCCGCCGGTTGAGGCCGGGACGCTGCGGCGAGATGTTCGACATCAGGAAGGTCTGGCGCTGAGCCTCGCGCCCATAACTGACCGCGATCGCGTAATTGGGCGCCATGTGTCCGCGATCGTAGCCGCTGCCGGAATAGTTGCCGGCGGTGATCGGCCACAGGGTTCGCCAATCGCGGCGAAAATCGGGCCGCTCGCCGATTCGCGCATCGTCCACCGCGCTCAGCTGGTAGCTGACCCATAACGGGTTGACGCGCAGGTCCGACCAGCCGACCAGCACGCCGTCGTTGCGCAGCACGCGGTTCACCGCCAGCGGATTGTCGAGCGACCAGTCGGGTATGCCCATCCACACCAGCCGCTCGCGCACGTCGCGCTCCTGCCAGTACCACAGCCCGCTGGCGACCACCACGAAGGCCAGCGCGACGCCCAGGTTGCGCACCTGGCGGCGCATGAAAGGCAGCGCGCCGATCATCGCCCGCTCGCCACGGGAGGCAGTCGCCCGGCGGCCATCAGAAACCTACGCTGAACATGGTTTCGAGATCGTGCCGCGAGTGCACCTGCATGGCGTTGAGCGTCTCGGTCTCGCGAATGCCCTCGACCTGGTTCAGACGCTCGGTAACCAGCGTGGCGAGACTCTCGAAATCGGGCGTACGGGCAATGGCGACCAGGTCGTAACGGCCACAGGTCGAATACACTTCGCTGATACCGGTGAGTTCGGCCAAGCGCTCGGCGACGCTGTTGATGCGGCCTTTCTCGGCATTGATCAGGATCACGGCGTTTTGCATCGGTCTCTCCTCGCTACCGGCGCGAGCCGACGGCTCACGGTTGCGCAGGAGTATACCAGCCGTGTCGCTCAGGAGGCAGAGATGACACCCGTTGACTCGTCCGCCTCCATGGCAAGCAACTGTCGCTTGAGCGCCTCGCCGCCAGGGTAGCTGCCCAGCCGGTTGGCGGCGACGACCCGGTGGCAGGGCACCAGGATGGGAAGCGGGTTGGCGGCGATCGCGCTGCTTACGGTAATCACCGCACGTTCTTCGCCCAATCGCTGGGCCAGTTCGCCATAGGTGCGCGTAGTGCCATAGGGGATGCGCATCAGCGCCGCCCACACTTCGCGCTGCGCCTGGCTGCCCTCGGGCGCAATATCCATGTTGAAGCTGCGCCGCCGCCCGGCCAGGTAGGCCAGCACTTCGTCGCGTGCCTGACTCAGCCCCTCGTCGTCACGCTGCCAACCGGCAGTGACAGCGTCGCCCGGCGACGCGTCGCCCGAACCATCCACGGCAAAATACAGATGGCGCAAGCCGGCCTCGTCGCCCGCCAGGGTGAGCATCCCGACCGGGCTTTCGAATGTGGTGAAACGCATGACGTCTCCTTGACCTGATGCGGCCGATTGCCGCACGACTCATCGCAGCGGGACGGGATCGGCTAGGATGAATCCATCCATTATACTCGCCAGTTTTCAATTAAGCTTGACAGCGGCACATCAGAGGCAAAAAACGCCCCTCCAACGCGGACCGACACCGCGATCCAGCACTTCCAGCGAGCCGGTCCTGCAATCGTCCCGCTCGAATCCAGGAGATTCCATGGCCCATCACAGCCGCCGCGATTTCATACGCCACAGCCTGCTCGGCCTCGCTGCACTGCCCTTCGGCGCCGGCGTGCTGTCCCACAAGGCGCTCGCCCAGCAACTACCGCCGCTCGACCCGAGCCTCCCCCAGGCCAAGGCGCTCAACTACGTCACCCAGGCCAGCCAGGCCAGCGATCAGCCGGCCTATTCGCCGGGCGAGCGCTGCGACAATTGCATGTTCTACACCAAAGCCAACCAGGGTTGCCGATTGTTCCCTGGCTACAGCGTGGCGCCGGGCGGCTGGTGCCAGTCGTGGACCCGCGCCTGACGCCGGCTACGCGCGCTCCTCAAGATCGGCGGGTAACGGCCATTGATAGCGGCGCACGACGTCGTCGTCCTCGATGGAGTGCAGCTTGACCGGGAATCCCCATAGCTGGTGCAGGTAGCGCAACACCGGATAGACGCTCTTGGCCAGCGGCCGGCGCCGATCCTGCACGTGGTGCAGGGTCAGTGAGCGGTCGCCGCGAATGTCGGCCTGCCAGACCTGGATATTGGGCTCGCGCACCGAGAGCGCGTACTGGGTCGACAGCGCCTCGCGCACCCGCCGATAGCCGCGGTCATCATGGATCGCCGCGATGGTCAGCATCTCGTCCTGATCGTCGTCGACCAGCGAGAACAGCTTGAGATCGCGAATCACCCTGGGCGACAGGAACTGCTGGATGAACGATTCATCCTTGAAGTTGCGCATCGCGAAGTGCAGCGTCTCCAGCCAGTCGCTGCCGGCCATGTCGGGAAACCACTCGCGATCCTCGGCGGTGGGCTCCTCGCAGATGCGCTTGATGTCGCTGAACATCGCAAAGCCCAGCGCATAGGGATTGATGCCGTTGAAATAGGGGCTATCGAAGCCCTGCTGGCTGACCACCGCGGTGTGCGACTGCAGGAACTCGAGGACCAATCCCTCGTCGACCAGCCCCTCGTCGTAAAGCCGGTTCATGATGGTGTAATGCCAGAACGTCGCCCAACCCTCGTTCATCACCTGGGTCTGGCGCTGGGGATAGAAATACTGCGCCAGCTTGCGCACGATGCGCACCAGCTCACGCTGCCAGGGCTCCAGCAACGGCGCGTTCTTCTCGATGAAGTAGAGCAGGTTCTCCTGCGGCTCGGCCGGGTAGCGGCCGTACTGGTGCAGGCCGAGCGGATCCTCGTCGTCACTGTGCGGGCCGCTGTCGGCGGAGTTGTCGGGGATCGTTCGCCACAGCAGGTTGACCTGCGACTGCAGGTATTCGGCACGCTCCACCTGGCGCCGCGCCTCCTCCTCGGGAGAGATCGGCGAGGGCCGCTTGTAACGATCGACGCCATGATTCTGCAACGCGTGGCAAGCGTCGAGCAACTGCTCGACGGCGGCCACGCCGTGACGCTCCTCACATTCGGCGACGTACTTGCGGGCAAACACCAGGTAGTCGACGATCGCCGAGGCATCGGTCCAGGTACGGAACAGGTAATTGCCCTTGAAGAACGAGTTGTGGCCATAGCAGGCGTGCGCCATGACCAGCACCTGCATCATCAGCGTGTTCTCCTCCATCAGGTAGGCGATGCAGGGATCGGAATTGATCACCAGCTCGTAGGCCAGCCCCATCTGCCCGCGCCGGTAGGCCTGCTCCACCGACAGGAACTGCTTGCCGAACGACCAGTGGTGGTAACCGATCGGCATGCCCACGCTGGCGTAGGCGTCCATCATCTGTTCCGAGGTGATGATCTCGATCTGGTTGGGATAGGTGTCGAGCCGGTACTCATCGGCCAGACGGGCGATCTCCCGCTCGTAGGCGGTCAACGTTTCGAAGTCCCAATCCGAGCCGGTGGCGATGGGTTCGCGTCGGGTCATACGGCCTCCTGTGCCCATGCTGCTGATGGGCCAAAGCTCACTGCGTGGCGCGGCGCCGGAAGAGTTCGCGGAAAACCGGGTAGATGTCGCCGCCCTCGACGATCTGACGCATGGCGAAACGCTCCGGAAAACTGGCCTGGACGCTCTCGTATTCCTCCCAGAGCGCCTGATGGGCGTGCGGGGTGATCTCCACGTAAGTGAAATACTGCAGTCGCGGCATCAGCGACTTGACCAGCAACTGACGGCAGGTGGTGGAATCGTCGTCCCAGTTGTCGCCGTCCGAGGCCTGGGCCACGTACAGGTTCCACTGGTTTGCCGGATAGCGCGCGCGAATGATCTCGTCGACCAGCGTCAGGGCACTGGACACGATGGTGCCGCCGGTCTCGCGCGAGTAGAAGAACTCCTCCTCGTCGACCTCCTTGGCGGCGGTATGGTGGCGCACGAAGACCAGCTCGACTTTCTCGTAGTTGCGCTCCAGGAACAGATAGAGCAACAGGAAGAAGCGCTTGGCGATGTCCTTGTGGGCCTGGGTCATCGATCCCGAGACGTCCATCACGCAGAACATCACCGCCTTGTTGGAGGGTTGCGGCTGGTCGATCAGGTTGTTGTAGCGCAGATCGAAGGTATCGATGAACGGCACCGCCTCGATGCGCTGCTCGAGGCGTTCGATCTCCGCCTTGAGCTCCTGGATGCGCGCCGGGTTGCGCAACACCGGGTCCTTGCGCTCCTCGGTTGCGAGCGCTTGTTCGGCTGCGCGCAGCGCACGCCGCAGCGGGGCGCGCATGGCGATGCGCCGGGCCTGTGCCTCGCGCATCGAGCGCACGATGTTGATGCGCGCCGGCACCCCCTCGCGGGTCAGTCCGGCCCGTACCGGGCGCACCTCCTCGAGATCCTTGTGCTGCTTGCGCTCGAGGTGCGGCAACTCCAGGCCGTCGAAGACGAAATCGAGGAACTCCTCGCGACTCAGCGAGAAGGCGAACTCATCCATGCCCTCGCCCTGATTGGACGCCCCGCCTTCGCCGCTGCCGCCACCCCCACCGCCGCCGCTGGGGCGCTTGAGGCGGTCGCCCTCGACGAACTCCTTGTTGCCCGGGCTGACCACGTTACGGCGGCCGCCGGGCCCGTGCTGGAAGACCGGCTCGGAGATGTCGCGGGCGGGAATCGAGACCTTCTCGCCGCGCTCCATGTCGGTGATCGAGCGGCGGTTGACGGCCTCCTCCACCGAGCGCTTGATGTGCGTTCGGTAGCGGTCCAGAAAGCGCTGTCGATTGACCTCGCTCTTGTGCCGGGCGTTGGGACGTCGATCGATGAAATAGCTCATGCGTGCCTCCCGTGCGGGTTGCGACGCGAAACGCGGGGCACCAACGCCCCGCCTTCACCGTCGCCTGGGCAACCATCGTCAGTACCAACCGTCAGTGCGACTTGCGCACGCGCAGATACCATTCGGACAGCAAGCGCACCTGCTTCTCGGTATACCCCCGATCGACCATTCGGGCGACGAAATCCTCGTGCTTGCGCTGATCGGCCGCCGAGGCCTTGGCGTTGAAGGAGATCACCGGCAGCAACTCCTCGGTGTTGGCGAACATCTTCTGCTCGATGACCCCCTTGAGCTTCTCGTAGGACTGCCAACTGGGGTTCATGCCGTTGTTCTGGGCGCGCGCGCGCAGCACGAAGTTGACCACCTCGTGGCGGAAGTCCTTGGGGTTGGAGATGCCCGCCGGCTTCTCGATCTTCTCGAGCTCCTCGTTGAGCGCCTGGCGGTTGAACAGCTCACCGGTCTCGGGATCGCGATATTCCTGGTCCTGGATCCAGAAGTCGGCGTAGGTGACGTAGCGATCGAAGATGTTCTGACCGTACTCGCTGTAGGACTCGAGATAGGCGGTCTGGATCTCCTTGCCGATGAAGTCGACATAGCGCGGCGCCAGGTACTCCTTGATGAAGCGCAGGTAGCGCTCATGGGCTTCCTTGGGCAGCTGTTCATGCTCGAGGCGCTGCTCGAGGACGTACAGCAGGTGCACCGGGTTGGCGGCGATCTCGTGGGAATCGAAGTTGAAGACCTTGGACAGGATCTTGAAGGCGAAGCGCGTCGACAGCCCGTCCATGCCTTCCTCGACACCCGCGCTGTCGCGATACTCCTGGATCGACTTGGCCTTGGGGTCGGTATCCTTGAGGTTCTCGCCGTCGTAGACGCGCATCTTCGAATAGATGCTCGAGTTTTCCGGCTCCTTGAGCCGCGAGAGAATCGAGAACTGCGCCAGCAGCCGCAGGGTGTCCGGCGCGCAGGGCGCCTCGGACAGCGACGAATGCTCGAGCAGCTTCTTGTAGATGTTGATCTCCTCGGAGACGCGCAGGCAATACGGCACCTTGACGATGTAGACGCGATCGAGGAACGCCTCGTTGTTGCGGTTGTTGCGGAACGTCTGCCATTCGCTCTCGTTGGAGTGGGCGAGCACCACGCCGTCGAAGGGAATCGCGCCCATGCCTTCGGTGGGGTTGTAGTTGCCCTCCTGAGTGGCGGTCAGCAACGGATGCAGCACCTTGATCGGCGCCTTGAACATCTCGACGAATTCCATGATCCCCTGGTTGGCCTTGCACAACCCGCCGGAGAAGCTGTAGGCGTCGGGGTCGTCCTGGGAATACAGCTCGAGCTGACGGATATCGACCTTGCCGACCAGCGAGGAGATATCCTGGTTGTTCTCGTCGCCGGGCTCGGTCTTGGACACGGCGATCTGGTTGAGTCGCGAGGGGTACAGACGCACCACCCGGAACTGCGAGATGTCGCCGCCATATTCCTTGAGCCGCTTGGCCGCCCACGGCGACATCACGCTCTTCAGATAGCGCTGGGGAATGTTGTATTCCTTCTCGAGCAGCTCGCCGTCCTCCTCCGGCGAGAACAGCCCCAGCGGCGACTCGAACACCGGCGAGCCCTTGATGGCATAGAACGGAATGCGCTCCATGAGCAGCTTGAGCCGCTCGGCCAGCGACGACTTGCCGCCGCCGACCGGGCCCAGCAGATAAAGGATCTGCTTGCGCTCCTCGAGGCCCTGGGCGGCATGCCGGAAGTAGGCGACGATCTGCTCGATCGCCTCTTCCATGCCGTAGAACTCCGAAAAGGCGGGATAACGCCGAATGACCTTGTTGGTGAAGATACGCGACAGGCGAGAATCCTTCGACGTATCGATGACCTGGGGTTCGCCGATGGCCTGCAACATGCGCTCCGAGGCACTGGCATAGACGCCAGGGTCCTTGCGGCACAGTTCCAGGTATTCCTGCAGACTCATCTCTTCCTGGCGAACCTGCTCGTAACGGCTCTGGACATGATCAAAGATGCTCATTGAGGCCTCCTTGGATCGCGACACCCGGCCGCTGAGGACAGACAACGACTACCGGGCTGGCGTATCAATCAGCGTAGACGGATTAAAGCGCTTGCAAGGGAGAGCCTGGCATGAGGTCTTTCAACGCAACCGCATGGCGCCCCGCTTTTTTCTAAGAGCTCCGGGCGGCCCATTTGGTTCGATGACGATGCCGAAAACTGCTCAACCGACATTGGAATGGCTCGCCTCCAGCGCTAGACGAATATCGCTCAACAAGTCATCGAGCAGCTCTGTGGTGGTATTCCAGGCGCACACGAAGCGAGCGCCGCCAGCGCCTATGAAGGTATAGAAGGTCCAGCCGAGTTCGCGCAACCGGGCCAGCACCGCCGGCGGCAGCTTGACGAACACGCTGTTGGCCTGGGCCGGGAACATCAGCTCGGTGCCGGGCAGCGCCGCCAGCCCGTCTGCCAGGTAGCCGGCCATGGCATTGGCATGACTGGCGTTGTCCAGCCATGCGCCGGTCTCGATCAGCCCCAGCCAGGGTGCGGCGATAAACCGCATCTTGGAGGCCAGCTGACCGGCCTGCTTGCAGCGATAGTCAAAATCCTCGGCCAGCTCGCGGTTGAAGAAGACCACCGCCTCGCCCATCGGCAAGCCGTTCTTGGTCCCCGAGAAGCACAGCACGTCGACCCCGGCCTGCCAGGTCAGTTCGGCCGGCGAGGCCGCGAGCGAGGCACAGGCATTGGCGAAGCGCGCGCCGTCCATGTGCAGCCGCAGATCGTACTTGTCGGCCATCGCCCGGATACCGAGCAGTTCCTCGCGGGTATAGACCGTTCCCACCTCGGTGGCCTGGGTGATCGAGACCACCCGCGGCTTGGGATAGTGGATGTCGCTACGCTTGGTGACCAGCCGCTCGATGCCTTGGGGAGTGAGCTTGCCGTCAGCGCCGCTGGCGGTCAGCAGCTTGGAGCCGTTGGAAAAGAATTCCGGACCGCCGCACTCATCGGTCTCGATATGTGCCAGCTCATGGCAGATCACGCTGTGATAGCTCTGGCCCATGGCCGCCAGCGACAGCGAGTTGGCGGCGGTGCCGTTGAAGACGAAGAACACCTCGCAGTCATAGTCGAAGAAGCTGCGAAAGCGATCCGCGGCACGCTGGGTCCAGCTGTCGTTGCCGTAGGCGAGATCATCGCAGGCGTTGGCCTTGAGCAGGTACTCCAGCGCCTCAGGGCAGATGCCAGAGGTATTGTCGCTGGCCACGAAGCGTGGAGAGCAATCGGCGGGCATGTCGGCTTCCTTTGAGGGCTGTTATGGTTGCAAGCCACGACTGGGTGCCATCGCGGCCCGGCGTCGCGTGGGTAACACGCTACATGAGTCTACCACTGTGCGCGCTGCACGCGAGCCGCCGCGCTAGAGCGCCGCGGCCACCCGGGTGCCCTGATCGATGGCCCGCTTGGCATCCAGCTCGGCGGCCTTCTCGGCACCGCCGATCACCTGCACCGCCACCCCGGCGGCGCGCAGTGGCTCGAGCAGTTCGATCACCGACTCCTGACCGGCGCAGATCACGATGCTGTCGACCGCCAGGCGCCGCCGCTCGCCGTCGACGCGCAGCGTCAGCCCGGCGTCGTCGATACCCAGATACTCGCAGCCCGCCCAGCTTTCCACCCCGCGATGGCGCAACGCGGCGCGATGCACCCAGCCGGTGGTGGTGCCCAGCCCCTTGCCCGGCTTCGAGGTCTTGCGCTGCAGCAGATGGATCTGGCGCGGCGACGCCACCGCCGCCGACGGCTTGAGACCGCCGGGCCCGTCGACCGTCAGGTCGACCCCCCATTCGGCGCACCAGGCGGCGGGGTCGAGCGCCGGATGCCCCGCATGACTCAACAGCTCGGCGACGTCGAAGCCGATGCCGCCGGCGCCGACGATCGCCACCCGCCGCCCGACCCGCTCGGGATGACGGATCGCCGTCGGGTAGTCGATGACGCTGGGATGATCGCTGCCGGGCAGCTCGAGCGCGCGCGGACGCACCCCGCTGGCCAGGATCACCGCGTCGAAGCCGCGCAGCGATTCGATATCCGCGGCGGTTCCGAGACGCACATCGACGCCATGACGTTCGAGCATCTCGCGGTAGTAGCGCAGCGTCTCGGCGAACTCCTCCTTGCCGGGAATCAGGCGGGCGAAGTTGAACTGGCCGCCGATGTCGGCCTGGCGCTCGAACAGCACCACCCGGTGGCCGCGCTGGGCCGCGGTCACTGCGCTGGCCAGCCCCGCCGGCCCGGCACCAACCACCGCCACCGACTTGGGCGTATCGGCCGGCGCGATCGTCAGCTCGGTCTCGTGACAGGCGCGCGGATTGACCAGGCACGAAGTCAGCCTGCCCTGGAAGGTATGGTCCAGGCACGCCTGGTTGCAGGCGATGCAGGTATTGATCGCCGCGCTGTCGCCGGCGCGCGCCTTGCTCACCCACTGCGGATCGGCAAGGAACGGCCGGGCCATCGAGACCATGTCGGCGTGGCCGTCGGCCAGCACCCGCTCGGCGATCTCGGGCATGTTGATGCGGTTGGTGGTGATCAACGGCACCTTGAGCTCGGCCTTCATGCGCCGGGTCAGTTCGCTGAACACTGCCCGCGGCACGCTGGTGACGATGGTCGGCACCCGCGCCTCGTGCCAGCCGATGCCGGTATTGATCAGGCCCGCCCCGGCGGCCTCGACGGCGCGCCCCAGCGCGACCACCTCCTGCCAGGTGCTGCCCTCCTCGACCAGGTCGATCATCGACAGCCGGAAGATGATCAGAAACGCCTCGCCCAGCGCCTCGCGGATGCGCTCGACGATCGCCACTGCAAAGCGCATGCGGTTCTCGAACGGCCCGCCCCATTCATCGTCGCGCCGATTGGTGCGCGCGCAGACGAACTGGTTGATCAGATAGCCCTCGGAGCCCATCACTTCGACGCCGTCGTAGCCGGCCTCGCCGGCCAGCCGCGCGCACTCGACGTAATCGGCGATCGTCCGCTCGATTTCGTCGCCATCGAGCGCGCGCGGCGGGTAAGGGTTGATCGGCGCCTGAATCGCCGAAGGCGCCACCAGATCGGGGGAATAGGCGTAGCGTCCAGCGTGCAGGATCTGCAGGCAGATGCGCCCGCCCGCCTCGTGAACCGCCGTGGTGACGACACGGTGCCGATCGGCTTCTGCGGTGCTGGTCAGCTTGGCCGCGCCGTGAAACACCGCCCCTTCGGCGTTGGGTGCGATCCCGCCGGTAACGATCAGCCCCACGCCGGCGCGCGTGCGCTCGGCATAGAACGCCGCCAGCCGCGCAAACCCGTCCGGCGCTTCCTCGAGATTGGTGTGCATGGAGCCCATCAGGACGCGATTCGGCAAGGTGATCGAGCCCAGCTGCAACGGCTGGAACAGGTGCGGATAAGCGGTCACGGAGGTTCCTCGGCAAGATTCAAACAACTGTATGAACAGTGTAGCGAATCGCCGCATGGAAACAATCGCGACCAAGGCCAAAGACGGAAGACGGAAGACGGAAGACGGAAGACAGGCTGGACGCGTGGGGCCTGCCCGGCAATGCGAGGCGGCGAATGGTGCAGGGAGGGAAATGGCGGACCGGACGGGACTCGAACCCGCGACCTCCGGCGTGACAGGCCGGCATTCTAACCGACTGAACTACCGGTCCGCATTATATCCGCGTGGTGGGTGATACTGGACTCGAACCAGTGACCCCCAGCATGTGAAGCTGGTGCTCTAACCAACTGAGCTAATCACCCATCGAATGCGCTACACAAGTTAGCGGGGCTACTAGAGAATCTACTAGTAGAGAACCTGTAGCAGAATCTCGACAGACATGGCGGACCGGACGGGACTCGAACCCGCGACCTCCGGCGTGACAGGCCGGCATTCTAACCGACTGAACTACCGGTCCATTTTCAACGCATCGGGCTGTCACCGCCGTCAACACGCAGCTGCCTGGTCAATCCGAAATCGCCAGGCGAAATCGGCACGAAGAATGGCGGACCGGACGGGACTCGAACCCGCGACCTCCGGCGTGACAGGCCGGCATTCTAACCGACTGAACTACCGGTCCGCATGTCTTCGCAACGTGATTTGGTGGGTGGTACTGGGTTCGAACCAGTGACCCCCAGCTTGTAAGGCTGGTGCTCTCCCAACTGAGCTAACCACCCGGTCACGTGGCGCTGCATTCTACCGGGCAACGTCGGAATGTCAACGCCTTTTCGACAGCGTCCCGGTGCTTGAAGCACGTCTCACCGCGTCTTGGCCATCCAGCGGGCGGCGACCGCCGCGGCCTCGTCGATCAGCGATTGCTGACTGCGCCCGGTGGCGCGGCGCGGCCGCCAGTCATGCTCGCCGTCGGCGAGAAAATGCACCTCGGCGCCGCTCGGCAGTGTATAACCGGCGACCTCCTCCTGGCTACCGAATGGGTCGCGCGTGCCCTGCAGGACCAGCGTCGGACAGCGCAACGTCGGCCAGTGCGCCAGCCGCGTGCGCTCGGGCTTGCCCGGCGGATGAAAGGGATAGCTGCACAGGATCAGCCCGGGCGCGCCGTCCTCGGCGGCGAGCAGACTGGCGACCCGCCCGCCCAGCGACTTGCCGCCCAGCCAGGCCGGCGCCAGCCCCGCGACATCGAGCGCCTCGCGCCAACGGCGCAGCTCCTCGACCAACCGCTCGGCACGCGGTGGCGGCCGGCGACGCTGCTCCTCGCGCATGCGCTGCATGTAGGCGAACTCCAATGCCAGGGTCTGCACGCCTTCGTCCGCCAGGGCCTGGCGCAGCTGGCGCATGAACGCGGCATCCTGCCCGGCGCCCGCCCCATGCGCCAGCAGCAGGCGCCCATGGCGCGCCTCGCCGAGTTTTTCCAGCGGCCCCAGGCCGTCGATATACAGCAGCGCATCATCCGCTGACGCCAAGGCCTCGCTGAGCATCTGCGGCGCAACCCGCCGATAGCCCCGCTGCCGGTAAATAGTCATATTCCTCCCGGTAATCGCTTTATTCTGCCGCTGGGGTGTCCATGGTACGCAGATTCCTCCAATCGGAAGATCGACATGACTGTCTGCGAGCCGCGACACGACATGCCAGGCGCTTTGCAGACGCCTCGAGAGATCGCTTAGCATGGAAAGCTGAACGATCGGTCAAATCGAAATTCGGACCCGATCACCCGCCAACGACAACCACGGAATGCATCATGGCCGCTTTGAACCTCCTCGTCATCGGCGCCGGCATGGGCGGGCTGACCGCGGCACTGGCGCTGCAACAGGCCGGTCACCGGGTCAGCGTGGTCGACCGGGTCAGCGAGCTACGGCCGGTGGGGGCGGCGATCTCGGTGTGGTCCAACGGCGTCAAGGTACTCGAGCGGCTGGGCCTCGGCGAGGCCGTCGAACGCGTCAGCGGCAACATGCGGCATATGCGCTACGCCACCCAGGACGGCGAGCTGCTCAGCGAATTCAGCCTCGCCCCCCTTTACGAGGCGGTCGGCCAGCGCGCCTGCCCGATCGCCCGCGCCGAGCTGCAGCGCCTGCTGCTCGAGGCGGTGGGCGAGCGCAATGTGCGCCTGGGAGTGACATGCAGCGATTTCGACAACGACGCCGAGGGCATCACCGCGCATTTCGACGATGGCAGCCGGCAAACCGCCGATCTGCTGGTGATCGCCGACGGCACCCATTCGCGGCTGCGCGAAAAGGTGCTTGGCCACAGCGTGGCGCGGCGTTACTGCGGTTACGTCAACTGGAACGTGCGCGTGCCGGCCAGCACGGACCTGGCGCCACTCGATCACTGGGTGCAGTACGTCGGCGAGCATCAGCGGGTGTCGCTGATGCCGATGAGCGGCGACGCCGCCAGCCCCGAATTCTACTGCTTCTTCGACGTGCCGCTGCCGGCCGGCACCGCCAGCGATCCGACGCGCTATCGCGACGAGTTGCGCGAACATTTCACCGGCTGGGCGGCCCCGGTGCAGCGGCTGATCGAGCGCTTCGACCCGGCGCAGATGGCCCGCGTCGAGATCCATGACATCGAGCCGCTGGATCGGCTGGTCGGTCAGCGCACGGCGATCATCGGCGACGCCGCGCATGGCATGGCCCCCGACCTGGGCCAGGGCGGCTGCCAGGCCATGGAGGACGGCTGGGTGCTGGCGCGGGTGCTGGAAAACGCCGAGGGCGACATTGCTGCCGCGCTCAAGGCCTACGACGCGGCGCGGGTCGCGCGGGTCGGCGAGATCGTCAGCCGTGCCCGCAAGCGCGCCGAGACCACCCACGGCGCGAATCCGGCGGCCACCCAGGCCTGGTACGCCGCGCTCGCCACCGAGGATGGCTCGACCATCATGGGCGGTATCGAGAAGACCATCCGCGGCGGGCCGTTGTCATGAGCGCGACGTGAAACACTCAGGCCTCCCGGGCCAGCAGGTCGAAGGCCGCGATGCGCCCCGCGTTCATGCGTCGCTGCTTGTCCTCGAGCCCTTCGAAATCGAACAACTCGCGATCGGCGAGTTGCGACGGCGCGACGTTGGTGACCGCCTTGAACATCGTCTCCAGTCGTCCGGGGTGCTTGTGCTCCCAGTCGGCGAGCATCTCCTTGATCACCTGGCGCTGCAGGTTGGGCTGCGAGCCGCACAGGTTGCAGGGAATGATCGGAAACGCCATCAGCCGCGCGAACTCGGCGATGTCCGCCTCGCGGCAGTAGGCCAGCGGGCGGATGACGAGGTTCTTGCCGTCGTCGGAGAGCAGCTTGGGCGGCATCGACTTGAGCGAACCGCCATAGAACATGTTGAGGAACAGCGTCTCGAGGATATCCTCGCGATGATGACCCAGCGCCACCTTGGTCGCACCGATCTCCTCGGCGTAGCCGTACAGCGAACCGCGCCGCAGCCGCGAGCATAGCGCACAGGTGGTCTTGCCCGCGGGGGTCTTCTCCTTGACCACCGAATAGGTATCACGCTCGAGAATATGATAGTCGACGCCGATGCCGCTCAGGTACTCGGGCAGCACATGCTCCGGGAAGCCGGGTTGTTTCTGGTCGAGATTGACCGCCACCAGCTCGAAGTCGATCGGCGCGTTGCGCTGCAGGTTGCGCAGGATCTCGAGCAAGGTGTAGGAGTCCTTGCCCCCGGACAGGCAGACCATCACCTTGTCGCCGTCCTGGATCATCGCATAGTCGATGATCGCGTTGCCGACTTGGCGACGCAGGCGTTTCTGGAGCTTGTTGAACTCGCGTTTCTGGGTACCGGTAGATGCTTGCATGGGGCGAACGACACGCAGGGATATGAAGGCGCGCCTATGCTATCACCGTGCCCGGCGACTTGCGATGCCGTTACCGCCTAGCCCGCCGCCAGCGCGCCCTTCTTCAAACGAACGAACATCAGCGCCGTGGTCACGGCATCGCCAAGCGCGGTATGGCGTCCCATCACCGGCACGTTGAGCGCCCTGGCGAGCGTCTCGAAGTCCACCGTCGGTTCCAGGTGCGGTCGCGTCCGACGCATCTCGCGCAGGTAGACCTGAGCCATGTCGAGGCACACGTTGGGCAGGTCGAAGCCGAACAGCGGCCGCAGGTGACGGTTGATCACCGCCAGGTCGTAATCGATGCACCAGCCCAGCAGCGGACGATTGCCGACGAAATCGAGGAATGTCTCCAACGCATCATAGAGCGCCTCGCCATCGTTCAGATCGACTCCGCGCAGGCGATGGATCTTGATCGAATCGCCGCTCAGGCTGGCCGGTGGCTGGAGACGCAGGTCCAGCGAATCGCTGGTCAGCACCCGCTCGCCCTTGATGCGCACCGCGGCGATCGAGACCAATTCGGCGGTCTTGGTGTCAAGACCGGTGGTTTCGCAATCGATGGCCACCAGCTCCTCGCCGGTGTAGGGATTGAACAACCAACCATAGCGGCCATCGGCTTGACGGCGGCGGTCGGCCACACGCCGTAGCGAACGTATCATTGCAGCCCTCGTCAGTATTCGAGATGGAAACGGTGGGTCAGGCGTTGCTGGAAATCCTTGACGATATGCAGCGCCTCGCGCAGCAGGTCGCGCTCCAGCGACGACAGGGTCTGGACCACGACCAGATTGGGTTCGTCGCTGTTCTGCCGACCGTTGAGCTGGGCCAGTTGCTGCTTGAGGCGCAGTTCGGTGAACAGCGCCAGCGCCTCGCCGAGATCAGCGGCAAAGTCCGCTTCCAGCCGCCCCTGATCGGCGAGTGCCTCCAGCCGGCCCAGGGTCGAGGTCGCGGTGATGCGGCATTCCAGTGCCAGGGTGCGCACGCCGTGCACGATCGGGAAGATCCCACCCTTCTTGATGTCGATGCCGTGCCGGGGCTTCTTGAGCGTACCGAACAGGGTCAATGGTGCGGCAAAATGCAGCGCGGCCCGGGCAAGGTAAGACAACAGCAGCTCATCGTGCGAACAGCTGGCGAAGAGATGCTCGCGCAGACGTCCCAGCAAGCGGATGTCGCCGGCCACGCCATGCGCGTCGAGCATGATCGCGAGATTCATCAACGCCGCGCCGTCACGCCGCTCGGCCCAGCGCGTGATCGTCCTGCGCCAGCCACTCTCGCTGTCCACCCAGACCGGGTTCGAGACCATGATATTGCCCGGACACGGCGGATAGCCCAGCCGATAGAGCGTTTCGGTGAAGCGCTGCATGGCGTCGGCGCAATCCGGCCAGTCGCTGTCGTCGGCGACGATCAGCGCATTGTCCTGATCGGTCTTGAGGATCTGTTCGCCACGCCCCTCGCTGCCCATCACCAGCAGACAGCTCTGGGCCCGGCAGCGCGGTTCGATGAGAAACTGGAAGGCCTTGTTGATGATGCGGCCATTGAGCGCTGCCAGCAGATCCATGGCGAACCGGAGCTTGACCCCTTGCGCCATCAAGGCCTGAACCAGCCCCGGCAGCCGCGCACTGGCGCGGGCCAGGGCCTCGATATCGTCGGCCTGCTCGAGTTCGAGGCTGACCACGTAGGAGCGGCTGGAGAAATAGCTGAGCACATCGGTCAACTCGACCACCCCGATCGGGCTGTCCCGCTCCACCACCACGACTCTGGATACCTCATGGCGAGTCATTTTTACCAGCGCCTCGAACAGATACTGATCGGGGCCGGCGGCCACCAGCTCGAAGTGAGCGATACCCACCACCGGACGGTCCTGCGCCGTGCCTTCCATCACCAGCGCATTGAGCAGATCGGTCTTGGTCACCACCCCGAAGCGGCCGTCCTTGCCGACCAGCAGGCTATCGGCATGGCTCTCGTTGAGCCGACCGACCGCCATGGCAATGCTGGTGGCCGCCGTCACGATCAGCGGCTTGCGCATGCATTCACTGATCCGCGCGAGCATGAAGCTCGCCATGTTCACGCCGCTCTCGGCACGGCGCTCGGCCAGCATACGGGTCTTCTGCGCCAGCCCGCGGCGGAAGAACTCGGCGAAGGTCGGGTAATCGTCGCACAGGCGCTCGAATAGCGCCTTGGGCATCACATAGCAGAGGCTTTCCTGTTCCACCTTGAAGCGGTAACGGCTGGTGCCGTTGAGGATGCTGATGGCACCGAACAGGTCGCCGGCGGTGTAATGACCGATACGCGCCTGAGCGCCTGGCGCGAGTGGGTCGAACTCGGCGATCTCGCCCTTGTGAATGACATACACGAACTCGCCGGGCTGGCCGACCTCGAGAATGATCTCGTCGCTATCGAAATAAGCCAGGTCGACGCCGTTGAGCACACGTGCACGCCCGGCATCGTCGAGCAGAGAGAAAGGCGGTTGTGACAGGTCGATATCGACCATCAGGCTGCACTCTTGATAGTCATAGCGACCCCGCACAACCGACGATCACCCGAAGGCCAATGATTCGGGCGGATGGCGGCAGCAAGACCCGGAGCCTCGAAGGTTGCGCCGCAATGCCCGACAACGGTCTGTTCGTAGTGCCGAATCATTTCAATCACGTGGGGTCATCCTTGATGAAGACGTCATGCGTCCAACATGAGGCGAAAGTCCAATACCCATGATGCTTTGCATAATCATCCCTTGATATGCATATCACCGAAGCCATTCAGCATGCGTATTGTTTCGCGCCTCGGCATGACTGCATGCAACCATGCTTCTCGAGTCAGCATAACAACGCGCCGCTTCCCGACAAAAGATAGACTATCGATCTACACAATCAGACCTAGACCATTGTCCCATGAATCCCTGCCTAGACCATCGTCCTATAAACGCCGGATCGCACCCGTAATAATCGTACGAACATGCCAATAAATTACTGAATTTAAACAATATTATATTAATGAACTTTTGCTCATAATACTAAGGTAGAGGATTTTACTTTTTGTTTTTGTTGCCCAATATTGCTGTTGAGTCACTCAAGGCAATCCCACGTCGATAATACGCCTCGACAATGGGCCATGACGTGAAGGGAGGATGGCTTCAGCCGCTACAGTCGCTATAAAAAGAGCCGACCGAAGAGAGTCAGCCGGTCGGAACATTCCCCAACGCGACATTCGTCGCATGCAAAAAGTTAGCGATGAGCGTTGTTGTAGACGAGCGATTGCCCTGCTGGGCCAACATGACCTCAGTGCCACTTACCCGCTTAAATACACCACGGAGAGCAATAATATGGCAGATGACAAATCCAACGCTGCTGCCTACTGGAAGGCGAACCTTCGCCTGATAACCGGGTGCCTGATCGTCTGGGCGCTGGTGTCCTATGGCTTCGCCATCCTGCTACGCCCCTTGCTCGCCGGCATCCCCGTCGGCGGTACCGACCTGGGTTTCTGGTTCGCGCAACAGGGATCCATCCTGACTTTCATCGGCTTGATCTTCTTCTATGCCTGGAAGATGAATCGGCTGGATAAGCAATTCGGCCTCGAGGAGTAAGTCGGCATGAGTCAATTTGCGATCAATGTCCTGTTCGTGGGCGCCTCCTTCGCGCTGTATATCGGTATCGCGATATGGGCCAAGGCCGGCACGACCAAGGATTTCTACGTTGCCGGCGGCGGGGTCCACCCCATCACCAACGGCATGGCGATCGGCGCCGACTGGATGTCCGCCGCCTCGTTCATCTCCATGGCAGGCCTCATCGCCGCTGGTGGCTACGCCAACTCGACCTTCCTGATGGGCTGGACGGGCGGCTACGTGCTGCTGGCCATGCTGCTGGCACCCTACCTGCGCAAGTTCGGCAAGTTCACGGTGCCCGAGTTCATCGGCGACCGCTTCTACAGCAAGACGGCACGCATGGTCGCGGTAGTCTGTCTGATCGTGGCCTCGGTCACCTACGTCATCGGTCAGATGGCCGGCGCCGGCGTTGCCTTCTCGCGCTTTCTGGAAGTCGATGCGACCACCGGCCTGATCATCGCCGCCGTGGTGGTGTTCTTCTATTCGGTGCTGGGCGGCATGAAGGGGATCACCTATACCCAGGTGGCTCAGTACATCGTGCTGATCATCGCCTATACCATTCCGGCGGTGTTCATCTCGCTGGAACTGACCGACAACCCGATACCGGCGCTGGGCCTGTTCTCCGACAATAGCGCCTCCGGCGAGCCGCTGCTGGCCAAGCTCAACGAAGTAGTCACCGCGCTGGGCTTCAACGAATACACGGCGATGGTCGACAACAAGCTGAACATGGTGCTGTTCACGCTGTCACTGATGATCGGTACCGCCGGCCTGCCCCATGTCATCATGCGTTTCTTCACCGTACCCAAGGTGGCCGATGCACGTTGGTCCGCCGGCTGGGCATTGGTGTTCATCGGCCTGCTCTACCTCACCGCGCCCGCCGTGGCTTCGATGGCCCGCCTGAACCTGATCACCACCATCTACCCTGACATGGCCGGCCAAGTCGAGAACTACGAGGACGCCGCCGCCAATCCCATCGCCTACGCCGATCGCCCCGACTGGATTCGCACCTGGGAAGAAACCGGGCTGATCACCTTCGAGGACAAGAACAACGACGGCAACATCCAGATGTTCAACGACTCAGCCGATTTCTCCGGACGCGGCTGGCAGGGCAACGAGCTGCAGGTCAACAACGACATCCTGGTACTGGCCAACCCGGAAATCGCCAACCTGCCCGGCTGGGTGGTCGGTCTGATCGCCGCGGGCGGCCTGGCTGCCGCGCTGTCCACCGCGGCCGGTCTGCTGCTGGCGATCTCCTCGGCGATCAGTCATGACCTGATCAAGGGCGCGATCAATCCCCGAATCACCGAGAAGGGCGAATTGCAAGCCGCGCGGATTTCGATGTCGGTGGCCATCGTCGTCGCCACCTACCTCGGTGCCAACCCACCCGGGTTCGCCGCCCAGGTGGTTGCACTGGCCTTCGGCATCGCCGCCGCCTCGCTGTTCCCGGCATTGATGATGGGAATCTTCTCCACGCGGATGAACAACAAGGGCGCCATCGCCGGCATGTTGTCGGGGCTGACCTTCACCCTGGTATACATCTTCATCTACAAGGGCTGGTTCTTCATCCCGGGCACCAACAACCTGCCGGATACCGCCGCCAACTGGGTGCTGGGCATCTCCCCGCTGTCCATCGGCGCGGTAGGGGCCATCATCAACTTCGCCGTGGCCTTCCTGGTCGCCAATGCCAGCGAGGAGCCACCGAAGGAAATCCAGGATCTGGTGGAGAGCGTGCGCTATCCCAAGGGGGCTGGCACTGCGGTCGATCACTAGGCGATAATGCAACCCTGACGAGTCAGCTCGCTGGCTCCAGTCGAATCGGGCTTCCCACTGGGAAGCCCGATTCTTTGAGCAAGGACTCACTATGATATGGCATTTGGTCGCGGCAGCCTTTGCCGGCCTGGGCGCCGCAGGCGTGGCGCTGTTGTTGCGCCTGCTCAGCGGTAAACGTCTGCCGCGCTGGATCGTACCGGTGTGCGCGGGGTTGGGCATGCTGGCCTACCAGATCAACTACGAGTACGCCTGGTACGGTTACAAACGCCAGCAGTTGCCCGAATCGGCACAGGTGGTGTCGACCGAAAAGAGCCAGATGCTGTGGCGTCCCTGGACCTACCTCTATCCGCTGACCACCGCCTTCAGCGTGGTCGACCGGAACGACAGGATGGCTTCGCAGGCCAACGGGGAACGCTTGGTCGAATTCATCCTCTACCGCTTCGAACGACAATATCGCGACCTGCTGACGTATCAGACCTATCTGCTGAATTGCGCGACGCGGGAGATGGTGCCGCTCAACGCCGACAATCGCCAGCCCGATGTCGAGCGCTTGCGACAACTCGAACGCAGCGACCCGCTGCTCGAAGCGGTGTGTTCGGAGTGACGCGCCACGCTTGATACGCGTCTGGCGGCTTGCCGCCAGGCACGCCACGGGATCGTCACGGGGTCCAGGATCGCGACTGCCTTCATCCTCGGTGTTGTCTTAGAATGGCCGCTGGTCAAGGGAGAGAGTTCATGTTTCCAGGCTGGCTGCTGATCGCCGTCTCGCTGTGCTACATCGCCATCCTGTTTCTCATCGCCTGGCGTGGCGATCGCCATGCACGTCGGCACGGCCCGGCCAACCGACGACCGGTCATCTACAGCCTGGCGCTGGCCATCTATTTCACCTCCTGGACCTACTACGGCGCCGTCGGCCAGGCCGCCACGTCGGGCTGGTCGTTCGCCAGCATCTTCATCGGCCCATTGCTGACCTTCCTGCTGTTCTGGCCAGTGCTGGCCAAGATGATTCGCGTCGCCAAACGACAGAACGTCACCTCGATCGCCGACTTCATCGCCTCGCGCTATGGCAAGACCCAGTCACTGGCGGCCTTCGCCAGTCTGGTGGCGCTGGTCGGCACCTTGCCCTACATCGCCTTGCAGTTGAAGGCCGTGTCCGCCGCCTTCACGGTGTTGACCGCTTCGACGGACATGACCCGCACGCCGCTATTCGCCGATACCGCCTTCTACGTCGCCGCAGTCATGGCGCTGTTCGCGATTCTGTTCGGCACCCGGCATACCGACGCCACCGAACATCACGAGGGCCTGATCCAGGCCATCGCCTTCGAGTCGATAGTCAAGCTGAGCGCCTTCATGGCGCTGGGTGCCTATGTCACCTGGGGGGTGTTCGACGGCATGGGCGATATGCTGACCCGCGCCGACGATTTTCTGCAGCTCCAGCGCCAGCTCACCGAACAGGATTTCGGCCAGAGCTTCTGGGCCCAGACCCTGCTCGCCATGCTGGCGATCTTCTGCCTGCCGCGCCAGTTCCACGTCACCGTGGTCGAGAACACCCACAGCGACGACGCCGCACGCGCACGCTGGCTGTTTCCCCTCTACCTGGTGGCCTTCGGCATCTTCGTGCTGCCGCTGGCCGCCGCCGGGCTGACGCTGTTCCCCGACGGCAGCGTCGAGCCCGATACCTTCGTGCTGGCATTGCCTATCGCCTTCGACAACCCGTTATTGACGCTTTCCACCTTCATCGGCGGCTTTTCGGCGGCCACCGGCATGGTCATCGTCGCCACCGTCGCGGTGTCGATCATGGTCTCCAACGAGATCGTCATTCCGCTGCTGTTCCGGCTGCGCTGGTTCGACACCAAGGCCCGCGACTACGGCCGTCTGGTGCTGCGGGCGCGGCGCGTGACCATCGTGGTGATCCTGGCGCTGGCCTACGTGTTCTATCAGTTGATCGCCGAGTTCAGCTCGCTGGCCTCGACCGGGATGCTGTCGTTTGCCGCCGCGGCGCAGTTCGCCCCGGCGTTGCTCGGCGGGCTCTACTGGAAGCGCGGCAACCGCCTCGGGGTGATCGCCGGGATGAACGTGGGCTTCGCGATCTGGGCCTACACCCTGCTGCTGCCGGCACTGATCAATGCCGGCGTGGTGCCCGGCGGCTGGCTCGCCAACGGTCCGCTGGGTATCGAGTGGCTGGCCCCCGACCGGCTGTTCTCACTGAATATCGGCAGTCCCTTCACCCATGGGGTGATGCTGTCGCTGGGGCTCAACCTGTTCTGCTATATCTTCGTCTCGCAGGTCACGCCGCAGCGGGTGGTCGAACGCATTCAGGCCTCGCTGTTCGTCGACAGCGTCGAGACCCGCCAGACCTCGATCAACCGGCCCTGGACCGGCGCCACCACGGTGGGCGATCTCAAGGTGCTGTGCGAGCGTTTCCTGGGCGCCGGCCAGGTCGAGCGCGCCTTCGACGACTACGCGCTGCGCAATGGCCAGACCCTGGATCACAATACCCGCGCCTCGATCGACGTGATCCAGTTCACCGAGCGCTTCCTGGCCTCGGTGCTCGGCGCCTCCTCGGCGCGCATCGTCGTCAATTCAGCGCTGCAGGGCCGCGGCATCGGCATCTCGGACGTCATTTCGATCGTCGACGAGGCCTCGCAGGTTCTCGAATTCAACCGCGCGCTGCTGCAGGCGACCATCGAGAACATCAACCAGGGCATCAGCGTGGTCGACCAGAACCTGCGCCTGGTGGTGTGGAACCAGCGCTACCTGGAACTGTTCCGCTTTCCCGACCACCTGATCCGGGTCGGCGCACCGTTCGACAAAGTGCTGCGCTACAACGCCCTGAATGGCGAATACGGCCCCGGCGACCCCGAGGAGCACGTCGAACTGCTGATGGACAACATCCGCCAGGGCCATCCGCACCGCTACGTGCGCTATCGCCAGGACGGTAGCGTGCTCGAGGTGCAAGGTAACCCGATGCCCGGCGGCGGTTTCGTCTATACCTATCAGGACATCACCCAGCAGAAGCGCACCGAGGAAGCGCTGATCCGCTCCGAGAACAACATCCGCATCTACACCGACAACGTACCGGCGTTGATCGCCTACTTCGACAAGGAATGCCGTTACCTCTTCACCAACCGCGCCTATGAGCAGGTCTTCAAGGTCGATCGCAACGCGGTGATCGGCGAGCGCGTCGACAATGTGATCTCTCCCGCCGTGGCTCGCGAGCGCATGCCATGGATGCACCGTGCGCTGGACGGCGAGCGGGTCAGCTTCGAGGTCTCGCTGGACGACGATGGCGGCACCCGCTACCTGCTGGTCACCTATACGCCGCACTTCGGCGACAGCGGCGGAATACTCGGCTTCTTCGCGCTCTATCAGGACATCACCGAGCGCCGGCTGGCCGAGATCGCCCTCAAGGAGACCAACGAGAACCTCGAGGAGCGCGTGCGCGAGCGCACCCAGGCGCTGTCGGAGGCCAACGCCGCGCTGCGCCAGGAAAACCGCGTCCGCGCCGAAGCCGAGCAGGCGCTGCGCCAGGCCAAGCAAGTCGCCGAGGACGCCAACACCTCGAAGACCCGCTTTCTGGCCGCCGCCAGCCACGACCTGCTGCAACCGCTCAACGCCGCACGACTGTTCACTTCGGCGCTGTCGCAGGAACAACTGTCCAGCGATCACTCGCGAACCCTCGGGCATATCGACAATTCACTGCAGACCGCCGAGGAGCTGCTCAGCACCCTGCTCGATATTTCCAAGCTCGACGCCGGTGCCCTGACACCGCGCCGCAGCCACTTCGCACTGGCCGACATCTTCCGCCCGCTGCGTGCCGAATTCGAAGTGATGGCCGACGAACGCGGCCTCGACCTGGTCGTCGTCCCCACCGCCCGATGGATCGACAGCGACGCCCAGATGCTGCGGCGCATCGTGCAGAACTTTCTCTCCAACGCGCTGCGCTACACTCAGCACGGCCGCGTGCTGCTGGGCTGCCGGCACCGCGCCGGGCGGCTGTCGATCCAGGTCTGGGACACCGGCCCGGGGATCCCCGAATCCAAGCAGGCCGAGATCTTCCAGGAGTTCCGGCGTCTCGATCAGGCCTCGCGTCACAAGGAAAGCGAAAGGGGCCTGGGGCTGGGGCTGTCGATCGCCGATCGCATGAGCCGCGTGCTCGATCATCCGCTCAAGGTTCGCTCCTGGGAGGGCGTGGGCACGGTGTTCTCCGTCGACGTACCGACAGTCAGCGCCCAGCAGGTGGCCAGAGCCAGCGAAGAGCCCTCCAATAGCCGCACCAGCAACAAGCTCAAGGGCGCGCGTATCCTGTGCATCGACAACGAAACGCTGATCCTCGAAGGCATGAAGGCGATGCTGACCGGCTGGGGATGCGAGGTGCTCACCGCCACCTCGATCGGTGGCGCCAAATCGGTACTGCGCCACCTCGACGGCGATCCCGACGCGATCCTCGCCGACTATCATCTCGACAACGAGGTCACCGGCTTGATGGCCCTCGAGACGTTGCTCGAGCGCTGTCGCGGGCCGGTACCGGGGATCGTGATCACCGCCGATCGCACCGAGGAGGTCGCCGAGGAGATCAAGCGCGGCGGCTATCAGCTGCTGCTGAAACCGGTGCGCCCCGCCGCGCTGCGCGCGCTGCTGACGCGAACCCTGCAGGCCAGTCGTGCCACGCGCCAGGAGCACTAGCCGCAGCCCAGCGACTGCCAAACCCATGCCGATAGACGCTACCAATCGGCTTTCTTGTGCATGGCTATTGGACAACGTACAGACGACAAATTAACCTTTAGATCAGTTATTAACTACGGTTAATCAATCATGGGTTAATCGATCATGGATGTCAGTCACTGAGAGCTCGCATGATGCTGCAATCGATCTCCGACAATGCGATCCGCGACAAGGCGGCCTTCGCGCTGCGCGGCAAGCGCCGTCGCTGGGGCTGGACGGCGTTCTTCGGTCCCGCACTGATCGCCGCCGTGGCCTACATCGACCCCGGCAACTTCGCCACCAATATCGAAGCCGGTTCGCGCTATGGCTACGCCCTGTTGTGGGTCGTGCTGACCGCCAACCTGATGGCAATGCTGATCCAGACGCTGTCGGCGCGTCTGGGGCTGGCTACCGGCCGCAACCTGCCGCAGGTCATCCGCGAGCGCTACCCACGGCCGCTGGTGTGGTTCTACTGGGTCCAGGCGGAAGTCGTGGCCATCGCCACCGACCTCGCCGAGTTCCTCGGCGCGGCGCTGGCTTTCAATCTGCTGTTCGGCCTGTCATTGATGGAGGGCGCGCTGCTGACCGGAGCGATCACCTACCTGGCCCTGCACCTGCATCGCTACGGCTTCCGACTGATGGAAATCCTCATCGGCTCGATGATTCTCGCCATCGCCGCGGGTTTCCTGCTTGAAATGCTGCTCAGTCGACCGGCCGTCGAGCCGCTGCTCAAGGGCTTGCTGATTCCCGGCTTTCCGGACGGCTATTCGCTCTATCTGGCGGCAGGGATACTCGGCGCGACCATCATGCCGCATGTCATCTACCTGCATTCGGCGCTGTCGCAGGACCGCATCCGGGTCACCGACGACAGTCAGCGCCGGCGGCTGATGAAGTACTATCGTCTCGACGTGATCATCGGCATGGCGATCGCCGGACTGGTCAACCTGAGCATGCTGGCGATGGCCGCCGCGGTATTCCACGCTCAGGGGCGTGTCGACATCGCCACCATCAGCGACAGCTACAAGCTGCTCGCGCCGATGATGGGGCAGGCCACCGCCAGCCATATCTTCGGTGCGGCGTTGCTGCTGGCCGGTCTGTCCTCGTCGATCGTCGGCACCCTGTCGGGCCAGGTAATCATGCAGGGATTCGTCAACTTCACGATCCCGATCTGGTTACGGCGCCTGATCACCATGCTGCCGGCGCTGGTGGTAATCATGCTCGGCGTCTCCGAACAGAAGGCGCTGGTCGCCAGTCAGGTAATTCTCAGTTTCGGCATCCCCTTCGCGCTGGTGCCTCTGTTATGCTTTACGGCCAATCGCAAGGTCATGGGCAATCTGGTCAACCACAAGGCCGTGACCCTGATCGGAGGCGTCATCTGTACACTGATCATTGGCCTCAACGCCTACGTGCTGTTTTTCACTCTCGCGGGTTAACCGAACCAGGTTGCGAATGAACTCACTGCCAAAACATGAATATTTCAAGCGCGTGCGGCAGGACCATCAGACTGAACTGGTCGAGGACTACGTGGAGGAAATCGCCCACCTGCATGCCAAACTCGGCGAGGCGCGCGCCAGCGATCTCGCCGAGTGCTTCGGGGTCAGCGCAGCCGCGGTATCCAAGGTGGTCGCCAAGCTCAAGCGCGACGGCCTGGCCATCGCCCGCCCCTATCGCGGCATCTTTCTCACCGCCCAGGGCGAGGGGCTGGCCGAACGCGTCGCCCAGCGCCATCGCGTGGTGCTCGACACACTATGCGCGCTGGGCGTCCCCGAGGACGTCGCCCGCGCCGACTCCGAAGGCATCGAGCATCACTGCAGCGAGGAGACGGTGGCCGCGATGCGCGAATTCCTCGAACGCCAACGCTGATTACCAGTCGCTGCGCCGGACAAATCGGTGACGCACAATGTAAGAAGCCGCCCCGCATGACTGCAGGGCGGCTTCTTACGTTTTCAGGAGGCTTTTAGCGCACCGCTCAGGCCACTCGCGGACTCAGGATTCGACCTTGGGCGGTTCGACCTCGAGCTTCTGCGCGGCGATCACCGCCTGGGTGCGCGAATGCACGCCGAGCTTGCGCAGAATCGCCGTGACATGCGCCTTGATGGTCGCTTCCGAGACGCTGAGCTCGTAGGCGATCTGCTTGTTGAGCAGCCCTTCGGTGAGCATGTTGAGCACGCGAAACTGCTGGGGGGTCAGCGAGGCGATCGCTTCGGCGAAGCGGGTGTCCTCTTCGTCGGCCTCACCGAGCACATCGGCCAGCGATTCGGGCAGCCAGATCTCGCCGCCGAGAATCTCGCTGACCGCCGCGGCGATCTCGCTCAACGACGACGACTTGGGAATGAACCCCGAGGCGCCGTAATCGATCGCCCGGCGCACCACGTGCGGCTCGTCGCTGCCCGAGATCACCGCGACCGGGATCTCCGGGGTCTGTCCACGCAACTGGATCAGCCCCGAGAAGCCATGCGCGCCCGGCATGTGCAGGTCGAGCAGAATCAGGTCGGCATCGGGGTGTCGCGTCACCACCTCGGTCGTCGCATCCATGGTGTCGGATTCGACGATCTCGGCCTGCGGCGCGACCTGTCGCAGCGCCTGCGTCAACGCCGCTCGAAACAGCGGGTGATCATCGGCGACGATAAATTTCTGGGCAAAAGCCATTGAGTCTCCTCCGGATCCTCCTGCAGCGAGCCGTCGCGTCGGGCACTTCGCGGCCGGGCCTGTCGCCTAGGGTGCCTGGCATGTTACCCCATGCCTGCGCCGATTCCCAAGCCTCGCGAAGCCCGCTGTCAACGCATGCGATCGGCCATGAAAAAGCCGGCCCTTGAAGACCGGCGAGAGAGGCCAAAAACCGTCGATGAACTGGCGTGCTCCATCCGTTTCGACATTCATCCGTTGAGGCGCTGGCGACTCCGGGTGGCCGACGGCACTGGCTGAACGAGGCTTAGCGGTTGGCGCGATTCTCGATCAGATCCTGGACCACGCTGGGATCGGCCAGGGTACTGGTATCGCCCAGGCCATCGGTCTCGTTGGCGGCGATTTTGCGCAGAATGCGGCGCATGATCTTGCCCGAGCGGGTCTTCGGCAGGCTCGGCGCCCATTGGATCACGTCCGGCGAGGCGATCGGACCGATGTCCTTGCGCACCCACTGGGTCAGTTCCTTCTTGAGCTCGTCGCTGGGCTCGTACTCGTCGCCCAGGGTGACGTAGATGTAAATGCCCTGGCCCTTGATATCATGGGGGTAGCCGACCACCGCGGCCTCGGCCACCGCCTGATGGGCGACCAACGAGGATTCGATCTCGGCGGTGCCCATGCGATGCCCCGAGACGTTGATCACGTCGTCGACACGCCCGGTGATCCAGTAATAGCCGTCCTCGTCGCGGCGGCAGCCGTCGCCGGTGAAATACTTGCCCGGGTAGGCCGAGAAATAGGTCTGCACGAAGCGCTCGTGGTTCTGCCAGATCGAGCGCGCCTGTCCCGGCCAGGAGTCGAGAATCACCAGATTGCCGTTGCTGGCGCCCTCGAGGATGTTGCCCTCGTTGTCGACCAGCGCCGGCAGCACGCCGAAGAACGGCCGCGTCGCCGAGCCCGGCTTGAGATCGACGGCGCCGGGCAGCGGCGCGATCATGATGCCGCCGGTCTCGGTCTGCCACCAGGTATCGACGATCGGGCACTTAGAGTTGCCGATCACCCGATGGAACCACTCCCAGGCCTCGGGATTGATCGGCTCGCCCACCGATCCCAGCAGGCGCAGGCTGTTGCGCGTGCTGGAGTCCATCACCGTGTCGCCGTGAGCCATCAGCGCGCGGATCGCGGTGGGCGAGGTATACAGAATCGAGACGTGGTGCTTGTCGATCACCTCGCCGATGCGCCCCGGCGTCGGGTAGCTGGGCACGCCCTCGAACATCAGCGTGGTCGCGCCGTTGGCCAGCGGACCGTAGACGATATAGCTGTGGCCGGTGATCCAGCCGACATCGGCAGCGCACCAGTAGACTTCGCCTTCCTGGTAATCGAACACGTACTGATGGGTCAACGCGGCATGCAGCAGGTAGCCGCCGGTGGTGTGCTTGAGCCCCTTGGGCTGGCCGGTGGAGCCCGAGGTGTAGAGGATGAACAGCGGATCCTCGGCGTTCATCGGCTCCGCCGGGCAGTCGCTGGACTGCTCATCGACGCGCTCGTGGAACCACACGTCGCGACCCTCGTGCCAGTCGATCTCGCCACCGCTGCGCTTGACCACCAGCACCTTGTCGACCACATCGGTACCCTCGCGGGTCAGCGCGGCGTCGACGTTTTCCTTGAGCGGGACATGCTTGCCGCCACGAATCGACTCGTCGGCGGTAATCACCACCTTGGATTGCGCGTCGACCACTCGCTGGGCCAGCGCGTCCGGCGAGAAGCCGCCGAACACCACCGAATGGATCGCGCCGATGCGCGCGCAGGCGAGCATCGCCATGCTCGCCTCGGGCACCATCGGCATGTACAGGGTGACGGTATCGCCCTTGCCGACGCCCATCGACTTCAGCGCATTGGCCAGCTGACTGGTGCGCGCGTGCAGTTCGCGAAAACTGTAGGTCTTGGAATCGCTGGGGTCGTCACCTTCCCAGATGATCGCCGGCTGGTCGCCGCGCCGCTCGAGGTGGCGGTCCAGGCAGTTGTAGCAGGCGTTGAGTTCGCCATCCTCGAACCAACGGATGTCCACGTTGTCGGCATCGAAGGTGGCGTGCTTGATCTGGGTCGGCGCCTTGGACCAGTCGAGGCGCTTGGCCTGCTCGGCCCAGAAGCCTTGCGGGTCGTCGACCGACTGCTGGTACATCGACAGGTATTTCTCCTTGTCGGCCCATGCGTTGGCGGCAAACTCCTCACTGACTGGATGGACTTTCTGCTGCTCGGTCATGTCGCGCCTCTGTCCCTGGAAGTGGTGGCCTCGCGCTCGGCGAGTCGGCCAGCATTGTATGGCCAAGCCGATGATGAAATTGTAGACAGCTTATACCCAGCGGGGGCAAGCCCCCCAATTAGACATTGGTAGAAGCAAATTTAGCTTTTATATCAAACGTTTATTTTAACCCCGGAGCACCGTACAATCCTTGTAGACCAGCGCGTTGCGGCACTTGCGGCAAAAGTAGTCCCGCCCGGCGCGGGCGCTGGCATGACGACGGCGGCTGAAGAAGTGATCGCGGCAGGCGCAACGGTAGCGATAGGGCGCCGGGCTCGCCGTGCGCGTGTCGAAGACGTGCGTCGCCCGCGGCTCGAGGCCATAGAGCGCGCGCATCACGTGCCGCCATTCGCGGCCATGGGGGCGCGCCTGCGGACCTTCAGCGAGATGATGGACCAGCCAGTGGGCCATTTCGTGGGGGATCACCTCGGTGAAGAACGCCAGGCGGTTCTCGGCGAGCAGCTGCGGATTGAAGCGCAGCCCGCCACGGCCGAAATGTGCCTGGCCAGCGCCCTTGCCACGCAGATCGAACCAGGCCGCCGGACGCGGCAATTGCGGATGCACTTCGCAGGCCAGTCGCCACGCTTCGGCGGCGCGTTCATGCGCCGCGCCGTGCAGGGCGTCGCGATCGAGCGCGGCCAGCCAGTCGGCATCGGGAGCGGGGAGCGTCGGTACTTGCATAGGGATGCTAGAATGCCGGCGAACGCGGCGCGCGGCAAGCGCGCCCAGCCTTCGTTCTTGAGGAATTCAGCCGATGTCAGAAACGCCCCCGCCGCAACCGCTGCTCGACGACCAAGCGCTGGACCTGCTCGACGATTTCCTCGACTCCGAGCGTGCCGGCGAAGACGCGCTGGACATCATCGGTGCCCATGGCTTGCTGGTCGCGCTGGCCGTCGCACCCCGCGAGGTGCCGGCGGCGACCTGGATCAGCGAACTCTTCCACGGCGAGCCGGCATTCGCCGACGCCGCCGAGCGCGAGACGATTCTGGGTCTGCTCGAACGCCTGCGCGGCAACGCCATCGCCGCCTTGGAACAGGGCCTGTTGCCCGAACTGCCGTTCGAGCTGACACTCGGCGGCGTCGCCGCCGAGGAAACCCCGATCGGTGACTGGTGCGCCGGCTTCATGGAGGGTGTGTTTCTCGACGAGGCGGCCTGGTTCGAGGATGACGAGGAAGCCGCGGCGACCCTGCTGTTGCCGTTCATGGCGCTGTCGGGGCTGTTCGACGACGAGCCCGACATGGCCGAGTTCATCGCCGAGCCGCGCGAGGCCGAGCGGCTGGTCGTCCAGCTTCCCGAACTGGTGCTCGATTTGTATCTGCATTATCGTGTGCCGCCGGAGAAACCCAAGCCGGCGCCGCGCAAGAAGAAGCCCGCCGGGCATGGCGACAAGCGCCGCCGCTAAGCGACGAGCGACGAGCGACGAGCGACGAGCGACGAGCGACGAGCGACGAGCGACGAGCAGAATGATCGGCCCGCAGCCCGCAGCCCGCAAGGCTCTATTTGAGACGCGTCACCCAGGCATCCAGCGTGCCGAAGAGCCATTCGCGCAGGCGTTGGCCGAGCGGCCGCCGTGCCCACTGTTCGGGCAGGATCTCGCGGCTCTGCGTGAAGTTCTTCTCGAACAGCACCGCCACTTCCTTGGCAAAGCGCGCATCGTGGATCTCCTGGTTGGCCTCCAGGTTCCACTGCAAGCTCCAGTGGTCGAAATTGCAGGAGCCGATCGTCGCCCAATCGTCGGCCAGCGAGAACTTGGCGTGAATGAAGCGCGGCTGATACTCGTAGATACGCACCCCGGCACGCAGCAGGCGCCGGTAGAAGCGCTGGCCGGCATAGCGGATCCCCGGGTGATCGTGGGACTCGCCGGGCAGCAGCAGACGCACGTCGACGCCGCGCCTGGCCGCCCGCGCCAGCCGCCGACGCAGGCTCAGCGTGGGCACGAAATAGGGCGTGCAGAACCAGATCCGGCGCTGGGCGTTGGCGATCTGCTGGTGCAGCGACAGGCGGATCGCCTGATAACGATAGCCCTGGCCCCAGACCACCCGGCCACACATGCCCTGATAGTCCTCGAGCGGGGCGATCGCCAGCTGCAGGCCCTTGATCAGCCCCGGGTCGCCCGCGCCGCGGGTCAGCGACGAATCCCACAACCGCGAGAAGAGCCGCATCCAGTCGGCCACCACCGGCCCCTCGATGCGCACCGCGACTTCGAACCAGGCATCGAGAAAGGTGTCGCTGGCCCCGAAGCCGCCGGTGAAGGCGATGCGGCCATCGATCACCAGCAACTTGCGGTGATCGCGGGTCAGATTCTTGGCCAGCCGGCGCCAGGCCAGCGGATTGAAGAAGCGCAGCGCCACGCCGCCATCGGCCAGGCGTCGGCGATCCTCGGCCTGCAGCCCCATCGCCCCATAGCCGTCGAGCAGCGCCAGCACCGGCACGCCGCGCGCCGCCGCAGCGATCAACGCATCGATCAGTTGGTTGGCCAGGCGGCCCGACTCCATCAGGTAGAGCTCGAGAATGATCGAATGCCGTGCCGCCGCGATCGCCTCGGTCATCGCCGGCAGAAAGCATGCGCTTTCCGGCAGCAACGCGAACCGGTTGCCGTCTCGCCAAACCCCGCGCATTGCCTGCCCCCCGTTCCCTGTCGTTCACGCCGTCGTCGACGCTCAATGTCGCCGACATTCGGCCGGGTCATGTCGCTATAATGCCTGAACATTCTCTGCATCGGCACCCGGATGGCTTTGCTGAACCCGCTGCTGGACCCGTTACGCGCCGCGCTTCGCCGCCAGCTCGCCGAGCGATTGACGCTGCTCTCGGGGCTCAATGCCCCCGAATTCTTCGATCGGCGGTTGTTCAGCGGCTTGCTGGACACCCTGGAAAGCGAAGGCTGGCTATGCCAGGACAACGCCAGGCGGGCCTTCGACAGCCTGCTTCAGGAAGCGCTGGCACGCAGCCGCAGCCTGTTCGACCCGGCCCTGCGTCAGCGTCTGCTGCAACTCGCCCGGCAGCACGAGGTGGCCGATCCACAGCTGCTCAGCGCCGTCTCGCCGGAGGCCGCGGGGCCCGCTCAGCCACGCAGCGAACGGTGAACGTAGAGATCGTAGCGGCTGGTCCTGGCCTCGAGGCTGTGGGCCGGTCGCGGCCCGGCGATCGGCGGCGCCTTGCGCGGGCGCTTGACCGCCACCCGGTGGGTGGCGACGTCCAGCGCCGCCTCCAGCAACCGCGGCGCGTCGTCGTCGTCGCCGGCGAGCTCGCGGAACACGCGCATCTCCTTCTTGACCAGCGCCGACTTGTCGCGATGCGGGAACATCGGGTCGAGATGGATCACCTGCGGCGCGAAGCGCGCCTCGCTCACCGCCGCGAGCAGCGCCCGGGGATCGCCGGCGTCGACGCGGCATAGCCGCATGCGCGCGGCGATCTCGGCGACTTCAGGGTCACGGCCTGCCCGCGCCAGGGCATCCTCGAGCAACACGGCGATCGCCGGCACCCGCTCCAGCATCAATACCTCGGCGCCCAGCCCGGCCAGCACGAAGGCATCGCGACCCAGCCCGGCGGTGGCGTCGACCACCCTCGGCGTCACTCCCCTGGTCAGCCCGCAGGCCTTGGCCACCAACTGGCCGCGGCCGCCACCGAAGCGCCGTCGATGATCGGCCTTGCCGGCGACGAAATCGGCCGACAGCGGCTTGCCATAGCAGCCCGGATCGCCGGCGATCGCCAGCCCTGCGGCGGTCTCGATCAGCCACAGCCCGGCGGCCGGGGGGCTCGCCACCCAGTCAAGGCCCAGGCGCTCGGCGAGCGCGCGCAGCGGCTCGCCGACCACCACCGGGACCCTCGTCGTCATGCCAGCCACAACCCCAGCAGCACGACGCCGAGTACCAGTCGATAAACGGCGAACGGCCACAAGCCGATGCGATCCAGCGCTGCCAGGAACAGCTTGATGCATGCCAATGCGGCAACGAACGACAGACCGGCGCCCAGCAGCACGTCGTGCAGTGCGGTATCGGTGCCGGCCTTGGCGAGTTCCAGGCCCTTCAGAGTGCCCGCGGCGATGATCAGCGGAATCGACAGCAGAAACGAGAAGCGCGCCGAACTCTGGCGATCGAAGCCCAGCAGCAGCGCCGCAGTGATGGTGATGCCCGAGCGCGAGGTTCCGGGGATCAGCGCCAGCGCTTGAAACAGCCCGACGATCAGCGCCGCCTTGAGGGTCAGGCTGGCCATATCGCGGTTACGACTGCCACGCACGTCGGCCCACCACAGCAGCAGACCGAAACCCAGCGTCGCCAGCGCGATCACCAGCGACGAGCGCAGCGAGGTCTCGACCAGGTCGTTGAACAACCCGCCGGCGATCACCGCCGGCAGCGTCGCCAGCAGTACCATCCAGCCCAGCCAGCTGGCATCGGTCTGGCGCGAGGCCAGCGACCCGCCACCGGCGAACTGGCCGAACCAGCCGACGATGATGCCCGCCACCTCGCGGCGAAAGGCCATCATTACCGCCGCCAGCGTGCCGACATGCACGGCGACGTCGAAGGCCAGCCCCTGGTCGGGCCAGCCGAGAAGCTGCGAGGGCAGAATCAGGTGCGCCGACGAGGAGATCGGCAGAAACTCGGTGAGCCCCTGGATGAGCGAAAGCGCAACCAACTGGAACCAATCCATTGTCAGCCGTCCTTGTGATCAACGAAATCCGCGACACGCCGCCGGCAAGGGAGGCGCGCAGAGGAGAATAAACGAATCGGCTCCGGCGTCGTTCAACGAGCGGCCGCCGAATGCCCAACGCGGGGATTAGGTCTAGGCACGCTTCCAGGCCACCTCGTTGCGCAGATAGACCGGCGTGGCCTCGTGCGGCGCCCGGCCCTCGCCACGCGCCTGCGCCCGGGCGGCCAGACGCGCCATCCATTCCGCACTGGGCTGACGCTCGGGCAGGCGCTGGGCCAGGGCATCCTGCACCCTGGCCGGCATCGCCTCCCACAGCGTCCAGCCGGAGCCCACGCCACACCAGTCGACATCGCGGCGCTCGTCGGGCAGTTCGAAACCCTCGGGGGGCAACACCGCCTCGTCGGCCAGTACAGTGAGTTCACCGTCGCGGCAATGATAGGCGGCGACATAGATCTCGTTCATGCGCGCGTCGAGCGCGGGCACCACGTAGCGCACGTGCAGTTGATGATGCGCGGCCAGCGCCAGCGCCTCGAGCGTCGACACGCCGATCAGCGGCCGTTCGAGGCCGAACGCCAGGCCTTGTGCGACGCCGGCGGCGATCCGCAGGCCGGTGAACGAACCCGGCCCGTGGCCATAGGCCAGCGCATCAAGATCGGCGGTGGAGAGCCCGGCCTCGGCGAGCAATTCATCGATCATCGGCATCAAGCGCCGGGTGTGCTCGCGGGGGGTCAGCGCGAAACGCGAGAGCACCTCGCCGTCGCGCCACAGCGCGCATGAACAGGCGCTCGAGGAAGCATCCAGGGCCAGCAGTGTCGACATGGCAGTTACGCCTGGTGGAATGGCGCGGGCATTATACGGCCGGCGGCGAGCCGGCAAAAGCCGCGCGCGGCTGCCACCCGATACACGCAGCCCGGCCACCGGGACCGGGCTGCGTGTGTGCGGGCTAGCTCGGGGCCTCAGCCTTCCAGCGCTTCGATCACCTGCCGCTTGATGTCGTCGACCGTGCCGATCCCGGCGATGCGGTGGTAGGCCGGCGCCTCGCCGGGCGCCTGCTCGGCCCACTCGCGGTAGTAGGCGATTAGCGGTTCGGTCTGATCGTGATAGACCGACAGCCGATTGCGCACCGTCGACTCGCGATCGTCCTCGCGCTGGATCAGCGTCTCGCCGGTGACGTCATCCTTGCCCTCTTCCCGGGGCGGATGGTATTCGAGATGATAGACGCGCCCCGAGTCGGGATGCACACGGCGCCCCGCCAGGCGCTTGACGATCTCCTCGTCGTCGACCGCGATCTCGACCACGTGATCGAGCTTGACGCCGGCTTCCTTCATCGCGTCGGCCTGGGGAATGGTCCGTGGAAAGCCATCGAACAGGAAACCGTTGGCACAGTCCGGCTGGCCGATGCGCTCCTTGACCAGGGCGATGATGATGTCGTCGGACACCAGTCCGCCGCCGTTCATGATCTCCTTGACCTTGAGGCCCAGATCGCTGCCTTCCTTGACCGCGGTGCGCAGCATGTCGCCGGTGGAAATCTGCGGAATGCCGAAGCGCTCGCAAATGAACTGGGCTTGCGTACCTTTGCCGGCACCGGGGGCGCCCAAGAGGATCAAACGCATCTGTGCTGCTCCTTTAGATTTTTTCGCGGCCAATTTTGTTATTGACGCTGGCGGCATAGTGGGTGTCGGAGGCGGCGCCGTCCGTGACTACGTCCGTAACTAATGGAAAGACCCGTGACGATACCGGGGGCGTCGCGGCCAGACAAGCAGACAAACGGCTGAACGCGACACGCTGACGCACCCAGCCCTTCCACTGTCACTGTAGAAGCCAGCCGTGCGCTGCGCTCATTGCTTCGCGCCGGGCGGCATCAGCCGAGCAGACGCTGCCAGAGCAGCAAGCCCCAGGTCAGCCCGGCCATGACCAGCGACAGCATCACCGCGGCGGAGCCGATGTCCTTGGCGCGCCCCGACAACACGTGATGCTCGGGACCGATGCGATCGACCACGGTCTCCACTGCGCTGTTGAGCAGTTCGACGATCAGCACCGCCACGCAGCTACCGACCAGCAACAGCCATTCGACCGGGGTCTCGCCGACCCACCAGGCCAGCGGCAGCAGCAACAGGCACAGCACCGCCTCCTGGCGAAAGGCCGCCTCGTTGGCGAACGCCGCCTTCAAGCCCTTGAGGGAATAGCGGGTCGAATGCACCAAGTGCCGCCAGCCGGTTTCGCGTGGTTTCATGCTGCCATTTCGCTCCTGTTGCGCGCCTTGGGCACCCACTTGCCGGGCCTGTCGAGACTTCCGGCATGCTGCTCCGGGCGGCATGCCGGCAATCCGTCGATGGTAGCAAAGGCCCCCGCACTGGCAAGCATCCGCGCTCGGGCCGGCGTTGCCGGACCCCGCCAGGCCGGCTAGTCTGGGATGGTCGCGAAATGCCCAACATCAGGAGATGACCATGCCCCGCGTGCTGATGCTCAAGGATGAAGACCCGCGCGCCCGGGTCGAAACGATCGACGAGGAGCGCCTGCCCGAGCGCGCCGTGACCGTCGACATCGACTTTTCCGATCTCAACTACAAGGACGCGCTGGCGGTGACCGGCAAGGGCAAGATCGTCCGCGACTACCCGTTCGTGCCGGGCATCGACTTCGCCGGCACGGTGCGCAGTTGCGAGGGCGGGCGCTTCGCCCGGGGCGACAAGGTGATCCTTACCGGCTGGGGCGTCGGCGAACGCTACTGGGGCGGCTTCGCCGAGACCATGCGGGTCGACGAGGAGTGGCTGGTGGCCTGCCCCGAGGCGCTCTCTACCCGCGAGGCGATGCTGTTCGGTACCGCCGGACTCAGCGCCATGCTCAGCGTGATGCGCCTGCAGGAAGCCGGCCTGGCGCGCGGTGCCCGGGTGGTGGTCACCGGCGCCACCGGCGGCGTGGGCAGTTGGGCGGTGAAGATGCTCGCCCACTACGGCTATGAAGTGCATGCGGTCACCGGCAAGCCCAACCAGGAGGCGTGGCTCAAGGAGCTGGGTGCGAGCGAAGTGCTGGGACGCCACGAGTTCGAAGGCGAACCGCGACCGCTGGAGAAGAGCCGCTGGGCCGGCGCCATCGACACCGTCGGCGACAACGTCTTGGCCAACGTGCTGGCACAGATGGAGTACCACGGACTGGTCGCCGCGGTGGGCCTGGCCGGCGGCAGCGAACTGCCCACCACGGTGATGCCGTTCATCCTGCGCGGCGTCTCGCTGCTTGGTATCGACAGCGCGATGCAACCTCTGGCCCGGCGCCGCGAGGCCTGGCAGCATATCGCCGAGCTCCCCGAAGCGGTGCGTCACGCCATGCATTACGAAGAGCTCGGCATGGAGATGATCGCCGAGCGCGCCGAGGCGATGATCAACGGCGACATCCATGGCCGGCTGCTGCTCGACCCGCACATCGACTGAACCGTGGCCGTGGCCGTGGCCCGAGAGCCGGCCGGTTGGGGCGCCGCGCGCTTTGCGCTAGAATCGCGCTCCTGATCACCACCATCGCCGAGCCCTCCATGCCCCATCGCATCGCCATCAACGGTTACGGCCGCATCGGCCAGTGTGTGCTGCGCGCACTGGTCGAGCGCCCCGAACTCGGGGGCGAAGCGGGGCTCGAGGTAGTCGCGATCAACGAGCTTTCCGACTTGGCGACCGTCGCCTACCTGACCCGCTACGACACCACCCACGGGCGTTTCCCCGGCGAGGTCGCGAGCGACGGCGACACGCTCACCATCAACGGCCGGTCGATCGCCCTGCTCCGTGAGCCCGACCCGCAGCGCCTGCCCTGGCAGGAGCTGGAGATCGACCTGGTGATCGAGTGCTCGGGCAGTTTCAAGGACCGCGCCACCGCCGAGCTTCACCTCGCCGCCGGGGCCCGGCGCCTGCTGTTCTCGCAGCCCGCCGAATCCGACGTCGACCTGACCGTGGTCGGCGGCATCAACGAAGCCGCCCTCGAGCCGGCGATGCGCATCGTCTCGGCGGCCTCGTGCACCACCAACTGCCTGATTCCGATCCTCACCGTGCTCGACGAAGCGCTGGGCATCGAGCACGGCGTGACCACCACCATCCACTCGGCGATGAACGACCAGCCGGTAATCGACGCCTATCACAAGTCCGACCTGCGCCTGACGCGCTCGGCGATGCAGTCGATCATCCCCGTCGATACCGGCCTGGCGCGCGGCATCGAGCGGCTGATGCCGACGCTCGCCGGCCGCTTCGAGTGCCTGCACGTGCGGGTGCCGACGATCAACGTCTCGGCGATGGACATGGCGATCTCGGTGCGCCAGGCGTGCGATGCGGCCACCGTCAACGCGCTGCTCGCCGAGGCCAGCCGCGCGCGCCTGGCCGGGCGGCTCGGCTACACGGAAGAGCCCCTGGCCTCGGTCGACTTCAACCACGACCCGCGCTCGGGTATCGTGGACGCCACTCAGACCCGGGTCGCCGGCGGCCACCTGGTCAAGCTGCTCAGCTGGTTCGACAACGAGTGGGGCTTCGCCAACCGCATGCTCGACGTCGCCGCGCGACTGGCCGAACTCGATGCGCGTGCCGAGTGACACCGCCCGCCCCGACAAGGCTATCCGGGTTCAGCCAACGGGTTCAGCCACCATCAGGAGCATCCGTCCATGAACGTGCGCAAGATGACCGACCTGGCACTCGCCGGAAAGCGCGTGCTGATTCGCGAAGATCTCAACGTCCCGGTCAAGCAGGGCCGCGTCACCTCCGACGCCCGCATCCGCGCCTGCTTGCCGACCATCGAGGCGGCGCGCGACGCCGGCGCCAAGGTGCTGCTGATGAGCCACCTGGGCCGTCCCAGCGAAGGCGAGCCCGCCGACGAATTCTCGCTGGCCCCGGTGGCCACTCATCTCGGCACGCTGCTCGGCCAGCCGGTACGGCTGGTCGACGACTACCTCGATACACCGGTCGAAGTCGCCGACGGCGAGGTCGTGCTGCTCGAGAACGTGCGCTACAACCGCGGCGAGAAAAGCGACGACGAGGCGCTGGCCCGGGCCTACGCCACGCTCTGCGACATCTACGTCATGGATGCCTTCGGCACCGCCCACCGCGCCCAGGCCTCGACCCACGGCGTGGCGCGCTTCGCCGCCGACGCCTGCGCCGGGCCGCTGCTTGCCAAGGAACTCGAGGCGCTGGAAAAGGCCTTGGCCAAACCGGCGCGGCCGATGGTGGCAATCGTCGGCGGCTCCAAGGTCTCGACCAAGCTCGAGGTGCTCACGGCACTGTCCGAGAAGTGCGATCAATTGATCGTCGGTGGCGGTATCGCCAACACCTTCATCGCCGCGGCGGGCCACAACGTCGGCAAGTCGCTGCACGAGGCCGACCTGGTCGACCAGGCCAAGGCGTTGATGGCCAAGGTCGAGATCCCGCTGCCTACGGACGTGGTGGTGGCCACCGAGTTCTCCGAATCGGCCGAGGCGGTGGTGCGTCCGGTCGATCAGGTCGGCGACGACGAGATGATCCTCGACATCGGCCCCGAGACCGCGTCGCGCTTCGCCGCGCTGCTCAAGGACGCCGGCACCATCCTCTGGAACGGCCCGGTCGGGGTGTTCGAGATCGATCAGTTCGGCAAGGGCACCGAGGCGTTGTCCAAGGCGATCGCCGCGAGCAACGGCTTCTCGATCGCCGGTGGCGGCGACACCCTCGCGGCGATCGACAAGTACGCCATCGAGGATAAAGTCTCGTATATCTCCACCGGCGGCGGCGCCTTCCTCGAGTACGTCGAGGGCAAGCAACTGCCGGCGGTGATCGCCCTGCAGGACGGGGCCAGGCAAGCCGCCGCCAGGTAAGCTAAAAACCAGCACCACCAACCCGGGGCGGCGCTTTAGCCGCCCCACTTATTAAACGCCTCACTTACGACCATCAGGAAAACGCACACCCATGGCCCTGATCAGCCTGCGCCAACTCCTCGACCACGCCGCCGACCATGGCTACGGCGTTCCCGCGTTCAACGCCAACAATCTGGAACAGATGCGCGCCATCATGGAAGCCGCCGATGCCACCGATTCGCCGGTGATCGTCCAGGCCTCCGCCGGCGCCCGCCAATACGCCGGCGCACCCTTCCTGCGCCACCTGATCCTGGCCGCGATCGAGGAGTTCCCGCACATTCCGGTGGTCATGCATCAGGACCATGGCACCAGCCCCGCGGTCTGCCAGCGTTCGATCCAGCTGGGCTTCTCGTCGGTGATGATGGACGGCTCGCTCGAGGCCGACGGCAAGACCCCGGCCAACTACGCCTACAACGTCGAGGTCACCCGGCGCAGCGTCGAGATGGCGCACGCCTGCGGGGTTTCCGTCGAGGGCGAACTGGGCTGCCTGGGCTCGCTGGAAACCGGCCAGGCCGGCGAGGAGGACGGCATCGGCGCCGCGGGCACGCTGTCCCACGAGCAGCTGCTCACCGACCCCGAGGAGGCCGCCGCCTTCGTCGCCGCGACCCATGTCGATGCCCTGGCGATCGCCATCGGCACCAGCCACGGCGCCTACAAGTTCAGCCGCCCGCCGACCGGCGACACGCTGTCCATCGCGCGCATCCGCCACATCCACGAGCGCATTCCCAACACCCACCTGGTGATGCACGGCTCCTCGTCGGTACCCCAGGAGTGGCTGGAGATCATCAACGAGTACGGCGGCAGGATCCCCGAGACCTACGGCGTGCCGGTCGAGGAGATCGTCGAAGGCATCCGGCACGGCGTGCGCAAGGTCAATATCGACACCGATCTGCGCCTGGCCTCGACCGGCGCGGTGCGGCGCTTTCTGGCCCATAACCCGGCCGAGTTCGACCCGCGCCAGTTTCTCAAGGAAACCGTCAGCGCCATGCGCGAGCTGTGCATCGCGCGTTTCGAGGCTTTCGGCAGCGCCGGCAACGCCAGCCGCATCAAGCCGCTCGGCCTGGAGGCGATGGCCCAGCGCTACGCGACCGGCGAACTGACGCCCCGCGTGAACTGAGCGCTACCGGGCGAAATGCCATTACCGCTCGGTCGAAATGGCAGCACAGCCTACCCCAGCCACGCGGCCACGTGCAGCCATCCGCCACGCGCTTGGTCCTGCCGGCCAGGCTCGACCATAATGCCAGGCTCAGTGACCTTGTCCCTCGCGGGGCACGACTCAAGGAGGAGTCCGTGACGGGCATACCGTGGATCATCGCGGCCGCCGCCCTGTGGGGCGTCGCCCTGCTCACCGGCCTTCTCAATGGTGGCGCATCGGGCATAACGGCGATCGGCGTGGCGGCGGGGATCGCCTCGGCGCTGTCGTATGCGCTGTTCATCCTGTCCTTTCAGAATGCCGCCGCTCGTGGCGCCGTACCCGCCACGCTGGCCATCGCCTTCAGCACGTTCGTGGTGGTGCTTGCGCTGCTCGTGGACCATGACCAGGTAATTGCCGCGCTGCACTCCACCGATCTCGTCGGCTTCCTGCTGCTCGGGGTGCTCGGCGTCGGCCTGTCGTTTGCCGTCTACCTGCCCGGGCTGCGCCGCACCCCGGCCAGCCTGGCCTCGATGATCGCCAGCCTCGGCGCGCTGGCGCATGAGAGCGGACTCGGCGCGCGTATCGCACATTGGCTGCTCGATGCGCTGCCACTGGGCGAAACCGGCGATGCGGCGACCTTCGGTCTGCTGGGCGGGCTGGCGATGGCGCTGGGTACGCTGATCACGCTACCCGGGGTGCCCGCAGTGCTCACCCCGCTGGCGCCGGATGAATACGAGGCCGATGCTACCCCAGCGGGCGGGGGCCGTAATCGAGCAGCCGCTGGCGGCGCTGGCGGCGACGCTGGACGCGCCGCACCGCCTCGCTGCCGGCTCGTCGACCAATGATTCGCGACACGCCGACGATCATGCCGGTGCCTGCGCCCCACAGCAGCGCATGGCGCCACTTCACATCACGCTCGTAGGGGTCGAGCGGTGGCTTGCCGATCTTGCGTTCATAGGACTTGCGCGCGCCGTTCCTGGCCGCCACGCCAGCGGCGATGGCCGCACCGGTGCTGAGCAGCGACCAAAGCGTTTCATCTTTCATTGGCGTCTCCTTCTGGTTCTTCCCTGAATCGTCGTGCCGTCGGGGACGGCGAAGCATTACGCACTCAGCGTAGCTTAGACGGTTGCGAATGCCGATATTGCAACACAGCATGACAGCCGGTATCCCTGTAGCATGCACTGAAGACTTTCGGCCCTGTTGCCGATAAATCCATTAGCCAAGCCCACCACGGTGTTCGCCCATGCGTCAAACCTGTGCTCTCGATCCGCTGATGCCTTTCTCGCCGACGGCCCTCAGCGGCATCTGGTCGGTCAGCCTGATGACCTACGAACTCTGGGCCTCGTCGCTGTCGACGATCGCCTTGCGCAACAATCTCTGGTGCACGCGAGCGCCCACCAGCCCGGCCATGCTTGACGAGAACCAGCGCATGGTCACCGAGAAGCTCGATGCCGGCATCGAGGTCGCCGCACAACTGCAGCAATCGTTGCTCGGGCTGTACACTGGCAGCTATGCGCCCTGGTGGGAAACCGGCCAACGCACCCTGGAACCCTACCATCGCCGCAGCACGGCCAATTCGCGCCGCCTGGCGGCGCTTTAGACCCAACCCCGCGCGATTGAATGGCTGACGCTTAGTCCGAACTCTGCGGACTCGATGGCTCCAGGGTCCGGCTGCCGTCATAGGCGATGCAACGGCCGTATTCTTCCCAGGCGGGCTCCTTGTTGGGACTGTCGACAAAGACATCACCCCGCGAGACGTTGGTCGGCGGTCCGCCGCGCTCCTGGCAGTTGGCGGCCTTGTCCACCGCGATGCGGAAGCCGTAGCGATTGTTCTCGAAGCGATTGTTGCTGAACACATTATTGCGGCTAAAGCTGTCTTCCCAGCACAACACTGGATCACGGTCACGGATCGAGCAGGTCAGAAAGACCCCAGCCAGCTGATTATTCTTGATCAGGTTGTTGCTGAAACGATTGTTTTCAGCATCGGCCAGGTACAGGCCATGCGAGCCGTTACCGGCGATGACGTTGTCGACGATCTCGCTGCCCTGCAGGTACTCGACGGTGATGCCCGCCGCCACGTTGTCCTCGATGACGTTGCCGACGACGCGTGTCGGTCCGGCCCGGTTGAGCGACAAGCCATCCCACTTGGCCTGGCTCATGGTGTTGTTCTCGATCAGCACGTCCCGGCTGTGATACTCGGTCAGCAGACAGGCGCTTCGACATTGGCGAATATCCAGGTTGCGCAGCACGATGCCTTCACCGCGCCTGACGACCAGGCCGCTGTTGCTCAGGTAAGGGAGCGCCGGCTTGAACTCGCGCTGCGTACTCGCGTCGCCGCGAAGCGCCAGGTTTTCCACCGTGACCTGGCGGATGGGGCTCTGCGGCTCGCGATTATAGGCGTCCCCCAGCACCAGCACCGGGCTGGAAAGGCCTTCCTGCATCTGCAGCACCGTGGCCTTCTGCCCCCCGCTCGCCTGGCCGCGTAGCGTCAGGTTGTCGCGCTCTATTACCACCATCTCATTGAGGCGATAAATGCCCGCATCCAGGCACACCGTCTGTTGCTGGTCGTTGCGTGGCAAGCCGTCGAGGGCATTCTGCAGATCCTCGCCCGGCCTGATGCGACGATCGCAATCCGCCTCGGGGTTGGCCGATACCAACCCCGAGGCGAGGGCCATGATCAGCACCAGCGCCGAGCAGGCGAGCCACCGCATGCGTTTTGGATCAGCTAACAGCTTCACGAACTCCTCCTCTATCCGGCCTTCGTCGTCGGGCCGCAGCCCGTTACTGTGAACGAAATCGAAGCGGGCGGCCATCGAGCGGGCTCCTTGTGCAGCGGCATACGATAATCGAAATGGAGCTTCATCGCGCCCTTGAAGGGGCAAGCCCTTGGCATCACTGTCTACACTGTGAGCTTGCGAATGAAGGAAAGGACGCATGCCCCAGCCGTCAACGCCAAGGAGGAGACGATGAGCCGCAAGACGCTGACTGCCGTGAACCCCGCCAATGACAAGGTGATCGGCGAGCACGAGATGCTCAGCGAGCCGGAGATCAGGGCCAAGCTGGACGCTGCCCGCCACGGCTTCGCCGAGCTGCGCAAGCTGCCGGTCGCCGCGCGAGCCAGGAAGCTGCATGCCGTGGCCGACCTGATCGACAAGCGCCAGGCCGACATCGCCGAAGTGATCTGCCACGAGATGGGCAAGAAATTCGGCGACGTGATCGCCGAGACCCGGATCTCGGCGGCCATCGTGCGCTTCTACGCCGACAATGCCGAAGATTACATGGCGCCCAAGCCCAAGCAGGTGGCCGGCGCCCAGAAGGCCGAGGTGGTCCGCGACCCGATGGGCGCGGTGCTCGGCGTGATGCCGTGGAACTACCCGCTCTATCAAGTCGTGCGCTTTGCCGCGCCCAACCTGGCCGGCGGCAACGCCTGCCTGCTCAAGCACGCGTCCAACGTGCCGGGCAGCGCCAAACTGATCACCCAGCTGTTCCATGACGCCGGCTTCGAGGAGGGTACCTTTACCTGGCTGCCGGTGTCCTCGAGCGAGATCGCCGAGATCATGCGCGACCCGATCGTCTGCGGGGTGACGCTGACCGGCAGCGAGGAAGCCGGCAAGTCGGTAGCTGCCACCGCCGGGGAGCTGGCCAAGCCCAGCGTCCTGGAGCTCGGCGGTATCGATCCGCTGATCGTGCTCGACGACGCCGATATCGACAAGGCGGTCGAGATCGCCATCGACGGGCGTTTCGACAACACCGGCCAGAGTTGCGCGGCCTCCAAGCGGCTGATCGTGGTCGAACCGCTGGTCGAGCGCTTCACCGAGCGCCTCGTCGATCAGGTGCAGAAGCTGCGCATCGGCGACCCGATGGACGAAAGCACCAACATCGGCCCGATGTCGCGCAAGGACCTGCGCGACGACCTGCACGATCAGGTCAAGCGGGCCGTGCAGAAGGGCGCGCAGCTCGAGACCGGCGGCGAGATCCTCGACAAGCCCGGCGCCTGGTACGCCCCCACCGTGCTGACCAACGCCGCGCCCGGCAACCCGGCCTTCGACGAGGAACTGTTCGGCCCGGTGGCCTCGGTGGTCATCGCCGACGACACCGAACACGCCATCGAGCTGGCCAACAACAGTCCCTACGGGCTGGGCGGCACCGTGGTCGGCCAGGACGTCAAGCGCGCCGAGCAGGTCGCGCGGCGTCTGGACGTGGGCATGAGCTTCGTCAACCGCCCGACCACGCCATTCGCCGAATTGCCGTTCGGCGGCGTCAAGGGCAGCGGCTACGGGCGCGAGCAGAGCGAATACGGCTTCGGCGAATTCCTCAACGTGCGTACAGTGTTCGTCGCCGACTCATAGACGGAAGCCCCGATGCGCCGTGACGGCAACTTCTCCGGAAATACCGAGGCCCCGCCAAATGGCGAGGCCTCGGTGCAATCGGGCAATCATTCGCTCAGTCGTGGTCTTGCCAGGGAGTCAGCCCCTGCAGGGCATCGCTCAAGGGCTGCAGGTCATCGCTGGACGCCGGGGCGTGCGGCTGATGGCCGATCTCGCGCACCGGCCGGTCGGCGAAGGTGGCAGCGAGCTGCTCGCGCCATGGGCGCTGCTCGTCGCGCCAGTTGATCAGCCAGGTGCTGTCGACGTCTTCCGGCAGGCACTTGTTGATCACCAACGCCCCGACGTGCAGACCGTGGGACTCGAGCAGCTCGCGGGTGCGGGCCGTCTCCAGGGTCGGCAGGCGTTCGGGGTTGGCGACCAGCACCACCGCCGAATACGCGGCGCAGGTCAAGTGCTCGCGGGCGGCGGCCAGGCGGCCGCGGCGGCGCATCAGCGCCTCCTGGATGGGGTCGTCGACCACCTCGCCGTCGCCCAGCCATGCCTTGTAGTCGCTGCGTACCTTGCGACGCCGCTGCATCAGGCCGTCGACCCAGGCGCCCATGATCTCGGGCAGTGCCAGCAGGCGCACGGTGTGACCGCCGGGGGCGGTGTCGAAGATCAGCCGATCGTAGTCGCGGCCGGTCTCGAGCAGCAGCCCGACCAGGGCGTCGAACAGCGCTGCCTCCTCGGTACCCGGCGCGTGACGCGCCAGCTCCAGCTGGCGGAATACCGTGGTGCTGCGCTCGCCACTGACCAGCGGCCGGATCGTGTCCTTGACCTGATCGAGATAGCGCTGCGTCTCGCGATCGGGATCGAGCTCGACCACGTCGAGATCGGGGCGCATGCGTGTCGGCGTAGCTCCCGGCGCTCGGCCGAACAGGTCGGCCAGGTTGTGGGCGGGATCGGTGGACACCAGCAGGGTCTTCTGTCCCGCCGCCGCGCAGTTGAGCGCATAGGCGGTGGCGCAGCTGGTCTTGCCGACGCCGCCCTTGCCGCCAAAGAACAGGCTCCTGGCCATGTCGGACTCCTCGTCGGATGACAGAACGGCTAGCAGCAGCGGAAGCTGTCCAGCGGCGAGCGCGGAATGCCCTGGCGCCGGTGCCACTCGTGGAAACGCTCGAGCATGTAGGGATAGAGTTCGAGGGTCATGTCGCTGACGGGGTTGGGGATGCCCATCATGTCGCAGAAGCACAGCAACATGAACAGGTCCTCTTCATCCTGCAGCTCGCGAGCGATCTCCTGGCGATGCGGCAGACTCAGCACCGCATCGTAGCCCTGGATGACCCGGCCAATCCGCGCCCGCCAGCCGGCGGGCGCGTTGTCGTCACGATCAGCGCGGCTCATCGCTCAACGCATCCAGGCGCACCCCGGCCCCCTGACGAAAGCTGCGTGAGGCCTCCAGCAGGATCCATAGCGCAAAGACCAGGATCAGGCTGCCGAAGCTGAACAGCAGCAGGTTGCGCGGGGCGTCCCCCAAGCCGGACCAGGTGAAGATCACCTGCTGCCCCATGGCCCACAGGGTCATGACCAGCAGGAACAACATCGGCACCAGGGTAAAGATCACCGGCCGCCCCTGGCGCTTGAGCCATACTGACACCAGCATCAGCGTGATGCCTGCCAGCAGCTGGTTGCTGGTACCGAACAGCGGCCACAACAGATAGCCGCCGGAGCCGAAGCCGTTGGGACCTTCCGGCAAGATCACCAGGGCCGCGCTGGACACCACGGCGATGGTGGTTGCCACGTGCTTGTGGGCCAGCACCGGCATACCATACTCGGTACTCAGCTCGGCGATGATGTAGCGCATCAGGCGCACCGAGGTGTCCAGGGTGGTAGCCGCGAAGCTGACCACGATCACCGCTACCAGCGTCGAGCCCATCTGCGGTGGAATGCCCAGGTTGGCCGCCAGCTGGCCGGCACCTTTGACGAACGAGCCCAGGCCGCTGGAGCCGGCCGCCGTGAAGCTGGAATAGGTGGCAGTGAAGTCGGCGCTGCTGGCGAACAGCGTGCCCACGGCAATGATCGCCACCATGGCCAGCATGCCCTCGCCGAGCGCGCCGCCGTAACCGATCAGCCGGGCGTCGGTCTCCTTGTCGAGCTGCTTGGAGGTGGTCCCCGAACCGACGAGGCCGTGGAAGCCGGATATCGCCCCGCAGGCGATGGTGATGAACAGCAGCGGATACCAGCTGATGTCGGCCTCGCCGTTGACTGCCGGCGCGGTCATCGCCGGGGCCCCGAACAGCAGGCCCAGGTAGAGCAGCGCCAGGCCGACGACGAGCTGGTGGGAGTTGATGTAATCACGCGGCTGCAGCAGCTTCCAGACCGGCAGGGTGGAAGCGACGTAGACATAGATCATCAGCACCATGATCCACACCAGAAAGGCCATCGAGGTGCCGTCGAAGCCGCCGACGACCGGGGCGTCCGCCCCGCCGAACCAGCTCACCAGATCGATCTGCAGGGCAGGGATCACGCTGGCCAGCAGCGCCGTGCCGTACATGACCACCAGCGCCACCACCGACGGCAGCAGCATCGACCCCGAATGTCGGTAGACGCGATAGCCGATCCACACCGCCAGCGGGATCTGGATGAACACCGAGAGCACGCTCGACGGGAAGACAATGAACAGCTTGGCGATGACCCACGCGAAGACCGCGTTGATCATCAGCACCAGGACCATAATAATGAACAAGAACAGCAGCTTGGCGCGTTGCCCGATGAGCCGGTTGGCCAGCGTTCCTATGGAGTGCCCCTTGTGGCGATTCGACAGCACGATGGCGCCGAAGTCATGCACGCCGGCGGCGAAGAGCGTACCCAGCACGACCCAGAGGATCGCCGGCAGCCAGCCCCAGTAGATGGCGATGGCGGGGCCGACGATGGGCGCGGCACCGGCGACCGAGGTGAAGTGGTGGCCCCACAGGATCCACTTGTTGGTGGGCACGTAGTCGACGCCGTCGCGATAGGTATGCGCGGGCGTCTGAAAGTCGGGGTCCAGGCGATAGATGCGTTCGGCGATGAACTTCGAATAGAACCGAAAGCCCATCACGAAACACACGACGCCGAAAACGGCGATCCAGATTGCGTTCATGACTGGTCCTTGATGGCTGACAGCGGGGAGAGGTGCCGTTCACGAGGGATAACGGCGCAAGCCTTCGGCCTGACCGGCCGACGCGACGTGTTACACACCGGCCACAATCGGAACAGGCATACCCTGAGAAACTAAGCAATTATTCGCAAAGGCGTCAAACCGACGCCGGCGGCGCCCTCCCCAGCTGCATGCCGCAAACCGCCGTATGACGCGCCTCCTGCCGATCGGGCGGGCTCCGGAGCGCGACGAATGTCTAACCCAGCGCGAGCGCCTGACGCTGCGCCATGTGCACTGCAAGGACAGCGCCTGGCATAATGGCTGCCCCCGTGCCGCCGTGACCAATGCCGTGGACTGCCACGAATGGCGCGCTAATGGCGGCCTTCCCGCAGACGTGCCTCGCGCCACCGAATAACCCGTGGAAGGCGACGATCTTGCCAGCGTGAGCCACGACGAGCTGGCCCGCCTAGCCCGGCTTCGAACAGTGCCATCAACCGCAGGAGTACGCCATGAGCCACGCAGACAACCCCGAGATCCTCACCTTCGGCGAGGCGATGACGCTGTTCGTCGCCGAGACTCCCGGCGAACTGGCCGACGTGGAGCACTTCGCCCGCGGCATCGCCGGCGCCGACACCAACGTCGCCATCGGCCTGGCCCGGCTGGGCTTCCACGTCGGCTGGCTGAGCCGGGTGGGCGACGACAGCTTCGGTCATTACATCCGGCGCACGCTGGAACACGAAGGGCTCGATTGCCGCCATCTGCGCCGCGATCCCGAGCATTCCACCGGCCTGGTCTTCAAGGCCCGCAGCGAGGACGGCTCCGACCCCCACGTCGAATACGTGCGCCGCGGCAGCGCCGCCAGCCACCTGAGCCCCGCCGACGCCGACGCGGTGGACTTCGCGGCGGTTCGCCACCTGCACGCCACCGGCATTCCTCCGGCGCTGTCGAGCTCGGCACGGGCGCTGGCCGAGCACATGTTCGAACAGGCCCGCAAGGCCGGCGCCAGCATCTCCTTCGATCCCAACTTGCGGCCCAGCCTGTGGTCCAGCGAAGAACAGATGCGCGATACCCTCAATGCGCTGGCCGCGAGCGCCGACTGGGTGCTGCCCGGGCTTGCCGAGGGCCGCCGGCTGACCGGCCTGGAATCCGCCCACGACATCGCCGGCTTCTATCTCGAGCGGGGCGCCAAGGCCGTGATCATCAAGCTCGGCCCCGAGGGCAGCTACTATCGCAGCCACGCGGAAAGCTTCACCGTGGAAGGCTTCAAGGTGGCCAGGGTCATCGATACCGTCGGCGCCGGCGACGGCTTCGCGGTGGGCGTGGTCAGCGCGCTGCTCGACGGCCTGTCGCCGCGCGCCGCGCTGCGCCGCGGCAACCTGATCGGCGCCGAGGCGGTGCAAGTACTCGGCGACATGGAGGGCCTGCCTCACCGCGAGCGCTTACAAGCGCTGGAAAGCGAACTGCCCGACCTGAACTGAACGACGCTCACCGCCCACCACGACAAGCGATATCCGGAGTCACCCATGAAAAAGCGTATCGTCGCCTTCCGGCGGCTCACCGATCGGCACCTCGAACAGCTCAGCGAACGCTTTCACGTCGACTATTTCCCCGATCTCGAGTCGGCGGACGACCCGGCGTTTCGCGAGGCCCTCGGCGAAGCCCACGGGCTGGTCGGCGCCAGCCTCGGGATCACCCCCGAGCTGCTCGATGGCGCCCCGCACCTCGAGGCGATCGCCAGCATCTCGGTGGGTTACGACAACTATCCGGTCGACGAACTGACCCGCCGCGACATCCTGCTCTGCAATACACCGGACGTGCTCACCGAAACCACCGCCGACACCGGCTTTTCGCTGATCATGGCCACCGCGCGGCGGGTCGTCGAGCTGGCCGACTTCATCAAGCGCGGCGACTGGCAGGAAAGCATCGGCGCATCGCTCTACGGCACCGACGTGCACGGCAAGACGCTGGGCATGGTCGGTCTGGGGCGCATCGGCGCCGCCGTGGCGCGGCGCGGTGCGCTGGGCTTCGGCATGAACGTGCTCTACACCCATGCCTCGCCCAAGCCCGCGCTGGAAGCCGAGCTCGGCGCCCGGCGCTGTGAGTTCGATGAGTTGCTCGAGAGCGCCGATTTCGTCTGCGTCAGCGTGCCGCTGACCGCCGAGACCACTCACCTGTTCGGCGCCGAACAGTTCGCGCGCATGCGCTCGAGCGCGATCTTCATCAACATCGCCCGCGGCAAGGTGGTCGACGAGGCGGCGCTGATCGCCGCGCTCGAGACCGGCGAGATCCGCGCCGCCGGGCTCGACGTCTTCGAGCGCGAACCGCTGCCCGGCGATTCGCCGCTGCCGCACATGGCCAACGTCGTGGCGCTGCCGCACATCGGCTCGGCGACCCATGAGACACGCACCGCCATGGCTCAACGCGCAGTCGACAACATCACCCTCGCGCTCAATGGCGAGCGACCGATCAGCCTGGTCAACGAAGCCGCCTGGGAGCGGCGCCAGGGCTGATTGCGGCCGGCGCCGTCCGGGCTGCCCCGCCTGGCCCATCTCAGTCGAAAATGGCTTTGTCATGTTTTGTTATATTGCACTACACTGTTCGGAAACAGTGTTCTTGAAACGAAGGCCATTCACCCTCAACCGTGTGCCGGCCTTGCCGATAACCAAGAGTATGAGCCCGCTACAGCGAGGCTAGCCGCAAGAGACACGACCCATGCCCCACTCCCTCTGTCTGCTTTTCGATTGCGATGGCACCCTGGTAGACAGCGAACCGCTACTGGCGGAAGTGATGGCCGATACGCTGAATCGCGTCGGCCTGCCCTTTGCCGCACGACAATACATGGAGGAGTTCCGCGGTGTGCGCTTCATGACCATCGTCGCCGAGCTGGAGCGCCGCCATGGCGCGCTCGACGCCACGGTGCGCAGCGCCGCCGAGGCCGAGATGCGCAAGACCATGGCCCTGCGCATGGCCCGCGAGCTTCAACCCATCCCCCACGTTCGCGAAACCCTCGATGCGCTGTCCGACCTTCCCCGCTGCGTGGCCTCGAACGGCCCCGAGCACAAGATCCGCAACGCACTGGACAGCACCGGCCTGCGCCGCTATTTCGACGAGCGCCTGTATAGCGGCTACACGCTGCAATGCTGGAAGCCCGACCCGGGATTGTTCCTGCACGCCGCCCGCAGCATGGGCTTCATGCCCGAGCAGTGCGTGGTGATCGATGACGCCGCGGTAGGGGTCGCCGCCGGGCTCGCCGCCGGCATGCGCGTGGTGCACATCAATCGCTTCGCCGAGGAGGAACGAACCCCCCAAGGGGCGATCTCGATGACCGACATGGGCCAACTGCCCGTCATCCTCGCCCGCCTCGCCGAGACCGTCAGCCGCGTCATGCCGGTCGCCGCCGCCCGCTGACGCCGTTCGAAGGCGGCAGCGAACGCTCCGCGCCGGCCATCGTCGCCGGCGGCGTGCTGCGCTATCATCGTCTCCATGTGCCATTCGACAGGAGCCGCTTGATGGCCTCCCTTCAGGATCAGCTGCGAGGGCTCGTCTATTCGACCGAACATGGCGAGACCTGCCCCGCCTGCCGCCAACCGCTTGCCGACTGCCAGTGCGCCGACGAGGCCGAGGCCGAACGCATCGCCGCCCTCGACGGGGTGGTGCGCATCCGCCGCGAGACCAGCGGCCGCAAGGGCAAGGGCGTGACCACGGTACACGGCGTGCCGCTCGCCCATGACGAGCTCAAGGCGCTGGCCAAGACGCTCAAGAAGCGCTGCGGCACCGGCGGCGCAATCAAGGCGGGCGTCATCGAGATTCAGGGCGATCATCGCCAGCTACTCAAGGCCGAGCTCGAATCCCGGGGCTACACGGTCAAGTTGGCCGGCGGCTGAGCGCGGGTTAGCGCTGCCGGCGCCCCTTCATGTCATTCCCCACTGCATCAGGAGCCGTTATGACCCGCCACCCCGGCCTGCCACGACCACTGCGACTGGCCTTGGCGCTGCTTGTCCTGCTCGCTCTCGGCGGCTGTGCGCTGACCCCGCGCCTCGCCAATCTCGAGGCGCGCGTCGTCGCCGATGCCCCGCTCGAACTGCCGCGCAACGCCGAGCTCAGCGTCACCCTGCGTGAAGGCTCGGCGAGCGGCGGAGTGATCGCCACTGGCAATTACACGCGCCTGGGCCGCGGGCCGATTCCCGTGATACTGCGCTATGACGCCAACGCCGTCGGCGCCGGTGGCGATTACCGGCTGCGCGCCGAGATCCGCGCCGACGGCCGGCTGCTCTACGCCTCGCCCGAACCGGTCGCGGTTCTCACCGGCAACGCCGCGACTGGCCCGGTCGAGGTGCCCGTCGAACCGGTCGCCGCCAGCCGGCCCTGAATCCGACACGCGCCGGCGACTTGCCAAGCCGACGCTAACCGGCCAGCCTAAGGGCCATCCACTCACCACAACAGGGAGCGTTCCCATGGAAACCCTCAAGATCGGCGATACCGGCCTGTCCGCCTCGCGCATCGGCCTGGGCACCTGGGCGATCGGCGGCAAGATGTGGGGCGGCAGTGACGACGCCCAGGCGATCCGTACCATTCACGCCGCGCTGGATCGCGGCATCAATCTGATCGACACCGCCCCGGCCTACGGCTACGGTCACTCCGAGGAAGTCGTCGGCAAGGCACTCGCCGAATATGGCCAGCGCGACGAGCTGGTGATCGCCAGCAAGGCCGGCCTCGAATGGGGCGAAGGCATCGAGGGACTGGTGCGCAACGCCACCGCGCCGCGCCTCGAGCGGGAAGTCGAGGATTCGCTGCGTCGGCTGGGCACCGAGACGATCGATCTGTACCAGATCCACTGGCCCGACCCCCAGGTGCCGATGGAGGAAACCGCCAGCGCCATGCAGCGGCTCTACCGAGACGGCAAGATCCGCGCCATCGGTGTCAGCAACTTCACCGTCGAGCAGTGCCGGGCCTTCAGCGGAGTCGCCCCGCTGCACAGCGTGCAGCCGCCGCTCAATCTGTTCGAGCGCGACGCCGAACACGACATAATCCCTTACGCCGAGCGCGAGGGGCTGACCATGCTGACCTACGGTGCGCTGTGCCGCGGCCTGCTCAGCGGCAAGATGCGCCGCGACACTCAGTTCAACGGCGACGACCTGCGCAATAACGACCCCAAGTTCCAGGAGCCGCGATACGCTCAGTACCTGGCCGCGGTGGATGCCCTCGAGCGTTTCGCCCGGGAGCGCCACGGCAAGCACGTGCTGGAACTTGCCGTGCGCTGGCTGCTCGACGGCCATGCCAACGGCATCGCGCTGTGGGGTGGCCGACGTCCCGACCAGATGGAGCCGCTCGATGCCATCGACGGCTGGAAGCTCAACGCCGACGACCTGGCCGAGATCGATCGGCTCCTCGCCAAACACGTCAGCGACCCGGTGGGCCCGGAGTTCATGGCGCCGCCGACACGCTGAAATGCGCGTGCGTCCACGCAAAGCTCGGGCTGGGCGATGCTGGGCTTTCTTGCATCGGTCGAATAGCCGATCACAGCGTGTACAGGAAGACGTTTTAGCATCGCGACGTCGTCTCAGCCGAGCGCCTCGGCCAGTGCCGTCAGCGTCTCGCCCGTCGCCGCGTCAAGCTTGAGGGAGTAGAGCAGGTCGCCACGGGTGTGGCCACGATTGATGCAGGCGATCGGCTTGCCGTCGCGTGCCGCCTGGCGAGCGAAGCGAAACCCCGAGTAGACCATCAGCGACGAACCGGCGACCAGCAGCGCATCGGCCTCGGCCAGCGCCGCGAAGGCGGCATCGACCCGGGTGCGCGGCACGTTGTCGCCGAAGAACACCACGTCAGGCTTCCAGATGCCTTCGCCGCAGCGCGTGCAGTCGAGGATTTCAAAGCGCGAGAAGTCCAGGCCGTCGAGATCGGCGTCGCCATCCGGGCCGGCCGCTGCGTCGAGCTTGAGCCAGTCGGGATTACGCTCGGCCAGCTCGCGATGCAGCGCATGACGCATGCGGCTGGCGCCGCAGCCCATGCAGCGCACGATCTCGGCGCGCCCGTGCAGGTCGATGACCCGCCGCGAGCCGGCGCGCTGGTGCAGCCCATCGACATTCTGGGTGACCAGCGCGGTGACGTGGCCGAGCGCCTCGAGCCGCGCCAGAGCGCGATGCGCCGGGCCCGGGCGAGCGACCTCGATGGCGCGAAAGCCGATCAGGCTGCGCGCCCAGTAGCGCTGACGGGTCGCCGCGCTGGCCATGAACGCCTGGTGCCGGACCGGCGGCGAACGCTTCCAGGCGCCCATCGCATCGCGGTAATCGGGAATGCCGCAGTCGGTACTCACCCCGGCGCCGGTCAGTACCATCAGCCGCGGATAGCGCTCGGCGAACGCCTGCAAGGCCTGGAACGCGGCCTGCGCCGCGGCGCTGCCCGGCCCACCCGATGCGGGCCCGGGCCCGGGCGTCGGGCGAATATCGTTGATCGTCGTCATGAAACTTTCCACTAGTCGCCAGTCGGGTTTTGCGCCAAGGTAAAACGTCTCACACACCCGGCCCGGGTGGCCAGCATCAGGACCGTAACGCCGCATGTCTGCCGCCGCCGCCACACTCCGCCGCGATCCGCGCCTCGCCCTCTCCCGGCGCGCCTACCTGCCTCGCATCATCGGCCTGGGGCTGGGGTCGCTGTGTGTCGCCGCAACACTTTACGAAACCGCCGCCGGCTGGCCGCTGTGGACGCTGCTGGCGATCAACGGCCTGGCCTGGCCGCACATCGCTCGCTGGTGGACCGCACGCAGCCGCGAACCGCACACCCACGAACGTCGCCTGCTGCTACTGGACACCCTGCTCGGCGGCGTCTGGATCGCGGCGATGGGCTTCAGCGTACTCCCCGGCGCGGTTTTCGCCACGCTGTTGTGCTTCAACAATATCGCCGTCGGCGGGCTGCGCATGCTCGCGCGCGGGCTGATCGCGCTGGGGGCCGGTGCGACCGTCGGCTGGCTGGCGCTCGACGTGCCGGCCTTCACGCTGGTGCCTTCGCCGCTTTCGTTGTTCGCCAGTCTGCCGCTGCTGATTATCTACCCGCTGACGATCGGCCAGATCGTCTACCGCCAGGCCAAGGCGCTGGTCGAGCAGAAACGCCTGCTGACCCGGTTCAGCCGAACCGACGGCCTCACCGGGCTGTATAATCGCCGCCACTGGGAAGTCCTGGCCGAGCGCCACTTCACCGCAGAATGTCCCCCGATCACCCTGGCGCTCATCGCCCTCGACCATTTCAAGCAGATCAACGACACCTTCGGCCATGCCATGGGCGACCAGACCCTGCGACGCGCCGCGGCCTTCCTGCGCGAGACACTGGGCGACCAGGCGCTGGTCGGCCGTTACGGCGGCGAAGAGTTCGGCGTGCTGCTCCCCGACACGCCCATCGACCAGGCCCTGGCGCAGCTCGACGCGCTGCGCGAACGCTTTGCGCGTCGCGAGGTCCAGGGCGAGACTCTGCTGCCCTGCACGCTGAGTATCGGACTGGCCGAAGCGACCGACGCCATGAACGACTACCATGACTGGCTGTGCCACGCCGACCAGGCGCTCTACAGCGCCAAGACCCAGGGTCGCAACCGGGTGGTCGCCTACACGCCGATCACCCGTTCGGCTTGAATCGCGCCGGTTGGCGCATGGTGAGCGACGGGCCGCTTGGCTAGAATGAGCGCTTCGTGCACACCCTCGCGGCAAGGATGAACATGAGATGGCCTGGCTGGAATACCTGTTACCACTGATTTTCCTGACGCCGCTCGGCGCCACTGCGGGTATCGTGATGGCGCTGCGCAACCTGCACGACGCTCGTGTCCACTCGCCGTTCGACGCCCATCCACTGCGCGAACCGGGCCAGGCGCTGCGCGATCGCCTCGATCGCGCCTTCACCAGCCTGTTCTTGAACGGCGCACTGGGGCCGATCGTGATCCTCGCCCCGTTGACCTACGGCATGGGCCGCATGCTCTTCGCCGACAAGCAGATCTGGTTCGAATGGGCGCTCTACGGGCTGCTCTGCTCAGCGTTGGTGCTACTGTTCTGCTTCTTGCTGATGCGCGACTTCCAGCGCATTCGCCGGCTTAAGCTGGGGCTGGCCTGTGAGCTGGCGGTGGGTCAGGAGTTAGAGCGGTTGATCCGCCCCGAGAGCCATCCGTTTTTCGTCTTCCACGACATCCCCAGCGACACCTTCACCATCGACCATGTGGCGCTGACGCCCTACGGCGTGTTCGTGGTCGAGACCCGCGCGAGGACGCATCCGCTGGACGCCGCCGGCCGCCCCCAGGACCAGGTGGCTGTGGAAGGCCAGCGCCTGCGCTTTCCTGGCTGGAGCGAGCGCGAACCGCTGCGCAAGACCCGCCAAGCCGCCGGCTGGATGCGCCATTGGCTGGCTCGAGAGTGCGGCTTGAACGTGCCGGTGCGCGGGGTGCTGGTGCTGCCCGGCTGGCAGATCGACAGCGATCAGGCCCCGAACGATGTGCTGGTAGTCAGTGGCGAGGGGCTGGCACAACTGCTCGCCGAGGCGCGGCTCGGCGCGTTCGGCGATGCTGTGCACGGCGACGTGGCCCGGGCGTTGATCCGACGCGCCCACCACAAACCAACTGCAGGGCGCTGGCATTGACCGTCGCGACCAGATCCATGGCGGTGGAAAAATAGAGGCCTCGACCTCGAGGACCAACTGCATCCAGGTTCAGGCGCGGCGAACTGCAAGTGCGCTTCTCCATCGCTGGATTGGTATCCAAGCATCTGACAGTCAGGTAGGTAGGTAGGTAGGTAGGTAGGTATAGATGTTATCTGGCATTGCGGTCATGCGGCGTTTTCTCATGGCCGCCGTGTATACGGTTCCGAAACGCGCTATCGCTCATTATCTAGGCCACGCCAGATGATGACGATCGATTACGAAGACATGACGATGCCGACCTTGCGGGTGAAGATGGGGGTGACGGTGGGGTTCCGGCCCCTCCCAGCCCTCATGTTCATGCTGGTGGTGCTCGTCATGGTAATGCCGGTGGGTGTGCTCGACAGGCGCGTGATCATGCTCGAGAGCCACCGGATCCCGTGACGGCCAGACGCGGGACGCCAGCACCGTCGATACCAGCGCGATCGTCCCCAGCAGGGCGAAGGTCTCGATCAGCCCCGCCTGCGCCCCGAACCAGCCGGCCAGCGGATAGGCCAGCAGCCAACAGCCGTGCGATAGCGAGAACTGGGCGGCAAATAGCGCCGGACGGTCCTCAGGCTGGCACGATTGTTTGAGTAAGCGCCCGGTGGGCGTCATGACCAGCGAGGCGCCGACGCCCAGCAAGAACCACAGCCCCAGCAGCCCCACGAACCCCGGGGCCAGCAGCCCCATAAAGAGGCTTAGCGTCATCAGGACGCCGCCCGCAAGCATGAGCAGGCGTTCGCGCGCATGGTCCATGATTTTCGGCAGCAGCAGGGCCACCAGCATCGAGCCGCCTCCGACCGCCGCGAAGGCCATGGCTACGGCCTGCTCGCCCATGCCCAGGGCAGAGCGGACGTAGACCACGGTGTTGACGATCTGCATTGACCCGGCGGCCGAGACCACCATGTTCAGGGCTAGCAGCCCACGCAGCCGCGGTGTTTTCAGATAGATACCCATGCCGTGGGAGATCCGGCGCCAGACACTCGGCGCCTCGTCCACGGTCTGAGATGAAGGTAGCACTACCGAGACGACCAGGCCGGCCGAGACCAGGAAGGCCAGGCCATTGAGCAGGAACAGCACATCGAAACTCATCACCACCAGCAACGCCGCGGCGGCCATGGGACTGAGCAGATTCTCGAGATCATAGGCGAGACGCGACAACGACAACGCCCGGGTGTACTGCCCCTCGTCCTCAAGGATGTCTGGAATCGTCGCCTGAAAGGCTGGCGTAAACCCCGCCGAGGCGGCATTGAGCAGAAAAATCAGCACATAGATCTGCCACACTTCGGTGACGAAGGGCAGCGCGAAAACCACAGACGCGCGTAGCAGATCCAGAGCGACCAGCAGGACGCGACGAGGCAGACGCGAGGCGTAAGCCCCGGCCACTGGCGCGATCCCCACATAGGCCACCATCTTGATCGCCAGGGCCGTACCCAGCACGATCCCTGCCTGCCCGCCTGCCAGGTCGTGGGCAAGCAGCGCCAGGGCGACGGTCGTCAGGCCAGTGCCGACGAGGGCGGTAACCTGAGCCAGAAACAGATGGCGGTAGATACGATGAGTCAGCACCTGGAGCACGAGACCCTCCTCAATGTGGCTCTGCTGTTGATGGATGTCCGTCCCCAACACTAACCCACGATCGTTGAGGACGGGCAGGTCAAAACATCATGTCTAGCCTCGTGCAAGAATCTTGGCCGCAATGGGTGAGGTGATCATCTGAATCACTGCAAAAAAAGCCGCTGGAATCGCTATTTCCGATGGCAGGCCGGATGCAGCCACAAAAGCGGCAGCAATGCTGAACTCCTTTTTACTCACGGTAAAGAGATAGGTGATCACCTCTTTGCGATCAGTGGTTAGCAGTCGCGAGACCATCCCTACCAAGTAACCGGTCAGGTTGAGGCACAAGGCCGCCCCGGCAATCACAAGAGCGTACCAACCATAACCAATGATGGTTTTTGCGTTCGGGCCTACCACAGCGAGCAGTATCAGTAGATATATAATTGATCCAAGCCCCGCATAAGCCGAATCATGCCGAGCAAAGAAACATGGGAACCCTGTACGCAAGCTCACACCCAGGACGGTAGGAACGAGAACGATCAACACCAGTTCAAGGATAATCGAGCCAAGGGGAACTTCCAATTGTATGCCTGTCAGCCATAGAAACAGGAAAGGAACGATGAACGGAGACAACGCCGTGTTGACTGCGTTGAAAACGGCGGCCAGGGCAACATTGCCCCGCGCCATCAGCACCAGAAGAGGAGAGGAGACATCCGTTGGCAGTGTGCCAAGCAAGGTTTGGCCTGCGGCCAACGGACCGCTTCCAAAGAACAGGCGGCCCGTCAGCCATCCGGCAATCGACATAGGTCCATAGACCAGGCCCAGTGCCAAAAACTGTCGTGACGGTTTACGAAGGACTATTCGCACGTCATGCGCGTCGAAGGTCAGGCTGATAATAAGCATCAGCAACGCAAGTAATGGCCCGATGGAAGGTTCAAGGAATTTCCCGGTTTCCGGAACTGTCAATCCCAACCCGGCTACGGCAATGACAAACCATACAAGATTGGATTCGACGAAAGAGATGAGTCGGTTCATGTTTCCAAATTCGTATTCCGATTGGTGTGGGGCGCCCTTGGCACTTAGCAAATAATTCAATGGCTTTGTCGCAGCAGGTCAGCGCCAAATCCGGCAGGCTCCTGGAGAATCAGTCACCCTTCAGACGTCCGCCCATCTCCTGGGCCAGATCCACGGCGTAGTGGTCGGTCATGCCGCCGATGAAATCGAGCATCCGACGATAGCTGTCATAGAGCGTCCAGCTGGGCCTGGGCGTGTTCTCGCCGATCAAGGCCAGCACGCGCTGATGCTTGAAGGTCGAGCTGCCATGATGATGAAGTTCGTGGGCGGCGCCGATGAACGCCTCGAGCAGAATGCCCAGCGTGGTGTAGGCGCCGATCTCGAGCTTGGCCTTGCGCTCGTTCTGAAAGATCCGCTCCCGGGCCAGCTGCTTGGCCGAGGTGACCCCCCAGCCCAGATCCGGATGGCAGAGTTCGAGCAGGTCGTCCTGCAGCGCGCCGCTGAGCAGTGCGGCCTCGTGCTGCACGAACACCTCGCCGACATCGTTGACCGCGCGCTCCATCGCCGCGCCGCGCAGCGCGGCGATGCAACGCCGCTGGGAGACGCCGGCGGCACGCATCGCGGGATACTCGGCCGGCTCGCCACCGGCAATCTGGGTCAGCACGCCGGCGACTTCGTCGAAGCGCAGGATGCCCATCTCCAGGCCATCCTCGAGATCGAGCAGCGCATAGCAGATGTCGTCGGCGGCTTCGACCAGGTAGGCCAAGGGATGCCGGCACCAGGCCCAGTCATCGCGCTGCTTGAGTCCCAGGCACTCGGCCACCTCGGCGAGCTGGGCCTTTTCCGACTGATAGGCGCCGAACTTGCCGGCGCGGCCGCCGTGCTCGACCGTCCAGGGATACTTGAGCATGGTGCCCAGCGTCGCCGCGGTCAGGCGCATGCCGCCGCGGAACTGGTTGTATTCGACCTGGGTGACGATGCGAAAGCCCTGGGCGTTGCCCTCGTAGGTCAAAAGGTCTTCGCGCTGGGTCTCCGATAGCCCCTCGAGCAGGCCGCTGCCGTCGCTCCCGGCGCGCTTGAACCAGTCGCGGATGGCGTACTCGCCGGCATGACCGAACGGCGGGTTGCCGATGTCGTGCCCCAGGCAGGCGGCCTGGACGATCACTCCCAGGTCGGCCGGGGTGATCCACTCCGGCAGCCGGTGGGAGAGTTTCTCGCCGACGATCATGCCCAGGCTGCGGCCCACGCAGCCGACCTCCAGCGAATGGGTCAGGCGGGTGTGGATATGATCGTTGTCGGTCAACGGATGCACCTGGGTCTTGCGCCCGAGGCGCCGGAACGAGCCGGCGAAGACGATCCGATCGTGATCCTTGTGGAACGGGCTGCGGCCGATCTCGCCGCGCGCGGCGCGCGGCTTGTCGTTGAGACGCTGCGGATCGAGCAGTCGCTCCCAGTGCATCTGCGTCATGGGGCTTCCTTGGTCGTGGTGACGGCGCGGTAGTACAGCATGCCCTCATTCTACGTCACTCGCCGGCTGACATCGCCGCATGCGCACGCTCAGTAGGCGCGGATCATCGCCGCCAGGTCCTTGGAGAGCGGATCGAGGACCTGCGACCAGGACAGGTACGGCGTCTGCGCGGTGCCGTTGACCAGTACGCTGAACGATCCCCAGCGTCCCTCCAGAGTGCGAAAGTACCCACCGATCGAGCGTACCGAGTAGGGCTGATTGAGCGTCCCGGTTTTGAGCATCACCCGGCTCTGGAACAGCGGATCGCCGCGGCGAATGAAGCGCATCGGGCCGTTTTCCGGCAGCTGTAGCCCGGCGACGAAGGTCGGGAACAGCGCCGGGCGCTGATACATCGCCTCGAGCAGGGCATTGACGCCCTGGGCCGAGGTGCGATTCTCGGTGGTCAGGCCGCTGCCGCTGAGCAGGTTTATCGGCCCATGACCGGGCACGCCGTCGACAAACGACTCGATCGCCTCGCCACCCTCGGCCAGGCTCGCCCGCGCGGTATCGGCCAGGTCCAGGCTCAGGGTATCGGCCATGAAGTTGTTGGAATAATTGAGCGTGCGCGTCAGCAGCTCCTGCAGTGGCTTGCCGTCCACCGCGGCCAGCTGCCGAGCATTGTCGGGCGGCCGGGTGTGACTGGTCGCACTGCCGCCGCTGACCGTTACGCCGGCCCGCTCGAGCATCGCCAGCAGCGTCTGGGCGGTCTGCCGGGCGGGGTCGGAACTGGCGAGATAGACCGCCCGCGGGTAGCTTTTCAGGGCGATCTGCCCGCGGATCGCCAGCACGTCGCCACGCGCGTCGGTAATTCGCTCGGCGGCCAGCCGGGTGTCGCCACCGCGGGCCACGGTGGCGACGTTATTGTCGATGCGGGTGGTGGGCTCGACGGTATCGCAGCTCAGGATGCGTGCTTCATCGCCCGGACGGCCACCGGGCAGCACATCGAGACACCAGTTGGCGTAATTCACCGCCGCCGAGGACAGCAGCGCGCTGTAGGCGTTATCGGTGCGCGTCCGGGTCTGGCAGCGATCGGTGCTCCGGCATTTCACCGGACCGAAGCGCCACTGGCTGATCACCAGCTGGCCGTCGACCGCGCTCACGCCCTGCAGGCGCAGGCGCTGAATCAGCCGCCACAGATCTTCTGAGGTCAGCGCCGGGTCGCCGCCGCCCTCGAAGACCAGATCGCCCTTCAGGACGCCTTGTGCATCGAGCTCGCCGGTCGATACCAGCCGCGTGGTGAAGCGGTACTGCGGCCCCCAGCGATCCAGCGCGGCGGCAGCGATGTACAGCTTGGACACCGAGGCCGGCGAAAGCTGACGCTGCGGGTCGATTTCGCCGAGCACCGCGCCGCTGTCAAGCAGTTGCGCCTTGGCGCTGATGCGAAAGCCGCTATCGGCGAGTCGGGCGACATAATCGAAGCCGGCGGCCAGGCCGGGCGAGGCGGTACCCAGCAAGGTCAGCGACAGCAGCACGGCGGCGAGCGGGCGAAGCATGGGAGACCCTCGGTTGGCGAAAGCGCCCTAGCCTAGCAGGCCGCCGAGGCTAGCCGAAGAGTGTCAGGCATGGATCAGTGTGCCGAGACGCTCGAGAACAGCTGGATCACCGTCACGCCGGCGATGATCATCGCCAGGCCCGCCACCGCCGGCCAGTCGAGCTTCTCGCCGAACCATACCACGCCGATCAGCGTCACCAGCACGATGCCCAGCCCCGCCCACACGGCGTAGGCGATGCCCACCGGCAAGGTGCGCAGCACCAGCGTCAGCCAGTAGAACGCCAGCCCGTAGCCGATCACCACCCCGACGCTCGGCCACAGCCGGGAGAACTCCTGCGAGGCCTTGAGCGCGCTGGTACCCAGCACTTCGGCGACGATCGCCAGACACAGATACACGTAGGCCATCAGTTGTTCCTCCTTGCCAAGCGGCGCTGCACGATGCCATCGAAGGCGCTGTTGAAGATCAATGCGTAGCCCAGGAAGAACAGCATGAACCCAAGATCGAGCCAGAACGCCTCGATCAGGCCGATGCCCAGCCACCAGGCGACCACGGGCAGGGTCATTACCAGCAGGCCAAGTTCGAAGCCCAGCGCCTGGGCGACGCGCTGGACCAGGTTGCGCCGACGGGTCGGCACCCAACGATCGAACAGCCGGTTCCAGAGCAGATTCCAGAGCATGGCGAAGGTCGCCAGAGACACGGTCAGCAGGCCCAGCCGGCCGATCCCGTGACCGGTCAGCCAGCTCGCCAGCGGCGTGACCAGCACCAGCCCGCCGGCCTCGAACAGCGTGGTATGCAACACGCGCTCTCTCCAGCTACGCATCGCCATCCTCTCGAACATGTCATGGTCGACCCGCATTCTAGGTAGTATCTTGATGGATTCGAGTTAATACCTATCAGGAAAACAGATAGATCATGCAATGGAATCTCGACCAGCTCGGCTGCCTGCTGGCGGCGGCCGACTCAGGCTCGTTCTCGGCCGCCGCACGCCGCCTGGGCAAGGCCCAGTCGGCGGTCAGCACGGCGATCGCTCATCTCGAACTCGATCTTGGCCTGACGCTGTTCGACCGGCGACGCCGCACGCCGGTGCTCACTGCCGAGGGCGAGGCGGTGGTGCTCGAAGCGCGCGAGATCCTGCGCCAGTGCGACCAGCTCGCGGCCCGCGCCAATGCCCTGGCGAGCGGCGAGGAATCGCGGCTGACCCTGGCCGTCGACGAGGCGCTGCCCTATCCGCCGTTGATGGATACGCTGACGGTGCTCGCCGAGCGCTGGCCGGCGCTGGAGCTGTCGCTGCTCAACGGCGCGCAGGACGACATCCCCAGTTGGGTTGCCGACGGCACCGCCGACCTGGGCGTGCTGTTCAGCCAGCCGACGCTGCCCGAAGCGCTCAGCGTGCGCCAGATCGCGCGCCTCTCGCAGACCGCGATCGTCGCCGCCGATCACCCGCTGGCCGGCGAGCGCGAGGTGCGCCTGTCGACGCTCAGCCGCCATCGCCAACTGGTGGTCGCCTCGCCGCTGGGCGGCACTCCGCTGGGCGGCCAGCATCCAGCGCGGCTGTCGCCACGGGTCTGGCAGCTCAACAGCTACTACGCGATCGCCGAGCTGGTCAGCCAGGGCATCGGCTGGGCGCTGGTGCCCGAACACATCGCCACCTATCCGATGTACCGCTCGCTGGTCAGCCGCTTAATGATCAGCGAGCTGCCCGAGCCGGCCAGCGTCGGCGTGGAACTGGTGCGCCGCCGCGCCGCCGGGCAGGGGCCGATCGCCCGCTGGCTGGAGCGCGAACTCAGCGCGCGACTGTGCCGCTAGTCCTCCGCGACGGCGGGCATCAGCGCGGGAGCATGGGGCAACGTGACGGTGAGCCGCCACACCGTCTGACCGCTGGCGACGTACTTGCGCTCGAAGGGGGTCAGGAAGGCGCCCTGCGAATCGTGCTCGACGACCGTGGGCCGCTGACCGCTGGCCTGATGCGTAGCCAGGGCGAACTCGTCGAGATACAGCCGCCAGTTGGAGCGCACCTCGAGCCGCCCGCCCAGCGCGAGCAGCGCCGGAAACACCGGATGGCCGTGCCAGCGCAGCTTGAGGTGCGACGCCTTGGGATAGGGATTGGGATACAGCAAATAGTGGTGTGTCGGCTGCCAGTCGGCAGCCAGCGCCAGGCGCCAGAAATCCACCAGATCGGCGCGTACCAGCAACGCGTTGGCGGGCAGCGGGCCGTGATCGCGCCCCAGCCGGTCGGCGCTGCGGTCGATACCGATCACCGCATGTTCGGGGTGGCGAGCGGCCAGCTGGCGGGTCGACAGCCCCACTCCGCAACCGGCGTCGAGCACCAGCGGGCGCGACTGGTCCGCCAGCCAGCGCCGGGCCTCGGCAAAGGCCCGGCGGGTGTGCTCGGCGACCGGCTTGCGCAGCGGGTGGTTCAGCGCACGCGTGACGCGCCGCGCCAGGTCGTCGTGGGGAGCGGACTGGTTGCTGGTAACGGAACGGGAAGAAGCATGCATGTCAGGATTGGCGCGCTCGGCGGAACGAATCGAAGAGCGGCTAGTCTAGCAAAAAACGGCGCACCCTCGGGCGCGCCAATACCCACTTCAACTCGTCTGACTCAAACAGCCGTTTTAGCGTAAGCCGGAATGCAGCTGTTTTCAAACATGCGTTTGATCGCGGGCGCGGCATCGACCCGCGAAGTGTCCCATCACTTGGCCCGGCCAGCATGACGGGGCTGCGAGGCAGGTGCTATCATCGCGCCCCAGACTCGAACATCAGGGCACCCAGATGCCCCGCCGTTCTGCCGGCCCGCCATCGCTCCTGCGCTGCGCGAGGCCAGACAGCAACAGGACTCGTAGACTCACAGCACAACGAGGGACGCGGCTTGTCACAGTTACCGGTGATTGTCGGCATGGGCGGTGTCAATGCCGCCGGCAGGACCTCCGGACACCAGGCGTTTCGGCGCACGGTGCTCGATGCCCTGCCCGTCGAGGAGCAGGAACGTACGCTGATCGGCCTGGCCGCCATGATGCAGCTGATCAGCCGTCAGCCGGACGGCGGCTGGCAGGACATCCACGGTGAGTCGATCGCCGCCGGCGAGCTGGTCAGCCAGGTGCGCCAGCGGGTACTCGATCATACCCTGATCCGCCGCAACGAGGACGCCGCCTTCAACGCCGACGGCATCCCCGCCAATCGCCCGACGCAGATGCACTTAGAGCGACCGCTGACCTTCCAGGTGCGTCGCCGTCAGTTGCCCGACCCGTTGCCCGAGACCTGGCAGGTCCGCGACATCGACGGTCGCCAGGTCGAGGTCAGCGTCCCGGCCGGGGTGCTCGACGTGCTGCTGCCGGAGCGCCGCCAGGCGCAGGTGCGCGCCGCCGGCCGGCTGCCATACGGTTTCGAGCCCGGCCGGCTGTATCGCAGCGTGCATCACCCGCGCGGGCTGTCGATGGCGGTGTTCGGCGCCAGCGATTGCCTGGGCCAGAGCGGCCTGGACTGGCAGGCGCTGCACGATCGCCTCGACCCCGACCAGGTCGCCGTCTACGCCGGCAATTCCATCGGCCAGCTCGACGAACCCGGCTGGGGCGGGCTGCTCAAGAGCTTCGTCTCCGGCAACCGTGCCACCTCCAAGCAGATGCCGCTGGGTTACGGCCAGATGCCGGCGGATTTTCTCAATGCCTACGTACTGGGCAGCGTCGGCGCCACCGGGGCGATTCAGGGCGCCTGCGCGAGCTTCCTGTACAACCTGCGACTGGGCATCGAGGACATCCGCAGCGGTGCGCGCCGGGTGGTGATGGTCGGCACCAGCGATGCGCCGATCACCCCCGAGATCGTCGAGGGCTTTCGCAGCATGGGCGCGCTGGCCGACGACGACAGCCTCAAGGCGCTCGATGCGCTGAGCCTGCTCACCGACAGCGACTATCAGCGCGCCTGCCGGCCGTTCGCCCGCAACTGCGGTTTCACCATCGCCGAGGCCAGCCAGTTCGTGCTGCTGATGGACGACCGCCTGGCGCTCGAGACCGGCGCCCAGATCCTCGGCTCGGCGCCGGGGGTGTTCGTCAACGCCGACGGCTGGAAGCGCTCGATCTCGGCGCCGGGCATCGGCAATTACATCACCCTGGGCAAGGCGGTGAGCCTGGCTCGCGAGATCCTCGGCGAACGCGCGGTACGCGAAAGAAGCTTCGTCCACGCCCACGCCACCAGCACGCCCAAGAATCGCACCACCGAATCCCACGTGCTCGACGCCGTGGCCCGCGCCAACGGCATCGAGGAGTGGCCGGTGGCCGGGCTCAAGGCGTTCGTCGGTCACTCCCAGGGCAGCGCCGCGGGCGATCAGCTGACCAGTGCGCTGGGCAGCTTCGCTCATGGCCTGGTACCGGGCATTCCCACCCTCGAGGCGATCGCCGACGACGTGCACGCCGAGCGGTTGCGGCTGTTCCGCGAGCCGCTGGCCTTCCAGGCCGATGCCGCCTTCATCAATGCCAAGGGCTTCGGCGGCAACAACGCCACCGGCCTGGTACTGTCGCCGGCGGTCACCGAGCGGCTGCTGGCGCAGCGTCACGGCCAGGCCGCGGTCGACGCCTGGAAGCAGCGCCGCGAAGCGGTTCTCGCCGCCAGCGCAGCCTACGACCGGCGTGCCGATACCGGCGAGTTCTCGGTCATCTATCGTTTCGGCGAGGGCGTGCTGGAGGGCCCCGAGCTCACGGTCGAGGCCGACGGCATCCGTATTCCGGGCTATGCCCGGCCGGTCTCGCTGACCGTGGACAACCCCTACGGGCGTCTCGACGACGAGTGACTTCGCGCCCGCTTCGAACAGGACCGCCCATGAACATCGTTATCTACCCCGGCACCTTCGACCCCATCACCAACGGTCACTTCGATCTGATCGAGCGCGCCGCGCGGATCTTCGACAAGGTGGTAATCGCCGTGGCGGCGAGCCCCGGCAAGCGCCCGGCGCTGGATCTCGACACCCGCGTGGCGCTGGCCCGCGACGTGGTCGACGAACTCGACAACGTGAATGTCGTCGGCTTCAGCGGCCTGCTCACCGAACTGCTCGACCAGCAGGGGGCGCGCATCGTGCTGCGCGGGCTACGCGCCGTCTCCGACTTCGAGTACGAATTGCAACTGGCCAACATGAACCGCGCCCAGGCGCCCCATGTCGAAAGCCTGTTTCTGACCCCGGCGGTCGAAAATTCCTACATTTCTGCCACCATAGTGCGAGAGATCGCACGCCTGGGAGGCGACATCAGCGGACTCGTGCATCCCCGCGTCGCCGCTGCGCTGCGCGAACACTTCCATTGCGACCCGGGCTCCGTCGGACGGAGCTTTAGCGCGCAAAATCCAGGCCAGTGAGGATCCCTCTTTACCCAGCGAGGACATGAACCATGGCCCTGATGATCACCGACGAATGCATCAACTGCGACGTCTGCGAACCCGAGTGCCCCAACGACGCCATCTCGGCCGGCGAAGAGATCTATGTCATCGACCCCAACCTGTGCACCGAATGCGTCGGTCACTTCGACGAGCCCCAGTGCCAGCAGGTATGCCCGGTAGACTGCATCCCGCTTGACCCGACGCGCAGCGAGACCCGCGACCAGCTGCTGAAGAAGTACGAGCTGATCAGCGCCGCCTGATTCCCGAGCGCATTGCGCCACCCGGATCGTCACGCGACACCGACGCGCCACAACGTCAAGGCCAACGCCGAGCAAGGAATCCGCGTGTCTGCCGCACCCGCCCCCGCATACCCCGCCACCCAGCGAGTCTGGGCACTGGCCTGGCCGATCATCCTGTCCAACATCACCGTACCGCTGCTCGGCCTGGTCGATACCGCGGTGGTCGGCCACCTGCCGGAATCGCGCTACCTCGCCGGAGTGACGCTGGGTGCGATGCTGTTCAGCTTTCTCTATTGGGGCTTCGGCTTTCTGCGCATGGGCACCACCGGTCTGACCTCGCAGGCGCAGGGCCGCGACGACGCCACCGCGGTGCGCAACCTGCTCGGCCAGGCGCTGGTGATGGCGCTGGTCATCGGCGGCCTGCTGATCGTCTTCTCGCGGCCGTTGACCGCCCTCGGCCTGTGGCTGCTCGACGGCAGCGCCGAGGCCACCGCGGTGGCCCGCGACTACGCCGTCATCCGTTTCCTGTCGGCGCCGGCGGTGCTCGCCAACTACGCGATTCTCGGCTGGTTCCTGGGCCAGCAGAACAGCCGCGTGACGCTGGCGATCCTGGTGCTCACCAATAGCGTCAACATCGTCCTCGACCTGCTGTTCGTGGTCGGCCTGGGAATGGCCAGCGACGGCGTCGCCTGGGCCACGGTGATCGCCGACTACACGGCGCTGACGCTGGGGCTATGGCTGGTGCGCCGCCAGCTCGCCGAACTCGGCGGCGTGTTTCGCCGCGAGCGGCTATGGCGGCTGGCCGCCTACCGCGAACTGTTCCAGGTCAACAGCCAGCTGTTCCTGCGCACCCTGGGGTTGCTGTTCGCGCTGGCCTTCTTCACCGCCCAGGGCGCCAGCCAGGGCGACGTGGTGGTCGCCGCCAACGCCGTGCTGTTGCAGTTCATCATGCTCACCTCGTACAGCCTCGACGGCTTTGCACAAGCCGCCGAGGCGCTGACCGGGCGCGCCATCGGGCGCCGCGACTGGAACGAATTCTCCGCAGCGGTCGGCGCCGCAGCACGCTTCTCGCTGTTGACCACCGTCGCCGCCATGCTCTGCTTCACGCTCGGCGGCACGGCACTGATCGCCCTGCTCACCGACCTGCCGGCGGTTCGCGAGACCGCCGCCGACTACTTGCCGTGGATGATCCTGATGCCGGCCCTGGCGGTCTGGAGCTATCTGCTCGACGGGGTGTTCATCGGCGCCACGGCGACCCGCGAGATGCGCAACAGCGTGTTCGCCGGGCTGATCGTCTACCTGCCTGGCTGGTGGTTGCTGACCGGCCCGCTGGGGCTCGGCAATCTCGGCCTGTGGCTGGCCTTTCTGCTGTTCACGCTGGTGCGCTCGGTGACGCTGGGCGGGTACTACCTGCACTACCGCCGCACGCGCTGGAGCGACCGGGTCGAGGCCATTGGCCACAAGTAGCGTTGACCGGAGACGCCGACGCGGGTTATCGGTTACGCAAGGTTACCGCTATGCTTTGCTAACGCGCCGCCAACAACAAGCGAGACATCCATGCTCAAATACCTGTCACGACCAGCCGTGAAACTGGTCGACCGCTACCTGCCCGACCCCTTCATCTTCGTGCTGCTGCTGACCCTGGTCGCCGCCGCCGCGGCGATCGGCGTGGAACGTCAGACGCCACTGGCGGTGCTGCGTTTCTGGGGCGACGGCTTCTGGGACCTGCTGACCTTCTCGATGCAGATGCTGCTGGTGCTGGTGACCGGCTTCATGCTCGCCAGCTCACCGCCGGTCAAGCGCCAGCTGGCCCGGCTCGCCGGCAAGGCCGGCACGCCGGCGCGGGCGATCGTGCTGGTCACTCTGGTGTCGCTCGCCGCGAGCTGGATCAACTGGGGCTTCGGGTTGGTGGTGGGGGCGCTGTTCGCCAAGGAGCTGGCCCGTCAGATCCGCGTCGACTACCGGCTGCTGGTCGCCAGCGCCTACTCCGGCTTCGTCGTCTGGCACGCCGGGCTGGCCGGCTCGATCCCGCTGGTGATCGCCACCGAGGGCCACTTCACCGCCGACCAGATCGGCGTGATCCCGACCTCGCAGACGATCTTCTCGCTGTTCAACCTGGCGATCGTCGTCGCGCTGTTCATCGCGGTACCGCTGGTCAACCGCTGGATGCTGCCCGACGACAAGGACAGCGTCTACGTCGAGGCGGATAAGCTCAGCGACGTCGAGCCTCACGACGGTGTGGCCACGCGTCCCGCCGAGCATCTCGAGAACAGCGTCAGCCTGGCCTGGCTGGTGGGCATTCCGGGGCTTTTGTTCCTGCTCGATCACTTCCTGCTGCGCGGTGGCGGCCTCAACCTGAACGTCGTCAACTTCCTGTTCCTGTTCCTGGCCATCGTCCTGCACAGGACGCCACGCCGCCTGCTCGACAGCCTCAACGAGGCGATCAAGGGCGGCGCGGGGATCGTCATTCAGTTCCCTTTCTATGCCGGGATCATGGCGATCATGGTCCAGTCGGGACTCGCCGAAACGCTGTCGCAGGGCTTCGTGTCGATCGCCAACGCCGACACGCTGCCGTTCTGGACGTTCATCAGCGCCGGGGTGGTCAACTTGTTCGTGCCCTCCGGCGGGGGCCAGTGGGCAGTCCAGGCTCCGGTCATGCTGCCCGCGGCCCAGGCGCTGGGCGCCGATGTTCCGCGCATCGCCATGGCGGTGGCCTGGGGCGACGCCTGGACCAACTTGCTCCAGCCGTTCTGGGCGTTGCCGGTGCTCGCCATCGCCGGGCTCAAGGCCAAGGACATCATGGGCTTCTGCCTGATCCAACTGGTGGTCACCGGCGTCATCATCAGCCTGGGGCTGAGCTATATACCTTGAGTGGCCATACCCCGAGCGACCGGCGCTGACCGCCAGGGTACAGGCTAGCCGGTCGTGCGACCGACTCGGTGCTGCTCGCTCAGCGCTTGTCGCTCAATCCTTCTCGGGAGTAAAGGCCGGCGGATCGCTGGCCGGAAACGATTCGCTGCTGGCCTCGTCGACGCGGGCCCCCTCCTCGCCCGGCGGCGGCGAGGTGAGTACCGCGCCGAGCCGGCCGTCGGGGTCGTCGAGCAGCGTCAAGCGGTCGCTGGCAGTGGCCGAAAGCCGGGTGTAAGGCAGCCAGCGGAAGTTGCCGTCGGTGTCGACGATGCGCGCATACTTGCCGCCCAGCGCATCGACGTCGCCCAACCGAGTGCCATCCAGGGCCTGCACCGTGACACCGACATGAAAGGCTGCATCCATGTTAAGCCTCCTCATCCGTTGATCGTCCTACCAGTACAGCACAAATTGCATTCGATGCCCCAAGCCGCGGGCTCCCGTGCGCGCCCTCAAACATGATACAACCGGGGCTGCGCCACTGCGCATGCCCGACCGAGAGCCGACCGAGAGACCGCGCACCGTGACGAGCCAGCCCATGACGCCCAATGACATGCCCCGCCAGCACTCCCTGACCATGACCGTGCTGATGACCCCCGACATGGCCAACTTCAGCGGCAAGGTCCACGGTGGGGCGGTTCTCAAGAAACTCGACGAGGTCGCCTACGCCTGCGCCAGTCGCTATTCCGGCAGCTATGTGGTGACCCTGTCGGTCGATCAGGTGCTGTTCAAACAGCCGATCCACGTCGGCGAGCTGGTGACCTTCCTGGCCTCGGTCAACCACGTCGGCCGCTCGTCGATGGAGATCGGCATCAAGGTCATCGCCGAGTCGATCCAGGAGAAGCTCATCCGCCACACCAACAGCTGCTACCTGACGATGGTCGCGGTGGACGCGCAGGGACGCCCGGTCCAGGTACCGCCGCTGCGCCCGGCAACGCCATTGCAGCAACATCGCTTCGAGAAGGCCGCGTTACGCAAGCAATTGCGCAAGCAGGCCGAACAGGCCTCGCGGGAGCACGACAGCCAATACACCGGCCCAGCTTCCTGAGAGCCGGCCGGGCACGCAAGGAGGCCACATGACACCGACGAAGTCGCAGCGCCAGCGATCCTCGCCCGGAGAACGGCTCAAGCTGGGCTGGGATGTGCTGGTGATCGTCCTGGTGATCGCCAATCTGGCCCTGCTGCTGTTCGACAGCCTCTATCTGGTGACCCCGCTGCGCGAGGCATTCGCCTCGCTCGCTCCGCAACTGCAGAGGCTCTATCAGCAGAACGTTCGCGAGCACTTCTTCGCCATCGACCTGGCGTTCGTCAGCATCTTCGTTCTCGATGTGCTACTCGGCTGGATCGTGGCAATCGCCGAGCGCCGCTATCATCGCTGGTTCTTCTACCCCTTCGTGCACTGGTACGACGTACTCGGCTGCATTCCGCTGGCCGGCTTTCGCTGGCTGCGCGTGCTGCGCGTCGTCGCGCTGCTTCACCGCCTGCAGCGTCTGGGCCTGATCGAAGTGCGTCGTTGGTACCTGTTCGGCGTGGTGCACAAGTATTACAACATCCTTCTGGAGGAGCTTTCCGATCGCGTCGCGGTGCGTCTGATCGGCAGCGTTCAGGACGAGATCCGGCGCAGCAACACGCTCTCGCAGCGGCTCTCGGACGAGGTGCTGGCGCCGCGCAAGGAGCAGCTGGTCGACGAGATCGCCCAACGCCTGGAAGCCGGCCTGAACGACATCTACACCGACAACCGCGCGCTGATCGCCCGCTATATCAGCGCCCTGGTTGGGCGTACGTTGCAGGAAAGCCCCGAGATTCAGCGCCTGCAGCGCCTGCCGATGGGCCGCCAGCTGAGCGAGGCGATGGACCAGACGCTCAGTGACCTGGCCGGCCGGTTGATCCACGAGGCGGTCGGCGGCCTGCGCTCGCCGGAGTTCTCGCAGTTGCTGCGCCGCGCCACCGACAGCGGCATGGACATCCTGATGGTCGCCGACACGCGCAGCGAGCGCATCACCGAGCAGGTGCTGATCGAGACCCTCGAACTGCTCAAGGAACAGATCGCCACCAAGCGCTGGCAGCAACGCTACGACTGAGCGTCAGACGATGCGCAGGATGGTATAGGGCGCCTCGTTGGCGTGGCGCTCATCGCGCGCGTCGATCGACCCCAGCGCCAGGTTGCGATCGTTGTCGTAGGCGACGAACAAGCTTTCCTCGTCGAGTACCGCCAGCCCCTCGGCCTTGTGCTCGAAGACCAGCGGCTCACCGTGTTCGTCCTCGACCAGTTGCGGGGCGCGGCCGGCATTGAGGTCATCGAGGCTCATCGTCCACAGGTAGCCGCCGATATGCTCGACACCGTCGATCTCGGTCTCGAAGCTGGTCAGCAGGTAGAGCCGGGCGTTGTAGGGGTCGTATTCCAGGCTCGACAGGCCACAGACGTGACGCACCTGGGGGAAGTCGCCGGGATTGAACCGATACAGGCTGCGCAGTTCGTCGATGAACTCGAGATTGCCTTGGGCGTTGACGCGATAGTGCGCGCCCACTATCCGGCACACGTAATCGAAGTCGGCGTGAGTGTTGCCCTGCTCGCGCACGCCGAACATCAGCAGCCCGTCGCCGCGCTCGCCGGGGATCGCCGCGAGCCCCTCGATCTTGTAGTAGGGCGTGCCGATCGCACCGTCGAGCTTGTTGCGCAGCTCCAACGAGCCCTCGACGCCGTCTCGGGGATCGGGGTCGACCACCTGCACCCGCTCGGGCTGACCCAGCGGCCAGATCAGCAGATGGTTGTAGGCATTCAGCGTGTGGTCGTCCTCGGCGATGCGATCGAAGCCGGTGGTCGCCAGTACGTGACGACCGTCGGCGGTCAGCGCGAAATCCTCGTACTTGGCGGCGCTCTTGATCGCCGGTTCGGTGAAGTAATCGAGGCTGGCATCGTCGGGGATGCCGTGCGCATCGATGTCGACCGCAAACACCGCCGAGCGCGACTCGCCGGGGATCGGCTTGTCGCTGGCCAGGATCAGCCGCCGACCGTCGTAGACCACCGCCGAGACCTCGGCGTTGACCGGCTTGTCATCGGCATCGCGCAGGCCGACGGGGAAACAGTGCAACGTGCCGTGGGCAAGTACCTGGGCGCGATTCATGGGCGACTCCTTGCAAGAGGTGATGCCTTACTAGGTGGAGGCGATAAGCCGGCGATGCAAGCGTCGCCGTTCACAGCGTACGCCAGGGGCTGGCCGGCGGCGCGGCCAACGTGTCGGCGATGATCTTGAGCGCACGCTCCAGCGTCTCGCGGTCGGCCGCCGCGCTGACGCACAGACGAATCGCCTGCGGCGCCGGCTCGCTGCCGACGCAGAACGGCTCGGCGCTGGTCACCCGCACCCCCTGGCGTTCGAGTTGCTCGATCAGTGCCGCGGCGCGCCAGCCGTTGGGCAGTTCCAGCCAGAGGTGGAAGCCGTGAGGCTGGCCGCTCGGCGCGAAGGCAGCCAGCCGCTGCCGGGCCAGACGTTGGCGCGCGGCGATCTCGTCGAGTTGCCAGCCGAGCAATCGCTCGGCGGCACCGCTGTCGATCCAGCGGCAGACCACCTCGACCATCAACGGCGGCACCATCCAGCTCTGCGCGCGCTGGGCGCTGGCCAGGCGCTCCTGCAACGTCGGTGGGGCGCGCAGCAGGCCGATGCGCAGCCCGCCGGCGATCACCTTGGACGTGCTGAACAGGTACAGCGTGCGCTCGGGCGCCCGCAGGTAGAGCGGCCTGCCCCGCGCCTCGGGCGGCAGGTACTGCACGCCGTCCTCGATCAGCCAGAAATCGTAGCGCCGCGCCAGCTCGACCAACCGCTCGCGACGCGCCTCGCTCAACTGCGCGCCGGTCGGGTTGTTCTGTTCGGGGGTGAGATAGACCAGCCGCGGCGGTTGCTGCTGACAGAGCCGCGCCAGCGCCTCGACATCCAGGCCCTGATCGTCCAAGGGAATGCGCTGTAGCTTGAGGTGGCACTGCTGGGCGGCGGCGATCGCCCCCGGATAGGTGAGCGCCGCCGCGGCGATGCGTTCGCCGGGTTGGGTCAGCGCCTGCAGCGCCAGGAAGATGGCGTGCTGGCCGCCCAGGGTGATCGTCAGTTCGTCGGCCACCATGGGCAAGCCCAGCCGGGTCAGCCAGTCGGCCAACGCGCGACGATGCGCGGGCGTGCCGTGCTCGGATTGATAGTCCACCGCCGCCTGCAGCGCCGAGGGGTCGTCGGCAAGCGCGGCCAGCACCTCGCCCAGACCCGCCGGGCGCTGCGGATGCGGCGGCGGCAGGCTCAGGCTGAGATCGATCAGCTCGCCAGCGGTCGCGCTCGGCTCAACCGACACGTGGCGAAAGCCGGGAGCGCTGGCGCGGCGATCTTTCACATAAGTGCCGCTGCCCACGCGGGCCTCGAGCAGGCCACGTCGCTCGGCCTCGTCATAGCCGCGGGTGATCGTGCCCACGGTAACGCCCAGCGTATCGGCCAGGCGTCGCTGCGGCGGCAGCCGCTGGCCGGGCTCGAGCTCGCCGGAGGCGACGGCCGCGGCGATCGCGTCGGCCAGCGCCCGGTAACGCGTCACCCCGGCCGGTAACTCGGGTTTCCAGATTGTCATGGTGACAATAAATCCGTTGACGCCGTTGGAACCGCCATTATGCTGGCAAAGAGGGACAATTCAAAGCAAACCTGAAATTTGTATGGATACAAAATGGATACGCTCGCCATGCTCGGCCCGGCCGCGCTGTACATGATCTCGATGACGCTGACCCCCGGCCCCAACAACCTTATGCTTACCGCCTCGGGGGCCAACTACGGCTACTGGCGCACCCTGCCGCACATACTCGGCATCGTGGCCGGCTGCTTCGTGCTGTTCTCGGCCATCGCGCTGGGCCTGGGTCTGCTGTTCGAACGCTTTCCACTGTTCCAGACGCTGCTCAAGATCATCGGCAGCGCCTACCTTTTGTACCTGGCCTGGAAGATCGCCAGCGCGCCGCCGCCCGATTTGCGCCTGCGCGGCGAGGGCCGGCCGCTGACCTTCTGGCAGGCCGCTGCCTTCCAGTTCGCCAATCCCAAGGCGTGGGTGATGGGGCTGGCGCTGATGGCCGGCTTTCTGCCCGAACAGGGCAGCACTTGGGTCGACGCCCTGCTGCTGGCCGGCTTCGCCGAGCTCGTCGCCCTGCCGTGCATCTCGCTGTGGGCCGGCTTCGGCATGGCCGTGGGCCGCCACCTCAAGAGCGCACGCGCCTGGCGGATCTTCAACGGCCTGATGGGCACGATGACCGCCGCCACCGTGGTGTTCATCCTGGGTTGAGGAGAAAGACCGAACTATCGCAACGCCATCGGCGACAGTCCGCCTCACGTCATCGACCGTGCCCGCCTTGTTGATCTTCGCGACGGCAGCGCGACGACGCCGCTGGACTCGGCACGCGCCGTTTCGATAAAGTGCTGAAACGTGGAGCGTCACGCGCATTGTGGCTAGGCTTTGACAATGCCGACGGTGCATCACGCGAAGCGGCCCCAGGGATTTCGGGCGCGTCGTCTCAACACATCACATCGCGTCAACAAGAGGATGGAAACATGGCCAGGATGGGCAAATCACTCGGTCTCGCGGTCGGCGTCGCCTTGACGCTGGGACAGGTCATGGCCGCCGACCCGTTGCGTGTCGCCTCGAAGGTCGATACCGAGGGCGCGCTGCTCGGCAACATGCTGATCGCCCTGCTCGAGGACGCCGGCTACCCGGTCGAGAACAAGCTGCAGCTCGGCCCGACCAATATCGTGCGCACCGCCCTGCTCGAGGGCGAGATCGACCTTTACCCCGAATACACCGGCAACGGCGCCTTCTTCAGCAACACCACCGACGACAAGGCGTGGAAGGATGCCGAGGCGGGCTATCGGAAAGTCCGCGACTGGGACCGCGAGAAGAACGGCATCGTCTGGCTCGAGCCGGCACCGGCCAACAATACCTGGGCGATCGCGGTGAAACAGTCGCTCGCCGAGAAGAACGATCTTTCCAGCATGGCCGATTTCAGCCAGTGGGTGAACGACGGCGGGGGCGTCAAGCTGGCCGCTTCCGCCGAGTTCGTCGAAAGCCAGGCGGCCCTGCCGAGTTTCCAGGAAGCCTACGGCTTCACACTCTCGCAGGATCAGCTGCTGGTGCTCTCCGGCGGCAACACCGCGGCGACCATCCGGGCTGCCGCCGAAGGCACCAGCGGCACCAACGCGGCAATGGTCTACGGCACCGACGGCGCGATCAAGCCCGCCGGGCTCAAGGTCATGGAGGATACTCAGGGCGTGCAGATGGTCTACGAGCCGACGGTGGCGATGCGCGAGCAAGTCCTCGAAGCCAACCCGCAGCTCCCCGAACTGTTCGAGCCGGTACTCGCCTCGCTCGATCGCGAGACGCTGCAGGAACTGAACAGCAAGATTCAGGTCGATGGCCTGCCGGCCAAGCAAGTGGCCCGCGATTATCTCGAGGCTAACGGCTTCCTGGACTGAGCGGACCGTGACCGTCAACGCGATTCCGACCGGCGACCAGGCCAGGCGCCTGGTCGCCAACCGCGTGCTGCTGACGCTGTGGGTAGCGGCGCTGCTGGGCTGCGTGTGGCTGCCGTTCGCTGCCATGGCGCCCAATCGGCTGGTATCCGGCGAAGCAATCAACCTGGCGGCGGCACTGACGACCTGGCAGGCCGCGACTCTCGCGCTGCTGGCCCTGCTGCTGGCGCTCGCCGCGCTGGCCAGGCCGCTGTCCGCCGAGCAGGGCCTGCGCCTGACACTGGCCGTCGCACCGTTGACGCTGCTGCTGACCCTCTACGCGCTCGGCGACTACGCCGCCCGTGCGCTTGTCGAGGCCTCGCCGGTCGCGCGGGTCTCGCAGGGCGCGGCCTTCTGGGTGCTGGTGTTCTGTACGCTGCTGATGATCGTCGATGCCTTCCAGCGCCTGCGCGCGCCGCTATGGGTCGGCGGCGCCTACGGCCTGGCCCTGGCCGCCGCCATCGCCGGGCTATTTGCCAGCGGCCAGTTCAATGCGCTGTCGATTCTCCGCGAGTATTTCAACATCCAGGACGCCTTCATCGCTCAGCTGCTCACTCACCTGAGACTGGTCGCGCTGGCGCTGACGCCGGCCCTGGCCATCGGCTTGCCGCTGGGATTGCTGGCGCATCGCCGGCCGGCGCTGCGCGGCTCGCTGTTCGGCACCCTGAATTTCTTCCAGACGATCCCCTCGATCGCATTGTTCGCGCTGCTGGTGGCGCCGCTCTCGGCACTTGGCGACAGCTTCCCGTTGCTGCGTGCGCTGGGAATCAAGGGCATCGGCGCCGCACCGGCGATCATCGCGCTGATCATGTATTCACTGCTGCCGGTGGTGCGCAACACCCACGCCGGTTTCGCCGGGGTTGCAGCGGCGACCCTCGAGGCGGCGCGCGGGATGGGCATGACTCGGCGCCAGGTGCTGTGGCGGGTGGAAATACCGCTGGCGTTACCGGTGATCCTCTCGGGGTTGCGCATCGTCACCGTGCAGGCGATCGGCCTGACGGTCGTCGCGGCGTTGATCGGCGCCGGCGGGCTGGGCGCGTTCGTCTTCCAGGGGCTCGGTCAGTACGCCATCGATCTGGTACTGCTCGGCGCGGTACCGACCATCGCCCTGGCGGTAATCGCCGATTTCCTGCTGCAGATCCTGGTCGCCATCAGCCGTCCCGCCGGCGGGCGCTAATTGGCAATAACCAACCGGCCTTGACTGAAAAGATGGTGAGCGATGGTCAGGCAAGGCAAAAATCAGCGAGAGGACGGAGTTTACTGTTGTAAATGAGTATCTTGAGCTTATTTTTAACGCCGCATGAACGAGCGCAGCCATTTTCAGCAAGGCCATCTCATGATTGAACTGCAAGGCCTCACCAAGACCTACGCCGGCAAGAACGTCGTCGACGACATTTCGCTGCGCGTCGAGAGCGGTGAATTCGGCGTGCTGATCGGCCCGTCGGGCTGCGGCAAGTCGACCACCCTGCGCATGATCAATCAGTTGATACCGATGAGCCGCGGGCGGATCCTGCTCGGCGACGAAGATGTCAGTCGGCTCAAGCCGGAACAGCTGCGTCGGCGCATGGGTTACGCGATTCAGTCGATCGGGCTGTTCCCGCACTGGACGGTGGCCGAGAACATCGCCGTGGTGCCCAACCTGCTCAAATGGCCCCGGTCGCGCATCGATGCGCGCATCGACGAGTTGATGAACCTGTTCCATCTTGCGGCCGGCGAATACCGCGACAAGTATCCGCATCAATTGTCGGGCGGCCAGGCCCAGCGCGTCGGCGTGGCCCGCGCACTGGCCGCCGACCCCGAGGTGCTGCTGATGGACGAGCCGTTCGGCGCCGTCGATCCGCTGACCCGCGAGGTACTGCAAAACGAGATGCTGCGGGTCCACGAACAGACCCGCAAGACCATCGTCTTCGTCACCCACGACATGGACGAAGCGCTCAAGCTGGCTTCCAAGGTGGCGATCCTCAACCAGGGCCGGCTGGTGCAGTACGACCGACCCATCGAATTGCTGGTCGACCCCGCCGACGGCTTCGTCAGCGACTTCATCGGCAAGGCCGACCTGGGCCTGAAGCTGCTCTCGCGGCGCTGGGTCGACCAGTATTGCCGGCCGCCGCGCCTCGCGCGCGATCGCGCTGCGAGCCGGCACAGCTGGGAAGTCGATGCCGACGGACGCCCGCTGGCGCTGCACGGTGGCCGGCTCAGCGCAGACGGCGAGACGCGGACCGCGGTCAACGGCGAATGGATCGCCACGCCCGAGATGACCATGAAGGAAGCGCTGTCGCGCATGGTGTGGTTCAGGGTCATGGTACTGCCGGTGATCGACGAGGCCGGCAAGCTGATCGGCGAAGTGACCATGGAGGGCGTAATGGGGCGTCAGCCATGAATCGCGCAAGCCTCTTCGTGCCCGCCACGCCGCGCGATTGGCTGCTGCCGATCCTCGCCACGCTGCTCGTCGTCCTGACCTTGTTCATGGAGGAGCTCGAGCCGCTGTTCGCGGCCGCCTTCCCGGAGCTTGACAAGGCCATCTACCAGCGCGAGAGCTTTCTGCAGCTGACCCTCGACCATCTTGGCCTGGTGCTGGTGTCATCACTGATATCGATCGGTATCGGCGCCACGGCGGGGCTGTTCGTGACCCGTGCGGCAGGCCGCGAGTTCGAGCCGATGGTGTCGTCGCTGGCGGCGATCGGTCAGACATTTCCCCCTGCGGCGGTGCTGGCGATCGTGGTGCCGCTGGCCGGCTTCGGCTTCGTGCCGACCATCGTTGCGCTGTCGCTCTACGGCTTGCTGCCGGTGGTCCAGAACACCATCGCCGGGCTCGGCTCGGTGCCGCCCACCACGCTGGAAGCCGCACGCGGCACCGGCATGAGCGCCTGGCAGATTCTCTGGCGGGTCGAGCTGCCGCTGGCCATGCGAGTGATCATCGCCGGCGTCCGGGTCTCGGTGATCATCAATATCGGCACCGCGACCATCGGTTCGACGGTGGGTGCGCAGAGCCTCGGCACGCCGATCATCGCCGGGTTGGTCGGCGGCAATATCGCCTACGTGATTCAGGGGGCGGTGCTGGTAGGGTTGCTGGCGATCGTCAGCGATCTGCTGTTCGAACGTCTGGAACGGCGTTTTCGCTTCGGTGGTTGAGAGGTGACGGATTCGTCGAAAGGCCGGCCGGGAGAAACGAACTGCGGTAAAGGGCGAGAATTGCAATCGAGGGGCGGACGATAGCTAGTGCCGCCCGAGCGGATCGGGCGGCACGAAGTCTATCAGGAGGCTTCTTCCTGAATCTCTTCGCCGCCCTGCTCGATATCTTCACCAGCCCCTTCCAGGGTGTTGCAGCCTGCCAGGGTACCGGCAGCCATCAGCATCAGGAACATCATCGCTGTCAGTTTCTTCATTGGGTCCTCCTTAACGAATGAAGTCGCCGCTTGAGCGGCCTTGTGACAAAACGTCACACCCAAAGCCTAACAGGCGATGGGCGATTGCGCACACCCACCCGCCCAGCAGATCAGCCGGCAGCCTGTTCGATTTCCGAGCCGACCTTTTTGACGTCCTTGCCCAGCCCTTCCATGGTGTTGCAGCCGGCCAGCGCAACCAGCAGCAACAATGCCGCCATCCTCAATGAGCCTTTCATCGCCTTCCCCTGAAATGTCGTGTGGATAGTTCAGTTATCACCCATGAACGGCGCCTCGGCAAGCGGCAATTCGTACGCGGACGCAAGCGCCGAGACGTCAGAAAAATGCCAGCCGCAGGATGATCGCCACAATCACCGCCAGCGTCAGCCACTTGACCCACAGCGCGCCGCGCGGCCCCATGTTGACCCGCACCGCCAGCCAGGCGCCGCTCATGCTGCCCAGCGCCAGCAGCAAGCCGTAACCCCAGCGCACCTGCCCGTTGAGCACGAACACTGCCAGCGCCGGCAGGGTATAGACTAAAATGATGAAGACCTTGAAGACGTTGACCTGGGCCAGGTCGATCCTGAGCAACCGATACAGCACGGCGATGAACAGCACCCCCACGCCGACCTGGATGAAACCGCCGTACAGGCCGATGACGAACATCGCCAGATGGACCGTCGGGGTGATCCGCGCTGGGGTCAAGGTCTGCGTGGCGAGCCGCGGCTGAGGCAGCAGCATCATCAGCGAGGCCAGCGCCATCGCTGCGATCAGTACGCCCTGAAAGATCGCATCGGAGACCAGCAGGGCCAGCCAGGCGCCCAGCAGCGCGCCAGCCACCGCCGGCAGCGACAAGCGCAGGCTGACGCCCAGATCGCCCGCGCCGGCACGCCGGAAACTGCCCACCGCGCTGACGCTCTGCAGCACGATGCTCACCCGGTTGGTGCCGTTGGCGACCTGCGGCGGCAAACCCAGCAGCATCAGCAGCGGCAGGGTCAGCATCGAGCCCCCGGCCGCCAGCACGTTGATGAAGCCGGCGACAGCGCCGAATGCCACCAGCATCACTCCATCAAGCCAACCCATGGACGCTCCCTGTCATCGCCACCGTCAACCCTGAGTGGCTGCGGGCCGCGCCGGTCCAGCCCCCTGACGCGCGCTCCATATCAGCACCGCGACGAAGATCGCCACCCCGAGCAGGTCGACGCTGAGCATGCCGTGCGGCCACAGCATCAGCGCGCCGATCGGGAACATCAGCAGGCGCAGCCACCAGGACAGCTCGTGCTCCAGATAGCCCTCCAGCCCGGCGATGATCGCGTAGACGCCGAACAGCGCCATCACGAACACCGTGACCATTTCCAGCGGCGTACCGGTGATCAACGGCGACCACACGAACAGCAGCGGCACGATATACAGCCCCTTGGCGAGTTTCCAGGCGGTCAGGCCGGTGCGCATCTGCGGCGTGCCAGCGATCGCCGCCGCGGCGAAGGCGGTCAGGCAGACCGGCGGGGTGACGTTGGAATCCTGCGACAGCCAGAAGATCACCATGTGCGCGGCGACCAGCGACATGGTCAGGAATTGCGGCGACAGCGCCTGCTCGTAGAGCTGGCTCGAGAAGGTGTCGGGGACCTTCGCCAGCAGCGCCTGGGCCTCGGCCATGCTCATCGGACTCGCCAGCGCCTGCAGCTGGTCGGGTGCGGCGATCATGAACACCGCCTTGGCCTGTTCCGGCAGGTCGCCGGCCACCAGCAGATCGAGCAACTGCGCATTCGCCATCAGATTGTAGAGCGCTGGCGCCGACAGCGTCGCCAGGACGATGTACGAGGCGGTGACCGGCAGCCCCATGCCCAGGATCAGCGAGGCGATGGCGATCAGCACGATGGTCACCAGCAGGCTGCCGCCGGCCCAGTCGGTGATCATCAGCGAGAAGGTGTTGCCGATGCCGGTGGTCGAGACCACGTTGACGATCAGCCCCACGGTAATCAGCAGGATCGCCGTGGTGATCATGTTGCGGGTCCCCAGCACCAGCGCCTCGATGACCCTCTTCGGCCCCATCGGCTGTTTGGACAGCCACGACGCCACGATCACCGAGGCGATCGCGATGCCCGCGGCATAGGTCGGGGTGAAACCGTAGATCAGCGCCCACACCAGCACCACCAGCGGCAGCAGGAAATGCCAGCCCGTCTTGAGCACCTCGACGATCCCCGGGGCATCCGGGTCGGCGAGATGCTGGGCGTTGCTGCGCTTGGCCTCGATGCGCACGAACATCGCCACCGACAGGAAGTAGAGCAGCGCCGGCAGCGCGGCGACACCGATGATGGTCAGGTACGACACCTGGGTGTAGGAGGCCATGATGAACGCCCCCGCGCCCATCACCGGCGGCATCAGCTGCCCTCCGGTGGAAGCGGCGGCCTCGACGCCGGCGGAAAAGCGCGCCGGGAAACCGGCCTTGCGCATCAAGGGGATGGTGATCACCCCGGTGGACACGGTATTGGCCACCGCCGAGCCGGACACCGAGCCCATCAGTCCCGAGGAGAACACCGCGACGAAGCCCGGCCCGCCGACGAAGCGACCGGCGGCGCAGCGCGCCAGGTCGATGATGAAGTCGCCGGCGCCGGACTTGACCAGAAACGCGCCGAACATGATGAACATGAACACGTACGACCAGGAGATGCGGGCGATCGAGCCCAGCATGCCCTGGCCGCCTAGGTAACTACGAAACAGCACCGTCTCCCAGCTCAGGCCGGGAAAGTTGAAGATACCGTCGACATACTGCCCCCACCAGGCGACGTAGGTCAGCGCGATGATGCACAGTACCGGGATGAACCAGCCGGTGGTGCGCCGGGCGAACTCGAGGACCAGTACCACGGCGGCGATCGAAGCCACCCAATCCGAGGCGATGAAGGTCACACCCCGCGCGTAAAGGGCATCCTCGAAAGCCATCAGGTAGATGACGCAACCCGCCGTCGCCAGGGCCAGAATGACGTCGACACCCAGCACCAGGCGCTTGGCGCCGGCACCCTCCGGCCGCGCCATGGGCACCGACAGGGCGCACAACACGCCGAAGAAGCCGAAATGCATGGCGCTCGTCCACAGCGTGGAAATGGTCGAGAACGTATTGAAATACAGGTGCACCAGGGCCGTGACGATGGCAAAGCCAAACAGAAAGCGCCCCAGCCAGGGATGCTGCAGGCGATCCTCGGCTGCGCTGGCGTCCTCGTCGCGGACCTGTTCGATGATGGGATCGCTCACGGTTCACTCCTCGCGAATCGGTAACGAGCCTCCCGGTCGGGTGCCGGGAGGCTCGTGCTGCCCGGCGGACGCCAGGCCTCGGGAAGGAAAGGCTTACTCGGCCGGGACCGGCTGCAGGCGCTCGGGAATTTCCAGGCCCTGCTCCCTGAAGTAACGCGCCGCGCCTTCATGCAGCGGCATCGGCAGACCGGCGATGGCCTTTTCCAGCGCCATGGCCTTGGTGGCCGGATGGATGTTCTGCAAGAACGGCAGGTTCTCGTACATCGTCTTGGTGATGGCATAGACGTCATCGGCCGGCACATCGGCACGCACCGCCAGAATGTTGGGCTGGGCGATGGTGTTGATCGGCTCGGACTGGTTGGGATAGGTATCGGCCGGTATCTCGTAGGGCGTCCACAGGTCGAACTCGCTGTTGACCTGCTTGAGCTGCTCGTCGGTGAAGTTCAGCGTGGTGATGTCCTCGCCCGCGTTGGCATAGGCCCGGGTCACCGCCGAGGCCGGCACGCCGGCGGGAATGTTCATGCCCTGGATGGTGCCGTTCTGCAGGGCGTCGGCGCTGGGCCCGTAGCCCAGGTAGGCAATGTCCATCTTGTCCGGCTCGATGCCCAACTGGCCGAGGATGTAGCGCCCGGAGCCTTCGGTGCCCGAGTTGCGCGCGCCGATCGAGAACGGCTCGCCGTACAGGTTGGTCATGTCCGCGATGGTGCCCGACTCGGCCATTTCGTTGTTGACCACGAAGTGTTCGACGTTCTGCCACAGCATCGACACGCTGCGCAGGTTCTTGTACGCCTTGGGCACCGGGCCGGTGCCGTTCCAGGCATAGGCGCCGTACAAGCCCTGCAGGATGCCGAACTGGGCCTGATTCTCGTCCATCAGCTTGAGGTTCTCGCCGGAGCCGGCGGAACTGATCGCCGACACCGAGATCCCGGTGCTGGGCTCGAGCTTGACCTTGACCAGCGTCGACAGCGCCACGCCCACCGGATAGTAGGTGCCGCCGGTGGTCGCGGTGCCCATGATATACTGGCGGGAGTCATCCTGCGCGAAGGCCGACGAGGCGGAAATGCCCAATGCCGCGGCGCTGGCCAGGGTCAATGCAGACTTTAGGAACTGACGCTTGTGCATGCCTTTTCTCCTGAAATTGGCAGTTATTGTGTTGAGGCGCGACAACCCCTGCAAATCGCTTGCCAGTGTTCCAAAATGACATCGATTCAAGGCATTAACCGCCGCCTACGCAATCGCGGCCACCGCCGATCGGCAACAAGACGCCGACACCAACCTCGATATCGGCAATTTATTGCCGATACGATGCCGAAACCAGCGAGGCTCGCCATGAACGATTTCTCCCTGCACGAGCGGCTGGCCGCCGACACCCACGTCATCGTCGACCTGGCGCTGTGCCGGGTGCTGTTGATGAACGACGCCCGCTTCCCCTGGCTGATCCTGGTACCGCGTCGCGCCGGGATCGTCGAGGTCGGCGATCTCGACGCCGACGACCAGGCCCGGCTGTGGCAAGAAGCGACCCGGTTGGGCAGCGCGCTCAAGGCCGCGCTGGACGGCGACAAGCTCAACCTGGCCATACTGGGCAACCAGGTGCCCCAGCTGCATTTCCACGTCATCGTCCGCTACCGCGGCGACGCCGCCTGGCCGGGCCCGGTGTGGGGGGTGGGCACGCCCGAGCCTTATGCCACGAGCGAACTCGACGCGCGTTGCCGGCTGATCATGCCATTGATCAACGCGCTCGAGACCCGCTAGGAGGGCGTAGACAGCTGTATTCAGACGAAGGCGTCACGGCGCAGGCGGTACTTGTGCATTTTCTGATTGAGAGTGCGCCGCGGCAGGTCCAGTTCATCGAGCACCGCCTGGATATTGCCCTGATGGTGCGCCAGCGCGGCGCGCAGCAGCGAGGCCTCGAAGGCCGCGACCTGATCGTTGAGCGAACCGCCGGCCGCCTCGCGTGGGACGTCGCCCGGCTGCGGCGTCAGTTGCGGGATATCCAGCCCCAGGGTGTGACGGGTGGCGGCGTTGCGCAGCTCGCGCAAATTGCCTGGCCAGGCGTGACGGCTGAGCGCGGCGAACAGCTCGCTGTCCATTTCGCGCAGCGGTCGCTGATGCACCTCGGCGGCCTGGCGGCAGAAATGCGCGAACAGCAACGCAATGTCCTCGCGGCGTTCGCGCAGCGGCGGAATCGTCAGCTCGGCGATCGCCAGCCGGTAGTACAGGTCCTCGCGGAACGCCCTCTCGCTCGCCAGCGCCAGCAGGTCGCTCTTGCTCGCCGCCACCACCCTCAGATCGAGCGCGATCACCCGATTGCTGCCCAGCCGGGTGACTTCGCCCTCCTGCAACGCGCGCAGCAGCTTGACCTGGGCGGTCAACGGCATCGACTCGATCTCGTCGAGAAACAGCGTGCCGCCGCTGGCATGCTCGAGCTTGCCGACCCGGGTCTCGAGCGCGCCGGTGAAGGCGCCCTTTTCGTGGCCGAACAGTTCCGACTCGAACAGCTCCGGCGCGATCGCCCCGCAGTTCAGCGCCACGAACGGCGCCGCCTGGCCGGGGCCAAATTCGTGCAGACAGCGCGCTACCACCTCCTTGCCGCTGCCGGTCTCGCCGAACACCAGCACATTGGCGCGAGTCGGCGCGAGATTGGCGAGCTCGTCGCGCAGCCGCTGCATGCCCGGCGCTTCGCCGATCAGCCGCGCAGCCAGCCCGCCCTGGCGCAGCGCCTGGCGCAAGCGGCGGTTTTCCTGGCTCAGGCGGCGGCGTTCGAGGGCGCGGCGCACCTGCTCCTCGAGGCGCTCGGGCTCGTAGGGTTTCTCGATGAAGTCCCAGGCGCCCTGGCGCATGGCACCCACCGCCATGGGCACGTCGCCATGCCCGGTGATCAGCAGCACCGGCACCTCGTCGTCGAGCGCCTGGACAGCGCGCAACAGGCTCAGACCATCGAGCCCGGGCATCTTGACGTCCGAGATCAGCGCCCCGCAGGGCTCGCCGGCATCGAGCGCGGCAAGCACCGCCTCACCGCTGGCAAAACTCCTCACCGCCAGCTCGCCGAGCTCGAACCACTGGCTCAGCGACTCGCGCACGCCGGGGTCGTCGTCGACCAGCCAGACCGGCAGTTCGCTCATGTCACGGAATCCTCCTCGCTGGGTTGGCGGCGTCGGGTCTCGAAGGCACGCGGCAATTCGACGATGAAGACCGCGCCGCTCTGCGCACCAGTGCGATTCTCGGCGCGGATGCGTCCAGCGAGATCCTGCACGATGCCGTAGGCGATGAACAGCCCGAGCCCCAGCCCGTCGCCGACCTCCTTGGTGGTGAAGAACGGGTCGAAGAGCTGCCCGATCAATGCCTCGTCGATCCCCGACCCGTTGTCGGCGACCGTCAGCACCACCCGCGTGTCGCTCAGCGCCACGTCCACGCTCAGTCGCGGCGCGGCGACTTCGCGCAGGGCGTCCAGGGCGTTGCGCAGCAGGTTGGTGAGCAGCTGTTCGATGCGCACGCTGTCGCCGGCCACCCAGACCGGCTGCACGCTTTCGGGCAGCTCGAGCTCGACCCCCTGTCGCACGATGCGCTCGTCGAGCAGCTCGAGCACGAAGTCGAGCCGCGCTAGCAGGTCGATCGGCTCGCGGGCGCCGCCCTTTCGGGCGAACAGCTTGAGTTGGCGGATCAGCGTGGCGAGCCGTTCGGACAGCGCCTGGATGCGCTGGAAGTTGTCCTGCGCCGACTCGGGCCGGCCGCGCTCGAGCAGCCGCGCGCCGCTCGCCGCATAGGTGCGGATGCCGGCCAGCGGCTGGTTGAGCTCATGGGCGATGCCCGCCGCCATGGTGCCCAGCGCCGCCAGCTTGCCGGACTGGACCAGCTCGGCCTGGGCCGATTCCAGCTCGCGGGTGCGCGCCTCGACACGGCTCTCCAGGCGCTCGTTGGCGTCGCGCATCAGCCGCGCCTCGCGCTCGCGCAGCCACAGACGTTGCTGGCGCTCGCGCAGCCAGAGTCCCAGCAGCAGCAAGGCCAGGCACAGCGCCCCGGCGACCAGCACCGCATTGCGCGCCCTGGCATACAACGGGCGTACCGGCACCAGATAATGCATTCGCCAGCCCAGGCCGCCAGCCGTACTGTCCGCCGTGACGGTGAAGAAGCGCTTGCCGACGCCGTTGCCGTCGATCAACAGCGAGCCATCGCCCAACCGCTCGCCCAGCGCGCGCAGTTCGGTGCCGTTGAACTGGCGCTGGGCGCGGATCTCGCCCAGCGCCTCGGCGTCCAGTCCACCCATGTAGCGATAGCGCCAGTCGGCGCGACTGGAGAGAATCACCACGCCATTGGCATCGCTCAGCATCACCTTCTCGCCGGCCTGTCGCCAATCGGCCTGCAGCGACTCCAGCGAGACCTTGACCGCGACTACCCCGAGCGGCGGCGCTGCGGACGCTCCTCGAGATGCGGTCTCGCCGGCCGTTACCGAGACCGAGACATCGCCGGCCGTCACCGGGGCCGAAACAAAATACCCCGGCCGGCCGGTGGTGCTGCCGACGGCAAAGAATTCGCCCTGCCCGCCACGCATGGCCTGTCGAAAGTAGGGCCGGTAGTCGTAGCGCTGGCCGATGAAGCTGTCCTCGCGGGCAGCATTGCTCGCCGCGACGGTCAGCCCCCGGGCGTTCATCATATAGATCGCCTCGGCGCCGGAACTTGCCGCGACCCGCGCCAGGTGCGCGTTGATCCGCCGGATCATCGCTGCATTGAGAGTATCCTGCGGCTGGCGGCCCAGCGCCGAGCGAATCAGCGGCTGGCGCGCCAACAGATCGGGCAGGTAGGCGAAACGCTCGAGCGCACCCTCGAGGCTGCTGGTATACAGCGCCAGTCGGGTATCGGCGTGACGCTGCGCCTCGCGCAGGGCATTGTCGAACTGCCAGTGCCAGACCCACCACAGCAGCGCAACGGTAGCAAAGCCGCCAGCCAGCGCCGCCAGGCGACGCAACCGGCGTCGGCGAACCGGACTCACGGTGCAGGACTGGCCGTCGCGAGCCGCGCCTGGATCGCCGCCAGCAGCGGGTCGAAGCGAGCCGGATCGAGCGGCTGACCGCCCTGGCGCCCCTGGATGGCCAGACGGGTGCCGGCAGTCGCCGGGCTGGCCACGAGGGTTAGCACATAGCCCGAGCGAGTCGCCAGCACGGCGTCGACCCGCCCCAGTTCGGCGTTCGCCAGGCGGATCACGAAACCCCGCGCGACCAGCTCGTCGATGGCACTGGCCAGCGTCCGGCGCGGCGTGGCGTCCATCACCGCCAGTCGCTCGCTGGGGGCGACGCGGGACGTGGCGCAACCGGTCACCGACGTCGCCAGCATCAGCAGCAATACCGTTACCGGCACCAGGCGTCTCATGAGGCCTCCGGCATGTTCAGCAAGCGCGACTCGATGGCACCGCTGACCTGGCGACAGAAGGCGTCGCGATTGTAGGCACGCGCATCGAGCACGTAGCCACCGGCGTCGATCACGCTCGAGTCGCGGGTCAGCTTGATTGTCTGGTCGCCGACGACCAGCGACACGCGCTCGATCTGTACCGGATCGTCGAAGCCTCCGCCGACGCCGAAGCCCAGCCCGAACCCGCTCGCCGCGCGGCGATGCGAGCCGCCCCAGAAGGAGATGCCGTCGTACCAGGGGCGATCGACGGCCCCCCTGCCCGGTTGGCGGGTACGACGCTCGGCGCTGACCACGCCCAGCGCCAGATCGGCGTTGCGGATGTCGAAACCGCGCGCCTCGAGCTCGGCGATCCCCGCCCGCACCCAGGTTTGTACCGACGCTTCGGAGCGCCGGGGCCAGCTGCAGGCCGCCGGCAGCGAGGCCGAGGCGCCCGCTGCCAATGGCCCGGGGCCTGACTGACAGCCGGCCAGAACGAGGCTGACGATAACGGCCAATACGCGAAGCCCACTAGTCATGGCGAGCGCCTCCAAAGCGGCGGAAATCGGTATTCTTAAAGCGTAGCGCGGCTTATTGTCGGGCGTTCGCCGGGTCGCGCCAAACAGGACCAAAGCAGCATGCGTCCGGCCCGCTCCGATAACCGACAGGCCACCATTCAAGCATATCCGCGGCGCCACGAACCGCCATGGGTTTTGTTTTATCGCTGGCTTGGCGCATATTGGCAAAGCCTGCGTGGCGCGCCGGGCTCACTCGACATTCGATCTTACTACCTGAGGAAGGCCATGAAGTTTCTGATTGCCCCCGACAGTTACAAGGACGCGCTGAGCGCCCGCGAGGCGGCGGCGGCGATCGCCCGTGGCCTGCGTCGGGTGCTGCCCGACGCCGAACTGGTGGAGTGCCCGATGGGCGACGGCGGCGAGGGCACGCTCGATGCGCTGCTCGCCTCGACCGGCGCCGAGCGGCGCACCGCCACCGTCCACGATGCGTTGGGCCGGCCCGCCGAGGCGGCCTGGGGCTGGCACGCGACCAGCCGCACCGCTTACGTGGAACTCGCCGAGGCCAGCGGCCTGCAGGCCCTGGGGCGTGACGAGCGAACCGCGCTGACCAGCACCACCCGCGGGGTCGGCGAGTTGATTCTGGCCGCGCTCGACGCCGGCGCCGAGCGGCTGATCCTGACGCTGGGCGGCAGCGCCACCAACGATGCCGGATCGGGCATGCTCGCGGCGCTCGGCGCGAGCCTTCTGGACCGCGCCGGCCGGCCGCTGGCCCCCGGCGGCGCGGCATTGGCCAAGCTGGCCAGCCTGGATCTTTCCGGGCTCGACCCGCGCCTCGCCGGGTTACGGGTCGAGACCGCCGTCGACGTCGATAACCCGCTGACCGGGCCGCGTGGGGCGAGCGCCGTGTTCGGCCCCCAGAAGGGCGCCAGCGAGGCCGAGGTCGAGCGCCTCGACAGCGCCTTGGCCCACTTCGCCGACTGCCTCGCCGACACGCTGGGCCGCGACGAGCGCGACTATCCCGGGGCGGGTGCTGCCGGCGGCATGGGCTTTGCCGCCCGCGCGCTGCTGAATGCCGAACTGCGCCCGGGAATCGAGCTGGTCATGGATCAGGCCAACTTCGATAAAGCGCTCGCCGACAGCGACCTGGTGATCACCGGCGAGGGTCAGCTCGACGGCCAGAGCCTGGCCGGCAAGACGCCGATCGGCATCGCCCGGCGCGCCCGCGCGCACGGCGTGCCCACGGTGGTGCTCGCCGGTCGGCTGGGCGAGGGCTGGCAGGCCGCCCACGACGAAGGCGTCTGTGCCGCATTGGCGCTGGCCGACGGCCCGATGAGCCTCGACGAGGCCTTGGCGCGCTGTGGTGAACTGCTCGCCGAGCGCGCCGAAGCCGTGGCCCGGCTGATGGTCTTGTCGCGTCCAGAGCCACGCGTCTCATCGCCCCCTTGAAAGTGGCGGGAATGCCCCAAATCAATAGGATAGCGCTATCTCGACGATGCATCGCGATGGCTGTCCGCGTTCGCCGTGGGCAGCTACCATCGGACAACCGTTTTATGGAGGGGCATTAATGAGCGATACCAACGCCATCGGCCTGCACAACAGCAGCGCCAACGAACTGGCCGACAAGCTCAATACGCTGCTGGCCAACTACCAGATCTTCTACATGAACGTTCGCGGCTACCACTGGAACGTCAAGGGCCATCAGTTCTTCGAGCTGCATACCAAGTTCGAGGAGCTCTATGACGACCTGCTGACCAAGGTCGACGAAGTCGCCGAGCGGATTCTGACCCTGGGCCATCAGCCGGTCCATGCCTACAGCGACTACGTCAAGATCGCCTCCATCCAGGAAGACAAGGACGTTCACCAGGGCGAGGCCTGCGTGCGCGGCATCGTCCAGGGCTATCAGACGCTGATCGAACTGCAGCGCGAGCTGCTCAGCCTGGCCGCCGACGCCGACGACGAAGGCACCGCCTCGCAGGTCGGCGACTATATCCGCGAGCAGGAAAAGACCATCTGGATGCTCAACGCCTATCTCGGCTGAGCACCGTTCGTTAGCGCTTGCACGCCGCCGCCCCACGGGGCGGCGGCGTCGTTTCTGAATGCCGCCGCTGGCGGCGCGACGATTGCCGTCTTAGCGCCATTGCCTATGCTGAAGGGACATCGTCCGGCGATCGCCCTTGTGATCGTCGCCGATGATCCCCAGAAAGTCTCTGAAGCACGGCCTCATGCCGTGCCGCTCACTGTGCCGCAAGGAGGTAGCCATGAGCCAGAAGCTGAGTGGAAAGCGCGTTGCGATTCTCGCCACCGACGGGTTCGAGGAATCGGAGCTCGCGGTGCCCAAGAAGGAACTCGATTCGCAGGGCATCACCGTGCATGTCGTCGCCCCGGACAAGAAAGGGATCCGCGCCTGGGCGGAAACCGACTGGGGCGACACCTACGACGTCGATGTCGCGCTCGACGACGCCGATGTCGCGAGTTACCACGCCCTGGTGCTGCCGGGCGGCCTTTTCAACCCGGATAGCCTGCGCGTCAACGAGAAGGCCCAGGCCTTCGCCCGGCATTTCTTCGAAACCGGCAAGCCGGTCGGCGCGATCTGCCACGGCCCCTGGCTGCTGATCAATGCCGGTGTCGTCAAGGGCCGCCGCATGACCTCGTTCCCGAGCCTCGCCCAGGATCTCAAGAACGCCGGTGCCGAGTGGGTCGATGAGCAAGTGGTCGTCGACAGCGGGCTGGTGACCAGCCGCAAGCCGGCGGATCTCGACGCGTTCTGCAGCAAGTTGATCGAGGAGATCGGCGAAGGGCGTCACAGCGAACAGCACGCCTGAGCCGTTGTCTCGCCTGTTCACGTCCGCCCTGCCATCGGCGCGGCGGACGTTTGCACGTTAGCGCCCATCATTTCTCGACCCGGAGCTCGCATGGCCCACGGCCCTCGAACGCCCTATCAGGCATTGCGCAAACTGCTGAAACTCGCCGCCCGACCGATGAAATCCGATCGCGGACGCGGCGGGGTGGTGGTGCAGGCCTATCGCGGCTACGGCTCGACGCGCGAGGCCTACCTGATGGGGCGGGTCTTCCGTCAACCCAGCCTGGGGTTGCCGGCGCGTGAAGGTACGCTGCTTCGCGATCTGCTCGACGTGCTGCGGCGTAGCGTGCGCTGGGGCGTCAAGGCGGCCACGGTAGTCGTCGAGATCGACGGCAGCCGGCATACCGTGGAGACCGATCGCGACGGCTATTTCGACGTGCACATGGCGCTGGATCGGCCGCTGCCCGACGACCGCAGCTGGCATCAGGCGACGCTCGACGTGTATCTCGACGACGAACACACGATCAGCGGCAAGACCGAGGTCTATGTCCCGCCGCCGGCGGTCGACCTGGCGGTGATCAGCGACATCGACGATACCGTGATGTACACCGGCGTCGCCAACAAGCTCAAGATGTTCTATCGGCTGTTCTTCGAGAAGGCCGACCGGCGCACCGCCTTTGCCGGCGTGGCGCCCTTCTATCAGGCGCTGTTCGCCGGCGCCGACGGCCAGCGGCGGCGCCCGCTGCTCTACGTTTCGCGCGGGCCGTGGAGCATCTACGAAATTCTCGAGGCGTTCTTCCAGCGCAACCGCATCCCGGTGGGCCCGATCCTGTTCCTGCGCGAATGGGGGCTGAGCCTGCAGCGCCCGCTGCCGCGCAAGGCGGTCGATCACAAGGCCAAGATGATCGAGAAGATGCTCAGCCTCTACGACACCCTGCCGTTCGTGCTGATCGGCGACAGCGGCCAGCACGATCCGGAAACCTACACCCGCATCGTGCGCGAATACCCCGGGCGCATCCGCGCCATCTACATCCGCAAGATCGGCCGCAGTACCTCGCGCGACGCCGCGATCGAGGCGCTCGCCGACGAAGTCGCCGCCGACGGCTGCACCCTGGTGTTGGCCAGCGACAGCGTGCGCATGGCCGAACACGCCCATCGCGAAGGGCTGATATCCCGTGCCGGCCTGGAAGCCGTGCGCCGCGCCCCCGACATCAGCGAACGCCGCGCCAGGCAAGCCTGAACGCGCCCGGCTACAAAACGCTAGGCGGCTGGCCCCGGGCCAGCGTCTCCGCTTGCTGCCGCTCACGGCGAATGCGCCGCGCCACGTGGTCGGGCGATTGGCTGTTGCGGGCCAATAGCGCGTAGGCCGCCGGCACGATGAACAGCGTCAGAAACGTCGCGAAGAGCACCCCGAAAAACACCACCACACCCACGGCGCGCCGGGCTTCCGCACCGGGGCCGGTCGCCAGCAACAGCGGTACTGCGCCGGCGGCGGCCGACAGCGAGGTCATCAATACCGGGCGCAGACGGATGCCGGCAGCATTGACGATGGCGTCGTGGAACGCCTGACCCCGATCGCGCAACTGATTGATGAACTCGACGATCAGCACGCCGTTCTTGGCCGCCAGCCCCACCAGCAGGATGGCGCCGATCTGGGAGAAGATATTGATGGTGATGCCGGTAAGCCATAGCCCGATGAGCCCGCCGGTCAGCGCCAGCGGCACCGTGGTCATGATCACCAGCGGTTGCCGGAAGCTCTCGAAATTCGCCGCCAGCACCAGATAGACAATCGCCAGCGCGAGTCCCAGCGTGATGTAGAGCGAGGCACCGGCTTTTAGAAAATCGCCGGCCGCGCCATCGTAGTTGAGCTGAATGGTGGGCGGAAGCTGCTGCGCGTATTGATCGACGATATCGATCGCCCGCCCCAGCGGAAAGCCGGGTACCAGACCGGCGGAAACCTCGACGGCGCGTAGCTGGTTGTAATGACTCAGTGTGTCGGCCCCGGCGGTCTCTTCGAGCGCGACGACGCTCGCCAACGGCACCAGTTCGCCGGAGGTATCGGAGCGCACATACAGATTGCGCAGATCGGTGGGCGTGCGCCGATCGATCTTGCGGCCCTGAACGATGACGTCGTACTCCTCCCCGCCGCGCGAGAAGGTGGTAACGCTCTGCCCGCCCATCATCGTCTGCAACGTGCGACCCACCGCGGCGACCGATACGCCCAGATCGGCGGCGCGGTCGCGGTCGATGGCGATGCGAATCTGCGGCTTGCGCTCGTTATATTCGGTTTCGACATCGACGAAAGCCGGCTGGGACTCCAGATACGCCATCAAGTCCTCGGCCTCGCGCGACAGGCTCTGGTAATCCTGGCCGCCGAGTATCATCTCCATGGCCCCATCGCCGCCGCCACCGCCCAGCCCACCGCGGGCATAGGCCGACACCTCGACGCCGGCCAGTGACTTAAAGCGCTCGCGCAGATCGGCGGCGATCGTTGCCGCATCGCGGGTGCGTTCATCCCAGGGCACCAGGGTGATCGTCAGGCGAGCCGTGTTCACGGCATTGCCGTCGTAGGAACCGGGAATACGGCTCAGGTAATGATCGACCACGCCAGCGGCACGATACTCGGCCAATACCGCTTCGACCTGGTCGAGATAACGCCGGGTGTATTCGAGCGTGGCGCCCTGCGGGCCGACCATGTACGCGCGGATCACGCCGCGGTCCTGGGGCGGCGTATACGCGCTGGGCAGCGCCCGGAACAGTGCGCCGGCAGCCAGCAATACCAGCAAGGCAACCGTCAGCATGCGCCAGGGATGCGCCACCACCCGCCTGAGCATCGCCGCGTAGCGTTGGCCAATGCGGCGAAAGCGCGCATCCACCCAATGGGCGAACCCGCTGCGCTTGGCGCGGCCCTTGAACAGCCGCGAGGTCATCATCGGCGTCAACGTGAGTGCCACCAGGGCGGAGAAGGCGACGGCGGCGGCCACGGTAAGGCCGAACTCTGCGAATAGGCGACCGACATCGCCGCCCATGTAGGAGATCGGCACGAACGCCGCCACCAGCACCAGCGTGGTGGCAATCACCGCGAAGGCGATTTCGCGCGAGCCGTCCAATGCCGCGAGCAACGGCGACTGGCCCTCTTCGATACGCCGGTAGATGTTTTCCAGCACCACGATCGCATCGTCCACCACCAGGCCGATGGCGAGCACCAGCGCCAGCAGCGTGAGCACGTTGAGCGAATAGCCCAGCGCGGCCATCGCGATGGTCGCCGCCAACAATGAGATCGGTACCACCGCCGCCGGAATCAGCGTGGCGCGCAGAGTGCCGAGAAAGCCGTAGATGGTCAGCAATACCATCGCCAGCGAAACCCCCAGCGCGATGTAGACCTCATAAATCGAGGCTTTTATGAATTCGGCACTGTCGAAGGTCACATCGAGCCGCATGCCTTCGGGCAGGGTCGAGCGGATGGGGCCCAGGCGCTCTCGCACCTCGCTCGATACCGCGACCGGATTGGCCTGCGCCTGTGGGGTAATACCCAGGCTTACCGCCACCTGACCGTTTGAACGCGCCAGGCTGCGCTGGCTTTCCGAACCCAGCTCCACGTCGGCCACTTCGCCAAGACGCACCAGGTTGCCGTCGGGTCCACGGCCAATCACCAGTTCGCGGAAATCCTGCGCCTGGGTGAATCCCGAGAGGGTGCGCAGCGTGAATTCGCGCGATTCGGACTCCAGACGGCCCGCCGGCAGTTCCACGTTCTGCGTATTCAGCGCTTGCGCCACGTCCTCCACGGTGAGTTCGCGGGCCGCCAACCCCTCCCGGTCGAGCCACAGCCGCATGGCGTAGCGGCGTTCGCCGGAAAGCTGCACCTGCGAGACGCCATCGACCGTGCTCAGCCGGTTGACCAGGTAGCGCTCGACATAGTCGGTGATCTCAAGCGGACTCAAGCGATCGCTGGTGAGCGTCAGCGACATCACCTCCTCGGCACCGGAGTCCGCGGTGCGAATCGACGGCGCCTCGGCCCCATCCGGCAGATTGTCGCGGATACGACCCAGCCGAGTCCGCACGTCGTTCGCCGCCTCGGCGATATCCGTATCGAGGCTGAACTCCATGTTGATCTCGGCCTGCTCGTCGACGCTCGTCGAGGTCATCTCCTCGAGCCCGGTTATGCCGGCGAGCTGCTCTTCGAGCACATCGGTGATCTGGGTTTCGACGACCTGGGCCGAGGCCCCCTGGTAAACCACATCGACCGAGACGAACGCGCGGCTGATATCCGGATATTCGCGCAACGGCAGAAGACGCAGCGCCATCAGACCCACGATCAGCAGCAGCAGGCTGATGACCGCGGCGAATACCGGACGGCGCACCGAGACGTCCGATAGCATCATGGCGCGTTCCCCGCCGGCTCGAACGCACCGCCTTGTGGCCCGTCGACCCGCGTCACCGGCGTGCCGTCGCGCACTTTCAGGGTTCCCTCCACGATGATCGACTCGTTAGGGGCCAGCCCATCGGTAATCTCGACCAGACCCGGTCGACGTGCGCCGGTTTGCACCTGGCGTCTTCTGGCCACGCCGTCCTCGATCACGAACACGAACTGCCGATCGTTCTGGGGAACCACGGCCTGCTCGGGGATCATCAACGCCGACTTGGTATCGCGCGTGAGGCGCACGGTCAGCAGCATGCCGGGCTTGACCAACCGCTTCGTGTTCGGTAGCGCCGCGCGCACCCGTACCGAGCGTGTCACCGGATCGACGCGTGTCGCCACATTCTGCACGGTCCCGCTGAATTCGATATCCGGATAAGCCGCCGAGCGGGCGGTGAGGATTTGCCCCGGCTCCAGCGTGCCCACGAATACCCCCGGCACGGTGAATTCGAGTTCGACAGGGGTCAGATCGTCGAGCGTGGTGATCACGGTACCCGGCTGCACCAAGCTGCCCACACTCACCTCGCGCAGCCCGAGGCGACCGCCGAATGGTGCGCGAATGACATGATCGGCCAACGCCGCCTCGGCCACAGCGACCCCCGCCCGATCGGTGCGCAGTTGGGTCTCGGATAACTGCAGCTGCGATTCCGATACCATGTTGGAACCAAACAGCTCGCGTTGGCGTTCATAGTCACTCGAGCTTTGCGCGGCTCTCGCCTGCGCGGCCTCGAGATTGGCCTTGACGCCAGCGGCTTCCAGCGTCGCCAGCACTTCGCCGGCCTGAACCGTCAAGCCCGGTTTGAAGGGCAGCGTATCGATGACGCCGGAAATCTCGGGCGTAATCTCCACCGCCTGGTTTGCGCGGGCGGTTCCCAGGGCCTGGATGCGATCCGCCAGCGGCTGCGGGCGTGTACGCTGTGCTAGCACCGTTACCGGCTCGCTGACGGACGCCTCGACGTTCAATTCGGCCCGCTCGCCGAAATACAACCACGCCACGCCGGCCGCGGCGATTGACACCACGATGAAGAGGAGGCCATTGATCGTACGAGAACTGCTCAAGATATAAGACCTCTTCCCGGATTACGCACGCCTTGGAGCGGCCACCGCTCTATTTCTATCAGATAGGGATTCAGACGATGGCACGATAAGCGCCTCGACCGATAGCCTATCCGCTTCGATCGGACACTAGGCCGCGCGCCCTGAGGCCAACGCCTCGATCAGCGCGCGCAGCAGCAACCAGAACTCCTCGACCGAATCGATCTCGACCCGTTCGTCGGGCGAATGGGCGCCACGAATCTGCGGGCCGAACGAGATCATCTCGAGCGCCGGGTACTTGCCACCGAGGATCCCGCACTCGAGCCCGGCGTGAATCACCTTGACCTCGGGATCGACGCCCAGCTTTTGCTGATGCAGCTCGCGAAAGCGCGTCAGCAGCGGGCTGTCGGGCTCCGGCGTCCAGCCCGGGTAGGCGTTCTCGACCCGGGTTTCGGCGCCGATCAGCCCGAACAGCGCGCGAAAACGATCGGCGATATCCGCCGTGGCGCTGTCGCGCAGCGAGCGCACCAGCGCGCAGAGGTGAAAGCGCCCCGATTCGAGCGAGACCACGCCGAGATTGTTGGAAGTCTCGACCACCCCGGGTACCTCGACGCTCATGCGCTCCACGCCGTACGGCGCGACGTGCAGCGCGGCGATGAGCATATGGCTGGCGGTGGCGGTCAGCGCCTCTTGAGTGCCAGCAGGCATGGTTTCTTCGGATGCCATGCCCGGCGCAGCTTCGGATGCCATGCCCGGCGCAGCTTCGGGCGCCATGGAAAGCGCCAGCGTCAGGCCCTCGTCGACGCCCGCCAGCTCGGCGACCAATTCCGCCTGCAGTTCGGCGAGGCGCGCCTGCGCGGCCTCGCTCTCGTCGGCGGCCAGCGCCAGGGTGGCGAACGCCTCGCGCGGCAGGGCGTTGCGCAACGTACCGCCGCGATAGTCGATCAGCCGCGCACCGCACGGCTCCAGCGCGCGCAACACGCGCACCAGCAACCGGTTGGCGTTGCCCCGGCCCTTGTCGATGTCGATACCCGAATGCCCTCCCGCCAGGCCGGTCAGCGACAGCCGCCAGACCCGCTCGTCGTCGCGCAGCGCACTGGTCGGCAGGTTGGCCTCGACCACCACGTCGGCGCCGCCGGCGCAGCCGATGTAGACCTGGCCGCGATCCTCGGAGTCCAGGTTGAGCAGGATATCGCCCTCGAGCCAACCCTCGGCGAGCTTCAGCGCGCCGCCCATCGACGACTCCTCCTCGACGGTGAACAGCGCCTCGAGCGGACCGTGCTCGAGCGTGTCGTCCTCGAGGATCGCCAGCGCCGCCGCCACGCCCATGCCGTTGTCGGCGCCCAGCGTGGTATCGCGGGCGTGCAGCCAGCCATCGGCGACATAGGTCTCGATGGGGTCCGTGGTGAAGTCGTGGGGCCGGTCGGCGTTGGCCTGGGCGACCATGTCCAGATGGCCCTGCAGCACGACGCCTGGCGCCTTTTCGCGGCCCGGCGAGGCCGGCTTGCGAATCAATAGATTGCCGGCGGCGTCGAAATCGTGACTCATTCCCCGGGCACTCGCCCAGTCGACGATCGTGCGGGCGAGCTGGGCCTCGTGGCCGGAGGGCCGCGGGGTATTGCACAGCGTGCGAAAATGGCGCCACAGCGGCGCCGGCGTCAGGCTGTCCAGATGGTCGTTCATGAGCAGATCCCGCAGTTGGCAAAACAATCGACGCTCATTGTACTGGCGAATGCTACCAGACGAATAATTGCAACGCCGGAGACGATTGCTGACGCCTTGTGGCGTTGACATCATGATGCCCGGGGCGCTCGACGCATCACTCGCCGCCCAGCGCTGCGCGCAACCGTCCGGCCAGCCCGCGCCAGTGCGCCTGCCGCACCTTGCGGCCCGCCGCCCCCCGGGGGCGGTTGGCCCCGGCGGGCTCGCGTCCCTGGAATAGTGGCGCGACCAGCGCCAGCCAGTCCGCCTCGGCCAGCGCCCCGGGTGCGCTGACACGCCCCGCCCGCCAGGCCCGCGCCAGCCACGGCCGGACCAGCGCCAGTTCGCCGCCGCCGGCGGCGAACCAGGCCAGCCGCGCCAGTGTCTCGGCATCCATCGGCGGCGCGTCGGTCGCCGGCAGCGCCTCATCAAGCAGTGCCATGGCCACCGCCGCGTCGAGTCCGTCGAGCTCGGCACCGAGCAGGCTGGGCAGCAGCGTGGCAAAGCTCATCCGCCACTCGTGCAGCGCGTCTTGCGCTTTTGGGCGCAGCGCCCGCGCCATCATCAGCGCATGCTCGCCGCTCGAGGCTTCCCGCGACAGCCCCAGGCGCAGCGCGACCAGCCGCTGGGCGCGCCAGAAGGCGACCAGCCCCGGTTCGGCGCCGAAACTGGTGCCCAGATAGTCGTCGCCGGCCGCGCGGGCGCGGGCCGCCAGCCGTTCGATCAGCGCCGAGCCGATACCACGGCGGCGGGCGGCGGGGTGCACGGCGATGCGCAACACTCGGCACCAGCGCGCCTCGGCGGCGGCGTAGAAACCGCCGTGGGCGGCCAGCGACTGGGCCAGCAGATGGCCGCGCGGACGCCGTTGGCCGTGATGGATCGCCTCGGCCAGCGGCGGCGGAAAGCCGCCCTCGCGCTGGCCGACACATACGCCCACGCAGTGCGCGCCGACGTAGGCGCCGATCAACGTCAGCTCGGGGCCGTCGAGCAGCTGGCGCAGATCGCCGGGGGTGGTGCGGTAGTGGGCCTGGACCAGCAAGCCGAACAGCTCGCCGAGGCCGACCTCGTCGTCGGCCAGCGCCTGGCGATCGAGCTCGCGACAAACGAGCGGCTGGGCGTCGAGTGGCGTGGCGACGGTGGCGTCGGCGGCGGGCTCGGCGTCGAGCAGTAAAAGCTCGCGGGTCAGCGCCTCGAGCGGATCGCCCTCGCCCCAGCGCACCGGCTGTTCCAGCCGACAGGCGCGCCAGTCGGGCGTCTCGCTGTCCAGCCGCGCGCGAAAGCGCAGCTCGAAGCCGCGCCCGGTGCCCTCGTAACCGTGCACGGTGGTGGCGAAGGCGATACGCGGAAAGGCCGCCAGCCAGCGCCCCAGCAGCGGCGCGGGTATCGCTGCGGCCTCGTCGACGAACAGCGTCGGCGGCGAGCGTGGATCGATGCCCGGGCCCTCCAAAGCCTCGCTCAGCGCATCCGGCGCCAGCAAACGCACCGTCGCCGGGCCATGGGCGAGCTCGGCATGAAAGGCGTGGGCCTCGCGACGCCCTTCCGGCAAGACCTCGCCGAGCCGTGCGAACACCGCTTCCAGCGCGGCGGCGCGTGGCCCGGTCAGCCAGATCTCGCGCTCGCCGGCCTGCAGGCGCCGCGCCGCGGCGATGCCCAGCGCGCTGCTTTTGCCGCGCCCGCGATCGGCGCTCAGTACCAGCGGTCGGCGCCGGCGCAGGCGCGTCAGACGGCACACCGCGGCGGCCTGGTCGTGAGTCAGGCAATCGTCGGCGGCGCTCAGCGGCGTGGGAATTACCGCATCGGGCAGAGTCAATTCGGGGGCAGAGGCCGCAGCCGGCCAGTGCAGGACCCAGGGCGAGGCTGCGAGGCGCCGGGCGATGCGCGTCAGGTTGCGCGCGCTCAGCGCCTCGGGCGGGTGCGGCCAGGCGGCCAGCCGCGCGTAGTCGGCATCGGCGGCCGGCACCCCGTCGCGCCACGCCTCGGGAGTGAGCAGCACCAGCAGGCCGCCGGCGCGCACGGTGCCGGCCAGCGCACCGAAGGCATCGGGATCGAAGCCGGCGCCCGGCGACAGCGCATCGATGATCACCAGGTCATGCTCGCCGCCCAGCCGGGAGCGCGCCAGGCGGGCCGGCAACGGTGGCAAGCCGGCGCCGCGGATCGCCTCGCTGTCCGGCCCCAGCCACAGCGGCGCGGACCAGTCGGCGCCCTGCCATATCGCCAATGCCCGCGCCAGCACGCGATCCAGTGGGCCATCGAGCCACAGCAGCGCACGATGACGCCGCTCGGCCAGCGTCGCGCGCAGCCGGGCGAGAGCGTCACCGAGGACGTCGGTCGGGGATGAGGTTGGGTTCATGCCGCACAGGATGCGCCATGAACGTATCGTGTGCCAATCATCCAGGGCCGTTGCAGTTGAACTGACGAGGGGTGCCGGGGCTAAAGCCCGACAAGCTTTTGGGAAAGAAATCCGGCGAGGAACTTGTCCCCAAGTCATGTCTGAAAGCCCGGCGAGCAATGGTCAGGCAAGGTGCAAATCAGCGAAAAGGCGGACCGGGCCAGCGCACGAGCTTATCGTTGTAAAGGAGTACCTTGAGATGATCTTTAACGCCGTATGGCCGAGCGCGGCCAGTGTCGGACAGGCTCAGGCATCGATGCGCTTGAGCAGGAACACCAAGGGCACGCTGGCCACATAGATCAGCCCCAGCCACAGAAAGATGTCGTTGAAGGCCAGCACCTGGGCCTGCTGCGAGACCCGCTGCGCCAGCATGGCGACGGCGGCCTGGTAGCTATCCGGGACATGGCCGGCAAGCAGCGCCTGATACTTGGCGATCTCCGCCACCACCACCTCGCGGCCAGCGTCGATGGCCGGGATCAGCTGGTTCCAGTGGAAGTCCTCGCGCACGTCGCGCACCGTGTCGAGCAGCGCCAGGCCCACCGCGCCGCCCAGGTTGCGCATCACGTTGAACAGTCCGCTGGCGTTGCCCACCTCGTGGGCCGGCAGGGTGCCCAGCGCGATCCGCGACGCGGGGATGATGCACATGATCAGCCCCATCCCGCGCACGATCTGCGGCACGAAGAACTGCCAGAAGCCTGACTCCACGGTGAGGTTGGCGTTCATCATGGTGCCCGTGCCGACCAGCAACAGCCCGCAGAACAGCAGCACGCGCAGATCGACGCGGTTGGACAGCTGGCCGACCACCGGCGCGCACAGGAACATCGTCACCCCGGTGACGAACATCACCTGGCCGATCTGCAGGCTCGAGTAACCGCGCACGTAGCCGAAGAACAGCGGCATGATGTAGACCAGCCCGTAGAGCGCGATGCCGATGACGAAGCCCAGCCCGGCGCCCAGCGCGAAGTTGCGGTTGGCGAAGGCGCGCAGGTCGACGATCGGATGGTCGTGGCGCAATGTGCGGGCGAAGAACCACACCCCGGCCAGCACGCAGGTCGCGCTGAACGCCACGATGCGCTCGCTGGCGAACCAGTCGTCGCCCGGGCCCTCCTCGAGGACGAACTCCAGCGAGCCGAGAAACACCGCGATCAGCACCAGGCCGATGAGGTCCAGGCGCCTGGCCACGGCATGGTTGGGCTTGTCGATATCGAGAAAGGTCCACGCCGCCCAGCACACCAGCATGCCGGGAATCACGTTGGCCAGGAACAGCCAGTGCCAGCTCAGCGTCTCGGTGATGTAGCCGCCCACCGTGGGGCCGATCGACGGCGCCATGGTCACCACCATGCCGATCACCGCCTGGACGCCGCCCATCACCCGACGCGGGAAGATCGAGAAACTCACCGCCTGGGTGATCGGGATCATCGCCCCGCCCATGAAGCCCTGGATGGCGCGCAGCACGATCAGCTGCTCGATCGAGGTGGCCAGCGCACAGCCCAGGCTGGCCAGGGTGAAACCGGCGCACGACAGGGTGAACGCCACCCGCGTCGAGAGAATGCGCATCAGCATCCCCGACAGCGGGATCATCACGATCTCGGCGATCAGGTACGACGTCTGCACCCAGGAGATCTGGTCCTGGCTGGCCGACAGCCCCGACTGGATCTCGTTGAGCGAACTGGCGACGATCTGGATGTCGAGGATCGCCATGAACATGCCGAACACCGCGGCGATGAAGCCGAGGCGCTGCGGCCAGGGCGGCATGTCGCTGACGCCCGCCGCTGAAGTGGCGGTCGCCTCGCTCATGATCCGGGCTGTTCCCGGGACCCCTTCTCGGCGCTCGCGCGGGCAACCTGGGCGTCATCGCGCGGCTCGAGCTCGCGGGTGTCGACCTCGGGGACCACCGACAGCCCGGCGCGCAACCGCCCTAGCGCCTCCGCGGGGCCGGTAACGCGGATCTTGACCGGCACGCGCTGGACGATCTTGTTGAAGTTGCCGGTGGCGTTGTCCTGCGGCAGCAGGCTGAACTCGGTACCGGTGGCCGGCGCCAGGCTGTCGACCACGCCCTCGAAGGCGATATCCGGGTAGGCATCGACGCGCAGCTCGACGCTCTGGCCAACGCGCATCCGCGTCAGCTGGGTCTCCTTGTAGTTGGCGGCGACATAGGCCGACTCGATCGGCACCAGTTGCATCAGGGTCAGCGAGGGTTGCGCCAGGCTGCCGGCCTCGGCGGTGATGTTGCCGACCACGCCGTCGCGCGGGGCGACGATGCGGGTCTTGTCAAGCTGATGGCGGGCGTAGGCCAGATCGGCGGCCGCGGCGTCGCGATTGGCTCTCGCGCTCTCGATGCTGGACTCGGCGACCGCCAGCTGACGCTGTGCGTAAACCACCGCGGCCCGGCGTGCGGCGAGGGTCGCTTCGGCGACTCGCAGCGCGGCCTGATCGTCCTCGCGTTGCTGCTGCGAGGCGTAGTTGCGGGACTCAAGCTTGGATGAGCGGGCCAGATGCTGGCGCGCCTGCTCGACATCGGATTCGGCGGCCCGCACCTGCGCCTGGGCCTGATCGATCGCGGCCTTCTGCAGCTCGTACTGGCGCTTCGCCTGGGTGAGCGACGCCGCCGCGACCGCCTGCTGGGCCTCGGCCTGGGCGAGCCGATCGCGATAGCTGGCGTCGTCGAGGCGCACCAGCAGATCGCCCTTCTCGACTCGCTGGTTGTCGTCCACCATCACCTCGGCGATACGCGCCGAGAGTTCGGCGCGCAGCGCGACGTTGTCGGTGCGCACGTAGGCGTTGTCGGTCTCCTCCAGGAAGCGCCCGGTCTGCCACCAGCCGATGGCCCACCAGGCCAGCGCCGCCAGTGCGACGATCGCCACCAGCACCGCCACGAGCTTCTTGCCGCTCAATGTGCCACCCGCCTTCATGCGCCCCTCCTTGAAGCTGTAGCTGTTGCCTTGAAGCTGCTGTCAGGCCTTTCGCCACCACTCAAGCGAGTGGACAACGAACCAGGGCTCGCAGTGTAATGAATGCTACACTACATGACCAGCAAGATCGCCTTCACGGCCGCAATCCTTACAATGGGTGCGATCGGGCAGGTGCGCCCGCCCACGCGATGAGCCAAGACGACCAAGGAGCGCCATGACCCGGCCAGCCCCGTTCGACAAGCCCGATGCAGCCCTGACCCCGCGTGGCGTCGCGCGCCGCGAGCGGCTGCTCGACGCGGCCCGCGACGTATTTCTCGAACAGGGCTACGCCGGCGCCAGCGTCAACGATGTGGTGGCCCGCGCCGGCGGCTCGCTGGCCACGCTGTACAAGCAGTTCGGCAACAAGGAGGGGTTGTTCGTCGCCGCCATGGAGCGCCACATCGCCACCGCCTGGGCGGTGCTCGAGGAAGGCCGGCGCGAAGCCACGGTGCCCGAGCAGGTACTTTACGAACTGGGCCGGCGCATGCTCGAGCTGATCTTCGATCCCGGGGTCATCCGGCTCAAGCGCGGGCTGGCCTTCGAGGCCGAGCGAGTGCCCGAACTCGGCGAGATGTTCCTGAGTCGCGGCCCCGACCGTATCCGCCAGGAGCTCGCCACCTACCTCGCCGAGCAGGTCGACCACGGCCGATTGACCATCGACGACCCGCGCGAGGCGGCCGGCATGTTCATGGGCATGCTGCTCGGCGAATGGCACATCGACGCCCTGCTCGGGCGCAAGATCGCGCCCTCCGCCGAGGCGTGCGACGCGCGGGCGCGCCACTGCGTGGCGGTGTTCTTGCAGGGAGTGAGCGCACGCAATTGACCGCGCGTCAGGGCGGCAGGGTCAGCGTCAACACCTGGCCATTGAGCGCGCGACCGGCGCCGCCGGCGAGAAACCGCGCGCAGTCGGCCACCGAGGCGCTCGACGCGCCCTGCGGGCAGAGCAGGTTGATGCGTATGCCCGGCCCGCTGGCCTCGGCCAGCCGGCGCACCAGCGCGGCCAGCGCCTCGCGCACCATGCTCGCCGCCTGACTGTCGCCTTCCGGGGCGACCGCCACCAGGCGCCCACCGCCGCGGCTGTGCATCCAGGCGCGGGCGACCTGCAACAGGCTCGACGGCCCGGCCACCTGTTCGTCCAGGCGCTGCGCCAACGCCACGCTGCGTGGCAGTGCCGGTGGCGCGCAGACCAGCACGTCGAGCCGCTCCAGCCGCCCGAGCAGCGCATCCAGCGCACCGTCGCCGGCGACCCGCCCGAAGCGATCATGGCGCTCGCCACCCAGGCCGTCCAGCACGTGCTCGAGGCTGGCGGCATCCGGGGTCAGCAACGCGACGCTCGCGCCCTCTTCCAGGAAGGCCCGCGCCAACGCCTCGATCAGCTCGCCGCCGCCGGCGATCAGCACGCGTTTGCGCATCCACGCATCCTCCCCAGTTTGATCAGGACATCCGGTGTCAGAGCAGTCCGGGCAGCCACAACACCAGCGCCGGAAACACCATGCACAGAATCAGCCCGGTCAGCTGCAGCAGCACGAAGGGAATGATCGAGCGGTAGATGGTACCGATGCCGATCCGTCCCTCGGTGATGCCCTTGAGGTAGAACAGCGCATAGCCGAACGGCGGGGTCAGAAAGCTGGTCTGCAGGTTGATCGCCACGAGAATGGCGAACCAGATCAGCAGCGCCTGCCCGGACAGCCCATAGCCGAAGTCGAGCGCCTCGACCACCGGGGCCACCAGCGGCAGTACCACGAAGCTGATCTCGATCCACTCGAGGAAGAACCCCAGCACGAAGATCAGGCCCATGATCAACAGCAGCAGGCCGTAGGGACCGAAGCCGGTGCCGGTGATCAGCTCCTCGATCATGTAGTCGCCGCCCAGACGCTTGAAGACCACCGAGAAGCCGGTCGCGCCGATGACCACGAACAGGATCATCGCCGAGGTCCGCGAGGTGTCGCGCACGGCATTGCGCAACGTCGCGAAATCCAGGCTGCGCATCGCCAGCGCCAGCAGCAGGCTGCCCGCGGCACCGATCGCTGCGGCCTCGGTGGGCGTGGCGATGCCCGCCATGATCGAACCGAGCACCGCGACGATCAGTACCACCGGCCCCAGCAGGTCGCGCAACAGAGCGATCGGCAGCGGCGTGGTGTCGACGTCGAAGGCATGGGGATCGGCGAGTGGCGCCCACTCGGGCTTGAGCCGCGCGGTGATCAGCAGATAGCCGATGTACAGCACGCCGAGCAGCAGCCCGGGCAGCAGCGCCGCCTTGAACAGCGCGCCCACCGAGACCTGCAGGATCGACCCCATCAGCACCAGCATGATCGACGGCGGGATCAGGATGCCCAGCGTGCCCGAGGCGGCGATCACCCCGCAGGCCATCTCGGCTCGGTAGCCCTGCTTGAGCATCACCGGCAGCGCCAGCAGGCCCAGCATCACCACCGAGGCGCCGATGATCCCGGTGCTCGCCGCCATCACCACGCCGAGCAACGCCACCGACACCGCCAACCCGCCGTGGGTGCGGCCGAACAGCCGTTGCAGAGTCAACAGCAGGCGCTTGGCGACCCCCGAACGCTCGAGCATCAAGCCCATGAACACGAACAGCGGGATGGCGATCATCAACCAGTTCTCGATCACCCCGCCGAAGATCCGCGAGCCGACGGTACCCAGAAACGGAATCGGAATGCCGCCGATGAAGGCGAAGACGATGCCCAGTCCGCCGAGCAGGAAGGCCACCGGATAACCGCTGAAGATGCCTATCAGCAGGGTGACGATCATCGTCAGGGCCAGCGCGTATTCCGACAGGAACTCAGCCATGCAGCGCCTCCTTGGCGTCGGCGGCGGGCGCCAGGCGGGCCGGATCGAACAGCCCCGCCAGGTTGTGCAGGACCTGGCCCAGCGCGCCGAGCGCCAGAAACACCAGGCCGATCGGCAACATCGCCTTGATCAGGTAACGATCGGTGAGCCCGCCGTAGTTGGACTGTTCGCCGGAAACGTAGGACATCATCACGAAGTGCCGGGAGAGCCAGGCCACCAGCAGGCAGAACGGAATCAGAAAGACCACGTGGCCCAGGATGTCGACGATCGCGCGACCCCGCGGCGAGAGTTTCTGGTAGATCAGGTCGACGCGCACGTGACTGTCGTGATGCAGCGCGTAGGTGCCGCCGAACAGGGTCAGAATGCCGAACAGATGCCACTGCAGTTCGGTGACGCTGTTGATGGTCAGCGCCTGGCCGAACAACAGCACGTCATTCTGCCAGGCGGCGATCTGATTGATGCCCAGCGCGTTGAGCGTCACGGTGATGAGCACGGCCAGCATCACCAGCAGCACCAGCCAGCTGGTAACGCGGCCGACCCACAGCCCGAGCCCGACCAGGGGCCGGGCCAGACCGTCACACACCGCACCGCCACGCTCGCGCCAGGGCGCAAGGGAGGCGCGTGGCATCAGCTATCCTCCTGGCCGCTGTCCTGAATCGGCTTGGGGGCGGGCAGCGCCTGCAGTTTGTACCACTCGTCGATCAAGCCGACGTGCTTCATCAGCGACTCGTAGGCTTCCTTGAAGGCCGGATTATTGGCCATCTCCTCCTGACGCACCTCGACCCAGGCATCCTGCAGCGCGTTGATCACCTCGTCGGGGAAGCGCTTGACCTTGACGCCCTTCTCTTCAAGCTTGCGGATGGTGCGCATCTGCTCGGGCGGCGCCTCGGCCATCGACCACTGCAGGGTCGCCCGGCAGGCGGTCTCGAACTGCGCCTTGCGCGCGTCGCTGTACTCATCCCAGACACTCTGGTTGATAAGCAGCGAGAACCAGCTGGCGCTCTGATGCCAACCCGGGAAGTAGTAGTACTCGGCGACCTCGTCGAAGCCCATCGCCGCGTCGACCTGGGGCACCGAGAACTCGGTGGCGTCGACGCGCCCGCGCTCCAATGCCAGATAGATCTCGCCGCCCGGCACCAGCTGGGTCGAGGCGCCGAGCTTGTTGAGCACCTTGGCGCCGAGCCCCGAGATGCGCATCGACAAACCGTCGAAATCCGCCGGCGAATTGATCTCCTTGTTGTACCAGCCGCCGGTTTCCTGCGGCGAGATGAAGCACGGCAACACCTTCACGCCGTAGGGATCGTAGGCCTTCTGCAAGAGCTCGGTGCCCTCGCCGGCCCACATCCACGACATGAAGGCCTCCGGCGACGGGCCGAACGGCAAGGCGCCGTAGAGGTTGGTGACAGGCACCGTGCCGGCCCAGTAGCCGATCCAGTCCCAGCCGGCCTGGACCGCACCCGAGGAGACCGAGTTGAAGACCTCGAAGGCCGGTACCAGATCGCCCGGGTCGTAGACGCGCAGCGACACGGCGCCGCCGGTGGCGGTCTCGAGCTCCTTTGACAGGCGCTCGGCACCGGCGCCGAGAAAGTTCTGGGTCGAGAAGGTGCTTGCCACATCGAGCCGCTTGGGACCTTCGGCACGGGCCGGGGCATTGAGGCTGGCGGCAATGGCCAGGCCGACCGCCGAGGCAAGCAGCGAATGGGTGAAAATAGCGCTTGGCATGATGCGTCTCCTTGACATTATTGTTGTCCCCGCGTATCCGGGTGAATTGACGAAGCAACTCAGCGGCCATCCTGCAATAATGCTATAAATATCAATTATTTAACTATTGTCTTTTACGCCAAGAAAGTGCCGATGATGGCTGCCGGGGCGCGCGGCGGCGACAAGCGTCCGGTTTATCGGACGCACCGACGTACCAGCGCGAAAAGCAAGCGCGGGAAGGGCGCCCCGCTACTGTCCGAATATTCGGATGGCATCCGTTCTTTCGGACTCAGGACACCGTGGAAACCTCGGCCAGGCGATGCCGGGCGAGTTTCTCGTAAAAGGAAGACTTGGCGATGCCCAGCCGCTTGGCGGCCCGTGTGCGGTTGCCGCCGCTTTCGATCAGCGCGCGTTCCAGCGCCTCGCGCTCGGCGGCCTCCAGGGTGGCACGCAGCGAGCCGTCGCCATGGCGTGAAAGCGCCGGCGTACAGCGCAACGCCTCGGGAAGATCGTCGACCTCGAGCCGCGAGCCGCCCAGGTAGAACGCCGCCTCGAGGACGTTTTCCAGCTCGCGGACGTTGCCCGGCCAGCTGTGCCGACACAGGCACTCAAGCGTCGCGTCGGACAGCGTCGGGCAGCGCCGGCCGCGCCGCTCGGCCAGCCGCTTGAGCAGGTGTCGGGCCAGCCCCGGCACGTCCTCGCGGCGTTCGCGCAACGCGGGAATTATCAGCGGCACCACGTTGACGCGATAGAACAGGTCCTCGCGGAATTCGCCGCGCGCGATCAGGCTCTCGAGCGGCCGATGGGTCGCGGCAATCACCCGCACGTCGACCGGTACCAGCCGGGTCGCGCCGACCGCTTCTATCTCGCGATCCTGCAGCACGCGCAGCAACTTGACCTGCATCGCCAGCGGCATGTCGCCGATCTCGTCGAGAAACAGCGTGCCGCCGTGGGCGAGCTGGAACTTGCCCGGCTTGCCGCCCTTGCGCGCACCGGTGAAGGCGCCCTCTTCGTAGCCGAACAGCTCGGCCTCGAGCAACTGCTCGGGGATCGCCGCGCAGTTGAGCTTGATGAACGGCCCGGCGGCGCGCTCCGACAGCCGATGCAGGGCATGGGCGTAAAGCTCCTTGCCGGTGCCCGACTCGCCACGGATCAGCACCGAGGCATCGCCCGGCGCGATCTTGCGGACCTTGGCATTGAGCGTGCGCATCGCTTCGCTCTCGCCGACCACGTCGGTCAGTTGCCAGCGCGCCCCGACGCGGACATCGAGCGCCTGACGGTAGTAGTCGACCTCGGCCTCCAGCGCCTCGACCTGGGCGTTCATCTGGCGCCATTCCCAGGTGTCGTGGTAGATCACTGTACCGATCGCCCCGATCACCCGGCCGCCGGCGCGAATCGGGTAGCGATGGGCAATCATGTGGTGGCCGCGCACCATCTGCAGTTGCGCGAGCTCGGCCTTGCCCGAAGCCAGCACCTCGGGCATGCGGGTGTTTTCGATGATCTCGCTCACCGGGCGACCGATCGCCGCGACCGGATCGATCTCGAGAAAGTCGGCATAGGGGGCGTTGAGGTAGCTGATGCGACCCTCGGCGTCGACCACCACCACCCATTCGGTCATGGCGTCGAGGCCGTGCAGCAGCAGGGCGGCATCCCACTGCTCGGGCTGGTTCCCGGCGAGCGACTGGTTGGCCATGCGAGCCTCGGCGTTATTGTCGGTATCGACTCAGCCTCGTCGCTGCCGGCCGGGGCGGCAAGACGACCTTGGTGGAGCATTGAAAGAAGAATGAGTTGGCACGACACGCGCCTTCGAACCATAGTAAGGGCTACCCTCGCCAGCCGCTTCCAGGCGGCCAACCGATAACGGACGCTGCGATGCTCGACATGGATATTCGTGTGCTGCCGCACGCTTTCGACTGGGCTCGCGGCGACCAAGCCCCGTGGCTGTCTCGACCTACGGTTCTTCGCCGGCATTTCGGCGTGATGGGCTCGCGCAAGAGCGCCGATGACCGGGCCACGATCGCCGACGTGATGAGAGTCCACTGTTAATGGCCGAGCACGCGACACCCTCTGACAGCATTGCCGCGCTGGTGCTCGCCGCCGGTCAGTCGCGGCGCTTCGGCAGCGACAAGCGCCTCGCCGAACTGCCCGGCCGCGGCACGTTGCTCGCCGCCACGCTGGCCACGCTGCGTCCGCATTTTCACGACATTCACGTGGTCATCGGTGGCGATGACGATGCCGTCAGGCTGGGCATACCGGACGACATCGTCACGCTCGTCAATCCCGACGCTCGGCGCGGCATGGGCGCCAGCCTGGCCTTCGGCATGTGTGCGCTGCTGCGGGAGAGCCGGGGCCGGGCCGTGGCGGTGATGCTCGGCGACATGCCGTGGGTGCGCGACGCCACCTTCGCGGCGCTGGCCCTGCGGGCCGGCGAAGCGCTGATCGTGCGTCCGACCTTCCAGGGCGAAGGCGGCCATCCGGTCGTCTTCGGGCGGCAATTCTGGCCGGCGCTGTGCCAACTGGACGGCGACGGCGGCGCGCATCATATCCTGCTCGACAACCCGGCGGCCTGCGTCGAGATCGCCACCGCCGACCCGGGCGTCATCAAGGACGTCGACGAACCCGGCGCGCTCGATCCGGGCTAGCGCACGCTACCCACCGGTGTCAGCCGGCCGGGCCAATTGCGCCGGCGTGGCCTTGGCGCCCATCGCCGTGGCCAGGTCGTGGGCGGTCATGCCCTTGCTCTCGCGGGCATGTCGGTCGGCGCCCTTGGCCAGCAGGCAAGCGACGATCTCGGCATGGTCGAACATCGCCGCGAACATCAACGCGGTCTTGCCGTCGGGTGACGAGCCGTCGACCGCGGCGCCGTTTTCCAGCAGCAACCGGACCATCGCCAGGTTGCCCTTGAACGCAGCGCCCGCCAGTGGATTCTGACCGTTGTCGTTGCGCAGTTCCGGGTCGGCGCCATGCTCGAGCAGCACGCGGGTGGTCTCGACGTGGCCATGGTAGCTGGCCAGCATCAACAGGCTGTCGCCCTTCTGGTTGCGCATGTTGGGCGGCAGGCCCTGCCCGAGCCAGTGACGGAAGTTCTCGGTCTCGCCTTCCCGTGCGGCATTGAAGATCTGCGTGGCCAGGCGGATCGTCTCCTCGTCCGGCCCGCTATCCGGCGCCGGGGCTGGCTGTCCCGGTGCCTGCGTCTGGTTAGCCATGGGTCCCTCCTTGATGTGCATTCCAGGCATGCGATCGTCTTGTCAGCCTGGTGGCCGCGCTCCACTTCCAGCCCAGGAGCCTGTCGGCCCGGGCCAAGCCCTGCAGGTCTAGCGCTCCGCCGAGGCCGCCCACAGGTTGACGCCACCTTCCACGGCGTAACGATCGATCTCGGCCAGCTCGTCGTCGCTGAAATCGAGACGCGCGAGCGTCCCCACGCAATCGACGACCTGCTGCGGGCGACTCGCGCCGATCAGCGCCGAGGTGACCTGGGGCTTGCGCAGCACCCAGGCCAGCGCCATCTGCGCCAGATTCTGGCCACGCCGCTCGGCGATCGCATTCAGCGCACGCACCCGCTCGAGGTTGTCCGCCGACAGGTGCGCTTCGCGCAGCGCGCCACCCTGAGCCAGCCGGCTGTCGTCCGGCACGCCGCCCAGGTACTTGCCGGTCAATATGCCCTGGGCCAGCGGCGAGAAGGCGATCGCGCCCATAGCCAGCTCATCGAGGGTGTCGAGCAGGCCGTCGTCCTCGATCCAGCGATTGATCATCGAGTAGCTCGGCTGATGAATCAGGCACGGCGTGCCGAGCTCGCGCAGGATCGCCACCGCCTCGCGGGTGCGCTGGGCGTTGTAGGAGGAGATGCCCACGTAAAGCGCCTTGCCCTGGCGCACCGCGCTGTCCAACGCGCCCATGGTTTCCTCGAGCGGCGTCTCGGGATCGAAGCGGTGCGAGTAGAAGATGTCGACGTAATCGACGCCCAGGCGCTCGAGGCTCTGGTCGAGGCTCGCCGTCAGGTACTTGCGGCTGCCCCAGTCGCCGTAGGGCCCCGGCCACATGGTGTAGCCCGCCTTGGTGGAGATCAGCAACTCGTCACGATGGCCGGCGAAATCCGTCTTGAGGATGCGCCCGAACAGCTCCTCGGCGCTGCCCGGCGGCGGGCCGTAGTTGTTGGCCAGGTCGAAGTGGGTAATGCCATGATCGAACGCGGTGCGGCAGATCTCCCGGGCGTTGTCGCTGTGGGCGTTGTCGCCAAAGTTGTGCCACAGCCCCAGCGACAGCGCGGGCAGCTTCAGGCCACTGCGTCCACAGCGGTTGTAGATCATATGTTCGTAACGGGAATCCGAGGGAGTGTAGCTCATACCGTTGTCCTTTATTTCCAGAGATCATCGTGTAACAGGCTAAGGGTCTGGTACTCACAGCGCCACTACACTGCCTGGCCTGCACACCAGTGCGGCGCACTTCAGCAGCCGAGTTGCTCGGCCAACGCGATGATCGACCCGGCATGCCGGTCGTTGGCCGGCGATCCGGCAATGTCCTTGGGATTGGCAGCACCGAACTCATTCGGACGCTCGATGTACGCCGTCTTGAGACCATAAGAACGTGCGCTGTCGAGATCGTCCTGGTGCGCCGCAACCATCATCACCGCCTCGGCCGGCACATCGAAGACCTGCGCCACACCCAGATAGGTATCGGGATGCGGCTTGTACTGGCGAAACACTTCCGCCGAGAGCAGGCAGTCCCACGCCAGCCCGACGCGCTTGGCCATGTTGGCGAGCAGCCCCAGATTGCCATTGGACAGCGTGCAAATCATGAAGCGCTGCTTGAGCCGCGACAGCCCCTCGACGGCGTCCGGCCACGGCTCCAGGCGATGCCATACGCGGTTGAGGTTGCGCTTCTGAGACTCCGTCAGCGAGGTGATGCCGAACTGCGCCAGCACATCGTCGAGGATGCCCCGATGCAGGTCGTCGATCAGCGTCCAGCCCAGTTCCCCAGACATCACCCGCTGCATCGCCGGCCGATAGCCGGCGCGCCACGCCAATGCGAACTCGCCGCCATCGACGCCCAGGTTTAGCGCCTCGACTTCGCGAGCGATCGAGCCATGCCAGTCGACGACGGTACCGAACACATCGAAAGCGAGAATCTCGACTTCCTGCATTAGCTGTCTCCCTGGGGCTACTGCCCTTCATCATCGGTCGCCTATTGCCACGCGAAGTCCTGGCCTTTCTTACGATATCTCAGTGCGCCTCGTCCCAGTTGGCGCCGGATTCGGCCTCGACGATCAGCGGCACTTTGAGCTCGGCGGCATTTTGCATGCGCTGCTTGACGATGCCGATGAAGTCGTCGACCTGCGATTCCTTGACCTCGAATACCAGCTCGTCGTGGACCTGCATGACCATCCAGGCATCGAAAGCGCTGTCGCCGCCGACCGGCGACAGCCAGCCGTCGACGTCAATCATCGCGCACTTGATGATGTCGGCGGCGGTGCCCTGCATCGGCGCATTGATGGCGGTGCGCTCGGCGGCCTGGCGACGGGCATGCTGGCGCGAGTTGATCTCGGGCAGGTAGAGCCGGCGGCCGAACACCGTCTCGACGAAGCCGTCGTCGGCGGCCTGGGCGCGGATGGTGTCCATGAAGCGCGCGACACCGGGATAACGCTCGAAGTAACGCTCGATATACACCTTGGCCTGCCTGGCCTCGATGTGCAGCTGCCTGGACAGCCCCCAGGCGCTCATCCCGTAGATCAGCCCGAAGTTGATCGCCTTGGCGCTGCGTCGCTGCTCGCCGCTGACCTTGTCCAGCGCCACGCCGAACACCTCGGCGGCGGTGGCGGTATGAATGTCGCGCTCTTGGGCGAAGGCCTCGAGCAGGCCCTCATCCTCGGAGAGGTGCGCCATGATGCGCAGCTCGATCTGCGAGTAGTCGGCGGCGACGATGCGATAGCCCGGCCGGGCGACGAACGCCTGGCGGATCTTGCGCCCCTCCTCGGTACGGATGGGGATGTTCTGCAGATTGGGATCGCTTGAGGACAGCCGCCCGGTGGCGGTCACCGCCTGGTGATAGCTGGTGTGGATGCGCCCGGTGGTCTTGTTGATCAGTTGCGGCAGCTTGTCGGTGTAGGTCGACTTGAGCTTGGTCAACCCGCGGTGGGCCATGATCACCTTGGGCAGCGGGTAATCCAGCGCCAGCTCCTCGAGTACCGACTCGGCGGTGGACGGCGCGCCCTTGGGGGTCTTCTTGCGCACCGGGATCTTCTGCTCGTCGAACAGAATGTCGCAGAGCTGCTTGGGCGAGCCGAGGTTGAATTCGCGCCCGGCGATCTCGAAGGCGTCCTTCTCGATCTCGCGGATGCGCGTCTCGAGCGTCTGGCTCTGGGCATGCAGCAGCGTCACGTCGAGCGCCACGCCGGTGCGCTCCATGCGTGAGAGCACCGCAATCATCGGCCGCTCGAGGCCGTCGAGCACTTCGGCGAGGCGGCCCTGGGCCTCGACACGCGGGCGCAGTTCATGGTGTAGCCGCAGGGTGACGTCGACGTCCTCGCAGGCGTAGGGCACCGCCTGCTCCAGGGCGACCTGGTTGAAGGTCAGCTGCTTGACGCCCTTGCCGGCGACCTCCTCGAAGCTGACGGTCTTCTCGCCGAGGTACTTGAGCGCCAGCGAGTCCATGTCGTGGCGCGTGGCGGTGGAGTTGAGCACGTAGGATTCGAGCATGGTGTCGGTCAGCGTGCCGGCCACGCGAATGCCGTAGCGCGCCAGCACCGAGATGTCGTACTTGAGGTTCTGGCCGATCTTGCCCTTGGCGGGGTCCTCGAGCAGCGGCTTGAGCGCGGCGAGCACGATGTCGCGATCGAGCTGCGCGGGGGCATCGATGTAGTCGTGGCCGACCGGGATATAAGCCGCCTCGCCGGGCTCGAGCGCCAGGCCGATGCCGACGATCCCGGCGTCCATGTAGTTGAGACTGTCGGTCTCGAGATCGAAGCAGAACGCCTCGGCGGCGGCGAGACGCTTGAGCCAGACGTCCAGGTCGGCCTGCTCGAACAGCGTATGATCCTCGCGGGCCGGCTTGGCCAGGGTCACGTCTTCGTCGAGTTCGCCGTCCGACGCAGCGCCGCCCGCAACGTCGTCGACGCCCTCGTCGCGACCGGCCAGCAATTCGCCGAGCCAGGCCTTGAATTCCAATTCGCGATACAGCCGGGTCAGCGCCTCGCGATCGGGGTGGGCGATGTCCAGATCGTCGAGGCCCACCGGCAACGCGCAGTCGGTCTTGATGGTCGCCAGCTGGTAGGACAAAAACGCCTGTTCGCGGCTGGCCTCGAGCTTCTTGTCCAGCGTCTTGGCGCCGCGAACGCTCAGCGTCTTGACCTCCTCGAGGTTGGCGTAGACGCCGTCGAGGCCGCCTTCGATACCCTGCAAAAGGCCCAGCGCGGTCTTCTCGCCGACCCCCGGCACGCCGGGGATGTTGTCGACCTTGTCGCCCATCAGCGCCAGGAAGTCGATGATCCGCGCCGGCGGCAGGCCGAACTTGGCCTCGACGCCGGCGACGTCCAGCGTCTCGCTCTTCATGGTGTTGACCAGCGTGATGTGCGCATTGACCAACTGCGCCATGTCCTTGTCGCCGGTGGAGATCACTGCATCGCGACCGGCCTCGGTGGCGTGGCGCGCCAGGGTGCCGATCACGTCGTCGGCCTCGACCCCCTCGATGCACACAAGCGGCAGGCCGAGGGCGCGGATGCAGGCGTGCAACGGCTCGACCTGGCTCCTCAGATCGTCGGGCATCGGCGGACGCTGGGCCTTGTACTGCTCGAACAGCTCGTCGCGAAAGGTCTTGCCCTTGGCGTCGAAGACCACCGCCATGGGGCTGTCGGGGTATTGCCGGATCAGGCTCTTGATCATGCTGATCACGCCCTTGACCGCGCCGGTCGGCTGGCCGGTGGAAGTGGTCAACGGCGGCAGCGCATGGAAGGCGCGGTACAGGTAGGAGGAGCCGTCGACGAGAACGATGGGCGGCGTGTCGGCCATGGGTGGGGCACCTCAGCGAAAAGCGATCGATGCGCCCATGATACGCAAGCCGCCCCGGGACGTCAGGCAATCGCCGGTATCGGTGCCAGACGCGGACGGAGCGCCCGCGCGTGCGGGTTATCTAAAGTAAGTGCACGCTAGCCGCCGTTACACATACACTGCGGGTATCGTTTATACGCTTTTTCCAAGCTTGGAGGTTGCCATGAAACTCCCCCCGCTGATTACCGCCACGCTACTCGCGCTCGGCCTTTCGGCCGGCCTGGTGCCGGCGGCGCTGGCCCAGCAGGACGCGGACGAATCGGTATCGCCGGATATCACCGTGCGCCAGGAGGAGGACCGTACGATTCGCGAGTACCGCGTCAACGGCCAGCTCTACGCCATCGAGGTCCAGCCCAAGGCCGGGCCGTCGTACTACCTGGTCGACGATAACGGCGACGGCGATTTCCGGCGCAGCGACAACGAGCGGGTGGTGCCGCCGCAGTGGGTGCTGATCTCCTGGTAAGCCGCTTGACGGGCCGGCACCAACACTACCGGCCGGCATCCGATGATTACTCTTGCAGGCACTGCAAGGTCGGCCGTCGACTCGCTACAATGGCCCGCTTGGATACCAGGGCGAGAACACCATGGCCGTATTCACACCGCTCGACGACGCCCAGGTCGCGAGCTTTCTCGAGCGCTTCGACGCCGGCCGGCTCATCGCCTGCGAAGGCGTCGCCAGCGGTACCGAGAATTCCACGTTCTTCGTCACTACCGACCGCCGCGAGTTGGTGCTGACGCTGTTCGAGCAGGGCGAGCACGATGAACTGCCGTTCTTCGTCGACCTGCTCGATTATCTCGACGAATATCGTCTGCCGGTCCCCGGGCCGCTCCACGATCGCCGGGGGGTGGCGCTGCAGAGCCTCGCCGGCAAGCCGGCGCTGCTGTTTCCGCGGCTGCCCGGCAAGCATCCCGAATCGCCCAACCTCGCCCAGTGTCGCGCGCTCGGCGATACCCTGGGGCGCATGCACAAGGTCGGCCAGCACTTCGACGGCCACCGCCCCAACCCGCGCGACCTGAACTGGCTGCTGGCCAGTCATCATCAGGTCTACGCGTATCTCACCCCCGCCGACCAGGCGCTGATGGGCGACGAGATCGACAGCTATCAGAGCGCCTTCGACGATCCCGATCGGTTGCCCACGGGCGCCATCCATGGCGACCTGTTCCGCGACAACACGCTGTTCGACGGCGACCGGCTTGGCGGGATCATCGATTTCTACAATGGCTGCAGCGGCGAGCTGTTGTTCGACCTGGCGATCGTCGTCAACGACTGGGCCAGCGACGCGCACGGCCATCTCGAGCCGGCCCGCCACGACGCGCTGCTCGGCGCCTACCTCCAGCGTCGGCCGCTGAGCGACGCCGAACGGAGATTGTGGCCGATGATGCTGCGCATGACTGCGCTGCGCTACTGGCTCTCGCGGCTGCTGGTAGTCTACGTCGACCCACCGGCCCACGAACTGACGCCCCACGATCCGGAGCGCTTTCGCCGCATCCTCAAGGCCCGCATCGCCGCCGGCGCCTTGCCGTTGCCGGCGTGAATGCGGCCATGCTCGACACCGCAGCGAATGACGCCTGTTGATCACACTAACAGTCCCGCCCGGCGCCGGCATGATGCGCCAGCGCCGGGCCGCACGCCTCAGACGCCGCCATCCACGGCGGCTCGTTCAGGCCCTTCAGGGAGACCGCACATGACCGCATCCGCCGCACAGGCACGCCGCACCTACAACATCGATCAGTGGGGAAGCGGCTATTTCGACGTCGACGACCACGGCCATGCCGTGGTCCGGCCGCTGGGCAGCGAGACCGAGGGTCCGGCGCTGCCGCTCGACGCATTGGTCGATCAGCTGCGCGAAGCCGGTCTGCGCCTGCCGGTGCTGGTGCGCTTCACCGATATCCTCCACGACCGCGTGGAACAGCTCTGCGCGGCGTTCGATACGGCGATGCGCGAGGAAGCCTTCCAGGGCGGCTATACCGCGGTCTACCCGATCAAGGTCAACCAGCAGCGCCGGGTGGTCGAGGAGATCCTCGCCACCCAGGAGCGCGGCCATGGTCGCGTGGGGCTGGAGGCCGGCAGCAAGCCCGAACTGCTGGCGGTGCTGGCGCTGTCCACCGACGGCGCGTCGCTGATCGTCTGCAACGGCTACAAGGATCGCGAGTACGTGCGCCTGGCGCTGATGGGCGAGAAGCTCGGCCACCGGGTCTATCTGGTGGTGGAGAAGTTCTCGGAGCTCAACCTGATCCTCGAGGAGGCCAAGCGCATCGGCGTGACACCGCGCATCGGGCTGCGCGCCCGGCTGGCCTCGGTGGGCAAGGGCAAGTGGCAGGACTCCGGCGGCGAGAAGTCCAAGTTCGGCCTCACCGCGACGCAGATCCTCGGCGTGGTCGAGCGCCTGCGCGAGGCCGATGCGCTTTCCAGCCTGCAACTGGTGCACTTCCACCTCGGCTCGCAGATCGCCAACATCCGCGACATCCAGCGCGGCCTGCGCGAATGCGCGCGTTTCTACCGAAGCCTGCGCGAGATGGGCGCGCCGGTGGACACCGTCGACGTCGGCGGCGGCCTGGGCGTGGACTACGAAGGAACGCGCTCGCGCAGTTTCTGCTCGATCAACTATTCGATGCGCGAGTACGCCAGCAACGTGGTGTGGGCCTTCAGCCAAGCCTGCGAGGCCGAGGGCATCCCCCATCCACACCTGATTTCCGAATCCGGCCGGGCGCTGACCGCGCACCATGCGGTGCTGATCACCAACGTCATCGACGAGGAGCGCATCGGCGAAACCGCTCCGTCGCGCCGGCGCGCCGAGGACGACCCGCAGGTCGACGAGTTGTGGCGCGTCTACGACCGGCTCGCGACCATGCAGGAGCCGCGCGGCCAGGTCGAGGCGTACCACGACCTGACCCAGGCGATCGCCGAACTGCAGGAGCGCTTCGTGATGGGCATGGCCGATCTCGACGCCCGCGCCGAGGGCGAGGCGGTTTACTTAGCCGCCTGCCAGCGCCTGCGCTCGCGGCTGGACAGCCGCAACCGCGCCCACCGCGACATCGCCGACGAACTGGGCGAGAAGCTCGCCGACAAGCTGTTCGTCAACTTCTCGCTGTTCCAGTCGCTGCCCGACGTGTGGGGCATCAAGCAGGTCTTCCCGGTGCTGCCGCTGACCGGGCTGGATCGCGAGCCGACTCGCCGCGGGGTGATCCAGGACATCACCTGCGACTCCGACGGGCGCATCGACAGCTACGTCGACGGCCAGGGCCTGGAAAGCACCCTGCCGCTGCCCGAGTGGGACGATCATGACGACAAGCTGCTGGGGCTGTTCCTGGTCGGCGCCTATCAGGAGATTCTCGGCGACCTGCACAACCTGTTCGGCGACACCGACTCGGTCGACGCCGCGCTCGACGCCGATGGCCAGTGGCAACTGTCGAGCCTGCAGCATGGCGACCGGGTCGCCGACGTGCTGCGCTACGTCAACTTCGACGCCGAGGTGCTGCGCGCGCGGCTCGATGCCCAGCTTCAGGCCAGCGCCCTCGACGATACCGAGCGGGCGCACTTCATGGACGACCTGGCCGCCGGCCTCGAGGGCTATACCTATCTCGAGTAAGCGCTGAAAATACCGGGAAAACGCCCGGCGTCCTTCTGCCTCAGGGCAATCGCAGTTAGCGTTTTCGCTCGGGGCTGAGCCATCGATAAGCCTGCGAGAAGGCGCTGTAAATACGTCCATGTACGCTACCGACGCCATCCATGGCGTCGAACCTTCTCTTCGGTTTATCCCCGGCGCCCCTCGTCAGGTCCAGCTGCAATAGCCTTGTCTTGTGCCATGCTAGTCGGCGGTGCGGGTGATCGCCTCCACCGCACCGTGGCTGGCCCCGGCGGCCAGCGCCAGGCTGATCTCGGCGCCGCGCGGCAAGGCGCCCACGCCCGCCGGCGTGCCGGTCAGCACCACGTCGCCGGGCATCAGCGTGAAGTGGCGGCTCATCTCGGCCAGCAGTTCAGGAATCGCGAACAACATGTCGGCGCTGTCGCCGGTCTGGCGGCGCTCGTCGTCGATATCCAGCGTGAAATGCAGCGCCTGCCAGTCGGGCTCGCCCTCTAGCGGGGCGAACGACGTCAGCGGACAGGCACCGTCGAAGGCCTTGGCGACCTCCCACGGATGGCCCTTGTCCTTGAGCCGTGCCTGCACGTCGCGCAGGGTCAGATCCAGCGCCAGCCCCAGCCCGGCGACGGCGCGCTGTGCCGCCTGCGGTGTGGCGCGAGTCAGCGGCGTGCCGATCAGCAGCGCCAGTTCGGCCTCGAAGTGCACCTCGCCGCGCGCGAACTGCGCTTCCAGCGGCTCGTCGATATCCACGGCGCTGCTCGCCGGCTTGATGAACAAAAGCGGCGCGCTGGGCACCGGGTTGTCGAGCTCGCGGGCGTGCTCGGCGTAGTTGCGGCCGACGCAGACGATCTTGCCCAGCGGCTGGCTGAAGGCCTGGCCAGTGGTGAAGCGAGGAACGAACGACATGGCGACTCCACAAAATCCGATGAGAAAGTGCCGAGTCTACCCTAGCCAGCACACTAGAGCGAAAGAAGCCGCCACTCATTTAATTATCAAGTAATTGATTTTGAATATTTTTTGGTGCCGGCGAGTGGACTCGAACCACCGACCTACGCATTACGAATGCGTTGCTCTGCCAACTGAGCTACGCCGGCTCAGGCAAAATCCTACTCATTAGTCGACATGCCAGGCAAGCCCGTTAGCTGGCACGTGCCAAGTCTGCCGTCAGCCTCTAAAGCTTCAGGCGTGCCATCCTCGACATGCCAAGGAGCAAGATCATGTCAGTGAAGACAGTTCGGCGAATTCGCCCCTTTCTGGTCGCCCTGGTAGTCGGCCTGGGCTTTCCAGCGCTCGCTTTCGCCGAAGACCCCATCCCGCAGACGACCGACGAAGCCACTCAGGACACAGACGAGTCCCAGCAACAAGCTGCCCGGGGCGATGAGCAGCGCAAGCGACTCGAGGGCAAGGTCAAGCCGCAGGAGGCGCAGAAGGATCAGGACTCCTCGTTGAACCACGATACCGACGAAGAGCGTCTCGACCAGGAGAGTGGCTCAGACGCCATGATGCAACCCGATGGCTACAATGGCGGTTGAGCCCGCGAACCGCAGGCCGGGCCAAGGAGGCGCCTTGTCCCGGCTCCCGGTCAGCTTGCAGGCTATTCGTTTTCCCGGCGCAGCTGCCTGGCAAGGTTGCGCAGATAGTCGGCCGAGACGCTCGACATTCCCGCTTCCTTCATGGCCTTGGCCAGGCGGAGATAAGCCTCGGCATCGTTGAGGGCGAGCCGCGCCTCCTCAGTTTCAAGCTCTGTCGTCACGCTTGCGGTCTCCTTGTGCGGCCCTGTGGAAAGCGCGCTGCCCGGCAACGCGCGTGCAAAAGATGCCATAACTTTGTCTCGCCTCAAATAACCGACGGCGCGCTACATTAGCATGCCCAAGGTCTCGAAGTATGAACGGCTCATGCTTCGACATGAGACGAATCTCCATCGAGCAGATCACAAGCCTGACAAGGCAGTCCTATCCGCGCAACAGCGGATTGATCGCTTCGCTGCAGTGCTCTGGAACGAACCCCGCCAACACAGAGAGCCGCTCGAAATCGAGAATCCTTATCGCGTTGCGCCGCTTGTGAATCAACCCCTCCTCCGCCAGATCGGTCAACGTGCGGCTGACATGCACCTCGGTGAGTCCCAGCATCAGGCTGAACAGGCGCTGCGTCAGGGGCAACGTGAAGCTGCCTCCGTCAGTCGCGTGGATGCGTTCCAGCCGGTAATAGATTTCCAGCGCAAAGTGCGCAATACGCGACTTGGCATCATGGCTCAATACGTTGACCAGGCGTTCAGTGATGACCGCCTGCTGATGAGATGCCGAGGCATGCATGGCCAGTCCCAGCGTGCTGGAACGCTGGCAGGCCCTACGCAAGCTTTGCACGGGAAACGGGCAGACGACTCCGTCCGTGAGCATTTCGACCCCGGTGTAGTGAGTGTTGAACGTCACTTCACGGATGCCGATCAAGTCGCCGGGCAGAAATATCTCGAGAACCTGACGACTACCGCCCTTGCTGCAGTGAAATGAGTAAGCCCAGCCTCGCTGCAAGGTATACAACATCTCGGGGACGTCACCGGCCTTCCATAACTGGCTACGTCGCTCGAACTCTTTGGGCGCATGCTCGAGCTCTTCCAACAGCAGCAGATCTTCCTCGCCAAGTTCGATGTGTTGGCAGAGACTCCTCTTGATACAGCACTCTTGCGTATCCATGGAAACATCCTTGTGTGAGCGCTCACACTATCGCTGCGAACCGTAACGAGCCGGCCTTCCTGGCCGCGCTCCTGGAAGTGTAGGTGAATTACTGTGTCACTCCAGGCGCTCCTAAGTGACAGTCGGCCAACCGAGCCAGTGGCCGGCCAATACCGCAACTGCACCGTCGACCTGCCCACTCTCATGCGGCAAGTATCGGAAAAGCTTAGTGCCACCCGCGCCACAGGACAACGAGTCGCCCACATTTCAAGTCGCTATCATTCGCCCATAGAAAAGCCCGGCCGAATGGCCGGGCTTTCCGAGTGCTGCGTTTCCTTACCGCTACAACGAGCATCCTGCTCGTACATCCTTGGCGCGTGAGCCATCCATCGCTCGCCCCCTCCTTGGTACGGGCCTTCCTTGCCCGACGCCGCCCACGATCTCAAAGTGAGCGAGCCACGTATTTAACCCACGTTATAAAAACGCAAAATGCCTTCATCCAGGCAAAAAATAGCCCCGTGGGGGATACAGGGCGCGAAGCGATATCGATCATCGGACACTTTGGGACCATTCACGATGGCGCGCCATTCTTGTCGCGATGAGCTTCCTTGGCCTCAGCTCCATACTGCGGGATCGTCCTGATCCCTGATCACACTGCTAGCGTAGTCGCCAGCAACCATGATTCAAGCCGCTCTGTGCACCAGGCTACTTCCAGACATCGGCCTTAGGGCGACCACGCAGCGTGCCGCCCCGGTACTTGTCGGCTTTCTCGAAGAACTCGTCGGTCAGTTGCGGCGCGTCGTCAGGGTCGATCCAGTCACTGCCGGCATCGTCTGGCATTGCTTCGATCTTCTTACGCCGGCTCCTCGTCCAGCAGGGTTTCATAGGGGATATGCAACCCCTTGTGCAGGTTTCGCACCATGCGCAGGCTCAGCCCACGCCGACGGTTCAGCACCTCCGACACACGGCCACTGGGACCGATGAAGCGCTCCAGATCCCGCGGCGTCAGCCCCTGCTGCTCCATGCGAAACCGGATCGCCTCGATGGGATCGGAAGGCCCAACGGGGTAATGCTCATCCTCGTAGCGCTCGACGAGAATCGACAGCACTTCCAGCTCGTCGGCCTCGGCGCTACCTTCTTCGGCATCCCACAGCGCTTGTATCCGCGCGAAGGCGCGATCCAGATCGGCATCACTGCGAATTGGCTGAATGTTCATCTATATGGTCTCCGCATCTACCTGATCATACTGCTTGTGTGTTCCCACGAAGCGTACCCATGCGATCTGCTGCGAGTAGCGGATCGACACGATGACCCGGTACTTGTTGCCGCCGATGTTGAAGACCACGCGACCGCCCTTGAGGATGCTTGCCGTGGCGATCTCCGCTTTCAACGCCTGCGGCGTCGGCCAGTCAGCCTTCGCCATCATGTGATACCACTCTGTCAGCGGCCGCTCGGCGGCGGCATAGCCCTGCTCCCAGAACTCCCGCAACGTGCGTTTCGCGATGACTCTCACAAGATTTTCCCCTTTTGGGAGAATATAGATTCTCCCTTTTTGGGAGTCAACAACCGTCCCGATCCCCGTATAGCGGGTGATAGAACCGTTCGGCCACGAGTATCGGGTGATCGATCACCCGAATGTCGTCGCCAGCGGGCTTGGCGAGCATTAGTATGCCGTCTTGGCGTCTGACGGCGCCCTTGCTGGCTGCAGTGCCGCCAGTCGCGCTGGGGAACGAAGGAAGTTCAGTTGTTGTCGCGAAACTCTCTGGCCAGTTCCGCTAGACGCAGCATCAAGCCATTATCCTGTGCCCGTTCATGCGCGTACGAATACAGCAGCCCGAGTATGCAATAACGGTGATCTTCAAACTCGCCATGCACATATACCAACGAGGCATCCCGATGCGGCTCTTTTCGACGACACGTCATCTGGGCCACGGTTTGCGGGTGAACAGTAACCAATTCTTTAACGCTTGATTTCACTGCGTTTTAAATGGTGCTGGCACCAAGAGTCGAACCCGGGACTGTAGTGGTCACGATGTGGTCAATTCTCCGACATTGCACTTATACCCATTTGGGAATAAACTCACAATATGGATTCGGAGGACGCTATCAAACCGCTCTACTGGGTCGCCAGCAGCAAGAAGGATCTGCTGGCTATGCCCGACGACGTACAGGATGTCTTCGGTTATGCGCTTCATCAGGCGCAGGCCGGTAGCAAGCACAGCCAGGCTAAGCCAACTCAAGGGCTTCGGTTCTGCGGGTGTTCTAGAAGTTGTCGAAGACGCCCAGGGCGACACCTACCGCGCTGTCTACACCGTCAAGTTTCAGGGCGCGGTCTATGTCCTTCACTGCTTCCAGAAGAATTCCAGTAGTGGCATCGCTACGCCCAAGCCAGACCTGGACAAGATCCGCGAACGGCTCAAAGCCGTCGAACAGCACGTGAGAGAGTCATCATCATGATCGATATCGAACAAGGCAGCACCAACGTCTACGCCGACCTCGGTCGCCATGATGCCGACGAGATGCTGATCAAGGCCCAGCTTGCCACCAAGATCGCCGAGATCATCAAGCGTCGCCGTCTCACCCAGGCCAAGGCCGCCGAGATCGTCGGTATCCCGCAGCCCAAGCTCTCCGGGCTGCTCCGCGGTCAATTTCGCGGTATCAGCGAAGCCAAGATGCTTGGGTGTCTTGCTCGGTTGGGTCGCGACGTTCGCATCGTCGTCGGTCCCTCTCGCCCGCGCTCCAAGCCTGGTCATGTCGAGGTCGAATTTACCGGATAACTTCGATGCGCTTTTCGGCGTGGTTGATCTTCATTCGCTCCAGGCGAACACCCGCTACCTCACAGGCTCGATTTAGGATGCGATCACGCTTCACTCGGTCGGGCCTTTCATGACTCGGATCGTCGAGCTCCAAGGCACATTTCACTTTAAAATCAGCTTTTTCACACAAGACATAATCAAAATGCCATTGCGAAAGCTGGCGAAATAACGACTTATACTCCCTCGTCCAGGTGTGGTGCTTCTTCATGTTCGGCTGGATCAAGTCCACCACGCGCACCTGACAGAAAATGGCTCTTCGTCGTTTCATGTGGATTTGGCCTGATCCAGCAGGCTCCCCACCGGGCTGCCAATCAGATAGATCATGGTGATGAAGTAGCCCTCGTTGCGGTACCGCGAGCCCGTGATCGGGCGGCTTGAAACAAGCTGTTCATCCCTTCCAGTCGTGCATTGGTCAGCGCCGATAGCCAGCGCCGAATGACCCTGCGTATTCCGGCGAACGTGACCGCCCATTCCGGGGATCGTGACCGATTTGCACATGGCCATCACGCTGGAGTCGGTTTTGTACTCTAAGCGGTCACGATGGGCCGGAATATGCAACTTCATCCAGGAACGCCAACCCCAGGCCTGTCAGGACTTCATGTACAACATCGCCGCGCACATGCTGGCCCACGTCGAGCCCGCCGGCTGCGCCATTCACCTCGCCCTGGACCTGCAAGGATGGCAGCCGCCCCGCGACTTCATGGACCGGTTCGTCACCCGCTCCAAGCGCGTTACCAAGCTCAACGGCGTCTCCGACTTTGAGATCACCACCGGCGAGATCGCCGCCCAGTACGCCTACGGCCAAAGCTACCTATTCGGCACTGCCGGGGCTCTCCAGTGCGCCCTCTACAACAAGACCCGCCAAGCCCATAGCCGCGACAAGCTGCACTTCTGGGAGGGCATCTGGAAGCAGGCCACCGGCGACGATCCTCTGGATGAGCCCTACGACCCCGACCAGGACGTTTGGCGCATCGAGATGCGCTTTCATCAGTCCGTGCTCCGCGAGTACGCCCAGGGCACGCCGCCCTGGAGGACGGAACCATCACCGAGGACGAGCGCTTCAGCCTCCACGACCTCAAGCGCAAGGGGATCACCGACTACAAGGGCACCCGTCACGAGAAGCAGGAAGGCAGCGGTCACCGTTCACCAGGGATGATGGACGTCTACGATCTCAGTCTGCCCGTCGTAAAATCCAGCGAGGAATGACCGGCGAAGCCCGCCAAATTCTGTACAGCGGCACTATCTCGCAGACGCACGAAAAGGGGGTTAGCTCAGCTAGCCCCCTTTTGGTGAAGGCCAAAAGGCGGGGAGAATTTTACGTAGACAAGAAAAAGCCGCCCTTGAAGGCGGCTTTTAAAATCTGCAAACGCTTGATATTGCTGCGTTTAAATGGTGCTGGCACCAGGAGTCGAACCCGGGACCTACTGATTACAAGTCAGTTGCTCTACCAACTGAGCTATGCCAGCCCCAAGAGCGTTGGCGTGGCTGGGGTAGCAGGACTCGAACCTGCGAATGCCGATACCAAAAACCGGTGCCTTACCACTTGGCTATACCCCAGCAAATTGGTGGCCAGAGACGGAATCGAACCGCCGACACGAGGATTTTCAATCCACTGCTCTACCGACTGAGCTATCTGGCCGTTGCCAACGGGGACGTATTAAACCGTAATCCCCGCAGACGGTCAACCCTGCCTTTTCAGAATGATGCTGGCCGATTCAGCGCCCATCGCGCTATTGCGCGGGCGGCACGTAGCCTTCGGCCTGGTCGCTTTCGCGGTTGTCCAGAAAGCGCTCCATCTGATCCATCAGGTACTCGCGGGTCTTGGGGTCGAGCATGTTGAGATGCTTCTCGTTGATCAGTCGCGTCTGCTGCGCCTGCCACTCTTCCCAGGCCTTCCTCGACACGCTGCGCTGGATTTCCTGGCCCTTCTCGCCCGGCAGCGGCGGAAAAGGCAGGGCCTCGAGCTCTTGCTGATATTTGCGACAGAACACGGTCTGCGTCATCGCGAGCGCTCCTCGGCTTGCGTCGTTGAATGGGCCAGCGTCTCCAGCAGCGTCTTGACCGGAGCGGCCAAGCCGATGCTCGCCGGCTCCCGGGGGTTATACCAGAGTCGACCCGGCTCGGTCACGGCAGCGCTGTCGCGCGCCAGCCGCACCAGCTGCGGCACGATATGCAGGCGAAAGTGGCTGAAGGTATGGCTGAGCGTCGGCCAGGCCGGCTCGCGCTGCGCATCCGGGGCGTGAATCGCCAGCCAGTCGTCCAGCGCCGCGTCGTCGTCGAACTGGGGGAAGCTCCACAGCCCGCCCCACAGCCCGCTGGCGGGACGCTGTTCGAGCATCACCCGGCCCTCTCGGTCGCACAGCAACAGCATCCGGGCATGACGCTCCGGCAAGGTCTTGCGCGGCTTGGACTCGGGAAAGCGGCTTTGCTCGCCGCGGGCATGGGCCTGGCAGGCATCGTTGAACGGGCACAGCAGGCAACTCGGCTTGCCCCGCGTGCACAGCGTCGCGCCCAGGTCCATCATCGCCTGGGTATAGTCGGCCAGGCGCTCGTCCGGTGTGTAGTGTTCCGCCAGACGCCATAACTCACGCGCCACCGCGGTTCGCCCTGGCCAGCCTTCCACGGCGCGCAGGCGCGCCAGCACCCGCTTGACGTTACCGTCGAGAATCACCGCGCGGCGCCCGCTGGTGATCGCGATGATCGCCCCGGCGGTGGAGCGACCGATGCCGGGCAACCCGGCCATGGCATCGACGCTGTGCACCGGAAATTCGCCGCCGTGCACCTCGACGACGATCTGCGCGGCGCGGTGCAGGTTGCGCGCGCGGGCATAGTAGCCAAGCCCGGTCCACAAATGCAGGACCTCATCCGGGGCGGCTTGCGCCAGGTCCTCGACACGCGGAAATCGCGCCATGAAACGCTGGTAATAGGGGATCACGGTGGCGACCTGGGTCTGCTGCAACATGATCTCGGAAACCCAGACCCGGTAAGGCGTCTTGTCCTGTTGCCAGGGCAGGCTGGTCCGTCCGTGGCGATCGAACCAGTCGAGCAGGCGCGCCTGAAAGGCCTGCGGGGTCAGTTCGATGAATAGCGGTTGCAACATGATGGCGCACCACAAAAAAAGCGCCGACTCGTGAGTCGGCGCAGGACTGGCTTGCTATTGCTTCACTTCAACAGACCACGAATGGCATCGCGAAGTTCCTTGGCAGACTCTTCGCCGCCGAGTTTTTCCTGAATCTTTTCGCTGAGCTTCTCGGCGGCCTGGTTCTTGAGTTCGCCCTTGGCCAGTTCGGCCAGCGAGCGCTGGAAGGCCTGGCGGTCGAAAGTGCACCACTGCCGGGGATCGCCGGAAAGCTGACCTTCGCAACGCACCGGCAGGGGAATACGTTCGAGCCGCGGATTGACGTCACAGGCGGCGTCGGCGGTGTCCACGAAGCGCGCCTGGACGTCGTAGTCGAAACGCTGGCTGGCCAGGTTGACGTCGCCGTTGCCGGTCAGCTCGATGCCGGGAACGGTGATCAGCAGGTCGTCGTTGTTGAGGACCCCGTCGACAACCCTGGCGCTGCCCTTGAGCTGGTCAAAGCGCGTGTCCGTGCTCCATTCCCGCGACGTGCTTTCGCCCTCCAGCGCCGCTACCGCCGTGCACAGCTCCTGCGGAACGTTGACGTTGAACACTGCCCCGTCGTCGATCTGGAAGTCGGCTCGGCCGTTGAGATTGCGCAGCAGCGTAGCGGCGCTGTTGGTCTGCGACGTGAAGTCGCCGGCCAGCGTCAGCCGCCCCCGCAGCGGCGATGGCTCGCCGGTGTAGTCCTCGACCAGCGGCACCACCTGGACGCCGTCAAGGCGTTCGCTAAATGTCCAGCGAATCGGCGCCTCGCGCACGTCGAGCGTCCCCTCGAGGTGCGCGGTACCGTCGTACAGCCGCGCATCGAAATGCTCGAGCGCCAGTTGCCCACCGCTGCCAGTGACCGTCAACGCCGGGTCGATCAGCGTCAGGCCTTTGGCGATCAGCGTGTCGAATGCCAGCCGGCCGTCGAGGTCGAGCCCGCGCAGCGTGGACGCGGGGACCAGCTCGGCGGCCTCGCTGGACGTCTCGGCGGCAGCGACATCGCCGACACCGATCATCTCGAACGACGCCGTGGCTTCGTCGCCGCTCGCCGGCGCTTCGCTGGGCGGCGGCAAGTAGCCATCCAGGTCGAGCTGATCGCCCTTCAGGTCGAAGCTCAGTGAGTCGCCGTCGAGCCCCAGGCCGAGCTGGCCGCTCAGCGTCGTGTCGTCGACTCGCAGCGTCAGGTTGGAGAGCGTCACCCGGGACGCATCGCCCTCGAACGGGCTGGTCAATGCGACCTCCTCGAGCGCCGCGTCGTCGGCGGTGTTCGGCGTCACACCCAGGCGCTCGAGCCAGGGCCGTAGCGACAACGGCGCCAGCTCGACCTTGCCGGTATAGGTCGGCGCGCTGAGCAGCGTGTCGATCGCCAGATTGCCGGTCAGCTTGAGTCCGTCGTCGCCGGTCAGCACGATGTCGCTCAATTGGGCGGTTTCATCACGGGTATTGGCCTCGGCGGCAAAAGCCAGCTTCAGCGACAGCGGCGACTCGCCCAGTGAGGGATGCTCGAATTTGCCTTCGAAACGTCCGCTCTCGAGGCGATAGCGACCAGCGCGGACCTCGGCGATCAACTGCTTGGCATCGAAATTCAGCGTCTGCACCCGCTCCTGCAGGGCGGTGAAGCGGGTCTGGGTATCCAGCGTCAGGCCGGTGAGCTCGTAGCGGCCATCATTGAGCCCCAGGCGCACCTTGCTCTGCAGGCTGACCTGGCTTTCCAGCACCGGCGCGGCGCTGTCGACGGTGAAGCTGGCCTTGAACGGAAAGGCGTTGACCGGGTTGACGTCACTGCTGGTCAGCGCCAGCTCACGTAGCGTGACGTCCAGGTCGCTGCGCTGGTCGGCATAGCGCACCTCGCCGTTGTTGACCTCGACAGTGGCGATATCCAGCGCCACGCTGGGCTCACCGTCCTGCATCGAGGGCCCTGCCGAAGCTGGCGCCAGCGCCGCTTCGGCATCGTCGCCCTGGGCCTCTAGACGCTCGAGCAGGACCTCCCAATTGCCGCGCCCCTGGGCATCGCGCACCAGATCGAGGCGCATGCCGTCCAGGGTCAGGCCATCGATGGCGATCTCCCCCGACAGCAACGGCGCGAATGCCAGGCTGACCTCGGCGCGATCGACGCCGGCGAAGGGCGCGTCCTGCGCGGACTGCTCGGGCAGCCAGGCCCGCGCATTCTCGACGCTGACGCCGATGCGCGGATAGAACGACCAGCTCAGCGGGCCTTCCAGCGCCAGCTCCAGACCGCTGCGCTCCTTGACTGCCTCGACCAGGCGCGGCTTGAGCTCGTTGGGGTCGAAGAAGGTGGTGACGTAGATCACCGCAGCGACGACCAGCAGCCCGAGTACGCCGACGGCTGCGAGCAGTATTCGCACCAACCTCTTCATTGGCTTCCTCCAGAAGCAGGGATCATGAACTCGAAATAGGCACCGTTCTCTTCGAGCCGGTAACCCAGCCGTACCAGCAGCAGCTGGCTTTCCAGCGGCAGCTGGTCGGTCTCGATACGTAACGCGGCGTCGCCGGCCGCCGCGGCGACCAGCGCCATCAGCCGCGAGCCGACACCGCGGCGGCGCGTCGCCTCGCGAACGCAGAAATGCGACAACCACCAGGCGCCCGGCTCGCGGCGCAGGCCGACCGCCGCTAGCAGACGGCCGTTGAAGCGCGCGCAGTAGAATTCGCCGCCGCTCTCGAGATGCCCGCGCACGAACGCCTCGGCGGGCACCGGCAGCAGCTCCGGCGAGGCATCCTGATAGATGCGCGACAGCTCCGCGCCAGCCTCGGCGTCCGCCGTCCAGCGGGCATGATCGAGTCGTTCCAGGGTGACTGGCATGCATCCTCTCCGTGGCCAGGGACGCCGTCGTATCGCTCCCATCGTTGGCGTATTGTAGCGGATGGCCGCTGCGATTCTCTATAATGACAGGCTCGGTTGGCCTTACGACGTGCCGAGCGCTGCAGCCAACGGCGCGATACCGGCCCGCCACATCATTGCCCGGCGCGCGAGCGCCCGGAAGGGAGAGCCCTACATGTCCGAGCGAATCGCCACGGTGTCTCGCGACACCTCCGAGACGCAGATCACGGCGACGATCAATCTCGACGGCGAGGGGCACCTCGTCGCCGCAACCGGCGTCGGGTTTCTCGACCACATGCTCGACCAGATCGCCCGCCATGGGCTGATCGACATCGAGCTTCGCGCCCACGGCGACCTGCATATCGACGCTCATCACACCGTCGAGGATATCGGCATCACCCTCGGCCAGGCCTTCGACCAGGCGATCGGCGACAAGCGCGGCATCCGCCGCTACGGGCATGCCTACGTGCCGCTCGACGAGGCGCTCTCGCGGGTGGTGATCGATTTCTCGGGACGTCCGGGGCTGCACATGGACGTCGAGTTCACCCGCGCCGCCATTGGCACGCTGGACACCCAACTGTTCTGGGAGTTCTTCCAGGGCTTCGTCAACCACGCCCGAGTCACCCTGCACATCGACAATCTCAAGGGCTTAAACGCCCACCACCAGGCCGAGACCATCTTCAAGGCCTTCGGCCGGGCGCTGCGCATGGCCGTGGAGGTGGACCCGCGCATGGCCGGACAGATGCCCTCGACCAAGGGCAGCCTGTGAACATCAATTGCGAGGAGCGAGCATGACGATCGCCGTCATCGATTATGGCATGGGCAACCTGCACTCCGTGGCCAAGGCCCTGGAGCACGTGACCCACGAGCACGTGATGATCACCCGCGATCCGCGCTCGATTCGCGGCGCGACTCGCGTGGTACTGCCCGGCCAGGGCGCCATCCGCGACTGCATGGGCGAGCTGCAGCGCACCGAGCTCGCAGGCGTGGTCCGGGAATTGCTCGCCTCCCAGGCCAAGCCGCTGCTGGGCATCTGCGTCGGCCAGCAGATGCTGATGGATCGCAGCGAAGAGAACGGCGGCATCGACTGCCTGGGTTTTCTGCCCGGCCAGGTGCGCCGCTTCGGCCAGACGATGCGCGATGCCGACGGGCGTCGCCTCAAGGTCCCGCACATGGGCTGGAACCAGGTCGCCCAGCGCCATGATCACCCGCTGTGGGCCGACATCGCCGACGGCGCGCGGTTCTATTTCGTGCATGGCTACTACGTCGACGCCGAGCGCGACGCCGAGGTCTTCGGCACCACCCGCTACGGCGATGCCACCGCCCACGTCGCCACCGGCCGCGAGGCGACCTTCGCGGTGCAGTTCCATCCCGAGAAGAGCGCCGACGCCGGCCTGCGGCTGCTGGAGAACTTCGTTAATTGGGCGCCCGCTGCTTAAAGGCGCCCAATGCTGCGCCCGGCGCCCGGTCAACTGGGCGCCCCGAGCCGCGCCCGGTTGACTGCGCGCCGAACCAATCTAGCAACAGCGCCGCCGCGGCGGTCGCTCACGAGGACACGACATGCTGGTGATTCCCGCCATCGATCTCAAGGACGGCCACTGCGTCCGCCTCAAGCAGGGCCGCATGGAGGACGCCACCAGCTACGGCGACGATCCCGTGGCGATGGCCGCGCGCTGGGTCGACGCCGGCGCCCGGCGCCTGCATCTGGTCGATCTCAATGGCGCCTTCGAGGGCAAGCCGGTCAATGGCGAGGCGGTCACCGCGATCGCCCGCGCCTACCCCGAGCTGCCGATCCAGATCGGCGGCGGCATTCGCAATGCACAGACCATCGAGCACTATCTCGAGGCCGGGGTCGGCTACGTGATCATCGGCACCCAGGCGGTCAAGCAGCCCGAGTTCGTCGCCGCGATGTGCCGGCTGTTCCCGGGCCGGGTGATCGTCGGCCTCGATGCCCGCGACGGCTTTGTCGCCACCGACGGCTGGGCCGAGGTCTCGACGCTCAAGGCCACCGAGCTGGCCAAGCGCTTTCGAGATGACGGCGTGGCATCGATCGTCTACACCGATATCGCCCGCGACGGCATGATGCAGGGCGTCAATCTCGACGCCACCATCGAGCTGGCCCGCGACGGCGGGCTACCCGTGATCGCCTCCGGCGGGGTCACCAACCTCGACGACATACGCGCACTCGCCGGGGTCGCCGACCAGGGCATTCTCGGCGCGATCACCGGCCGGGCAATCTATGAGGGCAGCCTCGACGTCGCCACGGCGCAGCGGCTATGTGACGAACTCGACGACCGGCTCGAAAATCACGCCACCCGCGGGGGGAACTGACACATGGGTCTGGCCAAGCGCATCATCCCCTGTCTCGACGTCGATGCCGGTCGAGTGGTCAAGGGCGTCAACTTCGTGGGCATCCGCGACGCCGGCGACCCGGTGGAGATCGCCAAGCGCTACAACCAGCAGGGCGCCGACGAGATCACCTTCCTCGATATCACCGCCAGTCACCAGGATCGCGACACCACCGTGGAGATGGTCGAGCGCATCGCCGGCGAGGTATTCATTCCGCTGACCGTGGGCGGCGGCATCCGCCGCTGCGAGGATATCCGCACCATGCTCAACGCCGGCGCCGACAAGGTCTCGATCAACACCGCCGCGGTGAGCGATCCGGACTTCGTGCGCGAGGCCGCCGAGCGCTTCGGCAGCCAGTGCATCGTGGTGGCGATCGACGCCAAGCGCGTCAGCGCCGCGGGCGAACCGCCGCGCTGGGAGATCTTCACCCACGGTGGACGCAAGCCCACCGGGCTGGACGCCATCGACTGGGCGCGCAAGATGGTCAATTACGGGGCCGGCGAGCTGCTGCTGACCAGCATGGACCGCGACGGCACCAAGTCCGGCTTCGACCTGGAAGTGACCCGCGCGATCGCCGAGGCGGTGGCGGTGCCGGTGATCGCCTCCGGCGGAGTCGGCAATCTCGATCATCTGGTCGAGGGGGTGACCAGGGGCGGCGCCGATGCAGTGCTCGCGGCGAGCATCTTCCACTTCGGCGATTACACCATTCCCGATGCCAAGCGTTATCTGGCCGAGCATGGGATCGAGATGCGCCTGTAGAAAAGGCTGATTTATTCCTGCGTTCGCGACATAAATCCGCTCTTTCGGGATACATTTCATCGCCTATGAAGTCTATTCATCAGCATTGAGGCCCAGATTGCTGACGCCGTCGTTGCGCCCCAGCCGGCGTAGCGCCTTGAGCGCCTCGCGATCGAGCTTGCCCTCGGCGGCCTCGAGCACGGTCTCCTGGAAGTCGCGCTCGTCATCCATCAGCGGATGGCTGCGCAGCCGCGCCATGGCCTGGTCGGGATCATCGCCTTCCGCGCCCTCGCTCATCTCGACATACGCCTGCACGCCGCTCGTCGAGAGTCGGCTAACCTCAAGTGGCGCCTCGGGCAGCTCGCCCTGCAGCGCATCGAGCAGCGTCGTCAACGCGGCGACCGCCTCCACCGCACGGCGCGCGCCGAAACTGTCGTCGTCCCCGGGCGGCTCGAGTTCGGCGAGCTTCTCGGCCTGGCGGGCGAAATCGATGCGCGCATCGCGCACCGTCAGCGCCTCCCAGGCCAGGTCGAGGACCACCCGCAGCCCATGCGGATCGCCCTGGCCGGTCATCTGCGCATAGAGCCCGTAGTTGGGCGTCAGCCGTTCGCACAGCGCTGCCATGAACGCCGCCTGCTGCCGACGGCCGAGTTGGCGCAAGCGGGCCTTGAAACCGCCTGGTGAGGTCTGTTGCATAATCGTCTGCCCTATTTCTTGCTGAAATGACGCTTGCTGAAATGGCTCTTATTGGAAAGTCGCTTGTCGAACGATGACCGTCACGGCCAGAGCAACTCGGCGTTGACCCGCCCCTTGGCATCGAAGGCGACGCCCTCGGCGCGCAGCTTCTCGCGCTGGTCGATCGCCCCGCCATGCTCGGTAACGCGTCGCGAGGCGTTGATCACCCGATGCCAGGGCAAGCCGTGACCGGCGGGCAGCTGGCGCATCGCGCTGCCGACCATGCGCGCGGTGGCGCCATCGGTCATCTTCGCCACCCGGCCATAGGTGGTCACCCGGCCGGCGGGGATCTGCGCGACGATGGTGTAGATCTGTTCGAGCCGCTCGCTGCGCGTCATCGGCCGCCTCCGTCGCTACCGGCCATCGAGCGGGGCCGAAAGCGTTTATCATGCGTATTCACCACGGGTTCACCATGCACATCTACTTTCTCCAGCACGCTGCCCACTACGGCCCTGCCCGCTTCGCCGACTGGCTGGACGGCATGGGCCACAGTCACAATACCAGCCATCTCTATGCGGGCGAGATGCCGCCACGCCTCGAGGACTGCGATGCGCTGATCGTGCTCGACGGCCCGCAGGCGCACGATGCCAGCGACGATTACCCCTGGCTCAAGCGCGAGCGCAAACTGCTGCTGCGCGCCCTGAAGAGCGCCAAGCCGGTACTCGGCGTCGGCCTCGGCGCGCAATTGATCGCCACGCAGCTGAGCGCCATCGTCTCGCGGGGCACCTATGCCGAAACCGGCTGGCATGCGGTCAGCCTGGCGCCGCAGAGTCCCTTCGACCTGCCCGAGACGTTCGAGGCCTTCCACTGGCATCGCGACATCTTCGGCCTGCCGGAGGATGCGCTGCCGCTGGGTGCCAGCGCGGCGAGTCCGGTCCAGGGCTTTGCCTGGGACGCCGGGCGGGTGATCGGCCTGCAGTGCCATCTGGAGGCGACCCGCGAGAGTGTCGCCGCGCTGCTCGCCGAACGCCCCGAATCGCTCGTCGGCAGCGGCCCCTACATGCAGGACGCGACGACGATGCTCGACGATCCGCGGCGCTTCGATCGCCTCGCGGCGCTGCTCGACCGGGTGATGATGCGCTGGATGGCCAACGCCGCGCGCTAGCCGGCCCGCGAGGCTTGCCAATCGCGGGCGAACGCCAGGCAGCTGTCCCAGTCGCCGACGTGCAGGAAGGCCTGCTGATGCTTGTCGAGCTGGTGACGATACAGCGGGTCGTAATATTCGGTCAGCAGCGGCGCCAGCCACGCCTCGTGCGCCTGGGGATTGCCCCGCGCATGCTCGGCGAAGGCCAGCCCTTGCAAGCGTTGCAAGCGTTGCAGGCGTGCGCCGCCCAGGCGCTTTCTGAGCCGCGCCAGGGCGCCGCTGAGTTGCTTGCGCATCAACGCCCAGCCCAGCCATTCGCCGTACTGGCCGGCATAGATCGCCCACAGATCCTCGATGTAGTCCTTGTGGATGCGCGCCAGCCGCCAGTCCAGCGGCATCTCCACACGAATGCGCGGCGCGCGCTGCATGCCCCGCCAGAAGCTCAGCGGAATGTTGACGCTGCCGATGTGCCGCGATTCGTCCTCGACGACATAGGGCGCCGCGACCGACAGCAGCTCGCGGCCGAGGGCGTGCTCGAAGTCGATCTGCGCCGGCGCCGGCAGCGGGTGGCGACCGAATGCCGAGCCCTTGTGACGCGCGCAGGCTTCCAGGTCCGGCCCGCCAGCGCGCTGGACGAGCTCGGTCTTGGCGCAGCCGGTCAGCCCGCCGACCACCAGCATGGGGCGCTCGGCGGCGGCGTCGATGCGCCGGCACAGCGCCTGGCGCATGGCCTTCCAGCCACCCTGAATGCGCGGCCGTTCGATGCCGGCCTCGGCGAGCCACTGCTGGGCGATCTGCGAGCGCAGTCCGCCGCGAAAGCAGTAGACCAGCGCGTCGGGGTGCGCGGCGAGACACCCCCGCCAGGCCTCGACGCGCCGCCGCTTGAGCGCGCCGCCGACCAGCCGCTCGCCGAGTTCGATCGCCGCGCCCTGACCGGCCTGCTTGTAGTGAATGCCGACGCGATGACGCTCCTCGTCGTCCATCAGCGGCAGGTTGACCGCTCCCGGCAGCGCGCCCCGAGCGAACTCCACCGGCGCCCGCACGTCGATCAGCGTGCGCCCGGCGCGCAGCCACTCGAGATCGGGCTCGAGCGTCTCCTGACTCATCGCCGGACCTCGATCAACGTCTCGCCGCCGGCCTTGGTGAATTCGCCGAACGACTCGAGGCGCAACCCGAATTGGCGGCCGACACGTTCGACGTCATCGGCGTAGGCCGGATGCACCGCCAGCAACAGGCCACCCGAGGTCTGTGGATCGCACAGCCACTGCCAATGGGCGGCATCCATCTCGGGCAGGCGCTTGCCCAGCGCATTGCGATTGCGCTCGGTGCCACCGGGCACCGCGCCCTGGCGACGATAGGCCTCGGCCTCGGCAAGCCGCGGCAGGCGCCGAAAGTCGACGCGCGCGGCCACCCCGCTGGCCTCGCACATCTCGCTCATGTGCCCGGCCAGACCGAAGCCGGTGACATCGGTCATCGCGTGCACGCCGGAGATGCGCGCCATCTCGACGCCAATGTCGTTGGGCTTGAGCATGGTCTCGCGGGCCAGCCCGTGGTGGCCCTCCTTGAGCAGGCCGCGCTTCTCGGCGGTGGTCAGCAGGCCGACGCCGAGCGGCTTGGTCAGATACAGCAGATCGCCGGGCTCGGCGCCCTTGTTGAGCTTGAGCGCGTCGAGATCGACCAGCCCGTTGACCGCCAGGCCGAAGATCGGCTCGGGGGCGTCGATCGAGTGGCCGCCGGCCAGCGCCAAGCCCAGCTCGCGACACACCGCCTGGGCGCCGGCGACCACGTCGCCGGCGATGTCGGCGGCTAGCTTGTCGAGCGGCCAGCCGAGAATGCCCAGCGCCAGCACCGGCTTGCCACCCATGGCGTAGACGTCGCTGATGGCGTTGATCGCGGCGATGCGCCCGAAATCGAACGGATCGTCGACGATCGGCGTGAAGAAATCGGTGGTGGCGATCATTCCGCGGCCGTCGCCGAGATCATAGACCGCCGCGTCTTCGCGTCCCTGGTTGCCGACGATCAGCCGGGTGTTGCTGGCCCCCGGCCCGGCCTTGGCGAGAATGCCGTCGAGGACGTCGGGGGCGATCTTGCAGCCACAGCCGGCGCCATGACTGTACTGGGTCAGGCGAATGGCGCTCATGGGTCATCTCCTTGCGTGCGTTAATCTCCCGTCAAAGCGGGCTTACTGACTCAAAGCATAGCCATCGGGCGCCGCTCACAGCGCCTCGATGGCCTCGGCGAGCTTGTCGACGGCGATCACCGTCATGCCCTCGGGGGCCCGTTTGGGGGCGTTGCCGCGCGGCACGATGGCGCGGGTGAAACCGTGTTTGGCGGCCTCGACGATGCGCTCCTGGCCGCTGGGCACCGGGCGGATCTCACCCGACAGGCCGACCTCGCCGAACACCACCAGCTCGCGGGGCAGCGAGCGATTCTGCAGGCTCGACACCACCGCCAGCAGCACCGCCAGGTCGGCGCTGGTCTCGAGCACCTTGACCCCGCCGACCACGTTGAGAAAGACGTCCTGGTCGCCGGTGAACAGCCCGCCGTGCTTGTGCAGTACCGCCAGCAGCATCGCCAGGCGGTTGCCGTCGAGGCCTACGGCGACGCGCCGTGGATTGCCCAGCGCCGAATCGTCGAGCAGCGCCTGCACCTCGACGAGGATCGGCCGGGTGCCCTCCCAGACCACCATCACCAGGCTGCCCGGGGCCTGCTCCTCTCCACGCGACAGGAAGATCGCACTGGGATTCTTGACCTCCTTCAGGCCCTGCTCGAGCATCGCGAACACACCCAGTTCGTTGACCGCGCCGAAGCGGTTCTTCTGACCGCGCAGGGTGCGAAAGCGCGAATCGGCGCCGCCCTCGAGCAGCAGCGAGGCGTCGATCATATGCTCGAGCACCTTGGGGCCGGCCAGGGTGCCGTCCTTGGTCACGTGACCGACCAGCATCAGCACGGTGTTCGACTGCTTGGCGAAACGCGTCAACGCCGCCGCCGACTCGCGCACCTGAGCCACCCCGCCCGGCGCCGAGCCGATATCCTCGAGATGCATGGTCTGAATGGAGTCGATGATCAGCACCGCGGGGCGCTCGCGCTCGGCGACGCCGAGGATCGTCTCGATGCTGGTCTCGGCGAGCATCTTGAGCCCCTGGGCGGGCAGTTGCAGGCGGTGGGCGCGCATCGCCACCTGCGACAGCGATTCCTCGCCGGTGATGTACAGCACGCGGCGCTGCTGGGCGAGCTTGCAGGCGGTCTGCAGCAGCAGGGTCGACTTACCGGCGCCGGGGTTGCCGCCCAGCAGCACCGCCGAACCCGGCACCAGCCCGCCACCCAGCACCCGATCGAATTCGCCGAAGGTCGACGAAAAACGCGGCACTTCGGCGAGATCGACGCTGGCCAGGTCGGTGACTTCCCGCGACAGGCTGCCGGCATAGCCGGCGCGCGCCGTCGCCGGGCCGCTGCCGCTCCCCGGGCGCGGTGCGGCCCGGCGCACCTCGCTCAGGGTGTTCCACTCACGGCAACTGGTGCACTGGCCCTGCCACTTGCTGTATTCGGCACCGCATTCGGTGCATACAAAGGCGCTCTTCGCTTTCGCCATGGGCTTCCTGTCGGATAGTGCGAGGCTGATAACGAGCGGCGGACAACGAACAGGGGCGACCAATGGCCGCCCCCGTCCTTCTCGCATTGCTACTGCGCTATTGATTACTGGGCGCTATTGGCTACTAGGTTGCTGTTGACTGCTGGCGGTTGAGGCGCAGCGTCTCGCCGTTTTCGAAGCGGCGGCGTTGCGGGTCGACCAGCTCGAGCGTGTCGCTGTCGAGCTTGAGGAAGTAGTAGACCTGGCCTTCGCCATCGGGGGTCAGTTCGTAGACCGTCGCTTCGGGGTCATTGGCGGTGCCGCTGAGCACATTCCACTGCCCCTCGTAACGCTCGTTCGGGGGATTCTGCGGATGCTCGCGGTAGCTGGCCTCGAGGGTGAAATCGCGCGCTTCGTCGGGAGACTGCTCGGTGCCCTCGAGAGTCACGGTGAGATCGATGCCTGCGCAACTGCGACACGGCAGAGTGCCTTCGTAGGTCGCCGTCTGCGGCCCCGTCATCGGCTCCTGGGTGCCTACGTCCTGCTGGGTACCGGCGGCGCATCCGCCGAGTAGCGCAAGCATCGCGGAGCCGGCCAGCAACGTCCTGATCTGCATATGAGTCCTCCTAACCAATGAGCTTAGGCCGCCGCCCGGGCGGCTCGTGACTCACAGGATAGCGGCAAGCCAGGCCAGTGGACAGCCCAGCGTGTCAGTCGAGCGTCGGATAGTCGGTATAGCCTTGCGCGCCGCCGCCGTAGAAAGTGTCCGGATCCGGCTCGTTGAGCGGCGCCTGACGACGAAAGCGCTCGACCAGATCGGGGTTGGCGATGTAGGGCCGACCGTAGACCACCGCGTCGGCGAGCCCCTTCGCGATCAGCACCTCGCCGCGCGCGGCGGTGTAGTGACCGCAATACAACAGCGGACCACGAAAGCGGTCGCGCAGGTCGCGGCGAAAGTCGTCGGTCAACTGCACGCCCTCGCCGGTCCAGTCGGGCTCGTTGATGTGCAAGTAGCCGATCTTGCGCAGCGACAGCTGCTCGGCCAGGTAGCGCATCATCGCCTCGGGTTCGTCGTCGCTGAGGCCGAAGATCTCGATGAACGGCGACAATCGCACGCCGACGCGATCGGCACCGATCTCCGCGCTGACTGCATCGACCACCTCGAGCAGCAACCGCGCGCGATTGACCACACTGCCACCATAGCGGTCGGTGCGCTTGTTGGCGCCGCTGGCCAGGAACTGCTGAAGCAGATAGGCGTTGGCGGCGTGGACCTCGAGCATGTCGAAGGCGGCCCGTTTGGCCCGCCTGGCGGCCTGGCGATAGTCCTCGATAAGTGTCGGAATCTCCTTGAGCTCGAGCGCCCGCGGGGTACTCGCCGGGTGACGCCCCGCCGTGCCGTCGGCGAATTCGGCGAAGCACTGCGCGCCCTCGCCGCGGATCGCGCTGGGTGCGACCGGCTGCAACCCGTTGGGCTGGACGATCTCGTGCGAGACGCGCCCCACATGCCACAGCTGCAGCGCCATGCGCCCGCCGGCATCGTGGACCGCCTTGACCACCTTGCGCCAGCCTTCTTCTTGGGCGTCGGTGTAGATACCCGGGGTATACACGTAGCCGCGCGCGGTGGGTGAGATGTTGGTCGCCTCGCTGATCACCAGGCCCGCGCCGGCGCGCTGCGCGTAATACCGGGCCTGTAGCTCGCCGGGGACGCTGTCGGGCGTGCGAGCACGGGTCAGCGGCGCCATGATGACGCGGTTGGACAGCGTCAGGCGGCCCAGCTCGAACGGGGACAGCAGATTCTCGTAGGCCATGGTTTCTCCTTGCCTTGGCGATGACTCGAAAATAACGCTGTCCCGGTAATGGCGTCCGTTAGGGCTCTAATCAACATCTGGGGCGATTGCTTTTCCCTATAGTTATCGATAAACCCCATGCATTGCCTGTCCCGCTCAGGCGTGCAGCGGCCGCGTCGACCCGAAATGCTCGAAGCGCCGCCGCTCGGCAGGCACCTCGAGCGCTTCGAGCTCGGTGTCGACACAGCGCATGAAACCTTGCAGGCCGACCAGATAGCACAGCGGCTCGCTCTTCGGCAGCAACGTCTTCAGCAGCTCGCGGTCGATGCGTCCCAGATGACCCGGTGCGGCATCGCCGCCGTGACCAACCGCGATCTGGCCACCGAGGTCGCGGCGGGACGCTTTCGCAAGGATCTCTACCACCGCTTGAGCGCCTTCCCGCTGCAGGTGCCTGCGCTGCGGCAGGCGACGCTTGCGCAGTGTGGCCACGCAGGCTTGCTCGAGACAGGTGTCGATCAGGTCGGGCGAGAGGACTCGGAGATGCTGAGAAATCGTCAGGTGTCGCCTTGGCGATGGCATTGCTGAAGTGCATGGACCGTCCCGTATCGGTGTACCTGACACGGGACGATCTCATCATCAGCTGTTGGGTTATAAGTTTAACTGACTGGCATTACTGCGCTGGAGCGCTTAATTATTCTGGGCGTCTTCGGCAGCATCCTGCACGTCTTCACCCATTTCCTCGACGCTATCACCGGCGTTTTCAGCCGCTTCGTCGATGCTCTCGCCAGCTTCCTCGGCGGGTCCCTGGTCATCACAGGCAGCCACGCCACCCAGCATCAATGCCAGCATCATCGCCAGACCCAACTTACGCAGCAGATTCTTTTGCATCGTCTCCTCCTGAGAACGTAACGGTACCAATAGAACCAATACCATACAGTGCGCAGCGATGAACGCCAACTGCTTGTTAGGCCGGCTTTTACGCACAAAAAAGGTAAGCGCCGTTAAACCGACCCACTTGCCCTAACCGTATTGAGCCACTTTTTTTGAAGCGGGCAGCGTCGCGTTCCAGGGCAAGAGTGTTTCGAGTTGTTCGAGGGTAACCGCATCGGCTATGTGCGTTAGCACATGGTGAATATAAGCGGATGGCTCCAGGCCGTTGGCCTTGGCGGTTTCGATCAGCGAGTAACAGGTGGCACTCGCTTTAGCCCCTTGCGGGGTATCGGCGAACAGCCAGGCCTTCCTTCCGACCGCAAATGGTCGGATGGCGTTTTCTGCCAGCACGTTGCTGATCTGCAAGTCGCCGCGCTCGCAGTAGCCAACCAGGGTGTCCCACTGGTTGAGGGTATAATCAATGGCCTTGCGGGTGAGCATGCCTTTCATCACCTTGGGGGCATTTTTCTCCAACCAGGCCTTGAAGGCGTTCAGTAGCGGCAGGCTTTTTTCCTGGCGCACCCGGTAACGCTCGGCATCACTCAGCGCCTGCGCCGCTTTTTCAACCGCGTACAGCTTGCGGATATGGCTCAGGGCCACATCGGCTTTTGACGGCTGGCCTTTCTTGCCCTTGGCCGGCGCGGCTCGGGACGCTTCCACGAACTTGCGTCGGGCATGATCCCAACATCCGATTCGGCTCAGATTATTGTCACGGCACACCTTGCCATAGCCGGAGTAGCCATCGGCTTGCAGAATGCCCTGGAAGTCATCCAGCAGGCGCACCGGTACCTTGCCACCTCGTGAGGGGTCATACTCGAACAGAACCGAGGGTTTTCCCGGTGGACCACCCCGGGTGACCCACATCCATTTGTCGGATTGGGCTGTCTTGCCGTCTTCCTTGAGTACCTGGATCCGGGTTTCATCCGCCTGCAGGTAATCGCTGCTGTTCTGGGTTTCCCGCATCAGGTTGATCAGCGGCTGGAACACGTTGTCCAGTCGGATGATCCAGTGGGCCATGCTGGTTCGGCTGACTTCGTGGCCCAGGCGTTTGAGCATCTGCTCCTGTCGGTATAACGGTAGCCCGTCGGCGTACTTGGAGGTGATGAGGTAGGCCAGCAACGAGGGGGTGGCGATGCACTTGCCCAGCGGGTGAGCCGGACGGGCTGCCGCCACCATGCGTTCCTCACCCTCCTGCTCGAACACCGCCTTTTCCTGCCAGTACTCCAGCACTTTCAACTGGGCCGGGATGAATTCCAGCTCTTCCTTCACTTTGGTGAAGAAGGCCTTGCTGGCACCGGCTTTCTCTTCGTCACTGAGGGTCAGCTCAATACGCTCACGCAGCAGTTTGTCACAGAAGCCGCGTTGGCGGCGCTTTCGTGACCGGCGGGGCGCTTCTTCCTCGGCCTCGTCGGCCAGGTCATCGCGGAGTTCATCAATCTCAACTTCCAGCTCGGCTTCATCAAACAGCATGATCTGATGGGGCTGCTTTTCACTACTGGCCGCGAATTGCTGGATCTTTTTATGTCGCAGTAGCTCTTCAAGGATCTCGATGCGGGCGTCCCGGCTCTGGATGGCCTGATCGCGCTGCTCCAGTGCTGATGCCTGAGATTTCAGCCTGGCCTGCTGGTTCAGAAAGGCTTCTTCTTTCGAGGCGAGTCGCTGCTGAAGATCACTGATAACAGTCGCCATTTCAGCGGCAGAGAGGCTGCTGAAATCAGGAGTTGAAGAGGCGTTATCAGGCGTTGTTTTCATAACGGAATTATAGCAAAAACAACGATCTGTAGCACGTAAAAAGTGCTATCCCACGCTCTCGTAATGCAGGGTTTTGTGCCCTCGCAACAGGGTAATGTCATACCCGTCCAGCAACCAGTTGATCTGCTCGCCAGTCAGCGGCATCAGGTCATCCGACGGGCCAGGCCACTTGAATCGCTCCTCGGCCAGGGCCTTGTAATACAGCACAAAGCCATTGTCTTCCCACATCAGACACTTGATCTTGTTCCGCTGCCGGTTAGTGAAGGCATAGAAGGCGCCGGAGAACGGGCTGTGCCCCAGCTCCTGTTCAACGATCAGGGCCAGGCCGTTGGCCTGCTTGCGGAAGTCGACCGGGGTGCGATACAGGTAAATCTCCGGCAAGTCCCACGAGGGACGCAGATACCGGTTTCGCATCACAACTGCCTCAGAACCGCGCCCAGCAACTCGATGTTGCCAGCGTGCAGGCCGGTCACCGATACGCCGCCAGGCAACGAGACGGTCAGGCCGTCCGTGGCCTCCGATCCGGAGACCGGGGCTACCCGGGCAAATCCCGAAGGTGCGGCATCATCCGGCACCCCATGGGTCAGCTTCTTGCGCCAATAGACAAACCGACAGTAGGTCAGTGACTGTTGCTTGCAGTAGGCCATTCCAGACAGTCCGGATGCCTGCCACTGCGTGATGTGCTGTTGCCAAAGTTGTTCGCGTTCGTGGGTCATGCTGATTCCCTCCTGCGGTTGATGAGGGAATCAGTGTGTTAAATATGGGGATGGGGGTGTAGGTGCTGATTTATTGGCGCTTACCCCCGAACACAGGCTGTCCGGGACTCACGCGCGCCCCAGCTTTCTCGCGCACCCACAAAAAAAAGCCCCCGGGGTGTCCC